>NZ_JQFW01000057.1:627-480222 GCF_000753865.1 Alteromonas sp. LOR | reverse complement strand
TGACTACGCTTAGTTGTTGATTGCATTACACTCTCCAAAATAAGTTTAAAAAGTGTCAACGCTATTTAGGACGGGTCAGCAGACACAAAAAAGCCGCTAAAAAAGCGGCTTTTATAATTTATGCTATTGAGGCATCAACTCGTTCGCGAAGTTCTTTTCCTGGCTTAAAATGCGGTACATATTTACCGTCTAGCTTTACTGTTTCACCCGTTTTAGGGTTTCTACCTACGCGTGGTGCGCGATAGTGCAGTGAAAAACTGCCAAAACCTCGAATTTCTATACGCTCGCCCTTTTGAAGGGTTTGTGCCATCTGTTCGAGAAGCTCTTTGATAGCCAGTTCTAGTTCTTTCGCTGGAACCTGACGCGCTTGATCCGCGAGCCGTTCAATTAATTCAGACTTGGTCATACTTAACCTCGTTGTCACTATTATTGTTTAAACAGCTATCGCGAATTGGGTGCGCCTAAGCACACCCACAAAAACATTACTCGCCTTTAGCAGCTTTGAATGCTTCTGCCATCGCGCTAGCAAAACCAGCATCATCTTGCTGATTAACCTTCTCGATAGCTTCTTTTTCGTCAGCCTGATCTTTCGCTCTTACAGATAGGTTAACAGTGCGGTTCTTACGGTCAACGCCCATAAATTTCGCTTCAATGCTATCACCAACTTTCGCTACTTCAGTGGCGTCTTCTACACGCTCAACAGCAATATCTGCAACGCGGATATAACCGTCAACTTCTTCAGCTAGGTTTACAGTAACGCCTTTCGCTTCAACTTCAGTTACTGTACCAACAACGATAGCACCTTTCTTGTTATCTGTCAGATACTTGTTGAACGGGTCTTCTTCAATTTGCTTAACGCCTAGAGAGATACGCTCACGCTCTGGGTCAACCTGAAGAACAACAGCAGAGATTTCGTCGCCTTTCTTATAGTCACGAACTGCGTCTTCACCAGACTTGTTCCAGCTAATGTCAGAAAGGTGAACTAGACCGTCGATGCCGCCGTCAAGACCGATGAAGATACCGAAGTCAGTGATTGACTTGATCTTACCAGATACTTTGTCGCCTTTTTCGTGCGATTCAGCAAACGTTTCCCAAGGGTTAGCAATACATTGCTTAAGACCTAGAGAAATACGACGACGCTCTTCGTCAATTTCAAGAACCATAACATCTACTGTATCACCTAGGTTAACAACCTTAGATGGGTGGATGTTTTTGTTAGTCCAATCCATTTCAGAAACGTGAACAAGACCTTCAACGCCGTCTTCGATTTCTACGAAACAGCCGTAATCAGTTAGGTTAGTAACCTGACCGTTGATCTTAGTTCCTTCAGGGTAACGTGAAGCAATTTCTTGCCATGGATCGTTGCCCATTTGCTTCATACCAAGAGAAACACGCTGCTTCTCTTTGTCGAACTTAAGAACTTTAACGTTGATTTCATCGCCAACATTTACGATTTCACTTGGGTGCTTAACGCGCTTCCAAGCCATATCTGTAATGTGTAGAAGACCGTCTACGCCACCAAGGTCAACGAACGCACCGTAATCAGTAAGGTTCTTAACGATACCTTTGATTTCGTGGCCTTCTTCAAGGTTAGCAAGAAGAGTCTCGCGCTCTGCGCTGCTTTCTGCTTCGATAACTGCACGACGAGAAACAACAACGTTGTTGCGTTTTGCATCAAGCTTGATAACTTTAAATTCAAGCTCTTTGCCTTCAAGGTGAGTTGTGTCACGTACTGGACGTACATCAACCAATGAACCTGGAAGGAACGCGCGTACACTGTTTACTTCAACAGTGAAACCGCCTTTAACTTTACCGTTGATAACGCCCTTAATAGTAACTTTATCATCGTAAGCTTTTTCCAGCTCAACCCATGCTTCGTGACGCTTCGCTTTTTCGCGAGAAAGAATAGTTTCACCGAAACCATCTTCTACTGCATCTAGTGCAACATCTACTTCGTCACCGATAGCGATTTCTAATTCGCCTTCAGCATTTTTAAATTGGTCTGCTGGGATAGCACTTTCTGATTTCAAGCCCGCATCAACAAGAACGATGTCTTTGTCGATAGAAACAACAGTACCTTTTACAATTGAACCAGGACGTGTTTCTAGTTCTTGTAAGCTTTCTTCAAAAAGTTGTGCAAAATTTTCAGTCATAAGTCTCAGATAACTTTTAAGTTGATATCCACGCTTCTAATCCGGATAACGCGGGGTTATTAAAAAATCGCCGCCACTTCCTGTTGCAGCTCTGCTCTGAACGTATTTTGCCCCACGCGATTAACGTCGTGAGGAAATAATATCCATCGCTTTTTCAAAGACTTGGTCTATATCCAAGTCTGTCGAATCTATAATTACAGCATCTTCTGCCGGTACCAAAGGTGCAACCGTGCGCTGCGTATCGCGCTCGTCTCTCGCCTTGATATCGGTTAAAAGACGCGCAATATTAACATCCATGCCCTTTGCTTTCAACTGGCTATAACGTCGCTCTGCGCGCGCTTCAGCGCTTGCTGTAAGAAATATCTTTACCTGTGCATCAGGGAACACCACTGTGCCCATATCGCGACCATCAGCAACGAGGCCTGGCGATTGCTGAAAAGCGCGTTGTCTACGTAGTAACGCTTCGCGCACTCTTGGCAGTGCAGCAATTTTTGACGCTACAGCGCCCACTTCTTCAGTGCGGATGTCATCAGTAACATCTTCGCCTTCCAAAATAATGCGGGTCGCATCTTGGCTCGTCTCGAAACTAACGTCGAGCCCTGTTGCAAGGGGAACAACACATTCTTCATCATCACACGGAAGGTCGTGGTGAAGTGCAGCAACGGCTAGAACGCGATAAATTGCACCGCTATCTAGAAAATGCCACTCTAACTTTTTGGCTAATAAGCTACTTAGTGTACCTTTACCAGCACCACTTGGGCCGTCGACCGTGACTACGGGTGTGGAATGCATACCTGCTCCATATTTTTAAAATTGCTAAAAATCGCGCGTAATTATACGCGTTAACACGAGATTAGCAATGGCGTCAGTACATGCACGCCGCGCAGTTAATCGCCAACGTTGATATGTATCACGTTATTGATGTTGTGAAATCGCTCTAAGTACTGCCCGATTACTGGCCTTAGCATCTACGCTTTTTCAGAGAAAAGCGTTTTAAACCGAGTAAAGTAATCTGGGAACGTCTTACGAGTGCACCCTGGGTCGTTGATGGTTACCGGCGTGTCACTTAATGCGACAAGGGAAAAGCACATGGCAATTCTGTGATCGTTGTACGTGTCTATCTCTGCATGTTTCAAACCATCAGTGGGCCATACTTTAATGTAATCGTGCCCTTCTTCTACCTCAGCACCTACTTTCTTTAGTTCGGTGGCCATTGCGTGAAGCCTGTCGGTTTCTTTAACTCGCCAGTTATAAATATTTGTCATGGTAGTTGGACCCTCGGCAAAAAGTGCCGTGGTCGCAATCGTCATGGCAGCATCGGGAATATGATTCATATCCATCGATATACCTTTAAGAGGTGCCCCCGTGACTTCCACATATTCATCATGCCAAGTAACAGTCGCCCCCATAGCCTCGAGAACATCAGCAAAGCGGATATCACCTTGAATGCTATTTTGACCAATGCCGGTTACGCGTACCGTGCCGCCTTTAATAGCGCCGGCTGCAAGAAAGTACGAAGCAGATGATGCATCGCCCTCAACCATAAACTTACCAGGAGACACGTATTTTGCGTCACCCGATATTGTAAACGTTTGATAGTTGTTGTTGCTCACATGCACGCCGAACTTAGCCATAGTGTCTAGCGTAATATCGATGTATGGCTTAGAAACCAGCTCGCCTTTAATTCGAATAGTGACATCGTCGCTAAACAAAGGAGCAGCCATCAATAGTGCGGTAAGAAACTGACTAGACACACTGCCATCTACCGACATTTCACCGCCGGCTAATGTTTTACCCTTGATATTAAGCGGAGGAAAGCCGTCGTTCTTTAGATAAGTAATATCGGCACCGGCCTCTCGTAACCCATCGACTAAGTCAGCGATAGGACGCTCTTCCATACGAGGCTCACCGGTAAGGATTGTATCTACTTTACTTACGGCTAATGCAGCACACAAAGGGCGCATTGCCGTGCCTGCATTGCCTAAAAATAACTCTTGGGACGCCGCAACATCAAAAGCACCGCTATTACCCGTTACTACACATTGGGTTTTATCTTCACTTAACGTGTAGCTCACGCCAAGTTGTGTCAATGCGTTAAGCATGTGAGAAATATCATCACTATCAAGCAGGTTGGTCAGTTCAGTGTCGCCCTCTGCTAGCGCCGCAAGCAGCAGAGCCCTATTTGACAGGCTTTTCGAACCAGGTACATTGACCTCTCCCGATACTTTTGCAATCGGTTCTAATGTTAACTGTTCCATCTTGTTGTCTATTCCTTTCTTATCCATTCACTCGTTCGAATTCACGCATAAACTCTACAAGGGCTAACACGCCTTCAACAGACATAGCGTTGTAAATACTCGCGCGCATACCGCCAACTGAACGATGACCTTTAAGCGCTAGCAACCCTGCTTCTTGAGACTGCTTTAAAAACAACCCGTCTAAGTCAGTATTTGCAAGATGAAACGGCACGTTCATTTTTGAGCGATTGTGTGGATGCACTTTACTTGAATAGAAATCAGAACTATCAATAGCTGAATATAGTAACGAGGCTTTTTCGGCATTGCGTTTCGCCATTGCATCTACGCCGCCCATGTCTTTCAACCACTCAAATACCAACCCCGCTAAATACCATGAGAAGGTTGGCGGCGTGTTGTACATAGAGTCAGCTTTGGCAGCTAAGCCATAATCGAAGATAGAAGGTGTTTCCTTACGGGCATAACCCACTAAGTCTTCACGAACAATAACCACTGACAAACCACTTGGGCCAATGTTCTTTTGCGCTCCAGCATAAATAATACCGTGCTTAGCCACATCTAGCGGTTGCGACAATATTGTTGAAGACATGTCTGACACTAAGGGCACATCGCCTGATTCAGGTAGCCAATCAAAAGCAATACCATCGACAGTTTCATTCGGGCAAAAGTGATAATACGCCGCAGATTGGTCAATATTGGCAAGTGAAGGCTGAGGAACAAAATGCATTCCATCTTTATCTGTTACTTCGCCAATAACCACTGCGTTATTATACTTGTTCGCCTCTGCTACGGCTCCCTTAGACCAAGAACCACTGACAAGGTGAAGACTGGTATCCTCACTCTTAGAAATATTCAGAGGCACTGCAGCAAACTGACCACGACCACCACCATGGGTGAACAGAACGTGATAGTTTGAAGGAATAGATAAAAGGTCACGCAGATCCTGCTCGGCCTTTGCGGCTATCTCAATAAAATCTTTGCCTCGATGACTTACTTCCATGACAGAGCATTGTAAGTCACGCCAGTTTGTAAATTCGCCTTGGGCTTTCTGCATCACTTCCTTAGGAAGCATTGCTGGGCCAGCACTAAAGTTAAATACCTCATTCATCGCGTTTTTCAACACCTGTATACTAGTTGCCAATTGGGATGCCAATTATAACGCCAATTGGCAAACAAGCGGCATAAGCCGCTTGTTTGTAAGAACAATGATAATGCATACCAACTACAGAGAATTGTCTGTAGCCGGTAACTAGTTACTTTTTAAGTAACTTGCACTACCCCTAGTCTTCTGTCGTTGAGCTGTCGTCGTCTTGTGCGACGTTTTCTTCTTGCTCAGGTAACGCTTCAGGAGTAATAGGATTACCTTCTTCATCAAGCTCAGGTAACTCTACAACTTCTTCAATACGTTGTAAGCCAACCACATGTTCACCTTCCACAGTACGCATCAAGCGAACACCTTGTGTGTTACGCCCCACTACTGAGACTTCGCTTACTCGTGTACGTACCAATGTACCTTGATCACTGATCAACATCATTTCGTTAGTTTCGTCTACTTGCACGGCACCAACAACCTTTCCGTTACGATCTGAAACCTTTATAGAAACAACCCCCTGGGTTGCTCGGCTCTTCGCTGGATAATCTTCTAGCGGCGTACGCTTACCGAAACCATTTACGGTGGCCGTTAGTATAGGACCATCGCCTTTTGGAACAATAAGTGAAACCACTTTCTGATCGTCTTGCAAACGAATTCCACGAACACCGGTTGCTGTTCTACCCATTGGACGAAGTGCAAGAAGCTCTTCACCAGTTTCAGGGTCGCGTTTCACTTCACCCGTTTCGCTATCGCGAAGCTTTTCGTTAAAGCGAACCACTTTACCAGCGTCAGAGAACAACATAATGTCGTCATCACCGTGGGTAATATCAACACCAATCAGTTCGTCGCCTTCATTGAGATTAACAGCAATAATACCGTTTGCACGAGGGCGAGAATAAAGACTTAAGTCAGTCTTCTTCACCGTACCGTTCGCCGTTGCCATAAGGACATACTTGCCTTCAACAAACTCTTTAATAGGTAGGATTGCAGTAATACGTTCGTTTTCTTCCAACGGTAAAATATTGACTATTGGACGACCACGGGCATTACGGCTAGCAAACGGCAGTTGATACACCTTCAACCAGTACAGTCTTCCGCGAGTTGAGAAACAAAGAATATGGTCATGGGTATTTGCCACAAGCAGTTTTTCAATAATGTCTTCGTCTTTCATCTTCGTCGCTGATTTACCACGGCCGCCACGTCGTTGCGCCTCGTAATCTGTCAGCTTCTGGTATTTCACGTAGCCTTCGCGAGAAAGGGTTACAACCACTTCTTCTCTCTCGATCAGGTCTTCAATATCAATGTCGTGGCTTGCAGCTGTGATTTCTGTACGGCGTTCATCACCGTATTCTTCACGTACTTTTTCAAGTTCTTCTTGAATAACTTCCATCAAACGCTCTGGGCTATTTAATATGTGAAGTAATTCAGCAATGATCTCTAGTAGCTGCTTGTATTCTTCTAGAATCTTTTCGTGTTCAAGGCCTGTCAGCTTGTGCAAGCGAAGGTCAAGAATAGCTTGTGCCTGCTGCTCGGTAAGGAAATATTTTCCTTCGCGAATACCAAACTCTGGCATTAGCCAATCTGGTCGCGCAGCGTCGTCGCCAGCACGTTCTAGCATTTGCGACACATCGCCTAACTGCCAGCCTTGTGCAACTAATCCTTTTTTCGCGTCAGCTGGGCTGTTCGATGCCTTAATCAACTCAATAATTGGGTCGATGTTGGCAAGCGCAATAGCGAGGCCTTCAAGGATGTGAGCACGATCTCGCGCTTTGCGCAATTCAAACACCGTACGACGTGTAACCACTTCTCTGCGGTGAAGAATAAATGCTTCTAGCGTTTCTTTAAGGTTAAATATCTTAGGCTGAGTATTGTCCAACGCTACCATATTTATACCAAATACAGTTTGTAACTGCGTATTGGCATATAGGTGGTTTAACAATACTTCGGCTGATTCGTTGCGTTTAACCTCGATAACAATGCGCATACCGTCTTTATCAGACTCATCACGCAATGCTGAAATACCTTCAATACGTTTCTCTTTAACTAACTCGGCCATCTTTTCGATAAGGCGAGCTTTGTTAACTTGATACGGTATTTCGTTAACGATAATTGTTTCTTTACCGTTGCTGTCAGTTTCAATGTCAGCTTTTGCACGCAGGTAAATTTTACCGCGGCCAGTTCGGTAAGCGTCTTCAATTCCCTTGCGGCCGCTGATGGTTGCAGCGGTTGGGAAATCAGGACCCGGTATATGAGTCATCAATTCGTCGATAGACAAATCGGGATTTTCGATAAGCGCAACACAGCCGTTGATAACTTCAGTTAGGTTGTGCGGCGGAATATTTGTTGCCATACCCACGGCAATACCCGACGAACCATTAACTAGAAGGTTAGGCACTTTCGTTGGTAACACTTCAGGAATAAATTCAGTGCCGTCATAGTTCGGAACAAAGTTAACGGTTTCTTTATCTAGGTCAGCTAACAACTCGTGGGCAATTTTTGCCATGCGCACTTCGGTGTAACGCATTGCGGCCGCAGAATCGCCATCGACAGAACCAAAGTTACCTTGTCCGTCTACCAGCATATATCGCAATGAAAAAGGTTGCGCCATACGAACGATAGTGTCGTACACGGCGGAATCACCATGTGGGTGATATTTACCAATTACATCGCCTACCACACGGGCAGATTTTTTATATGGCTTGTTGAAGTCGTTTTTTAATTCGTTCATCGCGAACAGCACTCGGCGGTGAACTGGCTTCAAGCCATCTCTTACATCAGGCAATGCTCGCCCGACAATAACGCTCATCGCGTAATCGAGGTAGGAGTTTTTTAACTCTTCCTCAATATTAACGGGGAGAATTTCTTTAGCGTTATCAGACATAAACTGCTTAATCCCTTTTTCTTGATTTGTTCTGCGTTATCCGTTTTGACCTGCTTTTAAGTAACCTCAAAGCAATGTCTTGGTGCGCACTATTGTTATTATGTGGGTTCATAATCGTCTCACGAGTGTACCACTTGATGACAGATTTATGTAGCGCTTAATTACGCTTATTGGAGCGATATAAGGTAAGCGTTTATTTTTCGTGCAGACGGCAGTTTTAGACCCTGTATAATGGATAAAAATAGGGGAAAATGTAACTCCTACTCGGTATTTTGCGTTATGTTATTTATACGCTATTGAAGGATTCACCTGTCTATGACAAATAAAGCTGTAACAAATGTAGACCCACAAGAAATTGATAAATTTTCTCAACTCGCCTCTAGGTGGTGGGACCCTGAGGGAGAGTTTAAGCCCCTTCACCTCATAAACCCTCTTCGTCTGGACTTTATCAATCAAAATGCACAAGGCCTCTTTGGTAAAACCGTGATTGATATAGGTTGCGGTGGTGGAATACTGGCTGAGTCAATGGCCAAAGCCGGCGCTGCAGTCACAGGCTTGGACATGGCCCAAGCTTCTCTAGAAGTGGCAAAGCTTCACGGCCTGGAATCTGGAGCTAAAGTTGACTACGTTTGCTCAACTGCTGAGGACTTTGCCGCTGATAACGCTGGCAAGTTTGATGTAGTCACCTGTATGGAGATGCTTGAACACGTTCCAGATCCAGCCTCTGTAGTTTCCGCATGCGCTGCGCTAGCTAAGCCTGGAGGGCACGTGTTCTTTTCTACGCTTAATCGAAATATAAAGTCATATTTGATGGGGATCGTCGGTGCTGAATATGTCCTTAAATTGGTCCCTAAAGGTACTCACGATCACAGCAAGTTCTTGAAGCCTTCTGAGCTCATGTCGATGACTGACATTGCGGGTTTACTTCCCCGAGACATGACAGGCCTTCATATGGATCCGGTCTCACAAGGGTTTTATCTTTCTGCTGATAATGTGGATGTTAATTACCTACTATATACCGTAGTACCAGATTAAGTTAACACTATATGTAGGGGCATGATGATATTTCATACACCATATATCGTGTTTTTATAAAAAAGCGTTTTTAATATTAAATTAATTTAGCGTTCGATCATTTTTCTCAAAAGTGCTTGCATTTGGTTTGATTAACGCTTGTAGAACGCTAAAAAGTTAGTCTCCACTAACGTAAAAACTATGCCAGATTGAGTGATTGAAATACCACCAGATATTGGGTTGCATTACAGCGAAAACCTCACTATCTTGTGTTCTGTCCGAAGCGCGATCCGCAGTAATTTTTCAGGATCAAAGCTCAGACGTCGCGTAACAAGTTCTACGCGACGCTTTCACTGGACACAACAAAAGCAAAAAATTTTAAGCAGTCTCTACTCGTGTATTTCAGTTCAGACGGCTTTAGTGTGTTTAATGATGTGAGCATAAGTGCAAAAACAGCATCACACTAGCAGCGGTTAACGCTGTGTGCAGACACGCTAAAAATGACAACGAGACACCTTAGAAACACAACACGAATTAAAACTAAAATGGGTGTTAAACCCACGCTTTATGCGCTAACAGAATAACGGCCAAGTAACATGAATGATAATTTGTTTGTCACCAAACGAAATGGTGAAAAAGAGTCTATTGATTTAGAAAAAATCCACAAAGTAGTAACGTGGGCGGCAAAAGGACTTAGTAACGTTTCTGTTTCGCAAGTTGAAATCAAAGCGCAAATACAGTTCTTTGACGGCATTAATACCAGCGAGATCCACGAAACATTAATCAAGTCGGCGGCAGATCTCATTTCTACCGATGCCCCTGATTATCAATATCTTGCTGCACGTCTAGCTATCTTCCATCTACGCAAAAAAGCCTACGGACAGTTTGAGCCGCCAGCGCTTATCGACCAAGTTAAGCAAATGGTTGAAATGGGCAAATACGATAGCCATCTCCTTGAAGACTACTCTGCTGAAGAGTTCGCCGAAATGGAAACGTATATCGACCATTGGCGCGACATGAACTTTAGCTACGCCGCGGTTAAACAGCTCGAGGGGAAATACCTTGTTCAAAACCGTGTTACGGGTGAAATCTACGAAAGCGCACAGTTTCTATATATCTTAGTTGCCGCCTGTTTATTTGCGAATTATGACAAAGCGACTCGTATGGATTACATCCGACGCTTCTACGACGCAGCGTCTACGTTTAAACTTTCATTACCGACGCCAATCATGTCTGGTGTTAGAACCCCTACTCGTCAGTTCAGCTCATGCGTTTTAATTGAAGCAGGCGATAGCCTAGATTCAATTAATGCAACTGCAAGCGCAATTGTTAAGTACGTGAGCCAACGTGCCGGTATTGGAGTGAATGCTGGGCGTATTCGTGCTCTAGGTAGCCCAATTCGCGGTGGTGAAGCATTCCACACTGGATGCATTCCTTTCTACAAGTACTTCCAAACGGCAGTTAAAAGTTGTTCACAAGGCGGAGTTCGCGGTGGTGCAGCAACCTTGTTCTATCCACTATGGCACATGGAAGTTGAATCGCTTTTAGTACTTAAAAACAACCGTGGTGTTGAAGAGAACCGCGTTCGCCACCTCGACTACGGTGTGCAGTTTAACAAGCTTATGTATCAGCGCATGATGAAAGATGGCTACATTTCATTGTTCAGCCCTTCCGATGTGCCTGGTTTGTACGATGCCTTCTTTGCCGATCAAGATAAGTTTGAAGAGCTGTACGTTAAATACGAAAATGACGACAGCATTCGCAAGAAACAAATCAAAGCCATGGAATTGTTCAGCTTGTTTATGCAAGAGCGTGCAAGTACTGGCCGTATTTATCTTCAAAATGTGGATCACTGTAATACTCACAGCCCATTCAACCCTGAAGTAGCGCCGGTACGTCAAAGTAACCTTTGTCTAGAAATAGCGCTTCCAACTAAGCCGCTTCAGCACGTAAATGATGAAGAAGGCGAGATTGCGTTGTGTACACTGTCTGCATTTAATTTAGGGGCTATTAAGTCATTAGACGAATTTGAAGAGCTAGCAGACCTAGCGGTTCGTGCACTCGACAACTTATTAGACTACCAAGACTATCCAGTGCCAGCAGCGTTTAACGCCACTATGGGTCGTAGAACTTTGGGTGTTGGTGTAATTAACTTCGCCTACTACTTGGCGAAGAATAACGTTAAATACTCTGACGGCAGTGCGAACGGTCTTGTTCACCGCACGTTCGAAGCAATGCAGTATTATTTGCTTAAGGCATCAAACAATCTCGCTAAAGAAAAAGGCGCCTGTCCGAAGTTTAATGAGACAACCTACTCGCAAGGTATAATGCCTATTGACAGTTACAAGCGTGACTTAGACAAGGTATGCAATGAGCCTCTGCAATACGACTGGGACGCACTGCGTGAAGATGTAAAAACACACGGATTGCGCAACTCGACACTGTCGGCCTTGATGCCGTCAGAAACATCGTCACAAATCTCAAATGCGACCAATGGTATTGAGCCACCTCGTGGATTTATCAGTATCAAGTCCAGTAAAGACGGTGTTTTAAAACAAGTTGTTCCAGAGTATGAGACTCTGAGAAATCAATACGAATTATTATGGGATATTCCATCTAACGATGGCTATCTTCAATTAGTGGGTATTATGCAGAAGTTTATCGACCAGACAATTTCAGCGAATACAAACTACGATCCAAGCCGTTTTGATGGTAACAAGGTTCCGATGAAGCTATTGCTTAAAGACCTGTTAACAACATACAAGCTTGGCGTGAAAACATTGTATTATCATAATACCCGCGACGGCGCGTCAGACACTTCAGCACTAGATACAAAAGCTAGTGAGCCACTTCCTCGTCAAGAAGAAGTTGTAATAGAAGAAGATGACGATTGTGCCGGCGGTGCGTGCAAAATCTAAGCATTTAGAGACTGCACGCGCCTTTGCGGTGCGCCGCAAGGTAATAGATAGCAGCAAGAACACAAATAAAAATACGCGTTTATCATTAAGTTTTTAGTTAGGTCATCATGAAATACACTACGTTTAATCAACAAAGTACAAATCCGTTGCTAGAGCCAATGTTTTTCGGCAACCCCGTAAACGTTGCACGCTACGACCAGCAGAAGCATGCCATTTTCGAAAAGCTTATTGAAAAACAGATAAGTTTTTTCTGGCGCCCTGAAGAAGTTGATGTCACTCGAGATCGCGTTGATTTTCAAAAATTAACCGAGCCAGAGAAGCACATTTTCATTTCTAACCTTAAGTACCAAACATTACTTGATTCGGTACAAGGCAGAAGCCCTAACATTGCGTTCTTGCCAATCATTTCACTGCCTGAATTAGAAACCTGGGTAGAGACGTGGTCTTTTTACGAGACTATTCACTCGCGCTCTTACACGCACATATTGCGTAACTTGTTTTCTGATCCAAGTGAAATCTTTGACGACATCGTGGTAAATGATGAAATAAAGCGCCGTGCCGCTGATATTTCTAAATACTACGACGATTTGATTTTTGCAACCCAGCTTTGGCAAACCCAAGGCGAAGGCGTGCATACGGTTGACGGTGTTGCACACACAATCAATATGTACGAGCTTAAGAAAAAACTATACCTTTGCATGAACTCTGTGAATGCCCTTGAAGCAATTCGTTTTTATGTCTCTTTTGCATGTACGTTCGCATTTGCTGAACGCAAGCTGATGGAAGGTAATTCAAAAATTATCCGTCTAATTGCTCGCGACGAAAATCTTCACTTGTCTTCAACGCAACATGTATTAAATTTGTGGGCGAAGGGTAAAGACGACCCTGAAATGGCGCAAATTGCAGAAGAATGTAAAGACGAAGCTCGCGCTATCTTTATGAACGCCGTTGAGCAAGAAAAAGAATGGGCAGATTACTTATTCCAAAACGGTTCTATGATCGGCCTGAATAAGGAAATATTGTGTTCTTATGTAGAGTACATTGCTAATCAGCGTATGACTGCCATTGGCTTCGACGCACCGTTTGACGTTAGCAGTAACCCACTGCCTTGGATGAATAACTATCTTAATTCAGACAACGTACAGGTAGCTCCTCAAGAGTCTGAGATTAGCTCTTACCTTGTTGGTCAAATTGACTCAGCGGTAAGTGAAGAAGACTTTGCTGACTTTGAACTGTAATTACGCAGTTTAATGAATAGCAGTAACGAGATGCTCCGCATCGACATTGTTGATGTGGGGCAAATTAGCGCCCCTACCGATAAAACCCTATTAAGCGCTATTGAAGCCGCTGGTATCAATATTCACTATCATTGCAGAGAAGGCTTTTGTGGAGCGTGTAGAACCAAGCTTCTTGAAGGTGAAGTGGAATACACCACCGACCCTCTCGCCTTTATTGATGACGACGAGATACTGCCCTGCTGCTGCGTAGCAAAAAAGCCGTTGAAAATAAAAGTCCCGCTTTAATATCCCAAGCACAGCAAAAAAAACTCGGTCCCACTACCAACGTTCACACTTGAACGTAGTTCAGCATGGCCGACATATAAGCATATGCGATTTAAACTGCTGCAAATTGGTTTAAGGGCGAGATTGCCATAGTGTATTAAGTTGATTGATAACTTTGGATAGAAATCCAACGGGCGGTGGAGTTTTTATCAACAGCCGGTACCCTTGGCACGGAAGTGTCTCAATTTCCCATTCCTGTGTTTCACACAAAGCACTGATTTTCCGCCTTAATCGACAGACAAGGTGATTTATGGCGTCATCACTTACGTAACGATGGCCCCATACAATACTGCGAAGTTCATCTCTTGGTACACCTTTAGACTCAGCCTCAATTAAACTTGTCAGTAGCCGAGAGCATGCTGGTGATAAAGAAACATATTGCCCATCCGAGCGGACTAACCTTCGTGTTTCCGACTCGTACATCAGGGTTTTGGCAACGGTTTTCATGGTTTACCCCGATATCTTTAAGACTTTAGTATACCACATAGATGATAAAGCCATGGTTCATCCATGATTAAACAATGACGTTCTCGTTCAAGGTAATGAATTTCTTTCGTTTATTTTTATCATGAACTCGACACTCGAGTGTCATGGTTAAACATGATTCAGCACCTATTCTGACATTAGCTGCAATGCGGTTAGCAGCCTTCTACCCCATAACTTCATTCTATGTGAAAAGGAATATACAACATGAAAAACTCCACGATTTACATGGTAGGTGCCCTACTATCTACTGGCTTTTTGTTTTCAAGTGCAGCCTCTGCTTATACCGAAGAAAGATTGATCTCGATATGTCGGCACGCTGCAACTGACGACGGTCATGGATTGCGAAGAGATGTAAAGAAAATGATGGTTGGAACGAAAATTGTGAGTAAAACCTACAGCGCTATTGCCAATGGGTTAATTTGCAATGGATTAAGCGTGGTCGATTTTGCTGAAAAATACGGTGCAGTTGGCACATTATCTGTGTTGAAAAGGCATCACCGCCCCACTCGCCGTGGTGTAGTAGAAATTAGAGATACCATTGCCAGTGTAGATACAGCGCCGCCCAAAGAGATACGTGTCGCGTTTGAATCAGCGAAGTAATATCGCCATACGAAGAACAACGAGTGACATAAAACAAAGCCCGCTGCTTGCCCCATGTAACAATAACGCAGTTGTTACAGGCGATATGCACAGCGGGCTTTTATTGTTGACGTCATAGAGCTCTCCTCATTTATAACCCACTATCAGAAAAAGAAAATTGACTTGTGCCCCACCCGTTTTAGTATCGATATTCCTTGGTGTGTACGATTGAATTTGATGTTAAGTTTTGCCGAATTAGCTATCCCATATTAACGTGCATGCCCCAAACAACTTGAAAGGAACTTCAATGTCTAAGACTACCCTGTTTTCATCGTTCAATAATAAAAGCTTATCGCTGGACAATCGTATTGTAATGGCACCAATGACGAGACAGTTCTCACCCGATGGCATACCAACAAGCGATGTTGCTGGATATTATCGACGACGTGCCGAGGGCGGAACTGGACTCATTATTACTGAAGGCACAACCGTAAACGATAAAGTCGCTACGATGGGCGCAACAATCCCACGTTTTCACGGCGAAGATGCCCTTGCAGGCTGGAAACAAGTCGTAGATGAAGTTCACAATGCTGGCGGCAAAATAATGCCACAAATATGGCATGTAGGTATGGCTCGTGTTGCAGAAAATGCGCCTTTCCCAGAGCTGCCAAGTGCCGGGCCTTCTGGTTTGTTTAAACCGGGTAAGCAAGGTGCAGAACCAATGACCGTAGCGCATATCGAATCTGTGATTGAAGCGTTCGCTGAAGCTGCAGCTGACGCTCAACGGATTGGTATGGACGGTGTTGAAATTCATGGGGCTCATGGGTATTTAGTTGACCAGTTTTTCTGGGAAGGCACTAATCAACGCACCGATAGTTGGGGTGGCAGCATGGAAAATCGAGGCCGTTTTGCCGTTGAGATTATCAAAGCTATTCGCGCTGCAACTTCAAAAGACTATCCCATTGTGCTTCGATACTCTCAATGGAAACAGCAGGACTACACCGCTCGACTTGCAAAATCTCCTCAAGAACTAGAGCAGTTTTTACAGCCACTTAGCGAGGCTGGTGTTGATATATTTCATTGTTCTCAGCGCAGGTATTGGGAGAATGAGTTTGATGGCAGTGAATTAAATTTAGCTGGGTGGACTAAGAAAATTACCGGAAAACCAACAATCACTGTGGGCTCAGTAGGCTTAAATGACGATTTCTTTGGTGCATTTAAAGGGCAAGACTCCAGCACTCGCTCAGTGGACGATTTATTAGAGCGCCTCGATGCAGGGGAATTTGATTTAGTGGCTGTTGGTAGAGCCTTGCTTCAAGACCCAAGTTGGGCGAACAAAATTAAAGAAGGTCGAACAGACGAGTTAGAGCAGTATTCAGGAAAATCCCTTGGCTCGCTATCATAATGACAGGCATAACGACAATCGATCTTTCAAATCAAAATCACTTTCTGTAGCCCAAGCGTATCCAAAAAGATAACGTTGGGAAGTCCAGGGAAGCGTTACTGAAACAGCTAAAATGGTAGTGGTCAAAATGACTTGATCACTACCATGAGTTTGCGAAGCAACTCGAAAGGTTCCATTACGTCTTTCACCAATCCGGCTCAGAAAACTCACGTATATTTTGTACCAGTGCTGCACCGGCGTGTGCGAATTGCCAAACGTTTGCTTGCATAATAACTCCTTAACAAGGTGATTTTCCCGATTAATCCCACGCAGGTGAAAAATCGGGGTTAGCTTGGCGATCGCCACAATCTAACGCGTCAATTTTTGCGATATCGTCTGCGTCTAACGTCAGTTCAAGCCCTTTGAAATTGGTTTCCAGGTTTTTGCGCTTGGTGGACGATGGGATAGTCACTAAATCATGTGCAAGCTCCCAGGCTATAACCACTTCAGCAGCGCTTACGCCATGCTTATCCGCAATAGCGGTAATGGTCTCATCTTTTAGAACTTTACCAACAGCAAAAGGCATATACCCTGTAACTGTGATGCCATATTTCTCGCACGCTCCACGCACTTTTTCATTCGTGAGATAAGGATGCACCTCTACCTGATTCGTGGCGATCACCCCCTCACCTAACACACTCACCGCTTCTTCAATTTGTGCCACGGTGAAGTTAGAAATACCAATTTCTTTTGTCAGCCCCAGCTCCTTAACGCGCAGCAATTCACCTAGGTACTCTTCCATGCTTTCGCCGTTTTCCGGTGCCGGCCAATGAATCAGTAATAGGTCAACGTACGACAGCTGAAGCTTTTCTAAACTCTCTCTAACACTATCCACAAAGCTTGTTTTATTTAGCTTGTCGTTCCATACCTTGGTAGTAACGTAAAGGTCTTTTCGAGCCACGACATTGTTTGTAATAGCGTCTTTAATAGCACGGCCTACAGCTTCTTCGTTGCCGTAAATTTGGGCCGTATCGATATGACGAAAACCTACTTCAAGTGCCATTGTCACACTGTTATAGGCTTCATCGTCTTTTAAACGAAACGTGCCTACTCCTAGCAAAGGGATGTTAGTTTGTGACTGATTTACATTAGCCATGATGCCTCCTTGTTGGCTTAGTTAGTTATGAAAGTGCGGCAATACTTTGTCGGCAATAAGCTGCATCGCATCTTTTACTAGTTGAGTATTACGTCTAAAGTGCAGGCCAATATGATCTACACCCGCGTCTTTCATTGCATTGAGTTCAGTGATAAGCCCATTTACACCAGTTTCAACCCCGAATCGGTGGCGTTTTATCGGCGCTTCGTCGTCTTCAACCAAATTAAGATGGATAAAGCTAACGTAAGGCTTGTTACCCGCGACATTTCGCCAAAGCTCAACACGCTTTTTATGGTCGTTTGGTGTGCCGGGATATGCCAACCAACCGTCCATATTTTCTCCAACCCACTGAGGGCTTTGTTGAGCTAGCCCAGCCACGTAAAGTGGCGCAGAAGCCGATTTTGGCAGCAGTGACATACCGTCCTTAAGCGTATTATCGCCATGCTTGAGAATCTCAAGTGATTGTCTAAATTGCTCACCGCGACTGTCAAAATCAACATCAAACAAAGGGTATTCAGCCGGTCTATCGCCACTGGCGACACCGAGAATAAGACGGTCGTTACTCAGTTGCTGGACTGTTGCTGCCGCCTTTTTAACAAGCCATGGCTGCCTAAGAGGCAAAACTACAGCGGCTGTTCCTAAAAGAATATTGTCTGTAATGCCCGCCAAATAGCCTAAGTAGGTGAAGGTTTCAAAAATCTGGGCCGCATCACCAAAGCTGGGATCGTAAACCGGTACATCTCTAACCCACGCCGCTTTAAACCCCAGCTTGTCGGCTAGCTGAATACGGCTGTGGTGTTCGCTCATATCAGGTACGCCAAACGGCGTACCCTTTGTAGCGTCAAAATGCGCCCAGTCGTTATCTAGTGGAAGCTCCACACCTACAGAAAATTCATGCTGTGCAAGCTTATCAAAGGTATTTGTTGTCATGGTGAACTCCTATGAACTCGTTGCATTGCCTGTAGTATTAAGTGCACGCTTGTCTAAATGGCCGCTATAACGAGTGACAACTAGGGCCGCGACAGAGATAAGAGCACCAATCCATGCGGTATCTGATAACTGCATGCCGTCTACAATGGCACCGCCTATAATTGAGCCCAAAGCAATACCAATATTAAATGCCGCTATGTTTAACCCAGAGGCAACATCAACTGCATTGGGCGTAAACTTCTCTGCTAATTGAACGACGTAGACCTGAAGACCTGGGACATTTCCAAAAGCAAAGGCGCCCCACACCAATACGGTGATCACTGCAGCAACTTTACTGCCCATAGTGAACGTGAGCGCAAACAAAATTACCGCAAGGGCTGAAAAGATAATCGTTAGCGCCCGAATTGGGCCTTTTTTGTCGGCAAGTTTCCCGCCATAAATATTACCGACCGCAACTGACGCACCATAAACCAACATGATTAAGCTAATAGCTGAAGGAGCGAAACCCGCCTCTTCCTGCAATATTGGTGCAAGATAAGTAAATGCTGTAAACGTGCCGCCATAGCCTAATATCGTCATTAGATACACTAATACCAGTCGAGGCTGAACCAACACCTTCATTTGCTCACCTAAAGTAGCGGGCTTACTTTGCTTTAAATTATTCGGTACCAGAAACGCGCTGCCAATAAGCGCAAGCGTGCCAAGAGCGGAAACTACAAGAAAGGTGGCTCTCCACCCAAAGTTTTGGCCAATCCAGGTACCCAAAGGCACGCCTGTGACCAACGCTACCGTTAAGCCAGTAAACATAATAGCAATAGCACTGGCTTCTTTTTCTTTCGCCACGAGTCCTGTAGCGATGGTAGAACCAACGGAAAAGAACACACCGTGGGCTAGGCCTGTCAGTATGCGCGCTAAAATCAAGCTCTCATAACTAGGCGCTTGCCAAGCAAGAATATTGCCTGCGACGAAAAGTGCCATTAAGCTAAGCAGAACATGTTTTCTATTCCACTTACCAGTAAGGGCGGTAAGAACAGGTGCGCCAACGGCAACACCTACAGCGTACAAACTCACCAGCAAGCCTGCACTGGGTAATGTAACGCCAAGATCGGTTGCTATGGTAGGTACAAGCCCTACTATAACGAACTCGGTTGTGCCAATAGCAAACGCACTCAACGTTAAGGCAAATAATGCAATGGGCATTTCAATTATCCTCACAAAGTATTCAACATGATCTGGGTCGTTGCCGACCCCACCTACTCCCTCCAAGTGAACAGTTAAATCGTCTTTTTGGGAGTCATTTATAAAGTGCGTTCAGTTTGACAATAAATTTATTTGCAAAAAACAGCACTAATGACAAAATACTTTTGTAAAATTTGAAAATATGAGGTGTGTGATGCCAGTTTCATCAAAAACTGAAGACCTAGAAGCGTTTTTAACCGTGATAGATACAGGTAGCTTTTCCAGTGCGGCTAACTTGCTTAATCAGCAAGTAGCAAAGCTTAGTAGAGCGGTAACGCGGCTTGAAGGTGCATTAGAGGTAACCCTATTAAGTCGCACTACTAGGCGTTTAGAGCTAACCGAAGAGGGCGCGCTTTTTTTGCGATATGCCAGAGACGGCTTAAACGTGTTAGAAAAAGGCGAAGAAGCACTGAGACTTTTAAAGCGTACTCCTTCAGGAAAACTTCGTGTAGATGCGGCAAGCCCATTCGTCTTGCACCAGCTTGCGCCATTGGTGGGCGAGTTTAGCGAAGCATTTCCAGATATCACTCTGGACATTACTAGTCACGATAGCATTATCGACCTATTGCAACACAAGACTGATATAGCGATACGTATTGGTGATTTAACTGATTCGAATTTGCACGCTAGGCGCTTAGGAAAAAGTAAGCTGCATATTGTGGCAAGCCCACAGTATCTTGAAAAATACCCTATATCAGAACATGAGGGTGACATTAGCACGCTTAACAACCACAAACTGATTGGTTTTAGCGACGCACCGAGTTTAAATAAGTGGCCACTCAAACAAGATATCAATTTGCAGTACAGTCTTCACGCCTCAAGCGGTGAAACCATTCGCCAGCTATGCTTGGCAGGGCAAGGTATTGCATTACTGTCTCACTTTATGGTGCATAAAGACCTTAGCGCGGGCACGCTTGTCGATTTATTTAGCGACGACATTATAAGCCCGAACCGACGGGAATCGGTTCAAGCGGTGTACTATAAAAATAGCGCAGTGTCGTCTCGGATATCCGCTTTCCTAGACTTCATTCAGTCTCGGCTCACGTTATAATCACAGATCGATAAATAGAATATTTCTTTCATCCCTCAAGACACAACCTAATTAGAAACGGCTGGTCATTGATTGAACTCAAGGTCTTAAACAGACAACAGCGAGCGCTATGGAGGCGACCTAGGCTCGAATTCGCGGGTTAAGCTCATCGCTCACTTCAAATGACGTTAAAACCTATTCAACGAGACTGAATGATAATATATGACCTGTTAGCATTAAACGAGGACAATGCAATGCCTATCCTTTTTATGATTAGCTAAGCACTAAGACTTTTTTTCTTCGCTTTGATTCATGAGTATAGATTCGAATTGCGACTTACTCACCGGCTTAGAAAAGTAATATCCTTGACCGTATTCACACCCCATACTCTTTAATATGTTCAGCTGTTCACTTGTTTCAATACCCTCTGCAACCACCTGAATACCCAGTTTTTTAGCCATTACGATGATAGCTTCACATAAAATTTTGTCGTTACTTACTTCTGTCATCGAGTTGACAAAGCTTCTGTCTATCTTTATGTAGTCGGTGGGGAATTTCTTTAGATAGGAAATGGAGGAGTACCCAGTACCAAAGTCATCTAGCGCAATGCTTACTCCAGCCTGGCGGAATTGAAATAGCTTTTGTGAGACTTTTTCATCAGCGTCCATTAACAAGCTTTCGGTAATTTCAATTAACAAAGCACTTGATGGCGTGTTGGTCTCCAATAGTGCAGTCATCCACTCCATAATATTGGGCTCTGAACTAAAATAGTGGCTCGCTGATGTATTAATGCTTAACTGCAAGTCTTTACAATAAGCCTCTCTCCAGCGATTTATATCGTCGCATACTTGAGAAAAAACCCAGTTGCTTATTTCAATGATCAAACCTGACTCTTCAGCTAGCGGAATAAAATCATCGGGTCTGATTAGTCCCTGTTTGGGATGATTCCACCTAATTAGCGCTTCCCCCTTATGAATGTCGCCGCTTTCTAGCGCCACAATAGGTTGGTATTCAATAAAAAACTCATCGTTTTGGGTGGCATAGCGCAAATCATTGAGCAGCCCCAACCTTTTGACAGCCGCCTCGCGCATGCTTTCCGTGTAAAACTCATAGCTATTTCTACCACTTGCCTTAACGCGAAACATGGCTTGGTCGGCATTTTTAAGAAGACTACTAACGTCTTGCGCATCATCGGGATAGAGCGTTATACCAATACTGGCACTGGTGTGAATCACCTCGTTTTCGATGGTCAGTGGTTTTGACAGTGACGACAGTAAATCATGTGTCACTCGCTCAACATTTTTAACATCGTGCAAATTATTGATGATGATGACGAACTCATCGCCGCCTAAGCGAGCAACACTATCGTTTTGCCTGACACAACGCTCAATACGACGGGCACACTGAACGAGTAATTCGTCGCCGACGCCATGCCCCATAGTATCGTTTATATCCTTGAAATGATCTAAGTCGAGAAACATCACGGCGACTTTCGTGGATAGTCGATCGGCAGAACTTAATGCGTGAGACAGGTTGTCCTCCATAAGGTGGCGGTTAGGCAAACCGGTTAAGCTATCGTAGTTAGCCTGCCGCCAAATTATTTCATCCGCCCTTTCCCGCTCAATGGCAATACTCGCGACATGGGCAAAGTACTCAATACGAGTGATGTCTTCATCTGACGGCACGCCCGCTTCTTTGTGGTAAATGGCAAAAGTACCCAGTACTTTTCCATCTGCACCGCAGATAGGTTGCGACCAACACGCCCCCAAATTAGCCTGTTTCGCCGCATCACGCCAAGACGCCCAATAACTATGGGTAGTTAGATCGTCTGTAATAACTCTTTCATTAAGAAAAGCCGCAGTGCCACACGCGCCCTGTCCAAGACCAATCTCAACGCCATCTATCAAATCGTTGTAAAAATCTGGCAATGAAGGAGCTGCGCCTAATCGTAGCTGAGTACCATCTAGTAACAGTATGCTGCATAGCTGGTTCTTATATTCTTTTTCAACGGCAGCGACAATATCGTCAAGTACAAATGAGAGCGGCTCCGTATTAACTACTTTTTGAAGAATAGCACCGCGAACTCGCATTAACTTTTGCGATTCAAGAAGCGCTTGGTGCTTTATATCGAGTTCCTGTGACAATACAGAAAGGTCAGTGCGCTTTAATTCAAGCTCAACCAAACTGCCTAAATCTTTAAGGGACTTGATCTGCTGGGCAGAGAAGGTTCTAGGGGTGGTATCAAACACGCAGATGGTTCCCACAGCCTGCCCGTCAACCATCAGTTTTATCCCCGCATAAAAGCGTATGTAAGGGTCTTCCACAACGAGGGGGTTTGAAGAGAAGCGTTTGTCTTTATGCGTATCTTGTACAATCAACGCATCGGTTTCTAAAATAGCATGGGCGCAAAAAGCGATATCTCGTGATGTTTCATCAACATCAAGGTTAACTTTCGATTTAAACCATTGACGTGTTGAATCGACGAGAGAAACGGTCGCAAATTCACAGGAAAATAATTGCGCGGCCAAACGCGTAATTCTATCGAAACGTTCTTCTGGAGAGGTATCCAATATGTTTAAGCTGCGCAGCGCATCCATTCGCTTTTGTTCGTTCGGCGGCAATACTGGGCTGGTCAAAATCTCTCCTAACGCTAGTTAATAGTGCTATTTTGGATATCTTAAACGATACTGTGATTGATGAACGTCCGTATTGAAAAGAGTGGGCCTTCTTTCCCACACAGCTATCTCACATCCTGAGTGTGAAGCATAGCCAAACTCGCATATGAACGTAACACAGAGAGGCGTAAATGGGTGCTAAAATCGCTCATTTATTCAATTTTTTATGGTTTATCGCCTGAAATACTCAGATTTTGCTCTTTATTACTCACAACTCTCCACTGCCACTAGAGAGATGAGACTCGACACGTCGATGCTAATTTCTTTGCCTTATCACCAGCAAAATTCCGCCTAAGGTAGCAAGTGACGCCACTATGATAGTTATGTTTAATGATTCTTTTAAAATGGCCCACCCCATAAACGTAGCAATGATAGGGACACTTAATTGAACAGTAGCGGCGGTAGTAGACTTTATTAAGGGTAAGGCCGCATACCAAATAGCATAACCGGCGCCTGATGCGAGCATGCCGGATGCAAGCGCGTATAAGCTGCCTGTGGGATCTATATTGATTTTAGCTCCTATTAAAAGCACAACTGCTCCAAGGGGCACACAAAGCGCTGAAGCTATCACAAAATTTCCTGCACTTGCTACCAGTGGTGACGTTGCGCTTTTTCCAATCAAAGAATACGCTCCCCATGCAAACCCAGCTACTATCATTAAGATAGCGGAGAGCATTGAGGGCGCGCTGCTGCTTGGTAGCAGCAATATGACTAACCCGATTATTGCAAAGGAGAAGCCAAGCCACTGTGACGGTGTAAACCTCTCCCCTTTTATCAGACCTACAGCGATCATGGTTACTTGCACTGTACCAAAAAGTAACAGTGCTCCAGTGCCTGTTGCCATTGAAATATAGGCAAATGAAAAACACAGTGCATAAACAAATAACGCAATGCCCCCAGCAACACTCGCATTTTGCTTCATCATAGCGATGAGCCTTTCTGACTCTTGCGACCGTGATTGAGAAACGTAGAACACTATTGAAAGAACAAGAAGACTAACTGCGCCACTTAACAGCCGAATAATGGTAAAAGAGCTGGGGTCAATATTCGTATTAACTAACGCCATACGGCACAGCAATGAATTTGCAGCAAAAGCGACCATCGCGGCAATAACGAGCAGCACCGATTTAAACAAAATACACTCTCCGTAAAGGCAGTCTCAGTGAATGCCTATTCATTAATTACTAGTGCCACAGACACTACTCTTATCGCCATTTAAACAAAAAGAGGACCATAACAGGTCCTCTTTACTAAAACGTATTACGATGAGTTATTACAACGATAATCCCAAACGTTCGGCCACTTCGATGTAGGTTTCTACTACCGAGCCTAACCCTTGTCTGAATCTGTCTTTATCCATTTTCTTGCGGGTCTCTTTGTCCCACAAACGACAGCCATCAGGAGTAAATTCATCACCCAAGACAATGTTACCGTCGCTGTCCACACCAAACTCGAGTTTGTAGTCAACTAACAGCATGCCAGCGTCATCGAACAATGCCTTAAGGACGTTGTTAACTTTGAACGTGAGAGCTTTCATTTCACTAATCTGCGACTCTGTAGCCCAGCCAAAAGAAATGATATGAAAGTCATTTACCATTGGGTCGTGGAGCGCATCATCTTTAAGGAAAAACTCAAAAATGGGTGGGTTGAGCGTTTGGCCTTCTTCAACACCAAGTCGGCGCACAAGAGAGCCCGCTGAGAGGTTTCTCACGACACATTCAACCGGGATCATATCAAGCTTTTTCACCAGTGATTCAGTGTCAGATACAAGGGCCTCTACTTGCGTAGCAATGCCAGCATCCTCAAGCTTATTCATGATGAAATGATTAAACTTGTTGTTCACTTCGCCTTTGCGATCAAGCTGCTCAATTTTTTCACCGTCAAACGCTGATGTATCGTTTCGAAAGTGCAATATCAGCTTTTCGCTGTCATCGGTGTAATAAACCGTTTTTGCTTTACCACGGTAAAGCTCGTCGCGTTTTTCCATTCTCAGTCTCAGTTATATATCAAGATTATCTTCTGACATGACCTCAGCAAATGCATCGTAAAGGTCGGAAACCTGATTGGCTTCAAACGGGGTACTCTCATTATCCATAAAGGTTACAGACGTTCTCGAGTCACCTGCTTTTGCCACTTTCAAACGATAATCACCCTTTTCGAGTAACTTATCATCGCTTGAAAATAAATCATTCCACCAGTCGCCCTCTGGACCGCTATAGGTTACAAACAGAAGACCGTTAGATTTGTCTAAGTCTTTGACGTTAAAACCAAGTTTGCGCAATACAAGCAACATACGTGGCCACACAATATCGTATTGAGATTCAACGACGTAGGCAGGCTCGCCATCGGCGTTAAAGCCCATCTCGGTTTGAATACCCTTGCGAATGCGCGCTATACGACGGGTCTGTTCTAAGCGAATTTGATATTCGTAATGGCCAACCACTTGGTTAAGAACACTCACTTCTTCACGGCGTTCATCTAACTCAGTCACCTGTGCTGTAACGTCATTACCGATAGATTTCATATAGTCTTTCAGGTCTACGCTAAGCGCAGCGCTTCGCCCGTGTGGCTTAACGCTCAGGCTAAACTCGAACCGACGGCCGATTTCGCTTTCGTCATCAACAATGCTGTACCACGGTCCATCTACATCTTCCTTCACTACCATCCAGTCGGTGATAAGTACACGCGCCTCAGGGTCGAATGAATCAACGCCGATGCCGTTCTCGTCAAGGTAGCTCAGTAACGAATTCCAAATCGCTTCACTTAATGGTTGACTGTCATCAACTTGGTCAAACCAAATCGTAGCGGTATTGGTTCCCTCTTCAACGTGAGAGCCTGTCACTAACGGTAGAACCAACGCAGGTGATTGCACTGGCAATGTTTGACCTACTAGTTCTTCGTTAGCACCCTCGCCTAGTTCAGGAAGCGCAAACTCACGAGAAAAAGCCGGTTTGTCTAAATCGGATGGTATTTTGAGTTCTTCTTGTTTTTCCGTTTTTAGATATTTATAACTGCCTGACGCAGTCTTTCTATCTATTTGGCTTGTACAACCCGCAAGTGCAACAATTGCCACTGAACTTGCTATAGCCAGCGTTTTATTCATCTGTGTTCCTTAATTAACCAGAAATCAATGCGTATTTTTGTAATAGTTCTTCGATACGTTTTTGGCTTGATAGTTCCGGCAATACCATTGGTAAACGCATAACAGCGCTTTCCATCATGCCCATTTTATATAATGCCCACTTTGGCATAACAGGGTTTGGCTCGATAAACAGTTCGCTGTGAAGCAGTTCAATTGTTTTATCAATGTCACGGCATTTATCGAAATCTTTATTAAGCGCAGCCTCACACATTTGTGAAATAGCCTTGGGTGTAATGTTGGCGGTTACGGAAATAACGCCGTGCCCACCTTCACACATAAATTGACTGCTCGTGCCATCATCACCACTTAAAATGACAAAATCTGAAGGTACTAAGGGAAGAGTTTCTTTTAAGCGAGATATATCGCCTGTGGCATCTTTCAAGCCCACAATATTTTTGTGTACGGCAAGTTCAGCGACAGTTTCAGGCAACATATCGGCAACCGTTCTGCCTGGCACATTATAGAGAATAACGGGCTGTTCGCTCGCATCGGCAATCGCATTAAAATGCGCCACCATTCCCCTTTGTTGAGGTTTGTTGTAATACGGAACCACACTTAAAAAGCCGTCAACACCGGCTGCGCCAAGTTGTTCCGTAAGAAAAATAGCTTCCGCGGTGGAGTTTGCTCCGCTTCCAGCAATAATGGGGATAGCACCAGACGCCATCGCTACCGTTTCTTTAACCACATTTACGTGTTCGTCAAAGGGAAGTGTCGCTGATTCACCGGTTGTTCCTACTGAAACAATCCCGTGGGTTCCTTGTTCTATATGAAACTTAATCAGTTTCTCTAAAGACTTATAATCTATATCGCCATTTTCGAACATGGGTGTGACGAGTGCGACGTAACTACCAGTAAACATAATCTCTCCGCAAAATGTGAGCGCACATGTTAATTATCTCAGTGCGCAAACACAAGCGGTTGCGCGGGTAAATAGACAAGAATTTGACAATAACTTATGCAATGACGCCAAAAAGGCACTAACTTAACAAAAAACTCTATGCTAACATCCCGCCATTGCTAGGTTTAAAGTGAATTTGATGTCTAAACACCAACTAATCGTTACACTTTTAGGTACAGATAAGAGCGGCATTCTAAGCGAAATAGCCACCGCTGTTTCGCAGGCCCAGTGCAATATTCTCGATAGTCGACAAGCAGTCTATGGAAGAGAGTTTTCTCTCACCATGATTATTGAGGGAAGCCAAAGCGCCATCACAAAGGCCGAATGCACCTTGCCCGCGGTCATCCAACGCCTAGATTTGTTGTCGATGATGAAGCGGACAAGCCACCACGAAAAACAAAATCTCGCTAACCTGCTCAATGTTGAATTTAGCGGCCAAGACGCGGCGGGACTCATTCAGTCGGTCACTGGTTTTTTTGCCGATCGCGAAGCCATCATCAGTGCGTTTAGGCAGCGAACGTACCAAGAGTCAGACCATAACGTTATGCAGTGTAAATTTGTGGTGTCTATTCCCACATCAGAAAGCTTTGAACAACTAGAATCTGATCTAATGACCCTATTTGCTACGTTAAATGTGACGGGCAAAGTGGTAGACAAACAGAAAAAGGATCCTAATGAAAACACTACAAGCTGGTGATAAAGCACCACAGTTCTCTCTTTTAGACCAAAATGGCGAAACCGTCGCGTTGTCTGACTTCGCAGGTAAAAAGGTCTTAGTTTATTTTTATCCAAAAGCGATGACGCCAGGATGCACGGTGCAGGCTCAAGGACTTCGTGATATCCAAAGCGAACTTGAAGCGAAAAACGTTGTGGTATTAGGTATTAGTCCTGATGCAGTAAAACGCTTGCCGAAATTTATCGAGAAAGAGAGTCTGAACTTCACCTTATTATCAGACGAAGATCACGCTGTGGCAGATGATTTTGGAGTGTGGGGTCTTAAGAAGTTTATGGGCAAAGAATACGACGGCATACACAGGTTAACGTTTTTAATCAATGAAGAAGGTACAGTTGAACACGTCTTCAATAAATTCAAAACGAAAGACCACCACATCGTGGTGCTAGACTACTTAAACAATGGCTAAAACGAAGAAGCCCCTCGATGTAGGGGCTTTGTTTGTACCAGTGCTTCACTTTTATGCGACTTCTGGCGTCTCTTTTACGGGGTTACTCGACCACGCGGTGATCACTGCCTTGACTAGGGTTGCAAGTGGAATTGCAAAAAACACGCCCCAGAACCCCCACAAGCCGCCAAATACCAAAACAGCAATAATGATGTACAGGGGGTGCAAACTCACTGCTTCAGAGAACAAGAGTGGCACCAGTAGATTGCCATCTAAACCTTGTATAACGCCGTAAGCTAGCATGAGATACCAAAATTCAGGGCTAATGCCCCACTGAAACATAGCAACAATGGCAACCGGTATGGTAACCACTGCAGCGCCGATGTAAGGAATTAACACAGAAAGCCCCACAAGAACGCCTAACAAGATAGCGTAACGCAAATCCATTAGAACAAACGTCGCGCAGCTAATTACACCTACGATGACAATCTCGATGACCTTCCCCCGAATATAGTTGGCAATTTGAGAGTTCATTTCGTGCCCCACCTGGGTGATTAATCGTCTCTCCTTTGGAAGCAATCTAGAAATGCTGTCTAAAAAGAACATTTTGTCTTTCAACATGAAAAATATCATCAAGGGTACAAGCACCATGTAAACCAGTAGTGCAGCCACATTAGCAATGTTGCTAAACGACACGGAAATAAGCGTTTCTCCCACTTCAACTAGCTTGTCGTTTAACCCTTCCATCATTTGATGAATTTGGTAAACCTGAACATAATCGGGGTATTTGTCTGGTAATGTTAAAATCCACTCTTGGGCTTTTTGCCAAATAAGTGGCGTCTCCTGAATAAGGTTAACGCTTTGTTTAGAAATAATAGGTACAAGACCAATTAGCGTTAGAATAGTGATTGTAATAAATCCAAGAAGCACTACACCACATGCTATCCCCCTTCCTACTCCCAACTTTATTAATCTGGTCACAGGCCAGTCGAGAAGATACGCGATAACCGCCGCCACCAAAACAGGCATGATCAATTCGCCCCACAGCAATAGAACTGCGGTGCTAAGTAAAATTAAGATAAGCAGCATTGCTGCATCGGGATCGGAAAATTTGCGTCGGTACCATCGACCAAACACGCTAATCATATCAATATCCAGAAAATACAAAGAATAGGACACGCATCATAGTTTATCAGATGGCGAGTTAGCAATAAGTAGTAGATAAGAATCTTTCTAAATCAAACTGGTATGACATTACGTGCGTACAAAGATTGAAAGTAGAATGACCGCGCGTTAAGAAAACGTTTAAGCTGAACGGTTATCGAGCAACTTGTTGTGTATTGCACAGTTTAATGGTTTTTTCTAAAAGTTCCTTCTAGCAAAGTTAATATGCCAGGCTTTGATATGCCGGGCTATGATAATCAGCTAAACATGCACGCTGTGCACATGTAGCAATAACGTAAAGCATGGTGCACAATGATAGCTTCAACTATTAGTGAAATATTCGAAGAAAAATGAAACTGTTTAACCACTTATGGTTCTAACAAAACAGTAAACAACATTGGTACACTTGTAGGTTCATGAGAAAAAAATTATCTGCGCCGTTTATTATTCTTTCTTGCGCTCTTATCCTCAGCTTATCTGCTGTTGCCCAAGATACGAAATACAGCAATAAAAATACGTTACCCGAGATAGGCGTGGTAGCGTCAGACGCCATTTCTCTTGATAAAGAGATGATCATTGGCGACGCTGTTATGCGTCAAATGCGCGGCCAAAGTCCAATTATCGCCGATCCTGTATTAGATGAATATTTGCAGGATTTAGGCAATCGCCTTGTTGTGCATGCAGATAATGCCAAGTTCCCCTTCCAATTTTTTTGGGTTAATAACGATGCTATTAACGCGTTTGCTTTCTTTGGCGGTCATATTGGTGTTCACGCTGGACTGATGCGACGAGCAGACAATGAGAGTGAACTAGCCTCGGTGCTTGCTCATGAAATCTCTCACGTTACCCAGCGTCACATTGCGCGAAGAATGCAGGCACAAAAGCGAGCTTCCCCATTGGCCCTTGCCTCCCTGATAGGCGGCGTGCTTATTGCAATTGCGAACCCTCAAGCGGGCATGGCAGCGATGCAGGCAGGTTCGGCAGCCTCAGCCCAGTTGCAAATAGATTACACAAGGTCTAACGAGCAAGAAGCCGACCGAATTGGTATCGCCATGCTTGCCAGAGCGGGGTTTGACCCAAAAGGTGCGGCGAGCTTTTTCTCAACCATGGCAGAAGAATATAGAATGGTGTCACGACCGCCAGCTAGGTTGTTAACTCACCCCTTAACCGAAACACGTATTGCTGACGCGAGAAACCGCGCTAATGACTACCCAAGACGCTATTTACCTATTAACAAACAGTTTGAATTAGCAAAGGCGCGAATAAAGTCGCGCTACTCTTTCGATGCAGATTATTCACTCGAATATTACCAGGCCGCCGTTGACCAACAAGCGCAGCGAAGCAGAGAAGCGTCTTTGTATGGACTCACTCTGGCTTATATGCGAAACGAAGAGAACAAGAAAGCCCAAAAGATATTAGACGAGCTTTTGGAAAAAGACCCAACCAACCTTTTCTATCTTGATGCAGCAACGGACATATATATTGCCCTTGGCGAACCGTTAAAAGCGGTAGAAATGCTCAAGCCTCACGTTACGCATAACCCGCGAAACCAAGTGTTGGCGCTGAATCAAGCGAATGCGCTTATCAGTGCCCAAAAATACGACGAGGCTATTATACTGCTTAAAGACTTCTTGCTAGTGAAGAAAGATTATCAGGTGGCATATCAAATGATGAGCGAAGCATATCAAAAAGCGAAACGCTTCTCTCAGATGCATCAAAGTAAAGCGGAAGTGTATGCGCTTTACGGGGCCTACAATAGAGCGGTAGATGAACTGCAATATGCCTACAATTTTGCTGGCGATAATCACTTACAAAAGCAACGCATAAGAGCTCGCATTAAGCAGTTTAGAGATCAAGAGGACCGATTAGAGCGGCTTTAATTACGAACTTATGCGGCTTTATTTGCCTCAGTCTTCAACTGTTGAATTCGCTCTCGCAGCTCTTGCTCTGACACTTCACCCATAATGGTATCGACTACTTTTCCCTCTGGGCCTACTATGAATGTTGCTGGTAGATACGGTGGCTTTTCCATGGGAAGCTCTGTGTTTTCAGATGCGAAAATAATAGGCACTTCAATGGTGTATTTATTTGCCATTTCAGCAATTTGTGTGGATGTTTGCCTGTCGTAGTTTATCGCAAAAAGTAACGTGTCCTCTGGCAGGTTTTGACTAAACGCGTTTAACTCGGGCATTTCACGTAAGCACGGCGCGCACCAGGGGGCAAAGTAGTTGATTACGGTCCACTGCCCTTGTAATTCGCTCCATTGGTAACCTTGGCCACTCACTGTTTCGAAATCACTGTGCTGCGACTGATAGGTGAAGATACCAGCACCTAGCGCCAGTAGCGTTAGCGCAACGAAGGCAAATGCTTTTATGCCGTGCGCTGTTGTTTGAATTGGCTTAAATTTGTTGGCCATACGTGTTTTCCGTAAGTTCTTCGTCAAAATTGGGGCGAGCAATATGTTTTCGTTTTTAATTCTTCGGCGCTTTTCAGAGTCTATAGGCACTGTTAACTGTTTAAAGTAGTACGAAACCTGAATGGCGTTCAACATTTTTCGCCTTCTCACTGATTATTGCTTGAAAACAAAAATCAAAAGCGCAATAGTCTGCGCAAAATATCATAGTAAGGCTTTATTCATGACTCAAGTCACTATCATCCACAATCCGCGCTGTTCTAAAAGCAGACAAGCCTTGGCATTGCTAGAAGAAAATGGCATTACGCCCAAGGTTATTGAATATTTGAAAACCCCACTGAGCCTTGATGAAATCAAATCAATATTTAAAAAACTTAACGTTGAATCGGTTCGCCACATGATGCGTACCAAGGAATCAGAATACAAAGAAGCAAAATTGATGGATGCGGACGTCGACGACCATGCTTTATTACAGGCAATGGTTACTACACCTAAATTAATTGAGCGCCCTATTGTGATAAACGGAGACCACGCTCGCATTGGTCGTCCACCTGAAAATGTATTGGAAATAGTATAGTGAAACCCGTTCTTGTTCTTTACTACAGTCGCCATGGAAGCACCAAGCGTCTGGCTGACGCCATTGCACAAGGCATAACCTCCACCAATGTTCCCGTTATTGTCCGCACTGTGCCTGGCTTAAAAGTTGAGGAGCAAGACCAGGATGGTAGCGCTGTAATTGCGACCGGTGAATCTGAACTGGATGTGCCTGTGGTATCATTGAAAGAGTTAGAAAATTGCAGCGCCCTCGCACTGGGAAGCCCTACCCGTTTTGGCAATATGGCAGCGCCGATGAAACACTTTTTAGACACAACCAGTAATTTGTGGCTCAAAGGCTCGCTCATTGACAAACCGGCCTGCGTATTTACCTCATCCTCTTCCATGCATGGTGGTCAGGAGTCTACGCTGCTTTCCATGATGATCCCGCTTCTACACCATGGCATGGTGCTTTGTGGTTTACCCTACAGTGAGCCTGAGCTTCATACCACTACAACCGGCGGTAGTCCTTACGGCGTTACGCACGTGGCGCATTCCAACCTAAAAAATTCAAATCAATTGAGCGACGACGAGAAGTCACTGTGTATGGCACAAGGCAAACGCTTGGCTTCATTTGCTCAACAACTTTATACACCTACACATTCGGAGAATGAGAATGGCATCTGATACGCGCTTTTTTCGCTATTTAGCGCTCGTAAGCCACACCCTACTAATAGTATGGCTTACGTTGTGGCAATTTACCTTTACCAAGGTACACACCTACTCGCCTACGTTTATTGTGCTGATTTATCTGTTGCCTTTACTGTTGCCTTATCGCGGCGTATTGAAAGGCAAACCCTATACTCATGCATGGGCGAACTTTGTCGTGCTGTTTTACCTTATTCACGCTTGCACCGTGGTGTATGCAGTACCCGCAGAGCGTTGGTATGGCGTTGTTGAGTTAGTGCTTTGCACCACTATGTTTGTTGGTTGTGCAGCATTTGCAAGAAAACGAGGTCGCGAACTTGGTTTGGGTATCAAAAAACTGAAAGAAGAAATGCAGGAAGAAAAAGAGTATTTCGAGCAACAGAAATAGTTTGTTTAACAAATGCAGAGCGGCGTTTCAACGCATACGCTAAATGTGCAAGTGGGTACGTTTAGGTGTAGGTATTCGTTTTAGTGTGGCTCAGCATGTATCGATGGAAACGCTGCTCAACAGAAATGGTTTCTTCCATTAAACGGTATTATTGAATACCAAGCTCTCGTTTTACCATGGCTACCGACAATCGCTTTTGCTCCTGCAAAGAGCGAGTGTCTAGGCGCCCAAGCAGCGTCATTAAACTTTTCAAATCTCGTTCACTGTGATGGAGAAGAAAATTCAGGGCTTGGTTAGATAACTTTAGCCCTCTTTCTAGTGCTCTAAGTCGAACCGCCCTTTCTCTGCCATCATCCCCAAGTGGATTGATGTGATAGATAACGCCCCACGCTAAGCGCGAACGTAAATCAGGCAGAGAAAATGCCGGGTTTGAAGGGCCTAAATGACTGGTACACAGCACCAAGGTGTCTTGGGTCTCCACCACTCTATTTAAGAGATCAAATAAGGCTTCCTCCCATTCTGCATCTCCCGCGATGGCGTGAACATTGTCTAGAGCAATTAGCGATAAATTTTCGAGACCATCGAAAATATCATGAGACCACGCTTGATAATCGTTGAGATTTAAGTACAGATGATTCACTTGTTTGTTAGCAAGCTGGTGACACGCCGCAAATAACAAGTGACTTTTCCCCGCACTGCTTGCACCCAGTAAGGTAACAAGAGGAAGTTTGAGAGATACGAGTTGCCCCAATGACGACGAGTGACGCCAGCTGGGTAACGCATCAACAATATCAGTTAACAAAGTGACTATTTCTTCATTACCATCACCCACGAAACTATCGAAGTTCTCATCAATGGGCAGCGTCACGGGTAAAGGTAATTGCATAAATAGTTAGTTATTCCAATAGAAACTGAAACCTTCTACAGGCTGGCCGTAGGCATCAGTTACAGGTCTGAGTTTTGCTTCGAGGCCAACCGTATTCATAAGGTCTTCTGTCGTACCAATAAGCGTAATGGAAAACGTTGCGACTGTACCTCGCTGAGCCTTAAGAGATGCACTTTCAACTACGCTTAGCGTGGTAAGGTAGCGACTTACAGCGGCATAACTTTCAATGGTTCCAACGTTCGCAATAGATATCTCAAGCACTTCACGGTTCGCCTTATCAATGCCAACGACAGCATATTGTGATGATAGGTAGTCCGCATAGGCATCCATCAGTGCGTTACCAAGTTCAGCGGGTGAATCAGCATAAATACTGCCGTAACTCACGCTTTCTTTACTGATAAAAACCCAATCAAGCCCGAAATCACCTTCTTCAGACTGCTTGGCATACGCTTCAAATTCGTCCATGGTAAAGGGTTTAATCTTTGGTTTAACTTTTTTCAGACCTGACTCACTCATTCCATCGGCGGTGCCGGTGTAAGCGTTATTGTCACTATCGTTGTCGGTGTAAGTTTCACCTGTCTGGTCAGACATTTGTGCAAATTGCGCACTTGCCTCGCCATTTGACTTGCTACTCGGGTTGTTGGCCGGGCTGATATTAGCATTAAGGCCCGCATTAGGCTCAGCATTGGGTAGATCCGGAATAAAGGACGAATCGTTTTTATATACTCGAGCAGCGATAATGTTGTCTACGCTGTATCTGCGAGAAGCCTCTCGCACGGGCTCAACAAAACGGCCCCACACATCGTAAGTGGTAATGTTGACGTTATCTGTTAAATCCATAAGAGGAAGACTTAACGGTAACCCCCTTTCTTGTGCGGTGGTTTTCAGCGCTTCTGCAATTGGAAAATCTAAAGACTCGTCAATAATAAGCTTATTTTCTTTGTCGTCTTGCACCGCTAGCCATATTAGCGTCTCTGGTCTTCTGTCGCCCCACAGGGGCAGCATTTCACGTTGTAGAATTTCACCTACTTTAGTGCTATCAAATTCAGCAACATAATAGGTTTTGCTACCTTCATAAGAATAGCGATAAGACCGGAGCAACGACTGAGGTGAAGATAGTGCGGCTTTTACGCCGGGATTACTAAGGGATTCAGTAGACCCAGACATCTTCAAGAACACCTCTCGCAATGCCTGTTTGGCTGCTTTTTGTTGAGCGCGAGAGCTTTGATCTTCGACAAGGATCTTCGCTTCATTCACCACTATTCTCTGAGTAGCGCTTGCGACAAACGAAGCGCAAACGAGAGTAAAAACGACTGCATACGTCAGTAGTAAAGAATGGTACGGTTTCATCAAATTATTCGTTCCGGCGAGTGAGAATGCCCTACTCATTGTCAATGTTAATGCTCCATCTTTGCTGTATTTTTGTCTGAACAGTTTGCTATCAGCAGCTTGCTATCAAATCTTTGCTAACAACTCCCTGCTCACAGTTCCCTGCTCACAAATCCGTTTTCAAAAAACGTTGCTGCCAACGCCCTGATGTTCAAGTGTGTATCAACACGGTGGTTATAAACAAGCGTTGATACTAATGACCAAATACATGCCAATATCCATAAAAAAATAGCGATAACGTGTCAGCGTTACGTCCATTCTCTTTTATATTGGGTTTTATTTCATCCTTAAACCAACAAATATTTTAATCGCCTGCTAGAGCGTGGAGAGGATAATCGGAAAAAAGGCCATAAAATCACCGCTACAAATTGGACTTGTGTCAACTAACTGGTAGAATCCGCGGTTTTCTACCTCTTAGTTCCAGGGCCCAACCGTGAGCGAAAATAAAACCTCTTTAAGCTACAAAGACGCAGGCGTAGATATTGACGCAGGAAATCAACTTGTAGAGCGCATCAAATCAGTCACTAAAAAAACCCACCGACCTGAAGTGAAAGGTAATTTAGGTGGTTTTGGCGCGTTATGTGAGTTACCTACTAAATACAAAAAACCACTGCTTGTTTCTGGAACCGATGGCGTAGGTACTAAGCTTCGCGTGGCTATGGACGCGAATCGCCATGATGGCGTAGGTATCGACCTAGTAGCCATGTGTGTTAACGACCTCATTGTTCAAGGCGCAGAGCCGCTGTTCTTCCTTGATTATTACGCGACAGGCAAGTTAGATATAGATGTTGCAGCGTCGGTAGTGACTGGTATTGGCGCAGGCTGTGAACTAGCAGGCTGTGCACTTATTGGTGGTGAAACCGCCGAAATGCCTGGGATGTATCACGGCGGCGACTACGATATTGCTGGATTCTGTGTGGGTGTTGTTGAAGCAGAAAACGTCATTGACGGAACAACCGTTAAGCCAGGGCAAAAGTTGATAGCCTTGGGCTCATCAGGCCCCCACTCTAATGGGTACTCCTTAGTGCGTAAAATTATAGAAGTGAGTGAAGCCGACGTTGATGCCGAGTTAAACGGCAAGCCTATTATCGATCACCTTCTTGAGCCCACACGCATCTATGTTAAGTCTGTGCTTACTCTGTTAGAGCAAATTAAAGTGAGTGCAATATCGCACATTACCGGTGGCGGCTTCTGGGAAAATATTCCTCGCGTGCTTCCTGACGATGCAAAAGTTGTTATTGACGAAAGCACTTGGGAATGGCCAGAGATTTTTTCTTGGTTACAAACTCAAGGTAATGTCACTCGTCATGAAATGTATCGCACCTTTAACTGTGGCGTTGGCTTGGTTATCGTTGTTGACGAAGGCGATGTTGAGAGCTCACTGGAAATACTAAACAGTCAGGGTGAGAATGCATGGCTTATTGGTACCATCGAAGCAAAAGATAGCGACGGTGAACAAGTAGAGATAAACGGGTGAGCAGCACTGTGACAAAACTTTGCGTACTCATTTCTGGTAATGGTAGTAATTTGCAGGCGATTATCGATGCAATTGCTGCCGGTCGACTCAATGCCGTAGTATGCGGCGTTATCAGTAACCGTCCAAATGCTTATGGATTAGAGCGAGCAGCAGATGCCGGTATTGACGCCATCTGTCTTGACCACACCGACTTTGACGACAGAGCCTCCTACGACGCCGCTTTAAGAGCGCAGATTGAGGCCTTCGGTGCAGATTGTGTGGTTCTTGCAGGTTTCATGCGAATACTCACCCCTGAATTTGTTGATGCATTCGCTGGAAAATTAGTGAACATTCATCCATCATTGTTGCCTAAGTACAAAGGTTTACATACACATCAGCGTGCTATCGATAACGGTGACGAGGAACACGGGGTTAGTGTTCACTTTGTGACACCAGAACTCGACGGCGGCCCTGTTATTATTCAATGCAGAGTGCCAGTGTTTGAAGATGACGTTGCAAGCGACTTAGCTGAGCGTGTACAGGAGCAAGAGAGGCGTATTTACCCTCTTGTTCTGGGCTGGTTTAGCGCAGGCAGGTTATCGATGCGAGACAATAAGGCTATCTTAGATGAGCAAGAGCTTCCAGAAACAGGTTATGCGAACGAGTAATGCGCTAGCAAAAAACGTATTAGCGACGCTATTTATTTCATTGAGTGGGGTATCAGCGAATGCATTCGCTGATACATCGCTGACTATTGAGCCTTATAAAGCCACCTACACAGCATATAAGTGGGGTGACGATGTGGGTCAAGCCTCCATCGAGCTCTCCCAATTAGGCGAAGAGAAATATTCGCTTATTTATACTTCTAAAGTATCGAAGTTTTTCCTCTCTGATAAACGCAGTGAACATTCAATATTTCTAATTCAGGGCGATAATATCGTACCATCTGAGTACTATTATAGCCGCTCGGGTACCGGCCCAGATAAATCATTAGAAGTGTCTTTCAGTCATCAGGGTAAAGGCAAAATAACCGTTGATAATGGCAATGCGTTTGAATGGGATGGTGAGTTTGATAACCAAATTTACCGTTTAGATTTAGCCAAACAACTGGCTAAAGGTAAAACATCACTGACTTACGACTTTATTAACTATCGTGGTCAGCGTCGTCAATACGGCGTTGAGGTTGTAGACAACGAAACGTTGAAATTACCCTACGGCGATTTAAAAACAGTGAAAGTGAAATTAATCCGCGATTCTAAAAAGCGTGAAACTTTTGCTTGGTTTGCACCTTCATTAGACTATGCCCTGGTTAGATTACAACAATTTAAAGAAGGCGAAGAACAAGGCGATATCAAATTAAAAGCATTTGAAATGCTTTAGCTCATTGTTCTACATGGGGCAAAGCTTTGTTTAGTTCGCCTTGGCAATTGGGCTTTAGTCAATGAGCCCTGAATGAACTTTGAATGAGCTTTTTAGCCTACCTCTTTTCCCCCTCCAAAGGCCGCTATCTGCGGCCTTTTTCAATCATTGCGCTCTTATTATCGTAAATTGGACTTTACCAAAGGGGCATAATTAAGGGAGGTATGTCCCTATCGTCGCTGTGGGTTTTGATCTGAATTTTTCAGTAACCGCTATACTTTAATTAACCGCCTATTATTTACGCCGTGATTAGTAGATTATTCATGTAAAAATCTTGATCTTTCGGCCATTAAATAATACGTTTAGGGCATGCTGGTCTGACCTCAAAATGCAGTTTAAAGAACATGGCTTTAGGCAACTAAACACGAATAAGCCAAGCTCCATCGTTCAAAATGTCAGACAAGTGTATTATTCAAGGCCTTTCAGGAGTGATGTATGGCAGATTTTATATGGTTTTTACTGGTCGTTGTGACACTAGCAGTCGCTAGCTATCAGCGCACTAGCTTGGTAACAGCAGTTGCCATGGGTGCAGGCGTCATGGTTTTAGGCACCTTTTTTGGTGACATTGGTCTTATAGGCTGGGTAGTGTATTTAGCACTCACACTCCCTTTCACGCTGTCGAATATTAGACAACAGCACATCTCGAAGAAATTATTGGCATTCTATCGCAAGGTAATGCCTGAAATGTCGAGTACTGAACAAGAAGCTATCGATGCCGGTACTGTTTGGTGGGATGGCGATATATTCAGTGGCAAGCCAGATTGGGACAAGCTACACCGCATCCCTAAAGGCCGTTTAACCGCAGAAGAACAGGCGTTCCTAGACGGACCATGTGAAGAAGTATGTTCTATGGTGGACGAATGGCAAATCAACCATAAAGACGCCGATCTGCCTCCTGAAATTTGGCAGTTCCTTAAAGATCATAAATTCTTCGCTATGATCATTAAGAAAGAATATGGCGGTTTAGATTTCTCGGCATTTGCTCAGTCTCGTGTTTTACAGAAACTGGCAGGTGTTAGTGCTGTCCTTTCAAGTACGGTAGGTGTACCTAACTCATTAGGTCCAGGTGAGCTACTACAGCACTATGGTACTAAAGAGCAGCAAGACCATTATTTACCCAGACTTGCCGCTGGTGACGAAATTCCATGTTTCGCGCTAACGGGTCCAGAGGCGGGCTCAGATGCTGGCGCTATTCCAGACGTTGGTATAGTGTGTAAGGGCGAGTTTAACGGTGAAGAAGTGTTAGGTATGCGCCTTACGTTTAGTAAGCGTTATATCACCCTCGCACCAGTTGCTACGGTTATCGGCCTTGCATTTAAACTGAAAGATCCAGATGGTTTGCTTGGCGATAATGCCGACCCAGGCATTACCTGTGCGCTTATTCCTCGCGATACGAAGGGATTAGAAATTGGTCGTCGTCACTTCCCACTTAATACACCATTTCAAAATGGTCCGGTGAAGGGCAACGATATTTTCGTCCCTATTGACTACATCATCGGTGGGCCTTCAATGGCTGGTCGTGGATGGCGTATGCTGATGGAATGCTTATCTGTTGGTCGTTGTATTACCCTACCTTCTTCTGCTGCAGGTGGTGCTAAATCAGTATCGCTTGCTACAGGTGCTTATGCGCGAATTCGTCGCCAGTTCCGTATGCCAGTTGGTCATATGGAAGGCGTTGAAGAGATGCTAGCACGCATTGGTGGTAATGCTTACCTGATGGACGGCGTAACCCGCTTTTCTACGGTGGGTGTAGACCTTGGCGAAAAGCCTTCTGTTATCTCAGCGATATGTAAATACCATTTGACGGAAAAAATGCGTCAAGTCATGGACGATTCCATGGACGTTCATGGTGGTAAAGGCGTTATGCTTGGCCCCAATAACTACCTAGGTCGTGGGTATCAAGGTGTTCCAATTTCAATCACCGTTGAGGGCGCTAATATTCTTACCCGCAACATGATGATATTCGGCCAAGGCGCAATGCGCTGTCATCCATTTGTGTTGAAAGAACTTCAAGCTGCTGCAATTGAAGATAAGAAAGACGCACTTGTTGCTTTCGACAAAGCCGTATTTGGTCACATTGGTTTTGCGGTAGCAAATACTGTTCGCAGTATTTGGTTCTCGCTAACGAATGGAGCATTCAGCAGTGCCCCATTTACCGACGAAACAGCACGCTATTACAAACTAATGCAAGGTTACAGTGCAAACTTAGCGCTACTAACAGATGTGTCTATGGGTGTACTGGGTGGCGATCTTAAACGTCGCGAACGTTTGTCTGCTCGTTTGGGTGATATTCTAAGCGGTATCTATATGGGCAGCACAACGCTGAAGCGCTTCGATGAAGACGGTCGTTTAAAGGAAGACCTCCCTCTTCTACATTGGGCAATGCAAAACACATTGCACGATATAGAAACAGCTATCGAAGACTTCCTTGCTAACTTCCCTAACAGAGCCATTGCAGTAGCGTTACGCGTAATGGTGCTTCCTGTGGGACGTCGTGTTGGTAAACCTTCAGATAAAACTGAACATGCGATTGCTAAAATGCTTCAGACGCCGTCATCAGCACGTAGCCGTCTAGGTTATGGTCAATACCTAAGCCGTGAAGACGGTAGCCTGTTCGGCGACCTTGAGCAAACGCTTGATGATGTGTTACTAAGCGAGCCTGTGTTTGACCGCATTTGTAAGCATAAGAAAGCAAAACTTCCATTTACTCGTTTGGACGTGTTAGCAGATGAAGCCTTAGCTGAAGGTATAATTGATAAAGCTGAAGCTGAGTTACTGCACAAAACGGAAGCCGGAAGACTGCGCACTATTAACGTTGACGACTTTGACCACGAAGAACTTGTGGCTAAGATAAATTCAACAAGTGCCGCGAAGAAACGAAGCGGCAAGGCTGCCTAGCCTATTGCTTTAGCTATTGCTTTAGGTACTTCTTTTTAAAAACAAGGCCGCTACTACAGCGGCCTTTTTTATCTCTGTGTTTTAATACCTGTCCCTTACCTAAGACATACAAATGAGGCATAAAGTTTTAAGCATAAAGCGAGAGGCATAAAAAAACCGAACGTAAAGTTCGGTTCTTTTTAAATTGCTTCGCTAGTGGGCTCACGCCAAATTGGCTTTGTTCTCATTTTACTTTAAGCACTAGCCGCGCACTTTTTAGCTCAAGTGCTAGCTCTTATATTAGCTAAGCTGAAGTTTATCCATTAATAACACCGCTTGAGTACGAGTATTAATCTCTAACTTGCGAAGTATTGCACTTATGTGCGCTTTAATAGTGGCTTCAGTCACGTTCATCTCATGAGCGATTTGCTTATTCATAAGACCTGCACGCAAGTATGAGAGTACTTGAATTTGCTTAGGCGTTAATTCTCTGAATCTTTGCAGCAATACTTTAAGCTCATCATCCACTTTTTCAAGTTGCTCACCTACGCCAGCAGGTAGCCACTTTTTGCCAGCAATCATATCGACAATAGCTTGCGCAATTTCTCGTGTTGCAGATACTTTAGGAATAAAGCCCTGAGCACCTAAACTCATAACTTGAGCAACAACTTCAACACCGTCGCTACCAGAAATGACACCAACTGGGATATTCGGGTATTGCTCTCTCAGCGTAATTAACCCATTGAAGTATTCGCCACCAGGCATATTCAAATCGAGAAGTACAAGCTTGATATCATCATATTCGCTAAGTCTGTCTTGGGCAGTCTCTAAGCTTTCCGCTTCGACGATTTGAGCATTTTCGAAATAAGGGGTAAGCGCACCACTCAATGCTTCTCGAAACAACGGATGATCGTCTGCAATTAAGATTCTAGTCATTAACGTACTACGTCCTTTTTATAATATGGGTATAGATTAATACTTTAGGCTAGTTACTAAAACCCCTTAACCGCAAAAAACCTGTAAATTCAGTATATATTTTACGTTTTGGTTTGGCATTTCCGTTTCAAACGGTAAAATTGAACGTCCAGATTCAAAACCAAGAGAAATACGTGAAGAAACACGACAACATTTTTGCCGCCCCGCTGAACAAAGTCACCGACTTTAAATTTGATGAGTCAGTGGTTGATGTGTTTCCAGATATGATTCAACGCTCGGTGCCGGGCTATGAATCTATTATTTATGCTATTGGTGAACTTGCTGCAATGAAAGTAACCGATGGTAGCCGTGTTTATGACTTGGGCTGCTCTCTTGGCGCTGCAAGTTTATCGGTGGCAAGAGCAACAGAAAAGAAGTCCTGTGAAATTATCGGCATTGATAGCTCTGAGGCAATGGTTGACCGCTGCAAGCGGATTGTACAAACCTTTTCATTGCCAAATCCTGTTAGGGTTGAACAAGGAATGGCCCAGGACATTCAGATAGATAATGCATCTATGGTGATAATGAATTTCACTTTGCAATTTATTCCCCCTGCGGATAGGAAGAGTCTGCTTAAACGAATTTTTGACGGCTTGAATCCTGGGGGCATACTGGTTCTTTCTGAAAAAATTCGCCACCCTTCAGTGGCTGGGAATGAGCTATTGATCGACTTACATCATCAATTCAAGCGCAATAATGGCTACAGCGAGTTAGAAGTCAGTCAAAAACGTGCCTCGCTAGAAAAGGTCATGTTGACCGATACGTATGCAGAGCACGAGCAAAGGCTAAGCAATGCTGGCTTTGATGAAGTAGTGATGTGGTTTAAGTGCTACAACTTCACGTCTATTGTTGCCATTAAGCGATAGGTGTACAGCCTTAAGTTACTTGCACCACTTTATTGGCACTCACCATTTCTTTTAGCTACACATGGCGTTATCAACGTTTAATACATTAAGAGCACAACGAGAACACAATGAGCAAATTAGCGCAGACTTGGTTTAACGACTGCTATAAATCTCTGTTAGATAGCCCTCTTTCAGCGTGGCTTCAAACACTTCCTTCACAGCTCAACACCTGGCAGCAACACAATAAACATGGTGAGTTCGATAAGTGGTGCCGCCTTCTTGCAAAGTTGCCGCAGACACCACCCAGTGCTATCGACTTGAACAGCAGTGTTACTATAGGTAATGCTGCTGATATTAATGAATACACCCAAAAGCAAATCAGCGGATTAATGAAACAATTTATGCCGTGGCGTAAAGGCCCTTTTTTCGTACACGATATTCATATTGATACGGAATGGCGCTCTGATTGGAAGTGGGATCGCGTGGTACCTCATATCGCGCCACTTAAAAACCGACACGTGCTCGATGTGGGATGTGGCAGTGGCTATCACATGTGGAGAATGCTGGGCGAAGACGCATCCGGTGTTTATGGTATCGACCCCACACAGCTGTTTCTAATTCAGTTTCAAGCCATTAAGCATTTTATTGGACAACGAAATATTCATTTTTTACCCCTTGGCATTGAAGATATGCAACCGCTTAACGCTTTCGACACTGTGTTTTCAATGGGAGTCCTCTATCACCGCAAAGACCCCATGCAGTTTCTTACTCAATTGAAAGACCAGCTGCGCAAGGGCGGTGAATTAGTGTTAGAAACCCTCGTTGTTGATGGTGATGAAACCACAGTACTTATGGCAGGTGAGCGCTACGCACAAATGCGCAATGTTTGGTTTCTTCCCAGTGCGAAAGCACTGATGGTGTGGCTGGAGCGCCTTGGATTTGAAAATATACGTGTGGTGGATATCAACCACACTACCCTTGATGAACAGCGCTCTACGGAATGGATGGAAACTCAGTCATTGAAAGATTTTCTCAATCCGGCAGATATTACCCGCACCATCGAGGGCTACCCTGCACCACAACGAGCCGTTATCGTCGCTAACAAAAAGTAATTGCGCTCATCTTGAAGTTAATCGCTTTGTTGGCATAGATGTTGTAACCCTAATCAGCTATGGAGTGCTAATTCTGTATTGATTAGGGTGACAACATGGATATACATGGCTTTTTAACAGCCCATCATCTGCCAAGTAGTTACGCAGACACTGCACAAATGTGGTTCATCCCACTCTGTGAACAGTTACTAAAGCACCAAAAAAGTGCAAAAAAACCATTCATTGTGGGTATTAATGGTTGCCAAGGCTCTGGAAAGTCTACACTCACAAGTTTTATAGAAACCTTTTTGAAATCTGAGCACGACATGCGTGTGGTCTCTCTTTCAATCGATGATTTTTATCTCGATAAAAACCACCGGAACGCCCTTGCCATAAAGGTACACCCGCTATTAAAGACTCGCGGCGTACCGGGCACCCATAACATATCATTGGCTCTCGATACGTTTTCTATGCTTGAAAAAGGCGAACGTACACAGCTCCCACGGTTTGATAAATCCACAGATAACCCCTTCCCGACATCTCAGTGGCCGGTAATGGACGCTGTTCCTGACGTCATTATTTTAGAAGGCTGGTGCGTGGGCGTCTCGCCACAAGAATCGTCAGCGTTAACACACCCTGTTAATGAGCTAGAAAGCGAGGAAGATTCACTGTGTACATGGCGCTCTTTTGTTAACAGCGAATTAGGCAATCAATATCAAACACTTTTTAACAAGATAGATTATAGTTTAATGCTAGCGGCGCCCTCCTTCGACAGCGTTCTACATTGGCGTTTAGAGCAAGAGCATAAGCTTGCTAAAACGTCTAAAGGTGAAAAAGCTGGCGTAATGAACGATGAGGAGGTTGCTCGTTTTATTGAACACTATCAGCGCCTTACTGAGCATGCACTCAGTACGCTTCCTCAGCAATGCGATACCGTATTCTATTTAGACGAACACAGAAACATCACACAACAGGATTTGAAGTAATGACAAAAACGCTTGTTTTCACCGATATGGATGGCACGCTGTTAGACCATCATACTTACTCTTTTGAGGCGGCGAAACCGGCTTTAACCGCATTGGACAAAAAGCAGATCCCCGTTATTCCAACCACCAGCAAAACCTTTGCAGAACTTCAGCCTCTTAGAGAAAAAATAGATTTAACGGGCCCCTTTATCATTGAAAATGGCGCTGCCATTTTTATTCCACACGGTTTTTTTAAACAAAAGCCGTCTGGCACAGTGTGGGTAGACGGATATTGGTGTAAGGCGTTTATATCGAGCAAAAACCACTGGATTAAGCTGTTGGAAAAAATAAGCGGTGACTTTGAAGGCAGCTACAAACAGTTTTCCAAAATGTCCATTGAAGAAATCCAAGACAGTACCGGGTTAGATGAATACTCAGCCTCTCTTGCTGCTAAGCGTCAGTTTGGCGAGCCCATTTTGTGGCAAGGAAGTGATGATGATAAACAAAAGTTTCTCAAAGCAGTATCAAACAGAGGTGCGTATCCTCTGGAAGGTGGACGATTTATCCACGTTTCCGGCAACTGCGATAAAGGCCAAGCGCTAACGTGGCTGGCAAAAGAATACCAAAGACAAAATGGTGTTTGCGTACAAACCGTAGCCCTTGGAGACGGAAATAACGATATTGCCATGCTAGAAGCGGCAGATGTCTCAATACGAATTTTATCACCGGTAAATCCTCCGCCAACAGTAAAAAAAGAAGAGGTATATACCAGCACCCTTAACGGTCCAGAAGGTTGGACTGAAATGCTTACTCAATTGCTATCTCTATAATCAGGAGCACACATGGCTGATTTTTATCAAAACGGTGTTATTACTACATTACACAACTTATCGCGCAGACCTACGGAAGACCTAGAGGCTGAGCTATTACAATTCTCCAAAAAGCGCCCCATGGCGTTAATTTTGCCCTCTTTGTTTTCTGAACTTGAAGGTGACGCATTACCTCATATTATTGGTGAGCTTACATCGGTTCCCTATTTGGCCGAGGTTGTTATCGGATTAGACAGAGCCAACGAAGAGCAATATAAACACGCACTTAAATTTTTCGGTAAATTACCACAGCACCACCGAGTGTTATGGAATGATGGTCCGCGCCTAAAGGCCCTAGACGAAGAGTTGCAAGCGCAGGGTTTAGCCCCAAAAGAAATGGGTAAAGGCAGAAACGTTTGGTACTGCATGGGTTACATACTGGCTTCAAACCGCGCTGAATCTGTGGCGCTTCACGACTGCGATATTGTGACCTATGAAAAAGACTTACTTGCCAAGCTAATTTATCCCGTTGCGAATCCCAATTTTAACTACGAGTTCTGTAAAGGGTTTTACGCCCGTGTTGCAAACGGTAAAATTAACGGTCGTGTTTCTCGCTTGCTGGTAACGCCTCTGCTTAGAGCCCTTAAACGCATTATGGGCGACAATGAATACCTTGAGTTTATGGATAGCTTTCGTTATCCACTAGCGGGAGAGTTTTCATTCAGACGTGACGTGTTAAACGACATTCGCATTCCGAGCGACTGGGGACTAGAGATTGGTGTGTTGTCTGAGATGCATCGCAACTATTCCCATAACCGTCTATGCCAGGCCGACATCTGCGATATTTACGATCACAAGCACCAAGATTTATCATTGAACAATGATGAAGGTGGCTTATCTAAAATGTCTATCGACATCACGAAAGCGATTTTCAGAAAGCTGGCCACTCAGGGCTATACATTTAGCAACGAGATGTTCCGCTCAATTAAGGCGACGTATTTTAGGATTGCACTCGACTTTATCGAAACCTACCACAACGACGCGGTAATGAACGGTTTAACTCTAGACATTCACAGCGAAGAAAAAGCGGTAGAAATGTTTGCCAGTAATATCATGAAAGCGGGTCAAAACTTCTTAGAAAACCCGATGGAAACGCCGTTTATTCCAAGTTGGAACCGAGTAACTAGTGCGGTACCTGACATTTTAGAACGCCTACTTGAAGCGGTAGAAGCAGACACCGCCGAATATATGGAGAAATAATATGGCATGGGAACCTCTCTATGACAAAGTAAAGCACCATTTAGAGACTATCTATGCCGATGTTTCGTTAGACGTGTCCTATGACACGCTAACGGAGCAGCTGCTAGCCGCTATCGGCATAGCATCGAGCGAAGACATTGCTTCGCCTCAATCTCACCACAACTATTGGGATGAAGAAGATATTATCATGATCACCTACGGTGATAGCGTTATTCGTGATAACGAAAAACCATTGGTAACCTTGAATAACTTCTTACATCAATATTGCAAAAACACGATCAACAATGTGCATATATTGCCGTTCTTCCCCTATAGCTCCGATGATGGATTTTCAGTCATTGATTACTCAACAGTGAATGAGTCGTTAGGCTCGTGGGCCGACATAGAAGCCATAGCGAAAGACTATGGGCTGATGACAGATTTGGTAATAAACCATTGCTCGGCGAGAAGCGTGTGGTTTGATAACTTTATAAAAAGCGAAGGACCCGGTTCAGATTTTTTCTTTACCGCTGATCCGCAAGATGACCTTTCCATGGTAACGAGGCCTCGTGTGTCACCGTTACTGCGAGAAACGGAAACCGCCGAGGGCACTAAGCACGTGTGGTGCACCTTCAGTCATGATCAGGTCGATTTTGATTTTAGAAATCCAAAGGTGCTGCTGGCATTTGTGGACATTATCAAACTGTATATTGATAAAGGCACCAAGCTTTTCCGCCTAGATGCGGTGGCATTTTTGTGGAAAATTGTCGGTTCAAACAGCATCAATCTGTTTCAAACCCACGAAGTTGTGCGTTTACTGAGAACGCTGATTGAGCATGTTGATCCTTCTATTATAATCATCACAGAAACCAACATTCCGAATCGAGAAAATTTAACGTATTTCGGCAATGCAAACGAAGCACATGCCATTTATAACTTCTCTCTACCACCGCTTCTGGTTAACACGTTAGTGACCGGCGACTGTACCTATTTAAAAAGCTGGATGATGAGTATGCCACCCGCGCAAAACGGCACGGCCTATTTTAATTTCATTGCATCTCATGATGGTATTGGACTGCGTCCCGCAGAGGGGCTGCTAGACGATGAAGAAATATCCGAATTGGTTCACACCATGCAGAACTTTGGGGGTAAGATTTCTTGGCGTGCGTCTGAGCATGGGAAGCAAAAACCTTATGAAATTAATATTACCCTGTTCGACGCATTACAAGGCACCACTAAAGGGCCAGACCGGTTCCAAGTAGACCGCTTTATCTGTGCCCACTCAATTATGCTAGGCATGGAAGGTATTCCCGGGCTGTATATTCATAGTTTATTGGGCACCTCCAACGACTATGAAAAAGTGGCAAATACAGGACAAAATCGAAGTATTAACCGTCGTCGCTGGAATATTGATGAATTAGAGGCTTTGCTTGATTCGCCCTTCTCTCAACATCACAAAGTGTTAACCCGGGTGTCTCAGCTTATCCTTATAAGAAAGGCGCAACCGGCGTTTCACCCCAACGCAACTCAGTTCACACTGCAGTTGGGTAATGAAATATTTGGGTATTGGCGACAAAGTCTTGATAGAAAGCAAAGTATTTTCTGCGTGAATAATATTTGCGATGAAGAAAAAACCATTTTGCTATCAGATATTAATCTAATCGGCACCGACAACTGGATAGACTTGGTAACACGTGATGAAATTTGTCTTTCAAGCGGCTTTATTCAATTGAAGCCCTACCAGACACTGTGGATTAGTAACCAAGACTTTGAATAGTGTGTATCAGTAAGGCTGCTGACACGTTTGAGACTGTGGCCTAAGTGCCCTATTCGAAAAAACCGAGAGAGCAGCCCCAAATAACAATTAAGAAAACAGTCGAGGTAAAAGCTAGGAAAACAGCCATAACAAGTGCCGAAACCTTTGACGAAAGCAGGTTTCGGCTCACTTGGCTCCAAGTACTAAAAGCAAACTGTCGATGTGGGCAAGTATCCTTCGACATAGCCCTGGACATAAACAGTAGCCCTAAACATAGACAGTAGTCTTAAACAGAAATGAACAGTATTTTATGCAACCTATAACCACTTTTATATTTGATTTAGACGGTACACTTGTTGATTCAGTCCCCGACCTTGCGAGCGCATTAAACAATGCACTTAACGATGTGGGTATGGCAACGTTTAGTGAGTCCACAATTAGAAATTGGGTAGGTAATGGTGCAAGAGTGCTGGTTGAGCGAGGACTATCTGGCAATACCGATGCTAACACGCAGCAGTGCAAGTCTATAAGCAACGAGTTAATCGACCATACCTTTCAGCGTTTTTTATATCATTACGATTTAAACGTGTGTCGCGCTTCTACTCTCTACCCTCATGTTTATGACACACTCAGTGCCCTTTCACGTAAAGGCTATACGCTGGCACTAGTCACTAATAAGCCCAAAAAGTTTATCGCCCCCATTGTAGAAGCGTTCAAGGTTGAATCTTTTTTCTCTCTCTTTATTGGTGGTGATTCTTTAAAGGAAAAAAAACCTTCCCCCTTGCCTTTGAATCATGTTTGTAAAACCCTGAACGTCAAAGCGAATGAATGCGTTATGGTAGGCGATTCGAAAAACGATATTTTAGCGGCAAATGCTGCAAGCATGCGAAGTGTTGGACTTACCTATGGGTATAACTACGGCGAAGATATTGGTGCACACAACCCTGATTGGGTATTCGATGATTTTAGTCGTATCGCTTCAATTACTCCTTAGCACTACTCCCTTACACCATCAGCCCTATAGCTTCAAACCTATACAAATGGCGTCCAATAGAGCACTTAGTCTAAACAGTGCTTCCAACTAGTCACTCTTCACCCTCAATTTTAGTTAAGACTCTCAATAAAGGTTAAACACTATCGCATTTACCTTTGGTGAATAGCGTGCTTTTTCTGTAGTATTCCCCGTCTATTTTTCTCGTTGTTAATTTTGTCCTCGTCTCTATTTGGCCAAGAGTTAACAACCTCATGCCACGGTTAAAACACGCAGGGAGTTATCAAAATGTCATCTAGCTGGCTTTCACTGGAAGAGGCGCTCTCAAAGGCGTTGGCAGCGACACATGTGGTTTCTGACATTGAAACAATAAGCTTATTTAGTGCACATCGTCGTGTAGTGGCACAAGACATTGTCGCTTTGCTAGATGTGCCGCCCTGGGATAACTCTGCGATGGACGGGTTTGCGATTAATGCAAAATCATACACTCAAGGCCAAGCGCTTACCGTTCAAGGTATCATTCCGGCTGGAGAAAAGGCTTCTACTCCCCTATCCGCTGGTCATGCTTACAAAATTATGACTGGCGCGCCTATTCCGGACGGCGCTAACGCCGTGGTAATGATTGAAAACTGTGACAGTGATAATAATGGAAACGTGATCATTAACGACACGCCCACACAAGGACAAAATATACGCGCTAAAGCGAATGATATTGCTCAAGGGCAAGTACTGATAAAAAAGGGCACTCAGCTACGAGCAGAGCACCTCATGCTGCTCTCCTCACAAGGCCTCGACGAGGTGGTGGTTTATCGAAAATTACGAGTTGGTATCGTTGCCACTGGCAACGAACTAGCGGCCCCTGGAGAGTCGCGTAGCGACACGCAAATTTACGAGTCGAACCGTGTTGGCATAAGCGCTATTCTAAGTGACGAAAATGTGGAGGTTGTCGATTTCGGCATAGTTGAAGATGATAAAGCATCCCTGACTAGGTTGTTTAATCAAGCGGCATCGAATACTGCAGGAACTAACACAAAAACTAGCGCAGACAACAACGTCGATATCATGGTGAGCAGCGGCGGTGTATCCGTTGGCGATGCTGATTATGTTAAAGATGTTATAGAGGCCATGGGCCACATCGAGTTTTGGAAAATTGCCGTTAAGCCTGGAAAACCTTTTGCACTCGGTAGACTTAACAATACCGTATTTTGTGGGCTTCCAGGTAACCCTGTTTCCTCGTTTGTGACCGCTAAGCTCCTTGTACTTCCCATCATCAGTAAAATGCAGGGACGACAAGATGGTCACACTGCGCTCACGGTAACGGCCACGCTGACAAAAGACATTAAGCGTCGTGCTGGGCGTCGAGATTACCAGCGAGCCACGATGAGTTACGACGACAATGGCAACTTAGTGGTCACGCCATTTAAAACACAAAGCTCAGGCGTGATGACATCGATCACATCCGCCAATTGCTTTATGATCATCCATGAAGATATAAGCACGTTAGCTATTGGCGATACGGTGCCGGTGATGCCATTTACCTAATGCGCTAAAGCCTTGCCTGTTGAGCCTCGCATGTTGAGCCTTGCCTATTGAGCTATGCCTTTTGCTTTTTACTTTTAAGACAATCCTGTTTAGACATGATCTTTTAAAAAACATTTTAGTCTGAATTTTTTACCGTGAGAATAAACATCTGTGAATAGAAAACGCTTTATTATTGAAGCTAGAGACGTATTAAAGTTAGCCTGGCCGTTGCTGATTGCCCAAATTACGCAAATGCTCATGGGTGTGAGTGACACCATTATGGCAGGACGCTACAGCGCGACTGACATGGCTGCAGTGGCGTTAGGTTTTAGTATTACCATACCCCTTCTTTGCTTCATTCAGGGTATTGCCCTTGCCTTACCGCCTATCATATCAAGACTACACGGCAACAAGAATATTGCTGGTATTGCTGATGCCAGTCAGCAGGCTGGTTACTTAGTGTTGTTTGTAGGCTTAGTCATCGCCGCGTTTATTCCCTTTACTGAAAGCATCGTATCGTTATTTCCAATGGCACCAGAGCTTCACAGCATAACCGTGGACTACGTTATCTATGTATTTCTTGCCATGCCTGGCTTTGCCATCTATCAATGGTTGAGGAATTATTGTGAAGGACTAGGTAAAACAAAGCCCACCATGATCATTACCGTCATTGGCTTGATGGCAAACATTGTAGGCAATTATTTATTCATTTATGGCGTTGGCCCATTACCTGCCATGGGTGGTGCTGGCTGCGGGGTTGCTACTGCGCTGGTTATTTACACCATGCTAATTGCCACCTTTATCTACGTTCGATTTGCACCTGCTCTGCGAAAATACGACCTGTTCAATCAATGGTATCGTCCAAACTTAAAAACCATTGGTCGAACCTTCGCTTTGGGCCTTCCTATTGCAATGACAATCCTGTTTGAAGTAACGCTGTTTTCTGCCGTTGCCCTACTTCTTGCGCCGTTTGGTGCAACAGTCGTCGCTGCACACCAAGTCGCCCTCAACTTTTCAGCACTGATGTTTATGTTTCCGATGAGTATAGGTATGGCCGTGGCCATTCGCATTGGCTACCGTATTGGGCAAAAGAACCCTCGACAAGCAAAAATAGCAGCGCGAAGTGCCATTTTGATTGGATTTGTTACTTCTGCATGTACCGCCACTTTCACCCTCGTGGCTAAAGGTTTCATTATCAGCTTATACACAAGCGACGGCGAGGTTTACGCCATTGCCAACGCTCTACTTATCTATGCGGCGCTTTTCCAGCTCTCAGACGCTGTACAGGTAATATCGGCCAATGCGCTGCGAGGATATAAAGACACCACGGCAATGTTTATCATCACCTTTGTGTCATATTGGCTTATCGGGCTTCCCACCGGCATTATTTTGGGAAGAACCTCATGGCTGACTAACGAGCCAATGGCTGCAGCTGGTTTTTGGATTGGGTTTATCGTTGGTTTAAGTGCCGCCGCAGTATTACTGGGAGCTAGGCTGCTTTATATTCAGCGTTCCACCAATGTGCTTATCGAACAACCTGCGTAAAGGCTTTGCCACCGGGCCCTTTTTTTTCAAAGCATTAAAAAGGGCCTGGCTTCTCGGGTTTACAGCGCTCTTTAGACGGACCTACTGCTATTAGCCACTGGTGCTATTAGTTAATGACCGTATAAGCATAAGCCGTACGAGCTAATAGCCGTATTAACCGCTGGCGTATTAGCGAGTGCGACTCAGTCCTTTGATGGCCTCGGTAAGCCCTTCTAGCGTCAACCCATACATTTTGTCTTCCATAATTTCACGCATAATTTTGATAGACGAGTAATAAGGCCAATAATTTTCAGCCTGAGGATTGAGCCACACCGCGTTACTGAAGTGATTTAACAGCCTTTGCATCCATGCACTGCCTGGCTCTTCATTCCAGTGCTCTACACTGCCGCCAGGATAGGTGATTTCATATGGCCCCATAGTGGCATCCCCTACAAAAATCACTTTATAATCTTTGCCGTATCGATGAATAATATCCCATATTGAGATCCGTTCTTTATTACGGCGCAAATTATCCTTCCACACTTCTTCATACACGCAGTTATGAAAATAAAAGTATTCTAAGTACTTAAATTCAGACTGCACCGCTGAAAACAGCTCTTGAGTGGTTTTCACATGAGGGTCCATAGAGCCTCCCACATCGAAAAACATCAACACTTTAACTGCATTGTGTCTCTCAGGTGCCATATGAATATCCAGCATGCCACCCTTTCTCGCGGTTTCACCAATGGTCGTTCTTACATCAAGTTCTTCACTCGCACCCGTGCGGGCAAATTTGCGCAGCTTTCGAAGGGCAACCTTAATGTTTCGCGTGCCGAGCTCTACATCGGACGACAGATTTTTGAATTCCCGTTTGTCCCATACCTTAGCTGCAGAGAACTTGCGATTGCCCTTTTGACCAATGCGAACGCCCTCAGGGTTATCGCCATAAGCGCCAAAGGGTGAGGTACCGCCCGTGCCTACCCATTTGTTGCCACCTTGGTGACGCTTCTCTTGCTCTTCTAAACGTTTTTTAAGGGTTTCCATGAGCTCATCAAGACCACCAGCTTGCCTGAGGGCCTCGCGCTCTTCAGCACTTAGGTTCTTTTCAAGCTCTTTGCGTAACCATTCCTCAGGGATCTCTTTACCGAATAAGTCAATTGACTCGACACCTTCAAAATAATTAGCAAAAGCTCGGTCGAACTTATCGTACTGAGTTTCATCTTTTACCATGATGGTGCGCGACAAACTGTAGAACGCTTCAATATCGGCATACACCACGTGCTTTTCCATTGCTCTGAGTAAATCAAGCAACTCGCGAAGGGTTGTTTTAACCTGATATTTTCGTAGCGTGAAAAAAAACTGAATAAGCATTAGCGTCTCGCCATAAAGGCCAGTTTTTCAAACAGGTGGATATCTTGCTCATTCTTCAGCAGTGCACCATAAAGTGGTGGGATAGATGCTTTCCCATCTTTATTGTGCAGGGCCTCTGGTGGAATATCCTCAGCGACCAGCAACTTAAGCCAGTCAATTAACTCAGAGGTCGATGGCTTTTTCTTAAGCCCTGGCACATCGCGTAAATTGAAAAATGCACCTAATGCCTCGCTCAGCAAGTTCTTTTTAAGATCAGGGAAGTGAACATTAACAATCTCTTCCATATCTTCAGGTGTTGGAAATTGAATATAGTGGAAGAAGCAGCGACGCAAGAAAGCGTCGGGCAATTCTTTCTCATTATTGGACGTGATAATAACGATGGGACGCTGAGCGGCGACAACGCGCTCTTGAGTCTCGTACACATAGAATTCCATTTTATCGAGTTCGAGCAATAAGTCGTTTGGAAACTCGATATCGGCTTTGTCTATCTCATCAATGAGCAGTACTGGGCGTTTTTCAGCGGTAAACGCTTCCCAAAGCTTTCCTTTAACAATATAGTTTTTAATATCGTGAACACGATCGTCGCCAAGCTGTGAATCACGAAGACGGGAAACCGCATCGTATTCGTACAGTCCTTGCTGAGCTTTAGTCGTCGATTTGATATGCCATTGGATAAGCTCAGTGCCTAAACTTTCAGCGAGCTCTTCAGCAAGCATTGTTTTACCGGTACCTGGCTCGCCCTTGATTAATAAGGGGCGCTCTAGAGTAATCGCTGCGTTTACCGCAAGCTGTAAGTCTTTGGTTGCGATGTAATTAGACGTGCCACTAAAAGCCATTCTTCTTATACTCCGTTTAATTCTTCGTCTTCATGTAATTTAACAATAACATATAGCTAAAAAACACTTTGCATTTTTACGTTTGGGGCCAATGATATAGGGGTATAAAGAAATCCCCAAATTCAGGCTATGAATTATTAACTATTAAAAAGGTCGTACAGATCACGACTGTTGGGATTTGCTTGCGAATCAAGAACGAGTTAAGGATTAGAAATGAACGTATTTGACGACAATTCTCTTGCGATTGGCCGTACGCCATTAGTGAAATTAAATCGCGTTACCTCTGGTAACGTATACGCAAAAATAGAATCTCGTAACCCAAGCTTCAGCGTTAAGTGCCGTATTGGTGCAAACATGGTATGGGATGCGGAAGAACGCGGTGTACTGACCAAAGGCAAAGAGATTGTAGAGCCTACAAGTGGTAATACAGGTATTGCCCTAGCGTTTGTTGCGGCTTCACGAGGCTATAAGATAACGCTAACCATGCCAAGCAGCATGAGTTTAGAGCGTCGCAAGTTGCTTAAAGCATTAGGCGCAAACCTAGTGCTTACCGAAGCGCCAAAAGGCATGAAAGGGGCTGTTGCCGCTGCACAAGAAATTGTTAACTCAGATCCTGACAAGTACGTGTTATTGCAGCAGTTCGACAACCCGGCAAACCCAGCTATCCATGAAAAAACCACGGGGCCTGAAATTTGGGAAGACACCGATGGTAAAGTTGATGCTTTCGTCGCTGGCGTAGGTACAGGCGGTACCATTACCGGTGTAAGTCGTTACCTTAAAAAAACCAAAGGTAAAGCCATTACCTCTGTTGCGGTTGAGCCAACTGACTCTCCTGTTATCACCCAAGCACTTGCGGGTGAAGAGTTAACGCCAGGCCCACATAAAATTCAGGGTATTGGTGCAGGATTCATCCCAGGCAACCTTGACCTAGATCTTATCGACGAAGTAGAGCAAGTCTCAAACGAAGATTGTATGGATATGGCGCGCAAGCTAATGACCGACGAAGGCATATTAGCGGGTATTTCTTCTGGTGCGGCGGTTGTTGCAGCAAAGCGTTTTGCTGAACGTCCAGAAAATAAAGACAAGATTGTTGTCGTGCTTTTAGCCAGCGCAACTGAGCGTTACTTAAGTAGCCCAATGTTTGCCGGAGCCTTCGACGATCAAGAAGAAGTGCAATAATAGACAAAGCTTCTGCTACTTAACAACGCAGAGTGTCGCTAAGGCCAACGGATTTTAGCGATTAACATGTTTGAGTATAAAAAACATGCGGCATGAAGAAAGATAGAGCAGTCTCTATCATTGAAAACAAGAGCGAGAAACTTATTCCAGTTTCTCGCTTTTTTTGTCTTTGCATTTCGTTTAGCAGCAACATTTTTGGTATTCTTGCAGACAAAGATAGTGGGAAGATTAAAACACGCGCAAAATAGCGCGCTCTGCCCGTTAAGAAAAACGCTCAGGAGTATGAAAGAATGAACGCTCATAAGTTGTATATCGTGTTCTGGCTAACCGCTTTGCTAGTGCTTAGTGCATGTGGTGAGAAAGAAAAGGGAATTGGGCGCTATGGCATGCTGGATGAAAGTACACCTGAATACACTGCCGTTGCCTTTTTAAATAGCGTATATGAAGATGACAATCTAGATAAAGCCATTTCATTATCTAGTGAAAAGATGACTCGCATACTTAAACGTTACCACACCAATAGAAACGTTCAGCGACATCTTCTCAATTTAAAATACGACACAGTAATCGTAACACCTCAAACATCTGGCAGCTTAGGCAGAACCGAGTTTGCGGAGAAATCTACCATTACCGTCTTTTTAAGCGGTATGTATGGCGATGATAAAATCGAGAAATTACGCAGCTTAGACCTTATAAAAGAAGACGGTGACTGGAAGATTAATAAGATTCATCCCGATACCTACCTGTGAACAATATCTAAGCAGCCAGAGTAATAGCGTGCTACCTGATGGATAACACGCGCTCTAGATACACCTAATTTATTAGAATAAGAGAAGTTTGCGGTGGTGTTAGAAATCTAGCACCACCCTCCTGAATGACTACCATGTCCTCTACTGAAATCGTTTTAGTGTTATTGCCTTTTTCTTCCTTTAGTACTGCTGTGTGGTTTTTACTAGGCGCCAAATAATGCCAGCTGAAAAAACCGTCAAAGGCGAAGGTCATTTGCGTATCTAACAATTTATCTGAGGCCGGCCTCACTCCTAAATTAGGCCCAACATCGTGCGCCACGTAACCTGCGGGGTGACCTGTGCTCCACATAACTGGTAGAGAGCCTGATTGCTGCATAACGTGTTGCTGCGCTTTGTGAACGGCATTGCCCGTAGCGCCAGGGATCATGGCGTTAAATGCTGCATTGCGGCCATGGATTGCACTTGCCCAAGCATGCTGAAGTTGCTCCGGTGGTTGTGCTTCACCCTCTTGCAACACATAGGCAAAACGTTGAATGTCAGTGACCCACTGTTTGAAAACTCGTATACCGAAATCTATTTGAATCACATCCCCTCGCTGAATAACCCGATTAGTAGGGTGTGAATGTCCACGGTCAGAACCAGAATTGACCGCTGGGTTTTGACTAGGAGCCCAACCATCGCCTACTCCCGCGTCCGACATTTTACGCTTTAAGAATTGAGCAATGTCTAGGTCAGTTGTCTTTCCGGGTATTACAGATTGATAAGCTTCATATTCCCACCTTGAGGTGATAGCCGCGGCCTTCGCCATTATCTCTACTTCTTCCGGTAACTTTCTCGCAAGCCAATAATAGATAGTGTTTTCAGCGCTTATAAGTGAAACATCAGTGCCTGTAAAGGCGTCGTTAAGAGCGATATATTGTGAATGGCTTAGTCCATCAGCAAGTGGGTTAACGGTAAAACTATTGATCCCAATTTGGCCTTTCGTATTCTGCTGAGTGAGATACGATGATGCCGCCTCTAACGCGCTTTGTGATTTTTCTACGTCGATTACAAAGTCAAACGTACCTAATTCTTTTAGCGCCGTTGACTCACTCAATGGTGAAAATATCCGTGAAGTCACTTCGTCGGATTCACTATCTTTACTAAAGAGTACCACCGCCGTGCCGCCCGCATTTTCACAACCTACATGATTGGCCAGGGGATCATTGTTATTCTCGCGGCATACAATTAACCAGTGGTTCAAATTGGCTGCAGCCATTGCATCAGGTAATAGTGTGCTAATGCGCTTTTTTCGTATTTCAGGCCAAGGAGATGGTGAGCTGAAGTACTCGATATATCCCTCAACCTCCTCAGAAGAAGGTATGGCATTCACGGCATTGGGCTGTATTGCATAGGACTCTTCTGAGGATGACTTTTTGTACCCGTTAGACTGACTATAAGCAGTTTCACAGAGCCCTCCCCCCATCAGTGTAATCAAAACTAACGGAAAGTACCGTTTGTGCGAGATCATTATTATTTTCCTTTTACGAGCAACTGGCTTGTGGCTTAAGTCGAATATTGCATCATTTATATAGTGTTTAAACGCTAACACCGCGGGATTAACTTTACCAGGATCAGGGCTTTACCAGGATCAGGCTATAGCAGAATCAGGCTTTAGCAGAATCAGGGCTAGCGCTAATCGAATAAAAAATTCTTTTCTTGGTTTGCTTGTATAGACCTGAGACAATACACACTCATTTTTAAAAGCGATAATCTTATGAAACTTTTGGTTCGCAATCTTGCGAGAACGACGACAGAACAAGAAATTGTTACCCTTTTTTCAGCACACGGTACAGTGAACGAATGCAGTCTTGTACTCGATAGCGAGACAGGCCAATCTAAAGGCTTTGCTTTTGTTGAGATGGCTGATGCTAGTGAAGCTAACAGTGCTCTTAAAAGTCTTCACCACACTACGGTGGCAAACAATAAAATTCGGGTAAAACGAGCCCAAGATTAGTACAAAACTAGGCAACAGCGCTACACAAAACATGGAATGTAGAGCCTCATAAAACGGCTTATATACTTAGCGCTATGGCCTTTTTTAACATTACCTTCCCGGTATAAAAGTGCTTCAAACCGCTATTTTTGCTAACTGCATGAAGTCCCTAGAGACACATTATGTCAGAGGACGACAGCTTTGTTACCCATTGGGCTTGCGGTGCCTGCCACTGACACTTCCCACTTGGTTCTTTCTCTCTCTTCATCTTTGCTTTCATTGTTAACAACTTTTGCAAAAATATGTGAACAGCACATCATTGCCCGCCCCTGTTCAAAAGCGTAGTTTAAAACTAAATTTGATATGTTGTGCGGCTGACCTTCTGTGCGCCTATCTACCAACTGGCTTTCTTCTACATGGCTATCTTTCACACTGCTATCTTTCACAAGGCTATGTTTCACAAGGCTATGTTCCAAACTGGCGCCTGCTAAGCACCTATCCTCTTTACTGCTACCTTGGATGTAACTCTCTTCAATACTAGTCTTTTTAATACTACTCTTTTCAAAACTAGGCTCGTCAGAACTAATCCCATCAATACCATGCTTAGCCAAATAGCAGGCCAAGGCACCACTGGCACTTCCGGTAGCCGACTCTTCTGTTATCCCTAGCAAAGGGGCGAAGTTTCGACAACTCGCGGTGAGGTTAGACGAGGGTTCACAAAGCTCGAAGGCGTGAATACCTACTGCATTATGCTGTTGACAAAACTCGGTGGTTTTATCTACGTTTAAATCAATTTTACTTAAATACCCTGGTGGCACCGCCACAATAATATCCGGCAGCCCAGTAGATACAACTTCAATGGGAAGATGAGTAGATGCCAAAATATCAGGTGCAATTCCAATGAGTTCAGATATCCCTTCATAGGTAAGGCGTTGAATAAACTCTGGCGACTTCTGCCCCATAACCACATTACCTTCGTCCGTGATGCTCACCCCCAGCATTCCCGCCTTTGTGCGTTGTGTATAGTCCCCTGCTTGTAATATTCCTTTTTTAAACATCAGTGAAAATGCAGCGAGAGTGGCATGGCCGCAAAAATCAACTTCGCCAGTGACGGTGAAAAATGACAGCGCTACATCGGCGTGTTCGTCTTTAGATACAAAGGCAGTTTCAGAATAGCCCACAGCCTGAGCAACCTTAAGTTTTTCTTCAACAGACAAGCTATCTGCATTAAGCACCACTCCCGCAGGGTTTCCGCCCTTTTCAAAAGCGGTAAACGCATTGACCAAATGCACCTCAATTGTCTTCATTTAGCATTTCCTCATTTCAAAAAAGGTGTCAATGTAATAAAGCTGCAAATAAAAAAGCCGAAGCAATAGTTGCTTCGGCTTCTATTATGAGAGCTTGTTTAAAGACTGCTCATATCCTGAACTGTTACAGGTCCAATATCAGCGGCCTCTACTTCCGCCTTAATTTTCTCAGCATCACCAATAATTAACCACGTAAGCTTACTTGGTTGTACAACTTGTTTAGCTGCGCTATTTAAGTCATCAAGTGTTAAGCCATTGTATTTTTCTACCAAGCTTTCTGGATAGTTAAATTCGCGGTTAAACCGACTGCTTGACAATAAGCTACCTAGTACAGCACCTGCTGTCTCATACTGTCCGGGTAACGAACGTACCTGATCGAGTCGGGCTCTGTTCAATTCCATTTCAGTCGGCGGGTTGTCGCCAAGATAGCCGTTAAGCTCTTTCTTTAGCTCTTCTAGCGACGCGCCAGTCTTATCGGTTTGCACTGGTGCATAAACCATGTAAGGCCGTTGTCCTCGAGCTTCCTGCAAGAATGTGTAAGCACCGTATGCCCACCCTTTATCTTCGCGAAGGTTCATGTTTACCCGCGCAGTGAATGCGCCGCCGAGCGTTTCGTTCATCGCGTTAATCGCGATGTTATTTTCAACACCCGTTGGCGGTGCAAGGTGAGCGGCAAGAATGAGTGACTGCTGTGACCCAGGGCGATCAATAATAATGGCTCGACCTTTTTCAGGCAGCTGTGCTTCAGCAATCTGCTTAGTCCCTTTTTCACCAGATACTTTCCATTTACCAAACTCTTTTTCTAACGTGGGTTTGATATCGTCAAGGGTTGTATCGCCAACAACAAAAATGGTCGCGTTGTCTGGGCGTAACCAAGTGTTTTTGAAGTCGATTAAATCGCTGCGCGTAATTGAAGTCACATCAGGCGCCGTACCTAAACCTGTGAAAGGTATGCCATAGGCATGATCATCACCGTAAATCAGTGGTGGCAACAGCGTAAGCGCGATGCTTATCGGGCGTGTCATCTGCTGTGCAATATTGCTTAATATCAATGTGCGTTGACGCTCAATTTCTTCTTTATCAAACGTTGGATCTTTGAGAATATCGCCAAACAAAGCAAGCGACTCTTCCATATTCTCTTTAAGCATAGACATACGCACTGTTGTCGTATCTAAATTTGAGCCGCTATTAAGGCTTGTGCCTAGTTGCTCAAGCTCAGCAGCTAATTCAAGGGCGTCGTAGCGACCTGCGCCTTCATCGAGCATCCCTGTTGCAAAGCTTGCTAAACCCAGTTTGCCGCCCGCATCAGCGGCATAGCCTGCGTCAAACTGAACAGCAACATTAATAAGCGGTACGGTAGAACGCTTTGCGAATACCACATTTATGCCATTTGATAGTGTGGTCTTGGTTACTTCTGGAAAGGTAAGCTGTGTTTCAGCAGCAATATCAGGAAGCCCTGAACTGCGGTCAACGCCATCGCCACTAGCAGCATGCTCTTCAAATGGCACAAAAGTAATCTGGTGCCAGCCATCACCTAACCATTCTTTAGCTGCCGCTTTTACCTTCTTAGGCGTTGCATTAGCCAGCTCTTTTAGCTCTGTTTTGAAATAAGTAGGGTCGCCTGCAATGAATTCGCCCGTTGCCAACCTATCCGCTTTACCACCAAATCCGCCAACTTCTTCAAGTCCACGAATAATTGAGGCGCGATATTTTGTAGATACCAGCTTCACCTCATCTTTCGTTGGTCCTTTGCGCAAGAATTCCTGGATAATTTTATCCATTTCGCGCTCTACTTTTTCTACATCTTCACCTGCAGCCACATCAACACTCAGCCCAAAGATGGATGCAATTTGCAGTTCGTAGTTAAATACTGATGCATTGGTAGCAATCTGTTGATCATAAACCAACTCTTTGTACATGCGAGAGTTTTTACCATCGCCCAACACACTTGCCGCAATTAACAAATCTGTGGCTTTTGCACTTTTGTTTTCAGGAGACACCCACAAGCGAGAAATACGAGTTTGCGGTACCTTATCCTGAATAATTTCCCGTGTATTCGCTGAACGACTTGGGATCCAAGATTGCCACTTGGCAAGTGATGGACCGGGCTCAATATCACCGAAGTATTTATTTACCATCGGTTTAGCCTCTTCGGCATTAATATCACCGCTTAGCACCAAGATAGCGTTGTTCGGACCATAATATTTATTAAACCAAGATTTCACATCATCTAACGATGCTGAATTCAAATCATCCATGGAGCCAATAACATTATGAGAGTAAGGGTGTTCATTGGGGAACAATGCTTTAACAGCATGACCTAAAAACGCTCCGTATGGCTGGTCTTCTCTTTGACGTTTTTCGTTTTGCACCACTCCGCGTTGTTCATCAAGCTTCTCTTGAGTAACTGCGCCTAAAAGATGCCCCATGCGATCCGATTCCATCCATAAAATACGGTCTAACGCTGGAGTTGGAACGGTTTGAAAATAATTGGTGCGGTCGAAATTTGTTGTACCATTTAGACCAGTAGCGCCAGCTTCTTGAAGAGGTCCAAACCACTCGTCATCGTAGTTTTCAGTACCGTTGAACATAAGGTGTTCGAAAAGGTGAGCAAAACCAGATTTACCCTCGGGCTCGTCCTTCGATCCCACTTTATACCAAACCGCCACTGCGACTACGGGGGCTTTGCGATCTTCGTGAACAATAACGGTAAGACCGTTATCAATCGTGAACTTTTCATAGCTTATATCAATATCGTCGTTAGCTACCACGGGGGATATCCCTACCAAGGTAATAGCGACGATACTCAGGCACTTTTTAGAAAACTGCCTGGTAATATGTTTGAACACACTCATAAAATATTATCCTTATTTTTATGTTTGCAAAACGTTTATGACTTTATTCGTAATTTATTCGTAGGTTAGTTTGTAGGTCAACACACCATTCCCTGACGCCTGTTTCTGGCGTGAGTTTTTGTCGTAAATGCTAGTTATGACTTCGAGGTGTTAAACCTTTCTTGGGGCGGCAAAAATACAGATAATGCCCACCATCTAAATTAAGGTAGCCTTTCAACAGCGGTAACGCAAAGGACTAATAAAGAATAATCGTTACAAAACGTTAAAGCACGATGCAACGTCAAGGAGTAGCCGCTTGTGTGGCTCGAGACAAAGTGGTACACCCCTTCCCTCTATATTCTCAACTTAGTAGGTTTGAGGCGTGATTTTCTTTGCTGTAGGAGCTCTTTTCAGACGTCTTTTTTAAGAGCTTGGGCCCTTAACTCGATTAATCTCTCTAGTGGTATAGAAGAAAGCAATAATGGCGCTTAAGATAACCACAGTTACTATGGTGTAGAACATGGATACCATGGGATAGTCCCACATCACAATGAGCACATAATTTATCGAAGCAGGAACAACAAGCTGTCTGGCAATCCCGAGATACATCGGAAACATTGGCTTTTGCATTGCCTGCAAAATAGCCACACTCTGAAACAAAACAACGTACGCATAAAACGCTAACGTATCAATTCGAAGGTAAGTGACGCCCGTATTTTTAATGGCACTGTCGTCACTGAAAAGACCCATTGCCATTGGCGATAGAAAATACATCACCGGAATAGACACAACAGCCATTATGAAACCGATTAACAATCCTTTTCGGTAAGTCTGGTCAACTCGGTCGTAATAACCCACGCCCATGTTCTGTCCCGCAATGGCCATTACTGCGCTGTTTAAACCAAGTGCTGGCAATAAAAGTACCTGCTCGAGGCGAAGTCCAACAGTGTACCCTGCCACGTGTTCGCTGCCGAATTGACCAATAAGCGCGACGGTAATAAACCCACCTAAAATAATAGTCAGCATGTTAAAGCTGGCAGGTAAAATTTGTTTGAGAAGATCGAGCCAACGTTTTTTATCAAAGGTGGGCATTACCGATATATTTAAGCGCTTCATCAGTACACGAAGCAGGTAAAAGGCAGTAGCAAATTTTATCACTACGGTAGCCAGTGCTATGCCGCTTACCCCTAAATCGAGTCCGAAGGTAAAGAGTGGATTAAGGCCAAAATTCGCAAAAAAGCCAATCATCAGGGCGTTGCGATTAGATTTCGTATCTCCCAGTGCCATTAACGCTCCAGCAGCACCGAACGATAAAGTGAAGCCTACAGTGCCTGCTAGCGTTACCCATAGATACTCCATCGCCAGTGGCTCAATATGAGGCTCAGCACCAAGTAACACCACCAAGGGTCGCGCCGCAAAGTAACCTAAAATACATGAAAGTGCACTGAAGGCGATGGCAATGCCGCTTACATTGTCTAGCCACCCTTTAACTTCGTGAGTCTCTCCTCTTCCAGCCCCTGGCGCAATCATTGCAGACGCACCGGTTTGAATACCAATACCGATTGATAAAAGTAAAAAGAAAACACTTGATGCGATAGATAAGCCTGCGAGCGCATTATCTGACAAATAGCCGGCAAACCAGGTATCCGTGAGGTTATAGAGGGTGTTGAAAATCATGCCCGTTGAGGCAGGGATCGCCAAGCGCACCATGTGAGAGAATATAGAGCCTTCCGTCAACGATGGTTCAGATTTTTTTACGGCTTCTTGCATTAAGCTTCTCCAGCTATGTCGAGTAGGCGCAGTGACATACGATTTTTAAGCTAATAGAAGCATCGTCCCTATATCAACAATAAAAAATCTGTACAGTTGTTTTAGTTATACAAGAGTTACGTAATCTAAGGGTTTAAGTTTAGTTTATGAAGCAACAGACTTTTTGTACTGCTGCCTCAACGGTATAAAGGTGATTGAGGGAAAGGACCCCCTTACTTGTTTTGTCTTGCCGCTAACTTTTCTAATTGTTCATCAGAAGCCGGCAGCTGGTGATTTTCCTTCCACTGAGAATAAGGCATCTTGTAAACCACTTCACGTGCCGCGTCATAATCTATTTCAACGCCCTTATCGTTTGCAGCAGCTGAGTACCACTTTGCTAAACAATTACGGCAGAAGTCAGCCAGAATCATTAGATCGATATTTTGCACATCTTTGTTGGCATCAAGGTGCTCTACTAAGCGACGAAAAACTGCAGCTTCTACTTCGGTTTGCGTTTGTTTATCCATTTTTAATCCTTAGCTTGTTGTGTAAAACGCATTTCAAAAAACAAAAAAGGGAGCCAAGCTCCCTTTTTATAACGTTTTTTTCAACGTCGTTGTTTAACTGCGATATTTACCGCATTTAAACATACTTACTCTGCGTCGTCAGACTTTGGAGCAGGTCTTTCTAGAAGTTCTTTAATGCTTAAACGTACACGGTTTTGGCGATCAATTTCCATAACCTTAACGTCAACCATTTCACCTTCTTTAAGGTAATCAGTTACTTTGTTCACTCGCTCATGAGCGATTTGTGAAATGTGAACAAGGCCTTCTTTACCTGGAAGTACTTCTACGAAAGCACCGAAGTCAACGATGCGGGTAATTTTACCGTTATAGGTTTTACCCACTTCAATTTCAGCAGTCACTTGCTCAATCTTAGCAATAGCGATTTCTGCTTTCGCACGTTCTGTTGCAAAGATTTTGATAGTGCCGTCATCTTCAATTTCGATGTTGGTATCAGATTCTTCAGTAATTTGACGAATCATTGCTCCGCCTTTACCAATTACGTCACGAATCTTGTCTTGGTCAACTTTCATAGTGTAAATGCGCGGTGCAAATTCACTTAGCTCTTCACGGTGACCGCCAATCGCTTCGTCCATCACTTTAAGAATATGCAAACGGGCTTCTTTAGCTTGCTTAAGCGCAATCTGCATGATTTCTTTAGTGATACCTTCAATCTTTATGTCCATTTGAAGTGCAGTAATACCGTCGGTAGTACCCGCAACTTTAAAGTCCATGTCGCCAAGGTGATCTTCGTCGCCAAGGATGTCTGAAAGTACAACAAAGTTTTCGTCGCTCTTCACTAGACCCATAGCAATACCTGCAACTGATGCCTTAATAGGAACACCAGCATCCATAAGCGCAAGTGACGTACCGCACACTGATGCCATAGATGATGAACCGTTAGACTCAGTGATTTCAGATACAACACGTACTACGTACGGGAATTCTTCTTCACTTGGCATAACCGCTTGGATACCACGTTTCGCTAGACGGCCGTGGCCAATTTCACGACGCTTAGGAGACCCAACAAAACCAGTCTCGCCTACACAGTATGGAGGGAAGTTGTAGTGAAGCATGAAACGACTGTCGCGCTTGCCTTGAAGCTCGTCAATCATCTGTGCGTCACGTTCTGTACCTAGTGTTGCAGCTACGATTGCCTGCGTCTCACCACGTGTAAACAACGAAGAACCGTGAGTACGTGGAAGAATACCAGTTGCTACGTCGATAGCACGGATCATCTTTGGATCACGGCCGTCAATACGAGGTGCACCTGAAAGAATGCGAGAGCGCACTACGTCAGATTCAAGGTCGTGAAGAAGCTCAAGCACTTCTTTTTGATCTTGTTCTTCATCTTCAGCAACAATCGCCGCTAGCGCTTTGTCTGTTGCAGCAACTACAGCGTTTTTACGCTCTAGCTTGTCAGAAATTTGGTAAGCCGCCGTCATTTCTGCTTCAGCAAGTGCTTTCACTTTATCTTTAAGCGACGTATTTTCTTCTTCCGGCTTCCAGTCCCACTTTTCAGTGCCGACTTCTGCAGCGAATTCGTTAACCGCAGTAACGACTGCTTGCATTTGCTCGTGACCGTACATAACGGCGCCAAGCATAGTGTCTTCTGAAAGCACAGCGGCTTCAGATTCAACCATTAATACTGCCGCTTCAGTACCAGCAACAACTAAATCAAGCTCACTTGATTCTTGCTCTTCTGCGCGGGTGTTAAGAATGTACTCACCGTTACTGAAACCCACTCGTGCGGCACCAATTGGACCGTTGAAAGGCATACCAGAAATCGCTAATGCTGCTGATGTACCAATAAGAGAGATGATATCAGTTGGAATATCTGGGTTAGCAGACATTACCGTAATGATGATTTGAACTTCGTTTTTGAAGCCTTCAGGGAAAAGTGGACGAATTGGACGGTCAATAAGACGTGCAATTAACGTTTCACCTTCAGATGGACGGCCTTCACGTTTGAAGAATCCACCAGGAATTTTACCCGCAGCATACGCTTTTTCTTGGTAATTAACTGTTAGAGGAAAGAAGTCTTGATTCGCATTTGCTTCTTTCTTGCCAACTACCGATACCAATACAGACGTATCGTCCATACTCGCTAGAACCGCTGCTGTTGCCTGACGAGCGATTACGCCCGTTTCTAGAGTTACAGTATGCTGACCATACTGAAATGATTTAGTAATAGGAGTCACTATTTGTCCTTTAATTTCAATCTTTATTTATCGCTTTCAATTGCGGCGCTTAGTATAGCTATGAACGCAGAATTTTGCCATCGTCAAATACGGACTAACATTGAAATTATTATGTATTTATCTCCCCTATTCCCCACCGCAGCTTTATGACTATATTAAATGTGATGACATGGCTATATTTTCATCACAATGCAATAAACTGATGCCATAAAATCGAGTATGCTGATGTTTGAGCAACGGTCAAAAATAACAACCTCACAAAATAACTGTATAAAACAAATGTGCGTTAAGGGGAATTTATGCTTGTGCTAAGACTGAATAAGGCTGGTATGCCACAAGAGTGGATAGATATAGAACACGCCGCCAAACTATATTGCCAAGACAAGGTGTTGTTTGAACTTGGTACAGACGCCATCACGCTTAAAGGAGGTTGGAATCACGCTGGCATTCAAAGTGAGCTGTCGTTATCGAGTATCATCGCTTGCGATGGCAAGGTCACTGATATGAGCGGAAAAATTGCGTTAACTAATAAGTACCTTTTTCGCCGCGATAATTACATGTGCCTTTATTGCGGTGCGCAGTTTGCGCCAAAACAGCTTACTCGCGATCATATCGTACCCCGCTCTCGGGGCGGAAAAGACAACTGGACCAACGTTGCCTCCGCCTGTCAGCGATGCAACCACGCCAAGGGCGCAAAAACACCTGAAGAAGCTAGCATGCCGCTACTCGCCGTTCCTTTCAGACCAAACGTATACGAGCGTTTTTACTTGATGAACAGAAAAATTCTCGCGGATCAGATGGCCTTTTTACAAAATCATTTCACCCGATATCGCCAGTGGACATGCAGTTAACCTGAGCCATGTTTAAAAAATGGTGCTGGCATTTTTTACTTAACAGGATTTAGGTTATTTAGAAACCACCGCCAGCTGATGACTGTGTTGCAGCACCAAGGTGTTGCGGCACCGCAATAGCAGTTTGCTCTGGTGTATTGCCCAGTAGATTGTCCTCTTTCATCGCTCTAAACCACAAGCTAAGCCAATCTGAACACATCTTGTGTTCTAATTCATGGGCTTCAGCGGTGGGACAAAACAAACTCACTTTAACAACGACTTTTGCTAATTCGTTGGTCTTAATTTCAACTTCAGGGTCAATACGAATAAATTCTTGTTCTAGGTGACGCTCAATTAATCCTTTATACCTCTCTGCCACATCTCGAAAGTATTCGCAGTGAGCTTGTGCTCTTGCATGAAATGCAGGCAATAGGCTGTAGGCGTTAACGGTGGGTTCGTTTACAATTTCAAAAGAGTGTAGTCTGTAGCGGCGCATAAAGTTAAGGTTGCGCACGGTCTGTGTCACTAGCTGGCTATTAGGCACATAAACATGCTTGCCGGTAAAGTTGAAGGTTTCAGGATCAACTTCTAGCAATGCTGTTTTCGCCCAGTCCATTTCGACAACTTCACCAATCACGTTATTCATTTGGATCCAGTCACCCACACGAAAAGGTCTGGCGCCAAGGTAGTAGATAAATCCCATGAAGCACTGAATAAACTCTCTCGTAGCCAGTACTATGGCCACCATGAATGCCGCTATGGATATGGCCAAGGTTTGTATTTCTGATGACCACACTACCATCAGCAGGATTATGATTAATGCATTGCCAAGCTGCTCAAGAATGTTGATTTGATTTCGTCGGTCCTCGCCGTGGCGAGTACTTCTATGTTTAATTAGGCGCAGTAGCCCTTTTTTTACATAGTGAAGCATTACGAGCAATAAAATAGAGGCCACTAGTTTGTATTCGTTCGCATAAGCAATTAGCTGCTGCCATAGCTGTTCTGGCTCTATCATTATCTGCACGCATGTACTCCGAGACGTAATTTGAAAATTTAGTAAAAAAAAAGCGCTGACGAATGTCAGCGCTTTGCATTATGAAGCACGCAACTAGCCGGCACAATGCCGACCAGTCCGATTACCATAGGAATATCAAAAGAATGTCATAAAAACACCTTATGAATATCTTATGGGCGTGAGATTTACGCGCGAATTTGACCTTCGCCGTTAACCAAATATTTTTCTGACGTTAGCGATTCAAGACCCATCGGTCCATAAGCATGCAGCTTGGTTGTTGCAATACCAATTTCGGCACCTAGACCTAGCTGACTACCATCTGAGAAACGCGATGATGCATTTACCATTACCACACTGGCATCAACGGCGCGTTGGAACAGCTTCGCTTTTGCTTTGTCTTTCGTGCAGATAACTTCAGTATGATTACTACCGAATTGTGCAATATGGTCGATTGCACCGTCAAAATCATCAACCACGCGAATGGCAATTTCAAGGCCAAGATACTCTTCACCGTAACCACTTTCGTCGATAACATCTGCGCCTTCAAAGTAAGAAGCGCCTTTACTGTCTACGTGAACTTTTACGTTGTGCTCTTTAAATGCTTGAGCGACGCGAGGCAAAAAGTCGCCGGCAATTGCTTGGTGAACAACTAAACCTTCTAGTGCGTTACATACTCCCGTACGCTGCGTTTTACCGTTAAGTAAAATTTCTAGCGCATTGTCTAAGTCGGCATCACTGTCTACGTAAAGATGGCATACACCTTTAAAGTGCTGGATAACTGGCACTTTTGAGTTCTCGGTTACATAATTAATAAGTCCTTCACCACCGCGAGGGATTATCACATCAATGTAGTCTCTCTGTTCCATAAGCTCTTGCATCAACGCGCGGTCAGGATTTGGCACCACGGTTACAAGCGCTTTTGGCAAGTTGTGCTTTTCTAGAGTCTCTTGCATTAGCTCTGCTATCGCAAGGCTGGTATCTAGCGCTTCTTTACCACCACGCAGTATTACCGCATTACCCGATTTAAAGCATAGAGCACCAGCATCTGCCGTTACATTTGGGCGTGCTTCATAAATCATGCACACTACACCAAGAGGTATACGCATTTTCTTAATTTCAATGCCATTTGGGCGCGTGCCGAACACACGTTCTTTGCCCACTGGATCGTCAAGTTCAACAATAACTTCGATACCTTCAGCCATTGATTCAATGCGCTCGTCGTCGAGGATCAAGCGGTCAATCATTGCAGCATCTAAATTGTTCTCTCTAGCTCGTGCAACTTCTTTCTCATTCACAGCAATAATTTTGTCTTTATTTGCTCGGATCGCTGCAGCCATGTCAGTTAACACCGCGTTTTTCTGGCTCTCATCTAAAATTGCCAGTGTACGTGCAGCTTGTTTTGCTTGTTGTGCTAACTCAGTAATAATACTCATTCTTTCTCCAGGTTTGCTACGTGCTGATCAGAAATAATTGGCCCTGTCTTCTCTTCGAATTCATGGGCAAATTCATCGCTTTCCTGATTAGCAATAAAATTCAATAAACAGCTACTATAATTCGATTTGGCTTTAACAAGTTTCGTTCCATCTTCTTTGCGAACCAATATGGTATCGCCCACTGAAAACTCGCCTTTTACACCGATAATTTCGCTGCTTGTAAGTTGGTCGCTGTCCGTTATCAACGTGCCGTCAAAGTTACCTTCAATAATAACTTCACCTTGGGCGTTTGATGTGTGACGCATCCAATGTTCATTTTCTTTCATTGGTTTTTTGAACGGTCTAAAGTGCGTACCAGGGTTTTCACCAGCCAATAGCATATTAAACGACAATTCTGTAAAACCATTGATAATGTAGGTGTCTATACCATGTGACACTGCTTTTTCTGCAGCTTCAATTTTTGTGCGCATACCACCGGTACCAACACCACCTTTCACTGCGCCGCCGGCCATGGCGTAAATACTTTCATCAATGGTATCCACCGATTTAAGCATTTTTGCATCATCATGTTCGTGTGGGTTTTTATTGTACAACCCATCAATGTCAGAGCATATAATTAATGCGTCAGCATCCGCTGCTGCTGCAACCATTGCTGAAAGGTTGTCGTTATCACCAACTTTCAGCTTGTCAGTCGTAACCGTATCGTTTTCGTTTACGATTGGTAGAATGTTGTTATCAAGAAGGCTGAAAATAGTTTCCCTGATACTGACATAACGCTCTCTATCTCGCAGATCGGCATGTGTTAGCAGCATTTGAGCAGACGGAAAATCAAACAATCTATCCCAGGTTGCAATCATTTCTGTTTGCCCTGCAGCAGCCATGGCTTTTTTGACCGCTATGTTAGATTTTTCCTGATCTGCAAACATGTGTGAACCTGCAGCCACTGACCCCGAGGACACTAAAACGACCTGGGTTCCGTTGGCTCTACAGCGCACAATGAATTGCGCAATGCTAAGTAAGTAATGGCTACTACACCCCTGTTGATTAGGTGCAATTAGTGCGCTTCCCACTTTAATAACTACGCGATTCCAATTTGGATGACTCATAATAAATATCTAACCTTTAGATTGTTGATTCGCAAATTCTTGGCCGGCGCTCTATCTATCGATAATTCTTAAGCAGTGCAGTTAATTACAATGCTCTTAAATACTAATTATCTGGTATTAAAACGCGATTGGCGTTGGCCAGCCTTGGAGCAACTGCAAATTGCATGCTCCACAGTAATTTTTAACTTAATTTTATTAATTTTAGACCATTTTTTTTAAATCACTTTCAGCCACGCAGTTCCAGTGAACGAAGCGATTCTGACGATATTGATAGAAATAAGGTACTGGTCTTTGAGAAAACCTTGCGCAGCTTAAGAGACGAAGTTACTCCCCTTAGCGCAATGTTTTTAAGCATCGACAATAAGCCTGCTGCCATTCGCGAATGTTCAATTCGTGAAAGTGTTGTTGGTGAGCAAGCCGTGCATGTTGAATTGCTTGAAGGCAAAAAATGTGGCAGAGGAGATTTACCTGCTCCGCTTGTAAGCTGTCCGTTTACTGAAGCATTAGCTACGTTACTTTTAATCGGGCGATGTGCAAACACGCCTTTACCTAGCAATGTTGTCGAAAACGCTGCCAGCGATAGGTAACTTTCAGATGTCATATAGTAAACAAAGTCCTCTTCAGCTTCGGGAGTCTAATCATTATGTTGTAGCTCGTGCCGCATACGTATTTTGTCTGCAAAGTACTATTTACATCGAGCAATAATCATTAGAGTTCAAACAATATATAGATTTTTGAGAATATTTCAAGCGCAAATTATGCTCAACTTGCAATCAGCACTAGTAGCACGGTGTTTTACGTTTAACGTGTTTCACGAACAAGAATGATTCAAAAATTATATTTTATTGTTAACTTTCAGATATTTAAAAAGCACTTATTTACTATGAAACAATATTATCAGCTATAATCTTAAACAAAATTTAACCAGTTACATAGATTACAAAACATTTGCGTCTTAAATGAAACAAACCACCTTCCCTGAACAAATAACATTCTAAAGAAGCTATCCCTTGGCTTTTTGGATCATCCTAAAGAAGTTTTATGACAACTGGTGAATCGCCGATATTTTATTGAAAAATAGAACTCATTCTTATTGATTACGTTTTTTTACCTTCGAGTGAAGTAAAAATACCAAGGCATGTTGAGCTAATCATCTAATGGCCAATTTACCGTGTGATTTTTGCAAATGCTGTGAAAAACCGACACACCTTCATTTTTATGTTGAGCCTTAAATTAAATTGAATATGAAGCCTCTGTTAGCTCTGAGTACTAATCTCTTTAATATGAACATAATTTAACTCCTACATTTAGTGTCTTAAATTCAATGGGATACAGCGCTACATCTGTATATCTTTTAAAGTTAAGGCTGAATGTAAGCAACTCACCATTACGTTGATGCGAAAAAATTTATGAACGGAACACATCTTGTATACGTTTACTCATAAGTTAATTTGTATAAATGAATCGATTTTGCACTTCAACTGCACAGCGTTCATACCCGACACACTATTTAATTGATAATTGTTTGACCAACATCGTTAACAATTAAAGACAAAAATAGGATGTTAAATTTTTATCAAACAATACTTGGGTTTGCGTGAATGCAGCTATAAATCTTTAAATATGGGAGTTCCAATGAAAAGCGAAAGCCAGAATACAACAACGTCACGAGAGAGTAGCAACGACAATATACGAGCAGCGATTGTCTCAAGTGACAAGCTCCAGGTTGCTGCCATATTTGATACTACTGACGAGGCAAGAATTGCATTGAGACGCGTTGAAGAAGAAACAAGCGTTGCCTCGCACCAAAGCGAGCTGATAGAGCCTTCCGACCCAAAACTGAGCGAAAAGTTAGAACAAAAATCGTCATCTATAGCAAACACCCTTTGGACGTCGCATCTTGCGCTTTCTGGGATAGGATTTGTCATAGGAATGATTGCTGCGTTTCTACTAACGCAGTACGGACCAGCGCTTACGCAACAAAATCCTTTGTTTACATACATTGCCCTGATAAGCCCTGGTACATTTATCGGTATGTTTGTGGCGGGCTTAATTGCACTGCGACCAGATCGCAACGAAATTGTTTTAAATGTGAGTGATGCCGCTCGTAACGGCAAGTCGGCATTAATTATTAATCTACGTAAATCACAATCCGCAAAGACGATTTCAGGTTTGCTACAGCAACAAAGCAACAATGTGGTGCAATCGATTAAATAAATTACATAGACCTTCCGTTCTATTAAACTATTGAGTATAGATCTCGTATTATGGGATCTTTATCATATCGCCCTCACCAACATTGACCGGACAGTATCTATGGATTTAATTTTTTTTGATTTAGACGGAACGTTACTGAACAAGTCGTCCGAAATATCGGATTACACCAGAGAGACACTAGCACTTCTCAGTGAACGCGATATTGCATACACCGTGGCAACTGGGAGGACAATGCACTCTGCACAGCATGTGATTGGGCAACAACCATTTGTACTACCCCATATATACAACAATGGCGTCGCCATCTGGGACCCTACTGGCAATGCCCTTACGCTAGAAAACCTCCTTAACGACAACGAAGCCGCCACGATTATTGAATGTGCTACTCGTAATGGAATTACGCCTTTTATCAATACGGTGGATGTAAACACGCAACATCACGACCACATCATATTTCATCACGCACCGCAGCATGAGATTGAGAAAAACCTCATCAATAAATATTTTTCAAAAACAAAAGCAGCCCTACTACCGGTTGACCATATGCCGGCTCAAGCACATATTACCAATATCAGTATGATCGGTGATGGGGATGTTATTCGGGGAATGTGGAACGAGCTTAATGCCAACGACGGCCTAATTGCCTATTCAGGCCCTGCAATTGAAGGCGATGAATATCGATGGATGGATGTGCATCACAAACTCGCCAGCAAGGGTAGCGCCGTTGAAATATTAAAGCAGCAATTAGGGGCGACAAATGTAATCTGCTTTGGAGACAGCGATAATGATATGAGTATGTTTTCCATAGCGGATGAGGCCTACGCGCCAAGTAATGCCAAAGCACCCATTAAAGAGGCTGCGTCATCAATCATAGGCCATCATCACGAAGATGGTGTTGCACGATTTTTAAGAGAGCGATTTTCGTTGTAATCGCTACTTGCGCCACAATACCGTTAAGGCAAAGCTTTACTTAAGAAAGGCTTTGCCAAATTATAGCGTTAGCTGATTGCTGCGATTCACAGAAGGCAGCCCTAACCACCGGCCGCCTTCCTGATTACATTGACGACTTACACTTACCAAGCAATTTCTTTTCGATCTTTAAAGAACTTCCCGTTGGGCACATCGTCTTCCAACATGGCTAGCCATATTGCAGTATCGGCACCTTCCTCAGGGGTTTTAGGTGCATCTGAACCACCCATCCTCGTGTGCACCCAACCTGGAGTCATACTATTTACAGCAACATCAATCTCTTTATCTTCTTTTGCATTGTCGACTACCGCAGCCATCTTCACGGTTAGTGCGTTGACGGCTGCTTTTGATATTGCATAAGAAAATGGACCTGCTAAGGATTCATGAAAACTACCATAGCTAGAACTGACGTTGATAATCCGGCCAAAGCCTCGCTCTATCATTTTCGGCAGGGTCTGCTGAATTAATGTTAAGGGTGCAAAAACATTGACTTGCATAGACGATGCGAATGACTCGGAGGTCACGTCTGTCCATTGGGTATCGTCTAACACGCCAGCGTTATTAATTAAGATATCAATAGGTCCATATACCGCTTCTGCTCTCGTAAATGCGTCTACTATGGCAGACTCATTGTCCAAGGGCATTTCGATAACGTGGAGGTCTCCACCAACAATATCTTTTTTCGCTTCTAGTCCGGCATCTTCGTCTCGACAGCCCATTAACACTTTGTAGCCTTCAGCAACCATGCCTTTGACAATCTCTAAGCCAACGCCCCTATTGCCTCCGGTAACCAAAACATTTTTTGTCATAATCAATACACTCCTTGAGTTGATGGATGTAAAGCCGCGCTTTACCGACGACTATTTCTGGGTGTCTGACGATACAAACACGGTTGATAGATAAAAGCAAAATGGAAACGCAATGCTCCATACTATCCCTATAATTACAAAGGTTATAGGAATAGAGAAGCCCAGTTCAACAGCGTCAAAATTAGCCCCTGCAATGTAACTAAGCGGGGCAAAAATAGCGCCACCCAATGCAGCTAAAAGCGGCCTTCCCTCAAACACAGTGAGGCTATGGTACACCGTGCCCGCAAAGCCAGCCCATAATAAACTGAGCCAAATAGGAATTGGTAACAAAGGAATATTGGCTTGGGTCTCGGTAAATATAAAAACACCTGATTTGGTGAGTGCTGTATCAATGAGGGTGCCGATGATAAACATGGAAGCCATCAGCTTTAGGTCGTTTTTGCGTTCCCTTGAAAACCAAAGCCACAAAACAAGTAAACCGACGACTGCAAGGACCGCTTGGTTCTGAAATAAAATCACTAGCCACCAAATGGTTTGAAACCATACAAAATTGGCAACTTTAACAACAACATCGTTTTTCATTGAACTCACTCATTAAATTCGTAACGCCACTTACACCATATAAGCTCAGTTACGACGCCGACACGAACAAAGTTCATTATCCACATGAGATGCAACTATGAATAAGAGCCCTAATTACGTGGAAAAGTAAACGAAATTTAACCTTGTGCTGTATAGATAAGTACTTGCAATAACAAAGGATATGTTTCGTCGTGAAGATGGTTAAATATTATATCGCCGGTGCACTGATAGCATTTGCTCTTCTACTTATTAGTCAATCTGTTGTCTTACAAATTTTACTGGGATGGACTTCGTTTTCTTTAGCAGCGGTGAGCAGTGCTTATATTTTTAACTATCCCTCTCTTTTTAGAAAGCGCGATGATGGTTCCATCCCTTTTTATATACGTTGGATTTTCGTTCCTTTCCTATTCGGCTCGTGGCTTTACAACGAATACGCACGAAGAACTGATAAGGTGCCGCCTCTTCAGAAGGTGAAAGACAATCTTTTCTTAGCGTGTCGAATGTCTGGTCAGCATGTTGACCTATTAAATGAAAATGATATTGCTGCCATACTTGATGTTACCGCCGAATTTGATGGTCTTGATTACACCGCGCTGCGCGAAGATTACCAATACCTCAATATTCCTGTACTTGATCACACAAGTCCCACCTCAGAGCAACTTATTCATGCTATCAACTGGATTGATCAACAGATAGCAGCTGGGCGAAATGTGGTTGTGCATTGTGCCTTAGGCAGAGGCCGTTCTGTACTTGTGGTTGCCGCTTATTTGTTAGCAAAAGATTCATCGTTAACCGTGGACCAGGCCATGCAAAGTATTAATCGAATACGGGAAACTGCAAGGCTTAACAAGAAACAGCTAGCTGCATTAGAAAAAGTCAAAGAAGGTGGGCTACTTTCTCTACAACAAAATCTATTTCTCATCGCTAACCCTGTAGCTGGGGGCGGCAAATGGTCGCAGAACAAAAGTCAGATATTGGCGCGGCTAAACGAAAAATTTAATGTGACGGTAGCTGAAACTACCTCAGATGAAGATGGAAAAGTGCTTGCCCAAAAGGCAAAAGATGAAGGCGCCGATATTGTCGTGGCGTGCGGTGGAGATGGTACTTTAGCAGAGGTTGCCTCAATACTCGTTAATACCCCCCTTACTATGGGCTTTATCCCGTTAGGCACAGCGAACGCACTTAGCCAGGTGCTTCACGGCTATATGAGCAAGGTAATGCCAATTGATATCGCCTGCGACATTATTATCGAAGGTAAAACACTGTCTATCGATACGGCGAGCTGCAATGACAACATCATGCTACTCGTTGCTGCCGTTGGTTTTGAGGAACAAATGATTTCATCCGCAGATAGAGATGAAAAAAATGAAGGCGGTCAATTTGCCTATCTCAAAGGCCTTTGGAGCGCTATCAGTAACAATCAAAATATAAAATTTCGCATTCAAACCGACGATGATGACGAAGAGACGTTAACGACACCCAGTTTTGTGGTGGCCAATGCTGCCCCTATGTCAACGGCGCTAGCTCAAGGTGATGAGCCACCAGACATTACTGATGGAAAACTTGACCTGACGTGGTTGATACCCCAAACCACACCTGATAAGCAATTGTTGTCATTGGCCGAATTAATACTGAGCCCCAGCGAAAGCAAGCGTCATTCAGAGAATATTCGTCATGCGCAAGCTAAAACAGTCACACTGACTTTCGATAGCACAGTGTCATATGCAGTAGATGGTGAAATCTATCAGGCAGACACCCTGTCGATAACCACCTCCCCTAGAAGCCTCACTGTGCTTACCAATATAGAAAACAAGGAATAAATATCCACATGTCAGACGTCAGTAACTTTGATGAAATTTACGGTTTTTTAAATACAAAATTTGAAAACGAAAAAGAATATCTTCAGGCTGTTCATGAAGTACTAGAAGATATCATTCCAATTTACAATGCCAATAGCGCTTACAAACAGGTAGACGTCGTTCGCCGCCTGTGTTTACCTGAGCGTGTTATCTATTTCACTGTTTCTTGGGTAAGTTCGCAAGGGAACGTAGAAGTTAATCAAGGCTGGCGCGTACAGCATAATGGCGCAATGGGCCCGTACAAGGGAGGATTGCGATTTCATCCAACCGTGAACCTTTCAGTGCTTAAATTTTTAGCTTTCGAGCAATGCTTCAAAAACGCATTAACGGGCCTGCCAATGGGCGGTGGTAAGGGAGGCTCAGACTTTAACCCTAAAGGTAGGAGCGACCGAGACATTATGCTTTTTTGCCAGGCGTTTATGCGAGAGCTTCAACGTCATATTGGTGCTAATACCGATATTCCTGCGGGCGACATCAACGTTGGAGCAAGGGAAATTGGCTACATGTACGGTGAGTATCGCCGATTAAACAACAAGTTTGAAGGCGTACTCACAGGTAAAGGCCTTGAATTTGGTGGAAGCTATGTAAGAACTGAAGCAACAGGGTTTGGTCTTATCTACTTTACTGAGTCGGTGTGCGAGGCTAACAACACCGAGCTCAAAAACAAGCGCGTGGTTGTTTCTGGTGCTGGTAATGTTGCCCTGCACGCTGCGCAAAAAGCCATTCAAAAAGGCGCTTGTGTTGTCACACTGTCAAACAGTCGCGGGCTGCTTTTTTGCGACGAAGGCTTCAGCGAAGCTGACATCACGTGGGCTATCAAACAACACACCACATCAGACAATATCTTAGTCGATCTTGAAAAAAGAGGCGCTGGAGTGTGGTTTGAAAAGAAAACCCCTTGGCATATTAAATGTGATATCGCTCTACCTTGCGCAACACAAAATGAGCTTCACGAAGCTGACGCAAAAGAGCTATTGAAAAATGGATGTACTATGGTGCTAGAAGGGGCAAATATGCCTTGCAGTATAGAAGCACAAGAAGCGTTCATTGGCAAAAATATTGCTTATGTACCTGGTAAAGCATCCAACGCAGGTGGCGTCGCCCTTTCTGGATTAGAAATGTCGCAAAATGCGATGTTTAGCCAACGTAGTGCCCACGTTCTTGATGAAGAGCTACAGTCCATTATGCAAAGTATTCATGAGCGCTGCCTTGAGGAAGCCAAATTGCTAGCTAATCGAGACGGGTACATTAACTATATGAAAGGCGCAAACATCGCCGCGTTTAGAAGATTAGCGGATGCCATTGTTGCACAAGGCGTGTAAACCAACAGCGTAAAATTCCTTATGAAAGATTAGGCGTACAAAGTGTAAAAACTGCTCATCTTTGTACGCCCACATCAAGCGCTCGATTTAATTTAAATGAAATTGCTTAGTATTCAATGAGATACAAAAACCAACATTATGGAATGGTTATCGCATTACACTATATAAGTAATTGAATATTTGATTAATGAGGAACTAACTGTGAAAATCTTTGAAGCATTACGTCAAGACCATGAAAAGCAACGCCTACTGCTTAAAATCCTTGCAGAGACAAGCGGTAACACCCCTGCCCGTCAAGAATATTTCGAAGAACTTAAACAACAGCTTGAGAGCCATGCTATTGCTGAGGAACGTCATTTTTATACTCATCTTCTTGAGAAAGACGCGACGATAGATTTAACACGGCATGGAATTGCAGAGCATCATGAAATTGATGAGCTTATCGCAAAGTTAGACGATACCGATATGAGTTCACCTGCATGGCTGCATCACTTAAAAGTGCTTCAAGAAAAAGTTGAGCACCATTTAGCTGACGAAGAGCAAGAGTTCTTTCATATAGCTGGAAGAGTGCTTAATGAACACCAAAAGACCGAACTAGCGGCAGGTTATAAGAAAGAAATGAACCAAGAGTTAGCGTCGTAATTCGACAGTATTTAATACAAGTGCCAAGCACTGAAAAAACCCTCTATGTATGACGTTAAAGCCATACATAGAGGGTTTTTGCATACTGGCTATAATTCATCATCTGCAGCAATGCTAGGTGCTAGTAAGTATCTATACCTAAGTGCGGCCCCCTAAGCTCACACTTCTAAGTGCACATGCCTTCGTACATATAACAAGTGATGTTAATGTAGAAACGTTGGTAAGAAACACGTAATAAAAAAGCCAGTGACAGAAATCATATTTCTGTCACTGGCTTTTTTATGTTCGGCCTTTTATATCTTCACTATTTTTTCGCGATGATATAAACCGCATGGATCACACCTGGGAAATAACCAAGAATAGTAAGCAGTATGTTTATCCAGAAGTGGGCGCCGATGCCTACTTGCAAAAACACACCTAATGGAGGAAGTAAAATTGATAGTAGTACGCGTATGATGTCCATAATAAAGTCCTTGTTTGTTCTTAATTTCGTTCTTTGGTATGTGCTTAGCTAAATATGCAGCTAATTAGTGAGCAATGAAACCACATAATGCTCAAATTGCTTTCACTCATCAGTTTAAAAACACTAAACCGTAAAAGCATACTAAACGCTTAGCACCTAGTACCTAGTAGTTACCACTTAAATAAAGCACAATGCGTTCCAGCATTACCAAAAAGTAATAATAATTGTGATTAACGCCTTTTATTCGATATAGAAGCGCGCATTCCTATTCAATTTACTTTTTGAATGGCGAATTAAGCAGCCATACTTCTAAGTCTTCTCGCTTCAAAGGCCTGCTTATAAAGTACCCCTGGGCCTCGTCGCACCCCCATTCTTTTAAAATGCGTAAAGACTCTTCATTTTCCACCCCTTCAGCAACCACCCTTAAGTCGAATATGCTGGCTAAGCTTAAAATAGTGTGAACGATTTGCTGATCGTTTTCTTGTGTTGCGAGCGCCAAAATGAAACTTTTATCTATTTTGATTGATTCAACCGGTAAATTTTTCAAATAAGCCAATGAAGAGTAACCTGTACCAAAATCATCGATAGCGAAACGAAACCCTAATGCTTTTAGCGATGATAGATTTTCTACTGCAAGGGTTGCATCAGAGACTAAATCACTTTCTGTTATTTCAAGCTGAAGTGACGCAGGTGACAGCCCTTTCTCTGTCAAAAAAGCAACCAATTCATTGAGCAAAGCTTTGTTCTGTATGTCTTGTGTTGACAGATTCATCGCGATGGTAAAGTCGTAATATTGTTCTCTGAAATAGGCCAGATCTGAAATAGTTTGGCGCATTACCCACTTAGTCACTTGCTCGATGAGACCTGCCTGCTCAGCGATGGCAATAAATTCATCCGGTGCAACATGGCCTAATTTACTGTTATTCCAGCGTATTAGTGCTTCCATGCTGCATACCTTCATCGAACGTAGGTCTATCTTAGGTTGATATACCATAGATAGCTCATCTTGCTGAGTTGCAAGAGCACGCTTTAACTCTGTAGTAATGGATAGACGTCTATTATAGTTAGCCTCTAACTCTGCACTATAGTGAACTGACCAAGCACCTGTTCGGATGGCTTTGTCAGACACGATATTGAGCTTCCTGAAAAGCTCTTCCGTAGTCTGTGCATCTTCAGGACACGATAATACCGCCATAGCCACTTTGACAGGAATAGTTATCAGGTTACTTTCAACGGGCTGTTCAAGAATATGTTTTAACGTTTCAAGTTGATTATCATTTAGGGGCTCATCGGTGACGTAAATAACCTCACCGCCGGCTAAGCGCGCAGATGTGCCCGGCCAGCGCAACAAACGCCTTGCTAACGTTTTCAATGTATTGTCACCGTTAGAGTAGCCGTACAAGTCGTTAATAGTTCGAAAGCCAATAACGGTGATAGCAATAACTTGTACCCACTTAGGCTCTCGCATTTGCTCTACAAAATAACGTTCTAGATAATTGCGATTGAATAATCCTGTTAAATCATCGTGCTGTGCCTGATACCGAATACTGTCCTCTCGCTGAGATATACTTTTCTGCATGCCATCAACCGCATTTTCCAATGCAACAACTTCGTGGAAATTTCCTGTCTTCTCAAACGAATTTTTATAACGACCGGACGCTATATTATTGATAGCCCCTATCACGGAGTTCATCGGTATTGTGACCCTTCGTATCCATATCAGAGCAAATAGAGTGATGGTAAAAAGGCCTAAAATATAGAGAGAAAGCAAAGTCAGCTGTATTGAGCGAAAGCTCTCCACCTGAGCTGCAACATCCACAAAAAATGTTATCTTTACAGGTGCAATCGATAAGGACTCTAGTGAGACAGTGTGCTCTATGTACTCAGCAGTGTCTAAAAAAGTAATATCGTGCCACCTGATTTGAGAGGCTATAGACTGGCGCGCACCTTTTATATGTTCAGGTAGCGTAGACGCCAAAACTGCACCAGTATTACTATCAATAATGTTGATATATGCGTTTGAAAATGCTCCGACGCTTTGAATCACGTCGTCTTGAATATGCCTAGCGATGAGTAAATAGTAGCGGATACCGTTAGCTTGAATTGTTTTAAACCTGAGGTACGTCAGCTTCCCGTTAACCATTGCCATGGAGTGCGTTAAGCCCATGGCAGCCATTGCAACGCTCTGTTTAGCTTGTTTACCTGCTTTGAACAATGAAGAGCTAGAGGCGGTAACAACATGATCTAGATTTACAATCGCTAGATGCACAATGTTCGATGAGCCTCTTTCACGGTTAAGAGAGTTTATGAATGAAGAGGCATCTGAGAGCGTTTTAACGTCGTTGAGTGCTTCAGAGCCTGTCAGGGCATCAAGCGTGGTGCTGAGTAAACTCTTTTGTTCGACTAATACTTTCTCTAAAGCGCTTTCCGCAATGGATACCTCTTTGTCCAAATGACTTTTTATTAAGGTGCTAAACGACGTCCACAGCGCGATGAACACGAATAGCGTCGCTATGGTTGCCCCGATAGCGATAAGCCTAGTCAATGATTGGCGAAGACCTGTATGCACGAATACGCCTCTAATGAATGAGTTTGTGCCGTTCTATGGCGTGTTGCTGCCCTAGCTTTCAAAACAAAATGCAGCAACCCTTGATATATTAGGAAAATAATAGCTGACTTAGCCCCATCAAGACAGGGTAACCATGCTGTTATTACACTTTATTTTGCACTTATTTTTTACTTTGTTACCGATATATAAACGAAGCATACTTTAAGGCCAGTACACATGGGCGCTTTTTGTAGGTTCTTGATTTAGCAAATGTATATGTAGAGAATAAAAAAAGGGCCAGCATTTCTGCTGGCCCTTTAAAATTGGTGCGGAAAGCGGGACTTGAACCCGCACGAGCTATGCTCACCACCCCCTCAAGATGGCGTGTCTACCAATTCCACCACTTCCGCAATAAACTGTTTAATCTGGTGTGTCGCTGCTATCAACTGCAGGTACATCGTTTTGTGTTTCATCAGAAACTGGGATGTCAGATTGTGCTGGCACGTCTTCCACTACCGGCACGTCTGCATCGCCTGGTACTTCCACCGGTACTTCAACCGCTGCAGGTACGTCTAAATTATTCCACTCATCATCAGCGCTTTCACGGTTTGCAGTCATCGCACCTAGTGACAAGCTTATGAAGAAAAACAAGCCTGCTAGAATTGACGTTGTGCGCGTCATAAAGTTACCAGAGCCGCCTGAGCCAAACACTGTGTTTGAGCCACCTGAGCCAAAAGAAGCACCCATATCCGCCCCTTTTCCTTGCTGGATTAATACAAACCCAACCAATAAGAGCGCTACAACTAGATATGCTACTAAAAGCACTTCATATATCATAAATACCTCGTCAGTTTGCCGCTTGGCAAATTGAAATAAAATCTTCAGCTTTTAAACTGGCTCCACCAATTAAACCGCCGTCTACGTCTTTTTGTGAAAACAACGTTTGAGCGTTATCGGGTTTCACACTTCCACCATATAGTATAGGAAGCCTGAGAGCCAAATCTGCGTCCACTTTGTTAAAGTAACCGCGTATAAACTCGTGTACTTCTTGCGCCTGTTCGGGCGTTGCTGTTTTTCCTGTTCCTATGGCCCAAATCGGCTCATAAGCAATAACAGATTTTGACAGCTCTTCAACCGAAAGCGTCGAAGTTAATGCATCTAGCTGCTCACCCACAAATTGCTCTACGTTACCCGCCTCGCGAATTTCAAGGGACTCACCTACACAAATAATAGGCGTAACACCTGCCTCAACGCATTTTTTTGCTTTCGATGCGACAAGGGCGTTTGATTCCTGCTGGTCTTCCCTTCTCTCAGAGTGACCGACAATTGCATAACTGCAACCGGCATCTTTAATCATCTCAAGTGACAACTCACCCGTGTGGGCACCGTTATCAAGATGGCTTACATTCTGAGCACCTAGAGAAAATGCATCGCCAGAAAAATGATGAAACAGGGTAGACGGTGAACAAACAACTATATTTGCGTCACACTGCACTGTTTTGAGCTTCTCATTGAAGTCAGCAACTAGCGCAGCGCTTCCGTTCATTTTCCAGTTTCCAGCAACTAGCGATTGTCTTATTTTTTTACTCACTATGTCGACCTTAGCCCTGTCTTTTAGCGGGCGTGATATTAACTATTTACAACGTAAGATACAAGTATAAAAAGCGAAATTTCCTGCCACACCAATCAATTGGCGAGATTACGAACAGTTTCTGCAATATGCTCTGCCCATTTCTCGGACTTTTGCTCTTCGTTAGATTCAACCATAACTCTTATTAAAGGTTCAGTACCACTTTTTCGCAGTAATACTCTGCCGGTTTTACCCAGTGCTGCCTCAGCTTCTTGTTTTGCATTTTGTACATCTTGATGTGCAAGGTAGTCAATATCTTGCTTTGTATAACGCACATTGACCAAGGTTTGAGGATACATTTCAAATCCGCTGGCTAAATCATGTAAATCCATGTGCGAACGCAGCATAGCCGCGAGCACCTGAAGGCCTGCGACAATACCATCGCCCGTTGAGCACATAGACAAATTAAGTATATGACCTGAGTTCTCTCCGCCAATAGACCAGCCTTTTTGCTGTAGAAGCTCCATGACGTAGCGATCGCCCACATTGCTTCTAGCAAATGGAACTCCCAGCTTACTCAACGCATTTTCTAAGCCAAGGTTACTCATAAGTGTACCGACTACACCGCCCTGCATCTGCCCATTTTTAAGCGCGTCCCGTGCAATGATATAAACAATCTGATCGCCGTCAAGAACGTTGCCTAGATGGTCAACCATCATGAGCCTATCACCATCACCGTCTAGCGCAAATCCGAGGTCAGCCCCAGTTTCTTTAACTTTTGCTACAATGCCGTCCATTGCCGTCGCGCCAACTTCATCGTTAATATTCAATCCATTTGGCGCGGTGCCAATTTCAATGACAGTAGCGCCAAGCTCTCTCAGTACATTAGGCGCAATATGGTAGGTAGCGCCATGGGCGCAATCGACTACTATCTTTAGACCAGTGAGAGACAATTCAGAAGGGAACGTGCCTTTGCAAAACTCGATATAACGACCTGCAGCGTCATCGATTCGGGTTGCCTTACCAAGTTTATCAGACGCAACGCATGTCATTGGACGCTCAAGCATTTCTTCTATTGCCAATTCAATGTCATCGTCAAGCTTAAAGCCTTGAGCCGAGAAGAACTTAATGCCGTTATCATAATAAGGGTTGTGCGACGCACTGATAACAATTCCGGCTTCAGAGCGAAATGTTTTGGTAAGGTAGGCAATGGCAGGCGTCGGCATTGGACCTAAAAGACCTATGTTGATACCCGCCGCTGAAAGCCCTGCTTCTAAAGAAGACTCAAGCATGTATCCAGAAATACGGGTATCTTTACCGATGAGCACTTTATTCGTACCCCGTCCGGCAAGTACTTTACCCGCGGCCCAGCCTAATTTAATGCAAAACTCGGGGTTTATGCTGCTTTCGCCAACCTTCCCGCGAATACCGTCGGTACCAAAATATTTACGCTGACTCATTATTATTCCTTATTACATTTTATTCAGCATTTTCACGATATTCACAGCATCCGCCGTTTCTTGCACATCGTGTACACGTATAATGTGTGCGCCCATTTGAGCGACAATTGTAGCGAGTGCTATGCTTCCAGCCAAGCGTTCGTCCACATTTCTGTCTAATAACTTTCCAATCATAGATTTTCGAGACATGCCCACTAAAACAGGAAGACCTAGCGCCATGATATCAGGAAGATATTTCACCAAAGCATAATTGTGTTCAAGTGATTTCCCAAAGCCATAACCAGGGTCTAACAATATAGACGACTTGTCTATTCCAGCGCTTTTGCATGCGTCAATACGCTCCAGTAAAAATTGGCTTACATCTGCGAGTACATCATCATATTGCGGGTTAGACTGCATGGTTCTTGGCTGACCTAACATATGCATTAAGCATACAGGTACGTTAGCATTTGCTGCCGCAGCTAGCGCGCCTGGTTCGCGAAGCGCTCTTACATCGTTTATCAAACCGGCACCAGCATTAACGGCTTCAGTCATCACCTGCGCTTTGCTTGTGTCTATTGAAATGACACAGTCGCTATTTGCCGAAATGGCTTCAATAACTGGAATGGTTCTGTCCAATTCTTCTTGAAGCGCCACTTCTTTCGCGCCTGGGCGAGTAGACTCGCCACCAATATCGATAAACGTAGCGCCCTGCTCAACCATCTTAAGTGCATGCTGAACTGCATGTTGAGTCGACGTGTGTTGTCCACCATCAGAAAAAGAATCGGGGGTGACATTTAGAATACCCATAATTCGAGGTTCAGAAAGATTGATAGAGTGATTGGCAAACTGCATTAAAAAAACTCGCTAATATTTGTAAATTACTGTGTCTATAATAAAAAACGCCAGATTAACTGGCGTTTTTTTTAATTACAAAAAATAGTGTAAAGAGGTGCTAGCTAGGAATATCGCCTGGCTTACCGACTGATGGTTTGTCTACACCGTCGTTTTTTATTTCACCTTCTTTCACTGGCGAACCACCACTAGGCTTGTCGCCACCCGATGGTTTGCTGTCGTCCCAGTCTGCAGGAGGACGCACTTCGGTACGGTTCATCAAATCATCAATTTGCTTAGCATCGATGGTTTCATACTTCATAAGCGCGTCTTTCATCGTATGAAGAACATCTTTATTGTCTTCTAGAATTTGCTGCGCTCTGTCGTAGTTACGATCGATAAGTGACTTAATTTCAGCATCGATGGCACGGGCTGTGTCGTCAGACATACTTGACGCTCTCGACATTGAATTGCCGAGGAAAACTTCGCCTTCTTCTTCTGCGTACAGCATAGGTCCCATCTTGGTAGATAATCCCCATTGCGTTACCATCTTACGAGCGATATCAGTAGCACGCTCGATATCGTTTGATGCGCCGGTAGTCACCTTGTCATCGCCGTAAATGATTTGCTCTGCAATTCGACCGCCGAACAAGCTCGAAATCATACTCTCTAGGTGCTGCTTCGAATGACTTACGCGGTCTTTCTCCGGTAAGTACATAGTGACACCTAGCGCTCTACCGCGAGGAATGATTGACACTTTGTATACAGGGTCGTGCTCAGGCACTATACGGCCCACAATTGCGTGACCTGCTTCGTGATATGCCGTCATTTCTTTTTCAGACTCAGACATCACCATAGACTTACGCTCAGAGCCCATCATGATTTTGTCTTTCGCTTTTTCGAACTCTTCCATGGCAACAACACGCTTGCTACCGCGGGCGGCAAACAGAGCAGCCTCGTTCACTAGGTTTGCTAAGTCGGCACCAGAAAAACCTGGTGTTCCTCTAGCAATTAACGATGCTTCAACGTTGTCTGCGATAGGCACTTTACGCATGTGCACTTTAAGAATTTGTTCACGACCGCGAATATCGGGAAGACCAACAATAACCTGACGGTCAAAACGGCCTGGACGAAGTAATGCAGGGTCAAGTACATCTGGGCGGTTAGTTGCCGCAATAACGATAATTCCTTCGTGACCTTCAAAGCCATCCATTTCAACTAGCATTTGGTTAAGAGTTTGCTCACGTTCATCGTGACCACCACCTAATCCAGCACCACGCTTGCGTCCGACAGCGTCTATCTCGTCAATAAAGATAATGCAGGGTGCTGCTTTCTTCGCTTGCTCGAACATATCGCGAACGCGTGATGCACCTACACCCACAAACATTTCAACAAAGTCAGAACCCGAGATGCTGAAGAATGGCACTTTAGCTTCACCGGCGATGGCTTTTGCTAGCAGCGTTTTACCCGTTCCCGGAGGACCGACCATTAACACGCCTTTAGGGATTTTACCGCCTAGCTTTTGGAATTTCGAAGGATCGCGCAGGAAGTCAACCAATTCGGACACATCTTCTTTTGCCTCGTCACAACCCGCAACGTCTGCAAACGTCGTTTTGATTTGGTCTTCGCCTAACAAGCGCGCCTTGCTCTTGCCGAACGACATGGCGCCTTTGCCACCGCCGCCCTGCATCTGGCGCATAAAGAATATCCAAACACCAATTAGCAGTAACATTGGGAACCACGATATAAATATCGATGCAAGGAGTGATTGCTCCTCTGGTGGCTCTCCATAAACTCTTACGTCATTTTTCACCAAGTCTGAAACCAGCTTGTCATCGAAGTAAGGTACAAAGGTTTGAAAAGATTCGCCAGAGCGCTTAGTGCCGCGAATTTCGCCATCATTGTTAATGCGAACTTCACGGATATTGCCCTGCTCCGCTTCTCTTAGGAATGTTGTGTAGTCAGTTTGTGAACGAGCAGATTCACTCGGTGAAAAGCTCTGGAAAACCGACATCAATACAACGGCGATAACCAACCATAAGATTAAATTTTTTGCCATGTCGCTCAATGCTACTAACCTCTATAAATCCGAACCGATGCGGTTTTGAACAAGTTGTTTATTCAATATGCAAAACGGTTCGCAACAAAAATCGCTTAATTCAAAGCGTACTACACTTTATACCCACAAGCCACCAAATACACCTCACGAGACCGTGATCTCGACGAAGCAGGCTTCCGCGTTTTTATGGTGGTGAAAGATTGTTTAAGTGAATTCATAAACTCAACAAAACCTTCACCTTGAAACACTTTGATGACGAATGAGCCACCCGGCTTCAATACTTGATGACACATATCCAACGCCAGCTCGCACAAGTACATAGATCGAGACTGATCCACCGCCGAATTACCAGCTAAGTTAGGTGCCATGTCAGACAACACTATATCTACGGTGTTCCCACCAATTCTGTTCAATAATGCATTTAAAACTTCTTCTTCGCGAAAATCACCCTGAAGAAAGTCTACACCTACAATGGAATCCATAGGTAAAATGTCACAAGCGATAACCTGACCTTTGTCGCCGACTAACTTTGCAGAGAGCTGTGACCAGCCACCGGGGGCTGCACCTAAATCGACCAATGTCATTCCAGGTTTGATTAATTTATCTTTATTCTGAATTTCTTCCAGTTTATAGATAGCGCGAGACCGCCAACCCTCTTTCTGCGCTTTTTGCACATAATGGTCGTCGAAATGTTCTTTGAGCCAACGTTTACTGCTGGCGGATTGGTTCTTTTTTGTCATTCAATTACAATGTTATTAGGATTGTAGGGAAGATGGCGTTAGAATACGTTATTTCAAGCATAAACTAACAGAATAATTGTAAGAATATTTATTAAATGAAACTTTCAAATAAACAGAAACAATTTCTTAAAGGCCTAGCGCACCCAATGAAACCAATCGTACAGCTTGGTTCAAACGGCCTCACTGAGGGCGTAGTAGCGGAAATTGATAGCGCCTTAAATCATCACGAACTGATCAAAGTGAAAGTGCCCTCTGACGATCGCGAAGAAAAATCGTTGATAATGGATGCCATCGTTCGCGAAACTAACGCACACAAACTTCAGGTCATAGGTCACACGCTTATAATTTACCGTCCTAGCGAAGACTGTAAAATTCAGTTGCCAAAATAAGAAAGCTTTTGGTGCTGGCATAGGCTAGCGCCATAGTTTTTCCAACCAAATCCCGTTAACATCTTGTTAAAACAACGAGAACAAACGGGAAATAAATGCTGTTAACTAATCTTACTGCAATAGTCACTGGCGGCTGCTCTGGTCTGGGCCATGCAACTGCGGTTGCACTTAGAGGCGCCGGCGTTAAAGTCAGTCTTTTCGATTTAAATGACGAACAAGGCGCCCAGCGCGTAACTGAACTAGGTGAAGAAGGCACGCTTTTTTCTCACGTAGACGTTCGCGATGAAGAGCAGGTTCAACGAGGAATCGACGCTACCACTGCAAAATTTGGTGCCATAAGTATGGTAGTTAACTGCGCCGGTATTGCTCCAGCAAAACGCTTACTCGACAGAGAAGGCAACCCTGCCCCCCTTGGCGACTTTCAAAAAACCATCGACATTAATCTTGTTGGCAGCTTCAACGTTGCAAGGCTTGTTGCTGCAACAATGGCAAAACAGTCACCTATCAATGATGAAGGTGAACGTGGCCTTATCATTAATACGGCATCGGTGGCTGGCTATGAGGGCCAAATAGGCCAAACGGCCTATGCTGCGAGTAAAGGCGGCATCATTGGTCTTACCCTACCTATGGCTCGAGACTTGGCGCCCCTAGGTATTCGCGTGAATACAATCGCGCCCGGCGTGATGGGTACGCCTATGCTGCTTGCTATGCCAGAAAAAGTGCAAGAAGCTCTGTCAGCAAATGTTCAGTTTCCAAAGCGTTTAGGCTTACCTGAAGAATTTGCAAAACTGGTTATGCAAATCGCAGATAACACGTATATTAATGGCGAGACCATTCGTTTGGACGGTGGCCTTCGCATGCCCCCAAAATAGTTGGGGCAGCACAGTTAAATAGCACGCCGAGCAAAGTAGCAAAGCCAACACAGCCTAAATAAGGTTAATGAAGTACGCCGGAGGTTAAAACGAGAAGACAGGCGGCGTGCTTTTATTCTATGGCTTAAGGGCTAAGCTAAAGGGCTAAACCTAAGGCCTAAACCTAAGGCGTTAGCTTTACGAGCTTGGCTAATTAACCCTCAGTGAGTTGAAACGTTGCTTGTCTTATTTTTTCAAGCTCCAAAAGTGTACTATCCACATCTGGCTCAAGCATAAACTTATCTAGCACCGGCATAACTCCATTGGCAAATGCCTCGCTAGCATCTCTATCAAAAAAATGCGATACCCCAGCGGCGTTAGATAAAACGTAATACGCCTCTTTGGTTAAGGGCGATGTATCCTGTTGAGCGAATTTATTCGGCGACAGCACCCCCAAACTTTTATTTAATTTCGACTGAACTTCATGTCGAGCCGAAAAGGCTAAAAACTGCTTAGCCAAGGAAACATTGCTAGTCTGTTTCGCAATGATCAGTACATCAATAGGCGCCTCTTCGAATGCCTGTACGCGCTCATCGAGAATAGGAAAAGGGAAAAAGCCAAGCCGTGGAACCACCGTTTGCTGAATATCTTGAATAACATAATTGCCAATCATGGACATACCAACTAGGTCTCGAAACAGAAACGGTAAGCCTTCTCTCCACAACAGCTCATTGTGCTCAGTAATAAAGTAACCTTTCTCGATAGGCTCTAGCCACGCATTAAGCACCGCAGCCACTCTTTCATCAGTAAATGGAATCTGGCCACTGGTCAGCTGTTGGTGAAACTCGAGCCCATTAATTCGAAGATTTAAATAATCGAACCACGCTGTGGCTGGCCAATTACTCTTTGTGCCAATAAATATGGGTGGGTAACCAGCCTGCTTAATTGCTTCACACACCGCCATAAAATCCTGCCAAGAGGACGGCTCTGCCAGAGACAAGCGATTAAAGATATTTTTTGAGTAGTAAAAGCCTATTTGATAATACGAAATAGGCACCCCGTAAAACTGGCCGTCTCGCACTACTGTATCTTTCACACTTTGATCAAATGCTGTGAGCAAGCCTTGTTGCGCCCATACATCATCGATAGAGAGCACTAACCCCGCGTCTACATAATCAAAAAGTCGCTGTCCAGAGTGCCAATACAGCACATCTAAACTGCTTTCTTGAGATATCATAGAAGGAAATGAACGCTTATATTCTTCGCTGCTTAGCGTTGTAAAGCGAACCGTTACACCAGGGTGTTGCCTTTCGAAATCTCTCGCTAAGGTGTAAAACGTTTCACGCTGAGCACTGGTAGAAATTGATACGCCGACATTAAGCTGCTCAGCACTACTTGCCGAAGCAAATATATTGCTCATAAAGAGTACGAGGAAAAAGGAGGCAGTTTTGTTACTACGACGTTTAGCTTCAGCTAAGCGAGAGCCCTCAGCTAAGCAAGAACCCTTAGCTATGCGAGTGCCCTTAGCTATGCGTAAGACCATAGCCAAGCGCTTGGACTGGGCTAGGTCATTTAAGGTGAATACGCTTTTTAACAAAGCTACAGGTTTAAAAAACTGGTTTATACTACCAATACAACCCAAATTCATTCTCATCAATTATTCTTATCTATAACTAAGATAACTGGTTTGAAGAGTTTGCCAATTAAACTTTGGTCGTTAAGTTTCCTAAATAGAGCCTTGGTATTTTTGATTGTCACTCTCCGTCACCACCGCTAACAATTAACGCAATATTGTATAGCCTGTTTACGGCATGATAGTTAAGTGAGTTTTTAGGATATCTCCCCTTACTACTCAGTTTGCCCGCTTCTTGCTGCATCAATATAGTAAGCGCATCATCAACAGTTTCCACTGTGTATATGTGAAACAGCCCTTTTTTCACCGCATCAACGACGGTTGCATCTAGCACTAAATTAATCGCATTAGATTTAGGTATAATAACGCCTTGAGTTCCTGTAAGCCCGCGGTATTGGCAAAGGTCAAAGAAACCTTCAATTTTTTCATTCACGCCGCCCACAGCTTGCACTTCACCATATTGGTTTATTGACCCTGTAATGGCCAATGTTTGCAGGCAAGGGATCTCCGTTAAGGCAGAAATAAGCGCAACTAGTTCACCTAACGATGCACTGTCACCATCTATGTGGCCATAGGATTGCTCAAGGGCAATATTTGCCGATAAGGTTAACGGAAAATGTTGGGCATATTTGTTACCCAAGTAACCATTAAGCAGCATAACCCCTTTAGAGTGTATGGGCTGCCCTAATTCTACTTCTCGCTCTATATCAACCACGCCACTTGCTCCGGCAAATACCGTTGCAGTTATACGAGCAGGTGTGCCAAACGCCGTATCTCCTACGTCTAAAACCGTCAGCCCGTTAACCTTACCCACTGCTTTGTTTTCAGTGTCGATGAGAACGTGGCCTTCCTTTATGTCGTTTAGCAAAGTTTGACTGACTCGACCGGTTCGACGCTTTTTTGCATCAAGAGCGGTAACCAAATGCCCAAGTTCAATTTCACTGGCACCGGCCATAGCGCAGAAATAATGCGCTTCATTAACTAGCTCTATCACCTCTGCAAAGTGGGCCGATAGCTTTTCTTTGTGTTCAGCTTTTCGCAATGAAAATTGGACCAAGCGACACATGGCATTAGCGGTAATACCCTTGAGCCCTAATGACGCTAGATGCGCACGGATTTTTCCAACGAAATCGAATAGAGTTCGACGAGTGACTGGAATTTCTAAATCGAAATCTACCAACACCCGAAATAGTTCATCGAATTCGTCATCGTAATCTTGCAAGGTGTAATACAAGTCTCGAGAACCAAGCAGAACAATCTTCACAGTTAAATCAATAGGCTGTGGGTTTAGCGTAATGTTGTTTACCATGCCAACGTCTTGCTGGGGTAAATCCATTCTTAATCGCCCAGATTTTATAGCAAGTTTTAACGTTTCCCACACATAGGGCTGCTCGATTAACTGATCAACATCCAACAATAAATAACCGCCATTAGCGCGGTGTAAGGCACCTGGCTGAATCATTCTGTAATTAGTAAACACACTGCCGTGAATGTTGGTATATTCAATTTTTCCAAATAGGTTTTGGTAAGTGGGGTTTGGCTCATAAATAACGGGGGCAGCATCGTCACGCCTATTGGCCACTAATACATTAGGTAACAGCTGCTCTTCCAAAAATATCTTTCTGTCAAAGTCGTCACTTTTTTCTTCTTTTTGTTCTTCTTGGTGAATAACGAGAATGGCATTGACCAAAGCGGTTTTAAGCTGCTTGAGATACTTCATCACACCGAGGTTAGCGGCGTATTGGTGTTCAAGGTCTTTTATTAGGGCTTTAATTCCTTGCTCTGCAGTCACCCTATCAAGTTCTCGAAGACGCTCGGAGTTTTCTCGCTTCCACGCCGGGAGACTTAATAAACCCTCGCTTAATCTATTCTCTAGTTCATCCACGAGTGTATAAAAGTGTTGCCGCTGCTGCTCACTCAGCGTAGCAACGTGACTATCGTTGGCGGGTTTACCGTCGACAATAGGAACAAATGTGATGGCGCCACTCTCTTCGAACATGGCAATCTCATTGGCGTTGGCATAGCGTTCTACCGCGTCGATGGCCTCATCGTACTTTTGTTCAAAATCTCGTGAAATAGAGGCGCGTTTGCGCTGATATCCCGGGTTGTCGAAAGCCACTGGAAATGTGTCTAACACGTCGTCGATAAGTTGGGCGATATCTTTTTGAAAAACCTTACCACCGCCAGGAGGAAAACGAAGGGCCACGGGCTCACGCTCTTCGTCAAAGTTGTTAATGTAGCACCAGTCATCAGGCGAGCTCAGCCGAGCGACTTGTCGCTCTATGTAGTCTTTTACCAGTGTAAATCGACCAGTGGCAGGCTCACCCATCACATACAAATTGTACCCAATGGCATCGATTCCTAAACCAAAGGTCAAGGCTTCTCTCGCCCTTTCTTGTCCAATAAAGGTGGCATTGAGCGCCTGCTCGTCTTTAAGCGCGCTGTTTATTACTCGTCTGTTTATTGTGGGCGTTAAGGCATCGGTAGCTAACGCAAAGGCTTTACTGTCGACTGACATATCATTCTTTTTATAGTGCTTTTAGGTAAGTGAAACTCTATTTAACTGGGGTGTCAAACCCTTATCGCCCGTTGCCACAATTTCATGGCGCAAATGAACAAGAATCAGACAAATTGTAATAGCCACTAGCGCTTTTTAACCCAAGGTATAATTGTTCTGTTTGCCATTTCCGAGAAAATTGTGAACATATAGCACGCATAACATCTTATTTGGTTGGGTACGCTGATATTTTTTCTGTGTTGATCAAAGCATTTTTCATTAATGCAATTTAATCTTCTGTCACAGTCGTTTTTTTAGAAGTGGTGCTAACCTTTATCAACTTGACGAGAGGAAGCGAATAAAAATGCTTGTGACAAAATCACGATATGATGAGGATATTTCATTACTTATGGACCAAGTAAAAAAGCATACAGATGTGCTCAACACGCTTAAAAGCTGTGCCAATTATGCTATTTACAGCAAGCAAGGTAATTGCACATTTGCCTCTTCCCAATTTTTAGCACTGCTAGAGCGCAGCGGTAACGATGCTTCTTCATTTACTCATGGCGACATTCACTTTACTGACAAAAACAATGAATCCTCAGGACACTTGCTTTGGGACAAGGTAGTGAGCCAACCAAGTTTTTCAACTAAGGTCAGCTACAAAACGAAATTTGGAGATATTAAATGTCTTCAAGCAAGCTTTATGAAAGTTCACACTGGGCATGAAGATGAAATTCATGCTATCTATCACGACGTCACCGTTCAAGAACAAGACGCTTCTTCAACAAAAGCAACATCAGACGCCTTGAATAGGTCAATGGCTGTCATTGAATTTGAACTTGATGGCACAATCATCACTGCAAACCAAAATTTTACCGCCACTATCAAATACAGCCTAGATGAGATCCGCGGTAAACATCACCGCATGTTTTGCAAAGAGGAGTTTTATCAAAAAAACCCAAACTTTTGGGACTTGCTAGCACAGGGTGAGTTTTACTCGGGTACATTTGAACGGGTCGATGCGAATAACGAAACTTTGTGGCTTGAGGCAACTTACAACCCAGTGAGGGATAGCACTGGGAACGTGGTTAAAATTATCAAATTCGCCTCTGATATTACGGCGCAAATGAATGAAAAGAATGCAGTGGCGCAGGCAGCTGAACTTGCAGTTTCTACTGCGGAGGAAACTTCCCAAATAGCGGCTGACGGTTCAAACTCTCTCCAACAGAGCATAGATACATTTGAAGTAGCGTTAGAAGAAGTGGAGCAGACCAATAAGCTCATGCGTGAATTGAGTGAACAGTCGTTAAAAATAGAAGCGATAGTCACTACCATTAGTGGCATTGCAGACCAAACTAACCTTTTGGCGCTTAATGCTGCTATTGAAGCCGCGCGAGCTGGGGATCAGGGACGTGGATTTGCCGTAGTTGCCGACGAGGTGAGACAACTAGCACAGAGAACAAGCCACTCCACCGTGGAAATTGAATCTGTAGTCGCTGAAAATCGTAAACTTGCCAATCAGTCCACCAGTAAAATGGAAAGCGTTAATGAGAATGTAGAGCGCAATAGCCAGCAAATAAAGCAAGTACAGGGCGTAATGGATGAGATCCTCAAAGGTGCAACAAACGTGTCTCAGACGGTCTCAAAGATAATCAGATAACACTATACGCTTTTAAACCATCCCAATGAAAACCGCCACTTGCTTATTTTTACAGCAAGTGGCAATAAAAATCCCGCTCATATACGTTAAGCTATTGAGGCATGACTCTCCCGTGGGGTATTCTATGCGGCTACATATGTATTCAACTTGCTACATTTTCGTTGCTATTACCTTTTGGTGCCATTTTTTGGTGCCAGTCTTGGACCAATAATAACGACCATCTAGCAAAGTAAGAACGTTTCAACTTAATAATGCGGAAGCCTAAGTTTCATGGCCGATAATCAGTACAACCCAAAAGATATAGAAAAACGCGTTCAGCAATATTGGGAAGATAATCAATCTTTCAAAGCAATTGATGACGTAGATAAAGAAAAATTTTACTGCCTATCAATGTTCCCTTACCCAAGCGGTCGTCTGCATATGGGTCACGTGCGCAATTACACCATTGGCGATGTTATCAGCCGATACCAGCGTATGCAGGGAAAAAATGTCATGCAGCCAATGGGTTGGGATGCGTTCGGCCTACCTGCTGAGAATGCAGCAATCAACAACAATACGGCGCCTGCTAAGTGGACCTACTCTAATATCGATTACATGAAAACCCAGCTTCGCTCGCTTGGTTTTGGCTATGATTGGGACCGAGAGGTTACAACGTGTAAACCTGATTATTATCGCTGGGAACAATGGTTCTTCACCCGTCTTTACGAAAAAGGGCTGGTTTACAAGAAAAACTCAACGGTGAACTGGGATCCCGTTGACCAGACAGTGTTGGCCAACGAACAAGTTATTGATGGCCGCGGATGGCGCTCTGGTGCGTTAGTTGAGCAAAAAGAGATCCCTCAGTGGTTTATCAAAATAACCGATTATGCTGAAGAATTATTAAGCGATTTGGAACAGCTTGAAGAATGGCCTGACCAAGTACGCGCCATGCAGGCGAACTGGATTGGTCGTTCTGAAGGGATAGACATTACTTTTAATTTGGCATCACCTGTCAATGACATTGCCGACCTTACTGTTTACACCACCCGCCCTGATACTTTTTATGGCGTTACTTATGTTGCTGTTGCTGCCCAACACCCATTGGCAGAATTTGCAGCACAGTCAAATCCAGACATCGCCCGTTTCATCGACGAATGCAAAAATACTAAAGTTGCTGAAGCAGAAATGGCCACTATGGATAAAAAGGGCTGCGCGACTGGATTGGAGGTTGTTCATCCGCTTACCGGCGAAAAGCTACCAATTTGGATTGCTAACTTCGTACTGATGGAATACGGCTCTGGCGCTGTAATGGCAGTTCCTGGGCACGACCAACGAGACTGGGAGTTTGCAACAAAGTACAGTCTGCCCATTCAGCAAGTTATTGCCGCGAAAGAAGGTGATGAAGATAAATGCGACCTTTCAGCGTCTGCCTACACTGAAAAAGGCACATTAATTAACTCTGAAAAGTTTGATGGTCTTGATTTCGATGCGGCTTTTAACGGCATCGCAGATGAGCTAGAAACTAAAGAATGCGGCAAACGCAAAGTAAATTATCGCCTACGAGATTGGGGGGTAAGTCGTCAGCGCTATTGGGGTACCCCTATCCCAATGTTAAGGCTAGAAAACGGTGAATCTGCGCCTGTGCCGGCGGATCAACTTCCTGTTGAGCTTCCAGAGGACGTAGAGATGGACGGCGTCATTTCGCCTATCAAAGCGGATCCTGAGTGGGCAAAAACAACTTACAATGGTGAACCCGCTCTGCGTGAGACGGATACGTTTGATACCTTCATGGAATCGTCGTGGTATTACGCTCGCTATGCTAGTGCAACCAACTCCGATGCCATGCTAGACCCTAAGTCGGCTAACTACTGGCTGCCTGTTGACCAATATGTTGGTGGAATAGAGCACGCAATATTGCACCTACTCTACTCTCGCTTTTTCCACAAATTATTGCGCGATGAAGGCTTAGTAGACTCAGACGAGCCGTTTAAGCGCTTACTATGCCAAGGCATGGTGCTAGCAGATTCTTACTATCGAGAAGACGATAAAGGTAAGAAAACCTGGTATTCGCCTACTGAAGTAACCACTGAAAAAGACGACAAAGGCCGTATTGTTAACGCATGGCTTACCGCTGATAACACACCTGTCACTCACGGCGGCATGACAAAAATGTCGAAGTCAAAGAACAATGGTATAGACCCGCAAGAAGTTATTGATCAGTACGGTGCGGACACAGTGCGTTTATTTACGATGTTTGCTGCTCCACCTGAGCAGACTCTTGAATGGGTAGATTCGGGTGTAGAGGGTGCTAACCGCTTCCTTCGTCGTATTTGGAAGCTAGTGACTGAGCATGTTGAAAAAGGGATTCCTGAAGCGCTCGACGTGAAGGCGCTTAATAAGTCGCAGCAAGCCCTTCGTCGTGAACTGCACAAAACCATTCAAAAGGTAAGCGACGACCTTGGCCGTCGACAAACCTTTAATACAGCTGTTGCTGCAATTATGGAGCTACTGAATCATCTTCAAAAAGCGCCGCAAGACGATGCGCAAGACATTGCCATTATGCGCGAAGCGACCGAGTCAGTGCTTTTGTTGCTTAACCCAATTACACCGCATATTGCCCACGAGTTGTGGAAGGTGCTTGGACATAACGAAGATATTGATGTTGCGCCGTGGCCAGAAGTGGACAAAGACGCACTGGTTGAAGACGAAAAACTGATCATTGTTCAGGTAAATGGCAAGGTACGCGCCAAAATGACCATTGCCGCTGATGCGAGCAAAGACGACATTGAAGCAAGCGCCCTCGCCCAGTCGAATGTCCAACAATTTATCGATGGGAAAACCATTCGAAAAGTGATTGTTGTGCCCGGCAAGCTTGTAAATATTGTGGCGAACTAGGCGACTATTGATAATGAATGCACTTTTAAAATTAGTCGGTATTGCAGCGATAGTGAGCACCCTTACTAGCTGTGGTTTTCACCTGCGTGGCGCCCCCAGCCTTCCTGACAATATCAACACTATTGTAATTGAAAGTGCCCGAGCACATGCGCCCTTAGCGCGTGCGCTCGACAATAGATTGAACATTTATGGATTAAAGTCACAAGAACGGGGTAGCGACAGCGCGCCGAATGAGAACATCAGCATCTACCTTTTACCGGAAAAGTTGGACCGCCAACTTTTATCCGTTTATCCATCGGGTCAGGTGGCGGAGTACGATCTCATTTATGTGGTGCGTTATCGCGTGTCCTTTCCTAACAAAGAGCCAATGATGGCACAGTTTGAAGTAGTAAGGGATTATCAGGACGACCCCGATCAGGTGTTAGCAAAATCGAGAGAGCTTGATTTAATGCTTGATGAAATGCGCGCCGAGGCAGCGGATATGATCATTAGACGCTTATCCGGTCAAGCGGTTGCTGCATTGGACATTGAAAAATGATGACTGACAACTAGGCATGCAAATTTATCCAAACCAGTTTCATCAAGACATCAAAAAAGGTCTGAGACCCTGTTATATGGTGTTTGGGGACGAGCCGCAGCAGAAGTTCGACGTTATCGAGCAAATTCGAGCACAAGCAAAATTAAAGGGATTTGACGAGAGAACTACCCTGGTTGCTGACACAGGTTTTTCATGGAACCAGCTGCTTGAGGCAACGCAAAGTATGTCTTTGTTTTCAAGCCAGCAATTTATTGAGCTAGAACTTCCCACCGGTAAACCAGGCACGGAGGGCAGTAAAATGCTGCAAGAAGTCGCCGCTAAACTTAACCCAGATATGCTGCTACTCATTCATGGGCCTAAAATTGGTAAAGACGTACAGCGTGGAAAATGGTTTAAGGTTCTCGACGAAATAGGCGCATCCACACTATGTTATCCCCTTGAAGGACGCCAATTAAGCACTTGGATAAACCAGCAACTCACCTCGCATCAGCTTTCTGTATCACCCAATGGCGCAAAAATGATTTCAGACTTTTGTGAAGGAAATCTGCTAGCCGCTAAACAAGAGATAGATAAACTCGCGCTGCTTTATCCGCATCAGTCTGTTACCGATGAGCAAATTGAGCGAGCGATGGTCGATCAATCCCGCTACAGCGTGTTTCAGCTTGTTGATGTGATGCTTAATGGAGAGAGCACCCGCTGTATTAAAATGCTCTACCGATTAGAAAGTGAGGGTTTAGAGCCAAATATAATCATTTGGGCATTAGTGAGAGAGTGGGAACAGCTGTGGAATTTAAAAGCGGCTGAACAACAAGGCCAGCCTATACAATGGCAGAAATTTGGTATTTGGCGAAATAAACAAGCGGTATATCAAAATGCAATGCAGCGGCTTTCTTTACAACAGCTAGAAAGTATTCAACACGCGTTGAGTCAAGCCGACCTTGCCTTTAAGCAACAAGTTATCTCCCGTCCTTATGTAAAGCTATGCCACCTATGTATGATGTTTATGGGTGTAAATTTGGCTAACATCCCGTTATTGGATAAATAGCTGTGGCCTTAAAAGCGATATTGGGCGGTACGTTTAATCCACCCCACTACGGTCACATTACGCCTGCGCTCAATGCCGCAGAAACCTTAGCCATTGACTCTGTTTATCTGATGCCATGCAAGTTGGCGCCTCATAAATCGGTATCAGTGTCTGAAGAGCACAGAGTGAATATGATCAATCTGTGTTGCGAACAAAACCCTAAGCTTCACGCAGAGCTGATTGAGCTCTCTCTTCCCTCTCCTTCTTATACGGTAAAAACACTGCGAGAATTAAATTCTCAAACCGACGAGACAATCTGTTTTCTCATTGGTGCCGATTCACTGTATAATCTAGATAAGTGGTACGAGTGGGAATGCTTATTAACGTATTGCCACCTTGTTGTAATGCGAAGGGACGACGATAATTTCGCCCCACCACCGGCTGTAGCAGATTGGCTCAAACCCGTTGTTACTCGAGATGCGGCGCAGTTACATCAACGTAAAAATGGATATGTATTGTTAGTTGATACTCCCCTTAAAGCAATTTCGTCAACGCAGTTGCGCAATACCATAACCCAAAAAAACGCAGGGGCTTTAGATAAAGCCGTTCAAGATTTTATTGAAAACTGGATACCAAACAGCGTCATTGAATATATTGATGCCAACCAGTTATATATTGAAGAAAGATAAGAGGAAAAAACTTGGAGAGTCTACAACTTAAGCAGTTTGTTAAAGACAAAATAGATGACATGAAAGGCCGTGATATCATTGAGCTTGATGTTAGAGGTAAGTCGACCATTACAGATACCATGATCATTTGTTCTGGTAATTCAAAACGTCACGTATCCTCAATTGCAGAGAATGTATTGGTTGAAGCGAAAAATGCTGGGCATGCGCCTGGACACGTTGACGGCAAAGACACCGGAGAATGGGTACTGGTTGATTTCGGCGATGTCATTTTGCACGTTATGCAAGATGAAACCCGAGACTTTTATCAACTAGAAAAGCTCTGGTCATAGGGCTCGCCCTAACAGAGCCAGTAATCAGCATGTCTTATATTCATCCACAACAGCCATTAAGGTTAGGACTGTCATTCATGGTGCAGTGTTGAAGATTCAAATTGTTGCTGTGGGAACAAAAATGCCTTCATGGGTATCCGCGGGCGTCGACGAGTTTATCCGTCGATTCCCCAGCGATATGCCCGTGAGCATTACTGAAATACCGGCCGGCAAACGTGGAAAAAACGCAGACATCAAACGGATCCTCGAAAAAGAGGGCGAGCAGATGTTGGCGGCCATTCCCAAAGGCAACCGCGTAGTGACGCTTGAGGTAACCGGAAAGCCATGGGATACACCAATGCTGGCAAAACAGCTAGATAATTGGAAGATGGACGGTAGAGATGTTAGCTTGCTCATTGGTGGTCCTGAAGGATTAGCCCCCTCTTGCATAGCGGCTTCTGAACAAAAGTGGTCATTATCAGCGCTCACACTTCCTCACCCTTTAGTTCGTATTATCCTGGTAGAAAGCGTTTACCGCGCATGGTCAGTCACACAGAATCACCCTTATCATAGAGAATAGAAGCAGTCATTAATGCAAAGGAATTCAATGCACCGTAAGCGTCAAGCTATTCGCGACCACTCAGCGGAAGCCAATCTGTTTGCCCGTCGTGCAACCATTGCCTTTATCATTGTTACCGCCATGCTGGGCATCGTGCTTAATAATCTCTATTCTTTGCAAGTGACACAACACGATGACTATCAAACTCGCTCAAATGGCAATCGCATTAAGGTACTGCCTGTTGCGCCAAATCGGGGGCTAATTTACGACCGAAATGGTGTATTGCTTGCCGAAAATAGACCCGTGTTTAGTTTAGAAGTCATTCCAGAAAAAGTTAACGACATCGATGAAACATTAGCGCGAATTACCACGCTTATGGATATTACTGATGACGAAATTAAACGCTTTCAGAAAAACTTAAAGGGTACTCGCCGCTTCAAACCTATTGTTTTGCGCACGGAACTATCTGAAGAAGAAGTGGCTATTTTCTCAGCCAGTAAGCACAAGTTTAAAGGTGTGCAAATTGAAGCTCGTCTTGCTCGCCATTACCCCTATGCAGAAACCCTCACTCACGTACTTGGCTACGTAGCACGCATTAACAAACGGGACTTGCAAAAGATAGTTGAAGCCGGACAAGAAGATAACTACGCCGCCACCTATGATATTGGTAAGCTTGGCATAGAGAAATACCACGAGGAACTTCTTCACGGCGAGGTAGGCTACCAACAGGTTGAAGTGAATAATCAAGGACGAATAATTCGTGTACTAAACGTAGAGCCGCCAACTCCTGGCAAGGATATTGTGCTTAATATTGACTTATCTCTTCAACAAGAAGCTCAGCGTATACTTGAGGGCACTCGTGGTGCGGTGGTAATTTCAGAAGTAAAGACCGGCGGTGTGCTGGCGCTCTACTCTAACCCAGGCTACGATCCGAATTTATTTGTTCACGGTATCAGCAGTAAAAATTACTCCGCGTTACTCAACTCACCAAACCGGCCGCTCATTAACCGCGCCACTCAAGGCCAATACTCACCCGCATCTACCATAAAGCCGCATCTGGCTTTACTGGGTTTAGAAGACGGTGCGGTCACTGAAGACTACACTATTAAAGATAACGGCCGCTACCGATTACCCAACGTAGACCACGTTTGGCGAGACTGGAAACGATGGGGTCATGGTGAAGTCGACATTGCAAAAGCGATCGAAGTGTCCTGTGACACCTACTATTACGATTTAGCCTATAACTTGGGTATCGATAAAATCAGTGAGGCCATGCGAAATTTCGGCTTTGGTGATTACACGGGTATCGATTTGTACGAAGAATCCGATGCGAATATGCCAAGCAGAGGGTGGAAACGCGCCCGCTTTAATCAACCTTGGTATATTGGTGATACTATTCCTGTTGGCATCGGACAAAGCTTTTGGACCGCCACGCCTATTCAGCTTACCCACTCAATCAACACGTTAGTCAATCGAGGCGAGCGTTACATACCTCAGATCATTCGCGGTTACAGAAACCTTGATGGCACAGACGACCTGATCCCATTGAAAACCTCACGCCCAATCCAGATTAACGATGAGAAGAACCTCGATATTGTATTAAATGCTATGCACGATGTGGTTCATGGCGAAGAGGGAACCGCACGCTTTGCGTTCGCCGACACGCCCTATGAATCTGCGGGTAAGACGGGAACCGCTCAGTTATTTACCGTAGGGCAAGACGAAAAATACAACGCAGACGAAGTGGATGAAAGGCTTCGCGACAACGCCCTCTACGTTGGCTTTGCGCCCTTCGACAACCCAGAAATTTCTATTACGGTGGTGCTAGAAAATGCCGGTGGCGGAAGCTCTAATGCGGCCCCTGTAGCAAGGAAATTAATGGATTTTTATTTTCGAGACAGACGTTTTGAAACCGCAAGTATCGACAGCGAGCTCGACGAATAATGAAAAGAACGGCAATTACGCCAGATAAAATAAGCTTTTTACAGCGCATCCATGTGGATGGCTGGTTGCTGCTTGGCCTGTTGGTCTTAAGTGGCGTTGGACTAGTCACACTCTATTCTGCGTCAGGTCAAGATATGGCGCAGATGGAGCGACAGTTTACTCGCTTAGGTTTAAGCTTTGTCGTTATGGCAATACTGGCTCAACTGCCGCCTGGTTTCTATCGACGCCTTTCACCTTTTGCCTTCGCGGTAGGGCTGCTTATGTTAGTTGCCGTTTTACTTTTTGGTGATATGGGGAAAGGCGCGCAGCGCTGGCTAGACTTTGGCTTCATTCGCTTTCAGCCATCGGAGTTGATGAAGCTTGCCGTACCTATGATGGTAGCATGGTATATCAGTAAACATACCCTACCCCCGCGAACGCACCATATTGCGCTAGGCTTTACTATGGTGGTAGTGCCCACGGTGCTCATTGCCAAGCAGCCTGATTTAGGAACTTCGTTACTTATTGCAAGCTCTGGTGTGTTTGCCATCTTCCTTGCAGGAATGAGCTGGCGCCTTATTTCTCTGGTAGGTGCGCTTATTGGCGCATTCGCCCCTATCATGTGGTTTTTCTTAATGAAGGACTATCAAAAGCAGCGGGTATTAACGTTTTTAAATCCTGAGAGTGACCCACTTGGCTCGGGCTATCATATTATTCAGTCTCAGATAGCGATTGGCTCCGGTGGCGTTGAGGGCAAGGGCTGGCTTCAAGGTACGCAGTCTCAACTAGAGTTTTTACCAGAGCGACATACCGACTTTATCTTTTCTGTTTTTAGTGAAGAATTTGGCCTTACTGGCGTTATGGTATTACTGGCTATCTATTTATACATTATTTTACGCGGTTTAATCATTTCTAGTCGGGCTCAAGATGCTTTCTCAAAACTACTTGGCGGCAGCATAACCCTAACATTCTTTGTCTATGTATTCGTTAACATGGGCATGGTATCGGGGCTTCTCCCCGTTGTGGGCGTTCCTTTACCACTGGTTAGCTATGGTGGAACATCTATGGTGACATTGATGGCAGGTTTTGGCATTCTTATGTCTATTGCAACGCAAAAACGTTTAATATCCCGATGATCTTGCCACTCTCAATGTTTACGCAAATTTCAAAGCTAATGCATCAGCTTTGTCGCATATTGTTGCCATCAGTTTTGTTTTCATCGGTCTTGTTGTCGTTGCTTTCGTTGTTAAACGCGCCAAATTTAGTTAAGCGTTTCATTCACTCAAGTACCCGAGGCTTTTTGCTTTTCTCATGTGTATCGGCGTTTTTGTTAAGCGGATGTCAGTCAGGCCAAACTGGTCGCTATACACAATCACAAGACTCTGCCCCTAATTACGTGGCTAAACTTCCAGAAACCCTTGACGCTGTGCCTAAGTTCGAAGCCTACCGCACCTTTAACAACAGACCGTACAAAGTCCTTGGCAAACATTATACGCCGATGACCTCAGGCAAAGGCTACGAAAAGGTAGGATATGCCAGTTGGTATGGTCAGAAGTTTCATGGCCACCTTACGTCAAATGGTGAAACTTACAATATGTTTGCCATGAGTGCAGCGCACAAAACCTTGCCTCTACCCTCTTTCGTGCGAGTGACAAACTTAGAAAATAATAAACAAGCAATTGTTCGCGTAAACGATCGAGGCCCCTTTCACGACAATAGAGTTATTGATTTGTCTTATGCCGCTGCGGTGAAGTTGGGCTATCACAGCAAAGGCACTGCAAAGGTAAAACTAGAGGTCATTCATTTCGATGAAGACAATAACGTCACAATAGGCAGTAATCCCACCGTTAGTTATGATGAATACTTGGGTATAGATGTTCCGGATAAGATTGCTACGAGTAAAATAGCACCAAGTAAGATGGCTCAGTCTGAAGTCGTTGAAGAGACAGCACAACGCAATGAACAATCTACAGCCACTCAAAATGAAAGCCCCATCAATGCTGGTGGTATGTTTATTCAGGTTGCAGCTCTATCTAACGCAGAGAAAGCCAAGTCCATAAGCAATGTGTTGTCTGCGTTATATCAGCTCCCCGCCCATCTCCCTGTAAATAACAACATCTACAAACTTCAGCTTGGTCCTATTGAAGACGAACAAATGATTGAAGACGTGTTAAGTCAGCTTAAACAAAACGGCTACCCACATGCTTATGCAATAAGACAGCCTCAATAGCACTTTCATCGAAACTTTTTCGGTAAACCCTAGTCCTATGTTCAGCCTTGCGATAGACTTCGGTACTAATGTAAGTTCTATTGTAATTTCTATCGAAATTTCTATGACAATCTCTATCTGTCATTTGATATGCAATTACTAATCGCTCTTGATGGGTAGTCTTAGTGGTGAGAACGTCAATCTAAGAGTAGCTGTAAACTCACACGGATATAACTCGGTAAAAGAAATAAACCATGCTCAAAATAATTAAACGCGCTAAAGCGCCTTCACTGTCATTTGCCTTCTTATTGCTTGGCGTATTTTTTAACATTGCTCACGCTGCTGTTGTTACCCCCCCAGCGCCTACTGTAGCCGCAGAAGGTTTTTTGCTTACTGATTTTGAAACCGGTCATGTCATCGCAGAAAAGAATGCTGATATGCAGCTCGCTCCAGCAAGTCTTACTAAAATAATGACTATCTATGTGATCGGGAAAGAACTTCAGTCGGGCAACATAAGCCTTGATGATGAAGTCACTATTTCAGAAAACGCATGGGCGAAGAAATTTCCAGATTCTTCGAAAATGTTTATCGAAGTAGGTACACAGGTTTCAGTAAGCGATCTACTTCGCGGTATCGTGGTGCAATCAGGTAACGACGCGTGTGTGGCTATGGCAGAACATGTAGCAGGCTCTCAATCGGCCTTTGCAAGCATGATGAATGCGCATTCTCAGGCCCTTGGATTAACCAGCACCAACTGGGTTAATGCACATGGTTTACACGACCCAGACCACTACACCACACCCCGTGACATGGCAGTGCTATCTCGCGCACTTATTGCTGAAACGCCAGAAATGTACGCGATTTACAGCGAAAAAGAATTTACGTTTAACGGCATTAAGCAATATAACCGCAACAGCTTGTTGTGGGATAAAAGCCTCAATGTTGACGGTATCAAAACTGGACATACATCTGATGCAGGTTACAGCCTAATAACATCAGCAGAGCAAGGCGACATGCGCCTAATTTCAGTTGTTATGGGCACCGACAGCGAGCGAGCGCGTAAGGTTGAAAATAAGAAGCTGCTTAAATACGGCTTCCGCTTTTTTGAAACCGTCATTCCTTATGAAGCTGGTCAGAGCTTTGTAGCACACCGAATTTACATGGGTGACAGAGAAACTGTAGACCTTGGAATTAATCAATCTACCCCCATTACCATTCCACGCGGTCAAGCTGAGAACCTAGAAGCTAATTTTGAGCTAGATAAAAAGCTTGAAGCACCACTGGCGAAAGGACAAGTTGTTGGAAAGCTTTACCTTCAGCTTGGTGGTGAAGACGTCGCTAGCTACCCCCTTGTTACACTTCAAGAAGTGAAGGAAGGCAGCATGTTCAACCGCCTAAAAGATTACATAATGCTTCAAATTGGTTTTGACGACGAATAAATAATTGCGTTAACACCTAGTTGTGAAGCGGCCAGATTGATACAATCTGGCCGTTTTTTTATATAAAGTTTACATACCGAGAATATCGCATGGATACCCGTTTCGACGAACTGTTAGATTTTCCCACACACCAGACGTTTAAAATTATGGGCGTTGCTCATGAAGACTTACCCGAACAGGTAATATCGTGCTTGCAGCAACACGCGCCTGGTGATTATGTGCCCGCTATAAAGCCTAGCAGCAAAGGCAGTTATCACTCATTGTCATTAAGCGTACGAGTAACCAGTAAAGAACATATGGAAACCATTTACACCGAGCTGGCCAAGCTAGAATTAGTTAGGGTTGTTCTGTAAGTGAGTACGCAAGAGCAGGTTGCTAAAGCCAGCGATGACGTTAGCTCAAAAAGTGACGTCATTATCCGCCAGTTGGGGCGTCAATCTTACGAACCAATTTGGCAAGCAATGCAGCGCTTTACTGATGAGCGTGACAATGACACTACTGATGAAATTTGGCTAGTGGAACACGACCCCGTGTTTACACAAGGTCAAGCTGGAAAGGCAGAGCATATATTGTTGCCTGGCGATATTCCTGTTGTACAAGTTGATAGAGGTGGCCAAGTCACCTATCACGGCCCAGGTCAGCTAATAATATATTTGCTTTTAAACATTAAACGTAGAAAATTAGGCGTAAGACATCTGGTCACCGCAATGGAAGAAGCGGTGGTAGGATTGCTAGCCCCCCATGATATTACTGCTTATCCAAAGCCAGACGCACCAGGCGTTTACGTCAACGAGCAAAAGGTCTGCTCACTTGGCTTAAGAATACGTAATGGTTGCTCATTTCATGGACTAGCGTTAAATGTTAATATGGATTTATCACCGTTCCAGCGTATTAATCCATGCGGCTATGCAGGTATGGAAATGACGGACACCGCGCGTCTTAACGGTCCCGATTCGCTTGAACAGGCTGGCAATGAGCTTGTACGCTTATTACTAGAGGCGCTTTCCTTTACGGAAACAACATATAAAGAAGGTTTTGATGAGTAACGCACGACCTACAGCGGGGGTAAAACTCCGAGATGATGAAAAAGTAAAACACATTCCAATCACCATTGTTCCCACTGAAAAGGAAGAAATGCTGAGGAAGCCTGAGTGGATCAAGATTAAACTTCCCCGCTCTACGGAAAAAATTGATCACATCAAGCGTACGCTTAGAAAGAACAATCTGCACTCGGTTTGCGAAGAAGCAAGCTGTCCAAATTTAGCTGAGTGCTTTAATCATGGTACTGCAACGTTCATGATCCTTGGTGATATATGCACACGTCGCTGTCCGTTTTGCGATGTTGCTCATGGTAAGCCATTACCACCAAGCGCTGAAGAGCCTGAAAAGCTAGCTAAAACCATTGCAGAGATGAATCTTCGCTATGTGGTTATTACCTCGGTTGACCGAGATGACCTGCGCGATGGCGGTGCACAGCATTTTGTAGACTGCATTAATGCCATTCGAGAGCACAGCCCTACTACCACTATTGAAGTGCTAGTACCCGATTTCAGAGGGCGAATGGATCGTGCACTTGAGATATTTAAAAATGGTGAGCCTGATGTGTTCAATCACAACTTAGAAACCATTCCTCGCCTTTACCGCGAGTGTCGTCCTGGTGCTAATTATCAGTGGTCCCTTGATTTGCTCAAAAAGTTTAAAGCGCAGCACCCTCACATTAAAACCAAATCTGGCTTGATGATGGGAATGGGTGAAGAAAACGAAGAGATCCAAGGTGTATTAAGAGACCTTCGTGATCACGACGTTGATATGCTGACGCTAGGGCAATACCTACAGCCCAGCCGTCACCACTTCCCTGTGAAGCGATACGTGCACCCCACTGAGTTTGATGCTCTAGGCGATTACGCGAAAGAAATAGGATTTACCCACGCAGCGTGTGGTCCAATGGTACGTTCAAGTTACCATGCCGATCAGCAAGCTGCCGGTGTAGAAGTAAAATAGGCATATCTATGTCAATAAGAGGCGGCCGTTAATAGCGAGCCGCCTTTTTTGTATAACGAGTGACAAAGTAAGGACGACTGCTAAAATGCAGCCACACTTATTTATCGCAAAAAATTGCAAAAAGCAGACAACAGGGTATTCATGCGTAAACATATTTATATCGCCTATACAGGCGGCACCATAGGGATGAAGCCATCGAGTCAAGGGTATGTACCTGCTGCTGGGTTTTTAACAGAAACTCTGGCGAAAATGCCTGAGTTTAACCGCAGTGAAATGCCCCTTTTTACTATTCATGAGTACGACAATTTAATCGACTCTTCGGATATGGATCCATCTGATTGGCAACGTATTGCAGACGATATAGCTGATAACTATAACGATTACGACGGCTTTATTATTTTGCATGGTACCGACACCATGGCCTACACGTCGTCTGCTTTAAGTTTTATGCTCGAAGACCTCGCTAAGCCGGTGATAGTGACGGGCTCTCAAATACCGCTGGCTGAACTGCGCTCAGATGGTCAGGTAAACCTGTTAAATGCCCTGTTTATTGCCGCCAACTACCCTATCGCAGAAGTTGGGTTATTTTTTAACAATCGTTTACTGCGCGGAAATCGCAGCCGTAAGGTAGATGCAGACGGCTTTAATGCCTTTGACTCACCTAACTTTCCTCCTTTACTGGAAGCCGGAATAAATATTCGGCTTAAAGCCGGTGAATTAGCAAAAGCGTCAGATAAAAAGCTGACCGTTTCTAATGTATCCGCTCAGCCCATCGGCATGGTGAGCCTGTATCCGGGAATTGCGCCTGAAGTTATTAAAAACACGCTGCAGCAACCGGTTAATGCACTCATACTATTAAGTTATGGTGTGGGGAATGCACCTCAAAACCCAAAACTGATTGAGCAGTTGCAATACGCTAAATCGAGAGAAATACCGGTGGTTAACTGCACTCAATGCATGCGCGGTAGAGTAAACATGGGTGGATATGCAACCGGCCATGGCCTTCAAGAAGTTGGCGTGCTCTCGGGCAGTGACATGACCCCAGAGGCTGCACTAGCAAAACTGCATTATTTATTAAGTAAAAATCTCTCGTTTGAACAAATCAATTTACTGCTCACCGCCAACCTGCGCGGCGAGTTAAGCGAATAAGGTACTAAATTTTGACACAAAGTTATTCTGGTGCATTACGAAAAATGCGTACTCATGCATTTGATAATAATGAAGTTTGCTATGAACTCCCTATTGGAGATAGCAGCGTAGACATGAACGCACTGATAGGACGGGAGATTTCATTGTCCTTTAACAATGAAATTCACTGTGTTCACTGCAGCCGAAAAACCAAAAAGAGTTTCAACCAGGGTTATTGCTACCCTTGCCTAATTTCACTTGCTCAGTGCGACAGCTGTATTATAAAACCTGAAAAGTGCCACTACCACGAAGGTACGTGTCGCGAGCCAGAATGGGGCGAAGCCCACTGCTTTAACGAACACTTTGTCTACTTAGCTAATACAGGCAACGTGAAAGTGGGTATTACCCGAGAAATAACCGAATCTGTCTCGCCTCGCTGGATGGACCAAGGCGCAACGCAAGCCACGGTTATGTTGCGCGTTCCAGACAGGTTAACTAGCGGGCTTGTGGAAACGTTATGCAAAAACCATATTGCCGATAAGACTAACTGGCGCACCATGTTAAAAGGCAAGCCAGATGAAGTGGATTTGATAGCGGTAAAACACGAGCTCATGGAGAAAATTTCCGATGAACTTGCTGCATTAAAACAAGAAAAAGGGCTTCAAGCTGTATCTGAGGTAGAGTCGAAAGTACATCAAATCAACTTTCCCGTAGACACTTACCCAGAAAAAATAAAGTCGATTAATCTCGACAAAACCCCTGACTTTTCTGGTGAACTTAAGGGGATTAAAGGGCAATACTGGATGCTTGATGGCGACAGGGTCATCAACATCCGAAAATTTGCTGGCTATAACGTCACGCTTCAAGTTTTCTAGACGTTACGCTTAAAGCCATATTTTAAAGATGCCACAAAGAAAATGAGCTGCTAAAGGCGCACGCAACGTGCGCCTCAACACTTATCTTCAGTAGCAGGTATTTTTCATTAACTCCAATGCTCAAAAAACGCAGTAGTGTCACGCTCTGGCTTTGGTGCTGGCTCGAAAGCTGGCGTACCTAAATACAAAAACCCAACGAGTTCGTCTTCTTCTGACATCCCTAGCCCACTTTTGACAACGGGACACTGTGCATAGCTACCGGTGCGCCACATTCCGTTAAACCCTTGTGCTACCGCCGCCATTTGCATGGCCATAACACCACAAGAGGCAGATGCTATCTGCTCAACACGAGGGACTTTTTCGTGTTCTTTGTATTGTGCAATGGCAACAATAACCATAGGCGCACGCAAAGGAAGTTGTGGGGCTCTATCTATTTCTTTTTGACTTTTGTCGTTTTCAATTGCAGATGCTTCAAAAAGCGCCCCAAGTTTGTTTAACCCTTTGCCTTGGCATACCACAAACCGCCATGGGGTAAGGCAAGCGTGATCAGGAGCACGTAAAGCCGCTTGCATAATATTTTCCAGCGCATCTCCGCTAGGAGCAGGCTCGTTTAAGCGTGGCTGAGAGCTTCGATTAAGAAGTAGAGATAATGCATCCACTTTGGGCCTCCTTGGTGACGCCTCATTGAAACAAGATATTGATGTACTGTGGCGTCAGTATTTTGATAAAGAAACTAATTCGTTTGTGCGTCAATCTTACGGAGGTCAGCGGTGACTGTCGACCAAAACCACCTCGCTTGGCATTAAATGAGGTCATTCAATCGCAACACCATATATCAGTTTCCGATTCTACGATATTGTTAAGCGTGAACTTCCTATTTCGTATATGACTACGTAATCTTTTTATTGTCAGATTACGTATTTTTAATATTCGTAATGCACTGCAAATAAGGAGATTAAGATTTTGAACAAGCCATCTAATACAACTCCTAATGCTTCTCCATTGTCTCGTTTGATGAAAAAAGGCCAGTCAAAAACAGGTTATAAATTAACCTCTGGAAACTTGCTTATGCAGATGAGTGAAAACGACCACAAACGAATTGCTAAACTAATTGCCAATTGGTTAGAACGCGATAAATAGTGACATAGCACTCGTCTGTAGCGCTATGTATATATGAAATAAACGAACGGGAATAACGGAGGATTCGTGAGAAGTGTACTGATACATCTGTTTGTAATGGTTTTTTCAATAGCGGTCGTAGTCGGTTGCAAAGCCGTATCTAACGAAGTAAGGGAAGCACAACCTGAGAATACTGCAAAGGCGAGACTGAGTGAGTTGCCTGACGCCCTCACATCAAGCGAGCTTTTTGACACCACTATTCTTACACCCACTCAGTTGTTTGATAATTTCTACTTTGTTGGGTATGTCAGCGTCGGAAGCTTTGTTATACAAACCTCCGATGGAATTGTACTCATCGACTCGATGTGGACGCCAAACGATGCCAAAACGGTAATAGTGCCAGGAATGATAGAACTTGGATTAGACCCTAAAGACATCAAGTTTGTTTTGATAACACATGGGCACAGCGATCACTATGGCGGCGCGCACTATTTTGAACAGGAATATGGGGCCAAAATATTAATGCGGGAACAAGAGTGGCGTTTTATTAATAACCCAGAGGCACCAGTCTTAACAGATCCCTTTGGCAATTACTCTACAGAAATACCCCCTCCAACGACCTATACATCTGTGGCTGATAAAGACGTCTTAAACTTCGGGGATACCCAAGTAACCATTCTTGCCACACCAGGGCACACACCAGGCGCGACATCGCTCATAATATCAGCAGAAGATGGTGGAAAAAAACATACTGTAGCGTTATGGGGCGGAACAGGATTACCAGATACGTTAGAGGCAAATAAACGTTACCTTCAATCTCTTAACTACTTTCAAAGCGTCGTTAATGAAAAAAGAGCCGACGTCACTATTTCAAATCATCCGTTTTCGAATAATTTAATAGAGAAAATGAAATTATTGAACCAACAGAAAGCGTCTATGCCAAACCCGTTGGTCGTCGGCAATGAAGCTATCAACGATTACATAGACAACGAATTAAGAAGTAATGTGAAGGAAAAAATTTCATCACTGGATTAGCTATGGCTTGCCTTTATTGAACTATGGCCGTGTTTACCCAATATAAATCAACCTTGATTTCAGTGTTGGCTTGACGCTAAAAAGACTGTACTGATGGGGAAATAATATGAGTTCCGTCGTTATGTGGTATATATTTGATTGTCCGTTACTTACTAGTTTTAAGGTGCTGAATGCTGTTTTATCGGTGGAAGTTACAAAAAATTACAATTAACTTAGCGATCTTATGCGAAACAGGTAACATAATGACATTAGTGTAGTTGGATTTACCATCGCACATAGCGCTCAAAAATTTGAAAAACAATCACACTTCAGAAAAAGGTAGTAAAATATGGCGGCCAAGGGAAATTGGACTAAATCCTTGTTTATTGGCTTGTGGACGGTACTGAACTTCACCCGCAAACTTTTCTTCAACGTAATATTCATTGTAATTTTCGTTGGCATAATCATGGCCATCGCGAACCAAGACGGTGAGCAGCTGACAGTTAAATCCGATAGTGCGCTATACCTCACACTTAATGGCCAGCTGGTGATTGAAAAAGAGAGCGTTGACCCCTTCGAGCAGTTTTTGCAAGAGTCATTAGGCAGCGAACCCGACAATCCAGAAGTGCTTGTACGTGATGTCGTAGATGTGCTTGAAAACGCGGCAAAAGACAGAAGAATTAAAGCACTCGTCCTAGACCTTCAAGGGCTTACTGGTGGTGGACTAGACAAGCTTCGCGTTGTTGCAGAGGCCATTGAGTCATTTAAAGAATCTGAAAAGCCTGTTTATGCAATAGGCGACTACTACTCTCAAGATCAATACTACTTAGCAGCCCAAGCTGACAAAGTGTACCTCAACCCTATGGGTGGGCTGTTGCTTGAGGGTTACGGCCGTTACGGTATGTATTTTAAAGACATGCTAGATAAACTCAAAGTGACTACACATATATTCAGAGTGGGCACATACAAGTCGGCAGTCGAGCCGGTCATGAGAAATGACATGTCTGCTGAAGCAAAAGAAGCAGAAAAGCAGTGGTTAGACGGGTATTGGAAGCAGTATAAAGAAGATGTTGCAGCCGCCCGCGGTATAGACGTCACTAACTTTGATGAAACGGCTAACGAATTGCTGTCTAAGTTTGAGGCTGCGGGAGGCGATTTCGCTCAATACGCCCTAGATAACAATTGGGTAGATGCACTAAAAACCCGCGAAGAAGTGAGACAAGAGCTTATCGAATTAGTGGGTGAAGGTGATAACCAGCAGGGAATCAACCTAACAGCCTTTAACACCTACCTAAAAGTCATTAATCCGCCGATGCCTAAAACCAATAATGACATGGAAAAAGTGGCAATCGTAGTGGCGAAAGGTACCATCTTAGACGGTAATCAAAAAGCCGGTACGATTGGTGGCGACAGCACAGCACGATTACTGCGTCAGGCTCGCTTAGACGACAATATTAAAGCAGTAGTGCTTCAAATAGACTCACCAGGCGGCAGTGCTTTTGCCTCAGAAGTGATTCGCCAAGAAATATTACAGCTGCGTCAAGCGGGTAAACCGGTTATCTCTTCAATGAGTACTTATGCAGCATCTGGCGGTTATTGGATAGCAGCAAGCACTGATAAAATTATTGCAAGCCCAAGTACAATCACAGGGTCAATTGGTGTGTTTGGTATGTTTATGACGTACGAAAATTCACTAGACTATTTAGGCATACACAGCGATGGCGTTGGCTCTACTGACATTGCAGGCTTATCGCCAGCAAGAGCGCTCTCTCCGGCGTTTGGGCAAATCCTTCAGCGCAATGTGGAAAACACTTACGGAAACTTTTTATCACTAGTAGCAAACGCTAGGGATATGACTGTTGAAGAAGTCGACACTGTTGCTCAGGGGCGCGTGTGGATTGGTGAAGACGCATTAGAGTTAGGGCTTGTTGATGAGCTTGGTGAGCTTGATGATGCAGTAGCAACTGCTGCTGAATTCGCTGAACTAGAAAACTACGACACAGTGTATGTGCAGCGCAGCCTTTCTGCTCAAGAACTGTTTTGGAAGGAATTCTTTGGTCAGGCTATGACATTTGTTAGTAAATGGCAGTTCGCTAACAGCAACTCTGCGCTTATCAATGAATTTAAACGCGTTATGGGTGAGTTTAATACCCTCAATGAGCTTAACGATCCAAAAGGCACGTACATATTGTGCTTACCTTGCGATGTGAGATAATAATCCAGTGACATTTACCTCACAAAGCTTTAAAAAAACGCCGTCTTAAACGGCGTTTTTTTTACTATCTTTTTCAATTTTTGTAATTTTCAAATAATCTAGGGGGGCAATTCGCCACACTATCCCCTTCTATCTTGCAGGACGAACGCCATCGCTACTCGTGACTTATCTGAGCAACAGCAACATGAAATCCATGCTGCGCTAAACGCTTGTTATGACAAAGCAGATGACTATTTTAATAGACAATTCGTCCGCCCTCACCTGTCGTTTCGACGCTCAGGTAAAAACGCAGGCACTGCATTCTTACAGCAAAATAGAATTAATCTGCACCCATTGCTGTTTAAGCAAAACCAACAGGCATTTTTAGAAGAAGTGATACCTCATGAGGTAAGTCATCTTCTGGTTTGGACTTTGTTTGGAAGGGTGAAGCCTCATGGTAACGAGTGGCAGAGCATTATGATTGAGGTGTTTGGATGTGAGGCAAAAACAACGCATAGCTTTGATGTCAAAGCGGTGACGAACACCGTGGCTTATTCCTGTGACTGCAGTGAGCATGCCCTGTCAATGCGACGCCATAAAAGCATTCTCACCGGTACACGCTATCGTTGTAGGAAGTGTAATTCAGAACTAAAACAGAATACTTAATTAAACCAATTCTCGGTAAACGCATTGTCTAAGTCTTTAAACGCTGTTTTGAGTAACTGCGCTAGTTCTTTATATTTTGGTTTTGATTTGACCGAAGCGACGTTACAGCCCTGTGAGCGCATTGAAGAATGTATTTCTTGATACCAGCTGTTCAACTGGGGCGGTAAATATTGGTCAGAGCGATGGCCTAACCACAGCAAACCTTGTATGGGGAGACTAAGAAAAAACATGCCCATGGCAATGGTCTGTGGAATAAACTGCGTACCTAAGTTTTGAAGCAACAGTAAACACATTACCATGGTGGCTGGCGGCATGGTCTTTATAGCGAATTTAGTGGCAGCCACAACTCTGCACTCTGGGAAAAAACCATACAGCTCTTTCCTCATGGGCCATGTTTTCATGTATTGTTGGCCATCTTTCAACATTGCCATCACTGACTGAGACATGCTTCACCTCTAAACGTGCGTATTGCACTACGCACTGATTTATTGCTTAACGTAAATTGTAATCTTCTTTACATTTAATACAAGAAACACCGACGTCTTGCCCACTTTTTCTGCCGTGTTTTATTGCTAGATTGCCGATTCTTAATTTATATTGACTGAAATTTCAAAAATTTTATCCACGTACATGTTCGAATATTGATATCCTAGCGCTCATAACGAGGTTTGAAATCTTGGCGAATCATTTCGAATTGCTTAGCCAGCACTTTTTTAGCATTCATGACTGAAAAGAATGGGGCTTTAAAGGTTGATTTAAATCCAAACGACCTCACTTTCTTTTTACAAATTTATGAATAGTCTACATACCCTGTTGATGGGTGTTATTGGAGAGGAAAATGTCAGAAAGCAGACACGTCCGTCTACTTATTTTAGGTTCGGGTCCTGCGGGTTACTCGGCAGCAGTTTATGCAGCACGTGCTAACTTAGAACCGGTTCTATTAACCGGTATTCAACAAGGCGGACAGCTTACGACCACCACCGAAGTTGAAAACTGGCCTGGCGATCCTGAAGGACTAACGGGACCAGACTTGATGGTTCGCATGCAAAAACATGCTGAAAAATTTGATACTGAAATCATATTTGATCACATTAACAAAACTGACCTCAGCAAACGTCCATTTACCCTACATGGTGATAACGGTACTTACACCTGCGACGCACTTATCATTTCTACAGGTGCATCAGCAAAGTATTTAGGTCTTGAATCAGAGCAAGCCTTCATGGGTAAAGGCGTATCAGCATGCGCAACCTGCGACGGATTTTTCTATCGCAACCAAAAAGTAGCGGTTGTTGGCGGTGGTAATACCGCAGTAGAAGAAGCGCTATATTTGTCTAACATTGCTTCTGAAGTTCATGTAATCCACAGAAGGGATACTTTCAGAAGTGAGAAGATCCTTGAGCATCGTCTACGAGACAAAGCGGAAAACGGCAACGTTGTATTGCATCTAAATAAGACACTAGATGAAGTACTGGGTGATGATATGGGTGTTACAAAAATCCGAATCAAAGATACCGACGGCGATGCCACTGAAGAGCTTGATGTAATGGGCTTATTCATCGCCATTGGTCACAAGCCTAACACAGATATATTTGCCGACCAGCTCACTATGAAAGACGGCTATATAGTTGTGAACAGTGGTTTGCACGGCAACGCCACACAAACTAGCGTAGAAGGCGTTTTTGCCGCTGGTGACGTTAGTGACCACGTTTATCGTCAGGCGATCACGTCTGCCGGCACTGGTTGCATGGCAGCACTTGATGCAGAAAAATTCTTGGACGGAATGGCTTCTGAACAAGGGTAATCACGGTATAGGCCTTACTTATCCTGATAGGAATTTGTGAGGCCTCTCTTATGCTAGCACTACACTACATTGAAAATGATGCGCCTTTCCCTGAAGTTCATGAGGCGTTAGACGATCCCAATGGTTTGCTTGCTTTTGGCGGCGATTTGAGCCCGCAACGTTTGTTTTCTGCCTACTCTCAAGGCATCTTTCCTTGGTTCAGTGATGACGAGCCCTTGTTATGGTGGTCTCCTGATCCGCGAGCCATTATTAATTTGGATGATTTCTGCGTTTCAAAAAGTTTAAAGAAACTCGTCAGACAGCGAAAATACACGGTAACCCTTAATCATGCATTTAATAGAGTTATCGATACTTGCTCTGCAATACCTCGGGTTACGCAATCTGGAAGCGGCGTATCTAACGAAACCTGGATTACCGACGATATGAAAGCCGCCTATTCGCAGCTTCATGGCTTAGGCATTGCCCACTCTGTTGAGGTATGGGAAAACGAAGAGCTCGTTGGCGGCCTTTACGGCGTAGGTATTGGTAAGGTGTACTGCGGTGAGTCTATGTTTCATAAGAAAAGTAATGCATCTAAGCTTGCAATGGTTGCCCTTGTTGAACACATGCGTTCACAACAGATGGCATTTATAGATTGCCAGTTACCTACAGAGCATTTGTCTTCTTTAGGGGCACGCACAGTCAGCAGAAACGACTTCATTAAGACGCTGAGAGAGAATAATCAGACCGTAAATTCACAGGGTGAGCTAAGCTCTGAGTATGTACAGCGCTGGCGTCCGAGGGTAATAACGCCATGAAGTTTGGTATTACACAATCATTTTCTTGTAGCTATCTTCCTCACAAGGAAGAACGTTTACTGGTATATGCAGAGGAAGATACATTTTTATCAGCGCGTTATTCACAGCTCATTCAAGCTGGTTTTAGACGCAGTGGCGAGCAAATTTATCGCCCCCATTGCGTTAGCTGTAATAAATGTCAGTCTGTGAGGATACCCGTTGATGCCTTCGCCCCCTCTCGCAGCCAAAAGCGGATTTTAAAAGGAAATGCCACACTATCTGTAAAGTTAAGCACTTCTTTAAAGCCTGAATATTATCCGTTATACGAGCGGTACATCAACGAACGGCATTCGGATGGGTCTATGTACCCGCCCTCCTATGAGCAATTTGACAATTTTTTAAGCTGCACATGGATGGCACCGCATTTTTTGGAAGCTTATGACAATGATAAGCTCGTAGCGGTTGCAGTAACCGACGTACTAGAGGACAATGTACACACAAGCGCGCTATCTGCGTTGTATACCTTTTTTGATCCTGACTATGCTGCCTCATCTCTCGGTACGTGGATGATCCTCATGCAAATTGAGCAGGCAAGGTCAGCAGGCCACCATTATGTTTACTTAGGGTACTATGTGGAAGGCTGTCAAAAAATGAGCTATAAGCACAAATTTCACCCCTTTGAACAGTTTATAGACAACCAATGGCGTCTATTTACTAAAAAACCAGCTTAATCGCTTTACACTGCTCGCAAGATTGGTTAATGTCTGCGCGGCAAAAATTTTGAATTACTGAGGTAACTGCTTTACATGGCAAAAGAAGATTGTATTGAAATGGAAGGTACGGTGCAAGACACTCTACCTAATACTATGTTCCGCGTAGAACTAGAGAACGGTCACGTAGTGACTGCACATATTTCTGGTAAAATGCGTAAGAACTATATCCGAATTCTTACTGGCGATAAGGTCACTGTTGAGATGACTCCTTATGATTTGACCAAAGGTCGTATCATTTATCGCGCAAGATAATGAGCCATTGAAGCGGTAACGCATAAAAAAAGCCCGATAATTTTTTAATTATCGGGCTTTTTCATTTGTGCTGCGAGCCTGTAGCTTAGAGCGCTAATGAGCAACAGCTTTACACGTTGCTTAAACACAACCAAACTGCTGCCTTAACGACAGTTTGGATTTCTCTTCGTCATTACAGACGGGCCACTCTCTTAAATAGGCTCTTCAAATGGGCTCTTAAATAGGCTTTTAAAATTAGCTCTTAAAAGCCTTGCACAATTAACTAGGCTCAGCTTGCTCTGACTTCGTATCCACGCCGCTGTATTCAAACGTTAATTTGTCATCAACGTAATCCACTTTAACGTTTCCGCCTTTCGCCAGCTCACCAAACAGCAGCTCATTGGCCAGTTCTTTCTTAAGCTCATCTTTTATGAGACGTGCCATTGGGCGCGCACCCATCGACTTGTCATACCCTTTTTCTGCCATGTAAGCTCTTGCTTCAGAGGTCACCTCTAAAGACACACCTTTCACGTCTAACTGGGCCTGCAACTCGATAATGAACTTGTCTACCACCTGTAGGATGATTTCAGCATCCAAGTGATTAAACCAAATGATGCCATCAAGACGGTTGCGGAACTCAGGGGTGAATATCTTATTGATTTCACTTAACGCATCGTGGCTGTGATCTTGTTGCTTAAAGCCAATAGACTTACGCACGGTTTCCTGAACGCCAGCATTCGTTGTCATCACTAGCACAACATTTCTGAAATCAACTTTGCGTCCGTTGTTATCAGTCAGTGTGCCGTGGTCCATTACCTGCAATAATATGTTGTAAATATCGCTGTGAGCTTTCTCAATCTCGTCCAATAGCACAACCGAATACGGGTTTTTAATTACCGCATCAGTCAGCAACCCGCCTTGGTCGAAACCAACATAACCTGGAGGCGCACCAATTAGGCGACTTACAGCATGACGTTCCATGTACTCAGACATATCGAAGCGCACTAGCTCAACACCCATAATATTTGAAAGCTGTTGAGTCACCTCCGTTTTACCTACACCGGTTGGACCTGCAAATAAGAAACTACCAATTGGCTTTGTTTCAGCGCCTAATCCAGAGCGAGACAGCAATATAGCGTCATTGAGGGTCTCTATCGCTTTGTCCTGACCGAACACTACCATCTTAAGGTTGCGCCCTAGGTTTTTAAGTACTTCTTTGTCAGATGCCGATACGGACTTCTCAGGTATACGAGCCATTTTCGCAATGATTTGCTCTATATCACCCACATTGATTGTTTTCTTACGCTTTGACGGTGCAAGAAGACGCTGACTAGCGCCCGCTTCGTCCATTACATCAATGGCTTTATCAGGCAAATGTCTCTCATTGATGTACTTCGCAGACAGCTCTGCTGCAGCCTGAATCGCTTTTTGCGTGAAGCGCACATTGTGGTGATCTTCGTAACGGCTTTTCAGTCCAAGTAAAATCTTCGTAGTGTCGCTAACACTTGGCTCAGTCACATCAACCTTTTGGAAACGACGAGCTAAGGCACGGTCTTTCTCAAAAATACCTTGGTATTCTTGATACGTCGTTGAACCAATACAGCGTAATTCGCCGCTTGATAACTTAGGTTTTAGCAAGTTAGACGCATCCATGACGCCGCCAGAGGCAGCACCTGCACCAATAATGGTATGAATTTCATCTATGAACAATATGGCGTGTTCATCTTTGCTTAGCTCCTTGAGGATAGCCTTAAGACGTTTTTCAAAGTCGCCGCGATATTTTGTTCCCGCCAATAAACCGCCAAGGTCGAGAGAGTAAACTGTACTTTCTGCGATAACATCAGGGACGTCGTCGTTCACAATACGATAAGCTAACCCTTCGGCAATGGCCGTTTTACCCACACCAGCTTCACCAACAAGTAGCGGGTTATTTTTACGACGTCTGCATAAGATTTGAATCGTACGTTCAACCTCTGCATCACGGCCGATAAGAGGGTCTATTTTGCCATCTTTTGCGTGGCGGTTTAAATCGGTAGCGTATTTACCTAACGCTGTGCCGTTTTCTTCGCCGCTCTCAGCCTCTTCTGGGGTTTCAGAATTGATTGACTCATCATCCTCAGCTTTGCTCACGCCATGGCTGATGTAATTAACCACATCCAATCTGGTGACGTCTGCTTTCTTGAGAATGAATACCGCTTGCGACTCTTGTTCGCTAAAGATTGCTACTAGCACGTTTGCGCCAGTCACTTCGTCTTTACCCGAAGATTGAACATGAAAAACCGCGCGCTGCAATACGCGTTGAAATCCAAGCGTTGGCTGGGTTTCGCGTTCGTTAAGCTGCTCGTCAAGAATGAGCGGCGTTGTATCTTTCACAAAAGATAGCAATTCGCTTTTAACGGCCTCAACGTCTGCGCCACACGCTTTTAATGCATCGCGAGCTGCTGTGTTGTCCAGCAATGCCAACAACAAGTGCTCTACCGTCATAAACTCATGACGGTGCTCTCTGGCAAATACAAACGCACTATTTAGCGTTTGTTCTAATTCTTTATTTAACATATTGCTCGCCCTCTACAAATTGCCTTATGCCTGCTCCATAGTGCACATCAATGGGTGCTGATGTTTGCGTGCGTACTGATTGACTTGCATCACTTTTGTTTCTGCAATCTCAGCGGTAAACACACCACAAACCGCTTTACCTTGATAATGCACGGTAAGCATAAGTTGATTGGCTTTCTCAGCGTCCAAATTGAAAAACTGCGTGAGAACCTCTATAACAAAATCCATTGGTGTATAGTCGTCATTATTCAACAACACTTTATACATGGGAGGCGGCTGCGGCTTTTGTCGCTGCGCGTCTTTTTGCTTTTCCTTTTCAATACTAATAGCGTTGTCTTTACTCATAACTTAATAATAGTGTGTTACTGGCAGATGTCGTTAAACTTTTGGATAAAATTAATTCACATTAGCTCTTGACATAATATGGTTAAAAAATCTACATTTTGATAGTGACATTGAGTATCTGTCTATATCGATACTCAATACTCTATGCTCTCGGATCTATAATGGGGGCATAAACGTGTGAGTTCAAGGATTAAGAGGAAGTCGAAGTATGGCGGTTGGCAAAGTTAAATGGTTTAACAACGCGAAAGGTTTTGGGTTTATCGTTCCAGAGGAAGGTGGTGATGACATATTCGCTCACTACTCAACAATTCAGATGGAAGGTTATCGCTCATTGAAGGCAGGTCAAGAAGTTCAGTTCGAGGTGCAACAAGGTCCAAAGGGCTTGCATGCAGAGAACATAGGTTTTGTAGAAGAACCAGAGCGTTAAAGAAAAATTCTAAGCAGCCCGACTGCCATGTCGGGCTCTTCTAACACTCTTTTTTCCGGTCAACATTAAAGGAAAAAGAGCGGTTTTTGTCGTCCCAACTATTACCTATGCTTTATAGGTTTACGGCCCATCCTTACCAAAATACATTGTTCCGCGACGTATCCTAAGCCTTAAATCCCCGTTTTCTTAACTCGATTTGCACCCGAATATTGTGCTTTTTTAAATAAAAGTCCTGTCACATTTCGTATTTTGAATCAAAATTTTCTTCGAATATGGATAAATTGTAATAGCTATGAGTGGATGTAAATCACATGCCGCTAGCTAGGCTAGCATCTTTTCATCGAACAACACCCTTCCCCCCATTAGAATTCCCAATAGAAAAATATATAAAGCTCGAAAATAAAGAGTTAAATACCCGGTAACTCATCAGTAATATTAAGTTCTTGCGTGGCCATTGCTATTAAGTCTTCATCAAGAGGTGGCGGCACAATATCTACATCTGCGCTTAACCCCGCAACAATAGCGCGCAGCACTGCAACCCTAGCTTGCCACTTATGCTCACCATCAATAATTTTCCATGGTGCGAATGGCGTGTTTGTTTTGGCAAACATATCATTAATTGCACTAATATAATGATGTCGTTGCTTACTATTGTGCAGGTCTTCTGCAGTGAGCTTCCAGCGTTTATAAGGATTGCGAAGTCTTTCTTCAAAGCGTTTTCGCTGCTCTGCAGCTGAGATATGCATAAACAGCTTTATAATTCGAACACCGCTATTGTGAAGTGTCTCTTCAAACTCGTTAATTTCTCGGTACCCACGCTGCCATTGTGCATCACTGGCCAATTGATCAACGCGTTCGACTAACACCCTTCCATAGTGGGAACGGTCAAATATAGTCATATTCCCAGGGGCCGGAACATGATGCCAAAAACGATAAAGAAAATGCTTAGCCTGGTCTTTTTCATCAGGCTTAGCCACGGGTAATACTCGCACGCCGCGGGGATCGAGTTTTTCGGTAACTCGCCTTATCGCACCGCCTTTCCCCGATGCGTCCCAGCCTTCAAAAATAATCAATGCTCGTCGATTTTGATGAAAATACGCTTGCTGAACGTGAAAAAGCTGTTCTTGAAGGGCTTTCTCCTCTGCTTTGTAAGTCTCTTTATCCGTAAAGCGGGACGCAGGAAACTCATGCTTAAGAGTGAGTGTGTTCGCGGTTTCGCGCCTTTGCTCTTGAGGCTTTTCCCTCGACACCACCGAACGTTGTTCTTTTTCACTCATGTTTAAATTCCCTTCGTATTACGCCTTATTCACTTAAGCTGCATCACATTCGCTAACGCAGACGTAGACGCAATATGTCAGCACGTAAAAATAGGCGCTAGCGTTAACATCAACCATAGCAGAAAGAGGCTTTATGGCGAAAAAAAGACAATAAAAAACCCAGAAGCAGCACTTCTGGGTTTTTGGTATATGCACTAATTAGCGCGCTATTTATTCAGTACTTGCGCGCTATTTGCGCGCTAATTACGTGTTAACTAGGCGCTAATAGCGCCCTATCAACTGAGCTAAAGCTCTTAAGCGCCGATAATTGCTTTAAGCGTCTCACTTGGAGACATTGCAGCGAAAACCTTGTCTTCGTCTGGGTAGTAGTAACCGCCAATTTCTTGCGCTTTACCCTGTGTCGCATCAATCTCTGCAATAATGTCGTCCATTTTTGCAGAAAGTTCGTCGTAGACAGACTTAAACTGCGCAGCAAGCTCAGCATCTTCGCTTTGATTAGACACTTCTTGTGCCCAATACAGACCAAGGTAAACGTGGCTACCACGGTTATCAAGCTGCCCTGCTTTACGCTGTGGTGACTTACCGTCGTTAAGCAGTGTTTCAGTTGCTTTGTCTAATGCTTCTGCAAGAATCTTCGCTCTCGGGTTTTTGTGCTTAATAGCAACATCTTCTAAAGAAACGGCTAACGCAAGGAATTCGCCTAGTGAATCCCAACGTAAATGGCCTTCTTCAACAAACTGTTGAACGTGCTTTGGTGCTGAACCACCTGCACCCGTCTCGTAAAGGCCACCGCCCGCCATCAATGGAACAATGGATAGCATCTTAGCACTGGTACCAAGCTCTAAAATTGGGAACAAATCAGTGAGGTAATCACGAAGCACATTACCGGTTACAGAAATAGTATCAAGCCCGCGAATTGCGCGTTCCATGCTGTAACGAATAGCGCGTACTGGAGACATTATTTGAATGTCTAAGCCAGAAGTATCGTGATCTTTTAGGTAGGTATTCACTTTCTCAATAAGCTGGGCATCGTGTGCACGCTCATCGTCCAGCCAGAATACCGCAGGCATGCCTGATTGACGTGAACGAGTCACCGCTAGCTTCACCCAGTCTTGAATAGGCGCGTCTTTCACCTGACACATACGCCAGATATCGCCTTCCTCAACGTCATGAGAAATAAGCACGTTGCCGTCTTGGTCTACGATAGACACTGTACCATCAGCTTCCAATTCAAATGTTTTATCATGAGAACCGTACTCTTCAGCTTTTTGCGCCATTAGGCCAACGTTTGGCACTGTACCCATTGTTGTTGGATCGAACGCACCATGGGTTTTACAGAAGTTAATCGCTTCTTGATAAATAGTCGCGTACGTACTTTCTGGAATAACCGCTTTAGTATCGTGCGCTTTTCCATCCGGTCCCCACATTTGACCAGAGTTACGGATCATTGCAGGCATTGAAGCATCTACAATAACGTCACTTGGTACGTGAAGGTTTGAAATGCCTTTATCTGAATTAACCATCGCCATTGGTGGTCTATCTGCGTAACACGCATTGATATCTTTTTGGATTTCAGAACGCTGACTTTCAGGAAGGGTCGCTATTTTGTCGTAAACGCTACCTAAACCATTGTTAGGGTTAACGCCTAACTCTTCGAAAAGGTCGCCGTACTTGTTGAACAGGTCTTTGTAGAAAACTTTAACACAGTGTCCGAATACAATAGGGTGCGACACTTTCATCATCGTTGCTTTCACGTGTAGTGAGAACAATACGCCTGAATTTTTCGCATCTTCAATCTGTTCTTCAAAGAATTCACAAAGCGCTTTTTTGCTCATGAACATGCCGTCGATAACTTCGCCAGCTAGCAAATCTACGCGAGGCTTAAGGGTTTTCTTACTGCCATCTTTACCCGTAAATTCAATGCTTACGTGACCGTCTTTTTCAACGGTAACCGACTTTTCTGCCGAGTAGAAATCGCCGCCGCGCATGTGAGCCACGTGTGAACGAGACGCTTGAGACCACTCACCCATTGAATGAGGATGCTTGCGAGCGAAGTTTTTAACTGCTGTTGGTGCTCTGCGATCAGAATTACCTTCACGAAGTACAGGGTTTACTGCACTACCAAGTACTTTGCTGTAGCGTTCGCGAATCTCTTTGTCTTCATCGGTTTTAGGCGAGTCAGGAAACGCAGGTACATTGAACCCTTTGTCGTTAAGCTCTTTGATGGTTGCGCGAAGCTGTGGAATTGAGGCACTGATGTTTGGAAGCTTAATGATGTTTACATTAGGATCTTGAGTCAAATCACCAAGTTCAGATAATGCATCCGGTACTTTTTGCTCTTCTTTCAGATATTCTGGGAAGTTTGCTAAAACACGGGCAGCTAGTGAGATGTCGGTTAGTTCAACATCGATGCCTGCTGCAGCAGCAAATTTCTTGATAATTGGAAGTAACGAATACGTTGCCAACATTGGCGCTTCATCCGTCTTCGTATAGATGATCTTAGACTTGGTCATTATATACCTCTGTTAAGTCGGCAGAGTGCTGCCGTTTTTAATCCATTTTGTTGCAACAACCCGCTACAAAGGGTAGCGCCCACGGTCATTGCAATACGTAATTACTCTTTCGCCTCACAAAGCATTGCTGTCTGTAAACGCGATTATTGTCTTTCGTCTTCGTTTTCCGCCGCACATCCTTTTAACAATGCGCTTAGGCGGCGTGTCTTTGTGACAATCAATGCTACAAGTCATTGCAACAAACGCCCTTCACATATCACTCTGTCATTTTACAACGGATAAACGAATGCACAGCCTATAACATTGGCTGCGTTCATTAGTATAGGGTCGAAAGTTCGAGTTACAAGTCATACCATTGTCTTAGTGATAAAGATCAACGTATTAATTGGCAATTTGGTCCGAAAAGGAAGAGAAATACAGGGGGAAATACAGGAACCATTATTTGAACCGTGCTACGATCGTTAACATGCTGAGGGTGATAAAAATGCACTAAATAGGTATAAACACCATAAAGGTTATGCTTGATGAGCGATATCCAAAGCATAGTTTCGTCACGCAAATGAAAACCGCGACGCAGCATCCGTATTTTTGACAACACATACATCAATACCACTTTAAACAGGCTTTCTATGCAGTCCGATACAAAAGTTATTCTTTTCAACAAACCGTTCCAGGTGCTCTCTCAATTTACCGATGCAGATGGTCGCGAAACGTTAAAAGACTATATAGAGGTTCCTGATGTGTATGCGGCGGGCCGACTAGACAGAGACTCTGAAGGACTTTTAGTGCTTACCAACAATGGTAAATTACAGCACAAGCTTGCCCACCCAAAAGCTAAAACCAGCAAAACCTATTGGGCTCAAGTTGAAGGCATACCAGATAATGCCGCTATTCAGTCACTGCAAGCGGGTGTAGAGCTGAAAGACGGCATGACTCAACCTGCAAAAGTTAAATTAATGTCTGAGCCTACGGTATGGGATAGGCATCCCCCTGTAAGGTTTCGTCAATCTATTCCTACTTCATGGCTTGAAATTACTATTACCGAAGGACGTAACAGGCAAGTTAGACGAATGACGGCTCACGTGGGCTACCCTACTCTACGCCTGATTCGTTATCGTGTTGGAAACTGGACCATAGACGGCATTCAAAACGGCAAGTTCGTAAGCATTGATGGATAGTGTGTAAAATAGTGTGATGAAATAGTGCGGTGAAATAACTTAATGAAATAGCCACTGTGTTTTGAGAGCCTGTATTCGGTACTAGGAGATGCGCCTTTTTAGCCTTAGCTCCTATGGTGGATAAAGAGTCAAAACAACTGTTCATATTGAAATTAGATTTAAACACCCTACCTTATAAGCTATGCCGTATTGAAAAGATATTAGCGTGAATTACCCCTCCAATTCTGATAAAATCCGCGACCTAAAAATTGATACGCAAGCAAGTTGTCGTTCATTTAGAGAGCGACATTGAAAAACCGGTCAAAAAGCCGGTTGAAAGACCGGTTGAAACAACTATCCCAGAGAACAGCCTGGGTTTTTCCTGCAATTTCCTAATTATTGAGTGTGCAAGACGTAGTGACTGACATAGATTCAAACGCCAGCAAAAAAGTTATTGTCGGAATGTCCGGCGGTGTAGATTCATCCGTTTCAGCTTACCTGCTTCAACAGCAGGGGTATCAGGTTGAAGGGCTTTTCATGAAAAATTGGGAAGAAGATGACAACGACGAATATTGCGCCGCAGCTGAAGACTTAAAAGATGCCCAAGCAGTCGCTGACAAGCTTGGCATGGAACTGCATACAATCAACTTTGCTGCAGAGTACTGGGATAACGTATTCGAATATTTCCTTGAAGAATACAAGGCGGGTAGAACACCAAACCCCGACATTATGTGCAACAAGGAAATTAAATTTAAAGCGTTTCTAGAATTTGCGGCAGAAGACTTAGGCGCCGACTATATTGCAACGGGTCATTATGTACGCCGTCGCGAGGTTGACGGTCAATGGCAAATGCTGCGCGGGTTAGACAACAACAAAGACCAAAGCTACTTTCTTTATACACTAGGCGAAGAGCACGTCGCCAAAACGTTGTTTCCAGTAGGAGACATTGAAAAGCCACTGGTTAGAAAAATAGCTGAAGAACAAGGTCTAATTACCCATGATAAAAAAGATTCCACTGGCATCTGTTTTATCGGTGAACGAAAATTCAAAGACTTTTTAGCGCAGTACCTGCCTGCACAGCCAGGTATTATTGAAACCGCTGAAGGTGAGGAAATAGGCAAGCACGAAGGCTTGATGTATCACACATTAGGCCAGCGTAAAGGGCTTCATATTGGCGGCCTTGCCAAATTTGGTGAAGACCCATGGTACGTAGTAGATAAAGACGTAGCACGTAACGTCCTTATTGTAGGTCAAGGTGCAGACCACCCTCGTCTCTATTCAAAAGGTTTAGTGGCGAAACAGCTACACTGGGTTGACCGCGAAAATGTGAGTGCACCGTTTAAAGCTATGGTGAAAACACGATATCGCCAGGCTGATATCCCTTGTACCATCACGCCGAAAGACAATGACACTATCGAAGTCATGTTCGACGAGCCACAAAAAGCCGTTACTCCAGGCCAATCAGCCGTTTTTTACCTCGATGAAGTATGTTTAGGTGGCGGTATTATTGAGAGCTATATCCGATAATGTTAGATGCAGATATTGAAGATAACTTAGCCCTTGCTGGTGTATGCCAAGCGGCAGCGCTTGTTCAGCAACTGGCAAGAAAAGGTACAGCAGATAATGACGCCATAGAGGCTAGCTTATCAAGCATCCTTGTTACCGACCCAGAAACACCACAGCAGGTGTTTGGTCAACTGAGCAACCTACAGTTGGGATACTCTACGCTGGTTTCACAACTATCCGACAAGCAGGCAACCAAAGATACAGAGCTTACTCGTTACATTGCGAGTATTCTTGGCCTTGAGCGCAAGCTAGCACGCAAATCAAAAGCCATGCACGAGCTAGGCGACCGCATTTCACACGTTCAGCGACAGCTTGCCCACGTGGACTTTCAAAATCCACAAATTGTGTCTTCTCTTGCAAGTATATACAGCGATGTTGTTAGCCCGCTTGCACCGAAAATTCAGGTTGCAGGCAATCCCGACTACCTAAGCCAACCGGGTACCCAACATAAAGTGCGGGCAATATTACTGTCAGGTGTTAGAGCGGCGGTAATGTGGCGTCAAATGGGTGGTAAAAGACGCAACATTTTGTTCAAGCGCAAACAAATTTTAAGTAGTGCTGTTAAAGCGCTCAGATTAATCAACTAGTGCCGTTAAGGCGCTCATACTAATAAACTAGTGAGGAGCTCAAGGTGGAACTGAGTCAGTTAACTGCAATTTCCCCTGTCGATGGTCGATATGCTGGCAAAAGCGTAGAATTACGCAGTATTTTTAGCGAGTATGGCTTATTAAAGTACCGAGTAGAAGTAGAAGTTCGTTGGCTACAAATGCTGTCGAACAACGAGCACATTGAGGAAGTTCCCGCTTTTTCTGAATCAGCAAATACGCTGTTAGACAGTATTGTGGCTGATTTCAGTGTTGAAGATGCCACTCGTATCAAAGATATCGAGCGCACCACTAACCACGATGTAAAAGCGGTTGAGTATTTTCTAAAAGAAAAGGTGGCGGATAACGCTGAGCTTTCAGCAGTTAACGAATTTATTCACTTTGCATGTACATCAGAAGACATCAATAACCTTTCTCACGGACTTATGCTTAATGAAGCCCGCGAAAGCGTTATATTACCTTACTGCGATAAACTCATAGATGCGCTTATTACACTAGCGAAAAAGTATCAATCGGTACCTATGATGGCAAGAACACACGGCCAGCCTGCATCGCCTACCACTATGGGTAAGGAAATGGCAAACGTGGCTATCCGCCTTAAGCGCCAGCGCACGCAAATCGCAAATGTAGAGTTGTTAGGTAAAATCAATGGTGCTGTGGGTAATTACAACGCTCACTTATCTGCGTATAAAGATGTAGATTGGCACAGTGTGTCAGAAGGCTTCGTAACATCGCTAGGCCTAACGTGGAACCCATACACTACGCAAATCGAACCCCACGACTACATTGCCGAGATGTTTGATGCTATTGCCCGCTTTAATACTATCCTTATCGACTTTGATAGAGATGTATGGGGCTACATTGCACTGGGTCACTTTAAGCAAAAAACCGTTGCCGGCGAAATTGGTTCATCAACTATGCCGCATAAAGTAAACCCTATCGATTTTGAGAACTCAGAAGGCAACCTAGGTCTGGCCAACGCTATTTTTGATCACCTAGCCGCTAAGCTGCCTATTTCTCGTTGGCAGCGTGACCTTACCGATTCAACCGTTTTGCGTAATTTAGGTGTGGGTGTGGGTTATGCAGTAATTGCATACCAAGCTACGCTTAAAGGCATCAGTAAGCTTGAGGTAAACGAAAAAAGCCTCACTAACGAGCTTAATAATAATTGGGAGCTTCTTGCTGAGCCAATTCAAACCGTGATGCGTCGCTATGGTATAGAAAAGCCCTATGAAAAATTAAAAGAGCTGACTCGCGGTAAGAAGGTAGATGCTGACGGTATCGCAGCTTTTATTGATAATCTTGAAATGCCAGAGTCTGCAAAAGATGAGCTAAAAGCACTAACGCCAGCTAATTACATTGGCGATGCGATTAGGCTTGTAGACCAGCTGTAACAAGTGTAAATACTAGGGTGTATTAGCCCTATCAAAGCGCGGTTATTTACCGCGCTTTTTTCTTTCTCTCTTTCCTTTTTTAGCGAGCCTTTTTAGCGAGACACTATATGCAAAACTTTGATATCGACACATTTCTCAACGAATACTGGCAGCAGAAACCTGTTGTACTCAAAGGTTTTTTTAAAAACTTTGCCGACCCTATTGATGAAAACGACCTCGCGGGCTTAGCACAAGAGAGTGAAGTAGACAGCAGAATAATCAGCCATGACAATGGGCAATGGCATGTAGAAGAAGGGCCAATACAAGACTTCGAGCGCGTATGCCAAGGACACTGGACATTACTCGTTCAAGGTGTGGACAAATACATTGGGGACGTAACCCCCCTGCTCGCGCCTTTCTCATTTATTCCAAATTGGCGCCTTGACGACCTAATGGTTAGTTTTGCTACAGAAGGCGCAGGCGTTGGTGCTCATATCGATCAATACGACGTATTTTTAGTGCAGGGAAAAGGCTCTCGACGGTGGCGAGTAGGCGAACCAGGTAATTATGCTGAGATACATCCCCATGGAAAGCTTCGTCAAATTGAAGATTTCTCCCCCATAATTGATGAAACAATGATGCCCGGCGATGTGCTTTATGTACCGCCAGGTTGGCCTCATGACGGTAAAACAATAGAAGACAGCTTGACCTATTCCGTTGGTTATCGTGCACCTGATAATCTTCAGCTTGCAGAAAGCCTGGCGATGATGCTTGATAAAGGAACGGGCAACCAGCGTTTTAGCGACCCTTCTCGCCCTGCCACAGTACAACCCGCAAAAGTTATTGCTGGCGATGTGAATGCGCTAAAACAACAGTTAATCGACACCATTAATTCAAAGGATTATACCCACTCACTGTTAGAAGCAATGAGCGAACAAGGTATTCCTGAGTTTCCATTAGAACAAGAAGTTAGCATTGAGCAAGTGTCTAACGACCTTGCAACGGGCCTAAGCTTTCAGCCCGCACCAGGTATAAGACCATTGCTGTGCGATGGTACGAACGGACTACCGCTAGCTTTATATGTCAATGGTAGCCGATTTGATGTGACCGAGAACGATATTGAGTGGTATGAAATACTTGCCTCAGGCAACACGTTCGATGCCACGTCGAGCCAAGATGCCCCCTCTTTTGCATTTTTGCAGACATTAACTACACTTATTAATAACGGATATTGGGAATAGTTAATAGGGTGGAATGCCACTATGGCGTTTACGGTAAAAAGCGTCGACTGGGAAAATGGAAAGCCAATCATTCAATCACTCAGAAAAAGTGTGTTTGTAGTTGAGTGGCGAATTCCGCAGGCCAGTGAATTTGATGATCAAGACAGCACGGCAACGCACGTTCTTATTATAGACGGGGACGACGAAGCGGTTGCCACTGCAAGGCTCACTAGAGGGGGCGAATTAGGGCGAATAGCAGTGAAACGAAGCCATCGAACCCTGTCTATTTATAAAACGTTATTTGCCGCGCTTCTTAAAACTGCAAAACAACAGTCTTTTCCTACACTCAATGTGGTGTGTAACCTCGACAGCGTTGCCTATCATCGCTCAATTGGTTTTAAACCCGCGGGTAGAGTATTTATGGATGCAGGCGTGCCAAGGCAACGTCTTAAATGTAAGGCTAAACAGTTTCCCCTCCCCGACGTTACCCAGTTGCACTGACACCACTTTTACTACTGCTAGTGTATTCAGTGCCCCCTCTTCCAAAGAACGATATCTACACTTGGTTACATTTAACTTATTGGCTTTTACCTAACTAAAGCGCATTATTCAGATATATAAAGTACGAACACATGCTTTTAGTAGTAACAGCGTTTTTGTCGTCTTTGTATCAAGACATATTCAGCGGGATAGATAAACATGAAGACAGTGCGATTAACCATTGGTGGGTTGCTGCTAATCAGCGGTATTATCCTTACCTTATTACCTGGCTCTATTCTCCTTGTACTTGGGGGGTTGATGCTGCTCAGTTACGATTGGCCCCGCGCTCGCGGATGGCTTAAGTTTAGCCAAAAATCGATGACAACCAGTGCGAGAAAATTAGACCGCATAATGTTAATGCGTCGGTTAAGAAAGTAGCGCTGAAAAACGAGGCTAACTAGCAGTTAACTAGCCGAGCTCTGAACACGAGCTCTGAACAAGTACTATGAACAAGTACTATGAACACGAACTATGAACATAAAAAAACCGCTCAATTGAGCGGTTTTTTCGTTTTACTTTTGGCGTTTACTGTCCGTGCTTTTCAGCAAGGTACAACCATGTTTCGACTACTGAATCAGGGTTTAACGATACAGAGTCAATGCCCTCAGCCACTAGCCAGGCTGCAAAGTCTTCGTGATCCGATGGACCCTGTCCACAGATACCCACGTACTTGCCACGCTTCTTAGCGGCTCTGATTGCCATAGACAACAGGGCTTTTACTGCATCATCACGTTCATCGAACAAGTGAGCAATAAGACCACTGTCACGATCTAGCCCCAAGGTAAGTTGGGTAAGGTCGTTAGAGCCAATTGAGAAGCCGTCAAAGATATCTAAGAACTGGTCAGCAAGCAGTGCGTTTGACGGTAACTCACACATCATAATGATGCGCAGACCTTTGTCGCCCTTCTTAAGCCCTTGCTCTTCTAGAAGCTCAATAACTTTACGTCCCTCTTCAACGGTTCTCACAAATGGGATCATGATTTCCACATTCGTAAGGTCCATCTTGTTGCGAACGCGCTTTATCGCTTCACACTCTAAAGCGAAACAGTCCCTGAAGTCTTCTGAGATATAGCGGCTTGCACCACGGAATCCCAGCATTGGATTTTCTTCATCAGGCTCGTACTGATAACCACCAACAAGGTTGAAGTATTCATTCGACTTAAAGTCAGACATACGAACGATAACTTTTTCAGGCGCAAATGCTGCACCAATGGTTGAGATACCCTCAACAAGTTTCTCGATGTAGTATTCCGTAGGCGACTCGTAACCCGCTATCATATCGGTAATTTCTTCTTTTAACTCTTCAGGCTGGCTGTCGAAGTTAAGAAGGGCTTTAGGGTGAACGCCTATCATTCTGTTGATGATAAATTCTAAACGGGCAAGGCCTACTCCTGCATGAGGAAGACGTGCAAAGTCGAATGCGCGATCCGGATTGCCCACGTTCATCATTACGTTAAGCGGAAGGTCTGGCATAGAATCGATGCGTGAGGTCACAACATCAAACTCAAGCACGTCACCATAGATGTAACCAGTATCACCCTCTGCGCACGACACGGTAATTCTATCGCCGTTTTGAATGCTGTCTGTTGCGTTAGTACAACCCACAACCGCAGGGATACCCAGCTCACGAGCAATGATTGCTGCGTGACAAGTTCGTCCACCGCGGTTGGTCACAATCGCTGATGCTTTTTTCATGATAGGTTCCCAATCAGGGTCTGTCATGTCGGTAACTAACACATCGCCCGCTTGGATCTTATCCATCTCTTCGATAGAGCCTAAAACTTTCGCGACGCCTGCACCAATTTTATGGCCAATAGCGCGACCTTCGCAAACAATGTTGCTTTGGCCTTTAAGCTGGAAACGCTCAATACTTTGAGAATCTTCACGGCTACGAACTGTTTCTGGACGAGCCTGTACGATGTAAAGCTTGCCGTCTACACCGTCTTTGGCCCATTCAATATCCATAGGACGCTTGTAGTGCTTTTCAATGATCTGTGCTTGTTTAGCTAGCTCCATCACCTCATCGTCGGTTAACGAGAAAGTTTTACTCTGAACTGGCTCAATATCCACAATTGAAACCTGCTTGCCGTGAGCTTCATCATCAGAATAAATCATTTTAGTAAGCTTGCTGCCAATGTTACGACGAACAATAGCGGGTAAACCTTTATCCAGGGTTGGCTTGTGCACATAAAACTCGTCAGGGTTTACCGCACCCTGAACAACCATTTCGCCTAAACCAAACGAGCTAGTGATGAACACAACATCTTCAAAGCCTGACTCAGTATCGATGGTGAACATAACGCCTGAAGACGCGATATCACTGCGCACCATGCGCTGAATACCTGCCGATAGCGCAACACCTTTATGGTCGTAACCTTGGTGCACGCGATAAGAAATGGCGCGGTCATTAAACAATGAAGCAAATACGTGTTTAATGGCTACCATCACTGAGTCGTAGCCTTTCACGTTCAAAAAGGTTTCTTGTTGCCCAGCAAATGACGCATCTGGCATGTCTTCTGCGGTAGCTGAAGAACGAACTGCAAAAGAGGCCTCATCTCCTGCATCACCCTGCAAAGTGACAAATGCATCTCTGATAGCGTCTTCGAGTTGTGGTTGGAACGGCGTGTCGATAATCCATTGGCGAATGTTCTTACCCGCTTCAGTAAGTGCGCCAATATCGTCAACGTCTAACGCATCTAGCGTTTCGTGAATTTTTGCCTCTAACCCGCTCTGTTCTAAAAACGCATTAAACGCTTCGGCGGTTGTTGCAAAGCCACCTGGCACCTGCACACCGGCGTTTGAAAGGTTTGAAATCATCTCGCCCAATGATGCATTTTTGCCGCCTACGCGACCTACATCGTGCATGCCCAGTTCTTGATACCAAAGTACGTAATCTTGCACAGCCCAAGCCTCCAGCTTTTTTTTGTGTAGGGTATGAGGTTAATCTCAGGTTTTATTGATTTTATTACCTGAAAAAATTCAATTCGTTAGTCGAAATGTTGATAGCCATTACTTTTCGCGCGACATCGTAAGTCTGTTTTAAATGGTCGTCATTCGCGATAAGCGTCTGGCTTTTCGACGAAATCATCATAGAATGGGCGTATTAAGAATGTAAACTCTTTATTAATTCTGTAATTAAATTACGACAATGTTAAGGATATGTTGTGAGAACAGCTTTTTATATTTCAGATGGTACAGCCATCACATCAGAGGTGTTTGGTCACGCTCTACTATCATTATTCCCCGTTGAGTTTAATCACAACACCATCCCATTTGTAGAAACTGAGGAAGAAGCGCAGAAAGTTTTAGAACAAATTTCTGAAAGTTTTCAAGATACCGGAGAACGACCGCTCGTTTTTTATACAATTGTGAATGTAGATGTTCGCAAAATTATCTCTAAATCGGTCGGTATTAACTACAATTTCCTCGACCAATTTGTTGCTCCATTAGAAAAAGTGCTTGGCGTGCCGTCAAAACCAGAAAAACATCGCACGCACAGTATTCACGAAACAACCTACGATATTCGTATTGAGGCGGTAAATTACGCATTAGCGAATGATGATGGCTCAAACTTAAAAGACTATGACGAAGCGGATATTATTCTCACAGGTGTATCTCGCTCAGGAAAAACACCAACAAGTTTATATTTGGCTCTTCAGTTTGGAATAAAAGCCGCTAATTACCCGTTTACTGAAGAAGACATGGGAGACATGCTTAAGCTACCTCCAGCGTTAAGACGTTTTAAAAACAAACTGTTTGGTTTGACTATTCAGCCAGAACGTTTGCATCAAATACGCTCTGAGCGACGTGCCAACAGTAAGTATGCATCGATGCAGCAATGTCGGATGGAGTTAAGAGAAGTGGAAAATTTGTACCGCAAAGAAAAGATTCCTTTTTTGAACAGTACTAAGTATTCCATTGAAGAAATATCAGCAAAGATCTTAGCCGAAACCGGACTTAAGCGAAGAAAATATTAGTAATGCTATATGCGGTATAAGAACAGGCTGGGAAATAGCCGTTTACAGTCAATATAAGCTAAAACGAAAAAAGCAGCCTAGGCTGCTTTTTTCGTCATTACATTATATGGCTTGTTATCTTGCCGTATACTCTAACCTTTTACTATTAGCTTCTGCTTTAGCCCTTTACGTTAAGTTCTTTTTCTAGTCTTTTAATCAAAGCTAAGCCTCGCTGCGCTAGGCAACACTAAGACCGTAAACGAGTTAACGTTTGTTTCAGCTCTGCCAAATATTCCTCAAAAGGCTTCCATTGTTCCATACCTGTTTTGTAAATAGGCTGGCGAACTTGCTCTGAGCTTGGGGTTTTGATAACCCGCTTTGTTTCATAAAATGAGAGGCAACTTTCTTCAAAAGGAAGGTCGCAAAACGCGAGTATGCGCTTTACCTGCCCTTCTAGATCATCAAGCACATCTTCATGCTGCACCGTTAATATTTCACCGGGAAGTACTGATTTCCAATGAGTCATTAACGCTTTATAAGCGACATAGTAACGGCCAATATCGTCTTGTCCGTAGCTGAACTCTTGCCCTTCCCCAAACAATTGCTTAAAGCCGCTGAAGCAACAATCCATGGGCGCCCTGCGAGCATCAATAATTTTTGCGTTAGGAAGTATTTTTTTGATAAGGCCGATATGAATAAAGTTATTCGGCATTTTATCAATAAAAAATGGAGCACCCTGACGATAAGCTTGAGTTTGATCAATATATCGCTGACCCAGTGCCTTACACGCTTCATCGTCTAATTCATTTACATTAAACGGATAAGGCGTTTTTTTATGACTCAGTGAAGAAGCAATTCCCAATACGTCATGCAGCTCCATAGTGCCATCTACCATAGAATGAGAGGCCAGTATTTGCTCAAGTAAGGTTGAGCCAGCGCGCGGCAGGCCGACAATAAAAATAGGGTCTGGTGCCTGACAGCCTTGGGCCTTATTAAAGCTTTCTGCATTAAAGGCCTCTTGCTGTGCTGCTAACGCCGCTTCAGTTCTTCCAATATCAAACTGTAAGGTTCGTTTTTTAAGCGCGTTGCCTAGGCTGTAATAGTGAAACGCGGTTTTAGCGTCTTTTCTATCTTCAAAACCTTTACCCAATGCAAAACAAAGATGAATTTTGTCATCTAATTTCGTCGACGCCAACGACTCCTGCTCAACCATTTTATCCATTGTTTTATCATCAAAACGGTAGGTTTTAGTATTGGCTAAGCTCCAGTAGGCATCACCAAAATCAGCGGCAAAAGCAATTGATTTTTGATAAGCGCTTACCGCTTGCTCCATGTTACCTTGCGCTTTGTAAGCATGACCCAGAGCAACCCACAACGCAGGGCGATCGTCATTGGCAGATAATAGTTCTTGGTATATGTGAATTGCCTCATCTAAGGAACCAATGCCTACCAGGGCATGAGCCAGTGAGACTTGCACGGTAAAATTATCCGGTGATAGCGCCAAGCGTTTTTTAGCCAGCGCCGCTGCTTCAGGAAATTTTCCTAACTTTGATAACAGGCTTTGAAAAGCCGCAGCGGCTCTGTCATTGTCGGGATACATTTCAACGCAGCTTTCTAATAAAAACTCAGCGTCGCTGTATACCTTTAATTGAATGCCTAATTCGGCAAGCAGCATCATGGCTTCGGGGTGATGCTTGTTATTAGTAAGAAACTGCCTGCAAACCTGTTCAGCCTTGTGTAATTGGCCTTCGTGCATTAAATCTGTAGCACCTAATAGCGGTTTTGGCAGTGAGGTTAAAAATTGAATTTGCTGCTGACACAATGTCAGTGCTTGCTTCTGGTCATCTCTTTTATACACTTTTTCGAGCTGTTGCCACGATGCAAGTAATGCAGGATTAAATCGAGTGGCTTGATAAAAGCTGTGGGCAGACTTTTTACCGTCTATGTTCGCGTAGCAGTAACCCAGTTCTTGAAACGCTCTTCCGTAATCTGGAAATAAAGCAATAACGTTATCAAGAGTAGCAATCGCATTTTGCGTGTTACCTGATAGCCTGTAGGCGACCGCTTGTAAATACAGCGCTTCACGCTGTGCATCACTGCTGAGCCCAGTTTCACCTGCGTTACTAGCTTCAATTAGACCAGCGTCTGTCACATTAGATTGAGTCTGTGCAGTCAGCAATTCACTACATTGCGTGATCACCGATTGAAAGTGAGACTGCATTAAAGTTTTCTTAATAGTAAGAAGTATTTGTTGTTCTTTTGTATTCATTTATACAGCATGCCTAAAAATAGAAAAAACGGCAAACCCGAAAGTTTGCCGTTTTAATTTTTTACCTATGGCTTAGCCAATGTCTCAAACAATAACTTAATAGTAGTCGTAAGAGAAACGCATTCCGATAGTGCGAGGTCTGTTTGTAACTACTTTTGGCGTAAACTGTTGCGTATCGATGTTTAACACCGCTCGCTCATCAAATACATTATCAATGTATAGTTCAGCTTTCCACACGTCGTTAGTAACACCTACTGCTAAGTTAGCAAGGAAGTATGACTCTTGAACATAACGGCCGCCTCGGAAGGTTTCACCGTTTGAATCTGCGTAAGTAACACCTTCATATACAGCTGCTTCTTGCTCTATTTTAAGACCAGAACCTGTGCCGTAAATATTCTGAGTGGCATCTTCCATTACGAAAGCATCCATTACCATGCCTGCATAACGGTCACCCGTGTAGCTTACAGAGCCGTTAACGTAACCACGCTTTCCGCCTTCAAGTTCAAAGAAGTAACGTGCGTTAATGTTACCAGAGAATTCTGCAGAGTAAGGTAGTTGTGAACCAACACCTGCCGCAATACCTTCAAGCTCAGAGTTTACGCTTGTTAGTTCCGTGTCTAATATACTAAATGCTGCATTAATAACTAGGTCGTCAGTGGCAAGCCACGTTAAATCAGCATCTAACCCTTTTATCTCAGCATCACCAACGTTATCAGTAAATACTAGGAATGAGATATTTGTGGGGTCGTAACGTGACGTTTGAAGGTCGGTAATTTCTGAGTAGTACGCAGTCGCGTTTACACGGAATAGACCGTCAAAGAAGTCGCCTTTTAAACCAAGCTCGTAGTTATCTAGCGTATCCGTTGTCGAATACACTGGAATACGGAAGTTGTTAAACTTACCTTCTTGGTTCGTTGACAAACCACCCCCAACACGGTTCGTTACTGGAGGACGGAAACCTTCAGAGTAGTTAGCGAATACGAGTACGTCTTTATTCACTTTATAATCGAGTGAAAATTTGAAAATGGTGTCGTCAACCGTTAGCACACCGTTGCTATCAAGAAGGTCTGTTTCTAATTGACCGCTTTGAATAGCTGCATTAACGGCATCAGGGTCTAAGCCCACTGCTGCTAATTCGTCAGCATCTTGGGTACCAAATGCACGAATTCGGCGAGTTACGTCCACAGTAGATGTTGAACCTACGTAGATATCGTCAATTTGATACCAACGAGCACCAATACTGGCAGTTAACTTCTCTGTTAGGTCGTACTCAACCTGGCCAAATACCGCTATCTGTTCAATAGTATGGGTAATGTCGTTAACAAAACTTACTTCAGCTGGGAATGGTCCGCCGTCGCTATTGATGCCTTCGTTACCAACTAGCGTGCGTTGAAGGTTATCAAAAAGTTCTGTGTTAGCGATTTTGAACTGGCCAACGGTGGCTACTTCTTGTTCGTCGTAGAACAAACCAGCAGTTACACGCCAAGGCGTATCCATAGTGGTATTGAAGCGCAGCTCGTGAGTATTACGTGTAGAAGAAGTATCTTCTTGATAATACTTAGTTGGATCTAGGCAACGCTCATCTGCAGCGTTATCCGGCGTATCATAGTGGTTACAAAGATAATATGCCGAGAACAAACCGCCGTTAGTGTAGCCCGTGTAGTCTGCTAATGTGTCGATATCACGGTCTAAATAACCACCGGTATATACAACATCAAGCTTGTCCATACGACCTTCAACGGTCCACGTTGTAAGACCGAATTCATCTCTGTTTTCATCTGCTTGGAAACGAATAGCAGACGTTTCGCCATCTAACGTTGGGTCGTAAGAAAATACACCTTCAGTGTCTAGCGTTTGCTGAGTATGCTGTACTAGCAAGTCCCAGTCGTCGTTGATGTGATACGACAAACCAAAACGAGCACCAGAGTAAACCGCATCATTGAAATCTTCTTCGACGAGTGCGTCGTTCTGAGGCGATACTACCGATGCTTCCGAACTTGAAGAAATGTTAGGGTTAGTAATGCGGTTAGCATCCATCGCCACTGGGTCGGCAAGTACACCACCAGAAATACGGTCAACAACAACCGCGCTTCCTATATAACCACCCTCACCAGGCACGTTTCTTACGTTGTCAATCCAACCACCTTGTTGGTCGTTGTACGCCGCTACGCGAACTGCTAGGTCGTCGGTAAGTGACATATTGAAGTAGGCCTGAACAGAGTTGCTCATCTCACCGTCTTTGGTGAAGCCAATGTTAGTGTCGAAACCAGCGCCAAAACCTGTATGGTCTGGTTTGTTAGTAATTAAACGAATAGTACCTGCCTGCGAGCTAGCACCAAACAACGTGCCTTGTGGCCCAGGTAGCACTTCAACACGCTCTACGTCAGTGGCGTAAACGTCAAGGTTACGACCTGCCATTGAAACAGGCATTTCATCTAGGTAGAAGGCTACCGAAGGCTGTAATGCTTGGACTGAAGAAAGCATTATATTTGATTGTGTTGTTGCGGCGCCGCGGATGTAAATCTCGTTTTGGCCAGGTCCCGTTCCTTGGAAAACAACGTTAGGTAGGAACTCGACGTACTCTTGGAAGTTATCAATGCCAAGGTTTTCCAAGGCTTTACCGTTAAGAGCTTGAACAGCAACAGGCACGTCTTGAATTGATTCAGTACGTTTTGTTGCAGTGACTTCAATAGTTTCGAGTTTCGCGGGTGCTTTCGACTCCTGCGCGGCTATAGATGTTGTTGCCAATGCAGCGACGATCGCACAGCTAAGCTGAGTTTTACGCATAATGTGTGTTTTCCCTTTGAAAATGGATTTTTTATTCTTCGGATACTGTTTACTTGAAACACGTATCAATAAGATCATCATTATTAACCCACAAACAGAAATTAATTTCTACTCTAACGATTAAGTTTCATGCAAAAACACCGAAAATATGAACTAATGACTAATAAAAAGCGAAAAAGCACACCTCAATTGCGCATTATATGAGAATTCTTCTTATTGTTAACTTCAAAGCTAATTATTTAAACTCATGTTTATAAAAACGAGAGTTTGCGGTATATTTGATAGCAATCGTTTAAACCAAACATAAGTGGAAGGATTTTTTCTGCGTGATAGAAAATGAAAACAAGTCTCCCCTAAACAAACCGGTGTTTTACACATCATCTGCCATCATCATTTGCCTGTTGTGCTTCGCGGCCTTAATGCCAACAGTAGCTGACGCTCTCTTTAAAACTGTTCAAAGTGCTATTGTTACCAACGGCAGCTGGTTTTACGTGCTTGCAGTTGCTTTCGTGGTGCTGTTTGTCGTTTATCTTGGCATGTCTCGCTATGGTGAGATAAAACTCGGTCCCGACCACGCTTCACCTGAATTCAGCTTTCCAACATGGTTAAGTATGTTATTTGCTGCAGGGATGGGTATTGGGCTAATGTTCTTTGGCGTTTCAGAACCGCTAATGCACTTTTTAGCTCCCCCAACAGCTGAAGCTGGTACAATAGACGCGGTAAGAGAGGCAATGAAAACCACCTTTTTCCATTGGGGTGTTCATGCGTGGGCCATCTATGCGATTGTCGCGCTCATATTGGGCTATTTCTCCTACAGACAAAACCTCCCGCTAACCCTTCGTTCTGCGCTATACCCACTTATTGGTGAAAGAATTTATGGGTGGCCTGGTCATGTAGTCGATATCTTTGCGGTAACGTCTACGGTTTTTGGTATTGCAACCTCTCTCGGCCTGGGTGCTTCTCAAGTTAATGCTGGTTTCAATTACTTATTTGGCATGCCGTCGGGTACCGGCGTTCAGATACTGATTATGGCGTGTGTCGTTGGTCTTGCTGTTATTTCAGTAACCACTGGGCTAGATAAGGGCATAAGAAGACTGTCAGAAACAAACATGGTATTAGCCATAGTACTGTTACTGATCGTGCTAATTTTAGGTCCTACGGTTTTCTTACTGCAGGCATTCATGCAGAACACCGGCGCTTACCTTGCTGATATTGTAAGAAACACCTTTAACCTATTCGCCTACGACAAAACCGACTGGATTGGTGGATGGACAATTTTCTACTGGGGTTGGTGGTTAGCATGGGCACCGTTTGTTGGCTTATTCATCGCTCGTATTTCTTACGGTAGAACAATCAGAGAATTTATACTCGGCGTGTTGCTCATTCCATCGGTATTCACGTTATTTTGGATGACCGTGTTTGGGAACAGCGCCATTGACCAAGTACTCGTGCAGGGACAAGACGTGCTTGCCAATATGGTGAATGAAGATACCGCCGTAGCACTATTTGTATTTTTAGAGCAATTCCCATACTCAAGCGTACTTAGCTTCATCGCAGTACTCATGGTTATCGTTTTCTTCGTTACCTCTTGCGACTCTGGCGCCATGGTTGTCGATATGTTGTGTTCACACGGGCGCAACGACACACCAGTATGGCAACGAATTTATTGGGCCGTAGGTGTCGGTGTGGTGAGTGCTGTACTGCTATACGCAGGAGGGCTTGGTGCATTGCAAACCATGACCATTGCCGCAGCCTTGCCGTTTGCTATTGTATTGCTTATTGCGATGTTTGGCTTACTGAAAGCGCTGCGAGTGGAAGGGTACAAACGCGAGAGTTTACAAGTACTTGCGGGTACACCACAGCACAGCGACGCTGACAGAAACTGGAAAGGGCGTTTAGAGAACATCGTATCGTTCCCTGATGAAGAAGCGGTCCTTCGCTTTATGAGAAAAGTAGCGCTGCCAGCAATGAATGAAGTGGGTAAAGAGTTTGAAGAGCAGAACTTCGAAGTTAACGTTGAAGAAACTGATGAAGCCTTTATTCTTACCGTCACTATGGGTACAGACCCAGACTTTATTTATGCGGTATACCCTACTCCGACTGATCAACCTGAGTTCGCGCCATCAGAGCAAATGGACGAAGGTACACAAAAGACGTATTATCGCGCCGAGGTTCACTTGAGTGAAGGTGGTCAAAACTACGACATCATGGGTTGGTCGAAGCTATCGGTAATCAATGACGTGATAGATCACTATCACAAGCATCAGCACTTTATTCATTTGCTTAAGTAACACACGTTACGCATTTGTTGGAAAAAATATGCGAAAAGAAGAAGAATTGCTTGTTGCACTACGGCGCGTTATCCGCGCCGTAGACTTGCGCAGCAAACAGCTTAGTAAGCACGTGGGTCTAACTGGCCCGCAATTGCTCGTTATGCAAAATATAGAAGAGCAGCCAGGCATTATGGTTCGCGAAATTGCAGAGAACATTAATTTGAGCCCTGCAACTATCACTAATATTTTGGACCGGCTTGAGTCTCGCGACCTAGCCACACGAATTAGAAGCACCAAAGACAAACGAAAGGTAGGCGTGTTTCTTACCGACCGCGGTAAAGTAGCAGTGAAAGACGCACCTCGCCCTTTGCAAGAACATTTTGTTGAGCGTTTTTCTCAGCTTAAAGAATGGGAACAAAGTCAGATGGTGGCAACAATGCAACGCATAGCCACCATGATGGATGCAGAAAATATCGACGCTTCTCCATTTTTGGAGCTAGGAAGCATTTCCGATAAATCTGTGTAGTACGTTTACTTCGCTTTGAGAGGGTTGACCTTGCCGCCAGTCACTTTGTCGGCTCTACCCTCTTCTTTCGCTTTCTCCGCTCGACGTTTTCTTTTTTCTTTAGGATCGGCAATTAGTCCGCGATAAATCTCTATTCTGTCGCCATCAATAAGTGTATCTTTAAGCCGAACTACGCGACTCCACACACCTACCTTAGTTTTTGATAAATCAATATCTGGATACTCGTGAAGAAGATTAGAGGCCTGAATAGCTTCTTCCACGGTCGCGTTTTTATCGATGGCAATGCTAACCAGAGACTGCTTAGTAGGCAGAGCGTAGGCTACCTCAACGGTAATTAGCTCACTACTCATGCGTATACACTCTTTGCTCTTTCAGTAAACGCGGTCACCATGCTCGACGCCAAACTATTAAACACCTTTCCAAATGCCATTTCCGCAAGCTTATTGGCAAACTCAAAGTGCAAGTTAAGTTCTATTTTACACGCTTCATCAGATAGCGCTGAAAACGTCCAACCGCCGGATAGAGACCGAAAAGGACCGTCGACCAACTGCATTTCAATTCGCTCAGCTGGATACAATACGTTTTCGGTAGTAAACCACTGTTTAATCCCTGCTTTTGAGACTAATAACGATGCGCTCATCGCTTGTTCTGTATTGTTCAGAATTTTACTGTCTGCACAACCTGGTAAAAACTTTGGATACGACTCAACGTCATTCACTAAGTTAAACATGGCCTCTGCACTATGAGCTACAAGTGCACTTCTATGAATACTTGGCATCTACTTCACTAATACAATGTCTAATCACAAAATTATATCACAGTTATTTTTCATCTTTTTAGATCTGAAACCACATTTGTGCATGAATAATCTGTTAGCAGTTGATGCTTTTCAGCGAATATAAAACGATACACGCCCAAATTTGTAAGACACATTTAAAGACATTTATTCACACTATCAGTATAATAGCGCCCATGAAAAAGAATAAAGCAAACAAAAATACCACCGGAAACATCGCGCAGAACAAGAAAGCGCGTCATGATTATTTCTTAGAAGACAAGTTTGAAGCTGGTTTAGAGCTTCAAGGCTGGGAAATAAAGAGTATTCGGTCTGGTAAAGTCAATATTACCGATGCGTATATCATTATCCAAAACGCAGAAGCATACCTTGTTGGGTGTAGAATAAGTCCGCTAACTCAGGCATCGACCCACGTTATTGCTGCTCCCGAACGGGCACGTAAACTGCTGCTTAAAAAACGAGAGATTGACCGTTTAATGGGAGCCCGTGATAGACAAGGTTACTCGATTGTTGCTACGTCTATGTATTGGAAGAAGTGCTGGGTTAAGCTAGAAATTCACCTAGCGAAAGGTAAGCACGCACACGACAAGCGAGATACGCTGAAAGACAAAGACTGGCAGCGCCAGAAAGAAAGAATGATGAAGCACAGTGTGTAACGCTGTGCACTCCCCAATATAAAACGCCTTTAAAGCAGACCTATCAAACGTTCTATCAGTCTTGCTTCTAAGTGCCGTTGCTACTGAGACATTCTAAAAGCCACATCCCGCTTAGTCATTTTCTTGCGGTGCAACAAGTCTAAAATTAAACTCCACAGCGGAGATGGGCTTCGCAGTGTCGTAAGGTTGTTTCCAAGGCGACGAAGCTGTCTTCTTACAATGGCCATGTTCGCAAGACTCGCCAAAGATTTATCTTTCCATGTGCAGTGCGGGATAATGCCGGAATATGTCCATTCCTGTTGCCACTTTTTCGCCAAATTCGGCGTAATGGCAAGTGCACTCGCTAAACCAACAAGCTCACACCCTTCTTGCACTACTCGCTCAGCTATTTCGGCACGTTTAATTCCACCGGTTGTCATTAACGGTATATCCGTCTTACTCTCTAACGTGTGGGCAAACTCTAAAAAGTAAGCTTCTCGGGCAAGGGTGGTATTGTCTTTAGTTTGCCCCTGCATGGCGGGCGCTTCATAGCTTCCCCCTGAAAGTTCGACAACATCGACACCCAGCGCCTCTAATCGATTTACCACTTCACAGGCATCGTCGAAGGAAAAGCCATTTTTTTGGAAATCGGCTGAATTCAACTTCACCATAACAATGAAATCTTTTGCACACACCGCGCGTATTTGACTGACAATATTAATCAGTAGCCGTGCTCTATTAATAATAGAACCGCCCCACTCGTCTTGACGCTGATTAGTTAGGGGTGACAGAAACTGGGTGAGCAAATAACCATGAGCCGCGTGAACCTCTACGCCATCGAACCCAGCTTTTTCGGCTTGTTTGGCTGTTTGAACAAAACGCTGACACACATCGTGAATGTCTTGGCAGGTCATTTCTCGTGGTTCGGCAAACAATTTAGAGTGCTTACCCATGTCTAGCGGTACCGCAGAAGGCGCTATCGCTTTACCCTGCATGGCTTTAAATACTTGGCGACCAGGATGGTTTATTTGCATTACGGCAAGCGCGCCGTTGGACTTTATAATTTTTGCCCATTTTTGAAAGGGTGCAAGATCTGTGTCTTTTTCTAGCACCACGCCACCTGGCCCTGTCATAGCCTCTTTGTCTACCATGACATTTCCGGTGATAACCATACCTAGGTCACCATGAGCCCAATAGCGATAGAGAGAGTAAAGAGATTCGCCAGGCACGCACCCCTTGCTTGACATATTTTCTTCCATTGCCGCTTTAACTAAGCGATTTCTAACCGTAATACCACAGGGCAATGTATAGGGTGAATATAGAATAGAGTTTGAAGACATGCACAACACAGCTAGATTTGAATGGTTCGCATTTTAAAGGTAATTGATTATAAATGCATCTTTTGAAAGCAATTTATAAAAGAAACGTTTAACGTACACTGAGTTATGTTATACTTCGCTTTCACACTCGGGGCTGATTAGGATTCGACAGGATCTAGGAAGCCGGAGGTGCATGCAGAGGTGCGGCTGGCCTCTTAAAAAAGCCGCTTTAAATAGTCGCAAACGACGAAAACTACGCACTAGCCGCTTAATAACCGGTATAGGCCCTTCCACCACAGCTTAGTTTGCTAGCGTGGGTTTGGAAGGTCATATAAGCAAACTAGCGAGGGAAACTTTCCTAAGGTTGAACCGCGAAATAGTATTAGGACAGCTACCAGGAACCCTGTTTGTCGGGGTCTAAAGTAGTTAAAGAAAAGACAAACTAAGCATGTAGTACCAAAGGTAGACATTTTCTGGACGCGGGTTCAAATCCCGCCAGCTCCACCAATTCATAAAAAAGGCGTACTTTACGCCTTTTTTTGTGCCTGAAATTCAGTAAATAAAGTCTTATCAGCTCATCCCGCTTGAATTTTAGTGGCATGGTTAGCTTGCATATACTCCATTAATGCAAACATACTCAAGGGTTTCGCAAAATGATAGCCCTGCATTGCCGTTGCGCCAATGCGTCTGGCAAAGCTCACCTGCTCGCTAGTTTCAAGGCCTTCCAAGGTACATGGCATATCTAAAGCAGAACATAACCTAATTACATTCTCTATGATAAGCGCTCTTCGCTTAGCGCTGTCGTCGTTAAGTGGAAAAGAGGGTAACAAGGAGCGATCGATTTTTATCGCATCGTAAATATCTTCGGCAAGCTCAGATATGCATGAAAAGCCTGTACCGAAATCGTCTATCGACACTTTAAAACCAAGCAGCTTGAGCTTACTCAGCGTAACCCGCGCTATTGAGTTTTGCAGCGTGGACTCGGTAATTTCGAGTACTAACTTTGATGAATCGATGTTATTAGCGTCGATGACCGTTTTAAACGCCTCAACTACCCCCTTCTTTTGCAGCTGCACTGCTGACAAATTAAGGTTAACTTTGATATCGTCAAAGCCCCAAGAATTCAGGGTTTTTAATGCTGTACACGCTTCCGCTAGCATATGAAGACCAATTTCATGAATATGTTGCGTAAGCTCCGCAATAGGGATAAATTTTTCTGGGCTAACAGAGCCATAATTTGGAACGTGCCAGCGAGCCAATGCCTCCAACGACAAAACCTTGCCGTTGGTGTCTACTATTGGTTGAAAATAAGCACATATTTCTTTAGTGGCTACTGCGTTATCTAACCCTTGCTGTATAAACAGTCTATGCTCTATATCTTTTGACAAGCTCTCGTCAAAATTAACCACGCTATTTTTTCCATTTCGCTTGGCAGAATACATGGCGATATCTGCATTTTTAAGTAACTCACCAGCCGTCATCGATTCTGAAGATACCGCCACGCCCAAACTAGCAGTTATTCTAAATTTGCCAATGTTGGTTTGAAAAGGTTCAGCAAATATGTCTTTAAGCCGTTTAGAAATACCATCCAATTCTTCTCGTAAAATTGAGCTGGTTACAATGATAAATTCGTCGCCACCAAACCTAATTATATGGTCCTCTTCCCGCACTATGGCTCTCAACCTAGCGACACAGCCTTTCAGCACCTCATCACCCACCTCGTGACCGTGTGAATCGTTGATCAGCTTAAATTCATCAATATCAATGAACACAATGGCACAAGGTTCGTTAGAAGCCGTGTAAGTCTCTATGATCGTGTTTAAATAATTACGGTTGCCAGCACCTGTCAATGAGTCGGTATACGCTAACTGCTTTAGCTGACTCTCAGACGATTTTAACTCTGTTATATCGGTGAATATAGCCACAAAGAATTGTTTAGGGCTATCTTGATATAAAGAGGTAACAGACATAACAAGGTGATGCCTAATGCCAAAGTCGTTCACCACGGTCACCTCTGCTCTTAAACCGTCTGTTAACACATCTGGCTGCACGTCGTTTTTCCTATCACTAGGGAATACAGACATGACATTATGATTAAGCACTTCTTTTTTCACCTTGCCCATCATGTCACAGAAGGCATCGTTAGCTTTCATCACAATACCGGCGTCGTCACACACCAATACCCCTTCTTGAATCTCGCTTATTATTTTATCTGCAATACTCAGCTTAGTTTTGACAGACTCCATCGGTGAAACATCTTGAACCGCACCAATTTGAATTGCCCCCTCCGACATTGTGACATCAGACAATACGACTTCGTACCAACGTGTATCGCTTCCATCAAGTTGAACTTGCAGCATGGTGCGATAGCTATTTTTCTTTGTAACGGCGACTTTAAGCTTAACTCTTTCCTCCTCTGGAAAAAGGTTATAAAAGCTTTCTAAGCTAAGGGAGTGCGGAAAATCCATTAGTTCTTCGACGCCTTTAACCACTACCGAATTTGATGCAACGTCAACTTCTAACACACCAAGCTTCGCCACACTTGATGCCATTGAGAATCGAGAATTTGTGTTTCTTATATCATCTTCGATTCGCTTGCGTTCCATAGCGACGCGTATCGCCGTTTCTAGCGACGACCGTCCATAGGGCTTAATCAAATACCCGTACGGAGAGATGGTAAGCGCACTGGCTATGGTGTCATCGTCGCTGTAAGACGTGGTAAAAATTATGGGGATGCCGTAAGAGCCTGTTATCGCCTGCCCTATTTCTATTCCCGTCTCTTCTCCACCTAGGTTAATATCAAGCAGGATAAGATCGGGTATTTCGTTTTCTAGTAAAGAAAAAATCTTTTCAGCGGATTTCGCAATGCCTAGTACTCGCATGCCCACCCCTTCAACGAATCTACTCGCATTCAATGCATCAATGGTTTGATCTTCAACAATAACTGCTGTTTTGCCTTTAAAGTTACTCATGGACTGCACTCGCACCAACGCTCTCGCTTATGGTGTCTTGCAACACCTCAAAATCTACCGGTTTCGTCAGTACCTGAACGTTTTTCAACGCTGGAGGTAGGTCCATGCCCGCGCCATATCCCGTTATAAACATAAATGGGATGTGCATTTGCAAAATTTCTATTCCCAATTCAAAGGAGTTTTCGTTGCCTAGATGTACATCGAGAAAGACCATTTGTGGCTTATTATGGTCTAGCCCAGCCCTTGCAGAGGCTAAGTCGCCGTAAATATCAACATTTTCAAATCCCGCTCGTTTAAGCTTTTTCTGAAGGTCTAGTGATATAAGTAAATTATCTTCTACAACTACCGCCCTCACTAACTGTTGCCTGTTTGGTTGCTTATGACGAATTACAGAACTCGTATCTATATTGGCCGCTCCATGGTTTTCGATAGACGGTACTTCGCCTTCTCCCTTCTCAACGTATTTTTTAGGAATGACAAATGAAGCCTGCAAACCTGTAATCTTAGGCTCTATCAAAGCTTCCCCACCAAGCTCATGAGGAATAACCGATTTAATCACCGTCATACCGAAACCATCGTCTTGCAGTTTGGTAATCGGCGGACCGCCCCATTCTTGCCAATTTATCTCGCAATCTCCTGCCTCATTGTAATCCCAAGTAATAGACACCGAGCCATTGCTGCTGGTTGCGCTAAGCGCTCCGTACTTTGCAGCATTGGTAATGAGTTCATGAAAAACAAGTACCAGTGGGGTGACAGCGTAGGCGGTTAACTTTACGTTTGGCCCTTCAATCTTAAAAGCAGCCTCATTAACCATGTAGGCTTTCAGTTCATTTAACAGTAATGTGGAAAAACTGATGCTATTCCAAGAAGAATGGGTAAGTTGATCATGGCCAAGAGCGAGAGCAGTAATGCGAGAGGAAAGTGATACAACAAAGTCGTTTAAATCTGTCTTGCTTTGCGAGGTTTGCCCAATTAGGGCGCTCACTAAGTTGAGAATGTTCCTCACTCTGTGGTTCAGTTCGCCAATTAAGAGTTCGAGTCGTTCGTTGGCCTCTCGCTGTAACACTTCTTTTTCGTGAAGATGCCGTATGGTAAGCTCCATGATGCCAAGTCGAATTGACTTGGCTCGCTCAATGTCCAGCGTCGTCCAAGATTTTGCTTTACCCTCATTGTATTCCACCCATTTTTCAAAGCTTGTGCGTGGGGTGAGCACTTTACGATCGCCAATTTGGGTAACGCTCTTTTCAGGGTTGCCGGCCCAATTAACTTCCTGAGTGACTGAGGTTCTAAATAGAAAGATGTAATCACAAGGAAGCTTAGATATCTGCAGCGCTAATACACCGGCCACATGTTTGTCAGATAATCTACTGTCCGCGGCAACTAAATGGTCGAGCTCATGAACCTCCGTATTCGGTAGTTTCTGAAGCACTTCCACCAACATGTGAATTTTCTTTTCACTCAGCGACACCCCATTGTGCTTATAGTCACCATTAAATGCACAACCAATCCCGTCAATGTCGATGAGCTTTTTAATCAAATCAAGCTGCTCAACCGTTGAAAGCGTTAACGAATTGCCGATAGACAGATTACTGAGCATCTTAGCAAACGAGGCATTCGCTTTTTCGCTAACGATAATCCGCTCCATCACCAGTCTTCGTGCCAACTCTAGCGAAAATAATTCACTAAACAGCTCTAATTCCTCTAATACATGCGAGGACATGAGCTTGGCCGTATTGTGATGGCAGGCTATTAGCCCCCACAATTTGCCATCAACAATCAAGGAGATTGACATGGAAGCTGCAACACCCATATTTTTTAGATACTGAATGTGCACCTTTGAAACGGCGCGGGTTCTAGAAAACGAGAGGTCCAATGGCTGCTTTATATCATGGACGCATTCGATAGGCTCAGTAACGTCGTGAACATCTGTAATAATGCGAATTAGGTTCTTTTTATACAGCTCTCGCGCCTGTTTTGGAATATCTGAAGCCGGATAACGCAGTCCTATAAAAGGCTCCATATTGCTTTCTTTCATTTCAGCAATAACTTCACCAGCCCCGTCATCAAGAAAATGATAAAGCATAACTCTATCAAACCCTGATGCTACTTTTATTCCCGCAACCAAAGCGGCGTAAAGTTCGTCTAAGGTATCCGGCTCTACTATCTGACTCATCATCGCGGCCAGAATATTGTCTTGTGCAGCGCGGTGATCTCTGTTTTCAAACTCTATAATTGAGGAACGACCACTTTGGTGAACACTTACATCATAGAGTGTGTCTGTTGTAGGAAGTGTGAAAGCGTAAAGTCGAGTTGGTTTTTTGATTATCGAGGCTTGATGGAGAGCTCCGCGAATAGAGTGACTTGCGTCTCGTCCCACAAGCTCCCAGAAAGAGGTGCCCAACAGTGCGTTATTGTCGATACCTGGGCCAAAATCTGCGTTTCTAGAAATGTGGGTAAATTTACCTTCTTTGTCTATTGCAGTTAAAAAACCAAAAGACTGTACTCGGCCGAGTTCATGGATAGGCTCTTTGTCGCACTCGCTTTCTAAATCACTGTTGCTTTGCCGTTGTAAATCCATTGCTGTTTACCTTGTATACAAGCCTTTATTTGTATCGCAACATCAAAGCATGCCGAGCTGCAGTCTGCTTTATCTACGACTCATATAAGCAATAGACTATTAAATGATAAAATACTACACGCAAATCACCAATCTAGACAAAAGTTGTACCTCATGTACATGCAATGTCATAAGTATCATTAAGCTTGATAAATCAGCAACTTAAAGAATGCTGTTTAGTTAAAGATAGTAATCTAAAAATGGAAAAAAACGCGCACCACTTATCAGCAAGTGCTCAAATATCACTCAAACCTTACACAAAACATCATTTAACTAAATGATAACATTTCATTTACATAGATTGATTTTACGTTAAGTTAGACATCTGTATTTGTTCGCCGATATTAATTTCACATAACACGCAATATTGACGAACGTCTTATAAAAATAAACACAACAAGAGAACGTACTATGGAAAAGTGCCCACTTTCATTTTTTAAACGAAAGCCACTTGCGCTTATGGTTGCAGTTACACTCGGCCTGTCAGGCCATGTCGCCCACGCACAAGAACCAACTACCAACACACCGCAAGCTGAAGCACAATCCGAGGACGATCTCTTTGAACAAATTCTGATAACCGCCTCAAAAAGACAAACCGGACTGCAAGAAACGCCTATCGCTGTTACCGTCACTACCGGAGAGGATATAGCGCAAACGCAAGTACTCGATATTCAAGATTTACAGGCTTTGGTTCCTACGCTTCGCGTAACGCCGCTGCAACGCTCATCGAATACAAATTTTTCAATTCGCGGATTTGGTAATGGTACTAATAACACAGGTATCGAACCCTCTGTGGGCGTTTTCATCGATGGCGTTTATCGCTCTAGAGCTGCTGCACAAATTGGTGATTTACCTCGCCTAGAACAAGTTGAAGTATTAAGCGGCCCGCAAAGCACCCTGTTTGGCAAAAACGCCTCTGCGGGTGTTATCAACGTTAGAACAGCAGGCCCTTCGTTTATAGAAGCCGCCAAAGTGGAGTTAGGTGTTGGCAATTTTAATCAGCGCTTATTAAGAGGTTATTACACAAACGGAATTACCGAAGAGTTGGCGTTTAGCGTATCTGGCGGTATTAACAAGCGAGACGGCTATACCGACAGTGTCGTTGGCCTTGATGATATGAATAATCGCGATAGATGGAATGTTCGTGGTCAAGCCCTGTACGAACCAACCGAAGATACACGCATACGATTTATTGCAGATTACAGTGAAATTGATGAACGCTGCTGCACCGTGGCCGATGTTATCAATGGCCCAACAACAGCTGCAGTGCGGGCTCTTGGTGGAACCGTTCTTGATGTAGAAGACCAGTTTGAATTTAAATCAGCGCTTAACCAAAACTCTACTAATACCGTTGAAGATGGCGGTATATCTGTTCAAGTAGACGTGGATTATGATTCTTTTACCCTCACATCAATTACCGCGTTTCGAAAAAATACGAGCAGCTACGACTCTGATGTAGATTACACCTCACTGGATATTCTTACCGAAACGGGTAACACCGATATAGAAACCTTTACCCAAGAGTTTCGCTTAACCTCGACTGGCGATAACGAATTTGATTGGATGGTTGGCGGATTTTACTTCTCTGAAGAAGTGGATACAGGCGATGTACTTTACTACGGGGAAGGAACACGGCCATTTTTCAACATTCTTGGTTTACAACCTCTTCTAGAGAGTGCCGAAGATTTGTATGCCCAGCCTCGAAACGCTTTTTTTGCCGCAGATAATTTTATTGCTACTGACTTTTTGCAGGAAAACGATGCTTTCAGCTTATTTGCTACCTTCGATTATGATTTAAGTGACCAACTTACGGCAACCGTAGGCATTTCTTACACCGACGATGAAAAGGACGTAACTGTTTCCCAAGTTTACAATGAAACTTTGTCTGCCATTGATTTTGATACCGACCCTACCGTTTTTGGTGTACCACTGGCTTTCATTCCAGATTTACAGCCTTTTGTGCCTACGTTAAAAGGCGTTCAGTTCCTTCCACCGCAGCTTATCTTTCCTAATGAAGTGGAGGCAGGAAATACAAGCGACAGCAAAACCACATGGAATGTACGTTTAGCCTATGAAATTAATCGAAATTTTAACGTTTTCGCCTCCGCTGCAACGGGTTTTAAAGCCTCTTCGTGGAACCTATCGCGAGATACTCGTCCTTTTCCTAGCGATCAGCAAGCACTTGAAACTGCGAACTTAACGCGAGCAAATCAAAGCTACGGCACACGCTACGCAGGGGCTGAGGAGTCTACGGTTTACGAGCTTGGTGTTAAGGCAAGATTTAAACGGGGCGCCTTTAACGTCACATTATTCGATCAAACCATTGAAGGGTTTCAATCGAGCATTTTCGTCGGTACGGGCTTTGTTTTGGCGAATGCGGGAGAACAGTCCACCAAAGGTATAGAGTTTGACTCTACGTATAACCTAACCGATGAACTGGTATTTTCATTTGGTGGAACCATTCTCGACCCAGTGTACGACTCTTTTGTTGGAGCAAACGGCGTAGATGGGCCAGTGGATTTATCAGGAACGCAACCTGCAGGCATACATGAACGCAGCTTTGTTGCGGGGCTTACCTATAATTTCGAACTAGGTAACGGCATGTATGGCTTTGTTCGTTCAGACTATCTTTTTGAGAGTGAAGCACGACTTGTAGAAAACGTTCCCGCTGAACTTACTCGTGAAGTAGGCACATTAAACGCGAGTGCGGGCCTAACTATGGATAACGGTTTAAGCTTTAAAGTGTGGGTTCGCAACTTGAACAACGATGAGTATTTCTTATCTGCATTCCCACCACCAATTCAAGCCGGTAGTTACAATGCATACCCTAATCAGCCGCGCACATTCGGTGCAACCGTGTCTTATGAGTTTTAAGCTCTAACAGACAAACATAAAAGCCCGCTTTTGAAGTGTTTTAGCTTCTTAAGGCGGGCTTTTTTATATTTATTTTTATTTCTATTAAAGAGCGCTTTAATTAAACAATGCGCTAAGCTGCACTAAGCGCAGACGCGTCCCCTGCCCGTCGATTTTGCTCGGTAAAGCGCCTTGTCAGCCTTATCAATCAATTCAATGCAGTTCTCATCACAATTATCTGCTTGAGTAGCAATGCCAATACTCACCGTTAACACACCATCATGAGGCGATGCTTCGTGCTTAATACCCAACCCCTTAACATCCCCAATAATGCGATTGGCTACTTCTTTCGCTCGGTCGGCGGTTGTAGAGGGCAGGATAACAGCAAACTCCTCTCCGCCGTAGCGGGCGACTAAGTCATCTGTACCCACACAACTGTTTACTAGTGTTTGAGCGACTTTCTGAAGCACATTGTCACCGGCAACATGACCATATTGGTCGTTGTATAGTTTGAAAAAATCCACATCAATAAGTAGCAGGGAAAGAGTGTCTTGTTTTCGACAACTTTGGGCTAAGTCTTTATCTAAAGTGGTGTTAAACAGGCGTCTGTTTGCTATGCCCGTTAATCCATCAATATTGGCTAATTTTTGCAGTTGTCTATTAGCCTCAATCAGCTCCTGCTGCATAGCATGAATGGCTTTACGATTATAAATATTTTGCAGCGTATTGCCCAGCATGTCCCCAATCCGCTTTAAGTACTCTATATCTGAAGCACTCCAGGTGTAAGGGCTTCCGGTGATGTCACAACCTATAAAGCCGTGAGTTTTACCATCTGCCATAATTCGCGAGCACAAGATAGAACATATATTTTCTTTCTGAAATTCTTCACGTTCGGCAATCGCTGAGTCGGGAATGTTGCGTACGTCATCCACTTTAAATAGGCCATGCTCAATATGACCTATTAAATACGGCATTTCCTTTGTGGGCATATTCTGTAATTCGTCAATGTATGGGTTAACACCCGCGGCCACCCACTCGTGGGTATTAGACATCAATGCAAAATCGTCCGAGAACTCAAAAAGATAACAGCGGTCAACATCACAAAACTCACCAAAAGCAGCGAGACTTTGCGCTATAATAACGTCCAAATCTTGTGCACTGGCATTAATGAGTTTTGAGGAAAATTTGGTAAGTAGTTGGTTAAATTCAATATGCCGCTGTGCACCAGCGCTATCATTTCCGTTATTGGCGGTTACTCGATTATTCGCATCAATGTGAAACACCAGCCATTGTGTGTCATTGTCGGTAATGGTTGAGCCACTAAGAAAGCAGTGTAACGAGCGCTCAGGTGTTTGTAGGCGAACCCAGGTGCTTGCTACATCACCTTTTTCTAGTGCTTGAAAAGGACACTTCTCACCAGTAAGTTCATTCTTAGTGAGGGGATCATAAAAACGAAAGTCTGTGGGTTCACTGCCTTTTTTGCCATCAGATGATATACCGAAAAGTGAAAGAAACGCGGTATTTAAGCAATAGGTACTATCACCTTTCCGCTTAAACATAAGCGGTGTGGGAAGCTGCTGAAGCAATTCATTCCTTTTATTACCGTGCAATCTCAACCTCTCGTTACTTTGAGGCTTGTAAGCTCTTATTATTTAGAGGCTTCTAAGCTGTATATTTCGTTTACGTAACTTCGACCGGAAAATAAACGCCAAGTGAGTTCAGGCTATAACATAAAAAAACGAACGTATTGATAAACTGACCTTGCGTACATCCAAAGTATAACAACACTTACCTTTTTGTACCGTTTTTTCTATACGACAAAACGTGTACGCGGTAGCAAGACCCAAATTACTATAAACTAAAACGATTGGAAGATTTATTCAGATCAGTCTTTAGCCGGTTTAGAAAAGGGCTGACAGAGCAGCGATAGCACGCTTGCGTTGTCTTTTGTGGGCGGCACATCACGTTGCCCTATCGGCAACTTATCGTCGCTTTCATGGGCACGGGGCTTAAAGCTATTAAACACCTTATCCCACCACGACACGCTAAAACCAAAATTGCTGTTAGATTCTTCTTTAGCTTGGCTATGGTGAATGCGGTGTAATCGTTGAGTAATTATGAGAGTCGATAGTCTATCGTCCCACTTTTGAGGCAGTCGTATGTTGGCATGATTAAATAGCGCAAAACCATTTAATGCCACTTCAAAAATGACAATCGCTAAAGCAGGAACGCCAAATGTGACTACAGCGGCAGTTTTTACACCTAAGCTGATCACTATCTCTATTGGGTGGAAACGTAAACCCGTGGTGGTGTCTACATGGCTATCTGCATGATGCATTTTATGAATGCGCCACAACAATGGAATGGTATGAAACAACCTGTGCTGCCAATAAATAACCACGTCCAGTAGCAATACCCCCACGACAACGAGTACTGCACTGACTAGCGTGCTATTTGATGCAAAGAGAATGTTGAATAGACCGTGGCCTTTTTCGCTAGCCCACAACGATACGCCTACCAATGAAGCTGGCACAAGCAGTCGAGAAACCACTGCACCAAAGACAACCATAGACAGATTGCCTACCCACCGCTCTTTGCGAGATAGTGTTGATTTGCGCGCAGGTAAAAACGCTTCTAGCATCGCCATGATGAAGAATACCGAAATAAACACGGAAAGTCGGATTACTGATGTAGTGTCCATTCACCCTACTCTTATTACTGCGGTTTAATTGCTGGTTTAATTACTGGTTTGATTTCTGACTACTCGCGTTAGACTGCTCTACCCGTTTAAGTGTAGCAAAGCCCCCGCTTATTCTTGTCACTATGGTAACGAAACAGGCCGCTGCAAAACAGTAGGCCATAATAGGAAAATGATTAGGCCAGATACAAAACGCTAAAAAGACAGCTATCGTCTCGGTACCTTCAGTTAGCCCTTGCATGTAATAAAAGCTTTTATTCGCAAACTGCGGGCGGTCGATATTGAATTTCTCTGCCGCTACTGCGAATGCAAGAAAGCTGCTTCCCGTGCCAATAAAAGTGGCCAACAATACCACCGCAGGTATGCCCCATTCACTGGGGTTCGCAATGCCGAACGCTAATGGAACTGACGCATAGAATAGAAAATCTAAGCAAATATCTAAATAGCCACCGGCACTGCTACTGCTTTTTTGATATCTAGCAAGCTCGCCGTCGATGCCATCACACACTCTATTGAGTATGATGAAGCCAAGGGCCCCTAACCACCAGTTAAGTATTATTAAAGGCACGGCTATCAAACCAACAATAAACCCTGCAAGAGTAACGTGATTGGGCGTGATACCGCGCTTGTCTAACTCAACAACGATGGGCCTTAGCAGCGGCTTGATAAACGGGGTTACTTTGGCATCTAACATGATGATAGCTCAATAGTTTGACCACCCGCTGACACAGCATCGGCGTTGTCATGGGTAACGAGTAGTGCAGGTATATTGCGCTCGCGCAACTGCGTGAATGTCCATTCTCGAATTTGCTGTCTAAGCGCTGTGTCTAATTTACTAAAGGGCTCATCAAGTAATACCGCCTGCGGCTCTGCAGCTAACGTACGCAATAGAGAAATACGACTTTGCTGACCGCCAGACAGTGTGGTTACCACTCTATGCTGCATTCCCTCTAACTCAACAGCGTGAAGCAGCTTTGCCACAGCATCTCGTTTTCTGCTCTTTGTTTGATACTTAGCACTAGGTATAGCGAACATAATATTCTGCTCTACCGTCATGTGCTCAAACAAAAGTGCATCTTGAAACATAACACCAACACCGCGCCGATGTGGCGGCTTACTAGCTAAATTCGTTCCATCTATTAAAATGGAACCCGAGAACGAAAAAGGCGTGTCGAGATGTCCTGCTATTGCCTGAAGCAGCGTTGACTTACCCGACCCACTTGGCCCCATAACTGTTAAAATTTCACCCTTTTCAACGGTGACATCAAGGGAAAGTAGTAAAGCGCTCCCTTTAAAAATCCTAAGCTCTTTGAGTGTCAGTGCCATTTACGCTCTCTTTTCTGTTAGATAGATCATACGCTTCTTACACTTTTACCTGTGTTAGATTTATTTGTACTTCGTGTGTTTGTGCTAGGTTTGAAGAGTATGTTCGATAGCCACCACGCCAAACCAAACCCACACAATGGCATTACAGCTTGAATAACCACATAGGCCGCACTTAACCTTGCGCTGCTTCCTGCAGCTAACGCCACTGCCTCTGTGGTAACTGTAGAAATTGCCCCGCCCGTGGTGAGTAACGTAGGAAGGTACTGGCTGAAGCTAATTGCCAACCCTAAAGCGAAGGCGACCAGAATGGGCCCAATGAGCAGTGGAAGCTTAACGAAAAAGAACACTTCCATTGGTGATTTGCCAAGGCTTAGCGCCACCATTACATAACGGTTATCAAACTTTCGGTACGCTACAGCCAGTGATAGGTACACATAAGGAATCACATAAACCATGTGCGCCACATACACATGAAACCAAACGGCATCCTTTAAAATAAGCTGCTGGAACCACACTAAGCCATACAGAAAGGCGACCCCAGGTACTAACAGAGGTAAAAATAAGGCGGTAGGAAGTAGCAGCGAAGCCCGTGTCTTTGCAGCATTCAATGGTTCGCTCTCAAGCGTAAGTAACACTAATACTAACGCACTGAAGCTTACGCTAACACCTAATAACACGGTATTAGATAAGGGCGTTAACACCGCGTCGAACACAGTGTTCCAGTGAAGCATAGTGACGTCAGCCGGTATAATGTTAGGAAACGTCCACTGCTTTGCAAACGAAAACGCAACCAGTGTGTAAACTGCACTCACCACTAGCACCACATACGCTACCAATAGTAGGTAGGCTGTGGCGCTAATTGCTTTATCGGTAGCAGCGTGTCGCTTCCCGCGCTGCAGCCATTTTTTACCATAAAAGATGATTCCTTTCTCGACTGCCAACATCACAATAACAGCAAACACAGCGATACCCACCTGCACGACAGCTGCAGAGGAGGCCTGCAAACGCATAGATAAGTCAATATGATTAAACCAATGCAGTATCGCTACGGCTAGGGTACTTGGATCATTGGGCCCAAGTATGAGCGGAATCTCTACGTTTGAAACCGCAAAAACCAGTACAGCTAAAAGGGGCAGTCGTATTTGTGGAAACACTACGGGCAGCACTAATTTGAAGAAAATAGCGATAGGTGAGTATCCAAGAGCGGTACCTGCTTTGAAGTAACCGTTGATTTTCTCCTGTATCAGCGGCTGTGACATCACACTTATTGCCATAAGAAGAATGAACGGAATTTCTTTTAACACTAACGCTAATATAATGCTGATGCCGTAACTATCGAAAAGGAAAACACCTTCATTTGTAGAGGCAATGGCGCTGCTATCAAACGTAAAAAGCCGGGCAAAGAACCCCGATGGGCTCAGTAAGAATACGAGTGCTATTGCTGCACCGGCGTGTGGCAGCACCAAAAAGGGGCTTAACACTATCTGTAATCTAGAGAGCATTTGCGAGCGATAAAATACAGACAGCAACACAAACGCAAACAGCGCTGCAATAACTGTCGCCACTACGCCGGTGAAAAGCGAAAGCCACATCATTCTGTGAATGCCTGCCACATCGAATAATGCGGCGAAAACGCGAAAATCAAATTGCTCCGCGCCAATGGCCGGAAAGTAACCCATGGCAGGCAAGAAAACCCCAACAACGCCAGCCACCACGGGAATAATCAGTAAGCAAAGTAATAACCACTTCGCCCAAACGGTAATGCGATTAAAATGGCCTTGCCCAAAGCTTCGGTTTCTATTCTTAGATTGAGGCTTAGATTGAGGCTTAGATTGAGAATTGAAATTAGACATCAGTATCTCGCCCCGTATCGCTCTTCCCAGGCCTGTCTCAGTGCATCGGTCCAGCTTGCGTGAGGCTCTGCATACAAGGGCGTTGACTGAGACTTATCAAGTGCTGAAGGATGAGACTGCTGGGTTTCAAACATGCTTTTTTGCGATGCGGATAACACGCTAGTATCTAGTACGGTGTCGTCTCCCCATACCTGTAAACGTTGTTTTTTTGCCTGGGCCTCGGGGGACAATAGAAAATTGACTACCGTCTTTGCCGCCGCTTGATTAGGCGAATTAAACGTAAGCCCAATAAAATGGACATTTGCCAAACTACCGTCTGACATTGCAAAAGTACGTACATCCCGCGGTAAATCAAACCGCTCTACCGCACTTGGTATTTCTGCAGCGGTAAACGAAAAGGCCAACGAAAGCTCACCGTTTCCAATTAATCGCTGTAGCTGAGATGCTTGTCGTACCATGTATTCGCCATTACGCCACATTGTGGGATGCAGCGCATCAAGGTACGCCCATAACGAGGGAGTAATCTTCTCTAGGGATTTTTGGGTAACGGGGCTATAAAATAGCGATTGGTTTGACGAATTGAGGGCAATAGCAGCGTACTTGATAAAGCTTATACCTAAATAGTCAGTTACCACTGGATAGGTAAACCGACCAGGCTGCTGTTGACTGAACTGCAAAAGGGCCTGAAGAGTCTGGGGTACTGGCTCATTGAATGAATCAAAGTGCGCTTTACGGTAGTAAAACACCATAGATGCTTTACCCCACGGCGCTTCCATTCCCAGCGTTGGCTCACCAAAGTCTGTCACCATTGCTGAGTTATTACTTGGGTTTGTTAACGCAAAGTTTGCAATATCAGTTACCCATCCCGTTGCCAGCAACGCATTCTTTTTCATAGCGGCGAAGTTTTCACCATTGATCCAAATAAGATCGACACTGCCATTATTTAAATTACCCGCAGCTTTTTCTGCTAATACTCTTGAAACCGCGTCGCTGGTATCGGCAAGCTTCACATGCTTTAACGTAATGCCGTGTTTGCGCTCAACCCTATCGGCAACCCACTTAAGGTAACTATTTACCTGCGCACTGCCGCCCCATGCGTGAAGTCGCACAACGGGGTTGGGATCAGTTTTGGGACTAGTCTTGGGACTAGTGTTCGCATAAGTATTGGGATTAGCACCTGGACCAGGAATAGCAATGTCATTACCATCTACAGACGGCTCGGCATAAGCACTACCTGCGATAACAAGCATTGTTAGGCATGCTAGCCGGACGAAAACTATGATTGCATCGCAAGTGTTTTTTGCGATGCTCACAGGTAAAAAAAAGCACGTACTTCTCATTATGACTAATTTTTCACTGCCGCTTTTGTGTCGTTCAGCGACCAATCGTATTCTAGGTAATCAACATCAGCTTTACCACTTTCAATTAAATCAACTTGAGCACTGCTTAGCGCCATCGCGTCTTTATATAAAAGGATAAACTCAGACACCGACTGAGTGTTCTTCCAGTTTTTTTCAAAATCGCCCTCATACCATGAGAAAATTTTTGATAAATAGAGTGTCTCGTTTTCTATCTTGTTGCGGGAATTATCGCTTAAAAAACGCTTAGTTTGCATATCGAGCTGAGCGTCTAATCGCTCGCCCACATAGGCCTCTTCTCGCAACGCAGGGCAGCCAACGCTTGCACAGTTAACCGCAAAGTGAATACGTGGCTCGCTGTATTTATTGTCCCCTCTTATTAAATTGTGCTCTATATCGTCAAGGGAGCGGGATTTACCGAGAAGCGGGGCTATCTCTTTGTCCCAAGGAGAGGAAAAAAAGCTGCCTAAGTCTCGAATAGATTCAAGTTCAGGATATTCGGTAAGAATTAAATCGATGGTATAGGCGTTATATGCATTAATAAGAAATGCTAGCTGTGTATTTTGATCCCACGAGTCGAAAGTACGCGGCGGCACTGCGGCGAGTTGGTCAAGGTAACTGCTTAATTGGCTTTGATCACGCTTAAAACCTTTATAGTCAACTTGAGTACTGGCTCCACCGTCGATAGTCACCACATGTTTATCGAGTAGTGCGCTGTATTTCTCATGTAATTTGCTGTCTGCGAACGCGTTTAGCGAAAGCATGGATAACGCGCAGCCTATTGCTGCGCCCGTGCTTATTCTCTTGAGCATTTTCATCAGTGCATTTTCACGTATTTTTTTAGGTGCCCTTCTAGTTGTTAATTTAGGTACTAGTTTAAATGCTAGATTAGGTGCACTGGAACAAAAGCCACTCTCAGCGGTAGGTGAAAATATACCGAACTTCACGTTACTCAATTGCATGATTAGCCCCTGCGCCATGTGTGAAACTTCTCAACAAAGCTTAATAGCTTTTCAGGTTGATTCGCGCGCTTCCAATTACCGGCAGCGTACTTAGCGCCTTCCGCCCACGTTGGATAGGTATGAATGGTGCCTAAAATTTTGTTTAGCCCCAATCCGTGCTTCATGGCGATAACAAACTCTGCCAGTAAGTCTCCAGCGTGTTCAGACACCACAGTTACACCCAAAATTTTGTCTTTGCCAGGCGGTGTAAGTACCTTAATAAATCCTTTGCGGGCGCTTTCTGTCACCGCTCTGTCTAGTTCCGCAAACTCGTATCGCGTCACTTCTACGTCAATGTCTTGCTCCACAGCGTCTCGTTCACTTAAACCAACTCTCGCCACTTCAGGGTCGATGAACGTTGTCCAAGGAATAACGCTGTAATCCACTTTGAATTTTTTAAACGTTCCAAATAACGCATTTACCGCTGCAAACCAAGCTTGGTGTGCTGCAACATGGGTAAATTGATACGGCCCCACTACATCCCCCGCAGCATAGATGTTCGGCATGAGTGTTTGCAGGTACTCATCGGTTTCAATCGTTCTGTCAAACTGAATACCCAGCTTCTCAAGGCCAAAGCCATTGAGGCGCGCTTTACGCCCTACTGCAATAATAATTTCGTCATAGGCAACGTCGATTTCATTGCCATCTTTAGCAACCACCAACACTTTGTCATCACCACGGGTTTCAAATCGCAATGCATCATGCTGTGTTAATACGTTAACGTTGCTCTCTGTGAGCACCGATTCCACATAGTCGGCCACATCAGTATCTTCACGCCCCATTAAACGCGGCGCACGCTCTACCTGAGTAACCTCACTGCCCAATCGGGCGAAGGCCTGCGCTAGTTCGCAACCAATAGGTCCGCCGCCCAGCACGATTAATCGCTTAGGTGCATCGTCTAATTCGGCAAATTTAGTCCAAAGGGTGTCTGAAGTAACGTATCCGCTTTCCTCGATACCTGGAAGCTCTGGAATAAACGGGCTAGCGCCAGTAGCAACAACAATATTTTTGGTGGTTAGGCGCTTTACTTCGCCTTCATTGGTTTTAATTTCTACGGTCCATGGGTCGATGATGGTCGCATAGCCTTTTACCACATCCACACCTAGCTCTGTGTAGCGCTCTACACTGTCGTTAGGGGCGATGGTTGCGATAACTTCATGCACCCTTTTCATTACCTTTTTAAACGACATAGTCGGTGAAACTGGGTTTAGCCCGTAATCATCGGCATGGCGCATTTGATTAGCGACTTTGGCCGTTTTTATAATTGCTTTACTTGGCACACAGCCATAGTTAAGACAATCTCCACCCATCTCGCCTGCTTCGATAAGCGTTACTTTCGCTTTAACCGCTGCAGCAATGTAGCTAGTCACAAGACCACCCGCGCCTGCACCGATAACCACTAAGTTTCTGTCGAAGGTTTTGGGCTTGGTATAACCTTTGTAAACGCGACGACGGTTAACAATGGCCACAATCCCTTTCGCAATCCAAGGAAATATACCCAGTAAAACGAAGGAAAAAAGTAGCTCAGGGGATAAAATGCCCGAGAGGCTATCAATCTGCGCTAACTGGGTACCTGCATTAACGTAAACAACCGTACCGGCAAGCATGCCTACTTGGCTTACCCAGTAAAATGTCCAGGTTTTGATAGACGTTAAGCCCATCAATAAATTGATTAAAAAGAATGGAAATACCGGCACTAACCTAAGGGTAAATAAATAGAATGGCCCTTGCTTTTCAACGCCCTCATCAATTTTCTTCAGCTTCTCTTTAAACTTATTACGTACCGTATCTCGCAAAATGAACCGGGCAACTAAAAAGGCCAGTGTTGCGCCTAAACTAGACGCAAAGGACACAATAATTAGTCCTTGGAACAAGCCAAATAGCGCGCCAGCGGCTAACGTAAGAATAGCCGCTCCGGGTAACGACAGCGCCGTTACCGCTACGTAAATCGCAAAGAAAATCGCGACGCTTAACACCGGGTTTTCAGATATTTGAGTTTTGAACGTATCTAGCGAGCCTTTCATTCCCTCTAGCGTCAAATACGTGTTTAGGTCAAAATAGAAAAACCCAACGACAGCAGCTGCAATGACGGCAAGCAACGCGATTTTCTTAAACATTTTTATTCCTTAAGTGCGCTTAAAACGCATACTGCATAGTTAACTGAACATGACGAGGTACATTAGGCATAACAAGGGTTGCACCAAAAAAACCGCCTTCAAACAGTGGTTGCCAGTTGTCCTGATCAGTGACATTTATAACGTCTGCACGAACACGTAATTGTTCATTAATGCGATAGTCCGCATTTAAGTCAAGGGAATACTGGTCGCGAATGTTTACCGTTTGCAAGAAATCTAATGGGAACGACTTGGTGTAAAGAGCGCTTGCGCCTACTGCGAAGTCATCGGTTAACTGCCAGCCTGTATTCAATGACACCATTTGACGAGGTATGCCCTGCACTCGACTATCCGAAGGGGCAAACGCCGTAAACGATGGTGAGCCAACGCCTGTACCGTTAACAATATCGGGGCGACTGTTATCGAAGGCATCAATCACTTGTGACGTGCCTTGAAAGGCTGCTGAGTCATCAAAGCGCGCGTCTAAGTAACTATACGCTGCGTTCACCCACACATCATTGTGTTGGTAAAACACCTGAAACTCTGCACCTTGGGTTTTAACGCCGCTATTGCTGCCATCGCGGTTACGCAAACTACGGGTTTGGTCAAACACCGATGCCTCTGCATACCATTCGCTGCTAGGTGAATATTTTACACCCACTTCATACAGCGTATTTTCAGTGGCGAAATTCAGCGGATTAATCTCGTTATTTCCGCCCAGTACCGTACCACCTCCCATGCTATTTGAGGTGGCATCGTTTTCGGAAAATGCAGCGTAAAGATTTATCGCGTTGGTAAGCTTGTAAACCGCACTTAGCTGATAGCTACTTAAGGTATCGCTGTAGGTATCAGAGGCTGCTTCAACGCCCTCTGGCGATAATGGATCTCGCGCCTCAACATCGTAGTAATCAATTCGCACACCGGCAATAGTGGTTAATTTATCGGTCCACTTTGATTGCTGCTGCACCGCTACGCCGGTTTGCCACGTGGTAGAGTCTGTGGTGTCAGATAAATTGAAATCGCCAGCCCCGTCACCGTCTAGGTCGTATTGGGCACCAGGCGAGACAAATACGCCTGGGCGCAACTGCACTAAACGGGCTTTTTGTGCATCAGTAAGGGGAATTACGCGGTTTGAAAGCGGGCCTGTTAAGTCGATAGGGTTATCGGCTTCAGTGGTAAATTGGCTGTAGCCCAACACATCGTTATAGCGAATTGATAATCCAACCGTTGTGGTTTGCGAGTCAGACCACTGATAATCAACCTCAGTTCTATTTTCGAAGGTATCAGCACCATCGATTATTTCGACAAAGCTGTTTTGCGCCACTTCCTCGCGCTCTAAATATTGATAATACGATAAGTTGCGAATAGTGATGTTGTCAGCGTATTGATAGTCGATGCTGCTGCGCACCACGGTGGTGGTTGCACCGTTAATATCATCAGGGTTGGTAAATACACGATTACGTGGAATAACTACCTCACCGGTGGGTGAAATTATTGCGCCCGCACCGGGTACCGTGCTGCCGTTAGGCTGAACGCCCTGACCGGTAATGTACAAGCCATCATCGATTAACGATTGAGTGGGTCTGTTAATACCCGCGTTGTCCGGATAATCGGTATCATAGTATTCAGCACTAATATCCCAAGTTAGTGCATCACTTGGGGTGTAGCGATAGGCAGCGAAGAGATTAACGCTGTCTCGCTCTGCAAAATCGTAAAAGCTGCCGTGATCGAGGTATTCTGCGCTTATGCGAAAGCCGCTTTTGCCCTCTTCAATAGCCGTATTGACATCGACCTGTCCAGAGTATTGCTCCCAACGGCCTGCGCGAAGTGTCACCTTACCTTGCGTTCCTTGCGTTGAGGCGGCTTTAGTTTGCAAATTAACAAACCCGCCGTTTCGCTGTGTACTACCAAATAATACAGGAGACGGGCCTTTAACCACGTCGACTTGTTCTACGCCATTGAAAGACAGCGGCAGTCCGAAACCATTGTTACCGGCCTGGCGACGAATACCGTCTTGGAACAATTCACCTAGCTGGCCTCTTATGCTTGGTAAGCTTGGTGTACCAAAACCACTTGATGCATAGGCATTAGGAGCAGCTTTGACAATGTCGTGTAAATCATTAATGTTGAATGCTTCTAGTGCCTCGCTAGACAAGGATGTTACTGAACGGGGTGTTTCTGCCGCCGACATTCCGGCGCCAAAGATACCTTTTAACTGATTGTCACCCGGATTTAAATTGCCAAGTGAAGACGCATTTCCTTTCACTTCGACAACTTCAATATCCCGTTCTTGGGTTTGTTGTGCTTGCACGCCTTGGCTAACTGCAAGAGCCAAGGTACTGATGGCGAGGCCTACTAGGTTATTCATGTATGTTTCCGTTTTTTAATATTATGTGACAAGACCGATACGTTATTAAAAAAATTTCAGCGCATTTTTTATTTTTTGAAATTTTTTGTTCTCGACCCCGTTCTTTATTAACCACATTTATCTCATAACCAATTGGAGACCTTTATGGGTCAATCAGCTACACATTCACACCTTTCTGCGCAATCAGATGTTATTACTACTCGACTACCTTGGGCGTTACTGGCACTGCGCGTCACTGTGTTCATCGTGATGTTCGTGTGGACACTCGATAAATTTGTAAACCCTGCCCACGGCATGGCTATTTTTGAAAAATTCTACGGTATTGGCGGTGTGCCAGAAATGGCAGTATACATTATGGGCCTATTTCAGCTTGCGCTTGTTTTTGCTTTTCTTGGCGGCGTGGCTAAGCGATATACCTATGGGCTTATCTTCTTACTTCACGGTGGCTCAACGCTGTCGTCATTCCCTCAATACATTGACGCGTTCAGTCATTTGCTCTTTTTTGCCGCTTGGCCAATGTGGGGCGCGTGCTTTGCACTGTATATTCTTCGCGAAGCAGACACTAAATTTACTCTTTCTAAAAAGTAGCCTTAAACACTGAAGCGCCAACACAGTAAGCTAGCCCACTAAGACAAATGCGGGGCTAGCATGCTGAGCTAAATAGACGGGCTAACGCGCTACTTGGCAGCAGCATATAGCTGCTGCCATTCATTTTCTGTTACCGGCATCACCGATAAACGCCCGCCTTTGGTTACCAATGGTATTTCGGTAATATTTGGCATCGCTTTTATTTCAGAAAGAGGAAGCACACGGTTAAACGACTCTACGTGTTTTACGTCTACGCAGTACCACCTAGGCTTGTCAGTGGTTGCTTTGATATCGTAATAATTGGACTCGGGGTTAAATTGACTAACATCTGGATAGCCTGCTTTCACAACTTCGGCCACTCCCGCGATACCCACCGTTTTGCAACTCGAGTGATAAATAAATACTAAGTCGCCTAGCTTTATACTGTCGCGAAGAAAGTTTCTCGCCTGATAGTTTCTCACGCCATCCCAGGGTTCAGTTTGGTTCGGCCGTTGTGCTAAATCATCAATAGAAAAAGCGTCGGGTTCAGTTTTAAACAACCAGTAAGCCATAGCGGTATCTTCATTTTTATTATTCACATTCCCTTAAGTATACAAAGGGCGCTTATTTAATGACAGCGCTATACCCCCACCGCAGCAACACTGCTATAATCGCGCCTCATTTCTGAAAATTTGCCTAGCGCCAACACGCCCAAGCTTTTCAGGCAAACTCTGTTTTTTTATATGTGATCATTATGCAAGCCACCATTAAAGCCGACCGCAGTCTGTTTTCTTACCCTAAATATTGGCCCCACTGCCTCGGCACAGCGCCGTTTCTTCCTATGTCAAAGGAGGAGATGGATGCATTAGGTTGGGATAGCTGCGATGTTATTTTGGTGACTGGCGACGCCTATGTAGACCACCCAAGTTTTGGTATGGCGGTAATAGGTCGCGTACTAGAAGCTCATGGCTTTCGCGTAGGCATCATTGCTCAACCAGATTGGAAGAGCAAAGACGACTTTATGAAGCTTGGCAAGCCAAACCTTTATTTTGGTGTGACTGCCGGCAACATGGACTCCATGATTAACCGCTACACGTCAGACAAAAAGCTGCGTCATGACGATGCTTATACTCCCGGCAACGTAGGTGGTAAGCGTCCAGATAGAGCGGTGACGGTGTATGCACAGCGTTGTCGTGAGGCCTTTAAGGGCATACCCGTTATTGCTGGCGGTATTGAAGCAAGCCTTCGCCGTATCGCCCATTATGACTACTGGAGCGAGAAAGTCCGCCGTTCGGTATTATTCGATTCAAAAGCCGATATGCTTTTCTTTGGAAATGCAGAGCGTCCATTGGTTGAAGTTACGCACCGTTTAGCCGCGGGTGAAAATATTGCGGACATGCGCGATATTCGCGGCACCGCGATTATTGTGAAAGAGGCGTTGCCCGAGTGGCAAGGTGTAGATTCCACATCCCTTGACCGTCCTGGCAAAATAGATCCTATTCCAAGCCCTTATATTATGGAGCCGGAATGTGATTCTGAGGAAAAAAATAGCAAAAGTAGCGAAGCACCCGACGCTGCTCCCATTGTTATTCAGCCACCTCAAAAAGAGAAAGAAAAGCGTAAGCCTTGGGAAAATGTGTACGTTAAGCTTCCTGCTTACGAGACGGTTAAAGATAATAAAACGCTTTACGCACACACATCGCGAATTTTGCATCAAGAAACGAACCCAGGCTGCGCACGAGCACTTATGCAGCGCCACGGTGACCGACATATTTGGATAAACCCTCCAGCGATGCCTCTTGAAACTGAAGAAATGGATGCTGTGTTTGATTTGCCCTATCAGCGCATACCTCACCCGGTTTATGGCGATGCGAAAATTCCAGCCTACGACATGATCCGCTTCAGCATCAATATTATGCGAGGCTGTTACGGTGGCTGTACGTTCTGCTCTATTACTGAGCATGAAGGCCGAATTATTCAAAGCCGCTCTGAAGATTCTATTATTAGAGAGATAGAGCAAATTCGCGATACCGTACCCGGCTTCACTGGTGTTATTTCTGATTTGGGCGGCCCTACGGCCAACATGTATCGCTTGCGATGTAAAAGCCCTAAAGCGGAAGCAACCTGTCGTCGCCCTTCTTGTGTATACCCCAGTATTTGTGCCCACATGGACACCGATCATAAGCCGACGATAGACCTTTATCGTCGTGCGCGTAACTTACCGGGAATAAAGAAAATTCTTATTGCTTCCGGCGTTCGTTACGACTTAGCCATTGAAGATCCTGAATATGTTAAGGAGCTGGCCTTACATCATGTGGGTGGCTATTTAAAAATTGCCCCTGAACACACAGAAGATGGCCCGCTTTCGAAAATGATGAAGCCTGGTATGGGCACCTACGATCGCTTTAAAGAGCTGTTTGACAAGTATTCTGAAGAAGCAGGCAAAAAGCAGTACTTAATTCCGTATTTCATTGCCTCTCATCCAGGTACTACTGATGAAGACATGCTTAGTCTTGCTATATGGCTTAAAGAAAATAAGTTTAAGCTAGATCAAGTGCAAAACTTTTACCCCTCGCCCATGGCTACAGCAACCACCATGTACCACACAGAGGTAAATTCTCTTCGTAAAGTCACGAAGGACAGTGAAGAAGTACCATCAGCAAAAGGTGAAATTCATCGCCGTCTGCACAAGGCGATGCTGCGTTATCACGATCCTAAAAACTTTGCGCAAATTCGTAAAGCGTTGGTCAATATGGGCAGAGAAGATCTTATTGGTCGTGGTCCTCAGCACTTAGTGCCACCTGAAACTGCCGATGAAAAGCGTCAAAAAGCGCAACGTGGGCGCAAAGGTGAGCGAGCGTTGACCAAGCACACCGGCTTACCTCCGTCATTTCAGCGTAAAAGCAATGGCAAGACCGGTGGTAAAGGCAATACCCAGAACACCAAATCAGGAGGCCGTCAGGAGCAAAGCTCTGGTTCAAATAGGAACGGAGGCAAAGGCGGATTTAGCGGCAACCAAGCCGTCAACGTTGGCAACAAGTCAAACAGACCTAAAGCCCAGCGGTCTAAATAAGCGCAGTATAAATAAGCAAAAGATAGCGCAATAAAAAAGCAGTGTTAAACACAAGCTTTAAAAAACTAAAAAAGGGCCTTTTAATAACTAAAAGGCCCTTTTTGTCTTTAAGAATGTGTATACCGCAATTCACAACTAATACATATGAACTATCGCTTCACTGCCACACAATCAACTCCGTCAAGCAGCATCTCTTCATTGTTCTGTTCGTTACGAATAAAGCATTCATCACCGCGTTTTAGCAACGTAAACACAAACGCAGGATTACTGTGTCTGCCGTCAATAGGCAAACTTCGCTTATCCATTGCGCCTTTGCGCTCAATACTTAAGGTAGACGACGCAGTAAACGCAGTATCTGCTAGGGTGATATCCATGCCGCCAAACCACTGACCAATCGCCGTTTCGATAACAGCCACGCTGTCAGTCCCTGAGGTCGCCACACTTTGAGATGATGTCGCGAGTAAGGCCATTTCAGGTGAATCGGCTTTTGTGGAAGTGCACCCTACTGTCGCTGTCAAAACAAGCGTCAACACACAAGCTAACAGGCGTTTTGCTTTGTGTTTTTCTCTGCGCTTTAAGCACACCATTAGTTGTCGCCTCGAAGAATAGGCTCGTTAATTTTATTATGCAGTATCAACTCATCTCGCTGGGTATGAGGTGGCTTAATTGCTAGGGACGACTCGCTCGCATTAGATTGACCACTTGCTTGGCTGTCAGATGGCGCTTTAGGTTGTAACCCAGATATTGAAGATGCAGTACTTACTGGGCATGCGCCAGATTCTGCATATTGTATTGCCGCTGACAGCATACCTTCACTGGCATCGCCAAGTGGTTTTGTGAAGTCATCTTGCACATCGCAACCTGGTAACTCAAAGTCAAAGTTGGGCGTTGAGCTAGGAATAAAGCCATCGGCGAAGTCACCAAACCCTTTGTTATTCACACCTTGGAATTGAATAGTGAAATAGGTGGTTCCGCAGTTATCTGTTGGATAAAACCCATAAGGCTTTCCGCACGTGGGTGTACCTATCTGTACCACTTCTACATCCACACCGCGCAATGAGTTAATCACCGCTTCACTGGCAGAACAGGTAGAACCTGTCGTAATGACGTATACCGTCGTTAACGATAAATTAGGGAGTAGCGTATTAGTGAGCACACCCGCATTGTAATCTATCTCTGTTGAGTAAAATGGCGTAGGGCTAATTGTAGAGCCGGTTACCGGGTTTCTTGTTGGATATTTATCGTTAAACTGTAATGTCTCAAAAATAGCGCCGTCGGTTTGATTTGGTCCCGCCACCATGTAAGAAACCTGAGACGCTAAAGCAAGTAATCCACCACCGTTATATCGAAGGTCGATCACAAGCTCGGTAACGTTGTCATTCACAAATTGATCAAATGCGCTTACCAGCGGCTCTTGCGCCGTACGAATAAAAGTGTTGAATTGAAAATACCCCATTTTACCCGCACTGGTCTCAAGCACAGTGACGTTTTGAACTGGCGATACTTCTATGTCAGCAGAGGTAACGCTCACTGATAACTCGCTACCGTCTACAAGCTCAAAAGTCAGATTGGTGGTGGTGCCACTTTCACTCGGAAACAGCCCCGCGTTAATCACATCCACCTCAGCCTGAGTATTAGCATTAACAAAATCTACGCCGTCGATGGTTTTCAGCGACGCACCACGGGGAATACCCGCAGTCTCTGCAGGCGAATTAGGCTCCGTATACTGCACAATGAGCTCTCTAGGCGCAGTCAAACTGACAAATTCCCACTCAACACCGTAGCCAGATGACACCCCGGTTTGCGTTAACGTATTGTACTCCTCAGTAGCGCGGGAGAAATGAAAATTGTCTTTCGGTGTACCGCTAGGCGTGAGCTCAGTGGTTCTGAGCTGTGCAAAGTAATCAGCGATTGTAAAGTTGGCCGGGTCGTTGTCGTCAACTTCGTCATACCATAGGTATGTGTCGTTGGTCCATGATCGCATCCACAGCTTTTCATCCATTGCAGTGCCAGCGTCATCAGGATAGGGATTACCTGAAAACGGATCGATACCGCTTCTTGGCGATTCACACTGGTTAATAAAATTTGATTCCGGTTCGTAAACGCCTGCCTGCCAGTCGGGTTCACTTGGCGTTTCTGACACAGGAGGTGGAGGAGTGACGCTCGACTCAGGTGTGGTGTTAGAAGAACCACTACCACCGCACGCAGTGACAGATGAAATCACAAGAGCGGCTATCGTGAGCTCTCTTAGTGATGAAAAATTGCTTACCTTCATACAAATATTCCTTGTAGCAACCAGTGGAGTAAAACTTGCTTTTTGCGGAAACCTTACTCTCTGCGTAAACCTTGCTTTTTGCATAGACGTTGCTCTGTCCACAGTTCACTGATCAAAAAATAAACTCAATGTTGATATTGCCACACACATCCGCAATTTAACATTTATCTACTTTAAAATTTTGTAAACAAACGCTAATGACAAAATTAGAGTACAGCGAGAATATTACTGAAACATTGTTAGAAGATTGCTCGTTTAAAATGAGTTAATCACTGACTTTAAATGGCAGTTCTGCACTAGGGATAAAACCTATGGAAGGCTCTGTTAAACTTGAGATATAAAGCCCGTCCGCCGTTTGAAGTGCACCGGTGGTAAACGCATAGCCCCCGTCGGCAGATTGAAGGCTTTGTAGTACCTCACCTGTTGAGCTCACTTTTATGACGTGCCCGAGGGCCTCTGCACGTGGACTTAGCGTAGCGGGCAAGCGCATTATGGCCTTTCGTAAAAAAGGGCTGGCGGACAGTTTATCAATCATGCTGTTGCGCGGTGCGGCAAAGCCTAGCCAGTAATCCCCTTCCTTGGTGGTACTAATATTATCTGGAAACCCTGGTAGGTTATCCATAAACACAGTCACCCTGCCTCTATTAACACCTTTTAGCCAATAGCGTAATACACGGTATTTTCCCGTTTCATTTACAAGCACGCTATCGCCGTTGTTACTTATTGCGACTCCATTGGCAAAAATAAGAGCATCCATTATCACAGTTGAAGCCCCAGTAACGGGGTTATATTCGATAAGCCTCCCGTTCCCCCTGTGCTCCATTATCTCAAGCATACTGGCCTTCAGCGTTCCGCCGTAATCTTGAGCAGCAAATTTGGATGTCGCATCAGTAAAGTAGACCATTCCATTATCGGCAATATCAACATCGTCGGCGAAAACAACTGCAGTATCTTTGCCACCATCCTCAACTTTATCGACTAATACGCTAACTGTGCCAGCGACATCAATTTTAAGTAGGCCTAGGTGTGCATCAGCAACGAATAGATTGTCGTCGCTATCGTACTCTACCCCAAGAGGACGACCTCCTGTGTTAACCCAAACCTCAAACTGGGTATCACTGGGGCGCTTTCTAAGAATATTTCCAGAATGACTCGATACAGCGATGACGCCGCTTGCACTCACTGCAAGGTCCTCGGGGCCATAATCATCAGCCATTGATATATGTCGAAGCGCCTTTAATTTTTCATTCTGCTTGTAGCTTCCAACCAGGCCATTATCTTTTGGCGCTTGCCAAGATGCGGGTGAAATGGGTACAGGCCAAAAAGAGAAATAGGCCGCGCAGATACAAAGAAGAAAAAACGTTATTAGAAGGAAGCGAAAAAGGAAACGAAAAATGGCAGTGCCCACGGTGCAATCTCATGTTGTTTCATATCAATTAAATTAACATACCAACTGTATTTAAAAATAGACTCTTTATTTTAGTTATATTAAGTCATGCTGTACTGAATCATGTTTTGCTAAGTCGTACTTTACTAAATCATGTTTCCTAGGGCATATGATGCTGGCCCACGCTTTCCTTTGCTAGTCACTTTGTCAGCGACCCTGCCCTTTTTCGGCAAACCAAATGGTTAAATGTCTAGCGTATGCATCTAATTTTATGCCTCGCCCTTTCTTAAAAATTACAATTCGTTAAGTATCAATCTTTTACTGTAGCCACAGCGGTATTAACTATTCATTTATTACGAGTGCTGTGTTTATGTTTCTTCTATTGTGCGGGTGTCTTGTAGTTATCGTTGGCGGCATGGTGACTTTCCAAGCTCTATTTGCGCCATTAATTTTTATAAAACTCCCAAGCGAAGTTGCCCGGCCTTTTATTCGCACCTTTTTTCCCTTTTACTATTTGTATTTTGGCGCACTGAGTTTACTTGCTACCGCTTCTGCAATTATAAGCAGCCATTGGCAAGTGGCCTGGCTGATAGCGCCTGTCACACTCGGCTTCATTATTAGCCGTCAAATACTTATGCCACTGGCAAATCACGCCACCGATAACCAACAGGAAAAGAAATTCCAAATATACCACCGCCTCACCGTGTTAATTAATACGGTACAGCTGGTAGCGCTGTGCGTGGCTTTTTATTGGTTATTGGCTCCCTATTAACGAGGAAAAGTGATGTCGATAATAAGCAAAGCGATGACCGACAACTCGATAAGTCTGGTAGACAAAGAGTTACGAGCTAGTCACGCCGGCGAGACCGGAGCAGTTTGGATTTACCGCGGCGCCCTTACCGCCGATTTCTTAGTGAGCATAGTGGCAGGCCTTTGGGCTAAGTTAAGCCCGCAAGCACAGAGTCGAAAAGAAAAGGAAAAGCAAAAGACAGAAGATGGCGTGTCTTCGTTTGCTTCTGAGCATCTGGCCACTGAAAAGAATCATCTCGATATATTTGAAAACCACATGCCCCCGTTTAGAGGCAGCTATATGCTGTTACTGTGGATGGTAGCGGGGTTTATGACAGGTTTTCTTCCGAGAATTTTGGGGCGCAACTGGTTTTTTTATACCATCTATTGCGTTGAATATTTCGTTGATGAGCACTACGAAGAACAGTGCTGTCTGCTTGAGAACCTTGAAACTACGCCCTTTGATGTTTTAGAAAAATTTAGACAGTGCCAGTCAGACGAGCAAAGTCACAGAGACGAAGCGTACAATGCAATGACTACTCCCCCAACGCATGCTATGAAATTATGGGGTAACATGGTAGGTAAAGGCTCGGCTATCGCCGTTATTATGGCAAAGAAAATCTAGGGCTTGTCAGCGTAAATAGATAACCATTAAGTTAGTGGGCTTCTGAGTAGGAAAGTACAAGTTGGAAGGTGTAGATAGGAAAACGTAAGTTGGAAGGTGTAGATAGGAAAACGTAAGTGGGAAAAAAGACAAGAGAAAGGCCGCCACGACAATGTGACAACTGCAAGGTGGAAGCAGATGTTCAGTATCGCGTTAGTTATAAGGGTGAGTGGCATATTATCTGTAAAACGTGCCAGCTAGAGGCATCTGATTGCAGTGATTATATTTACGGCGGCACATGGAAACGCAATAAGCGTAATTAAAACCGCATGGGTGCGACTCACCTAACCAGCATCGCCCACAAATCGCCCACAAATCGCCCACAATATGAACCCCAATTCCTTTGAACCATCATTTTTAGCGACAACTTTAGCTACAATCCACTTCCTCATTCGTGCAAAATAGCGGAAGATAGCAGGGAAACTTAACATGGCTACGCGTAGATAAAGCCATTAATAACAGGGTAAGACCATGCCAAAGGCAAGTGAAATCAAAAAAAATCACACCATCGTTTACGGTGGAAAAACGTGTATTGTAAGAGATATTGATCGTTCAGTACCTCAGGGCCGCGCTGGCGGAAGCATATATCGTATGCGTATGTACGATGTCGTTAGCGGCGCTAAATTCGACGAAACATTTAAAGACTCAGACATGTTAGAAATGGCTGATTTAGTGCGCCGCCCGGTGATGTTTTCATACATGGACGGCGACGAATTTGTTTTTCTAGATAACGAAGACTACACACCTTATCACCTAAACAAAGAAAGTATTGCTGATGAAGCCTTGTTCATTAATGAAAAGACTGAGTCTATTCAGGTGTTAATTGTGAGTGATGTGCCTGTTGCCCTCGACTTGCCGATGAGCGTAGAGCTAGAAGTGGTTGAAACTGACCCGTCAATCAAAGGCGCTTCAGCAACCTCGCGTACCAAGCCAGCTACTTTATCTACTGGCCTTGTGGTGCAAGTTCCTGAATACATCAGTACTGGTGAATGGATAAAAGTAAACACTGAAGAACGCAAGTTCCAAAGCCGTGCCTAGGTGTTTATAAACCACGGTGCAAGGAATGTGGGTTTACTGATTGTGAAAAAAACAGTGCTTAACGCACTGTTTTTTTGTTTCTACCGTTATTTTTTAAGCTGAGGCACTGCTCCATCATCAGCCCTACTCATTGCTATGGTTCACGCTTGCACATGTCGTAACCGAAAAGAGCGATAAAACGCCCACACTACATACCCCGTCAACGGTATATTTAGCTGAAGGGAGGACACAGTGAAACTGGCTTTTCCGTGAGTAACCCCATAAGCAACCAACAAGCAAAGCACGCTTAGCGCTGAGATTAGCAGCCATACTGACTTAGTGAACCGCGCGCTCGCGGCTGCAGCAAGGGTATTAAGTAAAATAAAGCACCAAAAAACCGCTGTTAACGACCCTTCGTAATACATATCAACCACTGCGGTAAACGACAGTGCACTAATACTGCCCCAGATAGCACTGTGCCACAATCGTGTGGGTAATACCGGATAGGCTTTTTTCGATAGCCAAATCTCCATACCTGACACACAGAGAATAGTTAACATTACGCCAAACACAAAATACAGCCACTTGCTCGTTAGCCCTGCAAAATCACCAAAGTGTAATCGATACATAGACCAAATAACTTGCTTGCCCCACTCGCCATTTTCATAACCCGCAACACCAATAAAATCGCCATTCGAGTCAAATCGGTAGCCCTCTGCGTAAATCATTTTTTGAGGCGCTTTGGCGTATATTTCAATAAATTGTTGCGGCGTTCCCACTTCATGCACGGTGAGAAAAATGGGCGACTTTTCTGGTGCGAGAACATCCATTTGAGAGAAGGCCTTCGCTATATCTGCTTTACCTGATTGGGGCGCTATTACAGGGTCGGGCGTAAAAACTTGTTCTACAACTGCGTCTCTATCACCGTTGTAATTCAATTGAGCCACTGTTACTAAAATGATACCGGCCATACCGAAATACGTGCCTGTTACCCCTATAATGAGATGAAACGGCGATGCCCATAAGCCAAAGCGATTGTGAAGGTCAATTTTGTGCTGCTGTCGATTACCCCCTTTGCGCAGCGCGAATGCATCTTTGGCGATTCGTTTATGAGCAATAATTCCGGTAATAACCAATGTACAGATTAATGCACCTAACGCACTCACCAAAATCATTCCCCAACTTTTTGGTAGGTGTAGGTACAGGTGTAAATCCACCAGCATCTCGGTAAACGACACACTTTCTTTCTCAATCAACTCGCCTTTTTGAGTCGCAAAGTAGCTTTCGTTGTCGTTTTCAACAACAAGTCGAGGAATATCAGATGTGGGGAAGACTGCGTATAAATGCTTAGTGTCTTCTGGATGCTTGTCTAAAAAGCGGTTCATGGCTTTATTTACAGCGTCAGGCGTAACCGATGGCATTTCTTCTATATGAGGCTGTTCCCAACGCTCAAATTCCAAGTGAAATACGGCAACAGTGCCAGACAGACACACCAGGTATAATAAAACGCTAAGAAATACCCCTACCCAGCTGTGTGCATGTAATGCTTTTTGTTTAGTAATTTTATTCATAATTTAGCTTCAAATAGGCGCTATGCGCACAACCAGTAAACCAAGTAGCGCAAGTACTACATAGGTAATAAGTGGCTGTCTTTTCTTTGACGACGCTAGGTAATGGTAAGCACAAAGCCCCCATACCAGCGGAAGAAGAATGACTGATAAGGCTAACTGCCCCGCCGTAGAAAAAGGCATTGAGGCAGAAAAACCGAGACTTATAAGCACGCTGGTGACAAGCAGCACGAACAATACGCTGATAAAGTGTGCGCCATTAATTAGCAACGTACTACGCGATAGGTCGAGAGATTTTGGTGATGGCGTATTTTTAGGTGCGGGTAGTATTCGTTGACTAGCCATAATAAATAACCAAGCCAACAGCCCGGGCGCTAATAAAGCGTAAAGCACACCGAACTCCCAGCCCTGTGCATACGACCAGCAGACACAAGAAAGTACCAACAGTAACAGCCCAATGATAAGAAAAGCTGACGCTTGAGAGCGCCAGCTTTTAAATAAGGTTGCTACAGTTGCAATGGAAAGCGTTCCAGCTACAAACGTCAACATGCTAGCTCCTAAAACGAATAGGTAATAGAGGCATTAATGGTGCGTCTGACGCCAGGAAAACAATCGCCCCGGGTGAGACATGACGTTAGGTATTCTTTATCAGCTAAATTTCTGATATTAAGCTGTAAATCTAGGTCTCTATTAAGCTGATAAGCTAGCATGGCATCAACTAGCGTATAGCTAGGCGTTTCGTAGCGTAAACTTGCGTTTTCTGACACGGTTTCGCCTACATACCTAACCCCAGCGCCCATGCGCAATCCCGCTGTAAATTCTGGTGCATAGTTAATCCACAAAGAGCCATTCTTATCTGGCTGTGCTGCAAATGCATAGCCATTGGGGTCTTCTGTATCCATTGAAGAGGCAGCAAATTGAACGCTAATATTGTCAAAGGTGAGTTCACCCTCAACTTCCACACCGCTTATCTCCGCCACGCCTTGCTGCTGACCAAACTCAGCCGGTAAGTTGTTGGGGTTGGGTAAGTTTGATACTTCAATATCGTAATAAGCTAGCGTCACATAACCGGGAATAGACGATAACTCATACTTAATACCCGCTTCATACTGACGCCCTTCCTCTGGCTCAAGTTGATTATTGTTTACATCAAGGCCCACTGCAGTTTCAAACGATTCAGCAAAGCTTACATAAGGTGAAAAACCATTTTCGAAGCGATATAACGCACCGGCAGCAAATGAGGTTTTTGAATCATCTTGCTCGGTTGTCCCGTTGTCGTTGTTTACGCGATCGTGGCGTAAACCTAAGGTAAAACGCCAATTATCATAAGAGATGTGATCTGATAGATACACACCAATATCGCCCACCTCTTGAGATGGCGCATCGTTGTAGATTGCGTCAAATACTGACTGTTCTGGCGCCCCTGTATAAACCGGGTTTGCGAGGTCGAGCATATAAGTAAAGTCGCCTTGCAATGCACCGCCCCCGAAAAAATAAGCACTGTTGGCATCGGTGTCTACATGTTGATATTGCCCGCCAATAAGTAGTTCATGTTCAACGCTTCCCGTTGTGAACCATTTGCTGACTCTGACATCCACGGCATGTTGGTCGAAGGTATTGTCAGCTTGATAAAATGTCCGTGGTACAAAGGTCTCTGTAGGCGCAATATCCGCATTGGCAAATTGATTTACGTAACGGCTTGTACCAGTAAAGGTTGGCCAAGCTTGATGGTAATCAGCAGTCCCCTCACGCCACAATGCCGTAAACGATACCGACGTACTGTCATCGATTATATGCTCGCCCAACAAAGTGACCTGATTTGAAGTAGTATCAAATTTATTGAAGCCGGGCTCACCTGCATACACATCTTGGTCTGGCAAATAGCTTCCATCGGCTAGAAGCAACAAGGTACCTTCAACAGGAATGAATTGGGCACCTGTATCACTGTCGGTGTCTTGAAAAAGACCCATTAACGTTAGCGTTGTGTCTTCATTGGGTAAATATGAAATAGAAGGCATAAGCACTTGAGTGTCGTCGGTAACATAATCTACCTGGGAGTCAGAATTTCGGTATATACCCACGACACGACCTAGCCACTTACCGTCTTCAGACAGTGCACCGTTTATATCTGCAGAAACTTGAGCGCGATTAAATGAGCCATAGCTAAGCACCACTTCGCTGTCTTTGCCTGCCTGAGGTGTTTTAGATACATAATTGATTATTCCTCCTGGCGAACCTTGTCCGTATAGCACTGACGCAGGCCCTTTTAGCAATTCCACCTGCTCCATTGTATAAATTTCTGCGCGAGTAGAATTGTAATTGCCAAAGAGCTCTTGAATAGAGTCGCGATAGCGAGGAATAGACAAACCACGAGAAGAAACTGAATCTACGCGGGTAGCAAAGCCATAAGATTCACCAGTAACACCTGCCATATAGGTGGCACTTTGTGCCAAATTGAGCACGCCCTTTTGCTTAAGATCCAGGGCTGTTTCTATGGAGATAGTGCGAGCAAGTTCAACAATAGGGGTCTGTGTTTTTGTAGCGCCAAAGGGGCTTCGTTTTCCCACAACCTCTACTTTTTCAACAAAAGAAGAAGGCTCGGTAACAGAGTCTTCTGATTGCGCAAGCCCCGCTTTTGAACGCTCTGCTTGCTCCCCTTCTGTTTGGGCTTCTGATGCATGGGCTAAAGAGAGGTGTGACACTGCGGATAAAACTGCCACAGCGATAATGTGTTTATTCATAATGTGTGCGTCTCTGGTGATTATTTTTATACTAAAGTCTATTCGCTTTGATGTTATTAATAATCACTCTCATTTGCAATAGCATTACACGGTTATCTTCCTTTTAGTTATATATTGTGACCTCACCATAAAAATCTGCGCCCATAAAAAAACCGGATAAGTAAACTTATCCGGTTTTTGGTATCTGCTGACGCTGTTTAATTAGGCAGCTTCTGTTTCTTTTTCGCTATTTTTTTCACTAGTTTCTTCAGTGTCAGCTACTTCATGACTTAGCAAGTATTCAAAAGCAGCTAGCGACGCTTTAGCACCCTCGCCCATCGATATTACGATTTGCTTATAAGGCACTGTTGTCACGTCACCGGCAGCGAATATGCCAGGCTCAGAAGTATGACATTTACCGTCAATAACAACTTCGCCATATTGAGTAAGCTCAACAGTATCCTTCATAAATTGGCTATTCGGTACCAATCCAATTTGAACAAACACACCGACTAATTCTTTCGTGTGTACTTCGTTGGTACTGCGATCTTGGTACTCGATAGCATTTACTTTGCCATTTTCAGCTAAAATCTGACGCGTTGCCGCATTTTTGATAATGGTAATGTTGTCACGCTTGTTTGCTTGATCAATCAGTACTTGGTCTGCTTTTAATTCAGGCATGAATTCAAAAACAGTCACCGATTTCACAATACCGGCTAAATCAAGGGCCGCCTCAATACCTGAGTTACCGCCACCAATGACTGCAACATCTTTACCTTTAAAGAATGGACCGTCACAGTGTGGGCAATATGCCACGCCGTTACCTACGTTTTCTCTCTCACCAGGCACACCTAGTTCTCTCCAACGAGCGCCGGTAGCAACAATAAGGCTACGAGTACGAATTTGCTCGCCAGAAGAAAGCGTAATCGTTTTGATATTGCCTTTTTCGATGTTATCAACACGCACATGCTCTTTAAGAGTAATGTCATAGTCGCGCACGTGTTCCATCAAGTTGCCTACAAGCTCTGGGCCTGTGGTTTTCGACACCGAAATTAAATTCTCAATGCCCATAGTATCTTTAACTTGGCCGCCAAATGTTTCTGCGATAACCGATACCTTTAAGCCTTTACGAGCGCTGTAGATAGCAGATGCCACACCAGCTGGACCACCGCCAATAACAGTTACGTCTTGTAACGGCATTGACTCGCCTTTGTTGGCGTCTTTTAAACTTGGATCCTGCTCAATCAGCTTATTAATAAGCACAGCAGCATCTACTTTACCGTTAGCAAACAATTCGCCGTTTAGGTAAACACTTGGTACACCCTGAATGTCACGTTCTTCAATAACGTTCTGATACAAACCGCCGTCTATCATCTCAGACGTAATGTTCGGATTGATTAGCGCAAACTGATTAAGCGCTTGAACGACTTCTGGGCAGTTGTGGCAGCTTAGGCTGATAAACACTTCGAAATTAAGTGGTTCGCTCACTGCTTTTACTATAGACGCTACGCTGTCATCTAGTTTTAATTCGGTTCCTGAAGCATGCAGCATGGCTAGAATCAGTGAGTTAAACTCATGACCGCCCGGAATCCCTGAAAATCTGATCCCCGTGTCTTCGCCATCAGCTTCTAATAAAAAGCTTACAGAGCTGCGAAGTACACCGTTTGTGTCGCGTTCTTCAACGCTAAGTTTATCGCTTATACCTGCAATGTCGGACAGAAAGCCAACAAGCTCTTCACGCTTGCTGTGTTCACCGGTCTGTACGACAAAGGTTACGTCTTTTTGCATTGTCTCGGTATAACCCTTCAATGCTTGTAAAATTTCTTTAGTTAACACGGTTGTCCTGCCTTATTTTCGACATGCCGATCCCCGCCAACCATTTTTGATGGTCAACTTATAAGCGGAAACTGGAAAGTTAAAAAAAATTGAATAGAGGGAGCGAGAATTCACTCCCTATCGACTAGTTGCGTCAGTGCTTAGATTTTACCAACTAGGTCTAGTGAAGGTGCTAGTGTTGCTTCGCCTTCTTTCCATTTAGCTGGACATACTTCGCCTGGGTTGTTCGCTACGTACTGAGCCGCTTTGATTTTACGTACTAGGTCGTCTGCGTCACGGCCGATGCCTTCAGACGTGATTTCCATTGCTTGTACAATACCTTCTGGGTCTACTACAAACGTTGCACGGTCAGCTAGGCCCATTGTTTCACGCATGCAATCGAAGTTGCGTGTGATTTCGCCCGTTGGGTCGCCAATCATTGCAAATTTGATCTTGTTGATTGTGTCTGAAGAATCGTGCCATGCTTTGTGAGTGAAGTGAGTGTCAGTAGATACTGAGAATACTTCTACGCCACGAGACTGTAGCTCTTCGTACTTATCAGCGATGTCACCAAGCTCAGTTGGGCATACAAATGTAAAGTCAGCTGGGTAAAATACGAATACTGACCATTTGCCTTTGATATCTTCATTACTTACGTCAATAAATTCGCCATCTTTAAATGCTGTTGCTTTAAAAGGCTTAATAGCAGTATTGATCATTGCCATGTTTAAATTCTCCGTTATGGTTTAAGAAAGAATGTTTTAAAATTAGATTCGTAAGCCAGTAGCATACGAGAGTAATCTTTACGTTTTTTATGACCACTTGGTTTTGCAATTTTTGTTTCGCTAACTTCAAGTGCCCTTCAACTTGATGCAAAGAATAGCGCGCTAATTTATAAAACACTAATTGGTAAATGTGAATCGTCTAATCAAGTTATTGAATCGAACGATTAAAACTTATCAAATATGATTAAAAACAACGCGATATAACACCGGAGTAGTCTAATGCGAAACTCGCGACTTGCCCAAAACATTGCCAGAATTGATGGTTCGACACCGTCAAGGACTATCGGAAAACATCTAAAAATGGCTTCAAGCCCTTTTGTTTTCTTCCGCGGTACTGCACAGCTATTTTACTCCGACGTGTATAATGGGGTCATATCCCTGCCAGACAACCTCAATGCCATACCGCTAACGAGTATTGTGGGCGATTGCCACTTGTCTAATTTTGGGTTTCTTACCGAAGAGGGCTCCCACGGTGATACCGTTATTTTTTCACCCAATGATTTTGACGATGCCTGCGTTGGCAGAGCGCACTGGGACATAATCCGGTTGCTCACGTCATTTGCTCTATCTCAAATACACTGTGAAGGTATTGTAAGTGGGGTCTATGTGGATAACGACGTTGACGCAACGAAACCCGTCATTAGCAAAAACGACGTGATTAATGCACAACATACTTTTTTAAGCGCTTACATCGAAACCTGCCGCAGAGTGACCGAAGATGAAAGCGTGATTAACGAAGCGGTTAACTGGCGACCTGAAAAAGTAGCCACAAAATTGGCCAAGCTTTACGATAAAGCAGTATTGAGAAGTGCTAACGGCAGCGCTTTTACAACAAAAAGTGCCCTTGCTCGGGCGGTAGTTTTTAACAATGATATTTTATCATTTAACGCGAATAGCCCAAAATTCACTCCACTAACCGACAAACAATATTCTGAACTCTACAACGCCTTTGCGCCTTTTATGGATGACTCGGTGGTTGATATCGTGCGCCGCGAGGATGCCGGAACCGGCTCGGTAAACCTCGACCGCTTCTATTTTTTAGTCGGCCCCCAAAAACCCCATACCTCAGTGAGTTTTTCCCATTGTCATATTGTAGAAGTAAAGCAACAGCGTGAAGCCGCGCCTCTTCATCACTTCGCATCCCTTTGCCCCGTCAATCAGTTGAACCCTGCTCATTTAACCGCGCGAAGCCAGCGACGAATGCAGCGCAATCCAGACCTGATCTTAGATGAGGCAATTTTCGAGAATAAGCACTATCTCATCCGTTCGCGCCATCACGCTAAAGTTGGCATTTCACCTGAAGATGTTGTCATGGGCAAAAAAGCGACCCAAGGTGGCTTTGACTATTTTGCAGAGCTTTGTGGCTATACATTAGCACTCGCTCACTGCCGTGGAGACCGTCGCAGTACACGATTTGCCACCGCTGCTTGTAATTTATTGCCAGACGCACGTGAACAAATGGTTACCGCCTCGAACGAATATGCAAATAAAGTGCTCGACGATTATGCTTACTTTTGCGGGGAGCTGGCTTTGTCATGATTTGCTTTTGTAAGGGGTGCGCTTCGATATGCACTTTTTGTGAAGGTATGAGCTTCTGGGGTATGAGCTTTTAAGATGTGGGGTTTTATAGATAGGAGAGTATCTTACGCTAGTGCATTGCTTCACAACGTTTCTAGCTATTAAATACAACGCAGTACTGTTACTTAACGCAAACGCCGAGTTCCTTAACAGTAGCCAACGTGATAAATAAACTTACCTATACAACCTAAGCCACTGTTTGTAATTGGAATTTTAAAAAACAGCTTGAATAAGCTTAAGTCATAGTTACGCTTAAAAAATCCCTATACGGTAGTGTAAGCAACAATAATGTTGCTTGCCCCCACGGGCATAAAAAAATAAAAAAACACTACTACAAAAGGGAAAATGACGTGAGAACATCACTATCTTTGCTTAGCGCAGGCATTCTATCTGCGCTCTCACTTTCTGCAGCAACTAACGTCGCATTGGCAAACGACATTGTCATCAGCGGTGTGATTGACGGCCCTTTATCGGGCGGTGTACCAAAAGCCGTTGAGCTTTATGTGATAAATGACGTTGCTGACCTATCCGAGTATGGCATTGGAAGTGCCAATAATGGTGGTGGTAGCGATGGTGAAGAATTTACGTTTCCAGTTCAAAGCGCTTCAGCAGGAACATACCTGTATATCGCGTCAGAAATAGACGGTTTTACTAGCTTTTTCGGCATGGCCCCAGACTTTGATAGTTCAGCAATGGGGATTAACGGTGATGACGCAGTCGAGCTTTTTAAAGACGGCAACGTTATTGATACCTTTGGCGACATAAACGTTGATGGAAACGGCACTGCTTGGGAATACCTAGATGGATGGGCCTACCGTAGCAATGGACAAACCGCAAACGCTGGGACTTTTAATGATGAAAATTGGGCATATAGTGGTGTTGATGCCCTTGACGGCGCCAACACTAACGCAGAAGCATCTACGCCATTTCCTTTAGGTACCTTTACCACAGAAGGCGGCGGTGATGTAGAAGCTCCACCTGTTGAGCCACCAGTTGCACTAGGCGTTTGTGGCGACGACGCAACACTCATTAGCGCAATACAAGGCTCTGACGCTGCTTCTGAAGAGGCAGGAAATAGTCATATTGTTGAAGCCATTATTACCGGCACACGACAAGGCGGCTTCTTTATCCAAGAAGAAAACGCTGATAGTGATGGCGATGCAACGACATCTGAGGCGATTATTGTCGAAGGCGAGACGGACATCACAGTTGGCAATGTTATTCGTTTATACGGAAGCGTGACTGAAAACTTCGGCATGACAACCATAGAGATGGATAGCGACGTTGTAGCCGCAGATTGCGGTGCGAGCGATGATGTGGTTACAACAAGCATTTCAATGCCTTACGAGGAAGATTTAGAAGCTTTTGAAGGTATGTTAGTTAGCGTCACCGATGCCACGGTAACCAGCACCAACTCGCTTTGGCGTTTCGGTGAAATTGTGGTGAGTGATGGTGTTAAACGTCAGCCAAGCGATATTGCCCCTCCCCTTTCTGATGCCTTTGCTGCTGCACAGACAGAGAGCGAGGCTAGCCTATTAACTATTGAAGATAACAGCGGTTCACAATTCCCAGATGCTATCAGCTTCTTCCCCAACTTTAGCTACGCAAATACCATTCGTATTGGCGACACTGTGTCTGCATCGGGCCCGCTGAATTTCAGTTTTGGAACTTACCGTATCAACCCTACCGAAGTCATCGCGGTTACCTCTACCCGTGAAGATACCCCAGTGGTTAGCGAAGGCAATCTGTCAGTGGCTACCTTTAACGTCCTGAACTATTTCAATGGTGATGAAGATGAAAACGGTGAACTGACCTTCGACTACGACGATAATCGCGGCGCTGAAAGCGAAGCAGCTTTTGCACTTCAAGAAGGTCGTATAGTAGAAGCCATTGTTGATTTAAATGCTGATGTGGTCGGCCTAATGGAAATCGAGAATGACGGTTTTGGCGATGATAGTGCCATTCAATCTTTACTTAATGCTATTAATGCTCAGCTTGGCGAAGCAGAGCAATACGCGTTTATCAGTACTGCTGATAACTCGCAAATTGGCACTGACGCAATTACCGTTGGGCTTTTGTATCGCGGCACAGTGGTAACGCCACAAGGCGATGCGGTAATAGTGGCGATGCCTGAACAACAAGTATCGGAAGATAGACTAGCAAGAATGCGTCCGTCGCTGGTGCAAACCTTCGAGCACACTGAAAGCGGCGAAACCTTTGCCGTTGCAGTCAATCACTTTAAGTCAAAGGGCTCTCAGTGTGCAGAAGATGTTGCAGAAGCGCCATCTGATATTGATACCATTCAGGGCAGCTGTAACGCGCTTCGTGTATCTGCTGCTATTACGCTAGGTAATGCGCTAAATGATGAAACACTGCCTGAGCGCAAAATAATACTGGGCGATTTAAATGCCTACAGCGCAGAAGACCCTGTTGCAGTGCTTACCGACTACACGCCAGAAGACCGCGGATACACGATTAAAACTGCGATAAACACTGGAATGGATGAGGGTGAAGCTGTCGAGGTTGACGCAAGCTATGGTTACCATAATCTTGCAGAAACCTTTGATGAAGATGGTTTTTCTTACTGGTTCTTTGGTACCGAGCAAGTGGGTAGCCTAGACCACGTATTAGCAAGCGATGCCATGCTAGCAGACGCCGTTGATGGCACACATTGGAACATCAACTCTGTTGAAGCGTATCAACTTCAATATAACCAGGCACTTCGATTCTACCCAGATGAAGAAGGCTATGCGTTTACTGATATTGGTCCGTTTAGAAGCTCTGACCACGACCCGTTTATTGCTACCTTCAATTTAGTCGCTGACGAGCCAGCTGCGCTTCCGATACCTAATGAGGACGAAGATAGTTCTGGTGGCTCAATGGGAGGAATTCTGACATTGCTTGCTGCAATGGTTGGCTTTCGCCGTTGGTCTGCTGTTTCTAAAAACAGCGCGGCAAAAAAACGCGCTAGCTAAACGTCGAAAATAACACGACAGCAAAAAGAGGCAGCGTTTAGCTGCCTCTTTTTATTTAGCTATAAAAACATAATGTTTATTCGTACGGTAATTTTCTATTGAGATGCTTCACGTTCCTGAGCGCCGTCCTTATCTCTACTTTGTAAAGAGCTGGAGTCTAATGCACTGACTTCTTGTGACAGAACGCCAATAAAGTCTGACGCGTGCACATCATCAATTTCAAGTCCCAAGCGCTGAATGTACATATCTCGCTTTTCAGCTTGAGTAGGAGACAGCTTGCCCTCTACCAATACTTTTGCAGCCGCCTTAGCTGACGCAATTTGATCTTCAGTTAAGTCTTCGCCCACGTGGATATTAGTAATAATCTTAAGTAAGCTTAAGGCCACTTGCTTGTCGGTAGGAGAAATTGTTAGCGCCTGTCGAAGGTTGTTGTAAGCAGGACCAAGGCGATTTTCTTTGTAGTTCACCGTCGCCATGTGCTTGAGCTCTTTAGGCGTAAATTGAATTTCGTTTCGTTCTATAGACTCTTGCTTGAGATATTCATCTACCACTTGCGACGAAAACGTATCGCCCTCAATTTGCTTTCGAAGTTTTTCCAAAATACTAATGCAGTGCTCGCGCATACCCAGCTCGTGAAAGGCTTTCATCTTATCTAGACTGTCTTCCATAGACAGACCATCCGTATTCGCTGAACTTTGCTTCATCACTTGCTCAGCGCCTTTCTTGTCATCTTTTAAACACAGCACTCTGGCTTTAATAACGTTCACTTGCTCGCCCAGATCAGTGCGTACCCCTTTTTGCTGCGCGACATTATCAAGGTCGTGTTGCGCACGTTGAATATACTTTTCAGCATCAGTGCCGCCTAGGCTAGTGGCTAAATCGATGGTAGAGCGTATTACATTCAAAGAAAGCTGAGGTGAGTCATGAATAGAGTTTTTAGCAAATTTCGCCATATTTTGTACAGCAGATAGCTGGCCAATCTTGTCGTGATTTAACCGTGCTAAATCCCATAAGCGTTTATTTCGTTCGATGTTTCTCGGTGCAAGCCGACTCGCCTCTTTCATTTGTTCGTAGGCAATATCAAACTGCTCTTTTTCAATAAAATACTGGGCCAATAAATCGAACGTAAGAAAGCGGGTGTCAGGCCGCTGAAGCAAATCATCTACAATTAACTGAGCCTCTTCCAGCTCGTCTTGGCGAAGCAGAGAGCGGGTGAGCCCAATGTGTACCCAGGCGTGATCCATACTTTGCAGCAGCTCTCGAAAATAATTCTCAGCGGTTTCAAAGTCTCGCAATTGAAGCAGACAATCGCCAATTAAGCGCTTTATTCTCGGGTGATATTCTATTAACGAACTGTCTTTTAATTGTCGCTCTGCGTAATACATGGCCGTGGAATAATCGCCATTTTGCATGCAGTGCAGCATTTTATGAAGTTTGTATCGAATATGAAGAAGATACTGAAGACGAGAAACTATTTTCGTCCGCTGTAATGGCTTTACCCAAAAATCATGGGGCTGCAATTCAACAATGCAGTTTACCAGCTCTGTGGACGTTTCAGCGCTTAAGAAAATAACCGTGGTGGTATCGTTGATATAATTAAGATGTTTCAACTCTTCAAATAAGTGAAAGCCATCCTTATCGTGACTGACATTAAAGGCAAGTAAAACAAAATCAAACTGTCTGGTTTCGCATAAGCGCTTCGCATGAAAGGCATTAAATGCGCTACTTACATGCTTTATCCCAACTTCGTGCAGTGCTGAGGCCACTACATCGTGCACTAATCCTTGATTATCAATAACCAATACATGAAGGTCTTCTCTTGGTACGGGATCAGGGATTTTTTCCAACATTTAACAACCACTTCTTACGTCTTTTCCTTAAGTAACACAACGTTGATTGTAAGCGCATCTACTTGTGTAAAAGACTTACAGTAATGAAAAACAACGCTGTGGGCTAGTATGCATACTATTGCATCTGTTTTGATATTAGCACTTACCTCCCATATTGCGCTAGTCATGGTTATCTTGGTGGGTCTATTTGACCATTAATACTACCATTTACTCTAAACCACCCCGCCACTGAATGACGCTGACGTTTTGACGTTAAGACTTCATGGGGAAATTGTTCGCTTAAAAAAATCACAAACGTCCCCTTTTCCGGCCTCACCGTAAAACCCGTAGCATCGTCTTCACTTGTGTACAAAACGAGTTCGCCGCCATCGCTTTCTAGCCATTGTTCATTGAGATATGCTACCAGTGATAGCGCCCTGTTACTTTGCCCTTTAAAGGCGTCTACGTGGCGTTTGTAATAAGCTCCTACATCGTAACAAGCAAAGTGACTCTCAAATGAAAACAGCCCCATAAACAGGGTTTTATTAATATAGGTTTTCAGTGCATCACACCACGATAGCCAAATTTCCCCCTCAACCGTACTGCCGGTAATCCAGCTAATATCGTCTGTGCGTATAGCATCCACATGCTGAAAACTTGATGCTCTACCAATGCCGGCTTTTTGATATTCACTGTCTGCCATAGCGCGCTGACAAGACAGCAATGCCTCAGTAATAAAACTAGGCAGCGCAGAGTGCTGAACACTAAACCCTTGCGTCACTAGGTCGTTGACGATTGACTCGAAAAGGGCCTCATCAAAAACAGGAAGGGGGTTAACATTGGTAAGGTGAGTAACGTTAAGACTTTGCATTATATATTCGAAAAGTAATTTGTCAGCGTTATAGAGCTAATCAGCTTTGTTCACAACATATATCACTGCTTATGAGCCGCTATTTTTTTGTTGTGATCCACAAAATTTTTCATCGCTAAATAAAAAGCATGGTTTTTGCTTATTTTTAATTAAATGTATGATTGAATGTAGGCATATCTTAAACGGCCCTACCAAGACGTAACGCAAAAGAGAGTTGTTAATGAGTCAAGATCAAACACAGATAGAAGAGACAGAGCATCACCTCGACTTACGAAATTTACGATTAGATGACTACAACGATGTCAAAGATCTTATGGATAAGGTTTACGCCAATGTTGGCGGCGCGTGGCCCTACTCAAATTACAAAGCACAGGTAACCACATTTTCTGATGGTCAAATTTGTATAGAAGATAAGGGCAAAGTGGTTGCTTTCGCTATATCAGTCATTGTTGATTATGATCAATTTGGTGACAAACATAGCTACGATGAAATCACAGGCGATGCCTATCTTACTACTCACGATCCAAATGGTGATGTACTTTACGGCGTAGAGGTCATCGTTTGCCCTGAATACAGAGGGTTAAGACTTGGCAGAAGGTTGTATGAAGCAAGAAAAGAGTTGTGTCGAAACCTTAATCTGAAATCGATTATGGCCGGTGGTCGTATTCCTAACTACCGCAACCATGCCCAGGAACTGACGCCATATGAATACATTGAGCAGGTAAAACTGAAGGATATTTACGATCCTATCCTTACCTTTCAATTGTCTAATGGGTTTGAAGTAAAGCAAGTAATGACTGCCTACCTTCCCGAAGATGAAGCGTCACAAGGGTACGCTACGCTTTTACAATGGCACAATATTTACTACGAGCCAGGTACACCGTCGTTAATTGCCAGTAGAAAACTAAGCGCCAGAATAGGCTGTATTCAATGGCAGATGCGCTACTTCAACAATGTAGAAGAGCTATTGCAGCAGGTTGAATACTTTGTGGATGCGTTGTCAGATTACTCCTGTGATGTCGCTCTGTTCCCTGAGTTCTTCAATGCACCTCTTATGGGGCTGTGCCCGACCGAGTCGTCCATTGACGCAATATGGCACCTTGCTACCTATACCGATGAAATCCTTACGTCGGTGTCTCATTTAGCCGTGTCTTATAACATCACCATTATCGCGGGCTCTATGCCTGTGGTAGAAGACGATTTGCTTTATAACGTAAGCTATATCTGTAAGCGTGATGGCACGATAGAAAGTCAGTATAAGCTGCACCCTACCCCTCATGAAAAAGAAGACTGGATCATGAAAGGCGGAAATAGCCTGAAGACCTTTGATACGGACTTCGGCAAAATAGGTGTGCTTATTTGTTACGACGTTGAGTTTCCAGAGCTGGCGCGCATTCTTGCCGATCAGGAAATGCAAATTCTCTTCGTACCGTTTTGGACAGACACAAAAAATGGCTACTTACGCGTTAGACGCTGTGCGCAAGCAAGAGCCATTGAAAATGAGTGTTACGTGGCGATTGCTGGCAGCGTAGGTAACTTACCGAAAGTAGACAACGTTGATATTCAATACGGACAAACTGCGGTATTTTCACCTAGTGATTTTGCTTTTCCTCACGATGCTATTGTGTCTGAAACAACGCCAAATACAGAAATGACTCTGATTGTTGATTTAGATTTAGACAAGCTGACTAAACTGCAAAACGAAGGTTCGGTGAGAAACTATTTAGATAGACGTCGCGACCTGTACCGAGTTGAGTGGATGGGCGATTAAACACCCTTAAAAGGCGAACACAACAGCATGAGGTGTTCGCCTTTTTACTATCCCCGTCGCGTAAAGGCGTTACACGGATAAGCCGTGGCATTTAATTAAAATAAGCGATACCATGCTGTAGTGAGCAAAGAATTAGCGTTTCTTGCGGTAAACCTGTGCCTTAGGCTTTGTAAAATAATGTTTAATCGATGAAGAAACAACCAGAATGAGAATGTAACGATATTATGCCTAACAACTCAAAAAATGATGAATTTCCAACTATTAGGTTAGATGACGAAGACCGTCGCGATTATCAAACCAAGCGCCAAACTTCACCTGGTAGTACTTCCACGCCCTCTCAAACCACAAGCACCTCATCTTCATCCGGTGGCAACGGTATTTGGGTAGCTTTGATTGCCCTCATTGCCTTATCTGCGTGCGGTGGCTGTTATTATTTATTCACATTACTTGAACAGCAAAAAGCGATTGCTGAGCGAGCAGAAGAGCGCATCATGTTGCTGGAGAATAAACTCTCTGCTACAGGTGAGGAAATGGGCGAATCGACGGTTGCTCTGCAAGTAAAAGTCAATGAACTGAATGATAAAACCAGTGAATTATGGGAACAAATGGATAAGCTTTGGGCTTCTGCCTGGCGTAGAAACCAAAAAGAAATTGCAGATTTAGGTGAGCGCGTGAGTAAAGTTCAAAGCGCCGCGAATAAAGACATAAATGCGGTATCTGAAGATGTTGATGCACAATCAGCAACCATGGGTTCTTTGAAAAACCAGCTCGCCTCAGTAGCTGATGAGCTTTTAGCAGTGAACGTTCGTCTTGAGCAAACTGCAGATGACAAAGCCGGTACCCAGCAAGATGTTAAAAACTTAGCTGACACCCTATCAGTGCTTGAAAAGCGCAACGCAACGTTATCTGGCAGGCTGAACAGTTTAGAAAACGAAATTAGGGAAATTGCTACCAAAGTGGTATCAGGTACAAGCGCGAATAATACAAACGGCGCTCCTGCAGCAGGAGCAAGCCCTGCTGCATCGCCTAATGCCGGCTAAAAAAGCAAAGCAATTGGCAAAAACGGTATGAATAAATAAAGGGGCTCACTGCCCCTTTATTCGTGTAACAGCCGCTATTTTTTATCTAACGAGTCGTGGTGACTTACCAACACACAGCCCTAAACAACAGAGGAAACCGAGTTCAATGAGCGAGCAGACGCTTAAACGCTTGAATAAATACATTAGTGATACAGGATTATGTTCTCGCCGTGAGGCCGATAAACTTATTGAACAAAATCGCGTTACAATCAACGGCAAGACTCCAGAATTAGGCACTAAAGTAGGCCCTAACGACACTGTAGAAGTTGATAAAAAGCGTATTGGCGCTGTTGCCAAGGACAAATCAGATCGCGTCTATCTTGTTTATAATAAGCCTATTGGCATCACCTGCACCACAGAGCGTCATGTGAAAGGCAACATTATTGATGCCATTGGCCACAAAGAGCGAATTTTTCCCGTAGGTCGCCTCGACAAGCCTTCAGAGGGGCTTATTATCTTAACTAGCGATGGTGACATCGTAAACAAGATATTGCGTGCAGAGAACGCGCACGACAAAGAGTACGAAGTCACGGTAGATCAACCGGTAAGTGATAGGTTTTTAACTAAAATGGCCCGCGGCGTACCTATTTTAGGGACGGTGACCAAGCCATGTACGGTTAAGCAAACAGGCAGAAATAAATTTACTATTATTTTAACCCAGGGCCTGAACAGGCAGATTCGCAGAATGTGTGAATTTTTAGGGTATGAAGTTACTAAGTTAAAGCGCACGAGAATTATGCATTTAGCGTTAAGTAACCTTCGTCCAGGACAATGGCGAGAACTCACCACTCGGGAACTAGCTACTTTGAATAATGCGGTAAAACATTCAACTAAGACATCGCAAGAAAAGTAAGACGGTATAGGTGTTTAAAAGAAGAGTGCTCATCGGTAATCGTAAAAGCACGTGTAAACGTGCTCATAAAACAGTTACAAAACGTCTGTAAACCCCAAGGAAGATAGTAATAAAAAAATAGCACCAAATTTTAGGCACAAAAAAAGCGTCCAATGGACGCTTTTTTTGTATAACCCAAGTCTTATCGACGAAGGCCTAGACGCTTGATAAGGTCAAGGTAACGCTGAGCGTTCTTGCCTTTAAGGTAATCTAGTAGCTTACGACGCTGGCTAACCATACGAAGAAGACCACGACGTGAGTGGTGATCTTTCTTATGATCAGCAAAGTGACCTTGAAGCTTGTTGATGTTGTGAGTAAGCAAAGCTACTTGAACTTCTGGTGAACCAGTGTCGCCTTCTTTAACGCCATACTCAGCAATGATTTTTGCAGTTTGTTCTTTAGTTAGTGACATAACATTCTCCTAAATTATGTTCCGCCGATCACTAATTCAGCAGAACGGAATGAAGCGCGTATTATAATGACGCTTGCCCAGTTAGCAAGCCACAAAGGCACTTTCTTTTTATTATTTCTTCTCTACTATTTTTTAAGAAGGATATACCACCCGTCGTTTAGGGTTAACGAAGATTTCGTTTTTGGGCTGTCCCTGATCTCGCGGGTCTTTTACCCCCTCGCCTACGCCTAAAAACAACAAATCGTCTGCCTGCTGATGATAAACGCAGTAGGAAACACCAGCGATAAGCTCTGCTTTGCATACACCCTTGACACTTTGACCATGGTCGAAGCGACTGCGTTCTTCGTCATTAATAGTAATACGAGGCAAGCGACTTACAGCTGTATCCATGGGGATAAGAAAGGCATCTAATGCGGCAAAGTCACCCTCATCGAGTGATTCTTGCGTGCTGATAAGGGTATCTAATGACACCATTTTATCCGTTGGATAATCTGCAACTTCGGTGCGATGCAAACGTGTTACATACGCGCCGCAACCTAGGTTTTGACCTAAGTCGTCAACAATTGAGCGTATGTAGGTTCCTTTGCTGCACTTTATTCGCATATCCACGTAAGGCAATTCGATGCGCAAAACATCAAGCTCAAAAACCTCAATATCGCGAGGCTCTCTCTCTATTTCAATACCTTGACGGGCATAGAAATACAAAGGCTTGCCTTGATGTTTGAGCGCAGAAAACATAGAGGGTATCTGCTTGCTTTTGCCTAAAAATGCAAGGCAAGCTTCGTTAACCTGTGCATCAGTAACATCAACGGGTTTCTCTTCAACTACTTCGCCATCAGCGTCTGAGGTGGTGGTACGAACACCTAATTGTGCGGTAACTTCATAGGTCTTTTCGGCATCGAGTAAAAACTGGGAAAACTTAGTTGCCTCGCCTAAACACAATGGCAACATGCCGCTCGCTAAAGGGTCTAGAGCACCTGTGTGCCCCGCCTTTACTGCCTTATACAACCATCGGACCTTTTGAAGCAGCTGGTTAGATGACCCGCCAAGCGGCTTATCAAGTAATACTATGCCGTTAATATCACGGCCTTTACGTCGTCTTGCCATTTACTCCGACTCTTGTTCGTCATCAAGGTCGCGCTTTGACTCATCAGAAGCAATGGTTTGAGACACCAAGTTCGAGATGCGCATACCTTCAATGATCGACCTGTCTTCGAAGAAATGAAGATCAGGTACCGAGCGCATGCGTAGACGCTTCGCTAGTATGCTGCGCACAAAGCCTTTAAGTTCTTTAAGCTGCTTAAGCTGCACTTTGCCTTCTTCTTCAGTGCTGTTGTAGATAGTGACGTAGATTTTCGCGTGTGCTAAATCTCGTGATACCTCAACTTCAGACACAGTGATTAGCGGCATGTCGCCTACTCTGTGCTTGTATTCGTTTTGAAGGATACTCGCTACTTCTTTATGAACTTGCTGAGCGACCCTATCGGTACGTGAAAATTCACGAGCCATTGTAAACTCCTTACCCTATTTATAATAAGCGTATAGACAAAAGCGGGAGCACTCGGCCCCCGCTTTTCAAATGCCAACTAAAACAGGCAATTAAATTTCGCGCTTAACCTCAACGATTTCGAAGACCTCAATTTGGTCACCTACTTTCACATCGTTGTAGTTCTTCACGCCAATACCACATTCCATACCGTTACGAACGTCTTGCACGTCGTCTTTAAAGCGACGTAGCGACTCTAGTTCGCCTTCGTATATCACAACGTTTTCACGAAGTACACGGATTGGGTTGCTGCGCTTAATGTTACCTTCGGTAACCATACAACCTGCAATCGCACCAAGCTTAGGCGATTTGAATACGTCACGCACTTCAGCCAAACCAATGATTTCTTGTTTGAACTCAGGTGCAAGCATACCGCTCATGGCCGCTTTCACTTCGTCGATAAGGCTGTAGATTACGCTGTAGTAGCGCAAATCAATTTCTTCCGCTTCAAGCACTTTACGCGCAGATGCGTCGGCACGAACGTTAAAGCCAACAACAATTGCACCAGATGCCGCTGCAAGTGTAGCGTCAGTTTCAGTAATTCCACCAACACCGCTACCAACGATGTTAACTTTTACTTCTGATGTAGAAAGTTTAGTCAGTGATTCAGCAATCGCTTCAACAGAGCCCTGCACATCGGCTTTAAGTACGATGTTCAATTCGCTCACGTCGCCTGATGCCATATTCGCAAACATGTTTTCAAGTTTCGCTTTTTGCTGACGTGCTAACTTAAGCTCACGTTTCTTCTGATGACGCTTCGCAGCTACTTCACGAGCTTTACGCTCGTCCTGCACTACTGCCGCATCTTCACCGGCAACCGGTACACCAGATAAACCGAGTACTTCAACAGGCGTTGATGGACCAGCAAACTTCATCTCTTGTGCATTTTCATCGCGCATTGCACGAACACGACCGTACTCTTCACCACATAACAGGATGTCACCTGGGCGAAGTTGTCCTTCTTGAACCAATACAGACGCTACAGGACCACGGCCTTTATCAAGACGTGATTCAATAACGATACCGCGACATGGACCTTCAGGTACCGCTTTTAAATCAAGCAATTCAGCTTGAAGTACGATAGCTTCTAGTAGTTCTTCAACACCCATACCCGTTTTCGCTGATACGTTACAGAACTGGTGCTCACCGCCGTATTCTTCTGGAATAACTTCAAGTTGAAGAAGCTCGCTCTTAACGCGATCAGGGTCCGCAGACTCTTTATCCATTTTGTTTACAGCAACAATCAAAGGAACGCCAGCCGCTTTAGCATGCTGAACCGCTTCTTTAGTTTGTGGCATAACACCATCATCGGCAGCAACAACCAAGATAACAATATCAGTCGCCGTTGCACCACGTGCACGCATTGCAGTAAATGCCGCGTGTCCAGGTGTATCTAGGAAAGTAATCTCGCCGTTATCAGTTTCTACTTTGTAAGCACCGATATGCTGAGTAATACCACCTGCTTCTCCGTCTGCTACTTTAGCGCGACGAATGAAATCGAGTAATGATGTCTTACCATGGTCAACGTGACCCATGATAGTTACTACTGGAGCACGAGTTGTTTTAATACCGTCCATGCCTTCAGCAAGTAATTCATCTTCTAGCGCATTGTCATTCACTAACTCAAACTTATGACCCATTTCTTCAACCACTAAAACGGCTGTGTCTTGGTCAAGCACTTGGTTAATCGTTGCCATCTCACCCATTTTCATCATGGCTTTGATAACTTCATTAGACTTAATCGCTAACTTACTTGCTAATTCACCAACCGTAATAGTAGCGCCAAGTTTAACTACGCGCTCTACAGGTTGTGCAGGCTTGTTAAAGCCTTGCTTAAGGTGTTCACCAGCATGTTTTTTCGACTTGCGACGACGGCGTGATGAACGCTCGACCTGCATGTCTTCTTCGTCTTCTGCTTCTTGAGCATAGCGATTTGAGTGCAAGTGAACTTCTTCAGCTTCCGCTTTCTTACGACGCTCTTCTTCTTCTTTCCAGCGACGTTCATTTTCTTCAGCTAGTTTACGCGCTTCTTCAGCTGCCTTTTTGGCATCTTCTTCAAGCTTCTTCTGAGACTCTTCTTCTTGAGCCTTACGTAAACGTTCTTCTTCTTGGCGATCTGCTTCTTGTTTCGCTTTTTCAGCTTCAGAAAGCTCCGGCTCGTTTTTCTTGCGAGCTTCAGCGTCTTTCTTAGCTTGCTCTGCACGGCGGGCACGCTCTTCGTCAGCTGCTTTTTTCGCTTCTGCTGCTTTGCGTGCTTTTTCTTCCGCTGCTTGCTTAGCTTCTGCTGCCGCTTTTTCTTCAGCTTCGCGCTTAATACGCTCTTCTTCCTGACGCTTCGCTTCTTCTTCAACGTCAGTACGTTTAACGTAAGTACGTTTTTTGCGTACTTCAACTTTTACTTCTTTCGACTTTCCAACGCTTAGCGTACTGGTCGTCTTGCGCTTTAATGTCATGCGCGTGGGCTCTGCTGAGCTACCGTGTTGCTTACTTAAATGATCCAACAGTTTTTGTTTCTCTTCTTCGTTAACTTGACCGCCGGCATTCTTTACAATACCCGCGTCTTTAAATTGGCCAACCAATCGGTCAACGGTCGTACCAATGTCGCTGGCGAGCTTTTCTATAGATACATCTGCCATTACGTAATTATCCCCCTGTTGACCTTACTCTTCTTCACTGAACCAAACGATGTTACGAGCAGCCATTATTAATGCACCTGCAGTTTCGTCGTTAAGTTCATCGATATCATTGATATCATCGGTGCCTTGTTCTGCTAACTCTTCTAGGTCGGTAATACCGCGGCTGGCCAACACATAAGCCACGTGTTTACTCATACCTTCAAGATTTAATAAGGCTTCTGTCGGTTCTGCACCTTCAAGGGACTCTTCGTCCGCTAGTGCTCGCGTAGTTAGGAAGGCACGCGCTCTTGTACGCAGTTCTTCAACGGTATCTTCATCTAATCCTTCAACCGCTAAAAGTTCACTTACTGGAACGTAGGCTACCTCTTCTAACGTGGTAAAGCCTTCATCTACTAGTACTGATGCAAAATCTTCATCAATATCAAGACCAGCTGTGAATAGGTTAAGTACCTTCGCGTTTTCTTCTTCGTGTTTCTTGTTGAGATCGTCAACCGTCATCACGTTAAGTTCCCAGCCACTTAGTTGGCTGGCTAGACGTACGTTTTGACCGCTTCTACCAATTGCTTGCGCAAGGTTATCTGCTTCAACTGCTACGTCCATCGTGTTGTTATCTTCATCAACAACAATCGATGCTACCTCTGCAGGCGCCATGGCGTTGATAACAAATTGCGCTGGATTTTCATCCCACAATACGATATCGACACGCTCACCGCCTAGTTCTCCAGATACTGCCTGTACGCGTGAACCACGCATACCAACACACGCACCCACTGGGTCTAAGCGTTTGTCGTTAGTTTTAACGGCAATTTTTGCTCGTGAACCTGGATCCCGTGCTGCAGATTTTATTTCTAATGTTTCTTCCGCGATTTCTGGTACTTCAAGGCGGAATAATTCAACCAGCATGTCTGGGTGAGTACGGCTAATAAATAGCTGTGCACCACGGGCTTCTGGACGAATAACATAAAGCAGACCACGTACTCTATCACCTGGACGGAATGTCTCTCTTGGGAGCATATCGTCCCGGTAAATAACACCTTCTGCGTTATTACCTAGATCAATAATGATGTTGTCGCGATTAACTTTCTTAACCGTACCAGTCACTAACTCGCCAACTCTGTCTTCGTACTCAGCAATCATTTGCTGGCGTTCTGCTTCTCGAACTTTTTGTACGATAACTTGTTTTGCAGTCTGCGTAGTTATGCGGTCGAACTTAATAGATTCAATCTGTTCTTCAACATAGTCACCCAATTCTATCTCTGGCTCATCAACCTGAGCCGCTGAAATTGTAATTTCAGCGTATGGGTTTTCTTGTTCTTGGTCATCCGGTGTAACTAACCAACGACGGAATGTGTCAAAGTCGCCAGACGTTCTGTCGATACTTACACGAACTTCTATTTCGCCTTCATTTTTCTTTTTCGTCGCGCTTGCAATCGCAAACTCTAACGCTTCAAAAATCTTTTCTCTAGGCACTTGTTTTTCATTTGAAACGGCTTCCGCCACTAACAAAATTTCTTTATTCATTTTCGCCTCTCTTTTGCCTTCGTCGATGAAAGCAGAGCTGTTCCGTTAATCGAACGTGGGAACAACGTTACCTTTTTCGATATTCGCCACAGCTAACTGGAACTGTTGGCCATCCACTTCAATACTTATCATGCCGTCTTCGCAAGAAAGTACTTCGCCTTTGAAATTACGTCTGTCGTCCATCGGCATAGACAAACGAACTTGAACCACTTCACCCACAGAAGCCTTATAATGCTTTTCGTTGAAAAGCGGTCTATCCATTCCCGGTGATGACACTTCCAAGTTGTATTCGGTACTGATCGGATCTTCTACGTCTAATATTGCGCTTACTTGATGACTAACATCTGCACAATTATCAACGGAAATACCATTCTCGTGATCAATAAAAACGCGAAGAATAGAATGTTTCCCCGCACGTACAAACTCGACACCAACCAACTCGAATCCAAGTGCTTCAACACCAGGATTTAGCATTTCGGTTAGTTTATCTTCAAGTCTTGCCAATCCAAACCTCCAAAAACGAAAAAAGGGCCATAAGCCCACCTGTCATCACCTAGATAAACGTTACTTCACTAGGTTTTAATACAACAAAAAGCCCCGGACTAGCGGGGCTTTTTGTTGTAATTCTGAACCCTATACCATCACTTTTAGAAAGCGACATCTATGTGGGTAAAAACACCGTCAGGTGATAGCTTGCTATTAATAAGTGCGTTACTTTCCTAAAAACTTGAGGGAGCCCGCTCTCATTACTTAATCACTGCATTATACGTACAGGCACTGCATTAAGCAACAGCGATACAAAATTTACTCTATTTCTTTGAACATGGCTTTCGCTTTCACAAGTTTTGGAACTGGAAAGTGTATCTTTTATAAAGGGCGGCAAGATCTCGCGTAGACTTTCAATCTAACTGGGTAACTCAATACAATAATGATGCAGTGTAATCGCTGGGATTTTTTTCTGCACATTTTTTCTGCACATAAAGATGCAGAAAGGAAAAGAGTCAGGAATGTAAAGCCGCCGCTAAAGAGACCTATCATGTACAGTTAAACATGCAAAAAAAAAACCAGCGTTAGCTGGGTTTTTAATGTGGTTGCGGGAGCAGGATTTGAACCTACGACCTTCGGGTTATGAGCCCGACGAGCTACCAGACTGCTCCATCCCGCGTCTGTACGGTAAAATGTGATATTCACATTTTAAAAATTCTGGTATATTTTCTGTGGTTGCGGGAGCAGGATTTGAACCTACGACCTTCGGGTTATGAGCCCGACGAGCTACCAGACTGCTCCATCCCGCGCCAGAAAATATCGGTTGAGATTGCTTGGCTTTTCTTCCTCGCCTCAACGTGGAGCGTATTATACATAGGGACTTTTCTAACACAAGCGTCTAACATCAAAATATTGCATTTTTCTGACTGTTCGCAGGTTTATTGAACAATGTGTGCAAACATAATACAAAATAATGCGCTTTATCCGCTTTTACGTCTCTATCTATTTAAACTTTTCCATTTTTTCAGCCAGTGAAAAGTCGAGATCACTCAATCCATCAACATCATGAGTGGTTAATTTTACTTCCACTTTGTTATAAACATTAAACCATTCGGGATGATGTTTGAGCTTTTCAGCCCAAATAGCAATTTGTGACATCCAACCAAACGCTCGAATAAAACTTTTAAACGAAAACGTCTTTGTTATTGCATCACCGTCTCTCACCCATTTGTCACCATCAACGACCAATTCGTTGAGTGTGATTAATTTAGACTCAATGGCGGCGTCATCTAGTTTCGTTGTCATAGCACTATCTCCTACTGTTTTGGATACTCTAAATAACTCAGCGTTAAATTGAAAAGTAAACGCTAATATTAAAATGCCAAGTTTCAGGTATCAGTGGTGACAAATGTTTACAAAAAAGCCGGCATCGAAGCCGGCTTTGCTATTTTATATAAAAAACTAACTATTAAAACTCAACAGCAAGCCTTGCATATATTTGACGACCTCTTGGATCGTGAACCTTAGAGTCGAAACCACTGTTTGTGAACAATCTAGGTGGCTCTTCGTCGAACAAGTTGATTCCACCAATGGTAAGAACGTAGCTCTGCTCAGTATCGTACATGCTGCCAATATCGATATTATACTGCGCATCTACAGTTACCATACTGTCTACTTCAAAGAAGCCGCCAGCACATGTACCTGTATTAGAGGTACCGTCAGCACAGTTTTGATCATCGTCGTACGAAGAGATATAGCGTACAAACAGGTTAGCTGCGTGAACGTCGTGTTTCCAACCAAGACCTACGTTAACACGAAGCTCTGGTGACGAAGTTCCGATATTGTTGAAGTTACGTCTTCCCGCACCGTCGATGCTTCCCGCTTGTGGGTCAGAAAGGTCATACTTTGTAATGTAGGTTGCATTTAATGAAGGTGTAAATACGCCTGCATCTGACTCAAGTTTGTAACTTGCAACAAAATCAACACCCGACGTTTCCAATGAACTCGCATTGACATAGGTATTGTTTATTTGTAGCACAGGCCCAGTAAGTGGGTCACCGGCACGCAATACGCGATCAGTATTTGTAGGGTCTGCATTCAATACTGCTTGCGCATTTTCTTGAATAATCAGGTCTTCAAACTCGAAGTTCCAATAATCAACTTCAATGGAAAGATCTCTAAATGGCTCATAAGAGAAGCCAATATTATAAGCTGTTGACTCTTCTGGCTTAAGATCTTCATTACCTTCCGTTCTAACTGCAACGAATGCTGTTGCGCCCTGAACTGGATCTTGAAGCTGCTGTAGGGTCGTCGCGCCACCTTGAGCTAAGAATACAGTAGGTGCTCGGAATGAGGTTGATATTGAGCCTCGTAGTGAAAACTCGTCAGTAGCTCTGTAAGAAACCGCTAACTTCGGATCTACCGTACTACCAATAGTACCGCCGTAGTCTTCGTAACGCACGGCTACCTGAACGTCTAGCTGATCGTTAATTGGCAATGCTAATTCACCAAATGCAGCCCAGACGTCCTGACTACCGTCAATGTCAGGGTTACCGATTACAAACGTAAAGCTATCTTGGTTAGATAGTGCGTCGTAATCCATACTGAGGTCTTGGTTTCTGTACTGTAAGCCAAGCGCTAACGCAGCAAAACCACCGTCCATTTCAAATACATCAAATGAGGTGAACGCTTCAATCACTTCTAAGTCAGATTTTGAATCAATAACCTGTTTTGCTGTGAATGAATCAACAACATAGTCTGAGTTAGGCGCCGATGTGTAAGACGTTGAAAACGGATTAAAGAACTCACAGCTGCCTGCACCTGGCGTGCCTGTAACCGGGTTACAATCTGAACCACCAAAACCGAATAGCGCCAACTGGAACTCTGTATTCAGTACGTCAGGTACTTGGAACATAAAGTCGTTAACTGCTCTGGTATAGCTTACTTCCCAGAAACCGGTGTCTGTTACGCCCTGAAGGTTCGTGCTGAATCTAAAGGTATCTGACTCTGTGTTAGCAGGGTCGCCAGCAAAACCGTTACCCTCTGCACGGCCGAAAAACGCAACGCCTGTGCCGAATGGGTTTTGTGGATGGTAATCTGGAACAATCGGCGACGTTAAGATAGGAAAGCTAGGTGCCCCGCCACGTTCAGCGCGGTTTCTTGCCATACCGAACTCTGCAGACCACGTTATGTCATTATCAAACTCATAGTTTGCGCTAACATAGGTATTGAGGCGACTTTCATCAGGTACATAAGAGTAGAACTTACCGAAGTCGAACTGACAAAAGCCAACTTCTAAGCCGCCTGGCGCTGTTCCACTTGGCGCTAATAGCCTTTCAGAACCACCAAATTCCTCACACCCGTAAGGGTCGATAATGGGTGTGCCTGTTGGTAAGAAGTAAGAGCCTGGGTTACCTAACGCACTGGTATCATCCTCTGGGCGACTTAAGCGTCTGTCAGCGATAAATAAGGGTGAACGATTAGTGTAACTAATAGCGGCCATTACATTGCCGTTATCGCCAGACGCTCCCCAAAGACCTTGGAGTACGTATTCGCTGTTATCGCCATGGGCACCGTCTTGATAGTCGGCTGTAATCATTGCGCCGTCATAGTTGCGCTTTGTGATGAAGTTCACTACGCCAGCTACCGCATCAGAACCGTATAGTGCAGACGCACCGTCTTTCACTACTTCCATTCTGTCTATCGCTATCATTGGTACGAGTGAGCTCGTATCAACAAAGTTAAGACCTTGGTTGGTAGGCTGAGCGGTAACAACCTGGCGTTTGTTGTTTAGAAGCACTAACGTAGATGCAACACCTAAACCGCGAAGGTTTATATTAGATGTACCTGCTGTCGCATTTTGAGTAAATGCGTCAGGATTGTTTTCTGCGCCAGTATTAATAGTAAGGGTTTGTGTGATATCAGCGATATTTTTTGCACCAATCGAGTCGATTGCGACGCTGTCTACCACTGCCAGAGGAGAAGGAGATTCAAAGTTTTCGCTGCGACGAACGAAACTACCGGTAACAAGAATAAGTTCAACATCCCGTTTTGCTTCTTTTTCATTTTCGGTGTCAGCTTCTTGGGCTGTTGCGATCATGGGAGAGCAAAGTAATGCAGCGCCAACATAAGCAGCAACTGCAGTTTTACGCGTATTCAATTTCATAGTGTGATTCCAAATCTGGGCGTTTCACTACCGGCAAATATAATCTCGCGTTCCGCTAGCGACCTGCTATTCGATTTTCTGTTATTTTTATAAGGGCATAAACAACCTATGTCCTCAAATTGATACTATGCCTGATTCCTAAGTTTGTAAATTTATTGTGAATAATATGTTTACATTAATTTTACACATGGTCTTACCAGTTATACTTTAGGATAAGCGTTGCGGTGAATATCGATAATAATGGGTAGAAATTGCGGATTAGGCGTGAAATTAGTACACGACCTGCAGCTCTCTTGTTCAGAATGAAATATAAACATCAACAAATTCATAACCTTAAAAAACTTGGAAATGCGGAACGGTTCTTGTTAACTCCCTTTTATTAGTCACAAATAGAAGAAAACAACACGCTTATGGAAATACCTCGCATCGACGACGTGTATAAATTGCTCACCGGAAAGCTAGAAACTTGGATGGAAAGCGCAATAACTATTCTTCCTAACATAGTGGTTGCATTGCTGATTGCTATCGCATTTGGCTTTATCGCAAGGATTGTAGGAAATATCGCCGGTACTGTGATGCGTCGTACGTTTGAATCTCGCCAGATTGCGGGGTTACTTACTTCTATTGTTAAATCGCTTGTTTTGATCGCCGGTATTTTTATTGCTCTTGATTTCGTGGGTTTAAAGGGCACTGTGACATCATTGTTAGCCGGCGCAGGCATTATTGGCCTAGCTATCGGTTTTGCGTTTCAGGATATGACAGAGAACTTTATCGCCGGTATCGCAATGGGCATCCGCAAGCCGTTTGAAATTGGTGATGTAATAAAAGCAGAAGGCGTATTTGGTAACGTAAAAAGTATTAACCTGCGCAATACCTTGGTAGAAACATTTTACGGTCAGTTAGAAGTTATTCCGAACAAGATTTTGTTTAGAAATATTCTTACTAACTACTCCACCCTCGGAAAAAGACGGATAGAAGTTCCTGTTGGCATATCCTATGCCGATGATATTGAGAAAGCCGGCACGGTCATTGTCGAGGCGATGAAAGACAAAGAATACGTCATTATTAATGATGAAACTGCGGTATATGCCGAATCCTTTGGCGACTCTAGTATTAATCTAGTGCTGTGGTTTTGGATAAGCTATCCGGGTGAACATGGCTTCATGGACGTTCGCCACGATGCAGTCTGTACGGTTAAAACCGTGCTGGAAGAAAACGATATTCTAATTCCGTTCCCAATTCGTACTTTGGATTTTAATTCAAAAGGGAGCGATAACCTTGACACTATGCTCAAGGACAAAGAAGAAACTCAGTAAACACTGATGTGCGACAACCAATGGATAGAATGACTATTCAAATCATAAAACGGAGATACATTATGAATAAGTTAATAGAGTCAAAGATTTTAAGAACAGCGTTTTTTGCACTAGTAATGGGTGCAAGCATTGGCGGCTGTGCCACGGTTGAAGGCGCTGGAGAAGATATTGAAAGCGCTGGCGACGCCATTGAAGATGCTGCTGACGACGCGTCATAAGCGAGTACAGCTAATAGTTAAAACATCAATGATGTGAAAATAGCTAAGCGGATACTGTGCGCCGTGTTTTTATACACGGTGCGCACTATCCGCTGAATTCGTTTCGGCTAAATTAGTATCGTCTGAATAATTGTCGGCTTTGCTTTATATGTACAGCTTTACGTGTTCGACTTTATGCTTTTAGGAGTTCGAACTACATAATGTATTAAACTTTAGCATTAGCTAACAGGCAAGTATCATCAGCTCATAGTGAGTTGCATTAACGTTACTAAACCTTTTAACCATTTAACCTTTAAACCGCCAAGTCCTTCTCATCTGCACCCGCATTTTTTCATACACCAAACATCCAAACTTTTTACACATTTTCGTCGCCCTACCCTAAAACCGAGCTTAAAGTAAACGAAAGGGTTAGCGTTAGGCCAATACAGCAAGCATTAAAAAAGTCCCGACCAGTGCGGGTTTTCCGCTTGATTTTAGCATGCAGCTAGCTTCGACCTTATACAATTTACCCTGAGGTTTATCAGAAATATCAGTGACTTTAAATTGATATCGAATAGCATCATCACGTCTCACAGGCTCTAAAAAGCGTAGCTTATCCATGCCATAATTTATCGTTGAAGCAATTTTATCGCTGTGCCCTACAACTTGTGAAAATGCATTGGGCATCAACGATGCAGATAGAAAGCCGTGAGCAATGGTTGTTTTAAATGGGCTTTCTTTAGCGCAGCGTGCTTCATCTAAATGGATCCATTGGTGGTCGCCAGTGGCATTGGCAAACTGAGTTATCATGTCTTGTGACACGACAAGCCATTCTGACTGTTCAAATGTATCGCCTACTGATAAATCGATGAGTGTTTTCATTGGTTTGTATCCTGTCCTATTTGTAATGTTACTAAACTACTATTACTAAGATGAATGTTTCAATTAACTTTTAATAATAGGTATTTATAAATATTCTTGTTACACTCTCGTAAACAATTAGTGGTTGCTGTGAACATAATTGTGACATTTAATTACGTCATCATAGCTTCCGTTTTATCTATTGGCTTTTTCAGGGCACTCGCCCCACTGAAGGATTACTTATGAATCTCAATAGAGTCGACTTGAACCTTTTTGCTGTGTTTGATGCGATATACACAGCTGGCAGCTTAACAAAAGCAGCCGATGTCCTCTGTATAACGCAACCTGCCGTGAGTAACTCATTAGCAAGATTAAGAGAGATGTTAAACGATCCCTTATTCGTGCGCACAGGTCACAGTATGACGCCAACGCCCGTAGCGCAAAATATCATTGTTCCTGCTAGACAAGCACTCGCTCTATTGCGAAAAAGTGTGCAAGAAAGTCACACTTTCGACCCGCTTACGGCTGAAAAATCATTTAATTTTGCGAGTCGAGACTTGTTAGAAGCGAGTATTATGCCCCGCCTAGTGTCTCGCCTTCAAAATTTAGCACCTAATATCGGTATAACCAATTACGAAATTCCACGAAGCCAGGTGGTGTCAGCAATGGCAAGCGGCACATTAGATTTTTTTGCCGATGCATCTACCTTTACCGACCCCCATTTATGCAAAGATAAAATTGCTCAAGATCGGTTTGTGGTATTAGCGAGAAAAAATCATCCGGCACTTAAGAACGGCCTCGATTTAGAAACGTTTTTGCGCTTAGGTCATATTAATGTGTCTCAAAGAAAGTCGGGAGCAGGCCCTATCGATGTTGCACTGGATAAAATGGGTAAGCGTCGGAAAGAAGTGATGCGCGGACAGCACTTCTTAACAGTGCCAAGTACCATTGTTAAGACCGATTTGATTGCGTGTTTGCCATTCCATTTGGCCAAGCACTACGACCTTGCTATTTATGAAGTGCCTTTTGATTTACCGCCAGTAGAATATTATCTGTATTGGCACGTCAGTGCTGACCATGACTATGCCCATATGTGGATGCGAGAGCAGATTATGGAAGTAGCGAGCACCTTTAAGCCTCACTGAGCCTTTTAGATATCAATTGTTAACCCCCCCCCCATTTTAAGCCCCAATTAACTTATAAGCTGATTGGGGCTTTTCTATATTTGCCTTTCGACACTAGCAACCCCCTTTTCTAACAAAATTGTGATTTTCAATCATTGGCGATAAAGCGCATATAGAACACGCAAATCATTAATACTAAAAGCTAAAAGCAACACTAAAGTAGCATGAACTTTAGTATAGGGTATGAATGCTCATACTTAGTTATCTGTTTGTATGTTTTTGCTTTCCCCGACATTGCGTTTAATTAAGTCGTACACAAAACAACCACCCCATATCGAATAGGAATTTTAACCATGTTGAAAATAGTTAAATCTTCTCTACTTATCGCTGCGTCTACTGTCGCCTTTTCAAACGTTGCTCAGGCAGACGATATTAATGATGCCCTTGCTAACATCTGCACTATTGTAGAAGCAGACGACAAAGGCGAACTACGTAAAAAGATGCGTCGTGTGCAGTCAGATTACAGATTAAAATTACATGACTATTACTCGGGTATATCGTGTGGTGGGCAAAGCTTGATTAGAACAGCACTTTCTAGCAATGCGGTTGAAGTAGGTACATTACTGGTTAAGAAAATGCCAAGTAAAGTTTTACAAACGCCTGAAGCAGACGGTAAAACACTGCAAGCATGGATAGCAGAACAGGGACTGCAGTCTTCTCCAATCTCTGAAGAGCTAAACAGCAGAATTTAAGACTCACGAATCGTTAGAGCATAAAAAGCGCCTCTTAAGGCGCTTTCTTTGGTTTAATGGCAGCCTAATAGGCTATATAGCCTCATAGTTAAGATAGCCCAGCTCCTTTCATTGATAAATAAAACGTTAAATAAGCGCTAAATAAACGCTAGCACTCTATCAGACGCCCAGGTTGGAAACTCTCTGTGGATCCAATGTGTTGCGGTTTCGTGATAAATAACCTCACAATGAGGTACATACTTTTCAATCCCGTGTAGCACTGCATCATCAAACGCCAAATCGTTTCTTCCCCACAGCACTAGCGTAGGTACCCCAATATGAATATTTGGAACATGTATAGCCTGTAGCTCTTCGTCCGACGCATCAACAGAAGGGATATCTTGAGGCATGCATCTGTAGTAATTAAGCATTGCGCTAAGGCGTGCCTCTTGACTCCAATCATTCAACAACGTGGAGGCATAATCCCATTGCTGCTCAAAAAACGTCTCTCCAAGCATGTCTTTAAGTAATTTGAAATCTGTCGATATCAAACTCGACACTGTGTTTTTATCACGTAGCGAAGAGATATACTGGCTCTTCACTCGTTGTTGTTTGCTAACGATTAAAGATTGAGTGAATGTGGATGGATGCGCAGCATTCAATATAACCAGTTTATGAATTAAGTCGGGATGAAAAGCAGTGAGCGGCCAAGCAATAGCACCTCCCCAGTCGTGAGCAACCAGAATCACCTTTCTGCCTTTTTTAACCTTCTCAATAAAGGTGGCCATACGTTTTATTAACGTAGGAACTTCATATTGCCGTTCTTCACTTAAGGGATCGGAAAGATGATAACCAGGTAAGTCTGGCGCAACAATATCGTAGTGCGAAGGTAAGGTACGAATAAAAGCTTCCCATGCATGGGCGTTTTCAGGAAAGCCATGAAATAATACAAACAATGTATTATCACTGGTGAGTTCCTTACCTAGTTGCGATGAAGGCTCTTTACATAAGCCCGCTGAGGGCTCTTTACCTACCTCCGCTGAGGGCTCTCTACCTAAGCCCGCTGAAGGCTCTCTACCTAAAGCCGCTGAAGGCTCTTTACCTACCTCCGCTGAGGGCTCTTTACTCAAATAGTGAATGCGTTTTCCATCAATTGTCACGTATTGCGATTGCAACATAACACTCCCTCATAGGCAGGAAATAAAAAAGCCGCGAAGGGTGAAATACGTATTAGCGCATTCACCCCCACCCGGCTTTTACCACAAGATGTTGTAAGCGTTAATTACTCAACGGCAAACATGCTTTCAGGCATAGACATTAGGTTGTCTGCACCTGACTGCATCGCTGATACTAGTGAGCGCGTGCGAGTCAGCAAACGGTCAAAGTAGAAGCCTGTAGTCAGTATTTTACTCTTATAATATTCAGTTTCTGTGCTTCCGGCATCAAGCTGCTCTTGCGCTTTTACTGCCATACGAAGCCAGAAGTAAGCTACTGTGACATAACCAGAATACATAAGGTAATCAACTGACGCCGCGCCAATTTCATCTGGGTTAGACGCAGCCGCTTTACCGATATCCATGGTTACTTGCTGCCACTCATCGAGGTGAGAATTGAGGGCGTTTGTCCACGCGCTAAACTGTGCATTGTCACGAAGAGAGTTACAGTAATCGCGAACTTCCTGAACAAATACATTGAGCAATTCACCGTTAGACCCCATTACCTTACGGCCAAGTAGATCCACTGCCTGAATACCCGTGGTGCCTTCGTACATAGTACAAATACGCGTATCACGTGCAAGCTGCTCCATGCCCCACTCTTTAATGAAACCATGGCCGCCGTAAACCTGCATACCGTAGCTTGTGGTTTCCTGCGCGGTTTCAGTCAAAAACGCTTTTACAATCGGCGTCAAGAATGCAAGTTTTGCTTCTGCTGTTTGCTTAGCAACTTCATCGTCGCCGTAAAGCGTTACGTCTACCATTTGCATGCAGTACGCAGCTAAAGCACGGTTACCTTCGGCAAATGCTTTTTGCGTTAACAGCATACGACGCACGTCTGGGTGCACAATAATAGGATCCGCAGGACCGTCTGGGTTCTTGCGTCCTGTCATTGAACGAAATTGCACTCTGTCTTTGGCATACTTAAGCGCACCCTGGAAAGACGCTTCTGATGCCGCCAAACCTTCAAGACCAGTGCCGATACGTGCAGTGTTCATAAAGGTAAACATACAGTTTAAGCCGCGGTTAGGAGGACCAATTAGGAACCCTTTCGCGCCATCAAAGTTGATTACGCACGTCGCGCTCGCTTTGATGCCCATTTTATGTTCGATACTGCCGCAGCTTACTGCGTTTCTATCTTGCTTCTCGCCGTCGTCAGACACGTTGAATTTAGGAACAACGAATAACGAAATACCTTTTGTACCCTCTGGCGCATCCGGTAAACGGGCAAGCACAATGTGTACGATATTTTCAGACATATCGTGCTCACCAGCAGAGATGAAAATCTTAGTGCCGGTAAGGCTATAACTTCCATCTTCTTGTGGCTCGGCGCGACACTTCAGCATACCAAGATCAGAACCACAGTGCGCTTCTGTAAGACACATGGTGCCCGTCCATTCACCGCTAATAAGCTTGTGAAGGAACTTTTCTTGCTGCTCTTTAGTACCGTGCGCTTTTAATGTTTCCATGCAGCCTTGACTTAGGCCTGGGTACATTGCCCATGAGTGGTTAGCACCAGAGAACCATTCGGCAATAATAGAAGCCAGTGAGTAAGGTAGATTTTGTCCGCCAAACTCTTCCGGATGCGCCATACTCGGCCAACCGCCTTCTACATAGGTCTGATAAGCTTCTTTGAAGCCTTTAGGTGTTGTTACCACACCGTCTTCCCATTTACAGCCTTCTTCATCGCCCGACTGATTAATTGGGGCTAGCGTGTTTTCTGAAAACTTCGCTGCTTCAGAAAAAATAGCTGATACCAAGTCTTCAGAGGCTTCATCGAAGCCTAGCTTTTGATAGTGACTTTGAAAGTCGAGTAGCTCATGTGTTACAAACATGGCGTCGCGTTGTGGAGCTTTATAACCTTCCATACTAATTACCTATAGAACTTCAAATAAACCAGCAGCGCCCATGCCGCCACCGATACACATAGTGCAAACAACAAATTTCGCACCACGTCTTTTACCTTCGATGAGTGAATGACCCACCATACGAGCACCGCTCATGCCATAGGGGTGACCAATAGAAATGGCACCGCCGTTAACGTTTAATAATTCGTCTGGAATGCCTAACTTGTCACGGCAATACAATACCTGTACTGCAAATGCTTCATTAAGCTCCCATAGACCAATGTCGTCCATGGTTAATCCATGCTGCTTTAATAGCTTAGGAATGGCAAATACAGGGCCAATTCCCATTTCATCTGGTTCACATCCTGCAACCGCAATCCCGCGATAAATACCAAGGGGTTGCCCTTTGCCTTTTGCCGCAGAGTGCTCATCCATAATAACAGTAGCGCTTGCACCGTCAGATAGTTGGCTTGCATTACCTGCGGTAATACACCCGCCTTCAATCACCGGGTTTAAGCTTTGTAAACCTTCCAGTGATGTCTCTGGACGATTGCCCTCATCTTTAGACAGCGTGACTTCGCGTTCGCTTGTTTCGCCGGTCTCTTTATTAAAGAGTGTCTGCGTTGCCGTAATCGGTACGATTTCGTCATCAAACTTGCCTGCTGACTGAGCCGCGGCTGTTCGCATTTGGCTTTGATAGCCGTACTCGTCTTGCACATCACGGCTGATGTTGTATCGCTTAGCAACCACTTCAGCGGTTTGCAGCATAGGCATATAAATATTTTTATGCTTTGCAACTAATGCTGGGTCTACCGCACGATGCATGTTCATGCTTTTGTTTTGCACTAGTGAAATAGAATCTAAACCGCCAGCAACCATGATGTTGGTATCGCCAGTGCGAATAGCATTAGCCGCAGTCGCGATAGCATACATGCCCGAGCTACACTGCCTGTCTAATGTCATTCCAGCAACAGACGTTGGTAGGTCGCCAGCAAGCGCCGCTAGGCGACCAATGTTCATTCCGCCACTGCCCTGTGTTAGGGCTGCCCCCATCACAACATCATCTACGCTTGCTGGATCAATACCAGCGCGAGAAACTGCATGCTTTATCGCATGCCCGCCAAGTGAAGGCGCAGGTAGATTATTGAGCGCGCCCTTGTAGGCACGGCCAATAGGTGTTCTTGCGGTACTAACAATTACTGCATCACGCATTGTATTGTTCCTTATTTTTTATAGTGCTTAAAACTGCCGCCTTCATGCGCCAATTTTACAAGTAAATCGCTAGGCTCTAGCCACATCTTTCCGTAGTCGCCAAGATGGTCACGGTATGTAGTTAACTTATCGAGAATAGTCTGAAGCCCTACTTCATCTGCATACTGCATAGGACCACCGCGGAACACAGGGAAGCCATAGCCGTAGACGTAAATCACATCGATATCGCTAGACTTAGCAGCGATGCCTTCTTCTAGAATACAGGCACCTTCATTGATAAGAGAGAACATGACTCGCACCAAAATCTCATCATCGCTGATGTCAGAGCGCTGCTCTACACCAAGTCTCTGCGCTTCTTTCTTCGCAATATCGAGTACTTCAGGGTCTGGAATAGGAACGCGACTGCCCGGTTCATAGTTATAGGTTCCGCGACCGGTTTTCAGGCCGTTGCGATCCATTTCTACCAAACGGTCGGCAACAGCGCCGTAAGCCGGGTCGTGGGCAATATGTTCTTGGCGAGACTGGCGAACGTAGTAACCAATATCAAGCCCAGCCATATCGCCCATTGTAAATGGACCCATAGGCATGCCGAAATCGGTAAGTACCTTGTCCACTTGCTCTGGTGAAGCGCCCTCTAACAATAAGCGGTTCGCTTCTCGCCCGTATGGCTCAATCATTCGATTACCAACAAAACCAAAGCAAACACCCACTAGCACTGCCACTTTTTTGATGCGCTTAGCCATCTTCATGCAGGTTTTAATAACTTCAGGCGATGTCTTCTCAGCTTTTACGACTTCAAGCAAACGCATGACGTTAGCAGGAGAGAAGAAGTGAAGCCCAATGACGTCTTGTGGACGAGAGGTCGACGTAGCAATCTCATCGATATCAAGTGTAGATGTATTAGAAGCTAAAATAGCGCCTGGTTTACATACTCTATCTAACGTTGAGAATACCGTCTTTTTCACTTCCATCTTTTCAAACACAGCTTCAATCACTAAATCTACGTCACTTAAGTCATCGTAGGTGGTTGTGCCGCTAAGCAGTGCCATGCGAGATTCAACTTGCTCTTGCGTAAGCTTGCCTTTTTTAGCGCTGTTTTCGTAATTTTTGCGAATAAGAGCGAGCCCTTTCTGTAAGGCTTCTTCTTTAAGTTCAAGCATCGTTACTGGGATACCCGCATTGGCGAAGTTCATCGCAATACCGCCGCCCATTGTTCCAGCGCCTATAATGGCAACCTTCTCGATAGCGCGCTCAGGTGTTGATTTATCGAAGTCACTGACATGACCCGCCGCGCGCTCTGCAAAGAAAAAGTGCTGCTGCGCTCGCGCTTGAGGCGTGTTCATGCACTCCATAAACAGCTTGCCTTCATTTTTAAGGCCATCTTCAAACGCTAACGTGTATGCGCCGCGAACCGCTTCGATACATTTAAGCGGTGCGAAAAACCCTTTTGATGCTTTTTTCGTTTGAGCGACTACTGCGTCAAAAACGGCTTGTGTTTCATCAGACATTGTTAAGGAAATATCACAGGTACGCTTAATAGCTGTTGCACCACCTAACGACGCTAAATACGCTTTGGTATCTTCTAAGAGGTGTTCCGGCTTATCTGATATCTTGTCAAATACGCCTGGTAATTTGAGTACAGAAGTGGGCTTACCTGTCACTATCATTGTTAAGGCTGTTTGCGCATCTGCCAAGCGAGGTAAACGCTGCGTTCCGCCAGCGCCTGGTAAAATACCTAGATTAACTTCTGGTAGACCCACTTTATTGTCGGCAAACGTGATGCGATGATGGCATGCTAAGGCAACTTCTAAACCGCCGCCAAACGCTGGCCCCGGTAAAACGGCAACGACCGGCTTTGACGCGTTTTCAATCTTCTCTAAAACTTCAGGTAAGTTTGGTGATAAATCACCGCCTGCAAATTCGCTAATATCTGCGCCACCTGAAAATATTGGCAGTGCGGATGTCACCACGATAGCTTTCACGCTTTCGTCGTTAATCGCTTGTTCAATGCCGTCTATTAGGCCTACGCGAAGTGCTCGAGAGAGTGCATTAACTGGTGCGCTCTGCATAGTAAGCGTGGCAACACCCTGCTGCACATCATACGCTACTGCTTTGTTTTCCGTCTGAGTCATAACCATATCCTGTTTATCACGTTAACCGGATGTTATTGCAGTGTTGCCAATCATCCAAGTTTATTGGTGTTATAGACATTTATCACAATATTTAATACGGCAACGAAACCCTGTTTTTTCATCGGATCCGCTCTCACGCTAGGTAATACAGGAGTTACAGATTAATTGACAGAATGAGATAAGGGTGTTTTTGTTATTATACCGTTAATTATTTTACATTTAATTTACAGGGACAAGTAAGCTATGCAGATACTGAAAACACCTGAAAGCGCCTTTTCGAATATCTCTGATTTTCCGTACGAACCACAGTATGTTCAAGTAACTGATACCGTCAGCGGCGAACTGTCCATGGCCTACTACCAAGCAGGACCGACTGACGGTCATCCCGTTGTTTTACTACACGGTGAACCAACCTGGGCTTATCTGTATCGAAAGATGATCCCTATTTTAGCTGATGCGGGATTCAACGTGCTTGCACCCGATCTTATCGGGTTTGGTCGTTCAGACAAACCTACACGCAGCAGCGACTACACTTATGTAAGGCACCTAATTTGGGTACGCGAATGGTTTAACCAGGTCGTGAAGCAACCCGCTACGTTGTTCTGTCAAGACTGGGGAGGCCTGTTAGGTCTTCGACTTGTGGCAGATATGCCTGAGCGCTTTTCTGGTGTAGTGGCTGCAAATACCGGGCTACCCACAGGCGACCAAAAGCCCAGTAAAGCATTTACGGCATGGCGTCGATTTTCTCAAGACGTGCCGGAGTTTCCAACCTCAGATATCATTGATAAAGGCACAGTAACCGACTTATCCGATAGTGTTAAAGCGGCTTACGACGCACCATTTCCTGATGAGACTTATAAAGTGGGCGCAAGAATGTTCCCCCTTTTGGTTCCTACACAGCCCGACAGCACAGACTCTCAAGCCAATCGAAACGCTTGGCAGTCGCTTAAGCAGTTCAACAAACCCTTTATGACCGCCTTTAGCGATAGCGATCCTGTGACGGCAGGCGGTGACAAATTTATGCAGCACACCATTTTAGGGTGTAAGGGAATAGAACACACCACAATTAAATCTGGTGGTCACTTTTTACAAGAGGACAAGGGTGAAGAATTAGCTCAGGTTCTTATTTCATTTATTCACAATTACTAGGGCGTGTTGACCTAGATATTTCAGAACACATTAAGGAAACATCATGGATTCACTACTTAACTTTACCGACCACGTTGTGCTTATTACTGGCGCAGGCAGCGGGTTTGGCCGGCTTTTGGCCACAGGGCTTGCACAGCGCGGCGCACAGCTCGTGCTTAGCGATATAAACGAAACGTCGCTCAACTCGGTAATAAATGAACTTGAAAGTGTTACCGATGTGGTGAGCATCGCAGGGAACATTGCAGATGAAAGTCTGAATAAGGCGCTGGTAGACGCAGCGTTAGAGAAATTTGGTCGCTTGGATATTGCCGTCAATAACGCAGGTATTGCTCACACGCCAGCGCCCGTTCATGAAATGACTGAGGCCATCATGGATAGTCAGTTTGGGGTTAATGTAAAAGGCGTGATGTTTGGCATGAAATACCAAATTCCTGCCATGCTCGCTCAGAAAAAGGGGCATGTGTTAAACGTGAGTTCTCTTGCTGGTCTTGGCGGCGCACCGAAAGGCGCAGCCTATGCAGCCGCAAAGCATGCCGTTGCCGGCGTCACTCGCACCGCAGCAGTAGAGTATGGAAGAAAGAATGTGCGTGTAAATGCAATATGCCCATTTTACAGCCCAACCAACATTCTAAATGTAGACGGATATAATACACCAGAAGCGCAAGCTCGACTTGGTCAGGGCAGCCCAATGAAGCGCCTAGGAGAGCCACAGGAGATAGTTAACACTATGATGCTAATGCTGTCTCCTGGAAACAGCTATATGAACGGCCAAACTATAGCCGTTGATGGCGGCGTCACCGCGTGGTAAGAGGCTTCACCGCCAATGGAGAGTCTTCGCCGCCAATGGAGAGTCTTCACCGCCAATGGAGAGGCCTCACCGCCAATGGAGAGGCCTCACCGCGTGGTAGGAGGCCTCACCGCCGATAACGAGAGGCCTCACCGCAAGACAGAAAGTCGCTGCATTGCCTAGCATACAGTATAAATTTTCATACCATGGTATGAGCTACTCTGTTTTGTTTTACATCGACTTTAGTTGTAATAGAGGTGAACAAACAAAGTCTGACGAATGAGGCGAGTGCAACCGCCTCTGACGTCTTTTCTCTCTCGTTTATTGCACCCAGTACTGTAATAAAATACTGCAATAAACCGGAGACTGAACTAAACATTAGAAGAGAGCCAATGATGAAAACATTTACCAGCATGATGTTGCTTAGTACTTGTTTAACGGCTGCCCTTTTTCCTCACAATTTGGCTGCAGCAGAAGATGCTAAACACCAGCCAAATCTCAATAGTTCAGAGCAAGCGCAACCGATTTTTAAAAAAATGCGCCGCAGCTCTAACGGTCTATCTAACCGTGTATCACAACGCATTATCACTTCGCGAAATAGTAAAACCTCGCTAAAGCAAGCCCATCTTATTCATACAGCGTTGCCATACACTTTGTCGCAATCTGAGTAAGTCGCAAACTTCGTTAATTTAAACTCTTCAGGCCTACTGCTTTGGCTGTTCTAATTAATTGCTCTGACTGTTCTCATTTACGTCTGTGTCAATCTGCTGAGACATTTTCAAGAACCGTATCTTGCCCTACTCGGTTTACTCGCCTATCAGCCTCATGTTTAACACAGACATAAAAAAGCCCACAGTGATGTGGGCTTAGTGGAAGTGGCAAAGCTAACTAGGGTGTGATGACCATTTTCCCTTTCACTTCCCTATTCATAACCTTTGTCATCGCTTTAGTTGCTTGCTCTAGAGGCAAGGCTTCATCAACAACGACTTTTACCTTTCCCTGTACATACCACGTCAGGAGTTCTTGCATATTTTCGGCAAACCCTTTGGGATCGTGCTGAGTAAACGAGCCCCAAAATACGCCCATTACCGAGTACCCTTTTACTAGGGCTAAGTTTACTGGGAACTTAGGTATCTCTCCGCCAGCAAACCCCACAACAAGCAACCTACCTTCCCACGCCATACTTCTACTACAAGCATGAAAAGTATCACCACCAACGCATTCATAAATAACGTCGGCACCTTTACCGCCCGTCACCTCTTTCAGCGTCTCTTTGAGATCCTTGTCTTTATAATTGATGAGTACATCTGCGCCATACTCTTTTGCTAGGGCAAGCTTTTCTTCTGTAGAACATACTGCAATTACCTTAGCCCCCATTGTTTTACCAATTTGAACCGCCGCTAGGCCGGTGCCACCAGCTGCACCCGTAACAACCAGCGTCTCGCCAGGCTGTAACTTCGCACGCTGTTTTAAGGCATGGTGAGCAGTAGCATGAGCAGTAACAAGCGCCGCACCTTCATTTACATGAATAGGGTCTGGTAACGGCATAACGTGGCTTGCTTTCACAGCTACTTTTTCTGCATAACCGCCCAGATTCGAGAGCGCGATAACCCGTTGTCCTTTTTTAACGTGACCGACTCCCTCACCCACTTCACAGACAACTCCAGCCACTTCGTTGCCAGGAATAAACGGAAAGTCAGGTTGCATTTGATACAGGCCTTGTACCAAGAGCCCGTCTGGAAAGTTAACCCCTGCCGCCTGAACATCAACAACAACATGCCCAGGTTTTGCTATAGGATCGGCAACGTCTTTTACACGTAAATCATCTACTGGCCCAAAGGCTTCACATACAATGGCTTTCATCTTTTCTCCGTATTCTGTTTTCTCTATGTATTCGGCAAAAAAACCCAAAACGCATTAACCCAAGGGTTAAATCATAGGAAACAAGTGTGACTGTTATTCACTGTCTTGGTGTATGGTTTGATTCGCTATTTGCGCTAGAGGACGTACCATCGCCCCCAACTGCATCGCCTTCTCGCTAGATGCATTACCATCGTGAGCGCGCTTCACTACGCCTTGTAAAATAGCGGCGAGTCGGAAGAAACTGAACGCGAGATAAAACGTCCAATTATCAATTTTTCCGATATTCCGTCGTTTACAGTACGCATCAATATACGCTTTTTCTGAAGGGATACCCAAAGCCTCGCGATCTAGCCCTCCTAACCCTGCTGCGTGAGCAATGTCTGAAGGAAGGCGCAGCTGCATACATTGATACGCTAAGTCTGAATAAGGGTGTCCAAGTGTAGACAGCTCCCAATCAAGCACAGCTATTACCTTAGGTTGGTTGGTATCAGACATATCAAACATCATGTTGTCGAGTCTAAAGTCGCCATGGACCAACGAAACCTGTCCATCATCATCAGGCAAATTAGCTTCTAAGTAACTTATAAGGTCTTCAATTTCTTTAATATGCTCTAGTTCAGACGCTCGGTATTGTTTAGTCCAGCGACTTAACTGGCGTTCAAAATAACTTCCGGGCTTTCCATAATCGCTAAGCCCTGCAGATTGAACATCGACGCTGTGCAATGACGTAAGCACTCTGTTCATTTCATCATACATCGCCGTACGGGTGCTGGAAGCAGCAATCTCAGGCAGCGCACTATTCCAAAAAATATCACCGTCAACATGGGCCATGATATAAAACATACTGCCGATAATATCTGGGTCTTCACACAGGTGATATGCCTTCGGAACCGGTACTTCAGAGTTTTGCAGCGCATTAATTACTCTGAATTCGCGGTCTACCGCATGCGCTGATTTAAGTAGCTTGCCCGGAGGCTGGCGCCGTAAAACAAAGGTGCCATTGTCAGTAAGTAGCTTGAAAGTCGGGTTCGACTGGCCGCCAGAAAACTTTTCAGCCTCCTGAACGTGCCCAATATCTGGGCACGCGGTAGTCAGGTAGGTGTTTAGTACCGCTAAATCTAACATATGAGGTGCAGTCGTGTTTTGTGCAGTCAAAACAGCTCCTTATGCGTTTTTATCAGCAATTAAATTACGACCTAACTGCATCATGTGCACTTGATCTGGGCCATCGGCAAGCTTAATGGTGCGTGCATATGCATACATTGCAGACAATACAAAGTCTTGACTCGTTCCAGCCGCACCGTGCATTTGAATGGCGTCGTCTATCACGTTGCACGCCATAGTTGGCGCAACAATTTTAATCGCCGCAATAAGGTCGCGAGATACTTTATTACCGTATCTGTCCATCTTATCGGCTGCCTTTAGCGTTAATAAACGGGCCTGCTCAATATCGCAGTGCATCTTGGCAATGGTTTCACGAATAGACTGCTGTTTTGCTAACGGCTTGCCAAAGGCAACTCGAGATTCTACTCGTTCGCAGGCCATATCTAATGCGCGCTGTGCACATCCGATTAAACGCATGCAGTGGTGAATTCTCCCTGGACCAAGGCGACCTTGAGCAATTTCAAACCCTTTACCCTCACCCACAAGTAAATTTTCAACAGGCACACGTACGTTTTCAAACAAGACTTCGGCATGGCCAATCGGTTCATCATAAAATCCCATTGCTGCCATAGGCCTAACAATGGTGACGCCCTTGGTATCCATAGGCACGAGTATTTGCGATTGCTGCTGATGACGAGGTGCATCAAAATCAGTTTTACCCATCACCACCATAATTTTGCAATTCTCATTCATTGCGCCACTGGTGTACCATTTTTTACCATTGATAACATACTCATCACCGTCGCGCGTAATAGACGTTTCGATATTTGTTGCATCGCTCGACGCCACCGCAGGCTCAGTCATCGCAAACGCAGAGCGAATCTCTCCGTTTAACAAAGGCACTAACCATTCTTCTTTTTGCGCTTCGTTGCCGTATTTGGCTAATACTTCCATATTGCCTGTGTCTGGCGCGCTACAGTTGAATATTTCAGAACTGAACAACACGCGCCCCATTTCTTCACAAAGTGGTGCATATTCGGCGTTAGTCAGCCCGGCTCCGTAGGGCTTGTACTCTTCTGGTAGAAATAAATTCCACAGTCCTGCCTCGCGCGCTTTTTGTTTTAATGCCTGCATCATCGCTGGGGTTTTCCAACGGTCTTTTCCATTCTCTACGGCATGAATGTACTCTTGCTCAATTGGATACACTTCGTCTTTCATGAACGCTCTTAGTTTTTCTAAAAGCGCCTGTGTTTTTTCGTTATATTCAAAATTCATCGCTGTCCCGTTTAGCTATAGGTAATGGCGTGTAACCTGTCAGTCACATCCAGGTGAGGTACGCTATTGAAGTTATTTAAGTGAACGCCTCGCTTATTAGCAAAGCATTGTGAAAAGCTGGCATTACGTATTTGCAAGTTCATGTTGATAACCGTTGCAGAATCGTAGCCTAAAATATGTTTCAGCATCATCGCGATAGCGCCGCCAGAACTGACCACAAGTACGCGTTTTGCATCGCTATTTTGCAAACGTGTGAGCATTGAACCTACACGCCCTTCAAATTGCGCCCAGGTTTCATCGAGCAACCCATGCTCTAGTTCATCTTGTGACCACGCAAGCATGGCCTTTTTCAATAATCGATAGAACTCAGCAGGTGATGCCCCCTCTGGCACTTTATCTTCAGGGAAACGACTAAGATACGCAGCAGCAACCGCCTGAAAATTAAACTCGTTAAGTGCACTGTCTCGTGTAGCCTCTGGTAAATATTTCCCTCCAGCGGATAACCCTTGTGCAATACCCTCGTTAGTTTCACGGTGTCTAACCATATCTCCCATAAAGACGCTGTCGAACTGAATGTCGCGATGGTGAAAATAGTCACCTAACCACACGGCTTGCTGTGCGCCTAGTTCGCTTAGCTTGTCGTAATTCGCCTTACCGAAAGACGCCTGTCCGTGACGAACTAAATAGATATCTGTCATTACACGCTCTTATGTTACCAATATGTTAACCATACTAAGAAAACTCGTTGCATAAGTTTAATTGATATTTTGAATGGGAGTTCATCATGTGAAACTATTCGGACATAAGCGGAATTGGCCGTGGCTATGAAATGAATTAAATACCCAAAAGCCTTTTTCAAAACTATGGCGAGTTGTTGAGCGACCTGTTTGAAAAACCCTACCGCCATTAAAGGGACGCTACTGGAGTCATTTTCTCGCAATGAGTTTGCAACGGGCGAATTCAAACTGAAGTCAGTGAATAAAAATGTCATTGGGGTTCAATTAATTGCCAGCCCATTGATCACTGAAGACGGCGAGCGTTTTTACCAATTGACCTTAAACGATATGGCAATTCGCTGGGGGGGGGTGATGAGTTTGTTTTGCTGTTACAAGCCGAAGATGAAGAGTCTGTGAAAACGGCCATATCGAAAGTGAGTGATGGGGTTAAGAAGCCATTTTACTTTAACAACGAAACTACGCCTATCGTTATTACCATGAGCGTCGGTGTTGCGTTTTACCCCCGCATGAGCCGAGATATCAATACACTAATAAAGCTTGCGGATATCGCAATGTACTAAGCTAAGCAAAATAAAATAACGGCGCCAAATGACTATCTTATTTTTGCTCAGCCACACTCTCAGGAAAAGGGTGATAAGGCGTAAACCCTCATTCGCTATTAAATAGCGCCGGCCGCTTCTTTGATGAAAGCGGCAAGGGTTTCGGGATCTTGTGCGCCTGCTACGCCCTGATTGCCTATGACAAACGTAGGAACACTTTGGATTCCTCGTTGCATCCAAGCCGATTCTAGTTGCCTCACGGCGTCGCTGTACCGCTCATCGGCAAGCACGTCTTTAATGGTTTGAACATCAAGACCAATGCTGCTGCCCTCCTGAATAAGAATATCTATATTATTGATATCCTTTCCTTCCGTAAAATAGGCTTCAAACAAACGCATTTTCATGGGAACCGCTAAGCCCATCTCGTCGGCATAATGGATAAGCTGATGGGCCTTGAAGGTATTTTGCATGGTAGCGTCATCGGCAAGGTTAAACTCAAAGCCAATTGTTTTACCAACATCAATAAGACGCTGCCTGTTTTCACTGCTTTGTGCTGGAGTAATACCGTACTTTTCTATGACGTGCTCACGCAAGTTCTGCCCTTCTTCAGGCATAGCGGGATTAAGCTCGAAGGGATGAAACTTCACCTCTACATTAATGTTATCGAGTTGTTGTATTGCCTGTTGCAACCGCTTGTAGCCCACAATACACCAGGGGCAGACAACGTCAGACACCATATCAATTGTAACTGTTTGCATTTTTCCTCCCTCAAAATTTACGACACTTCAATAGCTCAAGGTACGGCATATGATAACCCTCCTGCAAGCGCACAGCGCTATAAACACGTTATAGACGTGTCTATAGGCTAATAATTGGTATGGAGCCCAAGGTGTAGAGATCACCTTACTCATTCGCTCTTTTAGTTAACGCGCCTGTTTTCGGCCTCAACAACCCTCTTCTGCTCTTTTCTAACAAGTGAAACAATCTGTTCAGCCCACAATGCATACCCAACACTTGAAGGGTGGAAACCGTCCTCTGCCATTAGTTCAGCTATCGCTTCGCCCTTTACATCAAATACATTAAGCTGAAGCAGCCTGCTAAAGGGCAATATGCCTATGGTACTTGCTAATACACGATTGAGCAGCGACGCTCTTTGTCCCAGCACAAAGCGTAATGGTTGAGGAATAGCGGGAAACCCATGCATGGGTGGAACCGCAGAATAGATAACGAGGTTACACTGAAATTTTTGCAGCAAAAAGTGATGAATTTGTCGAAGATTGTTGCGCCATTTAGTTAAGGTGGTGAATCTAGTTACATCATTTACCCCAATAGAAACCACTACCACCTGATACCGGCAGCTATGCTCATGCTTAAGCAATGCAATAATATCGCTACTCGCTAGCCCCGTGCGGGCGTGGAGGATAACAGACACTGCGTAAGACTCGCCGAGTGAATGTGATAGTGCTTGGTACAGCTTTCCAGTTAGCGCATCAGATTGCGTACTTACGCCAACGCCAGCCGCCGCTGAGTCACCTATCACCAGTACGTTAAAGGGTATTTTCTTATCTTCAGATTTGGAGTCTGAAGTTTCGCTTTTAAGCTGTCGCGCACCCGATGGCTCTGGTAAACGAAGGGTTTTCTTACGAACCCATATCGCTTGAATAATGATAATTGGCAAAATGACTAGCAAGCCAATATTAAGCGCCAAAACATTGAACCAGATCAATTCACCGCCTTCCTTGTATTGATAACATAGTGTTAGTTTTCTCTCACCTGCAAAAGAAGAAATGTCATGGCCGTAAAAGATGTAAGCCAATCTGTAAGCCCGCAAGCCGTACGCCAGAATACGAGCCAAAATATAAATCAAATTACAGGGCCAGCAAGTGAAGTAGACCTAACTACAATAGCAAAATACGCGAAGCACGCACCGCGCTATACGTCTTACCCCACTGCGCTTAACTTTGCTCCAGTAAACAATGACATACTTCGTATTGCAAATAAAAACACACAGGCTGAAGCTTTAAGTGTTTACGTGCACATTCCATTTTGTCAGACACTTTGCTACTACTGCGGATGCAATAAAATTGTAACTAGGCACAACAGCAAAGCAGACCAATATCTCAATTACATCAAAAAAGAGCTATTAAGCAAGTCACACCTGCTAGCAGAACGACAGGCTGTGTCGCTTCACCTAGGCGGCGGCTCTCCTAGTTTTTTAAGTGAGCAACAGCAAGCCACTTTGATGACAATGTTAAAAAAGTACATTTCCTTTGATGCTCAAGCAGAAATGGCAATTGAATTAGACCCGCGAAACGTGGACATTTCCTACTTAAAGCATTTAAGAGAGCTCGGCTATAACCGCTTAAGTTTTGGATTACAGGATACCGATTATCAAGTTCAGCAAACAATAAATCGAGTTCAAAGCACGCTTCACATCGCAGACTTGGTATTTGAGGCAAGAAATTTAGGTTTTAGCTCTATTAACTTAGACCTGATCTATGGCTTACCTCATCAAAGCGAAGACACGTTTAGAACCACAATAGCCGCCACGAAAGCCATGTCGCCGGACAGAATATCGCTGTTTAGCTATGCGCATCTGCCAGAACGGTTTGCCGCACAGCGTAAATTCGGTGAAACCATTTTGCCTAATGCAGAGCAAAAAGCAGCGCTCTACAATATCGCGGTAACTGAATTTAAGAAGGTTGGTTATGACATGATTGGCCTTGATCATTTCGCTAAAAAAACTGACCCACTCGCTAGGGCAAAAAACGCAGGCCAACTGCATCGTAACTTTCAAGGCTACACCACAAAAGGAGATACGGATTTAGTCGGCTTTGGCGTGTCTGCTATTAGCACCGTAGGAAACGCCTTTGCACAAAACCCTAAGCAACTAAAAGACTATTACGAGCAGCTTAACAACCACAGGCCAGCTGCCGTTATTGGGCTATCACTTTCAAAAGATGACCTTATTCGAAGAGATGTAATATCAAGCCTCATGTGCAATCTATCGCTGAAAAAAGACGCTATTGAGGGTAAGTACGGCATTACCTTTGACGACTATTTTGCCATCGAGCTCGACGCGCTACGCCCGCTGCAAAAAGATGGCCTTGTGCTGCATATGGATAAAGGGATAGTGGTGCCAGAAAGTGCAAGAATTTTCATTCGTGCCATTTGTGCAACCTTCGATGCTTATGTAGACTCGGCTAAAATCATGACCCGCTTTTCTAAAGCAATTTGAAGCGCGCAATTACGGGCATATTTTTAGCGAGTTGAAGACGACTTACTGATAGCGTACTGATAACCGCATACAGTGCTGGTTGCTTGGCCTCCTTCATGCCCTTCTGGTTAATAATCCGAAGATTAAGCAACACTCGACCGCTTTTATGATTGTCGAAATGGTTAATATCTTCTATCACACAGTTAAGCGAATTCAAGATGCTCGATGTCGAGTTTTCAGTCGTTGCTGCTGTGTTCGTATCGATACTGACTTCACTGGCTTTTATCGCGAATCGCACCTGGCCGCCGGCTGATAGCGAATTATCAATCTCGTTTTTATCTGCTTGATTAGGTTCACACTCGCTGGGCTTTGCGACATTAGAACTTGCGACTTTTGACCTTACTATACTGGACCTTGCGACACTGCACCTTGCTGCAATGAGCGATTTTGGGGAGACGTACAGCCGCTGCCCGCTAACAATGACTTGATACACCGTATTCTGATTTGGTTCTTCAAAGTCAGTGGCGTTTTCATTAAGCATCTCTTTTTCTGGATAGGTAGTCTTTCCAGCGTTTGTATGAGTACTCTCTTCAGCGTGGCTGCCTAATGTTGCCTCGGCAATACATTCAACAACGCCGTTAAGTATGGCCGAGGGAGTATGAATCGCCCCGCCTTGGTACATATTGGGAACAACGCTATCTACATTACCTACTGCTTCTATTTTCCCAGCACAAATGTAAATCATCTCGTCACTCAGTAATAAAAGCTCATCAATGTCATGGGAAACCACAAAGCATGTAAGTTGCGATACCGCGCACAATTGGCGTAAAAAAGCGTAAATGTGCCGTCTGGTTACAGCATCTATCGCGCTAAGTGATTCGTCGAGCAGCAGAATGTGAGGCCCGTTAACTAATGCCCTTGCAATAGCCACCCGCTGGGCTTCACCACCAGACAGGGTAGCTATGGGTTTTGACAGTAGGTGCTCGCAGTGACACCCTTTTACCGCCTCATTAATAGAAATGGCATGCTTACTGGCATGACGGGTGGCAAGCTGTAAATTGCCCTCCACATTCATATGAGGGAACAATAAGGGCTGCTGAAATACAATACCAATTTTTGGCGAAACATGGCCCCAATTAGCTTGCGTCAACGCGCCTTTTTCAAAGCCTGCTATGCAGCGTAACAAGCTGCTTTTACCCGCACCGGATGGCCCAGTGATACCGATAAATGACGAAGAAGCACGCAGTTCAACCCGGCCTTCTACTCTGTTTGGAAGCAATACCTCAAACGCCACACTCATCGCTTGCGCTCCGGGTCTATATTTCTAGTACCACTTGAGGGGTCTGCACCACCATTAAAGCGATAGAGTAGCGCTAACACAATGAAGGAAAACACAAGTAGTCCAAGGGACATCACATGGGCACGCTCATATTCTAGTGCTTCAACTTGCTCATAAAGCGCAATGGAAAGTACCTGGGTTTCACCCGGTATATTGCCTCCAATCATGAGCACCACTCCAAATTCACCTACGGTGTGAGCAAAACTGAGCCCAAATGCCACCATGATTGGCGCTTTGCAAAGTGGCAGCACAATGCGATAAAAACCTTCTAGCCGTGAAAAACCAAGAGAGCTCGCCACCTCAAGATACCGTTTATCTAGCTGCACGAACCCACTGTATAAAGGTTGAAGGGCGAAGGGCAGTGAATATATTAATGAGCCAAGCACAAGCCCCTGAAAGCTAAATACCAACGTGCTGCCTGTTAATGCTAACCACCACTCCCCCAGCGCACTTTGGGGTGAGAACGCGATGAGTAAATAGAAGCCAAGCACGGTAGGTGGCAGTACTAGCGGCAATGCCAACACAGACAGAACCAATGATTTTGCCTTGTGTTGCCAGTTCGCCAAAAACCATGCAAGGGGCATAACTATAATCAACAATAAGACACTGGTGACTAACGCTAGCTTAAACGTGAGTATGACAGTATTTAACATTTCAGCATTCACCATATCGGCATCTACATACCCCATGAATCAGCACCCATTTTGCCTTTGTGATGTTTAGCGCGAACATCAGTGTGATAATTACTCAATACACCTTCATACCCCCAATCACTCAGTGATGATTGCACCGAGGAAGACAGTAAATACTGCACAAAAAGACTCGCAGGTTTAATGTGAACCAACGATTCAGTATTTATTACCTCACCCACGCCATTTATCGAATCAAAAATATTCGGGCTTAATGCAGCGGCATCGTTGTCGTTAATGGCTAAGGATTGCACTATAGGAGCGTGTAGGCTTTCATCAATAAGCGACCAGTACATTGTTTGATGCAAGCCAGTTGGTCTATAGGAGCTACCTGCTTTATCAAAGCCAGCTGGTTTATTGAAAATTGTACCTGATGTTGGCGCTGATACCCCCTCAAGGCTATCATTCTCACTGTGATTGCCACTACTACCCTCACTTTCGGCAAGCACAGTAGAGTATGCGACTAACGCACCTTTTACATTGCCTGTATTCACATACTGATACGCTTGCAGCACATTTTTCCCTTTTACTAGCCTATCTTTAAACGTATTCCACAACGACGTGTTGTGTAAAACCTGCTGTGCGGCCAGCCCATAAGGCGCTAGCTTAGGGTTGGCAATAGCAAACTTACCGCTGGTTTCTGCGATAAAACGTTCAAGCGCCATTTTCGTCTCTGTACTGGCATTGGGTGTAATTAGCGCCAGTCGGCCACGGGCAAAGGCTGTCACGTTATCGGGATGAATAAGGTTGTTCTTCGCTAGCATGGCGGGCCGCGCAGTGTCTGCAGAAAGAAAAACGTCAAAGCTCGCGCCGTGAAAAATTTGCGCGTACAGGGTTCCGCTTGATGACGTTGTTATGGATACGTCGATGCCGGTAGTGGCAGTGAAATCGGAGGCAATTGCCGCTAAAGGCTTCGCGAAATTTGCGGCAACCGCAATGTTAAGCCGTGGTGACTTAGCATAATGCTCGTGAAAAACATTTGAAAAATTTTGCGCACTTTTCGTGGTGGCCATTGCAGAGCTTGAGAATAACAAAAGTGCCGTGACCAATAATGTGAGTAAACGCGTTACTGCCCTCAACGCTCAGACATCCACTTTAGCGCAGCAGCGTCATCCGAACCTTTTGCTTCAACCCACGTGGACTTGTCGCCTTTAAACTCTTTTTTCCACAAAGGGACCGATTGTTTGAGCATGTCCATTAAAAAGCATGCGCCATCAAATGCTGCCTGTCTGTGTGTAGCAGCGCAGCCTACCCAAACGATTTGCTCGTTATTATAAATACGACCTACGCGATGCACCGCACCGGCATTGGTAAGTGAAAAGCGCTCTATCGCTTTATCTATCAAAATAGACAGTGCTTTTTCAGTCATACCTGGATAATGCTCTAACTCAATACCGTCAATATTACCAGCGTTGTTAAAGTCTCTAACTAAGCCAGTAAATGTTACGATAGCGCCCGTATTACCTAACGTTTTAGCTTGAGTCTGTGATTGCAACTGGGCATACAAGTCGCCCTGATCGAAGTCTTGCTCCTGTATGTAAGCAAACATCGTTAGCCCCCAGTAACAGGAGGAAAAAAAGCGACTTCATCGCCTGGGCTCAACACGGTGCTGCTATCGCACAACTGCTGATTTTTAGCCGTTAAAATACTTCCCTCTAAGGCAAGTGCCCAGTTTCTGTCTAACTCTCTTAACTGCGCTATAACGTGGGCGATTGTCGCCTCCGTATCGCTATCGACAACATCGATACTCAGGGTGGGCGTTTTCGAAATTTCACGGGTTTGTGCGAATGTTTTCACCGTTATTTGCATGCTGTTCCTATGCTAAATTAATGTATGAATGCGTTAATGAAGGCTATCGTGAGGCTATTGATATGAGCCTCTGTTCACTCACATCACTGTTGACTCACTTCACTGCTCACTTCATTGCTGGACCAATGGCCCGTTTTTCCGCCTTTCTTTTCAAGAACCCGTACGCCTTCCATATGCATAGTCGGGTCGATGGCTTTGCACATATCAAACAGAGTGAGTAGCGCCACATTCACACCGATCAGCGCTTCCATTTCCACACCTGTTTTACCGCTTAGCTTGCAGTAACAGGTAGCTCGTATCCGCTTTTCTTTGGGCTGAATCTCAAAATTCACGTCTACTTTAGATAACGCCAGTGGGTGGCAAAGGGGGATCAAATCACTGCACCGTTTCGCACCTTGAATACCGGCAATTCTTGCCACTGCAAATACATCGCCTTTCGCAATTTTTGCTTCGCTTATTTGCTTGATAACGCTGTCGCTAACATAGAGAAAGCCTTGTGCAGTTGCCTCTCTTTTTGTCACACTTTTATCACTTACATCAACCATATTTGCCTGACCACCGGCATCGATGTGGCTGAATTTACCCGAAGATTCGCTCATGCTGTTTTCCTGCTCAGGGCTGTTCTCTTATTTTTGATTTTAGAGCCGCCCAAGGCTGTTCCCGTATTCACAGGTTCACCAAATGTTTAACGAAGTTACATGGTCTAAAATCCACATCTAACTGGCTAGCAATAATTCGCTCCCACCCAGTTCTACATGCACCTGTAGAGCCTGGCAAACAAAAAATCACCGTGTTGTTAGCAAAGCCAGCGACAGCTCTAGATTGAATAGTCGATGTGCCAATTTCTTCATAGCTTAACTGGCGGAATAGCTCTCCAAAGCCATCAACCTCTTTATCGAACAATACGCTAATCGCCTCTGGGGTGGAGTCTCGGTGGGTAAATCCAGTACCACCAGTTATGAGAATGCTATGAATGCTACTATCTGCAATCCACGAGGACACAACGGCTCGCTGTTGATATATATCGTCTTTCACAAGTTCTCTAGCAGCAAGGTTATGCCCGGCGTCGGTCAATGCCTGAGTGAGGTAGTCTCCAGACTTGTCGTTATCAAGAGACCGGGTATCTGAAATTGTGAGTACGGCAATATTGAGCGGCTGGCTAACAGCAGACATATAAATTCCTAATTTGCTATGCGACATCGTGTCTGGCTTTGATAAAGTATAAACTCCCGTCAAACCAGCACAATTTTTTGTGAGTAGACACTTTATAAGGGTGTACCCCATGAATTCAATACTTAAGTTGACTTAACCTATGCGTAAAACACCTCATAGAGACCTGACTGACAAACAAGCTATGCGCTACAACCGCCATATTGTGCTGCCAAGTGTGGATTTAGGCGGGCAAGAGGCGCTGCTAAATGCAAAAGTGCTTATTGTGGGTATGGGCGGCCTAGGTAACGCCGCAGCCATGAATCTCTGTGCAAGTGGTGTTGGCACCCTCACCCTTATTGATTTCGACAGTGTAGAATTAACCAACCTTCATCGCCAAACGCTCTTTTGTGAAGTTGATGTCTCAAAAAGTAAGGTACACGCCGCGCAACAGCAGCTTGTGCAAATGAATACCGACTGTGAAATTCACACCGTTAATGAGGCGTTTGGCGAAGAACATAAAAGCCTAGTGACCTCCTGTGATGTGGTGCTTGATTGTACCGACAACGCCGATGCTCGAGACCTTATTAACAAGCTTTGCTACGCCACAGGTACGCCCTTAGTATCAGGCGCTGCTATTCGCTTTGAAGGACAGCTATTTGTTGCCATTCCCGGCAAGAGTCGCTGCTATGGGTGTTTGAGGCAGCTATTTACAGCGCCAGACTTAAGCTGTGTAGAGTCGGGAATATTTTCACCCGTCGCGAATATTGTGGGCACTTATCAGTCGTTACTTGCTATGCAGGTACTCATGAAATTTGACACTATTCCGGTAAACACCTTAATGACATTCGACGCCTTAGGGCACGAGTGGCAACGCTGGCAGCTTCCCGATACAACAGAATGTGACATTTGCGGGCCCGCTCACGCCAAGTAGAGCATAGAAATTGCATTAGCTGCTCATTGAAACGCGCTTGTAAAAGGATGTTAAATGACAGCAGAATATTTTTTAGTGCTTGGCTTAATCGGGGTGGCATTTTTTGCAGTAGCAGGCGCATTGCTTGGCTATGAAAAAAATATCAGTGGCTTTGGGGTTGTGGTAGTTGCCACCGTTACCGCACTGGGTGGCGGCACACTGCGAGATATTTTGCTAAGCAAACCCATATTTTGGATTGAAACGCCGGATTATTTATACTCAACCTACGCTGCCATTATTGCTACGGTTTTGCTTATCCGCTACCTCCCCTCCGTCAACAATTATTATTTTTTGATGGTAGATGCTATCGGCATGGCAATCTTTAATATTATGGGTATCGAAAAAGCACTCATTAGCGGTACGGGGCTGGTGGTTGCCATTACAATGGGTATTACTACCGGAATATTCGGCAGCTTGATCCGTGATGTTATATGTCGGGAAGTGCCATCGGTAATGCGAAACGAACCTTACGCGTCAGCGTGTTTAGCGGGCGGTTTAGTCTATGCCGCCTTATTTAGCCAAGACATAAGCTATATCTGGTGTATTTTAGGTTCTCTTATAACAACCATTTCTCTTAGGTTGGGCTCGTTACATTGGGGGTGGCACATCACCATCTTTAGAAAAAAGGATCGCGAAGTACAAAATAGCTAAATCACACCATTGACTAACATGTGTTCAAGCTTGCTGCATCGCAAATGAAAAAAACCGGCACTATCAAATGCTAATGCCGGGTTTGCTAGGCTTGTGAAGAACTATTTCAAAAGCGCCGGTAATCTTAGGTAAGGCTACGACCTACTTTTATGAAATGCTCTTTCAATACGGTCGGTAAGGTAGAATTTATGAACCTTACTCGCTCTATCACCCCGTGAGTTATCGACTAAATCACTAATCCGGTTTAGCTCATAAAGCGCAGCTGCTTTGGCCAAATGATCGTAGTTGCTGGCTTTTTCTAAACCACTTATTTTAATCAACTGTTCCACATATTCCGTTTGCAGATTTCGGCGGTAGCTATTTACGTCACGCTTAATATCAGCCTCAAAAATTCCTTTTGTGAGCTCTCCCATCATTTGCTCAAGACTGTACTCATTACCATAAAGTGCCGTATCGCTCATACGCATTTGAACAGCAGGATGAAGCAAATGGGTAAGCACATTTTTTTGTGCCCCTAGCAGCATTTTGTGTGGCTTAGGATCTTCGTTTTTCCCCATATTGTCGAAACCGCGACGCTGACGCTGAATGTAAGCAAATAGTGGCTCCATGGTTTCGATAGCATTAGGTGCAAACACAAACTCGTTTAGCGTTTGCATAGCGCGCTGCTGTAACGCCTTAGGTACTGGCGTAAAGGGCTGTTCATACCCTTCTTGCCCCACAAACGTGCGGTCTACATACACACCGCCTACATAACGCGAAACAACACTAGCCTGGCGTGCAAACTCACCAAATACGGCGTTGACGCCCACCGCGAGGTCATTGTGAGAACGATTATCAGCGAGGGTTTTGTCTTTAATTTCTGTGGCTGTTGATTTAATAAGACCAAATCGGTCTCGCGCGTATTCAACTGCATCGCCCGACATATCAAAGATATTGATTCGTGGGTCGAGGTGACGTCCCGGTGCTCGCATATCATCAGCATCGTTACCGAACGCCAGCTCTGGTTCTGCGCTGCGTGACAAAATAGCCTGCAGTCGTTTTTCTTCGGCTTCTGGGTCTGCTAGCGCAGTAGAATAACCGTATTCAATTGCCCAATCATCATAAGGCCCGGGCTTTTCTGTGTAAAAGTCGCCTTGCGTAACGCCATCAGGCGCAAAGTTAACAGAAGGGTAATCCATTACAGAGCCGGCCAAAATACCCTGTGTGACCGACGCGTCATGGGCTTCGTCATGACCGTGCAGCTGAGACGCTTTCATGTTGTGGTTAAGCCCTAGGGTATGACCCACTTCATGCAAAATTAAGTAACGCATGGCTTGCCTAAGAAGCTTGTCTTTTTCAATATCGCCCATCCCTTTGGCTAGTGACGCATATTCACCAAAAAGCAGTCCAGCATTAAGCTCGTGGCCCAATGAACAGTATTGCGCGGCATCGTCATCTAACGACGAGGGCATTTGCGATGAAAGAGAGCTAGCCCCGTCGGTAAACATTTCACCTGCAATCCAGCGCCCTTTCATAAAGCTGTATTCCAGCATGATATCAGAGGCAATAATTTGTCCCGTTAACGGGTTGGCAACGCTTGGGCCGTAACCGCCAAATGGGGGTCTTGGCGATGACGTCCAGCGCAGCACGTTGTAGCGAACATCTTCGGCTTTCCAATCTGCATCATCAGGTTGAATACGCACTTCGATGGCATTGCTAATACCGGCTTTTTCAAACGCGGAATTCCAACTTAATGTTGCATTACGTATAGTGTCTCGCCACTCGACGGGGGTTGTATTTTCAATCCACCATACTATAGGCTCAACGGGGTCTGACACCGCTGCGTTCGGGTCTTTCTTTTCTAAATGCCAGCGGTTTATCACATCGCGACCGATAAAGGTTTGATCAGTGGTTAAATCGTCAAATTGCTTACCAAAATAACCAATTCTTGGGTCGTCTCTGCGGGATGCAAAGTTGTTATCAGGCAGTTCAATAAAGGCATGTTGCAAACTAATTGTGGTGTAGCGAGGGTCGGTAATATAGTTGCCGCCACGTACCTGTGGGGTGTCATTTTCAAAAACGTAATCCACTACAATGTGGGTGTTTGCAGGGAAATTGTCGATGGCAGCAATCTTACTTTTATCATCGCTAAGCTTACCTAACTTGAAGCGTTTCTTCTCTGCTTCTGGTCTTGACGACGGCATTGGTGCTACACGGTGAAGCTTTTGATTTTTCACCACGTCCTCTAGCTTTATCGCTATGCGTCCGTCTTCCTCATTCACAATTTTAGTGGATACCAGCACGGCCTCACTAGTATTAGCATTAGCGGCTTTGCTAATGGCGTTGTCAGGATCGAAATAATAGCGAGGTGTCATTGCCACAATTTCAATGCGGTCAAAAACACGACGCATTTCAATGAGGCGATGTTGGCGAAAACCGCCGCGAAAATGCCCTGCATCCACTACACCTTCAACAGTATTTGCGAAGTATAAAAACGGCTTATTCAGTTTAGCTTCATCGATAACCATTAAAGCCGTACCGTCTTCGCTGTCTTGATACACAGGCAAATAGCCGTCGTAAGCAATTTTATCTTTTAGCGTTTGAGCAAGAGTTTGTTCTTCAGTGCTCTCGTCTTTAATCTCTTCCTTGATTTCTTTTTTGATTTCTTCCTTAGCTTCTGAAATCGACTCTTTATTCTCGTCCTGAGCATAGACATTATGACTTATTGCTGACGTGCTCAATAAAGCGATCATCAGCGCTTGGTTTATTTTATTGAATTTCATAGAGTTTCCTGTCTAACTATTTTTTATCGTTATGATGTAGGCTTGTCGCACTACTTTATTAGAATTTTTTATACTAACTGACGCGATATGACTTAGTATCTTACATATCAAAAAGGTTGTTTTGTAAACTATCGCGTTTTGTTGCCAATAGACCGTTGGAAATATTGCAAAATGTGTCAATGCTGACAGTTTTGTCTTTTTTTTCGCCGTTAACGCCTACTGGACTTATTTGAGTGACTTATTTGATAAAAAGGCCAATGAAGAATGTGAGCTGATGGGGTGTGCAGACAAAAGCGCCTAGAGTGACGTATCCACTTAAGGCGCTTACAACTAGCATTTTTCTACTAAAGGTATCTCTTAGATTTTCTGTTAAAAATAGCGAATTAAACAGACAGGCATTTATTGAAGTGATTTGCCCGCATGGTTAATTTCAGCACTTAATTGCTCTGCATCGCTTAGTTCGCTGTAAAGGCTATCGATGGGCTCGCCAGCTATAAGTCCTACGATACTGCCTAGCACAAAGCCTCTGTGCACATTGTCACCGCCTACGTTAGTATTAGCGAGCAGCGCTTTTTTACTTTCATCACTATAGCGATAAGCGAAGTAAAGAATACTCGGCCACGCACCTGAGATATAGCATGCTGGAGAATAGGTGTGCCCTACCACTTCCATGTCACTTTTCTTCTTCGCAACTAACTTAGGTAACGACAAACCCATCGATCGCGTAGCGATATCTTCTAGTATCTCCTGCGCCGATTCGCCTTCTTGGTGCAATAGGCGAAACAACAGTTCAACATAGAAATCGCACACCATGGCTAAATCATCACTAGGGTGAGTTAGCACTAAGTGCTCTCTGCATACTCTTTGTGTCGCAGTCAGTTCGTCCCCTCGTACCGCCGCGCTAAGCGCAAGTGGCGCAATGGTAACAAACCCACCTATTGAGGCAGTATCATGGGTTACTGCACCGCACTTATGTGCAGGCTTTCCAGCCTCTAAATTGGCAAAAAAACCGCGATGATAAGACTCAGCGTAGGTGTCAGGATGTTGCGGCTGGCTAGCGGTTAGCATTTTTATATATTCGTCTAAAAATTCGTCCCGCTGATAGCCCCTTGATAAGCATCTCAACATTACTCTGGCGCAATGGGCATTCAACGTATTCTCACCGGCTTTCATACCTTGATGGTAATGTTGATTTGCGCCCGTCCAATATTGTCGCTTACCTTTCAAAATCACGTCACCAACAATCTCTTTTTTAGCCTGACGCGACGCTCTTGCCCTGCCCCCTTCACTGGTAGAGTGCAGAGACATAATTGACGAAGGATGATACGAAGGCGCATCCTCAAACTTTACAATGCCACCATTAAACGCTTTGAAGATATCACCCGGGTTGTAATACCAATGAACTGGCATAGCTAGGGCATCACCAATAAACGCATTTTTTAATGCGGCCTCAAAACGCCTCTCGAAAAGATGCTGAGATGCTGAAGAAGTATTTTCCTCTTGTTTTAGTAATGAGCTTTCTGACGATGTAGCCAATGCTTTGTCTCCTAATCTAAACAAATTGTTTCTACTACCCTAGTGGCAGAACAAACTGAAAATTTGAATGCGTTGTTCTTCTCACTCTCTTTAGACTTTTTGCAATAAAGCCTGGCAAATTACTTTTTGGAAATTTGATGCCAAGAGAGGTGTTAGTAAGAAGTTATACGCAGAGTTGGATAAGAATGATCGTATTGGTTGGTTTTGGAATTTAGGCCGCTTAAACAGCACTAAACACTTGAGAAATGAATAATACAGATGGCACAAAACGAGTAAAAATTATACATGCTATGAGCTAATATTGAGTAAGACAAACTTCCAGATAAAAGTCTTATGTAACCAAGAAATAGACCAACAAGAAAAATAGAAATAAAAGTAGAAACATGTTCATATTGGGTATGTATTAAGCTAAAAATAGCCGATGAGATAATCACATTAATATGTTGATTTAAATAAATAAGTTTTTTAAAAAGCCATCCTCGAAATAAACACTCTTCAATTAAAGGAGCAGCAATACATACAGCGAAAAACAGTGTCACCATTGAAATAGTATTGCCAGCTAATGTTGTCGCATTCAGCATTGCGGCTTCATCTTTTACATTGAGAAACTCTCCCGCGTATTTAGATAGAGCCCATAAGCATAAAGTTATAAACAGGATTTTCATTGATATACGGGCATTGGTTTTACCAAGGTTTAAAAAATCAAACTTTTTTGATTTTTCATCACCTGGAGTAACCATAATTAAAAGAGGTATAAAAAAAACGGCAGATAAGGAAATTGAAATAAAGGGACGAAGCTCAGAATACTTTAGAGAAAATTCAGAAGATAAGCATCTTATCACCACTTCCGATAATAACGAGGGGGCAATATAAATCAGGAAGGAGAGGAATACGTAAAACAATGCATTCAAAGTAAAAGCCTATATAAATTTAGATTTTTTTAAAAGGCTGAGCGTGTATATAAGCACACATCAAAAAGCCTTTGAGAAAAATTTAAAAGTCGATTAGTTGCAGCCATCGGATCACTAAAATTGTGACTTGCATTGCTCCAATCAGCTTGCAGTGCGGAATCAAGTAGCTTCCCATCTGCGTAACCAATTAGAAAATTTAATAATCTGTTTCCGCCACTCACTTGCTTTATTTCATTTACGTTTAACTCATCCATAATTTTATTTATCCTTTAAATCGAATTTAAATTACACTTTTTAATATTAGTTTTAAAACGCTAAAAAATATGACATAAATCTTTTAAAAAAATTTAAATCAATGCCAGCACCCCATCGTCTCACAAATAAAAATTAGAAAATAAATTACTAATGAAAACTGGAGAAGTTAAATTTAAAACGGATTTTTTCTACTAGTCAATTGAATACCTTGAATCCTCTTTAAAACTAGCTCTTAGTTCAGGTAAAAAATTGACAATAAAAATTTAAGAAGATTTGAGCAGGTTTTTCTCTAAGAATAATAACTTGAATCAGTACATAAACTGACTCTGCATCATTTTTTCGTGGACTGCTGTGTGCAGCGATTGGGGTTTATCTGTTTGGCGACATTCAACACATTACGTATCGATTTTTTCCATGTTGTTTAGCGATATACAAGTTGTGATCTGCCGCTTTATAGGAGGTGTCTAAATCTGACTCGATTAGATTAATTTTTGATACACCGATACTCACCGTAACGGATAATGGCGTCCGATCGTTAGTTACAGTGAACCCATGGTTATTAACACTAGTAATCAGCCTGTTAGATATAATATTAACCTCTTTAACGTCACGTGTTCCCATAAAAATTATGAACTCCTCACCACCTAAACGTGCAATTAGGTCGTGTTCACGTAAAGAGCGTTTAAGTACTTCAGCTACCTCTCTCAGTACACGATCACCTACTGGGTGGCCAAAACTATCATTAATTTTTTTGAAATCATCAATATCAACAATAAGTAAGTAACCTTCACGGGTATCCAATGAATTGAGCGTTAGTTCAAAGCCTCTTCTATTTAGCACCTTGGTAAGAAAATCATGCTGTGCATCGAGGGCATGCCTCTCTGTTACCGACTTCAGTTTACTGCTGTGAACAAAAACGCCAATAAGCAATACCGCAAAGAACAGCAAATTAATAAATAGAATCATTGCGAGCATGGTGACTTCTGAGGCAATAGAACGCCATACATCTGCGTTTGCATCCTTTGCAACAACCATCAGCGCGAATAGCACCCAGTACTTACGCATGCACTCTGTCTCGCAGCAAAAACCAGCCATCTAGTAACACACCAGCTAATGAAAAATAGATGACGGATAACACACCAACTGCCATAACGGGACCTGCTAACTTTAGGGGAATATTTGTCATCAGCACGATTTTTGCGCAGGCTAGGTGAGCCCAGCCCATAGCAATATACATCAATGAAAAATAATGCTGTGCAGGTTTGTGCGCGACACGCTGAAAGACGTAAAGGCCACTGGAAAAAACCAGTAAGGAACATACAGTATAGATATTGAAATACATCGAAGGGGCAATGGCACTAAAATGAGTCCCTAGCTGCCAAAAACTACTTTGTTGAATCAACCAGAATAAGTCTAGCTGTGTCGTCGCTCGTAGGACATCTGATTCAGATATGCCTTTCAATGAGCCTTCATCAGCAAGGTTAATAAATTGAACAAAAACAACCATAAACGAAGCCGACACAATGGCAACTAGGCTTGCGAAGATTTTAGTTTTGATATTGATAGCGCTAAGCATTGTCTTCCGTGAATAAATGTCAACATCTCGACTTTGAGTCGTCGCCACTTTAAAAGTTTTTAGCCCTAACGGCAACTCATTCCTGCGAGGCTAATAACTCTATGATAATGACGCTTCAGGGCATTGCTGAATTTGTTAGATTAGCGTAATTGAAATTCAGTTCTCACCATTTATGCAGCAGTGGACAGCTTGAGCTTAAAAACTCAAGCTGTTGACACTCATTAAAATGCGCGAGCTTATTGCAACCTAACAAACTCCTCTTCGTTTTGGTTGAGTGAGTTTTCCGCAAAAAAGTCCATTGCATCGAAATAGTGTTTTGCTAAGCCCTTTTGGAGTGTTTCATAAATATCAACAACGACGCTGTCTAGCCTACCATCTGCGATAATTACCTTTAAAAGATCGTAATCAACACCTGAGAAATCATCCTTAGATTTGTAAAACATACGATTCATAATGATGTAGGCTTCTTTTATAAGTTTTTGTACTTCACTCTCATAAACAGGTAGATGAGTCACTTCCATATAACGGCGGGTCCATTCGTCTGCTTCATCTTTGATATTGTGAATATCTTCTTCAGGAAGTTTTCCATAGAACTCGAAAACCTCATCACCATTTTCATCTTGTTTAATCTGAGACTTCCACTCGTCCACTTTAGCCTGTGGCAACCCTTTAAGGATTGCATCTAAATTTTCTTCGCCTTTAGCCATCTTTATTGACACCTCGATGCGTTTAATCATGTCGTTAGTATTTTCACGACGTTGTATTAGAAGCTCATGCTGTTTGTGTAGTGCACTCAACAAGTCGAAGTTATCGGCGTTAATGATGTTAGCAATATCATCTAAAGTCATGTCCATCTGTCTGTAGATAATAATTTGTTGTAACAATGCAGCGTCATAGTCAGAGTAAAAACGGTATCCGTTAATGTCTCTTTTGGCTTTAAGTAAGTTTTTTTGATCATAAAAGTGCAAAGTGCGCACACTTATTCCGCTTGCCTTACTCAACTGCCCAACACTGTATTTGTCCTTTTTCGCCATTTTCATTACGCATTACCAGAGCTTACTGTTTTCTAACATGATTCCCTTGAAGCAATACTTTGAAGTATTACCTTAGGTAAGGGTCAACTCTTTTTAATTATATATTTTTTTGCGGCGATTTATCTCTTAGAGCAAAAATCTGCATTAATGTTGCGCTGCCACGCTTTTTGAAAGCAAATCTTGTTGCGTTAAACGCTTGGTTAGCGCATCAACGTGAGCATCATCAAACTTATTCCAGGCGGTGGGAATAACATAGTGTTCGTGTAAAAAGTGTAGAAAACCATTTTTGATTTCAGGCTCGCCATGGCAAGCATCTAGTTGATTTAACTTTTTAAGCAGTACTGCTTCAGATTCGATTGATTCACACACACCACGAATACCGTAGCACGCCTCACCCATTGTCATTACAGATTTTCCTAATAGTAATGACTCAATGCCCACGGTTGAGTTGATTGTTAGCACGGCTTGAGAACGCTCGATTAACTGCTGAGTCTCGCACTGATTAGCAAACACAATTCGAGGATGGCGATTATGCAATTCATCGTGTCGCTTTGCCTCAGAAGGATGCTCTTTAATAACAATATGTAAATGAGGGGTATCTGTTTTATCAATGACGTTTGCAAGGTGCTGATATAGTTGCCCCATGCATTTTATCCACGGCGAATTTGAAATAATTTGACTGTCAGTTTCAACCTGAAAAGGCACGAAAATATACTGCTCAGGCAACGCCTCTGCATCCACTCCCTTTTGTTTCTTTGACACAGGCGCTCTTGACACCAAGGTACGAGGAAGTGATTTTGCACTATTGAATTGGCGGTAAAATTCACCCTCTTTAGGAAGAGAGTTTCTGCAATTTACACCAGACCAGTCGCAGGTTGTTGAATTAGGCAATAAGCCGTTTTCAAAATAAACTACCTCCTTACCCAATACTTTCGCAGCTTCTGCAATTGACGAACTGGGCAACTTTTGACCGTTCCAAACGCCTACTACATCGGCATTCGACTTAACGATTAAGTCGATACTCTTTGCTATATCCAGCATGATGATAACGCGCATCACAAATCGATAGATTGCCCATAAAAACGACTTTGATACAGTGGTGTGTGATGCCGCTTTTTTGGCCAGATAGAAATGTAAAAGTGCATTGATGTCGGTTTGTTTCACTAGCTTTAAATGTTTTAAATGAGACGGCAAAAAAAGATGTTTGTTTATCTTTATTACATCCACATTCAAACTGCTGCGGGAAGCAAAAGCTCTAAAATATTTTATGTGAGAGCTGCCTCTGGCAATAAACAAAAATTTGCTGTCGCTCTTTACGTTTTTGACTGTCTGATCTTTCATAAACACGTTTCACTTTTAAACTCTGATACGTATTTATAAATGCTTTATGTTGCCGAAAATTGACAGGTAAACAAAATGTCGTGGCATCTACCTAAAGTGTTACTCTAGGCTTAATAAAGTTGATAAACGCAGTCACCCGCTCAGATACAGCCGACGACTTATAATAAACAGCATTTACCAACTCTCGGTCTGTACATTAGCACGTACTTACTAGATAGCTAAAACAACTACAAACTACAGCTCGAAGTAATTAGTGAAACATTTGAACAATTGGGTACCGCTTAATACTGAGGCTGAAGGAAAATTCAGCATAGGGATAAGATCGCATGGAGCGTGCAACATCCTGCTGCCTTGGCTATTGTCCAATTCATCAATGTCGAGTATTTGTGCGAGCGGCTCACCTTTTTGCACTTTTTGCCCAGGCTTGGCAATGTACTCCACCATGCCGCCAAAATCAGAATATAAGGTTTTGTAGTCTCGCAGATACACGCCTAATCGCGTCATTTCAGCGGGTGTAAGATCACTATCCACCAATACGCCTTTGCCATTGAGGTAACTCAATATACTGTGGGCATCCACACTGCCCTCGCCAAAGTTAATCACTTCTTGGCTTCCCATCTCAAGAGTAAATGCTTCTACGTTACACTGTATGTTTCGCCCTAGATTTTGCCTAACAGAGTCTTGTAATGTCCACCAAGGGCAAAACGTCGCTTCATCAAGTGCACCGGCAAACACGTTTGGTATAAAAATATTGTGAGGAATATTGAAGAGCAACGCACTGTCTTTTGCGTACTCAGGAATGTAAATATGCCGCGTTGATACAGGTCCGTTGTGTAAATCGAGTACGAAGTCTGCATTTACCGCAAGTTGCTGCAGCTTTAAATTGAGTTGTTGAGCTAGCCCAAGTCCCCAAGGCTCTGCAAGCTTCTTCCCGATTGATGCTAACAAGTGAGCGCGAAAACGCTGTTTAATAACATCAACAGGCTCTTCAGGTGTCACTGTTTTCGCGAACTGTTCTACCGCGGCTTGGTCGTAAAAATAGCCACGGTTCCAGTTAGTACCGTTGACAGGGTCAAAACGACCCAGTGTGTATTCGCCCGACTTGATATTAGTGCCTACAGGATTGCAGTTAGGAACTAAAATAATTTTTCCTCTGATATCGGTATTTTTTAGTTCCTTGATCAGATGATAAATCACCACGTTACCCTGCACTTCAGCGCCGTGAATAGAAGACTGAATGTAAACAGTAGGCCCAGGTTTGCTGCCGGAAAAAGTATACACAGGCACATTTAAATTACGGCCTGATGCGTTTTGAGCAACAACTAAATATTCTTTTTTTAACTGCGTATTATTAGCGGACATATTCACTCTGACATCTTTAAGTTTTGGAGCGCTTCTGGCCCCCTTTTTCTTCGCTATGCAACTTAACACAAATAGAACGGCGCTATTAGGGTAAGAGTACCTGAGAGAGGCTAAGACCGACCACGCCTGTCATTACGAACCACCTCTGCGAAAGCACGCAGAGTAGCACCAAGGTGGAGATTTTCAACCATTGGCGTGGCTGAACGTAGTATTTTAAAGCTGTATCGTTTAATTAATATTGCCAGGCCGCTACTGGTTTTAAGAGGTAATTACAGACATCAAAATTTGATTGCTGGCAATTTTTTAAGCTATGCTGAGAAAAGTTCTCAATAAGGAGTTTATTATGCAGGAATTGTGGTTTTTACTACCCATGTTGATATTGGTCGCAGGTTCTCTATTTATAATAAATAAAGCGAATCATGATGATTGATTCGTGGTTGGTAGCCTAAAACGGTTTTTATCAGTTTTGTCAGTTTTGTCAGTTTTGTCAGTTTTGTCAGTTTTGTCATTATCATTCTACGTTTCAACTCGGCTGAAAAGTAAGTGAAGTAGCCGTTGATTTATTGCAGACTTATTGGCAACTATGGGCAAATTACAACCGTAAGGTAAGCAGATAACAAACGTCAGCTAATCCGACAAAGCGGACATAAACCATTTACTGAGGTGCCGACAGAAAAGTGCCAATAAAGGTCTGCTTTTAATGTTTAGTAGTTAAAAAGATTCTAAATATCGTGCAAAAAAACTGAATATCTATACATGTTTTACAACTTTCTCCTATATTCAGGAAAACGACCCGATCGCTCGTTTTTGTCCGAAGCAAAGTCATTCTGATTTTCTTGCACCCATTGTACTCTTTGCCTTTCAGAAACTTGGCAATGATGACACTATGGAAAAAAACGAGCGCAAATTCGGTAGAAAAACGCGCAACTTGCGCACTAATAAATTGTTGGGTAACCATGGGGGGTTATGAGTTTTTATAAATTACTCAAATGCTGGCAAGAGGACTTTATAGCTGTCAGGCGTAACTATAAGTTTATGGGGTCTGTATTCTTATTCTTCACGCTACTGGGTATAAACGTAAGCTTAAATCAAATATCCGTACATCTTTTGGGTTTTACAGATGCTTATTTTACGAATGTCGCATCTCAAATAATTGTCCCATTAGTATTAACTGTTGCCACGTATCCTAGAGATAAAATTACCTAACAATCGCATCAATAGCGGACACACAAATGGCTTGGCTTGTGTTCGTCCCTCACAAAATTTTAGCCAAGCCATTTGTGCCGCTTATGCGGGAGTTAGGTACTCTTGAGCAAAAATTAGCCCAAATGACATTTTAACGCTATAATGTTTTAACATTACTCAAGTGGAGACATATTCATGAGTGCTTTATCAAAACGATCAACCGTCTACTTCGAACCAGCCATTCATAATGCTTTGAAACTGCGGGCAGCATCATCAGATACCTCAATATCAGAACTGATTGATGAAGCAGTAAGACTCCTTATGAAAGAAGATCAAGAAGATTTGGCTGCAGTAAGACAAAGGGCCAAAGAGCCTGAAATTTCCTATGAGGACTTGCTAAACAGTTTGGAAGCTGATGGAAAAATATAGCGTCACTTTCAAGAAATCAGTAGCAAAAGATTTTAGGGCAATTCCCAAGTCGGACGTTAAACAAATCCTCGCCAAAATTGACTTATTAGCTGAAAACCCGCGAAAGGATGGAGCAATTAAGCTTAGTGGACTCTACTTGTATCGTATCCGACAAGGCCTTTATAGAATAATTTATGAAATCCGAGAAACTGAACTTGTTGTACAGGTGATAAAAATCGGGCATCGCTCTGATGTTTATAAACGTACCTAACAAACGACTATGGCGTCAACCTTGAATTTAAACTACTTTTTCTTCCCACATGACACCACCTCTGACCATTGAATTTAGTATTACAACCCTCTTTCTTACACAGGCTATTATCGCTACTTTTTTCGGTTTCCCTGCCTCAACTAGACGTTCGTAAAACGACTTAAACTTCGGATTACATTGCATCGCAGACATTATCGCCATAAAAAGAACTGTACGGACTTGATGACGACCTCCCTGTGTAACCTGTTTACCTTTGTACTTTCCACTTTCTTTGTTCATTGGTGAACACCAACTAGCGCAGCGACTTGTTTACTGTTCATTAATCCTAGCTCTGGCAAGTAGCTTATTAGCGCTGCTGCCGACACTTTCCCTATTCCAGACATGCTCTGCACAAGCTCACTCTTCGCACTATAATCTGGGCAACTTTCTATAAGCTCTGCTAACTCATCGTTCATCTTTTCAATGTGCTTTTTCTATATCAATAATATCGCTTTGATACTCAACTGGACTGATTTCGGCATAATCTGAAGACGATTCTTTTCTTTGGTTTGCATTTCTATCAACTGATTTCTTAGTCGTACGATATCTGCCATCTTCTGCATATTCTCTGGCTTTAGCGTCGGCAGTTTTGGCTGTATCACTTCGCCGAACTGAACTATTAAAGCGGCGTCCAGCTTATCCGTTTTAGCTCTTCGGCCTATCGCACCTGCAAAGCGCTTAACATGAACTGGATTGACGACACTGAACGCTATGCCAGCCTTGGCACAAGCATCGACAAATTCAGCTTAATAACGTCCCGTTGACTCGATAACTACACGCTCGATGTCGAGCCTCCGCAGACGTTTTATCGCCTCGCCAATGCATTTCTTGTTATTACTGACTTTGAAATATTCGTTTAATGGACGAATATGAATATCGAGAAAATTCTTACCGGTCTCTACGCCTACGTTTATGTTTTGCACTAAGGTTTTATTCATAATAATCTAACTCTGGCTTGCTAAATGCGAGCTCGGGGCCCAGTCGACTATTCGAGTATGTTGCTTGGAGTACCGTGTAGCGTTCGAGTTTGTTATCGGTCTCTCTATTGAGGATCCACTCAATCGCCGAACTACTACACAGCCAACTTTGGTTGCAGCCAAAGTCTGGGCCTCACTTTACCCATCTTCGAAAAGGAATGTCGTGTATTTAGGGAAGAATTATCCATACAAAAAAATTAAGCTCGCCCGCCGCGCGGGCTGGGCCGCAAACACGCGGTGCGGCTTCGCCACCGTAGCCTGCCTATTTGTCTCCCACACCTAAAAGTTAATGTCGGCTTTAGGTGGTTTTTGCCAACCTATTGATGGCAAAATTCCGACAAAACGGACATAAGCACGGGCTTTTCTTTCGACGGGTTTCAGGCCCAAATCGAACATTAACGCTAAGCTAATGGGCAAATGTTGTTGGGTTGATTTATGCCTGCGAAGCAGAATAGCGACTCAGCAAAAATTTGTCCGGTTGAGCACCTTGTATGCGGTATTATATTTTTTGTGTAAAAGAAACTACTTATTTATCGGGACGGCGTTCATATCCGAACAGTTACATACGTAAAAGCGCATGGGGTTTGGACCGCTACGCACTTATTTCAATATAATTATATGCCTGACACGTTGTATGCGCCGTTGTCCGAGCACCGAACGGCTATGGAGGAAGATAGCTCAACGTGAGAGGTGTATAATTTATTGCTCGTTTTCTTGATCGCTTTCGAGGTTGTCGTTAAATTGACTTAGAGATCCAAATTTTACTACGTGGGCTTTTTGGTAGCCTGCTTCAATCTGCTTATGTTTATGAAATAATTCCCTGAACTTTTCATCTTCAACATATATTTTTTCAATAATCGCGAGGTGCTCTTCTCGTTTTTTTCTATTCTCCGTTGAACCTGAATCTGCCACTCGTTGCGCTACATAAAAGCCCCCGGCCCCCAGGAAAAATGCATCTTCAAATAATTCTCTTTTAATTCTAGTGTCGTAACCACTGGAACAGACTCGCTCCTTAAAGTTTGAATTCGGTATACTGACTCGACGACACTTTATTTTGAAATCTGTATTGCTAATGGAGTCATTTAGATAATTTCTGACTTCGTCTCTGGAATCCAAAAATTCTTGCTTCCATGCTTTATATGGCTTAGAACCGTAAACTTCAACCACTTCCACATCCTGACTTTGATTGTCAGTTTCTTGAGAGTTTGCGTCAACACTAAGACTGAGTGCAATGACTAACGCTAAACTGCACAATGCTGCTTTCATAGTAAATTCCGTTTAAATAGAAGTTAAGAACAGGAACAAAATATTTATGCCTGCAATAAGGCTTAAACTATATGTTTAGTCGCCGCCAGGCAGTTCGTAAAGCAAATCCCATTTTTGGTTTTAGGTTCCTGAGAAAGTAGAATAAAATCATTGCCGTCAGAAGATCCGATTACAATTCTTCTAGAAACCATCACTGTGGCCAATATGTTTGATGGGCAGGTAGGGCAAGTATATGAATCTGTAGGGGTGATTTCCTCGGGTTCTTGAAAAGTATCCGCTGGAGTGTAACTGCATACCGTCACATATTCGTCGTTTGCCATCGAAAATTGAGACACAGCAAGTGAATAAAAGCCTAGTAACATCCTGTGTTTCAAAAAAACTCCTGTAAAAATTTTGTACCATTACCATACAAATATAAAATCTCACAAAACAGGACAGTAAGTCAAATTTTTTATTTTCCATTACATTAATTTGACCACCCTCATGTCATGGTAATCTGTAATGACAGTTACTCGATATGACACTAGTGGCACAAACCGGAATTAGCGAAACAGCAAGTTGAAGGGCTGCTTAATTGTCTTCAGCAGACCACCGCCCGCGCGGTGGTGACAATCTGGTAATCGCCCAAAAAATCTGACAGCTTACATTTGCTAATGTCGGCTTTAGGTCGTCAGTCGACATTTTAAAAACGACAAAAAGTCCGACGAAGCAGACATACGAACAAAGAATTATATTTCTACATTTTGCCGTTTAAACCCTTCAACTCCCTCTATCCGTCGGCTGCGTGCGCGGGCTGTGTAAAAACTATATTCAGCCCGTTATTTGAACAAAAATAGATATAAATACTTGTCTTACATTTTACATAGCATTGCGCAATCAATTGGGTTGTTGAAGTTTTTACATTACCTGAGTCAATTGAAAGCGTTCGTGGTAATAGCGATTCAGGAGAAAGAAACCTAAGTTTTAGCAAATTAGGATGATGCCCCTGTAACTGATGTAAGGCACTTTTTAGTTGGGAGGGCACCTTAACGTAAGTCGTTATTGCCGTCCCCATTCCTTTCCACCCATTTCTACCAACCGAGACGCGGCTCGTCGAAATGAAAAGGCGAGATCATTGGCGGCCGATAATTGTGCCAGTGACACACCAATTAGACCCGTCGCCGACCACTCCACATGCTCCCCCTCTTTGTTGCGAATCATGGTCGTCGCAAAGGAACTCGAGTTTCCCCCCTTCTCACTGACAAACAATTCTTCATCTCCATCTCTGCTTTCGACTTGCGCTTCAAAATCGACAAACAACTCGTCGAGCGGGACTTGTGCCGCCAGCACCAAGCGGGTGCGAGATTCATAACACGCATCAATGAGGGTCACGAATCGTCGCGCTTCATTGAGGTGATTAGCGGTAAGTTGGGGTACGCGGTCCATGATGATGACCGGAAATCGGTCGCAAAGGGAAATATAATCGGCCGCGCCGAGCGGTTGATAGCACAACTCGGCAAAGTCAAACCAGGCGCACCGATCATTTAATCGGGCGACCTGGACGGTGCGACCGAAGTGGACCTGAATGTCTTCGGCCTCAGTTGTGGATGCAGTGCCACCAAATATTTCTCCCAACTGCGCCTGTATGTCGTTATCAGCATTATTGTCGCCATGAGCATCCTTGTTTGACCAAAAATAGGATTGACCATCCGCTCTAGTTTCGAGTCGATAATCCTTGGTGGAATCTGCCATGGAAATAATGTCGAACGTCTGTTTTAACATGTCTATGAATGGTAAAAAGAGGGATCGGTTAATGCCTCTCTCATACAGGGCATCGGGAGAGCGATTCGAGGTGGCCACCACCACGACATTACAATCCAATAAGAATAAAAAGAGTCGTTTCAAAATCATAGCATCGCCAACGTCTGTCACTTGAAATTCATCGAAACAGAGGAGTTGGGCTTCTTGTGCTAATTGTTGCGCAATAATAGGAATTGCATCATCTTGTGGGTGTTTCTGTTTGTAGACAAAGATTCGATGATGGACGTCTAGCATGAATTCATGAAAGTGGACGCGGCGTTGAGTAATTTTTGCGTGGCTGTGGCTGTCATCATTACAGCAAGAATCATCATCAGAAACATTAACCGACGCGTAAAAGAGATCCATTAAAAAGCTTTTGCCAACCCCGACCGGTCCATGAATGTAAATGCCTCGCGGTGGTGGACCAAAAGACCACAAATGGAACTTCTTTTGAAGAAAGGACTGGGCGGATGCCAGGGGTCGCGCCAGTAACAATGGGCCACTGCCTGCATAACTGCTCTCTGTCGAATAGTTGGTGCGCACGGGTACTGGTGGCAGCGAGGCAAGAGACTCATGTAGGGCATCCAATTTTGCCGCCAGAGCGACTTGCGCCTCGTCGCGTCGCACCTCTCCCGCATCCACCTTAAGTTCATAAGCCGCTGAAACGGGGCCTGTCGAGAGGCACCGCCGAGCGACGCGTTGTTGCGCTATCAACGTCTTCTTCATCATCTTTATTATGGAACTTATGAGTTTATTAACATGATGAATGGTACGTTAGATCTCTGTAAAGGTATCAAGTGATTTGTAGAGAGGCTGTAGTTTCCGAGTTCAATTTGTATAACATTAGCAAAACTATCTTAATAATATAAATAGCCTTCTTATGGCCGCATGTTTGTTATTTAGACAAAACGCGAAACCACTCAAGGGCTATGAAATGCCCCCTGCCTCCCTTTACTTTTAACAAGAGATTTACTCACACACGCCGACCTTCAAGTCGACAACCTGTTTAGTAAAAGGTTTAAAATAACAAGGGGTTACCAACTGTTTACTTTCACAAAATTCAAACCATAAAACGCAAAAAGCCAACTTATCAAAGCTGGCTTTAAAGGCGCACATTATGGCGTACAGTACGGCATATGCTAAGGTGAGTGCTGTGGCATCTGCAGGCTGATTAAGAGACTAAATAAGCCTACTCCAAAGCCTTTACATCCCTCTCTTTAAATTGGTGAGCCAGGTGGTAATGGCATTACGTCAAATGCGGCAGGCCATGTTCCACTGCTAAAGTAAGCGTCAAAATATCCGTTTAATATTTCGTACTTATCGTCATCAGCTTCATCCTCTAGCCACTCGTTAAACTCTAACAAAGCTTCATCGGCCGCAAGTTTTACTTCAGGTGCCAATTTGTCGTTAGTCACAGCTTCCATAATGGCGTTAAGCGCTACTAACTGAAGGCGTTTTGCGATAGCGCTGGTATCTTTATTCTTATACCAATGAACATTCAGAATTTGTTTTATCAGAAGATTCACGTCAACTTTATTGCGTCTATCTTTGCTGCTTGTTACTTGCCACTGAAGACGATTTAAGCGTTCTGGATGTAACAATAGCGACAATGAGAAGTTTGCCGCAGAGGCCGCAGCCGATGCAGGGTCGAGCATTAATCCCATTTTACCCTTAAATTGCTCACGAGTAATATCGTCACCGTAGGCTGTGGGGGGAATTAACGACAGCACACTTTCAGGCATGCTTAGGTAGTCGGCCGTCGACGCTTTAATCAACTGCTGCATTGCACGCTGCTGCACCGCAGGTGCCACAAACTGTTGGCCTTGTGGGGTAACATAATCGCCCTTGCGTTCATATTCATAATGCAAACCACCTACCTGTTTTGCTACTGCTTCAAGCTGATAGCGATGAAGCAAGAAAATGGGCACTAAGCTGTCTTCTAGTGAAGAAAGGCTGGCATTGGGCGCTAGCGTATTCATACCAAGGTTGTTAAGCGCCACATCGCGTACCTTCGAAATGTCATCAAAGGCGTCTAATGGGTCTGAACCATTCTCCCACATATGCCCGTTTGCAGAGCCGTGTCTGGAGCTTCGCGTATCTGAATCCGATTTAAAGGCAAGGCCGGCATTTCTTGCTTTAGTGATGACTTTCGCAAGAGCTTCCTTCTCTTCGTCTTCACTGGCAAATGTAGCATAGCCATAGGTGACGGCATGCTTGTCCCAGTCACCTATTCCTTTGTCATAGGCATTTTCTAAGCTAATCACCCCGTCTTTTAATGTAATTTGAGGGTGCGGATAATCCATCACCGAAGCTCTATTGTTTTCGCTAGCCGCAAAGTTGTGCGCAATACCCAGCGTATGGCCAACTTCATGGGCAGAAAGTTGTTTTATTCTGTCTAGCGCCATTTCTTGCTGCGCGCTAGTATCGGCTGTATTGCTGACACTGCCATCAGAAAACGGGCTGGTGAGGCCAAGGGCTATTAAATAGTCTTGGCGCACGCGCAATGAACCTAGCGTAACGTGACCTTTTATTATCTCCCCAGTTCTTGGGTCTACAACAGAAGAGCCGTAAGACCACCCCCGCGTTGCTCTGTGAACCCAGTTGATAACGTTGTAACGCACGTCCATAGGATCAGCGCCCTCAGGCAACACTTTCACCTGAAATGCGTTTTTAAACCCTGCCGCTTCAAACGCTTGGTTCCACCAGCTAGCGCCCTCTTTAAGCGACGACATTACTGGCTCAGGTATACCGGGGTCTAAATAATAAACAATAGGCTCTACCGCTTCGCTCATTGCAGCGTGAGGCGTCTTTTTCTCTAGCCGATGACGAGTAATAAAGCGCTGCTCTGTCGACTCAGTAATCGCCGTAGAATAATCATAATAATTGAATTTCCAGTAGCCTGAGTACGGATGATATACACGGGGTGTATAGCCCGCCTCTGGCAGCGCAACAAAGGAATGATGCAAGTGCACGCTTAAGCTTTCAGCGTCAGGCGTGACTTGCTGTACATAGTCACCTGGTTTGCTTCCGCTAAACGTGACCAAGGCCTCAAGCTCAGTGTTTTTCTCAAACCCTTTCGTACGCGGTAGGTAAACACCACTGCGCATTTTGTCTACTTTATAGCTGCCTTGATTACTGCGAGACAAACGATTGCCAATTCCATGAACATCGCTTAGTAAGTAATCGGTGTAGTCAACTAGGTTCGCGCTGTCACTTTTCGCCACAATAGCAAAGCCTGCAATAACCGAGTCGGCAAAGGCTTCATCAATACTTTGCTTTTCAGCAACAGAGCCATGGCCGGCTCTAAACTTAGTGTTGTGCTGTGTTAGCAATAGTTTATTGCCGAAACGCTCGAAGGAAATTAATCGAGTTCTACCAAGTTGGCCTCTATCCAGGCCAATATCGTTTGAACCCACGCCGTATGGAAGGCTACTTTGAAATAGATACTGCTCATCAGATGCTGGTACTTCCAAAAACACCTTGTCGGCAGAGTCATCATAATACATGGGGATCAGGCCGTTTTTCTTCGTCATGCCATCAGTAAATTCACTGATGCTTGGCACTGCGGCTAAGGCAAGAGAAGATGACGTGATAAATAGCGCAAACAAAACGGTGATGAAATGGCTGGTAGCGCGTAGGTACTGTGTGTACCTACCAATCAAGGTAGAACGCTGCATTCGTTAATTCCTTCTTCGTACATGCGAAACAGTAAAGTATGAATTGTTTCAGTTAGCCTACCCCAAGTGACTGTATTTGCCTATGATTGCGTCGGTAAAAAATACATCAACAGAAAATACTTGAATAGTTATCGTGAGTATTTCCTAATGTGTACCCGCTTACATTGTTTTTTTATCTATCAATATTGAGGTTGGCTATTTTGAAGTTTACGTCTCGCGCTACTGGTATCTCTGAGTTCTTGGCCATGGCCTATGGTGAAAAAGCATCGGCGCTTGTTAAAAACGGTTTTGATGTTATTCGCCTGAATCTAGGCGAGCCTGACTTTGGTGCCCCAGACGCTGTAATAACAGCGATGAAAGACTCGTTAGACTCACCTGATTACCCTTATACATCGGCGCTGGGCACACCTGAACTTCGCGAGGCTATAGCTGGCTTTTACGAGCAAAAACACGATGTGAAAATTCCCTCATCACGCATTGTGGTTACCGCCGGAGCAAGTGCGGCGCTTTTGTTAGCCAGTGCTGCACTGGTAGAGCCTGGCGACAATGTGATTCTAGGCGACCCTTCTTACCCGTGTAATCGTCGTTTTTTGAACGCTTTTGGCGCGGATGTCACTCTGGTTCCCACCTCTAGTGAACATAACTTTCAGCTTACTGCTGACGATGTTGAAAAGCACTGGAAGCCCAATACGAAAGGCGTACTCATTGCAACCCCAGCGAACCCAACGGGCACAGTGATTGATGCCACTGAATTGTTGGCTATTGGTAAAATCTGTAAACAGCATGATGGCTTTTTAATTGTCGATGAAATTTATTTAGATTTGCTGTTAGACGCTTCTGTACAAGAAGATGCTGCGGCAAGAGATGAAACTGCGCCTGCGGCAACAACCGTTCTCGCTAACACGCCTCTACACGATAATATTATTGTGATTAATAGCTTTTCCAAATACTTCGGCATGACCGGCTGGCGTTTAGGCTGGTGTGTGGTACCTGAGGAAATGACAAGCGTTGTTGAGCGTTTAGCACAAAACCTCTTTATATGCCCTTCTACTCTTTCTCAAAAAGCAGCGCTAGCTTGCTTTACCCCGCAAGCTCTTAGCCAATGTGAGGAAAATAGGCAATTACTGATTAAACGGGCCACACTGGTATTTTCTGCATTGGACAAGATGGGGCTACCTGTTGATGCAAAGCCCAACGGCGCTTTTTACGCGTATATCAATATTCAAAAAACCGGGCTTTCAGCCATCGAGTTTTGTGACACGTTATTGGATAAATACTATGTTGCCCTTACTCCAGGAAACGACTTTGGTGAACATAATGCCGACAATTACGTTCGTTTGTCATTTGCCACTAGTGAGAGTGATTTACTAAAAGGGCTGGAAAGACTATCTCAATTTGTGAATGAATTAGTAAGCTAACGGTTTCATGAATACACCAATATTATGCAAAAAAATAATAGCGAGCCCGCGAGATAGGTATATTTAGCTTAACTATCACGTAATTCGCTAACACAATAAAAGCATATAAACGTAAATTAAAAACAGGATGCAAGTATGAGTATTGAACGAGATTTGGATGTGGTGATTTTCGGTGCCACCGGCTTCACAGGAAAATTAGTTGCAGAATACTTTCAATCGCAGTACGGCAACGACAGCAGCGTTAAATGGGCAATAGCAGGCCGTAACGAGCAAAAGCTTAACGATGTAAAACAAGAGCTAGGTATCAGTGACGCTGTTGAAATGATTATTGCTGACGGCGATGACGACAGCGCGCTAGATACACTGACAAAACGAACTCATGTTGTACTGACTACCGTAGGGCCTTATCAAATTTACGGTGAAAAACTGCTTTCTGCTTGCGTTGACAACGGCACCGGGTATACCGATTTATGTGGTGAACCTGCGTGGATGCACCAGATGATCAATAAGTACAATGACAAAGCCAAAGAGACTGGTGCCAATATCGTCTTTTCGTGCGGCTTCGACTCTGTGCCTTTCGACTTAGGTGTGCACTATCTGCAACAACACGCAAAGAAACAAACCGGCGATGCCATTGAATATGTTAAAGGTCGCGTGCGTAAAATGCAGGGGACGTTTTCTGGCGGTACCGCAGCCAGCCTTAAAGCCACAATGGTAGCGGCGAAGAAAGACAAGTCGATAATGGCGGCATTGATTAATCCGTTTTCACTGGCGGATACAAACGTAGCGACAGAACAGCCAGATGGTAACAAACCCTATTTTGATGAGCAGTTAGGAACATGGGTTGCCCCTTTCATTATGGCTGCCATTAATACTAAAAACGTGCATCGCGCTAATTACCTAAGTAACTATGCCTACGGCAAAGCGTTCAAATATGATGAAATGCTAATGACCGGCCCAGGTGAAAAAGGTGAAGCCATGGCAAAACATGTGGCTAATGATAAATCGTTAGCCAGTGATGATGGCCCTAAGCCCGGCGAAGGACCAAGTAAAGAGGAGCGCGAAAATGGGTTTTATGACGTCATGTTTGTTGGCAATGCGACAAATGGCGATATGCTGGCAGTATCAGTAAAAGGTGATAAAGACCCGGGCTACGGCTCTACCAGTAAAATGATTGCAGAATCTGCACTGTGTCTTTGCAAAGACGTAAGTTTATCTGGCGGTTTTTACACGCCTGCATCTGCGCTAGGCGATAGCTTAATTAGCAGATTAGAGGCCAATGCTGGCCTTACGTTTACCATAGAAAAATAAACTGGAAAAAGTAAGCTTGAGAAAGTAAACCTGCAAATTTGACGAACTGGTTTTATTACCTTAGCGCACACGCCGCTTTTAAAACCAGTTTTGACATTTAGGTGAATAATAACGAACCCGTGAAAAGGCACTTTCCTTTTCACGGGTTTATTTTTTCTTTCAATGCTGGGGGCTTATAACGTGGAGTCATAACGCGGAGCTATAAGGTCGAGCTATAACGGTGCTTTTATAGCGAAGAATTCATACCGGAGAATTCCTACTAGCTTCACCCATCATCTTTCGCCTTAGCTTTGCATTTTGTAATTACAATGCGCGGGGCATCCCATAAAGACGGCAATAAAATTAAGGACACGGGCACAGCACTCACCACAATAAATGCTTGCAGTTTATCTATACCGCCAGAGCCAATCATAATGAGTATGGCGGCCATAAGCCCCATTGCAATGCCCCAAAACACTCTCACGAATGTTGCCGGTTGGTCAGAGTCTGACATAGAAACTGATAACACGTACGTCATGGAGTCGCCCGTTGTGGCTACAAACGTCATGGTAAGCAATAGAAACAAGAACGAAACAATGGCGCCCATAGGCAGGGCCTGAGTAACCGCAAGCAGCGCCGCTGGTAAATTAAAGCCTTCAAACGCAGCTGAAATAGTCCCTGGGGCGTCAAGCTCTAGTGACAGCCCTGTTCCACCAACAATGGTAAACCAAAACATGGTGATAAGCGGCGCAATAATAGACAGCATAATTACAATTGCGCGAATAGAGCGGCCTTTGCTAATACGAGCTATAAAAATTGCCATCATAGGCCCGTAGCCAATAAACCATCCCCAAAAGAATACTGTCCACCAGCCTAACCAACCCGCCTCGCCAAACATACCCGCATCTCCGCGGTACAGCGCCATTTGGAAAAAGTGCGTAATGTGTGTGCCTAACGCCTCAAAGAAATGGCTAATGACAAACATTGCACTGGTGGTCACCATTAAAAACGCCAGCAAGCAGACTGCGAGGATCATATTCAATCGGCTAAGCAGCTGAATACCTTTGGTCACCCCGGTGATGGCCGAGGCAACATATACAATGGTGAGCACACTAATAACTGCCGTTTGAGTTGTGGCGTTGTCGGCTATACCAAACAACGTATTGAGCCCGTAACTTACCTGTAAACCCAGAAATCCTATAGGCCCCACCGTGCCTGCAACAACTGCAATAATACATACCGCGTCGGTAATAGTGCCAATAGGGCCTTGTATAGCGCGGCGCTTAAAAATAGGGTAAAGCAACGTTCGGGGCGCTAATGGCAGGCCCTTCTCGTAGTGATAATACATAAGCATTATCACCGTCAGGCTACCTAAAATAGCCCAGGCTAAAAAACCCCAGTGAAGATAAGATTGCGCAAGGGCGTACACCGTCGCCTCGCCAGTACCTGCTTCAACGTCACCAAATACCGGCGGCACACTTAAGAAATGTGCCATGGGCTCGCCAGCTGCCCAAAATACGCCACCGCCAGCGAGAAGCGTACACATGATCATTGAGCCCCATTGGAAGTTAGAGAACTCTGGTTTGTCTATATTCCCCATTACAGCTCTAGCGCCTGGCAAACATGCCATACCAAGGCTAATTAAAAATGTCGCCAATAAAAGTACTTGCCAATACAAACCAAAATACGTTACCGACCATGCGAAGCTGCTGTCTACCCAAGCAGCAAGGGCGCTCACATCAATTAAGGCCATCAAACAAAATACACTGATAAACCCAGCGGTAATGGCAAATAGCGGGATGTTTATCTTACGTTGTGGGTTTGTGTCTTTTGTTAATATCATTTTAAAAGCAAAGATTCCTTAAGAAGTGTAGAGTCATAGAAGTGATTAAATGTAAGTCGATGACTAATATAAATTGGTAAATCGAAATAACGCTAACATTATGTCTAGGTTATCATATCGAATACATTATCGGATTACCTGGTTGATTGCTATTTCCAGCCTTGGCGCCACATTGTCGTGTCTTTTAAATCTCGCCAATTTATCGGGTATTCTGTTTTTGACATCACCGATTCAAGAACACAAGAGACAACAACACCCTCTTCGTCGAATGTCACGTCAGTCACTAAAAAATGCTTTTCTTTGTTTTTAGGCGACGTGGATGTCCATTTACTGCGCAGAAGTTTTTTTGGGTTTATCTGATGTTTGAACATAAACAAGGCTCTTTAACTATCTTTCTATAATGATTAAAGAAGGCGACTGCACTACTCAATCGCAACCGTAATTTTGCAATCAATATACTTGAGCATTTTATTAACTGCGTAGGGAATGGAAATTTCTGTAAGCGGCTCATTGATAGATTTGGCTTTTACCAATAGATCGCACCCATCATAACGAATCTGCTGACGTATAACATAATCGTTAAGCTCGTCAAAAAAGCGCTCCTCTAGAGGCACAAGCCCAATAAAAAAATCAGTACTGTCGTCTTTATAAAACCACGCCCCTGTTATCTCTTTTTTCAGTGTGTAAGCCTGCATGATATCTAAATGCAGAAACCGAAAATAGGCTTGTGTACTTTCAGCACGCTCATTCGTTTGGCTTTTAGTGGGTTCGCTCACAGAGTTCCTATTGATGTTTTTTGTGATAGTTAACGTCGCGGTGAAGTCGATAATGAGTCACCGTGAAAGCTGTGTTTTATTACGCTTGGTCTATTACTTACGGCCGATTAATCTGCGCTAAAGCAAGGCGTAGCGTTGATCCACATCAACGCATCTTTTCTGGTGATAAGCCACACTTCAATCATCTACACCTTTTCGTGTTAATGAGAATGCATACGTTAGAAAACACCACCGCTTTTCAAACCACCATTATCCCTATGGTGCATGGACTATACAAGCTGACATTGAAGCCAACGGTAAACCTGGCCATACAGACAAAACCTGTTTTTGGCGCAAACGTCACCTTTCACAGCGATATTATCGAACATCCTAGCTTTGTTGCTAGCCCTCGGTGTGTTATCGGTTGGCTTGACGTTGGCGGGTTATCTTATTTGAGTATTGAAGAAGGTATACAGGGAGCTGCGGACAATAGTGCCGCACCACCCTTTTTACCGTCTCAATTTATGCATTGTGATAGGGGTATTTTAAGAGTAAATATGACCACCCGCTTTTACCCCATTGCTAAAAACGCATCAGACGCTCACGAACACGGCGCGTTTTTCTTTACGCCAGTGTGAGCTATAGAATTACATTTCATCAATGGCGGCGTCGCGAATGGCGTTTGCCAGGCCGGAATATCGCTTGTCTACTCTCGATACCATGTCACTAAAGGTAGGACTATTGGCAATTATCAAACACCCCTTTTTAGCTCGTGTAAGCCCGGTGTATACCAGGCCACGGTGAAACAAGCCTGCAGCCTTTTCTGTTTCAGGCTTTGGAAGCAGCAGCACCACGTGAGAAAACTCAGAACCTTGCGACTTATGGATGGTCATTGCGTAAACGGTTTCAAACTGGGGCACGCGAGATAAGGAAATATGCCTTAGTTCATCATTCTCAGCTTCAAACCACGCCAGTAGCTTTCCACTACTGTCTGGCCAAATAATACCGACCTCACCATTAGATAGGCGCTGAGGATGATTATTTTTAACTATCATGATGGGCTGGCCTTGATAGAAGTTGCCTTCTCGCCGTGTAATTTTGTGTTTAATAGCATCAAAAACCAATGAATTTAAACGCTCAACTCCCATGTTGCCTTTGCGCACCGGCGTTAACCACCTGACTTGGTTTAATCGACGTAGCGCATCGTGTGCATTGGTGGCATCGAAAATAGGCATAAAACTTTGCACGGCCATTTTGCGCAGCATTTTCTCGCTTACCCATTCTTCTGGCCATAAATGAACACCATCGTTCAGTACTGGTATATCAGCCATTGATTCTGCGTTATTTGCATTATTTAACGCACTCAAGGCCCCCTGCGGTTCGCCTTTTTGGATAGCGGTTGCCACTGCCGCCACTTGCCCTTTAAATCGTTGTGGTGCTCGCAGCGTGTGTACCCACGTTTTAGCATCTTCATCTACGGGTAATAAAGGTAAATGGGGGCATAGGGTAGCGATATGCTGACGCAGCGCAGTGGGCACTGCGCCAAGCATTTTGGCGTCTAAATTAACTAAGTCGTCATTCGTTTCTACCAATTGCTCTAACACGTTCCCTAGCTCTACAGCGGGCAGCTGCTCAGCATCGCCAATAAAATACAGGCGTGCATGCTCAGGTAGCGCTCTCATTATTCGCGTCATTAGGGCAAGGTCTACCATACTGGCCTCATCCACGATTAATACATCAAGGGAAAGCTGATTTTGCCTGTTGTATTTAGTTGATACCGTGTGTTCTCTTAGCCCTAACAACCGATGAATAGTGACTGCTTGTGTGGGAACGCGGTCTAACACACCGTCATCAATCTTTCCCCTCAAGCCAGCAATACTGTCGCTAATTGATTCCGTCATACGCTGCTGTGCTTTACCTGTAGGCGCCGCTAGCACTATGTTAATGCTGTCTTCGCAGGCTTGAAGAGCTAGCAACAAACGCAGCACGGTGTAGGTTTTTCCTGTTCCTGGGCCACCGTTTATTACGCTAAATTTTTGTACAATACTTTTTGCAACGGCTACCTGCTGCCAGTCTTGCTCGCTGCTAAGCGGCAGTTCTTGGCTAGGCTCTTCTGAAGCCGCACTTGATGGCGCTTTGAAAAACATGGCGGGCCACAAGGCTTTTACCTTTAAATATGCCTCATCGGATAAGGGAGTAAAGGCGGTTCTAGCAACGACACCCTGCGCTACTTCTTGTTCAAACTCATAATATCTGCGGCTGTAAAACATACCGTTGTTATAAACAAACAGCTGAGAAATGCGTTCGTCACTTAACGCTTTTTTCACCACACCGATAAGCGGTGTAAGTTCATCAAACGTGTACCCTCTCTTTTGCGTAACGGTTTGGCGGTTGTCACTTGATGGTGAGCTATGAGTGCTATTACTCACACTTGCATTTTCACTAACATCTTCACTAAACAAGGTCTTGCCTGCTACATCGCTAAGCATCACACAGCTGTGCCCATGGCGCTGCATAAACGACAACAAAACCAGAAGATGCAGCCACGTTGTATTTTCTTGCTCACTAAGCACCGAAGTGGGTGTAAATTCAGAAGCTATAAATTTATCGATGGCCTCAATACCAGATAGCTGTTCAAACAATGCATTTTTATTCATTTTCATTGCTGCTATGCCGTCTGTATCAGCACTGTCTTTTTGGTCTATTCTGTCTGTGTTTATTCTGTCTGTGTTCATTACGGTTGATTGAGCCTTATCAGTACTAGCCGTATTTTTTTCACTCATGGTTTGCGTCGCTCTTTTCAATAGACACTTTCATCAATCAAACCCAAAACTTTGCTGATGACCTGCTTCGCCGTTCTCTGGTTTTTCTTTCAGTGTTTTTTTCGGCTTTTGATCTTGCGAATGAGACGGCTTTTGCTTCGGCTTATGGTCAACAGTATGCTCCGGTGTATTTTCTGGCTTGCTTCCAGTAACGGGCTCACTGCTATTATCAGTTTGGGCCATGACCGTATCGTCGCCGTCAAATATGCTGTCTAGCGAATGCAGCACTTCTTGAGAGATAGACGTAAAGAACACCCCTTCCCCTTCTTGGTTCTCTGGGTGCATACCACGCAGATACAAGTAATATACTCCCCCAAAATGGCGTTCTGGTTGGTAATCTGCAAGCGTATTGTTTAAATACCGATGTAGCGCAAGGCAATAAATAAGATACTGCAGGTCATAAAGATGATGCTGATTATTTTCAAACAATGCACTGGGGCTGTAGCTTGCGATGTCATCGCCTAACCACGTAGACTTATAGTCGGCCACGTAGTATTTGCCTTCATGTTCAAACAATAAATCGATAAATCCGTGCATCATTCCCGCAAGATTGGCTGTCATGAGGTGAGGCACTGTCAACGCCTGAGCGTTGTATTCAATGGCCACCTTTGCCCTGTGGGCACGTAATACCTCGCTTAGCCCCGCCCATTTACTGTCGTTCATGGGAAAATAAAATTCAGCCTCTCTCAGGGTTTGGTTAAGCGTTAAGTCGCTTAACGCAAGGCTCGTGTTAGGGTAAAGCGGTGTTTGCAGTACTTCCTCTAGCCAGTCGTACAGTGAACTTACCTTGTCCTCCTCTAGCCCAAAACGACTGACCAACTCAGGCCCATGTTCATCCCACGTGGGCGCACTAAAGTCATTAAGCTCTAACAAGTCATGTAAAAGATTACCGGCGCTTGCGCCTTTAGTTAACGTAAAGCGCAAGCGGTGCGCCTCTTCAATATTCGTAGTAGTAGGTTTATCCGCTGCTTCATTAGTAAATCTGTCGCCAAAGCTAGATAGCCCCTCTATTGAGAACTCTTCGTCACGAACAGTTTGAAGTACAGGTACCGTATGCTCTTTTTGATTGGCAACCGGTATGTTTCCTTGCGTTGTCAGCCTACTTAGGGCCGAAAACGAATATAACCGCCAATCTTCACTGTGGGTGCCTGTAAATTGAAGTGCAAAGAGATCTTGGCTGTTTTCATCAAGGGTGAAACTGGTGTACTTAAGGTCAAATTCATCGGCGCTGATATGACACGTATACGCGTCAGTTTCCCCGCTAACCGTGTCGAGCACACCCTGCCAATCACAGACGCTATCGGCGTTATCATTATTAACTCCTAGGGCTCGCGCTAGTGCACTTTTTTCATTACCATCAAGGGGAATAACTCCCATATAACAGCGATGGGCGGCGCGAGTAACCGCTACGTAGGCCAGTCGCATATCTTCTGCGGCCCCTTCAGCACGCACTCTTGCGATAGCTTGCTTTGTTTGCCCTAACTGCAGTTGTAACCCTTGTTTGTCTTCATCATAGTACGTCAGTATTTGCGACATCGATTTGCCGTTTTTTGCTGGATCTTTATAGCCAGTAGCAAATGGAATAAACACAATGGGATACTCTAGCCCCTTAGAGCCGTGCTGTGTCACTAAACGGATAAGCTGATTGTCACTTTCCAAACGCAGCGTCATCTCTTCATCTGACTCAGGCTGGTGTATTTGCTTGTGCAGCCAATCGAGTAATTGCTCGGGCCTTTGATGGGTTGTGCTTGCCTTTTCAAGTACTTCAGCAAGGTGTTGGTAATTGGTTAGCGCTCGCTCTACTTCCCCACCGTATGGCGTGTAGCTTTCTTGCATTAAGTGTAGCAGCACACTCATACAGCCTTTTTGCAGCCACAGTTCACGCAGCAACAGTACCCGCTCGAAGGCAGTATCCCACAGCGCATCATCTTCGTGGTACAGCAAATCAACCAGTACTTCAGGGCTATAGCCCCACAAGGGCGATGCTAAACTTGCCGCTACTTTGCTGCTGTCGCTGGCATGCCAAATGCCATTTAACAAGCGCAAAATGTCTTTGGCCTCTGGCGTGAGAAATAAATTACTGCGATCGCTTAAGTAAACGCAGGCCAAACCTTGCTGCTGCAGAACATACTTTATTGCATTGGCTTCAGTCCTGTCTTTAACCAAAATGGCAATATCGGCTGGTGTGACAGGGGCGGCTGGTGTGACAGGGGCGGCTGGTGTGACAGGGGCGGCTGGTGTGACAGGGGCAATGGATTTGCTGTCATTGGTGCCTGACGAGTTTGTAGCATCAGCGCTTTGATCATTAACACTTTGATCATTAACGCTTTCTGGCTTTGAATTATCAAAACCAGCTTCGTTTAGAAGACGATAGATTTCTTGTGCAATCCACAGCGCCATTTTACGGCGCATTGTGTTGGTATCTTGCTTATCGTCTAAGCACATACTCACGTAATTCATTGCACTGCGCTGCTCACACGGATCGCTTAACGGATGCTTCGCTGCAGCGGCCTTTTTGGTAAACTCCACCTGCGTGTAATCAATATTAAAACCGAAAACATTACCAGAATGAGCTGCCGCCAGCGGCGCACCATAAAACACGCGATTGTACGCACTGACCATCCCTTTAACAGAACGCCAGTTTGTGTTCATAACCCACCGGAAATCTGCTTGTTTACCTGCTTTTAAGTAGGTAAAAATATCCCCACCTCTAAAGCGATAAATAGCCTGCTTGGGATCGCCTATCATCAAGAGCGCACTTGTTTTGGTGTTAGTCTCTGTGGTGCTAGTCTCGGTGGTGTTAGTCTCGGTGGTGTTAGTCTCGGTGGTGCTAGTCTTGTTGGTGCTAGTGCTTAAAGCGTTGGTATCAGAATCGCGAGGATATACTGCGTCTAAAATAGCGTATTGTTTGGCATCGGTATCTTGGAATTCATCGATTAATGCTACGGGGAATTTTTTGCGAAGCTCTGCGGCTAGCGTATTGTCAGGTTTTGCCACCTCATCAGCCAGCATATTAATGAGGTCGTCGAAATCAATGATCCCACGCTGCTTTTTCTGTTTTATCACGCGCTCTTTTATAAAGGAGATAGCGTCATTAACTAGCGCAAAAACAGGCAGCTGAGCCAACGTGTTATCTCTTTCCTCAATCTCAACCTCTATCGCCTTGGTGAAGTCTTTTATAGGGCTTAGCAGTTCTTTAACGCCAGAGGTATTGCGAGAGTAACGCCTTTTATCTAGAAACGCTTTGGCCTCGCTAGGCGCATCGGTGTACTGCCCCTGCCGCAACCACGATTTCAGTGCTTCAAGCTCGCCAGGGCGTACCTTTTTGTGGGCAGGGCTTTTAATAAGTTGTTCGTGTAATAGCGATTCATTGGCTTCTATGCCACTTAAAAAGGCCGTAAATTGAGCCTGTTGAGTATCAGGGTTACTCTCTAAATTATATTTAAATGACTCCTCTACTGCGTGTTCATCAAGCAAATTAGGGGTTAACGTACTGCGGATACTTGCATTAAATTCACCTATCAAACGCTCAGGCACATGCCACCCTTTTGATGCCAGCAGCAAGAAGTCGTCTTCGGTATAACCGTCGTGACCACCGCTTACTTTTCTTATCCAGTCTTCACTGGCCTGCAAGTATAGATCGCTGGTATCTTTACTTAAATTCAGTGACATAGCGAAGCCACTATTAAAGGCGAGTTGCCCTATTACATGCTGGCAGAACCCATGAATTGTGAAAACGGATGCCTCATCAAGCTCTAGCTGCGCGGCTTTGAGTAGGCCCAAGCTTTCTTCAAGATTGCAATGGGTCAGTAAATGATGAAAAACGGGGTCCATTCCTTTAGGATCTGGTCCTTTAGAGTCCAGGCCTTTGGCATCTGCATCTTCAAAGGCTATGTTTTCAGAAGCGCTCCCTTCATTGTCTATTGCTTGTTGCCAAAAACTAGCAGCTTCACGCAGCGTCGCCGCTACACGACCTTTAATTTCCTCGGTGGCGGCCTTGGTAAATGTCATTACCAAAATCTCTTTTACCGTTAGCTTCTTTTCAAGCAGTAGGCGTAGATACAACCGCGTAATATTGTATGTTTTCCCCGTTCCTGCACTGGCCTCGATAAGATGTCTGCCGTGCAGGGGCATACTTGGCACATCGAGCAGTCGAGATGCCACAGTGCTTGAACCATCACTGCTTGAAACATCTCTGTCTTGCATTTGAGTGTCTTTAGCTAGTTCATCACTCATAGCTGTTCCTCCGCTGCACAATTCGCCACCATGGAAAACAAAATAAAGCCTTCAATATGTGGAAAGCTTTGCCATGAAATACCGTCAGGAAAAAGCCATTTCAGATACGGGTTATTTGCCATGTCTGCACTAAATTGCCCCGAGGACTGCAGCCAGTTTTTAAGTATACGTTCGGCCTCTATGCTATTGAACAGATCACCACTGCGCTCGACGATTTGTTGTGCCTTTTCTGATACGACATCAGGCGCAGTTTCGCTGCCTTTTGTATCATCCGAGGCACTATCATTAGAGCTATGATCTTCAAAGCGATATGCAAAAGCAGTAGCGCTTGATTGCTGTAACGTTGCGATAATATCGTCATAGTGTTCAGGCTTAACCTCACCCACTATCGCTTTGCTATCAGAATTTCGCTTACCTGGCACTAGGTCTGAATATAAGCTGCGGTAAAGAGGCGTTGGCGCAGTGAGTATTGCCATGTATAGCTGTTCAATAAATAACAATATGTTTTCAGCAGTGGCAGCGTCGAGTGGCGCAAAGCGACGTTTCATCAACTTTGTTTCGCCTTTTTCCCAATCGCAATAATATATATCCAACGGATAGCCATGATGAGTGCTGGTTTCACTGTCAGCGCAAAAAACGAGTTGAGACATAAAGTACGACAGTGCTCTTATGTCGTTAATTTTTCCGGCGCTTCGTAGCACTAAACTATCAGCAGCTTCAAAAGCGCTGGCGGTGAAGGTAATGTGCTTACCAACGAAACTGACATTTTTTGCCGCAGCATCATGAGGGCCCATTGCCTGGGTTAATGCTAGCGCTCCGTCTTTCCACATTTGTAGCTCTTCTTTTGCTACAGGGTTATTCGGAATATCGCCTCGCAAAGAAGCAAATTCAACCACCTGCTCTGAAGACAGTTCGTGATGCGAGCTTTCCTGTTGCCCAGACGGCACTGAGAAAATAGCGTCTAGAACCTGATAGCGCACAAGCGCATTGGTTTCAAACGGCTCGCTGTTATCTAGCAAGGTGAAAGACTGAGATAGGTTTACCCCTAAGCGCTGCAGCGAAAAGTATTCCAAAGGGTCTTTAAATGCCCTCGCCACCTGCATGGTTGAAAGTCGTGTTTCATCCGGACTTTTACTGTTTTCGTTAGCGCTATGCTTATCGCCAGTCTGGGCGTTCGTTTTTGTTTCTAAAGAAGCGCTTTGAACTGAATCTAATTCTTGAGGCTCAGCCTGTGGCTGTGAAGATTTGGTAGCATGGGACTGTGAAGCATTGGTTTTTTGCAATGCGTCTGCTAAGCGAAGCCAACCCGTCTCATAGCTTGGAAGCTGACCGGTAAATGCAGCCTCGCTAAAGGGATGCAGTGGTGCGTGCTTTACAAAGTGCGATGTATCAAGCTGATAGCCTGTTGCTAGCATATCGAGAAATTCTGCTAGCACCAAACTTGGCTGACGTTCACTGTTATTTTTTACATCGTTACCTTGGTAACTTAAGTACAGGCTCTCTCGGGTAGAGATGATTGCCTCTAAAAAAAGATACCTGTCTTCCAGTCTTCGTGACCTATCGCCTGTTCGTCTTTTCGGTCCCGTCATAAGATCAAGACCAAGCGGCGTTGCTTTTCTTGGAAACTCGCTATCGTTTAACCCTAAAATGCACACTTTCTTAAACGGAATGCTGCGCATAGGTAACATAGAACATACGGTTACTTGCCCCGTCATGAAGTGGTTTCCGGCATCTGGGGAGGAGAAGCGGCTTAACAATAGCTCCCGAATTTGACGTAAGCTCAACTCGTGTTCGTAGTCAGCTTCGTCGCATCGCGCATATAAATCAGCGGCAACTTTAGCGATTAAATCCCAGCTTTGTTCTTGATCTTTGGTAGACACAAAGCACGCATCACGCAGCTGCAGCAAATCTTGGGCCCAAGCTTTCGGCGAGCGCGGTGTAGTGAGCTCGTTTGCAAATCGGCCAAGTAAATCAATTACCTGTACTAGCTTGCCCAAAATAAGCGCGCTTTGTCCTTCTACGTCGGGTATGGTCAGCGCCCCATCAACAATCATTTCGCTATCTGGTGCTAGCATGCCCATTAGCAAGCGACGAATTCCCCACCACCAGCTGTAGGTGTTTTCCTTTGTCACGCCTTCTGAGACAGACGCCTTATGCTGGGCATTCAGTCCCCAGTGAATATGAGCTTGCTCAAGCCACACCATCATCTGATCGATATCAGCCTGCGCAACATTAAAGCGCTTTTGCACAGAATCGAGCTGTAAATAATCCATTATATCTGCCACGCCAAAGCGGCTATCTGGCAATTCTAGCAGCGCCATAAAAGCGGCAATCAATGGCTCGGTATCCATCGGGCTTCTGTCGGCGATTGAACATGGCAAACGGGTGGTGCCATTGGTGTACTGGTTTTTAGTGCCTACTCGGTGAAAAACGGCGTCGACGAAAGGAGCATAATTTTCAATAGCAGGGCACATCACCAGAATATCTGAAGGCGTGCGAGTGGTATCTTGTGACAGCCAATGTAATAGATGATCGTGCAGCACCTGCACCTCACGGAGCGCAGAATGAGTGCACATAATAGTGACACTGTCGTCTTGCTCTGCTTCTTGAGGGTCGTTTACTCGAATAGGGCTTGCAGGCAGGGCCTGCAATATATCGCTATGAATACGCTTTAGCAGATTGCGCTGGGCAAGTCCCCTGCCTAAACTTTTCGTTTCTTCAGGGGTGGCGTCGTCAAGGTTTTCAATCTCAGGTTCATCAATCTCGGGGGCATCAAAAGCACTAATTTCAAAGGTGTCCAACTCAGTCAGTAAGTTAAACAACTCTCTACCTTGTTTTCCCAAGTTCCCTAACAACGAATTACTCTGCTCGTTTTCCATCCACTTATTGACGCCTTCCATGCGCAGTTGTTTCGCAAGTTCGCTATCGCTTTTCGCATCACCCCAATAGTTCACACTAGGGTTTAAATGAAAAATATGAATATCGATGTGCTCGGCCAGTGCATCAAAAAATGCAATGAGTTGAGGTGCCATGGTATTGATAGCAAAAACCACTATGCGAGAGGGAAGATTCGTTGGTAGCTGGCCTTCGCAAAGTGCTTCTAGGGTCATTTTATGCAGTCGAGCAGGATGCAGAGGCTGCTCTTTTGTCAGAATGCGCCAAATTTCGCTCTGCCACGATTCCATGTCATCGAACACCACCTGCTCGTTATTTTCCCAAGCAAAAAGCCAGTCTGGTCGGTAAAGTAAGTATTGCTCATACACATCAGCAAGGGCCGTAGCGAGCTGTAAACGCTGAACGCCCTGCTCTTGCTCACTGCCCGCACTTAACCAATAGCGGCGCACTTGTTCAAACGCACCGGTGGTCATCAGGGCTTCGTCTTGCAGAATATTATCTACACGCCACGTAAGTACCTCTCGTCGATAAGGAGACTGACGAGGTACCTTTTCACTGCCTAACACCACCCGGGCTGTATTCCACATAAACCTTACAGGCAAAGGGAAATCAAGATTCATTGCAATTCCCTGCTCTCGAGCCAACTGCATGCTTACCCAATGCTGCATACCAGGGCTTTCAACAAGGATAGTTTCAGGGGAGAATACTGAGGAGGGTTGTTGCTCAAGTAACGAGGTAAGCAGAAAACTAAGATGCTCTAATTTATTTGATGGATATAGCGCAAGCAATCTAAAAATCCTTTATTTGACTGGCAGTTAGCCTATCTTATACATACGAGGGCATGTTGGCCTTTAATAGAGAATTAGTGTATCGCAATTAACTGCAGTGTTAAGTGTTTTATTTCTTGTTGTGAAGGGGCGATAAAGGGGAAAAACAGGGAAAAACAGGAAAAAAGAGAAAAAAACCCATACAGACCTCAGGACACGAAAATTCTGTATGGGTAAGGTTTACGGGCTGCGCAATTGCCGCTCAAATGCGTGTTGCCTGGCACTCATTTAAACGATGTGCTATTGCACAGCTCAGTTAACGGTATTAGCAAAGCAGGTAAGATGCCAGTTTTAAAAACTATATAAATCAATAATTTAAATCAAAACCTGTTCTATCTACCTAAGACTTTAGATTAATTTTGGTGCAGCCGCACCAATGTGTAACACGCTTCCCTTCTCTTAAACTGCGCAAACTCCAAGCAGCAGCATCATGCTTCATTCAAATAATTATTTATCCACACGCTGGCTTCCAGTACACTTTGCGCCATCGTATACAGATTAAAATTAGGTTATCAGGAGCCACAATGTTAAATGCACAGCAGCTAGCAACAATGCTTTCGCTTCAAGACAAGATGAATGCAAAAGTGAACCCAGACTGGCTAAATGCGGGTTATGGTTACCTGCGCGCCGCCATGGTTGAGTCGGTTGAAGCCATAGAGCATCACGGCTGGAAATGGTGGAAAGCACAACACAAAGACTTACCACAGCTGCAGATGGAACTTGTAGACATTTGGCACTTCGCATTAAGTGCGTGCATTATCGATGCTAATGGTGACGTTGACGCTTCTGCAAAAAGTATTGCAGCAGAACTCGCGAGTGGTCAAACAGTAGTAGCCTTCGACAATCAAAACTACGATGCAACCCAACAGTCTTTGCTTGATAACCTAGAACTAATGACGGGTTTGTGTGCAGCGAAGCGCTTTAGTGTTCCTTTGTTTATGCATATTGTTGAACAATGTGACATGTCAGTTGACGAGTTATACCGTCAGTACGTTGGCAAGAATGTACTTAACTTTTTCCGTCAGGATAACGGCTACAAAGAAGGGACATATGTTAAACAATGGAGCGGTCGTGAAGACAATGAACACCTTGTTGAAGTAATGAATGCATTAGACTTGTCGAAGCCAGAATTCAGTGACTTGGTTTACCAAGGGCTGCAAGCGCGCTATCAGAGCAAGTAATGAGTAAATAACTCGTAACCAACAAAAAAGGCGCCTTTTAAATGGCGCCTCTTTATTGTTTTTTGGAACTGTTACTAACAACTCTTTGTTAACGAGCAATATCAACTAGGTTGATAAAACACACCAACATAGGCTGCTTAGGCATCAACCCACACAAGCTTTTTGGTATAATCACCTTGAATAACATCAACGAATCGCTCTTCTAATACGTGTCGCTTCACTTTTAAGGTAGGCGTAAGCAAATCGTTTTCAATACTCCACTCATTACTCATTATAACCACCCTATCCATCACCTGGTGACTCTCAAGCTTCGCGTTTATCGCCTCGAAGGTTTTCTTGAGACTAGCCTCTACCACCGACTTGTCTTTTTTCTGCGCACCTTCACTAAGCACAAGCAGCGCTACAGGCTGAGGCAAGTTTGTTCCCGTTACACAAACCTGCTCCACAATGGGGTTTTCCATGAACTTGGCTTCAATTGGCGCTGGAGTAACGTACTTACCCTTCGCGGTTTTGAAGATATCTTTTAGTCGGCCGGTTATTTTAACGTAACCGTCGCTATCAATTACCCCCTTGTCACCGGTACACAAATAGCCGTCTTCGGTGAATACCTCAGCGGTTTTGTCTGGCTCTAGGTAGTACTCAATCATATTACACGGTGATAGCACCTGTATTTCGCCCTCTTCAGAGGTGCGAATGTCCACACCGTCGTAAGGCTTGCCGATACAGCCTATTTTATCGTGCCTAAAGGGTACACTGCCGGTTCCATAGGCGCTGTTTTCAGTCATTCCCCACCCTTCGGAAATGTTGATACCAATTTTAGCGAACCACTCAATAACGGCAGGTGCTAGCGGTGCTGAGCCGCTTGCCCATAGTCTCGCATTGTTTATACCCAAACCGTTACGTATTTTCTTCGCCACTATCTTGTTCAAGATAGGGATCTTCAACAAGGTATCTAACTTCTTCTGAGGCATTTTGGCCAGTACGCCCATTTGGAACTTCGTCCACAAACGAGGGACAGAGATAAATAGCGTAGGCTGACAATGGGTTACATCGCGCTGGAACGTGGCTAAATCTTCAACAAAATGAATTTTTCCACCACTGTAATAACTCGACAACTCCACGAGAACACGCTCAGTAATGTGGGCGAGTGGTAGATAGCTTAAGGTGCGATCGTTCTCGTCAATACCAAGTTGGTCCAACGAACGTCTGGCCGCCCAGCATGCGGTGTTATAGCTATGTACAACCCCTTTGGGCTGCCCTGTGCTGCCCGAGGTATAAATGATGGTCATCACATCGTCCATATCGTGGACGGGCGACGTTCTCAGTGGTTCACAGTCAATAAACTCATCCCACTGCTGTGAAGCCGTAATATTCGGATAAGGAAAAGCGACCGTTTTATAGGATGTTGGAATAGACGCTACTTGTTGCTCGGTATTGTCTAGCTTGCCCACAAATAAAAGCTGAACATCGGCGTGCTGCAATACGTACTGAACTGTGTCTGGGCCCGCGGTTGAGAAAATAGGCACGGACACATGTCCCGCCATCATAATACCTAAATCGGTAATGAACCACTCGGCACAATTTTTAGAAAAAATTCCAATGCGGCTTCCCGAGGGTAGCGACATTTCACAAAGGCGGGTTGCCACTTTTCTCGCGAGATTGGCAACTTGGCTCCACGTATAATCGTGGTACTCACCTTTGATGGGCTGAGTAAGAAACACCTCGTCTCCACGGGACTTTTCCCAGTGGTACAACATGCTTAATGGCGATTTAATTACTTCCGTGCTGTTTGCGTTTGCTGTCATATCTAGCGGCATAGGTCACTCATTTGTTGTTATAATGTAGCTCATTTTTACAATGATTTCACAGTAGTATAATAAGCCTTATTTTTAATTGAATGACAAGCTTTTTAAACAGGCGTTTACATTGCACCCCACGTAGAACGGGTGATACAGACCACAATTTAGTTTTTTTATAGTAGCGTCTATGATTTTATTATGAGGCGGCTGGCATAAAAAATACGCTTAATCAGCGCACTACCCCCAATTTTTGGTGAGAACTGACGCTATTTCATTTGCTGCCGCGGGCTTAGCGTAGTGATAACCTTGATGAAGTACGCACCCTTTATCAAGAAGTGCGACCGCTTGTTCATGGGTTTCTACCCCCTCTGCCACGCAGCTCATGTTCAAGCTATTTGCCAGCGATATAGTGGTTGCAACCAGTGCCTCGTTGGCGTTGCCGGGCGCCATTTCATTAACAAAGCTTTTATCAATTTTAAGCACCGACAACGGGTAGCGCTTCAAGTAGCTTAGCGATGAATAGCCGGTACCAAAATCATCAAGGGCTAAAATAAACCCTGCGTCGACAAATCGTTGAATTTGGTGCAATGCATTATCCGTGTCGTCCATCAATACCCCTTCCGTTATCTCAAAACGGAAGGCTTCTTTTGGCAAGCCAAATTGCTCTAGTAAACTAAAGACGCTGTGCAAATCAAACTCAGTTTTAAAGTGCAGCGCTGAAAGGTTAATAGACACAAAGCCTGTAAAGCCATCCTCATACCAGGTCGATAGGTCTTCAGCCGCGCGATACATGGCTTTGCGAGTAACTTCGATGATGTATCTCAGTTCCTCTAGGATGGGAATAAACTGATCAGGGTACAAAGGCTGATTGTCTAGCCTGCCGCGAAGAAGTAATTCAACACCCACGGTTTGCTTTGTTTGAGCATTAATAATGGGCTGATAGTGATTAAAGAAACTGCCCTCTGAATACGCACGCTTAACTTTGTTTTCGAGGGTTAAGCGGGTTTTCGCCTTTTCATTCATATCATTTGTAAAATAGGCAAAACCATTAAGCGTGTCTTTTTTAGCGGTGTACATGGCAACATCGGCTTGCTTAATAAGCTCGGCAGGCTCTGGCGCATCATCAGGGTAAAATGCAACGCCTATACTGCAGGATACTCTTAACACTTCGCTAGACAATGATATAGGTGTTTCTACCGCCTCTATGACTTGTCCGACAAACGAACTTAAATCATCGTTAGCCTCAACTTCTTCGATAACAATTACAAACTCGTCCCCTCCCAAGCGGGCCACAGTGCCCGTATCGGCCACTAAATTGCGCATTCTATTCGCGACAATGCGAAGCAGTTTGTCGCCGTAGTCGTGGCCCAGTGAATCGTTAATACCTTTAAATCTATCAAGGTCAACAAACATCACCGAAACTCGATGACCGTGGTGTCTGGCAAGCGCAATGGCATGCTCTAAACGATCGAGTAGCAGTGTCCGGTTAACCAAGCCCGTAAGGCTGTCGTAGGTGGCAATCTTGAGTAATTTGCGCTCAGCCTGTTTTTGCTCAGAAATATCTGAAATTACAATAAGGTAGTGCTCAGGGATGTGCCCATTACCACTAATCGCCGTGATATCGATAAGTACGTCGTAGCGTTTTCCATCGGCACCATCAATTACCCCCTCGTCTTTCCAAAAATCACCTCCCTGCATGTCGGTCAACCTGTCGGAAAGCTGTCTACTAAGGCCAGGGGAGCGCAAGTAGAGTCGCTCTAGTTGCTTTGGCAACGGCTCTTTTTGATTAAAGCCGAATACATGCTCAAAGGCTGGGTTTGCTGCCACTAGCTTTTTGTGTTCGTCAAAAATAATGACCCAATCGCGGGTTTGTTTGAACGCGTCGCTAAATAACGATACCTGCTGCTGTGCTTTTCTTAGCCGGGTCAACGACTTGTGTCGAGAATAAAGATAGGTAATAAGCAAGCAAAGCAATAATGCACCGTAAACGGCGTACGCTAAAGGTGAGCGATATGGCGCATAGGGCACAAACAGTGATATTTGCGCCGCTCGATAGCTCGATTCGAAACTGCCAGGTGTGGGAACCACAGAAAACGTGTATTTCCCAGGCTCTAAGTTCGCAAAGGTTATTTTCGCATCTTCTGTGACCCCTTCGGAAACAAGTTTATTCCCATCGAGTAGCTTATAATAATACTTGGTCTCGCCAATACCTGATGTAGTGAGTGAAGAAAAATAAACAGTCAGGCCAAAGTCGTCGTGGGCGAGGTCGAAATGCTGACCATTTAGATTTTTCAGCCCTTGAGGAAGTGTCCGTTTTCCAACTGAAACTCCAGTAATCGCGGTCTGTTTGCCCACCAATGTCTGGCCTTCATCAGAGACGTCTAGCTGCTCCGGTGAAAAGACAACCACACCGCTGGTAGAGCCATAAGCTAACCGGCCGTCACTGAGGATAATAGAAGCACCTTGGTTAAACTCCGATACCGAAAGTTCACGGCCATAAATGAAATTCTGAACCGCACTTGCCCGAGGATCATAGCGATGTAACCCCTGGTGTGAACTAAACCAGATATTCCCTGCGCTGTCTTTTTGCAGGCCATAAACAATATTGGTCACCAGAAGGTTTGACTCATCCAGCGTGTATAAAGGTTCAAACGTATCGGCGTCTAACCCAACTAGCCCTCTACCGTTATGCGCCAACCACAGTACGCCCGTATCATCTATCACCCAAGAACTCACTGATTGATTGCTCAGTCGCTCGCCCTCAGCAAAACGGTACACAAGGCGATGATCATACGTTGTGAGGTCAAGTAACCATACGCCCCCTTCTGTACTAAAAAACATAGCGTTGTGATACTTAGATTCACCAAGAAAGGATGTGTCGAATTTTACGTCGAAAATACTTGGGTCGAGTGGCAGCGGCGTTAACGTTTCTGACGTAAAATCATAGGTGTAGAACTCGGTAGGCCCGGTAAAAAACATAACGCCATTTGAGGTTATTGCAGGGTTCGAATCCCACGCATTGAATACACTGGCATCTCCTCCCCCTTTTACTGATGGCACCGAAATGCTGCCAGTTTCCGGGTCAAACACCCGAATACCCTCATACTTTTCCAGAACCAACTTGTTATCTGGAGTCCTTATGATTCGGTCGACGGAATTGGTTCCTAACAGTGAGTCTTCAACCTCCTCTCTCAAAAAGTGCGACGAGGTTTTCGTGGCAAAGTCGTACCGACTCATCCCGTTAGCGGTTCCTATCCACAATTGACCGGGAGATGTCTCAGCAAAAGACCACACCACGTTATCGCTCAACCTATCTACACCGGATCTTCGTTCGTTTTGAATAGTGTAAATATCTGAGCTTTGTATTCCAAAGTGCAGCGCACCGGCGAAAACGGTGCTCAGCCAAAGATTACCTCTTTCTGTCTTCGCAATGGCCGAAACCTTTTTGTCCGACAGCTCGGAGCGGCCGTTATTTGGCTGAAGTATGTGTTCGTAAACCCACTTGCCTTGTGTTCTTTTAAGTTCAAACAGTCCTTTGTTCGTTCCCATCCAAAACGCATCGGCTTCAGACTGAACCATTGTCCATACATTGCGACCTGTGAGTACCTTCTCAAAGCGGCTCTGCTTGTTGTCTAGCACCTGCGCAATAAAACTGTCCTGCTCTGAATTAAATACCCCGTTTACCGTGGTGATCCAAATTCGGTCACTTTCATCCTGCATCAAGAATTTTGCGTTTTGATTATCTTCATCTGGCTCGATGCCGTCTAGGTAATCAAGGGGCTGCAGCAATGTTGATTCGTCAAGGGTATTACGGGTAAAAACACCTAAGGTGGTTGCTACAATCAGTATGTCTTCAACCATCATTGCGTATCGAATGGAATGAGAATCGTCTAACATCTTATCGGTTAGCGATGCTAGCACTTCTATTTCACCGGTTGATACATTCAGTCGCTGTACTTTTTCAGATAAGGCAAGGATGAGGTGTGAATCATCTTGCCAAAAGAAAGACTCGGCATGCTGATTATATTCACTGTAATACTTGTAAGGTGTTGCGGGGAGTTGTGATATGGCCTGCGTTTCTAGGTCCACACGATATATGCCGCGCCCATAAACGCTCACAAATAAGGCTTTGTCTTCTTGAACAGTCAACTTCCAAATGGAGCTGTTTGAAAATAGACTGTCGCTATTATCGATAATAGTCGTTTGAACACCATCCCAGCGCACCACACCGCCGTCAGTAGCTATCCAAACAAAACCCTCTTTATCGATAACGATGTCATTGACAACATCTTGAGGTAGCCCATTTTTAGTCGACAGTGGTTGGAAGACCGGGTTTTGGATCCGAGGCTCTGCGAAAGACAAAAAGCTGACAAGCAATAAACAAAATGTGGCGAAAATGTGTCGATGCATACCCAGTGTCATTGAAGTAAGTAAATTCCCACACGCAGTGTATCAGAATGATTGATGGATGGGCAGCCTATATAACCAACACGTTATACACCTTGTTATGAAATTAAGTACTTGATTAATCAAACACTTGCAAAACCAGCCAACGCAATTTTGCGAAGCCGCGCTCTATTCTTGCTGTACTGGCACTCGACCAACAGGAATGACATTTCGTCGAATACTTGGCTGAGGCGCTAAACGGTATAAATCGCCGTTCTCGCCCACATAGGTTTTCATGATACCTACAGACTTCGCTATCTCAGCATGCGCCATTAAATGACTGTGTTCACCGTGTACCGGAATGGCTATTTTTGGCTGCACCCAGTTGTACATAAGTTTCAGTTCTTCTGCACAAGGGTGTCCACTTGCGTGAATGGGCAGGGTGCTATCCTCACTGTGAATTGTCCCAATGCCCTTCCCTTTAAACGCAGTATTTAAACGAGCAACGGTCTCTTCATTGCCTGGAATAACGATACTCGAAAATATAACGGTATCGCCCTTCTCAAGCTGAAGATGAGGATGAGTGTCATGAGCAAAGCGAGCGAGTGCAGCATTTTTTTCACCTTGGCTTCCCGTTGCAACCACAAGTACTTCTTTAGGCGGCAAATACCCTAGGTGATGTGCGTCGGCAATAGGCAAATCATCAGGCCAAATCCCTTGTTGGCGGGCGATACCATACATATTCAATAATGAGCGCCCGTAAAGGCCCATATACCGCCCGGTTTTTTTTGCAATCTTTGCCAGAGTAATAAGCCGAGAAATATTACTTGCAAAGCAGCCTACTACCACGCGACCTTTAAGCGGCAATATAGTGCTTAACAACCCGTCGTAGCAATTGCGCTCGGAAATGGAGAAACCAGGCTTATTCGCATTGGTGGAGTCGCCCACGAGGGCAAGAATATCTTCATTCGCTAGTTGCTTGTAGAGCTTTGGCTCGAAGGGTTTACCGGTCACCGGCGATGCGTCTATTTTCCAATCTGCAGTATGTAATATTGCCCCCGCAGGGGTATCAATTTTTAATGCAAATGGCTCAGGTAACGAATGGGTTATTTCTAGCCACTTAACAGAGAACACGCCAATGGTTACCGTATCGCCCGCCGATACTTCAATGATGGGTATCTTATTGGCAAGCTTGCTTCTAGATAGCTTTCTGCGCAGTACTTCGGCGGTAAACGACGTGGTGTAGATGGGCTTTTGAAAACGCTGCCAAAGGTAAGGAATTGCGCCAACATGATCTTCATGAGCATGGGTGATAACGATGCCAGCAAGCGCATCTTTTTGATTTGCAATAAAGGATGGGTCAGGTGCAACCACTCTGTGCGTTGTTTTTGACGCTCGCGCGTTTTGCTTATAGGGAGCGGTGAGAGGCTCGTCAAACGATACACCGCAATCTACCATTAGCCACTGTCCATTATGACCGTACAAATTTAGATTCATTCCTATTTCGCCCGTTCCTCCTAAAGGAGCAAACCATAAATCTTCAATGCCTGGCTCTAACAAGTGTTGTACCTCTACAATAATGCAAACAATAGGAAGTTGTGACAGTGACGTGCCGTGTTTGGCTTTGGCCTCATTGTGCGAGGCCATAACATGTAAACGATAAATCGAACGGGAGGATCACCCTACAAAGATTCAGCAAACTCCTGTGGAGACATCACTTCACCTTCTTCTGCCGGCACGGGGCACACAATAACCATTAAGTTGTCTTGGGTCATTCCAGGCACCCATTTTGTCAAAAAGTCATCAGTCGTCAGTTCCATCGCCTCACAATGGTCCCAGTCATCTGTAGCCCAAAGAAGGGCTAATTCAGCATCGGGCCATACCGGCACGCCGTCGTCTTCATCGGTGGTTAGCATGACGCAACCGTGCTCATCTTTAAGAATAAACAACTTCTGCTGTGATTTTATTTCGGCAATGCTTGCCTCTAAACGTTGAAACGCGTTTTTTTCTAACATTGGGTGTAATGATGACATATTTTTCTCGCTACTTAATTCGGGGCGATAGAAGAAACGCTGGTTATAATATCAGCCAATCCTATTCGTCTTATTTGTTTCATAGTGTGAAGGTAAACCTTCAATGAAATATCGTCGATGGGCTCAATTAACGTTAACGGTGCCCTATCTCTTAATTGTGACTCTACATTTACCGGTAATACCGCAATTCCACCTTCAGCGCATAAATTATTAAGCGCCAATGAAAGGGAGTTTGTGCGTAATTTTGCATCTCGCAGCTGCGGATAAGCGGTGAGCAACCAATCTCTTGCCTTTGCGCCCCAGTCTATCGCCACAAATTCTTCAGCCTTTATCTGTGAAGAAGGCTCGCCAACTCGATATAGACCGAGTGACTGCTCAAACAAAATTACACTGTTAACATCTTCTGATTTGAGAGGCTCTGTAGAAAAAGCGAGGTCGGTAACCCGCTCATGAAGCTGTCGGGATAACGCATCTAGCGTGAGTATGTCTGCTTTTACAGAGAAGTCAGGAAAATGTTTGTGAAGGTGAGTGAGTGTTTGTGGTAAAAACAAGTCGCTTGCTAATTGCGTGGCGCCGCACACCGCATATTCAGAACTTTGCACCTGCAGCTCCTGCTTTGCGTCGTTTAACGTAGCGCAAAGCTGTCGAGCAAAAGGCAGCAGCTTTTCGCCCGACTGGGTAAGCTGAATGCTATTTCGCTGACGTATGAAGAGCGTAGTGTGAAAATATTCTTCTAAGAGTTTGATTCTGGCGCTTACTGCAGACTGAGTAAGGTAGAGGTTCTCGGCAGCTTTGCCAAAATGGCGTGTTTTAGTCACCTCTATAAAAGTGGTGAGAAAGCGAATATCCATGCTTGCAGTACAACCAGCGTAATGTAAAACCAAATTTGGCTAAATGATACGTTAATTGAGGCGAAAAGCACAGTATCGCGCTACCGAATGATAGCGCGATATTATCTTTTTAAGTGATGAAGGAGATCAGTGTTGTGTTTCGTCGTGCGAACGGCGCTGCTTGTTGCGTCGCAACATAGCGCGCTTTTGCATAGCCTTTACACTTTTCTCTCGTAAAGTATTGGGCTTCTTAGAATGAAACTCACCTTCGTCTGCCGCATTCCATTCATCACTTTGAAAACGATAGTCTTTGCTCATTAGTGTCTCTAGGTTGTAATCACCCTATGATTATTGCCGCGGAGATTTTAATTGGAAACGAAATTTTATTATCGTAGCGATAATAAATATTGCTTCTTAAAATGCCGGCTTAACGCCATGCCGAATTGTTCAACATTTTGCGTAGTGCCTAGCGTTAAAACCGATAAAAAAGCCAATAAGAAAATTAATTTAACATCTGAAATTCAGATACTTAAAAGCAATAAAGCCAATTTTTTCACACCTAGCTTTTGCAAAACTAAACTCACATTATCGGCAGTTTTTTAATTTTCACATAAGCATCACTTTTTTTTATTGATAAGAAAAAAATCTTTTGCTTTATCTCAGCAAAAACATGTTTTAAAAGTGCGCTGTGGAATTAACAACGTTGGAACTATTATCATGAGCACAGCGATTCGTCCTTCAAGCAAACCCTTTGTAGATCGTCGAAAGTTTCCTTATGGCTTTAAAAAATCGGGAGATTTTAGTATTTCCGAGGCAAATATTCTCACCACCTACGGCAGTACTCTGCTTGGCCTAGAAAGCGGTGACTTGAAACCTGAAACAGCAGACGAAAAGCATTTCGTTAAGTTTGTAAACGGTAAAGCTCAAGAATCCGGTAGTATCGAAAAAACGTGGGCGAAGTATGTTCAGCTAGCAAGAGGAAGAAAGCAGTTCTTTACATTGCATAGTAGTGCTAGTAATCAAGCGGATTATGATGAATCCTACTCTGACGACGAGTTCGATGTAGCCTAAACCTCAACATAACGTATTAAAAAAGCTCGCAAATTTGCGGGCTTTTTCGTTTGGGTAAAATGATCTCAATCAAGAAGTCAGCAGAACAAATTACAAACATGATGTTTTATAGATAGAAGTGACTACACTTATTATAGAGAAAATAATGCATGCTTAACGTAACGGCAGCCTATTTTTTCTTATCAGCCGAGCAAAGGAGGCGCAAAGATGATTATAAGTTCAAAACAACTCACCCAATATTCTATACATGCCACAGATGACAAGATTGGCGGCATAAAAGATATCCTCTTTGACGATGAAACCTATACAACACGCTACTTAGTAGCAGATACCAACACTTGGTTACCGTTGAGCAGAAAGGTAGTGATATCTCCGGTATCAGTATCTCAGGTTGATGTTGAAGAGGAAAGCGTACACGTAGACATGACCGTCGACACCCTTAAAAATAGCCCATCGATTGACGAACACAAGCCGGTTTCTCGAGAGTATGAGGAGCATTTGTTCAAGTATTTTGGCTATGGCTATTACTGGATTGGTCCCGGAGCATGGGGGGAATACGCACACCCTAACGAATTGGTGACTTCACCCACCGATGAAGAGGCAGAGAGCGCGCTTCCATCAAATTCAACTAATCATTTACGCGCATGCGGCGAAATTGATGGTTATGAAGTTGCGACTACCGACGATAAGGTAGGTCATATTAGTGATTTTCTAATCGATACGAAAACATGGCAATTGGTTATGCTAGTGGTGGATACCAACAACTGGCTGCCAGGCGGCAAACATTTGGCATTGTTACCTAGCGACATTAAAGAAATTGACTGGGCGGCACACCATGTTGCGGTAAACTTAAGTCATGACGATTTAGTACAACGTCCCGAAGTGGATAATGACAAGTTAGGTGATGGGCATTACATTGCTGCACTTATCGCGCAAATTACTGAGACTTAAAACGAGCGTAAAAAACTGCGTCCGCTTATTAGTGGACGCAGTGTTGGCGTGCAGTAAAAATCCACACGCCCTACTTCTATTCACAGAAAAATTCATACATAAGCGCAATTAAGCGCTTCACTCTTTCATCAGACAAACGATAGAAAATAGTTTGACCTTCCCTTCTCGTCGCCACCATATTCGACTCGCGCAACAACGCTAAGTGCTGCGATATAACAGGCTGTGAAACGCTTACAACTTGCAACAATTCAGACACAGACTTCTCTTGCTTAAGGAGAGAACAAAGGATCATGAGCCTAGTCTTGTTCGCAAATTGCTTTAGAAAAAACTCTGCTTCGGCAGAATGTTCCATCATCTCGCTTGGGCTTAACACAACTTCTTCAGACATAAGGGCTTCCTAATGACATTAACTTTAACCACGAATCTACCGCTTTATTATACTAAAGTATAAGTTTTTCTGACAAAACAGTTAAAATAGACGCTAAAATAGCGATATTATCTTGTCTCAGAGAAATCATAACTATAAATTAGTTTATACTTATATTAATTTTTGGAAAGTAAAATGCTGATTGATGTAAAAACACGTTTAGAAAATATTGATGTAGATATTCGAATTGTCTCGGCAAAAGAGGCCGCAGACGAAATGAAAACTAACCAAGGGCTATTAGTTGATGTTAGGGAGCCAGCGGAAGTGGCAGAAAACCATGTAGACGCCTCACTTCATATTCCACGAGGCATATTGGAAATGAAAATGCTAGAGCTTGAAAAGGATGCAGCAAAACCCATCTACCTGCATTGCGCATCAGGGGCACGAGCTAAGCTTTCTGCTGAACAACTCATAAAAATGGGCTACGAAAATATATCTGTTATTACCTGTTCGTTAGCAACCATCAAACAAGTTCACCGCACATAAATGCAAAGAACTGTATATACTCGAGTTTATTGTTTATATAAGAACGGTTGAAGTATGCTGAAGTCAACGTTAGAGCAGTGGAGAATGTTTAAAGCCGTGGTGGATGCTGGCGGCTTTAATCAAGCGTCTTTGGTGGTACATAAGAGCCAATCCAGTGTCCATCATGCTGTTCAAAAGCTAGAAAATGCCATAGGCGTGGTGCTATTTGAGAACAGTGGTCGCAAGGTCAAACTCTCCCCCCAGGGAGAGGTAATGTACCGCAGAGCCACTTTTCTTCTTGATGAGGCTCAGAAACTTGAGTCCATTGCGCATAGCCTTCGCTCAGGCACCGAGACCACGTTGCGAGTAGCAGTAGACATCATTTTCCCCTCACACCTTCTTTATAATGTGCTTAATAAAGTTTCTGAGGAGTTCCCTCTTTTGCGCGTGGAATTAGAAGAGACGGTGCTAAGCGGCAGTAATACCTTACTCTCAAGCGGGAATGTAGACATTGGCATTTCTCCCTTCTTATACCCCAGTGGTTTCAGTGAGGACCTTTGCGAAATAGAATTCGCGGCGGTGGCACATAAAGACCATCCCCTTCATCAACTCAACCGCACCCTAACCCTCGAAGATTTGAAATCTCACAGGCAAATTGTAGTTCGCGATTCATCGGCAGAACGCAAAGTAGATGCAGGTTGGCTTGGCGCTGAGCAGCGCTGGACCGTAAGCCATATAAGAACGTCGGTTGATATTATTGCTCAAGGGCTTGGGTTTGCATGGCTACCAATAGCTATTATAAAAAATGAGCTCGAAAGCGGATTGTTAAAGCCGTTACCACTTAATAATAATGCGGCGCTAAGAAAGGCACTGCTTTATTTATCTTTTGAAGATGGCGACGCACTAGGTCCAGCCGCAAGAGCCTTCATTGGCGAACTTCGCTATCAGACAATGCAGCTGCCCACCTCTGACTTTATGGATTGGGATTGTATTAAGGACGATACGTAACTAATACAAAGCGGGTAATATTTTCAAACCACCGAGTAATATTGTCACGCTATTGGTGAAAGTCACTTTTCTTAGCAGTTGTATTGCCCGTTTCAATAGGCATGCTTTGCTAGTAACGAGCTCACATATCGTCGATATTTAGCTAATGATTAGGCGATAAGTAAATAATAGCTAGCCACATAATGCGCAACACGCGCGACGAGTTGTGCCGTTTTGGTCTATCTAAAACGCGTTAGGACGTTCCACAAACGCCCTTGCCTATATGCTCTTCGCCCTATATTAGCCCTTTGTTGGTATGCTTGCGATTACACCACTCATAACCGCTCTTATACCTTTCTTGCTACCGCACCTAAAAAACAGATAAAAAAGGTCGCGAGTAAAACCACAGCAAAGGGAATGATTTTTGCAAAACTCCCTTTCAAAATAGTGCTTGTGGCATGACAAATAAAATTCGAGCCAAAACACCAACATGCCTTCGGGTAAAGGTTATAAGCTGACGGTAATACCGTTGCGTGTTTTATGTTCACATTCCAAGGCATTAAATAAAATTACAATGCAGAGGTCACTTCTTCCATACTTAATGGTAGACTTTTGTCTTAATGCGAAATTATATAATTGATATTGTTCCAGTTTTCATACCTATGGAATAGATAAAGAGGGAATCTCACGTGCTTACCGTATTACTTGTCGACGACGACGCCGAATTTACAGAAGTAGCTTGTACCATTATTGAGTTTTTGGGGCACGAAGTGCTCACGGCGGCTACGCTTCAAGAAGCAAGAAACTGGCTAGAAAAAGAAACATTCGACCATATCTTACTCGACTTCATGTTGCCAGACGGCAGCGGAGCCCACTTGTTCGACGAATTAGACGAATTAGAAAAGCGCCCTCGTGTGACACTCATTACCGGTCACCCATCAGTAAAAAGCGTTATTAAAGGACTGTGCGGACCAAATATTGACTATCTTGTTAAACCGATTCAACGAGAAGACATAGAAGCAGTATTAACGAAAAAATCAGAAAAGGCCGCACCGAAAAAAGCAAAAATTGAAAAGCACTTCGACCTTCTTATCGGTGAATCGCCGGCAATGAAAGATCTTTACAAGCTAATATCGCGAGTGAGTAAAACCAGTGCAAACGTCATGCTGCTAGGGGAAAGTGGTGTAGGTAAAGAAGTGGTCGCTGCGGCAATTCATAAAGCATCAGACAGTGAGGGCGCCTATGTGGCGACTAACTGTGGTGCGTTTTCTAAAGAGTTAATTGCCAGTGAGCTATTTGGCCACGAGAAAGGCGCTTTTACTGGCGCTGTGGGCCGCAAAGAAGGTGTATTTGAACAAGCAGAAAGCGGCACGCTGTTTTTAGATGAAATTACCGAAATGCCAATCGATATGCAGCCTAATTTACTGCGTGTTTTAGAAAATAAAGTGGTAATACGCGTTGGGGGTACCAAAACCATTCCCGTCAATTGTCGCGTTGTATCAGCCACTAACAGAACCATGGAAGAGATTGCGCAAAGCAAGGTGTTGCGAGAAGACATCTACTTCAGACTAGCCGTATTCCCCATTACCATTCCACCGCTTCGCGAAAGAAAAGAAGATATTGCTCTTCTTGCAAAAACCTTCATTGAAGAGTTTAACAAAGACAACAATGCCAAATTTAAATGGGACGACACCCAGCTTGACACTCTTCAGGCCTACGATTGGCCGGGCAACGTACGAGAGCTTCGCCACTTTGTTCACCGCGCGGCAATAATGAGCGATCCAGAAAGTAATGTATTGGAGCTGCCAAAAACTATTGAATCTCCGTTTGCACAAAAGCAAAGCACTACGCCCTCTTTGCAAGCAGGCCGAACTATTGAGGATGTAGAAAAAGAGCTTATCTACGCCACGCTTGAAAAAGTGAATGGCAATAAGACAATGGCAGCTGAAATGCTAGGCATCAGCACTAAAACGCTTTACAACCGACTGCATGCCTACGGCGATTTGACTAAAGACGAGCAGTAAAAGGCCAAATAGAATGACTGACGAAGAATTTTCGACCATGAGCGTTTTTGTACACGACGCTCGTAAACCGCTAAATCGCATTTCGATGCAGGCGGAGTTAGTGAAAATGGCGCTCAATGGCGATATCCCACCTCAGAAAGCTCTTGAAGCATTAGACAAGATAATTGCAAGCGCAAAAGATTGTAGCAATACGCTAGCTGAAATGACCTTAAAGATGGGTGAGTCTGCATCGGATGGGTCTGATGATTAACAAAATTCTGTCGTCCCTCTATAGCTGGATATTGATGGTAGTGTTGGTGATAGCGGTTATAACCGCGAATTCATTTTACGTTGTAGACACGTTAGACGACTTATCTGCACTTGAAGCAAAATTGTTCAGTACAAATCGTATTATTAGCGCCGTTAACAAGCTTCATGTTGCGTTACTTCGTGCAGAATCAGGGCAAAGAGGCTATTTACTCACCGGTGATGAAGCCTATTTGATGGAGTACACCGAAACGCTTAATACGTTTTCATCTGTCGCTGAAGAAGTGGAAGTCAGCGCGTTTGCCTCAGACACCCCCGAACAAAATGACCGAATAAGTGAATTGCTTGTTTTAACCAAACAGAAAATCAATAGTATGGTCGAGATTGTAGAGCTAGCTCGTTCAGACCAGCGCGCCCAGGCCACCGACCTTTTGCGTTCTGACCGCGGTTTACGTTTGTACAATCAATTTGAGCGTGTGTTTGAAGAAGTAGACAGTTCTGAGCGAGATATCCAAGGGACTCACTTGGCTAGCTTGATGAAACTGCGTCGCGACTCCGTCAATACGTTAATTATTTCTTCAGCCACTACCCTACTTCTTATTGTCACCATCTTTTTGCTGCTTAAGGTTAATGCCAGAGAAAACGAAAAACACCAGTCTGATCTTGAAGGGATTAACGAAGAATTAGAGGCCAAAATAGCAGCGCGCACTCAAGAGTTAAGTGTATATTCCGATGAACTTGCGAGAAGCAACAGGGAATTAGAAGACTTTGCTTTTGTCGCCTCGCATGATCTTCAAGAACCTTTAAGAAAAATCCGCGCTTTCGGCAATAGAATAGAGTCTGGCTATGGCGATGTGATTGATGAGCGAGGCAAAGACTTTCTCGCGAGAATGCTTAACGCTGCTGAGCGTATGTCTATGCTCATTTCAGATTTGCTTTCATTCTCTCGCGTTTCCACCCGCGGAAAGGATTTTGTAGACGTAGAGCTAAACACCATTTTCTCTGGTGTGTTGAGCGACCTTGAAATCGCAATTGAAGAAAAGTCTGCACAAGTCAACGTGGCAGACATGCCGGGTATTCGTGGTGATAAATCGCAGTTAGAGCAACTATTTCTGAACCTTATCTCTAATGCACTTAAATTTCAGCCAGCCGACGTGGCACCAGTTATAGACATAACCTGTAACGACCTTACCAGTGATGAGCAAAGCACATTACTGAAGTCTGATGAGTATCAATGGATCAAAATTACCGTTACTGACAATGGCATTGGCTTTGAGCAATCTTTTGCCGAAAAAATATTTGCCCCATTTCAGCGGTTGCACGGTAGAAGTGAATATAAGGGCACCGGGATTGGACTTGCGGTGTGCCGACGGATTGTAGAAAGACATAACGGAACCATAGCCGCCACCAGCGAACCCGGTAAAGGCGCTAAGTTCGATATAATATTACCCCTAGACAGCGAGCCTTTCGGCTCAGATAACGAAAATGGAGAGTCTTCGCATGATGCGTAAACAAGCCCAATCAATAAATATACTAATGGCCGATGATGACGAGGATGATCGTTTACTCACCGTTGATGCACTTAAAGAGTCTCGTGTTTTAAACACACTTTTTTGTGTTGAAGACGGCGTAGAGCTTCTTGAATTCTTGCGCCATGAAGGCAAATACGCCGATGCCGAAAAGTATCCGCGCCCAAGTCTCATTTTGCTCGATTTGAATATGCCTCGTAAAGATGGCCGCGAAGCACTTCAAGAACTGAAGAACGACCCTAAACTGCGCAGTATTCCCGTGGTTATTTTAACCACCTCGAAAGAAGAGGAAGACATGTTGCGTGGCTACGACTTAGGTTGTGCCTCGTATATTACCAAGCCAGTGAATTTTGAGGGTTTGGTTGACCTAATGCGAGCACTTGGTCGCTATTGGATTGAATTCGTAGAACTACCACACGAGTAGCGGAGTACTAGATGACAGAGGTAATAAAAATTCTATTGATTGAGGATGATGAAGATGACTACTTCCTTACCTCTGACTATCTAGAACGGTGCGAATCTACACATTTCGAGTTGACGTGGGTGACCGACAGCGATGCTGCATTAGAAGCGCTGAAAGAACGCTCTTTCGATTTGTGCTTGCTCGACTTTTTATTGGGCGCAGAAAATGCGCTCGATGTGTTAAGTATTTTAAAAGCAAATCAATTTAACGTACCCGTTGTTATATTAACGGGTCAATCTGACGCCATGGTTGATGAAATGGTGATGCGCGCAGGCGCCGCAGATTACTTACAAAAGTCCGAAATTGAATCACCCCGCTTTATGCGAACTATTCGCTATGCTCTCGTTCGAAGAGACATTGAAAACGAGCGGATAGAACGTAATAAAGTAGAGCAAAAAAACAAAGCAAAGGATAAATTCCTTGCCCATTTGGGTCATGAGTTAAGAACGCCACTTACTTCAATACTTGGCTACACAGAGCTATTGATTGACGACGCGAGAAATAGTCCGTTTCAGCAAGAGTTATCAATTATTCACTCTAATGGTAAACACCTCTTGAGCCTGCTTAACGACTTACTCGACATGTCCCGCATCATGGCAGACAAACTTGAGTTGAATGTAAAGCGAGTCAACCTAGCGTCATTTCTCACCGATATACATTCCTTGATGCAGTTGAATGCGAAAGACAAAGGGCTCAGTCTCAATGTGGTTGCTAAAACCAAGATGCCTGAGTTTATCCAAACAGACCCAACACGTCTTCGCCAAATATTGCTCAATTTAATTACCAATGCGGTGAAATTTACAGATAACGGCACCATTACACTTACCATTGAAATTGAAACCCCCGAGGCGGGCAACCTAGCGCTAGAAGAACAGTCTGTTCAGCCAGACACCGTGTTGCGATTTACCGTGGACGATACCGGTATTGGTATGGCGCCTGATAAGCTTGAAAATATCTTCCATCCCTTTGAACAAATTGAAGATGTGATGCGTGCCAATCATGGCGGTGCAGGCCTGGGGCTGGCAATTTGTAAAGAGTTGGTCTGCAAACTTGATGGTGATATTTCAGTGACCTCTCGCATGGGAGAAGGCAGCAGCTTTAGTTTTTACATTAACCCAGGGGATATAAGTACTCAGCCAATAGAAGAGCTTGCCTTAGGTCAACTTTCAATCGTTGAGCCAGCTAACTTAAATTTAAAGTTGACTGGAAAAGTGCTTATTGTAGACGACCTTAGAGAAATAAGGCGACTTACTGGTCACTTAGTCAGTCAATCAAAAGCCGATATTAGCTATGCGGAAAATGGTGTTAAAGCACTTGAAGCAGTGTTACACGCTGACGAGCAGAACGCCCCTTTCAACTTGGTACTCATGGACATCCATATGCCAGTAATGAATGGTATTGAAGCCCTTCATGCCATAAGGCGACATGGTAAAAATCTCCCTGTTATTGCAGTTACCGCGGCGAGTCGAAAAGGGCTTAAAGAGTCGCTAATACGCGAAGGCTTTAACGATGTTATCGGCAAGCCTATTGATAGATTTGCACTGGCCAGCTTGCTGTCACTTTACTTACCTGCAGACAACCCTATTACGTTTTCCAATGTTGAAGCTCAAGTATCGAACATGCCGACCACAAAACCTTTTGCCCCTGAGTCGGCATTGTCACATCAGCGTGGCAGCAACTTAGATATTCCAGAACTATTGAAAGCGCGAACCTCTTCTGGTTCACAGCAAACTACAGAGCAGATAGCGGATGAGGTGACAGAGAAAGACACTGCAGGAAGTGGCAAAAAGAAGGTATTAGTTGTCGAGGATGACGAAGATGCCGCAGAGTTGTTGCAATTATTTCTAACACATCTTGGATGCGATGTTGTAAAAAGCCTGTGTGGAAATGATGCCTTGCAAGCAATGAGTGAACAGCAATTTGACCATGTTCTTATGGACTTAACATTGCCCGACTATGATGGTTACGAGCTAGCAAAAGAATTAAAAGCGCAGCAGCGTAACTGCATATTGACTATTGTTAGCGGGCATCAAGCAGATAAAGATATTATGTCAACAATTGGCATTGATAGCGCCTTGCTCAAGCCGGTGACGAAAGATGACTTAGAAAGTGTTATTGCTTGAGCCGCTAATTCATTATAACGACTAGCCTACCTACAAAAGGCCTATCCACAAAAGGCTTAGCTATGGATTAGCTATGGATTAGCTAAGCCTAGAACTACTTAGCCTAGAGCCACTCAGTCTCGACATGCTTATCTGCTAAACTCTTATCCGCGAAATTATTACAGGGTGTTCACAATACTGTGTGCATTCTTCCTGCCTCATAATATAGCCGCTTGCATCAAAAAAACTTTATGGTTGAAAATCAATAGATTACGAACCTCCTACACAGTGGTACAGCCATTGCTTTACTAATAGGGAAAGATGCATTTAGTAAAATCAAGGAGAATACTATGGCTACACAAACAGCTAAAAATACATCGACAAAAGCAAATACTTCTAATGAGCAAGGTCATCCAGTTACGGATCAACTGAAAGAGTCGCTCCATCAGTCTGTAGACAAGCTTGCAGATAACGCGAGTGTTGCTGAAGAAAATATTCGTCGTACCGCTACGTCATCGGCTGAGAATATGTCAGAGCGTAAACGTCTCGCTGAACAAAAATGGCAGGCATCTTCTGTGCGTAACTATGCCGTTGAAAATCCAGTGGCAACAGCCGGGCTTGCGTTTGCAGCGGGCATGCTAGTTACTTCATTATTCCGTAAGAAGTAATAATGGCAACAATACCTGATTTTCATAGCGCTCATTTTACAATGAGCGCTGAAAATCCGTTTCGCCTGACTCCACCATCGGAGCAGGCGCTCTATTTCATTGGCGTAGACAATGCTGTGATAGCGGTTAACGCCGATGGCAGCGTTAGTACTGGATATCACGACGCCTCCCCAAAAGACAAAAAAAACCTAGACGAACAACAAGCACCCTACCCTGACCCATCCTATGAAGCGGTTATTGACGCACTTAAAAATGCGGCGAAACAGCGAACTAAACAGGGTGCGGCCTATTTAAGTTTGGTAAATAGCGAAATAATGCTCGTCAAAAAGTCGCTGTTTATTTCAGTTTTTGCAGCCCTTGCCGCCTTTGTTATTGGCATTGTGTGCTGGCTGCTCGTAAATGTAGCGATTGGCGGCGCGTTATACTCTTTGGGTATCAGTATTATTTTTATCGCTGCTATCTTGTTGTGTTTTAACCTTGGGCTCAGCGTGTTGTTTTATCGAATTGCGAAAAAATCGCTGTGTTTCGTTAGCTTTGAACGGCTAATCGCATTGTTTAAGCGCTCTCTTTAAGCACGCTTTTTAACGACAACATCTAACCCAGAATCTAACCCGATATCTAACGCAACACCTAACCTAACATCTAGCAAGAATTACGCTATAGTTTAAAGGACATCCAAAATGGTAGACGCATTGTTAAATAAATTTTTGTTGAAGAAAAACATGACTGACATTGCACAAAAAGAACGGGATTTTTATGCGCAGCGTCATCATGCTCACCTTGCCGAAAAAACAGCAAAGCAACAATGCCATTACTTAGTGGGCAAACCAGAAATATTGTTAGGTATTGTAGGGTTAGGTGCCTATAAAGGAATGTCCGATGCAAAACCAAAAGTGAAGAGCAACCGTAAAACTGCACTCATGACGATAGGCAGAACTGCTTTGCTATCGCTGTTTAAATTATAATTGTGTGACGAAAGGAAGTAGTAAATGCGCCGTAAGTTGGAAAAAAACGCTCTAAAAAGCAGCCACGTAAAATCGAGACCCACTCACCTACTCTTAGGCGTGGGCATTGCAGTCACCGCTTTACTAACAGGCTGCTCGTCAGTACCTGTTGCCACGCCAACGCCTTATAAATCGGCAAATTCTGAACAAAGTTACGGCTATTCAAGCGAAGAGCTGGGTAATGGTGAATACCGTATTTTATTTAAGGCATCGGATAGAACACCTGCTGACAAAGTGCAGCAGTACGCGCTGCGTCGAGCGGCAGAAATAGCAAAACAAAATAACTTCGACTACGTAGCAGTAACAAAGACCAACATCACTAAAAAACGTGTGCTTGCTCGCGAAGTTATTATGAGCAACGATGAGCCCGTGGTTTTTCCGTCAGATAAACAGTGCACCATGTCAGGCTGTTCAGATGTTGCGCAACCTTCTACTGTGCCAAATCCAAGTGATATTGAAAAAACGGCAATGAAAGACATATACTTTTCAATCGTCACCTCAATGTCGAATGACGAGCAGAGCTTAGGTGTAAACGCATTTTCGGTATCTGAACTCCTTGCTACGCCGCTTGATGAAAAAAATAAAGGTTACTAAGACGTAGCCTCAAAAGAATACATTCGATGCATTGTTAATCAGATTTCAGCGCATCGGATGCCTCTTTTTCACTGAACGCGTTTAAGATTAACCCTGCGTTAATCAGTTTTTAATCCTCTGAAAAAGTACACGTCATTCGTTGTGTATATCCTTTAGCTATCGCATTGCAATGAGTTTGATATTGCACATGCTTCTAGCAAAATTATTGTTATTAAATTTAGGATGTATGCTATGAAAAATGTAAAAGCAACTCGCTCAAAAATTACCGCTGCTATCGCCTCAATCCTGTTAGCGTCTGCATGCAGTGCTGTAGCCGATACGCAACCTCCCAAAAGTGGCGCGCAAGCAAAGGCTTCGCTTACTGCAGAAGCACTAGACAACTCGTTACTGTATTCAAACACCTGCATTACGGAAAGAGAGATCATTGCTGCGCAAAAAATGTGGGGGAACGGCATTGTCAGAATCGGCTCAGTGTTTACTAATAGCGGCAACTATTCTGATGAAGCTGCTGATTTTATCCAAGATATGTATGGGTACGATCTGAGTAGTGTACTGTTTAAACCAACCTTGGCAGCCGAAGATCAATTTCGCTCAAGTTTCGATGCCGCTCTTTCCTATTTTGTGGGCGGTAACGATGCGTACGAAGAAGATAAGGGCTTTGCAATAAAACCGTATACCAATGTTAAATTTGACAATGTAGGCATTATCAACAATAGCTGCAGAATGGCAGTTGCCATGGGCAATTACTTTTTCACAGATACCAATGGCGGCGAAACTAAAGTGGAGTATACCTTTGCCTATGTTAAAGACAGTGACGGAAACTTACGTATTGTTGCTCACCAATCGTCGTTACCTTACAACCCCACTGCCAGCTAGTCTGCCTAGACCGTTTCTCTACATGGGCTTTTCAAATGAGCCTTGTGAGTAGAGCTTGGCAGATACGGTATTGCGAATAGCGTTTGGCAAATACGGTATTGCGAATAGCGTGTTTTTAATAAAAATAGCCAGCAAAGCTCCTGAACAATAGAGACCAGAGCGCTTTAGCACTCTGGTCTTTTTAATAGTACGTGCTGAACTTTTTCAATAAATTTTGGGCTATTTGATTTTATAGCCTTAATGACAGTGCACTCGTTATTCTTCATTGACGCTCTCGGCAATTTTCATGACCGCCCTTGGGCAATTTTAATTGACGCTCTCGGCAACTTTAATGACCGCCCTCGGCAAATTCTATTAACGCTTTCGGCGGCTATCATGACAGCCCTTGCCAATTTTCATTAAAGCGCCCGATATACGTTTGTGCTCATTTTATCATTCGTAGAATTAATCAATCTTAATAACGGGTCATCACTTCTATCTATTGTTAAACAGAGTACACTAGCGCCACTATAATAAGTTGCTGTGTTAAGGGGCGTATGCGTGCAGGCATCTGTACTTACTGAGGTATTACTACCTCTAGCGTTGGCGTTTGTGATGTTCGGTATGGGCTTAACGCTAACTATTTCTAATTTTGGACGGTTACTTAAAGCGCCTAAAGCTATTTTGACCGGTTTCTTGGGTCAAATAGTATTGTTGCCTCTACTCACTTTTGCTATTTGTCTCGCGTTTGAACTGCCGCCCTATATTGCTGTGGGTATCATGATTTTGGCAGCATGCCCTGGGGGAACCACGAGTAACTTAATCAGTCATATCGCGAAAGCTAATCTGGCGCTGTCTGTAAGTTTAACCGCCATCTCCACTATTGCCTGTGTTTTTACCACGCCTTTCATTATTCAGTTCGCTATCGATTACTTTGTAAAAGAAAATGCGCCTGCTTTCTCGGTTGTTGAAACCGTGTTAGGGCTTATTGGCGTATCTATCTTACCCGTAGTGATAGGCATGATCATTCGACGTCTTTTCACAGGCTTTGCGACAAAGACGGAAACTTTTTTTCGTCAGTTTTCCATGTATTTTATGTTGGCAATGATTGTGGGCGTACTCGTGTCGGAGCGCGATAACTTAGCGACTTCATTTGAAAGCGCATTTTTAGTATGCCTTACCCTTAATCTCAGTTCTGTGTTGATGGGATTAATACTATCAAAAGTATCCGCAGCTTCGTTTAAAGATTCTCTAACCCTTGCTATTGAGATAGGTGTTCAGAACGCGGCTCTCGCCATGTTGATTTGTATTACATTTTTAAAAGCGCCTGATTATGCTATCGCGCCAGGCGTGTACGGTATTGCAATGTATATAGGCCCTGCTTTGCTTGCTATTTGGGCAAAACGCAAGAGAATGAAATAAACTGCATCATCGGTGATTCTTTTTTTGAATGCCGCTTTTTGAATGCCGTTTTTTGAGTGCCGCTTTTTAAATACTGCTATCAGCGTTGACCTTCCCTATCGCGAATGCTTGCAGTACACACATAGGCTTGTTTGCTTTACTTTCCGCTTTCGTTACTGTCAAGATGGAGCGTGTTCGCTCGCTCTATCCACTCCAAATCTTTTGTTTGCTCATCTAGGGTTCCCTTAGCATCTTCAAGGAATATTTGGCAGAAATAGCCAACGGCGGGTAGCTTTTCCTTATAGCGCTTTAGCTGCACTTCCATTTCTTGCATCGCGTTGGAGAACTCAGAATTCGACTTGGATAGCTCGTAGTCACATTTCAAATAAGCACAGAGCACGTCAGCAGCCTTTGCAAGCGTCACATGAACATCTTCCTTGTCTTGCTCAATTAGCGATTGATATCGCTGCTGGAGTGCTTCAGGTAAAGTTTTTATTAACATAGCTTCAAAACGACGTTCTAATTTTTTAATCGCCGCAGTGGTTTCAGGATCGTGGTATTTGACCGGGCTTGGAATATCGCTCATCCCCGCTATTTCACTTCCCTCGTGGAAAATAGCCATTGCCGCCACACGATCTGGGTCCACATCTTCGTTAAATACATCACATGCAATGGCGCCTAGCATATGCGCTACCACCGACGCCTCATAAATATGAGTCGATAGCATTTCATCTTGGAACTGCGCCATTAGCGGCCAGCGCTTGACGTTGCGCGCACGCTGCATAAGCCCTATAAATGCCGAATGTGTATTTGCCATAAACGCCGTCTCCTTTTTTTATGAATAATGTTATGTGAACAATTGTGCACACGACCATTTATCATCTGCTCGATTCTAACAACTAAACTCTATCGCCTTGTTACCTATATGCGCAACGCAAATTGCGTAGCCCTTATTACGTAGCCCTTATTACGTAGCACTTATTACATGGCTCCAATCACATATCCGAGTATTTTAGTAAGAATGTAAAAAATGCAATTTACCTGTAACTATTGTCTATACATTGTGAACTTCACACCAAGCAAAAGTTTAGAAAATAAAATTATTTTAATATTTTCAATGACTTGCAACTTAGGCACGAAGATAGCATTAACTAATGTAACAACAGTTTATACATAGCAGGAGCTTAATCATAGCAACAGCTATTGTGAACGTAACGGAAGCAACAAGAGGGAATAAGTCATGTTAGGTTGGGCAATCACATTTTTTATTATCGCCATTATTGCAGCAGTTTTTGGTTTCGGAGGCATCGCTGGGGCAGCAACAGGAATTGCACAGATATTATTTTTTGTATTTGTCGCCTTTCTTGTCATATCACTTCTAGTGAATGCCTTGCGCGGTAAAGCACCGAAAGCGTAAACAACATATTATATACAGTAGTAATTGAAAAGGAGTAAGGACATGAGTTCATTCAAGAATTTATTAAAAGTAGTAGCAGCATCAGCATTTGTACTTTCACTAGCAGCGTGTAGTGAAAACGACGCGGAAAGCGCAGGCGAAGAACTTGACGAAATGGTCACAGACGCTGGCAATGCGCTTGAAGACGGTGGTGACAAAATTGGCGATATGGCCAACGACGCTGGTAACGCCGTAGAAGATGCATGTGAAGACGTTAAAGAAGGCGTTGAAGCAGAAGACGACGACTGTTAATTTACTAAGTAGTTATGTAATTGTGTAGTTGTGTAGCTAGATAACAAGCATAGCTACCTACATATTTTACAGAAATCAAAAAAGGCCGGTTTATACCGGTCTTTTTTATGTTTGCGTGTCCTGGTCTTTGTTTGAACTGACCTTGTTTGAACTGACCTTATTAAATTGGCCCTTGTTTAAACTGAGTTTGGCTGACGCAAAGAGAACGACGTTAAGAAACCTCTATACCGCCGAGATCCCTTGCCAAGTCATCTAGTATCGACAGGGTTTCATCAAATTCACCCACAATATAGGTGTACTTCACACTAACATGATGATCAGTTTGACCAAACTTAGCCCGTAACCCGTCTGCATCAACATGTTTTACAGTATTGAGAAATCGATACGCTGACATCTCTGTATCAAATTGAAACTCTACACTATTTTCCATCTATGCCAACATACTCGGATTGTTATCGATAATGGTAACTACACGCTGTAAAAGACCGCTTTCGTCTTCTTTTACTTCACCATGTTGTAACCAATCGCTCAATATTTCTTGGGCCTCTGGGGCTTCACCTTGCTCAAGTTTTGCCGTCATCATTTGAAGCTGCACACTCGAACGTACCGATGCATCAGATTGCGGACTAGGCATACCACTCGCCACCTCTAACGCTACCGTTAACCACGCTCTATCGTTCCTCGGCACATTTGATGCACTAGCGTTAGTCAGTAAATTCGACCAACGTTTGCCTAAGATTTCTAAAAGCTCATTCCTAGACTCAGGTTCATCATTTTGCAGCAACCGAATAATGGCATGAGCTCGCGCCTCTATCACTTTTGCGTCATGTTCACGCTGCATAGACTCTCTTTGCTTAAAGAGCGTCTCAAGCTTGCGTTCTACCTTCACTCGCTGTGGTTTTGGCAGTGCTAACATGGCTTCTTGAATAGGCTGAACTGCACTGTGAAAAGTACTGTCGTCAACTTCTACAGAGATAGACGCGATAGAAGACAACAGCTTTTCAGCTTGCTCAGTATACTCACTAGTTTGCGCTTTACGCTGGGTTTTTAAACGTTCGAAAATAGCATCATTACTGGCTTTAAATTCTGCCCACAACCGGCTTTCTTCGCGCTTACCGGCATGTCCAATACGCTTCCATTCTTGCTGTAGTTGCTGCGCAGACTCTGCTGCATCACTAATATCATCAGCATCTTGTAGCGCATTAACCTTATCCACTAGCGTTTGCTTAAGCGCCTGATTGTCACTCTGCCAACCATAAACGCGCTTTTGAAGGGGTGAAAACACAGCCTTCCACTCGACCTTGAGTTCCTCGTAAGCTTGCTTTTCAACTTGACCGCAAGCTCGCCACTGCTTGGCAAGCCTATCGAGGGTTTTGCTTAATTCAGTTGGTTCAATGTCTTCGGGTACCGACGCTACTTTTTCAATAATCGAACGACGCAGTTCTAACGCTGCAGCTCGTTCAGCATCTAATTTAGCGTAATGCTCCCTACAAGGCTCAAACGCCTTTTCTAGTGCATTATCAAAATCCTGCTGCAGCGCTGCATTTTCTTGCTCATTGTCTCCTGCAGATGGTGTATTCAGCGATAACCATTGGCTACGTAAATACTTTATCGACTCACTGCGCTGTTTTATGTTCTCTGCTGGCGTAGCGGCCAGCTCTTTGGCCTCTTCAACTAAAGCAGGTTTTCGCGGCGCGGCGATATAACTCTGCCATCCTTCTAGCCTGGCTATGTCGTCAGCCGTCTTCTGAAAACGCTTATCGATGTCTTTCTTTAAACTTTCAGGCAGCGAAGCCACATTATCAGACAGTTTCTTAAACTTAGCCATCGCCGCACGAAACTTACCCTGTGAAACTAGGTTATCAACAATGCTTATTTGCTTTCTAACGTGTCTCAGTTCGTCTTGGTGCTTTGACTTAGCGGCTTTTTCATCGGCTCTCACTTGCTTAGTTGCTGCCTTAAAACGCTGTAAAAGCGCTTTGGGCTGCGCAATAAGCTCGCGACTGATAGCTGAGTATTCCTCTATCGCAGTATCAAATTCGCTGCGTAAGTCGCGCTTGTGTTCATCACTCACATCAGCACTGTTTAATTTTTGCGCCACGTCTTCAACGACGTTCAGTCTAGACAATAACTTTTGACCGTACTGCTGCTGCATGGAAAAAGCTTCAAGCTTTGTATTTAGCCCATCAACAGCTAATTGAATCTCGTTGACTCGCTTGTCATTGCTGCCAAGCTGCCCCAACTGTTCCAGCGTAGCCTCGACACCTCTTACGCTTTCATTTACCGTTGCAACATCGGCTAACGTGGCTTCACACAAGCGCGTGTTGAATAACCAACCTACTTGTTCTTTCGCATGGGTTAGCTGCTGTTCGCAAAGGGCTTGTGTATTTGCAAGTACCGCCGACTTTTGCTTCTCTTCCCACGCAGGACGGATCCTGTCTACATAGCGCGTAACTTGCTCAGTTATTTTGCTACGCTTTTCTTCGAACTCTTGCTTATCGTCAGTTGAAAGAACGCCCGCTTGAGCAAACAAGCCTTCCAGCTCACTGTGGTAACTGGACTGCAAATCTACAACCTGTTCAACATCGGCTTTATCAAGTAGCGCACGGTATTTAGACAAGCACAGTGTAAGTTGCTTTTTAAGTTCTACAGGCTTTTGCTCTGCTGCCCTTATTTCATCGATTCGGTTATTGATCGCATCAAGCGTAGGGGAATCGCTCAGTTTTTTTGCCCATTTTTGCAGTGTATTTGTCTGAGACTGACTGCTGATAAGCTGGCGTTGTAATTGGTCATTATTCGCATGTAAAAAAACGTGTTGCGTAAACGAAGGCTTGTCGACTTTGGCTAATAGCGCAAAGGCCAACTCAGTATTACCTAGCAGCTCAGGCTCGCGCTGGACTACATCAATGATTACATCTGTGCTTGCCGTTTCTTGCAAAAACGAAGACTTTTCTTCTGCGCTAAGGGCTACACTGCCTTTGCCTGATATCGCTTCGCTCACACTGTGCTGGGCCGCTTTTTTTACTTTTGGCGACTTGGCAATTTGTGCCATCTTTTGCCATAGCACGAAACTATCTAACTTTGCCAACGCCGCAAGACTAACGTCTGCATTATCATCGTTAAAAGCCAGCTCATGTAGAATTGTTTTGTCTTGAGGTTTTTCCGGTGAGAGTTTTTCAATGGCTTCCAGTCTTTTTTCTGGCTTTTGACTGGTATGAGAAGGAGCAAATATACGACTAAATATCATCCTGTTTGAACCGCGCTATCGTGTTGTTATCATTTTGGTGGTCCGATAGAGAGCGTTTGAAATCGGCTTTGCTTTTATGCACAATTTCGCCACCCTCTCCTACTGTCATGTGTTCAGACGATTTTTCAATTTTCGCCTGATACAACATAACTGCCTGCATAGTGCTGGCTTTTTGCTCTTCGTTAAGTGGCGTTCCATCAACCCACTTCCCGGTCTCTACGGCTTGACGCAAGCGTTCGTAAACCTCTGGCGTCATGCTACTTACTAGTGCATCTATATTCATTTATGAGAAACGCTTAATCATTACAATTCGAGCTCGGTTTACGAGGTACCAAGCGAAACCTACAATAGCGCCTAAAATAGCGAGGTTGTGCTGCAAATCACCCGGTCTAGTTCCACCCCAATACATAAAACCAAAACTTGCCACAAATATCAGCATAGCCAGCAGTGATTGATTTTGAATGCTTTGAAGTTTTTGAAAACGGTTAAGGCTTTGCTTGCGCTCAACATCTTCAGACGTTGCATCGCCAACTTTAAATCCGCAATGTGGACACTCTTTTGCCTTGTCAGATGTTTTTTTCTTGCACGACGGGCAGTCAACTAATGCCATGTGTTGCTCCTGTTTATTCGCTGCGAGTAAGAAACGAAAACAATACGCCAGCGCGTACTATTATCTCGCGGACGAGTATCATACTGAAGTTGATTACAACAATGAAGTCGGATTATACACTTCGCAAACAAAAATGCGTGTAAGGGTTATTCTAAGAATAACGCCGTAACACGCATTTTATTACTGTTTAGAAGCCGATTAAGACTACTTGTTTGTCTTAATCTTAATTCATTTATCGCGGTTATTTTTGGTTCTTGACCAATAATCGTTCACTGTCTCTTTCATCTCCTTACTAAGCATTAATATGCCAAATAAGTTAGGTAGCGTCATAACCACAATTGCTACCGCAGAGAGCGCCCATACCAATGTAGTATCTGAGAACGCAGCCCATACAAAGCCAGCGACATAAATGACTCGATAAGGCATAACAGAACGGGGACCGAGAAGGTATGTCATCGCACGGTCACCATAATACGACCATGCAATTGCCGTTGAAAACGCAAATAAAAGCAAACCAACCGACACGATATATTGCCCGAAATCACCGAAGAAGCCTCGGGTAAATGCAATAGTAGTCAGTGCAGCAGAGTGAACCAAGGACTTACCGCTTACCTCTAGGTTCTCTTTTAGCGGTTTACCGTCCTCTATTTTCAACGTACCGGTAAATAAATCTTCACTGCCCACCGAGTACTTCACGTCTTCTGCTACTGAACGAGAGTTTATTAGGGTGAAATCGCCGCTTACTGCGGTGCCATTGACTACGGTAATCGCACCTGTAAATGGTTTAATTTCGTTACCTTCAACCCCGTTTAAAAAGCCGTATAGCGTTTCGACATCTTTTGATTCACTATCATCATATTCGCCTGCTATAAAGAACATGTCTGAACGGTCGAATACATTTTCATGCTTCTCTTTCCACACGCCAGAAGAAAGAATCACTAAGCCAGTAATAGTACAAATTAGAATAGTATCAATAAATGGCTCTAATAAAGACACCATACCTTCTGATGCAGGCTCTTTGGTTTTAGCAGCCGCGTGAGCGATAGGCGCAGAACCCTGACCCGCTTCGTTTGAAAACAAACCACGGTTTACACCACGGTTGAATGCGTAGGCAAGTGAGGCACCTAAGAATCCACCTGCTGCGGCAGACCCGGTAAACGCATCGCTGATTACCGATAAGAACGAGGGAATGATATTCTCAAGGTTGGCAAAAATAACCGCCATAGCGCCAATGAGGTAGATAACCGCCATTGCAGGAACAACGCGGGCGGTGAATGCCGCAATACGTTGAATGCCGCCTAGAATAACCAGCGCAAGCAAAATACCTAGCACGCTACCCACAAGCCAAGGTTCGAAACCAAAGGTGGCTTCGATGCTTTGTGCAATACCGTTGCTTTGTGGAAGGTTACCCGTTCCAAACGAGCTTACTACAGTGGCAATTGCAAATGCGACGGCTAACCACTTCATGTTTAAGCGACGGTCCATGTAGTACATAGGTCCGCCGGCCATCGTGCCGTCTTCTGTCTTAACTCGGTACTTGTGCGACAAGGTCACTTCGACGAACTTTGTCGTCATACCTAAAAAGGCCGTAACCCACATCCAAAATAGCGCCGCCGGGCCGCCGAGAAAAATAGCGAAAGCAACACCAGATATATTACCTGTTCCAACGGTACCTGAAAGTGCCGTGGTTAACGCTCTAAAGTGTGTGGTATCACCAGGATCGCTCTCTTTATCAAACTTACCAGTAATAACCTGCCATGCATGTTTGAAGAATCGAATTTGCGGAAACTTCAAGTAAACTGTGAAGAATAAGCCCACACCAAGAAGCACAAAAGGAAACCAACTTGCGCCCCCCAAGAAGCTATCAAGCGTGATAAGTAAACCGTATAACCCTTCCAAGGTATTTCCCCTTTTTTATTATTTCGTTTTGTTGTTTTTATCAAAAAACCTCATTCTCTGAGGCCTTTATTGTTAGAAGCGGGCGCTTCTTTTTATTTATCGTTATTGAGTTTTTTTACCACAGCATTAACAGCGACGAGAATATCTTCGCCAAGCTGACGGCATCGCTGAACAGACCAACCATAAACATCGTCAGGCACGTTTGCATTATCTTTAAACGGCATTTCAACGGTATACGCTATGCAAGTGAATTTTTCGCCCACTGCATTCGACGCCACCGTTAGGTTTGCTTTACCCGGCGCGTCTTTGTCGTAGCCAAATTCATCTTGAAACTCTGGTGTTGCATTAAGTAGAGCCGATTTAAATGTATCTTCTGACGCTTTTATTTCGTCGTTATAACTCGGGTTTCCTTCGCCGCCTGCAACAAAATTGTACGGCAGTGCTTCATCACCGTGCAAATCGAGGTACATATCCACGCCTGCATCTTCCATCGCCTTTAATACAAACAGTACTTCAGGACTTTTTTCAGGTGTCGGTGTTGCCCATTCGCGGTTTAAGTTGGTGCCCACAGCGTTTGTACGCAAATGCCCTCTGGCACTGCCGTCCGGGTTCATGTTTGGCACGACATAGAACACGGCGTTATCAAGCAACTGTCGAGCCAAACCGTCTTGTTCGTCCAGTAACCGATAAATAATGCCCTCTGCGCACCATTCAGCCATGGTTTCACCAGGATGCTGGCGGGCTGTTATCCATACTTTTTTCTTGTTAGGTGTTTCTTCGCCAATAACTAACATCGACATGTCACGGCCATCTAACGTTAGCCCTAGAAAGCGGTGCTCACACAACAGTGACATTTGCGCGTCGTGAACTAGATCTAGGTGGCGTTCATAGCTATAAGGAATGAAATACGCAAAATACACGCTTGGCTGTTCTAACGTGAGTGAGAAGGTAAGATTGTCGCCGTCAAATTCACTTGGAACGCGAAACCAGGTTTGCCTATCGTAAGAAGCAAGGACGTTATACCCCTTCCAACCATCTGGATACGCAGATTTTGCCAACCCTTGGATGGTCATTTTGTGAGTGACAAACGTTTCGCCCACAAGACGAAAATGAAACCATTGGGCAAATTCTGATTGGTTGTCTTTCGGTATAGTGAGAAGAATATCTTCTGGAGACTCTGCGCTCACAACATTGATGTTGCCGCTGTCGAATTGACTGGAGATATGCATAGACTGTCGTTTCCCTTATTATTTGTGCGCTAATTTAGCATAGTCAGCGACACAAATACCATGTGCACTGGCTGGTTTTACCAGCATGAAGTACACATTTTGTTTACACTAATAAAAAACCGACCTTGTTGGTCGGTTTTTTAATCAATTAACGCTTGGTGCTCTAGCTAGCGGCGGTGCACTGATTTCAGCAGCCGCTTAACTTACTAAAGCGGTAGCGTTGGAAAGCTAAGGTTAGCCATATCGCGAACTACGCGAAGCACCTGGCAGCTATAACCAAACTCGTTATCGTACCATACGTAAAGCGTTAATCGGTCATCAGACACGATGGTTGCCTGTGAATCTACGACTGATGCAGCTCTTGAACCTACCAAGTCGGTAGATACAATTTCTTTACTCGCCGTGTAGTCTATTTGGTGCTGCAATTTAGAGAATAAGGCGGTATCGCGTAAGAATTCGTTAACCGATAGCTTGTCTGTGGCTTTCTCTAAATTGAGGTTCAAAATTGCCATAGACACATTCGGGGTAGGCACTCGAATCGCGTTACCCGTAAGCTTACCGCCTAATTTAGGGTATGCTTTCGCCACTGCTTTCGCTGCGCCGGTTTCGGTGATCACCATATTAAGTGGTGCACTTCGGCCTCGACGGTCCCCTTTGTGATAGTTATCGATAAGGTTTTGATCGTTTGTGTAAGAATGAACAGTTTCAACGTGACCATTCTTAATGCCATATTCTTCATCAAGGGCTTTTAACACTGGTGTAATAGCGTTGGTGGTACAGCTGGCTGCCGATACAATGGTGTCATCAAGGGTCACTTCGCCATCATTCACACCATGTACGATGTTTTTAATGTCGCCTTTACCAGGCGCGGTCAGTACCGCTTTTGCTGCGCCTTTTGCTTTTAAGTGAAGACCTAATCCGTCTCGGTCGCGCCAAATACCCGTGTTATCAATGATAATAGCGTTGTCGATACCGTATTGTGTGTAATCCACTTCATCAGGGCTGTTCGCATAGATAACCTGGATAAACGAGCCGTTTGCTTTTAGTGCATTGCGCTCGTGGTCAATCGTAATACTGCCGTTGAATGGACCGTGTACTGAGTCTCTGCGAAGTAAACTTGCACGTTTTTCCAAATCGCCATCGCGACCGCCGCGCACTACAATGGCACGTAAACGAAGCTTGTTGTTTTTACCCTGACGCTCGATGAGCAAACGAGCTAGTAAACGACCTATTCGACCAAAACCGTAAAGCACAACATCTTGAGGCTGCTGATTATCGTCTTTATCAACCACATCACTGAGTTTGTCAGTGAGGTAAGCAGTTAAGTCATCGTTATCAACGGCAGAACCATAGTGAAAGTCAAACGCCAACTTGCCGATATCAATTTGCGCTGGAGCAATCTTCATTGTACTGAGCGCTTCCAATATAGGGTAGCTTTCACGCAAACGTAACTTGATGCCTTCGTGCAAACGGACCTTGCGGTGCGCTTTAATGATGTCGATAGCACTGGCATTGAGAAGAGAGCGGCCGTATACGGATATCTCTACGGCTTTGTTGCGATACAGCTTGCCTATCAAAGGCAGCATAATTTCTGCGTATTCCTGACGCTCTTGCCAGCTACTTTGTAATTCCTGCTCGTACTGTTGATTCATGCTTCAGCCTTCATGGATGTAAATTTACGTTGGTTTCACGTCAGCTTTTTATTATTCTTAGGGTACACGTAGGTGAGTTTTTGCCTGACGATCGTGGGACGTATCTTAATTAAACACGCAGGGAAGACCAAATTGTCTATTAATTTCAAAAATGCAGTATATTTTATGAATGGACGTACATTATTTAGTAAGTTTCCAACAAGTCATTATAAAGCTGCCTGCCTTGTGGCGTCGTTAGTTGTGATAAGTGGCTGTAGTGATTGGTTCGAGCCTACCATCAAAGAAATTTGCGCAGAACATGAGAACATGTGCGTAGACTTGAGCTTAGATGCTCGATGCACGCCGCAAAGAGCAGAAATTATTAGGCTGCGTTACTACAATCAAAACCCGTCGAGTGATGCATATAAATACCCCCTACTCTTGTCTTTCGAAACCTACCTTGAGTGCGTTCAAGAAGTACAGCACATTGAGCATATAAAGCGTAAAGGTAAGGAAGCAACGCGTCTAAAAGGGGTGATTACCGCAAGAAGAGAACTGCAGCGTTTAGCCCGAGAAACAAAAGACTCTTTAGACCCTCACCTAAGCTATTATCACTGGACGCGCTTCGGTGATGACGACGCGTTTCATCGCTTCGAACGTTATGCAGCGAGTAACCAAGTCAAAGATCCTGAACTGCTGGTTAATTTGGCCTCTGTGCAAATTAAAAACGATCCTACGCGAACCATAGAGACACTTTATCGCGCACTAAGCCTGTATACCGACAGTGACGACATTGATATTGGCGTTTATCATTCTCTGGCATCAATAGGCATTGATGCAGACAACTACCAAATGGCTTATGTGTGGTATGGCGTAGCAGAAGAGTATGACGATAGATTACCTGACACTCAGCGCGTGCAGTTAGGCGAACGCTTCGACTTACCTACAGACATACTAGACTCGGTCACCGCTGACATCATCAGTGCCCTCGATAGCAATACGTTTGATGCTGCAAAATTAAAGCTCAACAAGCTCTGATATTGAAAGTAAATTACATTTTAAAAGCGTATAAAACACAAAAAAACCGCCTTTCGTTGGCGGTTTTTTTTCTATTATTGAAAGCGATAACGAAACAAGCTTAAACTTTAACCACCTGTTTACCTTTAACCTAGCCCGTGGTGCTAGCCTTTTACTACTTCGTTATTCTCACTTTTAAATGTCATAGAGACAGAATTTACGCAGTATCGCTGGCCTGTTGGTTCTGGGCCATCTGGGAATACATGGCCTAGGTGTGAATCACACTGCTTACATATTATTTCTACTCGACGCATGCCGTGAGATACATCTTCGCGGTAATCTACATTGCCATCGTCCAGTTGTTTATAAAACGAAGGCCAACCGCACCCTGCATCAAATTTTGTGTCTGAAGGAAACAATGGCGCATCGCAGCATTTGCATACATACACACCACCACGGGTTTCATCGAGCAATGCGCCAGTGAATGGTCTCTCTGTTTCGGCCTGACGGCAAATACGATATTCTTGCTCACTCAGCTTTTCTTTCCATTTATCGTCTGACATTACGCCCTCTCTTTGTTTAATATAATCCAATTCACGTTAGCGGTTTACCAGTGCTCACCTTTGTAGCCAGTCTGTTAAACCTCACTCTTAACAAAATAATGTGGGTAAACTGGCTAACAAAAAAGGGTGTATTTGTTACCAAATACACCCTTACGCTAACTCGCTATGTGTTTAACGTTAACGTTTTATAGCAGTCTCTGGTCTTGCAGGATCACTCCACTCTATGTGGTACTTTTTACCCGCTGGCTTATCTACGCGCTGGTAGGTATGTGCACCAAAGTAATCACGCTGCCCTTGAAGCAGGTTTGCCGGTAACACTGCTGAGCGGTACGAATCGTAATAGCTCAGTGCCGACATCATTGCAGGACACGGAATTCCTGCTAGTGCAGATTGCGCAATAGACTCACGCCAATCAGCCTGATACTCGGTAATTTGCTCTGCAAAATACGGGTCCATTAACAAATTAGCCAGGTCTTCGTTATTTTCATACGCTTTTGAAATAGACTGTAAGAATACAGCGCGGATAATACATCCAGCTCGCCATATTTTTGCTATTTCGCCAAAGTCTAATGTCCAGCCATGCTCTTTACCTGCCATTGCCATTAGCTGGAAACCTTGAGCGTAAGCACAGATTTTCGAGCAATATAGTGCCTGTTCAAGCTTGTTGATGATTGACATTTTTTGTTCATCATCAAACACAGAGGCTTCTGGGCCTGCCAGTACTTGGCTTGCCGCAACGCGTTCTTCCTTGAGGCTTGAAATACTGCGAGCAAATACCGCTGCCGTGATCGTTTGAGCCGGGCTTCCCACCTGCAACGCACTTACCGCAGTCCACAGGCCAGTGCCTTTTTGCCCTGCTCGGTCTAAGATAACATCCACTAGAGGCTGCTTGGTTTCAGGGTCTAGCTGTTCGAGTACTTCGGCACTGATTTCAATAAGATAGCTATTCAGTTTACCATCGTTCCAGCGGCGGAATACTTCTGCTATTTCGGCAGGCGCCATGTGAAGCGCATCGCGCATAATTTGGTATGCTTCACAAATAAGCTGCATATCGGCATATTCGATGCCGTTGTGCACCATTTTCACGTAATGGCCTGCACCCACAGGGCCTATATAAGTCGCGCAGGGCTCACCGCCAACCACGGGCTTACCCGGTACATAGCTCTCGATAGGCTTGCCGGTTTCAGCGTCAACTTTTGCTGCAATAGATTTCAAAACAGGCTCAATACGCGTCCACGCGTAAGGGTTACCCGATGGCATTAGCGAGGGACCAAAACGAGCCCCTACCTCACCGCCGGATACAGCAGTAGAGAAGAATATGAATTTGCCTTTGTACTGCTCTTCGCGTGCAACTGAGTCGGTCCACAAGCTATTTCCCGTATCAACAACGATATCGTCGGCTTGAATTCCTGCATCAATAAGGTGGTTACATACGTGGTCAACGGGGTCGCCGGCCGGCACTGAGAGGATAATGAGGTGTGGCGCTTTAAGTTTACTGAGTAATTCAGTATAAGAACTGCAACCTTCAACCCGTGGGGGGGTATTGCTTTCTCTTTCACTGTCATCTTTGGCAAGAATTGCATCAACTTTATTTTGATCTAAGTCGAAGCATGCCACTCGATAACCATGATCTACTAGGTTCATGGTAAGGTTGTTACCCATTACCCCTAAACCGATAAAACCGATATCGCACAAAGTGTCTTTGTGCGAACTGCCACCATTATTTTGCATAGGAAAACCCTCACATTTAGATGGGAGAGCATGTTACCACTTGATGATATAAAGAACAGTCAAACATCGAAAATTTAGTGCGGTATGCCGTATTTACCACCGCTGGTAAAGGTTAATTCGCTGTTAACGGGTTAATTCAGAGAAACTGAATAAGGTTAACGACCTGCTTGCTTGTAAAAAGACCTGCTGAATACAAATTGAAGGCTGGTCATCAAGTGAGGCATAACGGGTATCTAGCTGTAGTGTCCAGCCGCCAAGGCGTTTTGACGTTGGCAGATGGAACCTTACGTCATTTTCACTGGCGTTAACGCATAAAAACCAATGCTCGGGCTTAACATTACCGTCACGGTAACCTTTAATTTCAACGCCAAAAGCCTTGTTGTGATGCGCATTCCAGTCTTCGGAGGCTTTGTCAGAACCATCTGGTTTAAACCAATTAATGGCTTTCACATTCCTCGACAGCGTAAACGAATCATCGTGAAGTTTTAGCTCGCTCAATAAAGTGGATGATTGACGCAAGCGAATAACAAACTGACAAAACTGCAGGAAGTCTTGTTTGCTTTTATTCATCTCCCAATTCAGCCAGCTTATGGCATTGTCTTGACAGTACGCGTTATTGTTTCCGTTTTGCGTTCGGCTTAGTTCATCGCCACCGAGTATATGCGGGGTTCCTTGGGAAAAAATAAGCGTGGCAAACAAGTTGCGTTTTTGGCGTTCACGAACTGCCAAAATGGCACTGTCCTTGGTCTCCCCTTCAACGCCGTAGTTGGCAGACAGGTTGTTCCCATGACCATCACGATTGTCTTCTAAATTATCGAGGTTGTGGCGATCGGCGTAGGTCACCATATCGTGCAGAGTAAATCCATCGTGATACGTAATATTGTTGACTGACGTAGAGATATGGCGATGGCCTTTATGGAATATATCTCTAGAGCCCATTAGGCGGGTTGCAAAGTCAGGTGTTTGACCATCATCGCCGCGCCAAAACGCGCGAACGGTGTCTCGGTATTTGTCATTCACTTCTAGCCACGGTGATTCAAAGTTACCGACTTGATAGCCTCCAGGACCAATGTCCCACGGCTCAGCAAGCAATACTTTGTCGCTGAGCACCGGGTCTGCACTAATTGCTCTTAGTAGGCCCGACTGACTGTTAAAATGCTGAGGTTCCCGACCAAGAGACACTGCTAGGTCAAACCTAAACCCATCGATACCAATAACGTTTACCCAATGGCGCATGGCATCAAGAATAAGCCCCATCATAAAAGGTTGCGCTGTGTTAATAGTATTGCCGCAGCCAGAGTGATTTGAATAAAATACCTCACCGGCGTCCGTCTGCTCAAGTAAATAGGCCTCATGAGGACACAGCCCTTTGTAGGACAATATTGGACCGCCAAATCCGGCCTCTGCAGTATGGTTAAATACCACATCCACAATGACTTCAATACCGGCCTCATGGTAACTATTCACCATCTCTTTAAGTTCAGCCAGTGCGTCAGACACACCGTAGCGCGGTTCTGGTGCAAAAAAATTAACAGGGTTATATCCCCAGTAATTGGTTAGCCCTTTATCTGTAATAAAGGGTTCTGGCATAAACGAGCACAGCGGCATAAATTGCACGGTGGTGACGCCTAGTGCTTTAATATGATTAATGACGCTTGGGTGGGCGGCGCCAAGGAACTTGCCCTGATGTGCCTTAGGAACGTCAGGGTGTAACTTTGTTAGGCCTTTAACATGGGCTTCGTAAACAATGCGGTTGTGTTTCGCTATATTCGGGCGAGAGGTATCACAATGTGCATATGCCGCGTCATCAATAACTAAACATTTAGGGACCATAAACTGTGAATCATCGTCATACTGGCGGCGATTCCATTTAATAGGTCGGCTAATTTTCTTTGCATAGGGGTCGATTAACAGCTTTTCTCGCGTTACTTCGTCAAGGTCACCCTTTGTTCGCTCAACGCGATAGCCATAAAGATGCCCGGCGGCAATGCCATCTACAAAACCGTGCCACACGTCCCCGGTTTTTTCTGGTAACGCTTGCTCGTGAGTAGTTTGCTCTGTATCGCTGTTAAAAAGGCACAATATAACGGTGGATGCCCCAGGTGCATACACTGCAAAATTACATCCGTCTGCGTTTACAGTGGCTCCTAAAGGAAATGATGTACCGCTTTTTATATTGTTTATTTTATTCAGCTTCACGTTTTTATTCACTGCTCATTCACTTTGCGAAATTATACCTAAGGGGGCGTTTTTCTGTGCCTATGGTGTACCGCGCCTATTTACTTTTCATAGCTACTTTTCATTAACCACATAAAATATTGTCGCAAGGGGCGGTATCGTAAGTTCTACCGAGTAGTCTCTGTCATTCCACGCCGTTTTTTGCGGTGTAGCTTTACTTAATACCGTCATACCGCTTCCCCAAAACTTCTCATCGTCGGTGTTAAGCGCAAGCGTCAGCGCATTTTTGGAGTCTACCCCTACCCTGAAGTTTTCATGAGGTATTGGTGTAAAGTTTGTAATGACATACACTTTTTGTTTTGAGGACTTTGCGTTTCGAACAAATGAAACGATGCTTTGCCCTGCATTACTGTGGTCTATCCATGCAAAACCATCGGCGTGGTGATCTTGTTCATAAAGCGCAGGGGTTGTTTTGTATAAATGATTAAGTGCTTTGTAGACAGCTTGCACCCCTGCATGGCGGTCGAAGTTCAAGAGCCCCCAGTCTAGTTCGCTATCGTGATTCCATTCTGAAGACTGGCCTAACTCGTTACCCATAAAGTTTAGCTTTTTGCCCGGGTGCCCGTACATAAACCCAGCGTAGCAACGTAAATTCGCTGTTTGCTGCCATTCGTCACCAGGCATTTTACGCAACATACTTCCCTTGCCGTGCACAACCTCATCGTGAGAAATTGGCAAAACAAAGCTTTCGTCAAATGCGTAAACCATGCTGAAGGTGATGTCGCCGTGGTGGTAATTTCTGTATGCGGGGTCTTTGGCAATGTAGTGCAGTGAATCGTGCATCCACCCCATGTTCCACTTGAAACCAAACCCTAAACCACCGTCAAACACAGGACGAGATACTTTAGGGAAAGACGTTGACTCTTCAGCAATCGTCATCGCATCAGGGAAGTGTTTGTAGACTTCTTCGTTCATCCAGCGCAATAGGCTAATAGCTTCGTAATTCTCGTTGCCGCCATCCACATTGGGGATCCATTCGCCATCATTGCGTGAGTAATCCAAGTACAGCATTGATGCTACGGCGTCGACGCGCAAACCGTCGATGTGGAATTTATCTAACCAGAATAACGCGTTGGCGACTAAAAACTGACGAACCGTGTCTTTGCCAAAATCGTAAATGCATGAATTCCAATCCGGGTGCCAGCCCTTTCTAGGATCCTCATACTCATACATGCACGTGCCGTCAAAGCGCGCCAATCCGTGTCCGTCTTCAGGAAAATGAGCTGGAACCCAATCAATAATAACGCCAACACCTGCTTGGTGGCAGCGGTCGACAAAGTATTTGAAATCGTCAGGGTCGCCAAATCGGCTTGTGGGTGCAAACATACCCACTGGCTGATATCCCCACGAACCATCAAACGGAAACTCAGAAATAGGTAACAACTCGACATGGGTATAGCCCATATCGCTAACGTAATCGATTAAGTTGTCAGCTAATTCTTTATAGCTTAAGTAGCGTGCATCGCTCTCGCTACTCGGACGTTTCCATGACCCCAAATGAACTTCGTAAATGCTCAATGGTGTGGTGTATTTATTCGCTTTTCGTTTCTCCAACCATTCGTCATCATTCCACGTGTAGTTGTCGTGGTTATATACTTTAGATGCGTGGGAAGGGTATTGCTCAGCGCTGAATCCGAGAGGGTCGGCTTTGTGCGGAAGGTCGTAGCCACGAGAATCTTTAACTTGATACTTATAGCGCTCGCCTTCGGCCATACCTGGAATAAACAACACCCAATAACCCATGGATGTTTTTTCCATAGGATGAACCCGGCCATCCCACTGGTTAAAATCGCCGATTACCGATACTGCCGACGCATTCGGTGCGAACACACAATATCTGACCCCTTCTACCGATGAATTATCTGCCGCATCTATAGTGAGCAACTGAGCGCCCGCTTGCTGATACAAATTGAACGGTGTGCTGTCGATAAAGTGAACGGCGTGATATGCCTGTTCTTTAAACTGGTATGGGTCGATGTAATCGTACTGTTGCTGCCCTTTATTAACAACAACGCGATAAACATGACTAGCACAATCTCTTGGAATGACAGCTTCAAATAAACCTGAGGTTGAAATAGGCAGTAGCGAAATGTCTTTCAGTGCAGGGCTATCCCACGTTATCGTTATCGATGTTGCTTCTGGACGCCAAACCCGAAGAAGTAATTCACCTTCGCCCTCGATAACACCTAATTGGGAAAACGGTTGTGAACATTTTGCTTGTTCAAACTGCTCAACTACCTTCTGCACTAACTGCATTTGTTACTCCTATTAAAAACCCGCGTTACGCGGGCCTAACTAAGTCATAGTGAGAGGCAACATAGAGCACCTCTCAGTAAATTACCCTGCAAGTTTAACGACTACTCGCTTGTTTTCTTGCAGCAGTAAGTTTAGACGCTAACGCATTTATATCATGACTTTCAAAGATTGACTCAATATTCTGTGTCAACTTTCGACGCCAATTCGGGTATTCGTTAAACGTACCTGGAATATTCACTGGCTTATCCATTTCCAGCCAGTCTTCTAACTGCAAGCTCAGCAGCGCACTGGAACCGCCAGCCATGTGAACCTGCATACCGTTGTTAAGCTCTCGATTCATACCGGTAACATTGACGTCGTGTCCCACATGTTCTGGGATAGAGTGATGCCCGTGCAGTGTATTAAGGATCTCTTGCTTGTTTTCATGCCTATCAGCATACAGGGTTTGCAATATATCATCCGTTGGATACAGCCCAATCTCTTTACCCAACTCTAAATCTAAACAATGCCAGTAGCCAATAAGCGTTGGCATATCGTGGGTTGTTAATGTACTCATCGACTGTTCAGGGTAGTGACTTGGTGAATAAAAACCACCGTCTTCGGCCTGTTCGAAGAAAAACACACGGTATGAATAAACGCCATTTTGGGCAAGCTTACTACGAATTTCCTCTGGTACTGTTCCGAGGTCTTCTCCAATCACTAAGCTTTCATTTCGGTGACTTTCTAACGCTAAAATCCCAAGTAAATCATCTACAGGATAGTAAACGTACCCCCCCTCTTTAGCACTATCACCTTTACACACCCACCACAGGCGAAGGAGTGCCATCACGTGGTCAATACGCAATGAGCCAGAAGACGCCATGTTCGACGCAAACAAATCAATAATAGGTTGATACTGCTGCTCGTAGAGCTTTTGAGGGTCCATGGGTGGCAGCCCCCAGTTTTGGCCTAACGGACCAAGGATATCTGGCGGTGCACCCACACTTGCATCGGTACAGTATAAATCTTTGTTACCCCAAATTTCAGCGCTGCCTTCACTCACGCCAACCGCTAGGTCGCGATAAAGACCAATGGTCATGTTAGCATCGGTTGCTCTGCTGCTTGCCATGTCGAGCTGCTGGGCAGCAATCCACTGCAAGAACAGATAAAACTTAACGTCGTGAGCGTTATCTTTCTTAAATTTTGCAACCGCAGAGTTGTGGTAATCTTTGTATGCTTTAGGGAATACAGGCCATCCCCAACTTTCTTTGCCATCAGCTTTTAACTTAGACTGCAATGCGTCGTACACCGCAAGCATATCAAGGCTCTCACCACCGGCTTCAACAAAGGCATTAAACGCTTTGTTTTGCGGCGTTTTGCCACGTAGAAATTGTTTGTCGTAGATATTGAACAAGGCGTATAGAGCGGAAAGCTTTAGCTTGGCTACCGCTTCGTAATCTACGTGTTCAGCGTCCCGGGCATGTTTCAAGGTGTCGACAAAGTCATCTGCATTAACTACATCTTGAACGGATTTATCTTCGAAGCCTTCAACAGCAGTGACATCAATATATAGATAGTTCAACCAACGACGTGAGCTTGGTCCATAAGGGGAGCAGGCATTTGGGTTAGCCGGATAAAGTGCATGTATCGGATTAAGACCGATAAAGTCAGCCCCCACGCCCGCAGCGTTATCAATTAGTTTTGCTAGGTCAGAAAAATCACCAATACCCCAGTTATTTTCGCTTCGCACACAATAAAGCTGGACGCTTAGGCCCCAGATTTTTTTTCCTTCCTTGATTTCTTTTGGGCTATAGCACGCTTCTGGCGCAACGATGAGTCTTGAGGTGCCAAGTTGGTCGTCGTCGGCTTTAAGTACTATATTGTGATAGCCCAGAGGGAAGTCCAAAGGCAGTTTCACTGCGTACTCATGAAACTCTACGTCATCGATATGGGCCATTGACGTCATTTCTTGGTCCACAGGCGTAAACGGGTACTGTTTTTGACTACCATCTTCCAAGGTAATCTCAAACACATGCTCGTCATTAACAAGTTCGATAGGTAAACGCACAGGCAAGTAAATTGCTTCAGTAGCTCTGACTACCTGGACGGGATTAAGCGGCGACAACCAAACGGAGGAAACATCTTGAGCTATTTGAGACTGAATTTTTTCATTACTGGATGTGTCATAGCCTAGCGCGTTTAATAGTTTCGCTTTGCTCGGTTCTGCGATAGTTGTCGGGTTGCCCCATGCGTCGACGTAGTGGGTCTCGATTCCACGCATTTCAACCAGTTGTTGCAGAAGTTGTTGTGTCATTATGAGTCATTCCTGTTATTCGGCAAAAGACGCTGGCATAGGCAAACTTGCAGAAAGCGTCTACAAACAATTTTTTAACATTATTCTAGAAACGACGCGCTCGCGAAACTGAATACGTTTGCATAAGTATTTTTTCGTAATTTTGCAACACTTTATCTTTTTATTTTGCTAATTATGGCATTTTGATCCATACTTTACGTAATTTATTTTCATTTTATTTTAAATTTTCGAGGTACGTTATGACAATTCGCATCGGTATCAATGGTTTTGGCCGCATCGGTCGCCTAGTAATGCGCGCAGCAGCAGAGCGTCAAGACATCGAAGTTGTGGCAATTAACGACTTATTAGACACAGATTATATCGCCTACCTACTAAAATACGATTCTACTCACGGCGTTTTCAACGGTGAAGTTTCAGTGGACAATGGAAGCCTAGTCGTTAATGGCAAAACTATCCGCATCACCTCAGAAAAAGACCCTGCCTCTTTGAAATGGGGTGACGTTAACGTAGATGTAGTTGTTGAATCAACAGGTCTATTTTTGACGAAAGAAACAGCCGCTAAACACATCGAAGCGGGTGCTAAGAAAGTTGTTATGTCTGCGCCATCTAAAGATGACACGCCAATGTTTGTTATGGGTGTTAACCACGACAGCTATGCGGGTGAAAGCATTGTGTCTAACGCGTCGTGCACCACAAACTGTCTTGCACCGCTTGCGAAAGTGCTAAACGACAAGTTTGGTATTGTTGACGGCTTAATGACAACAGTTCACGCAACAACCGCCACACAAAAAACCGTTGACGGTCCTTCAATGAAAGACTGGCGCGGCGGCCGTGGTGCTGGCCAGAACATCATTCCTTCGTCAACTGGCGCCGCTAAAGCGGTAGGTAAAGTTATTCCAGAGCTAAACGGTAAACTGACTGGCATGGCATTTCGCGTTCCAACGCCAAACGTTTCAGTGGTTGATTTAACCGTAAACTTGGCGACACCAACAAGCTACGACAATATCTGTGCGGCAATGAAAGAAGCCTCCGAGGGTGAGCTTAAAGGTATTATGAGCTACACCGAAGACGCTGTTGTGTCTAATGACTTCATTGGCAACGCAAATACATCAATCTTTGATGCGACAGCGGGTATCGCACTTACTGACACCTTCGTTAAAGTGGTATCTTGGTATGATAACGAATGGGGCTACTCGTCAAAAGTACTTGATTTGGTTGCTCACATCTCTAAATAACTTAGCAATAACAAATTTTGCAGCGTTAGCGCTTTATTTGTTTTACAGTTAAGGTAATCTAAAGGCGTAGATGTCACATCTGCGCCTTTTTTGTTTCTGTGACAGTGGTAATGTTTCGTCACTTTTAGCTTAAGCTCTGACGTATAAGCTCTGTTATTTTATTTCTGTCGTTTAAGTTTTACGTTTTCATTTTCTTTATTTTTTAGCGGAGCATCTATGTCGCCGGTACCCTCAATTTCTATCAGTGAGTCTAACGGACTCTCATTTCTCAACGTTAACAATGAGTTTGCGTCGGCAAAAATCAGTTTGTTCGGTGGGCATGTTTTATCCTTTGTGCCAGCTTCAGACGGCAAAGACAGGCTCTGGGTTAGCCCTCATGCATATTTAAACGGCGAACGCCCTATCAGAGGGGGTATCCCTATTTGTTGGCCGTGGTTTGCTAACGACCACGGCAAAGAGGCTGGTGAGTTACCGTCTCATGGTTTTTTGCGAACTCAAGTGTGGCAACTCACAGAGTCGTCAGAAGACGAAAGTGGAACAACGCTAGCCTTGACCCCTTCATTTACCCGTGCAGAAGGCTTTGAACACGACTGTAACGTTGTACTTCGAATACACGTAGGCGCAAGTCTACGTGTGGCCATAGAAACTGAAAACACGGGTGTGGCTCCTTTCTCGTTTAACACAGCATTACACACCTACTTTCACGTAGACCACATTAAACATACTGAGCTTGTTGGAATAACGGGTGAGTACAAAGATAAGCTCGATGACTGGGCGGTAAAGCCCACACCTGTGCCCTACACTATTGATGCCGAAACAGACCGTATTCACTTATCTGCGGTAAAACAAGCAACTATTTCGGTTGATAGCACTGAATTTACTGATGTCATTTCAGAAGGTAACGACTCACTCGTGGTATGGAACCCGTGGCAAGGTGCAGCGTCTATTTCTGATATGGACCCGTTTGGCTACAAGCATATGCTGTGCGTGGAATCGTCGGTAACAAAAGGGCTTAAGCTTGAGCCGGGAGAAAAGTTTGAACTGGTTCAGATAATAGTACCGAAATAAGTCTCAAGTGTGGCGTGGATAAAACGTCAGACAAATACGGATTGAGTAAAACAAAAAACCTGCCAATTGGCAGGTTTTTTAATGCTGATACTTTTAGCTTAGGCTTAAGCTAAAATAATTACTGCTTTGCACCGGCAACCGCTTCTTTCGCTAACTGCGTAATACGGTCCCAATCACCTGACTCAATTGCGTCATCAGGCGCTAACCACGAACCACCCACACATTTCACGTTATTCAGTGAAAGGTAATCGTTGTAGTTATTAGGGCCAATGCCGCCAGTAGGACAAAATGTCACGTCTGGAAACGGGCCGCTGATTGATTTAATAGCTTTCACGCCGCCAGATGCTTCAGCAGGGAAAAATTTCATATGCGTGTAACCCGCATCTTTACCCTTCATCAAATCTGATGTTGATGAAATACCAGGGATCAGCGGTATCTCTGCGTCCATACCCGCTTTCAGTAAATCGGCAGTCATACCAGGGCTAATAGCGAATTTAGCACCCGCATCTACAACCGCTTTTAGCTGCTGTGCATTGGTTACTGTTCCGGCGCCAATCAGAGATTCAGGTACTTCCTGCGCAATACGCTTAATAACGTCAATAGCAGAAGGTGTTCGAAGGGTAACTTCTAGCACTTTTATTCCACCGGCCATCAGCGCTTTAGCCAAAGGAACGGCTTTTTCTACGTCGTTGATAACCAATACAGGAACCACAGGTCCGGCCGCAAAAATTTCCTCTGGAGTGTACTTCCATTTAGTCGTCATAATTTAACTCGCTGTGTTTTGATTCAGATAAGCAGCTGCGCCTAAAAGACCATGATCAGGCTCTGCTATCAAATAGGTAGGAATATCTTTTACATAGTGCTTCATTTGACCTTTAGCTTCGAATCTCGCTCTGAAGTCACTATTGTGTATAAAATCTGGAAAGCGGTTAGCAATACCGCCGCCAATGAAGATACCTCCAGTGGTTGCCATATTTAGTGCCAAGTTACCGGCAAAACTTCCCATTATTCGGCAAAACTGAGTAAGAGCAGCTGCAGATATCTCGCAGGTTCCAGCTAGGGCTGCGTCGGTAATTTGCGCTGGCTCTTGAAAAGCAACCGGCTTGTCAGCATGTTTAGCAAGTGCCGTGTAAATGTTCAAAATTCCGCGACCCGACATCACTTCTTCAGCGGATGCTCTTCCAAAAGAAGACTGCAAATGACGCCAAACAACAATGTCAGTTTCATCAACCGGAGCGAAGTCGATATGACCCCCTTCTCCGTCTAATGTCTGCCAGCCTGAATCCGTCATGGTGATATGCTCAACACCAAGGCCAGTGCCTGGGCCGAAAACAGCAATGTTGCCGTTTTCAGTGGCAGTACCCTCACCAATTTGTATAACTTGGTCGCTACTTAGCACAGGAAGTGAGTGAGCTACTGCAGTGAAATCGTTTATCACAAAGAGTGCATCAAGCTTGAGCTGTGAACGCAACGCATTTTGTGAAAACGCCCAACTGTGGTTGGTCATTTCTACCTGATCGCCAAGTACGGGGCACGCAATAGCAATGCAGCCTTCGCTAAAGGAAACATGAGGCATATCTGAAAAATACTGTGCAATGGCTAGATCGATACTAGCAAATTCCTCGCACATATATTTTTTGATGTCGGCGACGCCAGACTCGGTAACCCGAGCCAGACGAATATTGGTTCCGCCAACGTCAGCCACAAATCTCTGGCTCATTACGCTTGCTCCTGAGTGTAAAAAAGAGAGCATGCCCCCTCTTCCGCGCCAGTCAATATTGCGCGCATTCCGGCAAACATTTCCCGTCCCATTCCAACATGATGATTAGCCAAATTCGCAGGAGCTGGTTCTCGGGCTGCCAATGTTGCTTCATCGACATGCAGAGTCAGTGCACCTGTTTCTGTATTAAGCTCAATCATGTCGCCTTCTTGCACTTTAGCAAGTAAACCGCCTTTATAGGCTTCAGGGGTAACATGGATGGCGGCTGGCACTTTGCCTGACGCTCCAGACATGCGACCGTCAGTGACTAGCGCCACTTTAAAGCCTTTATCTTGCAACACACCTAATGGCGGCGTTAAGCGATGAAGCTCTGGCATACCAATGGCAGATGGACCTTGGAAGCGAACAACCACGATACAGTCTTGATCTAATTTACCTGCTTTAAATGCAGCGTCTAACTCAAACTGGTCTTCAAATACCACTGCAGGGGCTTTTAACGTGCAGTGTGGTGTACGCAACGCCGATGTTTTGATTACGCCACGGCCTAAATTGCCGTCTAGCACACTCAATCCACCGTCTGGTTTAAACGGTTTCTCAACCGTTGCAAGCACTTCTTTATCAAGTGATTCAGTTGGTCCGTCGCGCCACTCTAGCTCACCGTCGACAAGTTTTGGCTCTTTGGTGTAAAAGTCTAAGCCTTCGCCACAAATTGTCTTAACATCATTGTGCAGTAAACCAGCGTCAAGCAACTGCTTCATTAGCAATGACATACCGCCAGCGGCCACAAAGTGGTTAATATCGGCTGAACCGTTAGGGTAAATACGCGTCATTAACGGCACTGCGTTAGAGATATCTGAGAAGTCATCCCAATTAACGATATAGCCAGCTGAGCGAGCTACCGCAATTAAGTGCATGGTGTGGTTTGTTGAACCGCCTGTGGCTAACAAGCCCACGAGGCCGTTAACAATAGCTTTAGCATCGACAATATGGCCAATTGGCGTGTAGTTGTCGCCTAAATCAGTCAACCGAGTTGCTTGCACTGCAGCGGCTTTGGTTAGCGCTTCACGCAAAGGCGTTCCTGGGTTAACAAATGAAGAGCCCGGTAAATGAAGCCCCATCATCTCTACCACTAGCTGGTTAGAGTTCGCTGTACCGTAAAACGTGCACGTTCCCGCCGAGTGGTAAGACTGTGATTCAGCTTCTAGCAATGCATCACGGCCCACCTTACCTTCAGCGAATTCTTGACGAACTCGGGCTTTTTCTTTATTTGGCAATCCAGAAGGCATTGGACCTGCAGGAACAAATACCGTGGGTAAGTGACCGAAGGTTAATGCGCCCATCAGTAGTCCAGGTACAATTTTGTCACAGATACCCAGCATCATGGCACTATCGAACATATTATGGGAAAGCGCTATTGCTGCACCTTGCGCAATGTTGTCACGGCTCATTAGGCTCAAGTCCATACCAGACTGACCTTGAGTAACACCATCACACATAGCAGGCACACCACCGGCGAACTGGGCCACGCTGCCCACTTCTTTTATCGCTTCTTTGATAATAGCGGGATAAGACTCGTAAGGCTGATGCGCTGAAAGCATGTCGTTGTATGAAGAAATAATAGCGACGTTTGCTTTCGTCATCGAACGCAAATCGCCCTTTTCTTCTGTGCCGCATGCGGCAAAACCGTGGGCAAGGTTACCGCAAGATAACACACCGCGATGTGGGCCTTGGCGACGAGCCTTTTCGATTTTCTCTAAATACGCTTTTCGCGTTTCTTTGCTACGCTCAATAATGCGTTGCGTGACTTCGGCAATTTTTGGGTTCATTTGTTGTCTCCTATGGCGCCCACATCAAGGTAACCGGCGCTCTATTAACAACGGCTGTGATGGGCTTTTGCGCTTCGGTGGCGTTCTCGATAGCATCGAGCAACACTTGTTTTTTCTTCTCGCCCGTAAGGTGCAAGAATATATTTCGGCTGTTAAGTAAAGCGGGCAGCGTAAGTGAAATACGTTGATGAGGTGCTGTTGTAGGTTGAACAGCGATGCACGTTCGCCCACTGCTCATATCAAGGCCGTCATTAACCTGTTCTGAACATGGGAAAAGCGATGCAGTATGACCATCTTCCCCCATACCCAAAATAAGTGCATCGAAAGGCTGAGACATGCTGGCTAAATTGCGCTCAGCAACATTCACACCTTCGTTTGCATCTTCTACATCACTTTTTAATTCTACAAAGCGTGCAGCTGCAGCCTTATTTTGAATAAGGTTATTTTTTACTAAACTCGTGTTACTGGCGTCGTGGTCTTCATTGACCCAACGTTCGTCAGCAAGAGTAACGTCTACTTTATCCCACTCAAGGTCGGTGTCGCTCAATTGCTTGAACAACGCTAACGGCGTGCGACCACCGCTAACAATAAGCGACGCACGGCCACGGGTTTTAATACCTGTTTTAAGGATACTAACTAAATCTTCAGCAAACGCGCTGGTAAGCGCGTCTGGGCTATCGAATGATAATGTAGTGAGTGCCATATTATTTCTTCTTTACCGTTTTGCTTTCGTACCAGCTGCGATTTGCACGCGCTAATAAGCCAATGGAATCTACTGGGCCCCACGTACCAGCTTGGTAAGGCTCTGGAGGCTCATTTGATGACTTCCACGCATCGAGTATTGAATCGACCCACGTCCACGCTTGCTCAATTTCATCGCGACGAACAAACAGCGCCTGATTACCCAGCATAACTTCTAGCAATAGCTTTTCGTAGGCATCGGGAATGCGCTCATCTGCAAACGCTTCTGAAAAGCTTAGGTTAAGCTTCGACTTTTGAAGGTCCATAGAGCCCGAGTTAGTCAAACCCGGCACTTTGTTCATTACGGTAATTTCTACGCCTTCATCAGGCTGTAAACGGATGACTAATTTATTCGGTGGTAAGTTCTTGAAGCTGTCGCCGAACAAGTTGTGAGGCTGTCGCTTGAAGTAAATAACAACTTCACTCACCTTATTTGGCATGCGCTTACCGGTGCGCAAATAAAATGGAACGCCTGCCCAGCGCCAGTTATCTATTTCAGCTTTGATAGCAACAAACGTTTCAGTTTTACTTTGGGTGTTGGCATCATCTTCTTCGAGGTATCCAGGAACTTCTTCACCTTTCACAAAACCGGATGTGTACTGGCCGCGAACAATACTCTCACTGATGTTAGTGGCATTGATCGGACGAAGCGCCTTAAGCACCTTAAGTTTTTCGTCTCGAATGCTGTCTGCGTCTAGTGTTGTTGGTGGCTCCATGGCCACTAGGCTCAATATCTGCAACAAATGATTTTGCACCATATCACGCATTTGGCCGGCGTCATCAAAGTAACCCCAGCGGCCTTCAATGCCTACGGATTCAGCCACTGAGATCTGAACATGGTCAATACAGTTGTGATCCCAGTTTGTCGCAAATATCGAATTGGCGAAACGCAGAGACACAAGGTTTAATACCGTTTCTTTACCTAGATAGTGGTCAATACGGTAAATTTGCTTTTCATCAAAGTACTCAGCGACTTGTTCGTTGATAACTTTTGACGACTCAAGATCGTGGCCAATTGGCTTTTCAAGCACAACGCGAACGCTCGAATCGATAATTTTGCAACTGTGTAAACCCCGGCAGATGTCACCGTAAATAGCAGGCGGTGTTGCTAAATAACACACCATGGTGCGAGAAGGGTCTACATGATCGTCTAACACGCAATAGCTATCGACGTCTTTCATATCGACACAAGCATAATGAAGGCGAGCACGCATTCTTTCCCATGTTGCTTCACACAGCTCTTTTTCGCCAAACTTGACTAAGTTAGTGTGCACTTCTTCAATGTAATCTTCTAAAGACATTTCGTGGCGAGCAACACCCACTATAGTGGTTTCGGGATGCATTAAATTCGCTTTCTCAAGCTGATAGAGTGATGGCAGCAGCTTGCGTCGTGAAAGATCCCCGAGAGTACCGAAGAGTACAAAATCACAGGGTTCGTAGGAATTTTCCAATACCATATTCGTCGACCTTATAAATGTGGTTTTAAGTGCCATGTTGGTTCTTTATTTACAACACTGGCGACTATTTTTACCGTATAGTTAACACCAAATGTAGTAAAATTACAACTTCTGCTAACTATATGATGAAATTCTTTACTTTACGATGGTTTAGCACCCTGTGCATTCCTATGTACAGTACAAAAAATGTTAAAAAATTACATTTTTCTTGTCACAGCTTTCACATTGGGTACTATTAGAGTGAGCCTTACAACAAACCGAGCCATTTATTTGCCGTATCTGTATGAACATTTTAGAAAAAATAACTCAAAACAAAGCTGCGTTTAGCAAATCAGAAAAGAAAGTTGCTGAGATTATACTTGCTAATCCTCAAACCGCCATCCATTCAAGTATAGCAACCTTAGCTAAAATGTCAGATGTCAGCGAGCCAACTGTGAATCGATTTTGTCGCAGACTTGATACCAAAGGCTTTCCAGATTTCAAGCTTCATTTGGCACAAAGCCTCGCAAACGGCACGCCCTATGTGAATCGTCATGTTGACGAAAACGACAGCCCAGACGAATACACCAACAAAATCTTTGAATCGACAATGGCTTCGTTGGAAGTAGCGAGACAGTCGATAGATGTGAATGTGGTCAATCGGGTTGTTGATTTACTTACTCAAGCCCAAAAGATCTCTTTCTTTGGTCTCGGTGCATCGGCCTCTGTAGCCCACGATGCGTTAAACAAGTTTTTCAGGTTTAATGTGCCGGTTGTCTACTTTGAAGACATTCTTATGCAACGTATGAGCTGCATGAATTGTTCTGCCGGTGATGTTGTCGTGCTAATAAGTCATACAGGCCGCACCAAAAGCTTGGTAGAAATTGCACAGATCTCACGAATGAATGATGCAACAGTGGTAGGAATAACGTCTGCCGACAGTCCACTTGCTCAGGAGTGTAGCTACGTACTATCGCTAGAAGTGCCTGAAGACACCGACATGTATATGCCAATGGCATCGCGCATCGCACAGCTAACCCTTATCGACGTGCTTGCTACCGGCTTTACACTTCGCCGTGGGAATAAATTCAGAGAAAATCTAAAACGGGTGAAGGATACATTGCGTGGGTCTCGTTACGATAAAAGAGATGGCTAAGGGTTACTTCTCTTTCTTCTCTCTTTTTTCTATAAATTATTTTACATGCCCTTCTCTTTCACTTATACATGACTGACGCTTGCGTGTAAGCGTCAGTATCCTATACTCAAACGCTATCGCGATTATTAATCTGTTTCTCGCAAAATAAAGGAAAGTTAACGACAACTGGTCAAGCCAGTAGGGAGTTTTTCTTTCTTTCATTCACATTTTTGTCAAAATACTCTACTATTCTGTAATAAAATTACGTAAAGCGATTACAGCGGTCATTGAGTTGAAATTCAGCTTTACTCATCTTTTCTATAAAAGAAGCAGCGACGGAATCCCATGACTAGAAGAACCAAAATTCTTGCCACATTAGGCCCCTCAACCGATTCACTGGAAAAAATCAAAGCACTTATTGCCGCCGGAGCAAATACGGTTCGCATGAACTTCTCCCACGGTCAAGCAGAAGACCATATTGAGCGCGCGAAGCGTGTTCGTGAAGCGGCAAGAAGCTTGGGTAAATACGTGGCAATACTCGGTGATTTGCAGGGACCTAAAATTCGCGTTGCCCGATTCCAAGAAGGCGCCGTTAAATTACAGATTGGTGCAAAGTTTGTATTAGACGCTGAACTTGAGCGAGATGAAGGCACCGTTGATCACGTAGGCATAGATTATAAAGCACTACCTGATGATGTGTCTGCTGGAGATATCTTATTGTTAGATGATGGACGCATACAGTTAAAAGTGACTGGAGTAGAAGGCCGAAAGGTTATTACCGAGGTTACTGTCGGCGGTAAACTGTCTAACAATAAGGGCATCAATCGTCAAGGCGGAGGCCTCTCAGCAGAGGCTTTGACAGAGAAGGATAAAGAAGACATCAAAACTGCAGCGCTTATCGGTGTTGATTACTTAGCAGTATCTTTCCCACGAAGTGGCGCAGACCTTAACTACGCTCGTGAGCTTGCTGAAGCTGCTGGCTGCTATGCAAAAATTTGCGCCAAAGTAGAACGCGCAGAAACCGTTGCAACTGACGACGCTATTACCGATATTATCAGTGCTTCTGACGCGGTCATGGTCGCCCGTGGCGATTTGGGTGTTGAAATAGGCGATGCCGAGCTTGTTGGCGTTCAAAAGAAACTTATCGCTCGTTCACGTCAGCTTAATAAAGTGGTTATCACAGCAACTCAAATGATGGAGTCTATGATTGATAGCCCAATGCCTACTCGTGCAGAAGTGATGGATGTGGCTAACGCCGTATTAGATGGTACTGATGCAGTTATGCTATCTGCTGAGACAGCGGCGGGAAGTTTCCCTATTGAAACTGTTCAAGCTATGGCACGTGTCTGCGAGGGTGCAGAAACTCATCCTAGCGTAAAAATTTCCAAACATCGCATGGACCAACAGTTTTCATCTACTAGTGAGTCTATAGCCCTATCTGCGGTTTATGCTGCGAATCACTTGCCAAGCGTAAAAGCAATTGTAGGGTTGACAGAAAGCGGAACCACGCCGAAATTAATGTCTCGTATTACCACATCGCTGCCAATTATCGCCATGTCGCGTCATGAAAGTACGCTCAATGCAATGGCACTTTATCGGGGTGTGAAACCGGTGTTCTTCGACTCATCAAACAGTGAGCCAGGCAAACTTAAGCACGACGTGGTTGCTTGTTTGAAAGAAAAAGGGTTAGTGGAGAGTGGTGATAGTATTATCTTAACCTACGGCGATGAAATGGAAAAAGTAGGTGCGACTAATACACTTAAAATTGTAGATGTTGAATAATCTGACATTGAGACAGGTTAAAAATAAGCGAACAGCCTTAGACAGGCTTTAACATTGATGTGATTTACACACTTTGCTCAGCAATTTTGTGTAAACACCTGAAAATTTGATACAAAAAAGGGGCGAAAGCCCCTTTTCTATCTATAGAACTAAAAAATTAGTTCATCGCAGTTTTTGTAACTACAGTAAGATTATTTTCAACATTCTTCACATCAGATGCGTTCTGTGCAATCGCTACGGCCAAGTCTTCCTCTGCGTCAGAATCTACGCTTCCCGTAAGCACAACGTTACCGTTCTCAACGTCTACGTCAATGTCGAAACCCGAAATATCAGAATCCATAAGTAATCGCGTCTTAATGACAGTTGCAATTTTCGCATCGGTCAATTCGCTTGTACCTTCATTTACGCCGTCTTCAAGATCGTCAGACATACCAGATGTCATTGAATCCATGTCTTCGCTTTCGACGACTGTGAGCTTGTTATCTACCGACATAACACCGTCGATATTAGCCACAAGTTCTTCAGCAAGCTTTTTGTCAACTGAATTATCTACTTTACCGGTTAAAATAACGTCGCCATTTTTTACATCGGTATTAATATCAAAAGAATCTAGGTTACCATTGAACAGCAGCGTAGCTTCTGCTTTGCCGTCAATCCATGCGTCTTTGGCACCCTTTTCCCATGCGTTATCTGTATGGCTGTCTGAATTCATATCGCCTGCAACTGCAGCTGTAGACAATGATGTAGCAACAATAATAGATAGTATTGTACGTTTCATAACATTTCTCCTTTGTTGAAACTCACAAATAATAAAGCCAAATGTGTGCCAAAGTCGTAAGCTACTAATATATATGTGATTTTATCAAAATATCAAAAAAGAAGAATAGCTACCTTGCAAAGTTTGCTTGGTTTCAGGCAATTTTTACTGATTCTCATTTAGATTTAAGCTTTGTATATGGAGAGGCTAAAAAACCATTTCAAATGTTATGTATTCTCTTAGAAACTCGAGATAAGTGAAAATAGGTAGGCGTAACTCATAACGTTCACGGTAATCAATAATTACAGAGTAAGATTAACCACAGTTGTACTTTCATGATTAAGCCATTACAGTAATTTCACTTAACACTGTTTTACTACTACCATCACGCTTAGCGTACTTCCACAGCACAATAGTCGCACGATAAGAGTTTCATCTTTTGTGACATGCAATTTATACGGATATTTAATGGACATTTTTCTTGTATCACTTTCAATGTTTTTTATAACAGTTAGCGCTGTTCCCTTGCTGCCATCTTCACACTGGTTAGTAAGAGTGTGGGAGTTTCCGCGATTACAACTTGCGGTGTTGATTGCAGTAACGCTTATCACACTACTCTGCTACAACGGACTCTCACTTCCACCTTGGTTATTGGTTACGTTGGTATCCGGATTGAGTATCAGTCTACTTTATCAGGCTATTTGGATCCTCCCCTACACTCCGTTTTACCGTAAAGAGGTAAACAAAGATGTTAATCCTCAAAAGGAGCGGATTATAAGCATTCTTTCGAGTAACGTTTATATGCCTAACAGCAATTATCACAAGCTAATAGAGCATATACATACTAAGAAACCAGACTTTGTAGTTACCCTGGAATCTAACGAAAAATGGGAGCGCGCACTAAAGCCTATTGAAAAAGACTATCCTTTCACGCAGTTCTGCTCCTTGGAAAATCTTTACGGTATGCACTTGTATAGCAAATATGAATTTGTAGAGCACACGCTTCGCTTTTTGGTGGAGGACGATGTCCCCTCTGTGAAGATAACTATAATGATAGACGGTGAACGCGTTACGCTTCAGTTCCTCCACCCTAAACCTCCTAGTCCTACCGAAAATGAATACGCTCGACCAAGAGATATTGAACTCAATATTGTGGGACAGGAAGTGGCACAAACCTCTGGACCAATTATTGTCGCGGGAGATTTAAATGATGTGGCGTGGTCGCCAACCACACGTAAATTTAAGAAGATAAGCGGACTTTTAGACCCACGGGAAGGACGAGGCTTCTACAATACGTTTCACGCGCACTATCCATTAATAAAATGGCCTCTAGACCACGTTTTTCACTCTTCACATTTTGCGCTAGTAGACCTTGAAAGACTTTCTGATATTGGTTCAGATCATTATCCACTTTACACAGAACTCGTTCTTAAATAATCAAACACAGAACTCACCCAACACTTTTTACCTTACAAAACAGCCCCCTCAAAGAGGGGGCTCAATCATCATTTTTATTCAATAAAGCGAAAATGCTGCCGAAGTCCATTTCTTGATGTTGCGCTTCTTTGCTTATCCCTTTGAGGAAAGCGATTTGGTAGCGCACCACATTACGCTCTCGCAGGCATCCTCACGACGCTTAAAGTGAGCTAAGCCTACCAACTTGCCCTCTCGTGGCCACACCGCCTGATTTAATACTTCAATATCGTCATCGGTTAACTGATCTTCACGCAGCTGAATTTCAACCGCTTTTTTATTTGGCTTAATTAAGGTAGGTATGGCATCCACGATTAATGATTTGTCTACGCATATGTATTCTCTCTTAACCGGATCCCGTACCACTCCTATAACGTTATCGTCGCTAATAATTGCCGGCCACCCTTCAGAAATACGACTCTGACCAAACATAATTAGCGTAAAAGCAACTAATACAAAAAGCGTTAGACAAACAAATTGAAGGCTCAGATCTGGCGCTACAACCACGATTACTGCAACAACTGCAGCAAAAAAAATCCAGCCACCAAACACTCTGCGCATAGCATTAGGAGAAATACCTGAAATAACGTCTACAAGGCGCAACGTTTGTTTGTCGTAATGTCGAAGTTCTACGGAAGACTGAGATGACACAAGAATAACCACCATCGATAAAATAAAAAAATGAACCAACACTATTACGTGCGAGACATGGTTAAAGGCTTAAACATTCTATCTTCATCAATACCACGGTTGTGTTCTATACCTACGGCATAAAGAAAGATTACAAATAAGTTGTTGAAAAATAATTACTTAAGCATTGATGTCAGATTAGCAAATAACCCTTCGGTCGCATAGCATTATTCGTCTCAAAAAAGAAAAAGCCCCCTAATGTTGCCTGCCTGTAAATTTTTCCTTCTCATTTGTAAAAATACGTATCGCGTTTCTTCCCCTTGGGTTAAATATTAAATAATTACATATAAAACAGCACCTTAAAAACTGGTTCGACTATTGCTTAACTGAAAACAAGAACGAATTATTGTAGACAAAAGTATAAGGCACAGTGTTGTGCATTCTCTTATCTACAACACGCCTCCTCTTATAGTGATGGAAAAGGGATATTTAAAATGAGTGCACCAATAAGCGTGATAACAATAGTGAAAAACAGAACTGAAAAGCTTTGTAATCTCATTAATCAGCTTGAAGCTTGCAGCACTACTCCTAATGAATTACTCATTGTTTGGATGACACCACCTTCTGACTTGTCACTTATCACCAGTGGCAAATTCAACATTGAACATAAATTTGTGAATCAGAAAGAGCTTCCCATTGCTAAGGCAAGAAATAAAGGGCTGTTTGAAGCGAAAAACGAGCTATTGGCTTACATCAGTGTTGACACAATTTTTTCTCCCTCATGTTTTGAAGAAGTCAAATCAGCACTCGCTCCTTCATCAGTCATGAGGGCTCCGGTGTGTCGCATACCGATTACTTCTCGCCATCAACACTACTCAATACTTTTAAATACCAAAAGCGAAATACATGTTCATAAATCTGTTCCTGTAACACAAACCAGCGTCCCTCTGCATCACAACTCTCAGCAAAGCGGACTTTCAACGAGCAATAATTTGCCAACAGTGAGCCTAAAACACGATACAGAGTCAGCAAATAAAAAGGATGATAATCATGGAAAATTTAGTAACGATAGCACTGCTTCTGCAATGTTTTTTATACGTAAGACAGACTTTGAAAAAACCGGCGGCTTCGATGAAACCTTCGACGGTTACGGGTTAAATGACGAAGACTTCTTCGCACAGTGTCGAGAAGTTGGACTGACTCTTACCGACTCTCCTTCGATGGTTTTTTCTCCGGTTCGCGATCTCACGCGATGCCCAGTTAATCATTTATTAGACTTTGTCCATAACGCACAGCTTTTCCGTGAAAAGTGGGGCTTCTTTCCGCGCAAAGATATTCTTAATAGCTACGCCGAAAAGGGATTAATAAATAACGATTTTGAAACTAGCAATATTCATGTCACTCGCTTGCCGAACGAAGAAGAGATAACAGAAAGTGAAAAAGCCTTAGAACCAATTGATGAGGCAGATCAGGAAGGGTCCGTGGTAAAGAAGCGCTCAAATGAAGCGTTAGCCGCTCAAGAAGCCACCTCACTTTTTATCGCCCACAATATTCAACGTAAACCTAGCGCTTCACAGCGTTCTCATTATGCTGCCTCTTCATTGGCGCAAGTATCTGGATAAGCACCGACCTAAAGCTCTTCTTAAAATTTTATCACTGCTTGATAAAGTTAACTAGCTGATATATTGCTTATCAAAAGTGTGTCTATTACATTACTAGACAAGGTTTGCCAGATGCGTTTGTAATGACCATAAAGTCTCAGTACATCTTTGCCCTATTGCTTACTGCCACAGCAGTGTCTCTATCCTTTTTTATCCTTAACGATTTATTGAACGATCAGCGTCAAGATGCAGAAATAATCAATATCGCTGGCCAGCAGCGAATGCTTTCTCAAAGAATTGCGTTGTTGCAGTCATCCACTAATTTATGTGCCAGCACGCAAACCAAAAGCTATTTAGCCTCCTCATTAGATAAGCTCGAAAGTAACCATGCAAAACTCATCGCCCTTGATAATTTATCAGCCGCCCACAAAGACTTGTATTTTGGGGATGTAAACCTCGATAAAGCCGTTAATACCTATGTAAAAAGCGGCAGAAACAAACTTGCGAGTGCATCTAGTACAAGCAATGCAATGAGTGAAGTCAGTGAAAGCAATAGAGAATGCCCCACAACATCTTTGCTAAACGCATCAGTTCAACCGTCTGCGTTATCTTCGATAATTGCAGATTCCACACAACTTCTTAAGCACTTAGATATGGCTGTCACCTTATTTGAAGACGAGGCCAGCGCCCGCGTGAACAATGCAGAAAATTTTGCGCTGTATCTTTGGCTAATAACGTTACTACTACTTGTTATTGAGGCGGTATTTGTTTTTACGCCAATGGAAAAGCAAATACGTCGTTCGTTAGCCCGTCTCACTAAACTAAAAAACGTGGCTATGGAAGAAGCAGAAAAAGCGAAGCGGGCAAGCCAAGCGAAATCAGACTTTCTATCTAGTATGAGCCATGAACTGCGAACGCCGATGAATGGGCTTTTTGGGATGATTGAACTTGCCATTGATACGCCTAGTAAAAGCAATATCTACCTTAAAAAAGCGAAGATTTCAGGTAGGCAGCTACTCTCTCTTATCAACGACATTCTCGATATTTCAAAAATTGAAGCAAACAAAATTAAAATAGAAAAAGTGCCTGTCGACTTGCTTCAAGTGTTAGATGACGTCGTATCGTTGCAACGTGTTTTTTGCCAAAAGAAAGGGCTCGAGTTTTATTACCATAAAGAGGCAAGCCTTCCCCCCATTATAGAAGGCGACGTGACTCGTATCTCACAAATTCTGCATAATTTGCTAAGCAACGCAATTAAGTTTACCCCATCCGGCAGCGTTTCATTGAATGTGAGTCACGCCATGTCGGGCGATTCACTTTTACTCACGTTTGATATTATCGATACTGGGATTGGCATAGAAGAAGGTGTCATTGACAAAATTTTTCAAAAGTTTGAACAAGCCGACCAAACCACTACCCGCCAGTTTGGCGGAACGGGGCTTGGTTTAAGCATCGCAAAACAGCTGTCGCTGCTGATGGGTGGCGACATAAGCGTGCACTCAGCGGTAGGAAAAGGGACGACCTTTTCATTTACTATGAACACACAGGAGGCCCGTTTACCTTCTATGCCTGTTCAGTCAAAATCTGATGTTCGCTGCGCTATTATTGACGACTTACAAACTAGTAGAGAATATCTGGCCCATATTTTGGCTTCTCTGCATATTGAAGGTACCTGCTATTCTTCGGCCAGCGACTTTTTAAACCACACGCCTTTTGACTACGACGCTATTATTGTTGATTTAGCGATGCCGGACGTAAGTGGTTTAGACCTTATTGACCAATTGAAACACAGTAAGCACAGTGTCCTTCCAAAGATAATTGTAGTATCTGCGGAATTAGAGAGGCTAAACGGTCAAAACACGCTAACGGAAGTGATATGGCGCTCACACACTAAGCCCATCAATAGACGTGAAATAGAACAAGATTTGCGTAAATTACTTGCCAGTTCTTATTCTGTTGCTGAAACGCCAAAAGCTAAGGGAAAGAAAAAGCGCATTCTGTTAGCGGAAGACAATGAGATTAACGCGGAAATTGTCAAAGCACTTTTACAGCAAGAAAATTTTATTATATTACACGTTAAAAATGGACAAGACGCCCTTGAGGCCTGTATTAAGCACACCTTCGACCTCATTCTCATGGATTGCAATATGCCGGTGATGAGTGGTATTGAATCTTCCATATCTATTCGAGCCACTTTAGACTTAAAAACACCCATTATTGCGTTAACAGCGAACGCATTCACCGAGGATAAAGAGGAGTGTTTGGCGGCTGGCATGAACGACTTTCTTACCAAACCTATAGACAAAGACACCTTAATTACCTGCATCAAAAAGTACCTAGGTGAATGACCTAGCCTTAATGCTTAACATTAACCCATTAACCCATTGCACCTTTACCAGAGTTTTATTCTTAGCATTATAGCTATTGCTCTGGCTTGCACATCAGCTAGAACAATAGCGTAATCGTCAGCATCATGTTACTGATACTCAACTTCCTCACTGGTATAGCCCGGTGCAATAGCAAGGTTGTCTGTATTTGCCAAGCTTGCCTGATTTTTCAGCCACAATTGGTACTCACCCGTTCGCAGACTGGCTAATTTAGTGCAATCCACGTTCCACCTTCTGAGCAAATACCCCGCCATTGCAGCACGTACTTGAAGTACCAATACGCCCTCTTCCATGGCGTAGTCTAGCTCTATCGCTGTAGGGTATTTAATATTTTTAGGGTGAGGAACAATTTCAAGGGGTATCATTCTTTGCCACGCCTCGTCACAGGTTTTGAGTTCACTTTCATCAGGTGTATCTTTAACCGTCACCTTGCTAATCCGGGTTAATACAAAGTCTCGAAAACTCTGAGACTTTCTATCAAATGCGCGAACATGCCACCGCTGCCCGTTATCAACAATACTATGTGGAACCAGCTCTCGCGCGCCTGAGCCGCTACTAAGCGACGTATAAATCACGCTCATGGCTTTTTGATTCACAATAGCTTGCACTACTTTAGCCACAACAAATATATCCGGCACGTTAAGGGACGACGCGCTTTCAACGGGAAAATGAATATCGCCGATGGCATCAAAGCCATCTGAAATATCATTGGCTAATTTGACTAACGTACGCCTAGCATCGTGCTCGAAGAGTGGCAAAAAGGATTCTGTTTGAAAATACCGCTTTTCTTGCGCTGAATACACCAAGTTGTCAGGCGCTAACTCTTTGTACAACGTAAAGTCTCGAGAGCCGGCAGACAGCCCCACTTCGAAGCGCTTAATAAGGTCTTGTCGATGAATAGCGCCTTTAAATAAGAGGCAAAAATCGATGTAAGCCAGTCGCTGGCGTTGTGAAAAAGAGATGGTATCTAGCATTAAAGCGCCTCATTATTTTCGACAGAGTATTTTTACAGGCAAAGCTATTTGTTAACGCATTCACAATAGAGATTACAAAATAAGCGTTACGGGCTAACCGCTGTAAGAAACGTGTTCTTTTAGCCAGTGTGGTTCATTTTAAGCCGCGTGTAAATATAAACTTTAATCAGGCAGGGTATTCGCAATGAGTGTTTACTGTGAGTTGGTTTTTGCGGGTCGGTTAGTGTGAGACGGTTAGTGTGAGACGGTTAGTGTGAGACGGTTAGTGTGAGACGGTTAGTGTAAATCGGTTAGTGTGTGACTGACATCATGTCGGCACGTGCAATAAAAAAGCACCTTTCGGTGCTTTTTTCTAACTGCTAGCAAACAGCGCTGCCTGCTATGTATTTCTGATATAGCTACTTGGCGTAATTAGCAAGAAACTTATCAAAGTCACTTTGAAACGCTGTTTTTAAGCGAAGGCACTGTTGAGATTCGTCTTGCATAATTTCAACACCTCGCGACATACCTTCGTAACGGTCTTGAATCTTGCTATAAAACGTGTCCGCCATGGCAAGGTTTGTTTCAGAGCAGCTTAAAGACACAAATTCAGGCATGCGCGCTACGTGATAGTCTGGCATCTTCTTAATCAAGGCGTCAGCGTTATTATGAAGCCACTGATACAACAAGGTATGATCATCAAGATTTCTTGCCACCCGAGCAACCATATACATGGTGTTTGCTGGTGTTATCTCATTGGTTAATGCCAAGTCTAACATCTTGAATACAGATTCCTTGTCGTCAAAACGCATGGAATAAATCAGCGTACTTTTTACGTTTGGCAACTGCGCTTTTTTAAATGCACTTACCACATCGTTAAACCATTTGGCGTTATCTTTATCTGCACTATTTTTTGTCGCAATAGCAAGGGCAGTTCCGGCAAGGCCAGAAGAAACACTTGTTGTATCGTCGATGTACTTTTTAGCGAGCACGTTACTCTTCTCAACCAAGCTATCGCTATCGGCATACATACCTAGAAAGCCATACAGCTGGTTGCGAAGGCGAATAATGTCTGTCGAATCATCATCTGCCTGAGTAAGGCTCAGTGAATCTAATAGCGGCATATAATTTTTAGTAAGCAAGGTAGCATACGCATCGCGATTGCTATCATTGACTAAGTAATCAAATTCTTGCAGTACACCTACAGCTGCGCGAATAACGGCAGGGTCTTCGTCAGCACTTAATGCATTGAGTACTTTCATCACACTATCAACACCAACCTCATCAGCATTTAACAGCGCTTGGTAGTTATACAACACGTTTTTCTTTTCACGCTTGTTCAGTACCTCAATATTTGCCAGTAAATTGTCTAACTGCGCAGGCGAGACAGACCAGCGAAAATAGCCTGTGGCATTGTCATTAGGATACACCCAGTCAGCCTCAGCTAGCTGAGGAAGCGTTGTAGTGGTTTTGTCGATAAACACAACCTCACTTTTCATTTCGCCGTTTTGCTGGTAGGTCAACTTAAGCGGTATGGCCCACGTTTTTTCTTCTACCGATGCACCAGCAAAATGGAAGCGAGACTGAGTGACTTTACCGCCTTCTGTAATATGAATGATGGGGTAGCCTGGCTGTTCTAAATAGGCTTTCATCATTGCACTTAAATTAAAGTCGGATACGCCATCAAGCGCTCGCCACAAATCATCAGCTACCGTATTACCCCATGAATGGGTTTTCATGTAATTACGCACGCCCTCACGGAAGCTGTCGGTACCGATTAGCGACTCAATCATTTGCAAAATTGATTCGCCTTTTGAGTAATTAAGCCCCAAACCATCCATAACGTCAGGCTGACGTTTCACTACTTTTTTCACGGGCTTTACCGTTGGGCTTGCATCTGCACCAAAAGCGCCTTCTTGAACAAGGCGATCCGCATAGTTTAACTCAGGATATAACGTCTTCATTGTGTGACTTGCAGCCCATGAAGCAAACGCTTCGTTTAGCCACAGGTCGTCCCACCAGGCCATGGTCACTAAATTGCCAAACCATTGGTGGGCAAGTTCGTGCGCAATCACATTAAGTGGGCCAGAGCGCTCAGTAACACTTGGGTTATCAGCTAAAAGCAATAGGCTATCGCGATAGGTAATTAGACCCACATTTTCCATAGCGCCATGTGTGAAGTTAGGTACAGCCACAAAATCCATTTTTTTGTATGGATATTTGATGCCAAAGAAATCTTCTAAAGACGTCAGTATTTCTGGGGTGTGCTTGATAACAAACTTCGTTTTGTCGATATAGCCTTTTGGCACATAAATACGACCTGGCACAGACAACCCTGTCATCTCAGTGCTATCAAATGGGCCTACTGTGTAAGCGATAAGGTAGGTCGGCATAGGCTTTGTTTTTTCAAACTGAACGGTTTTCAAACCACCGCTTACCGACTCTTCAAGCACAGGCGTATTTGATACCACTACCTGATGGGCAGGCGCGCTAATGGTCATTTGATATGGAATTTTAAAAATAGGCTCATCAAAGCTTGGAAACGCTTTTCTAGCGTGCATGTCTTCAAACTGGGTAAAGATATAATTGTTTTCTTCAAAACGAGACAGGTACATGCCGTCTGACGACGTGTTTACATTGCCTTCAAACGCAATTTTAAGCGTGTAGTTGCCAGGCTTGATAACGTTCTCAGCCGTCCCCCAATTAATATCATAGTCACTTTCCATAACGCTTAGCGACAACGATTGCTCAGCGTTGACTAACGCAGCAGACGTAATGGATAGATCGTGCTGATAAAAACCTACTTTTTGAGTCGGTGAATTGACAACAACGTCAATCTCCGTCGTCCCCGAGTACGATGGTTTATCCGGGTCGACATTTAAGTGAATACGTTGAAAGGTGGGGCTTACTGACGATGGCAGACGATACTCAACATCGACTGCGTTAGCAAAACTGCTCAATAGCATGTTTAATGTGAGCAGCACCGCTGCCGTATTAAACAGCGCAGTTATTCGTTTCATTATAATTATTCCATGTGTGAAGCAGTGCGATATCGCCGCTGCAATGTTTTTTCCACTGCATAGAATAAAAGGGAACAAGGACTACGGCAATGCCAAGCTGTCATAATCAATAATGAAATTGTTACCGTTCGTTTCAAGCCTGACAATTGGTAGATTCGTCGCAAATAGTTGATTGAGTCAATGGCTTAATTGAAAAGGCCTTAGCGGCCTCTCCTTAGAAACGGTAGCGCCTAAGCTGCGCTTGCATTTGTTTAATTTGATCAACCAACTCATTGCAGCTTATTGCCACCTCGGTGGCATAGTTTCGATTGGCATCACCAACGGCCTTAATACTCTCAACCCCTTGAATAACGTTTCTTGCCACCTCCTTTTGCCCTTGTGCAGTATGCGAGGCCTCTTGGTTTAATCGAGTAATTCGAGCCACTGCACCTAGTGCTTGTTCCAGTGAGACTCCTGCATTTTTAGTGACTTCAAGGGTATTATAAGCCGTATCTTTATTGCGATTCATTTTTGATGCGGCTTCTCTGCTACCTTGTTGTAAACGTTCAATCGTAATGCGAATTTCTTCTGTCGATGACTGCGTTCTGCTTGCCAAAGAGCGAACTTCATCAGCTACAACAGCAAAGCCTCGTCCTTGCTCACCCGCCCTAGCCGCTTCAATTGCCGCGTTTAATGCCAGCAAGTTTGTCTGCTCGGCAATATTGCGTATCACTTCCATCACGCCGCTAATTTCTTCACTGGCTTGCGCTAACTCATCAATGACTTTAACTGACTCATCAACATCATTAGCCTGGGCTTGAATATCATCGATAGTTTGCGCAAGCACGCTTACGCTGGTTCTGGTGTCGCTATCTGCGGCTGTGGCAGCTTCACTGGAACTGGTAATACTGGCAGAGACGTTGTCAGTATTTTCTTGCAGGAGAACGATGGCAGAATCAATTTTATCGGTTTCTAAAGAAAGTAACGACACTGACTCGCTAGACTGCTCTGCGGTTTTGTTAAGCATCTGTGATTTAGTCAGCATACCGCCGGTTGTGGCATCTACGTTTTGCAATGTCTCTTGAAGCTGGCCTAATAGTTGATTAAAGGCTCTAGCCATTTGCCCAAACTCATCACCCCTTTTGCCTTCAAACCTAAAAGTAAGGTCGCCTTCGCCAGAGGTTAAGTTTGTTACCACCGCAATAAATTCCTCAAGGGGCCTACCCACTATGTATTTAACGAGCAACCATATCGTAATAAGTACACCTGCACTGGCCACCAGTACTTTTGCAATCACCGCAAAAACAGCCGCGCTTATGAGCGACGATTTTTCACTTTCCGACGCGACCAAAATAATATCGTAGCCCCACGCTTTAAAAGGCACGATCGTTGTCGACCATTTATCACTATTACTGAGTGCAGACTGCACTGTTTGCTCATTGACATGAGACGAGTGCATGCGAATATTGCCCTTACCATCTCTCAAGGCGACGAAGCCTTCATCAAGAAGGTGGCTTTTCTTAATTGCATCCTCGAGCACGTTTAGATCTGCAGAATAACCTACATACCATATGCCAATAACACGGCCTTGGGCGTTGAACATGGGCTCATAGCCAGTGAGATAAGGGCTACCTAGAATATCTACCGCACCATAATAGGCCTGTTGTTGCTCTATTTGTTTTATAGCCTTACCGGATGGAGCGAGCTTAGTACCGATAGCTCGCGCACCGTTTTTAATAACGTTGGTACTGACCCGAATATAATCATTGCCCGTTTTACTGAATAAGGTGGCGGTACCGCCCATTACGTCAGTCAACCCGTCTACCAATGAAAAGTCGTTAGCTTGCGCTTGAGAACCGAGAAATAATTGTTGAGCTGGTGTGTCTTTTACGGTGACAACCCCACCATGACTAGGAACGCCCAGCGCTTCGCCTCGCTGCTTGAGCAGCGACATACTGCTTTTTACTCGCTCCAGTACAATAGCGTCAGTAACGGTGAGAATATTAACGAGCCTGTCTGCTGTGTTTTGTTTTTGCGTTTCTATCTGCTTTACGACACTGGAAGACGTGGTGACTACTGTGATAATTGCGATGACCAAGGCTAATAAGGCGATGACAGAACTAATTGCTAATAAAAACTTACGCTGGATCGACATACAATTTTCGCTCGCTCATGAAGGTTGTTAATGCTATTTGCTAATTATTGTTATTCAGGCACCTTCCCTAGTTAACGCACTCCATATACTTAAATTTAGGTAACTTTTTCCATAGAGCAAATTTTTTTATCATTTACTTCATATTCACCTTACCGCCAATCATTTTTAGAGAAGGAGTTCCTCGAATTAATGCATCTCGTGCAAATTGCTGTTCGCAGTTAGGGCATATGCCCTCTTCTTTTGTGAAGTCCTCAACTATTCGCTCTTTGAAACACTTAACCAACGCCCCTTTACCGCCTTTTTTGTATTTATAGAGTAAGGTTTTACACTTAGCACAATAGATCTGAACGGTTTTTTCCGGGGCTTTTTTTCGGGGTTTTGCCATCAATACCTCGCCAATACTCATTCTACGTTTTGCTACCATTGTACAATCGCAGCATGGTGTTATTTTCAGCTATACTTTAACAGACGTAAACACGACTCACTGTTTCTTTCCTTTATTGGCTAAACTGTTTTCAGACCATCTGAATGACGAGCGTTCTATAACGGATTTATTTACAACGATTAAAGGTAACCTTCATGAAATTTATTTTCGCACTGTGTCTTTTGCTTTCAACGCCTGTATTTGCTAGCACGGCTATCATCATTAATGCCAACAATGCTTCGGGCATTGACGTTGAAATGGTGAAACGCATTTATCTTGGTAAATCAAAGGCGTTTCCTGATGGGAGCAGAGCTATCCCCCTTACGTTTGAAACAGGTAATGGACTTCGAGATACATTTAACAAAGACGTACTTGGAAAGTCTGAATCTCAATACTCAGCCTTTTGGTCAAAACTTGTGTTCACGGGTCGAGGGACGCCGCCTGAAATGATTTCAAACGAAGATGAAATGCTAACGCTCGTTGCTACAAACCCGAACACTATCGGCTTCATTGATGAGAGCAAAGTTGATGGCTCAGTAAAAATTGTAGGCACGTTCTAGCTTTTGGTTCGATTAACTCGCCTGTTCAGTTTAAAAGAAATGCGCAGTACAGTGCCCCCTGTACTGCGTTTTGAGTCTTTCACCCTCGTACTAGCCCTCGTTCTAGCTTGGATATTCGGCAAGGTAATTTAAGTTAGTAAATGCAGTGATAACGTCCTTAGCAAAATCTACTCTCGGGTTAGAAAGTGCGCCCTTTTTCCACACTAAGTATAAATCATTCTCTGGACCAGGCTTGCCCAGCTGAATAAGCTCACCCTGCTTTATGCCTTGCTTGCAAAGGTAATCGGGCAATACTGAATAACCAACCCCAGACGTAACAATAGACGCGATAGCTCTTATATCTGGACAAATAGCTGCCACAGGCGAGTCGCATTTAGCATTAAACACATCAGCAAAGTAGCGGCGAATAAGGGGAAGTTGTTCATCGTAAGCGACCACTTTATGCGTATTTAATAGAGAAGCTGTAACCTCGCGCTCTCCTATCAACTTGCCCTGAACTCGGTTCATAACAAGGATTAGTCGCTCTTTATCCAGTTTTTGATATTCATACATAGTCGATTCTGGCTCTGAACCGGTAATAGCAAGCTCGGCCACGTCGTTTTTTAACAGGCCATAGATATCTGTTTTATTGCCGGTATGGACAACCAGGTTGACTCTATCGGCCTGCAGCAGATTGGCAAGTGTTGGCCCCGCCACAGAGCTGAGGTATTCAGCAGGCCCAGCAAGGTGCAGTGTACCGTGATCTGTAGAAGCTCGACTTCGAATGGACGCCACTTTTTGCTCAAGAATGTCGATGTGACTAGATACTTGAAGCGCCAAATCATCGGCAATTGGGGTTGGCTCCACGCCTCTCGCTTTTCGAACAAACAGCTCCTTCCCCACAATGGACTCCATTGCTTGAATATGCGATGTAACTGCAGGCTGTGACATATGTAGCCTCGATGCGGCTCGAGTAATGTTGCCACTGCGATACACTTCAACAAAGGTTTTTAACTGCGTAAGATATGACATCGACCTACCCATCAGATTATTGATGGCTGATACTAACTTATCTGACTTCTCGTGCCAATTAAACCTCCGTAAGATGTAGCCCATTGAAGCAATTGGCTTAAATCAATAAGGATTTTTTGTGAACAAGACACTACCGATATTATTACTTATCTCATCATCATCGCTATCGCTGAGCGCTTTCAGTCACGGGCACGGAAGCGGTGAAGGTCATGAAAGTCAGACTAATACCAAAGGCGAGGTACTGGTACTGCTATCAAGCGAAGATAGAATGCAGCTTACAGAAGGTAAAACTGAGCCAACGGGTTATTATTTAAATGAATTTGGCGTACCCGCAAAAGCACTGGTCGACGCCGGTTACACTCTGGTATTAGCCACGCCGAAAGGCAATGCGCCCGCCGTAGACAGTAAATCGGTGATCCCGCAGTATTTTGGCGGTGACAGTGCCTACATGGAGCAAATACAACGCTTTGTTGCCTCTATTGATGGCATTGACGATACCCTATCGCTTTCAGAAGTCATCGATGCAGGTTTAAATAACTACAAGGGCGTGTTTATTCCTGGCGGCCACGCCCCACTTATCGACTTAGCCAACAACCCTGAAGTGGGTAAAATTTTGAGCTATTTTCATAATGCAGAAAAGCCCACCGCGGCAATATGCCATGGCCCAATCGCGCTTTTATCCGCACAAAACGACCCTGAAGCGTTTAATTCATCGCTTAAAAGCCAAGCCAATGCAGAGGCTGACGACTGGATTTACGCGGGTTATGAAATGACGATTTTCTCACAAGCTGAAGAAGAGTATTTTGAGAGCACCCTTACCGATGCAGGCTTACTTTACTATCCTTCCGATGCGATGAGCACCGCTGGCGGCGAAATGAGTTACGAAGAAATGTGGGCCCCTCACGTGGTTGTGGACCGCGAGCTAATTACGGGACAAAACCCTTTCTCAGACAAATTACTCGCTGAAAAGCTTATTAACCAACTGAATGAACAAGACTAATAAGGACGAAAAACTGACTATGCTTAATTTTACATTTAAAAATCAAACAGAAGTGCTTTTTGGAAAGGGCCAACTCAGTGAAGTAGCCTCTCGTTTACCGCACAATGCGAAGGTGCTATTTCTTTACGGTGGTGGCTCGATTAAAAAGAACGGCATTTACGATAAAACCCTAGAAGCACTTGGCGATGCCGAAGTTGTAGAGTTTCACGGTGTTGAGCCAAACCCGGAATTTTCGACGCTGATGAAAGCCGTTGAGGTGGCTCGTGAAAACAAGGTTAACTTTATCCTTGCTGTGGGTGGCGGAAGTGTAATCGACGGTGCAAAATTTGTCGCTGCTGCGGTTAACTTTGCTGGCGACCCTTGGGATATCTTAATTAAAGAAGCACCGTTTGAAAATCCATTACCTATTGGTGCCGTACTTACACTGCCTGCAACTGGCTCAGAAAGTAACGGTAATTCAGTGGTAAATCGCAAAGAAACCTCACAGAAGCGCGCGTTTTCATCTGAGTCTGTACAGCCGGTATTTGCAGTACTTGACCCTGAATTTACCTATTCGCTACCGATGCGACAGGTATCAAATGGTGTGGTAGACGCTTTTGTGCACGTTATTGAGCAGTACCTTACCTACTCAGTTAACGCGCCGTTACAAGACAGGTTTGCAGAAGGCATTTTGCAAACGCTTATTGAAGAAGGTCCTAAGTCACTAGCAACACCTACTGATTACGACGTAAGAGCTAACGTAATGTGGTCAGCGACAATGGCGTTGAATGGTCTTATTGGCAAAGGCGTTCCACAAGATTGGGGCACTCACATGATTGGCCATGAATTGACGGCACTTCACGGTTTAGACCATGCGGTAACGCTAGCTATCGTGCTACCGTCACTAATGTATGTGCAGCGAGACAGCAAAAAAGAGAAGATTTTGCAGCTTGGTGAGCGCGTATTTAATATCTCAGAACAAAATGAAGAAAAGGCGATAGATTTGACTATTAAAGCCGTTCAAGATTTCTTTGAAACAATGCAGGTCAAAACTCGCTTATCTGATTATGATATCGATAAAACAGCCATTGATGGATTGGTTGATAACTTAGAGCGCAACGGCCTAACAGCGCTTGGTGAGCACGGCGATATTGACCTAGTAAAGGCAAGAGAAATTCTCACGCTGGCAGCCTAACGCTTAAACTCCCAAGTTTTAGGCTAAGTGCGCTAAAGCGCTAGTACAAGTAGCGCACACGCCTAAGCTAGTAGATAAAGCGAGTAGGTATCAATAACGCGCTAATATGTAGAACAAATGAGTCTGCTTATTAGCGCGGGTTTGTGCTCTTTTTAATCCGCCTAGCCTTTGTTTTCCTCTTCCTTTTTTACCTCGTCTTCAAGAATCCATACTAGCCGCAGAATCCTCATAATCTGTTTTGGTCGCATTACTTTCTTGATTTTTGCCCCCTAACCGTTACTGTATTAATCAATATATGGGTTAGGACTATCATCATGTTGGATAGAAAAGCAGAGCCCTCTTCAGTAACATCAAGCGGTAAGATGATACTTGTGAAACAACAAAGGTTAGTGCAAACCTGCGTTATCGCGAGCGTAAGTTTATTTATCGCCCTTCTCTTTGCCCGTGGGCTTGCAGTTTATATTTTTTCATTCGGTTTGCTTTCTCTTGTGGCTACTACCTGTTTGTCGGTTTGGCGATATTCGAACCTATGTAACTACCTATTCTTAATATCAATCTCGCTTATGCTGTTCCTGTTGTCGATAACTGGCGCTGGTGTATTCGATCTGGCCATGCTGGGCTATCCAAGCGTGATCATCTTTTCTGCCATCCTTGGCGATAGACGTCTATTTTTAACCACGCTGACTTCAGTGCTATTGCAGTGTGTGTTGCTGGCTTGGTTGGCTATTGAAGGCGTGGTGGTTCCCCACGCCCCGTCAGTGACGTGGTCCCACGTCATATTTATCATGATTCTTTTTATATTCACTGGTTTCTGCGTGTACATCTTGGTACAAGACATCAGGAATCTGCTGCAGTCACTGCAAATAGAAAACACAAAAGCAGAAGAAAGCCGGCTTCAGGTACAGCACCTTGCACTGCACGATCCCCTTACAGATTTACCCAACCGCTTATGTGGTGAGCGACTTTTTTCGACCATGCTGGAAAAAAACAACCCATCCCAGACTAAATTGGCACTACTGTTTATTGATTTAGATAACTTCAAGCCTATTAATGATGCGTTAGGCCACGCTGCAGGCGATAAGTTTTTACAAAACATTGCGCAAACCGTTAGTCAGCATTTAAACGATGATCAGTGCCTCATTCGCTTTGGGGGTGATGAATTCATTGTGCTGTCAGCCGGTGTAACCGATAAAAATCAAGTCGATGCGCTTTGCACAAACCTAATTGCGTGGTGCAGCACTGAATTTGAAGTATTAGAAGCCAAAATAGTAGTTTCTGCGTCAATAGGAATAGCCTGCGCACCAGATGATGGAACGACGTTTAAGCAGCTTTGCCGTAAAGCTGATGTGGCCATGTACGAGTCGAAACGCAAAGGACGAAACCGGTTTGAGTATTACAATGCCGCACTCGATGAGCGCAGTGACGTGCTGTTTAACTTACTACAGCAATTACGCCCTGCCGTATTACATAATAAACTAGCGGTGTACTACCAACCTTTAATTGCGCTCGAAACGGGAAAAGTGTGCGCTATGGAAGCCTTGGTAAGATGGCCGCAAGAAGACGGCAGTCTTATTTTCCCCGACCAATTTATTCCCGTTGCCGAAAGCAGCGGACTCATTAATCAACTAGGCGCATTTGTGCTCACAGAAGCCTGTGAATATTGTGCTTACCAACACAGTATTGGCAACAAATATTTATCCGTGGCGGTAAATCTGTATTTTTCACAGTTTAGGGATAATTCACTGCCCGGTATTGTTAAGTCAGCATTGCAAAAAAGTGGCTTGCCTGCCGCATCTCTTGAACTTGAACTAACAGAAAGCATCCTAGCAGATGATCACGGAAACATTAGAAAGCAGCTGGAACACATTAAACAGCTTGGCGTTCAGTTTTCTATTGATGACTTTGGTACAGGCTATTCCAACTTAAACTACCTGCGAGCGTTTAACGCCGGAAAATTAAAAATTGATAAGATTTTTATCACTACTCTCGGCATCGACCAAAAACACGAAACCTTAGTGTCTGCCATCATGAATATGGCAAAGAGCTTAGACATGCAGGTTGTAGCAGAGGGCGTGGAAAACGAAGCAGCAAAAGCTAAGCTTATTGAGCTTGGTTGCGATATTGGACAAGGCTACCTTTGGAGCAAGCCCATACCAAAACATGAACTCGACGTATTGCTTAATTCCTGATAACACACAGCTTCGCAACAAATAGCGTGATGAAACACAAGCATCACACCAATCAATAAAGCGCCCTTACCTCCTCGTACATAATTTGAATTTAAGCGGTAGAAAAATCACTGCTATTGCAAAGCAGCGCTTCATGCCGACTTACTTCAACTAATGTAAAACCATATTGTCCCCCACCCGTATATATTAATAAATATTGGGCAGGTTCTTTTAGATGAGTATTGTTATGAATGAGTCAGTAGTGTTAGTCAATTCGATGGGCAATATGGTTGGTACATGTGAGAAACTCCAAGCTCATCAACACGGCCTTCTTCACCTTGCCTTTTCACTGATGCTAGTGAGAAAAACCGAAAACGGCTTTGAACATTTACTACAACAAAGAGCCAGTGATAAATACCACAGCGGTGGCAAATGGAGTAATGCCTGTTGTTCTCACCCTCGAGAAGGGGAAAGGCTTGATAGTGCGGTAAAGCGTCGCGTTTTTGAAGAGCTAGGTGTTACCCATTTACCTAACCCTGAGTACGTTGGCGCAATGACATACAAAGCGTCATTAGATAACGGGCTTACTGAGCATGAGTACGATCATATTTTCGTTCAGTATTGCAATGACAACGACGTCGCTCTATCACCTAACCCTGATGAAGTCAGCGCCACTCGCTGGGTAAGCGAACAAGACATTAAGGCTGAGTTATCACAAAACCCACACAGCTATACTGCTTGGTTTGCAGATTTACTAAAGCGCTTTGTGAGTGCCAGAGAACAAAAGCCAACGCATGATGCCTAGCTATTGCGGTTACAAAGGTGTGTGAGCAACACATGGGGGCACGTTACTGCAAACAGCCCGATAAAGATAAGCGGGTAGTACACACTCAACGCTTCTGTTTCGATAAAATACCAATAGGCCACGCTAAAAATCGCAACAGTTCCTAGCATGGGAATAAGCGTGGCAACAGCCAGACTTTTGAAATTCATCTGCATTGCTTTTTGCACTAACACTGTGTGGTAAACAGAGTGAACAATACAAAAGTACAGCGTGAAAAAGACAAGCGGCGGCAGCACGCAGGCGCACATCACAACAATAATCATGTTCTTAACAACTGTCGTCTCAATACTGTTTTTTAACCAATAAGCCAATACAATTGCAATGCACAGCACTGCTATCACCTGCATGCCTAAAGGGATAATAGACGCATGGTAGGCGGGTAAAAAAAGCCATTCAAAAACATCTACAAGACGCTGTGAGTACACCAACGATGGGGCTGTCACCACCACGGTACTGAGACACCATGCGGGTGTCGAACGTGTTTGCTGCCAGTCGTGCCTGAAGTGGGCAACCCCAATAGTTAAAAACACTAAGAGGCACACTGTTGGCAACAGCATCCATGCAAAAAACGCCATCGCCACTAATACGGTGTACACGCAAACAAGTAGGCTGAGCTTCACGGCATAGCTGAAGCGAAATTTTCCCATGTCTTGCTTGCTTAAAGACTTAAGCATAAGGATATCTAGTGCACCATGAGGCATTCCCATGATGAAAATTACAATGAGAGCCGCTATGCCTATCCCATCATTTGAAATGGGAAAGGCCGCGTACCAGGCTATACAAAGCACGATACTTGAAATCGTAAAGTAATTAAAAAGCCGATGGGTATTCATTAGTGCTCAGGGGTAAAAAGCGCTTTGACGAACGGTCTAATCGGCATAGCCTTGATGATAGACAGTACGTCTGAAAAAGTAGCGCTCTCTGTCATAAAGCGGGCAAACACATCAGCACCCACATTTTTAGCCATTGCGTTGAAGAGCGTTGGGGACAGCGCCATGTTTTTTCTCATTACCTTCAAAAATAGAGAGTCTAATGCAGAGTATAGCGGCGATATAGGCTTGGCGAGAGATAGTTTGTTTTCACTGCAGAGGCTTTGGGCTGTTTTTTCCGCCCAACGCTGAATGGTTAAAAACGCATACCCAGACGACGCTCTAATCATACTGCCTCGCGCACCAATACAATTCCAATTGCCTACCTTAACGGGGGCTATTCGTGTGTCCATTGAAAGCACACCTTTCTCCCACTTTTCAATAACCACATCATTGCCATAATCACCATTATTAACTATTTTCTCACAGGCAGACTGCATATCGGCAAGGGATTCATCGCGCATTGAAAAGCGAGTTAGCTCAATAAGTGCATAGTCTGCATCGAAGGGTAAAATATAGGTGAACTCAAAACAGCTTTCATCAGCGGTCATGTTTGACATCAGTGCGGCCTTTTTTGCGTTAAACGAATGAGTGGACGTTTTCACCCACGCACCAACAAAATACTGATTAATGGTATTACCTTCTGGCAGAGAAATACCACACGCACTGTCAAACCCAAAGGACGCTGAAACTCGCCGGCCGTTCAGCGCTAGCTCAACACTATTGGCGCTGGCCTGCGTATCGGCATGAGTATCGGCATGAGCATTGGCATCTACAGAATTAATCAACTCACTATCGGTATTCCATAGCCATTCTATGGTGGGCAGGCCTTTGAGCTTGTCAAAGGCGTATCGATAAAAATCTTCGGCCTGTAAGCAGCAGTAAGCGTGTTCATTTGATTGTGTACAGTGGTGATATTCTTGACGGCCATTTGAGAATGACCATGAAAACCAGCGGCGTTTAATTAAGTGATGTAGGGAGGAAGAAATATTTTGCTCGCCCCAGAAACACCATGTTTTTTGTGTTTCGGGTTTAGCGCGCTTTTCAACGACTAATACGTTTCCTGAGTAGCCTTGTTCTGTTAACGCTAAAAGCAGGGATATGCCTGATAACCCTGCCCCGCGGATAATAATGTCTACGTTATCATTAGTCATTAATTATGCTAGCGGGCTGCAGGTCGGTAATGGAGGCGTGAAGCACATCAATACTTGGTGCACGCTTTTCAGCAAATACAGGGTAGCCACCTCTCACCATTACAGAAGAGGCAATCAGTACTTTCTTGGGTAACCCTACCCGCGTTCTTCCTTCCCAATACGCATAGTTATGACTTGCCGCTAGCTTAATGCCTATTTCGCGGTAAACTGAAGCAGCGATGGCAATGGCATTTCTGCTATTTTTAGGTAAGTACCTTAATCCTTGCCAACCACTATTATAGTAACACTCACTCAATGCCAGTAACCGCTTTGTGGCATCTATTACTTTTTGCTGCGTAGTAACGGAATTTTCCACAATATCTTCAGCAGACACATCGCACCAGCTGTGGGGAATATATCGTCTTCCCATCTGCGCATCTTCAAAAACGTCTCTTGCTATATTGGTAAGCTGCATGCCAATGCCGAGGTTGGTGGCATAAGGCAGCCCTTTCTCTTCAGCGCCTAAAATGGGACACATCATTAGCCCCACTACGCCTGCTACCCGGTAGGCATACCTGATAAGGTCATCCTGCGTTTTAAAATCCACGGTGTATAAATCTTGTTTCACCCCCTCTATAAGCTGTATAGGAAGCGTCGAAGAAAAGCCGAGCTCACGCTGCAATGACAGAAAATCTGCCGTGTTTGCGCATAATACGGTGTCGGTTTCAATAGCGCGCTGAATAGTTTCCAGCTCTGTCTTAGCGAGCTGTTTGTCGCTACTTTCATCCGCTATATCATCAACCCAGCGACAAAAGGCGTAAAGACGGGCGGCCTGATTAAGTCTTTCTTCAGGCAAAAAATATCCTGCAAAACGAAAAGACTTACCATGTTTAGCGAGTGTTGCTAATGCCACCCCTTCATTTTGCATTCACGCCCCCACCCTGTAATTCGGGAGATGCGGACAAGCTTGACTGGGTAACATTGCAATTCGTTGAATGTGCAACGGACACAGGTTTAACCTCTTGTGCTTTTGTTGATGCCGTTTCATGGGTTTTATTAGGCACCACGCTAGGAATTAGGCTTTCTACCACTTTTGCAGAGGAAAGTACGCCGGGTAACCCTGCCCCAGGATGGGTCCCTGCACCACACAGATAAAGATTCTCTATTCCTTCTGATTTGTTGTGAAATCTAAACCACGCCGATTGAGTAAGGGTGGGAGCAATTGAAAAACCTGCGCCCTCTACACTTAAATACTCTTCAGAAAATTCTTTAGGTGTCATGTCAAATTGTTCAACAATACAGTCGCTAAGACCCGGCATGATAGATGATTCGAGAGCCTTTATAATTTTCTCTGCATACTCTTCACGAATGTCTTCCCATTGTGTCTCGGATGACAAGTTGGGAACAGGAGATAACACATAAAAGCTATCGCAACCCTCGGGCGCCATACTAGGATCTGTGGCTGTTGGGCGATGTAAATATAGGGAAAAATCGTCTGCTAACACTTTCTTATTAAAGATATCATCTAAAAGTGGCTCGTAACGCTTGCCTAACCAAATGGTGTGGTGAGCTATGTCTTCAAATTTTTTGGTAGTACCAAAATATAAAACGTACAGTCCCATGGAGAGCTTGGCATGCTTGGTTTTTATCCGAGCTGACAGTTTTTGATCTTCTTTTTTAATCAGTTTTGAATAAAGGTATTTTGGATCGATATTCGACACTAGGGTATCGCAGTCAATGGCACCCGATTCGCAGTGCACTTTTGTGGCTTTCTTATTTTCAGTTTCGATACCCGTAATAGTGGTGTTTAGCTGAATGTTAATGCCTTCTTCTTCCATCAGCTTGCCTAGCGCCTGAACTAATGCGCCGGTGCCACCCATAGCAAAATGAATTGCCCACTTTCTCTCTAAGAAATGGATTAGGTTATAAATACAGGTAGTGTCAAATGGGTTGCCGCCAACCAGCAAAGGCTGAATAGAAAAGGCTTGGCGCAGCTTTTCACTTTTTAAGTGTTCGCACACTAGCTGCCACACGTTGCGATAGCAACGAAGCTTGGCGAGATTGGGAATTTGGGAGACCATGCTAGAAAGTGTATGGAAAGGTTTATCTGCCAATTGGCTAAAACCAATATCAAAGATAGCTTCTGATTCTTTTAATAGTTCGAGGTAGCCGTTCTCATCTTCTGGGCAAATACGCCTAATTTCTTCTAACGTATCTTCAAGTGTGCCGCCGTAGTTAAACGTATCGCCATCGGGGTACGCAAATTTATACCAAGGCTCTACGGGCACAATATCTATGTAGTCTTCAATTTTCTTTCCGAAAAGTTCGAATAACTCTTCGAATAAGAAAGGTGCAGTAATCACGGTAGGACCTGCATCAAAAACAAAGCCGTTGCGACGAAAAACCCGTGCTCGCCCGCCCAATTCATTTTGGCGGTCGACTAAAGTAACGTCGTAGCCTTTTGCTTTCATACGCAAGGCCGATGCTATGCCGCCAAACCCGGCTCCAATGACTACTGCTTTATTCATTTTGGCTCCTACACACTGTCTTGAACAAAAGCTGACACGCTTTTATCGCAGACTCGCCACAATTAGCGGGTAATTCTTTCAATTCAAGTTCGCAGCGTTTAAGTAAATACTGCGCTCGCGTTCTAGCCAGTTCAATGGCCTGGTCGTGATCAGATTCTCTGGCCAATAAATTAACCACATTGAGCTGACCATTGGCTAAATCTGCCTGCCAATCATCCATGTCATCAGCGATTTGATAGGCTATTGCAAACTGGCGAATGGCTTCACTGGCTTTGTCGACTGCGCTTTCATAATTAGCTGCAACGAGCGGTAGCGCTAGAGATAGCTGTAGAAGAGGCCCAGATTTCTCTGCTGCGATAATTTCAAAGTCGGCAAGTGATTTAACCTGTTGATGGATATCCTTGCACTGACCTTCGATAGTTTTGGAAACATTGTTGCTTACACAGCGAATTAAAGCAGGAAGTTTTGCAACGTCTTCAATATCGCTCAAAGCGCCGTAGGCCTTTGACAGCATTAAGTCACCTGCGCACAGCGCGATGTCTTTTCCAAACCGGCTCCAGACAGACGCCCGACCACGGCGCTGTGCGTCGTTGTCTTGCAAATCGTCATGAACCAGCGAAGCATTGTGTAATAGCTCTACACAGCTAGCTAGCGTTAAAGCAGTTTGCTCGTTAAGTGACAATGCCTCGCAAGCTTGAAGGCAAAGTTTAGCTCGTGTTCGCGAACCTCCGCTTTGGAGGTGGTAACACGCAGCTGAATTTTCTGATACAGATGAAAAGAGCTCTTTTTCTAATAACTCCATTACCTGTAGGCTGTTTTTACTGGTGCTTTTAGTTTTGCTTTTGTTCATTTTCACACCCTTGGCAGTAACGCTTGCGCTGCTTTGCAGCGCAAGCGTGCATAACGCAAAGCAGCAGTTAGTTAACTACTGCCTGTTCTCTTAATTTTTTAGTTTGCCGTCACTTTCATTCGTTGCGGCGAACCAAATCAAGAGGCCAAATGCAATTTTGTTAACTACGTCTGCTAAGTTATAGATAATGTTAAGCGAATCTGCATCTGCAGCACCCACTAGGTAACCCATCACATAGCCGATTGGATAAATTGCCCAACCGATAGTTACAACCCAACGCATTGCGCCATATGCATATTTTACTGCATCACTTGCATGGGCTTCTGCTGCTTTACCTGCTTCACCAAGGAATACTTCGTACAAAATGTAGAACCAACCAAGCATACCAATTACGAAGCCGAGCGTAAGGTCCATATATCCTGCTTCGCCAAGATATCCTGGAATTAGCATGACTAGTGTACCAATAAGCAGGCGCCAGAATATGCCGGCTGTTGCTACGCCAATAGCACGTAATATTAAGTAGAATTCAATCATTAGCAGTGGCACTGTTAGTAACCAGTCTATGTAACGATATACTGTTGGTGTTTCACCCGTTGCTACCCACACGTCTCGCATGTAGAAGTAGTGCACTGCGGCGATAAACGTTACTAGCGCCGACACGGTTAAGGATGTTTTCCATTTCGCCGTTACAGCTTGTGTTTCCCATAGGAAAAACACGGTTGAGGCCATAAGTGCCATGGAAATTAGCCAGAATGAAATTCCAACGAAATCATCAGGCTCAAGGTTGGCGGCCGCGTGGGCCATCGTTGGAGTTAAAAGCAATAAACCGACTGTGGCGAGCATTTTGCCTTTCATTCCGACTTTACCCACGTTTTTACACATTTCTGAGATGGAGCTAAAGTTTATCTTCATTATTTTTCTCTCACATTCATCACTGAGTTTAGGTTGACGTTGAGTATTTTAACAATTACTTAACGTACCATTAGGTAATTGATTAACAACTTTTGGGATCAGAACATCACCCTGATTTCTGCTAATATTAAAAAACATTAATAAGAACTATGTTTAGACTGTATTTTCGTACACACTTATTAATTAAAATCAGGAAAGTATTATGAAATTCTTTAAACTAGGCTTTGCCGCTGCAGTAATTGTGTCTTTGATATCTCTGGCGTGGTACTTCGTGCGTCAACAGCAGTTTTTAATGGTGGGGGTACCTACCGCATTGTTACTCACTATCATCATTGTAATGATCATGCGGCAGGAAAAGGTTGAGTAGATAAAAATGAGTAGATTTTGTTTAGCGGCTTAGCTGTTTAGCGCTCACTCAAAACCGTGGTAGGTCACAAAATCTGCGTTGTCTGCGCGGGTAGAGCGAACAGAGTTGGCAGGAAAATCAGGATCTGGATAGCCAAGCGCTATACAAATCATAATGGCTTCATCGTCTGGAATATTGGCATGCTTGTGCACTACGTCAGACTGCATAATGCCCTGGCCGTTTATCACGCACCCCAAGCCTAAGTCCCACGCGGCCAGTACAATACCGTAAGCCAAAGAGCCTAAACCGAACTGAGTAATTCCTGCAGGCTCAAGCGTTTTGTCGTAAGTCAGCACTAACGATACAGGTGCATCGAATTGACGAAAACCGCGCATCATCCAGTCCATTCGCTTTTCTTTGTCTTCGCGAGTTATGCCCATGACATCAAACAGCTGAACGGCTACATCGATTTGTCGCTGGCGGTGAATACCTTCGTAGTCTTCCTTGTAGGGAAAATCCCGTTTATGAGGCTTTCCCGCAAGGGTATTTTCTGTATTACCTTCGCGTATTTTATCTAAAACATCGCCAGTAACAGCGTGTATCTTCCACGTTTGTGTATTGTAAGAAGAAGGCGCCCACTTAGCCGCGTTGATAATAGAATCTACGGTTGCTTTTGACACAGGCTGCTTAGTAAAGCCGCGGACACTCTTTCTTGAAGCGGCAAATTCTGCAAAATTCATAAGACTCTCGCTTACTCTATGTTATTACAAATTATTAACATAGAGTAAACGCTGACCATCCCGTGATGCAATGCAAAAGGCACACATAAACGATTGATTATAGTTATATATATCTATCGCTTTTTACCGTACCCACCCTACAGCTTAAACTGTCCGACTAGGTCGTTAAGATCATCAGATAACGACAGCAAGTTTTCAGCGTTGTTCGATAGGCCCTGTGACGCCTTGCTAACTTCTGAGGTTGAGGCCTGCATTCCTACAATGTTTTTGCTTATCTCTTCTGACACTTGATATTGCTGTTCAGCTGCTGTGGCAATTTGCGTGATTTGATTCATAATTTGCTGCACCAGCAGCCCAATTTTCTCAAAAGTTTCGCTTGCCTCATTTGACTGCGTGGTAGCCTGCTCGGACTGCTCAAGACTTGTCGTCATTTTCGCTGATACAAATCGCGTTCGCTCTACAAGCTTGTTGAGCATGCTATCAATTTCTTCTGTTGCACCGTGTGAGCGCTTTGCAAGGGTCCTAACTTCATCGGCGACCACGGCAAAACCTCTACCCTGCTCACCGGCTCTGGCGGACTCTATGGCGGCGTTTAGCGCTAATAAATTTGTCTGTTCAGCAATATCTCGAATGACATTAAGAATTTTATTGATATTACCACTTTCGTTTTCAAGCTCATCAGTAGCCGATGATGCATCACGCATCAATGTCATCAATTGCTCAACCTGCACCACTGTATCTTTAATGATAGAGCGGCCGTTTTGACTTGCATTATCAGTTTGCTCTGTCGCATCTTGAGTTGATACACAGCTTCTGGCTACTTCTTGCGCTGCCGCGGCCATTTGATTGGTGGCAGTAGCGGTGTGCTCTATTGATTGTTCCTGTTTTTCACTTGCTTGATTAAGCGACTCAGCTACCGCTTTAAAGTCTTGAGATGAACTGTGTAGCGTTTGTGCTTGGGCTTTTATTTGACTGATTAAATCGCCAATAGAGTTCATAAACTGGTTAAAGTAATTGGCAAGCTCACCAATTTCATCCCGTGTTTTAACGTCTAAACGCTGGGTTAAATCTCCTTTTCCGTCAGCGATACCTTTTAAGCTTCGACTAATATGCAAAATAGGCGCAACAATTTTATCGGCGAGCAGCACACCAAGCACACTGCAAAGCACTAGCATTACAACAAGTACAATCATCATGGTGGTCACAATATTTCTTGCCGGCGCTTCAATATCCGAACTTTCGATTACCCCAATAAACTGCCACTTCAAGTTAGGAGAGCTGTATTTCGTAACCGTCACCTCACCCTCTTTAGTATCGACAGAAAACGTATTGTCTCTTTGTGTTTGCAACGCTTTGTACATGGCTAAATTTTGCAACTCACTCACGTTTTTAAAGTTATTGCTCTTATTGCGTGGGTCAGCCAGTACCACACCATTATCGTCAACTAAAATGACGTATCCCGACTCGCCAATTTTAACATCGTTAACCAGTCGCGTTAGCGTATCTAAGGTCACGTCAATAGACTGAACACCTATTACACTGCCGCTGTCAGACTCTATTGTGGTGGCAATGGAAATCATCGGTCCGCCAGACACCCCTTGATAAGGTGAGGTAATAATCGCCTCCCCCCCCGCTTGCTTTGCTTGCTCGTACCAAGGCCGCTTGCGAGGATCGTAATTAGTCATAGGTTCAGCAGGATATTGAATAAAGCCCCCCGTCTCTGTTCCCATGTAGACATTCAGTAAATTGGGATGCTTTTCTCGAAACTGACCGTGAAACTCATAAATGTTTCTCTCTATATCCCCGTTACTTAAGGGGGTCATGTCTGCAGAGCGGTTGATGTAGTTGGTAATTGAGGTATTTGCCGCTGACTTTACTCTCACGTCGTCAGAAAGGTAGCGAACGTGCTCTTTCATTCCTTCAAAAAACAATTCAAACGCATTATCTATTTGTTTTATTTCTTGGGATGCACTATTGACGAAGTAATTGCGAGATTGTGTAAAGGTTTGCACTGTCGTTGTTACAACTAAAACAATGATAGGAACGGTTACCGCTACTAAAAATGCAGTTATCAGCTTACTTCTTATTTTCATCTGCCACTTCTCTTTGCGTTGCGTTAAACGGGTTTACCATGCAATGGTCACCGCGGAAGGCGTGTACTAATAACCTTATCAGTAAAGACGGTTTTTCGTAAGTATGGGAGAAGATTTTGTGAAATTTCTGCGGAGTTCTCGCTTTCTTTATCGACTTAGTTACCGAAATAGTTATCGAGATACTTATCGATATAGCTATGGCATCTGAACAGCAGCTTTAAGCTGGTATTAAGGTAAGAAGTAAAGCCGCGAGCATAGGGGTTAGTTTAGACGTTAACTTGGGCAATAGCTCAGGCTTTGCACCTTGCAGAGAAGAAAGCGACGGGGCTCGCTAATATGCTTACAATAACACGTGTTTTCATGCTATACGGCATTGCACACGTGTTGAAGCCCCGTCTCTGGCGATATCATTGAATTAACTTTGTGCGTTTTTTCCTTTTACTAGCCCCTTCATGTCTTTACCGTAGCCTCTAAAGTACCGCTTTATATCCTCAAGAATGAGGTAGTTTAGCGGAACAATAAATAAAGTAATCACGGTCGCGAACAAAATGCCGAAACCAAGACTTACTGCCATTGGAATAAGAAACTGAGCCTGAGTCGACTTTTCAAATAACAGCGGCATCAGCCCCGCGAAAGTCGTAAGCGATGTAAGTAGTACGGGCCTGAAGCGTCGACCACCAGCATCGTAAACCGCTTTTTTAAGGGCTACGCCTTCAAGACGCTTTTGATTTATATAGTCGACTAATACTAATGAGTCGTTCACCACAACCCCCGAAAGCGCAAGCATGCCCATAAAGCTTAAAAGCGTTAAGTCCATACCCATGATCCAGTGGCCAATAACAGCGCCAACAAGGCCAAAAGGTATAACAGACATTACAATTATCGGCTGAGAATACGACTTAAACGGAATGGCTAACAAAATATAAATCAGTATTGCCAGACCCACTCCTCCTACAATTAGCCCTTGAGACGACTCTTCTTGGTCTCGCGCTTCACCTGCCATTTCAAAGCTAACGCCAGGGTACTGACCTAACTGCTCAGATAACCAATCGTTTACCTCTGCTTGCACAAGGGTTAAATCGCCATTCTTTTTATCAAAGTCTGCGGTAACTGAAAGTGTTCTTTGTCTATCTACGCGCAAAATGCTGTCTGGGCTAAACCCGGGGATCACATCTGCTACTTGCCAAAGTGGCACTTCTTGGTTCGGTCCAATGCGGATCATCATTTGTTCGAGGGTCTCAATAGACTGCCTAGCTTGTAATGGGTAACGCACCATCACGCGTACCTCTTCTCGGCCTCGCTGAATGCGCTGAATTTCAAACCCAAACACCGCTTGTCTAACTTGCCTTGCCACAGTATTAAGGTCTAACCCTAGCAGTCGAGCTTCGGGTTTTAATTCAAGCTGAAGTTCTTCTTTACCATCTGACAATGAGTCTTCGATATCGAAAACAGCCGCATATTCCGCCATTTTTGTTTTCAGCTTTTCACCAAGCTCGTTAAGTGCATTGGTGTCTCTGCCTTTAAGCTCAACATCCACGGGCGAGCCGCCCCATCCACCAATTTCAGCGCGATAGTTAAGCTGTTCTGCACCAGCAATTTGGCCAACGCGTTTACGCCACTCGTTAACCACTTCTCGTGTAGATACGTCTACCGTGCGTTTTTCAGGCGGCACTAAATCAATTTGCACTCTACCTGTGGTGGAATTTCTTCCACCACTCACTGAGTAAATATTTCGAATGACTGACTCACCGGTATCTTCATCAAGGTACTCCTCGCGAAGCGCTTGAGCATGACCCGTGATAGATTTTACGATGCGATCCGTGCTTTCAAATGCCGTTCCCGCAGGCATGACTAAGGTAGCAGTTGCCACCTCACTTTGAACTCTTGGGAAGAAAACAAACTTGGTTTGTCCACTGGCGATAGAACCAATAATAATCACCAGCACTGAAAACATGAGCACCCACGATGCATAGCGCCACTGCATTGCGCGGGCTAATACAGGTTGATACGCTCGTTCAATAAGAACTTCTAAAGAGCGAGCAACCTTCTTTTGAATTTCTGACAGCTTTGAGGCTGGTTTGTCGCCACGGGGTTTCACATGTTTTAAGTGAGCGGGCAAAATAAATTTCGATTCAATTAATGAAAACAGCAATACTGGGATGATGACAAACGGAATAGCCGCATACCAACTTCCCCTGCCTGTTTGAAAAGCGAGTGGCAAGAAAGCCGCCGCTGTAGTCAAAATACCAAACGTAACTGGTACCGCAACTTCTTGCGTGCCTTTAATGGCCGCATCGAGAGGGTTTTCGCCACGTTCTAAATGGGCGTAAACATTTTCCCCGGTCACGATGGCATCGTCCACCACTATGCCTAGCACCAGAATAAAAGCGAATAGGCTCATTAGGTTTAGCGTAACGTCGAACACAGGCATCAGTAAGAACGCCCCCATAAAACTCATGGGAATGCCTAAACACACCCAAAACGCCACCGACGGTCGCAAAAATAGGGCAAGTAAGGTAATCACCAATAGCGCCCCCTGCCAAGCACTAGTCGATAACGTTGCAAGACGGGCTTTAATTGGCTCACTTCTGTCTCGCCAAAAATCTAAACTTAACCCTTCAGGCATTTGCGATTGTTTTGCTACTACGTAATCTTTTACCGCTTGGGTAACTTCAATAATACTTTCATCACCGGTGCGAAATACCTCTACTTCCACAGCTGGCATTCCGTTAAACCGTGTTTTAAGCGGCGTTTCTTCAAAAGCATCTACAATATTCGCCAGGTCGCCCAACTTAATCATTGTGCCGTCTTGCGTGGTGACTATAGGAATATTTGCATATTCATCAGCGTTATAGGCTTGGCCTCTGCTACGGATGAAAATATCACCGCCTTCGGTCTTTAGGTTACCTGCTGACACATCGGTTGCGTTTTGACGAATAACGGTAGCAACCTGCTCCAAGGTTAAATCGTACTTTCTGAGCACCAATTCTTGGATCTCGATAGAAATTTCAAAAGGAAGGGTTCCCCCCACTTCAACTTGAGAAATACCGTTAATGGCAGCCAGTTCATCACGCACTGTATCTGCTAATCGGCGCAGCGTTATGGGGTCGTAATCGCCATACAGCACTACCCCAATGGCGTCTCTTCGCCATTGGGGAACTTGAATAAGTAAATTCTCAGCATCAACCGGAAAGTTATTGATGGCATCTACTTTTATTTTTACATCATCAAGCACTTCCCGTACGTTGTATCCTTCCTCAACTTCGATAGTGACCGATGCACTGCCCTCACTGCTTGATGAGTTAAGTTCTCGTATTCCCTCTAAGTCTTGAACAGCCTCTTCTATACGAATGGTGATCCCTTCCTCAACTTCCTGAGGCGATGCACCAGGCAGAGACATGGTAACTCGCACGCTGCGCTGTTCAAATTCGGGAAACAAGTCAACGGGGATATGGTTTGATACAACATACAGCCCTGAGATAAAAATTACGGCAAGTAAGATATTCGCCGCCACATCATTTTTAGCAAACCATGCAATCATGTTGGCATCTCCTACTGTTGTTCAGTGTTTTTTGCACTGTCAGCAGTCTTTGCCTGAAGCGATTTTTTAGCTGACGACGTCTCTGGCAAGCTATCGGCCAGTGACTTCACCTTTGTGCCATCGGGAATGTTGGCTGTAGGGGTAAGAATTAACTGATCGTTTGGCGTTAACACATTGCTGGCATTGCCAGTAACTTGACGATTAGTGGCAGAAACAATCACGTTTTTGTCGTCGGTCCATAACGGAGTGATGGGCCTTTTTCTTAAGACTCCTTCGTCCACCACACTTACCATATTGTTCTGAGACACAGCTTGACGAGGAATGACAAATACATCATTGAGTTTCTGCCCTTCGATACGAGCACTTAAAAATTGACCTACTCGTAGCGCTGGCCTTTGTTGAGTAGCTTGAAAAGGGGCTTCTACCTGAGCCACAAGAAATAGCATGCGGGTGGTAGGGTCGAAAGCACCTTCACTTCGCACAATCTCGCCTTCCCACTGATAAGTTTTAGTGCCTAAGTCGCCGTATAATCTAACGCGGGGGTTATCAGCAGTTTGGGAGGCGTTTTCACCAAGATAAAAGTATTCCAACTCCGCAGTTTTAATAGGTAACCTAACTTCAACAACGTCGGTGCTGTAAATAGACGCGATAGTCTGTGATGGCGTCACAACTTGACCAACATCGATAGACTGACTCAACACCATGCCATCGAAAGGCGCTTTGATAACGGTTCGCTCAAGATTTAGCTGGGCGCCCATTAGCCTTGCCTCTGCTGCGCGAAGCGCCGCTTGGGCAGCGGCAACCTGAGGTTTGCGCAATGCTAAAAGTTTAGCGGCCTCACCTTTAGGCTGTTTGTTCCACTGTTGCGCTGAAAAATCGGCTTCAGCCAGCTCTTGCAGGTAGCTTACGTTGGCCTCTGCAACCGCAGATTTCGCAATATCCACTTCAATGCGAAAGTCCCTGTCTTCTAATCGAACAAGAACATCACCTTTTTTAAATGACGCCCCGGCTCGTATGTTAGGAGCAACCGAGACCACGCGACCGGAAACATCGGCTACAAGTTCGGTTTGTGTGAGCGGTTGCGCCGTACCGTAAGACTCAATCCATACCTCGTAATTATCGATAGTGAGATCCATGACATCAACGGCGACGGTGGGAGCGGCTTGACTTCCTCCCCACTTCCTTGCCTCTGGCTTACTGGAAAACATCGCTTTCACTATTAGCCCAGCGATGATGAGGATAACGATAGAGACAATGATATGAACTACCCAAGGTGCTTTTTTGTTATAGATCGATTGTTGATTTTTGTTGTTATTATCGGTGTTAACCATATTTTTACTCCGCGCAGTACGCGCACTACATCAGTTTTCTACGACATAGAATACGGCGTTTTAAAAATTTAGGACTGCTATAAGCGATAAAAAGGCGAAAAAGAAGGTTTAACACAAAATAAACATTTAGCGGGATGATAAGCGTATCTGCGAAAGCCAGTGCTGAATTTTTTCCTCGTCTTTATCAATCATGAACGGCATGGTGAGATTTGAAGGCCTATGCGGGGAACCTGCGTGAACAAATATACTGTTTTCGACAATACCTACCGCTTTGCAGCCGGCCTGTTGAAAAGCAAAGTATCCCGCCATCATTTCGCCAATCGCATCATGAGTTATGCCCGCAGTTTCTGTGGGACGCTGAAAAAGCACCCAGGCATTTAACGAGGCGGTTAATGAAAGAATGTCGAGGGTAAGTTTTCGAACGCCACTTAAATTAAATCCATCGGCATAATCGCAATATACCGTGTCGCACTGCAAAGACAGCGAATAACTTCCATGTGCATTATCTAAGACCATACTCTGTTAAACCATAACTTGGCACAAGACCACTTCACTTAGACAAAAGTATATTCCTAGAAAATTAAAAATGACAAATTAATTTGAAGACATCGAGTGCGATAAACGCAAATTCAGTGTGTTACAAGCACGTAATCAAAAATTATTAGTCATGCTGCAATAGGTTTACTAAATGTATCGTACAGCGGTGCTTGAAAATGGATGTCTCTCTCATCATTGTGGATTAGACACGATAGTTTCATCTATCGCGAAATCAGGATTCCATTTTCCGAAGGTGCTATTGATAAACGAGGTGGCAATGGGTTTAAAATCAGGGTGCTGACTTAGTCCATAAAAACGGGGCGAGGTGAGTAAAAATGTCTCACTTCCTATCGAGTCATAATCGAGAAGCGGTTGGCGGTTAAACATACTTTTTGGATTTATTTTTGAATCGTCTTTGACTAGATACATATAGCCTGCACAAGTCCAGCTAAGCTTATTTTGTGTTTGTTGGCATGCCGAGGCCGCAGGCTCTATGGCGCTTCCTAGTTCCCGAGCATATCTATCGTCTCCCTTAAATTTTTTAATTGCCGCGTAGGAATAAGGTTCAGACTTGTAAAGATCTACTTGTTGAGAGAACTCAGCTGAAGTTGCGCCTGCTAATTGCTGCTGTTTTTCATACAGCGTCTCATCTCCTTGCTCCAGCTTATAGGATGCTTGCACTCTATTTTGAAACTCCTCGGTAACTGGTAATTGACGATAGCGAACTTGCTGTTTTTCGGTTAATTTGCCTTTCGTTTCTAAGTCGAGGAGGAGTAAATAAGCGTTAAAGAAATCCTCTGAAGTGTCTGGTAATTGGTCAAGCTCGTCACTCATATAAGCAAGCGCAACATTAATGTTACCACTAAGTATATTAACTGAGGACTTTACCCTTCTGTACTCTGCATTAGGCTCACCACGATAGGTATTAATTAACTCCAACGTTTTTTTAATGTCTTGTTTATAAGCGTAGTAATAATAGAAACTTGCGATAAAATTCGCCGAACTTTCTTTAAATTGTGTATTCATTGTCGATAAAAGCTGTTCTGCTCGCTGGGGCTGTTCAGCGACAAGATACAAATAGACTAAGTTCGCCACATTTATCTGACTTTGTGGATTTGTTCTGAGAATCTGCTCCCGCCGCTTAATCATGTCTTGATATTCATCGAGACTAAGCGTGCTAACGTTTTGGATAAGCGGATCGTTTGGTGACTGCTCATAAGCCATTTGATACAGCGTCATACTTCTTTCAAGTTTATAGTTTTTCTCCGCCTGTACTGCTGTTACCAGTGTTTTAAGCGGAAAATCTGGCGCGGTTGTTAATTCCCAAAATAAACGATCTTTTTCTGCCTGAGATTCTTCGCTGGTAAATCCACCGTAATATGAGGCCAGTTCGTGCACCATAAATAGCTGTGCTTTTGCGAGGTGAAACTGAGGATCCTGCTCAATGGCTTGTTGCAATATATCCGCGGCTTGTTGCAACGACTCTGAGGTTCGTTGATAAGAAAATTCTCTACCTTTAATAAATAATTCGTAGGCCTTTGGATTTTTCGTCATTCCAGCTTCTTGTTCAACTTGCTCAGGCAGTAAATTTAATTTTAGAGCCTGTGTGATAGCGTAAGTCAGTTCATCTTGTACCGCAAAAATACTGTCTAGCGTCCGATCATAGGTTTGTGACCAAATATGCGCACCACTGCTTACTTCGATAAGCTGCGCAGTAATACGTAGTTGATTTTTATCTTTTCGAACACTGCCCTCAAGTACATAGTTTACATTTAGCTTTTTCCCTATCTCGCGAATATCACTATTGCTGTCTTTAAAGTTAAATGACGAGGTACGGGCTATTACCACTAATTTATTTAAGCGCGCCAGTGAATTTAAAATCTCTTCGGCTATGCCATCTCCGAAGTAACTCTGTGAACTATCTGGACTCATGTCTTCGAACGGCAGAACTGCAATAGAGCGCTCTGCACTGTCATCCGCAGAGTCAATAAACCAGTTTTGATAGGAAATGAAACCAAGAGCAAACGTGAGCGAGATAGCGAGTAGGTAATTAATTTTGCTGCCAGTGTGCTTACCAATTGACTCATTGATATCAACCTCGTAAGTGCGCTTTAGCCCTTCAGGGGTTAATTCAAATGCCCAAGCAAAAATGCATACAAAAGGAAATGCTATAACGAGAATGACGGTAATAATCGTGCTAAACAGTGTTGGCAAATGTAAGGCGGGAGAAAGAACAGCAACTACTTGCAAAATAATCCAGCATGTCACCAAATAAACACTAGCAACCTTAAATACGTTGCGACGTTTAAACTCGGAAAAAATCTTCATGCGTCCTGCCAGTTATTTTTATATACCCACCATAATAGATAAACACCAGCAGTACAATTATCGAACAAGCAAATGATGTATTTATTTTGTGCTGTATCTGAAAGGCGCTGATTGCGTTCGGTTAAACGCAATCATTCGCCTACCTGAATTAATCCTAAATTTAATAACTATAGGCTAAACGCATTTACGACCTGTTCAGCTGCTTTCATTCGTGCTTCGCCGTCTGGCATAGCCAAGCCTTCTGCATAGATAAAAGAAACATCAGTGAGGCCAATCAGCCCGAAGAAATCCTTTAGATATTGAGATTGGGTGTCTTTTTGTGTGCCTTCATAAATACCGCCTCGCGCGGCTACTACTACTATCTTCTTGTTTTCTAACAAGCCGACCGGGCCGTTTTCCGTGTACTGAAAGGTAACGCCAGCACGCGCTATGCGATCGACCCATGCTTTAAAGGTAGAGGGCACGCCAAAATTGTACATAGGCATGGCAATAACAACCGTATCGCTGCTTTTTAGTTCGTTGATTAACGTATCTGATAATGTGGCGAGTTCATCTCCACCCTTATTAGCCCACGCGGCCATTTCAGCTTGTGTTAAGTGAGGTAGATTATCAGCAGCAAGGTCTCTTTCTATCACCGTTACATCATTATTTGCTTGGCTATTTTGTTCAGATTGGGACTTGATTCTCTCTACCAGCGCGTTAGCTAAGATAGATGAATTTCCTTGGTCACCATTAAGTGACGATTTCAGTAGTAAAATAGTGCTCATTCGTTTTCTCCTTCAATATTAGGGCGTGTTGACTTAGTGAAACATCACAAATGCTAAGTCAAAGTATTGAATGAAAGCGCAAGAAAATAAATATGTTAAAAACGCATCATTCATTCCAATAAAACGAATAAAAAGAAAATACGCCGCAATTACTATTTTGTTATTTGATAAGCACTACACCACATAACAAGAAGAACCCATAGAAACACAAGGAAGAGTAACAGCCGCTAATATAGGGCTCGCGATACATTCTAATAAAAAGAATGAAACAACCTTTTTAAAGCAATTTTCTAAATTCATCGTTAGGACTACAGTAACCTTATTGAAATGAAGTGAGGACATTCAAATGATTTATATTAGAAAAGCAGACGAACGAGGCGACGTGAACTTAGGCTGGTTACAAAGTAAGCACAGCTTTTCATTTGGACACTACTATGATGCACAGCATATGGGTATTTCGGCGTTACGGGTGATCAATGAAGATGAAGTCATGCCGGGGCAAGGGTTCGGCACCCACGGGCACCGAGACATGGAAATTGTGTCTTACGTTATTGAGGGCGCACTAAAACATGAAGACAGCAGCGGCAATAAATATGTAGTGCCAGCAGGCGATATTCAGCGCATGAGCGCAGGACGAGGCGTTACCCACTCAGAGTTCAATGCTTCAAAAAATGAGAAAGTAAAATTTCTACAAATTTGGATCTTACCGGATAAAAAAGGAATTGAGCCAAGCTATGAACAAAACGCAGTAGCACAAAAAGGCGCGCTTACTCCTTTAGTTACCCCCCAAGGCAACGATGGAACACTGTCAATAAATCAAGATGCCAGTATTTATAGGCTAATGTTAGATAAAGGAGAGACCTATAGCTTAAACACCGCGAATCGAACGGGCTATTTGCACATTATCAGTGGTGACGCTCAAGTGAATAGCTCTGATAATTTGCCCCCTGACACCAAAGCCGATGATATCAAGAGCGCTACTATTAATAGCATAAGCTCAGAGACGCTCGATAATCAGGCTTTTAGTGGCGGAGATGCTTTTGCTATCGGCACAAATGAGCGAGTTCACATAACAGCAACCAGCCGTATTGAGGCGCTTTGGTTTGATTTACCTCCTGTCTAGCTCAAATGATGATAAGATGAGGGAAAAATGTTAAAGAAACGGGAGAAGTGGTCACCTTCTTGCGATAGCACATGAACATTTTTCCTCTTTTCTACCACCTGCCCTCCGGCTACTGTATAGTCGTAAGATAAAGGCTGTTCGTACACATGAGTAGGGTTATCTTGATGTTATGTCAACACAACATTTAGGCAATCACTCCCGGTCTTAACATACAGTTAAAAAACACCGTGATAACAAATTAATTTAAAAGAGAGTTTTTGCATGAATAAATGGACAACCTCCATTTGGTGTATCGTTGTGCTATTAGCTGGGTCAGGCATTTATCATTTTTTCCAAACGCCCATCAAAGCAAAGTCGCTACCTGTCTCAGTGCCGCTTACAAGTGAAGTGGTTAATTATCACGACGACGTTAAGCCTGTTTTAGACAAGCGCTGTGTGGTTTGTCATGCCTGTTATGATGCCCCTTGCCAACTTAAAATGGGCTCTTATTCCGGTATTGAACGAGGCGCGAGCAAAGAGCGGGTTTACGATGGTGAAAGGCTAATAGAAGCCAACTTAACTCGGCTATTCGAAGACGGCCATACGCTAGCTCAATGGCGAGACAAAGACTTCTTCGCAGTTAATTCTGACACGCCCAAAATGAGCTCACATGACTTGTCATCCACAGATTACCAAACCGCAGCCAATGAAAACTTATCATCAAGCGTTATTGCCCACCTGCTGCAATTAAAACAAGATACGCCAGTAAAAACAGCCAGCGAAACACCGGCGCTTCTCAACAAAGAAGATTACCCGCTGAATATCAACAGAGCATATCAATGCCCTACCATCGACGATATCGATGACTTCAAAGAAGATTACCCTTTATGGGGAATGCCCTATGCGTTGCCAGCATTAGACAAACAAGAAAACGCGCTCATTCTCAACTGGATAGCCCAAGGCGGCAAAGGTAGCGACGACGTTGTTATTACAGAAGAAAATCAGCAGCACATTATGGCGTGGGAAGACTTTTTAAACGGCAACAGTTTAAAGTCTCAATTAATGAGCCGTTATTTATTTGAACACCTCTTTCTTGTGCACCTGCACTTTGACGCTAAGCAACCTCAACAGTTTTTCAAGCTGGTTCGCTCCTCAACTGCCCCTGGACAACCCATTAAAAGTATTCATACCCGTCGGCCCTTCGACAGCCCAGGCGTAGAGCGGGTGTATTACAGAATTGTGCCACTAAAACAAACGCGAGTGCACAAGTCGCATATGCCAGTATTACTTACCCGCGATCGCATGGATAAATACGAAGACTGGTTTTTAAACGACGATTACGAGGTTACCTCAATGCCGTCGTATAAGCCTGAAGAGGCCTCTAACCCCTTTATTACATTTGCCCAACTACCTATAAATGCGAGATACAACTATATGCTTGATGAGGCGCAAAACACCATCATGCAATTTATCAAAGGCCCAGTATGTCGCGGGCAAATGGCGCTAAACGTAATAAACGATCATTTTTGGGTTGTATTTTCTGAGCCAGATTTAGATTTGGTTCAAAATAACGGCGAATTTATACAACAAGCACTTCAAAATATTGAGCTGCCCGCTGAAGAGCAAAGCAATGCCCTACCCACGGCATGGATGAACTATGCCGCGATGGAGCGTGAATATTTAAACGCCAAATCTGAATTCATCAACACCCAAGTAAAAGACAAGTTAAGCATCGATCTTGATTTACTGTGGAACGGTGATGGCGAGAATGAAAATATGGCGTTAACTATTTTTAGGCATAAAGATGCTGCAAGTGTAGTTAAAGGGCTTGTTGGAAATACACCACAAACGGCGTGGGTGTTGACGTACCCACTATTTGAGCGCATTCACTATTTACTCGTAGCGGGTTACGACGTATACGGCAACGTTGGCCACCAGCTTAACAGTAGAATGTATATGGACTTTTTGCGCATGGAAGGCGAATTCAACTTTTTAGCGTTGCTACCAAGTGAAACCAGAGACAAGATTAGAAGCAAATGGTATCGCGGCTCGGTGAGTGAAGTTGAAGAATTTGTGTATAAAGGCAATACATCAAAGATAGAAACTAATATTGAGTACAAAACTGATAACCCTTATCAAGAATTACTCGATACTATGAAGCGTAAATTCACAGGCACAATCAGCGAGCGACATTACCTAAATAATGGGTTTAAAGGTAAAGAGGCTATCGCTAGCTTTAACACGATAAACTCGCTTAAGGGCAAAAATATTTCGCTTCTTCCTGAGTCAACCATAGTGCGAGTTTATGACAAATCAAACGATGAACAACACTTTTATACTATGCTGCGACACAGCGCCCACACCAATATTTCTCATTTGTTTAATGAGGAAGACAGACGTTTACCAGAAGAAGACACCGTCACTATCGCCAGTGGATTTATGACCTCTCACCCAAATGCGTTTTTACAGGTTGAAATATCCGAGCTACAAGACCTCGCCTCACGCATCAAGAAAATGGGGTCAGAACCGGATTATGCAGCATTGCTAGACACCTATGGCGTGAGACGCACAAACCCTAAATTTTGGGACTATGCTGACAACATGCACAGCTATTTTAAAGACACCTACCCTACTGAGTTTGGGTATTTAGACTTTAACCGGTTGGAAAACAGGTAGAGAAAACTGCGGGGGGATGACTTCTCCCAGCAGGAGTATGAGAGTGAGCAGTGATAAAAAGCGCCAAGGTATGGCGCTTTTTATTTGGCCAGCGCTAAGCATGCTCAACCGCATATGCAAACTAGCTAGTTAACTCAACATCTAACTAAAGCTGCTTAAAACCTTGAGTCATTCTCACAAGGCTTTCCATCGTTGTCTCCGTCCATTTTGGTATTCGGGCAATTTCTAATAAAAAACACGGCCTCAGCTCGTGAGTTCATCTGACTGCAGTGTTGACGCCCATCGCATGTAAACTGCGTGTTTTCCACAGTAGTAAGAGGTACTAAAGGCATATCTTTTAAAGACGAATCTATAAGGCCTTCGTCTTTAAAAAATTGAACAATGGTTGGGTAAAATACGAAGCCCACAATCATTAACGTACACATTCCTAAAACGTTCGATACGTTGAGCGAGGATTTCTTTTTTAGGCGATGTGGCTTTGAAGAATTCGAGGACAATCGAGAAAGGCGCTTTAAGTTAACCGCTTTACGCTTGCCATTGCGTTCGATGTCAATATCGATGTCGAATGACAACACTTCACCTACTTCTGGCCTATTGCTGCTCTGGGGGAAAGCGGATATATGAACGAAAATTTCTTCCCCATTACTGTCATCCGTAATAAACCCATAGCCTCTTTGGTCATTCCATTTACTCAGTCGTCCGTGCAATTTCATCTCAGTCCTTTGATGATTATCTTCCGTGTAATAGTAATTAACTACATTGTCTGCTTCTTTTCAAGTATGGCCTGACGCTTTTTGAAAAAACAACTTTTAAAGAATATTCTCGCCCCCCTCAGGGTCTCTCGAGTTACGGGCCTGCTCTCTAATCTCATGCGCTTCAGACGCTACATCATCATCTGAAACACGGCTATGCTCAGCCGTATTAAAGTTATTTTCGGCTTGATTGGGCGTTGTATCCTGTGATGACTTACTTTCTCTATTTTCTTTCATCTTATTGCCACTGCGGTCTTCTTTATCAACACCTGCTTCTTCTTGGTTTGCCGCTTTTTCAACCATGATGCCTTGGGGAAATATGCGCTCTCTTGCATCATCAGGCATGCTGATTTCTGCATCCAAAAAGGCTTTGGTAATATTACGCATTAGCACTGAAGACATTTTGACAACACTCGTTTTTTCTACATTAACCCAAAAATACACTTTCACATTATAGCTAGAGGCACCTAACGTATCGATAAGCGTTTGAGGCTCTGGATCATCAAGCACGTTTTGCTGTTCGGCTATAACACTTTGCGCTATTTGTTGTGCTCGCTGTATATCAGCGTCGTACCCTACTCCAATGACGAAATGTCCTCGCATTAGCGGGTTAGCCGTTAAGTTCTTTATCACGCCTTTATAAATTGTCGCGTTAGGTATTTGAATGTGATTACCGTCAAAATCTACCAATGTGGTGGCACGTGCCGTCACTTTTTGAATAATGCCCGTAAAATCATTTATCTGAACAATATCGCCTATGCGAAAAGGCCGCTGGATGGTAAGCAGTAGGCTTGAAATAAAGTTTTCTGCAATGTCCCTAAACGCAAAACCTAAAATAAGCCCTACGACCCCCGTCCCGCTGACAACGGCAATGGCAAAGCCCGTTAAACCCGCCAAAAACAGAAACAAATAAATTCCGAGCAACATAAGCACTAAGCTGATGCTTCGTTGTATAACAGAGCGTAGTAAAGGCGACGTTGTCGCTCGCGTCATAGGCTTTACAAGTAAGCTGGCAACATGAGGGGCTAAAAAGATAAAGACAGCCATCACAACAATGCCAAGGGCTAAACCGGGCAAGCGATAAACAAAGCTCTCCCAAAGCTGGGCTAAAAGCGATTGCGCATTAGATAGACTAGAAATAGCGCCTCCACCATCAGTGCTTTGCACCAAAGAAGACGCTGTGAGTTTTAGCTTATTGATTAATAGACTGCTACTTGATCCCGCACCGCTCGGCAGCATGGCTTTTGATGAAAATGCAAACATAACCTTAATCCTTGGTGTGCGCCCTCATGTTAAATGAAGGCGCGTTAGTTAATCCTGTAGCGTTAGATGGTTGATACAGTTCTAGCTGGTCTTTTCAGCGTTATCGTCAGACCCTTTACCAATGCGACGTACCCACACAAACAAAAACGGAGCAAAGAACACAACGCACACTGTGGTCATGGTTATCCCGCCAAGTACGCCTATGCTAATTGCATTTTGTGCACCTGAGCCCGGGCCGGAAGCAAACGCTAAGGGCATTACGCCTAAAATAAAAGTAAGCGATGTCATAATAATGGGGCGAAAGCGCTGACTTGCGGCGTTGATGGCAGCGTCGTAAGCGTCCATCCCTTGCTTATAGTTGCGCTGTGCAAACTCCACAATCAAGATAGCATTTTTAGCCGCTAAACCAATGGTCATTAGCAGCCCTACTTGAAAATACACATCGTTTGATTGACCGGTTAACCAGGTTGCTAATACTGCACCGCAAATACCTAACGGCACCACCAATATAATAGCAATGGGTATCACCAAGCTTTCATACAAAGCGGCTAAAATCATAAACACCACCACCACGGTAATGCTGTAAAGTAGCAGCGTTTGACTACCACTTTCTTTTTCTTCGTAAGATAACCCCGTCCACGCAATTTCAAAACCATTATCGAGTGATTCTGCAATTCGCTCTAACTCTTTTAACGCTTCGCCTGAACTCACTCCTGGTGGCGTCGAGCCCTGTATTTCTCTTGCAGACCCGCCATTGAAGCGCGTTAATTTAGAAGGGCCGTAAGACCACTTACCCTCTGCTATTTGGCTAAGCTGTACCATGCCATCGCTGCTGTTGCGCAAATACCAATTATCGATATCAGCAGGCAGCATTCGATATTCATTATCGGCCTGAACGTAAACCCGTTTAATGCGACCGCTATCGACAAAATCATTCACATAGCGACCGCCTAAGGCAACGCTTAACGTTTGATTTATTGTTGATATTGGTACCCCTAGCGCCAGCGCCTTTGGCGTATCTATATCTAAGCTATATTGAGGGTTGTCAGCAAGGCCATTAAAACGAACTTGAGACAGCAATGGGCTTTCGTTGGCAGCTTTTAATAATTGCTGAGTCGCCTGCTTCATTGCTTCGTGCCCTGCTCCTTCGCGGTCAATCAGCTGCAGCTGAAAACCACTGGCGTTACCTAACGCACTCACAGGCGGCGGTACAAGGGGAATAATCATAGCGTCTTTCACCGGTGCCAACGCCTTTGCGGCGCGTTGCTTAATGTTAAAAACGCTGTTTTGTTCGCCACGCTTTTCCCAATCTTTCATTTGTACAAACGCAATACCTACATTCTGCGCTTGCCCTGCAAAGCTAAAACCAGCTGCAGTAAACAAACCCTCTACTGCATCACTCGCTTCGTTGAGATAAAAGTCTTCAAGCTTGGCCATCTTTTCTCGAGTTTGCTGAAGCGTTGAGCCAGGAGGCCCAGACACCAAGGTAAACATTCGGCCTTGATCTTCTTCAGGTAAAAACGAAGTCGGAATTCGACCGAAGATCCACATGCTTCCAGCCACTAATACAATGAACACAGCAGGTAAAATTATTTTATTGTTCAGCAATTTTTCTAACAGGGAATTGTGACTATTTTTGATCTTGTCGAAACCAGTATTAAACCACTGCAGTGCCTTTGTGCTTTGTTTCTTTCCACCTGATTGCAGCAACAATGTGCAAAGCGCTGGCGATAAGGTAAGGGCAATAAACAGTGATATCCCCATTGCAACTGATATCGTAATAGCGAACTGCCTGTAAATAACGCCAACCGAGCCGCTAAATAGCGCCATGGGCAAGAATACCGCCCAAATGACTACCGTTGTGCCCACCAGTGCAGAAGAAATTTCTGCCATCGCATTTTTTACGGCCTCTTTAGGCGACAGGCTTTCATCTTCCTCAAGCTTTCTTTCGGCATTTTCGGTAACCACTATCGCATCGTCGACTAACATGCCAATCGCTAACACAAGGGCAAACATGGTAAGTACGTTAATGGAATAACCAAACAGCAATAAAAAGCTAAAGGTACCTAGCAAAACAACAGGTATGGCAACAGCCGGAATTAAAGTGACTCTTAGCGTTTGCAGAAAAATGTAGATCACTAGCACCACTAACACCACCGCAATCACGAGGGTTTCAAGCACGTTGAAAATAGACGCGCGGATAAAAGGCGACGTATCGACAGGATAAGCAATATCCAAATCATCTGGAATGATGCTTTTAAATTCATCAATTCGCGCTTTCAAGGCTTCTATTGTGGCAAGCGCATTAGCCGATGGCGCAAGCTCAATGGCAATACCGGAAGCGGGTTTTCCGTTCCATCGTCCAAGCACTCTGTAATTTTCTGCACCCACTTCAATACGAGCAACATCGCCTAACGTTAAACTCGCGCCGTTCAAATCTGAGCGTAATAAAATAGCTTCAAATTCTTCAGGCGTGGTTAGCAGCGACTGCGCAGTAATAGTGGCATTTAATTGTTGGCCTTCTACCGATGGGGCTCCGCCAATTTCACCCGTTGCTAACTGCACATTTTGTTGCTCAATAGCATTAGTGACATCGAGTGCGGTAATGTTGTAATTGTTCATGGCGTTAGGATTAAGCCATATGCGCATGGCGTTTTCAGGGCCGAAGGTTTGTATTTGCCCCACCCCATTAACCCGACTTAATGGCTCTTCAAGATTCGACACTAGAAAGTCTGAAATCTCGTTGCGGTTCATCTCGCCACTTTTTGAGAAAAAACTGACTAGCAGCGCATAACTGCTGCCTGCCTTTTCTACTGCAATGCCAAGCTGCTGCACAATGGGCGGTAACGCAGATTGCGCTTGGGATACTTTGTTCTGGGTTTGTACCTGCGCAATATCGGGGTCGGTACCTGGTTCAAAGGTTAAGGTAATTGACGCCGTGCCGGCAGAAGAGCTTTGCGCCTGAATGTAGCGCAAGTTGTCGATACCCGTGAGGCTCTTCTCAATAACTTGAGTAACCGTAACCTCCATGGTCTTTGCCGATGCACCGGGGTAACTTGCGCTAATAGAGACTTTAGGTGGCGCGATATTCGGGTACTGCTCTAGCGGAAGATTCATTACTGAAAATGCGCCGCTTCCCATAATAAGGAGCGCGATTACGGCGGTAAAAATAGGGCGGTTGATGAAAAAGCGAGAAAACATAATTATTGTGCCTTCCCTGTCGACTGTGCATTCTGGTCATCAGCGCTCTTGTTGGCTTTTTGTGTAGCTTTTTGATTAGCTTGTTGCTTAGTTTTTTGATTAGCTTCTCGGTCACTTTCCTGATTCATTTTTTGCGGCTTAACCTTTTGCCCGTCGGCTAATGTCATGGTGCCCTCAACAATTAACCGCTCTCCTTGCTTCAAGCCTTCTTGAATAACCCATTTGTTTTCAAACGCCGTGCCCGTGGTAACCTCTCGTTCGCGCGCTTTGTTGTCGGCGTCTATCACCCACACATGCTTTTTACCGTTCGCCCCAATTTTTACGCTTTTTTGAGGAACAATAATAACCGGGTCTGCAGTGCTGTCATTAATTGCACCGCGCACAAATAATCCAGGTAAAAGAGCAGTTTCAGGGTTAGCAAACTCGGTGCGAACCTGAATGGTACCTGTTTGATTATCAACCGCAAAATCTGTGGCTATTATTTTGCCAACCTGAGGATACCGCTCTCCTGAGTTTAAAAACAAGCTTACCGATTGGCTCTGCGAAGTATCACCTTGCGAGCCTATCAACTGTCTATCGCTAGCAGAGACAGAGAAATCAACATAAACAGGGTCTAGTTGACGAATGGTGACAAGGGTTTGTTCTTGCTGCTGCGACACCAGCGCGCCCTTGGTTACACTTGAAGGCCCTATGTAGCCGGTGATTGGTGCGTAAACCTTGGTATAAGCGAGGTTTATTTTTGCGCGCTTAAGCTGGGCTTCACTCTGCATTACCGCGGCTTCTGCTTGCATTAACTCTGTTTGCGCATCTTCAAAAACTTGCTGGCTTAACACGTCAGATTCGGCCAAGCTGTCGTAACGCTCAACAACGGACTGGGCATTATTCACTCTCGCTTGGGCGTTATTAAGGTCTGCTTGTGCAGAATCCACCTCGGCTTGATAGCGATTAGGTTCAATTTGGTAAAGCTGGTCGCCCTCTTTAACTAACGCCCCCTCGGTAAACAAGCGAGACTGAATAATGCCGCTTATCTGAGGCCTTACTTGAGCGACTTGGTATGGTACCACTCTGCCTGGAATTTTCGCTAGGGTAGGAATTTGCTGCAAAGTGAGATCTACATACCCCACCGGCGTTGCAGGTTGTTTTTGCTTAGCACTTGCATCACTTTGTTTCGATGAAGCAGAGTCTTGAGCTTGTGATGAGGCAGTGTCTTTATCGCTACAACCAAACGTTGCTAGAGCGGCAAACATCAACGCGATACTTACTTTTTTAATCATAATCCCTGCTCATAATTTCCATGGTGTGGAGTCAATATGGAATAAAGAAAGCGGCATATTCCATCGGGTTTTTATTTGCGCCGGCATTATGCCGGCGTATGTGTGGAAACTATTTAGAAAGTAAAATAGATACCAATGCAGAGTATTTGAAATGCGATTACAAATACGTCAGACCATTGTGACTACGGGAAAATGAAGCGTAAAAGATCACCTCTCAACATATTCGACGACTTACTTTAGTTCTGTCTAGATGCAACTATTGCTAAGGCAATCAGCTTGTCGCTCCTAATAAAAAGTGCAAACCAATGATCCTTTGAAGTTTTTATTTTTAACTGTCATTTCATCTCGAATTTTTATTTTTGCATTGTAATATGTAGTGTTAAAGCATTCCTCAGCTAGACACGCTAGTTTAGGCAAGAGAACAATTAAAGGACCATAATGAAAATGATTAAGAAAATGAACTACTTATTGCTACTCGGTTTACTCTTTAGTGCTCACAGTTTTGCTGAATACGACGAAGAGCTAGCGAAGTCGGTGGGTGCTGATGATTATGGCATGAAACCTTATGTGATGGTCATATTGGTGACTGGAGACAAAGTCGTCGAAGATAAGACTAAAAGAAACGAAGCCTTTGCTGGTCACTTTGCCAATATGAGTCAGCTTGCGGAAGAGAAAAAATTGGTTGTGGCTGGCCCTTTAGGAGATGCTGAGCCGAAGCGTGGTGTCTTTATTTTCAATACCGATAACTTAGAAACAGCGGAATCTTGGGTAAAAACTGATCCAGCAGTTGAGGCTGGTTTACTATCTTATGAATTATATAAAATGTATAGCTCAGCGGCTTTAATGCTAGTGAATGAGCAACACAAGCAACTCCAGAAAAAGCCCATATAAGGTAGAAAAGTAGCTTATAAAGTAAGAGAAAAACTAACGCTATACGCTACATTTTGTAGCAGCTGTCTTGTTGACTAGATTGATTTATTTAAGTGTCAGATTGTAGAAGTTTTCTATGGCGTGTTAATTTTGAATTCTTCTGTAAATCGCTGAGACATCCTTTCTCCTTAGTAAACATAATTATAAAGCAATTAAGTGCCTAGAGAAGTATGGTCAATTCACTGCGACAAGTTATGACGCAGATTAGATGTAAGTTTTTTGTATAAGTTGAAAGGATTAAGTAATGACGAAGCGCCAGTTAAATGAAAAATTCAAACAATTTGCATGTTCCCACTACGGCTGTGATGGTGGAAATTTAGATTCAAGTGTTTGGGTATGTGGCTTGGAATGGGGAACGGAGTTTAAAGACTTGGCTGATCTAGAAAAGGCAATGGAGGGACCTTTCAATGTGGGCAACTGGGATGGACAGGTACAAGAGCGTCTTAAGTATCAATACAATAATAAGATTGCCTGGCTATACAGTTATCTCTATGACTGGGAACATGGGCATAAAGAACAAGCTGTTAGACACAAGCTTATGTGCTCGGATGGCATTGGATTTAAGATGAACGCTTTTCCTATTTCTTTCAAAAATCGCTCCAGTGTATCTTGGAATAGCGATATGGCTAAGCGCATAGGACTGCATTCTTTCGAAGTGTATCTAGAATGGTGTATTTCACATCGAGGGCGTTTCTTTCAAAGCTTAGTAAAAAAACATAGTCCGCGAGTAATAGTATGTACCGGCAAAGGCTCGATGATGTCCTTTTTTCGCTTTTTCGACTGCGATTTGACGACTGTAGACGACGGTGAAATGTTCAATGTTGCGCGTTGCAATGACAATAACACTCTGGTGTTTGTTGTCCCATTCTTTGGTGGTGCTTCGGGTATCAATAGTTTCGACAAAATGGCTACGCTGGCAAGTAATATATCTAAGTACGCTGATAGTACCTTGGGCCCAACCGACTGGAAGTAAAGGAGCATGCGAAACCTGATTATACACTTTGCTTCTCAGGCCTCTACCTTTTGCGATGGGGAGTATATAGCCTAAGGGTCTGCACTGCGCACAGAAACGCGGCAGGAAAAATAATGTAAACACGCAAACTTATGACATTTAAATATCTTTCAGGTTAGGTCTCAAAGCACGTGTGCGACCTCTAGCTCAGATATAAGCAACTACCGCTAAACGAGCAACCTTATAATTGAAATCAATAGTTTTATGTTTACTGGATGAAAAAACGGCTGCAAAGCAGCCCTTAAAGTATTTCAACCTGCTCAGTCCATTCATCAATTGCTTCGGCTGAAAAGTAACGATGTTTCGTTACACCGAAAACATTCTCAAACTCTCCATCATCAACTTCATCTGAATTGATAAAACCAACGATTTGTAGCTCGAACAATAAGAACAATAAGCATCGTTCAGATGGCTCTTTCTTATGTTCGTAAACATAATCCAGGGTTTCTGGATTGAAATACCAAAATAAACGAAATTTGTCAGGCCAAGCGGTTCTTGTCGCTCTTTTGAACTGATGAATGAAGGTGATTTGCAGATCACGATTCTGAGTCTATTTTGTCATAGTTATGTCCTGTTTGGTAAACCTCAGGATTAACTAGTTGCGAGTGGGGAGAATTTTCAAGGTTGATACCAGAGCACCAAGCTAGAGACGGACAATTAATAATGATTAAACAGATGGGAAAACTAAACTTGTCTGCTCTGTATTGTGACAATTATAGAATAGTTTTGGGACGCTCATTTCACAAGCAATCAATGAGCGGGGTAAGTCATTGAAAAATAATAGAAGTTGGTCGGTGTGAGAGGATTTAAACCTCCGACCCCTGACACCCCATGCCCACCTGCGTGATAACGCTGCGAACTCTACACACACCTCCGAAAGTCGATGTTAACAAGGCCTCAAGAATTTCACTTCCATTAACCTTTAAGTATTTTGGAGTGAACGAGATGGCAACTATACGTCAATTAAAATCAGGCAACTGGAACGTACAGATTCGTGAGCAAGGTAAGCGAATCTCTAAGACCTTTCCAACTCAACAAGAAGCAGAACGCTTCGCCTTGATGGGTTCCAGTGAATTGTCTTTTCACGAGGTCTGCGACAAATATCTTGAGCACATGGGCGACTCTGTGCGCTACCGTGTGCGATGCTTGAAGAAAAACTTTAAGTCGCCTCCTAGCCTAGCAGAAATCGAAGCGTTCAAGCGTCAGAGGCTCAGACAAGTAAAGAGCAGTACTGCAAGATTGGACCTACAGATGCTGTCTCGCATCGTTAAGTTTGGAATTAAGCACTTCGAGTTAAATTGGCCTTTTCCTTTTAAGGACTTCAAATATCCTCCTGAATGCCAACCAAGAGACAGAGTAGTAACACAGAAAGAGTTAAAGCTACTACTTGAAGATTTACCTCCATTAGTTGCATCTGCTGCTGAACTCTCTTACGAGACAGCTATGCGTAGAGGAGAAATTGTAAAGATACAAAAGCAACATATAGAGTTTCACCAAAACAGACTTTATGTTCCTGAAGCCAAGAATGGCTACTCACGCTACGTTCCGTTAAACGCAAATGCCACGCGGATTTTAAAAGACAGACTTGTGGCATGTAATAGTCACCAAATCCTCTACAACGTTACAGCAGAAAGTCTTTCGAAGGCTTTTAGACGAGCGTGTAAACGTCTAGAAATAACTGGCCTATCGTTTCACTCAATGAGGCATTCAGCTATCACTAAGTATGCTCAAAGAGGCCTTTCGGTTAACCAATTAAAAGTTATTTCAGGGCACAGTTCAACTGAGATGCTGGAGCGATACACACACCTTGGGGTTAAGGACGTGGTTTCTCTGATGGACTGAGTAGTGAAAGTGGCAAAGTTCTACTCTTTGTCTCTCATTCTGGGAAATAACCACAACTAACTATTACTCACAAATGACTCATAAATTGCTGATTTTATTGCAATAAATTAAAATTCAATTGAAAAACTGGAGAGTATCATGAGTAAAACAGTAGAAAAAAGGGTTTCCTTAACCAAAGGACAGCTAGATAAACTTGGCAACTTAAAAATTAAGAGCGGTGATACTGTAAATTCTATTGTCAGCAAAGCAATTGATGAATACCGCTTCACACCCGATGACGCAGAAATAAGTAAACACGTCAGAGTGGTTTTATTAGTCCTCAATAGTTTGGAGCTCAAATCTCACCTGAAGTCAAAGGTTGTTAAGAGCCTTATAAGTGAGCTGTCATGGATGATTTAGAGCCCTTTATCATTCTTTATGAGGAACATGAGCTTTGTAGAAAAAACAACGTCTTGCAGTATCTCATGCGCTCCAACGGAATCGAGTACCTTAGAATAACTGTAGGAAATAACTTGGTGAGCAAAAACCAATGCAAATAAAAACTACCAACAATGTTTATGGGTAAGGTGTACTTTGGCTCGCTACGACGACTGAAAGATTTTAAAGGTACTAAAGACTTCGAACCCTTGATACGAGCCTTAAAAATATAAGTTTCTGATAAAATCAACAATTAAAGACCATCAGAAGATTAATCGTACAACCTAAGCGTGCCATTTTGTCGAAATTTACTTTAATTATCCATTAATGATGAAGAGCACACATCAGCGGTTAACTTGAAAAGGTACTCACCTGTTGCCTTATCAACAATCGTTAACGGAATACAGCTATGAACGATATCTCTAAACCCCTCTTTAACCTCAATTTTTTTAGGCTCTAGCTCATTGCTACTGCAGTAATCAACAAGAAACCTAAACTCCTCTTGGTATGCGTATTTGGAGCTTTTGCAGGCAAAAGACCACTTCAGCATGTCATCAGAATAATCAACAGGGATAGCATCAACCTTAACGCTAGAAGCCTCAACTAAGCGATTAATTAGAGGTTGTATATTGTTTACTTGAAGTACAGCGTAGTATCTACCAAACTCTTCTCTCATTCGATTGATGGTCTTTACGGCGTTTATACAGTCTTCATCGCTATTCGGCGTATTCAATATGAACCAACTATGAAGCCATCGGTCTTTTTCTTTACTAGAGTGCTGAGTAAGTCCAACCAAGCCATCAAGCGCAACTCCATCAATAGTTACCTTGGGAGCTTCTTTATCACGCTCTTCACGGTAAGAATAACTACAGGATTCATTGAAATCTCCAACTCCTGCTTCGTAGCTTAAGCGGTAAAACTCAGGAGAATTACACCAAAACATACCATCTAGAAAGCTCTCCAAGATTTCCTTATCCCTAAAAAACTTAAGTAAAACCTGTCACACAAAACCTCCACCTGTACCAGTAATCAACTCCATCTATTTGCTTCGATATTACAAGCTTAGCCGATTGTTTTCACCACAAAAATCTGAGAGGCCAGTTCGACAATGATGAAGCCTCAACTACCCCCATAGGGTGTCTCTGCGCACCACAGGTGCACCGCTAAGACAACTTCAATCCAGCCGCAGCGTTCATCTTGACCAAACACCAAGGCTACCCAATTTAATCCCAGTGTCTTTGTAAGTCATATAGATCTATTCAATAACCCAAGTGTATGTCGGCGCTAAGTGAATGAGGCAGTGTTAGCTGTAGGCTTAGCCTCAGGTTTTACACAGTTTCGCGCTGTAAGCCTTTACACATTACACTTGTAACCCATACTATTTATTGAAAAAGTAGAAAGCGAAAGAGTAGACATGGCGTCAGACATAAAGAAACAAGCAGCACAAAATGGCTATACAACAGCTGAAGGTTTGATACTGACAGGCGGTAAGGTAACGCCACGAGGTAAACTTTCAGTTCACTATGGCTATGACACAGAGGTCTGTGCGTTTAGCCAAGTTGACCAGTTACTCGACAGACCAGGGTTGTATCAAATATTCACTGATGACGGTACCCCGCTGAAGGTTGGCATAGCGTCAAAGCTAAGGGCGAGACTCAGACAACACGCTAAGTCGTCTCAGAAATACTTGAAATTCAAACACGGAGGTACAGATATACAACCAAGTGATGTGCGTTCAACACGTTCTATCTTGGCCAAACATCTGTACTTTGATAGCTCAATAGCACCATCTTACGGCCTGACCACAGAAGAAGGTAGACGCAAGTTCTTACAGGCTGAATGTTACCTGTTGATTACCTATACAGACAGCAAGTTAAACGCGCGAGAACTTGAAAGGTTATTTGAAGCCAAGAAGATATTTCGATATCAAGGTACAGTCGTTGGGCGATAACTACTGAGTAGTCTCAACTGTTAATTTATCGGGGGAAAAGTGGACGATTTTGAGCAGATACAGGCTTATGATACTGATGAGAACAAAACATTATATATGTCTTATTTCCGTGTACTCCAAGGCATACTGGTATCGTTGGAAGCGGTTGATGAAGTGAAGGGAATTAAAAAGCCTCAAGGCAGCAAAAGTAGTTCGTATATTAAGGCAGCTAAGGAGCTTCAAAGTTATTTTATTAATGCTGGTGCAATAAAGGAAGTCATTGATGCTTTGCCGCAGGTCCCAAGCTTCAAGCTTTCTCACGGCCAACAATGCCGATATATCGTCGGCAAAGCCATAAGGAACAAGGTTGCTCATGAAGGGCTATGGACACCAACATTCAGGGAAGCATATACCTTGGCTAATAACCGGCGACCGATATACGCCTTCGCTTATGAGGCAGAGGAAGTGACTGAAGGCATCAGTAAGCTATACGCTACACGGAAGTACGGCGATACAGATAAAGAACAACGTAAAGCTCAACGTGACAAACAAAAACTACTAGATTCAAAAAACTTCGTTCAATCTAAAGCCGATAACGGATATTTAGACATCATTGCTTTCACTTCTGAACATGCAGACTCACTTTTTCCTGCTTATGTAGAGCACATTGAACAAGCTTATATGAATTGCAAAATGCAATCATTGTCGAGCATGAGGAAAAGCTTCGACTTAACTACCATTGATGACCAGCTTTCCTTGTTGCAAACAAGATTCAAATAAATAACCCGCTATTTTGCTACAGAAATCTGAGCGAGCACATCGATAATGGTGAAGGCCCATCTCCCCCCCAGCCCCCATATCACCAGAAAATGACTTCAACTGAACTCAGCACGTAAACTTTTCGCTCACTTACAGCGCATCAATCTGACGCCCTATATCCTCGACTCAGAGTGTTACCGAAAAATGCAGCGAAAGGCAGAGCGCATAACAATGAAAAAAGCTATAAGAACACAACTTCACTGAATTCACTCCTAGATACCCGCTTGATTGGCAAGCAGCGTTCGCAAAAATATAAAATCACTTACACGAAAGAACGTGGATTATTTTGTCTTTAGTAATTATTTAGATTACTTAGATAGTTATTTGAATACACTAAACGACTGTAAGCGCCACATGTACGTGAACTGAAAAAGGAATTGGAGGAGCTTTCGAATGAAAATGCTACTATCAATGATGTTGACTCATAGGCTCAACATTTGTGAACAAGATTGTGAACGTTCACAAAGTTAGCTAGCATTGAAACTGATGTGATTTCTGTGTGTTGTCTTGAAGACTGACTTAAATACCAGCTGGGAAGTTTGCCAGTAAAGGCTTAGAGCGTCATGAAGAAAGGAGAAGTTGGTCGGTGTGAGAGGATTTGAACCTCCGACCCCTGACACCCCATATTTGAAAGCGAAACCAACTTTTACAATTACTTTTCAATAGGTTACATTGTTTTTGGCCTATTTTAGATATCGAAAAATCAGTAAAGTGCGAAAAACTGGAAATATAATAATATCAGCAAGTTACCCTCAACTAGAATTTTGCAAAGTACTGTATAAGGGCACGATAATTGAAGGTTCAAGATGATACTACTACCTTGTAGATTGAGATTATCTTGAATATTATTACCAGCTTACATAACTACATTTGTGAAACCAATTTAACATCAATGGATTCGAAATCTAATATAATTTGGACATCTTGTGAATGTTCAAACAATAGTCCAGAGTCAGTATTTTGCAATTCAACTACTCCTTGGGTTATTAAATCTTTTGATTCAGCATAACCAATAAAACTGCCATCTTCCGCCCCAATCTCAAAAGCTCTGCCATAATCATCAATCATGGAAATGGTCTTGATTTCTATTTTTACAGTTTTTTCCTTTTCATTTAACTTAGTAACATAACCAATTAGTCGGTAGTCTGATTTGAATGTAGCACCGATCTCATTAACAAGAAGTGGTGTTATTCCTGAAAATAACACTACGTTGTCCGATACTTCACTGTAATAAAAGCCGTTGACGCTTCTCGCAACAATCCTATTGGTAGATGCGTTCTGTTGATCAATAGAGTCAATGCGCACTGATTTGATTATGTCATCTGCTGAATAGATAGCCTTGTCTTCTTTATAAAATATCGAATCGAATATACCAAAATACCAAATAAGAATGATAGGTGCGCCAATTATTGTAATTAGGGCACTAATGTGTTGCACCTTATTCCAATAATTAAGCATTTTAAAACGTTGATATCTCGATAACTTATTCATTTCGGGCCTAGTTTAGCTAATACTTTGGACAAGGTGCTCAAACTGCTCTGGGTCTTTTTCTTCAATTTTTTTCAAAACAAATTCGGCCAACTTGCTAATTTCAGCATGATCTATTGGTTGTACGCTGCGATCAAACCTCTCTGCTAAATGTGAAAACTCATTTATTAATCGCTGAACAAGAGAATCCGTTCCCTCTTCACCACCAAAAAATTTAGTTACCCTTTCTCCGTGATCTCTTGAGTCACTTGATGAAAATGGATATTTAAAAAATAAGTATGCTTCTAAAAATTTCCTAAGATTGTTTCCAAAATTATAGAAACTTTCATGATTGTTCGCTGCGTTTGCTTCGTCTGAACACCTATAAATTTCACTAAATAAATAGTTAAACTCAGTGACATAATTCTTCATATAAGGGGGCATAAGCGCAAGCTCACTGCCAGTTGATTTTCCTGTAACAAGAAAATGCTGTGTTTGGCTTTTTTGTTTTGTTAAACGCTTTAGATACTTAAGAAAATCTAAATTGTGTGTGGATATGAACAATTGACTGTATCTAAATACATTTTTGTCTTCGGCGTCTTTCCCTATTGGTTTCGCTAAGATACTCTCAATAAGGCTATACACGAAAAAGATATGATTGTTATCCAAGCTAGAAATTGGATCATCGATATAAATTAATAGTTTCTTGTCTTTTGAATCTATATCATCTAGTTTCGCTATGAAGTAACAAAAAGCTACTAAACTACACTCGCCTTCGCTCAGATTATGTGCCTCTTTCTTGTCTCTGCGAATCTCAAACTTATAAGCCTTCTCTTTATTTTCAGACGCTTTGAGTTGTAAGCTCTCGTGTCCAAAAAAATTATTTAAATATTTATTTACAAGATCTGCACCTTTCTTTTCGTCTTTTATTGACGCGTCTAATTCATCAATCTCTTTAATTACGCGATTGATATCATCAAAAGCGTCATCTTGAGCAAGTTTTGCTTGTGACAACAAACTATTTTTGTCTGATATGTTTTTAACACTTACGCTATAGTCAATAACGCTGATGAATTCAGCGACTTCACTTAGCCTAAGAAGCCGTCTAGCTTCGTTTTGCTCCTTAACTAAAGTAGAAGACTTATTATTGTTTTTTTCAACTAAAGTTTGTAGCGAGTCTTTTAATTTAAGAATAGTTTCCGAGTTATCTTCAACCTCAATCTCAGAATAAGAATTAAATATGTTTTTTTGTCGCTTAATTAGAGCTTTATTAATTGTATTTAGCTGAACCTTATATTTATTTATCTCTTCCTTAATTTTAGCCTTTATTGATTTTGCATCTTTCTGTAGTTCGCTATAAAAATCGGTTAGTTCAAACGATAAATCACTAGTTACATGTTCTAATTCTATTTTTATTTCGGAAATCTTTTTTTGTAATTTTTTCTCTAAACTTTCAGACTCTTGATCAAAATGAGCGTCAAGCTTTATCCATAGTGTTGCAGGCAAATCGTTACCGCAAAAACCGCAAGTTTTTCTCTTAGATTCATGATGTTGTCGGCCGTTTTTGACCCACTCTTGCAGTAAATAATCATCTAAAAGCTCCTGAATAGGTTGCGAAGGTTTTATCTGTATTCCGATAAGAGAATTAGCACTTGCTAAAACTTGGGATATAATTGGCGATACATTAAAGAGACAATTTATTTCTGATTTCTGCTGGTCTTGGACTAAGTTTTCAAGTCTTGTTTTTTCATCGTTATTTAGTAAAAAATTAGAACCTAGCACCGTTTTTATATCTGTTTTTAGTGATGTTATATTATAATTTGATACAGCAAATTTTGTCTGATGCTTTATACCGTTTGGTTTTTTGTTTGCTTTGTCTATAAGACTTTTTTCTAAAGCTTCTTCTAATTTATTTTTCTCTCGCTTCAGTTTTAAATAAGACTGTTGTTTAACTTCATGAGCATGACGAAGACCTGTTTTATCTTCTACTGAACCAAGTAAATTCCTTTTTTCAGATATTTTCTGTTCGATTTTTGTATTATCGTCACCAATGATTGCGATTGGACTAATATGTCCTTCGTCATCAACAAGAAAAGATAGGTTATCTGATATGAAGTCTTTATTGTATACTCGAATATCAAATTCGCTCTTGTCGATATCATTCTGATTTAGCGTTACATTATCTGTTAAGATTTGAAACTCAGGCGTGGTAATTTTATTCGGCAACGAGGCGGTCTCAAACGCTCTAAAAATTCTTGAGAGTGTTGTTTTGCCTGAATAATTTCTTCCATAAATAATGTTTAGCTTTCTAAAGTCCTCGACCTCGTTACTTTTATTTTTGACAGAATTTTTCCATATAAAATTGGTATAGCTTCCAAAATTTTGGATATTGATTCTTTTTACAAATTCCATTTCAGTATTCCAAATCTAATTATTTAATTGTTATGTCTTTTAAAATTCTCAGCCTGCTCAAATATCTCTTTATACACTTCATCACGATCAATTGGTGGGTATCCCCACTCATCAAGCAAGATTATCAGGTCAAAATGCAATTCTGCCTTTATATCTGCGCGCTTGTTCCAATCGGTGTACTTAGTTTTGTCATCAATAACCTTTTTCACTTCCTGAGCCAACTCAAGCAGTTTATCTTCTGGGTAAGTGAAGTCATACTTATGAGCAAGTGAAAGTAATATGTCGTAAAATGCTTTCTCCTCAAAATCTATACCCATCTCACCGAATGATGCCATCTCATCACGCAATTCGTTATATAGATTAATAATTTCGTCAGAGAAATCGTTGATCACCTCTGAGCGAAGGACATCTTTTTCATCACGTTCGTTGTATTTTTCAACCAACAAATTCATCTTCTTTGAAAAGTCTACACCTTTTACCTTGTTGGTCTTTTTAAATTCTCCAATTGCCTTAGCCAGCATTTGCTGTAGCAATTGTAGTTTTGTATTAGGCTGTTTAATCACCTCTAACTTTGCAAGGTAATCCTCATCAAATATATCGATTTCGCCATCAGTATTGTCACCAAGCTTAAAGATTTCTTCAACGCCATCGCTGATCAATGCATCCTTAACTAAATCACGAACTTTCCTATTCATTTGCTCAACATCTGGCGCACCGCCAGTGGTAATTTTAAATACTATCGTTCGAACCGCTAAGTAGTAATGAATTTTATCTTTGTGAGCTTGATTAAGTTCGCTACTACCAACACAAATGTCATAAGCAGACTTTAAGCGCTTCGCCAAATCCATAAATGTCTTTTCAAATTTCTGAGTTCGCAGTACATAATCAGCCGATGCATTTAAGCAATGTAGCTGTTCTAACGGAGTCCCTATAAAGTAGGGTTTTGAATCAAATTTATGGAACAAGCCATCCAACAAACTTAAGTGATCTTTTACTATAATCACGGACTGCTTAATATCTTCCATATCTTGTTTTTGCCCACCAGTATATTGAGATAGCGCAAGATTCATTTGCTTTTTAATCCCAATGTAATCAACCACGAGACCGTTTTCTTTCCCCTCGAACTTTCGGTTTACCCTTGAGATAGTTTGGATCAGGTTGTGCTTCTGTAGCGGCTTATCAATGTAAATGGTGTCTAGAAATGGCACATCAAAGCCCGTTAACCACATATCAACCACTATGGCGATTTTGAAGTTAGACTTTTCGTTTTTAAACTGTCGATCAAGCTCTTTACGGTATTCTTTATTACCAACCTTATCCCAAAGAGCTTTTTCATCGTCTTTGTTACGGGTCATGATCATTTTAAGCCGTTCCATAGGCTTAACTTTTTTCTTATCATTTTCAGATAAGATTGCCCCTTCTTCACACACTTTCACTTCATCCCATTCAGGACGAAGAGCAATCACCTCTTTATAAAATTGGTAAGCAATTTCACGGCTACTACAAACAAACATTGCTTTGCCTTTTTGAGTCGTGCCTTCTTCAACGCGATTCTCGTAGTGCTCAACAAAGTCTTCAGCTATGGCTTTTATACGATCAGGATCGCCAAGGATGGTAGACATGCTGGCCATTGTTTTTTTACTTTTATCTATCTGGTACTCGTTAGTGCCAACCTCTTCACATTCTTTATAATACTTTTCGACTTCATCGAGCTGACGACCATCAAGTAAGACCTTGGCTGCTCGCCCTTCATAAACAATACGCACGGTAATTTCGTCAAAGACAGATTCAGTCATTGTGTAACTATCAACTACCGCACCAAATACATCTAACGTTGCGTCTATCGGTGTACCTGTAAAGCCAACATAGGTGGCATTTGGTAACGAGTCGTGCAGGTATTTAGCAAAGCCGTATGTCTTTTTCACACCATCTTCTGTAACGGTAATTTTTTGTTCTAAATTAGTTTGGCTACGGTGTGCCTCATCAGAAATACAAATAACATTAGTTCGCTCAGTAAGCAGTGCTAAATCTTCAGTAAATTTATGAATGGTCGTAAGGAGAACACCGCCACTTTTTCGTCCTTTTAGGTATTCACGTAGCTCATTTCGACTTTCAACGCTGATAATGCTTTGGTCACCAACATAAGCTTTTGCATTAGTGAATTGGCCAGCAAGCTGATCATCTAAATCAGTCCTATCGGTGATAAGAATAATAGTGGGGCTACCTAATTCAACATCTTTCATCAATAACCGAGTTAAGAACAACATTGTGTAGCTTTTGCCGCATCCTGTTGCACCAAAGTAAGTACCACCTTTACCATCTCGCAAACCATCAGTAACAATCAAATTACCTTGGCTATCTATCTGCTTAATATGTTGCTTGATATTGGCAAAAAGCTTTGTTGCTGCATAATACTGAGGGTAACGGCAAACTATTTTTTCTTGCTTGCTAGATGTGTCTGGTACGTAAATAAAATGACGTATCACATTAGTCAAACGTTGCTTGTTAAATAAACCACTAACCATAGTGAAGAGTGAGTTAATTCCGTCTTTACCAAGCTTTTCTTCACCCGTAATTTTGCGCCAAGAATAATAAAACTCATAGGGCGCAAAATACGACCCCATCTTAGTGTTTACACCATCACTAATTACGCATAAAGCGTTGTATTTAAATAGCTCTGGGATATCACGGTCATAACGAGTGGTAAGTTGCTTATAAGCATCATAGATGTTCGCTTCTTCACGAATGGCACTCTTAAATTCAAAAACTACAAGTGGCAAACCGTTTATATAAAGAATGCCATCAGGAATACGTAGCTCATAGCCTTGTATTTCCATCTGATTAACGATGCGATAAATATTGCTATCTTGCTTAGGTTTGTATCCCAAACTTGGTTCAGCGACTTTTAACTGCTCTTGTGTATCAGTGGCTAATGTTGAAGCAACACTATCAAAGTCAATTAACTGAATGTACAAATCTTTTTGGCTGGCATCTTCACGTTTCAGTAAAAAGCCATCCGAAAAAAGCTTCATAATAGTTTTGTTGGTATCGTAGAGATCAGATGCTGGCAAGTACTCAAGCTTATGGATAATTTGCTCTATCTCATAGGCTGTAATGCCTTCATCTTGGTAACGTTTGGCTAAAAATTCACGGAGGTCGGGCTTAATCAGGACATCTTCAGGTGCTCTCTCAATGACATCACCACTTGTATGTGGGTAGCCCTCTTTCCCTAGCAGCTCAATGATGGCTTGTTCAAGCCTCTCTTCTGTGAATTTCATTCTCTAAGCCTTCGACATTCTTATATTAATTATAGTTTTTAGCGCTTCTAACTTTGAGTTTTCTTGACTAATTAATGCCAACCTATCAACGATTGGAACAGCAATTCGATCGTATTTTGACATTAGCCCAGTCTTAGGTATGACGAGCTTTAAACTTTCAATTTGCGTTGGAGAAATATTGGCTTGGTTGGCACTTCCTGTTGAACCCGCGAGCAACTCCAGGTGTGTTTCGATATCAGAGATAAATTGATAGCAAAATTCAGAGCTAATGCTATCTTTTAACAATGTTAACTTACCTACACGCTGATTCATTAAAGATTGAAAATTAAGCAAATACCTTCCTACTTGACCAACTGCCGAGTTCATTTGATTTGCAGTTGAACCAGTCATTGAGATCAAAATATCTCTAAAGGATACTTCGTATTTACTCAAGTTGGGAGTTACCTCTCCATCAAAGAACATTGACTCTTCTAGACTAATACTCGGTGGAGTTATATTTTTTATTTTTATAATTTTTCTGAGACCAGTTTTAGTAAAATCAGAACTTTTGAAAGCATAACCACTTTGTATTTTTACAAGGGTATTAAATTGTCCATAACTCCAATCTAACGGAATATCTTTTTCTAATTCCCCACAATACTTCATCTCACCACCTGAAGATTTGTAAGGTTTACCCTTTAGTGCTGGCTTACAGATGGACTCTGCATATTCTTTAGAGATCGGAAACTCAAAATCGACAAACCAGTGTTTGTAAATGGTTCGAGCGGTATCTTCTAGCTTTTGAGTGAGTTTTTTATTGAGTGCGATACGGTCATTTACTACGTTGTATTCACGTACAATTTCACGCTGTTTTTCGATAGACGGGACAGGTAGTTCCATATCGCAGAAATCAGCCCAACTAAAACCTCCACGGACACTATTGTCAGTCATAAACCAAGCGTTTCGGTCGAACTCTGAGCGTCTGCACCACATCATCAGATATGCAGGTAAAAGCTCTTTTTCATCCTTTACCACAAAAACCACATATGCTGGCGATACAATAATTGGTTCATCATCTTCAAGCATTGAAATGGGCAACACTTCATCTCGGCCAACGTGCATTGGGTTAAATGCAAATTGATTTTTCTTAACAACTCGGTACTTGCTTAGATCTGTACCATTGATGTTCGCAACCGAAGGCATAAAGTGTTTATTAATGTTTATCCCTTTAAGCGAAGAAATAGAGCCATCCGTATTTTTTAATTTGATTTGAGTGACGTAATCACCAATACGCTTATAGTGTGATCTCATAACCCAACTCTTCAAACACAGATAAAAGTTCCGATTTCGACTTTTTTTCTTGCTTTAATAGTGCTGTAAAGTCATCTCGCATGCGACTCATTTTCTGGTCAAAATCGACATCTTCATCGTGATTCTTAAACTCGATGTATTTACTTGGCACTAATGAGTAGTCTTTTGCTGCGATCTCTTCTTTAGTCGCAGAGTAACAATACTCAGCAATATCATTGTATTCCGTCTCGGCACGTACTTCTTGCCAAGTGTGAAGCGTTTCAGCAATTTCAGAAATTTTCTCTGGAGAGAATTGAACGTATTTTTTCTCGAATGGTTCACCGTGTTTACGTAAATCCATAAATAGAACTTTGTCTTCACGGTTACGGTAATGACGAGTCAGATCTTCGTGTGGAACAGTTCGCTCTTTCTTGTTCTTATTAATAACCCAAAGTGTCACACTGATATCGGTCGTATAAAACATCTTCATCGGGAGAATGATGATCGCTTCAACTAAGCCATTCTCGACAAGTTTCTGGCGAATAGCCTTTTCTGTACCATCACCTGACAATGCACCATTAGCAAGAATGAATCCTGCCACTCCGTTTTCAGATAGCTTTGATACCATATGCAAAATCCAACCATAGTTGGCGTTACCTGTTTGCGGTGTTTCGTATCCGTCCCAACGATGATCATCAACAAACTCATCAGAAGCTCGCCAATCTTTCTGGTTGAATGGTGGGTTTGCCATAATAAAATCAGCTTTTAAAGTTTCATGCTGATCGTTTGCGAAGGTATCTTTTGCAGCTGCGCCTAGATTGGCAGAGATACCACGAATAGCGAGGTTCATTTTCGCGAGTTTGTAGGTTGCACCTGTGTATTCTTGGCCATAAACCGAAATATCCTTGGTATTGCCTTTATGGTTTTCTATGAACTTCATTGACTGAACAAACATACCACCTGAACCGCAACACGGATCGTAGATTTTCCCCCTGTATGGCTCGATCAGTTCTGCAATTAAATTAACAATGCTCTTTGGCGTATAGAACTCACCTTTACCCTTACCTTCAGCAATTGCAAATTTAGCAAGGAAATATTCATACACACGACCAACTACATCAATATGTGCATTAGCCAAAGTATCAATATTGTTCACAACATCGATAAGAGCAGATAACTTGCTCACGTCTAAACCAAGGCGAGAAAAGTAATTATCGGGTAATGCGCCTTGCAGTGCTTTGTTGGTTTTTTCGATAGTGCTTAATGCCGTATCAATCTTCAGCGCAATATCCTCTTGTTTGGCATTTTGCTGTACGTAGCCCCAACGGCTTTCGTGTGGCAGGTAAAAAACGTTTTCTTTAGTGTATGCTTGAACTAAGTCAACATACTTTTCTTGACCTTTATCGATTAGTTTTTGCTTGTGCTGCTCGAACGTGTCACTAATAAACTTTAGGAAAATCAGGCTTAGTACGATGTGCTTATATTCAGAAGACTCAACACTACCGCGTAATTTGTTAGCGGAGTCCCAAAGAGTTTCTTCAAATGACTTTTGTTTTTTGATTGTAGGTTTTGCCACTTACTGACACTCCGTTGTTTTAAAACAATAAAGTAACAAAATTAAGCGAAATTAGCTACGTGCAAACTAGTCTTGGTGTATAAATAAAACACACGTTGATCATAAGAAATGCTTCAATCTGTGAGTTATAGGCAAAAGAGTAATCTTGACGGGGGGGTGAACTGGGAGAGTGCATTATCCTATCATGTAAAAACTATTGCGATGGCGCCATACTATTTTATCAGGCATTATTTCTGCAGTAGATTGAGGGGGGCTTAACTGCTGAGCTAACCAAACTCATTGACTTAAAGGGCATCACTCCTCGAACTTAAAAGTTCTGGCTATAAGAATTTTTTAGCCTTTAATTTTTAACACCTCTTTTTCAATCGGTTGATAAAAGTTCACCACTAAACCTGTTTATATCCGAAGATACATCCCGTCAAATGCAACAGTGAACACCATCGTTTTGTTTTTATTTTGTACAGCATATAGCTGCAACGCCCTGCTTTAGACTAGTGCTGGTTGGTTTACCCGTACTCTAGAGATGTGAACAAAAAAACATCTATAGGTAATTATTTATCATAATTTTGAAAGTACTCAACACTAAGGTTGTCTTTTTTTTAATTCTTATATTTGGTCCCTGCATTGAGGCTGAGTTTTAGCCCGATGTTAGAACAAGTAGTGTGTTGCTTTTCAGACTCATCACTCCTGCTATTATCTTGATTTTCTCTAAGCTGGCGGTTCAAATCGAATATTTCTTCAAAAGGTTCAAGTTTTGCGTTTGTTCTATGCCATTTCCCATGTGCAACTTCTAACGCCATAATTGCTAACTCAATACTAAGACCTGCTCTAATAAATATTTTGAGCGAGAGTTTTTTATAGTGTTCGCTATTGAGGTTTATTATTTTACGTGCGAGAACACTGGCTCTTTGACTATCCCACTTTCTCCTAGAATCGAAAAAATGATTTATTATTTTACAAACAGAACTGACTTCACAATTAAATAATACCTGAACAAATGAATGGTGGTTTTCGATTAAAGATTTTATATGTTTTGAAAGCCATACCCCGTCTATTTGATTATATAAATTATCAAGTACTTTATTAGTAATGTTATGGTATATATTATTGTTATTATTCATAAATTTTCCTTTGTTATAATTTTGATATTATTTAAAAAAAGTTTTTTCACTAGTCTTGAGTTATCTCTTCCTGCGTTTTCGCTTTCTTTTGGGGGTTACTTTGGTTTTTTCTGGCATTGACAAGTTTTGGCTTTCGATCATCTTAATAGTCGGATCAAAGGCGAATTCAGCATTTGCAGATAATGTGCCGATGTGGTCGAGTTTGTTAGAAACATCATTTGCTTTGCTTTCACTTTGTTTTATCAAGGAAGTAAGATAGTGATTTGTCCAGTCTTTAATGGACGAAATTACTGAGCGGTATGCGCTCTTTAGTGCTTTAAGCTTCTTTTCTATTTCTTCATTTCTTTCTTGTCGGAATGCCCATGAAGGTTTGTTGTAACGCTGTTTGCGTTTTGGCGTGTAGTCAATATTATTTTCTCCTACGGTTTTTAGCACACCCTCATTTAGGGCATTTTTAACCGCTAAGGTAACGGCTTTTTGTGTGATTGACTTTTGAAATTCATTTGAAATAACATTTGATACCAACAAATGAACATGACTAGATTTATCTGTAGACTTCGATTCGTCATGCAATACGGCAACACAATGCTTAAAGATAAGTTTAATATCTAAACCCGTTTCTGACGCAATTTTTGATAACGTTAACTGGATGATCTTCTGCCAGTCTTTCTTATTAGGCTGCTTAATATCTCTAGGGACTGTCAGGATAAAAGAAGTACAATAATTTCTAACTCCGCCACCTCGTAAACCTTTTAACTTACGATTTTTCTGTCTTTCATCCACAGCGGAAACTATTGCATCAGCATTGTTTACTAAAACACTGATATTTGTGTAGTGATGAGATGGCCTTTTTTCATCAATTAGGTAGTTTACGTGGGCTATAAATCCTGTTTCTTTATTTTTTATCTGTGTCGTTTTGACTATCCAATTTTTTAACATTTCAAATTATTTTATTATATTAATTTTTTACCATAAATCTTGTACCTGAAAACCTGCTATCGATACATTCGTGATAATCGCTAATATCTATTGAAAAACTTTCTTCTTAGCCAGATAGGAGCTTTGATTCTCAAACCATCCTTCTGGTCAAAGGGCAAGCCCCTTGAAACCCAAATTTTTATAAAAATTTCAAAAAAAACACAAAATAAAAACAATAATTTAACCCCTGCATTTATAATAATATCGTTATATTTCAATTGGTTACATTGACTTTTTGGAGTGTTCTGCTATTATTTGATAACTGTTTATATCCATTAATTAAAAAAGAGAAATTGAGGATGAAACGAAAAATAGAAGCATACTAGGGGAATTTACTCCTGTGCTTTTGCCATGGGAGTAAAAAATCATGCGTGTAGTATTTTTTATTATCAGTAGTAAAACTGTCATTAAATTTAATTTTGGAGGTGAGCGATCATGAACTCCAAAACTAGAGATATTAAACTTAAACCAAAACAATACCTGGACGTCTATTTTCCTGGCTCTAGAATCACAACAAAGACCGTTATCAATTGGATAAAAGCAGGAAGACTGGCGGGTGAAAAAACACCAACAGGCAGGTGGCTTGTAATCCCTAATAAACAACCAGATTCATTTTTCTCAAATCAGCTTGAGGCAAAATCGATTGAATTGTTGAACAAAGTAATGGGAGGGAAATGAAATGAGCAGAAAAAGAATGGCGGGTAGAGAACATTGGCCAACAGGTTTAAGAGAGAAATATGTACGAAATGCTTGTCGATACTACTTCATTGATATCGAAGGAAAATACCACTATCTACCAATAGGCACTACTCTCGATTTAGCAATTGCAACAACGCAACAATATAATAACCGATTTAGAAGCTTTGATTTAGATTCGGTTTTATTAGAACAAAAAAGAAAACTAGATAAGTTCAACAAACCACTAGATGAATGGCTACCTAACGTGAAAGTAGTCGTGACCAAAAGTGGCATTGGGGAAAACGCACTAGATACGTTTTACAAAGATTGCGACCGACTTTCAAACGCCATAGGCGATGTATATACAAAATCAATAACACTCGAACATGTAAACGAATTCCTAAACATAGTAACCGAAGGCAAAAGCGACAATGTTTACAATCGAAAAATAAGCTTTTTGAGAAAAGTCTTTAGTCATCTTGTCGACATGTCTGCCATGGAAGAGAACTATGCCGATAGAAAAATGATGCGAAAGACTGCCTTAAAAAAACGTAAACGGCTTTCACAGGACGATTTTCTTCTTATGCTTAAATCTGCACAAGCTGAACCTAAAACACATTGGTTATACATTGCAATGAGCTTGTCATTGCAAACAACACATAGTGCACTTGAAATAAGTCGAATGAAGTATACTCACATAGTCGAACAACATTTGCGAGTGCACAGACAAAAGGTTAAAAACTTAAGTTCATCAAGAGTCGAAATTCCTATAAGTTCGGAAATGAAGCGGATAATAGGTGAGAGTAAACGTGGTATCGCATCACCATATATAGTTCATCGAATCGGTCGTTACGCTAGACTAATAGCAGAGGGTTGTGACCATCCATTACAAGTTTCGAGCAAGTATATTAGCCGTGGGTTTAGTAAACTTAGAGATGAACTCGGTATTTGCAAGGAACTTCCGAAAAATGAGAGACCTACGTTCCATGAAATTAGGGCATTATCTATATTTCTGTATAAGAAACGCCTTAACATTGATCCTATGGAACGAGCTGCACATTCGAGTTCGGAAACTACTAAAATTTATGCTAGAGATCATGAAGATTGGATTAGGGTAGCTCCAGCAGAGATTAAAATTACATAATCTTTTAAATAAATACTTAACTGATGACAAATAGAAACCGTGTTGAATAATGTTCACATGGTTTTTTTGTTGAATTCAACATAAAAAATTAACGCTGATTTGCATGATGCGATATCTGCAAATAGATACTAATCGGACTACTGTATAAGGGTACAAAAGGGTACGGAAAGGGTACGCTAACAGGTGGGGAAAGTCTGAAAGCCTTTAGAATTGGTCGGTGTGAGAGGATTTGAACCTCCGACCCCTGACACCCCATGACAGTGCGCTACCAAGCTGCGCCACACACCGACCGAAAGAGCGTGTAAGTCTACTCAAAATAATCAACAATGCAACGACAATTAGCAATTAAGGTCCTCAAGCGCTTAATTGCTAACCACTTCTTTGAAAACCGACTATGCCAACGTAACGAAACACACTCCGGTAACCACTAACGCCACAATAACGTTGAGCACAATGCCTTCTCGGGCCATGGTTTTTATATCAAACTTTTCTGTTGAGTAAGCAATGGCATTTGGCGCTGTCGCAACTGGCAACATAAACGCGCAACTTGCGCTAATCGCAGCGGGGATCATAAGTAGCTTGGGGTCTACGCTTACCGCTACACCGGCGGCTGCTAATATAGGCATTAACAAGGTTGCCGTTGCCGTATTAGAGGTGATTTCCGTTAAGAAAGTAACAAACAAGCAAATACCTAGCACTAGCAAAATTATCGGTAACGTTGAAAGGCCTGTTAACCAGGTGCCCATTAAAATGCTAAGCCCAGATGCAGTAAACGCTTTGGCAATACAAATACCACCTGCAAAAAGCAGTAACATTCCCCAAGGAATATCGTTTGCTGTTTTCCAGTTTAATAACTTATCGCGATTGCCTTTGGCATCCACCTGCTCACTATCGTTACCACTATTGGTCAAAAACATGGCCGCCACACCCGCTACGGCAATAGTGCTGTCGCTGATGGTGGTAACTCCTAGCCATGCAGTCCAAAAGGGACGAAAGATCCATGCCATAGCAACCGTACCAAAAATAGCTAAAACTCGCTTTTCTGCATGAGACCATTCACCGGGCATAGGAAGGTTTATTTTACCCACAACGCTAATACCGCGAGCAAGCCACAATGCCATAATAGGTACCGCAACAATGACAATAGGAATGCCTGTTTTCATCCAATCGATGAAGCTGTATTCCATGCCTTGGGTTTCTTCGTAAACACTCATAAAGATAATATTGGGCGGCGTGCCTATTGGTGTGCCTACCCCGCCAACGCTTGCAGAGTAGGCAATACCTAAAATAAGCGCCACGCCAAAACGAGGGTTATCCACCGCGTTAATGATGGCAATCGCCATTGGCAACATCATTAAAATGGTGGCGGTGTTGCTTATCCACATGCTCAGCACTGCGGTGGTTATCATAAAGCCTAAAATCAGCTTCATAGGGCTGCCACTGCCAGTTAAGCGCAGCATGTAAATAGCAAAGCGCTTGTGAAGATTGGCTCGCTCTAATGCTTTTGAAAGCATGAACGCTGCCATTAGCAAAATAATGACATGGCTGCCAAGTGATGATGCCGCTTCACTATGAGACAGTACACCGAACAATGGGAATAGTGCGAAGGGCAGTAATGAGGTTGCTGGAATTGGGAGTGCTTCAGTTACCCACAAAATGGCTACAAATAGAGTAATGGCTGCGGTAAAGACAATATCTTTAGGCTGCCCCACAAACCACAACGCTAGACCACTGACGCTGGCAATAACAAACGCCAGTAAAATAATGAGGTTTTTGGGCGTGGGCTTTTTATTATTGGATGGTTTTTTATGAGTTTCTTGCTTTTTAGTAGTTTCGCTTTGAGGCGTGGTGTTCATTGCGCTTCCCATTTACCTGTCGCATTTATAATTGCTTTTATTCGCTATTATAATTTCTACCAGTAAATGACGGGAAACGCACTACCCTTTACCACTTTAATCGTTGTTTTCGGGTTACTTATGTTGGTCGTCTGAGGTTATGCGACTTGCAATAGCGCCATCTTGCCCTTTGTATTTGGCATCCACTCTAGCGTTGTAAGGCTTTTCAGCTGGGCTAGATAACACTTCAAAACTTATCGCCCCAATTTTCATTCCTGGACGAAGTGCTAAAGGCAGTTTACCGCTGTTGTAAAACTCAAGCACAATATTGCCAGACCAACCTGGGTCGATTCTGTGCGCTGTTACATGCACCATAAGTCCTAATCTAGCCAGTGAAGAACGACCGTCTAACCAGCCCACAATGTTATCTGGCAAGGTCACCGACTCAAGCGTAACAGCAAGCGCTAATTCTTTGGGATGGAGGAAAAATGCCTTGCCATCTTCCAGCTCAATCTCGTCACTCATCACGTGATCGAGTGCTTCTTGAACCTCAACTTTTGGGCCGCTTAAATCAATGTATGGCGCTTGATGCTCTTCAAACACTCTAAACTTATTCCCTAAACGAATATCTACCGTTACGCCGCTAATTTGGTCGTAGCTGGGCGTGGGATCTATTTTAATGTTCCCGTCTTGCAGATATTGATTTATGTCGCGGTCGCACAAACGCATGCTGTATTCCTCATTTCATTTGCCGGCTATTATGCGTATGTCGCGCGGTCCAATCAACTGCTAGAGAGCTTGTTTTGTACAGTTTTCTCAATCTCAACTTTTTAAATTTTAAATAAATAAGCATGTTGCCATCTTTATAGTATTGGCTATCATTGCTTTTTCACTCTCCGACACCCTTTATGTCTGTCACTAGTCGACACTATTTTATCGCCGTAATCTGTGTGCTTGTCGCCATGATCACCATTCAATCTGGCGCCTCTTTGGCAAAACAATTGTTTCAGCAAGTAGGCGTGCTAGGCACAATAACTTACAGAGTTGGCTTTGCTGCTCTTATACTGTGTTTCGTTTTTAAGCCATGGCGCAATAGGCCTGAACAGCTTAAATCCATTGTTATTTATGGCTTGTGTCTAGGTGGAATGAACACCGCTTTTTATTTTGCCATCGAGCGTATTCCTATTGGCATAGCCGTGGCGTTAGAATTTGTTGGTCCCTTATTGGTTGCTATTCTGTCATCTAAAAAAAGAGTGGATTTTTTGTGGGCGGCACTGGCGATAGTCGGTCTCATCTTATTACTCCCCGACCTCAGGGCAACTCACGGGCTTGATCCACTGGGCTTTGTTTTGGCACTTGGCGCAGGAGCCTGCTGGGCAGGTTATATTTTATTTGGCAAAAGAACTGGGGAGAATGGCTCTTCGGGTGCAATCGTGGCGCTAGGCATGCTTGTTGCCGCCGTTGCAATAGTACCGTTTGGTATTGCAATTCACTTTGATGAATTAGTTAATGTTGCGCTTATTCCTGCTGGAATAGGTATTGCTTTGTTATCCAGCGCCTTACCCTACAGCCTAGAGATGATTGCCCTCAGAAAAATGCCGTATCAAAGCTTCAGTATTTTAATGAGTGTTGAGCCTGCCATTGCCGCACTAGCCGGCTTTATGATACTAGGCGAGCTATTAACCCTGTGGCACTGGATGGCTATCGCTTTGGTAATAAGCGCGTCGGTTGGCACTGCGGTAACCCACAACAGGTAATGCGAGCAAATAAAACCCACAAAGAGGAACCACTTAGCTTAAATAATGAGCTTGTTTAATTACCTACTATGCCTATTTGATCGCCCTTTATGTGTCTATTGCCCTCTTTTCGAGGTGAAAGCGTAAGGGCTAATTGCATTGATAGCGCCCGTGCGGCCTCTTGATAGCTTGCAGATATTGGGCTGTCTGGCGAACTTATTAGCAGGGGCGTTCCCGCGTCGCCGTGCTCACGTATGTGAATGTCCAGTGGTAATTGTCCGAGTAAAGGCAAGCCATGGCGTTCGGCTAACGCTTCCCCTCCGTCTTTTGAAAATACGTAGTCTTTGGTTCCACATGCTCTGCATTGGTAGAAGCTCATGTTTTCAATTAGACCAAGTACCGGCACGTCGACTTTTTCGAACATGCTAATACCTTTTTGTGCATCGGCTAATGCGAGGTCTTGGGGTGTGGTAACAATAACGGCGGCAGTAAGTGGCACCTGCTGCGCCATGGTTAACTGAATGTCTCCCGTGCCTGGCGGCATATCAACAATGAGATAATCAAGCACTGGCCACAGTGTTTCGTTTAACAATTGCGTAAGCGCTCGACTTGCCATAGGACCTCGCCATACAGCCGCATCGTCTTGTGGGACCAAGTACCCAATAGAGTTTGCCACCAATCCGTGTGCCATTAACGGCTGCATGTGTTTATTGTCTTCGCTCTCTGGGTGAGCTGAGGTATTACCAAGCATAATAGGAATAGACGGCCCATATATATCGGCATCTAAAATGCCCACTTTGGCGCCTTCTTTCATCAGAGCAAAGGCAAGGTTTATACTGGTGGTAGACTTCCCTACTCCGCCTTTACCGCTGGCAACAGCAATAATATTTTTAATGTTAGTGATTGGCGGCAACGCCGTTTGCTGGCTTGTTATCTTGGTTGATAAAGACAGTTGTGACTCAGTTAACGCATGCTTTGAATCTGCTTTTAATTTAGCAAGCACCAAATCGCGCAGCACGGGTAACTGACTATCGATACAAAATGGCAGTGTGACATGCACGCCCTCGGCGTTGCCATCGGTAGACGTTGCTTTACACCAAGAGGCCGTTTCGGCTACATCCATACTGAAATAGCTGGCTAAAATAGCAGCAACCTTTCGGGTTACCGGTTCGGCTTTGCGAGAAAAGAACATAAATTGCCCTACAACCTGAAGATTTGTTTGAATTACGTAATGCAAAAAACGCGGTTTTCCGCTAGTATTTGCAGCCATTTTGAAACGCAAAGAATCAATAACGTCATTATGTCAGAAAAACGCCGAATTCTGGTAACCAGTGCGTTGCCATACGCAAATGGCTCTATTCATTTAGGGCACTTGCTTGAACATATTCAAACAGACATCTGGACCCGTTTTCAGCGCCTTCGCGGAAACGAATGTTACAGTGTTTGTGCCGATGATGCACATGGCACACCGGTTATGCTTAAAGCGCAAGAGCTTGGCATTACGCCAGAAGAAATGGTTGCCCGCACCCGCGCAGAGCATCACCAAGACCTCATTGACTTCCATGTGGATTACGACAACTACTATGTAACCCACTCACCGGAAAACAAGGCATTTTGTGAAGAGATTTATTCTCGTCTTGATGACGCAGGTTACATTAGCAAACGCGTGATCAATCAGCTTTTCGATCCTGAGAAAGAAATGTTTCTGCCGGATCGTTTTGTAAAGGGCACATGTCCAAGCTGCGGTGCAGAAGATCAAAACGGCGACAGCTGTGATGTTTGTGGTGCTACCTATAGCCCAACAGAAGTTAAAAACCCGCGCAGCGTGGTATCTGGCGCTACGCCAGTATTAAGAGAATCTGAGCATTTCTTCTTCGACTTACCCAAGTTCGAAGATATGCTAAAAACGTGGATACGCTCTGGTGCGCTGCAAGAAGAAATGGCAAACAAGCTGCAAGAATGGTTTACAGAAGGCCTTCAGCAGTGGGATATCAGCCGTGATGCTCCGTACTTTGGGTTTGAAATTCCTGGCGCACCAAACAAGTTTTTCTACGTGTGGGTAGACGCTCCCGTAGGCTACATGGCCAGCTTTAAAAACTTTTGTGACCAAAACAGCCTAGAATTCGATGACTTTTGGAAGGCCGATTCTACCGCTGAGCTATATCACTTTATCGGAAAAGACATTACGTATTTCCACTGCCTGTTTTGGCCGGCCATGCTAGAAGGCGCAGGATACCGCAAGCCTACTGGGGTTAACATCCACGGGTTTGTTACGGTAAATGGCGCGAAGATGTCTAAGTCTCGCGGTACCTTTATTAAAGGCCGTACTTATCTCGACCATTTGAACCCAGAATATTTACGTTATTACTTTGCGTCTAAGCTAAGTGATGGTGTCACTGATATCGACCTTAATTTCACCGACTTTGCGCAGAAAGTAAATTCTGACCTTGTAGGTAAGGTTGTTAACATCGCGAGCCGCTGCGCTAGTTTTATTACCAAGCGCTTCGATGGCAAGTTATCAGACAACGTCATTGAGCCAGAACTCATCGCTGAATTTCAAAATGCCGCAGATGGTATTGCAGAACAGTTTGAAAAGCGTCGCTACCACCAAGCAATTCGCGAGATAATGGCCCTAGCAGACAAAGCAAATCAGTTTATTGATAACAATGCGCCTTGGGTAACGATAAAAGACGAATCTAAGCAGCAATTTACCCACGACGTATGCTCGTTGGGCATTAATATGTTCCGTCTATTAACGATTTACTTAAAGCCGGTGCTGCCTATTTTAGCGGAAAAAGCAGAGAGCTTTTTGAATGACGAATTCAATTGGGCTTCGCTACAAACAGTACTTACAGGCCACGCTATCAACAAGTTTAAACCTATGATGCAGCGTGTAGATATGGAGAAAATTGACGCCATGATTGACGACTCTAAAGAGAGCTTAGCGCCACAACAGCCAGCTATTGCACCAGATAGCCCGCTAGCGCAAGACCCTATCAGCGACACTATCTCGTTTGAAGATTTTGCAAAAATCGATCTTCGCATTGCCCGTATTGCCAATGCCGAGCACGTGGAAAAAGCAGATAAACTTCTGCGTTTAGAGCTAGATTTAGGCGGCGAAACTAAGCAAGTGTTTGCTGGCATTAAGTCAGCCTATGCACCAGAAGCGTTAATTGGTAAGCACACTGTGATGGTGGCGAATTTGGCACCTCGCAAAATGCGCTTCGGTTTAAGTGAAGGAATGGTACTTGCCGCAGGACCTGGTGGCGACGACCTTTATATTCTAGAGCCTCATGAGGGTGCTAAACCCGGAATGCGCGTTAAGTAACCATGCGCGTCAAGTAATAAGAACTTGTTGCTATAACCTTGCAACTAAACACTAAAAAGCCACGGTTAGACAATTACAAAGTAGTTGCTACACGTGGCTTTTTTGTTTCTGTGATGTGGTACGCGCACTAGCCCCCACGGCAGAAAACTGAGGTTTCAATGCTCGCTTTGGCCTAATGGCCGTCATGGGGAATACGCGTTTCTTAGCCAAAATGACATACACCGCACTACACCAGGGAAAATACGACGATAAATAGTGCTGAAGCTTGGCCGCTCCCTCCCAACGCTGCTGAAAAAATAACGTGGAAAAAAGAATTTGCCGCTGCTCTATTACTTCAAACCCTAGAAGGTGAAGCCAGTCTTTCATTCTGTAGGTGGTAAAAAATCGGGCATCGTGCAAAATATTATCGCGTTTTACGGGCAAGTATTTGGCGACCCCAGCTAAGCTAAGCGGGTTAAAGCCGCTGATAATAACGTGCCCGTCTTGAGTGATCACCCGGTCTACTTCACGCAAAATTTCGTGAGGATCTTGGGCAAAATCGAGCTCGTTAGCCAACAATAGCCCATCAATACTGTTTTCTGAAAACGGCAGTTTGTGCGCTTGGCCAATAATGAAGTTTTCGTTTGTAGAGTGTGTTCTTTCCTCAGCCTCACCATTTGCGACAGCCTTAAACATGTCGTCTTTAGCCCGTTCGCTACAGGTAAAGTCGGGGGTGTGATTAATGCGATGATGAATTGGGCTATCGTTTAGCTGAATTTGCGCGCTTAAGTTGCCTAGTTTTACAAAGTGATAGCCAAAGATACGCTCTGCATATTCATTGCAAACCTGCTCCACCGCCAACTTAATATTTTCTCCTGCGGGAAATTCATCCCAGCTACCGGGATAGCGCGGTGGCTTTGACCTAAACGCCGTTTTCATTATCACTTCACACGCTCATCGGTTGCTCTGTAAACCACATGCCCCTATAGTAACGCATAATTGAAGCTAAACAAGCAGGTGTATTATGCGCATCGACACATTACCTTCGGGCATAACAGTCCATCCAATTCCCGCCTTTACCGATAACTATATATGGTGTATCCACAACGGTAAAAATGCGGTTGTTGTAGACCCAGGCGATGCTGAGCCAGTGTTAAAATACATGGCCGAACACGCATTGAACTTAGCTGCCGTTCTTATTACCCATCACCATCGCGACCATACAGGTGGCATTGCCAAATTGGTCTCGGCTTTTGCAGATTTACCCGTTATTGGCCCAAGAGGCGGGCATATAAGAGGGCTAACTAAAACCGTTGCGCAAGGCGATACGGTAGCGTTGCCGGTTGTAGATATGTCGTTTCAAGTGATGGAAGTACCGGGGCATACCCTCGACCACATCGCGTTTTTCGGTCACGGTGCACTGTTTTGCGGCGATACTCTATTTTCAGCCGGGTGTGGCCGATTATTTGAAGGCACACCAGAGCAAATGCTGCATTCACTCAATAAGCTCAAGCGCCTGCCTGATGACACTGCGGTGTATTGTACTCACGAATATACGCAGGCGAATGTGAACTTTGCCCTCGCGGTAGAGCCTAACAACAGCGAATTACAAGACTACGATGCTTGGGTAAAAACGAAGCGCTCTCACGACCAGCCGACCTTGCCCAGTACATTAGACGAACAAAAACAGATAAACCCTTTCTTGCGCTCACATGAGCCAGCGGTAAAGGACGCTGCACAGCGTTATGCTGATACTGAGCTGACGGACGATGCCGCTGTTTTCGCCGCCGTTCGACGTTGGAAAGATGAGTTTTAGTGAATATATTTGCCATTTAGCGTAGTATTACGCCCTTGCAGTACACAAAGAGGTTTCTTCAAAATATGCAGTCGAAGTTGTTCCCACTTGCGTCCGTTCTATTGGCGTTAGGGCTTTCAGGATGTCAGTTAACCGAAAATGAAAGTGAAGATGTAGCCGTAGAGCAAAACGAGAAAGCAGCACTTGAAGCATGTGCTGAAACCTATTTAGGTGAAGAAGACATTGCCGATTGCGAGGTAGCAAGAGACGGCGTCATTGATGTCATCCACCCAAAAGATGATGTGTTAGAAGAAACTGCGGAAATTACGGCCCCTGAAGACGTAGAAGTGGCTGCGGTAATTACCGACGTATGGCAGCGAGCCAGCAATACATTTTCACTGAATATACCGGATGACCGCCGCGTTACTGCGCAGCGAGATTGGTATTTAAAGCACCCAGAATACATGGCCCGCGTGGTAAAACGCGCAAAGCCGTTCTTGTTTTACATTGTTGAAGAAATTGAAAAGCGCAATATGCCAATGGAGTTAGTTTTACTCCCTATTGTAGAAAGCGCCTTCGATCCGTTTGCCTATTCCCATGGCCGCGCGGCAGGAATGTGGCAGTTTATTCCAAGTACGGGTAAACGCTTTGGCATGCCGCAAACGTGGTGGTATGACGGAAGACGCGATGTAGTGGCCTCTACTCAAGGTGCCCTTGACTACCTTACCTATCTAAACGACATGTTTGATGGCGACTGGCTGCATGCGCTAGCAGCGTACAACAGCGGCGAAGGGCGCGTTATGCGCTCAATTCGCGCGAACAAACGGGCGGGCAAACCCACCGACTTTTGGCATTTAGGTTTGCCAAAAGAAACTCGTGCTTACGTACCTAAGCTTTTAGCCCTTGCTGATATTTTGAAAAATAAAACGGCCTTTGATTACGCATGGCCAGAAGTTGAAAATGTAGCGGTTATTGAAGTGGTGGATATCGGCTCTCAGGTAGACCTTGCGTTTGCCGCAGAACTTGCTGATATGTCATTAAAGGAGCTACACGGCCTCAACCCAGGATTTAACCGCTGGGCTACGTCACCAGATGGGCCTCACCGCCTTGTGTTGCCGGTAGAAAAAGCAGCGTCATTTTCACAAGCACTGGCAAAAATAGACAGAAAAGAGCGCCTAAATTGGGTACGCCACACAGTTAAAAACGGAGACAGCCTAGGGAAAATTGCAAATCAATACCATACTACTATTAAGGTCATTCAGCAGGTTAATGAACTCGACTCTTCAATGATACGCATTGGCCAAGCTATTATGGTACCCGTTGCTCTTAAAGCATTAGATGACTATGCCCTTTCTCAAGAGCAGCGATTAGCGAGTATTCAAAGTAGCAATAAATCGAAGCAAAAGGTTCGCCATACCGTAAAGTCTGGTGATACGCTGTGGGACATTGCTCGAAAATATAACGTATCAACAAGACAGCTTGCAAAGTGGAACGGTATGGCACCTGGCGACATGTTGCGCCCCGGCAAAACCCTGGTGGTGTGGCTAGAGGGTAAAAGCGACGCTGGTGTTACCAAAAAGGTGACTTACACAGTGCGTAACGGCGACTCGCTCTCGCGTATTGCCAGTAAGTTCAATGTAAAAGTAAGTGATATTAGCAAATGGAATAGCCTTAATACGAAGCGCTATTTGCAACCTGGACAAAAACTAAAGCTTTATGTTGACGTTACCAGGCTAACATCTACAGGATAGAGACATGTTAAAAATTAACCGAGAAAATCTGCGAAACAGTCATGAAACGCCTTGGTTAATTTTAGACTTAGTCATGCTGGGTTTATTGTTTATAAACTTAGCATGGCTCATATTTGATGCACTATACGCCACTAATTTTGTGTATCAGCAGCTTGGCGTGCACTTCCCCGCCGTTATTGATGCCTACGACCCCATACACAACAACTTTTTACTTGTCGACTTAGTATTCATAGGCATATTTTTTACTGAGTTTTGTTTTCGCTGGGCAGTAGCCATAGTAAGAAAAGAACACCTACGCTGGTACTTCTTCCCATTTTTACATTGGTACGATCTTGTTGGGCTTATCCCAACCGGCGGCACGCGTCTGTTTCGTTTTCTCCGCATATTGTCTATTTTGCACCGCCTGCACAAATACGAGATTATCGACTTAAATCAAACCGCAATCTTTCGATTCTTTACCTTCTACTACGATGTTTTTGTGGAAGAGTTAAGCGACAGAATAGTAGTAAAAGTGCTAAGCGATGCACAAAAAGATATCTCCGCCGGCTCTCCACTGCTTGATGATATTACTAACCAAGTGCTTGCACCACGACGCCCTGTTATCACTCAATGGATGGCAGGCATTATCAATCACCTAGGGCAATCTATAAGTAACGATGAACACGGTGACGTAATAAGGGAGCACGTTCGAAAGAGTGTTGGTAAGGCCGTGCGAGGCAACGCGCAAGTATCGTCTCTTAATTACTTGCCCATTATAGGTAAAACCATTGAAAATACACTGGAGCAGTCGGTTACTGACATTGTTACCTCATCCCTCGTTAATTTGTTAAGCGACCTAGACTCTGATCGCATTGACCACTTTATTTCTGTGGGCATGCACGACTACACCCCCACGGCTGATGCTCTCGATGAAGAAGTATTGAATGTAGTAAACGAATGCCTAGAACTTGTTAAAGCCCACGTATCGCAACAGCGCTGGAAATCCCATTTGATGGAAAAAGAATCGACCGTGCCCTCCCCAGGCCTGGTTTCAAATGAAAATGATTCTTTGTAAATAGAGGCTCTGTAAATAGGGGCTCTGTAAAGAGAGAACTTGTTAATAGAAACCCTGTAAATAAATACGTTGTAAATAATAAAGACACCTTGAAGAAGTTTTCCAAGGATACGGATATATCAACATGCTCGACAACAAACCAAACTATGCTCTTTATACTGTGGAAGAACTTGAAGACGTTGTTGCCAATGTCGATAAAGCCCGCTTTCCTGAGCGCTACAAAGCGGCGCAAGCTGCACTCTCTGAAAAACGGCTTTTACAGCCTAAGCAACACCAAGCTGTTGATGATGACGAAGTAAGTTCATCTCACACAAGAGTGAAATGGTCAGAACAACTGCTCATAACACGAGTAATGTTTATATCGTTCATTACCTTACTCCTTGCAGTTATCATCCCCATGTTTTCTGAGTTTATGGTGGCAAAAAGTTGGACAGAAAATACCGGTGCCTTTTTCTGGCTGATGTCTCTTACATTAATAACGCTATGGTTTTTATCCTTAGGGATGGACAAAACGCTTTCCCAACGTTTGACGAAAGACTGGCGGGGCAAACTCGCCATCTCAGTAATGCCACTCGTATTTTTAGCTTTCAGCTTAGTGTTTGTAGACCAATCCGTTCCCCTTAGTTTGCATAGTATTCTAAGCGAAGACAGTGTTAACCAAAGCATGGCATTTAAAAAGATAGACGGTAAAAAACGCTGCCGACACCGTATTGAAATTATTGAGACAAGGGAGTTTGAAGACACTTACCTTTGCCTATCAAAACATGAGCTCGATAAGCTTCCTGAGAAGGGATACGTAACGATAGTAGGAAGCCGCAGTCAGTTTGGATTACTTATAGATAGGTTTAGCAAATAGCTTATAAAGCCCATCCTATAGGTCGATGTTACGGGCTTTTTTCACTTGATAAGAAATTACACGCGTAAACGATGACGAGTGTTACACTATTTAGCATCTCTTTTTGTAACGCCTATTTACAACAACAAATAAAAGAAGACTACTAATGAAGTTTATTATTTTAGCTATCGTAATTGGTTTAGCCATTTTCTTATTTACCCGCCACACATCAAACAAAAAAATCGCGACTGAAAACATCGAAGCCGGCAACGTGTTTCTAGCAGAAAATAAAGCCAATATTGCAGTAAAAGAGACATCTTCAGGCCTTCAGTACGAAATACTTCAAGAAGGGCAAGGTACACAGCACCCAACGGCATCATCAACAGTAAAAGTGCATTACCACGGCACGTTGCTTGACGGCACTGTATTTGACAGCTCGGTGGCGCGTGGTGAGCCCATTAGCTTTCCACTAAACCGTGTTATTGCAGGCTGGACGGAAGGCGTTCAACTTATGGTTGAGGGAGATAAATATAAATTCTTTATTCCATCACACCTAGCCTATGGCGACAGCGCAGCAGGAAAAATAGCACCGGGCTCGACGCTGATATTTGAAGTGGAATTGTTAGAAGTTAAATAGTCCTATACGGTAATAACAAAATGCTAAATGTATTGGTTTGGTATAAGCACTGATTCGGCCTCAAATAGCTTAAGAATAAAGTGTGAGCAGAAGCTCATCAAAAAAGCATTTAGCTTTATGTGTATTAGCTTATCCTTGCTGAATTGCTCGCAAATAATCTGAAGTCAGATAATTTGCGAGCATTTTAGTCTAATTCATTTTAGGCTCAGGTAGCGCTTTTTCCTGCAAAAAGTGTAAAAGCCGATGCCATGCAATTTAACGATAATGCTAGTTCATCTTTGCCAGTACTTTTTGTTTTAATAGTTCTACTTCTTTTTGGCGACCTTTATCAGCAAGAGGTCTATCTGGGCGTGGCGCTGCTGCTTGTGCTTTTGCTAGGTACTTCATCGCTTTGTCATATTCACGCTCATCAAAAAGATATTCTGCATAGAAGAAGTTTGGGTCAATTCCATCAGAATTGAGCGAAAGCGCTTTTGTCAGCAGCATTTCGGCTTTTTTATCACTACCAAACCCAATCGGCCACCCCGGCACTTTATGATAAAGCACGCCTAAGCTTGTCATTGCCGATCCCTGAAGCGCTGTTTCATCAAGACGCAGTGCTTTTTCAAAACTTTTCTTCGCTGCCTTTGCATATTTTAGCGCACCGAGGCCCCCCTTCGCACCTGCGGTGGTTGATTGAACAATTCCCAACCAAATGTAGCCCTCTGCCCCTTCTGGGTTCAGCTTTACTAAAGACTCTGCCTTATCTGCAAGCGCTAGTAGCGCGTCAACTTTGTCATCGTCTTCCAATTCAGAATAGTTTATTACGGCCCATTCATGTTGAATAGCCAACAAGCTCTCATCGCCATAGCTTGCCATGCTGAGCAGAAGTAAAACCGATGCCAATGTAATTTTAAACAATCTCATGATAATTTCTCCTCTTGACGCGATTTCATATAGCGTTGGATGGTGGGAAGCTGCTTTTTTAGCGCTGCATCCACCAAGCTGGGAAACGCACCATTAATTTTTACAAACAATTTTTCTGGAAAGCCAAGAAAGCGTCGACACTGCTTTTTATAAAGCATGTCAACAAGCGCTTGAGCTACATCAGAAGGGTTATCCATGGCATTGCCTAACGCCTGATTCATCGAAGTAGCTTGCGCTGAGTTAATTGATGTTTGCGTGGCTCTGGGTGCAAAATAGTGAAAATGCAAATTTGTTCCTGCATACTCTCTTATTAACGATTCCGTCCATCCGCGCAGACCAAACTTAGAGGCGCAATATAAAGAGTGACACGCAAAACCAATACTGCCGAATGTAGAGCCAATATTGACGATGCGAGCATCAGGTGCACGCTGTAATATGGGGATCAGTTTTTGCGTAAGCGTAATAGGTACAACGAGGTTAGTCGTAATTACAGAGTCTACAGCACCTTGTGGGCCACCAGTAAATGAACCTGTTTCAGTGATTCCAGCATTATTAATCAGCATCGTGACAGACTTATCGCGACAAAGTGCCACCACTTTTTCCATATCGTCAGTCTGTGTCAGATCGGCACATACCACAGTGTGTTGGCCTGGCAAGACTTCTACAAGCTTCCCTAACTTGCTGGTATTTCGTCCTGTGAGTATCAGTGAGACACCAAGGCTTGCTAGCTGTTTGGCAATGGCCTCTCCTATCCCACCCGATGCGCCGGTTAATAGGCACACCTGCTTTTCAAAAGCGATGGCCATTACGCTGCCTCCGTAAGCAAGTCAGAACACGACAACGTTCTAAATATATTCGCATAAAGTTGGAAAAACATTTTGGCAGAGTGGATGATGAGATCTTGTTCTGCTTTATCATCAATTTTATTCATCAGGTCTTTAAAAAACACAATATGCTCTTGATCTAACGAACCGTGAGAACGCAAATAACTAAATGCCGACTTAGGGAGCCCTAGCACATCTTGAATTGATGCCGCAGCATTATCGGCCAGCGCAATACTTGTGCCTTCCAGCACAAATACCATCCCAAAAAAGCACAGCGGGTTTTTGCGGCGTATCGCATCATAGGCATAAGACACCATTAAATCTGTCGCCGCAGCGGGTGCACTATGTCTTACGGTTTCTTTATCAACACCGCAGGCCGCTAAGTCATTTAAAATCCACTCCTGATGGCCCATTTCTTCGTCGATGTACTCTCCCACAGCTTCACGCAGCCATTCCTTACTCTCTGGTAAAGCAGCGCCAGTGGCCATTAGCAGCGGAACTGTGTGCTTTACATGATGATAAGCTTGCGACAAAAATGCGGTATAGTCTTCGGTTGAAATATTGCCTTCGAAACAGCGACGGATAATAGGCGATGACGTTAAATAAGCACGCTCATTTTGTGTTTCGCTTTCAAGTCTTTCAAATAATTTCATGGTATCTCCTTAATTACGCAACCTGTTGGTTGAGTAAATTGCTAATAGTTGATTGAAAATGCTGTAGCGCCTGCTCTCGACGGAGCTTGCCATTAGCAGTAAGTAACAATGCGCTCTCTGGTAACGCGTCGAGCGCATGCCACTTGGCGATACGCGCATATTCAGGTAAGGAATGGTTAACAGATGCGATGACTTGTGCAATCTGCTGTTCAGTGAGTGTACGGTCTCGTTTAACTAAAATTGCACTGCAGGCTTTTTCTCCTTCACCAACGATCAATGCATATTGAAAATAGCCTGTTGAGGTGAGCGCGCTCTCAATCCACTCAGGTGAGATATTTCTCCCCAAACTAGTAATAATGAGGTTTTTCTTGCGCCCCTGAATGTGAAAATAGCCCCCCTCTTCAGACACTAAGTCACCGGTTTTCACCTCAAAAGGATAAAATGAGTCTGGCTGATTCAAGTAACCAAGAAAGATGTTTCCCTTTACGATAAGTTCGTTATTTTCAATAGATAGCGTGTTATGCCCAAGTGATTCACCGACACTGCCATCGCAATGTTTATCGGGTAAGTTCAACGTATTTACCGATACACCCTCTGAGAGGCCGTACCCCTCAAAGACAGGAAGTCCCAAAGCGCGTGCACTCTCGAGTAAGGAAGGTGCTACATGTGCGCCTCCTACGGCAATAAAGGTAAGTGAGGTTGGTGGTACCCAGCCTTTCTTACAGGCTGAAACCAGTAACAATAATAATTCCGGCACTAAAATAAGCGTTTCGGGCCGATGTTCATTAATTTGAGAGAGCATGGCGTTTGGATTTGTGAGTGCTGCACCACTAAACCCAAGCTCTGTGCTAGAAGGCAGAACGATGCAACCGCCCACTAATAACGGCGCATATACGCCCGCAATATTTTCTAGTAATGTGGGCAATGGCAATAAACATAAATGTTTAACTCGCTTCAACGCCACTGCATTGGACAAGCTTTTCGCTACGTTACGCTGGGAAGTATTCGATAAACAAACCCCTTTGGGCTGGCCGGTAGACCCTGAGGTGAAGGTGATTTTCCCCGTTCCCCGAGGGATACAAGGATGACCATTAGGCTTCACTTTATAAGCCTGCAGGGTTTCAAAGGGACACTCAATTCGGCTTACGCCTTTGTGCTCAGTGTATTCACTCATGTTGCCGCTATCAGCTATTAATAATTCAATGCCGGCCTCGTTAAGCAAATGCTGACGTTGTTGCTTTGAAAAGTAAACCGGCACGGGAGTAAGCACTTTATTCGCTTCTCGGGCCGCTAAATCGCAAATAACCCACTCCGCGCCATTATCAGCGATTAATGCCAGGTGCATTTCTGGCTGCTGCAACAACCATTCAGAAACTAACGCTACTTTTTCAACTAATTCACGATAATTCATGCTGCCACCACTGTACGCCAGTGCAGTATCATCATTTTGAAACACATGGGGATCTAAGATCATAAATGGGCCTCAAATACATTTGTTATTTCAGGCAGAAGTGGCGCCATACAATCGAACATTTTTGCCACTGGTTCACTGCTAGCAACGAGTCTCGATACTTCGCTGGTGCGAAGCGCAACCACTTGGGGTTTCGTCTCATAGTAAGTCCCCCACTCTTTACCTTCATCGTGCAAGCGGTGCTTTGACGCATCGCATAAATAGGTGAGTGGTAGGCCAATGCTTGTCATTAAATCTCGTAATGATGATGTTGCGGCAAACACAATTACCGAATAATTTAGCTGTTGCAGGCTAAGCGCTGTAAGGAGTAGTAGCGGTTGCGTAAAACTACCGTTGCGACTGTATAAATTGCCAATCTCGGCAACTTGATTGCGCGCAACGTTTAGATTTACCTGCGCCAATATGTCTTCTACTGGCGCCGGCATGTAAGACTCTACAAACAAAGGGGACGCTGCGCTCCGCGCGCCTAACGCAGCAAAAGGCTTACTGCCACCTACGCCCAGCAATACAGGCATAAAATGTTGAAGTGTAGCGTGATAAGAGCGCCAAAAACCCTTGGCAATAAGGCGCTGAAGCTCGTTGCGTTGCAAAGATGAGTCGACGCCGATGAATAACTCAGTAAGCGTATTGCGAGGATAAATGTGCCTAGCGCAACGTGCGCTAGAGCGACGTTTTGGTGATAGTGCGGTACTTAACATAAACAACTACTCTGTTAACTGTTAAGTCCGATTATGAGATATGAATATTAAGTCAAACTTAAGACTTGATAATATTTGTCACTTATTTTAAACAGCTAGGCGTTATGGAAATCAAAACTCGTATTCTAAAACCATACGTAGGGTATGGTCTGTGTTGTCACCATTTAGCCCAGCGATAAAGCCAAGCTCCCACTTAAGCTGCTTTTGTCCGTCGAACCGACGAATTCCCATAAATGCGGGGCCAACGCCAATAAAGTCCTCAGCGGCGTAGAATTCTATTGCAGGCTGAATTTCAGGTATCCAGCGATAGCGATATTTCATTTTAAATTCGCCTTCGAATTCGTTTTTTATGGTTTCGCCCCATTCGTAAACTAAGGTTACGTTAGTAGTAAGAGAAAAACGCCCGAATTCTTTTTCAGTCAAAATACCGCTTTTTATTTCCCAATCATTCCTATCATTTTGCTTTTCCAATTCAAATAATACACCCCAGTCTGCCCAGTATTGCCCTTGCTCTGTCAACATAGAACGTAATTCAAGCTCATAAGAGGCAACCGAAAAGTCATCATTCTCGTCCCTGCTGCCCACCACGTAGAGCTCTAAAATTGTTCGTTCAGAGAGTGCATGCCCCGCAGATATCCGCTGCATCAGTAGGTTACCTTCGTCATTTTGACGAGATGTCAGGCGCCACTCAAACTCACGTTCAAATGGCAACACATAGGGATGATACACTTTATCTACCACAAAATTATCTGCCATTACCGTGTCAAACGGACTGAAAGAAAGCATAATTAAAAGTGACCGTGCCCCCCCGGACTTTATGAAATTTTTAACGGATTTGTTCATTGCACAACTCATCGCAAATCGAATGGCACTTTCAATAACGCTTCTCATAATGATGGTGCCTCGTATTTTTTCATGCCCGTGTCTTTTTGAAACACAAAAGCGGATAAAGTGGGTAGAAAAACCGCAGTCAAGTAAGCAATCATATACGCACTACTGGGCGTAGCCTCGTAGCCAAACAAGACATTGAGCAAATGACCATATTCGCTGCCATCCGCCACCCATGTTGAGGAATTCCAAAGTCTTGCAGATACATTGAGATAGTCGATTTGCTCTAATAGAGTGACAATGCCGGCAAACTGCCCGGCACAAAACACGCACAGAGCAATCAGCTTAGGTAATGAGTATCTAATCGAATTAACCATCGCATGAAGCAGTATGCTTAAACTCAAACTAATACCTAAACCAATTATACTGCCCATTACTAGGCTCATATCTGTTTGCTCATTCGACCAATAAGCTACCGAATAAATGAAAAAGTGAATGGCATTGCCTGAGGTGATGGCCACCACCAGTAATACGGCCCACAAATTCGCTCTTCGATGTTGGGCCACTACATCTCTGGCAAAAAAGCACACCATCATCAATTCAAAAAGCAGTAGAGCGACTTTAATCAGTTCAAGCCCTGCGCCGTCTGCTATTGTTGCCAGCGAAGAGAGATTGACGTACCAACCACAGGCAAACAAAAGTCCAACAAGTATACCTAGGCCTAAAGGAAGCAGCCGTATCCCGGACTGACTTAACAGCAAACTCACTAGTAAAAATATGGGCAAGGTGTCGCGAATAAACAATATAACAGAGTTAATCATGGGCCTTTCCCTCGCTAGTGCCGTCAATAGCGTTGTCAACACTATTGGTGACAATCACTTTACCTACTGCTGAGTTAGGGTGGTACTCACCAAAAAAGCCATACTCTCCTGCGGGCAATGGGCCGATAAAAATAACCCCTCGACTTTGACCAAAAATCACTTTCTCTCGATTTAAATCAAAGCTGTCAATTTCTTCTGGTGTACTGTCATGATTAATAAACACCAAGCGTACTTTTTGCCCTTCAGGCACAGTAACGCTTTGAGGAATAAAAAGATGATTTCGAATCTCGATAACCGCTTCTGGTAGCGCGGCCTTTGCATTACCGCACACCAATCCATTCACGAAAAACCAAGAAAGTAGCACCGAGCGCTTTGAGAAAATTGTCATTCAGTATTACTCAGATTCGGTAGCATTACTTGAACGCGTAAGCCCCCTATTGGGGCGGTGTCTAATTCTATCCTTCCCTTGTGCATGGTCACAATCTGCCCCACGATAGCAAGCCCGAGTCCACTGCCTGTAGATTTGTACTTGTCTTGGTATTGGTCGCGATAAAAACGTTTAAGGACATTTTCTCGCTCTGATTCGTCAATACCCGGCCCTGAATCATCTACACATATCACAGTGTTTTTTTCATTTTGTGAAACAGATACCTTAATAACCGCCTCGTTAGGTGAGTATGCGCAGGCATTAGCAATGAGGTTCTGTAATAGCGTGTACAGCGTAAATTCCGTACTCATTAAAAAAGCAGACTCGCCGTCGAGGCTTATGTCTTGTTGTTTATCTTCAATTTTACCGTACAGGTCGGTAATAACTTTCTGAGCTATGGCAACGACATCCACGTTGCCGAGCTGCATTTTAAATAGCTCGGGGCTGGTGCGACTGAGCAGCAGTATCTGGTTAACAACGTGAATCATTCTGTCCGTGTCTTTTTGAATATTTTGCAAGGCGTCTTTTTTATCTACCATCGACTCGGCAAGGTTATGAAGGTTTATCTTCATCACACTTAATGGCGTTCTCAATTCATGTGCTGCATTGGATGCAAACTGTTGTTCTCGCTCAAACGCACTGTTAAGCCTTGCAAACATGGTGTTCAGCGTATCCATTACCGGCATCATTTCTGTAGGAATTGACGAAAGTGTCACTGGCGACAAGTCTTTCCCTTGTCGAACAGATAATTTGTTGGATAACGCTTTTAACGGCGATAGGCCTCGAGTAACAACCAGCAGTATAATGATGGCGAGTAACGGCACTGCATAAAGAAAGGGCGTGATTGCTGATATCGTTAATGATTCAGTTAACAGCACACGGTGTTGCAAAGGCTGAGCAACTATAATAGTAAGTTCGCCATCAATAGCTTGCTTAAAAACTCGCCATCGTTGCCCGCTAAAATTCTGGTCTGAAAATCCATCATTAAAACGTGCGATGGGCAAGCGCTCCGATAGGCCGCTGTGTGAAACCAGCTTTTGTCCTCGCCATATTTGAAAAGCAAGTTCATTTGCCTTTAAGTCGCCTGTTGACTTGCTTTCACTTAACGCTAAAGCGTGCAATACGCTTTTTAATTCATTATCCATCAAGGATGCAGACACAGACATGGCCGAGCGGTATCCATGTATAGCCGCATTAAAGATGATGAGTATCAATGAACTCACCAGTATAAGAGTGAGGAATCGCCTAATCGATCGCAATTATTTGTTCTCTACCTGCGGTATTGAATAGCCAACGCCGCGAATGGTTTTAATAAACTTATCAGGTAGTTTTTTACGTAGGTGATGAATGTGAACCTCAATGGTGTTACTTGCCACTTCTTCACCCCATTCATACAAACGCGACTCTAGTTTTTGCTTAGACTGAATACGCCCTGCGTTTTCCATCAGCGCTTTCAACAACATTAATTCACGCCGTGGAAGGGTAACCATGACGTCGCCAACATAGAGTTCAAGTGTTTGCGTGTTGAGAGACACTCGCCCTACAGAGACAAGCGACGTGGCGGCTGTCCCCTGCCTGCGCTCAATAACTCTCAACCGAGCAAGCAGTTCGTCCATTTCAAAGGGCTTTGGCAGATAATCGTCGGCTCCCGCGTCTAGACCTAATATTTTATCAGTGATTTTATCTCTGGCAGTTAAAATGATGACAGGCATAGACTTACTTTTCTGTCGAATAGACTTTAGCACGTCGAGCCCGTCCATGTCGGGTAGGCCTAAATCTAAGACTATTAGGTCTGTTTGTTCATCAAGCACTGCGCTAAGGGCATCTTTACCACGGAAAACGCAATCAACAGCATGATTAGCTGCACGAAGAGAGTGTGATAAGGCGTCAGACAAAGGCTTATCATCTTCAACAAGGAGAATTCGCATAGTGCTCTGTTTATTGCTTTTTTTTAAGTATAACACCCAAAACTTAAGACTGTCTTAAGGAACGCTAGACAATACTCACCGAAAGCGATCAAAAAAGCCTGCTAAATAGCAGGCTTTCATACTTAAATTCGTGTACCCCTTATCATGCGTTGAGTACACTACAAACTGACTAAGGGGTAACTATACTAACTTCTACGCCAGGTTGTACCACCCGCTCCATCTTCTAGCACTACGCCCATTGCCGTTAACGCATCGCGCGCTGCATCGGCAGCAGCCCAGTCTTTTGAGGCTCTTGCGTCGTTACGTTGTTTTATCAGCGCTTCAATTTCAACAGCTTCATCGTTGTTGTCGTTACCGCCTTTTAAAAACGCATCAGGGTTACTTTGCAGCATGCCTAAAATACCGCCCAAGCGTTTTAACACAGACGCTAACTTGCCCGCTTCAGCAGGATCATCTTTTTTGCGGTTGATTTCACGAGCCACATCAAATAGCACTGAGAACGCTTCTGGCACATTAAGGTCATCGTTCATAGCAGCTTCAAAGCGCGCTAAATAACCACCGTGTGTTAACTCAGCCGTTTCATCAATCTCAACACCGCGAAGCGCTGTATATAAACGCTCAAGCGCTGCTTTAGCTTGGGTAATGTTATCCTGCGAATAGCTCAACTGGCTGCGGTAATGAGCAGACATTAAAAAGAAACGTAAGGTTTCTGAATCATGCTCTTTTAACACATCGCGAAGAGTAAAAAAGTTGCCGAGAGATTTTGACATTTTCTCGTCATCAACCTGCACCATTCCCGCATGCATCCACACGTTTACATATTCGCTGTCATGGGCGCAGCGTGATTGCGCAATTTCGTTCTCATGGTGAGGAAAGGTTAAATCTGAACCACCCCCATGAATGTCAAAATGGGCGCCTAGATGCTTATAGTTCATTGCCGAACATTCTATATGCCAACCAGGTCGACCCTCGCCCCACGGTGATGACCATGCTGGCTCGCCGGGCTTAGTAGTTTTCCATAATACGAAGTCGAGGGGATCGTCTTTACCTTGCGCTACTTCTACTCGCGCACCGGCTTTCAGCTGGTCTAAATCTTGTTTACTTAGCTTGCCGTAGTCTTCATATTTGCTGACATCAAATAGTACGTCGCCGCTTTGTGCTTGATAGGCGTAGCCTTTTTCAACTAAGCGCTCAATGATGTCGATAATTTCGGGCATGTGCCCACTCACCGTAGGCTCAACATCGGGCTCAAGCAGATTAATTGCTGCAAAGTCTTCGTGCATCATGCCAATTGTACGCTTGGTTAACGCTTCAAAACTTTCATTGTTCTCGTTTGCACGGGCAATAATTTTATCGTCAATATCGGTAATGTTACGCACATACTTTACGTCAAGCCCGAGGTGGCGCAGATAGCGCACCAACACGTCAAAACTTAAATAGGTGCGGGCATGCCCCATATGGCTGAGGTCGTATACAGTAATACCACACACATACAGACCCACCTTCCCTTCTTCAAGCGGCACAAATTTAGCCTTCTCACGGGTTCGGGTATTGTAAAGATGTAGCATAAAGAGTCTTCCTGTATATCAATTTTGGGCGCAAAGTTTAGCACTGTATAAAAATAATGGTAAGGCTTTTAACCCCCTATTTCACTGGCATAAAAAGCCAAAACTGGCCTAAATGAGTAATAACATCCTATGACCGCTTAATTATGCGTCGCTATTTCCCCAAACAACGCTTTTGCGCTACCATTAGCGCACATTTTTACAGTCAATATATAGGACATCTTCAATGGTTACGTTAAAAACAAATTATGGTGATATCACGCTAGAGCTTTTCGAAGACAAAGCGCCTAATACCGTTGCAAACTTTCTTTCTTACGTTCAAGACGGTTTCTTTGATAACACTATTTTTCACCGTGTAATCAACAACTTTATGGTTCAAGGTGGCGGTTTTACAGAAGACATGGAGCAAAAAGACACTAAGGCTCCTATCGAAAACGAAGCTAACAATGGTGTAGCAAACGAAGTTGGTACCGTTGCTATGGCGCGTACGCAAGACCCACACTCTGCTACATCACAGTTTTTCATTAACGTTAACAATAACGACTTCCTTAACCACACTAGCGAAAGTGCTAACGGTTGGGGATATTGTGCGTTCGGTAAAGTAACTGAAGGTATGGATGTGGTAGAAAAGATCAAAGCCGTGAAAACAGGCAATAACGGTTATCACCAAGATGTGCCGGTAGAGCCAGTAATTATTGAAAAAGCGTTTGTTGTATAAGCTAATCAATTAGCGGTTAGATAAATGGTGAAATAACCGCTTTGATTTCAGCCGCTATATTGATAGAACAGCTTCACAAATAAAGCGAATGCCGCATCTTTTAGGTGCGGCCTGTTTAATCTAAAAAAGACACACTATGCCTTTCACTTACTTTATTGCCGACCTTCATCTTAGCGCCGATAGACCTGATATTACCGACTGTTTAATGCGCTTTTTAGAAGAAGACGCTATTAACGCGGATGCGCTTTATGTGTTGGGCGACCTCTTTGAAGTCTGGATTGGCGATGATGACGTAAACCCATTCAATACGGCAGTGGCAAAAGCGTTCAAGCAAGTAAGTCAGCATTGCCCTATTTACTTTATTCACGGCAATCGTGATTTTGCGATAAGGCACAACTGGCTAAATAAAGCAGGCATGACCTTGTTAAATGAACAGGAAGTTGTCGACCTGTACGGCACTCCAACACTGCTCACTCATGGCGACGAGCTTTGCACAAAAGATGTGGCTTACCAAAAGTTTCGCAAAAAATCGCGCGGATGGTGGTGGCCAAGACTCATGCTTGCCCTCCCTTTATGGTATCGACGCAGAGTTGCTCGCAATGGCCGAGCCCAGAGCAAAGTAAACCAACAAAGCCTCAAGCCAGAGATAATGGATGTAACCCCCTCTGAAGTGGTTGACGCACTCGAAAAATGGGGTGTGCAGCGAATGATCCACGGGCACACGCACCGTCCTAAGATCCATTCACTTCAAGCAAACGGTAAATCTGCAACGCGAATAGTACTTGGTGATTGGTATGACCAAGGCAGTGTTTTGAAGGTCACTCCATCTGAAGTTATGTTACAACATCACAATTTTATGTAAGTTTATCTGACACTTACAAACTGGTCAGTCCACAACCTATAAAAAATTTTTGTTAATCATTCTTTTTTGCACATTCTCGCAAACAGTTAATAAATATATAGAATTTTTCAACTTCCTTTCTTAATGCTCACTTTCTATTAACGTAATGTGACAGTTGTGACAGTTTAGCAATATATCTGTCAAATAAATGTCACTAATCCTGCCTAACCTCCAGCCTGCGTTTAAGCAAAGGCACAATGGAAAATAGCTATTTGCTTTACAACACGCCTACCCACAACCGATTTTAATAAAACGTTTAGGAAACAACCATGAATCGTAACTGGAAAGTAGCATGCACAGCAGTAGCAATGGCGGTATCCGCTGGGCTACAGGCTGCAGTATTGCCAGAGCATCAAACAAATAGCGCTTGGTACACCGATGCGCAATCGAAATTGACTGAGAAACTAGCAACGAATAATAAATTCAAAGCCAAAAACGTTATTCTTTTTGTTGGTGACGGTATGGGTATTTCTACTCTTACCTCTGCTCGTATTCACAAAGGGCAATTAGCTGGCAACCCTGGTGAAGAAGGCTACTTAAGCTTCGAATCTTTTCCCCATACTGCGCTTGTGAAAACATACAACGTAGATGCACAGACTCCAGATTCTGCTGGCACCATGACAGCGATGATGTCAGGTCTTAAAACAGACGTAGGCGTGATTGGTGTTGACGAAGATATAGAAAGGGGCGATTGCTCTACTGTGGCAGGTAACGAAGTGATTACCGCGCTAGAACTTGCAGAAATTAAAGGCCTATCTACCGGCATTATTTCTACTGCACGTATTACTCACGCTACGCCAGCTGCTACCTATGCCAAATCAGCCGATCGTAACTGGGAAGACAATTCAGATATGCCTGAAGAGGCTGTAACAGCGGGTTGTGTAGATATTGCTGACCAGCTTGTTAACTTCGAATCTTATGTAGAAGGCCGTTATACAGGCGTAGACATTGACGGTATTGAAGTAGCAATGGGCGGCGGTCGTCGTCACTTCTTACCCCGCGATGAAGCGTTTAACAGCCCTGATGCACAAAGCGATGTAGAAGGCGATCGTACTGATGAGCGCGACTTGACAGCAGAATGGCAAGATACCTATGAAAACGGTGTCTATGTATTCGACCAAGCAGGCTTTGACGCTATCGATATTGAATCAACAGAGCGCGTATTTGGCTTGTTTAACGAATCGCACATGCAGTATGAAGCAGACCGCGGTAACGACATTGCAGGCGAGCCTTCAGTATCAGAAATGACAGAAGCCGCTATTAATATTCTCGATAACAACGACAATGGCTTTTTCTTGATGGTTGAGTCTGGTCGAATTGACCACGCCCACCATGCAGGCAACGCCGCAGGCGCGCTTACCGATACTCTTGCTTTTGAACAAGCAGTAATGACAGCCGTTGAAAATACCAACCCAGAAGAAACGCTTATTCTTGTTACTGCCGACCACGGCCACGTATTTACTATTGCAGGCTACCCTAAGCGTGGTAACCCTATCTTAGGCAAAGTTGTGAATGTAGGCTCAGAGGAGCCAGCAACTGCATCAGATGGCACACCTTACACTACCCTAGGCTACACAAATGGTCTTGGTTTCCGCGACTTAGGCGATGAAACGAATTCAGACGCCACCTACGCGTTAGATAATGCCGCTGGCCGTGTAGATTTAACCAATATCGACACAACAACTCCAGGATTTCACCAAGAAGCACTCATTCCATTGGGCTCTGAAACGCATTCGGGTGAAGACATTTCATTGCATGCAACAGGACCTGGAAGTCAACTTGCACAAGGCGTGGTAGAGCAAAACGTTGTTTTCCACTTAATTAATCAAGCCCTTGGCCTTGTTAACGAATAAGTGGAGATAAGAAAATGAATGTATTTAAATTAAGCTTAATTGCAGTAGCTATCGCAGGTTTGTCTGCGTGTTCTTTAGAAGGCGACGACGGCCAAGACGGCGTTGATGGCGCCGCGGGTGCTGACGGAAGTAATGGCGTAAGCAGCCTTACTGTACAAACCGAATTAGCTGTGGGCGATGCAAACTGCCCTAATAGTGGTGTTCGCATCGACTCTGGTTTAGACAGCGATAGCGATGGCACGCTTGCAGAAGCTGAAATCACATCGACAAGCTTTGTTTGTGTGCCAGGGGTCGACTCTGTAGGTAGCAGTGAAATTCTTACCAGCTTAAACAACGACTGGTTTGTTGATGGGCAGGCAGAAGTTGAGAACAACAAACGCGTATGGATGAATGCAACCCCTGGTAATGCTGCTTCTTCATCCAATGTCAGTGTTGCAACCGCTAATTCCCAAGCAGAGCTTAACGCTATGGTTGAGAGCCTTCGAGGCACAGCCAAAAACGTTATCCTTTTCGTTGGCGACGGCATGGGTGTTTCAACCGTTACCGCAGCACGTATTCTCGACGGCCAAATGAAAGGGCTAGAGGGAGAAGAGAATCAATTGAGCTTCGATGCGTTCCCGTTCTCTGGTTTATCAAAAACCTATAACGTTGATGCACAAACGCCAGATTCCGCGGGCACAATGACCGCGATGATGAGCGGTATTAAGACCGATGTGGGTGTAATTGGCGTTGATGAAGACATTGAGCGCGGCGATTGCACTACGGTAGCAGGTAACGAACTGGTTACTGCACTAGAGCTTGCTGAAATTGCAGGGAAATCTACGGGTATCATTTCTACAGCTCGTATTACCCATGCCACACCTGCTGCTACTTATGCTAAATCTGCAGATCGCAACTGGGAAGACATTTCAGATATGCCTGAAGCAGCAGTTACGGCAGGCTGTACTGATATTGCCGATCAGTTGGTAAAATTTGAGGCTAACCTTGAAGCTAAATTTGACGGTTTAGACGTTGATGGTATCGAAGTAGTAATGGGTGGCGGTCGTCGTCACTTCTTACCACGTGACGCTGCGTTTAATAGCCCTGATGCTGCAAGCAGCACTGAAGGCGACCGCACAGATGGACGCGACTTAACGGCAGAATGGCAAGACCTGTACACCAACGGTGTCTACGTTTTTGACCAGTCAGGTTTTGATGGTTTAGACACAGAAACTACCGAGCGCGTATTCGCACTATTTAACGAATCGCATATGCAATATGAAGCTGACCGCGGTAATGATATTGCAGGTGAACCATCGGTTGCTGAAATGACAAGCGCGGCCATTAAAGTACTCGATAACAACGATGAAGGTTTCTTCTTAATGGTTGAATCGGGTCGTATTGACCACGCTCACCACGCTGGAAATGCCTTCGGTGCGTTGCACGATACTATTGCATTTGCTGAAGCAGTCGCTGCGGCAGACGAGCTAACTAATGATGAAGACACGCTTATCATTGTTACCGCTGACCACGGCCACGTGTTCACCATTGCAGGATATCCAAAACGCGGCAACCCCATTCTTGGAAAAGTAGTCAACGTAGGCTCTGATGAGGCAGCAACTGCCGCAGACGGTACGCCTTACACGACTTTGGGTTACACCAATGGTCTTGGCTACAGAAACTTGGGCGACGTGACTAATTCAGACGCGTCTTACCTAGCTGCAGCCGACACCGGTCGTAAAGATATCACCGACGTAGACACGACGACTCCGGGTTATCACCAAGAAGCGTTAGTGCCACTTGGCTCAGAAACACACTCGGGCGAAGACGTTGGCATTTATGCCAAAGGCCCAGGTGCATTCTTAGTGAATGGTACTAATGAGCAAAGCATCATCTTCCATGTGATGGACTTTGCGGGTGACTATGTGTCGCAAGCAGAAAGTACGCTGGAATAAGTATTGTCCAAGTAATTTTTAGGCAATATTTAAGCAATGTTTAATTAAATAAAAATAAAATAAAAACATGGCCTTAGCTTACCAGCTAGGGCCATTTGTATTTCCATTTATATGTACGAGAGGAGCCAGCCGTTCCTCTCGTTATCTGAGCGAAACTGGAGCGAAAATGAAAAAGTTACTCATTCTTCTCACTGCTTTTAGCCTTACTGCCACTGCGCACGCGGTAAATGCCGATGACACTTCTGCAATGTGCAAAGAAAACGGTAAACAGGTTAAAGCTGACTATACAATTAAAAGTACTCAACATATCGACATGGGTGGCGATGTGCATAACCGCGTGCGTGAGAGCACGTTATCGTTGTGGCGCATGGGCAACAAGGTGGCACACCAATATCCGTCTACCCAAATTACAGAAGTTTACACATTGGTTCGCAATAAACTGATTAAGCCCGTTCGTTACTTTGATGGCCACCAGCGCGCTATCGAATATCAACCTGGTGAGACCATTCATGGCAAAAAAGAGACTGACTTCTCTTTTCGTTATCAGCTTATTAGCGACACGTTTATCGATACTATGACGCTTGTCAGTTCTGAAGGTAAACACTGCAATCAAAAAGACACTTACGCGCTTAAAACCGCGACAGGCTCTTTCTCATTAGTTTGGCTACCACAGCAACGATTGATAGAACGCTTTGATATTGAGCAAGGCAGTATGCATCGCACTTGGACACTAACCAATGCAGATTATGAAGCAGACGTAAGCAGCTTTTTCGCTCGTCGGGTTGATTATCAGTCAACTGATTATGCTGATATTGGTGACGATCATACCGATCCATTTCTCACAAAAATGGTCACTCAAGGCTTCATTGAAGCTGGTGCAAGTGGCTTCTACGATCAACACGGCCGTGCACTTGAAGGAGAGCATAACCATTAAGGGAATGTCGAACTCACGTTAATACCCTACTAGCCTAGTGAGTGAGCATGCCGCTGCTTGCTCACCATGTTGTCGTTTACATTCTGTTGCTTTTTATTACTGGAATATATTTTAGGCTGTGGTATAAAAAGTCAACACGATCACGGATGATGTACATGACAGACCTTCTTTTATCCCCCTCAAATCTTTGGTTCAGCATAGCCCTAACCGCCATAGCCTTTATAGCCGTACTAGAACTGGTAAGCATGCTATTTGGGTTAAGCTTACTCGGTATTGGCGATGAGATTGGCGAGACTAATGCCGACGGTTTTATGGGAACTGAGTTGGCAAGTTGGCTGAACATAAACAAAGTGCCGTTTCTTGTATGGCTTGTGGTTTTTCTTACCTGCTTCGGACTAAGCGGCTTTACGATTAACGGCATAAGTTCACTGACTTTCAATACGGCGCTGCCTAAACTTATATCAGTGCCTGCCGCAGTAGTCTTGGGCCTTTTTATCACCTCAAAATCCGTATTTATCATTGCTCACCTTCTCCCAAGTGTAGAAACAAGTGCTATGCACAGCGACGATTTCGTAGGAGCCGTTGCACAAATTACTATCGGGCGAGCATCGAGAGGCAACCCTGCAGAAGCCAAGTTTACTGACAACTTTTCACAACCCCATTTTGTTTTAGTTGAGCCATTAGAACCGGAGGAGCTTTTTGATAAAGGCGAACGGGTAATATTGGTTCAGAAGAACCCCCACAGCTGGTTTGCTACCCGCTATCAATAACGTAAAAGAGAAGAAGTATGGATACAATTCAAACCACTAATATGCCGTCTATTCTATTTGTTGCCGGCGCTATTGTTATTGGACTTATTGTTATAGGTTTAATATTTGCCAAGTTATACAAAAGAGCCACTAAAGAAACGGCCTTTGTCAGAACCGGACTCGGTGGCGAAAAGGTGATTAAAGATGGCGGCGCATTAGTACTGCCTGTGGTTCACGAAATTATTCCCGTGAACATGAATACCCTTCGCATTGAAGTAGAGAAAACCCAAAAAGACGCATTAATAACGAAAGACAGAATGCGCGTAGACGTGAAAGCAGATTTCTACTTGCGAGTGGCGCCTAATGCCGGTGGCATCTCAATGGCAGCGCAAACCCTAGGTACGAGAACCACTCGTGCAGAGGAAGTTAAAAAGCTAATGGAGTCTAAATTTGTTGATGTACTGCGTGCCGTTGCCGCAGAAATGAGCATGACCGAAATGCATGAACAAAGAGCCGACTTTGTACAAAAAGTGCAGCAAAGCGTGGCGAACGATTTAGAGAAAAACGGACTAGAATTAGAGTCGGTAAGTTTAACTGGGTTCGACCAAACTGACCTTGAGTTTTTCAATGAAAATAATGCCTTTGACGCTGAGGGCCGAGCGCGCTTAGCCAAGATAATTGAAGAAAAACGCAAAGAGACAAACGATATTCAGCAAGAAAACCGCATTTTGATAGAGCAGCGTAACCTTGCTGCTGAAAAGCAATCTCTTGATGTTAAACGTGACGAAGAAGAAGCACGGCTTACTCAAGAGCAGGTACTTGCATTTAAACGTCAGGAACAAAAAGCCGAAATTGCTAAACAGCGTGAAATGAAAGAGCGTGAAGAGCGTGAAGCGGAAATTGCCAAAAATCGCGCGATTGAAGCCGCTGAAATTGAAAAGTCTCGAGAGATTGAAACACAAGAAATAGCTAAACGCCAAGCCCTTGAACAAGCAAGAATTCGTCAACAACAAGAAGTCGAAGTGTCTGAGCAAATTAAACAAATTGCGGTTGCTACCAAATCAGAGGAAGAGTCTGCTGCGCGAGCAAAAGCAGCGGAAGCCGAAAAGCAAAAAGTTGAAAAAGAAGAAGCGGTATTAACCGCCAGGTCGGTAGCTGAGGCCGAACGTAAGAAGCAAATTGAAGTGATTGATGCGCGCAAAGAAGCAGAGCGCGAAGCGGTAAGTATTACTGTTGAAGCAGAAGCTAAAAAAGAAGCTGCAGAAAACAGCGCCCAGGCCATTTTAACAGAAGCAAAAGCGTCGGCAGATGCCAAAATGCTTCAAGCTGAAGCAGATGAAAAAGTGCTTGCTGTTGAAGCGCAAGGTAAGCAAGCGCTGTATGAGGCTGAAAATACGCTGAAAAATGAGCAAATAGAGCTACAAAAATCATTAGCCATGCTGAAAATTCTGCCAGAATTAGTTGCGCAAGCTGTGAAGCCGCTTGAAAATATCGAAGGTATTAAGATCCTTCAAGGCTATGGTCAAGGAGGCACATCGAGTACAGGAAGTCATACGGTTGCCACATCGGGCAGCGGGCTGGCCGAGCAAGTCACTCAAGCTGCACTTAACTATCGCGCCAACGCCCCATTAGTAGATTCAATGCTAAGAGAAGTGGGTCTCGTTGATGGTGAAAAAGGTACGTTAAGCGACTTAATAACCGGAAACAGTGAGTTACTTGCGGGCACAGCAACGTCGCCAAAACAAACCAACGCAAACGATACGAAGTTAAACGGCAGTACGACACCTGAGGCATGAGCCTGAGCGTGAAATAAACACGTGCCACAAAGCACCTAGTCTAATCCATTAGCCTATAAACAAGGCCTCTATGCCTAGCATGGAGGCCTTTTATTTGAATTCCCCTTCACAGCACGACATAATCAGTCAAAGCCTACATATTGTTAACAATGTATGAGTGAGCACACCGAAAACAACTTGCCTCCAGAGCCTGAAAAACCGCTAAAGGACGATTGCTGTGGCGGCGGCTCCTGCTGCCCATGCGTTTGGGACGCCTATTTTGAAAAGCTAGACGAGTGGAAAGATAAAGTAAAAAAAATTGAACAAGAACAAGAGAAGACAAATTAATCATAAAAAGGCGCCATATCTAATCGCCGTGTGTATACTTACTAAACAATATACATAAGGTTATTAACAACGCTATCGCTTGGTGTGTTGGGGTTTATGATTAGTCTAATAAAAATAATATTAAGTAGTCTTCTGTTAGTGGCGGTTTTTAGTGCTTCCGTTCAAGCGGAGGATAAGCCAATTTATCGCGTGGGTGTTGAAGATGTTGATTACTACCCTATGTTCACAAAAAAAGGCGGTCGGTATAAAACCAGTTTTTTAATCGACGTGATGGAGCTATTTGCACAGAAGCGCGGCGTAAAGTTTGAATATATTCATCTCCCCATCACTCGATTTGAAGAGTGGTATCAACAAGACAGCATTGATTTTCGCCTACCCGACAACCCCATCTGGAATGTAAACACGGAAAACCTGGTGTTTAGCGGTGACATCATTGAATTACGCGCAGATACGGTTGTATTGAAAAAGAACCAACATAAACCGTTGTCGACGTTGAAAGTGATTGGCTCACTGTATGGTTTTATGCCTGGTCCTCACTGGAAGAACCGTATCAATAGCGGCAAAACTAAGTTTGTATTTGAGAGCTCAATGCCTGTTTTAGTGGGTTTGCTTAAAAGAGGGATGGTTGACGGACTTGATGTTAATCTTACCGTTGTGCGTCATCATGCTAAAGAATTGGGCTATAACAAAGATGACTTTGTGGCCTCGACCGAAGCGCCCAGCATTCAATACACCTATACTCTATCAACTATAACTCACCCAGAAATAATCAAAGATTTTGATGCGTTTCTTGTCGCCTCTCAAAATGAAATTAGCTTGCTGAAACAAAGAAAAGACATCTTCGATTCGAAGCAATAACGTAAGTGCCGTTGATAACAAAGAACTGCGAATACAAGGTATTTGAGCACAATGTTAATCACATAAATTACGTTACAATTGGAAGCCTCTGTAGATCCAACCCCACGAACCAAACATAAGACTACTAACAACAACCAACACCATTACAAAGGATAGCGTGACGAAGATTGTCTTGAAGACTGTGCTTCCCAAAAATGTATCGTAAAAGCGCTCATCTCTTGATAGTTCTAGAATAGCAAGAGAGCCAAAATATAAGAAAGGAATAGATAGAAGCGCCCTCACCCCGTTCAATGACGTTAGCAATTGACATACGTTTAAATACACTGAGAAGCTGAAAGCGAAAAGCATATCAGCATACGCTTCAAAAGATTTCTTTAAGTCTGGAGTATTCTTTTCACCCAAGACAAAGTTTGGGTTTTCTATCAACATTGAACGGTTACTAAGGGGTACAAGTACAAAAACGAAAAAAACAATAGCCATTATTATGATGAGTTGCTCAGCGTTACTGGCAGTCCACAAAAAGTGTAAAGTGAGGACTGTTGTAATTAAAAAAAGTGATGGCCACAAGATCAATAGCTGTTTCTCTATATTGCTTTTTAGCGTCATGTAGTAATGCTCTGTTAATTAGCCTATTTAGAACGTAATTAAAAAATCGTATTTTTACAGTATCTTAGCAGTATAGCTAGGACAGTGAAGTCTGCACGATTTCTGCTTAAAAAGAGCCCCGCGAGTGCGAGGCAATGTGTGGATTTAATCAAGGGCAAGCTTTAGTCCGCTCCATGATTTACTTTCCTTACTCTCGAGAATTTAGTTATTGCTCGTAGGCCGTATAAAATCATAAAAAACGAAACAATATAAAAGTAATACTTGTTTTTATCTATTGAAGAAACCACGCTTTCAAAGGACTGAATTTCATTCCCATCAATCGAAACCTGATAAATAGCTTGAATCGAATCCTTACCAAAATAATTTATTAGGTCTAAATCCAAATCATAGTGAAGCAACTCAGTAGTCTTTGGATTATTAGTTTTCACTGCATCGACTAAATCGTCTTTATTGCCTAGCATATTCAAGTAATAAAAAGCGCCATCGACTCCTCTCAATTTAATCTTAATCCTAGAACTCCCAACGTCGTAACTTTCTACTACTCCTACAGATTTGGTCAAATCAGTGGGGGAAGGCACAAAATGAAAAAATTTAAGTGATGCGAACGAAATAACACCCCCAATAACTAAAACAAATAAGCCCAAGGCCAAATTTAATAATCGTTTATCGATCATTATCTTCTAACTCCCATTTTGTTTGCTCCTTAACAACAGATCCGACTGCACTTGCGGCAAACTTTTTACCTATTGATGCATTTGAATCTAGGGAGTTAACTGCATCATATGCGCCTACAACCGCTCCAATCACATTGAGTATATCAAATTCACCATCAGGATCAGTGTACTTATACGGGTTGTTGCTGGCGTAGGCATAGCGGTTGAAACCATGAGCAATACTGTTACCACGTTGCATGTGGCCCGATGCACCATTCGAATAAAACCGCCCAATCACTGGATCATAGTATCGTTCCTGCATATACACTGTAGTATTAAGACTCCGCTGAAAAGTCCGCAAGTATAAAAAAGCCCAGTTTAGGAACTGGGCTTTCTAATTACACTTCTAAATAGCTGATTAGGCACATAAATAGTAATCTATATTCGCGGTCTGACTTACTGCGGATTTAACGGCGTGCTCGAATTATAACGGAACTGCCCCTTTAAAGTTGGGTTAGTAATTTCACAGCTCTGTTCAAAATCAACAGCTAAACTTTCGACTTCACCAGATTCATTGTATGACAATTCAAAAATTTCAAACCTACCGCTGCTTTGGTTACATCCTCTTCCCGATCCAGTGAAACTCAAGCCTGGAGACGTAGGGGATTGAAAAGGATACCTTCTAGCCCCTTCATATACACCCACACCAATAATCTCGTCAGATGGCGCTGCTAGGTCTAAATTCCACCAATCGTTTCCATCAAACGAAACGTCCAAATAGTTTGCACTTTCTTCGTAAGAGTTAACATTAAATACACCGTCTGCATCAGTATAGAACCTGCTTTGTCCCCCGCCGATAAAGTCTCCTTGAGGACTGTCAAAGCTCAGTATCGTGCTCATTGGCTCAACGTAACTGATAGTCAACTCTTCGGTCACGCTATAACCTGAGGATGCCGTGATAACAACTTCGATAGAAAGGTCGTTAGTTGCCTCTTCTGGTACTGTAAAGCTTGTTTCTGCGCCTGTTGGGTTGTCGAAAACCACTCCCGCACTGCTAGCCTCACGCCACTGAAAAGAGAGCTCTCCGTTTGAGTTATTTGTTGTTTCTGCCGCATTCAGTAGCGGAGTATCATTGAAACGGTATAGTTTTGATTGGCTGGTAATAGCAGGAACAATTTCATTGCTTGTTTGAATTGACGGCAAATATACATATTCAATTTGACCGTTCGTCGCTACCACCTCAATATCTACTAAGGTATAGTTTTTATCAGCCTGAAGAGCGCGCTCAGGCGAAGCAGTAACCATAGCACCGCTGATTTCAATTGATGCAGGAATATTGACATATGGATACTCATTCGCACCAAATGCAAATTCACCATAGGGCGGGTTCACCGATTCTACTGGGCGAGAAAATATTAGAGTAACACTGTCACTTAAACCAAACTTGTCTAGCGAGGACTTATTGGCAACGGTGACAAAGGCAAAGTTATCTGACCGAAATGGAGCAATATAGTCTGGCAATTGTGCACTAACGCCCATCATTGCGCCTTCGATTGCATCACCCCATTGCAATAAATAATTGTCCGAATCGTACGATACATTGAAGTAAGTTGAATTTTCGACAAAATTTGCAGTTACCGTTAATGCATCTGTTGAGGAGGTAGAAATAGAAACCTCTCCCTCATTTGGATATTCATTTAAGTAACCTGAGAAACCTTGCAACTGTGAAATACGGTAAGAAGCACCTAGCTCCTCGTCGTTAATACTTCCGCTGACCCCGACACGATACTTCGCTGTTTGATAATCATCCTGCTTCACAATCTCAAAATTGCTAAAAGTCATAACTTTTTGACTATTAAAATTAAGCGGGACGCTGCCTACTGTATTTACGATAAGTAAACTTCCTGATGTTTCACCCTCATATTTGACCCGCATTACGCCATCAAGATTTATAATACCATCAATAGTTAAATCGCTTATATCCACATTTGCAGTAAAACTCTCGCTCTCAGCAAATAACTCGATATCGTAAACAACACTCCCATCAGCAACATCGTCTAAGCTTGCGACATAGCATTCACGATAATTGATGGTTACCGTATCCCCATCTGAGAACTCGCCATTACTGTCATTATCAGCATGCACTTGCTCAAACAATCCACCATTACTACAGCTTAACTCTCCCGTTGAACCAGAGGTACTGTTAAGCACTAAGGTGTTTTGAGACATAAAGCCAATTTGCAGTAAGCTGTCCATGGCTGAGAGGCTGCTGATTGCTGCTTGACTATCATAACCAGACAGCGTAACAGCAGGTGTGGTCGGTGGCGGGTTTGACCCACTTCCAATATTCGAATTACCACCACTATCGCTACCTCCACCTCCACCACAGGCGGTGAGGATAAATAACGAACTTAGCGACAAAATTGAGGTTTTATAGGCAAGATTACAGGCGAACATGGCCAGACTTCCTTTTCTATGTGATTGATATTGTTATCCTAGTACCCAGAGTATAAGCACAACAGCGATTGATGTTAATCTTTAAATGAAATCAAGTAGCAGGTTCTTTTCTTTGGAAAAAATAAATAATCTCACTAATAAAATCGCTAACTCATTAAAATAATTAGCATTTCCAGACTCACTCTCGCTATTTTTCTTTTTAAAACGAACATCTTGTAACAAATTACCGCTCTTTCTCACCTGCCTTGTACAAATAAACATCTCATTTACAAATCAGCAATCCATTGCTATATTCCCTCTTAGCCACTTAATCGATTAAGAAAGGCTCGAGTTGTTAAGTCATTAGGATTAACGACTCTACTCTCGTGTCACTGATTGTTAAGCTAAACCTCTACCTTATTGAAAGTGACTTTAATAAAGCGGTTCTTGCTTAATGGTATTCATTACATACCAAGGCGTACTGACTGCGCCTACTGTAACAACCGTATTTTCGGAGAATTTCAATGTCTATAAGCAACGGCGTTCAGTTAATTACTTATGCAGATAGATTGGGCGATGGCAGTATCGAAAGCCTTAATAGCCTTTTAAATGGTGCACTGGCGAACTTATTTAAAGGTGTGCACTTATTACCATTTTATTACCCTTACGATGGTGAAGATGCCGGTTTCGACCCTATTGATCATACAAGCGTCGATAAGCGCCTTGGCAATTGGGGCCATGTGAAGAAAATGGGTGAATCTGTTGATATTATGGCAGACCTTATTGTTAATCATATGTCAGCGCAGAGTCAGCAGTTTCGTGATGTACTACAGCACGGTAGAGACTCAACATACTGGCCTCTCTTTTTGACTAAACAAGACGTTTTCACCAGCAACGACGACGCTGAAACTGATGCGCAGATTGCACAGGTTTTTAGACCTCGCCCAACACCGTTTTTTAGCGACTATGATATTGCAGGCAATGAAACGGTACCTTTTTGGACGACATTCACGTCAAACCAAATTGATATAGATGTTGAGTCTGATCTTGGGAAAGACTACTTATCGTCTATCCTTACTTCGTTTACCGAAAGTAATGTGGACCTGATTCGCCTTGATGCTGCGGGTTATGCAATTAAACGAGCTGGTACTAACTGCTTTATGCTTGAAGAGACTTTTGCGTTTATTGAAGAATTGAGCACCCGTGCGCGCTCTATGAACATGCAATGTCTTGTCGAAATTCACAGCCACTATCAAACGCAAATTGATATTGCTGCACGCTGCGACAGCGTGTACGACTTCGCATTACCACCATTGGTGTTGCATACCCTGTTTACCCAAGATGCGAGTGCCCTAGCCCACTGGTTATCTATTTCTCCACGCAACTGCTTTACTGTTTTAGACACCCACGACGGTATTGGCATTGTTGATGTTGGTGCAAATGGTGATAAGCCCGGGCTCCTTGAAAACGAGGCGATAAACGCGCTTGTCGAACAAATACATGCAAATTCAAACGGCGAGTCGAGAAAAGCCACCGGGGCTGCAGCGAATAATGTGGATTTGTATCAGGTAAACTGTACCTATTACGATGCACTGGGTAAGAACAATTTTAGCTATCTTTTAGCTCGCGCCATCCAATTCTTCAGCCCTGGTATTCCACAAGTTTACTACGGAGGGCTACTCGCCGCCGATAACGACATGGAGCTTTTAGCTAAAACTAATGTAGGCCGCGATATAAACCGCCCCTATTTGTCGACTAAAACAGTAGAAGAAGCCGTTGAAAAGCCGGTTGTTAAAGGGCTGTTTGAGCTCATTAAGTTACGAAATCACAGCAACGCTTTTAATGGTGATTTTTCTGTGTCGTATGAAGAAAGCCTGCTTGCTTTGAACTGGGAAAATCAGGGAGATAGCGCTCGTCTTGAAATCGACTTTAATACTACTGATATTAATGCTGTGAATGCGGTTATTTATACAACAGATGGAGAGAAGACATCTACGTTGAAAATTAGTGAATTGTTAGGCTAATCGCCGCAAAGATAATACGAATGTAGTCAACACGAAAGGCTCGAAACTTCTGTTTCGAGCCTTTCTTTCATTAAGAGCTTTGGATTTAGAGGCTTGCTTTAAGAAACTTGTTTTGAAAGTATTTATTAAAAGCACCTTATATTTGGGTGGCGTAGGTTGAGCCACTATTTTCACATGCGTATTGAACGTATATTCACTAGCCTATGTTTTTTAAAAGAAATTTTCTGTTTATGACCAGCGTTTAGCGATGATTATCGTTGTAATCTTTTCCCCATTCACATAACTGACGCAACGTGGGCTCTAATGTTCGCCCAAGTTCAGTTAACGAATACTCTACCCGCGGTGGCACTTCAGCATAAACCTTACGATTTACAAGCTTATCTCGCTCTAATTCTCGCAGTTGCTGGGTGAGCATTTTTTGTGTCACCCCTTGTAATCGGCGTCTTAACTGACTGAATCGAAGTGTTTTGTGGCATAAGTGCCATAAAATTACGCCTTTCCACTTACCACCAATAATCTCAAGTGAGACAGCCACACCGCAAATATATTGCGGAGTTTCCTGATTGCTCTCACGCTCGCTTTCTTTTTCTATTTCGAACTCACTCTTATGCTCACTTAAGCGAGCACTATCCGTTTTTAATACTTGCGCCATGCTGCACCCTCAATAAAGCTCAATAGTATCATTTTGGGTACTACCCTACTAAAAAGTGCATACTTGCACAAAATAAATTTACCGTCAAAATGGGATGCAAGTAAATAACAGTTAAGGAAAGCTACAATGACAACATTTCAAGCATTGCTTGTAGAGAAATCTGAAGATAAAACCTTTTCACGTTCTGTGGTTGAGCGACATGTGGATGAACTTCCTGAGGGGGCGCTTCTTGTAAAAGTAAAATACTCCTCACTTAACTATAAAGATGCGCTTTCTGCTTCAGGCAATCCTGGCGTAAGCCGAAACTTTCCTCACACTCCAGGCATTGATGCAGCAGGCACTGTTGTGTCTTGCGATGATAACGCGTTCAATGAAGGTGATGATGTCATCATTACGGGCTACGATCTGGGTATGAATACCTCTGGAGGGTTTGCAGAATATATCCGAATTCCTTCATCATGGGCGGTTGCCAAACCTGACGGTCTGTCGTTAAAAGAAGCCATGATATTAGGCACTGCAGGCTTTACCGCTGGATTGTCTGTACAAGGGCTAGTTGAAAACAATGTAACGCCAGAAGACGGCGAAATACTTGTCACGGGTGCAACAGGAGGCGTTGGAAGCGTCGCCGTGGCATTGCTCGCCCAAGCAGGGTTTAGCGTGGTAGGCTGCACGGGTAAAGACTCACAGGCCGACTTCCTTATGTCTTTAGGCGCTGCCCGTGTGATAAATCGCGATAGCTTGCTAGAGAATAAAGAGCGCCCAATGCTTAAAGAGCAATACGCTGGTGTGGTGGATACAGTCGGCGGCGAATTTCTTGCCCAGGCAATTAAGTCGACTCAATACGGTGGCGTTGTTACCTGTTGCGGGCTTACCGCTTCAGCTCAGCTTGATGTAAGCGTATTTCCCTTTATATTACGCGGAGTGTCATTACTAGGCATAGACTCAGTACAGTGCCCTATGCCTCCTAGAATAAGGCTATGGGATAAGCTTGCCGGTGATTGGAAACTCAATCAACTTGAAGCATTAACCACTGAGGTCGGTTTATCTCAGCTAGACGAAAAAATTGACGCTATTTTAAAAGGTCAGTTGTCTGGTCGTACACTTGTAAATTTAGCCCTGTAGCCAAGGCATGTCTCTAACCGGCGTGTGCACTTTTTTCGAGCTTGGACTTACCAAGCTTGAAACTCTCAAGTTTGAAAATGTCGAATTTGAGACTGTCTCGCTTGAGCGTAAAAAAACTCTGAGCATGACCAGTCAAGATCTGCTGGTTTGGCCCTGCTGGTTTGGGTGTGTTGATTTAGGGCTAATAGAGTAAATCAATAGTGTAAAAGGCCACGGGTTCAAAAGGCGAAAGTGCAAAGGGTGAAAGGCGAAAGTGCAAAAGACAGGAGCCTAATGCGCTTTTTAAGATGTGAGTTATTTAAAGGCCTACAGCCGAAAATAATAACTGTACCGCTTAGAGGCAATCTATCGACTGTATTGCTTCAACATGCCAAACAGTTGATTCATGTCTATTGGTTTACCTAAGTGGCTGTCGAACCCTTCCTCTAAATAATAGGTTACGTCTTCAGGCATCACATTAGCGGTAAGCGCAATAACAGGAATATGCTTTTTCATTGCGCTTATTTGTCTATGGGCTTCCACACCATCCATTTCCGGCATATGTATATCCATAAGAATAAGGTCAAAGTCTTCTTTTTGTACCGCATCAACCGCTTGCTTGCCGTTATCTACCATGGTTATTGCAGCCATCGTCTCTTCTAGCATGGTTTGAATAACCACTTGATTAATAGCGTTGTCTTCAGCAATCAGTATCTTTTTGTTAGACAACAATGGGGCAGACAATGATTTTTTGGCTCTAGTTTGCGTATCGATTTGTGTTGGCTCAAGTGGCAAAAACACGGTTACTGTTGTGCCCGTACCTTCAATACTGTTGAGCTTAATATCTCCATTCATCAAGTCTATTAAGCTTAATGTAATAGCCATTCCAAGTCCTGTGCCACCATAGCGCCGTGTGGTGCTGGCGTCGGCTTGTGAAAACCGTTCGAATATCCGCTGTTGGGCTTCTTTGCTCATGCCTATGCCAGAGTCGATAACTTTTATGGCTATCATTTGATTGCCTTTGTGTTTGCGATTGGCAACTTTTATTCTCACTGAGCCCTTGCTGGTAAACTTCACCGCATTTGAAACAAGGTTCAAAATTATTTGTTTTACCCTAACAATGTCGCCAATCCAGCCATCTTCAAAGTTATCATCTATATCGACAGAATAGGCCACGCCCTTGCTGCTTAGCATTTCATCCATGTCGTATTTAACGGCGCTAAGTACCTCTAGTAACGAAAAAGGCGCAAGCTCTATACTGAGTTTATTCGACTCAATTTTTGAATAGTCGAGAATATCGTTGATAATGGTGAGCAAACTTTGTGCTGAGAATGCGGAGTTATCGAGAATGGTACGAAGGTTTCCTTGGATATCTGAGTTTCTCAACAACTGAAGACCACCAAGAATGGCATTCATAGGTGTGCGTATTTCATGGCTCATATTGGCAAGAAAATCACTTTTCGCTTTTGCTGCCGCCTCTGCACGCTGCTTTTCTTGCTCAAGCACCTTCATAGTTTCGACTTTATCGGTAATATCGTAGTTAACACCAATGGCTTTAACTGGCTCCCCTGCGTCGTTACGAAGAATAATAGCGTTGGCCTTAAGGTGTTTAATGTTACCGTTTGGCATTACCACACGAAACTGGGTGTCAAATTTAATATCGTTTTCTATTGAATAGTCGAGTAATGCTTTTGCATCATCAATGTCATCTGGGTGTATGGTGTTTTCCCATACTTCAAAAGCACCGGTAAAGTGCTCTTCAGACACACCGTACAGCAAATACATCCACTTATCCCAAAGCAGCTCTTCGGTAATGAGGTCGAACTCCCACACTCCCATACCAAGGGCATCGTTAGCGACCTGTAGCCGTATTGATTCTGCTACCGCCCGCTCGCGAACTTTTTGTTTCTGTGCCTCTATCTGCTTTTGCGGCGTTATATCTTGAAAAACGCCAAATAGCCCGGTGCACTCGCCATTTTCAAATTGAGGCCTACCTTGAGCCCTTACCCAAATGTTTCGCCCAGTTGCAGTAACAAGTTCAAGCTCCAAGTTCCAAGGCTCACCTTTGCTAATCCCCTTCTCTACCGCTTCAGTAATAAGCCTTTGGCTTTCTCCTGGCTTATAAAAATTGATGCCTTCTTCTAGATTCGGTTCGTAGTCGAGCGGCACCTCATGAATGCGTTTTGTTTGGTCGCTCCACACTACCTTGCTTGTTTGTAAATTGACTTCCCACGTACCGATATTGGCGGTTTTTTCGAGTTCATCTAGCAGCGTAGCCTGCTTTTGAAAAGCAAGTTTCTGTTTTTCCTCATCCTCTGTTCGCGCCCGTTCCTGCTCTTTAATATCGGAAACATCCGTTTGCGCACCAAGCATCCGAATAGGCTTGCCTTCACTGTTTCTGATAGCAACGCCTCGACAGCGAACCCAGATAGTGTGTCCCGATTTATGTGTGTATCTCATTACCTGATCGAAGGTTGTGTCCTCGTCGGCATAATGATTTTCTAGATTTTGAAGGGCTACTTTAACGTCGTCTTGATTGACAATATTTTGCCACTCAGACCGAAGGTGTTGTTTACTGGTAGGGTCGTAACCGAGTATTTTCCAGAAGGTGGGACTCATCCAGCCTTTTTCAGGATTTTCCAAATCCCAAAACCAAACCCCATCAAGAGCAGAACTCTCAATGAAGTTAAACAAGCGGTCATCACTTTTTAATAAATCTTTCAATTCAGTGAAGAGGTAATGATCGCTACTAAAATTAGTTAAGGCCAAACTCATCTCACTCATTAGGAAGAACATTTACAGAGGGTTGTAAACGTTATATTAAAACCAGCATAGCAGTAATATCAGGCTAAATAAAACTTGTAATAACATCTATTTATACTGATTTGAGGAGGGATAGATTAAAAAATAGTGTTAATGGATTTCATCAAGGTGATATCGTCAGCTTGGTAGTTATATCTACTATGCACACATTCAGCCATCGAGATGATTTTTCTCATCAAGTGAAAGTGATTCACCTTCAACTCGATTACGACCCGCTTCTTTCGCTTTATAAAGTAAGGTATCAGCTCGTTTAAACAAGCTCTCTGTAGATTCATTTTGTCGATATTCTGCTACGCCAAAGCTAGCAGTAATGCAGCCAACTACATCCATCTTGCAAGACGCTAATAAGCCTCGCACTTTTTCAGCTAGTTTTAACGCGCCGGCCAGTGCAGTTTGCGTACTCATAATAATGAACTCTTCCCCGCCCCAGCGGGCGAGAATATCCGAGCGCCGAATATTGTCTTTTATAAGATTTGCCACTGACACTAAAACCTTATCACCAACTTGGTGACCATAAGTATCATTAACCTGTTTAAACAAATCGATATCAATAACGATTAACGTTAGGCTATTTTCATAGCGATTCGCCCTACTTAACTCATGCTCTAGTTCGAGCTCAAATTTTCGACGATTATAAATTCCAGTAAGCTGGTCGGTAACAGACAGCAACTCAATGCGCTTCTTATCGGTAATATCTTGATAGAACCCAGTGAAGCCTAGTAATTCATCCGTACTATCAGTTTCTGGCTCGATGGACGCATCCACATAAATCACCGTGTTATCTTTTGACCGTGCAGTAATTTCACCTGACCACGCTTTGCCATTCAAAAGGGTAGAATACATATCTTTTAACACATCAGAGGGTGTATCTTGCTCACAAAGCACTTTATGAGTCTCTCCAACAAGGTCATAAGAACTAAAACCGGTAAGCTCAGAAAACGCAGTAGACACGTGAGCAATACGTCCGTCGGCGTTAATATTGGCAGATAGGACATACTTATCGACCAATACTTGAGCGCGAGTGAGCCGCTCATTTGTGCTGTTTAATTGCTGGTTGCGTTGATGTATTTCAAGGCTTAACGTTCGGTTCTCCTGTTTTAGTTTTCGTTTTTGAAGAAGATCTTGAACGGCAACGATTAGTTCGCTTTGTTTCCATGGTTTATTTAGAAACCGCTGAACTAAACCGGTATTAATCGCAGATTCCAACGAATCACTATCTGAATACCCCGTAATGAGAAGACACTCTGGAACATCATCAAGCTCCAACCCGTTCACCTCTGCTAAAAATTCAGCACCAGTCATGTCGGGTAGTTTCATATCAGTGATTATAATATCGAAGGTTTGAGACTTAATCAGTTCAAGTGCACTGAGACAAGATTCTTCAATGTGAATGTCGCCAAGAGTGCGAAGCTGCCGGCGCAAAGCGTGCAAGATATACACTTCGTCGTCTACGCAGAGAATTGATGGTTTATCGATATTACCTTTCTCTTGTTCAAAATCAGTAACTCCTTTTGAACCGTCAGTAACATCGCTCACATTCTTCAAGCTCTACTCCGCTCTATTTTTAGAAATCACCACTTCTAAAAAATAGTCGGTTAGCGCAAAAATTCAAATGCTCCCACTCATGCTGCATTAATGAAACACTCGTCGAGCAAGAAAAAAGGCACAAAAAAGGGCGTATAAACGCCCTTCTTGTCACTTAGTGATAGGTATTTTTTAAAAACCCTCTAGCACGAGTTTACCGACAGCGGTTCCGGCCTCAAGCTGCTTGTGCGCAGTAATAAGGTTTTCGGCATTTATTTTCCCTAAATGCTTACCCACTGTGGTTTTGATTTTTTTATTATCAACCAAATCGGCGACATGTTTTAGCAGACGGTGCTGTTCAATCATATCGTCGGTTTCAAACATGGAGCGAGTGAACATAAACTCCCAATGCAGCGACAAACTTTTTTGCTTAAGCTTCGATACATCAATACTTTCAGGGTCGTCAATTAACGCCAGCTTGCCTTTCGGTTTCATCACCTCAACAAACATATCAATGTTGGCTCCCGTATTAGTTAAGCTAGCAACATGGGTGACCTGCCCTACATCAAGTGCCTTTATTTGCTCGGCCATTGGTTTACTGTGGTCGATAACATGATCAGCGCCTAGCGACTTAACCCACGATTTCGTCTCATCTCGAGACGCTGTGGCGATAACTGTAGCGCCCGTTAGCACCTTCAATAGCTGCAGCATAATAGAGCCTACTCCGCCTGCGGCTCCAACCACGAGCACCACTTCATCACTTTTTTCTTGTTGCTGTTTTAGCAACAGGTGATCAAACAGTAATTCGTAAGCCGTAATGGTAGTCAGCGGCAGCGCTGCCGCCTCGCTATCAGATAAAGACGTTGGCGCAAGGGCCACAATGCGCTCATCAACCAATTGATACTCAGCGTTGGTGCCTTGACGAGTGAGATCTCCTGCGTAATAAACGCGGTCGCCCACCGCGAATGCCATAACATCGCTTCCTACCTCTTCCACTACGCCAACGGCATCCCAACCAAGTATTTTTGGTTGTCCTTGTGGCTCAACCCGTTGCCGAATTTTGCAATCTACTGGATTAACGGCAATGGCATTAATTTTTACAAGTAGATCGGTGCCTGTTGCACTGGGCTTTTCTACTTCGATATCTTCTAGCGCTCTTTCTTCTTCTATCGCTAACGAGCGAGTGTAGCCTACGGCCTTCATTATCAACTCCTTACTTACCGTTTATACATAGCAGGCATACCTTCACCAGGCGTGCTGTTTTTAATGAACTCGCGTAAATCTTGATTCGATGATTTCAAATCGTCACGACGAAGGTACATCATATGCCCACTTCTATAGCCCTTAAAACTTAAACGGTCTTTCATTGCACCGCTGTTATCTAGCTGCCACATGGTGTACTTGGCATCAAAATAATTGGTTGCACCATCGTAATAACCAGCTTGAATCATCACATTTAAATAGGGGTTTTGGGCCATCGCTAGGCGCAAATTGCTTCCCGTATTGTTATTACTTCTGTCCCACGGGCGAACTGGACCAAACATGTTGTATTTAATGTCTGTTTTATACGCTAGCTCTTCGCGAAGATAGTAGTTAATGGCAGGCGTAAACGAGTGCAACCAAGAGGTAAGCTCGGCCCAGTAGTCTGGTCTATCACCACTTTGCTTAGCATCAATACCTAAATAACGACTGTCTAGTCTGCCAAGGGTTTTGCCTTCGTCACGCAGCAACTCTTTCCAGAAAAACGCGGTACTCACATCTAAATTATTCTGCGAAACGGCATCTTCACTTAACCCAGAGTACCGAGCCATTTTTGCCAACACTTTGCGCTTTTCTTCCGGCTTGATAAAGCCACCTTTCGCTAATGCCGGTATTAGCTCGTTGATAGTAAAGTCTTCTACCTCTGGCAGTAATTCAAGCAGGTCCTTGCTTTGAAGCTCTGAATCAAGCTTATTGTGATACCACGCTGCAGCGGCAAAGTAAGGCAAGCGGTTAGCCGCTTTTACCGGGCCATTACGCTCAATACCAATATCGGTTGGAGAAACTAAAATAACGCCATTTAAGTACATCCACTGACGATTTTGTAGTTCAAGGGCAAGGCCTGACACCCGCGTAGTACCGTAGCTTTCGCCGATGAGATATTTAGGAGAGCGCCAGCGATTGTTTCTGGTAACGAAGGTATTTACCCAATCTGCAAGGTAGCTAATATCGGCATTAACGCCGAAGAACATTTTTTTCTGCTCTTCTTGTGACGGCATTTTGCCCTCGGCATTTGGCAACACTCTGCTATAGCCTGTATTAACCGGGTTAACAAATACAATGTCAGCGGCATCTAATACTGAGTATGGGTTGGTTTGTACGCCATAAGGCTGCACTGGATAGCCTTCATCATCGATATTGAGAATACGAGGCCCTGTATACGCTACATGCATCCATACTGACGCAGAACCAGGCCCGCCGTTAAATGAAATGATCAGGGGTCTTTTGGCATCATCTTTTATATCTGTGCGCTTGTAGTAAGTATAGAAAAGCGTTGCGACAGCTTCATCCTTACCATTCCACACTGGCTGGGTGCCAGTAGTGGCGCTGTATTTAACGCGCTTGCCTAAAATTTTGGTCTCATGTTCGGTAACAACTTTACTGTCTATTTCGATAGCACGGTCGTGTTCCTGTGCAATAGTGTTAAACGTAAATAGTGAAAGAAACAGCAGGCAATACGTCGCTGCCGCTTTACGAGTGCTTGAGTAGGATATTGTCATTTTCATACACGCTTCTTTTTGTTTGGATTATTGACACAAACACTATAACCCTAGTGGCTTATTCTCTCTAATTAGAACGATAAGTTAACGAAATTAGTCGATATACCTCTGTATAGGCTTATTCACACATATTCTCGAAGAGAATGCGGTTCCGCTAAGGGCGGTTAATTTGGGCGATTAATTTTCTATCGCCTTTTCATTAACATGCTCAATAAGCTCAGGAAGAAACGAGAGAAACAAGCTCTCCAATTTAGCTTTATTGCTTGCAATATCATCCACACTTTTATGAAAGTCGTTTTTAAAGCGAATGCGTTTTGCTACCACCGTAATGGCCTTAGCAATTCCCTCTTCTCTTGCGTAATCGTCGAACCAGTTATGAGTGATCATATGACCAACGCTATGCTGCATTGTGCGTGGCATTTGCGGCAGCCGCATTTCTAGCAGTTCAAATCGCTGAGAGCAAAATGATGAAAATGACTGGTCAGAAAAACGAGCCCAATGCTTAATTAACAGGTGATCAAAATAGATATCAATAGCGACGGGAGCGTATCGACGCCTGCTTTGATGAAACAGTGTTTTCGCTTCTTTCACTAAGTCGTGTTGGTCAGTGAATTTGTCCACTACATAATGATTCTCAAGCCCCCGCCGCACATCCGATGAGAAAGAAGTGACATCGACTCCCCGACGAAAGTCGCCTAGCAAATTACCAAATTGGGAATCTGCCGTTGGTTTAGCGAGAAAAAGATGAGCTAAATAATTCATAATGTTGTTTGGTTCTTATTTCGGTTGTGTGTAACAGGGGCCATCAGGTAAAATTTGTAAAAAATGGTCAGCAACGCTGCCAAGTAGTCAGCGCTTATGCTGTCAGTACATGCATCCAGCATTATTACAAGAATGCTAATCGTAACAGTTTTCACGTCATTTCATCAGGTAAGTACATTAATGTCTGCAATATCATCTTCAGAAATATCTTCTCTCCTTGAGCCAGTAAATGCATTTTTGCAATGTAATACACCAGACGCATGGTTAGATGAAGCAAAGAAAGAAGAGAACCTTCGTATGCTGCTTACCGACCATTTAATTTGTGAGTTGAAAGCTGCCCAGAGCGCAATGTACTTACTTCGCCGTTATGTAGCAGATGAAGAAACCAGTAAAGTACTACTAGGCTGGCTTAAACCTTATGAAGACTTTACGTATAGACACGTTGGCGACTGGCAGTCGCTAAACACGAAGCATTTATCAAAGAGCGTGTTCAATGTTGATGGCTTAGACAGCGTTAAAAAAGACATGTTGGATAAAATGGTCATGTTGATTAAAGAAGAACTTCACCATTTTTATCAAGTGCTTGAGATAATGCATCGCCTTGGGTTTGAGTATAAATCGGTAACCTCTAGTCGCTACGCTAACGGACTACTTAAACACGTTCGCACCTACGAGCCAGAGAAGTTGGTGGATAAGCTCATTTGCGGTGCTTACATTGAAGCGCGCTCCTGTGAGCGTTTTGCCAAGCTTGCTCCACATGTGTCTGATGAACTCGGCAAGTTTTATGTGTCGTTATTACGCTCAGAAGCACGCCATTTTGAGGACTATTTGACCCTTGCCGAAACAATTGCGGGTAAAGACATTTCAGACCGTATAAGATTGTTCGGAGATGCAGAAGCAGTACTTATCGAAACGCCAGATGAAGTGTTTAGATTTCATAGTGGACACCCTGCTATTGAAAGCTTAATGGCTTAACTACGATCGTAAACTAGTTGGTCGACCTCATTTTATTTAAAAAAACGGGCCGCGCTTGAATTAAGCGCAGCCCGTTTTTTACTGTTAAAAGCCTTAGAAACTTTTTGCGATAGAAGAACTGAATTAAATCTACACAGCTTTTACCTAGTGAGTATTTCCAACTTTATAATCACTAATTAACTTATCCTTTCTCTTAACGACTGACAGCTTACTTTAAACTCGTCGTATTTTTCACATTTATCGAGAGTAGAAAGAGCTTCCTCATTATTACCAGTATTCGAAAGAGCGATACTTTTTTGTATTATAAATAAGCTTTCATTACCGAATGTATTTTCCGCACTTTCAATAGCAGCAAGAGCATCTTCAAATTTTTGTTGCTTCATTAAACGCTCAACCCTTATTTCTACAAGAGAGGGAGACGCATCCTGCCATCTTTCAATTAAATCTAAATTCTGCATTGCTTTGATGCTGTCACCTTTGGCCATACGTATGTTGTACATAAGCTCTCGCATATAGGGGTGGTTTTTTGTGAGTGAAGTTTGTGATTCACGAGCAAGCGACATCGCTGTATCAATATCGCCCGCAGACAAAGCATTAGAGGCTTCAAACGCTACCTTATAACTACTCAGTACCGTTGCAACTTCTGGAACTTCTTTTACTTCATTCCATTTCTGACGATCTACTTTTCGCCTTACCTCATCACGATACACTCTTAATGCGTAAGACTTTATATTTTCTTCTCTCACATCAGGCGCCATGTGGCGTTTTTGAAAGTAATCAGCGGCAGTTGAAAGAGATGTGCTTAGTCCTTCTACTAGGAATGCGTTAAACTGCTGGCTGATCCCTCCTAAATCTCCTGCTTTGAAGGCTCCAGTCAGAGCTTCTTGCTGCTTTTCCCAAAAAGCAGACAGCATGCCTTCTTGCTTTCCTTGAAAGTTTTCTAGCCGTTCTAGCACATGAGAGTGAGCTCGCGGAGAATATCCAGCAGCAATTGCAAGGTCAAACCCTAACAAATCCGCTTCATCTTCTTGAGTTCTCTTCCAAGCCGTATTCCAAACACTATCAGACACCGTTTGTATCACAGCATTGTAAACCATTGCCTTTGAAATATTGTCACTGCCCTGCTCGCTTGGATTATATTCAAGTGTTCTTGATTTACCCTGTTTTACAAAGCTCGTGTCTTTCGCAACGTTTGCCATAACAATTGCGCTGGCTAGCATATTAACGTTTTCTTTATTGTCTTGAACTACAGCGTCCCGCTCGTGATGACGCATAAGAATGTGGCTAACCTCATGCGCAATAAGAATAGCTAACTCGTCTTCGCTTTCCACATTGTTCAGTGTACCAATGGGAATGCTTATCATACCGAAGGAATCAGCATAGGGCGCAAAAGACTGAGAATGAACCACTTGAATTTGAACGTTTACTGGACTGCCATCCCATTGAGCCATGAGGTTATCAAGAATACCGTCTAGGTATTTTTTTAATCTCGGAGAATGAACGACGTGAGACTGCCGAATTTGCTGCTTTGGGATATCCTTTCCAGAGTAACTGATCACTCCTTCAGTGCCACTAAATTCATCTTCTCGCTGTTTGTATTCAGCAACTTGCGGTTGAGAGATGTACTTTCCATCGAAGCTATTGTGAATACTCTTGCCAGTGAGGTTACCCACTGCATCGCCCATTCCTTCAATAGTGCTTTGGCAAGCACTGATCGCGCATAAAGAGCCCAAAATAATGGTTAGCTTAGTAAAAGTAGAATTAATTCGCATCTTCACACGCTCCCCCAAAACCCATGGTGCCGGTTTCTCTTTTATCCTTTGCCCCTGTCTCACTTATTTTATAACAGGGTAAATCGACTACCTTTCCTTTATTCAGCTGTACGAAATATGTATCCAGCCACACTCCCTCTCCCTTTGAATTCTTTATTTTAACGAGGTCGAGTACATCGTTTCTCTCAAGTACGGGTATGTCAGTACTTGGAAGAGTGTCTACGGCGACTGTTGCAATTACCTTCCCTTTTGCATCGAGTGTTTCAATTTCATCAACACTAAAGCCTGTAATGGCTAACGGTTCATTTGCTATTACACTAAACGTCATGAGTAACGTTAGTGCGGCAGAATATTTTTTCATCATACGATTTTCTCCTTGGTAAGACCTTTAAGGTATGTAATAGATGTTTTTAACGGTGTGAATAACCTTATTTTTACTGCAAAAATAGAGAGGATAAGTGTTAACTGTGCTACCCAATTGATTGGTTCAAAATTAAGTAGATATGAAAAAACGATAACGACAGCTAAGAGAAGTACAATAAGAATTATGGCCGAGACCGCTATAAACCTTTTATCGCTTGCACCAATATTCTTATTTTCAGACTGCCTTTCAGCAACCTTCTCTCGCCACATAAAGACCAGCAGAAACAATAAACAATCGGTTATATCTGCCAAATCGATATTACCCAAAACCGTTGGTGCAGGTCTGAAATAATGTTCTTTGTACGTTATCAAGTTATCAAGTGCCATTGCGTGAAAATAAACTCCGGCTACTTTTCCATGTACAGGTGAATATACTTCATCACGTGCACCTTGAATTAATGCGCCAACCATCACGAACTTGTCTTTTAAAAGATCTTTCAGAATCTTTTTATCCTCACTTTTAGTGGCAGATAGATAGTCTGGTGGCAATGTAGTGGAGTAAGCACAACGTTGCCGCCACTCTGGAACAAATTTCCAAAATACCTCTGACAGAAGAATTTGCGACATTGTTGTCAGCGTATGTTGCTCTGACATGCAGCTTGCATTATTCGTCAAGCTATACTGGGCGCTAGATAGTTCCATTCCCCACTGCAAAGCAATTGGCGGTGGTGTTTCAGGAATAGAACACAGAGAGTCGCCGTTGCAATATTGGCTGTATAGGGCAAAGGCAGGGGTAGATAAAGAGTCAATCTGTGAGGGATAGTAGCTGTCATAACCGTCCCATTGAACTATAACTGGATCAGTACTTGAAAAGAAATTGGAGCCGGACAGCGCCGAATTATTAACACGTGGAAGATAGATCGGTACTCTTGAGCTGTACCTATCGAAAATATTGGCTAATGGCTCGGGGGAATCTCCCCGCGCAGACCTATCATGTGTGTAAAGTAGATCAACAAAAAGCCCTTTTGGCTCGTATGATAAAATTCGCTTAAATAAACCGGCTTGCTGAACGTAAGAGAGGGGCCAACTCAATCCATTGTTATTGAGATAATCATCATTTATGAGCACCACGACAATTTCGTCTTGCCCTTTACTGCTATAGTAAAGGGCATTTACCCTATTTAGGATATCTGCAGATGCATTGTCAGTCGCAGTGGTTATCTTGAACGGATCGAGAAGGATTAAGAATACTAGCGCTACAGAGCGAATCCATAACCCTAGTCTTCCCCAATGCCGACTTTCAGCAAATGCTATAAAATACAATACGAGCGCTTTAATGATTATGTCCATATCTATCATTGTTCAGCTTAGTATTTACCGTTGGGTGTGTATTTGTCAATAACGCTGTAAAAATGTACTGATTTTAAAAGTTTGATTGAATAAACTCAGTCTTCAGATATATAGCCTTGGCCGAAAAACTCAAAACGTTATAAACACTGCCCCGCCAAACAGATGATTATTTAGTCAATATTCATTGACGCCCGTATGATCTTACTGCACACTAAAATTGTAAAAATATTGTTAACGGCAGTTAGCAGCGTGCTAATTTAAGTTCTTATGTAAGTTCTGATGTAAGCGCCAATGTAAGTTAGAGAGGTGCAAGTTTGGAACTTACAGCTTCTAAAGCTGGAAAACTTGAGAAACAGCAAGCACGCTTTATGTATTTTGAGTCAATAACAGGCGGTCACTGGTTTACATACAAATAAACCGCTGTGTTTGCCTTACCGAGTTCGCCTTTTGTGCCCGCTATACCGCGTTCACTTAAGGGTAAAACCTCACTGCCAAAACAATACACTCGTTCGTTTTATAATAATAACGTTGTTAAGAAGGCAGGGACTATGATTTTAAATCACCTCATCGGTATCTACACTCATCCAAGAGAAGAGTGGCAGACAATTGATACTAAACACGAAAACTATTTCTACGCGCTTACCCATATTGCATTTATTGCACTTATTCCTTCTGTTGTTGCTTATTATTCTAGCGCCCATACAGGCTGGAGTATTGGTGCAGGCGACGTTATAAGACTTAGCGAAAACAGCGCTATTATGATGGGTATAGGCATGTACTTCGGTTTAATAGCTGGAGTGGTTGCACTTGCGCTTTTAATTCATGAGCTTGCAAAAGCGTTTGATAGCACTCCTACCTATACACAATCACTTGAGCTTGCCGCCTACACAGCCACTCCCCTATTTATGGTGGGCTTAGCTGGTCTTTACCCTGAATTATGGGTGGTGATGACGGCACTGTTAGTGGGCATTAGCTACTCGGTTTATTTGCTTTACTCTGGTGTTCCCATTCTTATGCATATGCATGAAGACAAAGGCTTTATTTATTCTAGCTCGGTGGTCACCTGCGGCCTTGTGTTGTTAGTAATATTAATGACTGGCTCGGTGTTAGTGTGGGGATTATCAGGTGGGCCTGTTTTTATTCACTAACGTGGTGATGTTAACGGGTTTGACGTTATCGTATTAGTAATAAACACAAAAATGCCGCTTTAAAAGCGGCATTTTTAATGGTTTCTTTTCCAAAGTGTCATCTCTGCACAGTGACCTTAGCAATAGTAAGCACAATAGTGTTCAAAACAGCATTCACGCAAGTACGCGTAAGTGCATCAACTAGTTAGAATCCATGTTATGAACATCTAAATTGCTGAGCTCAGCCTGCATGGTCGGCGCTTGGTTCGATTTTTCACCACGAGACATATCAATTCGCTCTAAATATTCTTGGTCTATGTCTGCAGTAATATAGTTTCCGTCAAACACTGACGTTTCAAAACGCTGAATACTTTCGTTTTCTTCACGAACTGCTTCTACTAGGTCTGAAATGTCTTGGAAGATAAGACCATCTGCCTGGATTAAGTCTGCTATTTGATCAATCTCACGACCATAGGCAATGAGCTCATTAGCTGATGGCATATCTATGCCATACACATTTGGAAAACGTATTTCAGGTGCTGCTGAAGCGAAGTAAACCTTTTTGGCTCCCGACTCTCTTGCCATTTCGATAATCTGGCCTGATGTCGTGCCGCGAACGATAGAGTCATCAACTAGCAGTACACTCTTACCTTTAAACTCAGACGAAATCGCATTTAGCTTTCGGCGAACCGACTTTTTACGTAGCGTCTGGCCCGGCATAATGAAGGTGCGACCAATGTAGCGGTTTTTCACAAAGCCTTGTCGATACGGTAAATCAAGGGTAGTAGCGATTTGTAGCGCTACATCCATAGACGTTTCAGGAATAGGAATTACCACGTCAATATCCAAATCAGACCATTCACGCTTAATCTTTTCACCGAGCTTTCTACCCATATTCACACGTGATGCATACACTGAGATGCCATCGATAAAGCTGTCGGGGCGCGCAAAATATACAAACTCAAAAATACAGGGAGAGGTAATTGGGTTTTCCGCACACTGACGAGTATGCAACTGGCCTTCTTCGGTGATAAATACAGCTTCACCTGGCGAGACATCGCGAACAAACTGAAAGCCTACTGCATCAATAGCGACACTTTCAGAGGCAACCATCCACTCTTCACCCACTTCTGTCATTCGCTTACCTAAAGCAAGCGGGCGAATGCCGTGAGGGTCGCGAAAAGCAACAATACCCTGGCCAATGATGGCCGCAACCACCGCATAGGCACCGCGAATTTTCTTATGTACCTTTGTGACCACTTCAAAAATGTGCTCGGCACTTACGCTTAAGCCAGCAACTTGTTGTAACTCGTGGGCTAAGATATTAAGCAGTAATTCAGAGTCGGATGTAGTGTTGATATGGCGACGGGCAATGCGGAATACTTCCTGCTGAAGATCGTGGGCATTGGTTAAGTTACCGTTGTGAGCAAAGGCTATACCAAACGGTGAGTTAACATAGAACGGCTGTGCCTCTGCTGAACTTGATGTTCCCGCTGTTGGGTATCTAACATGCCCAATCCCCATATTGCCCGTTAAACGCTTCATATGGCGGGTGTGGAAAACGTCTCGCACCAAACCATTGGCCTTGCGCAAGTTAAACATATTCTGATCGATAGTCATTATACCTGCAGCATCCTGCCCGCGGTGCTGAATAACCGTCAAACCGTCATAAAGAGACTGAGCTACGGGGGTTTTACCAACTATTCCGACAATACCACACATGTGCGTTACCTATTTTAAACGGGATTTAAGAAACTGGATGAGCCTTTCACATACGTGAAAAACCACTCAATAATGACACCAAACTCAGGAATTAGTACTGACGCCTGCCACCACAATGCGGTTGCAGCACCAGTAAAGGTATCCATAAAAAAGAGTAAAGCGCTAACAATGAGAACACCGCGCAATGCGCCAAAAACAATGCCTAGTGCACGGTCGGTGCCTGATAAGCCTGTGGCTTGAACTAGCTGGCTAAACACATAGTTAACCATGCCACCTAGTATAAGTGTAGAGACAAATAATGCCGCAATAGCTGCGCCATTTTTAATGTAAGGATCGTCTATGGCAGTAAAGTAAATGGCAAGGTCGGCATAAAAATTACTGGAAATGAAGAGTGCAGAAAACCACACCACAAGCGAAATGGCCTCTTTAACAAACCCTCTGATAAGGCTTATTAAGGTCGATACCGCAATGATACCCAATATGGAGAAGTCAACCCAGTTCATTGTCTCTTTATTGCGTTGATGTTGCCTAACCTATGCTAGACAAACTGCCGTTGGCGAGATGGCGCGCATTCTAACAGAAGCCAAAAATATTACTAGTCTGTAGTAAACAGTCTGTAACAAATTAGCTCCTCCATTAGTATAAAAACGCGCCTTTAATTTTTCAGGTTATTCTACTTTGAAGGTCGTGACCTTGCCTTTAAGCTTAGTGAGTTCCTTTAAATGCGGCAGTGCCGATTCAAGCTTTTGTTTGTCTAAATCTGGACCGACAAAAACTTTGTTCAGTAACCCTGAGCTGGTTTGGATTTTACGGCTAAACGCTCGATAACCAGCGCGTTCAAGCTTCGCCAGTAAGCTTTTTACATTTTTTTCGTGTCTGAAGCTTCCCAGCTGAATGACCCACCCTGCATCTTCTTCGGCAAGATCATTGCTAGCTTCTATTACGGTTTGGCTGGCAAGCTCATCTTTGGGCTTAGGAGAAGTTGAAGTCGTTTGCGTGTCATCGCTTGCTTGCAATTCGCTTGCCTGCAACTCGCCCTTCTCTTGAGACTCGTATACATCGTCAAGCGCTTCGGCTTCTTCAACTTCTACTTCTGGCACGGCGGCTCGTGCAACGCGCTCAGAAGGAAACGGCTCAGGCTCTACTATTGGCTTTATCGGTGGATTTGCAGGCACTGAAACGAAAGGCTCTCGGTTCGTCTGTTTTTTGCCATCGAGAAAGTCAGGTAAGAAAATAACGGCAAGAGCCACTATGATAATGGTTCCTACCAATCTATTCTTTAATGCCGATGTCACTGCTGTCTCCTGCTTGAATGACTGCGCCCGTTCCCTTTTAAAAATTGAAAGGGCGAAATCGCGATTTATTGGCTTTGCTTTACAAGCACGTCTGCCACGGTAACAAATGATCCAAACACTAAAATAAGCTCATTTGCCTGATAATCTGCAAGTGCACTTTCATAAGCTAAGGTAACATTGTCGTATGTGGCTATATTCTCTATGGTTGTGCCGGCATTCACAAGGGCATTTTCAAGAACCTGCGCTTCACAGCCCCTAAAACCTTGGGTACTTGCAACGTACCAAGAAGCATTGAGTGACGATAAGGGTGCTAGCGTTTCAGCGATTGATTTGTCTTTCAACATGCCTACCACAACGCGATACTTATCGACCTTATACCGAGATAGCCACTCTTGCATTGACGCAGTGGCTTGAGGGTTATGCGCCACGTCTACAACCACAAGAGGTTGCTCGCTTATTTGTTGCTGTCGCCCCGGCATGGTTGTGTTGCGCATAACGGTATTCAACGCGGCTTCATCGGGTAATAAACCAAGCATTTCCAGGGCCGCTAATGCTGTGCTGGCATTTTGAAGCGGAATATTTGGGTAAGGAAGCTTTGCAAAAGTATGCTTTTCCCCTTTCCACTGCCATTCACTATGATCAGCTTCTACAGCAGCGGTGAAATCTTTTGTTGCCCAGCGAGCGTTCACCTGTAACTCATCGACAACGTCATACAATGTTGACGGTGGGAACAAATCCCCGATAACTGCATTGCCGTTTAACCGCATTATGCCGGCCTTCTCTCGGGCTATTTTTTCACGCGTATTGCCAAGCCAATCTTGGTGGTCGAGGTCGATGGTGGTAATCACAGCTAAATCGGGGTCGATAATATTTGTGGCGTCTAGCCTTCCACCCAAGCCTACTTCTAATATGGCGATATCCACCTGCCAGTCTTGCATCATTTTCATGGCGGCAAGGGTGCTAAACTCGAAGTAAGTGAGCGTTATGTCGCCCCTTGCATTTTCTATAAATTCAAACGCCTCAACAAAGGTTTGCTGTTGAGCAAGTTCACCATTAATACGAACGCGCTCGCAATAATCAATAAGGTGGGGAGAACTGTACACTGCTACCGTTTTTCCTTGCGACAGCAACGACTGTTCAAGAAGGCGGCATGTTGTGCCCTTGCCATTGGTACCGGCAACAGTAATGACAAGTGATTCACTGAGATTAAGCGACATGGTTTTTGCCACGTCCTTCACTCTTTCTAACCCCATATCAATGGCGCTAGGATGAATTGATTCTAGGTAGGATAGCCATTGGCCCAGGCTTTTTTTATCACCAGATGGCGTTTGCTCTGAGCCGATGTTTTTATTGTTTTCGTTATTCACTAATTTTTGTAATGCAACTTGGTCAACAAGCCGTGTAATTTATCACGCATATCTCTGCGGTCAACAATCATATCGATTGCGCCTTTTTCCACGAGAAATTCACTGCGCTGAAACCCTTCAGGAAGTTTTTCACGAACGGTTTGTTCAATAACGCGAGGACCCGCAAAACCAATTAAGGCTTTAGGCTCAGCAACGTTAATGTCACCTAGCATTGCTAAACTTGCAGACACACCGCCCATTGTTGGGTCAGTAAGTACTGATATATATGGCAAACCTTTCTTGCTCATTTTGGCCAGTGCAGCGGAGGTTTTCGCCATTTGCATTAACGACATGAGGGCTTCTTGCATTCGCGCGCCGCCACTGGCAGAAAAACAAATAAGCGGCGTATTGTTTTCCAGGCATGCATTTACTGCAGCAACAAAGCGCGCACCTACTACTGAGGCCATTGAGCCGCCCATAAAGGCAAATTCAAAACACGCCACCACAACAGGCATGCCTTTCACTTTTCCCTGCATAACCACTAGCGCGTCTTTTTCATTGGTCGACTTTTGCGCCGCGGCAATACGATCTTTATAACGCTTAGAGTCTTTAAATTTTAATAAGTCTTGAGGCTCGTGCTGGGCACCAAGCTCTACGCGATCGCCCTCGTCTAAAAACGCATCAATACGACGGCGGGCGGTTATACGCATATGGTGGTCGCACTTAGGGCAGACTTCTAGTAATTTTTCTAATTCAGTTTTGTACAATACTGCCTGACAAGAGCCACACTTTGTCCAAATTCCCTCAGGTACATTGCCCTTTGTTGAAGTTTGTGTGCGTGGAAGTATTTTTTGAATCCAGCTCATGGAAATTGAATCCTTTGTTTTGACTGCCGGTATTTGTTTTTAATCTTGAGTACCAGCAATACATTAATTTATGTCTTTGACAACGTTACAAGAAAAAATGCGTAACCTGAAAAAGCAGCTATCTAATATAGCGCGCTATTAGACCACAATACAACGAAATGGAAAAAACAAAACTGGTCTAAGAAGTTAGCTCGGACCAGTTTTGATTGTGTGATAGCTGTGTTTAAGAAGTTAGTTTACTGTATGACATTATAACGCTAAATTTGGGCTTAGGCTTTGAGCCTAAGTTTCAGCACTAATTTTTAGCAATTAGCTTTCCGGTAAGAATAATGGACCAAGCGGCCCTTTAGGAAGCCCGTATTCATCGGGATAAGTCACATCAACAAGATAGAGACCGTTCGGCTTCGCCGTAGATGCCGCCTTGCTTCTGTCTTTTAGCGCCAGTAATTCCGTAATCCATTCTATGGGATGCTCTCCCGCGCCAATTTCAACCAGCGAACCCGTTATGTTGCGCACCATATGATGTAGAAATGCATTGGCTTTAATATCAATAACAACATAGCGCCCCTGTCGATAAACGCTCACGTTCGTCACGTTTCTAAAAGGGGTTTTGCTTTGGCAAAGAGAGGCTCTGAAAGAAGTAAAGTCATGCTCGCCGAGTAACGCTTGAGCAGCATCATGCATTTTCGCAGCATCTAAGGGCTTGTGAACATGAGTGACACCGTGATTCAGAATTGCGGGTCGCATTTTACTGTTGTGAATAATGTATCGGTAGCGGCGATGGGTAGCTGAGAAGCGCGCATGAAAATTATCATCGACATCTTGTGCCCAAGTTACGGCAATAGAGTCTGGCAAGTTGGCGTTAACACCAAGAGTCCAGGCTCGTTCAGCGCGAGGGACATCGCAGTCGAAATGAACCACCTGCCCTGTGGCGTGCACACCGGCATCGGTTCTACCTGCACACTGAACTTGAATTGGCTGATTAGCCACTTTTGATAACGCTTTTTCAAGATACTCTTGAACACTGGGCACTTCTCGCTGGCGTTGCCAACCAAAAACAGAAGCACCGTCGTATTCAATCCCTAAGGCAATTCGCCCCATGATTCTGCTACCTCTTAACTAAAAGCCGCCAAGTTTAGTCATATGGCACTTAACATGCAATATGTGGTAGATAAGATGGCACATGAGATGGCACGTAACATACAAATAGTCGGATTAGTCGATGGTCTTCAAAATAGTATCAGCTTCCTGCTTTTGCTCTTCACTTCCCTCACGCATGACTTCTTCGAGAAGCTCCTTTGCAGCATCTACATCTTCCATTTCAAGATACGCACGCGCTAAATCTAGGTTCGCATTTTGTCCCGCATCTTTATCAATATCGATAACGGAGTCTGTATCGTTAACGCCTGTAAAGTCGGACAGACTCACATCTAAATCGAGAGGCTGACTATCTGGATCGTTAAACGTTGTATCATCGCCGTCATCCATTAGCGCCTCTACATCTAAGAAGTCTTCAGCGCCGTTACTATCGCCACCCATCTCAACGGAAGGCACATCATTAAGTAAGGCTTCTAAATCAAGGTCTGGATTATCTAACTTTAGCTCTTCGTTATTTTCCTGCTCAAGCTCCTCTTGCGAAGAAGCTTCCTGCGCCTCTTCCGAGCTATCATTTCCGTCAACATCATCGACATCAATATCAGGCAATGATAGGTCATCCAGCTCGCTGTCATCATCGTCTAGTTCAAATGCGTCATCACCTAGCTCGAAGGTATCGTCTTCTTCTGGCGAATCCATTGATTCTTCCGGCTCACCGGTAGATTCATCGTTGCTTTGAACAGTATTTGAATCTGCTGGTGTATCTGCCTCTAAGCTTTCAAGTAACTCGTCAAACTCGGCACTATCTAACTCATCGAAAATCTCTTCATCTTCAATATCGTCATCACTCTCACCAGACAGCCAATCATCAAGACCTGGTACATCGCCCAGCTCGTTAATATCGTCGTCACTTTTTTCTGAGTCAGCCGAGTCGCTTACTTGCTCTTGTTGTTCAGTTTTTTGCTGAAGTTCAGGCGCTTTGTTTTTGTTTGGCTCTTCGCCGTCAATTTCTTGCTCTAGCGAAAAAGCGTCTACGTCATCGAATGCATCATCGAGGATGCTATCGTCATAGTCATTTTCGTCCTGCTCTTCTGACGAATCGGATTCAGGTGCCTCAGGTTCAGCAGATTCACTCTCGGTCGAATCAGGCTCTGTTGAATCAGGCTCGGCGTCTCCAAACGACGGAATATCATCCATCATGTCTTTTTCGAAGTCGTTTAACGCATCATCTAATGGGTCTGCTGAAGGTTCTTGTTTAGCTGAAGGCTCTTCATCATCTTCCGGAACTAGTGCTTCACTGACATCTTCCGGCGCATCTAATTCTTTATCTTCTTCAGGAGCAAGCTCTTCACCAGCTTCTTCAAAAACGTCAGATTCTGCAGTTTCATCAAAGGATGCGTCTACCTCAGCTGAAAGCTCTTCTTCCTCTAGATCTAGCTCTTCATCTTCCTGAGGAGCTAGTTCTTCACTAGCTTCTTCGGAAGCATCAGGTTCCGCTGTTTCATCATTGGATGAGTCTTCTTCCGCAGAGGTTTTTTCTTCGGCTGAAGGCTCCTCTTCCACTGAAGGCTCTTCATCATCTTCCGGAACTAGTGCTTCACTTACATCTTCGGGCGCATCTAATTCTTTGTCCTCTTCAGGAGCAAGCTCTTCACCAGCTTCTTCAAAAACGTCAGATTCTGCTGTTTCATCAAAGAATGCGTCTTCCTCAGCTGATGAATCTTCTTCCTCTAGAGCTAGTTCTTCACTGACTTCTTCGGAGACCTCAGGTTCCGCAGTTTCTTCGATGTTTGGAGCTGCCTCTGCTGAAGGCTCCTCTTGCGCTGAAGGCTCTTCCTCAGCTGAAAGCTCTTCTTCCGCTGAAGGCTCTTCTTCCGCTGAAGGCTCTTCATCATCTTCCGGAACTGATGCTTCACTTACATTTTCGGGTGCATCTAATTCTTCATCTTCTTCAGGAGCAAGCTCTTCACCAGCTTCTTCAAAAACGTCAGATTCTGCTGTTTCATCAAAGGATGCGTCTTCCTCAGCTAAAAGCTCCTCTTCCGCTGATGGCTCTTCCTCAACTGAAGGCTCTTCTTCCGCTAAAGGCTCTTGAATATCATCAGAGTCTGAGCTTTCCAATTCTGCAAGCAATTCATCAGTTAAAGGATCGCTTACTTCTTGTTCAAAGGCCGCGTCTTCATCGTCTGGGTTGGCAGAGTCTTGTTCGCCCTCAACGTCCTCATCAGTCTCATCGCTTTCTATATCTTCTTCAGCTTCTGGCTCAAGTTCTGCCTCTAGCTCAGCTAATAAGTCGTCGGAAAGAGAGTCATTAAAGTCGTCTTCTTGTTGAGCGGCATCTTCAGGTTGCTCGTCTACTGGTTCTTCAATTGCGGGAGCATCGTCAGCAGACTCATCCTCATCAAGCATTTCGCTTTGCAGCTCGGCGATTAGCTCATCTGACAAGGGGTCTGAGAAATCGTCAGCGTTTTCTATATCGTCGCTTTCAATTTCATCATCTAACATTTCATCGAGGCCATCAGTGATGGAATCGAAGTTTTGTATTGATTGAGGCGAAGGTGCTGCCGAAGTGATCTCTTCTTCTAATTCGTCTTCGTCAAAGTCTTCGTCGTCATCAAGGCCGCCCATCATTTCAATTTGCTCAATTTCATTGAGTAAATCGTCGGTAATTTTGTTTATTTCTTTGTCTTGTTGATGTATCTCGTCGTCGAGTTTCTCGAGCATTTCTTCATCAATAAGATCATCTTTGCTGTCTAATTCGTCAGTCAGTGCCGTATCTGGCGCGTTTTCTTCTAGCAGATCGTCAATGCTGATTTCGGGCTTTTCGTCTTCATCGTCAACAGTAGGTAGTGACGCCGTTTCTGTGGCACTATCTAATAAATCGTCAATATCATCTTGTGACGCATCGCCCCCACTGTTTTCAAGCAGCGCATCTATGTCATCTACATCCACATCTTCGTTCGCGGATGAGTCGTCTTCGCCGAACTGGTCTAATATATCGTCAGGGTCTACTTCTTCTGATGAGTCTTCATCTGAAGAGTCTTGGCTTTGCACATCGTCTAACAAATCATCAATATCAAAATCATCGTCTGAAGCGGATGTGTCTTCTTCTGCTTCAGCACCTTCTTGATCGTCAGAGTCGTTATCACTGTCGTTGCTTTCATCAAACAGATCATCGTCTTCAGATAAGTCGATACCGTCTAAACCTTCAGTTTCATTCTCATTCAGCACTTTGTCAGACAAATCATCGTCGTCGAATAAACTGTCTAACTCGCTCTGGTCGAGCTCATCATCACCCGCTTCGAATAAGTCGTCTGTATCATCATCTGGTACCAACAGATCGTCTTCGAGGTCGGCAAAGTTTTCAAGCTCATCGTCTAAGCTTTCTTCAAGGTCTGATGTTAATACGTCATCGAGCAAGTCGTCATCGTTAAACAAGTCGTCGTCAGTGAGTTCGTTATTATTGTCTAAATCGGGCGCTAGCGCGCTTGATAGGTCGCCTAAATCGCTGTCTGGAACCGGTACATCATCATCGTCGCTCAGTGCACTAGGTGGCGCTGCTGGCGCATCTTCAGGCTTACTGTTGCGCTTGAGCAGCCATGTAATAAGGCCTGCAACTAACAGCAAAGACAGCACCGCAGTACCTATTAGCAAGCTAATAGGGCTCATCAACTTGTTCACAATGGAGTCTTGTTTTTCGGCAGCTCTTTGCGCCTGCTCCGCTTTCATCATATCAAGCAGCTGTTGCTGTAACGCCACTTGCATATCAAGCTGTTCTTTTACGTCGCCCTCTACTTGCCCTCTTAACGATTCAAGCTCGCCATTTACCGCATCAACGCGCTCATACAGCTTTCTATTTTCGTTCAATATTTCTTGAACATTGTCGAGTGACGCTGCGAACTGCATACGCAATTCGTCAAACTGTCGAGTTTGCTCTGCATCTAATCGAGTTATTTTTTTCTCGATGTCGGTTTGCGTTTGTGAAAGGTCGTTTTGATTAACAAGCGGTGAAGACGGCTTGATATTTTTGATACTGCTGCCTGGCTTATTAAGGGCTTCAGCAAATTCACGTTCGTCCTGCTCGGCACGCAATTGCGCTTGCTCTTTACTGATGCGGGCAATGTATCGCTCTGAGGGAAGTTTAAGCGTTGCGCCGTTAACTAGCAGGTTGAGGTTACCGTTTTCAAATGCATCGGGGTTCAGCTCGTAAATAGCTGTCATAACCTGATACACGCTAAGATTATTGTTCTGTCTGTAGCGCTCGGCTATGCGCCAAAGCGTATCGCTAGAGTCGATGGGGCCGTACTCAAGACCAGAGAATTGATCGCTAGCGTCTTTTGGTCCTTTCAATAAGGTCGCTGTTTCTTGCGCATTTACTGAAGATATAGGGGCAAACAAACAAAATGTAAGTAAAAGTAAGCCCGTCAAATGCAATTTCATAGCAGTCCTATATGCCCTCAAGCGTCTTTACCACCCTTTTAGGTTGATGGATTTTTGCGCCAGCTTATTCCAAATAAAACGTGCTGGCTTTTATTTTTATTTTCAATTTCGTGTCGTCATTCATAGTGAATAGCGATGTACACATCGCCTTGACCATCCGCCTAATACAAAAAAAGTCGAATGGCTTCGCTAAGTGTCTGACTGAATACTAATTTTCGCAAGTTTAAAAGCCCAATCTTTAGACTATAAACCAGTTAACCAGGGCAATCTAGTGAGCGGTGCCGTTTTAGCGCCATTTTCACTAAATGCGTGCTGAGTGCCCTTTACTAACCTAATTGTTCGAAACCACTCGCTTGTCACATGCTGGTTTGAAACAACCTGTATCACGAGTACCGTGTACTTCTCATAGTGTCATATCGGCAAGTAGTGAAAAATGTTTATTAATTACTTACCGATACAACAACCTATCTAGGGCTTACCCTTATCTAGCCCTTGCGGCCACTCCAGTACTGTGATGCTACTGTGATGCTTTTGTGATAGCAGTGTGCTGTTACATATAGTCGCGAATGAGCGTTTCTGCTATTTGAATACTGTTAGTTGCAGCACCTTTTCGAATATTATCCGACACTACCCAAAGGTTTAGGCCGCAAGGATGCGTAATATCATTTCTTACACGGCCCACATGCACCATATCATTCCCGCTGGCACTGCTTACCTGAGTTGGAAACTGCTCTGCACTTTCATACAGGGTTACGCCTGGTGCATCCGCAAGCAACTGCTTAACTTGCTCTGCATCAATGGGGGAATGGGTCTCTAAATGAATAGCTTCAGCGTGACCATAAAACACAGGCACACGCACTGCTGTGGCGTTCACTAAAATGCTGTTGTCGCCCATTATTTTCTGAGTTTCCCACACCATTTTCATTTCTTCTTTGGTGTAATCGTTATCTTGAAATGCATCAATTTGAGGAATTGCGTTAAACGCTATTTGACGACTAAAGGCATCGGGTTTTACTTCACGGGCATTCAGCAGACCAGCCGTTTGCTTTGCTAGCTCTTCCATAGCGTCTTTACCTGCGCCAGATACCGATTGATACGTACATACGTTAATGCGCGAAATGCCCACTGCGTCTTGAATAGGCTTTAACGCCACCATCATTTGAATAGTGGAACAGTTAGGATTAGCAATGATATTGCGATTGCGAAAATCGGCGAGCGCGTGAGCATTTACCTCTGGAACCACTAATGGAATATCGGGGTCGTATCGAAACTCTGAGGTGTTGTCGATAACAATACAGCCTTCTTCGGCCGCTAGCGGCGCAAATTTAGCCGAGATACTGCCACCTGCAGAGAAAAATCCAAATTGAACACGTGACCAATCGAACTCATCAGCATCTTCAACTTCAATGTCTTCGCCTTTAAATGAAACTGTGCTGCCTGCAGAGCGTTTACTAGCTAAAGGGTATAAACGGTTTATGGGAAAGCCGCGCTCTTCCAATAACTCAATCATCGTTTGCCCAACTAAACCTGTTGCGCCAAGAACTGCAACGTCAAACGCTTGCGACATAATGTTTTCTTCTCCTGAATTTTAGTAAGCGCACTACGCGCTTAGCTAATGGGGTATTTAAAATATTGATATAATGCCACCTTCACTTGCATTACTGCCAGTTAGGCCGCGCGTGCAGCAAGTGATTGGCACTAAATTCGAAACAATAACTACTGCGCTTGCTCACGCTGTACCGAAAACCCTAGATTCTTAAGGGTTTTCGCAATTTCTTTACTGGTATTATGCGGCACCATTAATGTGTGTGCACTGCACTCTCTTCGTACCCGATACTGCTTTCGCAATGCTGCAAACTGCGAGGCCACACTTTCACCGTGGGTATGGGCGTCAGCGTTTTCTATTTGTTTAACTGACTGCCTCATTGTTATATCGTCAATGGCGATATCGTAAATTCGGTGGAACACATCTATTAAATCATCTACGGCTAATCGCGTTTGTGTCGGGTGTCGCAAAGATACCTTGATAGGCGGAATTGACTCTAAAAAGTCGGACAACGCTTTGGTTGCTTTTTGGCCGGTGCGGTGGCAAATTTGCTCGTATATCATCTGAGTACCGCGCACTTTTCCCTCAACCGAATGACCGGCAATATGAGGCGTAACAAACCAGCAGTGGTCGAAAAGACGGGTATCGATAGCTGGCTCGTTATCAAAAACATCGAGTACCACGGTAGGCGCGTTTGATGACGTTAAACGAGCGTGCAAAACGAGTTCGTCTATGACTTCGCCGCGACAGGCATTGATGAGTAACTGATGCTCATTAAGTTGGTTTAGCAATGCACTATCAATTAATTTACCCGTTGGATGAGGCCCACCGTGTACAAACGGTACGTGTAGCGTAATCACATCGCAACGTGCAATGTCATCCATCCCTACAAACGCTCTTTTATCTCCTGCTTCTTGAAGCGGCGGATCGCACAGCACATAGCTAACGCCTACAGCGTCAAGCAATACAGAAAGCGCAGTACCCACGTTACCCGCGCCCACAATACCTACCGTTGCCGAGTATAAATCCAGCTTTTTACTTTTTTGGGCATGCAGCAGAACGCTTAGTACATACTCGGCCACCGCAACGGCGTTACATCCGGCGGCTGAACTGTGCGCTATATTATTAGCGTCTAAACAAGCCTTATCGATGTGATTGGTTCCAGCGGTGGCGGTAGTAACAAACTGAAGTTTGTTTGCATCTTTAAGCAGCTCGGGCGTTACCTTTGTGGTAGAGCGAAGGGCTAAAATATCGATATCAGCAAGGTCGCTTGCCACTAAATTTTGCCATGCGTAAGTGGTTACCTCTCCTACGTTGTCAAGGTAACTCGCGCCAAATGGGATAGTGTCTTCAAGAAGTATTCTCATGGTGCCAAGTTTACCCCAAAATAGGGCGATAGTAACCCAATTAGACGGGTAAACTTGTGCTCCCGCTTCGCACTGCGTGCGCTAGGCGTTTTTTTAATCGAACATTTTTCGTAAGGCTTGCTTTAATCAGAAAAACGTCGTTTGTTGTGCTTCTTTACTTAGGCGTCAAAGCCTGGGAAACGTCTTTCTACTCTGCGCTTTATACCAGGCCATGCCAACGAACCACCAGCCTGTTTAGTGACTTGGGCTGCTTGGGCTTTAATACCCTGCAGTATTGCAGAGTGGATAGGAATAAGCTTTTGGCCTGTGGCCTGGGCTTTTAACTGAATTTCGCATGCTCGCTGCATAATAAACATAAATAGGAATGCATCTGCGATGGTATCTGCACAGGTTAGCAAACCATGATTGCGCAAAATCATAAATTGGGTATCGCCCAAATCTCTTACTAAGCGTGCTTTTTCATCGGGGTTTAAGGCAACGCCTTCATAGGAATGATAAGACAGCGACGCCAGCGGAAATAGCGATTGCTGTGAATAGGCCTGAAGCCCGTCTTCAAGTACTGATACTGCAACGCCCTCTGTAGTGTGAAGGTGCATGACGCACTTTGCATCATCACGGGCTTCGTGCACTGCACTGTGAATGGTAAACCCTGCAGGGTTAATGTCGTACTCACTGTCCATCACTTTATTGCCGTGCAGATCGACTTTTACCAAGCTAGATGCCGTTACCTCGTCGAACATCATTCCATATGGATTAATAAGAAAATGATGCTCTGGTCCGGGTACCCGAGCAGATATGTGAGTAAAAATAAGGTCGTCCCAGCCATACATGGCCACAGCACGATAACACGCGGCTAAATCTACACGGGCCTGCCACTCTTCTTCGCTCACCTGAGACTTCACAGATTCACTCATAACTCACCTCAAATAGTGTTATAATTTTTTGCTACCTTACCCCTGAAAACCGGTATAGACTGTCGTTACAACGACATTGTAATAATTTTGTTAAATGGAACATTTTAAACCTGTACTGATAAGCTCTTCTTGGTTTTCTTCGCTACCTGAATATTTGCAAAATGAGTTGCTAGGCAAAGTGCGACTTAAGCACTTTAAAGCGGGTCAACAGCTTCATGCGAAAGGCGAGGACGGCGTTGGTTTTTACGGAATCTGTGAAGGTCGACTTCGCGTGACCACGATTGGCGTAGATGGCAGTGAGATGCTGCTTGCACTTTTAGGGCCAGGAACCTGGTTTGGCGAAATTTCTATGTTCGACAACCTTCCCCGCACCCACGATAATTTTTGCGAAACCGACAGTACCATTGCCGTTATCCCTAAAAATTCGTTTAACGAACTGCTGAAAAAATTTCCAGAACTGTACCCTTATTTCGCTAGGCTACTTTGCGCAAGAGTTCGAAGCGCGTTTCAGTTTATCGATTCAAGTACCGGGCTTAGTTTAAAGCATCAATTGGTAAAGCGACTGTTAATGTTAACCACCAGTTACGGGCAACACGTGCCTGAAAACAGCGCCATTACATTAACACTATCTCAAGAGTCATTGGCGCAAATGATAAATAGCTGTCGGCAAACCGTGAATCGGCTTTTAGGTGAGCTGCAGCAAGAAGGCCTCGTTTTACTACACTACGGTAAGATAACTATCCCCAACCCCGACAAACTGTTTCACGACTACAGATTTAGGTAGCCGCAAAATAACGGGGTTATTTGTGGTACATAAAAAATGGGACATGAAAAATAGTGCATAAAAAATCCCCCAAGAACGATTAAGCTCGTTGGGGGATTTTTATTAAGGCGTCTGAACTACAACGTTGCGTTTAATAAAAGCACTAAACGTTTTAGCGGTTGTAGCGCTGCATAACTAAGGTAGCATTTGTGCCGCCAAAGCCGAAGCTGTTAGACATAACCGTATTTAGCTGGGCGTCTCTTGCCTCAGTAACAATATCAAGGCCTTTGGCTGCGTCATCTAGCGTGTCGATATTAATTGACGGCGCGATGAAGTTGTTTTGCATCATAAGCAGGCTGTAAATAGCTTCGTTGACACCAGCAGCACCTAGCGCATGGCCAGTGAGAGATTTCGTTGCACTGATGGGCACGCCCGATGAGCCAAACACTTCCTGAATAGCCGCTAACTCTTTTACATCACCAACGGGCGTTGATGTGCCGTGAGTGTTTAGGTAGTCAATTGGACCGTCTACGTTTTGCATCGCCATCTTCATACAGCGAATAGCGCCTTCACCTGAAGGAGCGACCATGTCGAAGCCGTCTGAGGTAGCGCCGTAACCGGTTACTTCGCCGTAAATTGTCGCGCCACGCGCGAGAGCGTGCTCAAGCTCTTCAACAACAACCATACCGCCGCCACCAGAGCTAACAAAGCCATCTCGTGCTGCATCATAGGTACGAGAGGCTACCGATGGGTTGTCGTTGTACTTTGAGCTTAGTGCGCCCATAGCGTCGAACTGACTTGAGAGCGACCAATGAAGCTCTTCACCGCCACCGGCAAACACTACATCTTGTTTACCAAGCTGAATAAGCTCTAGTGCGTTACCAATACAGTGTGCACTTGTGGCACAGGCTGATGCGATTGAATAGTTAACACCGCGAATTTTAAACGGTGTGGCTAAACATGCAGACACCGTAGACGCCATGCATCGTGGAACCATATATGGCCCTACTCGCTTAACCCCTTTTTCGCGAAGAATATCGGCAGATAGCACTTGGTTTTCAGAAGACGCACCGCCAGAGCCGGCAATAATACCTGTGCGATCATTTGAAATATCACTTTCTTCAAGGCCAGAATCTGCAATAGCCTGCTGCATGGCAACATACGCGTATGCAGCCGCATCACCCATAAAGCGCATGGCTTTGCGGTCGATGTGCTCTTTTAAGTCAATATCAAGATTACCCCACACCTGACTGCGCAGGCCCATCTCGGCGAACTGCTCTGAAAATGTGATCCCAGACTTACCTGCTTTTAGTGATGCAAGTACGTCCTCTTTATTTACGCCGATGCTCGATACAATACCGAGACCGGTGATAACTGCTCTTCTCATAGTTTACCCTTTGCGTTGATGCGGCATATGTTAACGATTTTACGAGATAAAGTGGTCTGCTTTGCACTTCAACACAAAACCCTTTTTTATGAACACCTGTAACGGTTAAATCCAACCCCCGCACCTTGATTGTTAATGCGTTACTTCTATCGGTAACGCTGTCGCTGTGTAAACAGCTTGTTCTTAAGGTAGCATGAAACTTCGGCTTAGAATATCGCGCTGCCTCAACGCTTTAAGAAAATGAAAAAGCTTTCATTAACGCTTTTATACACGCTGCACATCACAATTTGTTCAGCAATGGTTAACGCGCTTTAGATAAATTAAAAACTTTTACGGTAAAGTTTTTTGAGGCCTTGTAGAATATAGCCTTGGCAAGTGACGCCAATATGACACGTAGAAACACAACGAAATACATAGCTTAAGAAGAGGTAAGATAGGTAGTGAAGTCTAAACATGCGCAAGTTCATTTTAATGAAAACGGCATACCCATTGCCGATCATTTTGATGACGTTTATTTTTCTAACGACAGTGGCATTAATGAAACCCAGCATGTTTTTATAAAAGGTAATGACCTTCATCAGCGCTGGGCGTTATGGGAAAAGCCACACTTTACTATTGCTGAAACCGGTTTTGGTACTGGTTTAAACTTCTTGGTAGCCATGCATGAATTTAAGCAGTTTAGGCAGGCAAACCCTCACCACCCTCTCAAGCGCTTATTTTTTATCACTACCGAAAAATACCCGTTACCAAAGGCCGATATTGAGCGTGCGTTATCAACGTTTCCGTCGCTACAGGCCGAAACGGAGGCATTAATAGCGCTGTATCCGATAGGGCTTGATGGGTGCCATCGGCTGCATTTTACTGCATTTGATACCACCCTAGACTTGTGGATAGGCGATGTGCATCAGTTACTTGGGCAATGGCATTCACCAGAAGAAGGGCTTGTAGATGCATGGTTTTTAGATGGGTTTGCGCCAAGTAAAAACCCTGACATGTGGACCGATGCCCTGTTTTCACAAATGGCTAGGCTGTCAAAAAATGACACCACATTTGGTACCTTTACGGCGGCGGGAATTGTAAAGCGTGGGTTAGCCAATGTTGGATTTGTGATAAACAAACGCGCAGGATTTGGTCGCAAACGAGATATGCTTACCGGTTATTTTCAACTTACATCGGCAAGTGAAAATGAGAACAGTAATATAGAAACGGCAGTGCGGTGCTCACCTGGGTCCTCACCTGAGTCTGAGTTACAACCCTCACCCCAGTCTTTACCTAAAGCTACACAAAAGAAGCACTCTCAGAAATTGCGACTGCCAGAGGGGCCTTACTATCGATATAACAACGCGCCCCTTACAGAAGAACACCATGTGGTTGTGGTGGGTTCTGGACTTGCGGCTGCAACAATGTGTTTAGCGTTAACTAAGCGCGATATTCGCGTAACGCTCTGCTTTGACGGCGATAGCCTAGCGCAAGGCGCTTCGGGTAATCCTCAAGGTGGCTTTTACCCTCAGCTTCATAGTGAAGCGAGTATCGCCAGTCGTTTGCAGGCTCACTGCTTCTTATATGCAAGAGATTATTACGACAGCGTTAACAGCAACATTCATTTGCAAACCAGCACCAAAATCATCACTAAAACAAGCATCGAAGTAAACGAGCAAGAGCCCACAAAAGAAGAAAATAAATACGATTTTTGTGGTGTTATTCAGCTTCGATTTAATGACAAAGTGGGTGTACGACAGGCGAAATTGGTAAACGACGACGTGTGGCCTTCAGCGCTTATTAGGCACGTAGACAGTGACGAAGTACGCCGTATCGCTGGGGTTGATTTACCCTATGAAGGTTTATTTATTCCCAAAGGCGGATGGTTGTCGCCCCCGCAACTTGTTAGCGATATTATCGATTTGGCCAAGGCAACAGGAAAGCTAACGCTAAAACCCAACCATTGTTATGTGTCTCATACTAGCGATGGAAACGTTGAATTTACGCATGGTAAAAGCATAAAGGCAGATCATGTGGTGCTTGCATTAGGCGCAGGCGCCGTGGGCACAGATGCATTCGATAGTCTTCCTTTGCGGCCTGTGCGAGGACAGGTTGAAGCCATTGCATCACAACAACCTATTGACGCATTAAAAACAGTGCTTTGCCACAAAGGGTATATGACTCCTGCAATGGAAGGACGCCATGCACTGGGCTCTACCTATGTGAAAAATGATTTGGCCGTTGAGCCTCGCGAAGACGAAAGCGAGCAAAACCTCGCCACTCATGAACAGGCTCTTGCGGATACGGATATGGTGAGCCAACTAAAGCATGACGGTACGGCGAGAGCGGCGACGCGTCTTGGCTCGCCAGATCATCAGCCTGTGGTTGGCGCACTGCATAATTTTAAAACGCTAAAGCAAGAGTATGCCGATTTAGGCGTAGGAAAACCGTTTCAACAGGTAAGTACGTTACCGCAAAGCAATGTATCTACATTAAGTTGCTTAGGCTCAAGAGGCCTCACGACTGCCCCGCTGTTAGCCGAAGTATTGGCAAGCACATTGTTAAGAGAGCCACTACCGCTGAACAACGATTTACTTAATGCGGTTAACACCTCACGCTTTATGGTGCGTGAGGCCGTGCGCGGCGAGTTTTAAATTTACTCGTTGATGGATGATGGCGCTTCAACACGCGCCATCTTATTCAGATCCATTACGATAAACGCTGGGATATACACATTTGCGCTGGCAACAATTTGCTTGTTTTGCAGTGAAACGATCCTGGCATTCACTCTAACGCCTCTGTCGTCTTCGATGATGGTGCCCGTTACTACATGGTCCATCTCAACGCTTTTGGCTAAACGCTTACCGCTTCGTGACATGACAAAGTCGCCCTGCGGCGTCACTGTTATGCCATCAGTCAATTTAAAATCGACGATGGCTAAGCCAAAATCTTGCAGTTCAGTGATCAAGTATTCAGATAATTGGTTGCCCAGCACTGTGCTGTCGCTTAGCCCCGCATTTAAACGTACAAAACTCGCAATACCCACAGTGTGCTGCTGAGTGAGTCTTGTGGCGTTGCCCATTAGCTCCATCGCCAACTGCGAGGCGTAATCGTTTAATGCTTTGTGGGTTTTAGCGGGAAAGAAACCTGAATGAATAGGATCTTTATACCCGGGATTTACCGCAACATGTTGCTGATACTCTCTGTCTCTAGAGTCTGGGGTGTAAACCAGACCAGAGCGATTTGGTACCGAAACAGGCTCTGCATCATGGGTAATTTCACCGTCTTCGCCTAACCAAAACGAACCGATTGATTCTGTACTTGAGCACCCCGTTAGTGCTAAAACGCTTGATACAGCTGCAATAGAAAAAAACGCTGTTAGCTTCATCATTAGCCTCGGCTTAACTTCACACCATCACGCATGGAACTACTCTCACTACCATCGCTGGGTATAAGGGCATCGACCACATAAAATGGCACAAGCATTTGTGCGCTCGCCACTACCGCGCGAGACTCCATCCCTAAGATGCGAGCATTAACTAGTACACCGCCTTGATGCTTAGTCATGGTGCCCGTTAATACATACTCAATAGGCAGGCTACTGCTAAGTTCGAGATAATCGCGGCTTAATACAAAGTCGCCACCCTCGGTAATGCGAATATACTCGGTAGCTTTAAAGTCGATAACCGGCACGCGAAACTTATGCAGCTCATGTACAAACGACTCAGCCATTTGTCGGCCAAGTAAATCCGTTTGCTGAAGGTCTGTGTCTAATAACGCAAAATGCGTAACGCCAATGGCCGTTTTGTTGTTTACGTATTCCATATTAGCAATGAGATCTTGCGTCATATTCTTTACGTAATCGCCGATATGCTTGGTTAACGGACGGCCTTTATAGGCACCCTGTACACTTGAGTACAGTGGCGGTTGACCAATAGCGCCGTAGGCATCCATCCCCTGCTCTTGTGTCTCGTCATCAGCTTTGCGCGACGCAACAGGCGCGCGATCTTCAGCCGTAATATCAATAACATTCATTGCTGGACGCGCAGGTACCTGTTCTGCTACTTCTTCATCGCCCATCATCATAGAACAGCCGCTAAGGCTTAAAAACGATGCGGATAGAATATAGGCTACCGAGCTATTAAATTTTTTCATGGGCTTACCTTACACCTTCAGTTCTGTACAGCTTTCCATTGCGGGTTGTGACTTGCTCTTTTTGCCAAAAAATTTCCGCAGGAAAGAAGCGTGTAGCAGCAGCAACAACATCTTTATTTCGGGCATCAATAACGCGGGCATTTACCATGGCGCCAGACTCTTGGTACACCATAGTACCGGTGATGTAAAAATCGACCCGTTCGATACCCGAGAGCTTTTCGATATCCCGTGTCAGGATCCTATCGCTTTCTTCACTAACAATTATATCGTTCGATAACTTAAATTCTTGAGTAGAAAAGCCTCTTTTTGTGGCCTCTGTTATCATTCCCTGTTCAAGCTGATGGCCGAGCAACATTAAAGGATGTTGGTGTTCAGCGTTATATTTCATTGTATCGACCGGAACAAAACCAACAACGGCATAGCGAGATTGACGGGGTGTGCGCACATCTGAAAACAGCTCGTTGGCCAGCATATATGTGTAATATTCCACATTGCCTAACGCAGAAATGGAGGGGTCTGACTGAATTCTCTGTGCATTGTCGTTACTTGACGATGAGCACCCCGTTATGGCAACGGCTATTGCAGCACTCATTGCAACAACTAGCGCAGCACTTCTGTATGCTTTGATCTTAAGCGGTTTAAACATAATACGTTTCCAAATAAAGCGCGGTTTCAAATAACGCCAGCCATTAGTATTATCAACCTGCCCGTCAAAAAATCGGCAAGGATGGACTAAATCAGTACGTAATCCCCTACTATTAACGTTGTGCAGCAAGTTTTACACCAAGTTTTTTACGGTTTTTGTTAGTGTGAACTGGCTCAAATGACATGCAGTGAGTGGGATAAAGGGCGGCCATACCAATGACTATTCGCCAAGCGACATCGAAGTGAACAAAAAAGCGGAGAAAAAGGAACTGATTAGCGGAAGATATTTGCCGCCTAAAAGACGCAAAGACGCAAAGACGCAAAGACGCAAAGACAGAATAGAATTACAAAGCCTCTTAGCAAAACTTCATCACAAAGCCTATTAACAAAGCTTTTACAAAAACATCGTCACACAGCACATTGCGTTAGTATTGTATTGGCAATACTGAACAAGCATGTTGTTATGGTACCAACGCAAAGCGAATTCTATCGCTAGTGGAATTTCAACGCTTATACAGGCAATAAAGGATTTAACGAATGTCAAAAACAACGGTTAACTGGGGAATATTATCAACAGCGAGAATTGCCCATACATTTGCAAAAGACATTGCGCACTGTGAAAGCGCCAAGTTAGTGGCAGTAGGCTCTCGGCACCTCGATAGCGCGCAAGAATTTGCAGCAGCACACGATATACCTCATGCGTACGGCAGTTACGAAGGTTTACTCAACGACCCAGATATTGATGCCATATACATTGCCACTCCTCATACCCTTCATGCAGACAATGCGATAGCCGCACTTAAGGCGGGCAAACATGTGTTATGTGAAAAGCCAGCTACTACGTCTCCGGAAGAGTTAGAGCGTATTATAAGCGTGGCGAAAACAGAAGATCGGTTTTTCATGGAGGCAATGTGGACCTACTTCTTACCAGCAATTAATGAGGCGCTAGCGTGGGTTAACGCCGGCCGAATAGGCAAACTGCTTCACGTTAAAGCTAGCTTTGGATTTACCATGCCCTACTCTGCTACAAGTCGAGAGTATGCCCGTGAGTTAGGAGGCGGGTGCTTGCTAGATATGGGGATATACCCTATTGCTTTGGATGCGCTTTTTAATACAGATGATGCGCCCCCTGCTGTGCTAAACAGCGATGTAGCACCAAATGGCGCTGACAACGATGTACTTTGGATGTATCGATATAACGAAGTTGTGTCGGTGCTACACAGCAGTTTTAAAAGCAACTTAGGAAATGACGCGCTTCTTATTGGCACTGAAGGAACCATAAAGATACCGGACTTTTGGAAGGCAACAGAGTGCATACTCTATAAAGGATTAGAGGTAGAAGCGCACTTTTCGGATGAACGCAAAGGCAGTGGTTTTGAGTTTGAAATAAGCCACGCGTGTAAGCACATTTTAAATAAAACACACGAATCTGATATAATGCCCTTCTCCGTATCACGCAGGTTTCAAGAGCGTTTGCGCGGTGTTAGCGAGAATATAAAGCGTTAGGCCTGAAACTTGAAATAGCAAACTAAGGCGTACCAAGGCAAAAAATTTAACTGTATACAAACACAGTTAATGCAAATTTGATTTAAACGGAAAATAAAAGGGGCATTTTCCGTTTTTCGCCCATGAGCGTTTTATAAGAAAGCGTAGGATATTGATGCAAATGCAGTTACGTGCGAAAGTGGAATAATTACTTGAGTGATAGACGGAAATATTCCACCTTGCATAAAGGACTTTTTCCGTACATTAAATTGTTAGCTACCAAAATGTGAATCAAGCTTTTCTAGAAGTTCTAAACCTTTCTTTTTGTCTCCAGTAGCAGCAATCGCCTTAAACCTTACCTCAGTATCAAACTCAGCTATCGCTTGTGTAGACAGCTCTTCTATTAATTTGTTTAAGCTCAACTTTTTATGCGCAGCCAGAGCCTTCAATCGATTATGCTTATCGTCTGGTAAACGTACAGTTAAAGTAGACATATTAAACTCCTCTCAAATAATCTTCTGGCGCTAACACTTTTAAACCGTCAAATTGTAATTCCGCATTTCGCAGATCTTTCAAGTTGTTCGTAATAATGCTCTCGGCATTTCCTGCTACTGCAAGTTCAATGAGAAAATTATCGCCTTCGTCTTTTAAATTTGGCCGCCACAAATAATGTATTTGCACCCATTCGCACACACTAAAAAATGCTGCTAATAAATCGTTCACTTCGCCCTCGGTAAGCGGACATAATTCTTTGATTTTGTCTCGCTTACTTACTGCTTCGTATTCCAAAAATAAGGTCGTGCTAATCAACGGCTTTAACCGACCCAACAAGCATTGCCGTACCACTTCTCGGGCTGGCCCTGTTTTGCCAATCAGGGCGCTAATAAGTACACTGGTATCGATAACTACTTTATTCATAATTTATATGCTAGCGTATATGCTATCACTTTTCAATTTAACGATGGTAGCTAACAACTCAATGAACACACTCACTGCGTTCGCTGGGACGCATACACGCGGGGCGGCTTCGCCATTATGCCCCACATGTATACGCCCGTTATTGAAAAGTTATGTGCCAAAATAAGTTAACCAGAACGTCCAAATATCAGTAAAAGGAATTATTATGAGTTTGAAACCGTTCCCAAGCATAAAGCCTAGAAACCTAGGTTTATTATTATTTATTGCTCGTGCACTCACTTATTTCGGGGTTGTATTAATTGGTGTAGCAATAGCGTTAATTGCAGCCACGCTCTTTGCTTATTTTTTTCCAACAGCACCAGTTAGCGGCAGTACAGAGACTTATCGTATAGGTCTTGGTCCAATTAAAGCCAGTTTTCTTATCATTGCTGTAGGCCTTTTTGCCATTGTATTGTCAAACATCTTCGCGGCAATTGTGTCTTGGGAAAGCTCGCTTTCAGGCGAGGAGCATAATGGCACATAACAAAAAAATTATGTCACCCGCAGGCGGGCTGGGACACAAACAAGCAGGCGGCTTCGCCATTGTAGCCTGCCTGTTTGTGCCCCATATTTAAAAGTTAGAAGGCGTCAGCCTAAACTATGTTTGGCTTAATAAAAAATCAATTCAACCACCCTCACCTGTTGTTTCAAAAATCGCTCTGGCTTTTGGTGGTTTTAACTTCGCCGCATTGACTTCAAAGGCCGTGCAATAGGCGCTTTATCGCCAAATTATTATTTTAATTCAGCAAGCGCCATTGCATTTGCAAGGTCAAATGGCAGCTTGCTTCAGGCAAATCAAAACCATCACTGCACAGTCGTTTTACTTGTTTGTGTTAATAATCAATCGTATGCTGGCTTCATTAGTTTTTAATTAGGCCAAAGGAATAGGCTTCCCTTCTAACAAGGCGCTTAAGTCACTCCCTTCGGTCGTTCGGACGCAGTTACGCGGGGCGGCTTCGCCATTATGCCCCACGCAACTGCGCCGCTTAGCTTAAAGTTATATGACAGGAGGTTTACTTGATCAAAAAAGGATTGAATTGGCTTCTGAGAAGGCTTCCTTTCTACTCATTATTTTTTGTATTCCCAGTACTCGGAATGATGAACTGCCAAGGATGGAATGAAGGTAGCATGACGTCAGAAACATGCTTAATAAACTCACCTCTCCTTCAAGCCTATGCGGATTTTTACTACGCACTAATTCTTTTTTCTTCTTTTATGCTGCTCTTACCGCTGGTAGTTTATATTGTGATCGCAATTTGGCTTTCAGAAGTCTTTGGCCGCAAGCTAGCCGGTGAGTAATGTCATATAACAAGTCAATAAACTCACTCACTTCGTTCGCTGGGACGCATACACATGGGGCGGCTTCGCCATTATGCCCCATGCGTCCGCGCCCGTTATTGAAAAGTTATGCACTTTAGAGGGGAGTTATGAAAAAAGGATTTACGTTAGCCTGTATCGCAGCTTTTATACTTTTGTATGAAGACTTGAACCACTTAATTGTCATTCTAGTTGTTGGTGGGTATGAATTTGGCGATGCTTGGACAAAAGCATTTCGAAGTTCAAGCATTGAAGGCGCTTTGCTAGCGGGATTATTTCGGGCCATTCCATTCATACCTCTATTGCTCTGCGGACTATTCACTAAACTGCTTTCTCACCTTAGAGGCATGGTATCTCTTTGGGTTGGTTATGCTGTCAGTGTTATTGTTGTTTTTATTGGGTACTGGAGCGTAACGGAACCGTTGTACACAGATGCGCATGCTTCATCTACCTCTGCACTTGGTTATATTGGCGTACCCATTGCCGCGTTGGTGTACTCTTCAGTTGCGTGCATTGTTACGTACATTGCAATCTATGTGTATGAGGTTGTTTTAAAACGTGCATAACAAACGCATAAACACTCGCTTCGCTCGCGGGGGACAAATACACGTAGGCTTCCCTCGCTTTGCTCGGTATTTTAGCCTACGTATATTTGCCCGTTATGCGAATC
>NZ_JQFW01000057.1:0-617 GCF_000753865.1 Alteromonas sp. LOR | reverse complement strand
GGACAAATACACGTAGGCTTCCCTCGCTTTGCTCGGTATTTTAGCCTACGTATATTTGCCCGTTATGCGAATCGTTATGTTGCAAAAGGAGATGCAGAGTATGAATCAAGTAAAAAGTAATTTTCAAATAATGGCCGCGACAGTATCGACGCTTTATTTTGGATTATTTGCGTACGGGGCTTTTTTATTCATCCAAGAGTTTGAAAGTATATTTGACTCTTTCGAAGCCGAATTACCCATTCAAACTTCTATATTAATTGGCTCTTATCGTTACTGGGGCATTTTAGGTTTAATCTCAGCTTTTATTCTTTATAAAGTGAGTAAAGGTAAAAGTAACAAATCAATGAAGCTATTAATTTGGCTATTTGTGTTGTCTTTATTATTAGTGCCATTTGCTATTTGGGGTATTTATAGCCCTGTACTGGAAGGCAGTGGTCAACCTGCAACATAACAAGAATTTAAAGCGGGACTGCTAACAGTTTGCTCGATACCGCTTCGCTACATATTTAAGCAAACAATTATCAGCCCCTTAAATGGGCGTTATATGACAAGGATGTATTAATGAAAAGTTTAATTTTAGCGTTTGTAGCTACACTCCCATTATTAGGTTGTTCTGG
>NZ_JQFW01000056.1 GCF_000753865.1 Alteromonas sp. LOR | reverse complement strand
CCTGTACTAATTGCCCGAGAGGCTTAACCATACAACACCCAAAAGGCTTTAGGCTGGTGTGTTGTGAAGTGACAAGCACATAACGAATAAAGCAAGTAGAGTGAAAGTATAACTCACTACTCTTTGATTGCATTGATATCAGATTTTCCACAATTGTTAACCAGTTTATTCCTGGCAGCCATAGCGATACGGCACCACCTGACTCCATTTCGAACTCAGAAGTGAAACGTATTAGCGCCGATGGTAGTGTGGGGTTTCCCCATGTGAGAGTAGGACACTGCCAGGTCCCATTAAGAAAAACCCGCCTTACGGCGGGTTTTTTGTTTTCTGCCCCAAAAAAATAAATGGGGTCAGGTCCACATTTATCCCTAATTGCATTCACTACATCCAACCTAACGCACATAAAACAGGGTCAGAACCCAATATATTGTTATGATCAGCGTGTCAGTTTGGCTGTTAAACTCAAAAATAAACGGGGTCAGATCCCCACTTACTATCATCCACACTGCTTACAAAAGATAAACGATCAACGAATGTCGTTCTGACCCTAGTTATCGTTTGATATCAGATTTTCCTAAATTGTTAACCAGCTCTTCCTGGCAGCCATAGTGATACGGCACCACCTGACTTCATTCCAAACTCAGAAGTGAAACGTATTAGCGCCGACCGGTGACCGGCGCAGGGATAGTGTGGGGTTTCCCCATGTGAGAGTAGGACGGGCTGGCCCTCCAGACTGCCAGGTTCCATTAAGAAAAACCCGCCTAACGGCGGGTTTTTTGTATTCTGCCCCAAAAAAATAAATGGGGTCAGGTCCGCATTTATCTCCCAATTACATCCAGCACACCGAATCTAACGAACATAAAACAGGGGCAGAACCCAATATTGTCGTCTGCATTGCTTACAACAGATTAATGAGCAAAGAATGTGGTTCTGACCCCAATTATCGATTTACCGTCAAAAGAATGTGGACCTGACCCCAATTATTACAACAGATAAACGATCAAAGAATGTGGTTCTGACCCCAATTATTAAAAGAGCATGAGTTGGTCGTCGACGATGTCGCTAAAATCTATTCCGATTAAAGGCAGGATACTCTCTGCTATGGGGCGGATTTGCTTATCAATATAGTGGTTATGATCTAGGGGGGAGCTCACCATATCGCTGGTTTGAGGGCCGTTTAGTGTAATAACATAAGCGATGGTTCTATTACGTTGATATTGTAATGGTGCTTGGCGCTCTGCATTTAACTTATCGGCCAAAATAGCCGCCTTCACATGAGGTGGATGGGATTTCGTATAAGACGATAAAGGTTTTCTTAAACGCTTCTTGTAGATCAGCTGTTGGTCTACTTCTCCGCTGTTAATTTTATCAATCGTATCTCGTATAAACTGTTTCACAGGCTGCTGTTTAAACACTTTACTATACAATTCATATTGAAAGTCTTTTGCTAATTGTGTCCAATCAGAGCGAACGTTTTCTAGCCCTTTAAAGACTAACTCCTCGTTTTCATTACTCTCACCGACGTTACTTTCAGAGAAAGTGGTACCGTCATCGTCGTTATATGCTCGTTGAGGCTCAGTATGTCCTATACCGGTATCTCGAATGCCGGCATAACGCTTTTTACTACCCTCTGATGAACCTCTGATAGTAGGCATAAAGAACTTGGTAAAATGAGATTCAAATTCAATTTCTAGCTCACAGGTGAGGTTAAAATCTTCAGCGATGAGTGTCTGCCACCGTTGATTTATGATTGTAGCAAGCTGCTTACCTGTCTCCTTTGGCGTACCGAGCGAAATATTGTCATTTAAGTGAACAAAGGTTGAGTCTGTATCACCGTAGATAACCGTATATCCTAACTCTTCAATCCATTTCGCAGTGGTTTGCATTATGTCATGGCCACGAAGGGTAATTGAACTAGCAAGCCTTGGGTCGTAAAAGGGGCAACCGCCACTACCTAAAACGCCATAAAACGAGTTCATGATGATCTTGATAGCGTGAGAGCGGGGTTTGTCTTCTTGACGCTTGGCTTCGTCACGTTGTGCCCATAGATTTTTGATAATGTCGGGTAAGAAGTGTTTGGTACGGCTAAAAACAGCTCCCTTGAAGCCAGGAATGGCTTTTTCGGGAGATTGTAAACCTTCAGCTAAACCTAAAGGGTCGATATTAAATGTCCGTATTATTGACGGATAAAGGCTTTTAAAATCTAAAACCAGTACATCATCATACAGTCCTGGTAAAGAACGCATTACGTATCCACCAGGGCTTGCAAGCCCGCCATTTGACGGTCGCACGCCAGCAACGTAATGCTCTCTATGCAGCTTTGGCAAATATACGTTCAAAAACGCGGCAACTGACCCCCCGGGTCTACCTAACTCAAGTCCCGTCAACGTGCCTCGCAGCGTTAAAAAATCAATAAACTGGGTTTTTTGTTGGATACTGTTTACAAGTTCGCTGTCTTTAAAGTTGTAGTCGGCAAGAGATAAGGGCTCGTGCAAATACTGATGCTTGATTGCCTTGAGTTTATCGTCTTCTTGAATAAGCTTATTTTCGTTTAAAAGCTGCTCGGCTACATTGTCTAAAGAAAATGAGTCGAAGTGATAGGTCATTGTTTTGAGCGCCTCTATACCGTCAACAATGCAGCGGCCCGGTATATTGACCAGTACTTGGTCATCCCATTCTCTCGCCGTGGCCTCTCTGCCTTGTCGGCCCATCAATAGCTTTTCGTTCAGGCGCTTTGCACGTCGCGCTATGACAGCGAAGTCAAACTGCTTCACATTCCAGCCCAAAATAATATCAGGGTCGATATTGCAGATTCGGGAGAAAAACACGTTAAGCAGCGTTTTCTCGCTATCAACCACCGTCAACGTGTAATGCTGACTCGTTGATGCTAATACCTTATTTTCGAAAGTAGGGGGCCTAACTAAGATGACTTCGTTATGACTCTCACCTGCGATTGAAATACTAAATAGTGATTCGTTCTCATCGCATTCAATATCAATACTTACCCAGGTAAATGCTGGCAAATAGTTAGATGGTCTAATTCGGGCGTTAATTATTTCATTGTCGTTGTTAGGAGAAACAAACTCTATAGCACCATAAATGAAACGTTCCATAAGATATCGGTCGGCTAACCGAATATCGGCTTCATAGAGCGTGATACTATTTTCGGTCGCAATTTTTCTGAGCTTGTGCATCTGACTTTCGGTGTTTGTTTTTACAGTAACAACCCGTATTTGCTCTAGCGTTTTAAAGTGGTCAGAGGGAAAGGACACATCACGGCGCAATACACCTGAGGCGGCTAAGGCACCAATAAGTTTGTCTTTATCATCCATAGCAACAAAACAAGTGGGCTGCTGCGGGGCAGACACTAGCCTTACCGTCTTTTCTTGTGTTTTCACCCACAGCTCAACAAACGCCTTACCCTTTTCGGTAAACGTGCTCTTATTGAGAATATAACCTTGTTTAATCACGCCATGCTTTTCTTTTGTCTATCAACTTTAAACAATGATCTACTACCACTTTTCAAAACCTATTGGTGCTAATTAGGTATTGGAAACCCGATTTCCAGCCAGAAAAGCTAAGTATACCGCACCTCGCCGTTGGTTATCCTCATTCCATTAACTACAAAGTCAGCCTATTGCTATAACTTACTACTATAGATGTCCATTCGAGAGATACGTTTGTTTTTACGTTTAAGCCGCGTTAGAAGTAACATCCCTTATAATCAGTTTTGTATCTTTAAAAGAGGTATGCCATGCAATATCTAGCAGACAAACAGCCACAGCCTGGTGAACTTGTTGAAATTGCGAACGGTGTTATGTGGCTAACTATGCCTTTGCCGTTTGAACTTGACCACATTAATCTCTATCTCATTAAAGATGAAGACAACTGGGTGGTTGTTGATACGGGTATTGGTACGTCGACAACGAAAGCGTTGTGGCAACAGATATTTGAAAAGCTCGATGGCAATATATCCGCCGTTATCGTCACCCATCTTCATCCCGACCACATTGGGTTAGCGGGTTGGATTGCCGACGAATTTGATGTTCCTTTTTATATGTCACAAACTGAGTACTTCACTGCTAGAGCGTTTTGTGCGGGTAAAAATGGTGCGTCGAATAAAAGAGATGTCCGTTATTTTAGTCAAGCTGGCCTAGACAGCGAGCTAGTTGAAAAGCTTACTCAGGGAGATGGCAAAGGGTTTAGCCAAGTTGTATCACCCATTCCAGTGAGTTATACGCGATTGAAGCACAACGATGTGCTGTCATTTGATAATAACGAGTGGAAAGTATTGGTTGGAAGGGGACATTCTCCAGAGCACGCTTGTCTGTACTGCGAAAGTAAAGGGGTGTTGATTTCAGGCGATCACATACTGCCCATGATAACGCCAAATATTGGCGCTTACTCTACCGAGCCTGACGCGCTTACTTTGAATGACTACCTTACCACGCTCCCTCCGTTCAAAACGCTCCCAAAAGATACAGTTGTATTACCCGCTCACAAGCTCCCGTTTGTAGGCTTGCACCAACGGGTTGATGAATTACTTGCTCATCACCATCGACATCTTAGTGCATTAAAAAGTGCGTGTGCTACCCCTCAAACAGTGGCTGAGCTATTGCCCGTGATGTTCAAGCGAAAGCTCTCAAGCAGAAATATGGTGTTTGCTGTGGCAGAGTGTTACGCCCATTTAAATTATTTGGTTGCCGAGGGAGAGCTAACAAAAACGCTGGTAGATGATAGTGTATTAATGTTTACTCAGCCCTCGGCCGCTTAACTGACAGCAACTAACAGAGAGCGGCTAAACTAACTGGCGAATATATAACTAGATAGATACGTATTGCGTGTTTGTATTACGCGACTGATACAGGTGTTGATCTCAGCGCTACCTTACAAAATGCGCTGGAACTATTAGCAAGAAGCTATTAGCAAGAAGCTATTAGCAAGAAGCTATTAGCAAGGACCTATTAGAAAAGAGCTATTAGCCAGAAACGGTGCCCGAAACTTAGCCAATATCTAGGCAAGACGCTTTTTCGTCAACGCTATTCAGAAAGCGCTTCAGTCGCGGGCTCTGAATTATCAGTAGAGGAAGATTGCGGGGGGCTTTTTGGAATCGTAATTTGTACAACGGTGCCTTTGCCTTCTTTACTGCTTATAGACACTTTTCCCTGATGTTTCTCTATTGCGGTATAGGCAACGGATAAGCCCAACCCCTGGCCTTGCCCTTCAGGTTTTGTAGTAAAGAAAGGTTCAAATATACGCTTTAGGTTTTGTTCGGCAATACCACACCCGCTGTCTAAAATTTTAAACGCGATATCATTGTCATTTTCGATAATGCTCAGCTTTATAAAGCCTTTATCTTCAATGGCTTGGGCTGCGTTAACCATCACGTTCATCAGTGCTTGCTTGAGCGTGCCTGGGTCACCGATGACTTCTAGCTTTTCCTTAGCACATTCAAATTTATACTCAGGCTTCGCATACTGCGCTGATATAAGGGTAATAAGCTGTTTCGCGACTGAGCACACTTCAATGTTTTGATAACCATCCGCGGTCTCTAAAGAAAAGTTTTTAAGGTTTTCAACGATGTCTCTCACACGGCTCAAACCTTCGCTCGATTCGTCAATAAGCTCGGTAATATCGTCCTTTAGCATTGCATAGTGGTTACTTTCATAGAGAGATTGCACCTGTTCCTGCATCTCTTCTGTGAAATGAGTAATCTGAGATTCCACACCATCGCATATTGCCAAAAGATGTGACGCATATTGAGACAAGGTATCTAAGTTTGCAGTAACAAAGCCAATAGGATTATTGATTTCATGAGCAATGCCTGCAGCTAGCTGTCCCGTTGAGGCCATTTTTTCAGCTTGAATAAGCTGGCTTTGTGCGGTATCCAGTTTTCTGATGAGCTTACGCTGTTCAGCGTGTTCTTTTTTGAGCGCTTGAGAGAGCTTTTGCTGGGCACGAAAATAGCTGGCTTGGGCGGTTACGTCTTGAAGAAATATACAGGCTAGTTTTCTGCCGGATGTATTATCTTTTATAGGAATAATTTCCATATTTTGATACATCTGGGTTTCTTCGCCCGTAATAGGGCGGCTACTTTTAAACGGGAAAATGTGTGGCCGTTGCTCCCAATAACTAAAGCTGGGGTGTTGCAACACAAACACTGACTTAAGTCGCCGTTTAAGAAACTTTCCTTGGCCTTTGAATAATTCAGTAACAGGTTGTTCTTTGTAATCTTTTCGCAACTCGTGTGGCAAGCGGTCTAAAAAAAAGTCATTCAAGTAAACCACGGTGAATGCTTCGTCAACAATGCCGATCCCGACGGGAAGTTTACTAACGAGTTGTTCGAACATTACCCGAGTAACTCATCCAATGTGTCTTTCATTCTGATGAGAGACTCATCGTCTAAACAAAAAACAACGCGCATACTGAATGATGATATGGCAATGATAAATTGCACCTCCATCACTAAGGTATGCTGCCACTGCAGGTCGCTAAAGTTGGACTTTTCAGGTTGAAATAGGGTTGGCATATTTAAGTTCGTGGTCAGCTCTAACTGATCAGACAGCCCTGCTAAGCAAGCACCTGCAAGAATGTTACAAAGCTCGAGTATGATTTCTTGAATGTCTTCTTTTGTAAGAGGCTCTTCGTAGTCCATCAGCTTTGCCACTTCAGCCAGGCCAGACTGTGATAGCACCGACATGACTTCGCCATGGATATCACCCAAAAATGACTGGCGCGTATAAAAGGCGTCTTTTGTTTCAAACAGCAAACCATACAGTTCGTTTGGCGTCACCGTAGAAATTTTTGGGATAGAAATGTCAATTTTCGTTTCAATGAGTTGAGCCAGTGAATTTGCAGCTTGCCCCATTGATATATTGAGCAACTCTTGCAGCGCATCTCTTTGATCTTCGTCAAGTGGTAACACAATACTCATAAGTACCCCAATTCGAACATCGCCATAGCGAGCTCTTCTTTGTCTAGTGGTTTTCTCAAAAAGCGTTTTGCGCCAAGGGATATCACAATCTTCTGTTTCTCTGGCTGAAAATCAGCACTGATAACAATGACGTTAAGTGTACTTTCTTGTTCGTGAAGGTATTCCAACACGCCAACGCCATCTACCTCAGGCATAGTGAGGTCGAGCAATAGTAGATCAAACGTTGTTTCTGCTAGCAAGTTTATGGCCTCTTGACCATTCGTTGCTTCACTAATGGTATAGTCTAAATCTTGTGGCAATGCACGAATAACACTGCGTCTAGACAGCTTAGAATCATCAGCAACTAAAACAGATATCGACATTAAAAAATCTCCTAGATGGCATCCATCGTGTCTGCACAGTAGTAAAGTATGTGCAAGATTAGCGTTACTGCAACAATCAATGAGAAAAAGTTTGCAGTTAGCCGTACTTTCAATAATTGAGATTATATGGCAAAAGTGACTTTTGTGCGTATTATACTTTAAGTCTAAAAGTGGCGCTAAAGGGGCAAATGAAGATATTTATAAAGGTATGGATGTGTGCGCCGCGATATTCAGCGCACATGAATAGCGTTAGTGGTTACGCGTTTTGGGCTTTTTCCATCTTTTCTAGGGCTTCTGGTATTGCATCAATATACCTTTGCACATCGCTAATTGTGCCCATGCTAACCCGAGACCAATTGTTGTAACTTCTGTAAATACCGCGGATCAATATGTCTTTTTCAGCCATTGCACGTCTGAAGTGTTCAGCATTTCCACTTCCTAAATTGACAAATACAAAATTAGTACTCGATGATGCGGCTGTCAAACCGTTAGCTTTCACAGCATCCATCACCATCGCGCGTCCCTGTAGAATTTTATCTTTCGAAAACGTGAGAAATGCATCATCGTTATAGCTTGCAATCGCTGCCGCAAGACCGGCTTGGTTCAACGTGTAATTACCCATCCCGTATTGATTTACCCATTCAGTATTTTGTTCTGATGCTATTAGGTAACCCACCCGCATACCCGCAAGGCCATAAATTTTCGAGAAGGTACGAGCCACGACAATATTGTGGCCAGCTTTAACTAGTGGGATCATGGTATGTGCCGATGGGTCATCGGTAAGTTCGTTGTATGCTTCATCTACCAGCACCAGCGTTTTCTTAGAGGCTTTAATGCAAAACTCTCTCAGCGCTTTAGGGTCTAAAATTTTTCCAGTTGGGTTATTAGGATTACATATGTGCACCATACCAATAGAGCCATCGATAGCGTTGTAAATAGTGTCTAAATCGATATCTAGCGCGGCCGTATTAGCTACGCGGATAATTTCACGACCCCCTTGTTTTTCAGGCGCTTTGGATGTGGTATCCCAAAATAGGTCGGGCCCTAAAATATGGCCCTTTTGACTAGCGGCTAACGCGGTATAAGATAAAATTGGGCTTGAGCCTGCGCTTAGCGATATGTTTGTTTTTTCAATGCCGTGTCGCTCTGCAATCATGTCTATTAATCTCATGGCTGCAGGATAGGCATAGTATGCACCACCTTGCGCTGCAGCATCCGATATGGCTTTAAGTGCAGCGGGGCTCGGTCCAAATGGGTTTTCATTGGCATTAAGCTTAGCTACGCCAGGTTTAGGGCCATAGCGAAGTGGCGGTTGATTTTTTAATGCCTGAGCGGTTGCTGCCTGAGCGCCTAGGGTGGTAACAATGCCGCTTGCTCCTACAGCCGTAGCCGCGGCGCTTCCGCCAAGAAATAAGCGTCTTGAGCGATTCATAGTCATGGTGTTATTCCTTTTTCTTAATCGTTAATTTTTTTGTTGCACGCGCCTACATTGCTTTGTAAAACATAGCGCTAGACACAAGGACGAGATAGATACCAAATAAGCGCTTCAGTCTTTTTTCACTAAAGTTATGGGCCATTTTGGCCCCAATAGGCGCGGTAAAAATAGCGCCAATGCTAATAGCCACAAGGGCAGGTAGATTAATGTAGCCAACGGTACCAAACGGCAGTGCACCGGTTTGGGAATGCGTCATAAATAAAAAGCCTATAGCACCGGGCAATCCAATTAAAAAGCCAACGCCTGCAGCGGTAGCTACCGCTTGCTGAATACTGCGTTTGCACATCACCATGGTGATAACGGTTGGTGTGCCGCCACCAATACCCAGCAATGCAGAAAAGCCTCCTAATACGAAGGCAAGCAAGGCTTTACCCTTTCCCGTGGGCATCGCGAATACAAGGCCTGGTCGAACGACGAATTCAGGAAATAAAAAATACACCGAGTACAATAATACACCGGCTGCGAATACTACGGTGAGGCCGTTAGCGCTGGTATAACTTGCTATCGCCACTCCACCTATTACACCCAGCACAAGCCAAATGCTCCACGAGCGAAGTATGTCGAAGTCCACAGCGCCTTTAGCTTTATGAGCCATGACAGAACGAGCACTTGAAACAACAATAGAGGCTAACGAGGTTCCAATGGCCACTTTTACCAATGCCTCTGAAGGAGGAGTGAAGAAAGGAAATACCGCTAAAAGGGCAGGTACTACAACAAAGCCTCCACCATTGCCGAACAGGCCTGCAGTTATCCCCGCAATTGCACCTGTTGCACATAACGTAACTACAAACAGCAGTAGTTCTATTTCCATTAACGCTTTTGCTCCATTGAAAGTTGTTGCACTGATAAATTGATGAACTTGAGCGTTTAACAGTAGCCAGGCTTGGCGTTCTTGTATGCATTCCTATATGTGCTGTTATAAGTGTCGTTATTTACGTCGCTTATATGCACTGATTTTAAGCAATACAATGCACAACAAAGGCGCTATGCAAAGCGACTATTCCAGCCTACGCCCATTTTAAAAAAATGCGTTTCATGTTCGTAGGCTAAAAGCTCTTTTACCAGCGAGGAAGAAAGAACATTATTTAGGGGTATAAGGAAAGTATTGAGCCTGTCCTCGAACCATTGATTTTATTGGTCTGTAGCTAGTTAAATCGATGCTTTAAATTTTTAGGGATGAGACGCCAGAAAAAACCATGCTGTATGTCGTAGTCGATAGATACGGCTGTACGTGAGAGGTTCTTGTGAACAAATTTGGGAGCAAATTTGGTGGCATATACTTTGCTGCTCTCGTCTATACAAAAGAGCAATGCTAAGCATGCTTGCTGTAAACGGCCTTATTGAGAACAGTCTCTGGCGATAAACCACTTAGCTATAAATTGCCGGCTTTTTACTACCTATTCAACACAGCGGATGCGTGAGCAAGTATGCATCGGTGTGTTGATTCATAAATTTCACCGAGGTGGTGTTGTGCATTCAAAACAGTTGGAATATTTTGTTACCGCCGCGAAGAAAGGCAGTATTGCGTCTGCAGCACGAGCCCTCAGTATTGCTCAACCTGCGGTGAGTCAGCAATTGGCAAGCTTAGAAAGAGAGATTAAAGCCACCTTATTTAACCGCAGTTTTGCGGGCATAACCCTCACTGCTGCTGGCGAAATTTTCCTTACTCATGCAACGGCACTGTTAGAGCAAATGGATGTTGCCAAAAATGCAGTAAGTGAGGAAAGTCACTCGCAAAATAGAGTGATTAAAATTGGCGTTATTCCCTCTATTGGAAATGTGGTCTCGCTGCCGCTGCTTACTGAAATGGGTAAATCGAGTGAAAGATTAAAAGTAGAAATAAGTACAGGGCCTTCCTACACCATCAAAGACTGGCTTGAATCAAAGCACATCGATATCGCGTTAACTTATCGAGAAGCTGTCGATGATAAAAGCACACATGCTACCCCTTTGATTCAAGAAGAAATGCACCTGGTGTTTTCTGCATCCACTGAAAAGCGAGAGTTTGAATTTCTTCGTCATCGAGCAGAAGTTTCGTTTTGTGAGTTGCGGGAGATTCCATTACTCTCGCCGGGAATAAAAGATTCACTAGGGCAGTTAATTGCGTATTACGAACAAAAAACAGGTGTAATGTTAAATCACGATCACGCTTATTCCGGACAATTAATGACAGGCCTGCGACAAGTTATTAATGGTGAAGGCGTAATGATTCTGCCTACATCCGCTATTTTTCATCTCAAAGAGTCTGGCCTAGTCGAGTCAGTTAAAATCGTAGAGCCAGATATGCACCGCACGGTGTTCGCATTTACAGACAAAAATGCAGTTAAACAACGGCATATTCAACAAGCCTTGGGTACTATCAAAAAGGTGGTTAGCGCCGAATATGACCTTCAGCACTGGTGCGGCAAGCTTGAATTTGCCACATCAGTTACTTAGTTGCAGATAGTGATGATAACTGGCTACTAACCTTGTTCCGGTAATTCGATATCGATAAGCACAGGAAGATGATCAGACATTACTGCGGTTTTCTTGTCCTTAACTTTGCCGTACTTCTGCACGCGAATATCACTTGATACCCACACTCTGTCGAGTGAAAAAACAGGGAAGCCACTAGGAAATGTCGCCCCCATTTTTTGCTGGTGTAGCAATGTATTTAAAGACGTAAACGCTTTTGAGAAAAACTGCCATTCGTTGAAGTCGCCGGCAAGCACCATAGGTATTGGGTGACTCTCTAACCGCTTTTCTAAATAGGTATGCAACAGCGAGAACTGAGACTTTCTCTCTTTTGTTTTAAGCCCTTTGTGCGTATTTACCACTGTTAACGGGCCTTTTTCCGTTTGAAGCTCAACTAACTGAACATTTCGCGGTTGTCTACCATCCTGACTTACATCCAGTGTTTCTTTAGACAAAACGTCAAAGCGACTCAACACTGCATTGCCGTACCACCCATCGGGCTCAGTAAGTGCCGGGGATGCAGTAAGACTAAAGGCATTGTTGGCGCAGATATCGTTAATATCCCGCGCCGTATCTCTGTCACTTGGGCGGGTATCCATTTCCTGCAATAACACAATGTCAGCACCAAGTTTTGTTAGATACTGCCCAATCCTTTTGTAGTCATGCTGCTTATCTGTCCCTATGCCACCGTGAATATTATAAGAAACTATGCGGCACATTCTTCACTCTCACTGTTTTCCGACTGTTTATCAGACCCATTGGCCTGTTTCTTCTGTTGATAATAGCGTGCAAATTTTTGCGAGCCCCATATCAGAAACGCCCAAAGTAATATGCCTGCTACAAGGTAGCTAATCGACTCAATAGACGGGTTACGCCAAATCTGAGTAATCGAGTCTCCCACTAGGCCTTTCGCTATCATCGGTGGAAACATACCAAGGAAGGTCCCTACCAAGAATTGAAAAATACCGATAGATGAAATACCCGCTACCAAGTTCACTAGGCTGAAAGGGGCTACAGGCAGCATACGTATAGCTGCAACACCCACTATGCCGCTGCGCTTAAGTTTTTCATCAACAGCAGCAACTTTCGGTCCACCCAGTTTTCGTAAGCCAGCATTGCCCGACAGCTTACCAATACCAAACAGTATGGCCGAGCTTAACAATGCTCCCATCATCCCGTAAACAGGCCCCCAAATAGGGCCAAAAATAGCCGCGACGGCGAGAGATAATACGGTAACAGGGAAAAAGAGAATGCCCCCTATTACATAAACAAGAAGCACAGTGGGCAGGGCAAAATAGGTGCCGCGACTTTCTTCTAAAAATGCATTGATGCTATCGGCACTTAGCCAAGAAATAGATTGGCTGGCCCAAAACATAAGACCGCCCAGTACCGCCAATACGGTTAAGCCGATGGCTATCATTATACTGCGGCGTCTTGGGTTTCTAGCAGGTGTCACAGCGCCGCCTAAAGTGGGAATAGAAATAAGCGGCTCTTCGGGGTCTGACAATGATCGAAAAAGATTGCTACTCGACTGCTCAGTAAATATTTCATCTCGCACTTCAGTTAATATGTAACCGTGTGCGATTTGGCCGCGCATAAGGGCGTCAACAGGCTGTGATTCTTTGAGAATCGTTTCCATGTCTTCTATCGTTCTGCCCGTATGCTCTGCTAAAAGGTCATTTCTCACATGGGCGATGCTTTGTCTATTTTGAGGTGTATTACCAAACAGTATGGTGTCAATTTCAGTATCTAAGGTCATTGAGCGGTTGCTCAAATTTGATGAGCCGATAACGAGATACTTATCATCAATGGTCATTACCTTTGAATGAATACGCTTGTATGCTCTGCGGCCCTGCATATCTTCAATAGACGAGTAGGTAACTTTTACTCGCTCAGGAGCGATGCCTTTTTCTAAGATAGATTTAAACTGTATTCTACTTGCCCAGAACGCTTCGCATTCAAACTTCCCCTTGGGCTCGTAAGAACTCACAATACACACGCTTAAGTCAGGCTTTAATTTGAGCTGCCTATTTAATGCTTCTGCAATTTCTTGGCGGGTGGTGAACTGATTTTCAATATAGATAATCGATTCAGCTTCGTTGATGAGGTCGAGTAGCATGTTGCGTACTTCTTGCGCGGGTTCTACTTCATCCATAAATGGGATGGTTCTAGCAAGTGCACACTCAACATCCTCAAAAATAGGGGGGTAATCTTGCGGCCATGATGGTGGAATAGGCGCATCTATACTTACATTTGCATCTTCTCTCACCATAATGGGAGTTTCGTTTGCTACGCGCTGCCATCTCCAACGAACGAGTTTAGAGAAGTCGGCCACTACAGGACCGCTTGATACCATTTGAACGTCATGCAGGGGGCCATACTCGCCGTCTGGTCCGTCACGCTCTTCAGACACAACAGGATGATCCCTTGTATCCCAACGGTTGGTTGAAACATCCATTCCGCCAGAAAAAACCAGTTCGTCATCAACAAGTACAATTTTTTGATGTTGGCTTCCGCCCATTGGAATGGTGTCGTCGAGTTCGGTTTTTACATTGTCAGGGGTTTTTTCATCCCACGCTTCTTTTGCCCACATTTCTCGTTGAGCAAAAAAGGCCAATGAAGAGTCCCAGCGAAGTAGGTAAATCTTCATATCGGGGTTTTGCTCAGCTTTCCATTTTAGCAAGTCGCTTATTCTACTTGGAGCTTCGCTTTGTTCTTCATCTTCACCACGCAGGAGGCGAATACGGCTATCGATGTCCCAGCCAACGATAAAAATACTGTGCTTTGCTTTGACAATCGCACTGTGCAACGCTTTGTAATAATTCCCGCAGTCAATCAGTGGCGCAGCAAACGTAGCATTGCTCTTTACCCAACAGTTTTCACCCGGTTCAAATATATTATTGTGCGATGTCATTACGTTACCCTTTGGCTAATCATTTCCTTTAACGAGGGGTAGTTGCAGAAATCGTTCCGTTTCTTGTAACTCCTCTTTATTACTTTAAGCTTTTGTTTTAAATCGGATAATTTTTACTTTGAGCCTCATTAAATACTGAACCCCTAGCCACTTTATTGTAATAATTTCACGTTCTGGGGTCTTATTTTCGTTCTAGTTGGTAAAAACATCATTTTTCGCCTATATATTTGGGTACTAATAGTTCGGAGTTAAATAAGATGGCGTTTTTTTCCCGAGAAAATGCGGCTAAACAAGCATTATCCCAGTCAATACTTGCGGTTGTAACGATAGATGAAAATAATAATATAACGTTTTACAACGACGCTGCGTCGCAGTTATGGGGGTACTCTCCCTCTGAAGTACTGGGCAAAAACATTAAAATGCTTGTGCCAAGAGAGCATCAATCAAATCACGACAGCTATGTGAATACCCACCGTAATACGAATGTGAATAAGATAGTTGGTAGCTCTCGAGAAGTAGAGCTAGAGACTAAGTCTGGGCAGCGGATATGGGTGCAATTAGCACTTTCCCAGGTCATCGTTGGTGGAAAGAAACACTACACAGCATTCGTACGGGACGTTACGGAAGAACGCGAAGCTCGAGAAATCGTAGAGCAAACCCTAGAGCAGGCCCTTGATGCAGTGGTGTGTATTAATGAACGCAACGAGGTGACGTTGTTTAACGCATCGGCTGAAAAGTTTTGGGGATATCGTCGTGAGGAAGTGATCGGGAAAAACGTCAAAATGTTGGTTCCCCAAGCCATTCAGGCAAACCACGACAACTATGTGAACGCAAACAGAGAGACTGGGCAGGATAAAATTGTTGGTACTAGTCGTGAAGTACGGGTAGAGCGAAAAGACGGTAAAGAATTATGGGGCAGACTGTCTCTTTCCAAGGTTCGGCTAGCAGATAGAACGCTGTATACCGCATTTGTGAGAGACGTTACTGAAGAAGTAGAGCAACGTGAATTACAGCGCATGCTGTCTTTAGTTGCTAATGAAACGGACAACGCGGTTATTATTTCAAACGCCGATGGGCTAATTGAGTATGTAAACAACGGTTTCTATCGACTTACCGGCTGGAGCTTAGACGAGGTTAAGGGTAAAAAGCCAGGTTCGTTTTTACAAGGCGAAGAGACCGACCACAGAACCGTAGACGTTATTCGGCAGAAGCTTAAAAATCGCGAGGCGTTTTACGATGAAATCCTCAACTATCGCAAAGATGGCTCACCTTACTGGACGTCACTGTCTATCAATCCGGTTTTCAAAGAAGGCCAGTTAGTTAACTTTATTGCCGTTCAGGCCGACATCACTCGCGTTAAACAAATGGCCCTCGACTTTACCAATAAACTCAATGCCATTGGTAGTGCGCTTGTGCTCTTAGAAATGGAACCAGATGGTAAATTAATAGAAGCCAATAAGTTACTCAAAGAGACTATTAAAGGTGCTTACGATTCTAAAGATTTTGCACGAGAGCTTATGTCTCGCCTTACCACTGAGGATTTATCGCAGCTGAATTCAACCGGCTTTGTATCTAAGATTTTAGAGTTTAAGAACAATGACAAATACTTAGCGTTTGACTCGAGAGTAAGTGCATTGAAGAACTTTAATGGGCAAATTACCCGATATGTATTTTTTGCTATTAATGTGTCTTCTCGCAAACAAGCGGTTAACGATACACAAGGGGCAATGCAAGAACTACTCACTACAAGTCAGACCATAAGCACTATTGTCGGTACCATTAACTCTATATCGGAACAGACAAATCTACTGGCGCTGAACGCTGCTATTGAGGCTGCACGCGCCGGTGAGATGGGAAGGGGCTTTGCAGTGGTTGCTGATGAAGTAAGAACCTTAGCCGGTAATTCTCAATCCTCATCAAATGAAATTGATAATCTTGTTAAAACTACGGTGTCGAAAATTGAAGAACTCGCTAAGTTAATCAAAGGCATTGACGGATAATACCTGCCGCGGCGTGTTAAGCACGCCGTTTTTGTTTTTACTTCTTTTAAAAGGTAAGCAAGGAAAAGCAAGTCACCGTCACGCGTAACCCAGTCGGTACTAATCTGTAAACGATAATCTCGATTAAAATGTGAGGTCGATGCGAGTCATTGCGTTGGTTAAATCATAACTTCATGAAATTTAATAATAAATTTATTGATTGGAAAATACTATTAGGTGAATCCAATTTATTAACTATCGTAAGCTGAAACTTCTGACTATCTTTATCGTCGTTGAAAGTAAATGATTTGTTAATTGAATTTCGAAAGAAGAATTGTCTTCTTTCGTTTTGATACAACTAGCACCAACGGGATGAAAATATGACCATGATAAGGTTCAAAAAAACAACGCTATCTGCACTAGTAGCATTATCGTTAAGTGCAACAGGCGCCATTGCTAATCAAGAAATCAGCAAGCCAGCAGGCGCTAAAGGCACTGGAATGACCAAACCATTCCAAGCTAAGACCAATCAATTCTGGTGGCCAGATCAACTAGACTTATCTGCGCTTAGAGACCACGACAGCCGGTCAAACCCCCTTGGTGATGAATTTAACTACGCAGAAGCATTCTCAAAGCTAGACTTAGACCAAGTAAAAGCAGACGTTAACGAATTATTGACCACGTCTCAAGACTGGTGGCCAGCAGATTACGGTAACTATGGCCCGTTCTTTATTCGCCTTTCTTGGCACAGCGCAGGTACTTACCGCACACTAGATGGTCGAGGCGGCGGTGATGGCGGTCAAATGCGTTTTAACCCGCTTAACAGCTGGCCAGATAACGGTAACCTAGATAAAGCACGTCGCTTACTATGGCCAATTAAGCAAAAGTACGGTGAAAGCCTTTCATGGGGCGACCTAATGATACTTGCTGGTACCGTAGGTATGGAAAACATGGGCTTTGACACATACGGGTTTGCGGCCGGTCGTACTGACGACTGGGAGCCGGACATGGTGTACTGGGGTCCAGAAGTGGAAATGCTGGCAAGTGATCGTGAAGAGCGCGATGGCGAGCTAAAACGTCCATTGGGCGCAACGCACATGGGTCTAATTTACGTAAACCCAGAAGGTCCCAAGGGCGTTCCTGATCCAATGGGCTCGGCGAAAAACATTCGAACTGCGTTTAAACGCATGGCGATGAACGATGAAGAAACCGTAGCGCTAATCGCCGGTGGTCACACCTTTGGTAAAATGCACGGTGCGCACAAACCTGCCGATTGTCTAGAAGGCGAGCCGGGTGCTGCGGGTTTAGAAGAACAAGGTTTGGGTTGGAAAAACAACTGTGGCAAAGGGCATTCTGAAGATACAGTAACCAGTGGTTTGGAAGGAGCTTGGACACAAGCACCGACGAAATGGACTAGCTTGTATTTGTCAAACTTGATGGGCTTTGAGTGGAAGCAAACGCGCAGCCCAGCAGGTGCAGTACAGTGGATCCCTAAAGACGAATCTGCCTATCAGTCTGTTCCAGATGCACACGTTGAAGGCAAAATGCACGCGCCAGTGATGACCACTGCCGACCTTGCATTAAAATACGACCCTGAGTACCGCAAAATTGTAGAACGATTCTTAGCAGATCCAAAAGAATATCAAACTGCATTCGCGAAGGCCTGGTTTAAACTCACGCACCGCGATATGGGGCCAAAAGCTCGCTACTTGGGTAACGATATTCCAGAAGAAAACTTCACTTGGCAAGACCCGGTACCCGTTGCAGATTACAAAGCCATTTCAGCGGATGATGTGAAAGAACTGAAAGGCGAAATTTTAGATACTGGTCTTTCAGTACAAGAGCTTGTTAAAACAGCATGGGCTTCTGCAGCTAGCTTCAGAGCTTCAGATTACCGTGGTGGTGCAAACGGTGCGCGCTTAGCGCTTGCACCTCAAGCAAGTTGGGAAGCGAACGAGCCAGAATTGGTGAAGTCGGTTATCGCTAAACTTAAAGAAGTGCAAGACGACTTTAATTCTCAAATGTTTTCGAAAAAGAAAGTATCGTTAGCAGATTTGATTGTTATCGGTGGCGCTGCCGCTATTGAGAAGGCAGCATCGAATGCAGGTGTTAGTGTAGAAGTGCCTGTTGTGGTAGGCCGTACCGACGCAACGCAAGAGCAAACAGATGTGAATGCTTTCTCATTGCTTGAGCCAACAGCAGATGCATTTAGAAACTACTACGATGCAGAAGCAAGCTATCGCTCGCCTACTGAAATGCTAGTAGACAAAGCAGATCAGCTAAGCTTGACTGTGCCAGAGATGACGGCACTTATCGGTGGTATGCGTACACTTGGTGCTAACACTGGAGATAGCAAGCACGGCGTATTCACGGACAATGTTGGCGCGTTAAGCAACGACTTCTTTGTTAACTTGCTCGACATGTCGACTAAGTGGAGAAAGACCGATGATCCTGCTGTTTACGAAGGCGTAGATCGCAGCTCAGGTGAAGTGGTATACACAGGTACGCCAGTTGATCTTGTGTTCGGTTCAAACAGTGAATTACGCGCAGTTGCAGAAGCTTATGCTTATGACAATGCCAAAGAGCGCTTTGTTACTGACTTTGTCGATGCATGGACAAAGGTGATGACGTTAGACAGATTTGACTTGCGTCACGATGTTACCGCAAAGCTAGAAATGTAATTAAACACTAAGCAGTAAGAAAAACGGGGCATTAGCCCCGTTTTCCTTTTTTAGAACAATATAATTTTTATAAAACACGATATTCTTTTTAAGACCCTATGTTCTTTCTAAAATACAGTGCTTTTCAAACGGTGTATTCTGGTTCAGATAACCCACTTTATAGCTAAATGCATGATAGTTACGATTATCATCAATTTATTTAAGGCCTGTGGTATTAATAGGTCGAAGACAGCACTGCATTCGGTGCGTTTGGTCGTTAACAGGCAATAAATTTATGACAAGCCCACAGCGTACGCTCGTCGCGCTAGATATGTTGAGTGACGATATAAACTTACTGAACGACTCACAGGTTAACAGTGAGCTTCATTTCAAATTACTCAGCGATTTCTTAGTACAGCTCAATCAGTTAAACGTTAGTGTGCAGCAAGAATCGGAAGCTGCAATGAAACGCCTTTTTGTCGGCTCTCTTTTTGAACAAGCCATTGGCCGTAAATCTATGATCACGGTATACATGAAACTGTTGAATTATGTACTTACAGCATGGGACGCAACCCTCAAAGCTGATGCAATTATTAACGATAACTTTGATGATAATGCGGATGTTCGATTAGAGCTTCTGCAAGTGAAGGCAATAAAGGCTAAATCACAACTAAAAACAGTGGCCTCGGCCATGGGCAAGCAAGACTATGAAGTGTTTTGCAGCTTACTAGGGCTTACTGCTGATAAGTGGCAGTGGGACACACTGCGCGCTCGGTTTTAAGCCAGTAGCGCGCAGGTAACAATGTTATGAACCAGATCTATATAACTAGAGCCAAGCGTTATTCAGAAGTTTTTATACTCATTTTAGACACTGCGTCACTTTCATTGAGTACACGTACTTCACGTTGAGGGAAAGGTATCTCAATATTGTGTTCTCTCAAGGTTTCAAAAACCGTCAACAGCAAGTCGCCACCCACGCGATTTTTGCCGTCGTCTACCCCTTCCATCCAAAACTCAATGAACATATTAACCCCTGAGTCGCCAAAACTATCAATTTCACAGTCTGGCTGTTCTTCAAATGGAATGCCTTCACCGCCTATCACCTGCGGGTGGTCAGCGACAGCAGATTTCACAATTTCAACCATCGCGCGGATATCGGTTTTGTACGCCACTGAAAAATCGATGCGATAGCGCTGTTTTGAATCTTTGTGCGTCCAGTTGATAAGCAGTGAGCTGATGAATTTTTCGTTGGGCACTAAAATATCTTTGCCATCAAAGGTTTCTAATACTGCGTAACGCATCTTAAATTCGCGAACTATCCCTTTTCGTCCGTCCTCTAGCTCTACGTAGTCGCCAACGGTTAATGAGCGGTCGAGTAGAATAATAATACCGGAGATAAAGTTTGAGGCGATAGACTGTAAACCTAAGCCTAGTCCAACACCCAAGGCTCCACCAAATACGGCTAATGCGGTTAGGTTTATGCCCATTACATTGAGCAACAAAATAAACGCTACGCAAAATAGTGCTACTTCAAAAAGCTTTGCAAACACTTCTTTTGTCGATAAATCTAGCGACTTATGGTTTCTGATAATGTCTTGGCCAATGGCATTGGAGCTACGGCCTAGCCAAAAGAGAAGTCCACCAAAAAGCACAACGCGAGCAACGCCATAAGCAGAAATCTGAACATTGCCCACCGAAATAGCAATAGATGCCAAGGCCTCATTAATTATAGGGAGTAGCCCAATAAGGTGTAAAAACAAAATAGGCAAACCCACAACTCGCATAAGCCGCGCGGTAGATTTATTTTCTACAAAACCGTTAATAATAGAATTCACAAAAATGAGCACGGCAACTACGACGGCGATATCTAATAGCCATGCGTCAAACTGAAACCGTTCTCCAAGTACAGTAGAAAACTTGAGTAAACTGATAGTAATGATAGGGAATAGGGCGCGGCCGGCGTTGTATAAAAAGCCATGCAGTGTATGGGCTCCGTGCTGCGGCTTACTTTTGGTAAATCTGAGTGACTTTTCAATCTGTCTTGAAAACAAAAACGCGCTTAAATAGATAAAAGCAATAATCATCAGTTGAATATAAAAGCTAGTCGACAGCAACGACGACTCAATAATGAGTAGCTTACTTTCTACCGCTTGATAAAAGTGCTCTATGTTCATTCTGTTTATTTCTCCAAAAGCATACGACTATGTATGCAGCAAACGCGTTTTATACTGTATCTTTGATTTGGTAAAGTTTTATTTTTTACAGTAGCTGTTTATTTTTATTGCATGCTATTAATACAGAATAATTGCACCTCTGGAAACGTAGCGAGAGCGCAAAGTTCATAGTTGCCAAAAAAAGTTGCCAAAATCCGTACAGCATAGATAAACAGGCCTTAGTCTAGCACAGTCAATAAATTGCCGAAAAAGCGGTAAATAACGAAGCGCAGAAACGCCATGATTAAAAAGTGTGCTGGTTATCACATGCTATAAATGATAGACTCCGCGCGCGCTTTGACAGGATAGTAGCGTGCGTTTATTCCATCTTGTACTATAAATCAAAAGAGCTTTTTAAGTCGCTTCGGTGCCTTGGTCATCCCCTTTATATTTTAAACCCATCGGTTAGCAAAATAGCCCATCGGTTAGCAAAACGGCATTCTCGCTTCACCCACAGGTACCTACTGCTTTATCAGACAAAGCAACAATTTTTCAGGAGTTAGTTAATTAATGTCATTTTCCCAGCTAGGGCTTGCCGAGCCGTTGTTGAAAGCAATCGAAAAACAAGGGTTTAGCAAACCATCACCTATTCAAGAAAAAGCAATTCCCGTCGTGATGGAAGGGAAAGATGTACTTGCTGCTGCGCAAACCGGAACCGGAAAAACTGCAGGGTTTGGGTTGCCTATATTGCACAATCTATTAGATGGTAAAAAAGCGTCGGGCAACAATATTAGAGCCTTAGTGCTAACACCTACTCGAGAGCTAGCCGCCCAAGTTGAAGAAAGTATTCGTTCGTTTAGCACTTTTGTGCCGTTAACGACGGCAGTTGTATTTGGTGGTGTAGGTATAAACCCGCAAATGATGAAGTTGAGAAAAGGTGTTGATGTGCTTATTGCCACCCCAGGTCGTCTTCTCGATTTATATCAACAAAATGCTGTGAAGTTTTCTCAGCTAGAAGTACTTGTGTTAGATGAAGCAGATAGAATGTTGGACATGGGTTTTATCCACGACATTAAAAAAGTACTTAAGCTGTTGCCGGCTAAGCGTCAAAGCCTACTTTTCTCTGCTACATTTTCGCCAGAAATTACGGCATTAGCGCAAACGATTACTCGCGATCCAGTTCATATCTCTACGGCGCCAGCAAACACGACCGTAGACTCAGTGAAGCAACATTTGATTGCAGTCGATAAGTCTAAAAAGACGTCAGCGCTTATTAGCCTTATAAAGCAGGAAAAGTGGAGTCAGGTACTTGTATTTAGCCGTACCAAGCATGGTGCCAATCGCGTTGCCGACAAACTGTCGAAAGCGAAGATTCCAGCTGCCGCTATTCATGGTAATAAAAGCCAGGGTGCGAGAACCAAAGCACTATCAGATTTTAAATCAGGCGACATTAACGTATTGGTAGCAACCGACATCGCCGCTCGAGGCATCGACATCAGTGAGTTGCCTATTGTTGTGAATCTTGATTTGCCAAATACGCCTGCAGATTACGTTCATCGAATTGGTAGAACAGGACGAGCTGGTTCAAGCGGACAAGCATGGTCTTTTGTGAGTGTGGATGAACTTCAAAGTCTTAAAGATATTGAAACCCTCATTCAAAAACTGCTTCCAAGAGAGACATTAGAAGGTTTTGCTCCTCAGGTGCCGGTTCCAGCCACCACACTGTCTGCGCCGAAAAAGCCTAAGAAGCCTAAAGCGGCAAAAACGTCCGATAGTGCAAATCGATCTCAGGGTTCTGAGAATGGACGAAGCGCAAATCGAGGCGGTGCTAATAAGAGCGGTGCAAATAAAACTGGGGCTCAGTTTAAAAACAAGAGACGCAGCTCATCAAATACGGAAGGTGGCAATCGCGGTAATTCTGCGGGTCAAAGTCAGTCTAAAGGTAACGGCAGCAGTCATTCTGCCGCCGGACGCTCAAAGCCTCAAAACGCTTAGCGCGCTATTTAGGGCGCTATTTAGCACGTTAATGCCATGAAAAAGGGCCATACTCAGTGAGTGTGGCCTTTTTTGTTTCCGATACAGGCACTTCATCCGTGTTTAGCTGTGCTTGAGTTCGTTCCATTAACTCTTTTTGCAACGTCGCGCGAAATTGGCGAACTTCTTTCCACATAGTATAAAAATTGTCCATTGTGTCACCTTCTAACTCACCGCTGATATCATCTTTTAACAAAGGCGATAGCTCTTTATAAGCTTCCTGCAAACGAGCAGCGTACTGTTCGTTATAAGACATCTCTTCAGGCGTGGGAGTATAAGACTGCAATACAGCAATTTCTTGCTCACTTAATTCGCCATGAGCGGTAAAATATTCAACATAATCAATAAGCGGAATGCTATCGGCATGTGCCCACCTCGCCATACTGGCGCGATTAAGTAAGGCTCCTGTGTTAGGTTCAACAATCATCACAGTGGGTGTAGCGTAATAAATGGGGTAATCAAACCGTTCAGTGATGCTGCGTCTATCCTCAAGTAAACCTACATCCACAAGTAAGGTTGTGTAGTGTTTTTCTAAGATAGGCTGAAGTGCTTCCGATTCAAAGTGCGAGGCTAGACCTGTACTGTCATGGCACCACTGAGCACCTAGCACTACCAATAAAAGCGTGTTGTTATTTTTCGCCTTTTCTTGTGCATCAATCACATCCTGTAAAGGAGATTCGCTAGGCGTATAAGAGAGCGTACTTTTATCACTACTATCATCGCTACTTTTGCTATTGGCCGCCATTGTTGATTTAGCAAATAGTAGTGAGGATAGGGCGGTTATCACCATTACGGTTAATAGAAATTGTAGAAGGTGCTGAGTTGTTGATTTCATTTTACGATGTCATGTGAATATGTTGTCTGCATTCAATGTATCACAACTCAACAAGGAACCGCATATTCAACGCTACGCTTTAAAAAAGCTCATGGGTTTACCGGTTTTAGCCTCATTAAATATAAGTAAATTGTATTAAGAACCTAACGGTTCCCTCTTTGTTCTATTTCGCATTCGTGTATAGTTCCTCACCAGTAAGAAATTCCTGTTTTTAACGTAGAGAGACCCATGGCCGTGCACCTTGATACCCAGTCGTTGATTACGTCTATGCAAAATGTTGTTGGACAATCTTATTTACTAACCGATTCAGCCAAAAAGCAGCCTTACTGTAAAGGCATTCGCTTTGGCTCTGGTGAAGCGTTAGCAGTGGTAAGACCGGGTTCGCTGGTAGAAATTTGGCGAGTGTTAAAGCTATGTGTCGATGCAGACGTAGCAGTCATTATGCAGGCAGCAAATACAGGCCTTACTGGTGGTTCTACGCCTGATGGAAAAGAATACGATAGACCCCTTGTTATCATCAGCACTATGCGTATCGACGATATTCAGTTAGTGAACGAGGGCAAGCAAATAGTTGGCCTTGCAGGCAGTACGTTATTCGGTTTAGAAGAGCAGCTAGCGCCTTATGGCCGAGAGCCTCATTCAGTGATTGGTTCGTCATGCATCGGCGCATCAATAGTGGGCGGCATTTGTAATAATTCCGGCGGGGCGCTTGTTAAGCGCGGACCAGCTTATACAGAGCTTGCTTTATTTGCACAAATTGACTCAGACGGCACGCTCTCACTAGTGAATAACCTTGGCATCAAACTGGGCAATGATCCTGAAGAAATTCTCGAGAATCTAGAAAACAAACGTTGGAAAGATGCCGACGTAGAGCAGCCTGATGCAAGGGCGTCGGACAATGAATATGATGCTAGGGTGCGAGACGTCGATTCAGACACACCATCGCGCTATAACAACGATGGTCGCAGACTGCATGATGCCTCTGGGTGTGCGGGAAAACTTGCCGTATTTGCTGTTCGCTTAGATACCTTCCCTATACCTGACAAAAAACAGGTGTTTTATGTGGGGTCAAACGATGCGAACGTATTTACTTCGGTTCGCAGAGATATCCTCTCTACTTTTAAGCATTTACCAGATTCCGGTGAGTATTTGCATCGCGACTGTTACGACGTGTCGAAGAAATACGGTAAAGACATGTTCATTGTTATCAATAAACTTGGTGCAAAGTTTATCCCTCAACTGTTTGCTTTTAAACGTAAGTTCGATGCGTTCGCGGATAAATTAGGTTTTTTACCGAATAAAATGTCAGACCGTGTTATGCAGGCTTTTAGCTATTTATTTCCGAATCATTTGCCCAAACGCATGGATGAATTCAGAGATAAATACCAGCACCATTGGATTTTAGAAATGAGTAATGACGGTGTTGATGAAGCTCGCCAATACCTCAATGAGTTTTTCAAAAACAACGAAGGTGGCTACTTCGAATGTACCGAAGATGAAGCCGATAAGGCAATACTTCATCGCTTTGTAGCGGGTGGGGCAATTGGTCGTTATCACATTATGCACGGCAAGGAAGTGGGCGCTATGATGACGATAGACGTGGCCCTTCGTCGTAACGATCCTGCATGGTTTGAGGTACTCCCTAAAGACATTGATGAGCAGATAGACACTAAACTGTATTACGGCCATCTGTTTTGCCACGTGATGCATCAAAATTACATCGTCAAAAAAGGCGCTGATGCAAAAGCGCTAAAAAATAAAATATTAAGCACTTTTGATGAACGCAAGGCGGAATACCCGGCAGAGCACAATGTGGGGCATGAGTATGCAGCTAAAGAAACACTGCGTAACTTCTATCGAGAGCTTGACCCAACGAATAGCTTTAACCCGGGTATCGGCAAAACCACGAAGTTTAAAAACTGGGCTGACCAAGCTGGTGGCTGTTGTGGCGGTCACGACTAAGCGGTTATAAGAGACAGTTATAAAGAGACAGTTATAAAGAAGCAGTTTAAAGGAGTAGGTTTAGCTAAGCGGTGTTAAACACAAGCCTTAACAACAGACTTCAAACTGTTAAAAATAAAAAAAGCCGATATTGATATGTCCACAACGTGACACTCAATATCGGCTTTTTTGTGGCTTAGTTTTTAAATATTTCAAGCTCTAAAGCGTGAAGTTTACAGGCTAGCTTAGGCAAGCTTATTGATAATCGATGAAAAATCGAGTGAGCCATTGCCTTCATCACAGTGTTGCTCAAACCACTTGGCCGCAAGTTCGCCCATAGGCACTTGAGCATCAACCCCTTCAGCGCCCTGCATGGCTAGCGTTAAGTCTTTAAGCATAAGTGCTGAGGCAAAGCCGCCAGCAAAATCTTTATCAGCTGGACTTTGCGGACCTACACCTTTTACCGGGCAGTAAGTGGTTAATGACCACGTTTGACCGGAGGCATTCGACGCAATATCAAAAAACACTTGAGGGTCTAAGCCTAGTTTTTGCGCTAGCTGCAGACTTTCGCAGGTGGCTATCATTGAGGCACCTAACAACATGTTATTGCAAATTTTGGCTGCCTGACCTGCGCCATGGCCTCCTGCATGGACAATTTTCTTGCCCATTGCACCGAGTACGCCCTGCGCTTTTTCAAAAGCATCGGCATCACCGCCCACCATAAAGGTGAGCGTTCCCGCCGCTGCCGCCGCTGTTCCACCAGAAACAGGGGCATCCAGCATTTTCAGTCCGTGGCTTTCAGCTAATTCAGATACTGCCTTTGCTGTGCCCACATCAATGGTTGAGCAGTCTATTAGCAACGTATTTTTATCCACATTAGCCAGTATTTGATTGGCGTAGATATCGTGCACATGCTTTCCAGCAGGCAGCATGGTTACTACAATTTCAGCGCCTTTTACAGCGTCAACCGCAGAGGATGCGACCTTACAGCCAAAGCCTTTAGCTTTGTCTAGCGCGGCCTCGCTAAGGTCGAACGCCGTTACATCAAAATTGCCTTTTACCAGGTTGTCGGCCATGCCAGAACCCATGTTACCAAGGCCAATAATTGCAACTGTAGTCATCTTTTAAACTCCTTATCCTACGTGTTATCGAGGGCGTGTTATCTCATTAGCCCATGGTAGGGATGACAAACGCGTTATCGTTGGTGTCTGAACCATCAGGCCAACGCTGCGTGATAGTTTTCACTTTCGTCCAGAACTTAACGCCTTCCATACCGTGCTGGTTAGTGTCTCCAAATGAAGAGCGCTTCCAGCCACCAAAGGTGTGATAAGCAACAGGCACAGGGATAGGTACATTAATACCCACCATGCCCACGTTGACTCGCTGGGCAAATTCACGGGCCGCGTGACCGTTACGGGTGTACATGGCTACCCCGTTACCGTATTGATGGTCGCTGGCAAGGTTAACCGCTTCATTAAAATCGTTAGCTCGTACAATTTGCAGTACCGGGCCAAAAATCTCTTCTTGGTAAGAACGCATGTCTTTAGTTACATGGTCAAACAACGTAGGTCCGATAAAAAAGCCTTTGCTGTCAGTGGGGATTTGCGAGTTACGACCGTCGTAAACAAGCTCTGCGCCTTCCTCAATAGCAAGGTCGATATAGCCTTCAATACGCGCTTTGTGCTCGCCGGTAACTACTGGTCCGTAATGGGCATTAGGATCTTCAGAATGGCTAACCATAATGTCTTTGATTGCTGGAATGAGTTTTGCCTTAAGCTTCTCTGCAGTTTCATCACCTACAGGCACTACTACCGGCAGTGCCATACAGCGTTCGCCCGCAGATCCATATGCCGCGCCTACAAGGTCAGCGACAACTTGGTCAAGGTCGGCATCGGGCATAATAATGCCGTGGTTTTTAGCGCCGCCCATGGCCTGAACTCGTTTGCCAGCTCGTGCTCCACGCTCGTAAACGTAGTTTGCAATGTCGCTTGAGCCTACAAAGCTCACTGCTTTGATATCTTTATGGTCTAAAATGCCGTCTACGGCTTCTTTGTTGCCGTGAACCACATTGAGTACGCCGTCGGGTAAACCTGCCTCTGTCATTAGCTTCGCTAACTCTACCGGTACAGATGGATCGCGCTCAGACGGCTTTAAAATAAACGAGTTACCGCATGCTATTGCCACACCAAACATCCACATTGGGATCATGGCAGGGAAGTTAAACGGTGTTATACCCGCTACCACGCCTAAAGCCTGACGCATAGAGTACACATCAATGCCTGGTCCTGCGCCTTCGGTATATTCACCTTTTTGAGCATGAGGGATGCCGCAAGCAAATTCGATAACTTCTAAACCGCGCTGAATGTCGCCTTGCGCATCGCTTAAAACTTTTCCGTGTTCGCTTGATAATAACTGCGCTAGTCTGTCGCGGTTGGCTTCAAGAAGCTCTTTAAACTTAAACATTACCCGTGCGCGGCGCTGCGGGTTAGTCGCTGCCCATTCAGTTTGCGCTGCTAGCGCAGAATCGACAGCTTTTTGTAAGGTATTTTGATTGGCTAAGAATACTTCAGCTTGAACATCGCCTGTGTTTGGTGCGAAAACCGACGCAGTGTTTTCTGACTCGTCGCTGTATGATTTACCTGCGATATAATGATTAATTTGTCTCACGTAATTACTCCTAGATTTTTTTACAATATTGAAACCTTGTGTTTGCAAGATCAATACATATACTTACAGCTTGGTGCTGTAAAAATGCAGGTGTATTGATGAATTGGGATGACATGAGGCTGTTTCTCGGGCTGGCGAGAAACGGTCGGGTAGCAATTGCAGCTAAAGGACTTGAGTTAGATCCCACTACACTTATACGCCGTGTAAAAAAGCTTGAGGATTCTCTAAACTGCAAATTATTTGAGCTAACGAACAAGGGTTATGTCTTAACGTCTCATGGCGTTAAGCTAGTTAACTACATCGAGAAAGCGGAGCATTATTTTCTTGAGGCGCAAAATGAGCTTCATGATGAGCGCTCACATCTAGCGGGTACTATTCGAGTAAGCGTATCAGAAGGGTTTGGCAATTGGTTTTTAGCCCCGCGGCTTCCCGAATTTAAGCGGCAATTCCCGGGTATTTGTATTGAGCTTGTGGCAACGAGCGGTTTTTTGAACTTGAATAAACGAGAAGCGGATATTGCCATTCTTCTTGAGAAGCCAAGCAAAGGGTTACTTGTTACTCAAAAGCTTACTGAATACTGTCTATATTTGTATACCAAAGCGTCTTTAGTTGAAGAGGGGAAGCCAGAGTCTCTTAGTGAACTCGCCCAATTTAACCTAGTCAGTTACGTGCCCGACCTAGTATTTGCCCCACAGCTCAAATTTATCGAGGAAACCGCACTATCTCAACTAAGCGCATTAAGAAGTACAAGTATTCATGCGCAGTACCAAATGTTAATTAACGGCGCTGGGGTAGGTATATTGCCTAAGTTTATTGCAGAGCATCAGCAAGGGCTTACTCGACTTTTAGAAAAAGATATCCATATTAAACGCACGTTTTGGTTAGCTACCCACAAAGAAACCCACTCTCAAGCTCGTTTTCAAGCCTTTATTAACTGGCTTACTGACGAGGTGGAAAAGGAAAGCAAACGTTTCTGCGACGGCTAGGCCGATACTGTATTGCTTTTTCGAACTACACCAGCCCAAGTGCTGACAAAGTGCCGAATCCCAATGCCGTAATAGGTAAAGAGGCTAGGGTGCTTACTGCAATAATACTTGCGGCTAAACGGTGATCGCCACCTAAATTTCGCACCATGATATAGCTGGCCGCTGCCGTAGGAGCGATAGAAAGTAACAGCAACACGCCCAAACTCATTCCCCTTATGCCCGCCATGTACGCCATTCCAACTAACAGCGCAGGGTACACAATACATTTACTTATTGTCGTTACGACAATGTTGTACCAATCACTAGAGAAAGACCGAAATTGCAACGAAGCCCCAGTACAGATTAACGCGAGCGGTAACGTCAACTGGGCAAAGTATTCCCCAGTTTTAAGCACCACTTCGGGTAACTGCCACTGATAGTACGAAAATGGCAGGGCCATAACGATAGACAAAATGAGCGGGTTTTTTGCAATTCCCTTTATTTGGTTAATTGGCGCACTCAAGCCTATTTGATAAAAATTGAGAATAAAAACCGATAACACGTTGTACAAAATAGTAATACAACCCATATATACCGAGGCAGCCGCTAGCCCGTCCTGCCCGTAGGTATTTGCTGCATACGCAAGGCCAATAATGCCCATATTTGCCCTAAATCCGCCCTGCACAACAACGCCTTTCGCATTTGCACTGGTAACGGTGAAGTGCGCAAGAACCACAAGGGCAGCAAACATGGCCAATGTACCCACAAGACCGATAGCAACCAATGGAAGATTCGCCGCTTTTGAAAAGTCAGACTGACTAATAGAGAGAAACAACAGCGCAGGTAGGGCTAAGTTAAAAACCAACTTAGACCCAGATTCTACAAAGCCATCGTTAAGCCATTTGATGCGTACAAAGTACCAACCCAGAAGTAATAGGATGAGAACGGGAAATAAGGTGCTGGTAATGAATGAGAGCATTGGAAAAATTAAGTGGTCGACGGGAGTAATCAGAGTACCAAACTTTTGACTTGCACGGAGGTTTTCTCGATGAAAGTGGGTAAGCCCTAACTTATTAATTAAAAAATATTCACAAAATCTTACAAAAAGAGTAGATTTCATTTATCGGCTGTTTTAGGGAAGTATGGTGAGCCAGCAAAATAGGTTGAAGGGTGTTCGCGCCTTTTTCACAATAATGATTTATTTCGTTTGTGGGTTTATCTCGTGGTATGCCTCTGCTCAGCCTAATACTATCAACAGTGATACTAACTCTAACTTAAACACCGATACCGATATCAAAAGTAGCGCAGACAGCAAGTTTGTAATTATTCCATCCTCCGAAGATCACCGCTCTCTGGTTAACAATAAACTCTTTTTAAGTACGCCTGACAATACTATTACTACCGCTCAACAAGCGCTGACGGCATTCAACGACGGTGAATTCATTGAAAACACCGCTAATCGAGTGAGTTTTGGTTTTACTGAAGAGGTGCTGTGGGCTGTATTACCTATTCAAGCGGACACAACCACGGATGGCGGGTTATCTAGCGTTATCGAAATTGACAATGCGTGGCTAGATGTTGTCGATATCTTTTTTATTTCCGGTAATGAAATAGTGAGGCAGGAGTCGTTAGGCGACACTGAGGCGATAAGCGGGCGTACATACAACGCTAGAATGCCCTCGGTAAGTCATGTCTTTGCACCAGGCAACACGTATGTGTTGTTTCGCTTCATCTCTCAAGATCCAATGACAATTCCAATCTACCTCTGTAGTGAAAAATCGAAGCAAAGTGTCATGCTTGAAAATGCCTATTTTTATGGCTTTTTGTACGGCGCACTGCTTATTTTGTTGGTGTATAACTTGGTGCTTTACACCTACCTCAGAGAGCGTAGATACTTACTTTATTCCTGCTACTTACTCGCTTTTACTGCCTTTAATTTTACCTATACAGGTCATGGTTACTGGTGGCTTTGGGGTGAAATGCCATCGGTGCAGCAATGGCTCATGCCCACTCTTATGCTGTGTTACATAACCGCTGGCGTAACTTTCACTATTGAGTTCTTAAATGTTAAGAAGTACTTACCTTCATTATTTGCTAAACGCAAATTCATATACGCAGGGCTGTTAGCCTTAGCCGTGGTTATGCTGGCCTATGGCAGTCAGCAATTTGCCATTATGGCGCAGCTGGTTATTTTAACCACGCTGTCGTTGTGGATGCTTCTTATTGGCGTAATGTGTTACAAAAACGGTAACGTGTTAGCGGCGTTTTTTGTGCCGGCAATTTTACTTGGCACTGGCGGTGCGACGGTATCGAGCTTGGCAACATGGGGCGTTGTGCCCTACTCACAGTGGGCATTTAGAGGTATAGAGCTTGGTATGCTGCTGGAAATGTCGCTACTGTCAGTTTCCTTAGGGTTTAATTTTAAAGAAGTATATAAAGCTCGATTAAGCGCAGAGTTTACGTCTAGAATCGATCCACTCACTAACCTGTATAACCGCAGAGCATTTACTCAATTGGTGTATCCCATCTGGGAGCTGGGCGTTCGTAAAAAGCAGCGTATGTCGATTGTATTAATCGACTTAGATTGGTTTAAACAAATTAACGACGAATTTGGACATGACGCAGGTGACGGTGTTCTAGAGTTAGTTGCCAAAACTATCAAGGCGAGAGTACGCAGCTCTGATTTGGTTTTTCGATGGGGGGGAGAAGAGTTTCTATTATTTTTGCCAGACACCAGTGTGAGTGATGCCAAAGCACTCGCAGAAACCCTGCGTTCGAGCGTAAAAGAGGTAACAAGTGAATCCATTACTACAGTGACTACCAGTATTGGTGTTGCGGCGTTTAGCGCTCAAGAATCGGGTGATACTAAAATTGAAAGGCTCATTAAAGTAGCCGATGAAGCGCTCTATGTAGCAAAGCAGAAAGGAAGAAATTGCGTGGTAGTAGGCTGATAAACGCTTGTAGTGCAAAGTTTTAGCGCTTTTTATATGTTTGCTCATTGTTGAGCATTGGCGTTCTAGCGTATGCTTTCTCTTTTCTTTCGGTGGCCATCATCCATGTATCAAAATTTTCAAGCCGAGCTAGACTGGGCAAGCCTTCACATGCCTCGTACCAAGCGAGCTGTCTCTTCATTACCCGATTTAAGCAATGTAAAACTAGCCTGTAATATGCATCTTGACTTAAAAATGGCTCCTTTAGTTGAAGGGCTGCTATCGCAAGGGTGCGAGATATTTTTAACAACCTGTAATCCCACCACCGTTCAAGACGACGTGGTAAATTACTTAGTTAAAAAGGGTGCAAAAGCACATGCATGGCGTGATATGAGCGAGGCTGAGTGGTCGGCGTCCTTCGATAAAGCCTTGAACTGGCAGCCCACACATTTATGCGAGATGGGCGCAGATCTCACCACTCGCTTACATGACAATGCCGACAAAGGAGAGTCTACGCCCACTATAAAAGCGGGTTTGGAAGCCACAGGCTCTGGCATTAGTCGTTTAAACGGTATGGCACCACGCTACCCTATATTTAACTGGGACGACTTACCCGTGAAAGAGGGGCTACATAATCGGCACATGGTAGGGCTTAGCGCCTGGCAAACCTTTTTTCAAACTACACATCTAACGCTGCACGAAAAAGTAGTGGTAGTCGTCGGTTACGGCTTAGTTGGCCAAGGTGTGGCGGCGTCAGCCAAAGCATTTGGAGCACAAGTTCAGGTTGCAGAGTTGGATCAAGCTCGAGCGCTGCAGGCAAAATATGACGGCTGGCCGGTGGTAAATTTACAAGAAGCGGTTAAAGACGCTGACATCATTGCCACGGCAACAGGCGCTGAAGGGGTTATTGGCGCTGGGCATTTAGATACCATGAAAGATAACGCGTTTATCCTAAATGTGGGTCATGTGGCTAAAGAGATTGACGTTGCCTATCTAAAAGACAATAGCAGTCACAGCGAGCCCATGCCTTATGTCAATGCGTATAAGCTCAAAGACAAAACCATCTTCTTATTAGCAGATGGCTCTATGTTTAACTTAACGGCAGGTTACGGCGACAGCCTAAATGCGTTTGATGTCACGCTGGCTGTGATGGCGTCAGGCATAGGGCATATTGTGGGCGAGGGCTCGACACATCAAAGCGGGCTTTATTTGCTGCCTGAGAAAGCCTGGAAGTCCGCACTATAGGCCCGTGCTTTAATGCTGCATTTTAAAAGTGTATGTTAAGTTGGTATTTTAACGCATGGCTAGTACAAAAAAGGCAATGACTTACGCCATTGCCTTATGCTGTTGCTTTACACTTTGTTCTAAATAGGCTTACTCAAGTCAAGAGCAAAACCTTGTGTTAGTTTTTAGAAATTTGAAGGCGAGTATTCGCAAGCGTTAGGTTATTTGATGAGAAGCGGTTGAGCTTATTAGCTGCAACCGAACGCTCGAAATTCTCAACACACAACGTGGCTTTGTTTTCTAAGCAATTCAATACTGCTAGGTTGTTTAGGGCGATACTTTTATTACCTGACTGGTCAACGGCCTTTGCACAATGGGTTTGGGCTGCTTCTAAATTGCCTGTTGCGATGTGTGCCACACATAGGTTTGTGTGCAGAGGAGCCTGCTTGGTCATTACCGTAGTGCGCGCTAGTTGCGCATTTAATTTACGAATGCCATCTGTATAATTGCCGTTCTCTACTTCCTGAACGCCGTACACATTTTCCACGGTAGTACGAAGCTTATAAACGTTATTGTTATTTTGCGCTAACGCAGTAGTCGCAAAAAGAAGTGTGGCTGCTAGGGTTAAAAGTTTAGTCATGATAATTTTCCACTTGTCGCGCTAGTTGAATTGCTTTTAGTCTAATCGCGTTGCCGTGAGTCAGACGCTGGTTAACGTTTTGTTAAACGATGAGTGGAGAATAGTGAAATTCGATTTAATTACATGATGAAAAGATAATAACGAACAAATTTCTTTCTAATGAAAACCTAATGTTCATTATTTTTCTGTTTTAGTTCAAATAATTCAATTATTTATGTTTTTTCAAATGAGGTCGCTTGGTGCCGTCTACGCTATTTAGTATTGAAAATTATATTGTTAATACCGCGGAGAATACGATCTCCAGCGACGATAGCACTGTGAAAATTGAGCCGAAATGTATAAAAGTGTTAAAAGTTTTGGCAGAACATGCACCTGAGGCAGTGAGTAGAGAGCACATGCACAAGGTGGTGTGGGGAGAACGAATTGTTGTTGATGAAGCTCTGTCACGCGTTATTTCTCAGTTGCGTCATGCGCTAAACGATAATAAATCGAAGCGGCTGATCAAAACCATTCCCAAACTAGGCTATAAGCTTACGGTAACGCCTTTTGAGCTATCAGCCGCTATGAGCTCTTCAAATAATCAGCTTTCAAATACGCCGTCTGCGAATAAGTCCTCTTTAAGTACCCCAACGACGCAAGCAGCAGTTAACATGAATGCTGAAACCAGTGGCAACACCGCCGACCAATGCCTGAACCAAAGCCTGGATCAAAACCCAGCCCTAAACAGAAACCAAAACCAAAAGTCTGCAACTACACCTATCGAAGGCAGCGCGTCACTTATAAATGAAGATGCAAATAAAGTCTCAAGCAGAGACTCCAACATTGGCTTGAGCACAGACCCAAGCACAGGATCAGCAGCAGGCTCAACGGAAAGTATACAAAAACCAGAGAGCGCTGCGAATATTGAGTCGGCGCCCAACAGTGAGAAGGCCGAAGAGTCTTCTGTGAAAAGCGGAAAAAGCCCTCGTCAAAGCACTCGCCAAAGCGCTCATCATTCTATACAGAAGAGTACATTGAAAAAGAATCAGAGGTTTTGGTTGCTAGCTGGTGTGCTGGTGGTTGCTGTTATCGCAACCGCTATCATATGGTTATTCACAGGGAGTGATAACCCGTTGTTAGACAGCACCAAGCAATCGTCGCTTGAGAGCAATTCTATTGCAATACTGCCTTTTAGTCAGATTTCAGATGATACCGACTCGTCGTATATTTCACTTGGGCTTACCGAGGAAATAATTTCGAGCTTGTCTACGACTCCTGGCTTTAACGTGCCTTCGCGATACTCTACTTTGGCGCTGACCAAACAGGGACTTTCTCTTGCCGACATTGCCACGACTTTAAATGTCAATTATGCCCTTGAGGGAAGCGTCAGGCGTATTAACCAAAGCTTTAGAATATCCGTTCGACTGATTGCTCCGTTTGAAGACAAAGCCTTATGGACCGCTCAGTACGATGTCACCAACAATGACTTACTAAAAGTGCAGCTTGAAATTTCTAATGCAATTATTGCGCAGGTTTCCAGCAGCCACTCTTCATCTAAGGCGCCAATAAAGGCAGGGATCACCGACGATGCTGCTGCTTACCAAGCGTATCTAAAAGGCACCTATTGGTGGATGAATGGCACTACCAGCGAGTGGTTTAGCAAAGCCGAAGCCGCGTTTTTAGACGCCGTTAATTACGACCCTGCGTTTTCTGCTGCTTATGGCAGTCTTGCGTACATTTATGCGCGGTATAATTTTTATGATTTATATATACCCCAAGAGCAGGCGTTGCCTAAGGCAAGGGCTGCTATTGATAATGCATTGCGTTTAAACCCAAACGACGCTAATGCACATAATGCCACAGCTATTTTGGCAACCTTAAGTTTTGACTTTAAAAAAGCAGCAGCATCACTAAATCGTGTGCTTAGCGAGGATGCAGACAATGCAACGAGTCTTTACTTACATTCAGAGTTAGCGCTAGCGCAGCTATCACCCGATAGAGCACTGTCGTTTGCACAACAAGCTCGTGAGATAGAGCCTCTATCGCCATGGGTGAATGTTAACCTTGCTATTGTCCATTATTGGCGAGGTGAAACGACGCAAGCGCTGGCCGCGCTTGATAACGCATTGGAGTTAGATAGTGCTTACACATGGGCTTATGTGTGGAAGGCTAGGGTGCTAGCGTTACAGGGCAACAATAATGACGCCATCGATGTGATGGAAGCCTGTTTGACCATCGATCCATTTTCAACGATTAACGCCGCATACCTTGGCACGCTTTATTCAGTGCAGGGCAATGCAAATAAAGCGAACCAGTGGTTTACCCATACCGCGTCATTGTTAGGCGATACCACTACGGCCAGGTTCTGGAAAACCCATGGAGACAGGCTAGAGAGGGAGGCGATTAGCAATACAGATATCGCGCTTATGGAGCCGCTTCTCCAAAAGCAGACGCAAGCATTCAGTGTTATTCCAATGCTTACCGAGGGATACATAGCGACACAGCAAGAAAGTGTTGGCTTTGATGTCATTCGCGCCCATTTCCCATCGCTAAACACAGTTAACCCAATGGTAAATAGCCACAACGCAGAGGCTGCGTTAGCACTACTTCAGCTTTCTTCTCAATCAGTGCCTAATATTAGCAAAGCGCTGACTGCATTTATTCATGCTTACCCAGTATGGGCAAAGCAGACTGGATTTAAAGACAGATTTGAAAAAGCGGTGTCAGATTGACACCGCTTCAAATTAACATAACCGATAGGCTATTAACGGCGTTTGAATGGAGGATGACCGCTAAAGTTGGTTGAGCTGCTGTTCCCTTCAATAGTTTCAAATTGAGCAACGTCAATAACTGGAATGCATTCAACTGAGCGTTTAAATGGCGGCTTACCACGCATGTCCACGCTCATTCTATTTTCACATTCAGTGGCAGCGCCTAGCAGCTCAAACTGAGCCACATCGTGCTCCTGTACTTCAACAAGTTTGCGCTTAAAAGGCGGCTTGCCAGTACGATCCACAATAATCATTTTCGTTATGCTCGTATTGTCTGCGCCTTCGTTGGCAACAGCAGTAGCGAACGGTACAGCGGCTATCGAAGATAGCAATAAAAGAGGTAGTACAAGTTTCTTCATGGTAAACCCTCATTTTGCGAATAATCACTGATTTGTACGTCTAAAGTCTAACTTTTGATGACAAAAAAATAACCCTATCTCGCGATAGGTAAAAGCTATCAGTTAAGAAGGTAATGGCAAAAAGGCTTTATCAACAAACAGGGGAAATGCACGTTTTATGTGCTCCTTTGCACGCTGTTGGTGCGAAGTGCTGCTGAAAAATAAAGTAACTATCGCAAAATCATAGGCTTATTATTTGGCTTCGTTATTGCTGTGTTTATCTTCATACCATTCATTGCTGCGAATGAAGCTAATTACGATATATGAAAATACACACTAAGCGCCTTTCAATAAGCACATTGTTGACGATCTTTATTGCAGTATTCACAGGCAATATATTGAGCAGTAGTGTGGCTAACGCCAATTCGTTTTCGTTAACAAGCAGCAGTGGCGGAACCTTGTACTTACAAAGTTTTGATGCGGACAAGCGCGAATTCAACTACCTCATTGATACTGGCTCTTCCCTAACTATTTTGAATAAAGCCACCTTTAAGGTTTTTGCAGCTCAGCAAAATGTGACTGAAGAAGGCGTGGTGATTGCTAAACTAGCGAACGGTAAAAAGCACAAGGTGAAGCTTTACACCATACCTACATTGGCGTTAAGTGCAGACTGTCATTTTGATAATGTAAAGGTGGCTGTAATGGACAATCAGCACAATATCCTCGGAATGGAAGTGTTGGGCAGAGCAGCACCGTTTGGTATTCAAATGTCGCCACCCACATTAACGCTGCACCAATGCGACGATGATGTAAGCTCAGAATTACTCGCAAAAGGCCCTGCAAAACCCGTTTTATAACCGCTTTTATAACCAGTCTTGTAAAAACCAGTTTCCATTGTTCTATCTTTTTCATTCTGTCCTCTATAGCGTTTTCCTATCGGCACCGTTACCAATCATGTAGATTAGCCACACTGCATTTGACGTAACGAGGCAAACATTTCATGCAAATCGGCGGAAAAACTCAGCAAGAAGCACTAGCAACACTGCGCGACATGACAACAGATATGGAACAACCTTCTGTTTCAGAGCACACAAGCAGAATAGAAAAAGCGCAGCGCTACATGCAGGCTAATAATATAGCCGCCCTTTATCTCAATGCAGGTACTAATTTAGCCTATTTTACGGGAATGCAGTGGTACGCCAGCGAGCGCTTAGTTGGCGCCATATTGCCAGCTCGTGGAGACGTTGTTTATATTGCCCCGACCTTTGAGATTGATTCCTTAGAAGAGCGTAAGCTTATTGCTGGACACATAGAAGGTTGGCAAGAGCACGAGAGCCCTTACGCCTTATTCGCCAAGCTACTGAGCGACATTGATACCGCGAATGGCAGCAAGGTTGCAGTCGATGAATCAACACAGTTTTTCATTGTGGATGGATTCAGTAAAATCTTGCCTAATACCATTGAAATAATCAATGGTAGCGAAGTGACTGCCCATTGCCGTATGCACAAATCGCCTCATGAGCTAGCACTTATTCAGCGAGCCATGGATATGACGTTAGCGGTTCATAAGGCAACCGCAAGTATGCTCAAAGAAGGAATGACAACTACGGAAGTAGAGGCCTTCATCAACGAAGCCCACAGGAAAGTGGGTGCAAGCGGAAGTTATTTCTGTATCGTTTTGTTTGGCAAGGCCACCTCGTTTCCACACGGGGTGAAAGATCCTCAGGTTTTAAAAGCCAACGATCTTGTTTTAATCGATACTGGCTGCAAGCTGCATGGATACCTATCAGATATTACACGAACCTACTGTTTTGGCGAGCCAAGTGCAAAGCAAAGGCTGCTGTGGAATAGTGAGAAACAGGCGCAAATAGCGGCGTTTAATGCGGCAACGTTGGGAAGCACATGCGGCGACGTAGATGCAGCCGCAAGGCACAGCTTAGAAGCTGAAGGCTTAGGGCCAGATTATACGCTGCCTGGATTGCCTCACCGGACGGGTCATGGTATTGGGATGGACATCCATGAATGGCCTTATTTAGTTAAAGACAACCCTCATCAACTAGCGCCCGGTATGTGTTTTAGCAACGAGCCTATGATTGTTGTGCCCGGTGAGTTTGGCATTCGTTTAGAAGATCATTTTTATGTCACTGACACCGGCCCTGTATGGTTTACCGAGCCAAGTAAATCAATCACTGAGCCGTTTAATGACTAAGCGGCTTTTAAAACCCTATCTCATACCGGTCAATAAATAGTAGTGATTACGCATACTAGATAAACATCATTCGAACCCTTCAGAGGGATCCTCTACACTCATTGTAATGTAAAAAAGTTGTAAATTATAAAGGGCGAATTGCCGCCCGACTAAGTCTCATGAGGTAAAGTGATGTCTGACAATAATGCTGCAATCAATGAAGAGCTTACGATGTTCAAAGACATGGTATTGCGTTTTATGGACCAAGAAATACTTCCCCATTATTCAAAATGGGAAGACGACCATCACATGCCTCGGGAAGTGTGGCATACCATGGGACGAGCGGGAATGTTGCTTGTTGATATGCCTGAAAAGTATGGGGCAGCTGATGCTAGTTTTGATGTTTGTCAGATGATTCAAGAAGAAATGTGTCGTCTTGGTCTGCACAGTTTAGCAACGGGCTATAATATTCACGCCAATATTGTAGCGCCCTATCTGTTAAACATTGGAACCGAAGAACAAAAAGACTACTGGTTGCCTAAAATGGCCACAGGGGAAGTGCTTACCGCACTAGCAATGACAGAGCCCAATGCAGGCAGCGATGTGGCAGGCATGAAAACTAACGCTGTAAAAGAGGATGATAGCTACATTCTCAACGGCTCAAAGGTGTTTATCACCAATGGCAACCAGGCCGATATGATCATTGTTTGCGCCAAGACCGACCCAAAAGCAGGTGCTAAAGGGGTGTCATTGTTTTTGGTCGACACCAGTCTTCCTGGGTTTTCTACCGGAAAACCCATTCACAAAATAGGTCAGCACAGCAGCGATACTGGAGAACTCTTTTTTGAAAATATGAAGATTCCAGCTAACGCACTATTAGGCGAAGAGGGACGTGGGTTTGCCTATTTAATGCAAGAGCTACCTAGAGAGCGCTTGGGTTGTGCAGTGCAAGCTATTGGTCATGCACAAGGTGCACTCGACCTTACCATTGATTACGTAACCCAACGCAAGGCGTTTGGTCAAACAGTAGGGCAATTTCAAAATACGCGGTTTAAATTAGCCGAATGTCAGACTGAACTTGAAATGTGTAAAGCGCTATTAGAAAAACACATGGACAAGTTTAGTCGTGACGAAATGACGGTAACCGATGCAGCGATGCTTAAATTGGCAGCCACCGAGATGCAGTTAAAAATGGTGAATGAATGTCTGCAATTATTCGGCGGCTATGGCTACACCGATGAATATCCTATTTCACGTTTTTATCGAGATGCACGGGTACAAACCATTTATGCAGGCAGCTCCGAAATTATGAAAGAAGTCATTGCCCGTGGAATGCTAGGGCGTTAAATTGTGTTATTTAATGAGCCCGCTTATTTTGCGGGCTTCATTTCTTTTACGATTTTTTTATGGTTCTTTTATAATTCTTTAATAACGACGCCAGCATGCTTGCCCAAACGATGTATCAAAGCATCACCGAGAACTGAGGCAGGGGTCCAAAAGCCACCTTTCACATCGGGGATATCTTTTGCCAAGCAAAGCGCAGCTTGCGAAAGCATTTTTGCAGTACTGCCATACCCTGGGTCTTTGTCACCGATAACTTGTACCACCTGCCTCTTGCCATTGTTTAATTCAGCATAAAAGCGCATGTCGAACATGCCGTTTTCTTGATCTTCAACCGATGGGCCTTCACCAGGTTTTGGTAAAATGTGATTTGCGAGTAAATTCCTTATTGGCGCAAAACTGGCCGCCCCTACAAATGCACCTAAACCAAGGGTAGTTATCCATGCCGTGCTCGCGGTTTTGCTCGACATAGCTTCATCGTATTTGAAGTCTTTGCCATACAGAGTGCCAAGCAGTTGATTACTGCGATGAACAATACGCTCATTAATGGCTGCCATAACAAAGGGCATTGTCCAAATGCTAAGGTCGTTATCGTATTCTGCTTTTTTATGATTTTTTTGGCGTAAATGAAAAGGATGTCCAGCATTACAAAGCATATAAGGGTTTACCAAAAGCTTTCTAAGACTTGGGTTGTCACTGGCCTCTTTAAGTACGTTTAACATGCTGGCGATAGTGCCCCCAGATGCTGCGCCTTTAATCTTATATACCCGCATCTTTATTTGCGTGGCAGGGCTTCCCGTTTTTTCGATAGCGCTTCGCTGGGAAAAATAAACCCCTAAATCTGATGGGATTGAGTCGAATCCTGAACAATTAATAATACGAGCTCCTGAGGCTTGTGCCTGAGGTTCATATTTATCGAGCATCGCTTTTATCCATTGAGGCTCACCGGTTAAGTCGCAGTAATCTGTGCCGGTGTTTGCACATACTTTTACTAGAGTCTCACCGTATAGCGCATAAGGCCCCACAGTGGAGATAATAACCTTGGTTTTCTCGCACAACGCGGTAAGCGCGGTTTCGTCGCTGGCATCAGCAACAAAGTGAGGGACTGATGTTAAGCCATGCTCTTTTTTTAATGCGAGAAGCTTTTGCTCATCTCTTCCTGCAATAGCCCAAGAAAAGGTTTCTTCAGCGTACTTAGCAAGATAGGAAATCATGATTTTGCCAACGAAGGAGGTGGCGCCATATAACAGTATGTCGAATTCTTTTGAGGGCGTAGTCGTGTTCATACTCTTCTTATAATGATGTGGTTGTAAAATCTAGGTACAAATATCTAAGCTAGGTCAACTTCTCTACTTTTCTATCTACTCTACTTGCCCTGCTGAGGGCGAAGAGCCAGCTTTCCTTGCTCAACAGATAATGTGATGGGAATACTAGAGAGAAGGTTAACCGTTTTATTTGTTGTGTCTAATTTATACACGGGGTTAGACACTAAGTAGCCATTGATAAGCTGCATCACTTCTTTGCTCAAAGGTGCGAGGTTGCCTTTATATCCCGCCGCATCCACAGTGCTATCAAGCAACGACAATGAGTGAACAAAAATCGCTTTTTTCTCACTGTCATAATAAGGTGTGCCTTCTAAAGACAAGCGTATTTTGGCGGGATAGCTAAATCCAAACGCGTTTATGCTGGCTGTGGCGTCGGTGCCTAATTGAACAACGTTTCTTCCTTCGGGGCCAATGTTTACCGATATGTCGTTTACCTCTAACAGTAAAGGAATACCAGCAAGCGACGCTTTTTGCTGAAGTTTATCTAGCTGACTACCTAATACCTGCTCAACATCTGCATTTGAAACCGTATACACAGATAGCTGAGACAGTGCTGCGCACCCATTCAAAAATACAATGACGGCCAATAGGGATAAATACTTCATTACATCTACTCTCTTCTTACATTCATGTTGGCACATAGTAGACATTAAAGGCTGTGTGAGGTCTACCTTTTAACGTCATAAGGCGTTTACCTATTAGCTAATAGTTTCAGCTGTGATTCAAAATCTGCCAACTTCGCACCACCTTGCCGTCTGGCTCTGCTGAGTACCAGTTGACAATAGGTGGTGATGTTGAAAATTTAGTGGCTCAAGTGTGGGTTGTTGAAGAAGGAGCGGGGCCTATGAACCTTTATTGGTCGGCGTCAGAAGATGATGCCAACTGGGCAATAGTCGTCAATTAATTAGCAAAGCGCCTGTAATAACTGCAGGCGCTTAATGTTGTTATTCTTGGTGAGCACGTTTCATTAACCAGGCATAGGCCGTGGTGAAAGCCGGCTCTTGAAATTGTTTTAACCCTGTATCTGAAAATGGCACTGCAACCGGATTTCTGCGCAACGATTCTTTAATTTCAGTGGGGCCAAATACAACAACCTCTAACCCATCAATTAATTCAATAGCCGCTTCAAGCTTAAATCCAATGGCGCTGCCAGCAAATTTGCCTTTACTCTGGCGCTGACGAATAACGACAGCATCAATTTTGTAGTCGGCCATTAATTTTTCAAACGTACTTTGAAAACTTTTAAGACCTTTCGCACTGGTATCGGCCAGCGTTAAACGGCGGGTTCGGCAGTCAGGTACATGAAACAAGCCGTCTATTAATGACAAAAGACATACCGTCGCTTCATTACCTTTTAAATCTACACCACAAACTTTCATACTATTTCCTATTGATATCAGCACACCATTATAGCCTGTTTCAGTATACTTGAAGAGCTATGTCTAAAATTTTCATCCATCAACCGCAAGGTGCAGATAAAAGTGGGTGAGGGTCGAGAAAAGAAAGGGGCTATTCTAGCTCAATAAAATCTATTGCAAGGTGCATCGCCAAGGCCCCCTCTCTTCCCTCAACAAGATCGTAAAGAGAGTATTGGTCTAATTCTGCAATGAATTTAGCTGTTGCGTCCTCAAGAATCGTTCTCAATCTGCAGGTTGGGGAGATGACGCACTGGTTGGTTGGTGAAGCAAAGCATTCAGCCAATGCAATATCTTCCACCGTAAGTCTGAACACTTTCCCAATATTAATATCTTTCGGCTCTAAGGCGAGCCTGATGCCGCCACCACGCCCTTTAGTGCCCAAGATATATCCGTGCTCTATGAGTAAAGAGATAACTTTTTTCAAATGGTTGTATGAAACAAAGTATGCATCAGCAATCTCACTGGTTTTCACCGTTCTATTTTTTCGTAAAGCTAAATAAATAAGAACTCGAAATGCCAAGTTAGTAAACGTGTTTATTTTCATATGTCATTTAAAAATCCGATTGCTGTGATTTCTAAATTTTACCGTAATGGATAAATATAAATATATATTTAGAATATACTTTATTGTATATTTTGTTCTAAGATATATTTTTATGTAATAAGGTGGCGTGATAATGATGATTCTTGGTTACATTGCAGCTGTACTCATGGGGTTGGTGCTAGGCGTAATAGGCGGTGGTGGCTCAATACTTACCGTTCCCATATTGGTCTACTTAATGGGAGTTACTCCAGATGTAGCTACTGGATATTCACTACTCATTGTTGGTGCAACAGCAGCCTATGGTGCAGTGCGCTATTTCAAAGAAGGCTTGGTCGATGTGAAATCTTCCATATTGTTCGCCATTCCCTCCATTATAGCGGTCTACCTATCTCGTGCTTACCTTATGCCCGCAATACCAGAGACCATCGAGTTTCAATCAATATCGATAGATAAAAATTTGGGCATCATGGTGTTGTTTGCCTCTTTGATGCTGGCCTCTGCGGCAATGATGTTGAAGAAGGCATATAGCAAAGCGGCCCCTGCTGATGTAGCGATCAAAAATACCTCTCCAAACATTGCCCTTATTGTCATAGAAGGCGCTGTGGTAGGTGTAATAACTGGAATACTTGGTGCCGGTGGCGGTTTTCTTATCATTCCAGCACTCGTTCTAATTTTAGGAATGCCCATGAAAAATGCCGTGGGTGCTTCTCTATTCATAATCGCACTTAAGTCACTACTTGGCTTTGTTGGCGATTTACAAACCGGAATTCAATTGGAGATGCCTTTGCTGCCACTCATGTTGGTGGCGACGTTTATTGGAATGGCAATCTCCACAAAAGTAGCGGGGAAACTAGATGGTGCAGCTTTACAAAAGTTCTTTGCCTTTTTCACTCTAGTTATCGCCGTTTTTATTATGTCAAAAGAGCTTCTTTAAGGGGAATACCATGAACGTTGAAACTTTCTACGACGATAAGACTGCAACATTTACGTACGTGCTTTTCGATCCTAGTTCGAAAAAATGTGCTGTTATAGATTCGGTTACCGACTACGACATTTATTCTGGTCGAGTGGCTATGGACAGCGCCGACAAAGTTATTACATTTATTAATGACAACCAGCTTATTAATCAATGGATTTTAGAGACCCACGTACACGCAGATCATATAACAGCAGCGCATTATGTGAAGTCGAAAGTGGGCGGCAAAATTGGTATTGGCTCTGGAATCAAAAAAGTTCTCGATATGTGGTTAGACGTTTTTGAAACCTCCAATGACACGCCAAATGATGGCAGTCAGTTTGATGTTTTATTTGAAGAAGGCGATACGTTTAACATCGGTAAATATGAAGTGACGGTATGGCATACGCCGGGTCACACACCAGCCTGTGCGAGTTTTTTAGTCGATGGCAAGATTTTTGTCGGAGATACCATGTTCGCGCCAGACTTAGGTACCGCAAGATGCGATTTCCCGGGCGGTAGTGCAGAGCAACTTTATAACACCATTCAACGTTTTTTTACTCTGCCCGAAGAGACCGTTGTCTTTCTTGGGCACGACTACCCGAAAGAAGGTAACGAGCCACTCTCTACCCTATCCATCAAAGAAGCAAAAGAAACCAATAAGCAAATCCGCCCTGATGTGCCTTTAGCAGAATACGTTGAAAAGCGTGAAGCGAGAGATGCAACCCTCGCTGTGCCAAAACTACTGCTACCCGCTATCCAGACGAACCTGAGAAATGGACAATTTGGAGCACCTTCAAAGAGCGGTAAACAATTCATCAAAATTCCTGTAAACGCTATTTAGGAGGTGGAATATGCAATACGCTAATGTTACACAACAGCTTTCAGTTTCACCCCAAATTTTAGTTGAAGATATAGAGGCAATTAAAGCTGCCGGGTTTAAGTCAATTGTTTGCAATAGGCCAAACGGTGAAGGCGCAGATCAGCCTACATTTTCTGAGATAGAAGCGAAAGCAACCTCTGTGGGCATTCCCTGCGTTTATCAACCCGTGGTGAGTGGGAAGGTAACAACGGAAGATGCCATAAAATTCGAAGAAAACCTACAAAAATTGAAAGCCCCTGTTTTTGCGTATTGCAGAACGGGGACTCGCTCCATCACATTGTGGGCGATGACAGCGGCAAAAATCCTGTCATTTGAAGAGATACTTAGCCAATCGCAAAAGGCAGGTTATGACCTAAGTGGTATGGTGCTGCGCCTTCAAAACAGTTGTGAAACGCCCACTGTTCAAGCTGATTAATCCCTGACTTTATTGAGGTAGGCATGTTTGAGGGGCGAGAACAGTTAGCAAAACCTAAAACGTTCAAAAAAAAAGGCGAGGCCCCAATAAAGGGGCCTCTAGTGCGGCCCGGAGCCGCTACCATGTTGAAACTGTTACTCACATGGTGTGATGTATTTGGTTCGGTTGGAATTAAATTCTTCCGTTAAGCTCTGCAGAAATGGGTGAGTCTTGTAGACCCTGCTCAGCAATCCACGCTTGTAGTGTTTTGCCGTCTGCTTCTGGTGCCTGAAGGTCTTTACTAGGCATTTTCTTCACTAGTAACGTGCCCACTTCAATCGCATTGTTGGCTACTGCCGTGCGAATAAGACTTTGACCGTCACATGAGATACCAGAGTAATAATCGCGAAGTTTTAAACGAAAATCTGACTGAACGCTACGCATTTTTTTACGAAGCTCACCTTTGTCGTCAGCCTGTACGATAGTACAGATGTTAGCGAGTGCATCGCTGATACCGTCTGCTTGTGCTGCGTTAGAAAAAGCAAGTGTAGATGCTGCGATGATGATAGAGGTTTTAACTATTTTCAACATGGTTAAAGTTCCTGTGGTTAATTGTTTAATGTTTTTTGCAACTCACTCGTCGCTGCTTGAGTTGTATTAAACGCCACCTTCACAAAAACAAAAACATGTTGGGCGATATATAGGTATTCAAAACTATACTTTAGGCTAAGCCCTTTGCAGCAAAGCCAATAATGGTCATAAAAAATCAGCGCCGCGGGCTTTTTAATTCGCGCCGCGGGCGCTTTAATCGACATTGAGGGCACTTTACACATCAATACTGGGGGCTTTCTTTACAGTTGAATTAATGAGTAGTAGGTTTTGTTTACAACTAAAAATAAGGAAAAGCACATGAAGTGCCTGTCGGTTTGTTTTGCTGTATTTGTGACTATGCTTATTTCCGCGTGCTCGTCGGATAATAAGACGCCCGCAGTTGATCAGGAAATTGATAATCAATCAAGGGACGTCTTGCGCTGGGAAGCAACGGCAAAGAACGTGACTATTACCCGCGATAACTGGGGCATTCCCCATATTAAAGGGAAAACTGATGCAGATGCAGTGTTTGGAATGCTTTATGCCCAGGCCGAAGACGACTTTAATCGAATAGAGCGCAATTACATTAATGCCATGGGCCGTTTAGCTGAAGATCTCGGCGAGGATGAACTATACCGAGACCTTCGAATGAAGCTGTTTATTCAGCCTAAGCAAATTAAAAAGCAGTATGAAGAAAGCCCTGAGTGGCTTAAAAAATTAATGGTCGCGTTTGCCGATGGCCTAAATTATTACCTTTACACGCATCCCGAGGTAAAACCCAAAGTAATAACACGTTTTGAACCGTGGATGGCGCTCACCTTTAGTGAGGGCAGTATTGGTGGAGATATTGAGCGGGGCGTAAACATGGCTCGATTGGCCGAATTTTACGGTGATGATATGGCAAATGTTTCCTTTGATATTGACCTATTAAATACAGCCAATCAATTAAACGCCGAGCCCGGCGGCTCAAACGGCTTTGCCATTGCACCGAGTCGTACCAAAAACGGCAACGCACTTCTTTTAGTAAACCCACATACCAGCTTTTATTTTAGGCACGAGGCGCATGTGCAATCAGAGGAAGGGTTAAATGCCTATGGGGCATCTACGTGGGGGCAATTCTTTATCTACCAGGGCTTTAACGAGCGAGTGGGGTGGATGCATACATCAACCTACGTAGACGTAATAGACGAATACGCTGAAACAGTCATCGAGAGAAATGACGGCCTGTATTATCAATACGGAAATGAGCAGCGCAAACTCGAAACACGACTCATTGAACTTCCCTTTAAAGCCAAAGATGGCAGCATGAAGCAAAAGCAAGTGACCGCTTACTTTACCCATCGTGGGCCAATTGTGCGTTCTCATAACGGCAAGTGGGTGTCGGTGCGCTTGATGGAAGAGCCAGTTAAAGCCTTGATACAGTCTTATTCGCGCACAAAAGCGCAAAATTACGATGAGTTTTATGCAGCAATGAAAGGCTTAACAAACTCGTCTAACAACACTGTGTATGCAGACGCCGATGGCACTATTGCTTACTTTCACGGTAATTTTGTACCTCGTCGAGATACGGCTTTTGATTTTACTCAACCAGTAGATGGAAGTAACCCCGCGACAGATTGGCAAGGTATTCATCCATTAGAAGAGCATATTCATATTAAAAACCCGGGTAATGGCTGGATTCAAAATACCAATAACTGGCCTTACAGCGCGGCGGCAGAGTTCAGCCCTAAAAAGGCGGATTATCCTGCGTATTATTCCGGTACCACTGAAAACTATCGCGGTATTCACGCCATTAATTTACTCAAAAATACGACTGATTTTGACGTCGATAGTCTTATTAATGCCGCTTACGATAGCCATCTAACTGGCTTTGATGTGTTGCTACCACCCTTGTTCGAGGCCTTTAATTCACTGCCAAGTTCCGACCCACGAAAGAAAGCATTGGCAGCGCCTATAGCAGCATTACAAGCATGGGATAATCGCAGTAGCGTTGAGAGCGTGCCTACTTCCGTTGCCGTTTATTGGGCTACGGACTTTATGAAGTCGGTGCGCAATAAAGCGCGAAGCGCGGGACTCAGTGTGTATACCTATATGGAAAGTGCGGCATCACATGAAGAGCGATTGATGTCTTTAAGTGCGGCAGTAAATAAACTTAAGGCCGATTTCGGCTCGTGGCAAACCCCATGGGGCGAGATAAACCGCTTCCAGCGAATAAGCCCAAACATTCGTCAGCACTTTGACGACGATGCCCCCAGCTTACCCGTTGGTTTCGCATCAGGTCGTTGGGGAGCATTGGCGGCCTTTGGGCAAAACTACGGCCAAGGCGAGACAAAACGTATTTACGGCACGCGGGGAAACAGTTTTGTGGCAGCGGTCGAGTTTGGTGAAAAGTTAAAAGCTAAGGCAATTACCGCTGGTGGCTTAAGTAACGATCCGAGTTCTCCACATTACAATGACCAAGCTGCTGTATACGCATCAGGCAAACTGCGAGACGTTTATTTTTACGATGAAGATATTTCAGCAAACGCCGAGGAAACGTATCGGCCTGGGCAGCGCCGAATAAACTAGAGAACTGTAAAAGAACGGTGCGCTAGCGTGCCGATTAATCAAACTGCAGGCACAAAAAAACCGACTTAAAGTCGGTTTACTCTTTGCTTAACGAGAATGGTGCCAAAGGCCGGGGATCTGATTAGTCGCTACGCAATAGACCGACACTCGGACAGTACGCTGTTTCTTAATCAGTTTGAATTAGACTCCCACACCACGCCGGATAATTTGCTTTGATCAGAATGCTTAGTTTGGTATCGCTTTTCTAACTGGTAACGCTTAATTTTCATTGTAGGCGTCAGAAGATTATTGTCTATCGTCCAAGGTGTTGCTGCAATCAGCATATGGGATAATTTCTGGTGACTTTCCAATGTATTATTCACACTACTCAATAGCTGCAATAGTGCAGATTCTATGTCCTTCTTATTGGTTGGTGCAGATTCTGCGAGGACAATAATTGCGTATGGATGAGCACAATGTGAACCTGTTACGCATGCCATCTCTACTAATGAGGATTGCGTCAGTTTAGTTTCTATGGGGACTGGAATTATATATTTACCACTACTAGTCTTGAACTCCTCTTTTAGACGGCCAACTATTTTAAATGCTCCATTTTTATTCATCATCCCTCTATCGCCAGTTCTGAACCAACCATCTTCGGTAAAACTCTTTGCGGTAGCTTCTGGGTTTAGGTGGTATTGTCTATAAACGTTTTCGCCTTTGACTTGAAGTTCACCCTCTTCAGACAGTCTTACCGCTGCATGAGTGTACGGAAAGCCTATAGTGCCAATTAATTCTGTCCGGAAAGGATAATTTATGCACCCTCCGCCTGTGGTTTCAGTCATTCCCCAAGCTTCGGAAATGTTGATCCCCAATTTGGCAAAGGCATGAAGTGTCGTTTCGGAAATTGGTGCTGCGGCGGTTATCCAAGCACGAGTGTGTTCAAAACCAAGTTTACGTTTGATTTTGCGCTTAATCGCTCTACTGATGAGAGGCAAGGTAAGTAAAATGTTGATCTTTCTCTGCGGCAGTACCTGATAAACATTCGATAAAAACTTGTCCCACAGTCGAGGTACAGAAAAGAAAATAGTTGGTTTTGCATACTGAAGATCAGGGGTGAAAGTCTCAAGCGATTCTGAGAAATAGGCACTTACACCTTTAGAATATAATAGCAGCCCTTCTGTCACTACACGTTCTGCAATATGAGCAAGTGGGAGATACGAAAATAAGCGGTCGCCTTCTCTTACATTAAGCATGTTACAAGAATCAGTACAGGCAGTAGCGTAAGCAAGTTGCGTTAGCTCTACACCTTTAGGGTTCCCTGTAGATCCTGACGTATACATAATACTCATAACTTCATTTCTACCGGGGTGGTGATAATCTACAAACTGCTCTGGTTGACTTATCCAGTCTGACCAATCATAAGTTGCCGCGGAATTACCTGCAGGTAATGCGATGCTAGGAGTGTCTCTACCTATTGCCTTTTCAGCAACTTCGGGTGCATCCAATTTGCCAATAAAAATCGCTTTTGTTTTGGTTCTATCCAGAATGTATTTAACTGTGTCGACATTTGCTGTTGGGTATACAGGAACAGAAATCATTCCAGCAAGCATTATTGCCCAGTCTGTAATGATCCACTCCGCTGTGTTTTTAGAGTAAATAGCAACGCAGTCGCCCTTTTGCAAACCCAGCCTTCGCAAGTGGACAATAATTTGATTGACAGCATGCTGCACTTCACTCCATGTGTAAGTTTTCCAAATGCGATTCTCAGGTTGGTGAAATGCAACCATATCTGGATAAGTTAAAAAATTCTCGAGCAGTTTTTCAGATGGCAAGATACAGTTCATATACATTCCTATGACAGATTTAATTTAAAGCAGTTCTTTACACTGTGTAGTAAGCGTTGAAGCTGAACTGACCTTTGTACCTGTCAGTGCAAATCCCAGTAGTTCGTTGTTTGCATTTATACATCTAGCGGTCACCCCCTCTTTGTCTTGGCTATCTACAGTCCATATACCCTGCCGTCCGAGTTGTGGCATGACAGTAATAGGGCACAGTTTGGTTTTTACAATAACTGGCATTGGTGGGTAATTGATCGCAGATGTCTTACCTAGCAAGTTGTTTACTAGTGCAGTAATTTGGGCATTAATGGGAGCGATGTAAGGCAGATGAAGATTATCTACTTGTGCGCAATCTCCAACAGCGAAAATATCCTTTACTGACGTTTGAAGTGTTTTATCGACGACTACTCCTACATCAGTATTCAGGCCACTACTCTTTGCAAGTTTGATATTGGGTGTAATTCCGATTGCCGACAGCACCAGATTGGCACTTAATGTTTGACCACTGCTTAACGATAACAAAACGCCGCTATCACTTTGGTCGATACGTGTTACAAATTGTTCCATATACATGTTGATACCTTGTTGGATGAAGCACTTAGCGAGTTTCTGACCAACTATTTCGGGGGCGAGCATAGTGAGGGGCTCGCCCATAGGATCAATGATGCTTACATGGTGACCTGCACGAGAGATATCATCGGCAAATTCACAACCGATAAGGCCTGCGCCTATAATGGCAACTTTTCCCGCCTTCTTAGGAAGTAACGTAGTGAATTTTGCATAATCAAAAAGATTATTAACGCTTAACACCTTGTCTAAACCATTCCCTTCGAGTGGCAGTTGTTTAGGAGTAGCACCTGTAGCTAAGACCAATTTTGAGTAGGAACGAGAGACACCTCCGGCCAATACGACGCATTTATTGTTCACGTCAATATTTTCTATTTGGGTGAAGATATTAATTTCAGCCTGATATTGATTAGCCATATCTTCCGCACTAGAAGATATAAGTTGTGATGCTTGCTTGTGTTCAGAGAAACTCGCCGACAATTTTGGCTTTGAGTAAAACGCACCATCATCAGTGGTGTACATCACAACCTTGCCAATATTGCCCTCCTTTCGTAGTGACCTTAATAAGTGATACCCTGCATAACCAGTCCCTATAATAATTATTGGTGGCTCGGTGCCGTTGATACTAGTTTTATTCTGTGAATGTTTTTCTACTGAAGGTGGGGCTACTTCAATCATTTCAAAATCGTCTTTTCCAACCCCGCATTCTGGGCAAGTCCAGTCGTCAGGAATGTCTTGCCAACGCGTACCCGGCTCGATACTTTCCTCGGGACACCCTTTTTCTTCGTCGTAAATCCAATTACAAATCTGGCATTCCCACACTCTGAATGTCGACATCACTACCTCCTGAATTAGTTCACTTAAGTGGCTTAATTTTTAGCTATCAAGTGATTTAAAACCTGGTTGAAAGCATGGAGTGCCCATTCGTTTTTTCCGTAATGCAAATAGGGAACAGCATTGTCGTTAATTGATTCTTGGATTGAAGCGCCCAGTGCCCAGTCCTCATCAAGAGTACGGTTTGTGATTTCGTTATTTTTTTGCCAGTGACTAATTTGTTGAGGGTCTTGTAAATCTGCAGACTCAGGAATTAGCGTGCTGATTGAAATTTCTGTTTCGTCAACAGAAATAGGACGCATTTGAATAAGGTCGATATGTTCTTTTTGTACTAACAACCCCATGTTAGGTGTGAAGTAATAAAGCGTATGGCTACAGTCATGCATGGAGAGAGCGTGTTGTTCAGGGGAATCTTCAGTAGTCAGTACCTTTGTGGGCATAAAAACCCTGAAATGATTACCAATTTGATCTATCACGGCCGTATTGTTGTGAAAGTAAGGTGCAATTGTATTCTTATGCGCAAAGGTAAAATGGTAGGTTTCAAATCCCCCTTCAGCAAATAGCTTCCAATTTCCTTTCCAAGTCTTTTTCGTGCGTTTATATACCTTAAAGTCATTAGTGTTTAGTCCCAATAACTCCTCTTCCATGTCACCTAAGTGCTCGCTTAAAATTGTCTTAAGATCAGAATCTCCAGCTGTATTCGGGCACATCCAAACAAATCCATACATTTCCACTGAAGGGATTTCAATTAAGTTGTTTTCGGATTTGTCTAAAGAAGGGAAGCAGTGACTGTGGCCTGGTACATTGCTCAATTCACCATCTGTACTATATGACCAAGCGTGGTATGGGCAAATAATTCGTTTACTACAACCTTTGCCATCGACTAACTTTGCACCTCGATGACGACATGCATTTCTTAGAACGTGAACTTTACCAGAAGCATCCCGACTCACAATCAATGAGCCAAGCGTAGTTTGAACAGCCTGATAGCTATTTGGCTCTGACACCTCTGACGAATGAATTAGTACAGTTGGTACACGATGATACAGCGATGAAATCTCTTGCTTGAGCGTTTCTGTAGATACATACCTGTCTAAATCTACTTTGCGCTCATCACCTTTTAGTGAAGTAGTTTTGTTAAGGATTTTACTTTTTGCATCCGCAATTAGTGCCTTTTCATCAGAGCTCATTTTATTCGCCTCATTTGGTGACTAGAATCTGCTTACCGTTCGGTAAGTTCGTTTACAAAATACTTACCGCATGGTAAGTTGTCAACACTATTTTTAACGTTTGGTTAACACGAAGTGAAGAAAGACACTAAGTCCAGGCTTATAGATGAAGCAGAGATACTGTTTTCTAGAAACGGGTTTTATGGCACCAGTATTAATGATGTAGCGAAAAAACTTGGGGTAAGCAAACAGGCGCTACTCCATCACTTTACGACAAAAGAAAAGCTTTATGCTGCTGTATTGGAAGAGGCTGCAAATTACTTGTTACAACAACTTGATTCCATAAAACAAAGTCACAACAAAGCTAAAAAGCAGTTAAGCGAATTTATACTCGAGATATCACAGCCTAATGATAAACAGCTAAGAGTGATTATTTTGTTACTCAGAGAGCTGCTTGATAATCAGGAACGTGCAGATAAAGTCAGCAAATGGTTTTTAGGTCCGTGGTTAGATGCGTTAGTTGGAATAGTCGAGCAAGCTCAACGTGATGGGCATTATGAACAGTACGACCCTATGGCATTTCTTTACCATCTTCTAGGGGCTGTTCAGTACTTCCTTATTTCACAGCCGACACTTAAGCAACTTTATGGTGAAGAAGCATTTGAGAGTCAAAAAAAGGCGCATATGGCATTATTAGTTAACATTGTTGAACACACATGAGCGGAAGGCGTTTATTTAAGTCACTCCTTTTATTTAGCGTTCAAATTGGGCTTTTGGTCGGTCGCCACGCGATGGACCGACACTCGGACGGTGCGCTAGCGTGCCGTTTACCCAAACCGCAGGCACAAAAAAACCGACTTAAAGTCGGCTTGCTCTCTATTTAAAGAGAATGGTACCAGAGGCCGGACTTATGATTGGTCGCCAAGCGATGGGCCGACACTCGGACGGTACGCCAGCGTACCGATTAATCAAACCGCAGATACAAAAAAACCAACTAAAAAGTTGGTTTAGAGATGGTACCAGAGGCCGGACTTGAACCGGCACGCTATTTCTAGCAACGGATTTTGAATCCGTCATGTCTACCAATTTCATCACTCTGGCATCACATTGTAATGGCTAAGCGCCAATGCGATGCATTATAGCGATGCAGCGCGCGCATACAACACTTTTTTTCGTGAATTATCTTCAAGTGTTGAAAGTTTATACATTGAGTGCAAATAACATCACGCTTAAACAAAGGTCTCACAATGTGGTCTTATGAGTGACATTAAAGGCCATATCTATACTTATTGGGAATAGGGAAGCTGGTAGGCAGGTGTTATGCTCACATTTTAAACACTACACCAGTGCTGGTACATCAAGATTGCTGTCTGATCCAATCAGCTCGTTTAAAACGCTAGTAGGTCTGTCAAGGCCACTGGAACTTTTATTTACGATGTATCGCACGGTAGCTAGTATCAACGATGAACATTTCTCAGTCTGAAAAGCACACACTTAAAACAGTATTTTCCCCGCGTGAAGTTCAATTCAATGGAAGGCCCTCTATGAAAGCGGAAAAAGTGAACCCACTAAGAAGCTTCCACAATATCGTATCTAATCAGTCGTTAGATTTTGATGAGAAAGTGGATGCACTACTGCGCTTTGGTCTCGACCTGTTTGGCTTGGAAGTTGGTATTGTGAGTCAAATCGTGGATGATGATTATACGGTATTTAGAACTGTTAATAATGTTGATGGTCTTGATGCCGGAATGCATTTCGACCTTGGCTTAACCTATTGTCATTACACAATTAATAGAAACAAAGTGGTTGGGTTTAACCACGTAGGCTTTTCAGAAATTGCTAGCCACCCCTGCTACGAAGCACAAAAGCTTGAGGCGTATCTCGCTGCCCCAATAATTACTGATAACACGGTATTTGGCACCATTAATTTCTCTGCTGCTAAACCTGTCGACCGGTTTGAGTCAGAAAGCTATGAGTTTATCGAGTTATTTGCTCAGTGGTTAGGTTCAGAAATCTCAAGAAGAGAAGTGCTTGAACAGTTAAAATCAAAAGCATCTACCCTCGCAAAACTAGAGAACGTAGGGAAGATAGGCTCTTGGTCTATCAACGTCGAAAGTTTAGAAACAAAAAAGACTAAAATTAAAAATAGTATTTTGGAGAAAGTCGACCTTAACCGTAACAATGTGGAATGGAGCGACCAGACTCGGCAAATTCACGAAGCTCCCGAGCATTACCAACCAACATTTGAAGAGGCGTTTAACTTCTATACCGCTGGCGAACACCGAAACGAATTAATGAAAGCAGTGGATTTGGCTATTCGTCACGGTAAGCCGTGGGATCTCAAAGCACAAATAACAACGATGAAGGGACAGCGTCGTTGGGTAGTCACGAAGGGCGAGGCAGAGTTCTTCGAAGATAAATGTACAAGATTGTTTGGCACGTTTCAGGACGTTACCAATAACGTAGAAGCATCAAAAAAACTGCAATCAGCAAAGTATAAAGCCGAGCAAGCCACTAAAGCTAAAAGTGACTTTTTAGCTAATATGAGTCATGAAATAAGAACCCCAATGAATGGCGTACTTGGTACGCTGCAGTTATTAGAACGCTCAAACTTAGATTCAAAATCACAGAAGCTTATATCAAAAGCGAGCTTCTCCGCGACGAGTTTGCTTACAATCATCAACGATATTCTGGATTATTCGAAGATTGAAGCTAACCAGCTGACGTTAGAAAAGCAGCCTTTTTCAATGTGTGATGTGATGGAGCATGTGCACTCAGAATTAAGCCTAGAAGCCACTGAAAAACAAATAGCGTTAAAATCCAGTATAAGCAAAGATTTTGTTGATGGGTGGAAAGGCGATGTAGTGAGGGTGAGGCAAATTCTTCTTAACCTGTGCGCCAATGCCGTTAAATTCACCAAATCGGGGCAAGTTAGCATAGCATTGATGAACGACAGTTCTTATTCTTCAGACGCTTTACGTTTCACCGTAAAGGATACGGGTATTGGCATGTCTGAAGAAGCGCAGGCACGGATATTTGAACGTTTTACTCAGGCTGACTCATCTACAACTCGTAAATTTGGTGGCACAGGATTGGGTATGTCAATCACGGTTAGTCTGGTTCAAATGATGGGTGGCAACATTGAAGTTGATAGCGTTCCTAATCAGGGAACAACAATTACGGTAACCTTACCCCTTGAGCACGCAAACTTAGAAGGCAAAAAAACTGCTTCCCAAACGGACGATGTTCCTAACCTTTCAGGCAAGACAATTCTTATTGCCGAAGACAACGATATAAACACCCTTGTTATCGAATCTATGTTAGCACCGACCCAGGCATACTTACATTTTGCTAAAAATGGGGTTGAGGCACTTGAGCAGTTTTCCAAAAATACACCCGATCTAGTGTTAATGGATATCCAAATGCCTGAAATGGACGGACTTCAGGCATTTGCTGAAATACAAAAGCTAAATCAGAGTGTTCCCGTTATAGCACTTACTGCAAATGTAATGACCACGGACATAGAGCACTACGCCAAGGTCGGGTTTAATGCGCATTTGGCTAAGCCTGTAAAACTCACGGTTTTGTACGATTTACTTCGCAGCGTACTGACCGCTTAGCTGCTATTTCACTAGTTCTTGTCGCACGAGTTCGGCACCTGCTGCCAGTGCGCTTAACTTTGCGCGAGCTATATGACGAGGTAACGGGGCCATTCCACAATTGGTGCAGGGATACAATTTGTCTGCATCCACAAATTTCAGTGCCTTTCTTAACGTAGTGGCTACTTCCTCAGGGGTTTCAATATCATGGTTGGCTACATCTATTGCGCCGACCATCACTTTTTTACCGCGGATAAGCTCCATCAGCTCCAGCGGAACTTTAGAGTTGTGGCACTCAAGTGAAATGATATCGATGTTTGATTTTTGAAGCTTTGGAAAAATGGTCTCGTACTGACGCCATTCTTCTCCCAAGGTTTTTTTCCAATCTGTATTCGCTTTTATGCCATAGCCGTAGCATATGTGCACGGCCGTCTCGCACTTAAGCCCTTCAATCGCGCGCTCTAAAGCAGCCACGCCCCATTCGTTAACGTCATCGAAAAACACATTGAAAGCAGGTTCATCAAATTGAATGATATCGACGCCAGCGGCTTCCAATTCTTTGGCCTCTTGGTTCAGAATTTTAGCGAACTCCCAGGCCAGCTTTTCCCGGCTTTTATAGTGAGCGTCATATAACGTATCAATCATAGTCATTGGGCCGGGTAGGGCCCATTTAATGGGTTGGGAGGTTTGGCTTCTAAGAAACTTGGCATCTTCCACAAACACGGTGCGGGTGCGCTTAACGGCACCAATTACCCTTGGTACGCTGGCTTCATAGCGATTTCGAATTGTCACCGTTTCTCGATTCTCAAAATCCACACCGCTTAAGTGTTCGATAAAGGTGGTAACAAAGTGCTGACGAGTTTGCTCTCCGTCACACACGATATCAATGCCGGCGCACTGCTGTTCGTGAAGTGACAGCTTTAACGCATCGTGCTTGCCCTCAGGCAAAATATCTTGCGCTAGTTTCCACGGTGACCAAAGCTGTTCAGGCTGCGCCAGCCATGCTGGTTTAGGAAGACTGCCTGAGGTGGAAGTGGGTAATAGTGTTTTCATAATGTATTTTTGAATAATAACCTAGTTGAGCTATTCCCATAGAAAACTAAAACCTTTAGAAGACCAAAGGGGCTACAGAAATAGTGAAAATGAGAAAATCGACAGCGAGCTAGCTGGTACAAGGCAGCTTGGCCTTTACCAAGCGCACTGTCGTGACCATTGGGTCAGCACTGTCTGATAGGGTGTAATAAACTTTTCCTCAACAAACTTGCCTTGTTCAACCGCTAATTGAGAACGTTCATCTCGGTCGTAAACAATTCGGGTAATGGAATGATCTTGGTGTTTGAGGTTCGGTTGATAGTGTTTACCCGCAATAGCATTTGCGTTATAAATTTCAGGCCGATAAATCTTTTGAAACGTTTCCATTGTGCTAATGGTGCTAATAAGCTCTAAATTGGTGTAGTCGTTTAGCAGGTCGCCAAAGAAATAAAAGGCAAAGGGGGCGACGCTATTAGGCGGCATAAAATAGCGCACGTTCAGTCCCATCTTTTTAAAATAGCTTTCGGTTAATGAGGTTTCGTTAGGGGTGTATTCTACGCCTAAAACGGGGTGTTCATTTTCTGTTCTCTGATACACCTTGTTGTCTGACACGCTGATGCATATTACCGGCGACTTCGTAAACTGCGCTTTGTAGGCCTCAGAGTGTACGAAGTGCTGGAATAGTTTTCCGTGCAGCTCGCCAAAGTCATCAGGCACACTGAAATGCGACTGTCCTTTGTTGTGATTAGACAGCACTACACTGAAGTCGTAATCGCGTATATACGATGAGAAGTTATTGCCAACAATACCTTGCGAGCGTTTGCCCGTTTTTGTGTCAACAATATTGGTTTGAAGAATTTCAATGGTTGGAAAGCTCTCTCCGTTGCCTTCGACATCCACATCAACCGATATGATATCAAGCTCAACAGTGTATCTATCTGCAGCAGCATTATCCCAAGTAGCAAGTGCGTTAAATCGATTGTCTATCATTTGCAGTGCATTGCGCAGGTTAACTTTTCGCTGCTTACCCCTCGCTAAATTAGCGAAGTTTGTGGTTACCCGAGTATGCTCAGAAGGCTGATAGTCTTCATCAAAACGAGTACGAGTGATAGTAAATTCAAATTCGTTAGTCATCGCTGTGTTGGCTCTATGTTTGGTGCTGAAAACAATAACCATGTTATACGCAATTAAAACCATGAATAAAAATGACTTAATTTCATTTTTATATGAGTTGAATTCATTGTTTTATGGTTTTTTGGAAAGTAGCGATGGCCACAAGGGCGATAATAAGAGGGGGATATTGATATTAAGAAGGAATATTAAGAAGGAATATTAACGGGAATTTAAAGATGAGTAGCCTGCCTAACAGGCAGGCTACTCTTTTTGCGAAACTTACTTTAAAAACGCTTACCCACGCTCACTGTAAAGGTACGAGGTAGCACTACTCGTGCGTTAAATGTTGTACTTTGGCCTGCAACTGTTTCACCTGCTCGAGGATCACCTTCGGATAAGCCTTCAGAATTATTAATATTTTTCACATCAGCCCGAACGTAGTAGCCATCTTCATTTTCAATAGCGAAGCCTAAGTTTAGCATTCCGTAAAATGGCAGTTCTGCAGTATTCGCGTCGTCCGCATAGCGTTTACCACTCCATGAGTAAGTCGCATTGATACTTGCTACGCCCCAAGCAAAATCTTCGAATTCATAGCTAGTAGTAAGCTGTCCAAAATGCTTGGGTACTCGCACTGGCATATTGCCATTAATATCTACTGTATCAACATTACCATCGCTATTAATAAATTCGGCTGCAGGGGTATTAACAAATTCTGGATCTTGATACGTGGCAGACAAGCCAACGCTCCATCCTTCTGTTACTTGCAGATTGAATTCGGCCTCAAGACCCAACGTTTCGGTATTGCGGAATGCTTGGCGTTGTACTACCTGATTATCTACCACCGTAGGAACGTTAAAGAATAAATCGTCTGCCGCAGCATAATAACCTGTTAAGAACGCTGCAACGTCGCCTGAGTTATATTTAAAGCCCAGTTCGGCCATTACTGTAGATGCAGGCTGTGTTTCTCGACGTTCAGAGCGATTAAACTCGTCTATCTCCTCTTGACTCGACAGGTCTGTAATCGCCATGTATTTGTCTACATCTGGCATACGGAAGCCATCTGCATATCGCGTAAATACAGCAAAATCCTCATTGACTATGTAGTTTGCGGCGACTGTCCACGCTAATTCGTTGTATTCAACATCAAAATTTCTGTATGTCCCTGCACCAAAGGGAAGAATGATATTGCCATTCACCGGATCCGAGTCGGTTGTAAAGCTGCTAATTTCATAATTCCCCGGATTTTCCGCTTCACCATTGGCTCTCAATGTTTCATATCGCGCACCAAGGTTTAAGGTTAAATCATCAATCTCATATTCAAAGTCGGCATAAGGCGCAATGGTTGACTCATTGTAAACAATGTTAGCAAAACCATGAGAACCGGCTTGTATGCCTTTATAGGTTCCACTTGCAATATCATTTCCTTCGGCATCTATGAAGGCGATATCGAGGCGTTGTGGCAACGGCTCAACAGATTGCAGTGTGTTAATGCGATAGTCAGTTACATGTCCATTTATATTCGATACGAACAAACCGAAAGTAGAATAGAATGTACCCTCATCAAAACCCTCATAAATATGGCGCATTTTTGTTTCGTTTTGTAAGTTGTCCCCTTCAAAACGGCGATGCCAGAATCCAGCATTAATACCAAAACCATTGGTGTTAAAGCTATCAACATTACTGTTGTTCGCTAACTCAAATCCGGTACCAGCGTCGACGACACGATAATTTAATTCACCACCAAATACCGCGTCGGCAAGTGCCTGCTCGTTGCTATCGAAAATAGCCTGTGCTTTGCCAGAAAGTGATTCAGCATTGCCAACATTAATTATGCCTGTAAAGGTTGTCAGCATATCCGTGTAGCGAACTTGGTTTGAAAACGTCCAAGCATCATTAAGCTCTACTTCCGTCGTATTACCGAAGTAAGTAACGTCGGCGAAGTTACCGTCGGTAACATCTAAGTCTATGTCGCCACTAGGCGTGTTTGCCAAACGCAGCAGGCGCGCACCTGCAGAGTTGCCTGTTGTGCCGTCACGAATATCCATACCTCCAGGGATCGTTTGAGCGTCAGTTGTAGAGCCTGTAAGAGGTTGGGGAATAAAGAAAAACGACTTATCGTTTTGTTTATTAAACTCGAACCGAGTAAAGCCGCTCGCGTCTTCGAAAAAGTATTTTACATTAGCGTTTAGCTCTCCACCTTGGTTGGCGGTATAGCCCGGGTCGCGAGCAGAATCGCCTTTTCGATACCACCCGCCAATGGCATACACAGTTTGCTCGTTAATCGAGCCGCTCACCCACGCTTGGGCCCCCAAACGATTGTTGCTGTTAGTTTCAAAAAATACATCTCCCTCAGTATCATCACCGCCTTCACGTGATAAAAAGTTGATGAATCCGGCTGGTGCACTACCTACGAAAATAGAGGATGCACCGCCTCTAATGGCTTCAACATTACCTATAAAATTAGAAAGGCGAGTAAAGCGGTCGTTTTGTGAAAATAAAACATCTTGGTTATAAAAAACCGTCATGCCATCGCGAAGTAGAGCGGTAAATTCAGTTTGCGTTGAAAGAGGAAAACCACGAGGAGCCACGTTGTTACCTGTTTCACCCCCCGTGTCTTCTGCATGAAATCCTGGAATACTTCGTACCAACTCACCCACACTATAAGGGGCCAAACGCTCTAGTTTTTCTTCACCGAACGTTGTCATAGCGTTAGTAGATTCAATTTTCTCTTTTGGTCGAGACGTACCGGTAACAATGATTTGCTCAAAATCTAAGCTGCTAGGTTTACTGGCTTCTTCCTCGGCGGTTTGTGCTATGGATGATTGTGAAATAGACGCAGTGACGGCGGCCGCGATAAGTGTAATTTTGGTTGAGCATTTCATAGTGTGTCCCTCTTATGATTAATTTCTTAGTGTAAGTAAATCCTGTTAATTGAAAATATGCCTTTGTGTTAACAGTGGTAACAAGATTGTTAACGAAATGTAGATTAATGAAATTAATAAATCAACTAATATTATTTAATATTTTTTGAACTGAATTATTGACCGTTATCGCAACAGTTTTGACATCGGTGGAAAATGCAAAGAAAACAAGCCGCGTTATGCGGCTTGCCGGTAGTCAATAAGAGAGGGTAAAGGCTTAGTTAAATAAGTTTTGGCTGTCTTGAGAAAAGTTGACTAATAACGGTAGGTTAGCGCATCCGATGGACTGAGCTTTACCGCCGATCGTACCATTCACTATTTGGCAAGGAGATAGGCCTCTAGTATCGGCTAAACTGATCTTCTCGGCTGTAGCCCTAATTATCTTTTCTCGAACTGGGGCCGGGATCGCGCCATCAATAACAATAGCTTCAAAATCAAAAATAGCCATCGAGCACAGCGCCGCATAAGCGAGGCCATCAGCCACTTTGTCTATCCAGTCATCAAGGGTTGGGCCTAACTCTCCCCAATATTCACTGGATTGCCAAAGTGCTTTTCCATCGTAGCCGGCATCGACTAACATCTTTTCAAGAATATACAACGATGATTGCATGATAAGTTGCTGTGAGGAGAGTTGCCCTTGTTTGTTTAGTATTGGCTGGGGCAACGAACCAATCGCACCAGCGTTACCCCTTTTACCTGTGAGGAGAGAGCCGTTAATAACCACTCCTCCGCCAATGAAGGTGCCAATAAAAACGTACATGAAATCATTAAAATGACCGGGGTTGCCGAAACTCAACTCTGCAGAGCAGGCTGCGGTATCATCGTTGCATACATACACTGGCAAGTTGATAATACTCTTGATTCCTTTTGTGAAATCAAAATCTCGCCATTCATCAAGAATGTTAGAAGGTGCGCCAGCCTCTTCAGCCCAACTCCATATTTCATAGGGGGTTGCCACACCTACGCCCATTATTCTCTCTCGTAGCTTGTCGCTTAAACCTAGTGTTAAGGCTTCAATGCCCTTTTCTAAAAACGATAATAATTTTGTAACGCTGGGATATTGGAAGTTTTCATGAAGCGTGGCGCGAACATTGCCATTTAAGTCAATTAATGTCAGGTCGAAGCTTCGTCTTCCTACCTTTAGTCCAATACCAAAGGCACCCTCTGAATTCAGCGAAAAGGGCACTAGAGGTTGACCTACCCGGCCCCGCTGTGGAGTTTTTCGAACTAAAAGCTCTTCTTCTTCTAAGCGCTTAATTATAACCGTGACTGCTTGTGCAGAAAGTCCAGTTTTATTGGCGATTTCGGCTTTTGGCAATGCATTATGTTGACGAATGAGAGACATGATTTTGCGCTCATTTTGCACCCTGAGACCGGATTGGCCTCGGCTGTTGCGAGACGATTGCTGGGATTTTATTTTATAGGTCATTATGCTTACTTCAACGGTAGGGAGATTGAAAATACCACACACAAGGTAAATGCTGCTCTATGAAAATAGGCTCATTAGGTTAATCCGGAGTTAATCAATTAAATAAATAAAGTTGATTTATTGACACGGTATTTTTTTGTTGTTTAAATGCGTTAACCAAAAATTAACATGCGACCGTAACCCATGCAACAAAAAGCCCCCTTAGTTTCCCGCGATATGTTACTGCCTTTTATTCTCCTTACGGTGTGTTTTGCAGCGTGGGGTACTGCGGCAAATATGACCGACCCGTTGGTTAAAGTGTTCAGTAAAATTTTTACTATGTCGTCACTTCAATCGGCTCTCGTTCAATTTTCTTATTATGGTGCTTACTTTTGTTTGGCGATCCCTGCTGCATTCATTAACAAGCGGTTTTCCTATAAAACAGGGGTTCTGACGGGCTTGGGGTGTGCCATCGTTGGTGCGTTTATGTTTTACCCTGCAAGCCAGATGATGACGTATGGCTTTTTTCTCGCTGCGCTTTTTATTTTAGCGGGTGGGTTATCGATTTTAGAGACCTCAGCAAACCCTTACGTTATGCGTATGGGAAGCGAAGTCACGGCAACGCGCCGTTTAAACTTTGCTCAATCATTCAATCCCGTTGGTACTAACTTAGGTGTATTTTTAGCGGCAACGCTAATTCTGCCTCAACTAAACCAAGCAACGGCTGACGAGCGAAGTAGTATGAGCGCAGAGCAAATCATTGCGGTGATGAGTGCGGAATTAGAAGCAGTAATGGTGCCCTATGTAGGGTTTGCCTGTGTGCTTGTCGTTATTTGGTTGGCAATTGCGATGACGAAAACGCCTACAGTCTGTCAGGCGCAGGAATCTAGTTCGAAAGTAGATTTTAGGGCAACGGTCAAAAGGCTGTTTAAAAATCGCCATTATCGCTTTGGTGTTGTGGCTCAGTTTTTCAACGTTGCGGCTCAAACTTGTGTTTGGACTTTCACCATTCAATACGTGATGGAGGTGCAAGGGGGAGATGAAATATCTGGAGGCAAAGTTCTTCAATACAGTATGTTGGTTTTTCTCGTATCCCGTTTTGTGATGACATGGATAATGGGTTTTATTAGACCCGCATTGCTTCTTACAATAATGGCAATGACGGCCTCTGCGTTTTGCGTCTGTATGGTAGCCATGCCGAATGAATATGGAATATGGGCGTTAATTGGAATATCAGCTTGCCTGTCTTTGATGTTTCCCACCATTTATGCGGTAGCGCTACATGGTTTAAAAGATGACGCAAAATTTGGTGCAGCAGGTCTTGTAATGGCTATCCTTGGTGGGGCATTAATACCACTACTACAGGCTTCATTTATCGACAACTATAGTGCTGCGTTTTCCTATATTGTGCCGGCAGGGTGTTTTTTAATTGTAGCGTCTTACGCTATTTTTGACCTCAAAGCAAAACAGAGAACTTAACGCCTTAGCAGGAGGAAAATATGTCATTGCACTTTTTATCAAGCATAACAGGCTCCTTTTCTCAGGGCGCATCTGAAAATCCAACGGTTGCCATGATAGAAGAAGCCTATAAAGATTTGGGGATAGATTGGCGGTACATAAACTGTGAAGTCTCTCCGTCTAATCTAAACGATGCAGTAAAAGGCGCAAAAGCAATGGGTTGGAAAGGGTTTAACTGCTCAGTTCCGCATAAAGTCTCGATTATCGAGCATCTCGATGGTTTGGGCGATTCTGCGAAGCTAATAGGCGCGGTTAACACAGTGGTAGAAAGAGACGGCCTGTATATAGGCGAGAATACTGACGGCAAAGGATTCTTGATAGGACTCACCGATATCTTAGATATCAAGGACAAACGGGTGTTAATTTTAGGCGCGGGTGGTGCTGCAAGAGCAATTTCCGTTGAGTTGGCGTTAGCCGGAGTAGAAAATATTGGCATTGTTAATAGAAATACTGACCGTGGCCGAGATTTAGTGAGTTTGATCAATCAAAATACGTCAGCGAAGGCGTATTTTATTGAGTGGGACCACACCGTTGCCGTAGAACAAAACATCGATATTCTAGTGAACTGCACAACTATCGGGTTATATCCACACACGAGCCAGCACGTTAATATTAATCTATCGCTCATGGATTCGCACACTGTTGTTGCAGATGTTATCCCAAATCCTCCAGAGACAAATCTACTCAAAACTGCGAAAAATAGGGGGTGCCAAACCATTAATGGGTTGGAGATGCTGGTAAACCAAGGGCGTTTGAGTATCAAATATTGGACTGGTCTTGAAGCAAATACAGACGTTATGAAAGCCACGCTCGACACTATATTCACCTAGCTTTTGTTTTCACGCCGACACTCGGTATACACAATGATTCTTTCAAAACCCCTTACCTTGCGTTAATCGGCCCTAAAGCCTTTGCCTTTGGCTTGACTCCATTGCAGTATAGAGTCCCACCAAAAATAAATATTGATAAAAACGGTCCGTGTCAGTTTTTATTGAAAACAAAAAAGGCGTTCAAAGATGAAATCACTGCGACCATTAGCAGCTTTAGTTGTGTCTATCACCACACTGCTAAGTACATCATTTTCAACCAGTGCATTAGAAGAAACCGTCAGCGCAGAGCTTTTCGACAACATGGAGTACCGATTTATAGGTCCATATCGCGGCGGTCGCTCTGTCGCCGTTGCCGGAGTTGATGGAAAACCTCAGCTTTATTACATGGGCACAGCAGGTGGAGGGGTGTGGAAAACCACTAATGCGGGATTGTCGTGGAAGCCAATTTCGGATGAACATTTCGCTGTAGGGAGCATTGGTGCTATTGCCGTTGCGCCCTCAGACAATAACGTTATTTATGTTGGCACTGGCGAAGGTCCTATTCGAGGTGTAACCACAAGCCACGGTAAGGGTATTTATAAGTCTAGTGATGCCGGTGAAACGTGGGAACTCGTTGGTTTAGAACATCGCGGTCAAATTCCAAAAATACGTATTCACCCCACTAATCCAGATATTGCTTGGGCTGCAGTTCAGGGCAATATTTGGTCGGCTAATGAGCAGCGGGGTATTTTTAAAACCACTGACGGCGGCAAAACGTGGCAACACGTTTTAAAAGTGAATGGCGATACAGGGGCCGCGGATTTAGCCTTAGATCCGTCTAACCCCAGAGTACTCTACGCCAGTATGTGGCATCACGGCAGAACCCCTTGGTTTATAAAATCTGGTGGTGAAGGCGGTGGTATTTACAAGTCTACCGATAGCGGAGAAACATGGGAGCAACTTGAAAAAGGCTTGCCTACGCTCATTGGCAAAGTCGGTATTGATGTATCACCCTCTAATCCTAAGCGTTTGTACGCCATTATTGAGGCCGATGAGGGCGGCTTGTATCGCAGTGACGATGCGGGTGCAACGTGGACATTACTGAATGACGACAACATTCTGAAAGCCAGGGCGTGGTACTACAATCATATCAAAGTAGACCCTAACGACGACAACACGCTTTATGTGATGAATGTTCAGCTACACAAATCCATCGACGGTGGCAAAACCTTTGAAATAAAGTCGTTGCCCCACGGTGATACCCATGACATGTGGATTAATCCAGAAGATAGCCTAAACATGATCAACGCTAACGATGGCGGCGCAACCATCACCTTTGATGGTGGAGAGTCGTGGTCGAGCATTTATAATCAACCTACCGCACAGTTTTACCGTGTGACCACAGATAACCTTAAACCCTACTATGTATATGGTGGCCAGCAAGACAATACCACCATGGCGACGCCATCTGCTACCTTCGATAGCGGCATAGGCATAGAGGAACAGTTTGCCGTTGGCGGTGGTGAGAGCGCTCATATTGCGTTTAATGCCGATGATCCCACGCTTATATACGCGACTACCATTAACGGTACGCTTACTGAATTTGATAGAAGCAGTGGGTTAACCCGTCCTATCATGCCTTACCCTGAATACGTGTTTGGACGTAATGCAAAAGACCAAAAGTATCGCACTAATTGGAATGCGCCAGTTTTAGTATCAAAACACGACCCTGATACGGTGTATTACGGAACACAGATGATACTAAAAACCACTGGCAGAGGCGTAAATTGGCAAGAAATTAGCCCCGACCTTACCCGTAACGATGCTGAAAAGCAGGGGCTAAATGGCGGTCCTATTACTAACGAGCAGGCGGGCGCTGAATATTACAATACGGTTTTCTATATTGCTGAATCGCCTGTTAATGCTGGTGAACTCTGGGTTGGCGCCGATGATGGTAAGCTGCATCTCACTAAAGATGAAGGCGAAAACTGGACAGATATTACGCCCCATAAAAAAGAAGCGCAGGTAAATGCCATAGAGCTAAGCCCTCACGCCGAAGGAAAAGCCTATGTAGCGGTTACTGGTTACAAGCTTAACGACTACAGTCCGTATATTTATAAAACGACGAATTACGGTAAACGCTGGACTCGCATCGATAAAGGCTTACCGGAAGACGCTTTTGTAAGAGTGGTTCGTGAAGATAGTCAGCAAGAAGGCATGTTGTTTGCCGGCACAGAAAGCGGAATGTTCATCAGCTTTGATGATGGTAAAAATTGGCAAAAGCTTTCGCTCAACTTACCGCCGGTGGCAATAACCGACCTCAAGGTGAAAGGCGATGACTTGGTGGTTGCTACTCAAGGGCGGGGCTTTTGGATATTGGACGACATAGCGCCACTTCGCGAGGCTAACAATACCTTGGTTGATGAAGCGTTGTTCCAGTTTAGCCCAGTTGATGGGGTACGCCTTCTAGCTGGAGGCAATATAAGTGGTCAATTAGAAGCAGAAAACCCTGCGAGAGGAGCTACATTTCGCTACTTCTTAAATGAGGCGTTAGATGAAGACGAAACCCTTCGAATAGATATATTTGATACCAACAACCAATTGGTGCGGGCGTTATCTTCTTCAGCAAGTGCGTTTGAAAAATGCGCGAAAGGAAATGAAGACATTCGCAGTCCGTTGAAGTTTACGCATCCACCTACCGATGCTGGATTTAACGCTTTTGAGTGGGATTTACGTCGTCAGCCCCTTAATTGTATTGATAACGTAAAATTATTCGGTGGCTGGAATGCCGCGAGAGTGATGCCGGGGGAATACAAGGCAACAATCACGGTAGGCGAGGTGTCGCAAACGCGCCCCTTTAACGTGTTGCCCGACCCAAGAGAAAATGCTCAGCCTGCGGAATTACAAAAAGTAGAGCAAAGTATTCAGGCGAGTGAAGATGTGCTCAATGAATTATTCGCCCACCTTCAAAAAGCCCGTGATGTCCGTGACCGGCTTAAGCATGTGGCAGCGTCTAACGTCATGCTAGCGAACGATGTGTCAACTTCCATCGATAGCATTGTGAGTGAAATAGATAAATGGGAATCGTTAGTTATTCAGCCTGAACATCAAACCTTCGAAGATGATATTAACTGGCCAAATATGCTCGACAGACAAGTACGCTTTTTAATGGATAACTTTGATAGTACGGGTGCACCAGCGCAAGCCGGCGCGCTTAAGCGGTTAGATGACCTTGAAACAAAATGGCAGCAATATAAGTTGAAGCTGCAAACCTTATTTAACGAGCGAATTGCGCCGTTAAATGAAAAGCTTTCTAAGCAAGGCGTGTACGATTTAGAGAGTTTGTAAAATCGGCATAGGTTGAACAAAGCGACAAATAATGAAACGCCCCCGTTTGAAATAGATATCAAACAGGGGCGTTTTCTTTTGAGGTTACCAGCGCTGTAAAGTCCAGTTTAATGCAATAATCGCGATGACTGATGAGGCGATAGGCATGATGGTTTTGGCATACACGTGCCAGTTTCGCATTAATACCAGTAGGGGCAGCAGTAGGGATACGATGGCTAGCTGCCCAACTTCAACGCCAATATTAAATGCGGCCACGCTCAGTACTAGGCTGTTTGATTGTGCGTTTAATTCAGCAAATACGCTGGCAAAGCCCATGCCGTGAAGAAGGCCGAAGCCGAAGGTTAAAAAGCCGAGCCTAAATACCACCGGAAATATATTGTTCAGTGCTGTTAGCATAACGGAAATTGCAATGCCCAGCTCTACCCACCTGCTGTCTAGCGTAATGATATCAAGGGCGGTAGCGGTAAGCGTAATAGAATGAGCTAGGGTGAAGGCACTCACTAAAATTACCGTGTTTTTAACAATATCGCGCTTCTTGTCCTCTTTTTTCCATGAGCGTTGATGTCGTGCTAGGTTCACAGTAAGCAAGGTCGCCACGAGAAAAAGAATATGGTCCAGACCAATAAAAATATGCCAAATGCCTTGGTATACCATTTCAAAAAATTGCGACGCGGTAGACAGTGCTTTAGGCGTCAGGGTAAGTATGCGTTTGTCTTCGGCAATCACCGATGTCAGGGTTTCATCTTGCACATTTACCGTAGTAAGAAGCTTATGGGTTGGCGATATGTCAAAAATACCCTCGTAGCTAATGCTGATTACTCTGCTGTCTTTACTGCTCTCTTCACTGCCGTCTCCATTGCTACGCGCTTGGCAGTTAACCGACAAAGGATAAACGACAAGAGATTCGGCGGAGATAGAACGCGTAGTGGGAGAGGCAGCAGAAACACGGCACTTGCCGCTTCCCTGCTTTATCTGTAGCGCGTTGGCAATATAGGCGGCAGCCTGTTGTTGATTCGCTAACACTTCACTCCACAATAGCTTGCCGTCATTATTGGTGTCTAAATTAGCGGCTTGGCCGATGTCTTCTGGCTTGAGTAATAACTCGCCCTGAAACACGCCAGCTTCCTGCTGGTTCAGTGTAAGATAGCCACTGCTCAACTCATGAGACACGCACTGTGTGCTAAAAAAAATGAAGAAAAATAATACTGCTCGTTGCATAACCTAGCTCTAACTCCGTTAGCTTAACTGTAAAAACGCCCTAGCTCTCAGTGATTTGAGATGTCTGAGAAACCTGAAAGCTCTAAGAAGCCTCAGAGACATGTGTTGCTTGAGCAGCTTCTGCGTCCTTCGTGCTCAGGGCATGTTCTGCTCGTTTCAATAAATGTTCATCGTGTTTGGTTTGGGCATATTCCCAGTTTAGGCGAGCAAACTTTATCGCTAGCTGTGGCTGATAATCTACATCTAGGTAATAGCTTGCTACTTGGGCAGCATGTGATGTGTCCTCTCGCCATGCTCTTATTTGCATGCGCTTACTTAAAAGGCGCATCTCTTTTGTGTCATCTAAGTTTAGGGCCTTTTGTGCTTTCACCCATCTTAACAACAGTGCATCGTCTAAGCGGGATATATCACTGACTTCTTGGCCAAGCACTGTCGTTATAGTGTCATATTGCCCCGTGGCGTAATGGGCATCGGCCCATGTTATCAAAGCACTTACTGGCAGCGTTGATAAAGTAAATTCTGATAGCTGCTGAACGGCAAGATTAGGCTTCTCAAGTGCTAGCGCCATGCTTGCTAGGGTTTCTCTATACCATAGATATTCAGCTTCATTAATCGATTCAGCATTCGTAAGTGATGAGTAACGCTCAAACTTTTGCAGTTTGTTATATACATCTTCTGAAGGCGCTATGGAGAAATCGGCATTTAGCACACAACCAAAAGCAAGAAGAAAGCTGGTTTTGCCCATTAGCTGTTCGCAGTGTTGTTTCGCCTTGTCGCCTTGACCTCGCTGAATGTTGATATCTGCCAGTAGTAACTGCGCAGCCCCAGAGTGCGCGGTATCAATGGTATTCAGATGTTGAAGAGCGTCATCGAATTTATGTACGCCTTGCATCAACCTGGCTTCGAGTATTACCAGGCGCTGTCGCTGCTCGTAGCTAAGTTCTGCCTTTGATGAACGAAGTCTATTCACGAACTGGATAACTTGCTGGCGTTCATTTCCCGATGCTGATAAGAAACGACTTGCGGTCAAAAGTTTCTCTGCATCAGAAATAGTAGAAAGTGTTGTGGTAGTAGGTTGCCAAGTGGCAATGATGGTGTCTTTAGATACTTCTTGTGTAGCGTTGTTACTTAAAGGTTCTGCATTAACTATTGTTGGTATTGAAAGCAGAAATGAAGCGCTTGCCGTGATTACAAAAGAACAGAAAGTGACACATGAAGATAGAGGTTTGAACATGAAAATTCCCTAAAAAAAAAGGCCATCCTTGGCCTTGCGGTTATGCTCTTTTACAACGATTTACTAATCAGTCTTTTATTCCGTGCTGTCAAAAAGATTGTTGTTTAATCTAGTTGATAAAAGACAGTCTAATTAATAAAAGACAGCCTAATTTATAAAAGACAGTCTAATCGATTAATAGATCGTCAAACGCTGCATCATCAGCATCCTGAGTAAACTCCCGTCCATTGACTGGAAGAGGCTCATCAGTTGGGGCTTGATTAAATGCCGCTCTGGTGTAGCTTGTTACTGATAGTTGCTGAGCTTCAATTGTCACAGTGACGGTTCCAGTCACCTTCTGATTAAAGCTATCGCTAACACTAAAGGTAAAGCTGTCTGAGCCTGTTACCTGAGCGTTAGGCGTGTAGGTGAAACTACCGTCTGCGTTTACAGCGGCTGAACCTAACGAACCATCTTCTTCTAATGCAAACGAAAGTGGATCGTTTTCAGGGTCAGACGCGCTAAGCGTCCCTTCAAATGCAATGTCTGCCTGCGTTGTCAGCATGTCATCTACTGCAACAGGTGCTTCATTGATTTCAGGCGCTTTGTTGTCATCATCACTATCAAAACAACCCGATAGAGCTAGTGCCAACGATGTAGCGATCCAAATTCGATGAATGCTTCTATTTGATTTTTTCTCAATAGGTTTATTCATAGTTGTGCTCCTTACTCAGAGCCAGCAATAGGCGTTCTTAGGTATGGGAATGATGAATCAATCATGCTTGCATCTACAGGTGCACCGTCGGTAAATGGCACTGTACCTACGCTTGCATCTTCAGGTGCACACAAACCTAGGTCTGTATCTTCACCTGCTACTGGAATTGGGTAGCACAGACGACCCATCACTACGCGAAGCGCAATATCCACAACATCATCACCTGGACGACGACCGTTAGGGAAGCCAGCTAAATCATCGCCTGCTACACCAAATGCCGATTGTGACGCTGCTGGTGTGGCTGGAATACCCGTGTTTAAACGAAGCATTTCAGACGGTGTTACCGTTGCTTGCTGGTTAACACCAGGGAACCCAGTAAGGAACGCTGTTACCAAGTCGGTTCTCGGGAAATTTGTTGGCGCTAGTGTCTCAATATCCGTTCCTAGCGTGGTGTTAACCGCGTCTTTAAATAAGATGTTGAGTAGCTCTGGTAGCGATGGGTGAGTAACGTAATCAGCGAACTGACCGTCATCACTTGGGTGCGCACTTGAGAACGTATCTTTGTCACCAATACCGATAACTAATTCATTCACTAGCGGGCTGCCTAAACGAGATACCTGTGTCATTGCACCACCACTTACTGATGGTTTTGCGAAGGTTGCATCCGGGTTTAGGATTGTTGCTTGTGGCAAGCTTGCTGTAGTCCAGCTACCTATTACGCCGTTGCCATCACCGGTTACGCACGCAGCAGGCACTTCAACAGATAGTGACGTTACGTTTTTATCTAGTAAGTCATCATTGTTTTCACTTTGTGTAATACCACCTGGGAAACCTTCTCCATCGCCAGCACCCGGTGCACTATCACCTTCAACAGGTACATAATTTACCAAGTCGAATGTTTTACCAAGGTTAACTACAAAGGGGTCTTTACGCTGACCTACGAATACGCGAGCCATGTCATCACAGCCAGGAATAGCAAACGAGTAGATAAAGCTTTCTGCATATCGAGCATATTCAGCTTCACTGGTGAAGGTTTTATTACCAATATAATCAAGCGGCTTTTTAAACATATCGCCCATAGCTGGCGTTAATGTAGTGCGCTCGCCGCTCTGCATGTCGCCAGAAACCATCGTAAGCGAGTACATTTCAGAGAAGTTTGCCGCGCTTGAATCATCAGCGCTAATACCACCAATGTTTTTAAGCGGTACTTTCACCATTTTTTGGTTGCCTTCTGGACCAATCGGAAGGGCAATGCCTTCGTTATCGGCCGCAAGCATATTTGTGAAATTAAATACAAAGCTTACGTCTTCAACGGCATCACCATCGCTATCGATGTGAATGGCATAGTGCGCGTTTGGATCCATAGCAAAATAATTTGGACCACCGTAAGCATCTTGCAGTGGAATATAGTTGGCGATAAAGGTTACGTAGCCGTCGCGGCCTTCTTCATAACTGTTAAAAGCGTAAAAATCTGTGCTGTCTACAGCAGGTGCGCGTGTAATGTTTGGCGCTTCTCTGTGACTTGATGCGAAGGCACCAGCAGTAACGGCAGCGCAAGTGAGAGCTATTGCAACCGATAGTGTTTTGCGTTTTAAGATTGTCATTGTGTATCTCTCTGTTTGATGAGTTCATAGAGTTAAACGAGTGAGATGCGCTATTAGATGCAAAAAAAGCAAAAAGAATGAAAATAATTAGTTAAAAAAGGTAAATAAAAAGAAAAGGCCGCATTTTTTGTCAGTAAAAATGCGGCCTTTAGAGCAGTTGAAAAATATTTTATACCGACAAGATTGGCGCGATATAAAGTACTTCGGTTGGCGAACCAGTTTTAGAGCCGCCTGGCTCTTCTAAACTGATCGCAAGGGCTGCTATGCTGCTATCAAGTAATATGTCTGGCGTATTTCTACTATCGCCGCCCAGTTCAGGCATCAATCCAAGTGATATTGGCGCTTCACCATTTGCAGGAACCATCCATAGTTCGTAGTCTTTATCAGCAAGTGCAGTGAAGGCATCAGTCACTTTAACGTCTAACGTGCTTGGTGATACTTCAATCACCCACAGTGGGGTGTTATCCGCGTTATTCACCACAGCAATATGCGACACTTCATCAACAGGAGAAGGTTGCATGACCACAAGCAACACAGCAAGTACTAATGCAGCAGCGGTAGACAGTGCAGACAAGCCTCTCCAGCGATTGCGTTTCGCACGCTCAAAATCAACAATTTGCGCTGATGTGTCTTTAGAATCTGAATGCCCCAAACGCTGTTGAATCACTTCCCATACTCGTTCTGGCGGTTGAATGGGGGTAACCGCATCGTTGAAACCCGCTAAATACTGTTCCCATTGCGCAGTGGCGTCGCTCACCGCTTGATACTGCATCATCAATTTTTGATAACGAACGCGGGCCTTTCCTCGTAGTGTCCCCACCACATATTCCGCTGCAAGCGCGTTAAGCGTTTCTTCTTTTAAATAATTCATAGCGATAAGCACCTTTGAAGGCTTTGTAATCCTCTTCGAATCCAGCTTTTTATTGTGCCTAGCGGCGACGATAAATAATTCACCACCTCCTGATGAGAAAAGCCATTAATGTAAGCCAGGTGGATCGCTTGTCGTTGTGGTCCGTCGAGTTCATCTAGGCAAGCGGCGAGTTTCTCCTGCTCGCCGCCTAACTTAAAAGCCTGTGGAGTGTCTGGAATAGCGGTAGCATCTTCAGTTAGTTCAACTTCATTGCGAACATTGTGGTAGCGCATCAAATCGAGTGCTCGATAGCGCACAATGCTCACCATCCACGTTAATACGGTACCTTTAGTTCGTTGATAGCTCCCTGCATTGTGCCAAATTTTTATGTAGGCATCTTGCGTTGCTTCATCCGCAAGTTCTGGCCGCTTAAGCATTTTAAGTGCTACAGCGTATAGTTGTGAACTGGTTGTTTTATAAAGCTCGGCAAAGGCGGTTTTATTGCCTTCAGCAGTTTTACATAACAGCGGAAACAGAATTTCGTGCTCCATTTTGGCTCCTTGAGTACAGCTATGTGGGCTAGGCCCGTTGCCGCACGTTTATTTATTGTTGTTAGCCATGTTAGCCATAATAAGACTTACACGTTTTTAATATATAACGATCGTCGCGCGCATCTAGATGCACTAAAAGATGCAAAAACCAGTAAGAATGACAATAGCATGCTTTGTGCAATTGTCATTGCTTCCTGAGAATTGCTAGCACATATTTTGTGTGTCGTGCATGTGTGTCGTGCCTGTCTCTTCTATTCGCTTCTTATTCATTGTGTATTTAAAACGCTCTAAGTGCTTTTAGGGTTAGCCCTTTTTTTGATAAATCGCGTAGCTTTAAAGCCCAATAAATATGAAAAGCACGTAATTGAGCGGTGTGTGTGTTTATGCAAACTCAAGCTTGTGTCACACTACACCGTGATAATGTCAGCTCCTGAGTAGTGAAAAGAGAATACCGTGGCCAAAAACAAAACGAGATCTCAACAACGAGTTCGCAATAAAAGTGAGAAAAGCGAAAAAAGTGCGAGCGCTGAGTCGGATACGGCCCAGCCTGCCAATGATTTTGGTGAGAGGGCAGGTTTTTTTAGACGCCTTGCTGCCATGATATATGACGTGCTCGTCGCGGTTGCGGTAGGTATGTGTGCAGCAATGGTGATGATAGTGACGCTAATCGTCATGCTTAAAAATGGCGGGCTCGATATGCAGGGCTTTGCTGAGCCAGCAGACCTCATTCAAGCTTCTACGGGGTATAAGCTATTAATTCAAAGCTGGGTAGGGCTTTGGGTAGCGGGTTTCTTCTTGTGGTTTTGGAAGCGCGGTGGCCAAACGTTGGGCATGCGAGCATGGCGTTTACGCATATTTAGCACGGTAGAAGAGCCGGTAACAATGACCCGCCTGATAACGCGCTTGGTCGGCTCGCTTTTCGGACTAGGTACGTTATTGGTTCTATTTGATTTTAAAGAAAAGCAGTCACTTCAAGATAGGCTAGCAAAAACAGAGGTGTTAAAGCTGTCTAAAGAAGCTAATGATCACAAAAGCTGGTAGTTGATTCGAAGAAAGAATAACGGAAACTAAGGGAGGGCAGTCAGGCTGCCTTCGCTTCAAACCGATTAGCCCCAAAACGGCCTAGCGCTAAATAGATAGAACCAAATTTGAGTAAATCGTTATGCTCTAGCGCCTGAGCATTATTCCCGCAATGGCAGCGAACAAAAGGCTCGGTAAAATGGCGCCTAAGAAGGGCGGCAGTTGATAGACTAAACTCACCGGGCCGAACACTTCATTTAAAATAAAGAATCCAAAGCCTGTCAGCACGCCCATAATAACTCGAGCACCCATGGTCACGCTTCTCAGTGGACCAAAGATAAAAGACAGCGCCATGAGCAACATAACACCCACAGATACCGGTTGGAGTATTTTGCGCCAAAGGGCCAGTTCGTAGCGAGCAGGGTCTTGATCGTTACTTTTTAAGTAATTGACGTAATCAACAAGCCCGGTAATCGATAACGCCTCTGGTTTTACAGCCACAATGCCCAATTTGTCTGGTGTAAGTGTTGAATTCCAACGCTTTCTTTCAAAACTTTCGCTGGTAATTTGTTGCTCGGTAAACGACGTGACATCGACATTATTTAGCCACCACCCGTCATCATCAAATGTCCCTGAATTTGCATAGCTGATGCTTTGTAAGGAGAGGTCTGGGTTGAAGGTATAAATGCGAATGTCTTTTAATGCGTCTTGGCTCACTACCTGGCCAATGCTGACAAAACGTTCTCCATCTTTCGCCCATACCAGCTTATCAGACGAAAACAAGCTTCCCCCAGAAATAGCTTCGGTGCGAATTTGTTTGGCTTTTGTTTCGCTCACGGGGGTTACCCATTCGCCTACTGCCATTACCACAAGGATCATCACGAGGGTGGATTTCATGGCAGAGTTAATGATATTCCACCGGCTTAATCCTGCAGCCTGCATCACTACCAGTTCGCTGTTGCTGGCAAGTACACCCATGCCTATTAAACCACCGAGTAGGGTAGCCATAGGAAAAAACTGCTCTAGGTCACGAGGTAAGCTCAGTATCACGTAGAGAAAGGCAACGAGCATGTCATAGTCGCCCTCGCCAATTTTTCGTAGCTGCTCTACAAATTTGATGAGAGCGCTTAGGCCAATTAACACGCTTAAGGTTACGGTTACCGTGCCAAGTAATGTGCGAGCGACATATAAGTCGAGGATTTTGAACATTTATTTTTTCCCCAGTACCCAAGCGCGCAGCTGCGTGCCGGTTTTCCTATCGCGCACAATTAACACAAACCCAATAACCAACATGACAGCATGAACCCACCATAAGCCCAGCTGGGGAGGCATTTTTCCATCTTCTAATACGCGGCGGCTAGCCAGCAATAATAAGAAGTAGCCCAGATAAAGAAGAATGGCAGGGAACATTTTTCCAAAGCGACCTTGTCTGGGGTCAACGGCACTTAACGGCACAGCAATGAGTACTAAAAACGGGATGGACAGTGGAATAGCAATGCGCCACTGCAATTCTGCTCGTGCTTCAATACTGCTGTCGTTCCATAACTCTACCGTGGGCAAAACGCTTACTTTTTTGCGAGGCTCTTCAGCGGGCTTATCTGCAATTTGAATCTGATATTCGTCAAATTCTACTTTTCGATAGGCCTTACCCGATTGAGCGCCTTCATACTGCACGCCTTGCTTGAGAATAAGGTTTCGGGTGCCGTCGGCATTGGTTGCCACGTCACCGCTTTGCGCGTAAACCACACGAACTTGCTCTTTGCTATCGTCGCTCTGGTTTTGCGATAAAAATACTCGCTGAAGCTTATCGTTTTCATCTACGTCGTGGGCAAAAATAACCGCCTTTTCGTTCCCGGTTTGTTGAAAACGGCCGGGCATTAGGGCGGAAATGCCTGCTTCATTGCGCGCTTTTTCTCTTAGCTGGTATTCGTTTTCTGCTGCTAGGGGCGAAAAGTATAGGGTGATTGCACCAGTCACTATCATGATCAGCACCGATAAGAACAGCATCACTCTGGTAATGTACCATTCGCTGATACCACAGGCGCGCATGACGGTCATTTCACTATCGACGTATAAACGACCGTGAGCCAGCATTATTCCAAGATAAGCGCTTATCGGAAGAACAAGAGATGATAGTATGGGGGCATAAAGCGCTAGAAAGCCTAAAACGAGCCCGGCTGGGATATCGCCATCAGAAGCGTCACCTAAAACGCGAACAAAGCGTAAAGTGACAAAAATGGCCATTAAGATAAAGAAAATCGCTAGCTGAGATTTAAGCGTTTCCTTAAGTAAATAGCGGAATATCAGCATCTCAGTCTGCCCGGATAATTAGGAATTTTAGTGAAAGAAAGCACAATTTTGTTTAAACTTACCGTTTTTACAAGTTTTGCCTGCAATCATAAACCGTTTGCATGATGTTTTGACGCAAAATTGACCTATGTTTATTGGCAAACGCGTTAATTGCAGTGAACTAAAAAGTTATGCTGCGTATTAAAACATAAAGCAGCGCGAAACGTTACGTGATTTTAGTCATCGTGCAAACTATAAACGACGAAAAGCGAGGTAATATCGTGGAGTTTAGTGTAAAAAGTGGCAGCCCCGAAAAACAACGTAGTGCCTGTATCGTTGTAGGTGTCTTTGAACCACGCCGATTAACGGCAGTAGCAGAGCAGCTTGACGAAATTAGCAATGGCTACATTAGCAACCTGTTGCGCCGCGGCGACCTTGAAGGTAAAGCCGGGCAAATGTTGCTACTGCATAACGTACCAAACGTATTAAGCGAGCGTGTGCTTCTTGTCGGTTGTGGCAAAGAGCGAGAGCTAGACGAGCGGCAGTACAAAAATATTATCGCTAAAACAATTCAAACACTGAATGAAACGGGTTCAATGGAAGCGGTGTGCTTCTTAACCGAGCTTCATGTAAAAGGTCGTGATACCTACTGGAAAGTGCGTCAAGCAGTAGAAGCTACTGAAGACTCTCTTTACACTTTTCTACAGTTAAAAACCAAGAAAGGCGAGCCTCGCCGCCCACTGCGTAAAATCGTGTTCAATGTGCCTACGCGTCGTGAATTGACAGTAGGTGAGCGCGCCGTCGATCATGGTCTAGCTATCTCTCGCGGTGCTAAGGTGACCAAAGACGTGGCTAATATGCCGCCAAATATCTGTAATCCAGACTATTTGTGGAAACAAGCCCAAGAGCTCGCGAGTCGTTATGACAGCGTTACAGCTGAAGTGGTGGATGAAACGCAAATGGCCGAACTAGGCATGCAGGCGTATTTGGCTGTAGGTCGCGGTTCAGAAAATGAAAGCATGATGAGTATTATGCATCATCGCGGCGGTCCTGCAGATCAAGCGCCTATTGTACTGGTAGGTAAAGGCCTTACTTTTGATTCCGGTGGTATTTCAATTAAGCCAGGCGAAGCCATGGATGAAATGAAATACGACATGGGCGGCGCTGCCGGTGTATTGGGAACCATGCACACCATTGCTGCGCTGAATTTGCCAATCAACATTATTGGTGTGCTGGCTGGCTGTGAAAATATGCCCAGTGGCAACGCCTATCGCCCTGGCGACATACTGACTACTATGTCGGGACAAACCGTTGAAGTACTTAACACCGACGCCGAAGGTAGGCTGGTTTTGTGCGATGCGCTTACCTACGTAGAGCGTTATGAGCCAGAGTTAGTCATTGATGTGGCAACGCTCACAGGCGCGGCAATTATTGCGCTAGGTCATCATGCTACGGCGGTCATGAGTACGCACAACCCACTTGCACACGAACTGTTAAATGCTTCCGAGCAAAGTTCAGATCGTGCGTGGAGACTACCGCTATGGGATGACTACCAAGAGCAGCTAGAAAGCCCGTTTGCTGATATGACAAACCTAGGTGGACGACCTGCAGGCAGTATTACTGCTGGGTGCTTCTTGTCCCGCTTTACGAAAAAATACAACTGGGCCCACCTGGATATTGCGGGAACAGCATGGCGCAGTGGCAAGAACAAGGGCGCCACCGGACGCCCAGTACCTATGTTGTCACAATTCTTGATGAATCGTGCCGACATTAAGCTAGAGGATTAATCTTCTATGCCACAGGTTATTTTTTATCAACTCAGTGCTAGCGATAACGGCGTAACGGGTAAAGCCAGTGAAGTCGTTGCAAACGCGTTTGCTAATAAACAAAAAATTAGCGTGCTGTGTGATACACAAGCACAAGCAGAAGAAGTTGATGAATTGTTGTGGCAACTACCGGCGAACCGTTTTGTTCCTCACAACCTCTATGGTGAGGGGCCGCAAGCGGGCACGCCGGTGGAAATATGCTGGCAGCCTGAACAGGTTGCCAGACGACAAATGGTGGTCAACGTGGGTTCAGGGATGGTGTCATCGCCTAACCAGCACCGCCAAATCATCGATTTTGTGCCCGTGGATGAAAATGCTAAGCAAGCAGCGCGGGTGAGATACAAAAACTATCAGCAAGCTGGATGTAATATGCAGTTTAAGTCTGTGTGACTTAGCGTACTTGGTACCGCTTATTCAACGCAAATCTATACAGTGCATGACTAGATTTGAGCGAAACAACAAAAATCGCCTACAGTCGTCAACTTTTTTACATCAGCTTTTAAACGAGAGTCAGTAATGGATAAAACCTTCGAACCGCAGTCTATTGAGCAGCAATGCTACCAAAAATGGGAAGAGGCGGGTTTATTTAAAGCATCTGGTAGCGGCGACCCCTATTGTATTCTTCTTCCTCCACCGAATGTGACGGGTAGCCTGCACATGGGTCATGGTTTCCAGCAAACCATTATGGATGCACTTACTCGCTATCACCGCATGAAGGGTGACAATACCCTATGGCAGGTGGGTACCGACCACGCTGGTATTGCTACGCAAATGGTGGTTGAACGCCAGCTAAACGCTCAGGGCAAAACTCGCCACGATCTAGGTCGAGAAGACTTTATTAAAAAGATCTGGGAATGGAAAGAACACAGTGGCGGCACAATCACTAGCCAAATGCGTCGATTGGGCACCTCGCCAGACTGGTCTCGCGAAGTCTTTACTATGGACGATGACCTTTCAACAGCAGTGACCGAAGTGTTTGTAAAACTGCACGAAGAAGGGCTTATCTATCGCGGTAAACGCTTAGTTAATTGGGACCCTGTTCTTCACACAGCCGTTTCTGACCTTGAAGTGCTAAACGAAGAAGAAGACGGCCATATGTGGCACATGCGTTATCCTCTTGCCGATGGCAGTGGTGAGCTTGTGGTAGCGACAACCCGCCCCGAAACCATGTTAGGTGATACCGCAGTAGCCGTTCACCCTGACGATGAGCGTTATCAAGATTTTATCGGCAAAGACATTAAGCTGCCTATTACGGGCCGTTTAATTCCTATTATTGCTGATGACTATGTAGATATGGAATTTGGAACCGGTTGCGTAAAAATAACGCCGGCTCACGATTTTAACGACTATGACATGGGTAAGCGCCACGACTTACTTATGATCAATATCTTAACCGACGATGCCAAAATTAACGATGAGGCGCCAGAGGCGTATCGCGGTTTAGATCGCTTCGATGCGCGCAAGCAAATTGTTGCCGACCTAGACAGCCAAGGCGTATTGGTTAAGATTGAACCCCATAAACTTAAAGTGCCTCGTGGAGATCGCACCGGCGCGGTTATCGAACCATATCTTACCGACCAGTGGTATGTAGCGGTAGAGTCACTTGCTAAGCCAGCCATTGAAGCTGTTGAAAGTGGAGAGATTCGTTTTGTACCAGAGAATTGGAACAAAACCTACTTCCAGTGGATGAACAATATCCAAGACTGGTGCATCTCTAGGCAGCTTTGGTGGGGACATCGAATTCCTGCATGGTATGACGAAAGCGGCAAGGTATACGTAGGGCGAACAGAAGAAGAAGTGCGTGCCAAACACAGCCTTGGCAATGATGTAACGCTTTCACAAGATAACGATGTACTTGATACTTGGTTCTCAAGTGCACTATGGCCATTTGCAACAATGGGATGGCCTAAAGAAACCCCTGATTTAGAAACGTTTGTTCCTTCGTCAGTATTGGTAACTGGCTTTGACATTATTTTCTTCTGGGTAGCCAGAATGATCATGATGACGAAGAAGTTTACCGGTAAAATTCCATTCAAAGACATTTATATCACGGGTCTTATTCGCGATGAGAGCGGTGATAAAATGTCGAAGTCGAAAGGCAATGTACTTGACCCTATCGACCTGATTGACGGCATCGACCTTGAATCTCTTGTTGAAAAGCGCACCGCCGGAATGATGCAGCCTCAGCTAGCAGAAAAAATTGTGAAGCGCACCCGCAAACAGTTCCCTGACGGTATTCATGCCTACGGTACAGATGCACTTCGTTTCACGTTTGCTGCAATGGCATCCACCAGCCGTGACATCAATTTTGATATGTCTCGCGTTGAAGGCTATCGCAACTTCTGTAATAAAATTTGGAACGCATCGCGCTTTGTATTAATGAATACAGAAGAGCACGATACCGGCGCTAACGGCGGCGAGATGGTACTCAGTCTGGCAGATCGTTGGATTTGGGCGAAGTTCCAGCAAACACTTGTTGAGTTTGAAAAGGCATTGTCTGACTACCGTTTTGATATTGCAGCCCAAACAATTTACGAGTTTACGTGGAATCAGTTCTGCGACTGGTATTTAGAATTAACTAAGCCAGTACTGAGCAACGAAGCGAGTAGCGAAGCTGAAAAGCGCGGAACCCGTCATACGCTCATCAATGTGTTAGAAAGCCTTTTGCGTTTAATGCACCCAATTATGCCATTTATCACTGACACTATTTGGCAGCGTGTAGTGCCTTTAAGTGCGCTTAAGATAGAAGACGGCGCTAGCATCATGGTGCAACCGTTCCCAGAAGTAGACACCGCTAAGCAAGACGATACTGTTCTCGCTGATATTGAATGGGTGAAGAAGTTTATTGTCGGTATTCGCAATATTCGAGGCGAAATGGATATTTCACCGAATAAGCCGCTAAACGCATTGTTGAAGAATGTCAGTGATTCTGATGCGCTACGTTTAGACGCTGCTAAAGGCTTCTTAGACAAACTGTCTAAGCTTGAGAGCGTGACTATTTTAACCAAAGACGATACTGCGCCAGCGAGTGCTACCGCATTAGTGGGAGAGATGGAAATTCTTATCCCCATGGCAGGACTGATTGATAAAGATGCTGAGCTTGCTCGTATCACTAAAGCCATGGAGAAAGTAGAAAAAGACGTGTCTCGAACTCGCGGAAAGCTGGGTAATGAAAAGTTTGTTAGCAATGCGCCAGAAGCGGTTATTGAAAAAGAGCGCGCAAAATTAGACGAAGGTGAAAAGGCACTGGCCAAGCTTAAAGAGCAGTACGATACTATAGCTGCACTCTAAGTGAATGATTCAGCTAACGAATATTCAGGTTAGTTAAACGACGTTTGTTAAAGCTAAGCCTTTTTAATGCCTATACGACGTTTACCTTTGCCTTGAAGGCTCAGTACTCGTGTTCGTCAGTATGCTAAATAAGCCATAAAAAACGGGGTCACTGTACGCTATACGTATACAGTCGACCCCGTTTTTATATATAAAAGCTTAAATGAGATAGTCGTTTTTGCTATTCCCGTCGTGAGCTCTATCCGTTAGGAATTGCGCAAGTTTCACGGTTAGCGCCTTTTGTTTGATAGGCTTAGTCAGATAGTCATTCATTCCTGCATCAATGGCATTTTGTTTATCTTCTTTCATCGCATTAGCAGAGAGGCCAATGATGACAATGTCGGTAAAGCCTTTTGCCCTAAGTGCTTTGGTCGCCTCGTAACCGTCCATAACCGGCATTTGAACATCCATTAGAATAAGGTCGTATTCCGAAGAGTTTTCAATCTTGCGAAGGGCTTGTTTACCATCTTCAGCCACATCAAAGGTTAGCCCTACATTGGTCAGCATTTCACCCGTCACAAGTTGATTGATATTGTTATCCTCTACAAGAAGAACATGCCCTTCAAAGAATACGTTTTTCTCTTCATTCTCTTTGTCTTTGACGACCTGAGATTTCTCAGATGTGTCTTTTGTTATCACCTGCTTAATAAACCGCTCAAATTGAACCGGTGTAAACGGATGCATAATAAGCGGATTGTCCCAAAGGGAGGCATATTTTGCTTGCAGCGCACTACCCGCACTTTCCATCACTAGACCCACAGATTTACCTTCTTCAACCAGCGTTTTAAACCAGCTTAAATTTTGCCTGAAGGTAGCAAAGTCGGGGACATCAATAAGGATGTGCGCAGCTAGGTCAGCCCTATCTTTCCCTTGCTCAATAGTCACAATTGACTGTGACGAAAGCTGAATATGTTGAATATAAGCTTGAGGCAGCAGTGCACAGTCAGTCACATATAGACTGTCATCAGGTAACGCTGGGGTTTGATGCAACACGCCTTTTTGCTGATTAATCACTTTAAGTGGAAGGGTGATAACAAATTCGCTGCCTTTACCTAAGGCTGATGTGGCGTGGAGTTCGCCGTGCATGAGTTCCACAAGTTGGCTCACAATGGCTAAGCCTAAGCCCGTCCCGCCATAGGTTCTATTTGTTGAGCCGTCTGCTTGCGTAAAGGGTTTAAATATTCTGCCGAGCTGGGCTTGGCTCATACCTATGCCAGTATCAGACACCCGCATAGTCAGATTGAATACGTCACCAGAATCACTCAAAGCACCGTCAAAATCTATTTCAATGCGCCCTTGCTCGGTGAATTTAACCGCATTATTACCTATATTCATGATGATTTGAGCAATGCGTAAAGGGTCGCCAACAATTTGTGAATACAGAGACGGATTGACTGAAAAGCGAACTGAAAGGTTTTTCTCTTTCGCTCTAAGCGCTATTACGGCAATTAAGTTATCAAACAGTGAATGAAGGGAGAAATTCACTTCTTCAATTTTTAATTCGCCCGCTTCAATTTTTGAAAAGTCTAAAATATCGTTAATCACGCTTAGTAAAATTTGACCGGAATAAGCGGCTTTATCAAGGTAGTCTCTTACCGTGTTGCTGAGTGTTTGCTTTTGAGCAAGTTCTATTAAGCCAATAATGCCATTCATAGGAGTACGGATTTCATGGCTCATGTTAGCTAAAAAGATGCTTTTTGATGCGGTGGCCTGTTCCGCTTTAAGCTTTGATATTCTCAGTTCGTGATTAAGACGCTCTTGTTCAACGTTTAAATTTTGTGCATCTTCTAGAAGCTTTTGGGTTTGCCTGTTCTTATCGCTAAACACCATAGCGGCTCTTGACAGTTTGCCGATTTCATCAGTGCGTTTGCTACCGGGAATATTTTCAATCTGCACATCTTGAGAGAGCTTATTAAAAACACGGGTAATAGACTGAATAGGCCCAAGTATTCTTACCATGGTAAAAATGGCGGCGACAAGGGCTAATAAAATTGAAACTAACGAAAATAGCTCACCGTTTTTCTGGGTTCTTGCTGCAAGTTCATAAGTTCGCATAGTGATAGCATCAGACTGTGCCGATACGTTATTTGCTAACTCGCCGCTTAAGTACAGAAACTCTCTCGCCGAGCCAGCCATCACCACATTAACTAAAAACAAATTTCCTTGAGTAATTTGAGTCAGGGTTAAAAAGTCGGCTTTAAGTCTATCCACTCTTGCAGTAATACGCTCAGCTGAGATATCACTCTCTCTATTCACAATTGAGTCAAACGGGCGCAGTGCCTGGTTAAAGGCGTTAACAAAAATGATATCTGGTTTTTGCAGATACTTAAGTGTGGCGTTTTCGGCAAGAATGAGCTGGCTTTTAATCTCGTTAAAAGTAGTAACGCTTATTTCGCCTTGCTCTACAAGCCGAGTTGTGAGGTTTTGTAAGGCAATAATGTTGGCAAGGGTGCCCTCAGAGACTAAGTTATCGCGCTTTGCTCGAGCATCAACAACTTGAGAAAAGTTATCCTTGTACGCATCGAGATGCTCATGCATTCGAGTAAGTACATGATTCTCATCGGATTCTGAATACACGATGTTTGATTGCGCCAGCGTGTCGAGCTTTACATCTATCGAAGCCATTAAACGGGTGAAACGGGTAATGGCTGATGAGCTAGCATTTTCTTTAAAAATCAGCACGTTTCGCTGTAGGTCGACTACATCACGTTCTAGTTCTTTTACAGTGCCTACCGCAGTAATTGCAGCGCTGGCAGAGTCTACCCCCCGATTTAATACTACTTGGTTCTCATGGGCGATATAACTTTGAACAAGTATCAATGCAATAAGTGCAGCAAGAACGATAACAAGCTGAGTTCGTATTGAGGATAGCATGTAGCGCGAAAGCCTTATTTTTGTTTATCGACTAAGAGGTAATAAATTCGTACCACTTTTGTAGGCTATATTCATAGGTTGGCATTACTGTATTCCAAACTGCCACATTACTAAAGCGGTTTTCGTAACTGCCACCGGTTCGTTGGGCTCCTTTTAAAACACTTATTTTACCGTCTGTCCCGGTGAGGTTAGAGGATGCGGGTTTACCTTCATACCAATAATCCCACTCAGCACGAGATAGGTATTTTGCTGAACGCTGAGGATTAGAGATATAGTACCCCTGTCTGGCGATAAATGCGCCAGGCCAGCCCGACAACCACCAGTTCATATATTCATAGGCTACGTCTTTACTACGCCCCGTGGAGGAAGAGGAGAGGCACATCACGCCATGCCATCCGCGATACCCTTCTTTAGGCGCAGCAAATGTCACTGGTATATCTTGCCCATTGAGTGCTGAAACCGCAGGCGAAAACATACTTTCAATGGCCACTCTGCCACTTTTCATAAACTGCACCGATTCCGGCACGGAAGTCCAAAAACCGTTAAAATGGTTAAGCTGCATCAGCTCAATTAGCACGCTGAACAAGTTATCAAGTTCTTGCTCGGTCATGGCGCCCACATCGTTGAATGTTACAAAGCCTTTAGCTTGGGCGGCTAATGCTAAGTCGAAAAGTCCAATAGTGGGGTCGTTAACAATAGCAACGCTTCCCGAGTAACGGCTATCTAGCAGCCATCCCCAGCTTTCAGCTTCGCCCTGCATATCTTTAGGTAAACGTCTTCTATCGTAACCAAAAGAATCGACGTTGTGTACGTAGGGAAGAAAGCTCACTTCATCAGTAGAGTTAGCACTCAAAGTACCATCATTTTGAATATTTAAAATTTTATGAGGGGCATCTCCTGCTCCCATTCGCGCATTCGCGGTGAGTTTGCCTGTTTTAGACAGATCGTTAATTTCTTCCCAATACCCGATGCGCTTTTTCTCAATAGGCTGAATAGCACCTGCGCGCCACAGTACGCCTATACTATTAGACCATTGCTCGTACAAATCGAAAGAAGTAGGGTCCATCGATGCTTTTTGCAGTACGGTTGCACTGCCGCCGGGCTCAAACTGAATATTGATACCCAAATCTTCCATTGCCTGCTGTCTTATGGCCTCCTGAAGCGTTACGTGGGTTCCCATTACCTTTAGCGTGGGTTTAGGCTTACCAATGGCAAATGGAGTAACTCCGGCAGTAATGCCAAGCGCGAGGCTTCCTTTGATCACGCTGCGGCGAGTGAAGACAGATGGTGTACTTTTACTTTTCTTCTGCGTCATGTCCCTACTATCACTTTCAAAGCATTAACTTTTTGTAGTGTGGCACTGATTTCGTAAACTTACCAACAGGTTTTGAAACTAGGGCATGTCCTTGTGTTCAAGTCATTTTCGCAATGCACCGGCTTTAAAAATTCTCAGCCCTGCTGCGCTAATAATAAAACAAAGCGCGATCCACGACATCGAGCCACCGTGTTCTTCAACAATGACGACTGTGTCTTCTACAATATACTCGTTCGTTTCACTTTCTAGTGGTACAAAAGCAAACTCAGCGTTGTCGTAGCCGTCAGAAAACGCCACAAGCTGCTCAGTTTGGGCATCGTATAATTCCAGTAGAATATCGTAATCGTAAGATTGAAATCCCGATACTAAGGTACTTTCTATAACAAAGCTGTCGCTTGAGTCTTCGCCATAAATAAAAAATTCTGATGACACATGGATTGCGTCATAAACGCCGTTTTGACCTAAATAGAGTACTGCATAGACAGGCGCATCGACAAAAATTGTGTCGGCATCAAATTCCACCGAAAACGTAGAGAAGTAGCCGTCGTAATCTAAATCATGCTGCAGGCTTAACCAGCTATCGTAAATCCAAAACTCGTTCACACTGCTAATGACAATATCACTTGATGATTTTGTTGTGTTTGCATGCTGCTCAACACGGGCAGCTTGTTTTGAGCCAATGGGTGAGGTGTTTGAAATACTCAGTGTAGAGACGGCGTTAGCTTCAGCGTCGCTCTCATAATTGCCAGGCTGAGTTGGCAACGCTTCAGCGTTAGCTTGGCTTGGGGCAGGAGGCGCCTCTTTAGCGCTTTCTTGCTCGCTTACTTGATCACTTTTGTCGTTTACGGCTGCTTGCTCTGCCCCAATATAAGGCTGGTTGTAGCGGTACTCTTTAGACGTTACCGTTTTTTTAGCAGAGGTGCTTTCTTCAGTATTTTCCGCAGTATTTGCTGCATGTACGTATGCCACAGGCAGTGCTAAAAATGTAAGTGCTGATAATACTTTTAAAAGGGGAGCGCTAACGCCTAGCTTGCTTTTACTATTAATGGCGCTGCTATAAGAGCTGTTGCTGCATGGGTTACTTCTATAAGAAGCAGCTTTGGGTGGTGCGGTGACAACAGATAATAATTTCATGTGTACATCCTTTTCCAATCAATAATGACACTGTCATTGTTGACGGAAAAAGATGAACCAAAGCTGAAGCAAAACTTAATAGAAAGTTTTACGGTTAGCTAGCGCTTTCTCTACCTATAAACGCTAGCGAGTTACCGTGGGTAAATAGAGTGCGTGCTAGTCATTTAAGTGGTGGTGTTCGTCTTCACCTTCACCGTCCATTACGCCATCTTCGCGAGGCTCAAAATAGGTGCCCCAACCGTCGTAGGTAACATCGTGCTTGTCGGCTATCTTTAATAGCTTATCAATGTCTTCGTTAAGCACGCTGATATCGAGTTTACGTTCCACGACGGCGTCGAAGCAAAATACTTCCTCACCATCGTCTAGCACTAATTCTTCGGCATCAGAAACCTCAAAGCCTGCTTTGAAAGCATCTACTGCTGCTTTTTCTAGCACATCGAAGTCGGTACTCGCAAAATGATGTTCAATGGCGTAATCGGCATCGGCTTGGCTGCCATCTTCTAGCAGTGCATCAATCGTTTCTTGATTGAATTCATACCACTCTTCTCTTTCGTCAAATTGATTCATTTTTTCGGCCTAACCTATGCGTTGAAATTGGCTGCAAGTTTACCTGCTTTTCTCTAAATCATCGACCTGCTCATTCAACTGTTCGAACTTTTCTTTCATTTGCTCGTTAAATATTCCCATCCACTCTTTAATAGAGTGCTCTTCTGTTAAAGGCTGGGGAGCGCTAATGTCGATAAGAACAATACCGTTGTTCCACTTATTCCAGCGAACCTTCTTGTGTAGGTTACTCGCCGTCACCATCACCACTGGCTCATTGGTGGTTTTTGCCAAACGAAACGCGCCTTGTTTGAATGGCAAAATTCCTCGTCCATTACTGCGGGTGCCCTCTGGAAAAAGCCACACTGAGGTTTTCTTTTTGGCAATACGGTTTGCAGCGATATCGAGGGTGTTTCTGGCTGCGCCAGAATTTTTGCGGTCTATCATGATGTTGCCTGATAGCCAGTATATTTGACCGAATATGGGGATCCACTTGAGGCTTTTCTTGCCAATGGTAACAACCCCGGGGAGTGCGGCTTTACAAATGGTCATTATGTCGAAACTATTTTGATGATTCGCGATAAACACATAGGGCTCATTCAGTTTCACCGCTGGGTCTCGTTTAATAATAATTGTTAAGCCCACAACCTTGGCCATTTGAGAATACAGTGCTCCAGCGGCCTGAACGTTATCTTTGTGAAACGGGCGTAAAATACAAACGAATAGCAGTACTAGGTTAATAACCAAGAATGCGATAAGAAGAATGGGAATACGGAACAATGCTATCAAAACAACTCCTAGCGAATAATTGTGCGCGCAGTATAGAAGAAATTTCAGCGTACACTTGTCCGATGAGTTTTTATAGTGAAGTTTCTAATCTAGTCTACACTTAACGGCGGCGCCTTGTGACTTTGTGCGTTACACAGGTTTAGCTCAACATGGGTGTATTTCAATGTGTTTTTAAATCAATCAAGGTGGCAAACCGCGTAAATTCAAAATCATGCCGTCAGCAAAAGTAAACACGGCCTAAGCGAATTGCGTAAAAACGATGTTTTATCACCTTTAGTATGAAGCATTTTTATCGATAGCCCATTACAATAGAGAAGAACGTGCAGCCTAACCGTAGTTGGTACCAATAAGTATGTTGACATTTACCCCTGACGAACTAGAAGAAGATATTCTTGCAGATCTCATGGAAGAAATTAACGAACTCTATGAGTCAAGTGAGCAAACGTTAATCGAACTTGAGCTACGCCCAGCAGACAACGAATTGCAACGGGCTCTGTTTCGCTCAATCCACACTATTAAGGGCGACTTAGGGCTAGTTAACTTTTCTCCTATGATCCCACTTCTGCAGCACGTAGAAGACTTACTCGACTTTCTTCGCAAAGGCCAGGTTGATTACACCAGCACCATGAGCGACCTTGTTCTGTTAACCATGGACAGGGTGAAAGCGTTTGTTGAAGAAGTGATGCAGCGGGGTAAAGCTGACTATGACAACACGCTTCACGAGCAGCTAGTGCTTGCGATAAGTCGAGTTTCACCTGAAAACTCAACTGAACACGAGCGCCTGCTTACCGACGCAGTATTACTGTTAAATCCGGCTCTCGATGTAGCAAAAAATGACAGCACTGCGACTACCGCAGGCCAAGCAAAAGCCCCAGTACTGGCATCCACGGGTATTCCAAAAGACATCAGCAGTGAAAAGAAGCAAGATGTCTTGTTTTTTAGAGAGCTAATGCAAACGGTAGAGCGCCGTTCAAACTTCTGGGCGGGTAAGGGCGATCGCATCGCTAAACTGGCCATGTATATCAACGACGTTGCTGATAATATCATTGATGAAGACCAGCTCGCGGTGGCCAGCTATGTTCACGACTTTGGCATGGCATTTATGCCTATGAAGTTGCTCACCAAGGGCGATACCTTGAGTGAAAATGAATTTAATTTGATGCGTTCTCACGTTTATAAAAGTGCCCGGTTGCTGGAGCATTTAGACGAATGGGATTTAGCGAGAAAGATTGTTATGCAGCACCATGAGCGTACCGATGGTTCAGGATACCCTCTGGGCTTAAAAGAAGACGATATCTGTGAAGGCGCAAAACTGTTGGCAATTATTGATACGTATGATGCTCTAACGCATGCCAGAGCGCACAGTGAAGACAAAGTAATGTCGAAAAAAGACGCGGTTATTCATATCAACAAACAAGCGAAAGGCCAGTTCAGTATGAAGTGGGTACGCTTATTTAATCAGGGCATGACGGGCTTATTAACAAAAGGGCATTAAGCCCTTTTGTTACTCTTGAGTAGAATTTAAGAAGACGTTTGAGCAATGCGCCCTAGTTAATCCCAAGCTCTTTTAATTTACGAGTAAGCGTATTGCGTCCCCATCCCAATCGCTTGGCCGCCTCTTGTTTGTGACCGTGGGTGTGCTGAAGCGCACGTTCCAGCATCACTTTTTCAAATATCAGCATGGCATCGTTTAATATGTCATTGCGGCCATCTCTTAGCTGTTTGTCTGTCCAATTAGCAAGAAGCTCGGGCCAGTCGCCCACGGTTGCGGTAGCGGTTTCGACACTACCATCGCTGTGGATTTCAGGGGGCAAATCGCTCGGTATGACTTCCTGCCCGCTAGCCATTACGGTAAGCCAGCGACATACGTTCTCTAATTGCCTAACGTTACCGGGCCATGGTAATTGCGACATAACTCGCTCAGCGTTTTTGCTAATGCTTTTGGCGTCAACATCGAGCTCTTTTGCTGCGCGACGCAAAAAGTGACGAGTCAGCAGCGGAATATCTTCACGGCGCTCAGAAAGTGAGGGCAGGTGCACACGAATTACGTTGAGACGATGGAATAAATCTTCGCGAAACTTACCTTCAGCAACCCTAATTTCTAAATTTTGATGGGTTGCTGCAATAATTCGCACATCAACGCTCACCGATTGATGACCACCAACGCGGTAAAACTGGCCATCAGCTAGTACCCTTAAAAGCCGGGTTTGCACGTCTAACGGCATGTCGCCAATTTCATCGAGAAACAGAGTTCCACCATCGGCCTGTTCAAATCTTCCTTGGCGAGCTGCTTGTGCACCGGTAAATGCCCCTTTTTCGTGCCCGAATAATTCAGACTCTACGAGGTCAGCGGGAATGGCTGCCATGTTTAATGCAATAAACGGCTTGCTTGAGCGTGGACTGTGTCTGTGAAGGGCGTGAGCAACAAGTTCCTTACCTGTTCCAGATTGTCCGTTAATGAGCACACTGATTGATGAGCGCGAAAGTCGGCCAATAGCGCGAAAGACTTCCTGCATTGCCGGGGCTTCACCAATGATTTCAGTGACCACTTCATCAGGCTGTACCTTAGTGGCTGAAGACTGCTCTCTGGAATGGTCTAATGCACGCTGGGTTAGTGTTACCGCTTCATCTATATCGAAGGGTTTGGGTAAATACTCAAACGCACCTTTTTGGTAAGCGTTCACCGCGCTGTCTAAATCTGAATGCGCAGTCATAATAATAACCGGAAGCAACGGATGAGAGCTATGTACTTCATTTAATAACGTCATGCCATCCATCTGCGGCATACGTATATCCGATATAATCACTTCAGGGGCTTGACCGCTTTGGATTTGACGCAGCAAGTCTTCAGGGTTTTCAAAACTTAAGCAGCTAATATCAGCTGCCTGTAAGGCTTTTTGCAGCACCCAACGAATAGAACTGTCATCATCGACAATCCATACCGATTCATTCGTCATCGCCTGTCTCCTTGCTGTTAATTGGAATGTATATCACGAATTTTGTATAACCCGGGTGGCTATCCACATCTATCTTGCCGCCGTGATGGTTAATAAGGGTTTGCGATATGGATAACCCTAAGCCTGATCCATTCTGCTTACTGGTTACCATGGGATAAAATAACGTGTCCTTGATATCTGCTGGAATACCCGGCCCGTTATCGATAATTTTTACTTTAGCCACTAATGCATGGCGCTCAGACTGAATGGTCATCTGGCGCTCGATACGCGTGATCAATTGAATTTCTGGGTTTGGCGTATTGTGCTCGTTTAACGCCTGAATACTGTTTCTGACGATGTTCAATACTGCCTGCTGAATCATATCCGGATCGATTCTTAAATCGGGAATGCTCGGATCGTAATCCCTAATAATTGATATTGGATTTACTGAGTCTACCAACATCAGGCTTCGAACTTTCTCTAGTGCTTGATGAACGTTACTCATCTCGAAGCGGGGTAGGGAGTTGGGGCCTAATAATCTGTCTACTAATGTGCGCAAGCGATCAGATTGCTCAATAATCATACGGGTGAATTCTTTATGCTGCTCGGGTAGCTCTTTTTCTAGAAGCTGGGCTGCGCCGCGGATGCCCCCTAACGGATTTTTGATTTCATGGGCTAGGCCTCGCACGAGCTCTCGCGCCGCATAATGTTGAGCGTTTTGCAGGTTTTCACGGGTAATTCGCTTTTGCTGATCAATCTTCTTAACTTCAAAAAGTAGGCCGGGACCATTTGCCGTAGTGATATTTGTTACGGTTAAATCAACAGACACGTAGCGGTTATCTTTAAACGCGAGCTTTATTTCGTTTTCAGTAAAGTCTTCGCCTTTTCTTATAGCCGCTTTAAGTCGTGTGGTTTCAATAGTATCAGGCAAAAAGAAGTCTGGCAGAAAGTGCCCTTGAAGTTGTTTCATGCCTGTTTCAAATAGCGCCTCACCCGCATGGTTGGCGTAAACAATGCGCAGGCTACTATCAACGGTAACGAGCGCTGTGTTTAAACTATTTAATAGCAGCTGTGTCTCTGACTCGGTAGATACCATCCGAGCATGTCTCCTTTGCACCAAGTTTGTGCATTGTAGCGTACAGCTAAGAAGACCGCCTCGGATTCTCTCAAAAATTATTTTGAATGAACCGCCGTGGTGCGCTTGTTTGTAAGGACTGCACGCTAGTTGTTATTAATAAACACCGATGCCTGATGCAGGTAAAGGGTTTGTATAGGAGACGATGCAAGAGTCTTGCCCGTATTGTTGGTGAGTTCAACTTTATAATCGTGTGCCCCACGATTGATACCTTCTAGCTTAAATATGCCCGAAGAATTGCGCTGAATTGGGGCGCCATCAAACACTAAGCGATACAAAGGCGCCTTTGATGCACTGTTTTGCGACGCTTTTATTACAAAGTCTCCCGCATTGTTTCTAATTGTGGCTTCGGGAGCGGGACTGGTAATACTGACGCTGTAGTCTGGCTTTTTCTTTGTCACTTTACTTTTTTGTGGTTTAGGTACTTTCATTGCAGACACCACGTTGCGGGTCTTTACATCGAGTTCAACGATATCTGCATTAGGTGGTGGCGTATCGGTATAGGTCACTGAGCCGTCTTCGTTAACGACCTTATATATTTGTGGGGCGCTTTTAGCGGGTGGCTGTTCTGGTGCTTTTTGAGCATCCTGCCATGCGAGTGCGCTTTGCATACTCAGGAGCAAGCAGCATGACGACAACGATAAAAGCTGCAAAGCGCGTTTTGTTAGATGAGTCATGTTAGTTATTCCTGAAAGTAGTGTGTCTTCATAATAGATAATGTTTGGACAATAAAAAAGCCCGCATAAGCGGGCTTTGATAGTTGTTCTAATAAAATATCTGTGTAGATACGATATTAAACGCTGTAATACATGTCGAACTCGATAGGGTGAGTTGTCATGTTAAGCGTTGTGACTTCTTCTGACTTAAGATCGATATACGCATCAATCATGTCATCTGTCATTACGCCGCCAGCAGTAAGGAACTCACGGTCACTATCAAGTGCGTCTAGCGCCATTTCTAGTGAACTCGCCACTGTTGGAATTTCAGCTGCTTCTTCTGCCGGTAGGTCGTACAAGTCTTTATCCATAGCATCGCCAGGGTGGATCTTGTTTTTGATACCGTCAAGGCCAGCCATAAGCATTGCAGTAAATGCAAGGTATGGGTTACCTGTTGGGTCAGGGAAACGAACTTCGATACGGCGTGCTTTGTCGCTTGTTACATAAGGAATACGAATAGATGCAGAACGGTTACGTGCAGAGTAAGCAAGCATTACCGGTGCTTCGAATCCAGGTACAAGACGCTTGTACGAGTTAGTTGATGCATTAGCAAACGCGTTAATTGCACGAGCGTGCTTAATGATACCGCCAATGTAGTACAGCGCTTCTTCAGACAGACCAGCATACTTGTCGCCCGCAAAGATGTTTTTGCCATCTTTAGAGATAGACTGGTGACAGTGCATACCAGAACCGTTGTCGCCAACAAGTGGCTTAGGCATAAAGGTAGCTGTTTGGCCGTATGCGTGTGCCACATTGTGAACTACATACTTGTACACTTGAATTTCGTCGGCTTTCTTAACAAGAGTATTAAATTCGCACGCGATTTCGTTTTGACCAGCAGTCGCTACTTCGTGGTGATGCGCTTCAATAACAAGGCCCATCTCTTCCATAACCATACACATTGCAGCGCGGATATCGTGTGCTGAATCTACTGGAGGTACTGGGAAGTAACCGCCTTTCACACCTGGGCGGTGGCCCATGTTTCCGCCTTCAAACTCTTCGCCTGAATTCCACTTTGCTTCTGATGAATCGATCTTGTAGAACGAACCCGCCATGTCAGTGTGGAAGCGAACGTCGTCAAACAAGAAAAACTCTGGCTCTGGGCCAAAGAATACTGTGTCACCGATACCTGTTGATTTAAGGTACTCTTCTGCGCGGCGAGCAACAGAACGTGGGTCGCGCTCGTAACCTTCCATAGTAGTAGGCTCAACGATATCGCAACGAATGTTAACTTGTGTTTCTTCTGCGAAAGGGTCAACTACGCAGCTGTCTGCGTCTGGAAGAAGAACCATGTCAGATTCGTTGATACCTTTCCATCCAGCGATTGAAGAACCGTCGAACATTTTTCCTTCTTCAAAGAAATCGTCATTAACTTGGCTCGCAGGAATAGATACGTGTTGTTCTTTACCTTTAGTATCAGTAAAACGTAAATCGATAAACTTCGCTTCGCTTTCTTTAATCAGCTCTAATGCCTTTTCTATTGACATCGTGTCCTCCAGGTTTAATGTAAAAATGCAGAGCGATCAGGCTCGCTCCAACAGTGAAAATGTGAAAGCGATAATCATGCCATCTATCCAACCGCCGTATTTTGTGACGTGAGAAAGGATAGATATTGAATTTATGATTCCTGCTGCACTATTTTGGTGCTAAATAGCTACTTTTTGGTGCATTGTGCAGGCGCCTAGAGATTTAGACTAGAATACTTTTTCATCCCTTGCCACCGTTTTTCTAGTGCGCGCGGATTTATGGTGAGAAGTAAATCGGGCTAAAAGCCTTTAAAACCATAAGATAACTGTAAACATTCACTGCAAAGTGAAAAAAGATGCGCAAACGGCGCGTTTTTTCTGTACAATCCGCGCAAAATTTCCATCTGCATTTTTGCACGAAATCTCATGCATACCGTGTTGGTATGTATCGATTTATACAGGCTCTATATAAGCATGAATACCACTGATATAAGTAAGTTGCGTAATATCGCAATCATCGCCCACGTTGACCACGGTAAAACTACCTTGGTAGATAAGCTTCTTCAGCAATCTGGAACGTTGGAATCTCGCGGCGTACAAGAAGAGCGCGTTATGGACTCGAATGACATCGAGAAAGAACGTGGTATCACCATCTTGGCGAAAAATACTGCAATTAACTGGCAAGATTACCGTATCAACATTGTTGATACTCCTGGACACGCTGATTTCGGTGGTGAAGTAGAGCGTGTAATGTCAATGGCTGACTCAGTGCTGCTGCTTGTTGACGCCCAAGAAGGTCCAATGCCGCAAACGCGCTTTGTTACTCAAAAAGCGTTTGCTCAAGGCCTTAAGCCTATTGTTGTTATCAACAAAATCGACAAGCCAGGCGCTCGTCCTGATTGGGTAATGGATCAAGTATTTGATTTGTTTGATAACCTTGGCGCTACTGATGAGCAGCTTGATTTCCAAGTTGTTTATGCTTCTGCACTAAACGGTTGGGCGTCTAACGATGCTGACACACCGTCAGAAGATATGACTCCGCTTTTCCAAACTATTGTTGACCAAGTTGCTGCACCAGATGCTGATGCCAACGGTGGTTTCCAAATGCAGATTTCACAGCTAGATTACAACTCGTATGTGGGTGTAATCGGTGTAGGTCGTATCAGCCGCGGTTCAGTTAAAACTAACCAACAGGTCACTATCGTGACTGCTGATGGCAAAACTCGCAACGGTAAAGTTGGCCTAGTCTATGGCTACCTTGGTCTAGACCGTCACGAAGTAGAAAGCGCAAGCGCTGGCGACATCATCGCTATCTCTGGCCTTGGTGAACTTAAGATTTCTGATACCATTTGTGACGTTAACGCCGTTGAAGCGCTTCCTCCATTATCGGTAGATGAGCCAACGGTTACGATGACGTTCCAAGTCAACACGTCTCCGTTTGCAGGTAAAGAAGGTAAGTACGTTACCTCACGTAATATTCTAGAGCGTTTACAAGATGAGCTAGTTCACAACGTGGCACTACGTGTTGAAGAAACAGCTGATCCGGATAAATTCCGCGTATCAGGTCGTGGTGAACTTCACTTAGGCATACTGATTGAAAATATGCGTCGTGAAGGCTACGAGCTTGCCGTTTCTCGCCCAGAAGTAATTCTGAAAGAAGAAGACGGCAAAACAACTGAGCCGTTTGAAACACTGACCGTTGACTGTGAAGAACAGCATCAGGGTTCTATTATGGAGCAGCTTGGTCTTCGTAAAGCAGAAATGACTGATATGTCTCCAGATGGCAAAGGTCGTGTTCGAATCGACTTCGTTATTCCAAGTCGTGGTCTTATCGGTTTCCAAACAGAATTTATGACAATGACGTCTGGTTCTGGTTTGCTATACCATTCATTCGATCACTACGGTCCTTACAAAGGCGGCATTATTGGTAAGCGTAAAAATGGTGTTCTAATTGCCAACGCTAACGGTAAAGCACTAACTAACGCATTGTTTAACCTTCAAGAACGTGGTCGTTTGTTCATCGGTCATGGTGTTGAAGTTTACGAAGGTATGGTTATCGGTATTCACAGCCGTGACAATGACCTAACGGTAAACGCGTTGAAAGGTAAGCAGCTTACTAACGTTCGTGCCTCTGGTACTGATGAAGCGCAAACACTTGTACCACCAATCAAAATGTCTCTAGAGCAAGCTTTAGAGTTCATCGATGAAGATGAATTGGTAGAAGTTACGCCTGTATCTATTCGTATTCGTAAGAAGTTGCTTACAGAAAACGAACGTAAGCGTGCATCACGAGCTCCAAAATAGTTAACGCGATAATCTCATCGCTTAAACGTTAAAAAATGCCAACCTAGTGTTGGCATTTTTGTTTTTGCTTCTCTGATATTTGAATGCACGGTGCTTAAAACCATAACGTTTTAAGCCATGATGTTTGAAAGCACGGCGTTTGACAGTACGATGTTTAAAAGCGCAGTGGCTGAAATAATTGGCAAACTTCTACCAAAGGCGAGTAGCCATTTTGGCTATTTGACCCTACACTTTAAGTCATTGTTGCTATGGACTGCCTAACTAAAGAGCATTTTTTGAGAGGTTTGTAATGCTATCTGTCGCTGTTGTTGAAGATGATCTCATCACTCTCGATTTAATCACTGTCACTCTTGAAACTGAACTCAATGCGACGGTTTATCCATTTAGCAGAAGCAAATTAGCCAGAGATTTTCTGTTACAGCAAACCCCCGATTCTCTTAATCTGGTTATAAGCGACCAGGTCATGCCTGATTATGACGGGTTAAGCCTGTTAAAGGTATGCCGTGCGAAAGGGTTAGATATTCCCTTTCTGCTGATAAGCGCCGATCCAAATAAGGCGCTTGTGTTAGCGGCTGTAAAACTGAAGGTCGCTGGCTTCCTTGCTAAACCAATTAGAATGGAGGAACTTGTGGCAACGTCTAGCAAAGTGACCTCAGCGTTAAACTAGACAACAGCCCCAGCGAGAAAACAGCCATGAGCCAAGTAACAGCCCTGAGCTAGAAAACAACCCTGAGCGAGAAGACAGCCCTGAGCCAAATAACAGCCCTGAGCGTTTAAAAAACCATTAGCTAAAAAAATCTGAGCGCTAAAAAAGCCTCCGTGCAAACACTCAAATCTGAGATACATAGGTTCAGTGCATATCTACAAAAGACCTACAGTAGACCTCGATACGCTTCATCACTTACCAGCTAGTCCTAATTAAGTACAAATTGTTATAGGGAAAGTTGTTGTTTGCCCTAGTTTCTCATGATGCAAAAATTTACACTCAAGTCATAACTTTCTCGGCAACAGGATGTAGTGTGAGCGCATTATTTGATAATACTCCTTCTCGTAAAGATACCCATTCTTTTAAATGGCAGAAATATAAAGGCAAAGACATTATTCCGGCTTGGGTAGCGGATACTGAATTTTCTTGTGCCCAGCCCATACTCGATGCTATTTCGGCGCAAGTTGCACATGGCAACATGGGGTACATGCTTCCTGCACAACATACCAGTGCTATTAATGCAGTAATACGTTGGCTTAAAGAGAAGCACGATTGGCATATTGAACCTGAGTGGTTGGTATGGACGCCAGGCGTGGTGCCGGCGTTTAACACAGCGTGCAAAGCATACTGCAGTGCGGGTGACAAAGTACTCATTCAAACCCCTAACTACCCACCGCTTTTAGCTGCTCCTAAGCTTAACGGGTTAGAGCGGGTGGATATTGGTACGGTTATCGACACAGAAAGTGATGGTGATAGTCCCCGTCACACACTCGATTTTGATGCCCTTGAACGCGAAGCTGCCGACCCAAAATGTACGCTCTTCATTTTGTGTAACCCCATGAACCCTGTAGGTACGGTGTTAACGCAAGCGGAAATGGATCGAGTTGCTGATATTTGCAGCAAGAACAATGTGAAACTGTGTTCTGATGAGATTCATTGCGATCTCATTTTAGAGGAAGGGAAGAAACATATTCCAGCCGGTCGCGAAGCGTCACTCGCTGAAAATAGCGTTACCCTTATGGCGGCAAGTAAAACGTTCAACATTGCAGGTCTTGGAACGTCTTTTGCCATCATTCCAAATAGAACTCTTAGACAGTTATTCACTAACGCGGCTGCAGGCATTGTCCCATGGGTCAATGTGATGGGTTTAGCCGCCACTGAAGCAGCTTTCACACAATGTGACGACTGGCACGAGCAAGAACTCGACTACCTTCGTGGCAATCGAGACAGAGTGTTTGAGGCTATCAATAATATCGACGGGCTTAGCATGCTCAAAGCGGATGCTACCTTTTTGGCATGGGTCGATGCAAGTGGGCTTGGCGTTGACAATGTGCAAACGTGGGCAGAACAAAAAGGCGTGGGTCCATCTCCGGGCATAGACTTTCACAAGGCCGACCATTTTCGAATAAACTTTGGCTGTAGTCGTGCCATGCTAGAGGATATATTGGCACGTCTGGGCGCTTGAAAGATTATATAAAAGAGCGTTTAAGAAGAGCGTTTAAAAAGAGTGTTTAAAAAGAGCGTTTAAACTAGCCCTTACGCTATAAGTTCAACGAAGAAAGCCTTGTCATCGCGACAAGGCTTTCTTTTTTGGTGAAACTGAGTTGCGTGAAATTGCGTTGATATCATGTAGATATCACGTTGATATAAATCGCTGCGCCCGTTGTGTCCATGATGCAGCTAAACCTTTTATTACGGTCAAAGCGCTTTTATAAAAAGTAAGCTAGCTAAAAACGTTGATCAATTTATAGCAGCCCAAGCCCACAACGGTGCCCACCACAATAATACCGGCAGCATTGCTCTTCCAAGAGTTCTTAAACGTGCCTAAAGCCTGACTTTTATTCATAACTACCAGTAGAAAAATAGCGATAACGGGAAGTAATAGCGCATTAGTCGCCTGGGCGAACAATATGGCTGGTAAAGGTTTAAAACCAAGAGCGGCCACACTTACTCCAACCAAAATAATCACCATCCACACCGTTTTGAAGCTTTTGCTCTTCATGTTATCGCTTAAGCCTAATGCACCTGTTACGGCATAGGCCGCAGCTAACGGTGCGGTAATCGCGCTTGTTAAACCCGCTGAGAACAAGCCTAAGGCGAAAAACCACTGCGCTTTATCGCCAAGAACAGGCTTTAATTGCTCACCCATATTACTAGCATCCATGGTGGCGGCTTGATTGAAAAATGCCATCATGGCGGTTGCCATTACAATAAGCGTGATAAGGCCGCCCATGCTTATGGCTCTTGCTGACTGGCTTCGACAAGCCACAACCGCCTGTTGCTTATCTTGTCCCTTAGAGGATTTAGCGACTAGACTAGCGTGCAAAAATAAATTGTAGGGGACAATGGTTGTACCGATTAACGCCAGCACGGTAGTAATGACATCGCTATTAAGTTTTGGTGATGTTAACTGGCTGAACATAGCCGAAAGGTCGGGTTTGGCTACGAGTAGGGTTATTAAAAATACCCCGGCCATAATAAAGACCAAATAGACCAACACGGTTTCTATCCACTGATAGCTACCAGAGTAGAGCAGAATAATGGCAATGGCGCCTAAAATACTGGCCCAGGGACCAATACCAATACTAACAAATGCATCAAGACCAATAGCGGCTCCTGTTAAGTTTCCAGATTCGTAAGCGGCATTTCCTATGCCAATGGCACTCACAATAAGCACAACAAATACCGTTTTAAGCCACGGCTTATAGGCCATGTCTTTCATAGCACCGGCAAGGCCTTGACCGGTTGCAACACCGAGTCGAGCGGCCATATCTTGCAAAACAATCGTTGCGAAAACAGAAAAAATCAGCGCCCATACAAGATGAAAACCAAAGTTTGCGCCTGCTAAACTGGCGGTGGTAACAGTGCCGGGGCCAATAAAGGCGGCTGCGATGATATATCCTGATTTATCTTTTGCCATTTGCAACGACTCTTAGTTATGTTTTGATAGGGCGTGTTGAGTTTTGCTGTGCATTTTGCAGCAAAGTTCAACACGCCCCAGTATGATAACAGCTAGACAGACAATAGGTAGACAGGCCCTAGACATAAAAAGCAGTCTGCGCTATTTGACATCAATGTTAAAAAAAGGCGCGCAGCCTAACGTGTCAAAAATCATAACGCAAACGAAAATGAGAAGACGCCGTGAATGAGTCATTACCAATAGAAATTATAAAACCTGTAATAGAACAAGACAGTTTTCGCAGCGTGTTACCTTGCGTAGAGAAGGTGGATGGAATGATCTTTGCCGTTGCTGCATGCCCTGAAATTCCAATGCCAGAACAATGGATGCCCTGGCTTATTCAAAGTGGCTCTAGTCGACTAGTAGACAGCGATGTGGATATTTTGGCCGATACACTGATGAATGGCTTGCGTTCTCATTTAGACTATATGCGTCAAGGTCGTATTGCATTGCCGCCGTATTGTGTGGATGGTGTTGAGTCTAAAGGTGACACCAAAAAGCCAAGCTATGCCCTATCACAATGGCTAACCGGTTTATTGTTCGTTCACAGAAACGTGGAATCAATATGGCAAAACGCGTGGCAACAAGCAGAAAAAAAGGAGAGCAATGCTGAAACAGGCTTAAGTGAGCCACCGGAGGCACGACTCGCGCGGTGTTTGAAGATGTTTTCAACGCTGGCGAACATAGAGTTAGCGTATCAACAAAGACGTGCAGAACAAGTCGCTCAACTTAGTGAGAACTTGCCTTTACTTATGCAGCAGTTACCTGCACTACTTAAAGACTACACCAACCTTGCCGGTGATTTGGCATGCGCTCTGCCCAATCAGTTCGAGACCTTCAGTAAGTCAACGGAGAATAAGTCAACGGACAATCAGTCTTAGATTACAGCCCTTGTAGTGACAGCTAGCGATGTCGTTGTTGAAGGCATTTGTCACTGAGTGTTTGTTTGAGTGTTGAGGTGTAGGTATCGAGCGCTATTTTCGCCTCTTCATACTGCTGATTAAGTGATAGCGAGTTGGGCTCACGCATAAGGGCTTTAAATGCAATGTCGGTTTGCTTCAATAACTCTTTCAAGTGTTGATTTCTGTCGTCCATGGTCTTCCCTGTATTTGAGCGTTACGTACGAACGTGAAGTTCGTGTTCCTAAGGCATTGCTGCAAATGATGCAGTACTAGGGCAAAGTGCACTAGTACTGTTAGCATCTTTATCATAGACCCAGAATTTGAGTATGACACTGTAATTGAACGCATTAAGCTGCAATAAGTCGAACTTTCTTCATCCCATCTTTCTCGCCGCTTATTGTCTTATCCATTTACCTTGCTCTCTGTGTAGGGTGAGGTGCTTATGCAGGGTTAGATGTTAAAAAGGTTTCAAAATAGCAAGGCATACCACTGCGAAGATAATTAGTACCGGCGCTTCATTTAAAATGCGATAAAAGCGTGGCGTGTGAGTATTTTCATCGCGAGCAAATTGCTTCATTAATTTAAATAAATAGAAGTGATAGCCATAAATGGCAAGTAAAAGAAGAATTTTTATATGTAGCCATCCCGATGCTTTAAACCACGCGCCGCCGTAACTTACGATAAGCGCAATGCCAAATGCCAGTGTAAGCAGTGCAAAGGGGGTGACAAAATACCAAAGGCGTCGTTCCATGACTTTAAATTCGTCTTTCACTACCTGTGACGTCGTCGTGGCGTGATAAACGAAAAGGCGAGGCAGATAAAAAAGGCCAGCCATCCACGCCAACATAAAAAAGAGATGAAGCGCCTTAAACCATAAAATGTGCATATTAGTAATTTGCCTTCTGTAAAAAGCTTTGGAGAATATTCCAGGTAATAACGCCAATGATATCGTTATAGTCTTGGTCGTAAATATAAACTGCGCCAGAACGCGATTTTTTAAGATGTTCGTACACTTCATGCAGTGTCGACTGTGCGCTGAGGCCTTCCATTTGATAATAGCTAAGCGCTGTAGCGTCGTGTTCCAAGCTCACATTGTATTGCACTAGCTTGTACTGAACATCAATTTCAAATTTAGACTGCTGAACCACTATTTTGGTTGGCTCTTTTTCCAAGTGATTAGTCAGCGCTTTCTCAGGCGCATCGTTAAACAGTTTATAGTCTGTATTCATGGCTGCCAGTACACCGGTTTTCTCTAATGCTTCTCTAATTGAGGAGATGGCGTAAGGTAAGTTTTGATAGTCGAGCTGGAGAATGAAAATAGACCGATTTTTAAAAAATTGGGTTGAGGTAACGTATGCCGGCACAATCACCAGCATTGCAGGAAGTATAATTTGAGGGCTATAAGACAGCTCCATTACGGCAGAAAGTGCAGCTAACGGTGCATGCAATACAGCGGTTAGCATGCCTGCTATCCCTAAAAGAGCAAAACTATTGGTGAATTCGGGCACATCGATAAAGTATGACAGCGGCAATAGCAGCACTGCGCCAGCGAGCATGCCAATGACCATCACTGGGCCAATAATACCGCCTGGGATCCCAAGCCCAATGGCAAAAACCGCAAGAATGACTTTAAACACCAGCACCGATACTAACAAGAGTGTGCCGGGATCACTGTCAAACAGGTGCTCTACATCAATAAAGTTTGCGCCCAACGCCTCTGGGAGTAGTGCGCCTACGGTTCCGGTGATACAAGCGGCAAGAATTAAACGCCACACCATAGACACCGGTCTGAACCACGTCATCACCCGCATTAGCTGTCGGTTGAACAAGGTCGCTAACATGCCAAGTAGTATACCTAATACCACCAGGTACAAGTACATCCACTGACTAAACGCGGTGAATGAGAGAAAGGAGAGTTCATTGACCTCACCAAACACGCTACGCGCAAGCACGGAGCCGCAGGCCGCCGCAAGCATAATAGGTACAAAGATGTGAATTTTGTACTCTCTTAATACCACTTCCATGACGAAAATAACGGCGGCAAAAGGGGTGTTAAATGATGCGGAAATACCCGCCGCGATACCACAGCCGGCAAGTATCCTCACGCTGTTGTAGGGCAAGCGCAGCCACTGTCCCAATAGGCCGCTGCTCGACGCTCCCATATGAACAGAAGGACCTTCTCTGCCAACTACAAAGCCGCCGGCCAGCGCGAGCATACCACCAAAAAATTGGTTTATTGTGGTGCGAAAAGGAATATTGCCGTAAAAATATTTTACTCGGTGAATAACGAATGGAATACCAAGCCGGTAATGCTTAAAACCGGTTAAAAAGGCAATGAAAAGAATAATCGCTACACTGATAAGCGGCATGAGTAGTAACACTAGCCAATCGTGAACCAGCCAGGATTTCAGCGTAGCCACGCCACTTTCGCGTATCCATTCAACGCACAGGCGAAACAGAATAATAATAAGCGCAGCAAGGGTTCCGCCAACAATGCCCAAGAGGCATAATTGAACCGATGTGCGTGGGTGAGCCACTTCCTGTCGTAAAGCCTGAAAGCGCATGATGTGGTACAGTAAAGTAATTGTGTTATAAAGCTTACCACAACCACTTAAATTTCATAATGTTAAGAATACAGTCTTAGCAGTAATCAGCATTAAACAAGATTTACATACAGCCAACCATGACAACAGACCAACTCAAAACACTTCTTGGCAACCACAAATTCGCTTTGTTAGTCGCGTTTCTAATGCTGATAATGCTTGGCTTCGGCTTTCAGTTAGCGCGTTATATAGACAAAGGCGATGGGTTAATTGTGAAAGCGCAAAAAGAAACTATCGCCATCCTGTCCACTGACAACAATAAGCTGACCACGCGTGTGAATCAGTTAGATGTGGAAATGGAACTCACGCAACTTGAAAATGAGTCTTTGACAAAAACACTTGTCGAGATTAAGCGGCAGCTTGAAGAGCAGCAGCAGCTACTGACTTTTTACGAGAGGGTAGTTGCGCCAGAGAAGTCCGACAGCATATTCGTTGCCGACGATATCGAACTATTTTCACTTGGCGATAATAACTATCAATTGCGCATGGTATTGCTGCAGCCTACTCAGCAGAAATCTGTCATTAACGGCTCGCTTAAGCTGAGCATAAAAGGGGAACTGGGAGGAAAAGCAGTGGCGTATAAATCAAACGATGATAACTTTATTGGCAATGACATTACGTTTCGCTTCCGCTACTTCCAAGCAGTCAGCGTAGACTTTTCGCTCCCAAAAGCCTTTGAGCCCGAATCTCTTTCGCTCTCCACCACTGTGTATCGGTATAAAACGAACAAAGGTAATTATGAGCGGGTGCTGCTTTGGAGCGACATCGAAACAGATGTTCGCAAGAATGGCCTTTCACAAAGCCCAGTTAGCACGCTTTAATAAAGCCAGCCGCTTGGGGCGAACTGGCTTTTAAGTTTTCCAGCGCTAGGTTATCGCTTTTACTGTGCTGGGTTCATACATTTACTGCGCTACGCTTCAACCGTCACAGTACCTTTCATAATGCCAATATGGCCTGGGAAAGAGCAGAAGAACATGTATTCTTCGTTAGCATCTAGCCCCTTTACTGAGAAAGTTGCTTTTGCTTCTTCGCCACCACCAATGACATCTGTAGCACCAATCACCCTTGCATCATTTGGCTTCAAGTAATTATTCGCTAGGCCAGCACTCATGCCGTCAGTAGCGACTGCTTGGCCGTCTGCTTTCGTCGTCATTACCCAGTTGTGCCCCATGGCTTGCTTAGGCAACTGTCCCGTGTGCTTTAACGTGACGGTAAAGTCGTCACAGGCTGCAGGAATGACCACATTAGCTGTGTTGAATTTCATTGCATCATTACTTTCAACAGTTATGGCGCATTCGTCGGCAGCCGCCGCGTTGGTTGCTGTCAATAATGCTGCAATAGCCAGTGGAAACGATAGTGCTGTACTGAACAATAATTTTCTCATCACATTTTCCTTTTTTACTACATAAGGCGGCAAACGCCAGCCTATTAATTTTATTACCTTTTTTACGCTGTGACTTAATGAGAGATCATCTTATTGATAATAGTTATCATTAATTTCTTGTTGGCTTTGTTATAGAGTTGTTTCAAAGATAAAGTGATCAAAACCGTCAAATAACATTACAAACTTGTAAGGTTAAAAATGGGGGTAAATATGCCTAGATGTAATGCGTTTTTTTAACGCACAGATTTAGCCTCTCTTATTTAACCCTACTTGTTTAACCCCCATCATTTAACGAGATGTTTGAATTGCAAAAAGGATAAATGCTATGACTAAGACACGAGTGGAAAAAGATAGTATGGGCGAATTAAACGTACCCCATGATGCTTTGTATGGCGCGCAAACACAGCGTGCTATTAATAACTTTCCCGTTAGCGGTCAGCGATTACCCGAACCTTTTATCCGCGCACTCATCACCGTAAAAAAAGCAGCTGCGCAAGCCAATATGAAGCTTGAAGCCCTCGACGAATCTAGAGGGAAGGCAATTGTAAGTGCTTGCGATGAGCTACTTAATAGCGATGATGTCATGGCGCATTTCCCGGTTGATGTCTTTCAAACGGGTTCGGGAACCAGTTCAAACATGAACGCCAACGAAGTGATAGCTACTGTGGCGAGTCGCTATTTGAAAGAGGCTATTCACTCAAACGAGGCTATTCACCCAAATGAGACTATTCACCCAAATGAGACTATTCACCCAAATGATCATGTCAATTATGGTCAAAGTTCGAATGATGTTATACCCACCACAATTCACGTCAGTGCGGCATTAGCGTTATCAAAGGGTCTCATTCCAGCTGTTGAAACCCTGATCGCGCAAATAGAAGAAAAAGCGGAGTCAGTATCACAGTACTGCAAAACAGGTCGTACACACTTAATGGATGCCATGCCAATAAGAATGGATCAAAGTTTGCTGTCATGGTCGGCGCAACTTAAACAGCAGGTAAGTACACTGTCCTCGCATCAGCCTGCAATTCAATCTCTTGCCCAAGGCGGCACCGCCGTAGGTACAGGTATCAACGCCCACCCAGATTTCGCTGCTACATTTGCAGATACCATCAGCGAGTTAACAGAGCTAAAATTTGCCCCGGCAGAAAATTTCTTTGCTGTTATTGGCTCTCAAGATACCGCGGTTAGTTTGTCAGGCGCGGTAAAATCCCTTGCCGTCACCATGATGAAAATTTCCAATGATTTACGCTGGATGAATTCAGGGCCCCTTGCCGGTTTAGGGGAAATAGCGCTAGAAGCATTGCAACCAGGCTCTTCAATTATGCCGGGAAAAGTAAACCCAGTTATACCAGAAGCCGTTGCCATGGCCAGTGCGCAGGTTATTGGTAACGATGGGGCAATAACCGTTGGCGGTCAGTCTGGCAATTTCGAGCTCAATGTTATGCTGCCGATGGTAGCGAGTAATCTACTTTCCTCTATCACTTTAATGACGAACAGCGTCTCGCTTATTGGCGAAAAGGCAATTAAAACATTTTCCGTTAACAAAGAGGCTTTAGAAGAAGTGCTTTACCGAAACCCGGTGTTAGTGACCGCGTTAAACCCTGTGATTGGTTATGCCAAAGCGGCCGAAATAGCCAAGGTGGCCTACAAAGAAAATAAGCCTATTTTAGAGGTGGCAGAAGCGATGACGGATATACCGAAAGACGAGCTGACGGCATTGCTCGACCCCAAAAAGCTAACGTCAAACCGTGAGTAAAATAGTTGATATATGGAGCAATCGGTTTACTCGCAGCCTAACAAAATACGGTCTTTGTAATTGTTTTTGCAGGGGCTTCTATCACTATTTTCTATAAGGCTTTTCTTATCGATTATATTTATTGAAGCCTGCCTTTCGATACAATTGCTCAGCCTTTCATTTTTATTTGCATTTATTGGCTATTAAGTAGACGTTTATAGGAATGATGTTCGCTTTATAGTTGCTGTAAAGGGGATTTTTGATACAGTTAACGTACAAGTGTGACGCAGCGTTTTACGGCCTTTACAGCCAGCGTCCTATAAGTCTTTCGGGAAAATTAAATGACAGCAACGTGCTTTCGCATGAAGGGTACTACGCTCACCAGCATAGTACTGGAAGTAATCGACTTTGATCCAGATGCATTTACATCGCAATTAGAGAGTAAAGTCGCCAGTGCACCTCAGTTTTTTACGCGTTCCTCGCTGATAATACACCTAATGAAGCCAATCTCCGCAACGGAGTTTGAACTACTTATTGCACTTTGCCGACGCTTACAGTTGCAGCCAATGGCAGTGAAAGGTGAGGTGGGAGCGCTAAAAGCCGTCATCAACGACCTCGGGCTTGCTGATGTTAGTCAAAGTAAGTTTAGTGACAGCGAAGTAAACGCGCCTAAAAGCGAATCCGCAAAGGAAGAGACAGCAGACAGCGAAAAGCAGAATTCACATTCAAAAGTTAATTACCAAGCGCCGGAGCCCGAGCCAACACCTGTAGCCGCTGCCCTAAAACCGGCAAAAGTCATTATGCGCCCAGTGCGCTCAGGTCAGCAAGTTTATGCCGAAGGCAGCGATTTGGTAGTGACCGCGTCAGTCAGCGAGGGGGCTGAGCTATTGGCCGATGGTAACATTCACGTTTACGGTACGCTGCGAGGCAGGGCGCTTGCGGGAGTAAAAGGAAATAGTAGCGCACGGGTTTTTTGCCAGTCCCTTGATGCAGAACTCGTTTCAATTGCAGGGCAGTTTATTATGCACGACACCGTGAAAGGTGAGTGTTGGAAAAAACCTGCTCAAATATATTTAGAAGAAGATACATTACGCATAGAGGCGTTGGTTTAACGGTTTGTGCGCGTACAAAGGAAAACAGTAAATGGCTAAGATTATAGTAGTAACATCGGGCAAAGGCGGTGTGGGTAAAACCACGTCAAGTGCAGCAATTAGCACAGGTTTGGCATTGGCAGGTCACAAAACCGTGGTTATCGACTTCGATGTAGGCTTGAGAAACCTCGACCTTATCATGGGGTGTGAGCGTCGCGTTGTATATGACTTCGTTAACGTTATCAACAAAGAGGCGTCGCTTAAACAGGCTCTTATTAAAGATAAGCGCACCAGCAATCTATTTATACTGCCTGCCTCGCAAACCAGAGATAAGGACGCGCTTACCATTGAAGGCGTGCAAGCGGTATTGGACGAACTGAAAGAAAGCTTCGATTTTATTATCTGCGACTCACCAGCAGGTATTGAGCAAGGTGCACAGATGGCGCTCTATTTTGCCGATGAAGCCATTGTAGTGACAAACCCTGAGGTGTCGTCAGTACGAGACTCAGACCGTATTCTTGGTATTTTACAAAGCAAATCGATGCGCGCAGAGCAAGGCAAAGCAGTAAAAGAACATTTACTGCTTACTCGCTATAACCCAGCTCGAGTAGCAACGGCAGAAATGCTTAGCGTTGCAGATGTAGAGGAAATCTTAGCTATTCCGCTACTTGGTGTAATACCAGAGTCAGAGTCTGTGCTTAAAGCATCTAACCAAGGCCAGCCTGTTATTCTTGATGAAGAGGCCAATGCAGGGCAAGCCTATACCGACGCCGTAAAACGCCTGCTTGGCGAAACCGTTGAACACCGTTTCCTTGATGCTGAGAAAAAAGGATTCTTCAAGCGTCTACTAGGAGGTAAGTAATGGGCATTTTCGATTTACTAAAAAAGAAACAAAAGCCAAGCACAGCGGCGGTGGCAAAAGAGCGCTTGCAGATTATTGTGGCTCATGAGCGTAGAAAGCGCACTGAACCAGATTACTTGCCGATGATGCAGCAAGAGATTATCCAAGTTATTCGCAAATACGTGGCAATAGCGGACGACCAAGTGTCTGTTCAGCTAGATAACAACGATGACTGCAGTGTGTTAGAGCTAAACGTGACTTTGCCAGAATAGTCATAAGAGACTCTGTATAAAGAGCCTCTTTATACAGAGTCTCTTTTTACAAGCTCACTGCTCGTTGCAGACCCCATACTAATTGATAGGGCCTCTTTTGAGGCTCTTTGCTTTCCTAAATGTTATTACCTTTTTCACTCTAACGGTCCACGCGTTGTGTTTCACAGTAAGCCGACGAACCGTATCCTTTTACTTTATCCTAGACCCATCAAGCGATCCAAAGATGGTAGAAGCAAAACTCAATGCGGTGTAATCAGGATTACTAATAGGTAATTATACTAAAGTTTAATGCTAGAAAGTGGCTCTGAGTGTGGGTTTTTATTCAAAGCTGAGCTACTTTGTATATAGGAAAAAGCAAAATAAAGGAATTGCAGAGGCGATGTCATTGAAAAGTATCATAAATTTCGACGGGGAAGTAGAAGGTAGCGCTTTCACCACATCACAGGAAAAGTGGACCGTATTAAGCGTTGAAGATGATATTAATTATCAGAAATCTATCGAGCTTAGCTTAGACGGGTTAGAAGTTGATGGAAAAGGCATCGAGGTAATAAAAGCTAACTCTGCGGTTGAAGCAGCTGCGGTGTTATCGTCCGTCGGCGATATAAGCGTAATTTTATTAGACGTGGTAATGGAAAGTGACGACGCAGGCCTGCGTGTTGTCGACACTATTCGAAATGTTATCGGCGATGATAATGTCAGAATAGTTTTAGTGACAGGGCAGCCCGGTGTAAATGCTCCTCGTCAGTCTCTTATGAAGCAATATGACATAGATGATTACTGGACTAAGACCGACCTTACCGAAGAAAAGCTGCGTTCAGTAGTAATTAGTAACATACGCACGTGGCATTCGCTGTCAGAACTGAATAAAGCCAAGCGCGGCCTGCAGATGATTGTTGACGCATCACGCGTCATTACCTCAAAACTCGATGTTGAAGAATTTTCAAAGACGGTTTTACAGGAGATTGGCAAAATTGCAGGGGTGCCAAATAACGGCGGGTTAGCCTGTGTAATATCATCTGATGACCACCCTATAGAAAGTACCGAAATAGTGGCGGCAACTGGGTCTTATTTCTTCGACGGTCTAGCAACACTCAATGACGTTCTGTCTCACAATAAGCACCCTCTTCCATCAAGTAAAGCCATCGAGCTAGTGAGGGTAGCGCAAAATGAGAAGCGGCATGTTTTTGGCCACGAGCTGTCAGTGCTTTACTTTACAACAAAGGATTTAGATAGACGAAGCTACTTAATGCTGGTGGAGTCGACGAATCCGCTAGATGAACAGCATATCGCCCTGTTAAGGGTATTTTGTGAAAATGTGAAAACTGGTTTTACGAATTTAGCGCTGTTAAACAAGCTATCAAGGCTCGCTTATTACGACTCAGAGCTCAATATACCGAATAGGAATTGGCTTATCAGAGAATTAAAACAAGCGAACGATTTCATGCTTGCCAATATGGATATGGTTATTATCAATATTTCCAACTTTTCGGAAGCAACGGTAATGTTGGGTTATGGCCATACAGAGCTGATGATAAGAGCGCTGTATCAGAGTATTAAGGCAAACTACAAACATGCGAAAGCAATTTGTAGAATTGAGCACAACCAGCTTGCAGTGTTATTTTCAAGGCTTAACACTCCATCTGTTGATGAATTAGAGGCATTCACAGAACAGTCTGTTGTTGTGGATGAAATTAGCCACACAATCATATCAACAGTGTGTATTGCCGACCTACAAAGCCTAATGCGTTATGAGGCCTCCGATATGATCACTATCGTCGAAATGGCGCTGGTTGATGGCAGAGAATGCGGAAAGTCAGTAGTGCAGTTTGCCCCGAGTTTTACCGATACTGTGGCCGAGCGACATATTATGTTGCAAGATTTATATCACGCATTACGTACGGAAGACGCTTTTCAAATTGCATTGCAGCCTAAGGTGAATATGCAGTCGGGGGATATTGTAGGCGCCGAGGCCTTGCTAAGATGGACAAAGCCAGATGGCACTGTAGTGCCGCCTGGGCTTTTCATTCCCATTGCGGAAGCATCGGGTGTAATGAATAAAATAGACTCAATTGTGATGAAAAAAACAGTAGAGGCTATAAAGCGGCTTTGTAACAAAGGTATCAATATCCCCATCTCATTTAACGTAACTTGTAGCGACATTACTACAACGAATTTTATTGAGAACCTCGTTAGCTTGTTAAGCAGCTCTGGAATAGACCCTTCCTTACTTGAAGTCGAAATTACAGAAAGTCAGGCTATGGAAGACTATGAAGAAGTGAATCCCGTACTCAAACAGCTATTGTCCATGGGAATAAAGGTGAGCGTGGATGATTTTGGTACTGGCTATTCCTCTTTAGCGCATATTGCTGATTTAGCAGTGTCTACACTTAAGGTGGACAGAAGCTTTGTCACAAAGCTATCAGATGAAAATTGTGCTGAGGCAGGCCTTGCCGTTTGTGAAATGGTGTTTCGTTTAGCTAAGCGATTTAACTTTAACATTATTGCAGAAGGCGTAGAAACTGAAGAGCAAAAAGATAAGCTGATTGAGGGCGGTTATGAGTTTGCCCAAGGCTACTTGTTTGCCAAACCTATGGCCATTGAAGATTTCGAAGCATTGTGTAAAAAGACCGCATAGACGTGCAGTTTAAAACACTTGCTCTTATTCTAAAGCAACCTAGCGCAATGGTAGCGATTGCGCTGACTGTTTTTGCTTCAATGTCTATTGGGGTGGCGGTATTTCTTTACATACAAGATAGAGAATATGTTGAGATTAATGCCGCTCACAATGTGTTGCTTAGCCAAGCTAATCAAGTTTTCAATGCTCGTGTGGGAGATATAGAAAACAGCACCAGACTTATAAACTCCTATTTTGAATACGCTCTTGAAAGAGAAGCTCCTCATGAAACAGAAGCCCCGGTTGACAAAGAAGGTGCTTTTTATCGTGCAAATAGTGAAAGCGCAGCAAACGCACTTGCTACAATAGGGCTTACTCTTCCCTCAATTTCTCAAATTAGATGGATTGATAAGACGGGCGATGAGACGTTGAGAATAAACTTTAGAGAGGGTGTCGCAAGCATTGTTCCTAGCAATCAACTGCAAAATAAAAGCGCTCGATATTTTGTAAAAGATGCCTTTAACTCACCCCCTAACGTTGTTTCTTTATCCGATATCGACCTGAACGTGGAGCGTGGGAAAATTGAAGTGCCTTACGTTCCTACTGTTAGAAGCATTATTAATTTTAAAGATCATCCCAGCGGTGAAGGTTTATTTGTAGTTAATTTTCAGCTAACAGATATGTTAAAAGAGCTTAGAGCGCTAAGCTCAACTCAGCACCACCTTTTAATTTCAAAAGATAGTGGTAGCTGGCTGCTTCATACCGATAAATCTATGGAGTGGGGAGTTGAGCTAGAAACTGGGAGCCTTGCAATGGATAGCGCTCCGGTGCTTTGGGACGCCCTTGATAACGAGCTCTCCGTTTCCCTTGTGAAAGGGAGTAATGATGATATATATAGCGCCCGAAGAATAACTCATGGCACGAAAGATAAGTTTTCAGACGAGTCTTTGATATTTTTTGCTCGTACAAACCGCGATTTCTATGAGCAAGCCTTTTATAACTCCCTTGCTCTCGCTATTTTTCTATCTGTGCTATCAGCCAGTGTGTCTATTTTCTTTTTGCTAAGAGATAAGTTCCGGGAAATGCAGCTCGGATTACTGGCTCATCGGTTAGAAGAAGAGAAGCTGGCACTTTCAAAAGCGCTGGAAGAGCAAACGATACTGCAAGACGAACTGCTAGAGTCTGAAAAAATGGCATCGCTAGGGATGTTGGTGTCTGGCATGGCTCACGAATTGAACACGCCAATAGGCGGAGCGCTCATGATGGTAAGCAGTATTCAACGACGAGTTGATGAGCTGGAAAGTTTAATTCCAGATAAGCTGACGTTAGAAAATCTACACGGCCTAATAAAGCATAATAAAGAAGCCTGTGAATTAGCCCTTTCTAATTTAAATCGCAGTGCCGATTTGATTAAACGCTTTAAGCGGGTATCGGTAGACAGAGGAAGTGAAGACATTGTGCAGTTTTCACTGGAAAAATTAATTACTGACCTCAGCCTTTCTATAAAGCCCTTATTGAAAGGAAAGAAAGTAGAGGTTTTGCTCGATGCTGACTCTGACATAATGCTGACAAGCTACTCCGGCGTGCTCTCACAGGTACTGCAAAACCTTGTCGTAAATAGCATCGAGCACGCATTTCAAAATCAACAAAACAATACCATTGTGTTGGCGTTTCATCGCGAAGGTGATAACGTCATTATTATGCACAAAGACAATGGTGTAGGTATTTCTGAAGACATAAGGCCTAATATGTTCGACCCATTTGTTACCTCCGCTAGGGCATCGGGAAATACTGGCCTTGGCTTACACTTAATATATCAATGGGTAACAGGCATGTTGCAGGGAAAAATAGACGTGGATTCACGAGAAGGGGAAACCACGTTTACTATTACAATGCCAATTGTACTTGAGGTGAACGACGAAAAAGCATGATTAAACTCACGTTATTTGCCGTAAATACTGATGTATTAGATACTAAGGCATAGTAAAATGCATGAAAAGTAATTAACGTTAGGGGTAAATATGTCAGTCGAAACGGCGTTGCCAATAGAGTTTTCTGATGCGGCGGCACATAAAGTGAAAGCGCTGGTTACCGAAGAAGAGAACACAGAGCTTAAGTTGCGTGTTTACGTTACTGGTGGCGGTTGCTCAGGTTTTCAGTATGGTTTCACTTTCGATGAGAAAGTCAATGAAGGCGATATGACCATTGAGAAAGACAGCGTAACATTGGTTGTTGACCCAATGAGCTTACAGTATTTAGTAGGCGGTGTTGTCGATTATGTTGATGGCTTGGAAGGCTCTCGATTTTTAGTTCAAAACCCCAATGCGACAACCACTTGCGGTTGCGGTGCTAGCTTCAGCGTATAAGGTCGCCCATCTTAAACCCAATAACGGGCAGATATAGTTTCTTTCATTTTATATCTGCCTATTTTATTTCCTCATCACTTTTCATTTTTTCCCTTTTTCTCGCTCTAGCGCTTCTTATCTCAGACTTAGCTTCACTGTAAAGCCGCTGGCACCTCTAATAGCCCTTCGTAAAGTCGAGTTTATAGCGTAGCGGTTGATGGTTGAGGTAGCGCTCGGCATTGTCTAAAAAAACCTGTGCCACATCTTCAGGTTGAGACTCTGCCGCGGTGTGCGCAGTTACCGTTATTTTTGGGTGATGCCAAAATGGGTGAGTAGCTGGCAATGGTTCATGGTCAAAAACATCTAAAACAGCGTGAGCCAGCCGGCTTTCGTCTAACGCATTAATTAATGCGTCATCGTCTATAGCGCTTCCTCGCCCTGCGTTTATCAAAATAGAATGGGGCTTTAAATGATCAAAGAAGCCTTTAGAGAGAAGCTGCTGGGTGTGCGAGGTGTCAGGCATAAGATTAACAACGTGATCGACATTCTCGGCAAATTGGGTAATTTGCGAAGGCATATACATGGCGTCTGCACCTTTCACTGGCTTAGCGCTTCTCGACACGCCAATCACTTTCATTCCAAAACTATGCGCTACAGGAATAAGCGCACGACCAATATTACCTAAACCAATAATACCCAGTGTTAACCCGTTAAGTGGAAAGCGCGTCTCGGCGCGCCACACCGGTGGCACAGCGTTTTGATTCGCGGCAAATGCGGGTATGTTTCGCGCAAACTCTAGTAAGTAGGCAAACACATACTCACGCATTAATTCTCCAAATACGCCTTTTAGCCCCGTTAATTCATAGTCAGTTTTTTCAAGGTTGAGAAGCGGAGCATTGCCAGCCCAGGTAGATTGGCACCATTTCAAATGCTGGCAGCGCGGAATAACCATTGCCGCTAGATTGGGATCTGCAAGCAGCACTTCGGTGTGAACGCAGTCGATATCTTCGGTGTTCTCAGTGGCGATGCTTATATCAATGTTCTGAAAAGTATCTGGTAATACTGCCGCTTTTGCACGAATAGCGTCGGCAATCTGCTCTGCCTCGTTGCTTAAAATGACGACTTTTAATGGTTTTTGAGCGCTTTCATTCATTCAGATTTTACTCTTAAGTAAACTTTTCTTTCCTAGTGCATGTTCATCTATCGCACGCCTGTTTGTTCTCAAATTGTAAATATAGTTTTAAGTTTTAGTTAATGGCTTGCTTTTTAGCTTAGCCAACAGCCCTAATCCAATTTCACTATTTTAATGGAACTATCATGCAGTCGGATAATACTCACAATCATTCTATCTCGGTTGAACACGCTAAAGTACTTTCACCTAAACGCAATACCACTGAGGCCAATACCACAGAGGACTTAGTTAGCGAACAGCTAATTCATTTTGGCATCGATGCGTCTAGCGATTACGGTAAGGCCCTAGCCCAAACTGCTCATCACCTTTACGGTGCACAATCAAGTGTAATGGAGCTGTGGAATATTACTACCAACACACTGCAAACTTTGGATAAAGAAGACAGGGTGGCCTATTTTAATGCTAAAAAGTTTTTGTCTTTTCAAATTGCCAAGGTGCTAGATACATTACAAAACCCGTTTCGCGCGACTTATCAAAGTTTGTCTAGCGGCAATGGCTCTCAAGGTCATTACCCAATGTTTGATAACGTTACCGCGCTATTTTCAGCGACACCGGTGGTGGTGAGAACTGCAACTTACGTTTATGCCTGCACAGAGTGGGTAGACGATGCATTTCAAGGCAAAGAGTTTACACACCAAATATATTCTCGCTTACTCAACCCAACCAATATTTCCCTAGCGAATGCCATTGTGGACATGGAGGCCGGGCCCTATGCATCACAATATCTTGCTTGGAATTTCAATTCTGGAATGGCAGCAATCGATGCCATGTTGTCGAATGTATTAAGTCATGGCGACGTGTTAATTGTATCTAGAAATGTGTATGGGGGCGTTTATCAGCTTCTTCACGATTTCTTCGCCAGAGAAAATAGGATGGATATTCAAATTGCTTGGTTCGACGGGTATGACAAAGAGAGCTTTGCAGATTTTATGGTACACACCAAGCACCAGCACGCTGAGCGCTTAAATAATGGCGCTTCAATGCATGTTTATATGGAGTCTCCGTGTAACCCCCATGGCTATGTTCTTGATGTGCCTGGTATCAGTGAGCTTGCTCATGCTGAAGGTGCGCTGGTCATGCTTGATTCAACCCTCGCTACGCCAGTATTGCATCAGCCACTGCAGCATAAAAACAAAGCCGCACGGCCAGATTATGTTGTTCACAGCTATACCAAGGATTTGTGTGGCAGTGGCGCAACAACTGCGGGTGTGGTGATAGGGGAAGGCCACCGCATGTTTCAGCCTAAGGGAAGCAGTGTAGATGGTGTAGATTGGTCGCAAACCATGTTCTGGGACGTCTATTACATCAAGGGCGCTTTCTTAGATTCTGAAAAAGCGTTTGATGTATTAAATGGCATGAAAACGTTAGAACAGCGAATGATGACGAAAGTTATCAATACACAAGTGTTTACGACATTTTTAAGCTCTCATCCGCTCATTAGAGTGAATTGCCATGGGCTGCCAGAGCACGAAAATGCAGGGCTTAGGGAAAAACAGCACGCTCATGGCTGGCCGTGCACACTATTTACTATCGATATGGCGCCCGCTGGATTAGCGAGAGACGTATTTACTCGCTTTTTCGATGCCTTAGAGCCTGCTTTTAGTCATCAGGTGAGTATTGGTCAGAACAACACGATTGTGCTGTGCCCTGCGTTAACCTCGCATTCTGAGTTAAGCAAAGACGAGCAGTCGAAAGCGGGAATCGAGCTTACTACTATGCGCATTGCGATGGGTACCGATAACGTAAAGCAGCTCATCGCACATTTTATACTGGCTTGTCGTCATTTCATTGATGCCAGTACACCAGGGTTTAGTCATAAATTTATGGATAATGAGGCAATTGATGCGCTGTATTTAGCGGTAAGCGAAAGAGTCTGCGCACAGCATTTTGGCAGTAAGCCCAGTATGCAGTCGCTTATGGGGGAGTAAGCTTACCCTGTGTCATTTGTTATATGCATTTTGTAATACTAAAGATACAGAGCTGGGCTAGCGTCGCTAATATAAGGTTAATAACGAAGTGTCGCCAACACAGAGTTAACAGCTTGATAGAAATTGCGGCGCTAGTTTATTGAGACAGTACTACGAGTAGAAATGGGGTAGGCGAATGTGTGGGTTAAAGGTTTAAGCATTTAAAGATGCTGGTCGATAACGTCAGTATGAGAAAAGCAGAACCCCTAACGCTTACGTCAGATGTTTAAGGGGGTTAAAAATAAATGACAAAGGCCATCTTATGCATCAGTTCACCATAGACGTCACATTCAACGCGTCGCTACCTTTTATTTATGCATCGTTTCATGAAGTTGAGTACCTCTCACAGTGGTTTGCTCCGGGTAATTGTTCGGTCACTCAAGTGATGAACGATTTTAAAGAGGGCGGGCGATATCGCATTAAAATGATGGAGCCTAACGGAGTTGAAATGTCGCTAACCGGGGAATACGTTACCCTGTTAGCTAACGAGCAATTAGTATTCTCTTGGGCTTGGGAAGATGACTTAGAAGACTCGGTAATAACTTCAGTAAACATTCATTTTAATGAAGTTGAGGAAGGCCACGTTAATGTTGTATTAGAGCAAAGCGGCTTTGTAAATAAAGAAGAGTGCCAGCAACACGAACATGCATGGATGTCATGCTTAGAAAAATTGGCTGTGTTGGCGAGTAAACAAAAAGCGCTTAGCTAAAGTTGCATGCCCCAGGGCTACATCAAATTACACGCTAATAAAAAACGCCTAATCGTTGTTAAACGATAGGCGTTTTTTATTTTTACTAGCGCTTACTTAATTCTGCGCTTATTGCTTTGTAATTCGTAATTCGTACTTAGGCTTTGCTTGAGCCAAGCCTTTTACGTTAACGACGACATAGCGTCTTTACCGCTTGATTCGCGATAGGTTTCATAGTCGGTGTAGCCTTCTTCGTCGCCGCCATACCATGTAGATGGGTCATCAAAGGGGGTTAGCGGGTAGTTGTGCTTAAAGCGGGTCACAAGGTCTGGATTGGTTATCCACGGCCTACCAAAAGCAATCATGTCACCGTCGCCATCGCTAATGCGTTTTTCTGCTTCTTCTTTCGTATACCCGCAGTTACCAATAATAATGCCGTCGAACAGCGCTCTAAACTCTGCAAGAGTCATTGGCTCGCCACGTTCGTGGAAACCAAAAGCCAGTCCGTCCATTACATGCAAATAGCCAATTTTAAGCTTGTTGAGCTTTTCAGCAACGTATGTGAAAGTTTCTCTATAGTCGTCGGCACCCATGTCGTTAAACACGCCGTTGGGTGATAAACGCACGCCAACATCTTCTGCAGACCAAACGCTTAATACTGCGTCCATTACCTCAGCAAGGAAACGATAGCGGTTTTCTAAACTGCCGCCATAGTTGTCGTCACGCTGATTGCTGCGGCTATCTAAAAATTGATTAAGCAGGTAACCATTGGCAGCGTGAACTTCGATTCCGTCAAAACCAGCGGCTTTTGCATTTATTGCCGCTTTTTTAAAATCTTCTACCGTGCGCTGAATGTCATCAGCGGTCATAGCGCGGGGTACTTCGTAAGGCTTCTTACCTTTAGGCGTGTGAATTTCGTCGCCTTCAATTTTGATAGCCGATGCTGAAACAGGTAGCTCGCCGTTGTGAAAGTCGCTGTGCGATGCGCGGCCTGTATGCCATAGCTGCAACACAATTTTTCCACCTGCTTGGTGCACGCGATCAATAACTGAACGCCAGCCTTCTACCATTTCATCGTTATAGATACCGGGAGCATTAACCCAGCCCACACCTTCTGGAGAAATTGATGTGGCTTCAGAAATAATAAGGCCTGCATCGGCACGCTGTACGTACTGATCGCCCATGATTTTATTCGGAATGCTTTCGTTGCCAGCGCGTCCGCGGGTCATTGGTGCAAGCACCATTCTGTTCTGTAATGTTTTTCCTGCCCACTCTATGGGTTGGAATAATGCTGAATCTGTCATTAAGTATCCTTTATGGTTTCTACTTTAGTCGTAGTGAATACATAAGTGGATGTAACTTGGATTGATTCAATAGGCGATATTAGTGCGAAATTATATATTAAAGATGTTTTGAGTCTTTAAAGGCACGCTTTGTAACTGAGGAAACCGGTGAAATGTTCGTATTGATGCAAAATCAGCACGCTAGTTCTTTTTGTAAAGCGCTCCAAGAACGGCAGCTCTGCTTGCTCCGGTAACTTGCGGCACATTGCCTGTAATATCATGAAGGTAAGCAAACGCTAGCCAAGCAAATGCGGCCCCTTCAACATGCTGAGGGTGAATACCCACATGGTCAGAAGTGAGTACGGTGTAGCCTGATGGTTGGCTAGAAGAGTTAGGGAGTGAACTAGCAGCTAAGTTATCAGCTAAGCTAGCAGAAGAGTTAGCAGGTGCCTTGCAAGCTAAGTCGGAAGCTAACTGATTCATTAATACGCTATTGAAGGTGCCGCCGCCACAAACAATTACTTCAATATCGTTTTGTTCGAAAGCGCTTTCAGCATGGTTTTGATGCTGAGTGCTTACCACTTGCTGTATTGCATTGGTAATAGTTTTAGCCGTAAGTTGCAACAGCGTGGCTTGAATATCGACGGGGCGAAAAGCGTTGTCTTTACTGCTTTCATCAATGTGCCCCGTTCTCTCAGAGAAAAAGGATGATAAATAGTTACTTAGCCAGTCAATATTGAAATACTCTCTGCCGGTACTTTTAGGAAAAGGTGAGGAGAAGTATGTGTCACTTAACATGTGATTTAATAGCGACTGATTCACGCGTCCTTGGGCTGCCCAGCTGCCGTTGCTATCGAACGCTTCGTTTAAATGTAGACGGATCCAATTGTCCATAAGCGTATTGCCAGGCCCAGTGTCAAAGCCTAAAGGTGGACGTTGCTGATAAGCAGGGGGAACAACAGTAATGTTGGCAATGCCGCCAATATTAACCAGTATCCGATATTTTGAGGGGTGTGCGAATACCGCATTATGGTAGGCCGGTACAAGGGGAGCACCTTGACCTCCAAGGGCAATGTCTTTTTTCCTAAAGTCGGCAACCACGTCAATGCCGGTGAGTACGGCAAGGGTATTGGCATCGCCAATTTGGCAGGTAAACGTGCGCAGATTGCTTTTGCTAAAGCTGAGAGAAAGCACGTTGCAGTCTGGGTGATGTCTTATGGTTTGTCCATGGGATCCGATTGCTGTGATATCACTAGCAGCTAGGTTTTCTTGCGCTAAAAGAGCATGCACAGCCTCGGCAAATACTTCGGCGACTAATCTGTCGGCCACCGCTAATGTATTAAGCTCATTGGCGGTCTCTACACACAGTGCGTTAAGGGCGTTAAGCAATTCATCCGGGTAGGGAAGTGAATAAGCGGCAAGTGTTTTGTAAATGCCACCGGAAATATCACAAAGGACGGCGTCCACGCCGTCCATACTCGTCCCTGACATCAATCCAATGTATTTAGCCATTAGTAAATATTCACATAACCATTTATACCGACTGGTATTATATTATTATCGCATAGCAAGCATAATGCGCTTGTTATTATCCAGTTGCTGTTGTCTGACCGACGCAATTTCCATAAACCGCGCTTTTTCTTCTTTTGCAATGGGAAGGGCTTTCGGTAACTGAACCGTTCTTGGGTTTCGGTGCACGCCATCTACCAAAAACTCATAGTGAACGTGTGGACCCGAAGCAAGACCAGTGCTGCCTAAATAACCCACCGTTTGTCCCTGTTTAACGGTATCGCCAACTTTTACCGCACGCTTTCTAAAGTGAAGGTATTTTGTGGTGTACTTCTCACCGTGCTTAATAAACACGTGGTGGCCGTTGTATTTGTCGTATGCTGATTTAACGACTTTGCCATCGCCTGCTGCCATAACTGGCGTTCCCACTTTTGCGACATAGTCGGTGCCTCTGTGAGCCTTCCATCGCTTTTGTACTGGATGAAAGCGGGCTTTGGAAAAGTTAGAGCTAACATATCGAAAGTTAATAGGTGCACGTAAAAAGCTCTTACGCATACTGCGCCCTTCAGGCGTATAGTATCTGCCATCTTCATGCAAAATAGCGCTAAACTGCTCGCCTTGGTTGGTAAACTCAGCGGCAACGATATCGCCATAGCCAACAAACTCACCGTCGATGTACTGCTCTTCAAATACCACGTTGAAGGTATCTCCAGCGCGTATTTCTAACGCAAAGTCGATATCCCAACCAAAGATCCCCGCAAGGTTCATAATTTGGTTGCTACTCATACCCGCTTCGCGAGCGGCATTCCAAAAGCTAGACGTTATTTCGCCCTGAGCAAAATTGTAGCGAATATCGACGCTACGTTTTTCAAGCTCTGCGACTAATGCGTCTGAATAAACGCTGCTGTGCCCATTTGTATCGCTTTGCGGTTTATTGCGGTGTACAAGCAACGTCTCGGTTGCCGATAAGGCGTATTTTAACTCGCCAAAGCGACCTTCGCGGTCAGCTTTAAACGACAGTTCGTCGCCAGGGAGTAACGTTACTAAGGTTTTCGCTAACTCTCCCGCATTGGTAACGTTATAGACATCACGTGCAGTAAAGCCTGCGCGTTTAAAAATTTTTGCTAGTGTGTCACCACTTCTTACTTTATACGTCTGCCAAGGTGATTCTTCTTCACCAATGATAACGTCTGAAGACGAAGTAAGTTGAAGTGCAACAGGGTAGCGTATACCCGCATCAAGAGATAACGCCTCTTGATGGCGACTCGCTTCTACGGGCTCTGATGGTAGAAGGATAAGCGCACCTAAGAACATGCTGGCTATTACGAGGCTTGTTCTGTGCTGCTTTGGTAACTTTTTAATCAAATTGACAGCTTTAGAAGTGTCTATTTTTTTCGCCATTTCTTTTCTCATTTCTTTTCTCTTTCTACTGCTTTCTAGAGAAATACTGCTTACATAGTACTATTCATCAAATACTATGTCACATAGGTTGCTTAAAAAAGCAACTTTTCGTGCTGTTTATGAAGCATAAGCCGCTTTTTTTATGCGTGTTCAGCACCGTGAAGTAGGCCAAGTTGTTTATTCAAAAGCTTCCTAAAAGCAAGATAAAAAGAAGATAAACACAACGTTGGAATCCTACTTGATAAAACGGCAACTGCTTATAACTCAATTTTGACGAGTAAACCTTTTAATGGTTCCGTTGTATGCGTAAAATGCCGCACAAAATGAATTAGTGTTATCAAAGAGTGTGAATAACAAATGAATGATTGGCAAACAGCTCTCGCTGAAATTAAACGGGGCGTTGATGAGATTCTCCCTGAAGACGATTTAATAGAGAAACTTAAATCTGGCAAAACCCTAACAATTAAAGCTGGGTTTGATCCAACTGCGCCTGATCTTCACCTTGGTCACACTGTTTTGATCAATAAGCTTCGCACTTTTCAGCAGCTAGGTCATAAGGTTGTTTTTCTTATTGGTGACTTTACCGGTCTTATTGGTGACCCAACAGGTAAAAACGTCACGCGTAAGCCATTAAGCAAAGAGCAAGTTTTGGAAAATGCAAAAACCTACCAAGAACAGGTTTTTAAAATTTTAGATAAAGAAAAAACGGAAATACGTTTTAACTCTGAGTGGATGGATAACCTCGGTGCGGCGGGCATGATCAAGTTAGCGGCCAGCCAGACAGTGGCCCGAATGCTAGAGCGTGACGACTTTAAAAAGCGTTACAACGGCGGTCAGCCTATCGCAATTCACGAGTTTCTTTACCCACTGGTTCAGGGCTGGGATTCTGTTGCACTGAAATCGGATGTAGAGCTTGGCGGAACCGACCAACGTTTTAACCTGCTTATGGGGCGTGAGCTTCAAAAAGAGCAGGGCTTAAGCCAGCAGTCTATTGTAATGGTGCCGCTGCTTGAAGGCCTTGATGGCGTTCAAAAAATGTCGAAGTCGCTAAATAACTATATTGGTATTACCGATGCACCAAACGAGATGTTCGGTAAAGTGATGTCAATCTCTGATGATTTAATGTGGCGCTACTACGACTTACTTAGCTTCAGGCCGTTAGAAGAGATTGCCAGCCTTAAAACCCGTGTTGCTGATGGTGAAAACCCTCGCGACATTAAAATTCTGCTTGCGAAAGAGATAATTGCTCGCTTCCATGACGAAGCCGCAGCCGAAGGCGCCCATCAAGACTTTATCCAGCGTTTCCAAAAAAACGCAATTCCAGATGATATGCCTGAGGTAGAAATTGCCCTGCCTGCCGATGGCGTAGCTATTGGTAACTTGCTAAAAGAAGCAAAGCTTGTGGGCTCAACCTCAGATGCAATGAGAATGATAAAGCAGGGCGCGGTTAAAATTAACGGCGACAAAGTAGAAGATACGCGCCTTGTGCTTGTTGAAAAGGGCGAAAAAGTTTACCAAGTGGGTAAACGTAAATTTGCTCGTATCACTCTTTCTTAATTCGAAGGTTTTTACGGTAAAGCTATAGGCGCTTACGGCGAAAGATAAGCGCTTTACCGGCAACGCTGTGCAATCGTTGCGTAAACCCTGATGCGAATTATCAGAAGCCTGCCAACGCTTTTTAAGTAAATAGCGTTGGCAGGCTTTTTTTTATGTGCTCAGATACCGCTTTCATTTTTTCTATCACTACCAATACCAATACTGCTATCGCTATCGACCGCTACCACTATCGCTCAAATATTTTTGCCCACTGATAAAGTCCTTGTAAGGCCAGTCGGCGCAGTTGAGGTAATGGGTATGCGGGCAACGGCGTATCATAAAGAGGAAGGGATAGATTTATGCTGTTATTACCCAGCATTCGCTGCGCTAACCTCATTCCTGCAAATGCAGAAAAGGACACACCAGAGCCGCAATACCCCATGGCATAGCCAATACGCCCCTCGTCGGTAGTAAAAATTCTTGGCATGCTATCCATCGATACGCTTACCCAGCCACTCCAAAAGTAGTCTACGTCAATGTGACGTAATGGCGGGAAAGAGGCCGCCATTGCGTTAAATAAACGCTGCTTTTCTTTTTCATTATCCGCATTTTTTCCCGTTACAGCGCCCCGTCCTCCGAACAAAAGCCTGCCATCAGGAAGTACGCGATAATAGTATTTCATGGTACGAGTATCCATAAAGCTGGCTGCATGATTAAGGCCAGTCTCTTGCTGCATCTCTTTGCTCAATGGGGCGGTAACCAAAATGCTGGATTGGACAGGGAAGTGCTTTGTATCAATGCTTGAATGAAATTGCTTGGGTGTATAGGCATTAGTCGCCAGCAGTATGTGTTTTGCGCGAATAGGGCCTTTTTCAGTAACTACATTAAAATAAGATTTCTTGTCTTCAATACGCAGTGCTGGCGTTTGATAGAGCAGTTGCGCTCCTTTTGTGAAGGCTACACGGGCATATTCATCAACCAGCTTCAGCGGGTTTACACAGGCACCGGGTGTTTGTACTCCACCATGCACGCTACGTATAGAAAAGCGAGATGCAATGTCATCTTGACTAAGCAGTTCTGCATTGCCGTTAAATTGACGATTCATAGCATATGCCGATGCATGTAAAAGTACGGCCTGTTTTTGGGTGTGTGCTAGTTTGTAGTAAGGGCCTTTAACTAAATCCACCTGCATGTTGTATCGCTCAATGCGCTCAAATAACAAAGTAACGGCGCTATCAAACTCTTGCTGCATTCCAGTAGCGGTTTCAGGCCCCCATTTATCCTGTATTGCAGGTAAGGACAAGCGTCCGCTACCTGATAAGACAAACCCAGCGTTTCGGCCCGAACAGCCAAATCCCAACCCGTGAGCATCTATTACCGTTACGCTTTTGCCTGCCTCAGATAAGCTTATCGCCGCAGACAGACCAGTGTAACCTCCTCCAATAACTAGGTAGTCGGTTTGCTTTTCTGTGAATGAGTAAACAGAGGAGGACGGTAGTGTTTTGCATTGATAATGAGCATGCCAATAGCTGTTGGGCTGAGGGTGTAATGGCGATACTGAAGTAGAAACGAGGGGGTCGTAGATCATAGTTGGATTTGCGACTTATTTTAAGAAAACGAAAGCATCATTTCGGCACCTTCACAGTAACAGTGCTCGTCGCAAACAGGGCAATCGTAACCTTCGTAGATTGACGCGTACTGCCATTTATTAGGATGTTTTTTGATAAGTACACCGCCATTTTTCGAGAAATATTTAAACGCACTATTTCCCGGACTGGCTAGCCATATATGAGCGAGTCCAGCAAGAGCGCCTTGTATTGATGCGCTTTCAATCGACTTGGCCAACAGTTTGCTGCCAATCCCCAAGCCTTGTTTGTCAGGAACAACCGTATTGCATTTAAAATAACAGACTTTGTCTTTGTCGACGGTCCAAAGGTTTGTTGAACACCATTTATCCGGCGTCCATTGCGTATGCGCAAACGTAAGCCTGAATCCTACGACTACGTCATTGTGCAATGCTAGCCAGCTAGCATTAACGTTATTGTGAAAGCTACGCGTGTAATAATCAGACATAAGCTCGGGAGTTAAGTAGTTATCGCCATGAACGTGATTTCCCAGTGCAATTACGCCCTCAAAATACTGCGGGGCTAGCTGTACATAGTGTATGTCTTGGCGAGTTGTTCCTTCGCGTGCGGCGTCTTTGGGGGCAGTGTTGTGCATCAGTCACCCTTCATACCGTCTAAATGAACGTCAAGTGCTTCAACAGAAATCAAGATTTCTCGAACAGACATCCAAAGTGAATAAAGTAATGACACCAAGCTTGCTGCAAATATCCAATTACCGACTTTTTGATACGTCAGGTAAATGGCAAGCATAGAAACTACGCATAAAAAGAAGCTGCCTACGCCAGCTATTTGCATACGCTTTATCAGTGAAATGCGCTGTCGCAGGTTTGTGATTTGCGCAACCGTATTGTCGTTGCGTTCTTCTTTCGCAAAGTTCCTAATGATAGTCGCAAGGGTGAGAAATCTATTCGTATACGCCAGTAACAGTAACGAAATAGCAGGAAACAACATAGCGGGAGTAGCAATATCTATTTGCATTTGGTTTTCTTGAGGTTGCGTGTGTGAAAACGTGTAGTGCAAAAAAGTGTACCACACAGTTGTACAGCTTCGCACGGCTCACGTTGTGGTTTAACTGTGAACTAGATAGGGGGTAGCTAGGGCATGGGGAGACCATCTCTAGGTAAATAGCTTGGACACAGCTCAGATACCGCTAGGTAATAACGGCCTGGTTGAAAATAAGGGCGTTTAGGCTTAAGGAAGTCAGTTCAAAGGAATTAAATCTAAAGGACGTCAGTTAAAAGGGAGCCAGTTAAATTAGAGTCAGTTAAAAGAGAATCAGTGAAAGAGGAACTAGTGAGAAAAGGACGCTCACGAACAGCCTAGCTGTTACATTTTTTCCACAGCGTATCCAGCTTCATTCCAGCCCAATATATCGCCTTCCAAATGCATAACGTCGGTAAAGTCTTGTTCTTGCAGTACTTTCATTGCGAGTTTTGCTCGTCTACCTGAGCGGCAGTAGAGAATGATGGGCTTATCTTTATATTCCTGCAATTCGCTTATGTACTCATCAATGCTTTTATGGGGCATGTTGATGGCACCAGGAATGTGTCCGTCGGCGTATTCTTCAGGAGAGCGAACATCGATTAGCAGCCAATCGTTACTGGCCACTCTTTCTAGCAGAAAAGGTGACGCTTCAATATTTCGATAAGTGGTGGCTTTAGCGGTAAATTGCAAAGATAAAAACAATGCAACGCCCACAGCAATTAAGAAACCTGTCACAACAAATCGCATGATGACCTTTCCCGTTGCGATAATTCAATGAACAATATACTACAAAAAGTGTAGGGCGTGTTTATCTTTACTGTGCATTTTTGCAGTAGCCTGTGTGCTTTTTAGACAAGGTAAATGGTTGAAGGTCTAGCATGCTAAATCGAAACCATTTAACGCAGTATAAACAGCGTACAGGCGCTGTCCGAAGGTGGACAAAGTTGTACAGTGAAGTTCAACGCGCCCTAATTAATACCGCTGCAAAGTCGTTTTAGTTCATCTGCAAGGCGCAGCGAGAATCGGCTGGTTATGTCGGGGTTCACAGTAACTATTTCCGCATCTAAAAAGTCTGAATGAGGTTCCCAGAATGATGACAATGACGCTTGGCTTTCGTTACTTGCCGCAATAATTACATCAACCTGACGCATTAGCACTTCTGAAACGGATACTTGAGGGTAATCGAGGGGGCTGTCATAAAATGCCGTCTGCGCGCCGCATACGTTCAGTAGTTTGTTTGGCCATGCTTTAGGGCCCACTGTCATCAAGGGTGTGGACCATGAGTAATAGAACACGTTTTTGGGCGTCTCCCTTGAATAAGCGTTTTTTAACGCCGCTATCTTCTCATTAAATGCTTCCGCCAGGGTTTTCGCCTTCAAACTAGTATGCGTTAGCGTACCTAAACGAATGAGTTCTGATGGGATATCGTCTATTTGCGTTATTGCGCTATCAAACACGTTAAGCCCCAAAGACGACAACTTTTGAATATCTTGTGGCTTATTCCCCCCTTTCCACGCCAACACCAAATCGGGCTTAAAAGCGAGAATGGCGGCCATATCTACGCCTTGGTAGTCAGCAACTCGAGGCAGCGCTTTCGCTGCCTCGGGGTAATCGCTGTAATCACTTACTGCCACAAGGTTAGGGCCTAACCCCAAACTGTACGCCCATTCGGTGAGGTGTGGGGCCAGGCTAACTATTCGCAAGCTATCTTTTTTAGGGGCCTGTTGCCCCTCGTGTAGTGCAGGGCTTTCTGTTTGATGATATTCAGTGTTGAAGCTATTGGATGAGCCTCTATTTTGCTCTTGTGGCAATAAGCTGGCGGCAACAGTTACGTTTGCTACAAGTAAGAAACTAAAGATAGCACTACCTATTAAACCTTTAGCTAGGAACAAACCACAAAAAGCAGAAGGGCGACAAGCAAAGCGAGACACGAGGTGAGAAGCAATGCGAAAAAAAAGCCGAGAAAAAAGAGGTGAGCGTTGAATACGGTGCTTTAGTGAAGTCATTATATCTACATGCCTATAGCAATGAGCAACAGTGTGGCTATAGCAGTTACACCAATCATGGCGCTGGTGATTGTTCTTTTAACATAAACCATGCTTGAAAATTTAACCTCGTGCTCTCCACCTACTCGTGGATAGCGTATTTTTCTATTGGCATAAATGGCAGGCCCGCCCAGTTTGATTTTATGTATACCGCCAAGGATTGCCAATAGCAGCGAGGTTTTATCCTTAGCAGAACAGCGTTTAACTGCTTTTAAACCGCGAATAGGTCTGCTGCTTATTAACGTGATGAGCGCGCCTAGTAAAGCGGGCGGAAGCACTAATACGCTCACGACTTTTTTTATGGGTTTAGCAAATAGCGCCATTTTGGGGTCTCGATAGTGCCACTGCCATGAGGTTAAAAGCAGCAGTCGATACACTAATGCGCCAATGGGCCCAAAGACGACATAGTAGAAAATAACGCCACAGAAGAGATAAAGAAACTTTAGCCATAGCGACTCTATTGCCGCTTTCGCAATACCTATATCAGTTAGCGTATCGCATTGACGCGCTGTGATGCTCGACACTAATTCTTGGGCTAGAGTTTTTTTGTTTCTGCCCACAGTCGCCAACACTTTTTTGTACTGCTGGCGCTGATAGCCGTAATCAAGCAGCACCACCATAATGACAGCATCAAAAAAGACAGGGTATTGCGCCATTGAAACTAAAATGGCGAGGCAGGCAACGAGAGGGCTAAGTAATACAATGGCTGCCAGTGTACCTGAAATGTAGTGCTGGCTGGGTGCAAACGATGAGGACGGTAACACTTTACGCCCCATCTGAGTGACCAAATAGCGCATAAGTGTTAGTGGGTGAGTACGCTGCGGCCATCGCCAAGAGGCGTCGATAGCGATGGCCAACCAAAGTATCAGTAGTGGTTGAAAATCAATGCCACTAATCAGTGAATTCATTGGTGTGGTACGTCTTCATTTTCGCTTAATTAATTAGTTATGCAAAGTTTTTTACCATTGCCATTACCAGCTGTGCAGAGTGCTTTGCGGCGGTCTCTAAATACTCTTTAAAACTTACTGACGAGGTTTTCCCGGCAATATCTGACAAAGAGCGAATAACAAGAAATGGCGTATTCAGCATGTAGCAAACCTGGCCGATTGCGGCCCCTTCCATCTCAACCGCTTTCATTTCTGGAAAGTCTTCTCTTAATTTTGCTACGGCTTCATCGCTACCAATAAATGCATCGCCGGTGCAAATTAAGCCGCTGGTAGATTGTATTTCAGCAATGTGTGATGTGGCATTTTTGGCCGTTTCAATGAGAGCTTCATCACAGCGAAAGTCTTCTGGCATACCGGCGCATTGGCCAAGTTTGTAGCCAAAGTGGGTAAGATTGGCATCGTGATGAATAACGTGGCTGGCTATAACCACATCACCAATGTTTAGGTTTTTATCAAAACCACCCGCCGAGCCAGTGTTCACTACCGCATCAGGAGCGTACTGCTCAATAAGCACTGTAGTTGCGATCGCGGCCGCTACTTTACCTATGCCGCACTTCACTAAGATAACTTCAATGCCGCTGAGTGTGCCTTCGTAAAACGTTAAATGTTTCCACTTCGTTTCTTTCAAGTCGTCGAGTGACGCTTTAAGTAGCGCAACTTCTTCATCCATTGCACCTAAAATACCAATTCGTTTCATAATTGTACCGACAAGTTAACGTTTTAAAATGTGCTGTTGCACTGCTTTAACCGCAATATTATAAGCTGTTACGCAAGCAGTTATAAAAGCTGTTGTATTGCTAATTGTATAAGGAATGTGGTGAAACTGACAGAAAAATGCCTTTGTTACTGTCACTCTGTGTAAGTTTGAGCTGTAACAAAGGCAGGGGGAAGGGGGGAATTATCTATGCCCACTGGTATAAATGATTAAGCAGCGGCAGGGCGGCTTGATCTAATAGGCCTTGTTGGGCGTTTTGTAGGCTCTGGATTCAGCGTAGGCTGTTGCGCCATTTTTTGCTGTAGACGACGATATGGCACAAGTTTGTTTTCAAGGCACTCTCGAATATCTTCAATACTGTAACCCGACTTCACTTTAATGCGAACATGAGGAACTCCAGCAGCGTCCAAAGCACCAGTAACAAACCAATCTTTTTGGGTTTTATAGCCCTCTTTACCCTGATTGTGTACTAAATCGATGGCTAACACTGGGCTCATGGTATCTTTTTCTACAAGCACAAAATCAAGTTGACGACTTGATGCCCGTGAGAGTGCCTGTGATGCCGTTTTCTTTTTCGTCGATTGACGAACGGCCACCATGTCGTTCAAACGAACTCGGCACATAACTCTAAATTCACGGCCTACCGCTTGTTCAATTAACGTTAAAAATGAGTATTCCACTTGGGTAAACAGCTGTGGCTTACGACGAAATGGAAATGCCATTCCTCCATCAGACAATTTTATGGCGCCTAGAGCAACGACAATAAGTAACATCATCAAAATAATTGCCAATTCCATCTTTATCCTCACATATATCAATCAATATTAGCGTCAAAAAGGTGACGCGTAATCAAGCTAGACCTTTGGTAAGGAAGATATTGCAAAGCAGATGCCAAGAATTTCTGTTTGGGTAATGAAGAGTTACGGGGTGTAAATAAAGAGTGTTCTGACTTTTTATAGCAGGGTTTGTTCTAGCGCTGCTGCGGCATCTAATAACGCTCCCTCATTGCCAGGGGCTGATGCGAGCATTATGCCTGGAACTAAGCCAGTTTTTGGATCGCTAAAACCACGAGCCGGCACCGTAATGCCAGAAAGGTCGAGCATGTTAACGAGTGTGTGGGCTGTGATCTGTTTATTGAGTCCAGGTTTCATTAGGGTTGCACGGTTCATAGCACCGTGCTTTGGCGCGAGCATGCCTATTGTGGGTAAGCATAGCAATGCATCACGCCCTAAAAACGTTCGATAGTTCTTTCGCGCATGTTCATAGGTTTCAATGATGCCGGTCAAAGTACTTTGCTTACGAGGGCGATATAGACCATTGATAAGCGATAGCCAAAGAAAAAAGCCAGGTTGTACTGTGGGTCTTCCAGTCATTTGACGCAGTGTTTCATTGATAATTGAAAATGGTTTTCCTTCAACAGAAAGCCAGTCTTTCCATACAGAGATCATTTCTCCGGTTACCAATTTAGGCACGTTCATAAATAGTGTTTTGATATCATCAAGCACAGGTTCGTGCTTTACCATTCCCGCCGTTTGCAACCCCTCTAATGCAGCTCGATAGGCCGAATCTATGCATTCCTCTTTTGCTTCGAAGGGGTAATTCTTTGGAGCGATGAGCTTTAGTCCACTAATAGTTGCGGGTAACGCTGGTGGTTCATGGGCTATTACCGAATACGCTAGGCGGGCATCTCGAACGCTTCTAGTAATTGGGCCTATTCCATTGAATGTTTCAAAATACGGACCCGACTCGGGGTACACAGAGCTTTTATTAACGGCAGCCGAATGAGGCCTAAAACCCACTAAGCCACAAAACGCAGCCGGAATTCGTATAGAGCCCAAAATATCTGTTCCAAATCCTATCGGCGATACACCACTAGCTACCAGTGCTCCTTCGCCTCCTGTTGACCCACCCGGCACACGCGTTTGATCTTTTGGATGGTTGCTGCGGCCAAAGCGCAAATTACTTGTTTCTGCGGTCATCACAAATTCGGGAATATTGCTCCGCGCGATAACAATAGCGCCTGCTGATTTGAGTAGCTCTACTACTGGAGCGTCTTCTTTGCACTGGATAGCCGGCATCCGAACACTACCAACAGTAACTTGCTCTTCAGCCAGTGCATAAGTTTCCTTCAAGGTGATTGGTAGGCCTGATAAAGGCCCGGCAATTGGATTTTCGGCCGCCGCTAATGCTTGCTCATTGAACACCTGGGTTGCGGCATTTAAATGTGGGTTTACCAGGTGGAGTCTGTCTAAGCTGGCTTGTACTAGCTGCTTACTGGAGAGCTTTCCAGTGCGCATCTGCTCGAGAATTGCTGTGGCGTCGGCCATGTCGTGGAGAGTGAAATCTGGCAATTTACAATTCTCTCTTTGATTTGGCTTGTTACTTAGCCGCCACCAAAATATCTACCTGAGCACCTGCATTATCGGGTGATACTACAATTTTTGTATTTCGCTCTTTAGATGTAATCAACGTGCGCTGATTGATTGCTGGATGCGTTTTAAACTTGGGGAGGCGCTCTTTATAAAAGCTCACTACCTGAGAAGGCGTAAGCGCGGTGTGATACACCATAGCTGCGGGAGTTTCGCTCTCAAATTGCTGACATTGGGTTGCGTCTGAGGATAGTACTACTGAGTGAAACTCGCTAGGGCATGGCGTTGTGTTTGGTTTACCCAGGGTTTCAGCATGCACAGATGCGCTGCCTAACAAGGCTACTGCGCAAAGGATGGCGTTTCTAATAATTGGGTATTGAACGAGAGTGCTCTTGTTTACCAATGGCTGGGCTGATAAAGGTGTAGTTGAAAAAAGCTCGATGAAGCGGCGCTTGGCATATGAGACGTGCGCAAGAATAGGGCGTGCTGAGCTTTCGTTTTTCATGGTATTACATATTCTCGTTATTTTAAAAAAGGGGAGCTTACCCGTTGTTCTGCACTCGCAAAACAATAACCTCTAGGCTTGTATATGCCGGCTTACGTATACCACCCATTTGTGCAGCTTATTTATGCAAAAGAAGCAGGTGCAAGCCTCAATGAAAAGATTACTACAAAAACAAGTTATAAAGATAGTAAGAAGAATAACGAGGAAGTTCAACTTAACCTGCATGTATTCAGGTATAGGAAAATGGAAAAAGGTATAGGGGGAGTATGCAGGTAGGGTTATTAACTGCAGCGTAGTTCAACAGGCATAAGTAAAAGAAAGTAAAAGAAAGCAAAAATCAGCACAATATCTGACGCAGTAAAAACAAAAAAGGCCTAAATGCACAATGCATTTAGGCCTTTTATTGACTTAAGTGTATTACACACCCATAAAGTCCATCATGCCCTCAGCAGCTTTACGGCCTTCATCGATGGCAGTAACAACCAAGTCACTACCTCGAACCATATCACCACCGGCGAATATTTTCGGGTTAGACGTTTGATAAGCAAATTTACCTGCACGCGGAGCACGCACTCGGCCTTTTTCATCAAGCATAATGCCGTACTCGCCAAACCATGGCGCAGGACTTGGCTGGAAACCAAAGGCAATAATAACCACGTCTGCTTCAAGAACGTGTTCTGAGCCTTCTACTTCAATAGGGCGACGACGACCGTTTGAATCTGGCGGACCCATCTCAGTTTTAACCAGCTTAACGCCTACCGCATTGCCGTTATCATCTACGGCAATATCCAGTGGCTGAAGGTTAAACCTAAACTCAACGCCTTCTTCTTTGGCGTTAACCACTTCGCGACGTGAACCAGGCATACTTTCTTCATCACGACGATAGGCACAGGTTACGCTCTTAGCGCCTTGACGAATAGACGTACGCAGGCAGTCCATAGTGGTATCACCACCACCTAGCACTACAACGCGTTTGTCTTTCATATCGATAAAGTCAGCAGGGTCTTTTTCTAACCCCATAACGCGGTTGGTGTTGGCAATCAAAAACGGCAGTGCCTCGTGAACACCATGTACGTGTTCATTGTCAAAACCACCCTGCATAGACTTGTACGTACCCATACCTAAAAATACGGCATCGTACTTGTTGAGCAGCTCGTCAAACTCCACGTCTTTACCAATTTCAGTGTTTAGTACAAACTCAATACCCATATCTGAAAAGATCTGGCGACGCAGTTTAATCACGTCTTTTTCAAGTTTGAATGACGGAATACCGAAGGTCAGTAGCCCGCCAATTTCTTCGTACTTGTCGTACACCACCGGCTTAACGCCGTTTCTGATAAGAATGTCAGCACAGGCTAGGCCAGCGGGTCCGGCTCCAACAATGGCCACTTTCTTATCTGTCCACTCAACATCGGACATGTCTGGGCGCCAGCCCATTTCAAAGGCTTTGTCGGTAATGTATTTCTCAATACTACCAATGGTAACAGCGCCAAAATCGTCGTTTAGCGTACATGCACCTTCACAGAGTCTGTCCTGTGGACACACTCGCCCGCACACTTCAGGCAAGCTATTGGTTTTATGTGAAAGTTCAGCAGCTTCAATAATTCTGCCTTCGTTAGCCAAATCCAACCATTGAGGAATGTAGTTGTGCACGGGGCACTTCCATTCGCAATATGGATTACCGCAGTCCAGGCAGCGATCTGCCTGACCTTCGGTTTGCGACTGGCTTAGCGGCTGATAAATTTCCGCAAACTCTTCCTTACGCACCATGATCGGCTTTTTAGGCGGATCGATACGTTCAACATCGACAAATTGATATACGTTCTTTGCCATTAAGTAAATCCTCCTATTGAGCCTGAATGCGCAGTTCAGCGCTTGAACGACTGATGTGACCAAGCAAGTTTTTCACATCACTTGTTTTAGGCTTAATAAGTTTGAAGCGTGCTAGCGTTGCATTGAAGTCCGTAAGCAGTGACAAAGAGTGCTCGCTGCCTGTTTCTTCATAATGCTGATTAATAAGACCACGTAAATGCTCAATAAGAATGGCTTTGTCACCAATTGGCATAATATCTACTAAATCAGCATTCACGCGATTATCAAGGTCATCGCCATCGTCCATTATGTAAGCGAAGCCACCTGTCATACCTGCGCCAAAGTTAACGCCCACAGGGCCAAGCACAGCAACAATACCACCGGTCATGTATTCACAACCGTTGTCACCAATACCTTCAACAACGGCTATTGCGCCAGAGTTACGAACGCCAAAGCGCTCACCCGCACGGCCAGCAGCAAATAACTTACCGCCCGTTGCGCCATACAAACAGGTATTCCCCATTATTGCGCTTTCGTGTGCATCAAATTCGATGTTTTTCGTAGGGTGGATAACTAGCTTACCGCCGGTCATGCCTTTACCTACGTAATCGTTAGCGTCGCCTTCTAAGTGCATGTGTAAGCCACCTGCATTCCACACGCCAAAGCTTTGACCAGCAGTGCCGGTAAGCTCAACTTTGATAGGTGTATCTTCAAAGTCTTGATTACCGTGGTGCTTAGCAATTTCACCAGAAAGCAGGGCACCCACAGAACGGTCTGTGTTGCGAATGGGGTACTTCAGCGTGATTGATTTGCTATTCACTACAGCGCTTTGTGCATCGGTAAGCATCTTAGCGTTAAGCTCGCCCTTATCCATTGGCGCATTCGTCGTTTGCGAGCAGAATAGACGGGTGTGTTCACCAGCCACAGGCTGTGCCAATAGCGGCGACAAATCAAGACGGTTTTGCTTCGCAGTAATACCATCAAGTACTTTAAGAAGCTCCGTACGGCCTACTAAATCGTCGAACTTGCTGACACCAATAGACGCCATGATCTCGCGCACTTCTTGAGCAATAAACTTAAAGTAGTTCATTACCATGTCAGGAAGACCAATAAAGTGATCGTCACGAAGTTTCTGATCTTGGGTTGCAACACCGGTGGCGCAATTGTTTAGGTGGCAAATTCGAAGGTATTTACAGCCTAACGCTACCATTGGGCCAGTACCAAAACCAAAGCTCTCAGCACCTAAAATACCCGCTTTGACTACGTCTAAACCGGTTTTTAAACCGCCGTCAGTTTGTACGCGCACTTTATGGCGTAAACCGTTTTCAATAAGTGCCTGCTGTGTTTCAGAAAGACCAAGCTCAAATGGGCTACCAGCGTATTTCACCGAGGTTAACGGGCTTGCACCTGTTCCACCGTCGTAACCAGAAATGGTAATAAGATCTGCATAAGCCTTTGCCACACCGGTTGCGATAGTACCTACACCCGGTTCAGAAACCAGCTTCACAGAAATTAGCGCTGTTGGGTTTACCTGCTTTAAATCGAAAATAAGCTGGGCTAAATCTTCAATAGAGTAAATGTCGTGATGAGGTGGTGGAGAAATAAGCGTTACACCCGGTACAGAGAAGCGCAGCTGCGCAATGTACTTGTTAACCTTATCACCCGGTAACTGACCACCTTCACCAGGCTTCGCGCCCTGGGCAACTTTTATCTGTATAACGTTAGCATTAACTAAGTAATGCGGCGTTACACCAAAGCGACCAGAAGCAACTTGTTTAATTTTTGAGTTCTTTTCAGTACCGAAGCGAGATGGATGTTCACCACCTTCACCCGAGTTAGACTGACCGCCTAAGCGGTTCATCGCAATAGCAAGGGCTTCGTGGGCTTCAGGGCTTAACGCCCCAATTGACATGGCCGCAGTATCGAAGCGAGGGAAAAGATTTTCCGGCCCTTCTACATCGCTGATATCAATAGGATCGCATTCTGGGTTTAGCGCAAGCAGGTCGCGAATGTGCGATGGCGCACGTTCGTTTACCAGCTTAGCGTATTCTTGATAGTCGGTGTATTCACCCGATACCACCGCTTTTTGCAGTGTGCTAACCACGTCTGGGTTGTACGCGTGGTACTCGCCATCGTGTACATATTTCAGTAAACCACCGTGAGAAACAGGTTTGCGTTTTAGCCACGCAATACGGTTTAAATTGATGTGGTCTTGATGAAAATCATCAAAGCCTGCACCCTGAATACGTGAGGTAACACCCTTGAAGCAAAGCTGCATGACTTCATTGTTAATACCAATGGCTTCAAACAGCTTAGAGCTACGGTAACTGGCTACTGTGCTAATGCCCATTTTAGACATTATTTTGTACAAGCCTTTATTGATACCTTTGCGGTAGTTCAATGTTGCCTGCATGGGCGAAATATCGAGTTCGCCTTTTTCGCACAGCTGTTCAATCGTTTCGTAAGCCAGGAACGGATAAACCGCCGTTGCACCTAAACCGATAAGCACGGCAAAGTGATGTGGGTCACGCGCACTTGCTGTTTCTACCACAACGTTTGCATCGCAACGCAGCGACTTTTCAACCAAGCGTTTTTGAACTGCGCCTACTGCCATTGCCGCAGGAATAACTAAGCGATTTTTCTTAATGTTGCGATCTGACAAGATAACAAACGCTGCGCGCTTGTTTTTAACCAGCATTTCAACTTCGTTGCACACTCGCTCGACGGCTTTTTTCAAGCCCTCTTGCGGTAGGTACTGAAGTTCTATCACCTCAGAATAATAGTATTCTGGTTTGAACTCGCGAAGCTGTTTAAGATCTGTGTACATCAATATAGGCGAGTCGAACAATACGCGGTCAGCGTAACCGGACGTTTCGCTAAATACATTCTGCTCTCGACCAATACAGGTTGCCAACGACATCACGTGATTCTCACGCAATGGATCGATGGGTGGGTTTGTCACCTGTGCAAATTGCTGACGGAAGTAATCATAAATAGTGCGCTGACGAGATGACATAACCGCCATCGGCGTATCATCACCCATAGAGCCAACGGCTTCTTGACCGTCTTTTGCCAATACTTTCACGACTTGCTGAATTTCTTCATAGCTGTATGCGTGAAGCTTGTGATAAACCGCCATGGCATCGTCGTCAAACACTCGTTTGCCGATAAGCGATGCATCTAGCTCTTCAATAGGCGTTAGGCGACGGATGTGCTTTTGTAGCCACTCTTTATAAGGGTGTCTCGCTTTTAGCTCGTCATCAATTTCGGTAGAACGCCAGATTTTGCCTGTATACGTATCTACAGCAAGCATTTCGCCTGGACCCACACGTCCTTTTTCAATGACGTCGGCTTCTTGGTAATCCCAAATGCCTACTTCAGAGGCTAGAGTAATAAAACCATTTTTGGTAATGACGTAGCGTGCTGGACGCAAGCCGTTTCTATCAAGGTTACATGCTACGTGGCGACCGTTGGTTAAAACGATACCCGCAGGTCCATCCCACGGCTCCATGTGCATGGAGTTAAATTCGTAGAATGCACGAAGGTCATCGTCCATTGTTTTATTGTTTTGATAGGCTGGCGGCACCAGTAAACGCATGGCACGGAATAAGTCCATACCACCTGCTAGGAACAGCTCAAGCATGTTATCTAGTGAAGAAGAGTCAGAACCTTCGGTATTGACGAAAGGTGCTGCATCTTTCAGGTCTGGAATAAGCGGTGTTGAGAATTTTGCCGCTCTTGCCATTGCCCAGTCGCGGTTGCCTTTAATCGTGTTAATTTCACCATTATGAGCAAGAAAGCGAAACGGCTGCGCAAGTGGCCAGCGAGGTAATGTATTCGTTGAGAAACGCTGGTGGAATACGCAAATAGCGCTTTTCATGCGTTCGTCAGCAAGGTCGAGGTAGAAGGTTGGTAAGTCTTTCGGCATTACCAAGCCTTTATAAATAGTGACCAAACCTGATAGACACGCCACATAAAAATCTGGGTCGTCTTCTAGGCGTTTTTCAGCACGGCGTCTAATCATATAAAGACGTCGTTCAAGGTCGCGCTTTCTCCAACCTGCCGGGGCGTTGACAAATACCTGTTCTATCTGAGGAACACCAGTAAGGGCAAGCTCGCCAAGTACTGATTTATCAACAGGCACTTCTCGCCATCCAACAACTGAAAGCGTTTCTTTTTCTAACTCTTCATTGAGTACTTCACGGGCAGCTTGTGCAAGCACGGGGTCCTGATTCAAAAAAATCATCCCTACGCCGTACTTTTTACCTAGCTTCCAGCCATTTTCGTCGGCAATTAAATGAAAGAAGGCGTCTGGCTTTTGTAGTAATAAACCACAGCCATCACCGGTTTTTCCATCGGCGGCGATACCGCCTCGATGTTGCATTCGGTCTAAACCGTGAATTGCAGTAGATACCAATTCGTGACTGGCTTCCCCGTGAGTGTGGGCTATTAAGCCAAACCCACAATTATCCCGGGAATCGTTGGGATTGTATAAACTCATCTATTAACTCCTTCAACCTTATTGACTGGGCAAGGTATGCGTTGCGTGCAGATGCGCCTAGGTTTGCGTATCGAAACATAATTAGACATCTTTTCGCGCTTGGGCCATTTAGCTCAGCGCATGCGTCTTTCTTGTCGTTAATTATTATTAGAGGATTCCAGCCGTTCCGCATTTTTATGCATTGATGCGATGCGGGCCGTACAAAATACCCACATTGAAAACTAAAATCAAACGCAAAAAAAGCCTCATCCCTAATGAATTAGTATAATGTTTAAAAAGTAATTTATATTCAATGGCTTGAAAAGATAATTTTAGATTTGTAACAATAATGTTATAAAAATATTCAAGGGGAAAACAAACATGCTAAAGATGATAATACTTCTCATTTGTTTATCTTTATTGAATAAATATTCATTGAAATGGTTGTTTTATTGAGTCAAGAGGTGGTTTTGGGTATTTTTATTTACTTGTAAATAAACTATTCCACTCATATTAGTAAACTGTTATGTTAGGTAAAGGTTGAGTGAAAAATGAACAGCGCTTTGGTTGGTAATCAAGATAGTAGGTAGAGTTCGTAGTTGCCGCTCAAAGAATAAACCACATGGTTACGGTAATGACAAATACATACTCAGCACCTTTAAACGCAGTTCGCATTGAAAGCAATCGGTTACATGCAAGTGAAATTAAACATGTCACCTCTCCAAACACCTCTGGCGAGTTCCCTCGCAATTTGCCCGATACCTTGGTTATTCATTTTACTGGCGGCAGTAGTGCGTCGTCGTCAGTTGACTATATGCTAAACCCAGACAGTAAGGTATCAGCCCACCTTGTAATAGGACGAAATGGAGAAGTGACACAATTACTCCCATTTAACGTCATTGCTTGGCATGCGGGGCAGAGTAGTTTTGCTGACCGAGAACAACTTAATAACTACGCCATAGGCATAGAATTAGATAATGCCGGTCCATTAGATAAAGATGAAAACGGTGAATTTGTTAGCTGGTTTGGAAAGCGTTACCACCCTGACGACGTGTTCGTTGAAAATTCGCACTCCAATTTCAAAAGCCGCTTTGGCGCAAACAATACCAGTGTTGTGCAAGAAAACCCAAACGCACATCCTTCTTTGTTTTGGCACCGATATAGCGAGGTGCAGCTGCAACGTACTTTTGATCTGTGTAGGTTGTTGTGTAACACCTATCACATTAATTACGTACTTGGACACGAAGAAATTTCACCCGGAAGAAAGTTCGACCCTGGGCCTGCATTTCCGCTTCGTCAACTTCGCCGCTATCTCACTCAACAATCTTTTAACGCTCAACCCTCTGATGTCACCGTAGATGAACTGTCCAGAGAGCTACCTCCTTCTCTGCAATACACCAATGAGAGACAGCTATCTGTATCGAGAAAGTCCATAACAGCGCCACAAGACTTTCCTTACACATCTGCCATTGTCAGCGTGAAACGTTTAAATGTGAGGTTTGGGCCTGGTACCGAATTTACGAAGGCGAGTAGTCAACTAACGTCTGGACAGGTAGTAAAAGTAGTAGAGCGTAACGATACATGGTCTCGCGTTGCTTACACCGCAGAAGGCTGGGTAAGTAATGAGTACCTTACTTTTGTTAAACAAAAGCGATGAAAATATACGAAGCCGTAGTTTATATGTTTGAATTTCGAACAGTAAAGTGAGGCGCGTTTTTGTGTGCGTCTACTAGTGGATTCCAGAACACCAGAAAGACTGATAGGATAGGGCAAAATGGTTATAGACTAGACGTACATGCATTCAGACTCTCCAAACGATTCATGGGCTATCCGCTTTGCCCAATTTGTGCAGCGATTTGGCACACTAAAATTAAGCATATTATTCGTTGTATTCTCACTGGTATTTACCCTTGGTGGCTCGTATGTCATACGCGTAAGCCTAGGCAGCCAGGTGCAGCCAGACGACTTTATCAGCGCAGTAATTTTAACAATGCTGTCGGCACCTTGGGTGTTGTACTTTTTTAGTGAACTGATTAAGCAACTCGAAAACTCTCGCACAAACCTAAAAGAGGTGGTGAGCCAGCTTGAGAGCCTGCGCGAAGAAGATGTGTTTTTAAATCGTGAGCTGCAAAGCAATATTCGACAGCTGAATCATGAAATTGAACAGCGCAAGATTGCTCAAGAAGAACGCGAAGGGCTGTTTAAAGACTTAGAGCAAGAAATTAAAAATAAGTCTGAACAAGAATCTCAGGCACGCAGGCTGTCTACCTTATTACGCTCTATCATCGATGCTTCTCCAGATCTTATCTATTATCGCAATGAAGAAGGGCAGTTTGCAGGATGTAATCGCATTGCCGAGCTCATGACTGGGAAGACTGAGTTAGAGCTACTCGGGTTAACTCCAGAAGATGTGTACGAAGAAGAGTTGGCACAACAAATTGTGGCCAGTGATAACGAAGTACTTGAGACAAACGCCAGCATTACCGAAGAGTTGTGGCTTAAGTTTGCCGATGGCCGACGTCGCTACTTCGAAATGAAGCGAGTTCCGTTCTTCGACAAAGAAGGTAATCGACTTGGCTTGTTATCGTTTGGACGAGACATGACCGAGCGTAAACAAGCGGAAAATGCGGCGGCAAAAGCCAACACAGACAAAACCCGCTTCATCGCTACAATTAGTCATGAGCTGCGCACGCCGCTAAACGGCATCGTGGGTTTAAGCCGCATGCTTCGCGATACAGAGCTTTCCGAAGAGCAGTTTAGCTGGGTGAGTACGATTTACGCCAGCGCTATCACATTAGGCAATATATTTAACGATATTATCGACTTAGACAAGTTAGGCAGAGACAAACTAGAACTCAGCTTAAAAACCATATCGTTAAAAGATTTTACGGAAGAACTTAGCAGTATTATTCGCTTATTGGCTGGTGATAAACAGCTTGAGTTTAAAACCGCAATTAAAGACCCATTGCCCCGCTTAGTTGAAATAGACGGCACGCGATTGCGCCAGATACTCTGGAACATTCTTTTCAACGCGGTGAAGTTTACTCAAAAAGGTCACGTGAGCTTGTCGGTATCGGCTACCAAGCCAGAGAATGACAAAGCTTTTGTCACCTTTATTGTAGAAGACACTGGAGTAGGGATTCCAGAAAGCGAAATAAACAAAATTTTTGCGATGTATTATCAAGTTGATCACCCCGATCACCAGTCGGCCACAGGTACCGGCATTGGCTTGGCAATTTGTAAGCAGATGGTCGATTTGATGAGCGGTGAAATTAACGTGACCAGTAGCGTAGGCAAAGGTACTCGCTTTGAAATCATCTTGCCGGTACAAATTTCAAACAGCCCAATGAAAGTGGCTGAGCTTGAAGTGACGGGGTTAAATATTCTTCTTGTGGAAGATATAGAGCTCAATGTGATGGTGGCCAAGGCGCTGCTTGAAAAACTTGGTCAGCGTGTTGACGTTGCAATGACAGGGCAAGAAGCATTAGATAAAGCCAGAGAGACGCAATACGACCTGATTTTACTCGATATTCAGCTACCGGATATGACGGGGTTCGATGTGGCCAGCACACTTATAGAAGAAGATTTAGTGATGCAAACCCCCATTGTTGCATTAACCGCTAACGTCATTAAAAAGCGTGATGAATATTTAGAGAACGGCATGGACGATGTTATTGCCAAGCCAATCAAAAAATCTCGAGTTATTGAAGTATTTAATGACCTATTCCATGCGCCGCCAGCGCCGCTAGAAATAGAGGGGCAGGTAGAGCGAGTGCAGCCCAACAAAACATTAAGTAACATTTTAGATATGGACTTGTTGGAGATGTTAGTAGATACCATAGGGGATGACATGGTTCGGGCGAGTGTGAAAGTTTTCCAAGAGAAAATGCCTGAATACATGGAAATACTGCAGCTGAGCTTAACTGCTGATGAAAAGTCTGAGGTGTGTTCTCAAGCCCATAAAATAAAAGGCGCTGCGGGCTCGGTTGGTTTAGCGAGAGTGCAGCGTATTGCTAACCAAATTCAGCAGGGCGATCACCCTACATGGTGGGAGAACGTTCATGACTGGGTTGAAGAGCTACAAATGGCAGTGCAGCACGATATGAAAGGGCTGAATAGCTGGCTCAACGAACAGCAGTTTGACGACTAGTGCATTGCTATGACTATGTAGCATATCAGCTGTGTGGGCTCAGCTGAGTGAGCTTAACTGAGTGGTTCGATTACAGTAGCTGACTAATAGTAACTACTAGAAATAAAGAGGGGGCTGATGCTCCCTTTTTATTCTTTTTGAATTACTGACTGGGGGCATTTGGCCGCTCTGGCAGTAACGCTATGCAGTGAGCTTGCGTAAATTTTTACAAGGATAAGGTGTATGTTTTCAGCGTCAAAGGCGGCCGAGTTTTCTAACGAACCGCTTTCTCAGCAGGATTTACCCGCGCTAGATTTACTGGCGCTAACGTCAGTGTCGAAAAAGTATCGCACCATTAATTTAGGCGTATGTTCCACCGTCACTGTGCTTATGCTTGGCGCGCTATCCGTAGCAAAATATCAACCTTGGTTTCGTGTGCCAGACGACCTTCACAATGCCTACCCCTATGCGTGCCTAGTCATTTTTACGTTGGGCTTTTTATGGTTTACCTATCATTTTTTTGCCGACAAGAAGGTGAAATTTGCTGTTAGAGAGCAAGATGTAAGTAAGGAGTCGGGCCTTTTCTTTCGGCAGTTATCTTGTCAGCCTATTCTTCGAGTACAGCATGTTGAGTTAAAGCGAGGCCCGCTTGACCGATGGGCCGGACTGGCTTCGTTACAGGTTTTTTCAGCTGGTGGTGAGATGCATACCTTTGAAATTCCAGGGCTTGAAATTGATGAGGCTAATCAGATTAGGCAGTTTATTCTCGATCATAAAGATGTGAGCGCCCGATAGTGGAAGAGCAAGAGATTACATCATCGAATGCTGGGAGCTCAGTCAAAGTAGAAACCGGTGATGCGTGGCAGCGCTTAGCCATCATCGCTATCTTATATTTCTCGGCACGCAACATTAAAAATTCTGCCCAAGGGCTTATTTATATTATTCCCGCGTTGGCCATAGGCTCTAACGTGCTCTCCAAGCTAAACTCGCCAGAGGCGTATATTGCTATTGGCACCTTGGTGTCGCTGGCGGTGGGCAGTGGCCTGATAAGCTTTTTTATGTACACCTTTCGCGTGCACAATCAGCATGTTGAGATTCAAACTGGCGTATTTCAACGTCGCTATACTAATTTACCATTTTGGCGCATTCAGAACGTAAAAATAGAGCACCCCTTTTATTATCGTCCGTTTGGCTATGCATTAGTGGTGCTGGATACCGCAGGAAGCGGTAAAGAAGAAGCTAACATAGTCGCGGTGCCGGTTTCCTATGCCAATGCGCTTAGAAAGCAAGTGCTGGCTGAAAATAAGAAAGAAGAGTATTCCGCTGCCCTATCATCTTCAAACTTAAATGACAGCTCAGTTCAAAGCCCAGCTCAGAGTTCTCCCGAGCATCTTTCTAGTGATAATGGGGCGGCTCGCTTTGGCGAGTTAGCAGGGGGCATGCCAGAAAGGAACAAGCTAGAGGGTGATAGTGTAGAGAGCGACGAGGAGGTACTCAACACCCGCTCGATTGGCGATATCGTTATTCACGGTATTACCAATAACAGGGTGTGGATAATACTCGGTGCCGCAGCCCCTTTTTACGATGACGCTATAGGTTTAGTCTCTGACTGGTTGGCGGATAAAGGTCTGCAGCTTAACCAAATCGTGGGTGAACAAACCGTCGCATGGTGGCAGTTTGGGCTTTACGCGTTTGTGATTCTTATGATGATAATGGCTGCTATGGCGCTACTTAGCGTAGGGGGAGCGCTATTCACGTTTTATGGATATACCCTCTCGCGCTCTGAGGACAGATACATTCGCCGCAGCGGTCTATTGAATAAACAAGAAGTCAGCATGCGTGCGTCGCGTATTCAAATGATTACAGCTAAACAAGACTGGCTCGACAAAATACTCAAGCGGGTCAACTTGTATTTTGAGCAAAATTCCACGGCAGGTCAGCAAGTGCAAGAACTGATGTCGCCCAATAAACTTATTGTGCCATCGGTTACCGAACAGGAAGCGGTTGAGCTTAGTCAAGAAGTCATGCCTGATTGCCAACTTCACCGCGATGATTATCTAGGCATTAGCAAACGCTTTATATTGCACTGGTTGGTAGTAGCGTGGAGCGTACCGATTTTAGCATTGTTTATTGTTGGTATTGTCTCATCTCAGCTCGACATTTTTCTTGGCTCTATCGGGCTTTTGGTTGCAGGGAGTCTGTTGCTAACCCTGCGCTGGTGGCGATGGGGCATAGCGGCCGATGGCAAATATGTATACGTTAGGCGAGGGCGGATTGGTGTTGATTACCTATGTTTTGAACCATACAAAATACAACAAGTTATTGTTAAACAAAGTGTGTTTATGCGACGGCATCAACTTGCGTCCATCAAGTTCGTATTAGCGTCAGGGTCGGTTACTGTTCCTTTCTTGCCAGAGCATTACGTTAAAGCGCTTGCTGACAGCGTGCTTTATGAGGTGGAGTCTACGCGTAAGTCATGGATGTAATTTTACTCATGCAAAAGCTCGTTAATTGTGTAATGGTGTTAATACCGTGAACTACAATTTCACTTTATATGGATATTCTCGACTACACCGTTATTTGCTTTTACCTAATAGGTTTATTGTTTGTCGGTTTTTTACTAAGAGGTCAATCATCTAGTAGAGCTTACTTTCTGGGCGGACGTGAATTAGGCTGGAAACCGCTTACTTTATCGGTAATGGCCACTCAGCTTTCTGCAGTAAGCTTTATTTCTGCTCCGGCCTTTGTTGGTTTTAGAGAAGGGGGCGGCCTCATTTGGTTAACTTACGAATTGGCCGTTCCTTTGGCGATGTTGTTCCTCCTTGGTACTGTACTACCTACCTTGTACCGCAGCGGCGTTGTCAGTATTTACGACTATCTGGAGCGCAGGTTCGGGTTATCAACACGCCTTATCATCAGCGTTGTATTCCAATGTAGCAGAGCCTTCTCAACTGGTATTATGGTGTATGCGCTCACTATTATTTTGCAAAGTACGATGGGAATAGAGGCCTGGCACGCAATCGCACTGATTGGTGTGGTTACACTGCTCTACTCTTTGCAAGGAGGTATGAAAGCAGTGGTATACGGTGATGCCATTCAAATGGTCATCATCGTGCTGGGTACAATTATATGTGCGGTTGTTGGACTTGAAGCGCTTGGCGGCGTGTCTGAGTTCTTACAACGGGTTCCAGCAGAGCGGACTATCGCAATAAACTTTTCATCATTAGGGGTTAATGGCGACAGCTTTGGTTTTTTGCCAATGGTTATGGGGGGAATTATTCTGTATGCCTCATATTACGGCTGCGACCAATCGGAGGCGCAGCGAGCGCTTTCAGCAAAAAACGAAGCAGACCTTAAAAAAATGATGATCGCGAACGGGCTTCTGCGCTTTCCAATCACGCTTTTGTACTGCATATCGGGTTTGATAGTTGGCACACTCGCCTTCTCTGACCCGAGCTTTTTAAATCAGATTCCTGCCGATAACCCAGATTGGCTAATGCCTATTTTCATTCTCAATTATTTACCCCACGGGATTATTGGCTTGTTGATTGTCGCTATACTTGCTGCGGCAATGTCATCGCTGAGTTCTGCTATTAATTCGTTGGCCGCAGTGAGTGGTGAGGATATTAGTCGGGCGCTGAATGAAGACATAGAGCCACAGCGATATCTGTTTATTGCGAAAGTGATGGGAATTGTGTGGGGCGTTATCATTCTTATTTTATCTTTAAATGCTGGCAATATTGCGCCTACTGTTATCGAAGCAATCAATAAAGTTGGCTCAGTATTCTTTGGCCCTTTGTTAGCAGTGTTTCTTCTTGGTATGTTAAGCAAAGTAGTGAGAGGGTTTGATGTAAATCTAGGCTTGGTCACAGGGGTGTTCACCAATATCGTCATTGCGTTTTTCATCCACAACATATTTTGGTTTTGGTGGAATGTCATAGGATTTGTGACAGCGATTGTAATGGCTGTACTCTCTTCACAACTACGCTCGAAAGGAGCAAGTGTAGACGACGCTCATTCCAAGAGCATTGAGAGCACTGAGCAAGGAGAAACCAAAGGAAGCATTGCTACCAAAAAGCATTCGATTCTAACACCTGCGGTGATGACAGTATTGCTAAGCTATTTTTTATTACTTGTGTTCGTGTGTTGGAAAATGCCTGATTGGTTTGCGTAGTAAAAAAACGCCCAAAACAATGGGCGCTCGATAGGTTGGCGGGTCAAATTGAACTGAAATTAGCTAAATTTGTGGTGCAGGCACTCTAACATTGCCTTCCATCAGCACTCGAGCACTTCTACTCATGGTTGCTTGAGCAATATGCCAACCATCATTTGAAAACTCAGCTTTTGCACCGACGCGCAATGTGCCTGATGGATGGCCGAAGACAACGGCATCACGGTCAACACCACCTGCACTCAAATTAACTAGTGTGCCCGGAATTGCTGCGGCAGCTGCTATGGCAACAGCCGCAGTGCCCATCATGGCATGGTGCAGTTTGCCCATGGACATGGCGCGAACCAAAACATCGATATCAGAGCCTAAAATATCTTTTCCGCTAGACGCTTTATAAGGTGAAGGAGGGGCAACCATGGCAACCTTAGGAGTATGCTGGCGGCTGGCTGCTTCACCAATATCGGTGATCAAGCCCATTTTTACTGCGCCATGGGCTCTAATTGCTTCAAACTTGGCTAACGCATCAGGTTTGCTATTAATATCGTCTTGAAGCTCGGTACCGGTATAGCCAATGTCTTCTGCATTGATAAAAATAGTGGGAATGCCAGCGTTGATCATAGTAGCGTGCAGCGAACCCACTCCCGGCACTTCAAGGGTATCTACCAGTCTTCCCGTAGGAAAAATAGCACCCTCGCCATCGGCTGGGTCCACAAAAGCGACTTCTACTTCTGCTGCGGGAAACGTTACGCCATCAAGCTCGAAGTCACCGGTTTCCTGTACTTCGCCATTGGTAATGGGAACGTTAGCGATAATCGCTTTGTTGATATTTGCTTGCCAAATTTGCACAACAGCAATGCCATTATCTGGAATTTTACTTTTATCAACGAGACCATTATTAATGGCGAATGCACCTACAGCTGCTGTTAAGTTACCGCAGTTTCCGCTCCAATCTACGAAGGGTTTATCGATGGCAACCTGGCCGAAAAGATAATCAACATCGTAACCTTCTCGTTCACTCTTACTAATTATCACGGTTTTACTGGTGCTTGAGGTAGCCCCGCCCATGCCATCGGTGTGTTTACCGTAAGGATCTGGACTTCCGATTACTCTAAGCAGTAGGGCGTCTCGCGCTGCTCCTGGTTTTTGAGCTGCCTCTGGCAAATCCGTTAAATTAAAAAATACACCCTTACTCGTACCGCCGCGCATGTAGGTAGCTGGTACTCGAAGCTGTGGCGCATACTGTGTCATGTTTATTCCTTTTTCTTTGTTTATTCAAAGAGAGCGAATGCTCAGGTGAAACACGCCGTAAATACGTCCCTGTAGGCTCTCGGGGCGCATCCATGCGCCCCGAAGGTTTCACCTGAGTACTCGCTCCTCTCTTAAAGTTCGAATCTATCTGTACTTAGAGAGATAAGTTTTTAAATCGTAATCAAACTCTACGCAAAACTAATGCCCAATTGAAAGAAGGATGGTGAGTTAGGTTCAGGGCCCTCAATTCGCATGGATGCGAATTGGGAGCCTACAGGGAAGTATTTACGGCGTGCCCTGCAGCCATCTCACTTGCCTTCCTATCGCTCATAATAAGACTCGTTTTATTTGTTCAACATTAGCGGAAGTGAGAAAGCACTAAGTTGGGTATGGGACCCTCAATTCGCATGGATGCGAATTGGGAGCCTACATGGATGTATTTACGGCGTGTCCCAAACCCGGCTTAGTACTTTCTATCCAGCCAGTCAGCCAAATGTTGAGACCACTTAGCCAACCTCGGCTTCTAAGAAGTCTTTTGCAAAGCGTTGTAATACGCCGCCAGCGCTGTAAATAGAGACTTCTTCCATAGTGTCTAATCGACACGTCACTGGAACATCTAATTTTTCGCCATTAGTGCGGTTTATCACAAGAGTAAGCGTTGCACCTGGTGACGGCTCGCCCTTAACATCGTAGGTTTCAGTACCATCTAGCTCGAGTGTTTTACGGGTGGTACCCGGTTTAAACTCCAGCGGTAGCACGCCCATTCCGATTAAGTTAGTGCGGTGAATACGCTCAAAACCTTCCGCGGCAATCACTTCAACACCCGCCAAACGAACGCCTTTTGCTGCCCAGTCTCGTGACGAGCCTTGGCCGTAATCTGCGCCAGCAACAATGATCAAAGGCTGTCTGCGGGTCATGTAGGTTTCAATAGCTTCCCACATGCGTACAACTTTGCCTTCGGGTTCAACGCGAGCAAGAGAGCCTTGCTTGGCTTCGCCATTTTCCTGCACCATTTCGTTATACACTTTTGGGTTAGCAAGCGTGGCACGCTGAGCAGTTAAATGGTCCCCTCGGTGGGTTGCATAAGAGTTAAAGTCTTCTTCAGGTAATCCCATTTTCGTCAAATACTCGCCTGCCGCGCTGTCTGCCATAATGGCATTAGAGGGAGATAAATGATCGGTAGTAATGTTATCGCCTAATATGGCAAGGGGGCGCATGCCTGTCATAGTGCGTTCTGCATCCATAGCGCCTTCCCAATAGGGTGGGCGACGGATGTACGTGCTTTGTTCGCGCCATTCATAGAGCGGGTCGATATGACTGCCATAATCTACGCTTAAGTCGAACATTGGCTCGTACACTTTTCTGAAGTGTTCAGGCTTAACACTTTTCGCAACAATCGCATCAATTTCTTCGTCACTTGGCCAAATGTCTTTTAACGTTACTGGGTTGCCGTCGTTATCAATACCCAATACATCTTTTTCGATATCAAAACGAACAGTACCGGCAATCGCGTAAGCAACAACCAGAGGTGGCGATGCTAAGAACGCTTGTTTGGCATAAGGATGAATACGACCGTCAAAATTTCGGTTGCCCGATAGTACTGCGGTGGCGTACAGGTCGCGGTCGATGATTTCCTGTTGAATCTTAGGGTCTAGTGCACCACTCATGCCGTTACAGGTAGTGCAAGCAAAAGCCACTACGCCAAACCCAAGGGCTTCAAGTTCGCTCATCAGGTTAGCTTCTTCAAGGTAAAGCTTTACCGCTTTCGACCCAGGCGCTAACGAGCTTTTTACCCACGGCTTGCGGGTGAGGCCGCGTTCGTTTGCGTTTCGAGCAATAAGACCAGCAGCAATCACATTGCGTGGGTTAGACGTATTGGTACAGCTTGTAATAGCAGCGATGATAACCGCGCCATCAGGCATTTTATCGTCTTCTTGTTCCCATTTTGCCGCAATGCCGCGACTCGCAAGATCGCTAGTTGCCAAGCGAGCATGTGGATTAGAGGGCCCTGCCATGTTGCGACCTACTGACGATAAATCGAAAGTGAGTACGCGCTCATATTCAGCGGTTTTTAAATCATCAGCCCATAAGCCCGTGTGCTTCGCATAGTTTTCTACCAAGGCTATTTGGTCTTCTTCACGGCCCGTAAGGCGCAAATAATCGATGGTTTGCTGGTCGATATAGAACATTGCGGCAGTGGCGCCGTACTCTGGCGTCATATTCGAAATGGTGGCACGATCGCCAAGGGTAAGGTGTGAAGCGCCTTCGCCATAAAACTCTAAGAAGGCAGAAACTACTCGCTGCTTACGCAAGAACTCAGTAAGTGCTAATACGATATCAGTTGCAGTAATACCTGGCTGCGGCTTACCGGTTAACTCGACACCCACAATGTCAGGTAGACGCATGTAAGACGCACGACCAAGCATGACGCTTTCAGCTTCAAGTCCACCCACACCAATAGCAATTACACCAAGAGCATCTACATGAGGAGTATGGCTGTCGGTTCCTACTAATGTGTCAGGAAACGCCACGCCATCGCGAGATTCAATAACAGGCGACATACGCTCCAAATTAATTTGGTGCATGATGCCGTTACCTGGAGGAATAACGTCTACATTTTTAAACGCTGTTTTTGTCCAGTTAATAAAGTGAAAACGGTCGTCGTTACGTCTGTCTTCAATGGCGCGATTTTTTTCAAAAGCGTCTTCTTCAAAACCTGCGTGTTCAACAGCTAACGAATGGTCGACAATTAGCTGGGTAGGAACCACTGGGTTCACTTTGGCCGGATCGCCCCCCTTCGCTGCAATGGCGTCTCGCAAACCCGCCAAATCAACCAGTGCAGTTTGACCGAGAATATCATGGCATACCACACGGGCTGGAAACCAAGGAAAGTCGAGGTCGCGTTTGCGATAGATTAACTGCTCTAGCGCTTTATTAAGTTGCTCAGGTGCACAGCGGCGCACTAAGTTTTCAGCAAATACCCGAGAAGAGTAGGGCAGCTTTTCATAAGCCCCTGGCTCTATCGTATTTACCGCCTCGCGAGTATCGAAATAATCGATACTCGCGTTTGGCAAGGGTTTACGGTAATCAATATTCATAAATGGTTACCTTATGCGCGGTCAGAGATAGCGGGCACTGGACGAAGCTCTTCACCGGTATAGTCGGCTGATGGACGAATAATGCGGTTGTCAGAACGTTGTTCCATTACGTGAGCTGCCCAGCCTGTTAAACGAGACATTACAAAAATTGGTGTAAATAGTTTTGTAGGAATACCCATGAAGTTATAGGCAGAGGCATGGAAAAAGTCTGCGTTGCAGAACAGTTTCTTTTCACGCCACATGACTTCTTCACAGCGCACTGAAACAGGGTAAAGTACTGTATCACCCACATCAGCAGATAGCTTTTCAGACCACTCTTTAATGATGCCGTTACGAGGGTCTGAATCAGCATACACCGCATGGCCAAAGCCCATTATTTTTTCTTTGCGTTCTAACATGCCCATCATCTTTTCTTCGGCATCGTCGGCAGAGGTAAAGCCTTCAATCATTTCCATGGCCGCTTCGTTTGCGCCACCGTGAAGTGGACCGCGAAGTGAACCTATGGCACCTGTCACGCACGAGTGCATATCAGATAGGGTTGATGCGCATACACGGGCTGTAAAGGTTGATGCGTTAAATTCATGCTCTGCATAAAGAATGAGTGATACATGCATTACCTGTTCGTGAAGCTCGCGAGGCTTTTCGCCGTGAAGCATATGCAGGAAGTGGCCGCCAACGGAGTCGTCATCGGTTTCAACTTCAACGCGAACGCCGTCGTGTGAGAAGCGATACCAGTAGCAAATAATGCTAGGGAAGCACGCCAGCATACGATCAGTCACTTCTTGCTGCTCGTCAAAGCTCTTTTCCATCTCAAGGTTACCCAGCATAGAGCAACCAGTGCGAAGTACGTCCATTGGGTGTGCGTTTTTTGGAATGCGCTCAAGCACTTCTTTAAGTGCGTCAGGCAAACCGCGCATGCCACGAAGCTTTTCTTTATAGCTGTCTAGCTCTGCTTGAGTAGGCAATTTGCCCTTTAAGATAAGATAAGCGACTTCTTCGAACTGACATTGGTTGGCAAGATCTTTTACGTCATAGCCGCGATACGTTAAACCCGAGCCTGATTTGCCTACGGTCGATAATGCTGTTTTACCTGCAACTTGGCCGCGTAATCCCGCGCCACTTAATTGTTTAGCCATCTTGTAATCTCCGGTCTTTTAAATTTGTAAGGTATTTTTTTAATATTCAGGTTAAATATTCTAGTTAAAAATTCTAGTTGATGTTTTGGCGCTTGAAGTTGGCAAGCACATTGGCTGCCGGAGTAAAGCACAGTCCCCAGCCACGCCGTGAACCCATCCATGGGGGCTCCGACTCGGCATCCATGCCTCGTAGGGGCTGGGAACTGTACTTCCCTCCTACATCTTCGTGCTTGGCAACTTCAAGCTATAGTCATATTTCTTAGTTTTTACCCTTTGCGAAGAGCTCATCTAGTTTTTGCTCGTAATCGTGGTAACCAAGGTAATCATAGAGTTCCATGCGGGTTTGCATGCTGTCGACAACGGCTTTCTGATCGCCATTTTCAAGTATAGATTTGTACACCATTTCAGCAGCTTTGTTCATAGCTCTAAATGCGCTTAACGGGTAAAGCACCATACTAGCGCCCCATTCGCCAAGCTGTTCTTTATTCCATAATTCGGTTTGGCCGAATTCGGTAATATTGGCAAGAATAGGCACGTCTAATGCGTCGGCGAAGGCACGATAGTGTTCTTCGGTTTTTACCGCTTCAGCGAAAATGCCGTCTGCACCCGCTGCCACATATGCTTTTGCCCGTTCGATAGCACTTTCTAGGCCTTCCTGAGCAAAAGAGTCGGTGCGAGCCATAATGAAAAAGTCAGGGTCTGTGCGGGCATCTACCGCCGCTTTAATGCGGTCAACCATTTCTTCAGTGCTGACAATTTCTTTGTTTGGACGGTGACCACAGCGCTTTTGCGCAACTTGATCTTCCATATGTACTGCGGCTGCGCCCGCTTTTTCCATATCGCGAACGGTTTTAGCGATGTTAAAAGCTCCACCCCATCCAGTGTCTATGTCAACTAATAAAGGAAGGTCGCATGCTGAGGTAATACGCTGCACATCGACAATCACGTCGTTAAGTGATGTCATGCCTAAATCTGGCAAACCGTATGATGCATTGGCTACGCCACCGCCAGAAAGATAAATAGCTTGGTGACCAATGGATTTTGCCATCATTGCTGAATAGGCATTAATAGTGCCTACAATTTGTAGTGGTTTGTTCTTAGAAAGGGCGTCTCTAAATTTTTTTCCTGCACTCATTATAGTTACTCGCTTAATTAGAAGTAGGGTAGAGGTGAATGAAAAATACCGAAGCATCGCTGCATTTATGCATGATTGAGCTTCTTTTCTATATTATTTTTTGAATAAAGAATGTGTCTGCGCATGAGTATTTCTGCTAACTCTTCATCTCGGTTAGCAATGGCGTTTACAATGTGTCTGTGTTCATCAAATGCCGTTGTTACCCGCGGTCCTGCCATGCCAAGCTGAACGCGATACATCCGCACCAAGTGATACAAGCCGTCTATTAATACGCTGATTAAGTGGCTGTTTTTGCTACCAGTGACAATACGATAGTGAAAATCCACGTCACCGGCCTCTTGATAGTAGCTTTCACCGCCTTTCACTTTGTTAAAGTGACTGTCTAGTAAACCTTGCATCGCGGCTATTTCATCATCGCTCATATAGCGTGCCGCAAGCCTAGCTGCCATTCCTTCTAGGGCTTCTCTTACTTGATACAGCTGCACTAAGCCTTCTGGAGATAGTGCAACAACGCGAGCGCCCACGTTGGCCTTACGTTCAACAAGATGGCACGTTGCAAGGCGATTAATTGCTTCGCGCACTACGGCGCGAGACACTTCATATTTTGTCGACAATTCAGTTTCGCTTAACTTAGAGCCGGACGGGATAATGCCTTCGACGATATCGTTCCGAAGCTGATAAAACGTTTTGTCTGCGCTAGTAATAGCTTGCTCGTTATTTAGCGTCACAATAAGCTGCTTGTTTTCTCATAATGTCGACAATATAGGCTCTTTGAAACTCAATATCAAATTTTAAGCCCCTTATTGTCGACAAATTAATATTATTGTCATATTGAGATGGTCGGTAGTACCTGTATTGAAATGCGCTTCAGTGTGGAATAGCAAAGCGCGTGGTTTGAGCTTTCAATCTAAGCTCGTAACCTGAGCTCGTGAATCAATCTCATTAACCAAGTTCAAGGTATTGGCAGATTTCAAAAATATTGGCAGTTTAAAAAGCGGGTGCTGATGTTTTTTGTGATGAAGCTGGTTTACTGGGATCTTAAAATAGGGGGCTTAAAAGAACTTCTGTTTAAAGTGCATTTGGTTTTTAATCTTAATTCTTACGGCTAAAGGCTAAAGACCAAAGGTTATGTAAGGAGCGAGAAAGTTGATAATGGCAGAGAGCAGAGTTGTCTATTTGGTCAATTCGAGATGTCAATTTTACAATTAAAATGACTTATTTAGTGCGTGTTTAAAATATTGAATTATAAAGCTATTACACGATTTATTTTTGTTCTTAAAAGGTCGTACCAGCTAACCAATTAGTCTGTTTTTGGTTTTTTAGTTTGGTGAAAAAATGATAATTAACTTTCCAAGTAAGCAAACTGTCGGTATCATATCGATCCAGTTTTCGAGCCTAAGTTAGACACTCAAACGGCGAAGACTGGTGCACGCATTCATGCATGCTGTCAGTAAAATACATTTCAACATGTACTTCTTTGCCTTCAAGGTCCTTAGGTTGTAAGAGTTCCGCAGAAGAACTTGAAACACAAACTATAAGCCGTAAATACCAAACACTCACGCAAAGGGGTTCCACCAAATGACCACTCACACTGACGTGTCTAAGACACTAGCCAGTAAGCTTTCGCCTGTCGCTTTAGCAGTAGCGATGACCGTTCCAGCACTTACCAATGTGGCTGTTGCACAAGAAGCAGAAGCAACAGAAGAGCAACAATTCGAAGCAATAACCGTTACCGCGACTAAGCGTCCGCAGGTTATTTACGAAGTGCCAATTGCACTCAGTGCTTTTGACGGAGACAAGCTCGCTGCACAGGGTATTACTGACCTAACTGACGTGGGTAAATTTGTACCAAACCTAAACGTTACTGGTTTTTCAGCAGGCCATACCTCATCAGTTAACCCGTTTATTCGCGGCATTGGTTTACAAGATCACTTGATCACAACCGATCCAGGCGTAAGCGTATACGTTGACGGTGTTTACTTAGGTCGTCAGGTTGGTCAAAACTGGAGCTTAAACAACATTCAGCGTATTGAAGTACTGCGTGGTCCACAGGGTACGCTATACGGTCGTAACTCAATTGGTGGTGCAATTAACATCATTACCAAAGAGCCAGACCAAGGCGATGTAACCAAAATCAACACAGAATTTGGTACACGCGGTCGTGTAAAAGCAGACTTATTCCTTAACCATGCGCTCTCTGACACAGTAGCATTTAATGCAAACTTATCGTTTAACAAGCGTGATGGCTTAGGTGAGTTTATCAATGTTCCAAATGCAGAATATGATGTGGGTGAAACCGAAGACGTATCTGGACGTGTATCAGTTAAGTGGGAACCATCTAACGATTTTCGTATGGTGCTAACGGCTGACGCAAACAACGGCGACGGCGGCCTTCGTCCATATACTGTGCTTATCGATGAAGTTGGCTCTGCGCGTTATTTTGGTGGCGGAAACGGCCTAGGTGTTGAACTACGTAATACCGATGTTACCCCAGCGGGTGCGGATCGCTACGACAACGCTACTGGCACTGAAGCGGTAACCGGCGTATCTAACGAAGCCCGCGGTATTGCACTTACTACCGAATGGGATATTAACGAAGACTACACGGCTAAAGTAGTGGCGAGTCAGCGTACGTCAAAATATAAAGCGGGCCTAGACGATGACGGCACTGTTTTCTCACTAGATCAATTCCCAGAGCGCGGCGAAGCCGACCAAACCTCTATTGAACTTCAGTTAAATGGTTACATTAACGAGTATACTGACTTTGTTGCTGGCCTTTACTACTTCAACGAAGAAGGTAGTAACCGCCAGGGTGAAGATTCTAGTTTCGACGGTGGTGGAAACCTACTTGAACTTGACCAAGAAACGACGTCTAAAGCAGCTTACATCAATCTTCGTCACGATATTAACGACGAGCTATCTGTATCGGGTGGTTTGCGTTACACGAAAGACGAAAAAGACGCTTCTGCTAACGTATTCTCTGCACTAGGTACTATTTTTGATTCGAACGACTGGAACGAATTGACGTGGGAATTAGCTACCAACTATACGTTTGATAACGGCATGACGGGTTACGCTACCATTCAGTCGGGCTATCAGTCGGGTCAATATCCAGCGCGTCCATACTGCCTAATTGGTCAGTTCTTTGGTGCCGGTGGCTTTGACGATATCGACGGTGCACAAGCAGCAGTGCGTGCCAATAACTGTTTTACTGCCTCTGACAACATCACTGCGACAAACTACGAAGTGGGTATTAAGGGCCGTATTAACGAATATGTTGATATGAGTGTTGCAGTATTCAATACTGAATTTGATGACCTACCTTACCAAGTAAGCCGTGTAAGTGAAGGTGGTTTCGACACTGCTAACTTAGTGGTTGAACAGACTTCTCGCGGTATCGAACTAGATACAACGTTTAATTACGGTAACTTCAGCATGATGACCAGCATTGGTTACATGGATGTTGACGTAGAAGAGCAGGCAGGATTTAGTCCAGTTGCTCCACTTACACCTGATTTAACCCTTGCGATTGGTCCACAGTATACCTTTGAACTTGATGGCGGTGATTCAATTCGCGTACGTGCCGATTATTCATATCGTTCAGAGATGTATGGCGAGCCAACATCTGCACCAGAGCGTATGACAGAGCTTGATAGTCGTGAGCTTGTAAACTTTGATATTGCTTACACACCAGCAGACGAAGCGTACACAGTGGCATTATACGGTCGTAACATTTTTGATGAGCGTTATGACAATGCTCGCTTAAATACTGGCGACTATATTCTGCAAATACTCAGCAACGATGCGAGTGAGTTTGGTGTGAGATTCTCAACCGAGTTCTAAAAAGCGCGCTTAAATAAGCATGCGATAGCGCACAAACATAAAAGCCGGTCCTTTGTAATGAAGCGACCGGCTTTTTTATACCTATAAGCTTGAGAGAGACTGCAAAAAGTAGCTATAACTCAGTTTGTATACGTAATATGTAACTAAATACATCGGTAATCTTGTTTTAATGACGATATTAGAATAGTTTTATTACATGACCTTGTGTGACTAACTCTACATTAATAAACATCGGTTAGTGACAATCAAATGGACAAGAGGATTAGCAGGGGTGGGGATACTATCTAAGTTACAACGTTCTTGGATTGAACGAAAATTCAAAAAGCATGATTGGCGTATCATTCAGCAGATCCCCTTTGACGCCTTTGAACAGCTTATCGTTTCACATGTTGATGACGGTTGGGAAATTGAAGAAGATTACCTTCCGCTTAAAGAATCCACCAAAAAGTGGGAGTGTGAGCTAAAAAAAGGCACCAGCATTTTGGTGTGTACATGGTCTAGCGACAAGCTAGGGCAGGTAGTAGGGCCAGAGAGAGTGGTGACTGGACTTGCCTCAACATTGAATTTGCCGGCGCACACGTCTCCCCAATATTAACTAAAACCAACGGAAATACGGTGTAGTTTAAAGCCATCCTTTTTGCTGCGCTATTCGAGCAGCATCAATGCGGTTGGTTGCGTTTAGCTTTGAGATAGCCTCTGAGAGATAATTTCTTACCGTACCTTCAGATAAAAACAACGCGCTAGCAATATCGTGGGTTTTCATCCCCTCTGATGCGAGCTTAAGCGCTGACATTTCCTTTTCAGACAGTGGGTTATTATCGTCTAACGCCATTAGCGCAAGTTCAGTAGATATAACGACTTTCCCAGCAATTACGTCCTTAATAGATGCAATTAAGTAATCGCTATCGGCTTCTTTTAAGACAAAACCTTTTACGCCAACACTCATGGCTCGCTTTATATAACCAGGCTTGGCAAAGGTCGTCATTAACACCACGTGACTAGCAATATGATGACATGCTACATGCACTGCTAAATCTAGCCCACTCATTTGAGGCATTTCAATGTCGCTTAAAATGATATCTGGCGCGGGATTATTTTCTAAAAAGTGAATAGCCTCTTGTCCATGGCTGCATTTTCCTACCACCTCGAGTTCTTCTTCTAGAGACAACAGCATAGCAATAGCGTCGCGCACGAGTGATTGATCTTCAACAACGAGAATGGTGGTCATCTGCTTCCTTTATAAATGAGTACGCTTAGGCGTGTTAGATGTAAGCGTAAATGTAAAACCAGGGTGAGAGGAAAATGTCATCGTGGCTTGGGCGCTTATTGACGCGGCCCTCTCTCTCATTCCTTTTAAGCCATTGCCTTCTTTTATTTGATTGACGTTATCTAGACGACCAAAGTCGTGATATTCCAGTGTATATGAAGGGTCGGGCGTATTAATCTGAGATAGCTTTAAACTCAAGGTGACGTGGGTAGCATTTGAGTAGCGAAGTGTATTGGTAAAGAGTTCTTTAACAATAAGTGCCAGCTGGGTTTCTTCCATCGCGCTAATATGTTGATTGATATCACCATCAACATCCAAGTTAACATTGACGTCGTTCTCCATGAGTAAGGCTTTGTTTTTGGTAATTTCATCATTTAGTGAAAGTTGTTTTATGTCGGATACTGCATGGCGTATTTCACTTAGGAGTGACTGCGATAACTCTGCTAGCGCCCTAACTTCTTGCTGTGCTAATTCAACGTTATTTTTGCTCAACAGCTTATCGGCAAGTTGTGCTTTTAAAGAAATAGAGCTTAGCGCGTGGCCCGCAACGTCGTGTAAATCTCGGCCAATGCGTTCACGTTCTGCAATGGCTGACAGTGTGCGTAATGACGCGGCGTGCTGGGACTCTTTTAATTGATGAAGGGTTTCTTTGCGCTCCATAATGCCAAAGCCAAGAAGTACGACACTGTTTATCGCAGCCGCAAGCAAAAAGTAATCGTTTGTTTTGATGAAATAAAATTGAAGTGCTGCAAGTGAGATAAGCACCAATGACATGATGAGCAATGACCGTTTCAGCGCATAATAGTAACCGCAAATAAAAGCGACAAAGCCAAAAAATACGGCACCACCCGGATTGCTGTAGGTGGTGACATACCCGAGTGCCAATATAAAGGCTATGTAAAACGGAAGCTGGTGCTGTGGTTTATTAATCGCGACAAGGTAAGTCATTACAAATAGCGTGTAGGCTAAAACGTTAAACGATAGTACAGCGCTGCTCAGCGGCAGTGAAAGTAGGAGTGGCACAAAAAAGAACAAGGAAAAAAATAGGCTGCTATACGACCATCGCTTCTTGCGCCCACTAGCAAGTAGCGGCATGGTGGGCGATTGTTCTAACTGGGTATCAGTATTGTGTTTAAGCACAAGTACTTCTTCCTTATTGAAATACGACGGCAGACTTACTCGTAATAAGCACTGTACCAGACACAATCAGTATAATACCTATCACGGCAAACATGTCGAAGGTTTGTTTATAGAAAACGACTGATGCCGCTGTAATCAGTGCTATACCCAAACCAGACCAAATGGCATAAGCAACCCCAATACCCATGTGCTTTAATACAACCGCAAACAAACCTCCAGAGATAGCATAAAATGCAATAGCGGCGTAGCCAAATGCCCATTTCTCCCATCCATCAGACGCTTTAAGAAGTAAGGTTGCAGTAACTTCGGTAACAATGGCGAGGGCTAATAATAAATAAATCATAAATAACCTCCTTTTTTATAGTGTTAAAGAGACTGGTAGCGACGTTCTAATGCATAAAGAGACACTATGTAGACGGCAACAATAACCGCTGAAATGGCCTCTACGCGTGCATCGGGGAATAAGTACCATGCTGCTACAATACCTGCGGTGCGGGCGCTAGTATGAAAGTAGCCCACCCAATGTTCGATAGACCAAGAAAGGGGCATCCACATCAATCCTGCTAATATGCCTAAGGTTAAGGGTACGGTCGTATGGTCGATGGCAGCTACTGGCATAGCTATCCCAAATACCATTAAGCTCATTATCATGCCCACGAAAAAGAGCGTGTCGAAACTTGTTCTAGGCTTATCTTTTGAGAAAAAGCGTTCGCCAGTGAGATAAGACAAACCTGTGCCGAGATAAAAAATGGCACCTGTGCCAATGTATAACATCCAAGTTATCGCAACCTCAGAAACAAAAGGCGCCGCAATACCTAGCAAAGCCCATACGATGGTTCCGGCTAAAGGCATGGCAATAAATCTATTTTGCTTAAATAGTGTGCGTTGCTCATCAAGTGATAAATCACGAGCTGATAGAGGTTGGTTTTGGGCTTTATCGAGTGAGCCGCCTTCTATTTGGCTGCTCGAGTGGTTGTGTGCACTTTGGTGCAATGGACGCTCTGCAATAACATCGTTCATGATCATTTCCTTCAATACTGTGTTGTGAGTGTTGAAGTATGAAGATGCGACTGCATTAAAGTAAGTCACAAACATCACCAATGCAGCATGACAATTGTCATCAATACGGTGGATAATGAACACGCGCTAGCAAGGCCCTTTTTAAACCAAATAGGCCTAGTTTCAGTATTCTACTGTCTTAGTAATACACTTTTTAGTATCGTGTTGCTTTGCCTGAGCGTGTTGGATGCACCAAAGAAAAATCACCAGGGCCTTTGTTGAAGGTAATGAAAACTAGAAAGGAAAGTTTCATCTAATGAGCCTATTTTGGATCCCGATTTTATTACTCATCGGCACCCTTGTACCCAAAGCTACCGAAAAGCTCGGTAGAAATGTATGCACAGCAATGACTATGTTCGCCCCAGCGGCATCATTGGCTATCATCGCAAGTTTTGCTCCTGCTATATTTGCTGGCGACGTTATCACCGACTATATCGAATGGATCCCCGCCATAGGTCTTACACTGTCGATGAGACTCAACGGCCTAGCGCTGCTTTTTGCTTTTCTTATCCTAGGTATTGGCCTGCTTGTTATCTTTTATGCGCGCTACTACCTCTCTGCAAAAGAGCCTGTGGGGCGGTTTTATGGTTTTTTAATTTTATTTATGACCGCAATGCTCTCTATTGTGCTGGCAAATAATTTGCTGCAGCTTTGGATGGCATGGGAAATAACCAGTATAAGCTCGTTTTTATTAATAGGATTTTGGTCTTCTAAGTCGGCGTCTCGAAAAGGGGCGCGTATGGCCCTTACCGTTACCGGTGCCGGTGGATTGGCTCTGCTTGCAGGGTTTCTGTTAATAGGCGATATTGTAGGAACTTACGATATCGGTGTAATCGTAGATAGCGCCAACACCATCAGAGATCATAGCCTCTACCCAGTGGTGTTGGTATTAGTGCTTATTGGTGCATTTACCAAATCGGCTCAATTTCCTTTTCATTTTTGGCTACCCCATGCCATGGCTGCACCTACGCCAGTAAGTGCCTACTTGCACTCTGCGACTATGGTAAAAGCAGGGATATTTCTTTTAGCGCTACTTTACCCCGTATTAGCGGGCACTGAGTTATGGTTTTTATTAGTCAGTTTGGCGGGGCTAATGACGTTTTTGCTTGGCGCTTATGTGGCTATGTTCAAACACGATTTAAAAGGCGTGCTCGCGTATTCCACTATTAGCCACCTAGGACTTATTACGCTATTGCTAGGTTTGAATACCGAATTGGCTGCGGTGGCAGCGCTTTTTCATATTATGAATCACGCTGTGTTTAAAGCCTCGCTATTTATGGCTGCGGGTATCATCGACCATGAGACCGGTACACGAGATATGCGTGAGCTCAGCGGGCTGTGGCGTTTTATGCCCTATACAGCCACACTAACAATGGTGTCTGCGTTATCAATGGCAGGTATTCCTTTGTTCAATGGTTTTCTGTCAAAAGAAATGTTTTTTGCAGAAACACTAGAGCAAGCTGTGTTTGGCTCTCTATCGTGGATGGTGCCACTTCTTGCCACCGTAGGCGGGGTATTATCGGTTGCTTACTCATTACGCTTCATCAAGGACGTATTCTTTAAAGGTGAGCCAGAGGCACTGCCTAAAACACCGAAAGAGCCTCCTGTATTCATGATGCTGCCTATAGCGCTTTTGGCTGTACTGTGTATTTTAGTCGGCGTCTTCCCTGGCTTTATGGCAGGCGATTTACTCGCTATTTCAGCTTCTACGCTATTTCCTGCGTCATCTTTACCCTACTACAGCTTATCTATATGGCACGGGCTCAATATTCCCTTGCTAATGAGTGTCATCGCTATTGTGGGTGGGGCAGTGCTGTATATCAACCGCCATCCTCTTTACCGTTTTCAGTTTCAATTTAACGACCCTGATGCAAAGCAAATCTTCGAGCAGGCCATGCAAAAGCTTGTAAAGTACGCGCAGCGAATGCATAACAGCTTAGACAATGAATCATTGCAGCGGTATATAGGGTTACTGTTTCTTTTAGTCATAGTGATGACCGCACCACCGTTAATTATGCTTAAAAATGCTGCGGGAAGCTTACCGCTTCAATCTGTCAACGGTATTGAAATTACATTGGCAGCAATACTGTGTATTGGCGCCATTGCCACCGCTATTTTGCATAAACAGCGCATGACCGCACTCATTGCAATTTCGGTAGTGGGGCTTGTGGTCTCTATTACTTTTGCGCGTTTTTCAGCGCCGGATCTTGCGTTAACCCAGTTAGCCGTAGAAATTGTCACGGTAATTTTGCTCATGTTAGCCCTGTTCTTTTTACCCCAAAAAACCTCTGCCGACTCAGCGCCAAAGCGGGTGGTTCGCGACTTAAGTATTGCGGCCGTTATCGGCGGCATAGTGGCTACCATTAACTATGCAATTATCACCAGTCCCTTCGAGACTATTTCTGATTTCTTTGTAGAAAACAGTAAAACAGGCGGCGGTGGCACTAACGTTGTCAATGTGATTTTGGTGGATTTTCGTGGCTTCGATACCATGGGCGAAATTACTGTGTTAGGCATTGCCGCGCTGGGTATCTTCAAATTGTTGACGAGAATTCCCCTTGCCATGCCCTCGGCCGATGATAAGGGTATTCCATGGACGAAGGATATTCACCCGCCTATTTTAGTGATGATTTCTCAGTCTTTACTTCCCCTTGCGCTGTTGGTGTCTGCCTATATTTTTGTTCGAGGTCATAATTTACCCGGTGGTGGCTTTATTGCCGGCCTTGTTACCTCCGTAGCGTTAATTCAGCAATACATCGCCCACGGTGTGAACTGGGTTACACCACGTATACCTGTGAATTATCAAAGCGTGATTGCATGGGGCGTATTACTGGCGGTACTCACCGGTGTTGGCAGCTGGGCGTTCGGGAAGCCATTTTTAACATCGTGGTTTGATTACTTCGATATTCCCTTCATCGGAAAAACAGAGTTGGCCAGCGCGCTTGTATTCGATTTAGGCGTTTATCTAACAGTAGTAGGGGCTACGTTATTAATCCTAGCAAACCTAGGTAAGCTAACAACCCAGCATCGCCCAACAATGGAGGAAAACTAATGGAATTATTGTATTCGCTTTGTGTTGGCGTGATGACTTTCAGCGGTGTATTCCTATGCTTACGTGGCCGTACGTTCCCAGTGGTTATGGGGTTAATGATGCTCGGTTATGCCGTCAACTTATTTCTGTTTTCAACCGGGCGGCTTAGCTTAGATGGCGCTGCTATTTTAGGTAAATCAGAAACCTACGCAGACCCTCTTCCTCAAGCGCTGGTGTTAACGGCCATCGTGATTGGCTTTGCTATGACAGCCTTTGCCGTCATTTTGTCGATGCGAGCCCGGGCCGACCTTGGGAATGATTTTGTGGACGGTAAAGAGCCACCTGGCAGGCCAAAGCAGTCGGTGTCTCGCTGGAGCAGTAAGCAATGATGGACCATTTACCCATACTACCAATTTTGGTGTCATTGATAGGCGGGTTACTTCTTTTACTGCCGCCTTTTGCTGGCATTGAACGCTATGTTAATCGAAGGGTTGCAGCATTATTTTTATGCTTACTGCAAATAGCCGTTGCAATAGCGCTAATGGCAAAAATCATTGATGCTGGGCCTATCATGTATGCGGTGGGCAACTGGCAGGCGCCTTTTGGCATCATATTGTATGCAGATTCCCTTGCTGCACTTTTGGTTCTTCTCACCGGATTTTTGGGGTTAGCCTCAACGCTTTATTCCTTCGCTGGCACAGACCGCGAAGGGCGTTATTTTCACCCCATAATGCAGTTTCAGTTAATGGGTATAACGGGAGCGTTTCTAACTCACGATCTGTTCAACCTATTTGTTTTTTTTGAAGTGCTGCTAATTGCATCGTATGTATTGCTTGTTCACGGTGGTGGAAAGCAGAGAACCCAAGCCAACGTGCATTATGTGATATTAAACCTTGTGGGCTCCGCCATATTCTTGATTGCCTTAGGGACTTTGTATGGCACTACCGGAACACTCAATATTGCAGATCTGTCCCTTAAAATAAGCACTTTATCAGGGGGAGAGCAAGTACTGGCCAAAGTAGGCGGCATGATGCTATTGGTGGTGTTTGGACTTAAAGCCGCCATGCTGCCCTTACATTTTTGGTTGCCCAATACCTACAGCGCTGCCAGCGCGCCCGTGGCTGCGCTATTCGCCATAATGACTAAGGTGGGTATTTACAGCATATTTCGGGTGTTCACTGTCATCTTTGGTGATGGAGCGGGGGCGCTTAGCAACATGGTTTTACCTTGGGTATGGCCGCTCGCTATTTTAACAGTAATTGTTGGAACAATTGGCGTGTTAGCTAGCCCTAACTTGCGCAATATTGCTGCTAATACCGTGCTTATATCAGTAGGCACCTTGCTGATGGCTTTTTCCATAAGAAGCCCAGAGGCAAGTGGGGCTGCGTTCTACTATGCACTTCACAGCACATTAATTTCAGCGGTGCTCTTTATGCTTGCCGATATGATAGGGCAGCAGAGAGGGAAAGCTTTCGACCGCTTTGTCATCGCCAAAAAGGTGACTCAGCCAACACTGCTAGGCGCACTCTTTTTTGTGGCTGCCATGGTGGTTGTTGGTTTGCCGCCTTTTTCGGGTTTCATCGGTAAGGTAGTGGTTTTACAATCTGCCGCAACGGGATTAGATAAGGCGCTAGTGTGGTCTACGGTACTTATCTCTACGCTACTCACTATTATCGCACTTGCGCGAGCCGGTACAACCCTATTTTGGCGGCATGCTGGTGAGAGCGCTAACTCAGAAGGTGAGTCTGCATCTGTATGGCAGGTAGTGGGTGTTGTATTACTGTTGGTGGCGTCTCCAATAATGGCAATTTTTGCTGGGCCCATTACCGAATACACCGCAATGGCTGCTGCGCAACTTCATGACATACGACTTCCTGTGAGTGTGTTGCAATTACAGGGAGGTCAGCAATGAGCTTGCTGTCACGCTTGCTGCCTACGCCTGGTCGCAGCGCCATATTACTTGTTATTTGGCTTATGCTGAATGTCACCGTAAGCCTGGGCCACATTATTTTGGGGTCTGTGTTTGCTATAGCAATACCCTTATTGTGTGCACCGCTACAAATTTCACAGCCGAGAATTAAAAAGCCCCTTAAAGCACTTAAATACTTTTTTATGGTGCTTGGCGATGTGGTAGTAGCAAATGTGCAGGTGGCGATTTTAGTGCTTGGGCCCATGAGCAGAATAAAACCTGGCTTTGTTGCCGTGCCGCTAGATATTAAAGAAATTCGGCCTATTACCATACTGGCAAGTACGGTAACTATGACGCCAGGAACGGTTACTGCCGAGCTCTCAAAAGATAAGCGCTATTTGTATGTGCATGTGCTGCAAATGCCGGATGACGAGCAAGAAGTGATACGGCTTATCAAAGACCGATACGAGGCAGCCATTAAGGAGATGTTTCAATGTTAGCATTCACGTTGCTATGCGTAGGGATCATGATTTCTATAGGGTTAGTCCTCAACCTATGGCGATTATTAATGGGACCTGATGTGGTAGACCGCATATTGGCACTCGATACTATGTTTATTAATAGCATTGCGTTAATCATGGTGTACGGCATACACAAAGGCACGTCGCTGTATTTTGAGGCGGCACTACTTATTGCCATGCTAGGTTTTGTAAGTAGCGTTGCATTCGGAAAATATATTCTTCGCGGCGATATCATTGAATAAAAAACGAATAAAAACCGAATAAAAAATGAAGAAAAGACTGATAGCGAATAGTAAGTAATCGAATGAGTAATAAAATGAATAGACTGCGGATAAGGATAGGTAATGAATTTTTGGCTTGAGTTAACCGTATCAGCCCTACTTATGATTGGCGGCATTTTTGTGCTTGTGGGCTCAATAGGCCTGTTTCGCTTGAAAGATGCCTACACACGCCTTCACGCCCCCACTAAAGCGACGACAGTGGGCTTAGGGGGTATTTTGCTGAGCTCGGTTATTTACATGTCTCACCTTCAAGGCTACATCAATATTCACGCACTACTGATCACGCTGTTTTTGGTGATTACTGCACCAGTAACTGCACACATACTGGCCAAAGTTGCCATGCATCACAAAGTAGAAACTATGGATTCGACACAAAACGAAGGATTAGTTGATACGGCAAGAGAGCAAAAATCTGTGAATGATGCGGCTGGCTCGAGCAGTGATAAATAGGGAAGTGTATATTGGCGATTATTTATAATCTATGGTTAGACAACCTCGTTCTGTCAAAAGTCTCTTGCGTGTAGTTTTTGATTCTCACCATACCTCAAGCGCTTTAATGCGGTTTCCTCTTATTCAATTACAATGGCGCAAAATAAGTAGTTGGCCTCAAGCTTACATTCTCTAAAGCTAGTGTATAGGCTGCGTACATTGCACAACAAGCTATTGGAAAAAGTCGCGGAGGGAAATCAACAAAAATACATTTAGCTGTTGATAACGGCGGTTTACCTGTCTACTTTGAGTTGTCAGGGGGACAGGTTCATAATGTCAGTCATGGCCCATCTCTGGTGGAGTCATCACCCTATTCTGAGGTGGTGGTTGCCGACAAAGGTTACGATAGCCAAGCTCTAAGGGAACTAGTGAGTAGCCGTAATGCCAAGCATCTCATCCCAAGAAAGAGGAATAGTAAAACAGGCAATGATGATAAATTAGCCAGAAACTACTACGGAGTGTTGGCACTGGCTTTTGCACTTATGTGGTTACCAATGTGGTTTGATTAGAATACATACTAATTGAATTCTCAACTTCTCTTTCAAAATGAGCAATTGGATCGCAGCATGTTTTTTCAAAGAAAATGCCTGTTTACTAGGCATCAATTAATAACTAACAACTTGTCGTAATCGAGCTTTCCGTGCTGGTTTGCACACCGCCCATTGTGATTGAGTACGTTCTATACTTCACTTGTCTGGTGCAGCCACCGGGGTAAGCAACACCCGGTGTCCAGGTAGAGCTTGTACCATCATCGACCATACCTGAATCCCAGGCTAAGTCCTCTATTGCTGTTTGCGCCAAGTTTTCTATAAGACATTCATTCACGCCGACGTTGGTTAGATCGTTCACATTGCCACTCATAAAATTACCGATAGGAATACCATCAACCAGCGACACGCCTTTATGCAGTGACATTGCAAAGTATAAATCCCTGTGGCCGCTGGCCGATACATCGCCGACGAATGAGACATTGAAAACCAGTACGTTAACGCCAGGGTTACCAAATTTGACAGACGCGATTGCGTCAAGCGTATTGTGCTCCCAGCTGACTTGCACACCCCCACCGGTGACATTCAAGTCAAAACCAAAACCGGTTGCCTTAGTTTCAACATAATGGTCATTCCAGCTGCTGGTGCCGATTTCTGCCTTAAGGCCTTGTGCTAATTTAAACCGAATAAGTCGCTGGGCTTCTAAGCCGGTCAAATACGTTGAAGGATGAGTAGAACAATCGCTTCCTCCAGAACTATCCATCAAGCTTGAAGCGTCCATGGGTTGACTTAAGGTCTTTTTAGAAGTGGATGAATTTGTCTGCTGGCTAGTAACAATATCAGGATCATCCATCGAGAAATTGCTGACATGCGTTCTAAATTCTTCGTTGATATCATAGAACTGAGTTAGCGCTTGCTGTTCAGGGTTTGTGAGACCAGCATCGGTTACGACCAAGTGAGGAGCTTCAGTGTATTGATTGTGATTGGTCGCTGAAATATCGAACTTATACGCGGTCTCGGTAAGAGGGTTTGCGATAATGATGGTCCTTTGTGTTGTTTCGCAAACGTATTCCGTGGTCCCGAAAAGTGGATTTTCATGGGTATTTTCCAGGATACAGCTGAATGGCTCAAACTCCTGTGTAGCAATATTTCTTGCATCGTTATAATCACAGGTATCGCACGCATAGGTTTCTGTCAATTGTGAACCGTGTGCATAGGATAAGAGTGCAAGAAATGCGGAAATAATAAGGCTTGAGGTGAGAGTTTTATTGATTTCCATAATACTTTCCTTTTTTCATAAAAATGTCCATAGGGCTGCGTCCTTCAGCCTAAAGTGTACTTTCGAGCCCATTACATCATCGCGTTCGTTGCGAAGTTGGAGAGCAAACATCAAAGATATGCGTTAGGTAGCTTTTCTCAGTCTCGAAGTACTGAATGACGCTAGCATATTATTTGAACAATTGTCACTAAATGACTTTTATAAGTTCATAAATTTGTAACACATAGAATATCAGCTAGGCTGTTTGTGAAGAGACAGTTGCCAGATAAGTTAGGAAGAGATTTAAGCCTTGCAAGCTGCAATTTTTTGAGCGATACGAATGATAGCCCAAATGCGTGCCCAACAAAAAAGGACAGCAATGCTGACCCTTTTCATCGTGCCCAGTGCAAGTCTGAGCAAATCGTATTAGACCTTACCTTGGTACTAGGTTCGCAGCTTGAGGGCCTTTTGAACTTTTTCAACAGTGAACTCGACAGTTTGACCTTCAGCAAGAGTTTTATAACCGCCAGATACAATTGAACAGAAGTGAACAAACACAGTCATGGAGCTGCCGTAGATGCTGAGAAAAAGACACGATCGCTTTGAGCGAGACGGCGATCTTCGAGAAATACGCTCCAGCTGTCTGCTCCACGTAAGTTTCAGCCCCCAGAGTCACTGGCTCAAAAAAACAATGAGCTGACGTTTAACGCGTACTTCAGCCGCAAGTGGTATCCAGTGGTTTTTTGTTATTGTTTGAGTGATAGCGAGTAAAGCAAGAATCGCGTAGTACCTGATTTCGTACTGGAAGTGCTTGTTATATTTTTACAGGGATTTCCCAAGTTCTTTTTATACTTTGCATTGATTCAACAAACTCGAAACTAGCCTCCCAAAAGTATTTATTTTCTGAGAAGAACTCTTTGTTTGTCGGCTTCTTGTCGTGCGGGATAGTAAAACTGAAATCTAAGATTGTTTTACAGTTTACATGGCTAATCTTTGTTGTAGCACTTGATTCCCAAACTTTATCGTTTCGGCTCTCATCGCCAACTCTTTTGCGCTGCCATAAAGTAATTGTTATTTCTTTTACGCTATTAAAGCTTGGCTTTTCAATTTCAATAGAACCTTTAAATTCCTCGCCAATTGCGCAGAGTGATGGTGTTAATGTTAATGGAGTCTTGCCCAACTTATAAAATTTCCGTTTTTGATAAGCGCCTATTACCCATAGAAGAATAGAGAACGAGAAAAAGCCCCCAAAAAATAAGTATATAGCAGGTGAGTTTGATTTAGTTGATATGTAAAGAAGGCTAATTGCAGCAAGAAAACAAAATGTTCCAAAAATTTGAATGGCAATACCATGTTTGCTCTCTTGGCTGTGTATAACTTTATTAAGTTTATCCAAAAATTTTATTCCTTCAAAAATCACTATGGCTTTATGTAAATTTAAAAGCTTATTACTGAGGTTTAAAGTGACACTCATTTCCCATAAAAAAACACGACCAGTGTTTTTAGAGGAATAGCGATTAGGCGTCCACTCTATGTACTAAGCTGCCATACGTCATAAAAATCATAATCGCAGCATTAGTACTTTTTTAACACTTTTGAATTAGCGTTAATGCGAGCAAGCGGCCCTTATTGGTAGAGTGGACATTAAAAATTATTTCCACTCTTTATCTTCTATAGTTTCTTAAAGTAAAGATTCCTTACTCTACCATTAGATATCCTAAAACCACTTACTGCGCCGCTATCATCACGTTCAAACGAGATATCGCCTACTTGTGATCTGAAAAAGTCACCTTTAACTGGCGCAATATGATGATCGCTAAGACGATAATGAGAAATTTTGAGCTGATCGTTGTCCGGCGAAAAATGATAAGTAGAAGAAAGTTCAGGGCTGTAGTAACTGCCTGCAAATTGAGATAACCAGGTTTCAGTCACTTCAACTGGCGTGTAAGCAACTGACACATAGGTGTCTATGTTGTCTACTCGCACTGTCATAAGGTTTTGCTCGTCATCTTCAGTAAACTCAACGAAAATTTCGCCCTCTACATTCAGCATTTTAAATGTGTTTTCATTCACGGGAGCAAGGGGGCTTGTATCATTTTTGCCTCGTGAATACATGAGTCTACCGTTGTCTAAATATATCTCTCTTGAATAGGCGTCTGGCTCATTCCAATAGTGACCCACATATGTATTTAATATGTCTTCACTTAACTCAACTTTGCTAAGTTCAAAAGAATTAGGGGTTTGTTTTGGTGACATTGACTCCATAAACGCGTCAGCAATAGCATTCTGAGGGGGAGGGGTATCTATTTCTAGAAAGCGTTCAGCAATTTGCAGAGCCAATTCCCAAGGTCTTGCATCCGCGCCGTTGTTCAATATAGCAATTGCTAAATTCTGCTCAGGAAATCGAGCTAAATATGAACGAAATCCGGCATCTCCGCCGCTGTGCTGAATATACTTGATGCCGTTGTAGTGACTAATAAATTGTCCGTATGCACCACCAAATGTGCTTCCATTATTTAACGTGGCAAGCGTATTCATTTGTTTGATAATTGAAGGACTGCCTACAGTAGGAGCGGTGAAGTTTTCCGACCATTTAAGAAGGTCTTCTGCGGTAGTAAACAAACTGGTTGCACCTACATTTGCATAGTTCAACACACTTTTTTGATAGCCATTGTCAATTGGCTCGTAGGAATAAGCTCTATTGCTAACAATTTTTTGATGATCGTCATAAAACAAGCTGTTGCTCATATTTAATGGCGTGAACAGTCTTTCTTGTGTGAATTGTGCAAAGGACTTACCGCTAACTCGAGCTACAACCTCTGCTAACAGTGTGAACCCGGTATTCGAATAAAGGAATTCTTCTCCGGGTTTGAAGTTTAGTTCTTTTTGTTTCGCTACCATTTTTAATACATGTTCGGTAGTGATCACATCATCTAAACGCCAGCCAGCCATACGCAACAAATTCCATTGATCTCGCATGCCGCTGGTGTGCGATGCTAAGTGTCGTAAGGTTATGGTTTCACCAAAATCAGGTACTTCAGGTATGTATTGTCGTACGTCTTCGTCAAAATTTAACTTACCTTCTTCAGCGAGTAACAAAATGGCAAAAACGGTAAATTGCTTCGATACAGATGCAACGTGAAACATGGTGTCTGGCGTAACAGGTATATCGTATTCGAGGTTTGCACTGCCATAACCTTTTGAGAAGACAACCTCTCCATCTTGTAATACGGCAACCGAGGCTCCCGGCTTGTCAATATCATCAAATTGGGCAAAGAGTTTGTCGAACTTTGAGGTTTGTTTCGCAACGGCATCATCAGGCACTTTAGACTTTGCAGAAGGTTGGCAGGCAGATATAAAGATGAGTAGTGATAAGCTAATAACTATTTTAACAGCAAGATGAGACACAATAACGATTCCTTGTTAACTCTTGTTTTTTGATATTCCCTAGTGAGGAGCCTAGAAAAAGTGAAAGCCGTTCAAAAGCAAATAGTAGAGTAAAACTGTTTTGGGCTATCGGCAATTATATTTTCTATGGACGTCTCACCTGGTGTAATCACTTCCCCAAAGCGTATACGTTCTATAGAGAAATGTTTAGCAAAGCCCCACACGCGTTAGTATTCACAGTGATTTTTTACGCATGCGTTTGTTTAGCACCGCATCGCCGTCTTCCTTTGAAAGCAAGATGCTGTCTGTAATGCTTACCAATGCCAGTATTGCCATAAATACCATGGCGATAGTGAATGTTGTTATGTCTGGTGTGTCGGCAGATTGACCGAGTATTAACGCAGCCACTGCTATGGCCAGTGCTGAAAGTGTTATTCCCAGCCCGCGATTCATTTGCATCAATATTGCCCCAAGGGTATTGGCATCGCGCATCTTATCTGGGGGAACGTCTGCAAAAGCGATGGTATTTAGCAAAGTGAGGTGCATTGAACGGGTAATGCCATTGATGAATAGCAGAGCTGCGATGGTAAAGGACGAGGTGTGAGCATCAATCATTGCCAAGGCGACAAAACCTAGCGCAATAAGTACTCCGTTAACAATCAATACCGGTTTAAAGCCAAAGGTATTCATAATCCATGTTGTGGCAGGTTTAATAGCAAGGTTACCTGCAAACAGCCACAGTAAGATAGAGCCGGCTTCAACAGGTGTGTAACCCAAGCCAAGTTGCAGCATTAGGGGAATAAGAAAAGGCGCACTGCCTAGCGCAATGCGCACGACAGAGCCGCCATACACCGATAATCGAAAGGTGCGATGCTGCATTGCATCAAATGAGAAGAGCGGATTCTTTGCTCTTTTTATGTGCCACATGGCAAGCAGCATACCCACAAAACCCACGGAAATAATGGTGGCACTTTCTAATAGTCTGTCACCGTTACTCGCAAGAAACTCAATGCCAGCCATAAAAAGTGCAAACCCTACGCCGGTGAGCAGAAAGCCTTTTACATCGAATGTGCTTACTTCGCCTTTTGTATTTTGAAGTAGATATGCCGAGGCAATAATCGCAATTAAGCCCAAAGGAATATTCATATAGAATATCCATTGCCAACTGAAATGTGTGGCAATATAGCCCCCTAATACAGGGCCGAGTAAAGGGGCACTCAGCGCTGGCCAGGTAATTATGGCCACCGTTTTAACTAATTTTTCTTTTGGCAGGTCACGAAGTACCACTAACCGACCAACGGGCACCATCATTGCACCGCCAATTCCTTGCAGTATTCTCGACAGGGTAAATTCAACCAGAGTGGTGCTCAAACCACATAGCACAGAGGCAAGAGTAAATATCCCAATGGCAGCAATAAATATGGTTCTAGCGCCAAAGCGATCGGCCACATAGCCACTGAGGGGGATGAACAGGGTAACCGCAACAAGGTATGCCGATACACCAATTGAAAGGTGCGCAGCGGGGATCCCAAAATCTGCAGCAATAACTGGGAGCGCCGTGGTAATAACCGTGGCGTCCAGAATTTCCATAAAGAGCGCCCCCGCCACGAGAAGGGCAGTGGCAGCGTCTTTACTGATTAATTTCAAAGGCGCGCACAACTCTAGCTACGCCAGTCACATTGCGAGCAATGTCTACCGCGGCGGTGGCTTCTAGGCTGGATAATCTGCCCATAAGAAATACTTCAGAGTCTTGTACTACTACCCTTACTTGCAACGCAGGTACGCGCTCGTCGGCAACCAGCTTTGTTCTCACTTTGGATGCTAGCCAAATGTCGTTGGCTTGAGTGCCTGCACCTATTGGAGTAGCAACGCGCACTTGGTTGTGTATTTTCTTTAAATAATCCACGTTTTGGGCGCGTTCAACCGCTTCGTTAATGAGCGCTTGATTGGGCGCTTGACCGGTGAGCAGCGCTACGCCATTGTAAACATCAACCTGTAGGTTAGCTTGCTCTTTCAACGCATCGCTTTTAGACCATTGAAATGCTACCGCACTGTCGGCATTTTGGTCGTCAAGCTGGGTGCCCACGGTTCGCCGGTCGTTAGCTACCTTCGCTGCAACAGCACCTGCAGCGCCAACCGCCACTACACAACCTTGTAAGGTCATGGCAAAAGTAATAGCTAGAATGCTTACGCATTTTGTCATTGGCTTCATAAATTAATAATTACTCGTCACCGTGATCAGCTGGGAATAAGCTATCGTCAATGCACTCGCATAAATTGTGAATGACTAGCAAATGCACTTCTTGTATTCGTGCAGTACGGTTTGAGGGGACGCGAATTTCTACATCGTGCTCACTAAGAAACCCGGCCATTTCTCCACCGTCTTTACCAGTCAATGCAACTATCGTCATGTCGCGCGACAGTGCTGCTTCCATGGCGGCGGTAACGTTGCGCGAGTTTCCGCTGGTAGAAATAGCAAGAAGGATATCGCCGGGTTGACCTAGCGCACGTACTTGCTTGGCAAAGATTTCATCGTAGCTGTAATCGTTGGCAATAGACGTAATTGTTGAGGTATCGGTACTCAATGCTATAGCAGGCAGGCTAGGGCGGTCCCTTTCGTAGCGATTTAGCATTTCAGAAGAAAAGTGCTGTGCATCGCCAGCCGAACCGCCATTACCGCAGCTAAGCACTTTATTTCCACGAATAAGCGCTTCAACCATCATGCTCGCTGCTTTTTCAATCGACTCTGGCAAAATTTCAGAGGCAGCAATTTTGGTTTGAATACTTTCAGTAAAGTTAGCTTTAATTTGTTCAATCATACTTCTTCTCTTTTTAAGCGAGCTGCTGATAGAAAATCTTCAGCGCTGGTGGGCGCGTATGAGGCGCTTCGAATGCTAAGGCTGGCATTAGCCAATATTTTTTAGCCATTGAAGACGATTACCGTCGATAGCAATAACGTCGATCCGCAATGAGGTAGACGTTGAATTGAGGCTATTATCTAACAAATAGAACTCAAACGCAGCTTGAATTCGCTGCAGTTTTTGTGCGGTAACGAATTCTGCTGCATTGCCAAATTTCGTATTCTTACGATATTTGACCTCAACACACACTATGGTGTCGCCGTCTTGCATAACAATATCTAATTCGCCTCGGCGTGTGCGATAGTTTTGACAGCGTAAGGTTAGGCCTTGTTCCAACAAAAATTGACAGGCTTGTTGCTCTGCTGCATTCCCTTGCACTAGCGACATAATAACTCTCTATTCTGTGAGTATTTCCACTTTTTCATTGCGAATGATAGCCCTGGGCTGCTGCCGCTCTACTTCGCCATTCTCGTTTAGTGACAGCGAGCCTGTAAGCCCATCGTGATTCAAGTATTGTAGCGTGTTTAATATACCAAGCTGAGGGAGTAGCTCATATGCGTCGTACCCAAAGGCGAATAAACGCTTTTGCATGGTACTTTGTGCTGCAAAGGCTTGGTCTACGGTTTGGGCTAAACCTTGCCATTTATGCTGCGGCATTAACCAGGGCATATCGATAAAGTGAATGTTTTTCAAATCACGCCACTGGTTTTTACCGCTGTCGTAATCCATAGAGCGAGATGAGGCATAAACGGGTATGGGCTGCCCATCAAGAGGGTTAAGACTGGCTTCAATAATCGGGTTAAGTAATTCAGTGTCTTGTGGTGAAGCAAACGCGATAATCGCGTCTATGTCTCGTCTGCTACGAGGCATGTTGTACACTTCGTCATTGGTCATGTACTCAATTTGATTAATTCGCTCGTTGCTTTGCGCCACATCAAGCGCTGAAGTAATGCCCTCTCTCAGCGAATTACTGTCATTAAACGTTACCGACGTGATGTTGGTGCGGCGTTTGCCCTCTGCCTGGTTCAGCGTTTCCCAATGCGCTTTAAATGTGTCGTCCATACGCATGTAGAGAGAGCTCTGCTCTGCAATAACAATAGGGGCCCTGAAACCTTTGTTAAATATAAGCTCTGCAAGCTGTTTGGCCTCATCTTCTGGTGCTAGACCAAAGAAGTTAGCTGCGATAGGTTGCTCTACAGACGTTTTCTCAGATAAACCTTGCTCTGCAGATAAGGGGGGCATCGCGCTTTTTTGTTCTGATAGCGAGCCGGCTGCAGCGTTCCCCGAAGCATCCTGCTGTGCAAGCAACTCAATGGTTCTATCAAGCTCGCCCATTGCCTGCTGGAAATTATCAAACCGATTTAGGGCTAATACATTTACCCCAGTAGGTAGGGCAGGCACTACGCGTTCAACGTTATCTTTAAGTAGCGGGCCAATAACAAATTTTGCTTCTCCGATGGCACTTACAATACCCTCGACATCTTTGTCTGTGGTATCGACAAAGCTAAGCTGAGGCAGGTCGCGCTCGCTCTGATTTTCTTCAATGCTCTGATAATACGCCGCCATGATGCCGTTTTTAATGGTGTTACCCGTTGCGCCAAGGCGCCCCGATAGTGGGAGCAACACGGCAATGCTGTCGATGCTAGGGCGAGAAAGCTGGGTAGCGGTATCTACATTTTTAGGGAAAGCTTTGCCTAAACTATGACCTGCATAGACACGTTTGAAATTACGTAGGTTAGCGGCAAGTTGCTCAGGGGTAGAACGATATTCTTGCGTTAATTTTCTTAAGCTAACAAAGGGAGAAAGATCGGGATACTGCGCGCTTACGTCGTCAAGTGATGATAAGGGCAATGACGTTACCCATGCCCAAATTTGCTCTACTTTTTGTTCGTCAGTGAGGTCGGTTTTCAATAGGCTATTTGCCGCCGCGCCATAATTACCCTCGCGAACAAATAACTGTGTCTGAAGGTGTGCTTTTTCGACAGCAAATTGGCTTTGGTCAGGCACTGTCTCAAGCAGGGTCAGTAGGGTTTGAGGCGACGCGTCAGGGCTGTTCACATATACTTTTGCCATAAGCAGAGCGTAAGCAGATTGGTTAGCAGTAGATACGCCGTCTTGCTTCACTTCATACAGCACTTGTTGGGCTAACAGGGGCTTTTGATTTGCGATATACAGCTCAGCAGCTTCTAGAAGTAAGGTGTCTCTTCGCTCTTTATTGCGAGTTTCAAGCCACGCCTTTTTTGCCTCAACAAGCTTGTGTTCAGGTGTAATCTCTTCTTGGGTAACAGGCTGCTCAACAGGAGATTTTACGTTTGTTGAAACGTTAACCGCTTTTTTGGGCGTACTCGTGCAGCCAACTAACAATAACGGTGAAAGCAGTAATGAGGTTACCGCAAAACGCGTAATGTGTTTTCCAGTGGTTCCGGTATGGCGCACAGTTTCATTCCTTTTACTTCGATATGGGCTCAGTTTATCTCAACCAGTGTGAAAATCTACGCTTGGCGGCATAAACTGGACTATTGGCATGTTACACTTACCGCATTATCACGTTTCTATTATTATTTATGACTAACTCTGCCAATTCTATGAATGACGTTGCTACGCTATACATTGTACCCACCCCAATCGGAAACTTAAACGACATAAGCGCTCGTGCTATCGAGGTACTTGGCAGTGTGAGTTGGATTGCGGCAGAAGACACCCGCCATAGCTCAAGATTACTTCAGCACTTGAGTATTACTACCAAAACATTATCGCTGCACGATCATAACGAAGATAAGCGTGCAGCCATGTTATGCGAGCGATTAAAAGGTGGCGAGGCGGTTGCATTAATCAGTGATGCAGGAACACCGCTTATAAGCGACCCTGGCTTTATCTTGGTACGTCGCTGCCGCGAGCAGGGCATCCCGGTTTGCGCCCTGCCAGGCCCCTGCGCAGCCATTACAGCATTAAGCGCGTCAGGCTTACCTACAGATAAGTTTATTTTTGAAGGGTTTTTGCCAGTAAAAGCACAGGCCAGAGAGAGTGCGGTTTCTGCGTTACTAGATAGACCTTACACGAGTGTATTTTACGAAGCGCCACGCAGAATTTTAGACACAGTAACGCTTATTCAGCGCGTGCTCGGGGAAAGGCATATTGTGGTGGCGAAAGAGCTCACCAAAACCTTTGAAACTTATGTAAGCGGCAGCGCCCAAGATGTTATTGATTACCTAACATCCGAAGCGGCCCACCAAAAAGGCGAATTTGTGGTGATGATTGGCCCAGCTCACATTAGTGAACAAGAAATTCCCTTTGAGGCAATGTCATTGCTGCACACCCTTTGTGAGCACATTCCACTGAAAAAAGCTGCTGCGGTAGTTGCAGGACACTATGGATTAAAGAAAAACGCACTTTATCAAGCGGGGTTGGACGCAAAAGAATAAACCTGAGGTTATTGGGGCTGGCACTGATCTTAACTGTCTTTTAGTTGTTACCAATTAAGAGAATGTTGAACAGCAGAAAATGGAGGCGTAAATGAAAAAAACATTGAAAATCACCATGGCAGAGGGCAAGTGGCTGGTAGATGTGTTCTCAAAGGCCAATGATTCGGGAGTGTTCGATTTGATTCACCCTAATACCAGCGCTGAGATATCGTTTAATGAAGGTGAGATGTATGGTTTTCGGTATAGCGTAAGCGGAAAACAAGGTACCTCATTTACCATCGAGCTGGATGATATCGTGCTAGTGGAAGGGGAAATAGATGAAAGCGAAACCGCAAAGGGTAGCGGTGTTATATAAGCGCTATCGATAAAGCCCGGCCAAAATGTCGGTAGTTAACATCGACACGTTTGCTGGCCTTTGACTTACGACAATTAAACGATGAGGTATGCAATGCCGTTACCCCTTTCGCTTCTAGATTTGGCGCCTATTTCAGAAGGCCAGAGTATAAGTAATGCACTGAGTAATTCGCGAGAGCTAGCTCAACAAGCAGAGCGCAGTGGATATCAACGGGTTTGGTTGGCAGAGCATCACGGTATGTATGGCGTGGCAAGTTCTGCTACTGCGGTAGTACTAGGGAATATTGCTAATGCGACCAATCATATTCGAGTTGGAGCGGGTGGTGTGATGTTGCCTAACCATTCGCCTCTGGTCATTGCTGAGCAATTTGGCACATTAGAGACTTTGTATCCCGGGCGTATTGATTTAGGACTTGGGCGAGCTCCAGGTACTGATATGGCTACCGCTAAAGCATTACGTAGAAACCTTAGTAATTCAAGTGCTATAGACACCTATCCTGACGATATTAAAGAGCTTCAGCGCTATTTAAGTACTCCTGAACCCGCCCAAAACATTGTTGCGGTGCCAGGCGCTAATACGCATATTCCTTTGTGGCTATTAGGCTCTAGTTTATACAGTGCGCAGCTTGCCGCATCGTTTGGGCTTCGCTATTCATTTGCCTCACATTTTGCACCAGACCAGCTTTTTGATGCTTTGCATCTTTATCGTTCTACGTTTACTCCGTCCGAAAAATTAGAAAAACCTTATGTTATGGCAGGGGTAATGGCGGTAGTAGCCGATACCGATGAGGAAGCGCAATACCTTTTCACTTCGGTTCAACAACAGTTTATGAATATGCGCCGAGGGCTTAATAAGCCTTTTGCTAAACCGACGGACGACTTATCTACAATGTGTACGCCTACTGACCATGCAATGCTGTCTCATGTATTGAAGTACGCGCTGGTCGGCTCAAAAAACACAGTGACTGAGCAGCTAGCACAGTTTTTAGGGAAAACTGAGGTCGATGAGCTGATTGTTTCAATGCCCATCCATAATTTAGACGCTAGGTTAAAGAGTGTGTCGCTGCTAGCCGAGATAATGCATTAGAAATGCTGGACTGACGTGTAATTAAAACGGTTTCGATTACATCGAAATTCGTAGATAAGGGCCAGCATGGTAGAACACAAAAAACACTAAGAAAAAGTCGGCCGATGTAGGCCGACTGTTTTTAGATTTATTGGCTTAAGACAAGCGCCCTTTAAAGTCTTCGTACGTGAAACTTCGAACTAATTCAAACTCACCGTTCGAGCGCAATATGCCAATGGACGGATGGTCAACACCATTAAAAAACGTAGTTTTTACCATGGTGTAGTGCATCATATCTTCAAACTGAACACGGCTTCCTGCTACGAGAGGTTCATCGAAGGAGTAGGTGTCTATAACATCTCCAGCAAGACATGAGTTGCCGCCAAGCTTATAATTGTGGGCTTTTTCATTTGGTAATGCCGCATTTAATACGGTAGGTCGATAGGGCATCTCTAGCACATCTGGCATGTGAGCAGTGGCCGAGATATCCAATATGGCAATATCACCTTCGTTATTTACCACGTCCACCACTTCCGATAGTAAAGGGCCTGTTTGCCACGCTACCGCAGAGCCTGGCTCTAAGATAATATCAAGGTGGGGGTAACGCTCTTTAAATGCTGACAGTGTGTTGATTAAGTGCTCAACGTCATAGCCTTCACTTGTCATTAAATGACCGCCGCCTAAATTCAACCATTTCAATTGATGTAGCCATTTGCCAAATCGTTTTTCAATGGCCTGCAAAGTGCGCTCTGTAGCAAAAGAATCACATTCGCATAAATTGTGGCAGTGAAAACCTTCAATTCCATCAAGGCTTACACCCTCTAACTCATCCGCTCTTATCCCTAATCGCGAACCGGGTGCAGCGGGGTCGTAAAGTGGTGTATCTGCTTCTTGATGCTCTGGATTAATTCTCAAACCAAGTGATACGCCTTTTAGCGCCTCACGATGGGTATGCCATTGGCTGAGGCTATTAAACGATAAATGATGTACCAGTGAAGCCAGTGCTTTTGCATCCTCGACTTTATAAGCAGGGGAGTAGGCATGAACTTCTTTGCCCATTTCGGCTGCTAACTTTGCCTCCCACACTGAGCTTGCGGTGGCACCCTGAAGATATTGTTTGACGATATCGAAGCAAGACCACATAGAAAAGCCTTTAAGGGCTAAAATAATTCGCACGCCTGACTCGTCTTGAACGCGCTTCATCAGCGTTAGGTTACGAATTAATTTTGCCTCCTCAAGAACATAGCAGGGTGAGGGAATATCAGTGCGTTGGGTAAGATCGGTCAAGGTGTTCACGCTCCGGTCAATAACGTAAAAAAGGGGCACTTAACATAGCGCCCCTCGTAAATATCAATAAGTATTTGTTTAAAGCAATCTACTTAGTAAATGGGCTGCTATCGCACTCTAGTACATGCCACGGCAGTCCGTGTTCATTAAGCATATCCATGAACGGGTCTGGATCAAACTGTTCCATATTCCACACACCGGCTTCTTTCCACGTGCCGTTTAACATAAGTGCAGCACCAATCATCGCAGGAACGCCTGTGGTGTAAGATACCGCCTGAGCACCCACTTCCTCATTACACTTAGCGTGTTCGCAGTTATTGTAGATAAAGATGGTCTTTTCTTTGCCATCTTTTATACCTGTAATGTAAGTACCAATACAGGTCATGCCTACATAACCTTCTGCAAGCGAGCCTGGGTTAGGTAATACAGCTTTTAGAAACTCTAAAGGCACAACTTGTTGGCCTTGAAATTCTATAGGCTCAATGCTCGTCATACCGATACCTTCAAGCACGCGTAGGTGGTTGAGGTAAGCCTCGCCAAATGTCATCCAAAAACGGGCACGTTTAAGGGTTGGGAAGTGTTTCACCAACGACTCAAGCTCTTCGTGGAACATGAGGTACGAAGCGCGCTCGCCTATATTTTGATAGTCAAGGTCTTCTCGAACGCTAAGCGGATCAGTTTCTTTCCACTCACCATTTTCCCAAAATTTACCACGCTGAGTAATTTCGCGGATATTGATTTCTGGGTTGAAGTTAGTCGCGAATGCTTGACCGTGATCGCCGCCATTACAATCGACAATATCAAGGTAGTGAATTTCATCAAAGTAGTGTTTTGCTGCATACGCAGTAAAGACGTTAGTGACACCTGGATCAAAACCACTTCCAAGTAATGCCATGATACCGGCATCTTTAAACTTGTCTTGGTACGCCCACTGCCATGAGTATTCAAATTTAGCTACGTCTTTCGGTTCGTAGTTTGCGGTATCAAGATAATGAGTGTTGGTTGCCAAACACGCGTCCATGATAGGTAAATCTTGATATGGCAGTGCCAAATTAATCACTAGGTCTGGCTGTACTTCGTTGATTAACGCTTCTACTTCTTTAGCATTGTCAGCATCTAGAGCAAATACGCCTTTCACGCGGTCTTCACCAACTTCTTGCTGAAGAGCTTCACATTTAGACACCGTTCGACTTGCTAAGAATATTTCATCGAAATGTTGTGGCAAACGAGCACACTTTTTAACCGTCACTGAGGCAACGCCGCCAGCACCAATAATGAGAACGCGAGACATAGTATTAATCCCTAAATTTTGCGAGTAAATTTTCGCTGAATGCTAGCAGACACCGACGATTTGGCAAGCAAAGTCAGTGTCTGAAAGTATAAATAGTATAAATTTTCCTGCTAACGATAGAAAACGTTATGCACGTTTTAACTATCGCAGGGTTTACAAGCTTGTTTAGTCAAGCTTGGGTCGTGCATAGATTGCAGTTAGGGCGCCGCAGTATTAATCGGCGGCGATACCACCACAGAGCCGTCAACCTTGTAATAAGGATATAGGAGCAACCGTTCTTCCTGTTCAGGCGACGATGTCACTACCGCTATGGCATCAACATTTTTGCTGTTCTGTGTATTGATAGTAGCAGCATAGACTAAAACGCTGTAACTGTTGGTGTCTGTGGTTGTGTCGATGATCCTCCACTGGAGTTGCTCTATGAGCTGCGACTCACGTTTGCTCTCAGTGGTTTCATCTGCAAATATACAACCGTTTTTACCGTCTTGGTTTATAGCCGCAAAAGGGTAAAATACATCGCTGTTTAGCAGCATTAATTTACATATGGAAAGTGATTTGGAAACAAGTTCTTTTAAAGGGGTTGGCAATGTAACTGGTCGGTCGATCATGTTGTATCTCCTCAAAGTTAGCGTTGCTTGCGATGCTATAGTTAAGACTCTATAGGTCATCGCTATTATTTTACGATTGCTGTTTTTAGATACCCTGTACTTTTTTTCCTTTCATCATTGCTTACGGTGTATTGGACTCATAGGTTTACTATCACTACAGAAATGAGCACTGTGCAATATCCTTAGCGAGCACCCTGAAGTCCGCCGGTGTGTAAGACAATAATCTTACTACCTGATTTAAATGTGCCCTTTTTAAGCATATCTTTCAATGCGAAAAATACTTTTCCGGAATAAACAGGCTCAATATCAAAGGGCATGGCGTTGTTAAAGTTCTCACAAAACGCCTTTAAATAGGGCGGCGCCTTTGCATATCCACCGCAATGGAATTCATGGTTAATATGCCAGTTACTGTTTGTTTTTCTCTCTTCGTCATTGCTCGCAGGCGCTTTTGCTGCGAGTTCTTTTGTCATAATTTCTTTTGCCAAAAGAGCGGGGGCTAAGAACTGATTAACTAAGGATTCCAAGTAATCTTGGCCTTTGAGCACGCCAATACCAATAGCGTGCTGGTTTGGCGTTAACGCACTGACAATACCTGCCATTGTGGCACCACTGGCTACGGGGGCAATGATAGTGTCGAACTCGGCATTGTGATTGGCAGCGAGCGCTTCAGCAATCTCACTAACTAGCTCTGCAACCCCTCCGATTGCCTGTTCTTGGCTTCCCCCTTCTGGGATGATAATGGCAGGGGAAAAGCGCTCTTTTAGTGTGTTGAGGTATTCTGCAGAGTCACGTTTTTTATAGGTTATTCGGTCAACATACTCAATATCGACGTTCCATGAAGTTAGGTCGCTAATCATTGGTGTTGGTGTAGCAGAATAGTCACCACGAATTATGGCTGTAAGCCGAATGCCGAGGGTATTACACACATATCCGAGTGCATGCAGGTGATTTGAAAAGCCACCACCAAAACTGATGAGTCTGACAGAGCCTTTGGCGTATAGAGAGCCTTGAGCGTTAAAAGAGCCCTCAGCGTTGAAGGAGCCCTCAACGGTGGATGAAGAGCCCTCAGCGGTGGATGAAGAGCCCTCAGCGGTGAATTGAGAACCCTCAGCAATAAATGAGGACTCTTCATCGTCAGGAGAGTCCCCATCAGCATTTTGAGGTAGTCCTTCCTCAAATGCAGCACCGTCTAGATATTGCTCTGCGTAGCCATAAATAAACTGTTTCAGTTTTCGCCATTTATTACCAGACACTACGGGGTGTATTTTGTCGTCGCGCTTTACATAAATGGTCACATCCTCGGCACCAGGCCAGTCAGGTGTGAACAATTCTAAAGGTGAAGGCTGGGTGAGTGTTTTCTCAAGCGCTGTTAGTTTATTCACAGGAGGAAGTTGCCATAATTGATCATTCATTATCTGCTCGCAGTATAACTAATACAACCACAAATCAAAAAGTATGGAAATGTTGAAGGCGTCAGTTCGTCAAATAGGGCGACTAAAATTAACGCTGGACAGTCATACAGGGAAAAATGATGAAACCTAAATTAATAACGAAAGCTGAATTAGTGTGTATCAAACACGCAATCTCAGATAAATCGCAGGCAGAGAAGAGCTCGCTCATGGGTTCTCTAGCTAATAAGCTTCGCACTGTCGTGAAACGGGCTGCTTTTTTAAGTTTAACAATGATGAGTATTTCTCTGATGAGCGTATCTTTTACATCACATGCTGCTTTGCCTTCGCCAGTATCCGAAAGTGTGCCCAATGCAGAAGTTGTGGGCAAAGATATGTTTACTTATTACCTATTCGACGTTTACGAGGCTACTTTGTTCGCTCCCAAGGGAGAATATGAGAAAGGAAAGCCTATTGCCTTAACGCTAAAATACCAACGTTCGCTAGACGGTAAGAAAATAGCGGAGCGTTCTATTGATGAGATGAAAAAGCAGGCAAAGCTTGATTCAGAGAAAGCCAAGCGCTGGTTACAAGACATGGTAGATATTTTCCCGGATGTAAAAGAGGGAGATGTATTAACAGGCGTAGCCAATGAAGAGGGCAACGCCTTATTCTATTTCAACGGCGAAAATGCTGGGGAAGTTAAAGACCCAGAGTTTACGCAAAAATTCTTTGATATTTGGTTGGGTGAGAATACCTCAGAGCCTAAGTTTAGAAGAGCGTTACTAGGCATCAAATAAATTGCTTTGTGTGCGGCGAAGCCTCTCTGATAGCGAGAGAGGCGTTGGGTAAAACACCTTTAGCTAACGCATTTTGGGAACATAAAGCGGAACTATTAGCGTAGCTTAAATACCATTTTTAATTTTAGCATTAGAGTAAAGAACAGGATAATTATGAAATCATTGAAACGCGCTGCCTATGCACTAGCAGGATTGGGAATAAGTGCAGTAACACTGAGTGGTTGTTCGGTGTCGGTTGAAGGTAAAGACTATACCTCTGTGCAACCAGCATTTAACATCGAGCAGTTTTTTGATGGTGATGTCAAAGCGTGGGGCATCGTTCAAAATCGCTCTGGTGAAGTTGTGCAGCGTTTTAAAGTGGATATTGATGGTTCTATTGACGGTAACACGTTAACACTCGATGAAAGCTTCGATTATGGTGTTGGTGAAGGTCCAATGTCCCGCACGTGGAAAATTGTTAAACAAAGCGACGGCACATTCGTTGGAAACGCTGGCGACATAGACGGCCCTGCTGCAGGTACATCTTACGGTAATGCTTTCAACTTCCATTACCAAATGGATTTACCCGTAGACGACACCAGTTACTCTGTGACGTTTGACGATTGGTTTTGGGCTTTTGATGAAACAACCATGATGAATCGCTCTTATATCCGCAAATTCGGGATTGTTATGGCCGAAGTGACCATATTCATGCAAAAGCAGGAGTAGCATTGTAAGTTATTGGATATTGTGAAAATTTTAAGGTGGGATTGTGTTGCGTTGATGCTACAGAAGCATCAACGCAACTAATAATGACTAACTTGTAGACAGCGCTCGTTTTTACGTTACTCTATTTGTGCACGAAACGATGTGCCCACTGGTATCGCCTACAGTGAGGCAGTCAAAATCAGCGGACTCGGATGTACTGATTTACCGTGCCATTGCACATTACGTCGCCCAACCCATCTTTTTATTAAACTACAAAAGGAATTGTTTATGCATCTTGCTATTAAACGCCTTCTGCTTATCACGCTGTCATTTAGTTTCATTCTACCTACTGTTGCCTATGCACAGTGGGAACAAATTACTCCGCCTACTGAAATGCAGGTTTCGCTTCCTAGCGGAGAGCAAAAAACGATTACGCCCGCATGCGCGCTTCCTGCATTAGCTACCGAACAAGGAATAGTGCCTAACCCATTCTCGTTTTATTTTGAGCAAGGCGAGAGTGATAATCTTCTAATCTACTTTAACGGTGGCGGCGCCTGTTGGGATGGAGCTACGTGTTTAGCCTCTCTTCAGCTTGAATTCGATGCCGACCCATTAAGTCGAGCGGCTTTTAATCCTTCAGCAGTTGTTGAAAATACACCCTTTATTTCGGGCGGAATTTTTGAGGATACCGAGGAGAACCCGTTTCAATCGTGGTCGAAGGTGTTTATCCCTTATTGTACTGGTGACTTACATATAGGGTCTCAAGATACGCCTTATACTGACACCCTAGGCTTGGTTTCAGGCCAGCCAGGTGCTGAAGTCGTTATTAAGCATAGAGGTCACGATAACGCTTTAGCAGTAATGGATTGGATTAAGCAAAAACTTGATTCACAGGCGTTGTCGCCAAATAAGGTTCTGTTAAGTGGAAGTAGTGCCGGCGGTTATGGTGCTACGTTTAATTTCCCCATTATTCAACAGCTCTTTGGAAGAACGAAGGTAGCTCTTTTTGCAGACGCGTCTATGGGCGTTATTTCGAAAGGTTTTACCCAGTCAGTACTTAATTACGCTGGGCCTTGGGGGATAGAAGATACATTACCGCGCAACTTTCAGTCGCTAATTGGAAACTTCAACCATCTTGCGCTGAACAAACAGGTAATGTTGCGCTTGGCCTATCAGTATCCATGGAATCGTTTCGCTCAATACTCTACTGGCACTGATATTGTTCAAATTCAGTTTTTGAAGATATCTGACCAAGTGGCAAAGGGTAATTTAGATCCCACCACTTGGGGGGTAACAGAAGACGACTTTATTTATATTTTTGGGTGGCAAATACAAAGCTACACATCGCTTAATGCATTGTCAGCATTTACATGGAACTATCAATTTTACTTAGGCGAAGGCACCTGCCATATGGTGTTGAACGACTTCTGTGAAGACAATGCTTTTCCTGTCTCATCGCCTAGCCCGTTTTACAATGAAGCAAGTGCTCAAGGTGTACAGTTTAAAGATTGGCTCCACCACTTTGCTACAGCCCGTCGTTTCAGAGAAAACAGCGTAGCGTATTATCGTTAATTTGGTTGCGCTATCCTTATTTAAGGGTAGCGCCATCTAACATTGCCTTTCTGACTTTCGTTTCTGAATACTTCACAAATACCATACCGCCTTCTTCGCTAACAAGTTGCTTTTTGTTGCAGTAGCACAATTCATTTGCTCTTTTTGTTACACGCCCTTGTTCAAACAGTCAGTTGTGGAAAAACAACGGCTTCTTGCTCTATTTCTTCTTAATTCCTCGTCAGTGCACAATGTAAAGATTAAAAAAATTTAAACCTTTTGATTTCGCTATCGTAGGAATTGTATGTCGTAGGTGTTGTGCCCTACATGCAATGGAATTGAGCCTATTAAAGGCTCATTAAAGGAGATTTTTATGTCAAAGAAGCCACAGTTAACCACATCAGCGGGCGCCCCAGTAGTCAGTAATGAAACGACTAAAACAGCGGGAGAACGCGGTCCAGCATTACTTCAAGATTACCAGCTTCTCGAAAAGCTAGCTCATCAAAATCGTGAGCGTATTCCCGAACGTGTTGTTCATGCAAAAGGGTGGGGAGCACAGGGTACATTCACCGTAACTCATGATATTACTGACTATTCGTGTGCTGATATCTTCTCTCAGGTAGGTAAGCAAACAGAGGTATTGAGCCGATGGTCCACTGTAGCTGGAGAGTCAGGCGCAGCCGACACCGAACGTGATGTTCGCGGCTTTAGCTTGAAGTTTTATACCGAGCAAGGTAACTGGGACATGGTAGGAAATAATACTCCCGTATTTTTCGTTCGCGACGGTTATAAGTTTCCCGACTTCATTCGTACTCAAAAGCGCCATCCGAAAACTAATCTGCGCTCGCCAGAGGCAATGTTTGACTTTTGGGCAGCTCAGCCAGAAAGCGTACACCAAGTTACTATCTTAATGTCAGATAGAGGTATTCCTGTTTCGCCTATGCATATGAATGGATATGGAAGCCATACTTTCAGCATGTGGAATAAAGAGGGCAAGCGTCACTGGGTGAAATTTCACTTTAAAACCCAACAGGGTATTAAGAATTACACCAATGAAACATCGGAAAAAATCATCGGTAGCACGCGGGAAAAGTATCAAGAGGAGCTTTACAGCGCGATAGATGAGGGCAATTTCCCTAAGTGGACAATGTACATACAAGCGATGCCAGAAGAGGAGGCGGGTGAGCAGACCTTTAACCCGTTTGATCTCACCAAGGTGTGGCCACATGATGATTACCCACTTATCGAGGTGGGTGAATTAGAAATGAACCGCAACCCAGATAACTATTTTCAAATGGTTGAAAATGCCGCATTTAGTCCATCAAATGTTGTTCCGGGGATCGGGTTTAGCCCAGATAAAATGCTGCAAGCGAGGATTTTTTCTTACGCCGACGCTCACAGGTATAGATTAGGCACGCACTACGAAGCGCTTCCTGCCAACGCGCCAAAAAACAGCGATGTAAATCATTACCATAAAGATGGAGCAATGCGATTCTTTACTAATGATTTCGGGAATCCAGATGCTTATTATGAACCAAATCAACATGATGGGCCGGTTGCGGACTTTTCAGTAAAAGAGCCGCCTCTACGAATCGATGGCGATGCAGATAGGTATCATCAAGATGATGCAGACGTTGATTATGTTCAGCCCCGGAAGCTTTATGAAATGTTTTCGGATGAGCAAAAAGAGCGGATGTATAAGAACTATGCCGCTGCTATGGGGCCATGTTCAGATGAGGTGAAATCGAGATGGTATGCCGTTCTTGAAAGGGTGCACCCTGACTACGCTGCTGGCGTGAAAAATGCGGTAGAAAGCCTTGATACTGATGTGAATACAGTACCGATTACTGAGAACACACCGCTTGAAGACAACTAGAGCAAAAGTAGCTTTTAACAGACACTAAGTAAACGCCAGTCATTCGCTAGATTTATCGTGTGACTGGCATTTTTTTTAATTCAGGATTGAGGTAAATACTGTCTACGGCTTTTAACGTCGTGGTTTGTTCTTCGTGAATGTTTTTTTTAACCCACTTTTAGTCACGGTTATTTACTCGTTATCTAGCTGTTCTTTATCCCTTTGACCGCAATCTGCCTGCTCGGTAATTGATGGCTCGGTAATAGATTGCCCGGCAATTGATGGCTCGGTATTTGACTGCTCATTACTGGAACGATCGCTATCGGCCCGCTCAGCTAATTTTTCCCTCTCAGCTTTAGAAACATAAACTGGCTTACTACTTTTATGAAGTTTAGCGTTCGCCTTTTTGTCTTTTTTCTGGAGTTTTTTGATGATTTTTTTACGACGGTTCAAAACCAATTCCCTCAAATGGACAACTGAATTTGCGCATTATATCGTGTTAATAAGCACTCGTGCCAGACGCATGTGGCCAGTCACGGTTTATTGAAGGGCGAGGAGTTGTATATGAATAGTCTAATCGCCTAGCGCTTGAAACTAAGCACCACGCCCAAGCCCGTTCCATTCATGAGTGGGTCGTGTACAAACCACACACGGCCTTCGTGTAGCTTAACAATGGCAGAGACAAGAGACAGCCCCAAGCCGTTGCCTTTACTTGTTCTGCTGCCATCTGCGCGATAAAAACGACGTTCTAAACTTTCAAGTTCATGCTCTCCTACGCCCATCCCTGCGTCGTTGATGGATATGACGTGGTGTGTTTTCGTCGACGTTAATTGCACTACTACACGGCTTCCATCGGGAGAGTACTTTAAGGCATTATCAAGTACGTTCGCTACAGCTTGAAATAGCAGGTTGGGGTCTGCAATCATGGTGATTGGCTGCAAGGAGCTAGTCAGGGTTATATTCCTGTCTTCAGCTAGCGGGTGGTAAAGGTCTACAACATCTTCAACAATTGCAAGAACATCGGTTTCGCAAAACCCTTCTTTTTTGTTGGTAGTTTCTAGCCCGCTTATTCTAAGCAAACTATTGAACATATTGAGCAGATTATCTGCTTCGTGGGTTGTTTCGTCACGCAGCTTTTCGTCGTCTATTTGCTCTAATGTGTTGCGTAATCGTGCTAAGGGGGTACGAAGATCGTGTGCAATACTGTCAGTTACGGTTTTGATATTGTTCACTGAGCTTTCTATGGTATCTAACATTTGGTTGAATACTGCTGACAAGCTGCTTAAATCATCCCAGTTACTATCAATTTCTAGACGTTCTTCTAAATTCCCCGTTTTTATTATTTTGTCTGCGGTTTGGGACATTCGATTAATACGATTAACCACATAAACAGCAATGGCAAAACTGAGTACGCTCAACATCGAAAGCAGCACCACTATAATCCAACTAAACGCTCTGCCAAACCATTGGGCACTGTATAAGTCGTCAATTCCACGACCTACAATTAACGTATAGTTGCCTAAGGAGACTTCTCTAACTAACGCCTGTCGAAGGGTTTTGCGTTCGCCGCTATCAGGCAATGAGATAACAATTTCAGCCGTGTTAAAGTTTGCGTGCTCATGACGCTCCAAAATAAGTGGAATACTGGCAAGATTTCCAGTAACAAACTGTTCGTTTTGACTTAATACTACGAAAGAGCGAACGGACTTGGGTAGCTCGCCGGATGATGCGTTGGTCGTCGATACAGAATTATTGGCCATTGTGGAACGTGAAAACTCTCCACTGTCGATAGCCTCTTTAACTGCATCAATGCCTAATGAATTATGTATCTGGGAAAGAGCGGCAATTTTTGCATTAATTGCCGCCGTAGATTCTGTTATAAAAAGGTCACTGCTTGTTAATCGCCAAAAGTAAACAATGAGAATAATTGCTACGCTGGCCAGTGTGGTAAGCAGCGCGCCAACACGAAAACTAGAACTTCTCGTGAAGTCGCGAATTGCTATCATGTAGCGCTATCGGCGATGCGGTAGCCCGTACCTCTTACCGTTTCAATCAGTGGAACATTAAATGCTTTGTCCACTTTTTGGCGCAGTCGGCTAATATGCACATCAATCACGTTGGTCTGAGGATCAAAGTGGTAGTTCCACACTTGCTCCAGCAGCATACTGCGGGTGACGACTTTACCCTTATGGCGAAGTAGGCACTCGAGTAATTGAAACTCTTTCGACTGCAAATCAATTTCTTGCTCGCCGCACAGTACTTTGCGATTAACGAGGTCGAGGGTTAAATCGCCAACTTTAATGAGCGTTTTGTCATCACCTTCTTTGCCGCGCCCGGCTAGACCCTCAATGCGAGCAAGCAGCTCCTCAAATGCAAACGGCTTGGTTAAATAGTCGTTTGCACCCGTGCGCAGGCCGCGCACCTTATCTTCTACTTGGCTTTTGGCGCTAAGTAATAAAACTGGGGTGTTGTTGTCAGCTTCTCTCAGTTTTTCTAAAACAGTGAAGCCGTCGTATTCTGGAAGCATTACGTCGAGTATCACAACATCGAGTTCATTTGATGTTGCTTCCCTATAGCCAGATGCTCCGTCACCCGCAGTAATACATTCATGACCTTCGCCCAACAGTCCGTTTGCGATGTGCGAGGCAACCTTTGGATCATCTTCTACAAGTAACACTCTCATGATTACACTTCTACTTTTAGGTTAAAACGAAACGTAAGGCCGCTATTGGCTTACGGTTTCTTTTACGTGTCAGTAGACAAAAAGCGATCACTTTTACACCACGTTCGTGATAAATAACCCGCGAAATACAGCCCTTTTTGTAAAGGCGGTATGTTAACGGTTTCTTCCCCAGTTTTACTGCACAATTGTGCATGGCAGTGTGCGCTAGTCGCGTTTGAAACGCTTACTCGCGGCATAGGGGGTGAAGTGTTGTACATCGCCTCGCTCGCATTTTATCTGCACATTGCGCCAATATTCTTGGGTCATTAGGTCGCCATGAAGGTTTTTTAAGATATCCTTAAACTTGCGTTTACCCACAATGAAGTGTTCAAACTGCTCTGGAAATACGTCGCTTGGCCCCACTGAAAGGGTATCAATAGCATAGGGATCATCAGATTTAGGCAGCGCGCGGAAGTTTCGTTCATTCATCAGGCAAATTTCGTCGTAGTCATAAAATATGACGCGACCATGGCGGGTAATACCAAAGTTTTTATGCAGCATGTCGCCTGGAAATATATTGGCCATCGCAATCTGTTTTATGCACATACCTAGTTCATCTAGTGCGTTTGTTATTTTGTCTTCATCGGTTTCTTGTTGAAGATAAAGATTGAGTGGCGTCATTTTGCGTTCAATGTACATATGCTTTATCACAAGCTCGTTCTCAGTGAATTCCAAACTGGAAGCACACGTCTCTTTAAGCTCTTCAATTAATTCTGGCGCTATTCGGTCAAGTGGAAATCGAAAGTTCACGTATTCATGGGTATCGGCCATTCTGCCGATACGATCAGACATCTTCACGAGTTTGTAACAGTCTTTCACGTGCTGGCGAGTGATTTTTTTACTCTCTGCAAATTCATCTTTTATAATTTTGAACACAACACCATAGGAGGGAAGGTGAAATACCATCATCACTAAACCGCGTATTCCAGGCGCCGCTTCAAAGTGGTCTTCTGAGGTTTCTAAATGAGAAAGGAAATTGCGATAAAATACCGTTTTACCGTGTTTGTAATGGCCTAGCGCCATATACAATTCAAAGTTCTTTTTATTCGGCAGCAGTTCTTGTAGAAAAGCGGCAACTTCTGCTGGGTTTTGTGTGTCGGCCATAAAATAACTGCGGGCAAAGCCGAAGATAACGCTCAAATCTTTCCTATCTGTAAGCAGAGCATCGACAAACATATTTGGCGCATTGTAACGGCGCATAGCAATGACAAAGGGCAGCGTCTCGTCCGGCATACAGATTCTGCCAATTAAGTAGGCTGCTTTTCCTCTAAAGAAGGTAGGTTTGAGTATTTCTACGGCCTGCACACTGGCAAGTTGCGATGTGGTGAGTCGAGCGCGAAGTGCGTCTTCCAAATGTTGCAAATCCCGTTCGTAATCTTCAAAGGGGATGTTGTATCGGTAGGTTTTAAAAATAGCTTCGTACATCTCTCTCACCGTGGTGGTGGTATCGAAACTATTAATCACTTTGTCTCTATCCTGACCGGGTAAAAAACAGCGGCTAGGATGCACAAACATCATGTCATCATCTATTTTACGATGTTTAAATATACGGCCAATGACCGAGTTGAAGAAGGTCTCGGCAAGTTCAAACTGAGGGTGACCTTCTAATTGAAGGGCAAAGATTTTCTTTAACTCTTGCCAAAACGCATCATCTTTTTTGTGCACCGACGTTAAGTGATAAATCTCAGCAACGGCATCGGATAAACTTTGTTCATATATATTGATGCGCTCTCTCGATGCTAATTGGGTTTCTTTCCAGTTGCCTTTTTCAAACCGCTGTTGCGCACCTCGAGTAATTCGAGTGAACCACCGGTAGCTTTTGTCGAAATGAGATAACACCAAATAGGCAGCCTTTTTGGCTAAGCTTGTTTCTTGGGGCGATAGGGTATTTTGCATTACTAGGTTCCTTAGAAATAACAAGCATCACTTGCCTATTTCGACGTCTTCGAACTCCTCAAATGATGTGCACTTACAGCGCGCTATCTGTTAGAAGTCAATGTTGGCAACAGATCGCAGACAGCAGGTTGAGGCGCGAAATACATCGCATATTTATTAACAAAATAATGCAGATGATACACAGATGCCACTTGTTTCAACGGTAAGTTGTCGATAATCAGCGACTTATTTTGTTTTCTTATACTTTAGTTTAGGGTAAATTGGTTGAGTCAAAACTAAGCAGTAAAGAGTTCTTAATGAGTTTCAATGTCCTAATTTGCGATGATTCAGCGTTGGCGCGCAAAATGATGAAAAAAAGTCTGCCTGCTGGTTTTGTTGAAAATGCTTACGAGGTGTCAAACGGGGTTGATGCCCTTGAGGTATTGGCCCATCATTCTATCGATTTGATGTTACTCGACCTGACCATGCCTGTACTTGGCGGAATAAGTGTTTTAGGAGAGATAAAACGTAGAGGTCTTGAGACTTTCGTTATTGTTGTGTCAGGCGATATTCAGCCGTTGATACATAGAAAAGTCGCTTCGTTAGGTGCTCTGGACTTTGTTCAAAAGCCGCTGCAGCCTGAACGCCTGCAATCAGTGCTGAAGAAGTTTGGTTTCGTCACCACCATAGAAAAAGAAGCCCTTGCTGGCTAGCTTATTAAGATTTTGCTGGGCCTGCCTCAGCGCTCACTACTAATCAATACACTCTCTAAAACTGCTTTACACTTTTTGTGTGTTTTAACGTCGTAAAGCAGGGCGCTCCTTACTAGTGTGAGCTACCAGTGTCAGCGCCCGCTAAAATTGACTATTTACGATGGGTTATCAAACCAGTGTCGTGTTCTATTTGCAAACCATACCAGTGACAGCATCACGGGAACCTCTACCAACACGCCTACCACCGTAGCCAACGCTGCACCACTGTGTAAACCAAACATCGAGATGGCCACTGCCACTGCCAGTTCAAAAAAGTTCGACGTCCCAATCATACACGCCGGAGCGGCAACATTGTGAGGAAGTTTTATCTTCTTCGCGGCAAAGTAGGCAATCGCGAAAATTCCATAAGTTTGGATAAGCAATGGTACGGCAATAAGCGCGATATCCTGAGGCTGAGATAGTATGGTTTTTGCCTGCAGGCCAAACAATATTATGATGGTGAGCAGTAAGCCACAGACGGAGAATGGCTTAAAGTTATTAACCAGCTTGGTAACAGCCTCAGGCCCCTTCGTTTCGATACGCTTTCGAGTGAGAAAGCCTGCTATGAGTGGCAGTACTACGTATAACGCCACCGAGAGTAATAGAGTATTCCACGGAACGGTAATATCAGTAACACCAAGCAGCAAGGCGGTCAGCGGTGCAAACGCAATCACCATGATCAAATCATTAATAGACACTTGCACTAGCGTATAATTAGCATCGCCTTTAGTGAGGTGGCTCCACACAAAAACCATAGCGGTACAGGGCGCAACACCCAATAAAATCATACCTGCAATGTATTCAGTTGCCGTTTGAGGGTCTACCATATCGGCAAAAATAACTCTAAAAAACAGCCAGCCAAGTAGGGCCATGCTAAAGGGCTTTATTAGCCAATTAATCGCTAGCGTTAATACTAAGCCTTTGGGTTTTTTACCCACGTCTTTGATTGAGCTAAAGTCGATTTGTACCATCATTGGATAAATCATTAACCAAATAAGCACTGCTATCACTAAATTTACATGGGCATATTCTAATGCTGCTACCGACTCAAAAAATTGCGGCACGGCGTAGCCAAATCCCACGCCAAGAGCGATGCATAGTCCAACCCATACAGAAAGGTATCGTTCAAAGAAACCCATCGTTAACCCCTATTAAATTTGATCAGATGTGGCTCAACCACATGTTTGCACCATCATTGCGATTTTTGATTTACGCGCTTACTTACTTCTTCGGCACTCTCCACTCGCTCAGAGTATCGGTCCACAAGAAACTCACTATTATCTCTAGTAAGAAGGGTAAATTTGACCAGTTCCTCGACGACATCCACAATGCGGTTGTAGTAAGGGGAAGGCTTCATTCGTCCGTTCTCTTCAAATTCAAGAAACGCTTTAGCAACAGACGATTGGTTTGGGATGGTGAGCATCCGCATCCAACGCCCTAAAATACGCATTTGATTAACCGCATTGAAAGACTGAGAGCCGCCGCTTACTTGCATTACTGCCAAGGTCTTTCCTTGGGTTGGTCGCACACCGCCCATGTTAAGGGGCACCCAATCGATAATACTTTTCATAATGCCAGTAATACTGCCGTGACGTTCGGGTGAGCACCAAATTTGCCCTTCTGACCACACCATAAGCTCGCGAAGTTCTTTCACTTTAGGATGTGTGTCGTCTTCGGTATCTGGTTGGGGCAGCCCTTTAGGGTCAAATATTTTCGCTTCAGCGCCAAAAAACGCTAATAGTCTTGCAGCTTCTTCAATGACTAAGCGACTGTAAGAGCGCTCGCGAAGCGAACCATAAAGCAGCAAGATACGAGGCTTATGTGAAGACGGGCTTTGTGTAAAGTCAGACGCAGAAGGTTTGTGCATTTCACTCTCTTTGAAAAGATCCTCAGTCATTAGCGTGCTCCTAATGTAACGAGTGCATCTTTGAGTTGCTCTCGTGAAAATGATTCGTCAGATAATGACCGCTTAGCGAGCTCAGCTAGTGCGGCAACGCGTTGCTCAATGATATCGATAGTGTGATAGAACGCTAAGGCTTTATCTTCGTCACTGCCTTCTAACTTAGATGGATCTTCAAGACCCCAATGCATTTTCAATGACTTGCCGAAATATACCGGGCAGCTTTCGCCGGCAGCAGAGTCGCACACAGTGATAACAAGGTCTGCTTCATAATCTTCAAACTCATCCCAAGACTGGCTTTTAAGGCCCTCTGTGCGATAACCTTTTTCGGCCAAATATTTCAACGATAGAGGGTGAACTTCACCAACGGGCTGGCTGCCTGCACTTTGTGCTTGAAGAGGACCTGAAGAGGCGTTGGTAATCGCTTCACATAGAACGCTGCGGCAGCGATTGTGAGTACAGATATAAAGAATTTTCATGATAAACCTTCTAATGCGTTGCGTTGTAGATAAATGAGAAATTAAACGTGTTGTAAGATTAGGCGTCGCATCCGACTGACTGGCAGCAAGCTAGATTTTCCTTGGCTTCGCTAATGTAATCTTCGTTTTCTTGCGCGGTGTTGGTAATGATGTTTTTTGCCCATACCGGTAGGGCAGGATTAAGCCTGTAATAAACCCACTTACCTCTACGCTCATCAACCACTAGCTCACACTTGCGTAAATCGGCAAGGTGTCGAGATATCTTAGGTTGACTCAGTTTTAGTGCATCGGTTAAGTCACACACGCAGAGTTCATCTGCAAAGCTCAGTAGCAGCAATGTTTTAAGACGGGTGTCTTCCGATAGGCATTTGAAAAAGCTAAGCGGTGAGAAGTCACATGTTGCTGTCATAATTGTTCACATACGTTATTTCATATGTTTTTTATGGTATATGGAATTTCGTATATGTCAAAACATATTTGAAATTTCATATGTGATAATGCAGTGGATGGAAAGAGTGGGTTATTTTGCTCTAAGCCAGGGGTATGGCTAAGCCGAATATGCGGCTAAGCCATTGGTTATCGCTGAGCTAAAGGCGATTATTAGCTTTCGGTTTTTGGAATAGCCGCATCAAAAGACATCGCGTTATCTGTGCTATTTATTGCATTGTAGTGAGCAATTACGCCTTCCATAAAGGCATACCAAGTTGGATTAGGTTGCCAAATGGCTAATAAGTCTTTTTTGGCCATATTTTCGTCCTCACCGAGCACGTTCACTCTGTAAAGGTAAGTAAATGAGGCGCCGCGCCAGTTTAATTTGCAGTGGGTAAGCACTTTTTCAGAACCTTTATCTACCCGCTGCATAAACGCCGAGTAGTTTAAAAAATCACTGAGCACCGGCTTTTCCCATTCAACGGGTACGTTGAAGTAGTTCAATCCCAATTCAGCAGTATTCATAATTTCCTGAGAGCGATCGCCTGGGATAAGGTCGACAACATAGGCAACGCCCTCTTCTTTTAGCAGCGCTAAATGAGCTTTAGCAGGTAATCCAGAAGAGACCATGAAGTCGTTATTGTTTTGTAAGTTGGTCAACGACGTTAAACTATTAACTTGCTGAGTTTCTTCACTCTGCTGTTGAGCTGTAGCCATGGCGGGTGGGTTAGCCCCTAAGGACGCTAAAGCAAATAAAGACACTGCCAACATCGACGTTTTTTGAAACGGTAGCCTCTGCAAAGACGAAGCTGATATATAAGACATCGTTTTTTTAACTGTAACCAAGTTCATAAACTTTCCTACACGATTAATGCGTTATCAATACTATGGCATGAATACGCAGTAACAGCTAAAAACGTGATTAAAATCTCTTTTTCAATGCGTAACACATTGTGAAAATCAGTGTTTTTTTGCCTAGTGTTGTGCAATAAAAAAGCCCGCCTTGTTACCAAGACGGGCTTTTTTAGCGGTTATATAACAAGCATTTTTTCATATGAGCTATTTATCTATATGAACTGCTTATTTTTATAACCTACTTGTCCATATGACCTACTTGTCCATATGAACAACTGAGCGAATGCTTTCGCCTTTGTGCATAAGGTCAAACGCTTCATTGATTTCGTCTAGCCCCATAGTGTGAGTAATAAATTCCTGCAGACCGAAATCACCGTTTAGATATTGCTCAACAATGCCAGGCAGCTGCGAGCGGCCCTTCACGCCACCAAAGGCAGAACCACGCCAAACACGACCGGTAACAAGTTGGAACGGTCTGGTTGAAATTTCTTGTCCAGCACCCGCAACCCCAATAATAACCGACTCTCCCCAGCCTTTGTGGCAGCACTCAAGTGCAGAGCGCATTACATCCACATTACCGATACATTCAAACGAGTAGTCTACACCGCCATCGGTAAGCTCAACGATGACGTCTTGAATGGGCTTGTCGTAATCTTTCGGATTCACCATGTCGGTGGCGCCAAGTTGCTTTGCCAACTCGAATTTACTCTCGTTAATATCAACGCCAATAATACGTTTCGCACCCGCCATACGCGCGCCGATAATTGCTGACAACCCAATACCACCTAACCCGAAGATAGCTACCGTGTCGCCTTCTTGTACTTTTGCTGTATTTAACACCGCGCCCATGCCGGTAGTAACACCGCAACCAAGTAGGCATACCTCTTCAAGTGGAGCACTCTTATTGACTTTTGCCAAAGAGATATCGGGTAAAACAGTGAATTCAGAAAATGTAGAGCAACCCATGTAGTGATAAATTGGCTCGCCGTCTTTTGAGAAGCGGCTAGTGCCGTCAGGCATTAAGCCTTTGCCTTGCGTGGCGCGCACTGCTTGGCATAAATTTGTTTTGCCAGAAGTACAAAATTTACATTCGCCGCACTCTGCGGTGTAAAGAGGAATAACGTGGTCGCCCACTTCTACACTTGTTACTCCTTCGCCTACCATCTCTACAATACCGCCACCTTCATGGCCAAGTACCGATGGAAAAACGCCTTCTGGATCTTCACCTGACAAGGTGAATGCGTCGGTGTGACATACGCCAGTCGCTTTTATACGAACTAATACTTCGCCTTTTTTAGGCAACTCGACATCTATCTCTTCCATTTTGAGTGGCTCGCCAGGTCCCCATGCCACTGCTGCTTTGGATTTTATATGCGTTTGACCTGCTTCTAATGAATCTTTAAACGAGCTCATACTTTACTCCTGTCATTACAATTCGAGTTTGTGATGTTTGATAAGACGAGTATAGGAGAGGCAGGACGATTGATAAATACAGATTTAGTAAATCACTATTTCTTATTTGTAATAATAGTAAAAGCGTCATAGGCTCTAAGCTGTACGGTACTTTATTTTGCCCAACCAAGGTTGGGCGAAAATTGAGCCAAAAGTGAACCAAAATCGAGCCAAAAGTGAGCCAGAAGTGAATGAGGGACTAAGTTAGTCGCTGAGTAAGAGAATTATTGAAGTACACGGGAAACGCACGATAGGACGTATGCTTTAAAAGGAATGGTTTGAAAAGAGTAAATTAAAAAGGATGGTTTTAAAAAATTGAATAGGTTGATACACGAGGCACAGCGGTGAAAAATCTAGATGGTATTGTTGAATTCTGTAATGTCGCTAACGTGGGGAATTTTACCGGCGCGGCAAACAAGCTAGATACTTCAGTGGCACAAATTAGTCGAAAAGTTGCTGCACTAGAGAAGCGACTTGGGGTAAAGCTACTGCAGAGAACAACGCGCAGTGTATCGCTAACCGAGGCGGGCTCGCTTTATTTTGAGCAAACCAACCCGGCGTTAACCATGCTCGAAAATGCACAGCTAACGGTAAGTGCGCTGCAACAATCTCCACAGGGGCTCATTAAGTTGACCGCGCCAGTAGCCTTTGGTGAAGCATTCATTGCGCCTTTATTGAATAAATTCCTAGCTACCTATTCCGGCATCAGTGTGCAGTGCACGTTTTCCAACGATAAACTGGATATCATTGAGCAGGGACTCGACTTGGCAATACGCATCGGCAAACTTGAAGACTCCTCATTGATTGCTAAAAAGTTGGCTACACGCCAGCTGTACGTGTGCGGAAGTCGAGAATACCTTAAAAGCACATCGATGCCAGAAACGCTTGAAGACTTAAAACAACACAGTTTGCTGGTAGGTTCGCAGCCTCAATGGCGCTTTCTAATTAATCAACAGGTTCACACTCTGAATGTAAATGGTCGCGTGCGGTATAATAGTGGCAATGCACTTAAAGCTGCTGCGCTTAACGGACTGGGTCTAACCCAACTTCCCGGTTTTTACGTGAGAGATGCCATCACCGAGGGGCATCTCATAGAGGTCTTACCAGATTATAAAGATAAGCAAGAAGCCATCTGGGCCGTGTTCCCCTCTAACCGTAATGTGGCACCTAAAATTAGACTTCTTGTTGATTTTTTGTCCGAAAACCTTACAGATGACCGATAATGTTACCCATAATCGGCTTTTCATATTCAAAAAAGAAACGTTATGTCTAGAGTGTTGCATTATGTGCAATACAGTGTGGTGAAAACTGCGGTTGACAGATAGACGTCTATACGGCAAATTGAACCCATGAAACAGATTCTAGCGATTCGCACCATGACCATGTTAATTACCACCTCAAGAAGGGCGGTCGGTGACTAGTGCGAATAAGCAAAAGACAACGAAAGCCCGCCTCAAACAGAGCGGGTTTTTTTTTATATACGTTTTAGCATGCGCAACCTCAAGGAGTAGCATATGAAAGTCTTAAAGTTTGGAGGGTCTTCTCTAGCCGATGCACCGCGATATTTACGCGTTACAGAGATTAGCATGGATACTCACCAAACCGACGGTGCTGCCGTTGTACTATCGGCCCCAAAAGGCGTAACGAATGCGCTCTCATTATTGTGCGAACAAGCAGCCGGTGGCGAAGATTTTCAGCCGCTTCTCGATAAGCTAAACGACACAGTAACCGGTATCGCTAACAGCTTAAATGATGAATTAGACGGGTTTGAATACAACCGAGTTATCGCTTTTATCGACAGCCAGCTTGCAGTATTGAAAAAACATCTACAGGGCATTAGTTTGCTAGGTGTAGCGCCTGACAATGTGGCCGCAGGCATTCTAAGTATTGGTGAGTACATTTCGGTAACGCTCTTTGGTGCCATTCTTACTGCAAAAGGCGTGACTAATCGCATTATTGACCCCGTAAAATATATTCTTGCTGATGGCGAGTACTTAGACAGCATTGCCGATGTGTCGCTAAGTAAGGCGCGATTTACTGACGTTCCCGTTGATGGCAGTGAGTTTCTTATCATGCCGGGGTTTGTAGCCGCAAACGAAGAAGGGCAAAAAGTCACCCTAGGTCGAAATGGTTCTGATTACTCTGCGGCTATTCTTGCTGCGTGTATTGACGCAAGCTGCTGCGAAATTTGGACTGATGTAGACGGCGTTTACAATGCGGATCCGAATCAGGTTGAGGGCGCAGTACTGCTTGATAAACTCACCTATCAAGAAGCGATGGAGTTATCCTATTTCGGCGCAAAAGTTCTGCACCCAAAAACAATAGGCCCTATTGCTCAGCATCATATACCGTGCCTTATTCGAAATACCCTTAATCCGGCGGCTCCTGGAACGCTTATCAGCAATGAGAAAAGCGAGAAATGGACATCGGTCAAAGGTATATCACAGCTTGATAATGTCACTATGTTTAACGTGGCGGGACCTGGCCTTAAAGGCATGGTGGGAATGGCAAGTCGCGTATTCGAAGTTATGTCGAACGCCAATATCTCAATCAGCCTTATTACCCAGTCGTCTTCTGAATACTCCATTAGCTTTTGTATACAGAGTAAAGACGCTAATAAAGCACTGAACTTGCTTGAAGATGCGTTTGCGCTAGAGTTACAGAATCAATTACTTGACCCAATTGAAGTGCGCAACGACCTTGCTATTGTAACGCTTGTGGGCGACGGTATGCGTCAAACTAAGGGGCTTGCGGCTCGTTTCTTTAATTCATTAGCGCAAGCACGAGTGAATAATGTAGCGATAGCGCAAGGCTCTTCTGAACGTTCTATCTCTACTGTTATCGAGACTAAGCGGGCGAAAAAAGCGGTGAAGGTTATTCATCAAAACTTTTTCTCAGACAGGCACACTATCGACGTATTCCTTGTAGGCTGCGGTAATGTAGGTAGCGAACTGCTAGCACAAATTGCGAAACAGCAGCCGGCCTTGCTTGCACGTAACATACAGCTGCGCGTATACGGTATGGCAAATAGCCGCAAGTTGTTGCTTAATAGTCAAGGTATCGATTTAAGTGGCGACTGGAAAGCCGCACTAGAATCTGCCCGTGAAGGGTTGAGCGTTGAACGCCTAGATCAGTTTGTGAATGACAATAGTTTAGTTAACCCAGTGATTGTGGATTGCACCAGCCATGAGGCCATTGCTAATCAATATGTAGACATGATGGAAAGCGGGTTCCACGTGGTAACGCCAAACAAAAAGGCGAATACTTCAGCCATGGAGTATTACCGTAAGCTGAGAAAAACAGCTCAAGCTACCAACCGTCAGTACCTTTATGAAACTACTGTAGGGGCTGGCCTACCTGTTATAGATAACCTTCAAAAGCTATTTAGCGCTGGCGATGTACTTCATCGTTTTGAGGGCATACTTTCTGGCAGTTTATCCTATGTTTTCGGAAAGCTGGACGAAGGTATGACGCTTTCTCAGGCTACTGAAACCGCCAAGCAAAACGGCTTTACTGAGCCAGACCCGCGTGACGACCTAAGTGGCATGGATGTAGCACGCAAGCTTTTAATTATGGCCCGTGAAGCAGACCTTGCGTTAGAGCTGTCTGATATTGAAATTGAATCTGTATTGCCGCCAGGCTTTGCAGAAACCTGCTCGGTTGATGAGTTTATGACTCAACTACCAGAGCTTGATGAGGCGTTTGCAGCGCGTGTTGAAGATGCTAAATCAGAAGGTAAAGTACTGCGATACATTGGCAGCATAGAAGATGGCAAGTGCAAGGTAAGTATTGAAGCAGTACCACCAAGCAATCCACTGTCTCAAGTGAAAGATGGCGAAAATGCATTGGCCATCAATAGCGATTATTACAATCCTATTCCTTATGTAATACGCGGCTACGGCGCCGGCGGTACAGTAACTGCGGCCGGTGTGTTTGCAGATATTCTACGAACGATGCCTTGGAAACAAATGGCGTACTAAGCGTATAGAGAAGTAATAAGCAGGAATACGAATATGAAAGCAATACGTGCCTATGCGCCGGCCTCAATTGGTAATGTAAGTTTGGGCTTTGATGTCCTTGGTGCTGCACTTGAACCGGTGGATGGCACAAGACTCGGTGATGAGGTAGAAGTTAAAGAAGCGGCGCATTTTTCACTTGAAACCATCGGTGCTTTTGCGCACAAACTACCCGATGATGCCGACAGCAATATAGTGACAAAATGCTATCATTACTTTTGCGAAAAAATGTTGAATGACAATAAAGCGGTATCACCTGTCGCTATTACGCTGCATAAAAACCTGCCCATAGGTAGTGGCTTGGGCTCAAGTGCGAGCTCAATTGTGGCTGCCTTTGCCGCTTTAAATGCGTTCTTTGACAGTCCTTTCGATAACGATACGTTGTTAACGATGATGGGGGAGTTAGAGGGGCAGATTAGCGGCAGTATTCATTACGATAACGTGGCGCCGTGCTTTCTTGGCGGTATGACGTTAATGACCGGCTCACCATCGCCGGTAACGTTATCGCTACCGCTTAATGACCAGTGGTACTATGCTATTTGCTATTCTGGTATCAGTGTATCGACGGCGGCGGCTAGAGATATATTGCCCAAGCAGGTGGACATGGCAACAGCACTGACTTTCGGTCGTCAGCTAGGCGTGTTTGTTCACGCATTGCATTCAAAAGCATTCTCTCTGGCGGCCTCGGTAATGAAAGACGTGATTGCCGAACCGTACAGAAAGTCACTGTTGCCAGGTTTCGATGAAGCGCGTGCATTCAGTGAGCGTGAAGGTGCACTGGCCTTTGGTATTTCAGGGTCTGGACCTACTGTCTTTGCGGTATGTAATAGCCAAGATCAAGCTAAAAAAATTGCAGCTTACTTAGATAAAAATTATGTGCAAAATGACGATGGCTTTAGCCATGTATGTCAAATTCCAAAGCTCGGAACGCTAGTATCAAAGACCTGATACAGCAGCGCACAGCTTTAACTCAAAAGGGCAAACAGTCTTAAAAAGGCTGAACTAAAGCCTGCATGGGCGTGGTAAGAATTTAAGAAGGTAAATAAAAGTGGAATTGGTAAATTTAAAAGATTCATCAGATACGGCAAGTTTTGCAGAAGCAGTAAAGCGCGGCTTGGGCAAAAATCAGGGACTGTATTTTCCAGAGAAAATTCCAGCCTTACACAATATTGACGGACTATTGGAAAAGCCCTTTGTTGAACGCAGTATCGACGTGCTTCGTACCCTTATTGGTGATGAATTAGCTGAAGGCGAGTTAAATGCCATCGTTGAAACGGCCTTCTCATTTGGCGCACCGGTTGAGCAAGTTAATGACAATGTGTATTCACTCGAACTTTTCCACGGCCCAACGCTGGCATTTAAAGATTTCGGCGGGCGCTTTATGGCGCAAACATTATCTCGCATCAGTGAAGGTAAGCCGATAACTATTTTAACCGCAACCTCGGGTGACACCGGCGCTGCCGTAGCTCACGCATTCCATGGCATTGAAAATATCAACGTGGTTATTCTTTTTCCAAAGGGAAAAATCAGCAAGCTTCAAGAAAAGCTATTCACCACGTTAGGCGGCAATATCCACACGGTTGCCATTGAAGCCGATTTTGATGCCTGCCAATCGCTTGTTAAATCGGCATTTGACGACCCAGATGTACGTGAAGGCCTGCACCTTAACTCAGCCAACTCAATCAACATCAGCCGTTTGTTGGCTCAAGTATGCTATTACTTCGAGGCGATAAGCCAGTTGCCAAAAGAAAAGCGCGACCAGGTCGTTATTTCAGTGCCTAGCGGTAACTTTGGTAACTTGACCGCGGGTATGATTGCTAAGGCAATGGGGCTGCCGATTAAGCGCTTTATTGCTGCGACAAACCTCAATGATACCGTTCCACGTTATTTAAAAACGGGAGAGTGGGATCCAAAGTCAACAGTGGCCACTATTTCAAATGCCATGGACGTGAGCCAGCCGAATAACTGGCCGCGTATCGAAGCCCTTATTGAGCGCGGGTATATCGACAAAGCGTGTTTGAAAGGTGAAATGGTTGACGAAGAGTACACTCAGCTTGCTATGCGCCAGCTGGCTCAGCAGGGCTACACTAGCGAACCTCATGCTGCTATTGCCTACCGCGCAGTGAGTCATGACTTGGAAGAGGGGGAAATTGGCCTGTTCCTTGGTACTGCCCATCCTGCGAAATTCCGCGAGACGGTAGAAAACGTATTAGGAAACCCGATTAGCTTACCTAAGCCCCTTGCTGATGTGGCGGGAGAAGATAGCTTAGCCGTCGATTTGCCTGCATCGTACGACGCATTGAAGCAGCATATGATGAGTCTGTTAAAACCATGATGACGTGGACAGAGGCATTAGCACAAGAAAAGGCAACTCCTTATTTCCGAGAGCTAATGTTACATGTTCAGGCAGAAAGGGAAGCGGGTAAAGTTATTTACCCGCCAAAAGAAGACGTGTTCAATGCCTTCGCCATGACAGCCTTAGAGGACATTCGCGTTGTTATACTAGGCCAAGATCCCTATCACGGGCCACATCAAGCCCATGGTCTCTGCTTTTCTGTTTTACCTGGCGTTAAAATTCCACCGTCTCTTAGAAATATCTATAAAGAATTGGCCGACGATATAGACGGTTTCACTATTCCAAACCACGGCACATTGTCGCCCTGGGCTGAACAAGGCGTGTTGTTATTAAACACGGTACTTACGGTTGAGCAGGGTAAAGCGCATAGCCATGCAAAGCTAGGGTGGGAGACCTTTACCGATAAAGTGATAGAGGTTGTAAACCAGCATTGTTCGAATGTGGTTTTTTTGCTGTGGGGCAGTCACGCTCAAAAGAAAGGCAATACTATTAACCGTGAAAAACATCATGTTTTACACGCGCCGCACCCTTCTCCGCTGTCGGCACACAGAGGCTTTTTTGGTAGTAAACCTTTTAGCCAAACAAACCAGCTACTTATTGAATCGGGCAAGACGCCCATTCAGTGGCAGGTTTGAATACAAAAGCGCTAGGTATGTAGAAAGAAAAAAGCCGCCTGAAAATTCAGGCGGCTTTTTGTTATCTTTCTAGAGTTTCAAGTTCGTACTCAAAACCACAATCTAACTCAGCGAGTTCTTTTTCCAATTTGTAACGATCTTGCAGCGCCTCGATTTCTCTCCACTTTCTTTTTTTACTTTTTGTTTTTGCTGGACTTGCTTCGATGTCTAACATGGCAAATAGATCTGATTTATCCATTGGGATCTCCTTTTTACACCACTACAACTAATACAGAGCAACTTAGTAACTTCCCTCTGTACAATTTTTATCACAGCCGCATTTAAAATAAAACACTTATATTTACTTTTTATTAACAAGATGTGGCATTTTCGTGACATTGTTCAGGGCGAGCAAAATCTATTTGCAGCGAGTAAACCCATGGTGAGCTTTAGACATTGCCTTAAAAGCTGGCCAAAAAAAACGGCCGGGGGTAAGCCGACCGTTCAGTTTATTATTTGCACCAAGGCGGGGTGTGTTGCTACCCCATACTTTCCTTATTTTGGTGCATTCGCTGCTCTGAAGCGGGCAATCAATTGTTGCGTTGAAGCGTCAAAGTTGTCTTTGTCTGCTTCGCCTTGAATGCCTGCAAGTACTTGGTTTCCAAGTGCTTTACCTAACTCCACGCCCCATTGGTCGAAGGAATTAAGGTTCCAGATAACGCCCTGAACGAATACCTTATGTTCATACATTGCAACCAACGCGCCAAGTGTTTTAGGCGTAAGGCTATCAAACAAAAAAGTATTGCTTGGTTTATTACCCGGCATGGTTTTATGAGCCGCTAGACGCTTGCGCTCTGCGTCGTCAAGGCCGTGACCTTCAAGGTCTGCATAGCATGCTTCAAAGGTTTTACCCTGCATCAGTGCTTGGGTTTGGCCAAAGCAGTTAGAGGCCAACATTGCATGATGAGTGTCATCTTGATTGGGCACGTTAAGCGGCAACATAAAATCAGCTGGAATGATGCCAGAGCCTTGGTGGATAAGCTGGTGGAAACTGTGCTGACCGTTAGTACCTTCACTTCCCCAAATAATTGGCCCTGTAGGATAGTCTACGCTTTCACCGGTTTGCGTCACCTCTTTACCATTACTCTCCATGTCCAGCTGTTGTACATAGGCTGGAAGGCCACGCAAGTAATGATAGTAAGGAAGAAGAACGTGAGACTGTGCATCGAAGAAATTGCGATACCAAACGCCAAGAAGGCCTAATAGTACCGGCATGTTCTCTTCAAGAGGCGCGGTGGTGAAATGGGTATCCATTTCAAAAGCACCTTCAAGCAGTGCTTTGTAGTTATCAAACCCAAGTGCTAATGAAATAGGAAGGCCGATAGCAGACCACAATGAATAGCGCCCGCCAACCCAGTCCCACATTGGGAAGATGTTATCTTCGCTAATGCCGAAGTCAGTGGCCGCTTTAACATTTGAAGATACCGCAACGAAGTGTTTAGCTATGTCTTGCTGCGTGCCGCCTGATTTTAAGAACCAATCTTTTGCAGTGAGTGTATTTTGGAGCGTTTCTTGTGTCGTGAATGACTTGGAAGACATAACAACAAGGGTTTCTTCAAAATCTACACTTGAGAGCACGTCGTGAATGTGACAGCCATCAACGTTAGCAACGAAATGAACTTTAACGGCGTCAACAGTGTGAGGCTTAAGCGCCTCAGTCATGATCTTAGGGCCTAAGAACGAGCCGCCGATACCAATTGCAACAATATGTTTAACGGGCTTGCCGGTGTAGCCTTTGTGCTCGCCACTGTGAACCGACTCGGTAAAGGCTTTCATTTTTTCTAGTGTTGCATGCACTTCAGGCATGACATCTTCGCCGTCAACCATTACTGGGCGGTCAGAGAAGTTGCGCAGTGCAGTATGCAATACCGCGCGGCCTTCGGTGGTATTAATGTGTTTGCCTTCGAACATGCTTGTTCGAATTGTTTCTAAATTACATGCACGGGCTAAATCGAAAAGTGAAGAAAGCGCATCGTCGTTTACACGGTTTTTAGAATAATCTAAATAAATGCCGCATGCGTTAAGCGTCATCTTTTCAGCGCGTTCATTGTCAGACGCAAACCAGTCTCGCATGTGTGCGCTTTTAACTGTCTCGGCTATCTTACTTAACTTTTTCCACTCGGGTAGTGATGTTAATACGCTCATCGTAGTTTGATCCTTACGCATTCAGTTTTTCGCGAAGTAGAGTCTCAAGTTTATCTTGGTCTGCAGCAAAGTTACGGATACCTTCAGATAATTTTTCTGTTGCCATTGCGTCTTGATTCATATCCCAGCGGAATTCGCTTTCAGTTAAGCGCGGACCAGGAGTTTGTGTTGCGCCATTGTCTTTAAGCATCACCTCAAGCTCACCGGGTTCATTGGCAAGTTCTTCGAGTAAAGCAGGGCTAATGGTTAAGCGATCGCACCCTGCCAATGCCTGAATTTCGCCAATATTACGGAAGCTAGCACCCATTACTACGGTGCTGTAGCCGTGGTCTTTGTAATAGTTATAAATGCTTGTTACTGATACTACCCCTGGGTCTTCACTGGCAGAGTATGACTCTTTGCCCGTTGATTTCTTGTACCAATCTAGAATACGGCCCACGAAAGGAGAAATGAGATAAGCGCCTGCTTCAGCACATGCTCTTGCCTGTGCGAAACCAAATAACAAAGTAAGGTTGCACTGAATTCCTTGTTTTTCTAAAACCTCTGCCGCTTGAATGCCTTCCCAAGTCGATGCAATTTTAATAAGAATGCGTGACTTATCGATGCCCGCGTCTTTATAAAGCTGAACTAGGCGTTCTGCTTTTTCGATAGTGGCCGCAGTGTCGAAAGATAATCGAGCATCCACTTCGGTAGAAATACGACCAGGAATAGTGCCTGAAATTTCTTTACCAATAGCGACCGCGAGTTTGTCTGAGGCATCAATAAGCTGCTGGTCAGCGTCGTTCGACTGCAATTTAGCCCAGGCTACGGCGTCGTCAATCAAGCTTGCATACTGTGGTAAGCCAGCCGCTTTTAACAATAAAGACGGATTAGTAGTAGCGTCGACAGGCTGGTATTTTTTTATAGCGTCAATGTCACCGGTGTCGGCAACAACGGTAGTGATATCACGTAACGATGCTAGCTGATTGCTCATAATTCTCTCTATTAGTCATTCAAAATTTGTACAACTTGTCAGGGAGACAAGTTGAATAAAATGGTTCGTTTTTCTGCGAGTAGGGAATTAACGTTTGATTACGTTAATGAAATTCTTATGGTACATAGTTATACCAAAATCATGTGACAAATTATAGCTTACAGGCGCTAATTTACTGCTAATCGGATTTCTCTGTTAAGCCAATTTGAATGTTTGTTGCGGGGTATTATTTTTTCACTATCAGGTGGTGATATACTCGGGTTTATAAGAGCTAGTCTGTAGAAACCTAAGGAGTTGACATGTTAGTTGTAGTTTCCCCAGCAAAGAATCTTGATTTCGAAACTGAAATTCCAGTGAGTTCGTTCACTCAGCCAACCATGATGGACGATACAAAGCGTCTTATGGAAGTGTGTCGTACCTTGTCGCCAGCAGACTTATCGTCTCTAATGAAAATTAGCGATAAGCTAGCAACTTTAAACGCTAATCGTTTCGCTGAATTTTCTACTCCTTTTGATAAAGACAATGCCCGTCAGGCCATGTATGCGTTTAACGGTGACGTTTACACCGGACTTGATGCATATACCCTCAGCGATGAATCGGTAGCGTTTGCGCAAGATCATTTGAGAATATTGTCAGGGCTTTACGGACTGCTGCGTCCACTCGATTTAATGCAGGCATATCGATTGGAAATGGGGACAAAACTCGCCAACTCCGAAGGTAAGGATTTATACGCGTTTTGGAGTAATCGCATTACCGAGGTGCTGAACGAAGCACTAGCGGCCCAAGGTGATAACGTGTTAATTAACTTGGCATCAAACGAGTACTTTAAAGCCGTTAAGAAAAATACGCTAGATGGGATGGTTATTACCCCTACATTCAAAGACTGCAAAAACGGGCAGTATAAGATAATCAGCTTTTTCGCTAAAAAAGCGCGAGGCCTCATGGCCCGTTATATTATTGATAACAAAGTGGCTGATGTAGACGGGTTAAAAGCGTTTGACACTGATGGCTACCAGTTTAGTGAAGAACAAAGCTCCTCAACTGAGCTTGTCTTTTTGCGCAACCAAGAAGAGTAACCCAAGAAGAGTAACCTTGAAGCGAAACCAGAAGACGTAATACTTAGCCGGCACGCCAGATGGCGTGTCGGTCTTGCCGTATGCATACATTCGATTATTTTCATTCTGATACTTCTACCAACAGACTCTCTCTTACAGATACCTAGTCTTTCAAGCCAGCTTTCCTCTTAAACAGCACCCCTAGTATATATTGCGTAACAATTGATATGCACGCACACGTAGCACTTTGTGTGGATAAGGCCTAAAGTAAGCATTAATTAGCTAAGAAAGGCCACTGCAAAACGTGCAGCGAAGAGCAACACGCCGAAGTAATGACTGGCTCTGTTCACGCTAATTCGGGTTGCATCTTAAAAGGTTAAAATAAAACCGTGTATTTGATTGAGTGGCGCACTTTATTAAGTTTTGCTCTGTTTATTAAAATATGCGCTGATTTCGGCAGCGGCCCAAATTAGAAAAGTAGATTTACAGAGTAATTTTACTTTGCGATTTTACAAGCATTTTTACAGGCCAATTGTACAGAGAAAGGGCTAGCTGTATTGTAGTCTGCAAAACCTAATTAAAAATAAAACGACAAAGGAAAAAGTATGATTATCAAAAAGATGCTGTTGATTAGCAGTGCAGTCGCGCTAGCGCTAGGTACATCAGCTGCTACCGCAAATTCTCATAATGACGCTTTAAAAGAGCCAACCGTTATGCAAGAAGCTCAGAATGAGCATGAAAAACTCTTTGCGCTTTTTGCAGCATCTGATGAGCGTAATTTAGCGCTGAACCCCGTAATGGCCATATTTCGCGGTGATATGCGACGTGCAGATCGCTTGGGCGATTTTTTAACTGATGCTCATGATTTAGCAAGTCGTACCAATACACAGCTCAATTTATCGGAACTTGCGCAGATTGATAGAAGCAAGCTAGATGATACTGATAAATTGGCTTATGACGTTTTTAAGTACAATCAAGAGCGCGCACTTGAGATGTCCTCTCCTGAGATAAGCGCCTTAACCGAAGTACGTCCTGTTAATCACTTTAGTGGGTTCCATACTTTCTATCCATCATTTGCAAGCGGTAAGGGCGCAGCACCTTTTAAAACCGTTGAAGACTACGAGAACAATTTATCTCGCCACAAAGACTATATTGCCATTTCAGACCGGGCTATAGAGCGTTTTAAAGAGGGAATGGAATCTGGCGTGTTAGAAACCACGCTCACCATAGACCGCGTTATTAAGCAGTTTGATACACAGCTAGCAATACCGCTCAAAGAGTCGCAGTTTTGGGGGCCTATGACGATGCTTCCAGATTCATTTTCTGATGAAGAAAAGGCTCGCTTAACAAGTGAATATGAGCAAGCGACGCAAGATATATATGATGCAACCACTCGTATGCGCGATTTTCTTCAAACTGAATACCTACCTGTTGCTCGTGAAACCATCGGTTTGAGCGACATGAAAGGCGGAGAAAAGCTTTATGAGCTAATGGTAGAAGGCTCGACTACGCTACCTTTGACTCCTGAAGAACTGCATGAACTTGGTCTTAGAGAAGTTAAGCGCGTTAAAAACGACATGCTAGCAATAAAAGACGAAGTTGAATTTGACGGCACGTTAAACGAATTGTTTGATTTCGTGCGCACAGACCCGCAGTTTAAGCCTGAAAGTCGTGAAGCACTGACCCAAAGTTACTATCGTATTGGCAAAGAGGTAGACAAGAAAATTGGTGAGTATTTCTCATTATTGCCAAAGTCAGAGCTAGAGATAAAGCCTTACGATCCGGCAATTGAGCAGTTTAGCGCCGGTGGTTCGTATCAACCGGGTACGCCTGATGGGTCACGTCCAGGAACGTTTTTCTTTAACGCCTACGATTTACCTAGCCGTTTAACTACCGGGAACGTGACGCTGTATCTTCACGAGGGAGCTCCGGGCCATCATTTTCAAATAAGCCTTGCTCAAGAAAATGACTCACTGCCGTCGTTTATGCGCTTTAGCTTTTTACCCGCTTTCGGCGAGGGATGGGCGCTATACTCTGAAACGCTAGGGTACGAAATGGGCTTTTTCGATGATCCGTGGAACCGTTACGGCACATTGCAAGATGAGCAGTTAAGAGCCATGCGCTTGGTGGTTGATACCGGTATTCACGCGAAGGGCTGGAGCAGAGAAAAAGCCATCGACTTTATGCTTGATAACTCTGGCATGACGCGCACTGAGGTAGTGGCAGAGGTTGAGCGTTATATTGCTATTCCCTCACAAGCCTTATCTTACAAGGTTGGCGCATTAAAAATACAAGAATTACGCGCACGGGCTGAACAGGCCCTTGGCAAGAATTTTGATATTCGAGAATTCCATGCGCAGGTATTAAACACAGGTGGCATTCCACTGGCTATTCTTGAACAAAAAATAGACCGCTGGATAGCCAGTCAAAAAAGCTAGCCAAAAAGTTAGCTTCTTAAAAAAGTACGCACAAAGCCAGCTTTTGCTATCAAGCGAAAGCTGGTTTTTTGATCACAGTTCCTCTATTCTAAAATTCAGCCCGTCGGGACTAGAAAGTGGAGTAAGGGGAACGCAATGAAGCAAAATAATGGACTTTTCGCGTCTTTAGCCGCTATTGGCTTTGCCTGTGTAGCGTTAAGTCTTTCTGGCTGCCAAAGCACCTCACAGCAAGTAAGTAGTAGTGATGATGTTTCCAGCAATCTGTCTTCTTCACTTAACTGGCAAAGCGACAAATTTAGCCACACCAACGTTATTACGCCCCATGAGATATTAGCACTCACACCCAACCAAAAAGCGGAATTTTTATCCTTTTTCAATAGCGACGAACAGCAAGATGTGTCCCCCAATTTTCGTATATCCAACTTTTTAGAGAAATGGGCTACGGATTTTAGCTACGCAGGAGACACATTTACTGCAACAGAAGCCTTTGAAAAAAGGTCGGGCAATTGCCTGACCCTGGCAATACTAACCACTGCACTCGCTAACGTTGTTGGGTTAGATGTGTATTATAAGAAGGTGTTCACGCCGCCTATTTACCGGCGCCACAATCATGTTTTGACCACCTCTGCCCATGTTAAAACCATTGTGCTTGGCCCTGAGGCGGAAGAGAAAAAGCTTGGCGTTGTATTTTTTCGCAGCAGAACCGTTATAGATTATTTCCCCTCATCGCTTAACGACACAGGGGAGTACGTTGCCTTTAACGATTTTATTTCTATGTATTATCAAAACAAAGCGGCAAAGGCGATGGCAGTCAATAACTCTTCGCTAGTCTACAGTTTACTCTCAGCCGCAATGCGCCAAACACCACTTAATTCAGAAACCCTTAACGCTTTGGCGGTGTTTTATCGTCAGAACATGCTACATAAAAAAGCGCGAGACATATATGAATTTGCGATTGAGAATAACATTGAATCTATACACACCTTATCGAACTATGCCGTGCTGTTATCCGAGGTAGGGGATACTGCAACATTAGCGAAAATAGAAAGTAAGATATTAGACGTTGAAGAGAACAATCCGTATCAATGGTATGACCAAGGCGTTAAATATTTAAATCAAGGCGAAACAAGAAGGGCGGTTGCCCTTTTCAACAAGTCCATAAAAACCGGGCCGTACCTGAGTGAAGGCTATATGGGGTTAGCAAAAGCATACTTTTTACTCGGCGATATAGAACGTGCAGAGTCTAAGCTTAAAAAAGCAAAGGAACTCGCCTTTGGTGAAAAGGAAAGAGGGTTATACGCTGCAAAGCTTGATGCCCTGCAGCGTGTTCATAAATTTACCGATTGATTAGCAAAGTAACCTTATTACTTATACAGCCAAATAACGCTTAGATTTTCGCAGCCAATTCGGCGCCCTGACGAATGGCTCTTTTAGCATCGAGTTCTGCTGCTACGTCGGCGCCACCTATGATGTGTACCGTAAACCCAGCTTCTTCAAGAGGCGCTTTTAATGGCGTGAACGGTTCTTGGCCCGCACATACAATCACGTTATCAACCTCCAGTAGTTTTGGTTTATCGTTAATAACAACGTGAAGCCCTTTGTCATCAATTTTTTCGTAAGATACGCCATTGATCATTTGCACGTTGTGAAGTTTGAGAGACTGGCGGTGGATCCAACCCGTTGTTTTACCCAAGCCCTTACCCACTTTTGTGGTTTTACGCTGAAGTAAAAACACTTCGCGCGTCGTTGGGGTGAGCTCTTTTTCCTTAAGTGCGCCGCCAGCAGTATAGCTTTTATCAATACCCCAGTGATTGAGCCACTTGTCTCTATTTTCAGTAAGATCTGCATCTTCAACTAGGTATTCGGCGACATCAAACCCGATGCCTCCAGCACCGATTACCGCTACACGCTGACCAACTTCAACATGGTCCCGCAATACGTCTAGATAACCCAACACTTTCGGGTGGTCGTGACCTTCAATAGTTAAGCTTCTCGGTTTAATACCGGTGGCTAAGATAACCTCATCGAAATTTCCATCCTTTAATGTCTCTGTGTTAGCAAGAGTATTTAGATTAATAGTGACATTGGCTCGCGCTAATTGATGTTTAAAGTAACGAAGGGTCTCATAAAATTCTTCTTTTCCCGGTATTTTCTTTGCGTAATTAAATTGGCCACCAATCTCATTGGCTTGGTCGAATAGATGTACATCGTGCCCGCGGTCAGCGGCGTACATGGCAAAGGATAAGCCTGCTGGCCCTGCACCAATAACCGCCAGTTTTTTCTTGTTAGCGGTTGGTGAGAAAGTGAGTTCGGTTTCATAGCAGGCCTGGGGATTCACTAAGCAGCTTGCACGCTTTTGCTCAAAGGCATGGTCTAGGCAGGCTTGGTTACAAGCTATACAGGTGTTGATCAGCTTCGATTCATTTTGCATTGCTTTGGCCACAAAATGAGCGTCGGCAAGAAAAGGGCGCGCCATGGAAACCATGTCTGCGTGACCGTCGGCTAATACCGACTCTGCAACTTCTGGCGTATTTATTCGGTTAGTCGTCACTAGCGGCAGTGATACCTCTGCCTTCATCCGCTTGGTTATCCATGTAAAAGCCGCTCGCGGGACTGAGGTTGATATCGTTGGCACTCTCGCTTCATGCCACCCAATGCCTGTATTGATAAGCGTCGCGCCAGCCTTTTCTATCTCTTTCGCTAAATAAACCACCTCATCCCATTGGGCTCCGCCTCCCACTAAATCCAGCATAGAAAGGCGATAAATAATAATAAACTCCGGCCCCACTTTTTCACGCACACTTTTCACTACCTCGATAGCCAGTCGAGCTCTATTTTCAAGGCTACCTCCCCATTCATCGTCTCGCTGATTAGTGCGTTCACAGAAAAACTGGTTAATGAGGTAGCCTTCTGACCCCATTATTTCTACGCCGTCGTATCCAGCCTTTTGAGCTAAACCTGCGCAATTTGCATAGTCTTTTATTGTGCTTTTAATTCCGCTTGAAGACAGTGCTCTGGGTTTAAAAGGGGTAATGGGTGATTTCACGGATGAAGCTGATACAGCTAGAGGGTGGTAGCCGTAGCGCCCAGAGTGAAGAATTTGCATACATATCTTGCCGCCTTCAGCGTGAACAGCGTCAGTAATGACTTTGTGTTTTTTAGCGTGTCTCTTACTGGTCATCCGCCCTGCAAATGGGGCTACCCACCCAGAGATGTTAGGACTTATTCCCCCCGTTACGATGAGGCCTACGCCGCCCTTTGCCCGCTCTGCATAGAATGCTGCCAATTTGTCAAACCCGCCTTTTTCCTCTTCTAAGCCTAAATGCATAGAGCCCATCAATGTGCGGTTTCGCAATGTGGTAAAGCCTAAGTCGAGAGGCTCGAGAAGGTGGGGGTAGGGCGTAGTCATAGTCATTTCTCTTTTTATAATTTTAGTGGTTTGCCTCACGTTTTCCGAAGCCTTTTATATAAAGCGCTTTATTTAAAGCAAAACGTGTTGAGGTAGATAATCTAAACTGCACGGGTCGCAAAGCAAGCGTTCCAGCCTATAAGTCGCAGTTTACAAGCCGCACCTAACAAGCCGCACCTAACAAGCCTCTCTTATGCCTAATACAACATAATAATATGTGAATACATAAAATAACGCTGTTCTGATTATTTACTAGGAACAGCGTATCGTAAAGAGAGTTTATTAATACCAGTCCGCATAGATAGTTACCCACTCAGCGAGACTTAAAATGTTCGTAATCGCGGCGTGTTACCGCAGGTGCAGTGGTTCTACATCAAGGTGACACAACAAAGAGTACGGACATTTTAAACTCGCCCTTTGGGAAGGTCTGGCAAGTTCCCTAGCTTCATTCTGGGAATTTGAAAGGGAACAGCCATTCCTGCATTCCCACGCTTCGCTAGGAAACTTGCCAGCGCCTTCTGAGTGAGCAATTATCTATGCGGACTGGTATAAAATATAGCGGACATAAAAAAAACGAGGTCAAAGACCTCGTTTTTAAAAAGTAGTCAACAAGGGCAGCTCGCCTTAGTCCACGAACATTTTTTGTTTAAACTTAAGGGTTTGCTTTTCAGCGGCTCTTTGAGCGGTGACTTCAAAGCGATAAGTCTCTTGGTCGCGGAACGGCAATACTGCCAAATAATAAATAGCATCACCGTCTTCCACCTTCTTAAACGTCAGCTGCTTTTTACTACCAAGCAAATTCGTTGCGTTGCCAGTCACTGATACTCGCTGAGCTTCGCCAGAATCCTTATTTAACACTGAAATATTCACTAGCGCATTGTATTTACTGCGAACGATACCGTAGTTAGCTGCCACCTCAGGTGTTAAAAACGGCGTATTCACTACCATGTAGTGCACATCCCACTCACCGAGAGTTTCTTTTTGCTCCGCATGAGCCTGTACGCTTAGGCACATGAGTAGTGCACCTATAAACACTGATGACACTTTTTTAACTATATTCACCGCTGTTCCTCGCATTAACATTGTTCGCACCGTTTTCTTTCGATTTGGTGAACGGCGTTAGCATTAATCCTCTCCTACGTAAATCTTCACCTACAAAGAGAGAGGATTGCCCATTCATCACTTATAGACTCATAGCACTCTGAGCGCGTCTTGGATCAGCAGCTGTAAAAACTGTAATCCAATAATTGCGATAAGCACCGACAAATCAAGGCCGCCTAAGGGAGGGATAATTTTGCGAATAGGCGCTAAGAAAGGCTCGGTAAGCTGATGAAGCACATAGTCTATAGGAGACTGACCCTGTGAGACCCAGCTTAAAATTGCCCGCAATAATAGCACCCAGAACATAAGCGACAAGGTTTCTTTTATCACACCCATGACTGACATAATGGCAATCCCGATAGGGTTTAGATTGCCGCCAGATATCAGTATTAAGGTAATGATTTTAAGCGCACAAACAGCAATCGCTAACACAAAGGTGGCCGTATCAAATCGACCTATGGACGGGATAATGCGTCGCAACGGTCCTACAATCGGATGTGTGGCCTTCACGATAAATTGGCTCATGGGGTTGTAAAAGTCTGCTTGTACCATCTGCAGCCACAACCTCAAGATGACAATCATCAGGTAAAGGTTAAATAATGTATCGACTAAAAATACCGTTGCGTTCATCTACTGTTTTTCCTAAAAACGTTAAAGCTGTTTTGCCATTTCTTCGGCTCGAGCGACGGCAGCGCGCATAGACTTGCTGACAATATCTTTTAAGCCTTCGTCAATGAACGTATTTACCGCTTGTGCAGTAGTGCCGCCTTTAGAGGTAACTTGGGCACGAAGCTCACTTAATTCAAGGTCTGGGTTATTGCACACCATTTCAGCTGCACCTAGCATAGCTTGCTGTACCATAAGACGAGACTGGTCTTTATCAAACCCCATATTCATGGCTTCTTCTTGCATGTTCTGTAGGAATAAGAAGAAGTACGCAGGACTACTACCGGCAGCGGCAATGACACCGTTGATACCATCTTCTTCATTAACCCAAACGGTTTCACCTACGCTGTTCATTACATCGTCTACATAGGTTCTGTCTTCTTGCGTCACTGTGTCATCGGCATACATACCCGACATGCCTTTACCTAATAAACTGGGCGTATTCGGCATAATACGAACAACTGGGTAGTCACCACCTAACATCTCTTGCAGGCGAGACACCGGAAGGCCTGCTGCAATACTCAAAAAGAGCTTACCCGCGAGGTCATTGTTTTTCTGTAAATCGGCGCACATGTCGCCCATAATCTGTGGTTTTACTGCAAGCACAATGGCATCGGCAAACTGGCAGGCTTCATCGTTCGATTGGGTAGTTTGTATGCCGAACTCTTCTTTCAGCTTGTCTAATTTCGGTGTAGACGGGTTAGCTGCAAGTATATTTTCTTTTGCATAGCCAGACTGAATTAATCCACTAATGATGCTGCGGCTCATGTTGCCTGCGCCAATAAATGCCAGTTTTTTCTGTTGCATGTAAATCCTATTTGTTGTCTATGTAATGCTTAATTCAACACGCATAATTGCACAAAAGTAACGTTGCAATCGCGTATTGCTGAATAAGTAGTTAAATCGTGGGTTTTAACGTTGTCGCCTCGTTTTTTGAACGCCAACGTTTCACTTTTTACGCTCGCGGCTCATTTTCAAACGCTAGCGGCTTACTTTAAAACGCTCACGCTTGGGGGAGACGACTCAACCACGTTTACCAAAAATAGCCGTGCCTATACGCACCATTGTAGAACCATTTTTGATGGCAGCGTTCATATCGCTGCTCATTCCTACCGATAGGGTATCAAAATTGGCCAGCGATTTGTGGTAATGGTCATATAATTCCTTCAGTTTACCGAGAGTATGGGCTTGTTCTTCCTCGCTTGGGTTGGCTTTTGGAATGGCCATAATGCCGCGAAGACATAATTTTTCCTGCGATTCGATAAACTGAATTAAGCCGTCAAGTTCGCTAGGTTTAACGCCAGATTTGCTGTCTTCATCATCAATGTTGAGTTGAACGCATACATTTAGCGCAGATAAGTTGTCGGGGCGTTGATCATTTAATCTTCGCGCCACTTTTTCTCTATCAACCGACTGTACCCAGTGAAAGTGCTCGGCTACGACCTTGGTTTTATTCGATTGAATGGGGCCAATCATGTGCCACTCTATATCAGTGAGGTGAGCAAGTTCCTGAACTTTTTCAACACCTTCCTGAACATAGTTCTCTGCGAACAATCGTTGTCCCGCTTCATACGCTTCAATAATATCCGATACGGGTTTAGTTTTGCTTACCGCTAGTAATTTGACTGAATTTGGTGGACGATGTACTGACGTAGCGGCTTGTGTAATTCCCTCTAGTGCGGAATTTATTCTTTCTGCTATTGTTTGCATTATTCACCTTGTTATGGAGAAGTGGTTGTGGATATTACCGAACTTTTAGCGTTTAGTGTTAAGAATAACGCCTCAGATTTACATTTGTCAGCCGGACTCCCGCCGCTTATTCGCGTTGATGGCGAAATGCGTAAGCTCAACGTTCCAGCCCTTGATCACAAGCAGGTTCATGGCCTCGTTTATGAAATCATGAACGACATGCAACGCAAAGAATACGAGGAAAACTTAGAAACCGATTTTTCTTTTGAAGTAAAAGGACTATCGCGCTTTCGTGTAAACGCGTTTGTGCAAAATCGCGGCGCCGCAGCGGTACTTCGTACAATCCCTAGCGATGTGCTTACTTTAGACGATTTAGGTGCACCAGATATTTTCAAAGAAATTATCAATCAGCCAACTGGAATAGTGTTAGTGACAGGTGCTACCGGCTCGGGTAAAAGTACCACATTGGCGGCTATGGTCGATCACATTAATACCCACAAACGAGAGCATATTCTTACCATAGAAGACCCCATTGAATTTGTGCACGACAATAAACTTAGCCTGATTAACCAGCGTGAAGTGCATCGAGACACACACTCGTTCAACAATGCGCTGCGCTCGGCGTTACGTGAAGATCCCGATGTTATTCTTGTGGGCGAGCTACGTGATTTAGAAACTATACGCCTTGCTATCTCCGCCGCGGAAACTGGTCACTTGGTATTTGGTACCTTGCATACCAACTCAGCGCCAAAAACCATTGACCGGATTATCGACGTGTTTCCGGCAGAGGAAAAGTCAATGGTGCGTTCAATGTTATCCGAATCTTTACGAGCGGTAATATCGCAAACCCTATTGAAAAAAGTAGGCGGCGGACGAGTAGCTGCCCATGAGATTATGGTGGGTATCCCGGCCATTAGAAACCTTATCCGCGAAGATAAAGTGCCACAGATGTACTCGGTTATTCAGACCGGTCAGGCACATGGTATGCAAACCATGGATCAGTGTCTGCAGCGCTTGGTGGCAATGGGCGTGATTACAAAGCAAGATGCTGCGGCTAAGTCTGTTGATAAACAATCGATGAATAGCTTCTAGACAGTTTGTTAGACACCCGTAATTAGGTCCAATTTTTCAGGTTTAAAGCCCAGGAACCATAATGCTAGATTCGCTTTTACAAAAAATGATCGACGGTAATGCCTCAGATTTATTCGTCACGGCAAACTTTCCAATTAGTGCAAAAATCAACGGCAAGCTTACGCCTATCTCTGATTCAGTAACCTCTGAAGAATTAGCGTTGTCTCTGGTACATGAAGCGATGACAGAAAAACAGCAACACGAGTTTCATACATCAAAAGAGTGTAACTTTGCTATCGTTAGAGAAGGAATTGGGCGTTTTCGTTGCTCTGCTTTTTGGCAGCGCGACCAAGCAGGAATGGTTATAAGGCGGATCGTTACGCAAATCCCCAAGGCCGATGATTTAGGGCTACCGAGAGTCTTAAAAGAAATCATTATGGCAAAACGCGGGCTCGTACTATTTGTCGGGGGAACCGGTACCGGTAAATCAACCTCTTTAGCCGCGCTAATTGGCCACAGAAATGAAAACTCTCACGGTCACATTCTTACTATTGAAGACCCAATTGAATTCGTTCACGAACACAACAACTGCGTTATAACCCAGCGTGAAGTAGGCATAGATACGCAATCTTTTGATGATGCGTTAAAAAGCTCTCTACGCCAAGCGCCAGATGTCATTCTTATTGGTGAAATTCGCTCTATGGAGACGATGGAGTATGCCATGTCGTTTGCCGATACAGGGCATTTATGTGTAGCGACTTTGCACGCTAATAATGCCAACCAAGCCATTGAGCGAATAATGCACCTAGCGCCAAAAGATATGCACGACAAGCTGCGTTTCGATTTAAGCCTAAACATCCGCGCCATTGTGGCGCAGCAATTGGTGCCCACGCCAGACGGAAAAGGCCGAGTCGCGGCAATAGAAGTGCTACTTAATACGCCGTTGGTAAGCGACCTTATTCAACGCAACGAGATTGGCAGTCTTAAAGAAGCGATGAAAAAAGGTAAAGAGCAGGGTATGCAGAGCTTTGATATGGCCCTATACGACCTGTATAAGCAAGGACGGATTGAAATGGACCAAGCGCTGCATCACGCTGACTCACCAAACGACCTTCGCCTTATGATTAAGCTAGATGCCAGTGATAACTCAAGTTTGGGAACGCTATCGAATGTGTCTTTTGATATGGATGAATAGCAACATGAGTTGGAGCGCCGCGGGAGTGACTGCTTGAAAAAACTGTTTTCTTCTGAGCATGCGTTTGAACTTCAGGCAGTGCGCAGCGAGCTTGACGCGCTTAGTATTCCCTACATGGTAAAAAATGAGTTTGCTAGTGGAGCACTCGGGGAACTGCCATGGCAAGAAGCACAGCAAGAGCTGTGGTTGGTTGACGATACGTGGTTTCATCGCGCTTCAAAGGTAGTGGACGGCATTAAAGCCAATTTTGCATCTAGCCAAGGCGGCCAGGGCCAAGAAGGGCGCGAATGGGTATGCAACAGTTGCGGTGAAGAAAATGGCAGTGCGTTTGAGGTTTGCTGGCAATGCGGCGATGATCTATAAGGCTACGAGCATCTACAGGGCCAGTAGTAGAGGAGAAATTTTCAGGCGCCGACGCTTAAAATCGGTCTGAAGCCTTACTCGTAGGCGCTTTCTATCCAGCTAGTAAAAATAACGCACGCCGACACACTATCTACTTTCTCTTTTGTCAGTTTTTTATACCCACCTAGTTCGAACAGCATGGCTTTAGCGTCGGTGGTAGTTAGCCGCTCGTCGCAAACCTCTACTTTAACCTTAAAGCGATTGTGCAAGCGATTAGCAAACTTACGAGCCCGCTGGGTCATCTGCTGCTCAGTACCGTCCATATTTAGCGGTAGCCCAACAACGACCACATCAGGAAACCAATCCTTATATAAGGTTTCGATAAGGTTCCAATCGGGAATGCCGTCTCTGGCTTTCAAAGCGGGAAGGGGCGATGCGGTACCTGTGACTTCTTGGCCTACGGCAACGCCAATGCTTTTAGTACCAAAATCGAAGGAAAGTATTGTTCTGTTGCCAAGTTTATTTCCCATTTTAGGCATGACCAGAGCCTGGTGCTAATTGCCACACATCGACGCCGAGCTTGTTCACGGTAGCTTGCCATTTCTTATGGATAGGCGTGTGAAATAAGATTTCCTCATCAGCTTCAATCGTTAGCCATGCGTTATCTTGCATTTCCTGCTCCAACTGCCCTTTAGACCAACCGGCAAACCCCAGAGCGATAATGGCATCATCAGGACCTTCATCGTTACCGATGGCGGTTAAAATGTCCTTTGACGTTGTTACCATTACCCCTGGTGCTAGGGCTAAACTCGAGGCCCAACCTTTTTGCGTAGAGTGCAATACAAAACCTCGTTCCTGACTTACAGGGCCGCCTGCGAGTACGATTTCTTCGGCTTTATCGTCTGACACCGTGAGTTCTTTGTCGGTTTGTTCTAAAAGTTGCTTCACATTCATTGTGGAGGGTTGATTCACCACAATTCCCATGGCGCCTTCTGAGTCATGTTCACAAACATAAATCAAAGAGCGAGAAAAATAAGGGTCGTCTAAGCTTGGCATTGCTACCAAAAAGTGATTTTTTAAACTCGTTAACTCTGTCATATTTTTTTCACTTTCAGTTTATTTCTCTCAAAATTTATCCCGTTCAGTTTTTATAAAGGCTGAGTTTCGTCAAGCCTAGCTTTTACTAGGCCTGGGTTTTACCTGGCCTGAGTTGCACTAAGCCTTGAGTGCCAAGCGTTTCTCTATTGCCTCAAACAGCTTCGCCATAATGTTGATATCGAAATGACGTTCAATTTCTCGTACGCATGTGGGGCTAGTAATGTTTATCTCCGTTATTTTATTGCCAATCACATCAAGCCCAACAAAAAGAATGTTGTTCTCTTTCAGCGTTGGCGCAATGGCTTCTGCTAACGCTCTGTCTGATTCAGAAATGGGTTGGGGCCGTCCGGTACCGCCGGCGGCTAAATTACCACGAGTTTCTCCCTTGGTAGGTAAGCGAGCCAAGCAATAAGGAATAACTTCACCGTCTACAATGAGTACGCGCTTGTCACCGTCTTTTATTTGCGGCAAATATTCTTGAACCATCATGTAGCGCGTGCCTAGGTGAGTCAGCGTTTCAATGATGACCCCAAGGTTATTGCCATCAGGCTTCACACGAAATATGGAAGCTCCGCCCATGCCGTCAAGAGGTTTACAAATAATATCTTGGTACTTAGCGTGAAATTCACGAATTGGCACTTGGTTATTAGCAACAAGCGTAGCTGGAATATGTTCAGGGAAGTATGAAGTAAACAGCTTTTCGTTGTAGTCTCGCAACGCCTGAGGGTTATTTACCACAAGAGCGCCTGCATCTTGTGCCAACGACAGCATTTGAGTGGCATAGAGAAATTCACTGTCAAATGGCGGATCCTTACGCATAAGCAACACATCGATATCACCTAGGTGAACCGCATTGGTTTCGGTAATCTCGTAAAAGTCTGCGGGCTGATCTTTCACTGTTACCGTTTTCGCCAATCCCATTGGCTTACCGTTTTCTAAGTAGAGATCCTTAAGTTCAAAATACACTACAGTTGCACCGCGGCGCTGTGCTTCTAGCATCATTGCGAGGCTGGTATCTTTGTGTGGTGTGATGGCCTCAATGGGGTCCATGATTACGCCGACAGTATATTGCATTAGGTTCTCGCTTTAAAATTAACGGTAGTCACTATGACCTTATACCCCCTTATGTTGGGGCGCTCTACCACAGTTCAAGACAGCGGCGTTATGTTCTAAAATGTAAAGAGGATTCAGGTTACTCAGAAATCGCCATGTTGAGCTTGCAGTATGCTTAACGACGTGAGGGCTGCAGTTTCTGTTCTTAAAATTCGTGGACCTAAGCTTACCGACAGGTATCCATTTTCATTAGCCTGATGAATTTCTGTCTCAGAAAGGCCGCCCTCCGGCCCCACTAGTAATCTGTAGCCTTGCGTATTGTAGGGTTGCTTAGCAAGAGGCTGTGACGCACCCGGTGCAAGGACTATACGAGAACTAGAAGTAGATTGAGACAGCCACTGAACAAGAGAAACTGGCTCATTAAGCGTAGGCACTCTGTTTCGACCGCTTTGCTCACAGGCACCTAGGATAATTTTTTGCCATTGTTGCAGCTTTTTTTCCCAGCGTGATGGCTCTAATTTCACTGCACACCGCTCAGTGATGATTGGGGTAATTTCACTGACGCCCAATTCAACGCTCTTTTGCAACACCATATCCATTCTGTCACCTTTAGAAACGCCTTGACCTAAATGCAGGTGCAGAGGTGACTCATTAGAGACAGACAAGCAGGCATCAATCTCAACGATAACGTTTTTCCGCTGAACACTGATGATTATTCCACTGTACTCATTGCCATCGCCGTTAAACAAAACAATCGGTCGATTAGGTTTCAGGCGTAAAACCGTTGCAACGTGATGTCCTGCTTCTTGGGTAAGCTCAAATTCTTGTTCTAAGGCGATAGGATCGGGGTAATAAACTCTAGGTATACGCATGAAAAATTTGCAGTTGTCGTTTTTGCGTATAATACGTGGGGAGGGGGGCGACATGCAACGCCGACGTCAGCGAAATCGGCGATAACACGTTTAAACACGTTCTTTCTTTAGTTACTTTACTGTAAACATTCGCAATTGAGTTAAGCCAATGAGCAACTCAATAAAGTGAGAAAGCGTGACAGAAACCGTGTGAATGTTAAATAGAGACGGTTACGCAGCGCGAGCTGAATCCGTGGAACCCGACTGTAGAGAGTGAGCAGGCGTCGACGCTGTATTTTCGCTTTTATTACGGTTCATGTCCCGTTGAGCTCGTGCGTGCTTGGTATGTTTGCCGGTGTCTGATCGCAAAGAATAAAGAAAAATTCCAGCAACGACAGTAAATAACGTGGTTAAGAGCAACATACGATAATCCTTTTTTATAATAATCTACTAAAGCATCAGTGTGGCTGTGGTTTTTATACAACAGCGTACTTAATGTCTTTGCATTAGGAGTGCAATGAACCGACTTTTATTTAAAAGTCGATGCAATTGCCTAATGCACCATCCGTGAAGCCCTAGTGTAAACTTTTTTGATTAAAAAAACATCAGTATTTTTCTTCTCATACTGTCTAAAAAACTATCTATGTGATCAATATGAAGATTTAAAATGAAGTATTTAAATTAATACGTAAGCTAAAACTATGCTTAGAGCTTAGGTGAGAAATGTGACAGGTGAGTGAACACAAAATAAAGTTCGAAATGAAATCAAAATGACATTCGTAATGATAACAGAAATCGTGAATGTATAACCATAAAACTTACTACTTTTGGGTAATGAATGCCCTCTATAGGCTGCGTCAGCGTTAGACTTTAGCTTAGTTTTGAAGATTAACTTATTTTAACTATTGGTGATGTTAGTTTTTACTGATATCGTGAATTGCATAGTAACTATAAACTCAACAAGGAATAATTATGGAAGAACAACTCTCGCTCTTTTCTGCAAGTGACGTTGAAAGGTATATAAATGATTACGCAATTCCATGGGGCATTAATATCGCCATGGCAATCGCAATTTATGTGATTGGTAAAATTGTTGTCGGTCTGTTGCTGTCAGTTTTCCGACGCGTAATGGCCAAATCTAAATACGACGACATGCTCGTTGATTTCTTAGAAGCAATCATTAGCGCCATATTAATGCTTTTCGTTATTGTGGCATCGCTAGACCAACTTGGTGTTGATACCACATCGCTTGTTGCTATTTTAGGTGCAGCTGGCCTAGCCATTGGTTTGTCATTACAAGACTCGCTCAAGAATTTCGCAGCGGGCGTAATGCTTCTTTTATTCAAACCATTTAAAGCGGGTGACTTCGTTGAAGCGGGTGGAACTGCGGGCTCAATTAAAAAGATTGGCATTTTCACAACGACAATGACAACGCCTGACAATAAAGAAATTATTGTACCAAACGGTAATATCTACAGTGGTAATATTACCAATTACTCGGCTAAGGAAACTCGTCGTGTAGATATGGTTGTAGGTATTGGCTACGACGCTGACTTATTGAAAGCGAAGCAAATACTTCAAGAAATGGTGTCAGCTGATGAACGAATTTTAGCAGAGCCAGCGCCAACGGTTGCAGTATCTGAACTTGCCGATAGCAGTGTGAACTTTGTGGTTCGCCCATGGGTTAAGGCAGCAGATTTCTGGGGCGTTAAGTTCGACTTTACTGAAGCGGTTAAATTGCGTTTCGACCAAGAAGGCATCTCTATTCCGTTTCCACAAATGGATGTGCATTTGCATAAAACAGATGGCGAATAAGATTACGCCAGCGAGATAAACAAAAACGCCGCTTTTAAGCGGCGTTTTTTATTACTATTACTTTGAATTACTGCTTACAATTGGGGCGGTTGTTCGTGGCTTGATAATCAGCAAGCGCTGGACCCATATTTGCTCTTAAATCTGCAATACGCGTTTGCGGAGCCGGGTGAGTAGATAAAAACTCCATTGGGCTATTTCCTCCACTCGCTGCCTCCATGTTCTGCCAAAGGTTGACAGACTGACGAGGGTCAAAGCCAGACTTTGCCATTAGCTGAAGACCTATTTCATCGGCTTCTGATTCGTGAGTTCTGCTAAAAGGCAATTGAACGCCAACCTGCATACCTAATCCAATGGCCGCCATAATAGGGCCCGACTGAGGTACCTCATTCGCTGCAAGCACCTGGCCTGCTGCCTGAGTACCCATATTGATTAAGGTAGATTGAGACATACGCTCGTTACCGTGTTCAGCGATAACGTGACCGACTTCATGGCCTATTACCGCTGCAAGCTGGTGCTGGTTTTCAGCGACACCAAGAAGGCCAGTATAAACCCCTATTTTACCGCCAGGCAAAGCAAATGCATTGACTTGCTCATCGTCAAAAACTACCACTTCCCATTTTCCGTCAAAAACGGAGGCGGGCACCTGTGCAGTAATTGCATTGGCAATACATTCCACGTAAGTGTTCTGCACTCGCGTAGTCGACACTTTGAGTTCTTCTTTCATGCCTGAAAACGCTTGTGCTCCCATTTCAGATAACTGGGAGTCAGAAAAAAGCAGTACTTGGTTTCTGCCAGTTGGGGAGGTGGCGCACGCTGATAGTGCGAGCGCTGCGGCCACCGCCGCTGATAAGGTGAATTTCAATTTCATTTTGAGTCCTTTGTGTCTTAAACATCGTTTGGCTTTGGGCCTGATGATCTTTGGTTTGCACTTTTAAGGCCTAAGAAAGCGCAGAAACGTGCAGACCAAAGGTCATTAGGCTGACGCTAAGCATACCTTTATTTTCGGTGCATCAATAGTGGCTAAATTATTTAGTGGTTCCCGTGGTGCGCAATGGTAAAAATACCATCGCTCAATAAGTAGTTGATAGCCCTTGGTAAAGCCTTTGCCAAATTAATATTTGTGTCATAAACTGGCTTTAATTTATACATAGAAGTTACATGATATTTCTGTTGTACTGGAATAATGTTGAACAGATACCTACGCCTGCTGATTGTACTAGTGCGCAGGAAGCGATACCTATTTCAACAGTTCAACACTGAATAACACACTAATAAAAAAGGAAATAAAAATGGCAGTGCGTAATAAATTCAAGTACGGATTACTCGCCCTTCTTGTGTCTGCATCGTTAACGGGTTGTGGCCTAGACGGCGACGATGGTGAGCAAGGCGAAACGGGTGCTCAAGGGCCTCAGGGTGAACAGGGAACACCTGGCGCAGATGGTTCTGACGGTACTGATGCTTCAATTGGTATTGCCTTAGATGTTGTTGGTCGTGCATTTTTAGGTAATCAGGGCGCTGCGGAAATTGTTCAATATCACGCCGATACCCAAACGATTTACGCGACTAACACCTCAACCAATACTATAGCGGTTATTCCCGCTGGCACTGTTACTACAGCGGCGTTAGGCGACCCGATAAACACAATTAACCTGACACCTTCAACTGTTGATTTACCAGCAGACATTAATGGGGTTGCCCTAGGCGGTGTTAATAGCATTGCGGTTAGCGGTGACCTTATGGCTGTTGCCGTATCAGCAGCAGTGAAAACTGACAACGGCTATGTGCTTTTCTACAACGGTTTAGATAGCGCAACGCCGGCATTTTTAGATTCGGTAGAAGTGGGCGCGCTACCAGATATGGTTACGTTCACTCCCGATGGCGGCAAAGTGTTAGTGGCAAACGAAGGCGAGCCTTCAGACGATTACACGGTAGACCCGGTTGGTTCAATATCAGTTATTAATGTACTTGCCAGTGGCGAACCAGAAGAAACGGGAACCACCGTTGGGTTCACGGCATTCAACGGCTCACAAGCTGAGCTTATGGCACAGGGCATGATGTTCCCCAACCCATCTGGTCGCACAATCAATGGGACTGCCATTGCAACGACAGTGGCGCAAGATCTAGAGCCTGAGTACATTGCAGCAACTAATGACGTAGCGTACGTCAGCTTGCAAGAAAATAACGGCCTAGCGGTACTTGATTTAGAAGAGTTAACCGTTGATGTTGTTGGGTTAGGTACTAAAGCATGGGCTGATTTGAATATCGATATTCAAGAAGACAGCTCAGTAAGCTTTGGTCAGTACACTGGTCTATATGGCGTGTATCAGCCTGATAGCCTTGCTACTTTTACTTGGAAAGACGCTACCTTTATTGTGACAGCTAACGAGGGTGATGCTCGTGAATACTTCTTTGATGCTGCTGATGATGCTGCATGTACCGCTGCAGGTGGCGTTTCTTTTGATGAAGACGACGGCTGTTTAGCTTACACCGATGAAGTACAAGTGGGTGATTTAGTTGCAGAAGCAAACTCCGAATTAGCGATGTTGCAATCCAGTGGTGAAGCTGATGATTTACGTGTTACAACGGCCATGGGTGATGCTGATAGCGACGGTGAGTATGACGCTGCATTTACCTACGGCGCACGTTCATTCACAATCTGGGATCAAAACGGTTTAGTGGTTTTCGATTCAGGTGATGATTTTGAGCGCATTACGGCGTCAGTGCACGGCGCACAGTTTAATAACGACAATGATGTAAACGAAGGCGATTCACGCTCTGAAAACAAAGGGCCTGAGCCGGAAGCTATTACCGTTGGTCAAATTGGCGATCGTACGTACGCCTTTATCGGTCTAGAGCGCATGGGCGGAATTTTCGTTTATGATGTGACTAATCCGTATGATGCGCAATTTACCGAATACGTAATTAACCGTGACTTGACTGAAGGCCTAACCTCTGACGATGTGATTGGTGACTTAGCGCCTGAGAGTTTAGTGTTTGTTAGTGCAGAAGACAGCCCAAGCGGTGAAGCGTTGCTGGTTGTCGGTAACGAAGTAAGTGGTACCGTTTCGGTATGGCAAATTAGCCAGCTGTAATAAAATATGACAACAACCTAGTATGTTGCATTAGTGACAAAAACCCGCTCAAAAGCGGGTTTTTTTGTTTCAAGGGTTAGCGAGTCACTCTTTTGCATAAATACACTGCGGACTCACGTAGTAATGCAAGAGCGTCTCAATGGTTGAGAATAGTTACAGAGCGACTTGATTGAGGTAAGCTATGGCAAAAGAAGTGGCGTTTTATAGGATGCCCGCGAGCAAAGATATCGAAGGTTTGCCTAATTCAAATACACAGACTGTGTATTAATGCCTTTAATATTGATGCGTAGGTGATTCAGCCGTAAATAGAGGCGCAAGCGATTGCTTTGATAATAGGGTTTGTGCCCCTGTATTTACCATCTAGGTTCACCAAATAATAGAAGCGTATAATTAGAAGAGAGTAACTATGTCTCAGCAAGTCGTGATAAGTGGCGTGGGTGTCTGGCACCCTGAAGAAAGCATCACCAACGAAGAATTGGTAGCAAGTTACAATGCGTATGTAGACAGCTTCAACGAAAAGAATAAACAGGACATCGAAAGCGGCGACGTAGCGCCAATGCCTTATTCAAGTGCTGAATTCATCGAAAAAGCATCAGGTATTAAAAGCCGATATGTCTATCAGAAAGAAGGTGCTTTGGATATCGAGCGAATGAAGCCTAAAATTTCTCCTCGCAGTGATAACGCGTTGTCCCATCAGGCTGAAATCGCTGTTGAAGCTGCGCGCTTGGCACTTAATTCAGCGAACGTAAATGCAGAAGAGATAGATGCCGTTATTGTTTCGTGTGCTTATACGCAACGGGCATATCCCGCAATTGCCATTGAAGTACAAGAAGCACTGAACATAGAGGGTTTTGGTTTTGACATGCTCGTGGCATGTTCAGCAGCAACGTTTGGGATGCACCGAGCATTTGAAATGTTAAGTGCCGGCAACGCTTCTCGAGTGTTGGTGATAAACCCTGAGCTAGTATCGCCGCAAATAAATTATACCGACCGAGATAGCCATTTCATTTTTGGCGACGTCGCTACAGCAACCGTTATGGAATTAGCTGATACTGCAAAAAGCGAGCATGTGTATGACGTGCTGAGCACAAAAGCGGTCACTAAGTTTTCAAACAATATACGCTCGAATTTTGGTTATTTAACGAGAGCTGAAGACGTTGAACCCTACGGTGTAGACAAGCTGTTCCATCAGTCAGGGCGCAAAGTATTCAAAGAAGTTTGCCCCATGGCGGCCTCACACATCGAAGCGCATTTAGAAAAACACAATATTACGCCCGCGCAAGTGAAACGATGGTGGCTCCATCAGGCGAATATCAACATGAATACACTGATCTGTAAGCGCCTGCTTGGCAGAGATGCCACACAACAAGAAGCGCCAATTGTGCTAGATGAGTATGCTAACACAGCGTCAGCAGGGTCGGTGATTGCGTTTGGATTGCATCATCAAGACCTAGTTTCTGGCGATGTGGGCGTGCTATGTTCATTTGGTGCAGGTTACTCGATTGGCTCGTTGGTCGTTAAAAAGCGCTAAGCATTTAAAGATAGGCACTTGAAGCCAAATACTCGAGGACAAGTACTCGAAAATAAGCGCTTCAAGTCAATTGTCTTAGGCCAAGGGCTTTAAGATAAGTGCTTCAAGCCAAGTACGTAAACATAAGTACGTGAACATAAGTACTTAAAAATGGTTACAAGAACAGCGCTTTAAAAGAGCACTTATGAGAAATAGCCTATCGGCACCCAAATAATAAGACTTACTAGGATGACAGCGAAGGGATGGTTTCAGATTTAGGTTATGGGCTAAATAGCCTAGCGCATTTAGCACTGCTACTTTTATTGCTAACGGTAAGGAAGCCAGGTGTAGCGAAGCATTTACTTGTGCTCGCTACTGCCACCACATTCGTTTGGTCGACAAGTTTAATTACGGTGTTGTTTGGGCCTATTTCGCTAAACTGGTTACTCACTGTCGACATAGTCAAACAGCTGGCGTGGCTTCTTTTCCTTGCTGGCTGTATTCAAACTAATTTTCAAAATCTTCATCACGTGCTTCGTCGCCCTGCGACATTAATGATCATAGCGCCTGCCATTGTCGCACTTGTTGCTCCCTATCTGTTTGCTATTGACCCTACGTGGAGCTTTTTAACGCTCATTGTGTTGTCGCTGGAAGTGTTGGTGCTACTCGAGGTTGTTTATCGCCAGGCTGGGCGGGAGCAGTGGGCGTTTAAACCCCTCATCATTTACCTTGGCGCGGCAAATGTATTTGAATTTGTCACCTATGCGAATGCTACCATGGTGAACCAGGTCGAGGTCGGGTACATCGCAGCGCGCGGTTATATCTATTTCCTTCTCATGCCGCTCCTCGTTATCTCTATTCGTCGTATCCATCACTGGGGTATCGACATTTTTATTTCCCGAGATGTGGTTCTGCATAGCTCCCTGTTACTTGTGGCTGGTGGCTATTTATTTGTCATGGCCGTTGTTGGCTATGCGATTAACTTCGTAGGGGGGAGCTGGGGCGCCACAGTACAAATTATTTTGGTGGTCATGTCTTTCGCCTTGTTAGCCACTGTCTTTTTATCAAATGCATTTCGAACAAAAATCAAAATTTTCATCACCAAGCACTTTTTTGCTAATCAATACGATTATCGAGTGGAGTGGGTAAAGCTTACTAAATGGTTAACCCGCTCAGGGGATAGCACGGCAGACGTTTATCATTCGGGGTTAACCGGTCTATTAAATGCCATTCAATACGACTCAGGCTTGTTGTTCAAAGTATCAAAAAGCGGCCTCGATTGCGTCGCCGCTGCCTCTCCGTCTGGCGATACAAGCCTGAATGAAAAGCAGCACGCTATGCTTACGCAACTAATTGAATATAGTGGTGAAAAAGGGTGGGTAATCGATACGGATGCTTATTTGGTAAAGCCCTTTGACTATGAAGGGTTAAAGCTTGATAGGGAAGTGTTAAAACAGTGGGATTACCAACTATTCATCCCCTTCATGCAAGATGCCCAAGTATGGGGCTTTGCCGTGTTAGCCGCGGGTGATAAAGAAAAAGTCGCTTTGAATTGGGAAGTTAAAGATTACCTCAACGCAGTATCAGAACAAGTCGGTACCTTTATACAACATCATGAAGCAGCTCAAGTCGTCGCTGAGAATGCACAATTTGCCGCTTTCAATCGAATGTCCGCATTTGTGCTGCACGATTTGAAAAACGTACTTGCTCAGGTAGACCTCATTCTTGCTAATGCGCAGCAGCACAAACATAATCCCGAGTTCATTGAAGATACGTTTGAGACGCTTGAGCACACAAAAGCGCGTATGGAAAAAATGCTGAAACAATTAACCGATAAAAAGGTCATTGAAGAGAGTGTGAATGATGATCAGTATCTGTCGCGAATAGCCGATGAGGTGGTAACGCAGCGCTGCAGTTCAATTTCTCCGATACCAAAAGTCCACTTGATGAAAGAAGAATCTGTTATTGTGGACAAAGAGAAAGTGGCCAATGTACTTTATCACTTAATCAGCAATGCTCAGCAGGCTACCGCAGATGATGGTGAGGTTGATGTGGTATTGACGGTTGATGGCGCAGAGCGCACGCAAATGATCATGATTGAAGATACGGGTACCGGCATGGAAAAAGCCTTTATTGAAGAGCGCCTTTTCAAACCCTTTGATACAACAAAAGGAAATGCAGGTATGGGCATTGGCGCTTACGATGCAAAAACCTACCTAGAGTCTATTGGCGGCAAACTTACCGTACAAAGTGAAGTGGGAAAAGGAAGCTGTTTTACTCTGCATTTTCCCATAGAGTAGGCGATGATACCTTTCGCAAAATAGCGCTTAGGCGCAGTAAGCACGCAATCAAATACGAGCGCAGTGGATTGTTCGCGGCGTATGATGAAGTAGAAGAATAGGATGACAAGATGACAGATACCATACTGGTAGTTGATGATGACCTCGGTATCCAAAAGCAGCTCAAGTGGAGTTTAACCGACTACAACGTTGTGTTTGCCGATGATCACACCTCGGCAATTGCCCAGTTGCGACGTCATGAGCCCAAAGTTGTTACTCTTGACTTAGGACTCCCTCCAGACCCAGCAAACGCCTCAGAAGGGCTGCGTATACTTCACGATATAATTTCTCTCGCGCCTCGTACAAAGGTAATCGTGGTAACGGGCAACAGCGATAAACAAAATGCGCTAAAGGCCATCGACTTTGGTGCCTATGACTTTTATCAAAAACCTATCGATTCAGATACGATAAAGCTGTTGGTAAACCGCGCTTTAAACTTAGCAAAATTGGAACACGAGAACGCTATTTTAGCCCGCACTCGTACCGGGATGTCTCGAATTGTAGGAAATAGCGAAGCCATTCAAACGGTGGTAAGACGCGCAGAAAAAATAGCAAATACTGATATTAGCACGTTGCTTCTTGGGGAAAGTGGTACGGGTAAAGAGGTGTTTGCCCGCAGTATTCACGAACATAGTCCGCGTAAAGATAAGCCGTTTGTGGCTATTAACTGCGCATCCATACCGGAAAACTTACTTGAAAGTGAGCTGTTTGGTTATGAAAAAGGGGCATTTACCGGAGCTAACAAAACCACGCTCGGTAAAATCGAAACCGCCCAGGGCGGGACTCTTTTTCTTGATGAAATTGGCGATATGCCGATTGGACTACAGGCTAAAATGCTGCGTTTTCTTCAAGAGCGCATTATCGAACGTGTAGGTGGAAGAAGTGAGATACCCGTCGATATTCGAGTTATCTGTGCAACCCACAGAGATTTGCAGGCTATGGTGGCGAACGAAACATTCAGAGAAGATTTATATTACAGGGTAGGGGAAATGCCTATTATGATCCCACCACTGCGAGACAGGGATCAGGATGTCATTTTACTCGCACGAACGTTTCTCAATATTTATCGCGAAGAGTTTAAAGCGAAAGCAAAAAGCTTTTCCGAGTCTGCTGTTAACGCACTGCTAGCTCACAAATGGCCTGGCAATATTCGGGAAATGCAGAATAAACTCAAATCAGCGGTAATTATGGCTGAGGGAACGGTGATACAGCCCGATGATTTAGGGTTGTTACCTGCAGATGGTGTTGACGAGCCCACCACATTAAATTTGAGGGAAGTGCGAGAAATAGCGGAAAGTAAGGCAATTCGAAACGCTTATCAAAAAGCTGAAAAGAACATGTCTAAAACTGCGGAGTTACTCGGGGTTACAAGACCAACGCTTTATTCGCTTATCGATAAATATCACATGGAAGATATTAAAAGTAGCGACTGAGCCAGATAATCGAGCTAGTCAACCGAGTTTTTGCATTTGCGCCAGTAAAGAACGAGACCTGTTGAATAGTTTCTACAAAATAAAGTGTTGGGTGGCTTACGCCAACCAACACTTCACAGGGTAACTTGCTAAGTAGCTAGGAAATTCGTATTCGTTGAATTAGCCTTGCGTATCGCATTGACTAAATTAGTCTTGCGTATCGCATTGACTAAATTAGTCTTGCGTGTCGCATTCGCTAACGTCGCCACCCATTTTTTTCTTCATTTTGATACACGCTTCGCGCATTTTTTCTGATGCCGCATCTTTCAGCTCTTCAGATTTTTCAGCGCCTTTGTCCATCATATCAGAGCCCATTTCTTTGCCGTCTTCGTATGCATCAGAGGCCATATCTTTGCCGTCTTCGTATGCATCAGAGGCCATATCTTTGCCGTCTTCATACGCGTCAGACGCCATGTCTTTACCTTCTTCGTAGGCATCAGATGTTGCATCTTTGGTCTCATCCCATGAATCTGCTGCTTTCTCTTTTGCATCTTCATAGGTATCAGCAGTTGCTTCGCCTGCCTTTTCCATTTCAGCCATTACTTCTTCTTTCGGCTCTTCTTTCTGATCAGAGCAGCCTGCTACGCCAAGAGTGGTAAGTAGTAGTGCTAGCGCAATTGTTTTTGTTTTCATGGTAAAACTCCTTTTGCCGGATAATTTGAGTGCTGGTGTCACAAGTTGATAAGCGTAGAACAGGTAATGACTCTACCACACCTCAGCTTACGCTTAACTTCACGAGTCTAGCCTAATTCTAAAGCAAAGTGTGAGAAGTATTTGTATAGCGAGAATTAGCGCCCACAAAGAAGAAACCGCAATGGGTCAATACCGTAATGTACTGAATTGAGCCGCCAACTTAGGCGAAACCAATCGGTTTACTATGCCCTGCAAACACGACTTCAAGCTGGAAAGTATTTGGCTTTACTTCCACAAACAACAGCGACCCACATATATTACACACATGATGTGTTTCGCCGCTTGAAGCATGGAGTCTTGCGACACTTGATGGTGCGCAATCTACAATGACATGCTGTCTATCAGCTTCAAGTAACATTTTACTGTCATCTGTTAGCAGAGACGTTGAAGAATGGGCTTCTAGATGGTTGCCATCGGCTAATTCAAAATGCACAGCTTGGCATTTGCAATTTCCCCTATACATACTGCTACCTCGTTACTTCTTCAGGCCATTGAATACTAGCGATATTGTTAAATGATGTTGCTATTCTTGAACTTGGAAAATCGAACTTACAGTCTAAGGGCGTTCGATTGGCATCTGTCGTGTGATAGGTTTCAATTAGCCCTATCCACCCATTTCTGCCAGAAAGTTTAGCGGCATACAGGGCATAATCAACGACCGCAAACGTTCGTTGCCACGCCTTATCAAAATGTGAAATTTCGTTAGGTGGAAGCAGTGAAAATCCAATGCTGCAGGTAACTTTAACCGTTTTGTCATCGCCGATATTAAATACACTGCTTGCCACCGTTGCCCGGCAACGTTCTGCTAATTCAGGAAGCTCCTCTCGCGAGGAATGACGGCAAACCACAAGAAATTCTTCCCCGCCCCAGCGAATAATCAAATCGGTGTGCCTAAACACCTCTTTAAGTACAGATGAGAAACCTTCGAGCACCTTATCGCCTGCTAAATGTCCATAATCATCATTAATACTTTTAAAGTGGTCTATATCAATGAGTAAACACAGAAGATCCCGCTTCTTTAACGGCGTAGATATATTGTCAATTTCAACCTGACTGCGTTTAATCTCTGAAGGTAGTTGAGATTCCAAGTAATGTCGGTTGTATAACCCAGTGAGTGGGTCGCGTAAGCTGACATGCTCTAAGGTTTTGTAGGCTTGCTCTAATTCACTATTCTTCTCTTGTAAGGTTTCAGTTTGCTGCCTAACTTCACGGCGTAAAATAATGGTTTGTTGGCGCTGCTTAAACCTGCTCCACATTAGAAAGAGCATAAGTAATACCGCGACAGACGCACTCCAAAAGAGAGTGTTTTTTAGCTTCTCCCGCTCCGCTTTTGCAATAACAAGCTGTTTGGACTCTTCTAATTTTTCAAGCTCTCCCGATTGCCTAACAAGCTCAATTTCCGCTTGAAGCCCTTTTACAGCATTCTGGGTTTCGGAATTAAGAAGCGCCTCGCGAAGTTCTTGAACTACCGACTGTATGTCTAATGCTTTCTCGAAATCGCCAAGGCTAACATTGGCGCTTAGCTGAATAGCTAAAAAGCGCAATTGGTCTCGCAAGTTCCCATGTTTTCGAGCGTCAACGGTTCCGGCGCGCGCATAGACGAGCGCTAGGTCAAACTTTTGTTCCCGCATATAGCCCTGAGCAAGCGCTAAGCGCACATCATTGACTAAACCAATTTGCCCTGACTCTAAGGCAAAACTCATTGCCTCTTGCAACAAAGTAGTGCCTTTGGCTGTGTCTCCGGTTTCTAACAGCGCTTTGCCCATTAACATCTTTGCCTCGAAAATGGCGCCAACATCATTGGTCGATAAAAGAAGATCAAGCCCATCAGTAATTGATTGCAGTGCTTCTTCTTTTTCGTTGTCTTTGAGCTGGAGACTTCCCATTTTGCTTTTTATCATTCCTAATAAGCGTTTATTTTCTACATTTGCGCTTAAGTTAGAAACAGCAGAGTACGCATCGTCATAATACGTAAAGGCGAGGGTAGTGTGGCCAAGTAAGCCGTAAATATCCCCGATATGAGACAAGCAAAGACTTGAATAAGTTACGTTGTCGTTGTCGCGAAACACAGCCAATGCGAGCTTCAAAGGCTCCAAAGCGAGCTCTAATTTATCTTGCTCTTTATATACGACGCCCAACTCTAAATGCACTTTTGCTTTAAGCTGTCTGTCATTTCTCATTTCGGCAATCGATAGAGAACGACGTAAATATTCTTCTGCAGATGCGTAATTTGATAAGTGCCGTTCAGCGCTGGCTAGGTGCAGAAGTGAACGAGCTACGTTGAGTAACTTACCCTCACGTGTATACCTTTCAAGGGCTGCGTTTAGTACTGCTTTGGAAGCTTTGAATCGTGAGTAGGCTTGAAGCAGCGTTCCCAAGGGGAGGTAGTCTGACGGTGCATTATCTTTTTGAAGCGCTCTTTCTATAAAAAGAAGCGCTTGTCTGTCAGCATCTGCGTATCTTTTTGCTTCTAAAAGTCCACTGATAACGTTGAGTTCATTTATTTCGCTTTTTTCATTATTTTGAGCAAACGATGGTGTTACGAAGATACTGCTTAATAAAAGAGAAAGAACAAGCGAGCGAATAAGCTTGAAGCTGTAAATCACGTTCTTCCTCCTGAGTTGCGTGATAAGATTTTTAATAATAACTCTTTAGCTGATAGCTTTTTAGATATAGCGTTTTAGGTGTCGCTTTATAGGCTCTTTTTTTGAGTGCTCCTTGTTCTCTGAGCGCTAGGTAGCGAGAGCCGCCATGATGGCATCGATATACTGCCATCTATATACTCCCATCGTGCATAAACGATAAACGGTTTTTCAATAACGTCTAGGATGGCAGTTATACTTTAGTATAAATGATTAAACGAACTGAGCCTAAATAAAGCTCAGTGTTTTATGATCTTTATTTCTTTATGAAACGTGTTGAGCCACGCTCATTTCTTTTTCGCAACGCCATCCGTGCCGCGCTCTTCTGTACCGCGGTTATCTGTAAAATGAGATTTATATATAAGGGCTTTCTAAATTAAAGCTCTATAAATTAGAGCTTTAAAAATTAGCGCTTTCTAAATTGACGCTTGGCAAATTCAGCTGATATCCATTCTCTTATTATTGCTGATTTCGCCATACCGCTATCTTGCGATAGCAGTGAAAGCTGCGTAATACACTCGGGTGAAAGGGTGAAGGTTGCATGGCGCATGCCTTTTTGCTGTTTCTGAGTGGCATTACACTTAACCGCTTTCAGACACGGTTTTGCTCGAGTGTCTTTTGGTTTTTGGTTCGAGTCTGCCAGCGTTTCCAATGGCGTTTCTTGTTGTAACCCCTTACCCGCTGCGTAAGATATTGCATCGTCAATAAACGAATCGACAGAGTGAAGCGTGGCTTTAGCTGACGGCTTCGACTTTTTGAGGCTGAGTAAACTCATGCGAATCCTCCACTTTTCCCGCTAATAGCTCTTCAAACAAGGTTCTTATTTCGTGCGACGCTTTACCTTCTGGCTCGCTCTCTATGACTGACTGTCCTGATTCTTCTGAATCATCATACATATTGCGGCTGAAGGTAACTGCGTTAAGCACCGGAATACCAAAAGAACGGCACACTTCTTTTGCTTCTAGAATTCGTCCTGCAAGGCTAGGAAGGGAAGGGCACTGCGTTACAACAAATGCAGCATTCATCTTTGGATTTACCATCTTACACGTTGACAGTATATCTTCCATGTGGGGAACGGTTTTTAAGTCTCTGCGTTTTGGGCGAAGCGGAATAAGAATATGGTCGGCCACTGCCATAGAAGAGCGAAGTGCAAGGTTGTCTTGCCCACCGCAGTCTATTACGACGTAATCGTAATACTGACGAAGATTCAAAAGTTCGTTACGTATTTTTCCGTATAACTGAACGCAATTTATTTCAGCAAGTCTGGGGTTGGCTTTTCTCTCTTGGATCCAATCCGATGTGGTTCGTTGAGGGTCGCAATCGACCATTAGCACATTTGCTCCTTTTTCGGTACGCAAATACACTGCTATGTTCTGGGCTAAGCAACTTTTACCGCTTCCGCCTTTTTCACCACCGACTAGAATAATCATGGTACAAACCCTCAAGTAAACCTTTAATAAATCGTTGTGCTACCAACATGAGTCACGCTTTGAATGTGCGGCGTCGGTAACCTATGACACAAAGCATAGAAACACTTAGGTGAATCTTCAGCATCAAAAACGATATTAACGAATGTAGTTAAATACCTAATAATGATTAAGTGACTGTTGTTATGGCATAATCGCTCCCCGATGCTGTTTATAAAGCATGGCGCAGTTTATAAAGGGCATCTATTGATTTGTGATCTAACACAAACTAGTCTTGTCACAATGTGTTTTTATTTGTTGTTTGCTTGAGATGCAGAATCATTGCACCTTTAATATGCGTCGCGAGTCTGCGCACAAACAATATGTGCCGAGAGTGTGCTGCACGCACGTAGAGTGAACAACATGCATGCAGCAAAAATATATACAGCAAAGATAAGCCGCCACTAATAACAGTAACTTTAACAGTGAGAGAAATATGTCAGAGAGTCGTTTCACATCCAAAGAAGGCCAAAAAGTACCAAGCGTAACGTTTCAGTGTAGAGAAGGTGAGTCGTGGGTAGCGAAAACGACGGAAGACATTTTTGCTAAAAAGAACGTTGTAGTGTTTTCTTTACCGGGGGCTTTCACGCCAACGTGCTCATCTACACACCTACCTCGTTTTAACGCCCTTGCGAAAAAATTCGCCAAGCACGGTATCGACGACATTGTGTGCATGTCAGTGAATGACACCTTTGTAATGAATGCGTGGTCTGCCGACCAAGAGGCAGAAAACATTACCGTGATACCAGATGGAAACGGTGAGTTTACCGATGGAATGGGCATGCTAGTGGACAAAGCAGACTTAGGTTTTGGTAAACGCAGCTGGCGCTATTCTATGCTAGTGAAAGACGGTGTGGTAGATAAAATGTTTATCGAGCCAGATGTGCCAGGCGACCCATTTGAAGTATCAGATGCTGATACTATGTTGTCCTATATTGCACCTGAAGAAGTCGCCAATGCACCGGTTGCACTAATCACCAAGCCAGGCTGCCCTTTCTGTGCGAAAGCTAAAGCACTTCTTACAGAAAAAGGGTACGAGTACGAAGAGCTAGTGCTAGGGAAAGATGCTACGTTAACCAGCCTTTCAGCCATTAGCGGAAGAGAAACAGTACCTCAAGTGTTTATCGGTGGTAAGCACATTGGTGGTTCTGATGACTTAGAAGCCTACTTCAGCTAAAGAGGTTGTTGTAAGCTAAAGCTAATGTGAACAACAATTAGCGGGGCCGTGATACCATGGCCCCGCTTTTTTATTGTCATTTATTAACCGCTTTTTTTTGAGTTTTTCCGTGGAGATTTAAGGTGTCGTCAAAATTAGGTTTTAAACTACTTTCTGCACTCATATTGTCGTTGATGTCGATGTTAACTGTGGCTAATGAAGCCAATGAGCGGTTTAAAGGATTTTACGAGAACGAGTGGGGACAGACACAAACGTGCCGCGAGACGGCGTTAAATAAGTTTGGCGTTTGCAGCAATGTTTTGCGAAATGAAGGAAATGCGCCTTTTATTTTGCATAACAAAAATAGCGACAAGGTTGCAGTGCTCGTACATGGTTTAAGCGACTCTCCCTTTTTCATGCGTGCAATAGCACAGGTATTGTTTGATGAAGGCTTTTCAGTTGTAGTGCCGCTGCTACCGGGGCACGGCTTACGAGAAGCCGATGACGATATGTCGGATTGGAGCCTTGCAGAGCGCTGGCAAGCCCATGTGGACGATGTCATTTCATTAGCGGGCACCATGGGAGACACCCTCGTAGTCGGCGGATTTTCCACAGGTGGGGCGTTAGCCGTTGATAACTACCTTACCAAAGAAAACAATATTGATGGACTCATGCTGTTTTCGGGGGCGTTAGCGTTGTCTGATAACGCAGAAGGCATGTCTCGAATTTGGGGCATAAAACTGCTTGCCAAAATTGTTGATGGCACTTATGAAACTCATGGTCCCAACCCTTATAAGTATCCTAATGTGGCTGGTTTTGCTGGTTTGGAACTAATGGATATCATTAATGATATTCGCGACGTGATGGATGCTTCCAACGACGCTGAAGATAGCTTTGATGAGAACAGTTCTGATAAAAGCAGCTCTGGCGGACAGAAGCACATAGACATTCCTGTATTTGCTGCCCACTCTCAGGCGGATTCAACAACGCCTATTTACGGGGTTGAAAACCTGATAGCGCAAAGTAAAGGTATCAACACCTTTTTCGTGATTGATGAATCTTACAAGCTTTGCCATGCCGACTTAGTCGTTAACGCTGCGCTGCTTGCCAAAATGGACTTTAATGCAAATATGGTCAATCAACAGGAAGAATGTGCTATTCCAAAAGCAAACCCATTGTTCCCTACCATGAAACTGATGTTAGTTGATTACCTCGCTAACTTTAAGTAAGGCAGGTTTAAGCAAGGCAGGTTTAAGCGAGGCAGGTTTAAGTAAAAGATACTTGGTTTAACCGTTAGGTTAAACGTCAGTGGTACCCGTCAGTGAGGCATAAGCCAGTGAAGCATAAGTAACGAAGTAGTTTTAAACTGAGGAGTGGATTGCGAGCTGACGACACTATGATTCACTAAACAGTAACAATAGATAGCAACAATAGACAGTAGCAATAAACAGCAAGCAAAAGACAAAAAAAGGGGCGTTTTCTTTATAAAAAACGCCCCTTTTTTTCAATATTTTAGATTACATAAGACTCGGTGAGCAACAGTTACAGCCGTTTTGATAAACGTGTTTTAGTGTGTTTCTGCGTAGTCTTCTACTTGTTGCCACACACGTAGTAAATTGCCACTTAATATCTTCTCAATATCGGCTCGGCTGTAGTCTCTGTCTAACAAGCCTTGCACTAAGTTTGGAAAGCTCGCAACATCCTTAAGGCCTATTGGTAATGAGTCGCCAACGCCGTCATAGTCTGAGCCAATCCCTACGTGGTCAACGCCAATTAACTTAACCACGTGATCAATATGATCCAACACTTCGTCAAGGGTAGAGTATGGATAAGGCACTTCTTTGCGATACTGTGCTTCAAAATCTTCGAGCTTAGGACTGTCTTCGCCTTCAGCTTTTATCAGCGCTTTTCGCGCATTAGTGAGTCCAGTGCGCCATTGACCCGCTTCTTTAGAAACAAAGCTTGAGCCAAAGTTAATCATGATCACGCCACCATTGTCGCCCAGCTTTTTAATCATGTCATCGTTCATGTTGCGCTCAAACCCTGGGGTAAAACGGCGCAGCGAAGAGTGTGATGCAATGACAGGAACGTGAGTAAGTTCAATCACCTGATAGAAGGCATCATCAGACACATGAGAAATATCCAGCATAATGCCAATGTTGTTCATTTCGCTAACCAACTGCTTTCCAAACGGGCTTAATCCTTTCCACTGTCGACGCAGGTCATAGGATGAATCTGAAATATGATTAGACTGGCTATGTGCAAGGGTTATATAGCGAATGCCGCGCTCGTGAAAGTCTTTCAGGTTATCTAAGTTACCCTGAATAGGTGAGCCATTTTCCATTCCAAGCGGAAGTGAAATAATGCCTTTTTTAAAATGTGCTTTTACGTCGCTTGGGCTTTTGGCAATGGCAAACTTATCGGGCGCTCTCGCCACAATGGCCTCTACAGAATCGATAAGCAGATGTGCCAGTTGGGTTGATTCGGGCGAGTTATCCAAACTGGCTGGAACATAAATACTCATAAAGGGAGCGTTTAATCCTCCTTTTACCGCCCGAGGGTAGTCAAAGTCACCATCGTCGGTGGCTTTAGTCACATCAACCCACTGATTTTTAACCCGATAGGGAACATCAATATGGCCATCGACAATAATGGTTTCCTTGGCAATGCTCACCGCTTTATCTGAAGCACTGTATGATTTAGAAGCCGCAGGGCCATTGTCCTGTGCCTGGCCTTGAGACAATGGTACAAAAGCGAATGCGCCAGCAGACAATACGCTGGCGGTAAAAAATGTGGTGATAGCCAGTGCACACTTACTTTTTAAAAAGTGTGTTGTTGGTAGACGCCCCTTCATTATTTTATTCCTTATTTGTTATTTTCATTACTCGTGGGTCATTAGGTGTAGATAAAAGCCCTTGTGTTAGAGCTTTTAAACCAGAGCTTAGTCGATACTATGAGCCTAATGCATATTTTGGTGGGCTACAACGACTGCTTTTCTATCGTTTATTATCGCATTTTCTAAACGGGTTATTAGAGCCTATTTACTACCTTCCTTTCGACTATTAGGCCTATTGAGCTAGGTTTTTACCTCAATTGCTCATTTTTAAAGCGGTCGGGCGTATTTACCTCAAGTTTACATTGCAATAAAAATTTAAAACTTGTTATTGTGAGGCCTGCGTGACTTCATTGCGCGAATACGGGATACTTCATGGCGCTATTTTATGGCGCTATTTTCGGGAGAATCCCTGGGCGTGTTGACCTTTGCTGTACATCAGAGGTCAACACGCCCTAGCGCTCGTCCGATGGGTGATGACGACATATCACCTGAACGGCAAAACTACATTTTTTGTGGCTCCGCACTTATCAAAACAAAAGCAGGGGCCACCGTTAACAAGTATGAGAAATAAATATGGCTATTAATTTTGTACCGCTAGATAAAGAAAAGCATAAAGACCTGAAGGTTGCGGTAAATTCATCTTTCAGCTTCGCAAAAAATACTCACCTTGCTGCGGCAACAATTCGTGAGTTTGCACAACTTGCGGCAACTATGCCTCTAGTGTTCATCGAAGATCCAACATCAAAGCGTCACCACGTAGTCACTATGCTAGGTATGGAACAAGGTCAAAACTTGTTTTTAACTGGCGACACGTGGAAAGGCCCTCATGTTCCAATGAACATTCTTCGTTATCCGTTTGACGTTCGTCCTGACGGCGACAAATTAGGTGTATACATCGATGAGAACAGCGACCTAGTGTCAACGGGTGAAGGTCAAGCACTGTTCACTGATGCTGGCGAGCCAAGCGAGTTCCTAGACGGTCGTCAGAAGTTCTTAGCAGACCTTGCTAACAGCGAAATGCTAACACAGCGTTTTGTTGCTAAAGTGGTTGAGCTAGACCTTCTTGATCAAATCCAAATTCGCCTAACTTACCAAGACGGTAAACAACGCAATGTAACTGGCATGATGAGCATCAATGAGAAAAAGTTACTTGAGCTTCCTGAAGAGCAAGTACTTGAGCTACATAAAGCGGGCTTCTTAGGTGCAATCTACGCGGTAATGATGTCAGTGGGTCAATTAAACCGTTTGGTTGAGCTTTCTAACGAGACAGAAAACCCAATTCGCAACATGCAGCTTTCAGCCGTTCAGCCTGAAGAGCAACAAGCAAGCGAATAATAGATTTAACCGTAGTCTATACGGCCTAGCGTATTTCAAAGCCCCGCTTTTTGCGGGGCTTTTTGTATCTCACGCAAATTAACCCGTTAGCCACACTATTTACTGCAGTTCATCGATTAATTTTTCTAGGCTTAATTTCTTTTCCCATTATTTTTCTCTTTTTTACATGCCTAATCATACACTTCCTCTAAGTACTGTATATACACACAGTCTAAAGCCAGTAAATACGCGGGCTTGGCGTTGTTTTTATACTTGACAGTGGGGATCAATGATACCTAAACTGTCACCTAGTGGGTAAATGTGGCGAAATGTGGATCAAATCATCATCACTTTGCAGATTAGTACTCAAAAAGTAAGAAAAATAAAAGCAAATAACAAAAGGCTAGGGGAATGTTCCGCGGCGCTAACGCAATTAATCTGGATACAAAAGGCAGACTAGCTATACCTACGCGGTATCGTCAGTCGCTGCTGGATGATTGTGAGGGACAACTTGTCTGCACTGTCGATACACAGCAAAGCTGTTTGCTACTTTACCCACTTCCCGAATGGGAAGAAATCGAGCTCAAACTCATTAAGCTCTCTAGTATGGTTCCAGCCGAGCGCAGAATGCAGCGCTTGCTATTAGGCCATGCTTCAGAGGGGGAAATGGATAAAAGCGGTCGAATTCTTATACCTACACCTTTGCGTGCTCACGCAAAGCTATCCAAAGAAGTCATGTTAGTTGGTCAGTTAAACAAATTTGAAATTTGGGATGCCGATGTTTGGGCTCAACAAATTGAGGTTGATATAGACACCGAACGCAAAGGCGAATTTGAACTTACCGAACGGCTACAGGATTTCTCTTTATGACATCGCAAAACACGTCATCAACAGGCGAATTTAAACATATTTCCGTATTGCTTGATGAATGTATCGAGGCGTTATCTATTAAGCCAGATGGCATTTATATTGACGCGACCTTTGGACGTGGAGGCCATTCTGCGCACATTTTGGCGGCGTTAGGTAGTGGCGGGAGACTTATTGCGTTTGATCGCGACCCACAAGCTATCAAGGCAGCTGAACGCTTTGCCGAGGACGAACGCTTCAGTATTATCCACGCGCCCTTCGGCAATATGGCCGAAGAAATAGAAGCCCTAGGTTTGACGGGGAAAATTGATGGCGTATTAATGGACTTAGGTGTGTCATCACCTCAGCTTGACGATGCTGAACGGGGTTTCAGCTTTCTTCGCGATGGCCCTCTTGATATGCGTATGGATACCTCTAAAGGCCAAAGCGCTGCTGATTGGTTGGCGCACGCAGAAGAGCAAGATATCACGCAAGTTATAAAAGAGTTCGGTGAAGAGAAGTTCGGCAAGCGAATAGCCCATGCGATTGTGAATACTCGCAAGGAAACGCCTATTACTCGTACAGCCCAATTAGCAAAAATTATCGATGAAGCCGTGCCGGTGAAAGATAAATATAAGCACCCGGCCACAAGAGCTTTCCAGGGCATTCGAATTTATATCAACGCTGAGCTTGAGCAGCTTCGTGTTGGGTTAAAAGCAGCCACTCAGGTGTTGGCGAAAGAAGGTCGATTAGCGGTTATCTCTTTTCACTCGTTAGAAGACAGATTGGTTAAACGGTTTATTAAAGATCAGAGTAAAGGGAAGTCGGTTCCTCACAACATGCCCATTACTCAAGCCGAAATTGATGCCGACAAAGTGCTAAAAGCGCTTAGTCGAGCTATCAAGCCATCTGAGCAAGAAGTCATAAATAACGTGCGCTCTCGTAGCTCAGTATTGCGGGTGGCCGAAAAGCTATGACAACGCCGAATAAAGCCAGTACTAATTTTAACTTAATACTGATTATCGTCTCAGATTTGACCCGCAACAAGTTGCGGGTTTTGTTGTATTTGATGGTTATTACAAGTGCTATGGCCGTGATTTTGAGTAGTCACCACAATAGACAGCAAGTTATTGCATTAGAGGACTTAATGCAGGAGAAAGACGAGCTTGACGTTGAGTGGCGAAATCTCGTGCTTGAGCAACGCGCTTTAACCGAGCACAACCGCATCGAAACCTTAGTTGAAAAGCAGCTTGGTATGTATCGTCCTACTGCCGATGATGAAGTGGTGGTCAGACTTAAATGAGCACGGTATCGACTACTCGGTCGCGCAAGAAGACAGGCGCAAAACAAAACGTAACGCCAAGTTTCATGCACTGGCGATTCCTCGTTGTGCTTGTGGTTATTACCTCTGTGTTTGGGGTACTTGCAGCCCGCGCCGCGTTTATTCAAGTGATAGAGCCCGATGAGCTTATTCAACAGGGTGACAGCCGCACACTGCGTACACGCAATATGCCCACCTACCGCGGTATTATTACTGACAGGAACGGCGTTGAATTAGCGGTCAGCGTACCGGTAAGAGCGATTTATGCCGATCCAAAAGTAATCCATGAAAACAACGGTTTTGATGAAGTGCGCCGCTGGGATGCACTGGCAGACGTTTTACGTCAGGACGTAATTGAGCTGAAAGAGAAGGTAGCAAACCCTAAACGTCGATTTGTGTATCTGCAGCGCCAGGTATCGCCAGCTATGGCCGAATACGTGGACAAACTTGATATTCCCGGTATTTATCTCAGAAGAGAAAGTCGCCGTTATTACCCAACCGGTGAAGTATCAGCACAGCTTATTGGCATCACCGATGTTGATGATACGGGTGTTGAAGGTCTTGAACACATGTTCGATGAGTGGCTAACGGGCACGCCTGGCTCTCGAAAAATCCGTCGCGATGCAAAAGGACGGCAGGTAGAAATTCTTGAGACCAAAGCAGGCGAAAAAGCCGGTAATCTTCAGCTTGCTATAGACCAGCGTATCCAGGCTCTAGCATATAAAGAAATTAAAGAAGCCATGATTTATTATCAGTCCAGCTCTGCATCAGCCATGGTGGTTGACGTAAAAACGGGCGATGTATTGGCCATGGTAAACGCACCGTCATTTAATCCTAATGACAGAAGTGATATTGCGCCGCACAGAATGCGTAACCGCGTAATTACTGATGCCTTTGAGCCAGGCTCTGCATTAAAACCATTAGCGGTGCTTACGGCACTTGAGTTTGGCGAAGTAGAACCTAACGATACTATTGATACTAGTCCTGGTTGGATGCGACTTGGCGGCAGTTTAGTCAAAGACTCTCGCAATTACGGTGAACTATCGCTTGAAGAAATTATTCAACACTCAAGCAACATGGGAACGTCTAAATTAGGGCTTTCTGTGCCTAAAAACTTCTTATTAGACACCTACTACAACCTTGGCTTAATGAGCGACACTGGGCTTAATATGTCTGGGGAAAGCAGCGGTATTTTCCACGAAAGAAGCCGATGGTCTAAATTTGAATTAGCCACGCTGTCTTTTGGCTACGGTATTTCGGTAACCACTGCTCAGTTAGCACGGCTTTACGCTACTATCGCCAATGGTGGAATTAAAATGCCACTTAATATGGTGAAGTCGCCAGAGCAGCCTGCATGGCAAGGGCAGGCCGAGCGCGTGATTAGCGAAGAAAATGCAAAAGCCATTGTTCAAATGATGGAGAGCGTTACCCAGCGTGGCGGTACAGCAACTAAGGCCGCTGTACCTGGCTACCGTGTTGCGGGCAAAACGGGCACAAGTCGAAAAGCAGTAGCGGGTGGTTATGGCGAAGAGTATGTGAATATTTTTGCAGGCATAGCCCCTGTTTCCGATCCGCGATTAGTCACAGTTGTGCTTATTAATGAGCCTGGTGGCGATTTGTACCACGCAGGCGACACCGCTGCCCCTGTATTTTCATCCATTATGGGTGGGGCACTTCACATATTAAATATTACCCCCGATGACAAGCAGGTTACGTTCAGTCGATTTTTGAAGGGAGGTGAAAGTGGTAGCTAGCGCCTTCACTCAAAGCGTTCGGGCCTTACTAGCAAAGTTTGGCGTAGATGCCCCTGATATCCGCGTAGAAGGACTCACCCTTGATAGCCGTGAAGTTAGCACGCGCTCAGCGTTTGTTGCCATAAAAGGTCATGAAAGGGACGGTCGTGAATTTATTCCCCAAGCCATCAGCTTAGGTGCCCGAGTGATTCTGGCGCAAACTGACGACAGTGATGACCATGGCGCTATGGAGATGCGCGACCATAGCGTTATCATTTCGCTTTATCAGTTGCCCAATTTGCTATCCACATTAGCAGGCGCATTTTACGATTATCCTGCACAAAAAATGACATCGGTTGCGGTAACGGGTACGAACGGAAAAACATCGACAGTTCAATTGCTTACGCAACTTAAAGACGCGCTAGGTACACGCAGTGCCAGTATTGGAACCTTAGGTAGCAGTGTGTTTGAAGGTGCTGATACTCAGTGGCAGACGACGTCGGCGGCAAATACCACGCCCGATGCCATTCGCATGCAGTACTTGTTGGCAGAGTTTGTGCAAAGCGATGTGAAGCACGTTGCGTTTGAGGCGAGTTCTCATGCTCTGGTTCAGGGGCGTCTGAGTCATGTTAAAACCGATATTGCGGTGTTGACCAACTTAACCCGGGATCATCTTGATTATCATGGCTCTATGGAAGAGTACGCAAAGGCTAAACGTTTGTTGCTAGAACAACCGGGGCTTGCGGCAATTGTATTAAATGCAAACGATGAAGAAAGTAATCGTTGGGACCATGCGGCAGAACAACACATTACTCGTGTGTGGACTGGTGTAACTAGTAACGAAGTTTCAGTCAGTACGTATGAAAACCAAGGCTCCGCTTTAACTACGAGTGCAAAGAGCCCCGCTAGCAAATATTGTTTTGCGCTAAATGCCGAGTACCACGAAGCCGGCTGTCGTTTTGACATTCAAAGCTCTTGGGGGAATGCCGCGATAGCGCTTCCGCTATTTGGTGCATTTAATGTTGCCAATGTGCTTAGTGCCATTGCGACTTTATTGCAGCAGGGAGAGCGTTTTAATGAGGTGGTCAGCGCCGTCAACGCCATTACACCCGTTGAAGGGCGTATGGAAGTATTTCCCTTTCAAGCTCACGCCAATGTGGTTGTGGATTACGCTCACACTCCTGATGCCCTTGAAAAAGTGCTTGCCAGCGCTAAGGCGCATACACAAGGAAATGTGTGGTGCGTATTTGGCTGCGGTGGAGACAGAGACAAAGGAAAGCGTCCTTTGATGGGGCGCGCGGCAGAAACGGGTGCAGACAGCATAGTGATTACTACCGACAACAGTCGAAGTGAAGCACCTGAGGACATTGCAAAAGACATTGTTGAAGGGGTGCACAACCCAGACATTGCGGTGTCAATCCCCGATAGAGAGAAGGCAATTCGTTACTGTTTAGCGCACAGCGCAGCGGGCGACATTATCATCGTGGCGGGTAAAGGCCACGAAAATTACCAAATTATTGGTGATACGAAAACAAATTACGATGAACGTGCAGTAGTGGCGCGACTACAACAGGAATACAGCAAATGATAATTACAACGCTGTCTTGGGTAGCCGAGAAAATAAACGGTACATTAATAGGAAATGATTGCGACGTTTCAAACGTTAGCACAGACACCCGGATAATTAGCGAAGGGGCTATCTATCTTGCGCTTAAGGGCCCTAATTTTAATGGCCACGACTTTGTTAACCAAGCACAACGTGCAGGTGCAAAAGCGATAATCGCTAGCGAAGATATTACGACATCCTTACCCGTTATTCAGGTTTCAGACACAAAAGTAGCCTTAGGGTTATTAGGGGCGGCAGTAAAAGCTTCTGTGGCTCCAAAAACTATCGCCATAACAGGCAGCAGTGGCAAAACCACAGTAAAAGAAATGTGCGCATCCATATTGCAAGGTTGCGGAAGTGTGTTGGCCACAAAGGGCAATTTCAACAATGATATTGGCGTCCCGCTTACCTTACTTCGCCTTGAACCTCATCATGACTTTGCAGTCATGGAGCTTGGTGCAAACCACAAAGGTGAAATTGCCTATACCACTGAACTAGTAAAGCCTGATGTCGCCACCATTGTTAATGCCGCTGCATCACACCTTGAGGGATTTGGTAGCGTAGATGGTGTGGCACGAGCAAAAAGCGAAATATTCGATGGCTTAGGCAACAATGGCGTTGCCATAGTGAACATTGACAGTGAATTTGGTGATTTTTGGTTGGACAAAGTGAGCGGTAAGCAAACCCTGACGTTTTCACCTGATCAAAAAAACGCAGCAGACTTCACTGCCACAGATATTGAAATAAAAGACAGCGGCTGTGCGTCTTTTACGCTTAATACACCAAAGGGTCACATAGCTATTGCGCTAACTATTCCCGGCATTCACAACGTAGGCAATGCACTACTTGCAGCAGCTCTTACGCTGAATGTTGGAGCTACCCTTGCTGATGTAAGCGCAGGGCTAAGTGCAATGAATCAAGTAGATGGCCGACTTAACGTAAAGCGGCTTAACAAGCAGCTAAGAGTGCTTGATGATACTTACAACGCCAATGTTGCCTCGGTGAAAGCCGCTATTAACACCTTGGGCGAATTTTCTGGCGCTAAGGTATTCATTTTAGGGGATATGGCGGAGCTTGGTGATGAGTCAGATTATTACCATCAGCACGTCGGCGAGTATGCAAAGCAGCAGGGTATAAATTACCTTTACACCATGGGTGCCCTAAGTCATTTAGCGAGTGAATCATTCGGGGGGCGTCACTTCGACAACCTTGACAGTTTACTCGCCTCGCTACAAGACGACGTAGTGACAGCACACCAAGATATTTCAATTTTGGTAAAAGGATCCCGTAGTTCAAAAATGGAGCGAGTCGTTAAGGCTATTGAAGCCTCTTCATTCGGACAGTGCGATAGTAATGAGGAGCAAAGTAAATGTTAATGTGGCTGGCCGATTGGCTAACTCAATTCGATTCAGGGTTTAACGTATTTTCGTACCTCACGTTACGGGCTATTTTAAGTACGTTAACTGCGCTTCTGATTGCTATTCTTATCGGTCCTAAAATGATTCGCTATTTGCAAAACATGCAAATAGGCCAAACGGTGCGCGACGATGGCCCGCAAAGTCACTTGTCGAAGTCTGGAACGCCTACAATGGGCGGCCTACTCATACTCGCGGCAATTGTAATAAGCGGTTTGCTGTGGGCTGATTTATCAAATCGATACGTGCTTGTGACGCTTACCGTGGTCGTGGCTTATGGCATCATTGGCTTTGTTGACGACTACAGAAAAGTAATACGCAAAGACTCAAAAGGTCTTATTGCCAGGTGGAAGTATTTTTGGCAATCAGTGATTGCGTTGGGTGTTGCGTTTTATCTTTACAGTAGCGCTACGCTAAGTGCAGAAACATCTCTACTAGTGCCCTTCTTCAAAGAAGTATTCCCGCAGTTAGGGATATTTTTCATCATTATTACTTACTTCGCTATTGTGGGGACGAGTAACGCAGTCAACTTAACCGATGGCCTTGATGGCTTGGCCATTGTGCCAACCATTTTAGTTGCCGGTGCGTTTGCCGTTTTTGCCTATGTGACAGGGAACGCGAACTTCGCGGCCTACCTTAATATTCCACACATCCCCCTTACCAGTGAACTGGTGATTGTCTGCACCGCTATGGTGGGCGCAGGACTTGGCTTTTTGTGGTTTAACACCTATCCAGCTCAAGTATTCATGGGCGATGTAGGCTCGTTAGCCCTAGGTGGCACACTTGGCGTGCTAGCGGTATTAGTAAGGCAAGAGCTGGTACTTATCATTATGGGCGGTGTGTTTGTGATAGAGACGCTGTCGGTGATCTTACAAGTGGGCTCTTACAAACTGCGCGGGCAACGTATTTTTAGAATGGCACCCATCCATCATCACTATGAATTGAAGGGTTGGCCTGAACCCAGAGTTATTGTTCGGTTCTGGATCATATCCATTATTTTAGTGCTAGTAGGTCTAGCAACGCTGAAGTTGAGATAAGTCGATAATGACGTATAACGTACGCGAGCACAGCTATGTAGTAGGAGGCCTTGGAATAACAGGTCAGGCTTGCGTGCGCTTCTTACTTCAACAAGGCGCTAGTGTAAAAGCGTTCGATACACGACCTACAGCTTCATCGATAATGGCTTCAATGCCAGAAGCCATTCAAGCAAGCATGAAGGGCAAAATAGAAACAGCACCTTTGTCAGCCGCTTTTTTCGATAATGTGGATACGCTAGTACTCAGTCCTGGCTTATCGCCGGATATAGAGCAAGTTAAGCTAGCGAAGCAATGTGGCGTTGAAGTTATTGGTGATATAGAGCTTTTTGCTCGACTGAACACCAAACCCGTTGTCGGCATTACCGGTTCAAATGGCAAGACCACAGTGACCTTACTGACTACGCACTTGCTTAACTCACTTGGCGTTAAAGCGATTGCTGCTGGCAATGTAGGGCTTCCTGCTTTAGATACGTTGGATTCTGATGCAGATGTTATTGTGCTTGAGCTTTCTAGCTTTCAGCTTGAAACCACATCAAGCCTGTCGCTCTGTGCTGCGACGATCCTCAACCTGTCAGACGACCACCTCGACCGCCACGGCTCGTTTGAACATTACGCTCTTGCAAAACATCGTATTTTTGATAATGCATCGCAGGCCATCGTATGGCGCGATGGTCATCATGTCGCACCTCACTCGTCATCTGTTTCACAGCTGCAATATGGGTTAGGGGAAGCGCTGCATGGTTTTGGTGTTAGCGATTCTACCGAGAAACCGCAACTAACCTTTAACGGTAAACCTCTTTGCAGCCTCAGTAGCATCCACCTTGCAGGCACGCATAATGTGCTTAACGTAATGGCATCGCTAGGTCTCTGCTATGCGTTAAATAAGAGCCACGCATTGAACAAGAGCCATGCGTTAAATAAGAGCCATGCACTAGAGATAAGTCTAGAGGCAGCGGCAACGCATATCGGCAGCTTTACCAGTGCTCCACACCGCTGTGTTGAAATCGCAAACAATGGCGTGCGCTTTATAGATGACTCAAAAGCCACAAACGTAGGAGCCACCATTGCCGCCCTTGAAGGGTTAGCGCCTGTTACACAAGGTAAGCTCATCCTTATTGCTGGTGGAGATGCAAAAGGCGGCGATATAAATGCGCTGTCTCCCTATTTGAATCAGTTTGTCTCACACGTATTTGCCATCGGTAAAGATGCAGCTTTGTTCACCACTGCTTTTGCCAACACCGTAATAAGCAGCAATTTAAACGATGCAGTGAAAAGTGCGTGCAAGGTGGCAAGCAATGGCGATGTGGTTTTGCTGTCTCCGGCCTGCGCTAGCATTGATATGTTTAACAACTATATGCACCGTGGCGATGTATTTAAGCAGGCCGTTGAAGAGGTATTAGCAGCATGATGTTAACCTCTACCAAACTCAGCGCGCTATTTGCAGCCAAGCATGATAAACCGCAGCAGCCAAAGTACCCTTACGATGCTACCTTGGTGCTGATTGCGCTAGCGCTAATGAGCATAGGCGTCATTATTGTTACCTCGGCATCAATGCCCGTGGCCGACCGATTACACGGTAATCCTTTTCACTTTGCTATTCGCCACGGCATTTATATCGTCGGCGCCATCTTAGCGGCTATTGCTGTATTGCAGCTGCCCATGCAGTTTTGGCGTGTGACCAACCCTTACCTTCTTTTTGCCGCAATAGGCTTATTGCTAGCGGTACTGCTTATTGGTCGAACCGTAAACGGCAGTACCCGGTGGTTAGCACTTGGGCCCATTACCATTCAAGCAGCCGAACCGGCAAAGTTATTTTTCTTTGCCTACCTTGCTGGGTATTTAGTTCGTCGTTATGAAGAAGTTACCGAGAATTTAAAAGGGTTTATCAAGCCCCTCGGCGTGTTCTTCTTACTTGCGCTACTACTGCTACTGCAGCCAGATTTAGGCACAGTTGTAGTGATGTTTGCCACCACAATAGGGCTGTTGTTTTTAGCTGGCGCAAGGTTGTGGCAGTTCTTCGCTTTAGTGTTTGTTGGGCTTATGGCTGTGGTTGCGCTTATCGTATTTGAAGAATACCGCCTTAAGCGCGTGACATCGTTCTTAGATCCGTGGGCCGACCCTTTCGGCGCTGGATATCAGCTAACCCAATCGCTAATGGCCTACGGTAGAGGTAACTGGTTTGGTCAAGGGCTAGGGAATAGTTTACAGAAGTTAGAGTTTTTGCCTGAAGCCCATACCGATTTCGTGATGGCAATATTAGCTGAAGAGCTGGGCTTTGTAGGCGTTCTTGCTGTGTTAGGTCTTATTTTGTGGATGGTGATTAAAGCACTGCATATTGGCAATCACGCATTGGAGAGAGGACGGGCGTTCGACGGTTTCCTATCTTACAGTATCGGCATTTGGTTTAGTTTTCAAACGGCGGTAAATATTGGCGCTAGCGCAGGTATTTTACCCACAAAAGGGCTTACGCTACCGCTTGTCAGCTACGGTGGCTCTTCCCTTATTATCATGTCGATTGCGGTTGCCATTTTATTGCGAATAGACTTTGAGCTTCGCGTAGATGGCGTACAGGCATTAAATCGCGGGGAAAAGAGAAAGACTAAGGCTTCTACATCAAATGCTGCAGGCTCAAATGCCCCAAGCTCAGATAAAAGCGCTGGGGCGAATACTTCTTCACAGGCTGCATCTAACTCTTCTAGTGCTAAAGCAAAACCGGAAGACGAAGGAAAGGCCGGTATCAAAGCTATACTCGCACGGGTAGCCGAGGAGGCCGATAATGACTAAACGTTGTCTTATTATGGCCGGCGGCACTGGCGGGCATGTATTCCCTGGACTCGCAGTAGCCAACGCGCTTCGCACAGAAGGGTGGGACATTCATTGGCTTGGTACTGCAGAGCGTATGGAAGCGAGCGTGGTGCCAAAGCACGATATTCCTATTCACTTTATTCCGGTAAAGGGTTTACGTGGCAAAGGTATGTCAGCGCGTATTCAAGGTGGCATCGCACTACTGAAAAGTTTGCTATCGGCAAGGCGTATTATCAAGCGTATACATCCTGATATTGTCGTCGGTTTTGGCGGTTACGCGAGTGGACCTGGTGGCATAGCCGCTAAGACTCTTGGCATTCCGGTGATTATTCACGAGCAAAATGCGGCTGCCGGAATGACGAACAAACTATTGAGCAAAGTGGCGCATCGCGTTTTACTTGGGTTTGAGGATGCGAAAGCGCAATTTGCCAACGTGGCCAGCAAAGTGCACGTTGTTGGCAACCCAGTAAGAGACGATATTTGGGAAGTCTCTCGTAAGTCTCACTTACAGAGCGTTTACCAAAACGAATCCCAAACTGTTAATAGCTCGGCCAATATTTTAGAAAATAGCTCAGAAAAAAGCCCGGAGAATAGCTTAGAGAAAAGCGCCTCATCCCTCAATATGCTGGTTGTTGGCGGCAGTCTAGGAGCACAAGTGCTCAACGAAGTAGTGCCGCAAGTGTGCAGCGCATTAAAAGGGTTATCCATTCGCCATCAATGCGGCAAAGATAACGCCTCGTCTGTAAAACAGACCTACGATAATTTAGGCGCTAATACAGTAGATGTAATAGTGAGTGATTTTATTGACGATATGGCAGACGCGTACGAATGGGCCGATTTTATTGTATGCAGAGCGGGCGCGCTTACCGTTAGCGAAGTTGCGGCGGCGGGAAGAGCGGCGATTTTTGTACCGCTGCCTCATGCGGTGGACGATCATCAAACTAAAAATGCACAGTCGCTGGTTAAGCACAGCGCTGGCGTCATGATTGTGCAATCGGTATTAAAAGAGAATTTAGGGCAAACCGTTCGTCACTGGATACAGCATCCAGAGGACTGTTTGAAAATGGGCGAGCTTGCACGTAAATGTGCAAGCCCCCACGCCACACACCAAGTAGTAAGCCACATTAAGTCAGTGGTAGGAGTAGGGGACTAATGGTTTTTAAAACCCCATTTGAAAGCCCGCAAATGCGTCGGGTTAATAATATTTTCTTTATCGGTATCGGCGGCGCCGGTATGGGTGGTATTGCAGAAGTTCTTCTTAATGAAGGATATCAAATAGCGGGCTCAGATATTCAAGAGGGCCCAATGACAAAACGCCTAAGCGAGTTAGGTGCTGACGTTAAAATTGGACATCGAGCGGAAAATGTCGATGGCATGGATGTGATCGTCGTCTCTAGTGCGATTAACGAGGAAAATCCTGAAATAATCACCGCAAGAGAAAACCGTATTCCCATTATTCGCCGAGCTGAAATGCTTGCTGAGCTAATGCGTTTTCGCCACGGAATAGCGGTTGCTGGTACTCATGGTAAAACGACCACGACCAGCTTAATTTCGACCATTTTTGCTGAGGCCCACTACGACCCAACCTTCGTGATTGGTGGGTTGTTAAATAGTGCTGGCACCAATGCCCGCTTAGGGAAAAGTCGTTACCTAATTGCTGAGGCTGATGAAAGCGATGCATCATTTTTGCATCTACAGCCTATGGTCTCTGTAGTGACCAATATCGAAGCCGACCACATGGATACCTATGGCGGCGACTTCTCAAAGGTTAAAGATACCTTTGTGGATTTTCTGTCTAACCTGCCGTTTTACGGTCAGGCCATTGTGTGTGGCGATGATACTAATATTCAAGAAATACGCCCGCGTATAGGCAGAAGCATTGTCACTTATGGCTTTGAGGAGCATAACGACTATCGCGCCAAGAACATTACGCTGTCCTTTGGTAAAGCGAATTTCACTGTACACCGACCTGATGCTGAGCCCCTTGAGATAATGCTCAACTTAACCGGTAATCACAATGTGCTCAATGCGCTCGCCGCCATAGCGGTAGCCTGTGATGAAGGCATTGATGATGAATCGATAGTAAGCGCACTGGCAAGCTTTGGCGGTATAGGGCGTCGATTCGAACAATTAGGCACGTTTAATACCAGTAAAGGTGAAGTGTGTTTAGTCGATGACTACGGCCATCACCCTACCGAAGTAAAGGCGACTATTGCAGCAGCACGAGCCAATTGGCCAGACAATCGCTTAGTGATGGTTTATCAGCCTCACCGCTACACGCGAACTCGAGATTTGTACGAAGACTTTGTTGAGGTGCTATCAAGTGTTGATGCACTGCTGTTGCTTGACGTGTATGCCGCTAGCGAGCAGCCCATTGAAGGGGCAGATAGCAAGTCATTGTGTCGCTCTATTCGACAACGAGGCCAAATAGAGCCTGTGTATGTGGGCGATAAAGAGGCGTTGCCCACAATATTGGCGAACATATTACAAGACGGCGATATTGTTATGACGCAGGGCGCAGGCAATATCGGTCAAATTTCAAAACGATTAGCGGCTTGTGAATTAGAGCCAGCGAAGCTTGCTAGCGAAGGAGGTGACCATGCTTAAGCCAATGGTGACTTCTCATACACCAGAGCAATACGGCAAAGTTGCAGTGTTACTTGGTGGTGATTCTGCCGAGCGTGAGGTATCGCTTAATTCGGGTAACACGGTGTTAAACGCCCTGTTACGACAAGGGGTTGATGCCTTTGCTTTTGACCCTGCCGAGCGCCCGCTTACCGATTTAATTGACTTAAAAGTCGATCGCGCGCTTATTATGCTGCACGGTCGCGGCGGTGAAGATGGCTCTATGCAAGGGGCACTTCAGCTGCTCAAAATTCCCTATACTGGCAGTCGAGTTTTAGGCTCTGCACTGGCAATGGACAAAATCCACACTAAGCAGGTGTGGCAAAGTCTTGGCTTACCTACAGCGAAATATGAAATTGCTGACAAAAGGCGCTTTGATGCTGGTAAGTGCAGCGCTATAATAGAAAAGTTGGGAAATGAGGTCATGGTAAAACCGGCTCAAGAAGGGTCGAGTATTGGCATGGCAAAGGTGACAAGCGCTGAACAACTAGAAACGGCTGTTCAAGATGCCTTTCAATATGACAGTCAAGTATTGCTAGAGCAGTATATCGACGGCCCTGAGTTTACTGTTTCTGTTGTTCAGGGGCAGGCTTTACCGTCAATCCGTATGTCTACGCCTCACACGTTCTACGACTATGCTGCGAAATATCAGGATAATACAACCGAATACTTTTGCCCAAGCGGCTTATCAGAAGCGCAAGAAGAGCAGCTGGCATCACTAGCATCTCGCGCTTTTGACGCTATTTCAGGAAGCGGCTGGGGAAGAGTAGACGTGATGCAGGACAACCAGCGCCAGTTTTATTTGCTAGAAGCGAATACGGTGCCCGGGATGACTGAAAAAAGCTTAGTGCCAAAGGCAGCAAAAGTGGCAGGGCTGAGCTTCGATGAGTTGGTGTTAAGCATTTTATCAACGAGCTTCGATAGCGTTGCTAGCAATGCGAATGACAAAAGCCGCGCGAATGACTAAAGCCGCTGAAGAGTCGGGCGCAGGTTCAAAAGCTAAAGCGCCGAAAAACAATAGGCGCACAATGTGGGCCGGCTTACTCTTTTTGCTGTTGGTGATATCTGGTGTGGTGTTTGGCGGTATGAAGGCCAACCAATACTTGCATGATGAACAACAAATGCCGGTACAAGTTATCGATTTTTCTGGGGATTACCAGCACATCGATATCACTAAGCTAGAGAGATTGATTAGAAAGGCGCAGCCCGGCAGTTTTTTTGCTTTGGATGTTAATGACGTGTTCGAGTTAGTTGAAGCACAGTCATGGGTATACCGCGCGTCGGTTCGCAAAAAGTGGCCGAACACGCTGAAGATTTACTTGGTTGAGCAGCAAGCCGTTGCAAAGTGGAACGAAGACTTACTGCTTAATCCGTACGGCGACACCTTTAATGATGAAGGCGTTGAGATTGATTTGCCGCGGCTGTATGGTCCCGGTGGTAGTGAGAAAACGGCGCTAGAAGGCTTTAATAGCATGCATGCACTGATAGGCACTACCAATATGGCTATTGATGAACTGTCACTCAGCGAGCGATTTGCTTGGCAGGTACAGCTAGAAAATGGCATTAGATTGAATTTAGGGCGCCAGGATTTTATCGATAGGCTACAGCGCTTTATCGATGTGTATCCACTGTTAGCGCAACAAGAGAAGGCTGTACGTTACGTCGACCTTCGCTATGACACTGGTGTAGCTGTTGGTTGGAATGAAAACGACAACAGCAACACGACAAACAAAGAGAGTTAAGAAAACCATGTCAAAACCTGCGGAACGCAATCTGATTGTAGGACTAGATATCGGCACCAGCCAAGTTAAGGCCGTGGTGGGCGAAGTACTAGATGATGATCAAATCAGTATTGTTGGTGTGGGCACTCATGCATCGAAAGGCATGGATAAAGGTGGCGTTAACGATCTGAATTTAGTGGTAAAATCAGTACAACGTGCTGTTAATGAAATGGAATTAATGGCAGATTGTCGTGTTTCGTCGGTATTTATGTCTATCTCAGGACGTCATGTTAAATGCCAGAACGAAAACGGCATGGTGCCGATTAATAATCAAGAAGTGACACAAGAAGACGTGGACAATGTTATTCACGCGGCGCGCAGTGTGCCAATAGCAGCTGAAAGACGCCTGCTTCACGTGTTGCCACAAGAATTCACTATTGATGTGCAAGAGGGGATTAAAAACCCCATTGGTATGTCAGGGGTGCGTATGGAGGCCGATGCACACATCATTACCTGTGCAGACGATATGGCTAAAAATATGGTGAAATGTGTAGAGCGCTGCGAACTAAACGCAGACCAGCTCATTTTCTCTGCACTGGCCTCAAGTTATGCAGTACTCACTGACGATGAGCGCGAATTAGGCGTGTGTGTGGTTGATATCGGTGGCGGTACCATGGATATGGTTATTTACACTGATGGCGCAATTCGTCACACTGCTGTAATACCTGTTGCTGGCAATCAGATTACGAGCGACATAGCGAAAATATTTAGAACACCTATCAGCAATGCGGAAGAGATTAAAATCAATTACGCGTGTGCATTAAAAGATATGGTGAGTATGGAAGACAGCATTGAAGTACCTAGCGTGGGTGGACGTCCTGCCAGAGTCATGTCTCGTCATACATTAGCGGAGGTCATTGAGCCTCGCTATCAAGAACTTTTTGAACTGGTACATGATGAGATTCGTGCCAGTGGTCTGGAAGAGCAAATTGCTGCGGGCCTTGTGCTTACAGGAGGCACCGCGAAGATGGAAGGTGCTGTTGAATTTGCCGAGGAACTTTTCCAGATGCCTGTTCGCGTGGGCAAACCTATCAATGTGAAAGGCCTAGCCGAATACGTTGATGATGCCGGATTTGCAACTGTAGTGGGTTTACTGCAATACGGCAAAGTACAAACTGATAATAAGAATTCCAGTACGCAGAAATCGAGCGAAAGTTTGTTTCATCGAGTGCAAAGCTGGTTCAAAGGTGAATTTTAATTTTTTAGGGGGCGCTGCAGTAAAGGCATTAAGACTAGCAGGATGCTATTAGTCAACAACGTGACCTAGTGCAGTGTTTTAAAGACGTACAACCGGAGAGTAAGTATGTTCGAATTAATGGATAGTCACGGCGAAGAAGCCGTAATCAAAGTCATCGGTGTAGGCGGTGGCGGCGGTAATGCAGTTGAGCACATGGTGTCTCAAAGCATTGAAGGCGTAGAGTTTATCGCTGTGAATACTGATGCACAGGTACTTCGTAGTTCAAATGCAGATATTACGCTGCAAATTGGCTCAAGTGTCACAAAAGGGTTAGGCGCAGGCGCCGATCCAAATATCGGTAGAGATGCAGCACAAGAAGACAGAGAAACTATTCGTCAAGCGTTAGATGGGGCCGATATGGTTTTCATTACCGCTGGTATGGGTGGCGGTACTGGAACGGGAGCTGCGCCAGAGGTGGCAAAGATAGCCCGTGAAATGGGTATTCTTACAGTGGCCGTGGTAACCAAACCATTTCCATTCGAAGGGAAGAAACGTACCTCTTTTGCTGAGCAAGGTATTGTTGAACTAGCGAACAACGTTGACTCATTAATCACTATCCCTAACGAAAAGCTGTTAAAAGTAATGGGTCCTGGCACGCCGCTTCTTCAAGCATTTAGCGCGGCGAACGATGTATTACGCGGTGCGGTTCAAGGTATCGCAGAGCTGATTACACGCCCTGGTTTGATCAATGTGGATTTCGCCGACGTAAGAACTGTTATGTCTGAAATGGGTAAAGCCATGATGGGCAGCGGTGCAGCAAGCGGTCCAGACCGTGCTGAAGAAGCAGCTGAATCAGCTATTGCGAGTCCACTGCTTGAAGATATCGATTTATCAGGTGCGCGAGGCATTCTTGTTAACATTACAGCGGGCCCAGACTTTGCTATCGACGAGTTTGAAACCGTGGGTAATGCGGTTAAAGCATTTGCATCTGAAAACGCTACTGTTGTTGTTGGTACCGTTATCGATATGGAAATGACGGACGAGCTACGTGTCACTGTTGTTGCCACGGGTATTGGTGCAGAGCGTAAGGCTGATATTTCGTTAGTTAGCACTGAAGGTTCTCGCTTAACTCAGCCTGCTAAAGAGTACGGTAGTAATAGCAATACATCCGAATCACGCTCTTCTGTTGGTGGTACCGAAGGCAACCAAGCATTAAAAGCAGAAGACAGTGCACAGCCTGACAATGATTTGGAATATTTAGATATTCCTGCGTTTTTGCGTAAGCAGGCAGACTAACGCACTGCCTGGCGTTTTCGAAAATTTTTCGAGGCATTTGAAAAAATCTGCGAAAAACGTCAGGAAACTGCGGGGAATCTTTTAGTTTTTCTGTGGTCTGAGTAATGTACTCACAGTGTTAAGGTCATAGTGTTAAGGTCAGAGTGTTAAGGCTAGAGCATTATGGTTAGAGTCCTAAGCTTAGAGTGAAACAAGCACTGGTTGGATAAACTGCGAGCAAGCACGGGGTGCTTTGTAAACTACTTCGCCGCTTGTTGAAGCAAGTTATTCAGTATTTCTGCTCAGGCAAAGCAGTGGGAGAAATTCCACAATTTGTGTGTTTTTTGACATGTGAGTAATAACTCACTATAATTCGCGCCCGCTTTTTTAAAAGGTAAAAGCATAAGCAAATGATTAGACAACGTACAATCAAGCATCCGGTTCAAGAAACCGGCATTGGGCTTCATAAAGGGGAAAAGGTCACGATGACTCTCCGGCCTGCGCCTGCGAACACGGGAATCGTGTTTAGGCGTGTTGACCTTATCCCTCATGTTGATATTCCTTCTCGCGCCGACGCGGTAGGGAACACCATGCTGTGCACGTGTTTAAATAACGAAGACGGTGTGACAATTCAGACCGTTGAGCATCTTGCTTCTGCTCTTGCTGGCTTAGGCATCGACAATATCATCGTTGAAGTTGACAGTAACGAACTGCCAATCATGGATGGAAGTGCAAGTCCGTTTGTATTTCTGCTTCAAACGGCGGGTATTGAAGAATTAAATGCACCTAAGCAGTTTATCCGTATAAAGAAACCGGTGCGCGTAGAAGATGAAGACAAATGGGCTGAGCTGGTTCCTTATGACGGCTTCCGTGTAGATTTCAAAATCGACTTTGACCACCCCGTTATTAGCCAAACCCGCCAACACATGGTGATGGATTTTGATTCGTGCTCTTACGTTAACGAAGTTAGCAGAGCGCGCACATTCGGTTTTATGCGCGATCTTGAGTATATGAATGCGAATAACCTAGCATTAGGTGGCAGCATGGAAAACGCTGTGGCCCTTGACGAGTTTCGCGTGTTAAACCCTGAAGGGTTGCGCTACGACGATGAATTCCTGAAGCATAAGATTTTGGATGCTATCGGTGATTTGTACCTTGGCGGAAACAGCTTAATCGGCGAACTGAGAGCGTATAAAACCGGTCATGGTCTAAATAACAAGCTGCTGAATGCACTATTAGCACAACAAGATTGTTGGGAGTTCGTGACGTATGACTCTCAGGAGTCCGCGCCAATACGCTACGCACAACCCGTATTAGCATAATTTGAAAAAGCCGCCAACTTGGCGGTTTTTTTTCACGTGGCAATCGTTTCAATAAATGATAAAGTAAGCCGATAATTTACAGAATTCCGTCTCGACATTAATAATAAAGCCCTAGGGAATTAGCCTAGCGCGCAAAGAACACGTTCGAGTGTGAAGTCCAATTCCGTTTTGTGGTATGAAGTTAACAATTACACTAGCAGGTAAAAATACACGCTATCGGCACAGTATCAGTGTCCGTACGCTTGTGAGCGCAACTGTGCTCACATCTATTTTTATGCTGGTGTCGAGCCGTTCAACAGAGTCTGTTCCTGAAGACGTTGCTCGGGTTCGCTTAGCTCAATCACAAGTCGATGGCGCTAAAGAAGACATCAACGCGCTAAAAAATCAAACCACGACAAAATTAAAAGCACTGCTCTCACGTGTGGCCGAACTCTCGGCACAAGCAACCATTCTTGACGAGCAAGGCAAACAAATTGCAACAGAATTAGGTATGTCAGCGGCTGACCTGGACGCTTTCGTACCGGTATCGATACCAGACAACATCCAAGCCGACCCCATCCTCAATGAGATAGCCAAGCTAGAGCAATCACTCGATTTGAAATCGCAACAGCTAGCTATGCTTGAAAGTTTGGTTCGGGGTCACCATATCCAAGAGCAGAGTCGATTATCTGGTCGTCCGATTGCGTCGGGATGGTTGTCATCTTATTACGGTATGCGGGCCGACCCGTTTACTGGCGAATCAGCTATGCACAAAGGGCTGGATTTTGCTGGAGAGGCGGGTGTAGACGTAGTGACAACAGCTGCAGGTATTGTTACCTGGGCAGGTGATCGCTACGGTTATGGCCAACTAGTAGAAATTGATCATGGAGATGGATTCGTTACCCGCTATGGGCACAACGACACACTGTCTGTTTCCATCGGTGATGTGGTTACCAAGGGACAACCTATCGCTAAAATGGGCAATACCGGTCGTTCGACTGGCGCTCATGTTCACTACGAAGTAATAAGAAACGGAAAACAAGTCGATCCTCTACCTTACGTAAGAAAAAAATAAAGGTAGCAGCCAGGTAAGTAGGGTAATTCCTGCGTCAATATAAAGTGCATATTTTAACAGTGTTAATCACTACAAATCGCATTTTATGTGAAAATCGCAAGGCAATGTCACATGGTGGCTTCAGTCTTATACAATTAATTTTTGCTGTACCTTTGGTATGGCGTCTCGACAAGTAGTGGAATAAAAAAGCTAATGTTTTCAAGCATCCTTAGAAAAGTATTCGGAAGTAGAAACGACCGTCTATTAAAAAAATTACGTAAAAACGTAGATGCCATCAATGCACTGGAAGCAGAGTATGAAAAGCTTTCTGATGAGGCGCTAAAAGCAAAAACCGACGAATTTAAAGCGCGCATTGAAAAGGGTGAAACCCTAGATGCGTTGCTAAATGAAGCGTTTGCGACGGTGCGAGAAGCCAGTAAACGCGTATACGGCATGCGTCACTTCGACGTGCAAATGTTGGGCGGTCAGGTACTGCATCAAGGCAACATTTCAGAGATGCGTACTGGTGAAGGTAAAACGCTAACTGCAACCTTGCCTACCTACTTAAATGCATTATCGGGTAAAGGTGTTCACGTTATTACTGTGAACGACTACCTTGCCAAGCGTGATGCGCAGTGGAGTAATCAACTGTTCAACTTCTTGGGCATGGAAGTCGGTTGTAACGTGCCGGGCATGTCATCAGAGGAAAAGCGCAAAGCCTACCAAGCTGATGTGACTTACGGTACGAACAACGAATTCGGTTTCGATTACCTTCGCGACAACATGGCATTTAGTCCCCAAGACAGAGTGCAGCGTCCACTTAACTACGCAGTAGTGGATGAGGTTGATTCCATTTTAATTGACGAAGCGCGGACGCCTTTGATCATCTCCGGCCAAGCTGAAGATAGTTCAGAGCTCTATCGCAGAATCAACGTGTTAATTCCTCAACTTGTACAGCAAGAAAAGGAAGATGAAGAAGGCCAAGAGGGTGATGGCGATTACACCATCGACCTTAAAGCCAAGCAGATTCACTTAACTGAGCGCGGGCAACTGCATGTGGAAGAAATTCTTCAGGAAGAAGGCGTGCTACCAGAGGGCGAATCACTATTTGCTGCGGGCAATATTTCACTGCTGCACCATATTAATGCTGCACTGCGTGCCCACAAGCTATTTACTAAAGACGTAGATTACATTGTTAAAGAAGATCAGATTGTTATTGTTGATGAACACACTGGTCGTACGATGGATGGGCGTCGTTGGTCTGAAGGTTTACATCAAGCGGTAGAGGCGAAAGAAGGCGTACGCATTCAAAACGAAAACCAAACGCTTGCTTCAATTACTTTCCAGAACTACTTCCGCATATACAACAAATTGGCGGGTATGACAGGTACGGCAGATACAGAAGCGTTTGAATTTCAGCATATTTATGGCTTAGAAACCGTGGTTGTTCCTACCAACAAGCCAATGCAGCGCAAAGACATGGCTGACCTTATCTACCTAACCGCTGAAGAAAAATACGAAGCGATAGTAGAGGACATAAAAGACTGCGTGAAACGTGGACAGCCTACCTTAGTAGGTACAGTATCAATTGAAAACTCTGAGCTTATCTCGCGTATTCTTAAAAAAGCGAAGATTCCGCACAAAGTACTGAATGCCAAATTCCACGAGCATGAAGCTGACATAGTGGCACAGGCGGGTAAAACGGGTGCCGTAACTATTGCGACTAACATGGCCGGTCGTGGTACCGATATTGTATTGGGCGGTAACTGGCAGGCTGAAATTGAAAATATTGAAAATCCTACCGACGCTCAGGTAGAGAAAATTAAATCAGAGTGGAAAATAAGACACGACGAAGTACTCGCTGCTGGTGGTTTACATATCATTGGTACCGAGCGTCATGAATCTCGTCGTATCGATAATCAGCTTCGCGGACGTTCAGGCCGTCAGGGTGACCCTGGTTCAAGTCGTTTCTATCTATCGTTAGACGACGCGCTTATGCGCATATTTGCCTCTGAAAAAATGGGCAACATGATGAAGCGTTTAGGCATGGAGCGTGGCGAGGCTATTGAACACCCTTGGGTGACGCGCGCTATTGAAAACGCACAGCGCAAAGTGGAAGGTCGTAACTTCGATACCCGTAAACAGCTTCTTGAATACGATGACGTGGCTAACGATCAGCGTAAAGTTATTTACGAGCAGCGTAACGAACTACTCGATGAAGGCGATATCAGCGAAACAATTTCTGCTATCCGTGAAGACGTTATCACGAGCGTTGTAGACGAATACATTCCACCGCAGTCTCTTGAAGAAATGTGGGACGTGAAGGGCTTAGAAGAACGCTTGAAAGCAGACTTCGCTGTGGATTTGCCGGTGCAGTCATGGTTGGAAAACGATGACAAGCTTTATGAAGAGAAGCTTCGTGAACGCATTCATGGTGAAGTAGTAGGTGCTTACACAGTGAAAGAAAAAGTAGTAGGGCCTGAAGTGCTACGTCAGTTTGAAAAAGCGGTAATGCTACAAAACCTAGACAGCCACTGGAAAGAGCATTTGGCGGCTATGGACCATCTTCGCCAAGGTATTCACTTACGTGGCTATGCTCAGAAGAATCCAAAGCAAGAGTACAAGCGAGAATCCTTCGCGTTATTCTCACAAATGCTAGAGACCTTAAAAGTTGAAGTTATTACCATTCTTGCCCGCGTAAAAGTACAGGCAGAAGAAGACGTGCAAAAAGTGGAAGAGCAGCGTCGCCAAGCCGATGACGTACCTAAAAACTTTGAGCATCAAGATGCTTCTGAAACGCAGCCAGAAGAGGCCAGTAATACGCCACGTACTGCCGTAAGAAATGGCCCTAAAGTAGGCCGTAACGATCCGTGCCCCTGTGGTTCGGGTAAGAAGTATAAGCAGTGCCACGGTAAATTAAGTTAATGAAAGTGGTACATGTTGCCGTGGGCGTTGTTGCCCGCGGCGATGATATCTTTACCACCCTTCGCGCAAAAGACGCTCACCAAGGCGGGAAATGGGAGTTTCCCGGTGGAAAAGTGGAAAGCGGAGAAACGGTTACTGAGGCACTTAAGCGAGAGCTTGCCGAAGAGATTGGCATAGACGTGCTATCTAGCGAGCCGTTAATACTTATCGAGCATGACTATGGCGATAAGCGCGTAAAACTAGATGTGCATCGCGTGACGCAATTTACCGGCGAGCCCCACGGCAAAGAAGGGCAGTCTTCACGCTGGCAGTCATTGAGTGACATTAACAGCGATGAATTCCCTGCGGCGAACAAACCCATTATACAAGCTTTAACACTTCCCTAACCTCTTTTTCGTAATGAACGTCATACAAATGTCGTTCAGTTACGCAAAAACTCAAAAATTTTCTTTTCAAACTTTCTCTTATTAGACGAAAGATAATTGACGTTTTTTCAATTGTCAGCGTTTTACATTTTATCTTGCAGATCAATATTTTACTTTTATGTGACATTAGTGTCATTTGTGTATTCTGCTCGTTTTTTCGAAATCTCTGTAGCGGGATCATTTTCTTAGTTCGTTATTTCTATACTTTAGTATTTTGATTTATACCTAAATTATTCAGAAAGTCGCTGATAGTAAATGTGTATCTATTCTGAACCGTACTGAGGTAACCCATGGCACTCAAAAAAAACACCGAGCAAAGCTCTGCCCCCACCGTTAATGTTGACGCTAGAATGAGGAAACAAGCGGAAGATGCACGTAAAAAGGCACGCACGCTAGCGAGGCAACAACAAGCAGCTGAGCGGATTGCAACGGCAACAACTGAGCTTGCAAGTGGAATCAACGAATCATCGAGTGCTACAGATCAACTCTCAACTGCGGTTAGTGAAATATCGGCTGGAGCAGAAGAGTCAAGTAGTGCAAGCCAAGAAAGTTTGGCAGCTATCACTCAAATTGCGGGCGGTTTAACAGAGCAAACTGAGCTATCTACCGCGACGTTGGGTAAATCCAACGAGCTAGAGAAATACATTGAAAGAGTGGTTAATGATTTGGCGATTATTATGTCAAGCGTAAAGGTGGCATCTGAAAATCAATCACGTTCTGTTGTAATGATGAGTGAATTAGAGCAGCAGGCCTCCAACATTGGCGAGGCGGTCAAACAAGTGACTCGTATTGCTGACCAAACTAATCTTCTTGCGCTCAATGCAGCAATTGAAGCGGGGCGAGCTGGTAAGCACGGAAAGGGGTTTGCGGTTGTCGCTGACACGGTGCGTGCTTTGGCAGAAGTATCTGATAAGAGTGCATCTGAAATTGCAAAGCAAATCGAGTCTATTCAAATGCAGTCGAACCAAGTTTCAGACTCTGTTAAATCATCCTCTGAGTCAGCACTGGAAGAAGTAAAAAAAGGAGAAACAGTTACTTCGCAGCTCAGTACGATAAAAGAGGATATGCAAGCAATTTCGAATGGTGCTTATGAGCTTCAAGCTCAGGTTAAATCAATGGAACATGCTGCAACAGAAATTCAGACTGCTTCAGAAGCAATATCGTGCGCAGCGGAAGAGCAGTCATCAGCGGCCCAAGAGGTTTCATCTAATGTCGCTGAACAAAGCGCTGCACTGACCCAAGCAGAGCAAGCCGCACAATCGCTCGAAATCATAACCGAGGAGCTACGCAATAGCACGGACATTAATAAAAGCGCAGAAGAAGTCGCCTCCTCTGCTGAAGAACTATCTGCGACTCTCGAAGAGATCAGTCGGTCATCAACAGAAATATCAACCGCTCTTACTCAGGTTAACAACGGTGCTCAGCAAGCTGCAAGCGCGGTTGACCAGGCGGTAGGTAACATTGAAGTTCTGCGAGAGGGTGTGGATAAAGCCTCTTCACAATGTGATACAGCTTTAGAAAAAGGTGAATCCATTTCTGTCTTACTCGCAACGAATAAAACACTTATCGAAGAGATGGTGTCGGGAATTGATATCGCGCTTGAAACCAGCAAAGAAAATGTCTCATCCATTTCTACCATGGAAGCAATGACCCGACAGATCGATAAAGTTATAGACACTATTACCACAGTATCCGTGAAGACTAGCATGTTAGCGGTTAACGGTGCTGTGGAAGCTGCAAGAGCGGGCGAATTTGGAAAAGGCTTTGCTGTCGTTTCTTCCGATATTCAAAGTTTAGCAGATGAAGCGGCGGAAAACGTAGAGCAAATCAAAGACTTAATAAAAGCCATTCAAGATCAAACAGTTAAAGTCAAATTTGACCTTACTAATGTTGCAGAAAACGCATCACGAGAAGTTCAAAAAGCACAGCAAACAATGAAGGATGTGGAAAAAATCAGTATTGATATTGGCGAAATTATTAAGTTCAACCAAGGAATGAAAGACAGTGGGCAGGAAATATCAGCGGGGGTAACACAAGCGCAAAAAGGACTCGAGCAAATTGCTACTGCCAATGAACAGGCCAGCAGTAACTGTCAGCAAGCACTTGTGGCTGCTGAGCAGCAGAGTAGGGGAATGGAGTTACTCGCTAAGTCCATTGAAGAAATTGCATCAGTAGCTGATGAAATGCAAAACGGCTAGTTGAATTGGTTAATAGAAATCGGTCATTAAGATGTGGTTTGTGCAAAGTGGTCAAAACGAAGCGGTCGAGATGAGGAGGCAGTGATGAGTATAACCGAACAAGTTCACACTGATAGCGCAGATGTTGAAAAACAATTTGTTTCTTTTTTAATCCAAGAAGAATGTTTTGCATTCCAAATGGTATCAGTCGGAGAAATCATCAGAGTTCCAGTTTTGGTATCTGTCCCATTAGGTCCGCCTCAAATGCAAGGACTGGCAAATCTGAGAGGAAATGTGCTGCCAGTTTACGATCTGTCAATGATTTTACTTAGCACGCCTTCAGCGGTATCCGATGTGAATCGCGTTATCGTAGTTGATACAGAGCTTGGGAGTATTGGTTTCCTTGTAGACAGAGTTCTCAAAGTGTACAGCGTGCCAAGCAATTGCGTGGTCGACAGCGATAGTAAAAAGATAGCTGTGGCTTACGACTATTTAGACGGAATTATAAAGCAAGCAGACAGGCCTGTTGAGCAAATTCTGAATGTGTCTTCCTTAGCTAAAGCACAATCAATAGCAAAAGTAGAATCGCAAAATGCCACCCTTTCTCACTTTGCATCAGCTGACAGTAAGGCCAGTATTGAAGAAGAGGCAGATGACTTGCAGCAACTTGTCTGTTTTTCGCTGGATGGTCAAGACTTTGCCCTGCATCTACAGGACGTGCAAGAAATAGTGCGGGTACCAGATGTCATGTCGCAATTACCCGATAGCCTACCTTGTGTTTTAGGGCTTGTTAATCTCAGGGGGCGAATTATTCCTATTATCGATCTTGCGTCGACCATACACATGAAAAGTTCTCAAATTAACGATGCAAGCAGAATTGTGATCATACATAGCGCACATTATGGAAGTATTGGCTTCGTTGTCGCTAAGGTAAGCAACGTCATGTCAATTTGCAGTAATGAGATGGAGCCTGTTCCTAGTGTTTGTAACGATGGCGCAGAGTCTGGCTTCCTTGAAGCGGTTTACCGACGAGACGGCGGTAAAAGTTTAGTTTCAATAATTTCGTTGGAGAATATTTTCATGCGTTCATTATCACATACGCTAAATACCATGGAAACCGATCTTATAGGAGAGGATAACGTGACCGAGGTTAAGCAAGACTCGGCGGGCGAAGACGACTATGAACAGTACGTCATATTCTGGATTGAGGGACAGGAGTATGGCGTTAGTATTGAAGACACACAGGAGATAACTCGTGTTCCAGAGAAGCTGGAGAGTGTGCCAGGCACTCCTCACTACCTGAAAGGTATTGTTAATTTAAGAGGTACAGTCTTACCTGTTATCGATTTGAGAAGCCGTTTAAATCTGCCTTCGTCGCAAAGCTGTGAGCGTCAGAGGATTGTTGTACTGACGAAAAATAAGTTACGTACAGGTTTCATTGTAGACAGCGTTGTTGAAGTAAAAACCGTGGTGCGAAATGCGATTGAAAAAGCACCTTCCTTATCAGATTCACAAAGTGAATTTTTAAACAGGTTAATAAAGCTCAGCGATGAAAAACGCATTATCCAACTTATCGAGCCTAGCGTTTTGCTTCACGACAAAGCTGTAGAAACTGCCCGTGGTTAAACATTTTATCGCTTGAGAGGTCAAGAAATGCCCATTAAAGTTCTTATCGTCGATGACTCCGCTCTTATGCGTAAACACTTCTCTGGCCTATTCATCAGGGAGGGGTTTGTGGTTGACATAGCGCGCAACGGAGAAGAAGCACTGAACAAAGCCGTTGAGTTTCAACCAGACTGCATTACGTTAGACATCAATATGCCCGTGATGGATGGGATGACATGTTTAGCTATTTTGAAAGACTTATACTCTTGCCCAATCATTATGGTTTCATCGCTCACTCAAAAAGGTGCGTTTGTCACCTTAGAAGCGCTCACCTTAGGCGCCGCCGATTTTGTACTAAAAACTGGCGGAACCGTATCACGTGATATTGCAGATATAGAAGCTTCGCTGATTGATAAAGTCCATGCTCTGACGAACGCTGTTAAGCCAGTAAGATCAATTCGAAAAGTAAATTCAGCTGCAGCCCCTGTCCCGCAGAATACATCTTCAAACCGGCAGGTGGATGTCGTGCTTATTGGAGTTTCAACGGGCGGTCCAAAAAAATTGGAGGAAATATTAACTCAGCTTTCACCACATTTTCCGGCACCTATCGTTATTGCTCAGCACATGCCTGCTTCATTTACTAGCGCACTAAGCAATCGGTTGGATGGAATTTGCCCACTTCCTGTCATGGAAGCCGGCAATAAAACCAAATTGAAGCGCGGCTGCGTGTATATAGCAAAGGGGGATTCGGACGTCGTATTCTCAAAATCAGGCCAAGACATTTTTATTAGGCCGGTTCCATCTAGCCCTTCTTTTCTGTGGCACCCGAGTGTAGATCGCATGGTTGAGTCAGCACTTTCCTGCTATGAGCCGATGAATATGCTTTGTGTCCAACTCACCGGAATGGGGTATGACGGGGCGCAAGCTATGAGTAAAGCGTTCAAAGGTGGGGCTATAACGATTGCCGAAAGTGAAAAGTCTGCAGTGGTGTTTGGCATGCCTAAAGAGTTAATAGAGGCTGGATGTGCCAGTTTTACCCTTGATAGCCATCATATTTCCGGAAAATTGAACGCACTGTGCAGCTGAGGGGATTCGAATGGGATTGAAAAAGAAAAATGAAGTTAGTTTTGAAACTGAATCGAGCGAGTCAGAACGCCGTGCAACAGCCAGAACTTACGAACAGTTAATTCGCGATTTATCCTCATGCGACATAGAGGTCAGACGCTGGGCAATTCGTGATTTAAGGGCCAGTGGCACTTCGGACGAAGTGTTCATCGAACGGCTTCATAAAGAGACTGACGTTACTATTATTGAGGCGCTATTCTCTGCTTTAGACAGGAAGTTTTCGTCAAAGACAGCAAATGGGATGCTTGATTTGCTCAAATCAGAAAACGTTCAGGTTCGAAATGGAGCTATAGAACTTTTTCAGCTCAATCCTGTTGAGTTCGCTTCTCAAATTGACAATATCATCGATGATAACGATCCAGATTTACGAATTTTCTGTGTCGATATTATTGGCGCTGTTGCACACAAAGAGGCTACAAACTGGCTACATGAAATTGCACTAACGGATACAGACATAAATGTTGTAGGAACCGCATTAGACAAACTCACAGAGGTAGGCGACGGCACAACGTTGGAAGTATTACCATTGGTTGCTAAACGACATGCTGGTAATACGTACATAGAATTTGTCATCAATATTCTTTATCAACAGCTGGGTTCAGCTGATGAATAGTCCATCATTAGACAAAATTTCAACAGCAGATTTTGAGCGCTTCCGCTCACTGTTTTATCGAAAAACAGGTATTCACTTTGAAGATGGGAAGCGTTATTTCGTTGATAAACGGCTCTATGAACGAATGAAAGTCACGGGGCATACAACATTTAAAAGCTACTTTACGTTCATGCGATTTCAGGCAAGCGGTGATGAATTTCAAAACTTGGTGAATGCCATGACAGTCAACGAAACTTACTTCTTTCGTGAAGACTATCAGTTTTCTGCCATGACAAAACATATAATGGACGAGCTTGATAGTATACGTCAGCCTAGTGAAGATCTCAGAATTTGGTCGGTTCCTTCTAGTACTGGCGAAGAGCCTTATTCTATCGCAATTCAATTACTTGAATATTGGAAAGGAATATCACATCGAGATGTAGAAATAATCTCTTCAGATATCGATAGCAAGGTATTGCAAGCCGCACAGAAAGGGCTCTATTCAAAACGCTCGGTACAAAATATTCCAGTGGATATTCAAAGAAAATACTTTGTAGAAAACAACGGGCAATTCCAACTAATTGAAGATATTCGCGATTCTGTTTCATTCACTCTCGCCAACATTTTATCTTCAAGCAATATGAAGCAGTTTCGACATTTTGATCTCATATTTTGTCGGAATTTATTGATTTATTTCGACGATGACTCACGCAAGCGAGCCGCACAAGTTTTGTACGATGCTATGAAGCCAGGGGGGTATATTTTTCTCGGTCATTCTGAGTCGATGAGTCGCATATCGTCTATGTTTAAAATTAAAAGATTTGGTGATGTGATTGCTTACCAAAAACCTATGACAGGGGGTGAGTGAGATGAAGAATATAATGATTGTTGACGACGCTACTACAGTTCGTATGTTTCACAAAGGCGTCATTTCTTCTATAAACCGTCACATAGAAGAGGCTGAAAATGGGGTAGAGGCATTAGAGAAAGCGCTTAAAGCTCCTATTGATCTGTTCTTAGTTGATATCAACATGCCAAAAATGGACGGGTACCGACTATGCCAAGAAATCAGACAACGTGACGAGCTACGCTCATCCACAGTTATCATGATAAGTACAGAGTCAGCGAAGCAGGATGAGGAACGGGCCTATAGAAGTGGTGCAAATTTTTATATGTCAAAGCCTGTAGACAGTGAACAACTCAAAGTGCTTGTTGCGGCTATATTAGGGGATGCGGTATGAGTGAGCTTCTAGATGTATTTATTAATGAGTCGAGAGAAAATCTAGAGTCAGCAAGTCGAGGCCTTTTAACTATACACTCCTCGAGCTCCCACAACGGTATCATTGACGGTATTTTTAGAGACATCCACACAATTAAAGGCTCTTCTGATCTTTTCGATATTAAACCCCTCACCGCGTTAGCGCACGCCGCAGAAGATTTGCTTGATTGCCTACGAGCGAGTGAAGTCGTTTATACCGAAGAAATTGGTGACCTTCTATTAGAGGTGCTAGATCAAATATCCTCGTGGTTCGATGAGCTTGAACTCGGTACTGAAAACATGAACGAATGGAGACCAGTTTCAGTAAAACTAAGCGATTCATTGCGTGCATTCATTAGTGCAAACAACGCAAAGGGCACCAGCGATGAAGAGGCGCCGCACCCCGACTCATTGACTTCTGTAAATGTTATTGGAAATACAACGAGTGAATCATCTAGCGCTGGCCCATTCAATAGCACTATCGGTACATTCACGTCCAAGTTTTCATCAAGTTCGGCAATCACTCTTTTGGCAAAAACGCAAAGTGAAAACCTGTATTTCATAGACTATCAGCCAGATCACGACTGCTTTTTTCGGGGCGAAGATCCGTTCAATGTCTTAATCACAATGCCTGGTTTATTGGGCTTCAAAGCAGCAGTTCCACTTTTAACAAGCGAAAGCGATATTTATCAGAGTGCTCTCTCTTTTATTGCCATCGGCGAAGCGGATATAAGTGAAATCGATAGCCATATGGCATATTACGAGGGACAGTATCACGTATCGCACATCTCTCGCTGCGAATTAGCATTGTCTTTTGCCGCTGAAATAAGAGACGCTGTCGAGAAACTTGCGAATGAAAGTCTCCTTATTGCGATTGAAGATGGTGAGTTGGAGCAGATACAAAGTATTGCCGAAATACTGCAAACCTCGGGTAATCACGACCCTATCACAAATGCAGTGCTCTGCTATTTGGCAAAAGGAAATGAGTACCCTGCTAATTCGCCTCAAGCCCATATGCAAGATAGCCTGAAGCTAGAATCTAATCAGCTTACAGACAATAAGCACGTTAAATCTGTCAGCCTCTATGAAGTCGAGCTATTGCAACAGCAGCGCAAATTACTTGACGCAGAGTATTACAATCGCGAGCTTATGCTCCCTTCACTAGCGAACCTAACGCAACAATTGCTGAGTCGTTTTGCAATTGAATGTGATTTGACCTGTGAGGAGAGCATACGAAATGCGATAGATCGCGCCTTGTCAGTGGCTAGCACCGCTTTAGAGAATTCGCAACCAGAGAACGACAGTAATTCAATAAATGTTGATTCGCATAACAGGCACGCTTCTTCTATTTCACCCTCTGAAGAAATGGCTAAATCAGAACGCCACGTCGTGAAAATGCTCAAAGTCGATCAAGAAAAAATTGATTATCTCATGGATATCGTTGGTGAACTGGCTGTCGCAAAAAATTCTTTACCCTACTTAGCAAAGCAAGCTGAAGAAGAAGGGGGAAGTAAAGTGTTGAGTAAGCAGATTAAGTCTCATTTTTCCATCGTGAATCGTTTAACTGAGTCGTTACAAAGTGCTGTGCTTCAGATTCGTATGGTGCCAGTATCTCATGTTTTCGAACGGTATCCTCGTTTGGTGCGTGACCTTGCTAGAAAGCTTAATAAAAAAATTGAGTTAGTTATGAGTGGAGAGGATACAGAATTCGACAAAAATTTAATCGAATCACTGTCTGAACCGCTTATTCACCTGCTGCGAAATAGCATTGATCATGGTATTGAGCTTCCAGATTTGAGGATACAGCAGGGTAAAGCGGAAAAAGGAAGAATAGATCTTATTGCTACTCCGCTTGATGATAGCGTTGTCATTGAAATTCGCGATGACGGTAAAGGAATTGACCCTGAAAAATTAAAAATACTTGCCTTCCAAAAGGGCATCATCACTGAGCATCAGCTAGAAACAATAAATGATGAGGATGCGCTTCAACTTATTTTTGCTCCGGGATTTTCAACCAACGAAGAGGTGTCTGATTTATCGGGACGTGGAGTTGGCATGGATGCTGTTCGCACCATGGTCAATCAGGCCGGCGGAAAGATTGAAATGAGCAGTAAGCTCGGTATTGGAACCACATTTAAACTATTGCTGCCTCAAACCATGTCGGTAAACCACGTGATGATGTTTGAAGTCGCCGATCAAATGTTCGGTGTCAGTATGGACGCGGTTGTGGAAACTGTAAAAGTGCATCGAAGTGAAGTTCAACGAATTCGCAACCAGAATGTACTTGTTATCCGCGATAAGTTAATCCCTCTGTGTGAACTGCGTTCGGCGCTTGGTTTTGAAAATATTGAAAATGGAGAAGAGTGTTCTATCTTGATCGTTAGTTCTCCTACTGGCGAGCATGGACTAGTGATAGATAAATTTCACGAGGGAATAGATGTTATTCAAAAGCCTTTAGAGGGAGTCCTGTCTGGCTATTCCCATTTTTCAGGTACAGCACTACTAGGCGATGGGCGTGTGATGCTGATTGTAAATATTCAGGAGATACTTGCATGCCATTAGTATTGAAGAAAAAAGTGGCGGTGCTCTGTGGACACTGCGAAATAGAGGAAGCAGAAAGCTTGTTTAATTGGCTGCAGGAGGCCTCTGGACGTTCGCTTAATTTAAAAGAGCTGACCTCCGCACATACAGCTATCTATCAGGTGATCTTAGGGCTCCAACCTACGATATCGATAATGCCTGAGGACACTTCACTCTTTTGGTTTAAAGAACTATTAACGCACGATTCGAAAGAGGTTTGGCTGTGATGCGGGTTATAACGGTCGCAAATAGAAAAGGTGGGAGTGCTAAAACGACTACTGTTGTAAACCTTGCTTATGGTCTTGCGACTAGGGGGCAACGTGTATTGGTACTAGACCTAGACAATCAAGGGCATGTGCTACACGGATTCTCTCAAGGCGAGCAAGGCCCTATTTCGCCTGCTTTCCCAATTGCGCATTTTTATAAACAACTTGTGGCTGTGCACCCCAATATTGATATCACAGAAGTGAACAATACAAGTGCCGATATTGGAAGCCAGATACATTTGCAAGCGGTAAGAGAGTGGTGTGATGATTCAAGATTGTGCGCACGCTACGACGTGATTCTTATTGATACCCCACCAACGCTCAATGCTCAGCTAATGGCTGCATTAGCGGCTGCGACAGAAATCGTTATACCCGCGGCTCCATTGCCGCTTAGCTCCGATGGTGTAGATAAACTGCTTTTTGCTTGTTTAAAAGCGGTGTCAGAAAGAAAGTTTAGAGCAAAAAGCATAAAGCTACTCCCTGTCATGGTCGAGAAAAACGTGAGGCTTCACCGCCTAACGCTCAACCAATGGAGAGAGAGATTTGGGAATGCAAAGGTATTTTCCCCTATTTATAAGTGCATCAAATTGGCGGAAGCATTCAGTACCAATAAGCCAATAAGTGAGTTTGCCCCTAAATGTCGGGGAGCGAAAGACTATGACGCACTGTGTAACGCCATGATTTCAGAGTAACAACGGAGCAACTATGAGTACAATACATTTAATTGACGATTCTGCAACCATGCTAATGAGTATGGAAATGTTACTTAAGCGAGCAGGATATACCGTAACAAAATCAAACAGCGCTGAAGCTGCGATAAAAGACCTTGAAGAGATCACGCCTAAACTCATCATCACAGATTTGAATATGCCAGGTATGAATGGAATAGATCTCATTCAGACTCTAAAACAACAAGTAAAGTTTCGGTTTATGCCGATGCTAATGTTGACTACTGAGTCACAGCAAAGCCGACGTGAGGAGGCGAAGCGAGCTGGTGCAACAGGTTGGTTGGTTAAGCCCGTAGAGCCCGATCAGCTCATTGGCGTAGTAAAGCAACTGGTTCCTGCAGCATAAGGTTAAACATGATGAAGAAATCAACTTTTTTTGATAATCAGTTTGTTGCGTGCAGAATGAAATTTGCAGACATGAAAATCTCTATAGATTCGTTTGTCAGCTTTTTCAGCCTTCAAAGAATTGTTTTTTGTTTCGGCATAACCCTCTCTTTGCTTATAGGGCTTGGGGCAAATCTTCACTCAAGTTTATCAATGGCGCTTGGCGGAGCTCTTGATATGGTTCTCGTTGCATCAGGAATTTTGTTCAGCTGCTATTGGAATACGAAGAAGGTGAGGAAGGAGTTGAATGCAGAGATACACATACAAAATCTCTATTTAAAAGAAGCGTCGAATCAATTAAGCGATACCCATAATCAAGTAAACGATTACGTTGCAATACTGAAAGGACAAATTGATGGGATTAGTACGATTACCGAAGAGGCGTCATTAGAGCTAATGACTGCGCTTTATGAGATCGAAAGTTCCATTCAAAGCAGCTTGGACAACGTTGAAATGAACCAACGTCAAAGTGTTAATTGCAAGAAGGAAAGTGCAACTGAGTTTTTAAAAGTTGAAACGCGCTTATCGCAAATACAGACTCTTATAAACCAGCAGCGAGAGCAAGATATCGAACACAATGAGTCTATCCAAAATGTTATGTCCGAAGTGGAGAAACTCAAAGAGTTGACGGATTTAGTCAAAAACATCGCAAACCAAACTAACCTTCTAGCGTTGAACGCTGCAATAGAAGCAGCAAGAGCCGGGGAGTATGGTCGAGGTTTTGCAGTGGTCGCAGAGCAAGTTCGTATCCTGTCTTCGCAATCTTCTGAAGCAGCAGATAAAATTGAATTTGGAATAAAGTCGGCGCTTGATGCTGCTCGTCTTCAGGGTGATAAAATGTTGGCATCAACTCAGTCAAACGAAACCTGTGACTTGCTAAGTGGTTTCTCAAGCTCCCTGAAAAGCATTACTCAACATTACAAGTCATTAGAAGATTTAAATCCTGCAATGCTTGCCTGTTTTGCAAAAAGTGCGAGCGAAGTCGCGAAGAAAGTAAGTGGGGCAATTGGTAAAATTCAGTTTCAAGATATCATTAGGCAGCGCGCAGAGCACATAAAGCTAGAACAAGATGCTATTGTGGGATTGTTCGGCCATTTTTCTTCATATATTGATTCTCGAGAAGAGTTTGATGAAACTTTTAACTTAAATACAAAGAAGATGTTTGAAAATTACGTTATGGAAGATCAGCGTAAGATTCACTTTGATATCAATGAGGATAAAGGTAACAGTGTTAAAACAGAGGTTGAAGAAGCGAGAGAGCCCAAAATACAACTATTCTGAGAAGCGATATCGCCAAGCACTGAAATGCAAAGCATATCGCTCCTGTTTGTATGATTTTAGTTGGGCTATAGCGTAATTAGTGACGAGGTGGCAAAGGCTACATCTAGTTTGTGATAGGCCGCTTCATTGATAAAATGCGGGTAGGTTGGCTCTGTGCCCTCCCATACAACGTCTTTACCATCAAAGCGCCTAAACATGGGCGCGCCAGGCATTAAGGGGACAAAGTCGTTATCTTGCAACGAATGATGGATCATAGCCGTGCGGTTGCCTTCATCATTTAATGGGAAGGCGATGTTCTCACCAAGTCGAAACGCTTCGCAGGCTTCTAAGTCGTCGCATTCGCCTTTGTTGTAGGCGATACAAAAGGCTAACAGTACTTCTGCCATTTTCTGTGTGGCTAAAAATACGTCCTCTCGCAACACGCCTTGAGGCTGAGCGCCAACCTCAATCATTACGCCGTATTTACCCGTAGTGCACAAGTAACCGTGAGAGGCATAGGCCATTTCGTCTTCAACTAAAATATTAGCTTCTGGCATACGTTGCTTTACATATCGGGCCATTTTAACGTACACATCGCTTGTATCGAGAATGATAAGTGTTGCACCCATATTGCTGGTGGTATTGTGTATATCGATTACAAGGTCGGTGGAAGCATTGCCTTTAGGGCCTAATTGTTCGTTAATCGTTTTTGCTAACTTGTGCTCTTCACTTGTGCTGGCAGCTTCAAATGAATATGTGTTTAGGGCGTCGGGAGTAAACTGGCGATTTAAATCTTCCTCTAAAAACCGAACGTTGGCCGCGATAGCCGCAGGGTTGGCGGTATAAAGCGTGACGTCGAGCTCACTAAACTGAGTAGGAATGCCGCTAGATTCCCAATTTTGAATAAGCTGAATACCGCTCATTTCATTGCCGTGAGTACCACCTACCAGTGCAATATGGTTAATCATGTTGTTCCTTAAATAGACAAATTAGTGCTTGAAGAAGTCGTTAGGCTGCTGCGCTAGCATCGCCTCAATTTCCTCTATATCCATAGCTTGCGGCGTAGCATCTTGAGCTGGCTTACCGGCTATCTTTCTATCTTCACCGGCCCATTCACCTAAATCTATTAGCTGACACTTTTTACTGCAAAAAGGGCGGTATTCACTTTGTGGCGACCACACGACAGGTTTGGTGCAAATAGGACATTTTACTTCCATCTATCTCTCCAAAAAGAATGCTAAAACAAAACTCTAGGGCATAATCACCCTTGCTGATAACTTAGTACCACATGTGTTTAACCACGCATAAATTAAGCTAATCCCTTGAATGAGCTACTAGGACGAATCGATCACAAGCGGCCCGTCTTTATGCGCTGCAGACACAGCCATTAAAAAAGTTAGAAATGCCAGTCATTCTAAATAGCATATACGGGTTTTTAAGTAAGGGTAGCTCTTAAATACAGGTTAGCAGGCTGCTAAAAGGAATTGAACGTTTTCTTCTACAGAACCGCTTTTACTGTCATCACTTGAGAAGAGCATAAAGCGAAGGGCATAGCGATATTTGTTACCGCTAAGGGTTGGGTAGTAACCTTCATCGGTGCGACATTTGACTCTTATCAGTTCATTTTTGTCTTCTGCTGCTCCTTGATAGAAGCCGCTTTCTGCAATAGTACTCTTAAATTGACCTCGTTCGCGAATAAACGATAAGCCTACCGTGATAGCGTCATCTAATAAGGCGAGAGTATCCAGCCATTGTGCTATTTCTGTTAGGCGACGCTCAAGGGGTTGATGTAACCAAAAATGCAAATTAGGTAAATCAAAACTACAGGCACCGCCAGGTATGGCGAATCGCTGCCTTATGGAGCTTAATAATTTGTCTTCTTTTAGCGCATTGCCAAACCGACCTTCTGTTTTAATTTTTTGGCGTAAACGCAATACGGTTTTTAACGCATGATCAAGGGCAGTAGAGTCGATTTTGGGGTGTTTTGACCAGTAAACGAGGCTCTTTTCATGAGCTTCTAAATCTTTAGTGAGATCTGAGCGAAGATCGATTCGCTCTATGAGGTCAAGTAGCTCAAAGAGTTGCTCAAAAAATACAAGCTGCAAGCTACTTTGCTCTGCCTTAGCCGTAATTTTAAGTTGCCCAAGCAGCTGTTCTACGCGTAGGTAATTACGCACCTTTTCCTTTAGGGGGAATTCGAATACAGCGTCGCTCATGGATATCCTTTAAATACAATTACGTAAGGAGAAAGCGTAAAGCCTAAAGCATAGTGACCATTAAGCCAAGTATACTTACCAACCAAACTAGTGTTTAGATACTAAATGAGCAAAAAAGTTTCAAAAACAGGCAAATTGTCATCAATCGCTGTTACAGCAAGATGCCTTTAATTATTTGCCTTGTCTAATTTGAGAATCAGCCACTGTAAAAATGTGCAGACAGGGAAGGCTCGCTCTAGGGAGTGCGGATTGCTCTAGGAAGAAGGAGTTGTTGAGGCTTGCGCTAATAATTGATGGTGTAAATCTGCTACTTGCTGCTTAAGCGATAGTAAGCTTGTATTGTTATCTAATACATAATCAGCTGCACTTAAACGTTCTTCGCGGGTAGCTTGGGCATCCATAATGTTCTTTATCGTTTCTACATCACTGCTATCTCTATTCACTGCACGAGTCAGCTGAGTGCTCTCGCTGCAGTCAACTACAACGACTTTGTTGCACATCGTAGTGAGTTTGTTTTCCACAAGCAGCGGCACAGAGAGTATGCAGTAAGCGCTCGATGTGTCGGCTATCAGTTGCTGCATATGCTCCCGTATAAGGGGATGAAGTAAGCTATTCAGCCAGTCTTTCGCAGTGCTATCGGTAAACACTAACTTACGAAGTTGCGCTCTATCAAGGGTGCCATCGCTCAGCAACACACTGTCGCCAAAGCGCTCGACAATACTCTGCAACCCAGTTGTGCCTGGTAAAACCACATCTCGTGCTACTTCATCGGCATCGACAACGTCAATACCATGGGTTTTAAATAAATCGGTAGCTGCCGATTTACCGCTACCAATACCGCCAGTCAGGCCAACAACAAATATGTTATTCAATATTTATTCTCTCAAATACGTTAATTAAACACACTAAGCCAATCAGTTTATCCAACACGTTAAACAAGAACGTCAAACAAACGTATATTCGCTACATGTTGTAGTTACCGAGCTAGTGCTGCTTTCCAGCGTCGCCGCTCTTGAATTATCAGTTAAAGTCATAAGTTTGAGTTATAAGTTCGAGCCATAAGCTTGAGCTTTAAGTTCGACTGATAAATTGCCGTTGCCGAACTAAATTGTTCAAAGCTAATTAGTCTATTGCTACAAAACCATATCAAGGTAGGTGGTAATAATAACGTCTTTGTATAAAAGCGTCAGCCAGCCCGCAACTGCTAAATAAGGCCCAAAAGGAATCGCCAGCGATTTACCCTTATTTTGTATCATCATAATGGCAATACCAATAATGGCGCCCACAAAAGAAGAGAGTAAAATAATAACCGGAAGGCCCTGCCAGCCAGTAAAGGCACCAAGCGCAGCCAGCAACTTAAAGTCGCCATAGCCCATACCTTCCTTGCCAGTCACTAACTTAAACAGCCAATAAACAGACCATAAGCTTAAATAGCCTGCAGCAGCACCAATTATGGCGTCGGTAGTGCCAACAAATACATCACTCGTGCTTAACAGCAAACCAAGCCAAAGCAAAGGCAGCGTCAGTTGGTCTGGCAGCAACATTTTGTCCACGTCGATAAAAATAAGCGAAATAAGTACATAGGTAATTAAAATGGCCCACACGGCTTGGGACGTTGGCCCAAAGTGATATGCAGTAAACGTACAGGCGATAGCAGTAAAAAGCTCTACCAGCGGATAGCGAGGGGAAATACCTGTTTTACAATTGGCGCATTTGCCTTTTAAAAACAAATAGCTGAGTACTGGAATATTTTCCCACGCTCGAATGGTATGCCCACACTTAGGGCAGGTGCTATCAGGCTTTACAAGGTTAAATGGGGCTGAGGGGGTCGAAGGGATAGAGAGGGCAGGGTCAACACTAGAAGCAGCGTTGGCGTCTTCATCACTATTTACCTCAGCAAAGTAGCTGTCGTATTCTTCTTGCCAGCTTCGCTCCATCATAATTGGCAGGCGATAAATAACAACATTCAAAAAACTGCCAACCATCAGGCTAACCAGAAAAACGAACACGTAAAAGAACTCTGGGTGGAGTTGACTGAGGGTAATAATTGCATCCATTAAAGCAGTTCCATTAATGTAATTCTGTTATCAGCAACGTATTTAGCGCTACCTATACCTACCAGAATAAGAAAAAGCCCGCGAAAGTGCGAGCTGGTTATTTATTATTGTTTTTAAACACGGTGATTTTACACTGTCCGTTAAGAAATCTTGTTAGCACTTGTGCTGGCTAGGCTCTATGCTTATTCAAAGAAGCATTTATACCACGTTACCCATATCGAATATAGGAAGGTACATCGCAATGATAAGGCCGCCAATTACTACGCCCAATACTGCTATTATCATAGGCTCAAGTAAGCTGGTTAATCCATCTACCATATCATCCACTTCTGCTTCATAAATTGTGGCAATCTTACTCAGCATTTCATCAACAGCACCAGATTCTTCACCAATAGCAATCATCTGAGTAACCATATCGGGAAACACGTTAGTCGCGCGCATGGCAACGTGCATGGGGATACCGCCTGCTACTTCCTTACGCATAAACAATATTGCCTCTCGGTATACGGCATTGCCCGATGCACCGGCAGCTGACTCAAGAGCTCCGATAAGGGGGACGCCTGCAGCGAAAGTAGTGGCAAGGGTACGAGTAAAGCGAGCAATACTGGCTTTTCTTAAAATTTCACCAATGACAGGGATTTTTAAGACTAACTTATCGCATGAATCCCTCAGCTTTTGGCTCTTTTTATAGGCACGGCCAAATAAGAAGCCGGCAATACCCAAGGCTATAGCGATAAAAATACCGTAATCTTGTACAAATCGAGAAATGCCTAAAACAAACTGAGTAAATGCGGGCAGTTCTGCTCCAAAGCTACTAAATATCTCTTCAAATTGAGGTACCACAAAAATAAGCAGTATAGTGGTTACAATAAAGGCTACTACCACGACAGCAATAGGATAAAACATGGCCTTTTTAATTTTAGATTTTAAGGCTTCTGCTTTTTCTTTGTAGGTAGCTATTCTGTCGTAAATAAGCTCGAGTGCACCTGACTGCTCGCCGGTATACACCAAGTCGCAATACAAATCATCAAAATAGTTGGGATGTTTTCTTAATGCTGAAGATAACGGGTTACCCGCTTTTACCTCTTCAGTAATCTCGCCAAGTAATTTCCGCATACTGACTTTTGCGTGACCTTGAGCGATCATTTCGAGAGATTGTATAAGAGTAACGCCAGCGCTAAGCATAGTGGCGATTTGGCGTGAGGTAACTGATATGTCTGCCGGAGTTATTTTTGCTGCGCCAGAGCCAAAGAGTGGCTTCGCTAATTTCTTTACTTTGTTTGCAGATATACCTTGGCGGCGAAGTAAGTTTTTGGCTTCTGAAATAGATACAGCGGATACCTCACCTTTTCGCGACTGACCTCGTTTATCTTTACCTTGCCAGGTGAATGTCGCAACTGCTTTCGCCATTATTAGTCCCTCGTACCTACAAAAAAAGCCCAGTCTATACCAGGCTTGATTTTCGGTTAGCAGCTGAATTGATTAGCAAAGAGTTGTTGGATCGCATGTTACTTCCCAAAGCAGCCGACCGTTATTTTCAGTGGCCTGTAGAGTGTATGTTCCAGCCCCATCCTGAATATTCATGTCGGCGTAAGCCGTAGCTTGTATCTGACCTGTTGCATTTGTGGTTACACCCACAAATGCCGGCGTGACCCCCGCAGCTGACGGCGTAGTATCGGCTGGTACACCGTTATCACCTGCACCACACTGAGCTAAGCTTGCAGTTGCCGCATAGCAAACTTCCACAGCCGTCTTTGCTGCAGCTGTAGCGTTCGAAACTTCAGTGAACTTCGCTTTCTGCGTGTAGTTCTGATAAGCAGGCAATGCGATTGCTGCAAGAATACCGATGATCGCAACAACGATCATTAATTCGATTAGGGTAAAACCTTTTTGGTTTGTAGTTTTCATTTTCATCATGGTCTATCTCCGGGACGTGTATAACACGCTAAGTTTAAATAAATTCAAATTGACGTTTATACCCGAGTCGTCCTTAAACGCCCCTGGTACTTGTTACTCAGTATAGAATTTTCTTTGTCTATGACAAGTATCTAGAATTATACCTATGTCTGACACAATCAGTATGACACGTTCGTTCACACCATTGCAGCTCTATGTCATTGAACTTTCGTATAAAACTATTCCTACTGGCAAAGTATGTTGAGCAATACAAACCACAACATTTAATGTTTTACATGTTGACCTTCGCGGAACTACTCGTCGCAGGTTCATATTCTGCAAATTTCCCGTTGATTTCGGTATATTTTCTAACTCGCTCGTTTATTGACAGCAATAGTTGTTAGCAATACTAAACAAAAGTAGCCTTAATCTAACTGGATACGTAGCGACAAATCAATCGCTTGCACGTGCTTTGTTAGCGCACCTGAAGAAATATAATCTACCCCGAGTTTTGATAACGAAGCTAAACGCTCATCGGTAATGTTGCCAGACACTTCCAGCTTACACTGTGCGTTATTCATAGCTACTGCCTGCTGGATCTGTTCGTTAGTAAAGTTGTCTAACATTACAATATCAGCACCGGCATCAAGGGCCTGTTGAAATTCTTCAATGCTTTCAACTTCAACCTCAACCGTTTTACCTGGCATGTTTGTTTTTGCTCGGCTTATTGCATTGTGAATACCGCCGCAGGAGAAGATGTGATTTTCTTTAATTAAGTAAGCGTCGAACAACCCGACACGGTGATTTTGACCACCGCCGCAGCGTACGGCGTATTTTTGCGCGTATCTAAGTCCTGGAAGGGTTTTCCGTGTATCAAGAATTTTGGTTTTAGTACCGGCTAAATATTTGGTGTAAGAAGCCGTTACCGTTGCGCTGCCTGATAAGGTCTGTAAAAAGTTAAGCGCGGTGCGTTCAGCGGTAAGAATAGCTCGGGCAGAGCCAGATAAACTCACTAACACCGTATCGGCTTCAACATGGTCCCCGTCTTTTACATGCCAAGCTACCGACACTGACTCATCTATTAAGGCAAACGCTTGATTTACCCAAGCAACGCCACAAATAACGCAAGGCTCTCTGGTAATAATAGTGGCACTCGCTGTCACTTCTTTATCAATTAGGTTGGCAGTTATGTCGTTATCGGCATTCAGTTCACCACCTAAGTCTTCAATGAGCGCTTGAGAAACCTGTTCGCGGATGGCTTGTATATCGGGTGACGTCATCTTCATTACTGTTGTCTTTTCACTTTGTCTTGTCAGAGGGTACGCAATATTAACCAATCGCCACGCTGAGTAAACTCTAATTGGCGAAGAACGCTCATTCCGAGCAATATATGGTTATCTTGCATACCAGGGTTTAAGTTGGCTTTTACGTTTCGTACTTCTATATCGCCAATGCGAAGGGTGTCTATGGTGGATTCGGCTATTCTGACCGTTCCGTTCGCGGTTCTTGCCAGTGCTTGGCGGCCTGCCTGCAACTGAAGCTTACTGGCTAAATGTGCCGGCACAGCAACGTCCGTCGCACCAGTGTCGACTAAAAAGACAACCTCTTCACCGTTAATGTAGCCGCTGGTGACGTAATGGCCCTGACGGTTCTGTTTAAGGCGCACTTCGGTTTGCGATCCCATTTGCTGCGAAATAGGCGTACTATTCGGGTTAACTTGTTTTTCCAATAGGCTGGAGAAAACATACACAAGTAAACCCAGTCCGCACACCCACGCTAATAGCACCATCCACTTTCCAGCGGCGCTTGTTTCATTGTGTTCCTGAGTCATTACTCTCCCGTTAGAGCGCTTATCATCGCTTTTATATTAGTTGTTTCCGTAGCTTTTTTCATCGCTTTTTAAAACCTGCCTTTGGCTTAAGTTATTGATTTTGCCAGTAGAGCAATGTAACACTTCTATATGCACAGGCATCAAATATGTAAAATTTGATATGTAATAATGCTGGCAAACATAAAAGTAAACCCACACCGAGGTGCTTCACCCTATGTTGAAATACGACAATGCGACCTTTGTACCGTCTCCTCACTGTGATGCTCGTCCTGATGACGCACAAGTAAGCCTGCTGGTGGTTCATAATATTTCCCTACCACCATCACAATTTGGTACGTCAGGAATTCGGGATTTGTTTATGGGGCAGCTTAATATTAATGAACATCCCTTTTACAGGGAAATTGCCGGTCTGCGGGTATCGGCACATTGTGTCATCTACCGCACGGGAAAGATTGAGCAATTCGTTCCTTTTAACCAAAGAGCATGGCACGCCGGGCTATCGGTGTTTCAAGGTACACATCGATGTAATGATTTTTCTATTGGTATAGAGCTAGAAGGCACAGACACACTTCCTTTTACGGATGAGCAATATACTGCATTGACAAAACTGACCAATTTCATCGTTAAGCACTATCCTCATATCTCGTTAGGGCGTATCGTAGGGCATAACGATATCGCGCCAGGGAGAAAAACCGACCCTGGAGTTGCATTTGATTGGGCTAGGTATAGAAAGACCCTTATCAATTTACTGTAGGCAATTCTTAGTAAACCAAGCAATAAAATGAATGCCTATAAAGTGGGTCACCGCGTTTAGTCAGGCTTAATCAACAACTAAGATAAATACCTGCATTGCGTCAAATAACTGGAAGCGATCTACCACATGATTTTAATGAGTTTGCTATTAGTACTAAGTTTAGAGCGATTAGTAAGTAAAGATCCCCGTTGGCATATTGAAAAATACGCCAGTCAATACCGTGAGTGGCTTATTGAAAAGCGCTGGTTGTCTAAAAAGAACACGTCTGCGTCATTGTATCTTTGCCTGCTAGCTCCAGCCGCTGTACTTGCAGGAATAGAATATTTTATTTTCGGCGCTTTTCTTACGTTTATCGAGCAAAGCGTTGTCCTATTTATTTGCATTGGTTGTCCTGCACTAAGGGCCACTTATAAATGCTTCTTAAACGCGGCCGAGCGAAATGATTTGCAGGCCTGTAGTATGTACACCGACCAATTGGGCCACTGTACCAACGAGCGTGATAGTCACAGTAGTGTTAACGAAAACGCAAATAATGAAGAGGCTGACGACACGAGTAGCGCAAAATACCAAGGTCAAAGCTTTGGGCAACATTTAACATGGCTTAATTATCAGCACTACGCCGCTGTTATGCTGTGGTTTATTGCGTTTGGCGCGCCTGGCGCATTATTTTATAGCCTGAGTAGAAATACTACTGAAGCGCTTTGTGCAGCTAATCATCCCATGCGCGAAACTGCAGCCCGTCTCATGTTTGCATTAGATTATATTCCGGTTCGAATTACTGCATTTGGTATGTTGATGATGGGGCACTTCTCTCGCGCATTACCCGAATGGATTAAATATGCGTTGCAATTAGATGTATCTGCCTACGACGTACTCACGATTATTTCGGCGAAAGCTGAAATGCTAACACCGGAAGAACAAGCGCTACAGACTGAAAATGCATCGGTTGAACCCAAGGTGCTTGTAAAGTTAGCAAAACGTAATGTTATTTTTTTACTGGTTGTTACTTCGGCACTTACGGTTATAGGCAGTCTCGCATAATCACTATTTTTAACATTTAAAATAATGAAAACATTTGGTCTAGTAAAAAACTGTTGCTAGATCAGATGCTTTTGCTTCTACATCTTCTTTCATCTTCTCATCAGACCAGTAATGGTTTAAACACTTTTCTTAACAAATTCAACAATAAAGCTTAACAGGCAGCAAACTCAGTCAGGTTTGCTATGCTTGAGAGTATTTACCTCCAAAACGATCTGCCTTAAACTGTATAGGTAAAATGGTATTACCAATTTGAGTTGAGTTTACATTAATGTCACTAATTTAGCGTATTCACAACTGTGATTAACACTAAAGGACTTCACTACAGAGACAGGGGCCGCATGCGTCAGCAGCGAAAAAAACTAGCAGATGTCATTACTGAGCAACTTGAATCTATGATTCTCGATGGTTCTCTATTGGCGGGGCAAAAATTGCCGCCAGAGCGAGAGCTTGCGCTGAAGTTTGATGTGTCTCGTCCCTCCTTACGTGAAGCTATTGGTAATCTGCAAGCCCGTGGTCTGGTAGAAAGGAAGCAAGGTGGCGGTACGTTTGTGAACCGCAATCTCAATGCGGCAATGAAAGACCCACTAATGGATTTAGTGAGCAAACGTCCAGAAACTCAGTTTGATCTACTCGAATTTAGACATGCCTTAGAGGGTATGTCGGCTTATTACGCTGCGCTTCGCGGGCAGCCAGAAGACATTGACGCGCTAACTCAAGCATTAAATGAGCTTCCGTCGCCAAAAGTGAGCGAGAGTAAACGTGGCCAAGCTGAGGCGCTAGGACAGTTTTACATTATCATGGCGCGAGCTTCGCACAATATGGTGCTGCTTCACGTAATGAGCACCATGCAAAGTATGTTAGTTGACAACATAGAACGAAATTTAGACATGCTGGCGATGCATACTGATGCAGTGGCAGATATTGCCAAACAGCGACGAGAAATTGTGGAAGCCATAGCGTCGCAAGATCCAGAAGCTGCTCGTCAAGCTTGTAACACGCATTTGGCGTTTATTGAAAAAACGCTGTTAACCATTAATCAGCGCGACACTCGTGTTCAGCGAGCGTTGCGTCGTTTAGAAATTTAGCCTAGAGCACGCTGCTCGCGGTTAATTATTCGCAGAGGCCGGTCGGGTTGTACCCGTGCCACTGCCCAAGCAGGTGAGCCAGAACGGGTCACTGTGAGTACAACGTAGTTTAGTTTTCCTCCTTTAACGCAGGGTGTAAATGTTGCGTAAGGAGGATTTTCTATATAAGCAAAAATAGGATGGCACCATGACTGATATGATGCACCAAGATGTGGACCCTCAAGAAACTAAAGAGTGGCTAGATGCACTCGAATCTGTATTCGAAGAGGAAGGTGTAGAACGCGCTCATTACTTACTTGAGAAGCTTGTTGATAAAGCTCGCCGTAGTGGAGCTCACTTACCGTACGACGCTACAACAGCGTATATCAACACTATCCCTGCAGCGCAAGAACCTAACATGCCTGGCGATCTCACTATCGAAGCGCGCATCCGTGCTGCAATTCGTTGGAACGCGTTAATGATAGTGCTACGCGCGTCTAAGAAAGATCTAGAACTTGGTGGTCACATTGGTAGCTTTGCCTCTTCAGCCATGCTGTACGATGTTGGCTTTAACCACTTTTTCAAAGCGCCAACAGATGGTAACGGCGGCGACTTTATATTCGCTCAAGGCCACATTTCTCCGGGCATTTACGCTCGTTCTTTCATCGAAGGTAACTTAACGGAAGAGCAGCTAAACAACTTCCGTCAAGAGTGTAACGGCGACGGACTATCATCGTACCCGCACCCGCATTTGATGAAAGACTACTGGCAGTTCCCAACAGTATCTATGGGCCTTGGTCCACTGCAGGCGATATACACAGCGCGTTTCTTAAAATACCTTACTAACCGCGGTATTAAAGACTGTTCAGCGCAGCGCGTATACTGCTACATGGGTGATGGTGAGTGTGATGAGCCAGAATCATTGGGTGCAATTGGCTTAGCGTCTCGCGAAGGCTTAGACAACCTAACATTTGTTATTAACTGTAACTTACAGCGCTTAGACGGCCCTGTACGTGGTAATGGCAAAATTATCCAAGAACTTGAAGGCACATTCCGCGGCGCAGGCTGGGAAGTGGTTAAAGTTATTTGGGGTAGCTACTGGGATGAGCTTCTTGCCCGTGACAAATCAGGCAAGCTAATTCAGCTTATGGGCGAAACCGTAGACGGTGAATACCAGAACTGTAAAGCGAAGGGCGGTAAGTACACCCGCGAAAACTTCTTTAACAAGTACCCAGAAACGAAAGCGTTAGTGGCTAACTATTCAGATGAAGACATCTGGCGCTTAAATCGTGGTGGTCACGATCCGGTTAAGGTGTTTGCTGCATATCAAAAAGCCATCGATACCAAAGGTCGCCCAACGGTTATTCTTGCGAAAACCGTTAAAGGCTTTGGTCTTGGTTCATCGGGTGAAGCACAGAACGTGGCTCACAACGTGAAGAAAATGGAAGTGGAATCGATTAAGAAATTCCGTGACCGTTTCAACATTCCTATTGAAGACGACAAAATTGCCGATCTTCCTTACTACCGCTTCCCAGAAGACAGTGAAGAACTTAAGTATCTGAAAGAGCGCCGTGAGGCCCTTGGCGGATATCTTCCAGCGCGCAGAGAGCAAGCAGAAGAGCAGTTAGAAGTACCAGAGTTAAAAGCCTTTGACGCTATTTTGAAAGGCTCTGGCGATCGTCAAGTGTCATCTACCATGACCTTTGTACGCGTACTTAACGCGTTGCTTAAAGATAAGAAAATTGGCAAGCGCATTGTGCCAATTATTCCTGATGAAGCACGTACATTCGGTATGGAAGGTCTGTTCCGTCAGGTAGGTATTTACGCTAATGAAGGGCAGAAATACGTTCCACAAGATGCCGACCAAGTGGCTTACTATCGCGAAGATAAGAAAGGCCAGGTACTGCAAGAAGGTATTAACGAGCTAGGCGCTATGGCGTCTTGGGTGGCGGCGGGTACGTCTTATTCAACCTGTAACGCGACCACTATTCCTTTCTATATCTACTACTCAATGTTCGGTTTCCAACGTGTTGGCGACTTAGCATGGGCAGCGGGTGATAGCCAGGCTCGTGGTTTCCTATTAGGTGCGACAGCAGGTAGAACAACACTGAATGGTGAAGGTCTACAGCATCAGGATGGCCATTCACATGTACAGGCTAACTTAATTCCTAACTGTGTAACGTACGATCCAACGTATGGCTACGAAGTGGCGGTTATCGTACAAGATGGCTTACGTCGTATGTACGGTGAAAACGAAAACGTTTTCTACTACCTCACGTTAATGAATGAAAACTATCAGCATCCTGCGATGCCTGAAGATGACGATATTGCAGAGCAAATCATTAAAGGTATTTATAAGCTAGAGCGTGTTGAAGGCAAGAAAGCTAAGCACAATGTTCAATTGATGGGCTCGGGCACTATCTTGAATGAAGTGCGCAAAGCGGCACAAATTCTTAGTGACGATTACGATGTGTCTTCTGACGTGTACTCGGTAACGTCTTTCAACGAGCTGGCTCGTGAAGGTCAAGGCATTGCACGCTGGAACATGCTTAATCCAGAAGCAGAGCAAAAAACACCGTACATTAGCCAAGTGATCACAAAAGATGCAGGCCCAGCAATTTCTGCAACAGATTACGTGAAGAACTACTCTGACCAAGTTCGCGCTTTCATCGATACAGAATATCGTTGTTTAGGTACAGACGGCTTCGGAAGAAGTGACAGCCGTGAAAACTTGCGTACGCATTTCGAAGTGAACGCTGCTTACATCGTAGTGGCATCACTTTACGAACTTGCACAGCGCGGTGACGTTGAGAAAAAAGTGGTGGCAGATGCCATTAAGCGTTTTGAAATTAACGCTGAAAAACTTAACCCACTTTACGCGTAGTCACAGACACATAAGGTATTTTACATATGTCAGATATTCAAAAGATTGTCGTTCCCGATGTTGGTGGTGACGAAGTTGAAGTTATCGAGCTGTGTGTTTCCGTTGGTGACACATTAGAGGCAGATGAAGGGATTGTTACTGTAGAAAGCGATAAAGCATCTATGGACATTCCTGCGCCGTTTGAAGGCGAAATAGTAAGCCTATCTGTTGCCGTGGGTGACAAGATTAAAGAAGGCGACGTTATCGGCGAAATCAAAACCAAAGCTGATGCTGATTCTGAAGGTGCTGACACTGAGGCTGATGCTTCTGAGGCGGGCAGCTCAGCAGACAGCGCCGAGTCGGACAGTGAGTCATCTTCAAGCGAAGAGCCTAAAAAAGAGTCTGAATCAACATCAGACTCTGCTCAATCTTCAGGCAGCAACATAATTGAAGTTGCTGTACCAGATATTGGTGAAGACGGCGAAGTTGACGTTATCGATGTGCTAGTTGCGGTGGGCGATACCATTGAAAAAGAAGATGGCCTCATTACGCTAGAAACTGACAAAGCGACAATGGACGTGCCGTCCAGTCACGCCGGTACCGTGAAAGAAGTTTTAATTAGCAATGGCGATAAAGTTAAAGAGGGTACCGTGGTTATCAAGCTTGAGGTCAGCGGTTCTGACTCATCTGAAAGCACGGAAAGCTCGAGCACTGACTCTTCAGGTAGCGCCGACAAAGAAGCTAAATCGTCAAATGCAGCATCTTCAGATTCGTCATCAAGTGAAGTGATTGAAGTATCTGTTCCTGATATTGGTGAAGACGGTGAAGTCGATGTTATCGACGTACTCGTGTCTGTTGGCGATACCATTGAAAAAGAAGATGGCCTGATCACACTTGAAACCGATAAAGCCACCATGGATGTGCCATCAACACATGCTGGTACGGTAAAAGAAGTGCTTATTTCAACAGGCGATAAGGTTAAGCAAGGCACACTAGTGGTGAAATTAGAAACTAGTGGTGGCGCATCAGCCTCTTCGGCGAATGAAGAAAGTAAGCCTGAAGCATCGAAGCAGTCAGATTCTTCTAGTAAAGAATCTGCGGACAAGAAGACTGAAGAAAAGTCAAAAGCACCAGCGCAAAAGCCTGCGCCGGCTAAAGCAGACTCAAGCTCTGACAAAGAAAGCAATGACGGTAAAGCCCATGCTTCTCCATCAGTGCGCAGAGTGGCACGAGAGTTCGGTGTAGACCTCACCTTGGTAAAAGGCTCTGGTCGTAAGAATCGTATTTTGAAGGAAGATGTTCAAGAGTACGTTAAAGCTGAATTGGCTAAGCCTAAAACGGCTGCCGCGTCAGGTAATGCACCTGTAGGTGACAATGTACTTCAAATTGTGCCGGTTAAACCTGTTGATCACAGCAAGTTTGGTGAAGTTGAAGAGCAGAAGCTATCGCGTATCCAGAAAATTTCTGGGCCGTTCTTACATCGTAACTGGGCTACTATTCCACACGTTACGCAGTTTGATGAAGCTGATATCACTGGCGTTGAAGCATTCCGTAAAGAGCAGAATGCTTATCATGCAAAAACAAAGTCTGGCTTAAAGATCACGCCACTTGTTTTTGTTATGAAAGCCGTAGCGAAAGCGCTAGAAAAATACGAGGTGTTTAACTCGTCGTTATCTGATGATGGCGAAAGCTTGATCATTAAGAAATTCATCAATATCGGTATTGCGGTAGAAACTCCTGGCGGCCTTGTTGTGCCAGTCATTAAAGATGTAAACAAAAAAGGCATTGAGCAACTGTCTCAAGAGCTAATTGATACATCTAAGAAGGCACGTGAAGGCAAGTTGAAGTCTGCCGATATGCAAGGCGGCACGTTCACTATCTCTAGCCTAGGTGGTATTGGCGGTACGGCGTTTACGCCAATCGTGAATGCCCCCGAAGTGGGTATCTTAGGTGTCTCTAAATCAGAGATGAAACCTAAGTGGAATGGCAGCGAATTTGAACCTCGTTTAATGGTTCCGTTAAGCTTGTCATACGACCACCGTGTTATTGATGGTGCTGTAGGTGCAAGGTTTGCTGCAGAAGTTGCTGCTAACCTAACGGACTTACGTAGAATTATACTTTAAAAAAAAATCGTAAAATGTTTACAATATGATTAACATTTTTGACGATTTTATAGGCCCTTAGGGCGGTATTTAGGTTATGCTAGCGCCTATATGTGTAAGCAACGCGTGTTAGCATAATCAAAAAAGAGGATTGAGGTTCACAATGAGCGAAATTAAAACGCAATTAGTGGTACTGGGCGGCGGCCCTGGCGGTTATTCTGCAGCATTCCGTGCAGCCGATTTAGGCATTGAAACAGTTATCGTAGATTCGCGCGATTCATTAGGCGGTGTATGTCTTAATGTTGGCTGTATTCCGTCAAAGGCACTTCTTCACGTTGCGAAAGTAATGAAAGAAGCAAAGCACTTGGCAAGTCATGGCGTGAGCTTTGGCGAGCCAAAGATTGATCTAGACAAGATCCGTGACTACAAAGACGGCGTTGTTAAGCAGCTTACCAACGGTCTTGCCGGTATGTCCAAAATGCGTAAAACCAAGCATGTGAAAGGCTACGGTAAGTTTACGGGCAGCAACACTCTTGAAGTGCAAGGTGACGACGGCGTTACCACTATTACGTTTGAAAAAGCGATTATTGCTGCAGGCTCTGAGCCAATTAGCTTGCCATTCATTCCAGAAGACGATCGCGTAATCGACTCAACTGGCGCTTTGGAAATGAAAGATATTCCAGAGAAAATGCTAGTCCTTGGCGGTGGTATCATCGGTCTTGAAATGGGTACAGTGTATGAAGCACTAGGCTCAAACGTTGATGTAGTTGAGTTTTTAGACCAGCTTATTCCAGCTGCAGATAAAGACATCATGAAAGTATTCATGAAAGACTACAAAGAAAAATTCAACATCATGCTAGAAACCAAAGTGACTGCGGTTGAAGCAAAAGATGATGGTTTGTATGTTACTTTTGAAGGCAAAAAAGCACCTGCTGAACCAGTACGCTACGACAAAGTACTTGTAGCAGTTGGCCGTAAGCCAAATGGTAACCTAGTAAGCGCTGATAAAGCAGGCGTTAATGTTGATGAGCGCGGTTTCATCAATGTTGATAAGCAAATGCGTACTAACGTAGAGCATATCTTTGCCATTGGTGACCTTGTAGGTCAGCCTATGCTTGCACACAAAGCGGTACATGAAGGTCATGTTGCTGCAGAAGTGGTTGCAGGTCAGAAGCACTACTTCGACCCACGTGCCATTCCATCAGTTGCCTACACAGAGCCAGAAGTTGCCTGGGTTGGTTTAACCGAGAAAGAAGCTAAAGAGCAGGGCGTAAACTACGAAGTAGCTTCGTTCCCGTGGGCTGCATCAGGCCGCGCAATTGCTCAGGATTCCACTAACGGTTTGACCAAGATGATTTTCGATAAAGAATCTGGTCGCGTTATCGGTGGTGCAATGGTAGGTACTAACGCGGGCGAAATGCTTGGCGAGATTGGCCTAGCTATTGAGATGGGTGCCGACGGTGAAGATGTGGCACTTACCATCCACGCTCACCCTACGTTAAACGAATCAATTGGACTAGCGTCTGAAATATTCGAAGGAAGCATTACTGATTTGCCAAACCCTAAGGCAAAGAAAAAGAAATAAACAACTTTTTCTGATGTTACAAAAACCCGCTAATTAGCGGGTTTTTTAATTGTGTTTTCAGATAAAACTTAGGCTGTAACCTTGTCTTTCAATGCAGGTTCAGACTCAGGCTCTGCTACCGCATCGTTGGCGGTTTGCAAGTGCGCTGGAGTAAACTCACTGCTATCCATATTGCGCTGTGCCATAAGACGTTTCACCGTGTCTTCACAGTACGCTTTTCTGCAGCATTGCGACAACAGTAATTCATGGCGCTGAACTCGCTCGCGAATAAACTTCACAACCAGCCCCCGCAACCATTGCAACCCAGCGTCTTGATCTTGACGCTTATGCCACATAACCGAAAGCGGTGAGCTGACAATTTCCACAGGGGTTTCGAACACAGCCAGCTCGCCAGAAAATATTTCTTTTTCTACCACCAGAGATGGCGCTACGCAGATAAGGTTACTCTCTTTCAAAAGTGGGGTGGCGTTATAAAACTGATTAACCGACATGGCAACCCGTCTTTTAAGTCCCAAGTTAGCCAATACTTGATCGGTTGGGCCAGTGACATCGCCAGTCACCGATACCAATAAATGATCGGCTGCTACAAAGTCATCCAGTGTAAGTTGGGACGCTGCAAGAGGATGATCGGGGCGCATTATTACCACCCAACTCGGGTCTAGCACATGTTCTGCACGTATCACTGAATCAGGCTCTTGATGCTTTGAAAACGTTAACTCAGCCTCGGCGTCTTTTAATATTTTGTCCGTTTCCATATCGTAATTAGGAATAGCGTGAATATTAATGCCAGGTGCTTCATTCTCAATCACCTTCCGAAGTGGGCCCCATACCATAGACACAATACTGTCAGTGGCGGCTATACGAAAGGTGCGTTTGGCAGTAGCCGGATTGAAATCGGTGGGGTTAACCGCCACTTCAAGCTCACCCAGTGGCCCTTGAATTTGACTCCAAAGGTTCTTTGCGTAAGACGTGGGCTGTATGCCTCTGCCGTCTTTTACAAACAGCTCATCTTTCCATGCGGTGCGCATTCTAGATAAGGCGTTCGATACAGCGGGCTGGGTCATTGAAAGCCTATCTGCTGCACGCGTAATCGCGCCCTCTGTCATGATGGCATCGAAAATCATCAATAAATTTAAGTCATGTGGACGCATTGCCGTCTCCATTAAAACCTGAATATAGCCTCAATATTGAGCGTTTATAGCCAATTTTTACGCTATATATATGTGCGGTTAACAAGGGTGTTACATACTCTCAAAGCATCACATTAAATGATGTGTTGCATACGAAAAGATAATTATTTTTATTGTTTAGACTTTAGCATAATGCGCGCCATCAAACCTATAGCTAATTTCAAAAGAGTATCTTGCAATGAAAAGTTTAACCCGTTTTATGGCAGTGGTAGGTCTCACTGCACTTATCGCTGCATGCGGTGATAAGCAGGAATCTGATCAAATGATGCAAGCGAGTAAGGGTGTACCGGTAGATGTAGCTACTGTGGTATCACAACGCTTGACCGAGTGGGACAACTTTACTGGTCGCCTAGAATCGCCGCATATTGTAGCGCTTCGCCCTCGTGTTTCAGGCTATGTTGATTTTGTTGCCTATGAAGAGGGTGAATATGTTGAGCAAGGACAAACCCTATTTCTTATCGACAACAGAATGTTTAAAGCAGAGGTATCCCGTTTAACGGCGCAGCTTGAAGAAGCCAAAAGCCGACTATCTCTTGCCAAGCAAAATTACGACCGTGCCTTTAAGCTGCGCGAAACTCAAGCGGTATCAGAAGAAGTGTTAGATGCTCGACTAGCCGAAAAGAATCAAGCGACGGCGAGTCTAAATCAAACTCAAGCTTCATTAGAAGTTGCTAGATTAAATCGCGGTTTTGCCCGTGTTGAAGCGCCTATTTCAGGGCGCGTGTCGCGCGCCAATATCACCGAAGGTAACTTTGTTACCGCAGGGCAAACCGAACTTACCCGTATCGTCTCTACCGACCGTCTGTATGCCTACTTCGATATTGACGAGCAAACCTACCTTAATTACTTATCTGATAAAACTAGTGCCTCTAGCGCGGTGAGTGAGCAGCCAGTAGCAATGCGCCTAGCAAACGAGAACGATTACATGCACTGGGGGCAAATCGACTTTATTGACAACCAGGTTAATGCGAATACCGGAACCCTTCGCGTACGCGCTGTGTTCGACAATGAAAACGGCCGTTTAATTCCAGGTTTGTTCGCTCATTTGAAACTTGCTGGTGATACCAATGAGAAGGGCATACTAATTAAAGAAAGAGCCATAGGAACAGACCTTAATAATAAGTATGTGCTTGTGGTAAATGATGACAATAAAGCGGAGTACCGCCCAGTCACATTAGGCGACAAAGTAGGAAGCATGCGCATTATTAAACAGGGGCTGTCTACAGACGACACGATTGTAGTTAACGGACTTCAACGAGTTCGCCCAGGCGCGACCGTAGCCAGAAACAAAGTTCCCATGAGTGATGAAGATGCCCTTGCAAACTTAGAGCATTGGCAGTCTCGCGTTGATAGCGCAACGCAAGTTACCCAAAACATGGCGCAAGTGGAAGACGTGTTATCAGGAGGTTCATTTTCTACCGGTTCAGCAACGGCAGGCCTTAAGTAATGAATGTTTCGCAATTTTTTATCAGCCGGCCGATATTCGCCGGCGTATTGTCCATACTTATATTTATCGGTGGTGCTATTGCGGTATGGCAGCTACCCATTACTGAATACCCAGAAGTGGTGCCACCCACAGTTGTAGTCACGGCGAACTATCCTGGTGCTAACCCTGAAGTAATAGCAGAAACCGTCGCCACGCCGTTAGAGCAAGAAATTAACGGGGTAGAAAATATGTTGTATATGTCGTCGCAGGCTACAAGCGACGGACGTATGACGCTCACTATCACTTTTGCCATTGGTACCGACCCAGACGATGCCACAACTCTAGTACAAAACCGTGTTAACCGCGCGACCCCTCGATTGCCACAAGAAGTACAGCGCCTTGGTGTAGTGACCGAAAAGTCATCCCCAAACTTGACTATGGTGGTGCATTTAACGTCACCGGATAATCGTTACGACATGCTGTACTTGTCGAACTACGCTGATCAAAATGTGAAAGATGAACTAGCCCGAATTGACGGTGTTGGTCAGGTGCGTTTATTTGGCGCAGGTGAGTTCAGCATGCGCGTATGGCTTAACCCAAGTAAGCTTGCTGCTCTGCAAATGAACCCCGGCGACGTGGTTGCCGCTATTGCTGATCAAAATCAACAGGCTGCCGCTGGTAGCTTGGGCGCACAGCCTACTGGGTCTAGTGAATTTCAACTGTTAATCAACGTTCGCGGCCGTTTAAAAGACGAGTCAGAGTTTGAAAATATCATCGTTAAAACTGGCGATGATGGTGAAATTACGCGACTAAAAGATATAGCGCGTATAGAGCTTGGTGCAAATACTTACTCGTTACGTTCACTGCTTAATAACAAGCCGGCTGCGGCAATCCCTATCTTTCAGGCTCCAGGTTCAAATGCAATACAGATCTCTGACGATGTCCGCGCTCGCATGGCTGAATTGTCTCAGCTTTTCCCTGAAGGGCTAGAGTTCGACATTGTTTACGATCCCACTGTGTTTGTTAGGGGCTCCATAGAAGCGGTAGTAAACACCCTTTTTGAAGCCGTGTTGTTGGTGGTGCTGGTCGTGGTTCTGTTTTTGCAGACGTGGCGCGCCTCAATTATTCCCTTAGTAGCGGTCCCTATTTCGTTGGTAGGTACCTTTGCGTTTATGCAGCTAATGGGCTTTTCCCTCAATGCGCTGTCTCTGTTCGGATTAGTACTGGCAATAGGTATTGTTGTTGACGATGCCATTGTGGTGGTGGAAAACGTAGAGCGAAATATCGCAGAGGGTAAAACACCTTTTGATGCCACTGTGCAGGCGATGAAAGAGGTCACTGGGCCTATCATTGCCACCACGCTAGTACTGGCTGCAGTATTTGTTCCCACTGCATTTATGAGCGGCTTAACTGGGCAGTTTTATAAACAGTTTGCATTAACCATTACCATTTCAACGGTTATCTCTGCGATAAACTCTTTAACGCTTAGCCCAGCGCTGTCTGCGCTGTTGCTAAAACCTCACGGCAAGTCTAACGATTGGCTAACGCGGGGGATGGACAAAGTGTTTGGCAGATTTGTGTTTGCGCCTTTTAATCGTTTGTTCGAGCGCAGTGCTAAAGGGTATACCAATGCAGTTGGTGGATTAATCCGTAAGAGCAGCATTGTATTAGTGCTTTACGCCGGCCTTATTGCGCTAACTTACAATCAATTTGCTACCACCCCAACGGGATATGTGCCCCCTCAAGATAAGCAATATCTTGTGGCGTTTGCTCAGCTTCCTAATGCAGCAAGTTTGGACAGAACTGAAGAAGTTATTCGAGAGATGTCGAGTATTGCTATGGAACACCCTGGTGTCTCAGACGCGGTAGCATTTCCTGGGCTAAATATTAACGGATTTACCAACAGCCCCAGCTCGGGCATCTTGTTTACGCCGTTAAAACCTTTCGATGAGCGCGAGTCTCCAGAGCTATCGGCAGGTGCTATTGCCGCTAAATTGAATCAACAGTTTGGCTCGATTAAAGGCGCCTATGTGGCTATTTTTCCACCGCCTCCGGTAAATGGGTTGGGTACGATTGGTGGCTTTAGACTTCAGGTTGAAGATAGAGGCAACCTTGGATTTGAAGAGCTAGAGCGAGTCACTCAAGAAGTGATTGGCAAAGCGTGGCAGCATCCTGCGCTTACCGATGCCTTCACCAGCTTTACCGTTGCCGTTCCGCAATTAGATGTAGATGTGGATCGGGAAAAAGCAGTGAGCCAAGGGGTGAACATAGATACGTTATTCACCACCATGCAAGCTTATCTAGGCTCGCTGTATGTGAACGACTTCAATCTATTTGGGCGAACTTATCAAGTGAACGTGCAGGCCGATGCACAGTACCGTCAAGATATAGAAGATATTAGCCAATTCAAAATACGAAACGCTCAGGGCGACATGATCCCCCTTGGTTCTTTTTTGGATGTTGAGCATAGCGCCGGCCCAGACAGAGTGATGCATTACAACGGCTACATTACGGCGGAAATTAATGGCGCACCTGCACCTGGATATTCATCTGATCAGGCTAGAGCCGCTATTGAGGAAATTCTTGCCGAGACATTACCGCTAGGTATGACCTACGAGTGGACAGAGCTCACCTACCAGCAAATACTGGCAGGTAACGCAGCGGCTTACATCTTCCCACTTGTTGTGCTGTTGGTGTTTCTCGTACTCGCGGCGCAATATGAAAGCTTGCGTTTGCCGTTAGCCATTATTCTTATTGTGCCTATGACCCTGCTGAGCGCGTTAATCGGGGTTAAAATTTATGGTGGTGACAACAACATATTCACTCAAATAGGGTTAATTGTGTTGGTTGGCTTGGCAACCAAAAACGCCATTCTTATTGTGGAATTTGCGAAAGAGTTACAAGACAGCGGAATGAGCGCGTTAGCGGCAATCAAGGAAGCAAGCCGATTGCGTTTACGGCCTATTTTAATGACTTCAATTGCATTCATTATGGGTGTATTGCCTATGGTGCTCTCTACTGGTGCTGGGGCTGAAATGCGTCAAGCTATGGGCGTAGCGGTATTCTCCGGCATGATAGGAGTCACCGTCTTTGGCCTAATCCTTACACCAGTGTTTTATTACTTACTGAAACGAAAAGGCTAGCGTTTATGTAAATTTCACACGCTATCCGTTGTTACCAAACGCTTCTGTTATTTCAGACGTTTCTTTATTTAAGATTCTCCCGTCTACCCAAGCGTTGCTCTCTAAAGGAGCATTTTTAGGCCACTCAATTGAGTGGCCTTTTTTTATTTTGGTTGTCTTAGATTGCTGCTGGTTTATCCTTATTAGCCCGTATTTTTACTCATGAGTACGCTGGCGCAAAATAATGTAGCCTAGGTAAGACGTTAAAAAAGTACTATTATTCAATTTACTATGTTCGCGCTATCAGCGAATCGTTAAAAACTTAAGCACAGATGAAGACTTAAGCACAAAGGAGGTCATTCACATGAAAGTAGGAGCGGCAATTGTTATCGCAGTAGGTATGATCCTTGCTGTTGCGTTTCTTGGTACGACGATATCTGCATCGATGAAAGACATGCAGACATGGAATAGGGTGGTGACGGTAAAGGGGTTATCAGAGAGAGAGTTTGTTGCCGACCAAGTTATTTGGCCAATTCAGTTTGTGGATGCCGGTAACGACTTGCCCGAGCTTTACGATCGTATTGAGTTAAACAGTGAAACAGTAGTACGCTTTTTAACAGATAGCGGCATTAAGCCAGATAGTATTACTACCGGCAAACCCCAGATTACAGACAAGCTTGCACAGCAGTATGGTGGAAGTGAAAGAGCGCCATTTAGGTATAGCAGCGTACAAACCATTACGGTTTTTTCATCGCAGGTTGAAACGGTTCGCACAGCGATGCAGCAAATGGGTAAACTTATTAAGTCGGGAATAGTGCTATCTGAAAACCGCTACGAGGCCCAGCCCGACTACGTGTTTACACGGTTGAACGAAGTGAAGCCTTCTATGATTGAAGAAGCCACATTAAACGCGAGGGAAGTGGCTGAAAAATTTGCAACAGATTCCCAAAGTACGTTAGGCAAAATCAAGCGAGCCAATCAAGGTCGCTTTAGCATTAGCAGCAGAGATAGCTACCATCCTCATATTAAAAAGGTGCGGGTGGTTTCGACCATAGATTATACGTTAGTCGATTAATCGCTAAAGGCCATATTTAAGCTGAGTGCTATATTCACGTTAAGGGCTTTATGTAAGCTGAAGGCGCTATGAGGTTCAAGGCTTATTTGATGCTAATGTCTAGTAGCACTAAGGTTGAGTTTCGTGTTTAATCGGCGCCGTGAGTTCGCTAACGTTAACATCACAGTAGAAAGGGCTGCGGTAACGCACTCATTCTAGCAAAAACAATGAGAGATCATGTCACAGCAGAAACCACAGTCTGAACAACTGGAGTTCTTTGAAATACCAAGCCCGTGTATTGGGGTTTGCGAATCAGGACCTCGTGGTTTTTGCAAAGGGTGTCTTAGAAGCCGAGATGAACGTCTTTATTGGCTTCAAGTGAATGATGCAACGAAACGCCAAATTATAGCGGCCTGCATGAGGCGTAAGCGCGCCATTATTGCCAGAGCACGCAAACAGCAACTAGAAGCACAAAGTAAGAAGACAAATAGCCAAATAGGCCTGTTTGAGAACGAGCAACGCGATAATGAATAGCTGACGAGCCAGAGCCCAAAGGCTTTAGAATCAGTTGTTATAGCCGCGTCTAATACCAATTGAGAGTGTGTTAATGTCGATAAAGAAATACGTAAAGTTTGCCACTAAATCCTTTGCGCTGCCCAATGTATGCGTAAGGTTGCGTGAATTACTCGACTGCCCACGCTCAAGCGCTGAAGACATAGGTAACTTAATCAGTATTGACCCCTCGCTTACGGCTAAGGTGCTACGCCTTGCAAACAGTTCTTTGTTCCGTTTTCCCTCTCAAATTGAGTCTGTGTCAAAAGCCATTAACGTGATTGGCGGAGAGGCGCTGTATAACTTAGTTGTCTCTGAAACAGCCAGCACTGCCTTCAAGTGTTTTGATTCTGAACTTATCGATTTAAAGCAACATTGGCATGCGTCTGTTTATTCAGGCATGTTAGCCAAACACCTGGCTATGAGTACCAATGCGAAAGTCATAGAGCGCTTTTTTGTGATGGGAATACTGCAAAACTTAAGCGAGCTTGTAATAGCAAAGCGTTCGCCAGAGCTTTACCAACAATATTTAGACAGTGATAAATCACTACTTCCTTACCAGCGACAAAAGCAGCTTTTCGGTTTTACCTTCGCACACTGTAGCGGTATCATATTGGAAAGTTGGAACTTACCTATTGGTTTATTCTACCCAATCACGCATGTGAACGATGTGGCAAGACAGTCGTCAGATCGTGAAATTGGGGTGCTGGCGTTGTCCAATCGAATTGCAGTGCGTCAGTTAGACGAAGAAAATCATTCAGATATTGAACTTTTTACTTCTGAAATAGCCAATACAGTAAGTTTGGACATGGAAATGGTGAGTAATGCCACTGATTACGCAGAGCGTGAAACAGTGAAAATTGCTGCACTAATCAGATGAGTCAAAGCGTAAACCGCAAAGTGAATATAGTGCTTCAGTAAATATATTACTTAAGCGAATGTTATTATAGCTAGTCATTGCTCACTCGTGGCTCAACGCTCAAATGGACTTGAATAAGTGTTTTTACTTAAAAGCACTTTCAAATAGAAAGTTCATAAAAGCCAATAACAAAAACGATAAAGCCAACGTTAATTTAATTATGCTCACTGACCTCATCAAGACCTGCATCGCGCTGTGCGTTATGTGCACCAGCATCTCTTCATCTGCGCAGGCCACCGATCTTATTCAAACGCTTTACCACGCCGACTTCACTCCGGACACGGACGATACCATCCCGCGATTTAATCTTGATGGCGAGCTGGGCGTTTTGGTAAACACCGGAAATACATCTGCGGCAAGTGTAAAAGCCGCAGTGAATGCCGACCATGAGACCGAAACGTGGAGCAGTGTGTACTTCGCAGAGCTTCTTTATAAAGAAAGTGCCACCATTGGTGCTAAACGAGATATTAGTGCCCAGCGCTTCTTTGGTAGCGCTCAATTTGATTACAAGCTTGTGGCCAATGGTCGTCGAATTTTTATGTATGGCGATTATGAGGATGACAGGTTTACTGGTTATGAGCACCGTGCGTCACTAGCAGCGGGTTATTCAGAGCGACTTTGGCGCAATGAGGATAGCGAATTTCGCTACAGCATTGGCCCTGGCTACAGCTTCATTGAAGCGCAGGCGGACAATAACACCATGGTAAACGACGGCGTTATAGTCAGAGCCTCAGCGGAATACAAATACCGCTGGAGTTCAGGCGCCAAACTCAGGCAATTTGTGAGTACCGAAGCTGGAGAAGAGAACACCAAATCCCGCAGTGAAACCTCTTTATCTGCTAACGTTTTCGGCTCCCTTGCCATGAAGTTATCCTTCATTTTAAACCATGAAACAGATACAGCAGAAGATATAGCGCCTCTAAGCACCGAAACCTCTGTGGCTCTTGTTTACCAATTTTTTTAGACCTTGTATATCCGTTGCGCATTTTACTACTTTCGTCGATTTTTTGACCTTTTCACGTTGACTGTCAATTTTTAATCGGTACACTGCGCGGCACACATCACCGGCAGCGATTTGTATCGTTGTTAATATCCTGAAAATGGTTGTGTTGCGTCGTCAATGAAGTGATCGCAGCGTAACGAAGGGAAAGTTAATCAATAGGACTGTTCAATGAATAAGCGCGTTCTCGCATCGATAATCGCATTCTCACTTGCACCATCTGCTTTTGCTCAAGACAAGCCAAAGCCATTTACTATGGAAGGTGAGTTAGGGTTTATCTCAACAACGGGTAACACAGAAACCACATCGATTAATGCTGGTATTACTGCGCATCAAGAGCTAGAGATGTGGAGCAATGATTACCTTATCGAAGGTCTTTACAAAGAAGAGAGTGTAGAGGGAGACGATGGTGAAGACGTTGAGTTTACATCAGCGCAAAAGTTTTTCGCCTCAGCTCAGGGTAACTATAAATTAGAAAATCCAGATAACCGCTTGTTCGGCTTTGCGTCCTTCGAAGATGACCGCCTTAGCAACTTTAATTATCAAGCTACACTAGCACTGGGTTGGAACCAAAAGGTATTACAGAACGAGAGACATACATTAGAGTATTCAATTGGTCCGGGTTACTCGTTTGTTGAAACGCAAGATGGCGAAGATCAAGACAGTGTTATTGTCCGTGCTTCAACAGCCTACTCGTGGTTAATTTCAGACACGTCTAAGTTTACTCAAACACTGAGTACGGAAGTAGGTTCTGAGAATACAAAGTCTCGTGCTGAATCGGCATTGACTGCAGTGATCTCAGGCAACCTTTCAATGCGTTTGTCGTTCAAAATGGACCATAACTCAGACGTCGCTGATAACAGAGATAATCTTGATACCGAAACAGCAGTTAGCTTGGTATATAACTTCTTTTAAACCAGCCTATTCGCTAGCAGTATTCACTGTTTAGCTATAAAAAAACGCCGCATAGACATTTGTCGATGCGGCGTTTTTATTTGGGCTATTCACCATTTGAACGTGCCGCTATGCAGCCTAGTGCAATATACGTGTCTTTATAGTGCCGTCAATTTGCTGAAGTTCAGCAAGGGCTTCATAGCCTCTGTCTTCTTTAACGTCTACTACCACGTAACCAATTTCAGCGTTCGTTTGAAGGTACTGGGCTTCAATGTTGATGCCTTTCTCTGCAAACGCTTGGTTAATTTGCGTAAGAATACCTGGCTGGTTTTTGTGAACGTGAAGCAAGCGTGAGCGGCTGTTGTGCTCTGGTAGCGATACTTCTGGGAAGTTAACTGCAGACAGGGTTGAGCCGTTATCGCTATATTTTGCAAGCTTACCCGCCACTTCAATACCAATATTCTCTTGTGCTTCTTGGGTGCTTCCCCCAACGTGTGGCGTAAGAATGACGTTGTCGAATTCTCGTAAAGGTGATTCAAACTCTTCGCCATTCGACTTAGGCTCTACTGGGAATACGTCAATGGCAGCACCATTTAACTGGCCGCTTTTAAGTGCCCCTGATAGCGCGTCTATATCAACCACTGTTCCGCGAGACGCATTAATGAGTATGCTGCCAGGCTTCATTTGTGACAGCTCTTTTCCACCTATCATGTTTTGCGTTTCAGGTGTCTCAGGCACGTGAAGCGTGACTACATCAGAGGTGTTAAGCAGTTTCTCTAGAGACTTAACTTGAGCTGAGTTACCCAGCACTAGCTTGTCTTCGATGTCAAAAAACTGCACGCGCATGCCCAAGTGTTCTGCCAAGATGCTAAGCTGGGTACCAATGTGGCCATACCCAATAATTCCCAGCGTTTTGCCTCTTGCTTCGTAAGAGCCAACTGCAGTCTTTTCCCATTCTCCGCGGTGTGCCTTTGCATTTTTGCTTGGCACTTGACGAAGTAAAAGAATAATTTGGCCTAGCACCAGCTCGGCAACAGAGCGAGTGTTTGAAAAGGGCGCGTTAAACACAGGAATACCGCGGCGCTGAGTAGCAGCTAGGTCAACTTGGTTTGTACCAATACAAAAGCAGCCAATGGCAACGAGCTTCTTAGCGGCATCCACCACCTTCTCAGTAATTTGGGTACGAGAACGAAGTCCGACGAAGTGGGCATCTTTGATTTTTTCAATCAACTCATCTTCTGGAAGAGAAGTTTTAAGATACTCAATGTTTGTGTAACCGTTATTTTTCAGTGTTTCGAGCGCGCTCTGGTGAACACCCTCTAACAATAAAATTCGGATTTTGTCCTTCTCAAGTGAAACTTTACTCATGAACTCGCTGTCTCTCGCTGTTGTGTTTCGGTTCGAAAATATGGATTGAGCCATCTAGACGTCTAAAAGGAAAATAACAGAAAACGCCCTCAGTTAAAAGGAGTATTTCACTTAAAGGTTTTTACACCTTCATCGGTTGCTGAAAGCACGATATCCGCGCCGCGCAAAGCGAAAATTCCGTTAGTAACAACACCGGGAATATTATTAATTGCTTGCTCTAATTCACGAGGATTGAGTATGTCTAAATTGTGGACATCTAAAATGACATTGCCATTGTCGGTCACAACACCTTGACGGTATTCAGGATCGCCACCCAGTTTTACTAGTTCTCTAGCCACAAAAGAGCGCGCCATAGGGATCACTTCCACCGGAAGGGGGAAATTACCGAGGACAGGAACGCGCTTACTGTCATCAACAATACACACGAATGTTTTTGCCACGCCAGCCACTATTTTCTCACGTGTAAGCGCAGCGCCTCCGCCTTTAATCATATGCTTGTGTTCGGTGACTTCGTCGGCCCCGTCAATATACACCGATAGGTTGCTAACGTCGTTAAGCTCGAAAACCTCAATGCCTAACGCTTTAAGTTTTTCAGTAGAGGCTTCAGAGCTTGATACAGCCCCCTCTATTTTATGTTTGATTTTGCCTAATTCTTCAATAAAAAAGTTAACGGTTGAACCTGTGCCTACTCCAACAATGCTGTCTTGTTCAACATAGTCTATCGCCGCTTTTGCCACTGCTTGTTTTTTCGCGTTCTGATTCATTGTTACTCTCCTTTTGGTTTGCTTGAAGTGTAACCGATAAGGCGCAAAATCGCAGCTTTATGTCTTTAAAAGAAATAGACTTAGGACCAGGGCCTAATATCGGAAAAGGAGAGTATTCGCTTAGGGGTAACAATAATATCTACCGGAATATCCCAAGGCTCAAAGGGCAGGGTCTCAACTTCTTGCTCATCGTGTGCAATACCAATCAAAATGGGCTTCTTTTGAGTAAATCGAGTAATTTGAGTAAATACGAGCGTTCGGTCGTAGTAACCGCCGCCCATGCCCAGTCGGTTGCCTTTGCTATCAAAGCCCACCAATGGCATTAAAATAACGTCTATGGTGCTAGTGGGAACAACGTTGTGGCAGGCCAGTTCAGGCTCATCAATGTTGTATTTATTTTTTACCAGCGTGGTATGTGGGCCATACTCAAGAAACAGCAGGTGGCCTTTACAAACAGGATGTAGTACGGGCAGTGAGAACGTGGTGGGCATCGTTGTAAGAGCTGATTTAGGACCTGATGTAAGAGCTGATGCAGCTGTTGATGCTGAGAGAGACGTAGATGAATAATCGAAGCTGCTCGTCACTTCTTTGTGCATATCTTTGGCACGGGTAAACGCATCCTGCATAAAGGCGCTGAGGTCTAGCTCTCCATCATTCACCAAATACCCAGCAATTGTTTTTGCTGCGGCCACGCAGGGTAACGAGTTGAGCTGTTGGCTAATTTGCAGCGCAGAATGTGCACGTTGCTCAGGGGGGATACTATTTCTTACTTTTCTCAGACTCTTGCGCAAATGTTTGCGTAGGCTTGCTTTGCTCTTAACACGTTCAGTATTGGGTAAAAACTCACTCATCGCCATGCTACTCTCAAACCAACTTGCTCTTAATCATGCTTTTAATCATTCCTTCAATGAGTGCACGCTTAATCTAGGCTAGCTCGGTCAAAGCCCTTTTAAAATAGACACTTTTGACCAAGGTATTTTTAACCAATGTATTCTTAACCAAGGCAGTCATAACCAAGATAATCTTATCCAAGGCAATCTTAACCGAGGCAATCTTAACCGAGATAATGATTAAGCACTTTTACCAAGTTTGCTGCATTAATCGGTTTCGTCAACACGTCGTCCAGTCCTCTCTCTTTCAAAGTGTCTGACGTAGTAATAGCATCTGCGGTGAGTGCTACGATAGGGAGGTTAGGGTATTGCGCTTTAATCAGCCTAGATGCTTGATCGCCCTGAATACCGGGTAAATTGATATCCATTAAAACAAGGTCGGCGTGATTGGATTCAATGTATTCAACGCCGTCTTCACCGGTATCAACAATGGTAAACGCCAGCCCTAATTTTTCAAAAAGCGCTACGATCACCGCTTGGTTAATCTGATGGTCTTCTACAATCAGAATATTAACAGGCCTTGAGATAGAAAGTTGGGCAGAAGCATTTTGCGGGGAGGCTTCTGACACATGATTTTGGTCCATCTGCGCAGATGGAATTGAGATACTGACTCTTGTACCTTCTTGCAGCTTACTTTTAAGCTTTATTGAGCCATCCATTAGCTCAACCAGTTGCTTAGATATACTCAGTCCCAAACCAGAACCAGGTATTTTATGTGCATTATCCATACGCTCGAATCGAGTAAATAGGCGCGCCTGATCGTCATCGCTAATACCAATACCTTCATCGGAAACAGTAAATATTAAGGCGCCTTTTTTGTATTTTACTAGACAAGTCACCGCCTTATTTCTAGGCGTAAATTTAATGGCATTGGAAAGTATATTTAGCGCAACTTGCCCAAACTTAGTGTCATCTAAATAAATAGAGGCCGGAAGGCTAGTATCTAATGTAGCAGTAAAGGTGATGTCGTTTTGTTCGGCGCGAACCCGGGTTACTGAAAACAGGTGAGTGAAAAAATCGTTCGTATTAACAGCGCGTGGCATCACACGCATTTTACCCGCTTCTATCTGCTTAATATCAAGCACTGAATTGACGATCTCTAGCAGGCGTTCGCCGCTTTTACTAATGTGCGACAGTGACGAACTAAATTGAGATGGAAGCGACAGCTTTCGAGCCTCACTTTCTAGTAAATTACTAAACGTGTTAATCGCGTTAAGCGGCGTGCGAATTTCATGGCTAACATAAGACAGAAAATCAGACTTAAATTGGCTTGTGCGCTCTAGCTCTCTATTTTTACGTTTTAATTCTAAATGGGCGACAACTGATTGCCCCAGTGTTTCCAGCGCTTTTTTCTGTTCTTCTGTTAGTTTATTTGGCTTTTTATCAATGGCGCAAAGCGTGCCAATTGGATAACCAGAAGGGGTAATAAGCGGTGCACCCGCATAAAATCGAATATCAGGAGAGCCAGTTACAAGGGGATTGTCGCGAAAACGTTCGTCTTTAGTGGCATCAGGAACTTCGAATACTTTTTGCTGCAAAATAGCGTGCGAACAAAATGCAATATCGCGGGATGTTTCTTCGGCATCAAGGCCCACGCGAGATTTAAACCACTGCCTATCGAGGTCGATAAGACTAATTAGCGCGATAGGCGTACCGCAAATCTGTGAGGCAAGCGCAGTAAGATCGTCGAAAAGCTTTTCAGCTTCAGTATCTAAGATGTCGTAGCTTAGAAGTTCAGCTAACCGTTCTTTTTCGTTCTCTGGAATAGGTGCAGACTTCATAGTACTGGTTTTAAACCTCAATAGTACATGTTAGTAGGGGGAATCTACTGATTCCCCTAACAATATTACTAAAGAGCGTAGGTGTCTATGAACAATTTCTCAAGTCTACTATGGTCTACTTTTGTCGCTACTTTGATGGTATTTGCGTCGTTCCAAAGCGGACTTGGTGTTGTGCCTTTAGGTGCAACCACCGTTTGGCCTCTGTCTAGCTCGCCTGTTCCAACCCTAACGTGGCCTTCGGTTAATTCGAAAAGCTCTGGGTGGCGAAGGTGGGCAATAGGAAACGCATCGTGGAAGAAACACACTCTGTCTTCTCTATTTTGCGAGTAAAAATCCATGTAGAACTGAGCGCTTTCTTGTACGAAACCACCTAGCGTTGGGTTTTTCTCAGCAAGTACGTCAACAAATGTAGGCGCAAATGGAACGTCGTTGGTTACGTCTAAACCAAACATGGTTAAATCCCAATCTGCAGCGCACACAATCTCTGCTGCATAAGCATCATTCCAGATATTCGCTTCTGCAACCGGTGTTACATTGCCAGGTACAAACGCAGCACCGCCCATAATGCTTACGCCTTTAACCAACTTAGGAAGTTCTGGCTCTAAACGAAGCGCTAGCGCTAGGTTTCCAAGTGGGCCTATTGCAACTAACGTGATTTCGCCTGGGTATTTACGGGCCAAATCAACGATAAACTGTGCCGAGCTGCGTGGGTCAAGCTCACCTTTAGGCGGCTCTGGCTTAATGTGGCCAAATCCGTGCTCTCCATGAACGAAGTGAGCATAGGTCGACTCTTCGCCAACCCACGGCATGCCAACCCCTTTCGTTACTGGAATGTCGTTTTTGCCAGCCAGTTCGCAAAGCGTTAGGGCATTTTGCGCAGCCATTGTAACGGGAACATTACCGTAAACCGTTGTTAAGCCAAGCAGTTCAATATCAGGTGATTGAAATGCAAAAAATATGGCCATTGCATCATCAATGCCCGGATCGGTGTCTAATATTATTTTATGTGCCATGAAATTCTCTCTGGAATAATTTTAGCCGGAATGCTTTGCTAAAAAACGATCTACTTCTTTTTGAGTTGGAATGCTCTGCGCAGCGCCTTCTCGTGTAACCGCAATTGCTGATGCCGCGCAGCCGCGTTTAAGCGCCTGTTTAGCGTCTGTGTGATGACTGTATGCTGATAAGAAGTATCCGATGAAGGTATCGCCTGCGGCGGTCGTATCGACAGCATCAACAGAAAAGGCATCAACGTTAACGACTTCGCCTTTTCTAAGCATCATTACACCGGCTTTACCCAAGGTGATAATGACCTCACAGTGGGCCCACTGCTGCTTAAATTCAGCAACAATGTCATCCATTGCTTCTTTACCAGTTAATGCGGCTGCTTCTGTCTCATTAACGATAAGCAAGTCTATACAATCGTGAGGCAACGCTTTAACCGACTCGCTCATTGGCGCAGGGTTAAAGGCAACTTTCAGCTGTTTTTCTTTTGCTTGGCGAAGCACTTCGTCAATGCTGCTAGTTTCGTTTTGCGTTAGTACCCAGTCTGAGGGCTTAGTGTCATCTAACGCAGCCATAACGGTTTTAGCAGTAATGGTTTGATTTGCACCGCCAAATAGAACGATGGCATTTTCGCCGCTTGGGGTAACTTGGATTATGGCATGACCTGAGGGAGTCTCAGAGCATTTTACGCCGCGACAATCCACACCTTTTTTGATCAACGCTTGCTTAAAAGAGGCGTCATTTTGGTGGATGCTGCCTACATGCCTAACGTCGGCACCGGCTTGCGCTAACGCAATTGATTGGTTTGCGCCTTTACCACCTAACAAGGTTTGGTAGTGCGTGGAGGCGATTGTTTCACCAGGTTGAACAAAATGCTCTACTTGGTAAACGTGGTCGATATTAATGGAGCCAAAATTTATTATTGCCATTTCTTCTTCCGTCGAAAGAGGGCGTCTCCCAGAATGCCGCGTGTCCATTTTCGCCCGTGAACCGAAATGTTCAGGGCGGAAGAATCACTATGACCGTAGGCTTCTCGATACGAGCCGAGCTTGCACAATAGTTACAGTTTCAACTTCCTAGGTTTATAGCATCGGCCAGGGACATGAATGAACTAGCAAACATCCCAGGAAACATTGTTGTTGTATTAACGCAACAGGGTATATGAAACGCATGTACTAGTGAAGGAGATCACTCTTATGCGTAGCAAAACTTTGCGTTGTTGAGTATAGCTGCTTAAAGAATGTTTTATTCTTGACCATTTGGTCAGCACCTGTTGGTCAGCAAGTATACACGCAAATGCGACAAGCTCAAGAAAACCGCATTCTCTCTTTACGCCAGCGCTTTCTCCCTGTTGCAAAGGGAAGTCCTTGTCCACGTCTTAATGGTAGTAGAAATACACGTGGGTTACCAGAGAAGTTAAAGGTTTTGCTGCTTTTGCTCACTCGTTTGAACAGTGAGTAATCAAATTGGCAAAAGTAGGTTTTATATCCCGATTTTGCTACTATAAACCCATAGTATAAGCACGGCGGTTATCTTTTTGACGTTGTTTTACTTCGCGTGGTTCACTCACACCTAAGCGGGTGTGCTCAAGCCTAAAAAAGCGGATAAAGGCAAAGAGAATAATTTCCATGCATTACATCAAATTTCAAACATAAAGAGAGTTACCAGTGGAAAAGCAGCTTGATTACGACAGCGTTACCAATAAATTGTCACAACATGGCGTAATAGTAGACGGCGCCGAAATACACGGCATCCTCTGCGGCATGTTGTGCGGTGGTATGTCTCTTACCGATCAAAAATGGTTAGAAGCGTTAAGCGAAACGGTGAATCAGGACGAAAGCTTTAGTGAGCCGGTTGTTTTTACGTTAACGACGTTATTTAACCAAACTTGCCAGCAGTTGTTAGAGCCTGAGTTTGCACTTACTTTGCTACTTCCAGAAGACCATGCCCCAATAAACGATCGCGGCGCTGCCCTTATTAATTGGGTGCAAGGGTTTATGCTTGGGTTTGGATTACACCAGCAAGATTTAGTGAAGTGCAGTGATGATGTAAAAGAAGCACTTGAAGACTTTTCTGACATTTCTCGAATGGAAGAGCCAATGGATGCAGACGAAGAGTCTGAGAAAGCACTTTTTGAAGTAGAAGAGTATGTAAAGATTTCAGCGATTCTATGCTTCAGCGAGTTGGGGCAGTCATTGCTGGACGACCAAAAAGAAAAGCCTTCAATACATTAATTACGAAGAGCCCATTTTTTAGAGCTGGGTTTTAAAACTGGGCTTTAAAAGTGGGCGCTAATTCTTAGGCTCTAATACGTGAGCACGAGTGCTTGAGCTTTAGAAATGAGCTTTGAATCCTGAAATTTAACACTTAAATTCTAAGAACGATTTTTATAAGCAGGTTTCTTAAATATAAACCACTTATAAACAAACTGCTCATAGGTTGAGTAAGTAAAAGTAATAAAAAAATGCTGCAAAAACACCGTTTTCTAAAAATAATGCCGACAGGGTTTGTGAATTTATGATTAGCGCGCAAGAGTTTATTTCTAGGCAAGATAGATTATTAGCACAGTGCCAACCAAACAGTGTATGCATTGTTCCCGCAGCGTCTTTAGTTACCCGAAGTCGAGATACGGAATATCTATTTAGACAAGACAGCGACTTTTGGTATTTAACGGGTTTTGAAGAGCCAAACGCATGGTTAATCATTTCAAATCATCCCCGCTATGGTGAAAGCTACCGCGCAATGGTAGTGCAAGCTAAAGACAAACAAGCGGAAGTGTGGCAAGGAAAACGATTAGGCGCTGAGGCGGCATTGTCTCGATTTAGCCTAGACGAGGCATTTGAAGAGCAAGAGTTAGAAGAAGCCATTCTTGAAGCAATGCAGGGACAGCAACATCTTTATGTGGCTCTTGGTGTAAACGAGCAGCACGATCAGTTAATTGTTAACGCCTTAAAGACGTTGAAAGAGGCCCCGAAACAGTCTCTTGCACCTGCTACTGTGCACGATATACAGCCTTTGCTACACGATATACAGCCTTTGCTACACGAGATGCGCGTGTATAAGTCGGCAAGTGAAGTTGCGGTTATGAAAGCGGCCTGTGAAATAAGTGCTCGTGCCCACAAGCGCGCCATGCAGTTTGCGTACCCAGGGTGCTTTGAATATCAGTTAGAAGCTGAACTTCATCATGAATTTGCCATGGCGGGCGCACGAAGTCCGGCTTACGGTACCATAGTGGGTAGCGGGGAAAATGCATGCATACTGCACTACACGCAAAACAGCGCTCAGGTTAACAACGGCGATTTAGTGCTTATTGATGCGGGTGCCGAGTATCAAGGGTACGCTGCCGATATTACGCGCACGTTTCCAGTGAACGGTAAGTTTAGCGACGCGCAACGCGCCATATACAGTTTGGTCTTAAAAGCGCAAAAAAGCGTTTTAGATATGCTGGCACCGGGCGTTACTTTACCCCAGGCAATGACTCACAGCGCAGAAGTGATCACCGAAGGTTTAATTGAGCTGGGCATATTAACCGGCAGTATTGCGGAAAACTTAGATAATCAAACCTGGCGACAATTTTATATGCACGGTTTAGGGCACTTTTTAGGCCTAGACGTGCACGATGTTGGCGACTACAAGCACGATGGCGATGACCGAGCGCTCAGCCCTGGCATGGTCATTACCGTAGAGCCTGGGATCTATATTAGTAGCGATTGCGATGTGCCAGATCGTTTCAAAGGTATTGGCGTGAGAATAGAAGACGATGTAGCTATTACCGCTACTGGCGTTGAGATACTCACTAAAGACGTGCCAAAAGAGATTGATGAAATTGAGGCACTAATGGCGTAATTTAGCCTTAAATAAGACTGGGCTAAACAAATGCACCTAGAAGGAACGTACTGAGTGAAGAGTGTTGATGTAGTTGTTGTTGGCGGCGGAATTGTCGGTTGCGTTCTCGCAAAAGGGCTGTCCCAGGGCTCAGGGCTGAAAGTAGCTCTGATTGATTCGGCAGCGCCAGTTTCATCAAGCTCGCTGAAAACAAAAGCACCAACAAACACACCTGTCACCAACGACTTCAATCCATTTACCGATACCCGTGTTATCGCCCTTGCTCGCCGCACGGTACAAGAGCTTACCGCACTCAACGTACAGTTAGATAAACTGGCAGAATACAGCTTTGGCGAATTACCGCCGACCATTAATGCTATTGAAGTAAGCGACAGTGGCCACCTAGGGTTAGTGAATTTAGCAGCAAAAGACTTCCACATTTCCTCGTTTGGGCAGGTGGTCTCGTTAAGTGCATTGACTAAGCTTGTTGCAGACTCTAATGACAGTTACGAGCATGTAGCGCCTGCAAAGGTAGTGAGTGTAAAGCAGCATGTTGCACACACCGACGTTACCTTAGATAACGGCGAAAGTTATCGGGCTAAGCTGTTGGTGCTGGCCGATGGCGGTCGCTCTCCACTGGCTGAGCAGGTGGGCATAGGCAGAAGTGAAAGCGACTACGGTCAAACCGCCATTGTGTTTAACGTTCACACCCAGCTATCTCACGGCAATAAGGCATACGAACGTTTCACCGACTCTGGCCCATTAGCGTTTTTACCCTTTGATAACGAAATAGACGGTGAAAAGTCATCAAACAATGGGTTTTCAGTGGTGTGGACAGTAAAATCTGACAAAGCCGCTCACCTATTAGCCATGTCGGCCAATGAGTTTGCTAACGCTTTACAAGGCGCGTTTGGCTATCGCCAAGGTAAAATAGAAAAGGTAAGCGATAAAAGCAGCTATCCACTTTCACTAAAACTTGCCAGTGACGTAATGGCTCACCGAACAGTGATTGTGGGTAATGCTGCACAGGCGCTTCATCCCATAGCGGGACAGGGCTTTAACCTGGGCCTTAGAGATATCCACACCTTGATATCGGTGCTTACTCGCAACACGATATCACCCTCTGACCCGGGCGATTTCTCTGTTTTACATGAATACGCAAACAAGAGAAGCAAAGACAGAAAAGCCACGGTGGCGCTCACCGACACCTTGGTACATACATTTTCTAACCGTCACTTTCCCCTTGTTGTAGGGCGAAATTTATCGCTACTTGCGCTTGGAATGTTGCCCGCTGCCAAAAAGCAGTTTGTTAAGCAAACCACTGGATACGGCCTTGGCGCTAAGTGAGCCATTGCCACGCACATAGCTGAAGTTAACCAGTTTTTAAACGAATTCAAACTAAGGCTCTAACGAGCGTTAACCGAGTTTGTACGAAAAAAATAAGAGAGAGTTATGCAACACGTTGATATTGGAATAGTGGGTGGCGGAATTGTTGGCTTAACGCTAGCCGCTGCGCTAAAAGAAAGTTCGCTGTCTGTTGCGATAATTGATAAGCACCCTTTATCAACAGCCCTAGGCGAGAAGCCTACCGCTCGAGTCAGTGCTATTAATCAGGCCAATATTGCTGCCTTGCAGTCGTTAGACGCATGGCAACACCTGCAAAAAGATCGCGCCAATGCCTACGTGGCCATGCATGTGTGGGATAAAGACAGCTTTGGCGATATCCATTTTAGCTGCGAAGAAATGGGCAGCGATGCCCTGGGCGTTATTGTTGAAAACCAGGCGTTAATTAATGCGCTGGCTCAGAGTGTGGAAAGTCAGGCTAACGTTCAGGTGTTTGAATCTGGCATAGAGCGGGTGCTATCAGGGCCAAATCAAAATATGGTGATGTTTGACAATAACGACGCCCTTAGCTGCCGACTGCTCATTGGCGCAGATGGTGCTAACTCCTTTGTTCGTCAGCAGGCAGGTTTTCCAATCACCTTTAAAGACTACGAACATACGGCCATTGTTGCCAATATCAAAACGGCGCTGCCCCATGAAAACGTTGCAAGACAAGCGTTTACTCCAACAGGGCCTCTTGCGCTATTGCCTATGGCAGAACCCAACGTCTGTTCTATCGTGTGGTCACAAACACCTGACGCTGCTGCTAAGCTTACCGCAATGAGCGACAGTGACTTCTGCAATGCCCTCACCGCCGCAAGTAACAGCATTCTTGGCATAACCGCTCTAGAAACTCAGCGTTCAGCATTTCCATTAACCATGCGCTACGCCAGAGAATGGGCTAAAGACGGCATCGCGTTAGTGGGAGATGCCGCTCACACCATTCATCCTCTTGCTGGACAAGGCGCAAACTTAGGAATGCAGGACGCGCTAGCACTGGCTGAATTATTGATACAGCTGTCGAACGAGGGCAGCGATATTGGGTTACACAAAAACCTACGACCTTACGAGCGCAGTCGTAAAACTGAAGCGATGAAGATGATTGCAGCCATGGACGGTTTTAAGTTGCTATTTGACGGTGACGACCCGCTTAAAAAGCTTATCCGCGGCGTGGGCTTAGCGGCAACTGATAAAGTGGGGGCGATTAAGCAGGCCTTCGTCAGTCATGCGATGGGGTTATAAACCGCCTTGTGCATTTTAAAAAAGCGGTAATAAGAACGTAGTTTAAAGAAACCATTTAAAAAATAATAATATAAACGACAGGTGAATTTCATGGATAAACGACATTTTTTAAAGTTTGCAGGCGCTGGGCTCGCACTCTCACCGGCACTTTCGGTGGCGGCAAGTGCCTCTTCCAGTGCTGAGGGCAGCGGCACTGCTTCTATGCCATCGCTATCATCACTAAAACCGCTCACTGAAAACGCAAAGCCCATTAACCTAACAGAAAGAAAAGCAAGAATAGAAAACGCACAGTCTTTGATGAAAGCACAAGGCATAGCGGCCATTCTAATAGAGCCGGGCGCAGCAATGGACTACTTTTCTGGTATTCAGTGGTGGCGCAGCGAACGACTAACGGCGCTTATTATTCCTCAAAAAGGGGATATTGCTGTTGTTACCCCGTTTTTTGAAAAGCCGAGCGTATTGGAGTCTCTTAAAGTAGGCGATGACGTTCGCGTATGGCAAGAGCACGAAAGCCCCTTTGACGTTGTTGCTGACATTCTAAAATCAAGAGGCGTTACCAGCGGCAAGTTAGGTGTAGAAAATAGCGTTCGCTACTTTGTTGTGAACGGTGTGAGTAATGCCATGCCTAATATGGATATTGTGCCTGCAGAGCCCATTACCCGTGGCTGCAGAATGTATAAAACGGCCGCCGAGTTAACGCTGATGCACAAGGCAAATGAAGTTACTCTTGCAGCATACGACGTTGTGTTTAAGCACCTTCAGCTAGGTATGACCCAAGCTGAAGTGAAGGCCTTAATGCACAAAGCACAGCAACAGCTAGGTGGCAGCAATACGTGGTGTCTTGCCTTATTTAATGACGCCAGTGCGTATCCGCACGGAACCAATGCAAAGCAGGTTATTCAGCAAGGTTCAGTAGTGTTGCTTGATAGCGGATGCAGTGTGCATGGGTATCAAAGCGATATCAGCCGTACTCTTGTGTTCGGTAAGCCATCACAAAAAGTGACAGACGTATGGAATACTGTGCGAGAGGGTCAAAATGTCGCGTTTGATGCAGCCAAAGTGGGCACACCTGCCGGTAAGGTAGATGACGCCGTGCGCGCTTATTACGTAACTCAAGGTTACGACAAAGACTATGCACTACCTGGGCTCAGTCATCGCACAGGACATGGCATTGGCATGGAAGGTCACGAAAGCGTGAACTTTGTGCGCGGTGAAACAGCACCGCTTAAAAAGGGTATGTGTTTTTCTAACGAGCCAGGCTTATACATTCCTGGTGAGTTTGGCGTGCGATTAGAAGACTGTTTGTATATGACAGACAAAGGCCCACGATACTTTACTGAGCCACCTGCATCGCTAGAAGAGCCGCTAGGTCGCCTAGTACCTCGTGCCTCGTGATTTTCAAATAAGCATGGTTAATTTAACTTATGTTGTAAAAGGGCGCGCATTGCTTATGCGCGCTTATTCAAGACCTTCAAAGCACACTCTCAAAAACGACCTCAAAAACCACCTTCAAAGGCCACCTTCAAAGACCACTTTCACCCGTTAGTTATTTTTAAGTCGTGTAGTAAAAAACTCCGCTAAGGTCTTACTAATAACAGGGTGCTGGGTATCTTGGTTGAACAAGCAAATATTCACCTTGCCCAATTTCGGTAGGTGAGGGTGTTTAAGCAAAGTCAGGTTGGCAGGTAGGCTTGATTTTGCCAACGCGGTAACGCCCAAGCCCTGCTGAATAGCCGCAGTTATGCCCCCTAAATCGGCGTTGGTATACGTGATTTTCCAAGCAAAGGTTTGCTGCTTGAGTTGCTCTATTACCCGGCTTCTATACATACAACCATCTGGGGCCAGTACAAGGGGAATGGTGCTACCCACCAGAGGATGTGCACTATCTCCTACCCACACCACATCATCTTCTAACACCACTTCGCCTTCGGTGTCTTCATCGGGGTTAACCAAGGCCAAAATAAGGTCAAAATGATCGCGCTGGCTAGGGTGCAGCAAGTCTCGGCTGAGCGATGAAGTGACTTCTAATGATACATCGGGGTAGCGCTTTGAAAATTCGCCAATTAACCCTGGCAAAAGGGTAGAGGCAAACTCATTGGGAATGCCCAATCGAAGGCGGCCGCTAAGCGGGGCAGGGGTTAAACTTCGAAATATGCTGTCGTTGAGTTCAAGTAACTCTTTAGCTTTTGCGTAAAGCCAATTGCCATCTGCACTTGGCACATGTCGTTGGCCTAGCTTGATAAACAGCTTGCGGTCTAGCTGAGATTCCAGCTTCTTAATTTGCAAGCTGATAGCTGGCTGAGAACGACCAAGAAAGTCGCCGGCTTTAGCGTACCCACCAAGCTCAATAACACTCACAAATGTACGCAAGTTATCTAACGAAAGCTGTTTCATTATATAAGTATTTCTAATTACCTACCCGCTCAACATTATATTTGTAAATGTTAATATTGAAAACCGCTATTACTCAATCAATAAGTTCTCGTATTCGGTTTTTGCATTTTGAGCAGCATATCTTTCACCATTTGCTGTGGGTTAATCGTCGCTGCTACTTTATTACGTGCACTATCGTGCTTAAGTGGGGAAAAGCGTTTCATGCCAGCAAAGATGCAATACCAAGAGGGGCGTAAATACACTAAATTGGCATCTACTTCGTTTAATGCGTCTTCAAAATTTGCGCCGCTGTCCCACTCTTTTAGCAAGTAGGCAAGGGTATCTGGCACCTTCATTTCGTTTCTACACGCCACCCAATAAGGAGTGTCGGTGCGTGTATTAAGATAATAATGTGCAGCAATGTAATCTCTAATGCCATCAAACATGCGGTTCATTTCATTATTGTATATGGCGTGTTTACGGGTATCTGGTATTGGCTGCTGCCAGCAGTCGATAAAGTGATGAAGCGCGTATTGCACTAACATCAAAGCGGTAGCTTCTAACGGCTCAATAAAGCCTTGAGACAGACCAACACTTAAACAGTTTCCTGCCCAATGGGTATTTAAACGGCCTACCTCCATCTTCAAATGACGGGCAGGGCTGCCAGACGCGCTATTGTTAGGAGTATTTTCTGCACCTAATACGCTTCTAAGCTCTTGTTCTGCTTGCACCGATGTACAAAAGCGAGAGCTATACACGTAGCCATTGCCCGTGCGAGCGGTAAGGGGAATATTCCACTGCCAGCCATATTTTAGGGCTATTGAACGTGTTTGATATTTTATGGTGTCACTGCGTTTAGTGGGTATGGCTACAGCAGCATCGTTAAAAAGAGTATCGGCATAAGATGTAACCGGCCTATTCAGTGCTTTTTTACCTAAAATGCCGCGAAAGCCAGAGCAGTCGATAAATAAATCAGCGTGCAGCACACCGTGTGAATCTGTTTGGATCGCTTCGATGTTATTACCATGAGCGTGTACATCGACTACATTGCCTACTTTGTGAACAACCCCTTTGCTAGTGGCATAGCGCTTTAAAAATTCCCCCAACAAGCCAGCATCAAAATGATAGGCATAGTCAACATTGGCACTATCTACTATGGTGTTGGGCGCTATGTTCTGTTTTACCATTTCAGCGGCGGTAAAATAATGCGACTCAGAAATATTACCAAGCTGTCCATGCCGCCGTTTGTTCACTGCATTAAAGTAATGCTCGGCAGTAGGCACATCAAGTGCGGAGAAAAAAGGATGAAAATACGAGGTCGCACTAGATGCGCAGGAGTCATCGCTTTTATTCCACGTTTCAAAGTTAATGCCCATTTTGTAAGTCGCATTACAGGCCTCCATCCAAGTGCTTTCTTCTACCCCTAAATAGGCAAAGAAATGTCGTAAATAGGGGGTAGAACCTTCACCCACGCCTACTGTGGGAATTGAGGATGACTCCAGCAGCGTCAAACTGCAAGATGACACAGAGTGGTGCCCTTTTTGTTCATGCTGCTTTTGTGACGTGGAAGAGAGAGAACCAGATAACTCGGAGGCCCTTGCAAGATAACAGGCTGTCATCCAGCCTGCGCTGCCTCCACCAACAATGACAATGTTATTGGGCAATGCTTTCATAGCGAAACCTTAGTGGAGGATCTCACCACTAATTGCGGAATAAAGGTTTGGGTTAAATTATCGAAATGTGATTTTGTCTTTTTAGCCCGTAAATATTGGATAAGCGACGAGGTTGCCGATTGGGCAATTTCATTTGTGGGCTGAGACGCGGTTGTTAGCGGCGGAAAAGTTTGTCGGGAGAATGGGCTATCCTCAAACCCCGCAATGGCTAAATCTTTGGGTACATCAACCCCTTTCATTCTTGCGCCAAACAGAGTTCCCGCGGCTATTTCATCGTTACAGGCAAATACTGCGGTGGGGCGTGCCTGCATAGACAGCAAAACATCAGCACTTTTTACCCCGGTTTCAAATGAATAGGTGCCTTCTATAACTAAAGACTCATCAAACGGTATTGAGGCTTTTTTTAATGCGGCTTTGTAGCCATTTAAGCGCTCGGTGGTCGATTTGTGGATGACTTCACCAGCGATAAACGCGATATGTTTGTGGCCCTGGGCAATTAAATGCTCGGTAATGTGAAAGGCGGCCTTGAAATCGTTTACCAACACGTAGGGCAGGGTAGAACTAAATTCGCTATCGCCAGACAAAATACGCACGTAGCTAATGTTTTTCTCATTAAGATGGTGCAGTACATCGGGCATTTCAGACAAGGGAGGGGAAAGGACTAGCCCAGCAAGCTGAGCAGAATCCACCATATCCACTAATTCTTGTGCAATATTCTCAGAGCTAGCATCGCAGGGATGAATAAGAAGCTCGAAGTTATTCTTGCGACAAACATCTAAAATACCTTTTTGCATATCAATGATGTAGTACGCATTGGGGTTGTCGTAAACGTAGCCGAGTACCGAGGTCGCGTTACTCGCAAGGTCCCGCGCGGCCTTATTTGGCGTGTACTTTAGCTCGGCAATTGCCTGTTCTACCCGTTGCAATGTGTCGGGCTTAACCGTGCCTTCTTTATTAACTACACGAGACACCGTTTTAATAGAGACACCGGCCAACTCAGCGACACTTTTAATTGTTGCAGCCAATTTTCACCTCACCAAAAAATTGCTTTAAATTTCAACAAATAAGTTCCATTTATTACTAATTTGTTAAATTTTTAATTGCGCGTTCACATCTAGTCATGTAACTTAACACCTAATGACAGCGTTGTCATCTTTAAATATATGCAGAAAACAGCGCCTGTCATTTTATTATTATAATAAATGACAGCGTTGTCATTTTGGCTGAGAGAAGGTTAAAACCATGTACAAAAATCAACAAAGCAAACTCACGAGAAGCATTCGCCTCGCCATTACAATGGGCGCATTAACCGGTATGACAATGCCGGTTGCATTAGCTCAGCAGCAAGACGACCAACAGCAAGCTAAAAAGAATCAAACTGAAGTAATAGAAGTGACGGGTATTCGCGGCAGCCAAAAAGCAAACATCAACGCCAAGCGTTTTTCAAACGCGATTGTCGATGCAATAACAGCCGAAGACATTGGCAAGTTTCCCGATAAAAACGTGGCAGAAACCCTAGCACGTGTGCCAGGTATTACTATCGACAGAGATTTTGGTGAAGGTCAGGGCGTTACAATTCGTGGTGTACAGCCTGATCAAAACTTGACCTTAGTGAATGGTCAAGCAGTAGGGACAGGGCAGTGGTTTGTACTATCCGATGCCACTCGTAATTTTAACTTTGAAATTCTAGCTTCTGAAATGATTGCAGGGCTTGAAGTATACAAGTCGTCTCAAGCCGATATTGATGAGGGGGCATTAGGCGGAACGGTAATACTTAAAACTCGAAAGCCATTTGACCTAGACGCGAACTCTGGTCAATTATCTATCGAAGGGCAATACGGTGATATTGCCGATGCGTTAGACCCATCAGTGTCGGGCTTATACAGCTGGAAAAATGAAGAAGAAACGTTTGGTATCTTGTTTTCAGGCTCATACCAAGAACGTACCGTAGAGCGTGAAACCAACGAAGACTTTGGTTGGTTTGGGCCTAGCATTGCGCGTATCGACCCCCTTATAGAAGCCCCAAGCGGAGCGCAGGAAAAAGGCGCACTGCCGTGGGGAATGGGGTCTGCCTTATTTAAACAAAACCGCGAACGCGTTGGTTTTGATGTAACCGCTCAATGGGCACCAACCGATAACTTCGATATGTCGGTGCACTATCTATCTTCCACCCTTAAAGCAGACAACGTTAACTCAAACCTTATCGGTATTCCATTTCGCGGTATTGCCTACATGGGAACCGATACAAACGAGGGGACGGTTAGCGACGGCGTTGTAGAGTCGCTTAATGTCACTGGCTTACCGCAGCGTCCAGCGTGGGCTCGATTTATCGCTTATGATAATATTTTCCGCGACGGTTCAGAAATGTCTACTGAAATTATCGATATTGAAGGTAACTACCTTACCGACAACGGCGTGCTGCACTTCCAAATTGGTACCACGACGGGTGAGGGTGAAAACCGCGATTTCTTCACTGAGTTCTGGGCAGATGCTAACGACCCTCGTGCTGCGTTCGACTTTTATAATCCAGGCGGTGATTCGCCTTACATCGACTTCACAACAGCAAGTCCGTGGCTAGCTAACCCAACTGACGAAATGTGGCTGGGCGGTATATTCGATCAATTCAATAGCACAGAAGATACTGAAAACTACGTACAGTTTGATTACGAGCACTCGGTAGATTGGGGCGCGATCACCGAAGTGAAAACTGGTGTAAAACGCCGTGATAGAAGTTTTTCACAGTCGCGTTACAGAACTGATTTGGCCAATTTAGCGCCAGTAGGCGAGGGAAGTTTAGGGCCTGCGTCAGACTTTTGGACTGGCGATATGCTTAACGTTTCTCACAGCGAGACCAATGCGGTATCAGCAAGCTATTTCTTCCCAGATAAAGACAGCATGTACAACGCGTTCTATAACGTTGCTGAATGTAGTGGTGATGCAACAACGTTGTGCCGCACTACCGACCGATTCTTGCCTGAAGCTTCTTTTGATGTAGAAGAAGACATTACTGCACTTTACGTAATGGCTAAATTTAGCGGTGAAGGCTTTAGAGGTAACATGGGTTTACGCTATGTTGAGACCGACTCAACGTCTAATGGCTTCGACTTAAATTCTGGTGAAGCGGTTTCGTTTGACGGCGGATACAACGAATGGCTGCCAAGCATTAACCTATCTTACGATTTAGCGGATGACGTATTAGTAAGAATGGCGGCATCACGAGTGCTAACCCGCCCGGCGCCGTTCCAACTCGCTCCAGCGGTTAACCTAACACCTGAAACTAGCTCAGGTTCTGCCGGTAACCCACAGTTAGATCCGCTAACAGCCAATCAGTTTGAAGTAGGTGCCGAGTGGTACTTTAGCGAGTCGTCAATTGCAGCAATTACGGTATTTAAGAAAGATATTAATGACTTTATCTTTACTAAAACCGTGTCTCGCGAAATTGATGGCCAGCAGATTAATCAGCTAAGAACGCCTGAAAATGGTGGCTCTACCAGCATTGACGGTGTTGAAGTACAAGTGCAGCACGTGTTTGAAAATGGGTTTGGTGGCTATGCTAACTACACTTACACCGACGTAGCAGATGCACAGGTTGACGAAGCTGTGCCAGTGACTGATGCCGACGGCAACATAACGGGGGCCACGTTAGCCTCGCGCACAGTGAGCTTTCCAAATACGTCTAAAGACTCGTTTAACGTAGGGGTGTTCTACGAAACTGACTTGTACAGTGCACGTCTGAACTACAACTATCGCTCACAGTACTTTATTGCTCAAGCCGAAATTGGCGATCAATTCCGAGACGAGCAATCGCAGCTTGATGCGCAGTTTAGCTGGAACATAACCGAAACCATTACGCTTAAAGCTGAAGCCCTAAACTTAACCAATGAGATTTGGGAGAACTATTATGTTCGCTCAAGTGATGGCAAGCGACTGGGTGGAACGCAAAGTGCTAATGGACGTCGTTTCTTTGTTGGCGCTAGCATGAGGTTTTGATAGCTCAAGGTTCTAATAGGTCAAGAGTTCAGTGTGCGCTGTGCAGTATGTTATGCCCACCGCACACGAGAACTTTTGGGAAATAGAGCTCTAGCGAACTAGAACACTAGCTTATTAGAACTTTAGCGAGCTTGTACTTTTTGAATTAGTACTTTACCGAACAAAACATTAAGAAGAGTTCGATACAAATGAGGGGCAGGGCATCTGTCTTGCCCCAACAGTTTTTCCCTGCAATTGTCGATGTAGCGGTTTATAAAACAGCTTGAGAACGCAGGTGCAAAGAGCGGCTTGAAAGAGCAAACGAAACAACAAGGAATTACATAGTGAAACGTGTCTTAGGTTTATCATTGTTGCTATTGGCAAGTTATACACTTAATGCCAACGCAGCAGTAAAGATGGGGAAGGCAAATCCTGCCCCTAAATCCGAACCCGAACAAGCTGCGTTAAATGCGTTGGGAGAGCATCTTGAAGTAAGTTACAACGTGCTGAGCAATCTCGACGATACATTTTGTAAATCTTATATTCAAAAAGGTGATTGTTTCTCGTCGCGCATCCAGTTACGTGCTAAAGCGCAGACCATTGCAGCAACCACCTCACTTTATTTTAGCCATATCGCACCAATTCGAGGTTTCTCCTCCACAAGCGATATCGCGATTGAACACTTAAATGGCGACCTCCATCGGTTAACATTTAATAAAGCTGTACCTCCAAATACGTCTGTTAGCGTTGATGTTGCTGCCCCGTTTTGGCATGCATCTCGTTCAGACGCTATGGCGAATTACTACCTTACATTAGGGGAGCTATCTCCTGTCGTTGTTGCGGCTACCACTCGAGTAAAAGAGCCAGGCAGTGGGCTGCTTATCAACCAGCACACGGGGGCTTGGCTAAATGAAGAGCAATACAAGCGAGCCACCATCGATAATATGCCGCTTATGGATAGCGAGTATGCGTATGAGAAGCTGCAAAGCGAAGCGTTATTGGCAAGCGCTTACTCAGAAAAAGTTAACACACCACCTAATGTGTCGCAGCGCGTTATTCCAAATGTATTGGTACAAGATAATACGGGCAACGCCATAACCACACCAGGTATTCAATTTTCTGATAAGGATGCTGAACTGCTGGCGCCTGCTCGTGCACAAATGGCATTTTTTGGTCTACAACAGCATGCAGAGGGCTTGATGGTGTCGGTGTTAATTAATGGCCAATCTGGGCTTCGCACTGCCGAACAAGCAAAATACGCAGATAACGGCTATGAGTTGGTCGTAAGCGAAACCGGCATTGAGATAACCGCAGATAACACCATTGCTGCAAACTACGCCCTGCTCACACTAATGCAGCTTTATAATCACCGTGATAACGAATTTCCAGCCACTTATATTAAAGACTCACCGCGATATGATTTTCGAGGCATGCATATGGACGTGGCGCGCCATTTTCCCGGTAAGCAAGCAGTAAAAAATGTTATCACGCAAATGTTCACCTACAAGTTGAATACTCTGCACTTGCACCTTAGCGATGATGAGGGCTGGCGTATTGAAATAGAATCGCTGCCTGAACTAACCAATATTGGTGCATACCGCTGTCACGATTTGTCAGAAACACAATGTCTGCTGCCGCAGTTAGGAAGTGGTCCGCACAGAAGTGCCGTTGGAAATGGTTACCTCTCTAAAGAGGATTACATTGAGTTAGTGCGTTATGCCCATCAGCGCGGCATCGAAATTATTCCCTCTCTTGATATGCCGGGGCATGCCAGAGCTGCCATTGTGTCAATGAACGCGCGATATCATCGTTTAATGAAAGACGGTAAAAAAGAAGCCGCAGCACAATATCTCTTGGTAGATAAAGACGACACCACCCGCTACGAAAGCGTTCAGTTTTATACCGACAACACGGTAAACCCGTGTTTAGACAGCACGTTTACGTTTATCGATACGGTAATGCGAGAGATTAAGGCGCTACATATAGCAGCAGATGTGCCTCTTAAACGCTTCCATATTGGTGCGGATGAAACGGCAGGCGCATGGACACAATCACCGGTATGTCAGGCCAATGGAGTAAATACAGACACTATACTGCCTGCGTTTGTCACCCGAGTGCAGCAACTAGCCACAAAGGCAGGGCTAGAAATAGGGGGCTGGAGTGATGGCATGGAAAAAGCCGCCTCTACCCTAGATAACGAAAGCGCATACACTAATGTGTGGCATCTTTTAGCGGCTGGTGGAAACGATACCGTTGCCCACTTTGCCAATGAAGACATTCCGGTAGTGCTGTCATTTCCAGATGTGCTGTATTTTGATTTTCCCTACGCCAGTCATCCCCATGAGCCTGGCTACTATTGGGGTTCAAAGGCGACATCGAGTGAAAAGATCTTTTCTTTTATGCCTGAAAATTTGCCGCAACACAGCAGTATTTGGCAAAACAGAATGGGCAACGATTATGAAACATCCGACAACAATAATACCGCGTCGGTAATAGGTATTCAGGGACAGCTTTGGAGCGAAGTCACTGTTAATCAAGACGCAGTGGAATACATGCTGTTTCCGCGACTGCTGGCGTTAGCCGAGCGAGCCTGGCATCAAAGTGCCTGGCAGCAAAGCAAGTTGCAGCAAAGCGAACGCCCTCAGAGCAGCGTGCTTAACACCGACAACGCTAATGAAAAAGACACCCAGCGCCACAAAGCTTGGATAAATTTTCGAAACGCGCTTTACACGCAGCATATTCCAGCACTGGTTAAGCAAGGCATTAACCTGCGGGTACCTACGCCTGCTGCAGCAATTAAAGAGCAACACCTTGTAATGAAACAGCTTCCTGGTTTAGTCAATGAGTACAGTATCGACGGGCAAACATGGCGGGAATTTACTCAGCCGTTTCCTCTTCCTGTTAACAGCAGCGTGCACGTGCGCACAAAAGTGGCAGGCACACAATCGTATAGCCGAGCTTTAGTGTTGTGAGTTTGTGTTGTGAGTTTTAGTTCTAACTTGTTGTTTTTATTAGTTAAAAATGACAGTGCTGTCATTATCGAAGGCGCTGTTTTAAAAATTAGGGACATATTCCCGCATGAGAAAATGTGAATGAAATCTGACTTATTTTTTATTGGAATAGACGGTGGCGGTACAAAGTGCCGAGCTCGTCTAGAAGACAGCAATGGCATGCTAATTGGCGAAGGTATCAGCGGGCCTGCCAATATTATGCGCGATAGTGTCCTGGCACAGCGCTCAATGGTTGAGGCTATTGAAAAAGCGATTGCTGCATCAAGGCTCTCTATTGGTAAAGAGCAGTGTGTGGTCGGCGCTGGTCTTGCCGGTGCTAACATTGCGCAAGCGGCTGAACAGTTTAGTTGTTGGTCACACCCTTTTCATCAAATGCATGTACTTAGCGACCTGCACGCTGCCTGTTTAGGGGCGCACAACGGGCAAGCTGGCGGAGCAATTATTACGGGAACAGGGTCGTCGGCTACATGTTGGAACAACGGTGTGTTTACCGACATTGGCGGCCATGGATTCCCCATTGGCGATGTGGCAAGCGGGGCATGGCTTGGCTTAAAAGCCGTGCAGCATACTTTGCTCTGTTTAGATGGTTTACGCCCAGAAGACCAACTGTCGGCAACAATTTGTAAGGCGCTTCACACGCAAAATGCAAACGATATTGTTAGCGTATGTGCCACCTTCAATACCCATCACTTTGCCGCGCTGGTAGAGCAGATGCTGCCACTTCTTTATATGTCGGTAGACAGTGTGGTGAGTCTTTTTAAAGAGGGGGCAAGCTACCTTGAGCGCGTGGCGAACGTGCTGCTAGCGAATAACGAATGCTCGCTTGCCATGATTGGCGGATTAAGCACCATCTACTCTCAGCATCTTTCTAGCGATATACAGGAGCGCACTGTATCGAGCAAGTCATCGCCCCAGCAAGGCGCACTATTTTTCGCTAAAACTCGATTTTCCGATCTTCAATCCTCACACTTAACAGGTGAATAATGAATTCTTCAGTAATGGCTACAGAAGCCAGAGAAGCTCCTTTGGTAATACAGCATCAGTTGTCTAGCAACGATGACAACGTAAAGCGAATTGCCGATAAGCTTCGCAGTATTAACCCTCAACTCATCTACATTATTGGGCGCGGTTCCTCGGATCACGCTGGGGTATTTGGTAAATATTTATTTGAAACTGAGCTGGGTATACCCGTATGTAGCGCAGCCCTTAGTATTGCTGGGGTATTTAATAAGCAATTAAACCTAAACAACGCAGTGGCTTTTGTAATATCACAGTCGGGAAGAAGCCCAGACATTTTAAGGCAAGCCGAATCTGCCAAAAAGGGCGGTGCGTTTACTATTGCTATTGTGAACGATGAAACGTCGCCGCTAGCCCATTTGGTCGATGCGGTTATCCCCATCTCTGCTGGCGAAGAAAAAGCCGTAGCCGCAACTAAAAGCTATCTAGCGACGCTGTCTGCGCTGTTACACTTGTGCGGACACTGGGGTAAAAACGATGAACTACTTTCATCGCTACAGCAATTGCCAGCTAGCTTAGATTCAGTGGTGAGTGCCCCCATGCAGCTAACCACTGAGTTTCTAAGGGCAACGCGAAACACCATTATACTGGGGCGCGGCTTTGGCTATGCTATTGGTCGTGAAGTGGCGCTTAAACTAAAAGAAGTGTTAGGCATTCATGCTGAGGCCTTTAGTAGCGCAGAGTTTATCCACGGCCCGGTTACATTGGTAGAACAGCAACTCAAGGTAATTTCGTTACTTGTTAACGATGAAAGTGAAGCACTGCACAGGGCCATTATTGGAGATGTAATAGGCCGCGGCGCTCAATGTACTGAAATAAACGCAGGTAGCGCGATTACTACTGCCAGAGCGATTACTACTGCTAGAGCGATTACAGATAGTGGCCTTCACCCTCGTTTGCTACCCTTGCTAATAATGCAGCGTTTCTACTTAGATATTGAACATATTGCGGTGGAGATGGGGCTTAACCCAGACACGCCGCCAGGGCTTAATAAGGTAACGAAAACACAATGAAAAAAACTATCTATGTCGATTCACTCTTAGTCAACGCTGAATGGAAAACTCAGCAAGTGATGATTGTTGAAGACGGCACTATTTCTGACATTGTCGATGCTGCTAAATTCGCTACCGGCAGCGAAATGACTGCAAACAGTAAACACCTCGCTAGCATGGTGAATGTTGACGAGCGTATTGAAGGAACGGTTATACCTGGCTACGTAGATACCCAAGTGAATGGCGGTGGCGGCGTTATGTTCAATCATGCCCCCACACTGGAAAGCTTAAATATTATCGCTGATGCCCATGCGCAATTTGGCACTACGAGTTTGTTTCCCACGCTTATCACCGATGACTTTGCCACCATTTGCAGCGCTGCCGACGCTATATCGCAGGCTATACGCTTAAATCACCCCTCCATCATGGGCGTTCATTTTGAAGGGCCGCATTTGTCGGTAGCGAAAAAAGGGGTTCATAAAGCGGCTCATATCAGATCAATTTCTGATGAAGAGTTGGCGGTGTACACGCGAAAAGACATTGGCCAAGTTATTGTTACCGTGGCGCCCGAAAATGTGTCGCCTGAGGTCGTTCAAATCCTAGTTAAAGAGAATGTGATTGTTGCGCTAGGCCATTCAAATGCGCCATATGAGGTGGTACAGCAAGCCCTTGATGCTGGTGCTACTGGGTTCACCCACTTATTTAATGCCATGTCGCCATTAACCTCTAGAGAGCCAGGCATGGTAGGTGCTGCACTTTTATCTGATGCCGTTTGCGGGCTGATTGTTGACCATCAACACCTTCATAAAAAGTCGGCAGAACTCGCCTGCAAAGTAAAAGGGGAAGAGGGCATTATGCTTGTCACCGATGCCATGGCTCATGTTGGGGGAGCACAAGACACCGTTGCCTTCTTTGATACTGAGATCACTCGAACGGGGGAGAAGTTAACCACACCCGATGGCACATTAGCCGGCAGCTGTTTAGATATGCACTCGGCGCTACGTCATTGCGTTAATGATTTAGGCATCACGCTAAAAAGTGCCAGTGTAATGGCAAGTACCACGGCGTCTTGCTTCACTCGCACTCAGCGTAACATTGGGCAGTTAGTAACAGGGGCTGCCGCTAATTTTGTTGTACTTGATGAGCAGCTTCACCTTAAACAAGTGTGGCAGCACGGCAATATCTTAAAGAGAGCATAATATGACCCTACATGCCCAAACAAGCGTGGCGCCGCCAAGCGGCCTAGCGCGCTACACCCCAATAGTAAGTATTGGGCTACTGTTTTTTATATTTGGTTTTATCACCTGGCTTAACGGTGCGCTTATTCCATTTTTACAAATGGTGTGCGAACTCACTGAAATTCAAGCCTTGCTTATTGCCTTTTGTTTTTACATTGCCTACGTGGTGATGGCGCTACCAATGGCGAAAATACTTGAGAAAACAGGCTATCAAAAGGGCATGAGTTTAGGGTTGGGTATTATTGCTCTTGGGTGTGCGCTGTTTGTACCTGCTGCCCTAAGCGCATGGTTTCCCATATTTTTACTCGCGCAATTTGTTGTGGGCAGTGGCTTAACCATACTGCAAACCGCTTCTAACCCTTTCATCGTGCGATTAGGCAGTGAAGAAAGCGCGGCTGCGCGAATAGCGTTTATGGGGCTTTTAAACAAAGCCGCTGGCGTATTAGCACCCATTATATTTACCGCGCTAGTGCTAAATGGCTTACCTGATGTGAATCAGGAAATGCTATCTGCAATGGCAGAGCAAGATCGTGCGGCGTTAATTAACGATATGTCGGTGTCTCTTATACAGCCTTACATAGGAATGGCTATTGCGCTTGCAGTGCTGGCGCTAGGTTTTACAAAAATTAATTTACCCGCCATTGGGGAAGGCAATTCTGAAAAAAACTCTGAACAACACTCTGACCAGAGTGGCAATGCAGACAGTAGCCTTAATACCCCGCAAGCTGACAAACGTATTTTGCAGTTCCCTCACTTGGTGTTGGGCGCAGTCAGTCTATTCTTTTACGTAGGGGTAGAGGTAGTGGCTGGCGACACAATAGGTTTGTACGGTTCATCCCTTGGTGTTGATAACGCGACGACGTTAACCTCGTACACAATGGTAGCTATGGTAATTGGGTATGCCATTGGTTTGGTGTGTATTCCTCGGTTATTCTCTCAGCAGGCGGCGCTGCTTGGCTCTGCTGTTACTGGTGTGCTATTCACCTGCGCCATTCTGTTTGCATCAGATAGAAGTACTTCAATTTCAGATACCTTATGGGGCTGGGCTGGAATTCAGGTATTGCCAAACAGCGTAGCGCTTATCGCTCTGCTGGGTTTTGCTAACGCATTAGTGTGGCCTGCTATTTGGCCGCTGGCTCTCAATAATTTAGGTAAATATACCGCGCAAGGCTCTGCGCTACTTATTATGGGAATAGCCGGTGGCGCCATATTGCCAATGGTATATGGCGGTGCAAGTGAGTGGGTAGGCGGGCAGCATGCCTACGCTATTATGTTGCCTTGCTACTGCTTTATTGGCTACTACGCTATTTGGGGAAGTAAAAAGCAAACTTGGTAAGCGGCTAGCTTGGTGAGGCGCAGTTTTGTTAAGTGGCAGTCTTGCTAGGTGGCTGTCTTGTTGAGTGGCAATTTGTTAAGCGAAAGGGCGGTGGTGAGAACGAGTGGCGAATGTGCGTGGCCAAAAAAGTATCGAAAACTTTGCCCTTAGTATTTGAACTTTTGAAACTCACTATTGCCCGACGTATTGTAACTGTCAAAAACTGCAACTGGCAAAACCACAGTTACCAACAATTGGCTAGGTGGCTTGTATTTAAACAATATGTTTATGGCTTTATTTTTTAAAGGGTACAGCTCATCGGGTTAATTGACATTCACGAAATGACAAGGAGCTTTAATGAAGCTTATTACGACAACATTGCTCACCGCCGCCTTAACCGCAGGACTAAGTGCAGGTGCAGCCATTGCACAGGAAACAAATACACAAGCCGTAAAAGCTCAAGAACAGCAGAGCGCCACACAACAGGTGCAAATTTCTGAAAAGCAGGTAGATCAGTTTGTTGATGCCTATTTAACAGTTCAGTTAATAGGGCAGAAGTATCAGGCAGAAATTCAGGCCGCTGGCGATCAGGCAAAAGCCAAAGATCTCCAGCAAGAAGCCAGAGAAAAAATGCAAACCGCGATTTCCGACAGCGGTATAGCCATGCAGAAATACCGTGAAATTTCTCTTGCCGCTAATCAAGACGAGGCATTACGAGGCCGCATTTCCGAAAAGCTTACCGTAGAGCTAGAGTCGCGCCAGCAGGCCCAAAACGTCGACAGTTAAGTCGCATCGTATTCACGCATTCTCAATAAAACGCTGCATCAATATGTAGCGTTTTTTATTTTGCGCTATCTATTTTTCTCTATTGTCAAACCTGCTCTGTAAACTTTCTCTAATCTTGCTTAACAGGTTCTCCTTGAAGGCTCTTCTAAAGCCCTTTTACAGCTATTCTAAATCCCTTATCAACCCCTCTTATGAATATAACGTTTCCTAATGTTCTTAAGTAACCACATCAGGTTTTCAAATGTAGTGATAAGAATTATCAATTTGTTGCGCGATTGTTACCTATCTATACTCATAGTCGTTTTCTATCTTTCAACAAGAGTAAAGTGGAATGTCTAACACCACCGCCCTACATGCGAAGCACCTAGAAGCTGGTGCCAAAATGGTCAACTTTTTCGGCTGGGATATGCCGATTAACTATGGTTCTCAAATTGAAGAACATCACGCCGTGCGCCAAGACGCTGGTATGTTTGATGTGTCTCACATGACCATTGTTGACGCGAAAGGCCCGCAGGCAAAAGCGTATCTTCAATACCTATTGGCAAACGACGTTGCCAAGCTGAAAGACAAAGGCAAAGCCCTTTACAGCGGTATGTTGAATGAAGAGGGTGGGGTTGTTGATGACCTTATCGTGTATCACTTTGACGAAACCAATTACCGCTTAGTGGTTAACTCAGCCACTCGCGAAAAAGATATGAACTGGCTGTTGAGCAAAGCGGAAGGTTTTGACGTAACCATTAACGAACGTTCTGAGTTCGCGATGATTGCAGTACAAGGCCCGAATGCAAAAGAAAAAGCGGGAACGCTTTTCAGCGCGGCGCAAAAAGAAGCAGTAGCCGGCATGAAGCCATTCTTTGGCGTACAAGCTGAAGACCTTTTCATTGCAACAACAGGCTATACCGGTGAAGCGGGCTACGAAATTATGGTGCCAACGGCGCAAGCGGCAAGCTTTTGGCAAAGCTTGCTAGACGCAGGCGTTAAGCCTTGCGGCCTAGGCGCACGAGATACATTGCGTTTAGAGGCTGGCATGAACCTTTACGGCCAAGATATGGATGAAACTATATCGCCACTTGCCGCTAACATGGGCTGGACAATTACCTGGGAGCCAGCAGACAGACAGTTTATGGGTCGAGAAGCATTAGAAGCGCAGCGTGAGTCGGGTACCGACAAGCTTGTTGGCTTGGTAATGACTGAAAAAGGCGTACTGCGCCACGGCCTAAAAGTAAAAACAGACAGCGGCGAAGGGGTTATCACTTCAGGTACGTTTTCACCTACATTAGGCCACTCTATCGCCATGGCACGAGTACCTAGCAATGTGGGTGACACAGTAGAAGTGGAAATGCGCAAAAAGTGGGTTACAGTAAAAGTGGTTAAGCCCTCCTTTGTTCGCAACGGAAAAAGTGTTTTATAAGTTTACGTCTCAAGTTTGTAAAATTGACAAAGATTAATAGGAACGATTATGAGCAACATCCCAACTGATTTACGTTATGCCGCTACCCACGAATGGGTTCGCTCTGAAGGCGACGGTGTTTTTACTGTAGGTATTTCTGAGCACGCACAAGGTTTACTTGGCGACATGGTTTTCGTTGAGCTACCTGATGTGGGTGACGCGGTAACCACTGGCGACGACGTGTGTGTTGCTGAGTCGGTTAAAGCGGCTTCTGATGTTTACACGCCAATTACGGGTGAAGTAATAGAAGTTAATGCAGACCTAGAAGACTCACCAGAGCTAGTAAACTCTGACCCATACGGCGAAGGCTGGATGTTTAAAATTAAAGCTGAAGACCCTGCAGAAGTAGAAAGCTTGCTTGACGCAGAAGGTTATGAAAACAGCATTGACGAAGAGTAATTCGTTACGCTGATAGAAAGATACACAGTTGAAAAAGGGGCATGAATAACATTCAGCCCCTTTTTAACTTTTAGATTTAACGACGCCCTTGCGGCAACCATTAAGAGTGCTTAACAACGTTATGTCGAATACTTCTCCTACATTGGCTCAATTAGAGCAAAAAGATACGTTTATCCGCCGTCATATTGGCCCGGGTAAAGGCGAAATTGAAGAAATGCTGTCTGCCATTGGTGCTAGCTCATTAGATGATTTAATTGAGCAAACCGTACCGGCAGGTATTGCGCTACCAGAACCGTTAAAATGCGGTGAAGGTGCGACAGAAGTTGAAGCATTAAGTGAATTAAAAGCGGTTGCGGCGAAAAACAAAATTAACCGTTCGTTTATCGGAATGGGTTACTATGATACCCACGTACCGAACGTAATTTTGCGTAACGTGCTAGAAAATCCAGGTTGGTACACGGCGTACACGCCTTATCAGCCAGAGATTGCGCAGGGGCGTTTAGAAGCTATTTTGAACTTCCAGCAAGTAACCATCGATTTAACAGGCCTAGAGCTAGCTTCTGCATCATTACTAGATGAAAGCACAGCAGCAGCCGAGGCGATGGGCCTTGCCAAGCGTGTATCGAAAAACAAAAAAGCGAATATCTTTTTTGTGTCTGACGATGTGCACCCACAAACACTAGACGTTGTGCAAACTCGCGCAGAAATGTTTGGTTTTGAAATTGTGACTGGCCCTGCAGAAGAAGCCGCAGAGCACGATGTGTTCGGTGCGCTTTTACAATACCCAACTAGCACGGGCGAAATTAAAGATATTTCTGACATTATTGCCGCCGTACAAGCGAAAAAAGGGATTGTGGCAGTAGCGGCAGACTTAATGAGCTTAGTTATGCTTAAGTCGCCTGGCGAACTAGGCGCAGACGTTGCACTAGGTAGTGCGCAGCGCTTTGGTGTACCAATGGGCTATGGCGGTCCTCATGCTGCTTTCTTCGCCACCCGTGAAAGCTACAAGCGTTCATTGCCAGGGCGTATTATTGGTGTAAGTAAAGACACACGCAATCGCCCAGCACTGCGTATGGCACTGCAAACTCGCGAGCAACACATTCGCCGCGAAAAAGCGAACTCAAACATTTGTACCGCGCAGGTATTACTTGCCAACATGGCAAGTTTTTACGCCGTATACCACGGCCCGCAGGGCTTAAAAACCATCGCCGAGCGCATTCACCGTTTTGCTGACATACTTGCTACCGGCCTTACACAAAAAGGCGCTAGCAAAGGCGTAGCCCTTAAGCACAGCACGTACTTCGATACACTCACTGTAATGGTTGAAAACAAAGAAGACGTACTCGCAAAAGCCTATGCCAATGGCATGAACTTACGTTCAGATTTAGACGGTGCAGTAGGCGTAGCGTTAGATGAAACTACTACTCGCGAAGACATTCTTGCGTTATTCAACGTTATTTTAGGTGATGATCACGGTTTAAGTGTTGAAGACCTAGACGCAGAAGTAACTACACAAGGCGTTAAGTCTATTCCAGAAGAGTTAGTGCGTACTAGCGACATTTTGACTCACGAAGTGTTCAATAAGTATCACTCTGAAACTGAAATGCTGCGTTATATCAAAAGCCTTGAAAACAAAGATTTGGCATTAAACCATTCAATGATTTCATTGGGCTCTTGCACCATGAAGCTAAACGCGACGGCAGAAATGATACCCGTAACCTGGGCCGAATTTGGGCAATTGCACCCGTTTGCGCCACTTGATCAAGCCGTAGGCTATCAAGAAATGATTGCAGAATTAGCTGAGTGGCTCATTGATGTAACGGGGTACGACGCACTTTCAATGCAGCCTAACTCAGGTGCACAGGGCGAATATGCTGGCCTATTGGCTATTCAGCGTTACCATGAAAGCCGCGGCGACAGCCACAGAAACGTATGCTTAATTCCAAGCTCTGCCCACGGTACTAACCCAGCTTCGGCGCAAATGGTTAGCTTAAAAGTAGTGGTAGTAGCGTGTGATTCAAACGGTAACGTAGACCTTAACGACCTTCGCAAAAAAGCGGAAGAAGTGGGCGACAACCTATCGTGCGCAATGATCACATACCCGTCTACCCACGGTGTATATGAAGAAACGGTGAAAGAAATATGCGACATCGTTCACGAGCACGGCGGCCAAGTTTACATGGACGGCGCTAACATGAACGCGCAGGTGGGTATTACCTCACCAGGCTTCATTGGCTCAGACGTATCGCACCTTAACTTGCACAAAACGTTCTGCATTCCACACGGTGGCGGCGGCCCAGGTATGGGGCCTATTGGCGTTAAATCGCACCTTGCACCGTTTTTACCTAATCACACCGTGATTAACGTAGAAACAGCGGGTAAAGACTGCGGCGCGGTAAGCGGTGCACCATGGGGTAGTGCGTCTATTTTGCCTATCAGCTACATGTACATCAAAATGATGGGTAGCGAAGGCTTACGCCGTGCAACTGAAGTGGCCATTCTTAACGCGAACTACGTGGCTAAGAAGCTAGAAGGGCACTTTGAAATACTTTACAAAGGCAACAACGACCGTGTAGCCCACGAATGTATTATTGACCTTCGTCCATTAAAAGAAGCCAGTGGCGTAACCGAGCTAGACATTGCTAAGCGCTTAAACGACTACGGTTTCCACTCACCCACAATGAGCTTCCCAGTGGCAGGCACATTAATGGTAGAGCCTACCGAGTCTGAAGCGAAGTACGAGCTAGACCGCTTCATTAACGCCATGATTAGTATTCGCCAAGAAATAGCGAAAGTGGAAAGCGGCGAATGGGATGCAACAGATAACCCACTGCACAATGCACCGCACACGCTAGCTGACATCTGTGACAGCGACTGGAACCGCAGCTACGACCGCATGCTAGCGGCGTACCCAGCACCAGAAGTACACAGAAACAAATTCTGGCCAACGGTAAACCGTATTGATGACGTATACGGCGACCGTAACTTAATTTGTTCTTGCCCAAGTATAGAGAGTTATATTGAGGGGTAGGTAGGTGTCGAAGTACTGATACTGATTTGAGAGGCGAACCGTTTGGTTCGCCTTTTTTGTATCACAAAGGTATGTGACGGATAGTGGTCGTTCATATTTTGAACTGTGTTAAGGGCAGACCTATTATGTTCTTTTACAACGTTGACTCACGACTTAAAGACCTTCGAGATGCTAGTTTATTGACTCGCTGTATCGGCATAGCAGAAGGTCGTTGACGAATTCAAAACGGTAAAAGTGGTTCACATAAATTAACTCTAACCCCTTTTAGTTCCAATTTTCTGTCTCAAAAATGTTAACGGCTTATCCAATCTAGTATTTTCTGGTTTACCAGCTCTGGCTCTTCTCTATGCAGGAAATGGCCAGAGTTTGGTATTAACTCCCACTGATAGTCTGCTTCATTGGTGAAAAACTCCTTTGCTCGCGGAAGCATCTCTTTGCGCATATCACACTCTCCGCATAGCACCTTGGTAGGGGTAAGAATTGGGTTATCTAGCTTTTCAAACAGTTTGGCCAGATTTGGGTCGCGATACTTTTTCTGAATCGCTGAACGGTAATAGGCCAAAGTATGTTCAAATGATTGTCCCCAACGCATGCTTTCCACAACCTGATCAACATGCTCTCTGTCTTTAAAATCTGGGGACCAAAGTCGCCACAAAAACTTTAGGAACCAACCCTTGGTCGACCGAATGATAAGTTCAGGTATCACGGGTAACTGAAACAAAAACCAATGAAAAGAACGAATACAATGTTTAGGATGTTTTCTGAGAGTGCGTTTAATTTCCGATGGATGGGGGACAGCCATAATCATAGCTCTCTTAAATCTTTCAGGAAATGCACCTAGTAAGCCGTAACTGATTGCAGCTCCCCAGTCTTGTCCTATCAAGAAGGTGTCTTGACCATCATCTAGTGAATCTGCCAATGTGAGTATGTCTAGAGCCAGCGTTGCTCTGTCAAAGAAACTGTTTGCACTCACTTGAGTTGGCGCATAACCTCGGGTAAAGGGGGCTACTACCCGATAACCATTCTGACTCAGAAATCGAATCTGGTGCTCCCAGCTATATGCATTGTCAGGGTATCCGTGAACTAAGATGACCAACGGCCCATTGCCCGCCTCCAAATAGCAATATTTAGCACCATTTAGATTCAATTCCTTTATATCGGCATAATTGATCGGTTTTAAGCCAATGTTTTGTTCAATCACTGTTTTATGACTCTAAATCAGTTGCTAATGATTACAGCAGTATATTGCAAAGGAAATATACAAACTGTCGCCCAAATTACAGTCGACAGCTCAGCTTCCTTTCAGTAACAAAATCAGCGTAGAAAACTTACTGCATATCTATGATTTTAAATATTTAATTTTACTTGAAGTAGCGAAACAATAAGTTGAACTGCTACTCCTTCTCTCTTGTCCAAGAGCCTCGGTCTATAGTCCACGACTGTTTAGATGATGAAAATTAACAGCAATTACAATCGGGGTCAGAACGAAGTTAAATTATTCGTGATGAAACCTGCTGAGGACAGGTTCGCTGAAACGTATTATTTGCCACCAAGTTTACCGTTCAAACAGAAAAGTTATTGAGTCCGCTTTGGGCGTGGAGCCGAAGTAACAATCAAACAATGTGTAATGACCACTTCTGGCAAATATCGGAATCAAGAGCAGAGAGTCTTGAATGTCCGTTGTTTTTCTTTAGAGAACTATAAAGGCTGTTTTAGCTTACGTCCGTTTTACGCTCGCAATAGTCGTTAAAATAAGAAACAAATAGCCAAAACTACTTATTCCTCTTCACCGCTCTCAATCTTCTTGCGTAAATTAATTAACCGCGTCTTATAGGCACTATTTTCAACATTCTCTTTATAGCTCATTGTCAAAGCTTTCTCTCTCATTTTGAGCGCAATAGCTAAATCGCCTTTTGCCTCATATCCATCTGCCAAGCTGTCGTAGGCATCTGCTTTGTTTGGAAAACTTGATACGTTTTTCTTGAAAATCGCAATGGCAGATTCAAAGTCTTGCTGCTTCAGCGCGGCATAGCCAGCGTGATTTACCGCTTTATATTCTGGTTTTGCTTGAAAGTTATATTTTTGAGAAAGGTCTTTGTAGTACTGCTGTATCGCAGGAAGGCCTTTTTGTATTAGTGAGCCTGAAGGGCGTAGCGAGTTCAATTGCTTTTGAAGGGCCAAGCTCATACCTGCAAGGGCCGTTGTATTGTGGCTTTCAGACGTATCTAATTCAGCATCAAAGGTAAATCCATTCCGCGTGCTGTTTTTCAATAGCTCAGAATACCGTTCAAATGTACTAAGCATATGCCCACCTTCGCTGCCCATATTTACATAAAGGTATTTATTGAGATCGCTATCGGCATTGAAAAACTTTTCTGCTTTTGGAAATATCACTTTGTCGTGCCACCACAAACTTGGGCTAAAAGCGAAGTAGGCTTGAAACATTTCGGGCCGTTCATGCAAAGCGTACACAGTGAATAAAGCGCTTAACGAATGCCCAGCAATAATTGCGTAGTTGTTGGTACGATAGTTCGATGCAACATAAGGCTTTAGCTCTTGTTCTAGAAAATCTAAAAAGTTGTCTGCGCCACCTGATACTCCCCACTCGTTATAGCTTTCATCATAAGTAGGTGTGAAATCTCTTGCTCGTTCAGTGTTTGTAATGCCTATAACAATCATTTCCTGCGCCATACCAGACTGATTCAGCAGGTCTAGCGTACCAACGGTATGTGCGAAGTTGCGCTGACCGTCCAGCAAATATAAAACAGGGTAAGTGGTGTCTTTATAGCGTGCATAATTGTTGGGTAGGTGAATAAGCAAATCTCGTGACTCATTCAGTACTTCTGAGGTTATCGTTATAACTTCCGCATTGCCTCGTACTTTAGCATTTACGTGAAAGCTAAGGCTCAATACTATGCCAATCAAAATGCTGGAGAGCTTTTTATTCATTTGAAATTCCTTTTTCACGGTGATGGGGACAGGTTCTGTTATTTAAAATCAAAAACTTAAGCTGTCACAGATGTCTAAAGTTGTCAAAAAAATGCCGAGTGATTGATGCGTTTTCTATCATAGCGGAAGGGGCCATGTCATAGTTACTGCAATGGATGTCGCGGCAGCTGTAGATTTGTTTATTAGGTTATAAAAAAGTTCCGACTTAACTTTTTTACCTCTGGACTTTATGGCACCAAATTAAACATTCTCACATCGCCTTCAGCATAAATCTCACATTTATTACTAACGTTATGTTTATACCGGTACTGTTCACATTGACTAAGTGCTAGCTGGTTGGCTTCATGTTGGGAGGGTTTATTAACCACATAGAAGTATGCGTAGGCTCCATTGTCCCCTAAGGCAAGCGCAAAAGCCTTCTTATATTTGAAGTCAAAATATTTGTTAAAAGCCTGATTAATTTTAGCGATTCGGTTATTACCAGAGTTTTCGTTCTCTGCCGCTACATCGAGTATTTCATCCTTAAATGAAAGGGTATTTAGAAACTGCTCCGCCTCTTTGCTACTTTTGCTCTTAAAGCTATTGTATAGATTACGATAGAAATCTATTTTTTCGTCGTCATTTAAGTTGATATCAGCTAGGTGGGATTGCACAACTTCCGGCTCGGAATAGCTCAGTTTTTTTAAGAAATCAATTTTAAAGCGATTAGTATCAATATTACTTTGTTCGGATATCCACGCTAAGGCATCATCGGCTCTTTTGTTTGGCCATGCTCGCATAATATCTTTTAGCGTCTTAACTTCATTTGAAGCATTTGCTAAAAAATGGTTTGCGGCATCTTCCGGTGAATCGCTCATCCAAAAGTAAAAAGCGGTTTGTTCCAAATTTTCGCGCTCAGCGATATCTTCAATCTGATTTAAGCGTTCAAATAAAGCGGTAGGGTCTATTTTCACCCAATCAATAATCGCCGACTTTAATATCGACATATCATCTAAGCGCCTTAGTTCATTAAATAGGTTTAGATGTTCTTCGCTTGTTTCCAATTCAAAGCCTATCGAAGTCAAACTATTTTTAAGGCTGACTCCCATATCTTTAAACATTTCGAGGGTATCTATTAACTGCGGTAAATCGGCTTTAGCTAGCACATTTAACAAAGTGGAGTTTGCGCTTAAATCGATGTCTTCGTGAGCAAACTCAAGCATTTGGTTTAAATACTCAAAGCCTAGGTCAGGTCTTTTTTCAGCAATTTGTGCCTTAATGAATACTGAGTAATTTGGAAAGTCTGGCATTGGGTTGTAACGTTGTGCGAAAGCTAATGCTTGTTCAGGGGCTTTTTCTATCAATTGCGCAGTCATAATCTGATAGAGCTGATTTCGTTGGAATTCGTCGCTATTTTCGAACAACGGAGCTAACGCTAATAGTTCTTCGGTAGATAATGCTTCTAGTAATGCGACCAGTTTTAGAATTGGCTTTGCTTGTCTAGGGTTTTTTTCTATCGCAGCTAATAGTTCGCCCACTTCAGCAACAATATCTTCCATTGAACTAGGGGAGCTTTCGGACAGATTCGACAATAATTTATCTGCGGCATTGTGATTAACACTAAGCGTGTTTTTTGCCTCTAGTGACGATTCTTTATCGTTGGACGTGCTTTTTGAGTCAATAACTCTATCTGAATTTGGTGTTGCTTGTTGCGCAGTATTACGACCAACCGCAAAGGCTAACGCGGATGTGACAATGATGAGAATTATCCAATAACTTGCTTTCATGTGACCTCTCGAAGATGATTAATATAGCAGAGAGACACAATTGAATAGACAGCCCTCCTTAGCTACTAAGTGCTAAGCCTAACAGGTTTTTTTACGAGGCACACATAATTAAGCATCTTTACAAAACAGCTATTTAGCGTAAGTTTTTGTTGATAGTTTAGGGCTGCAAAATATTGCTCACCACACTTTTCAGTTAACTACACTAGAAAACTTACCCCAAGCGCGGCCATTACAATCCCTATTATAAACTCGAGTACCTTCCAGGCTTTAGGTTTTTTGAAAACAGGAATTAATAATTTTGCGCCGTATCCGAGTGAAAAGAAGAACACAAACGAGCCGAAAATTGCGTCCAAACCGAACGCAACTTGCTGCCCTTCATATTGCGTAGATATTGAGCTTAGTAACACAAAAGTGTCGAGGTACACATGCGGATTAATCCAAGTGAAAGTAAGGCATGTCATTGTAGCTGCTAAAAGACTTCCTACTTTTTTTCCTTGCGCCTGCAAAGCACAATCTATAGCAGCTAAACATAACAGGCATGCTAAAAAGTAAATAAGCGCTTTTAGGTAAGTGAATTTGGTGTAGCTTTGAAATGGTTTATGTATGTTTCGTTTGTTATTAAAATTTCATCGAAGCATACTACCAGAATGAATATTGTGCTTGAGTCGTATACAGGGATCCAAACATGCACAAAACTTTCTGCTATTTTATGTCTCGCTTACTAAGTATTGCATGCTTATCGGTGTTGGCATTGGGTGCAAACGCCAAATATTTAGAAATTTATCCAGATAAAGAGCTCATGGTGCCGGTTGATGGCGGGAAAGTGTATGTCAGGCTTAATGGCGTGAAACACACAGACGCCATTCCGGTAGTTTTTATTCACGGTGGTCCTGGTGGAACACACAACGGCTTTGTAGGTATTACAGACTTGGCCGATGAGCGCATGGTGATCTTGTATGACCAACTCGATAGCGGAAAATCTGCGCGGCCAAACGACCCAGCAAACTGGCGCGTTGCTCGTTTTGTTGAGTCCTTAGATACTATTCGCAAGCATTTAAAAGTAGAGAAATGGCATCTGGTAGGGCAAAGTTGGGGGTCTGCCATTGCCTTGGAGTACACTGCAAAATATCCACAGCACACGGTATCCACTGTGCTAGGCGGTACATTTATTTCTACGCCCCACTGGGTCATGGATGCAAAGTTGTTGATAAACGCTGCTCCTCAAACAGTACAAGACACACTTAAACAGTGTGAATCATCTCAACCGCCAGAAGCGTCTGTATGCAGTGCTGCATATAGCAAATTATATTCTGCACATTATTCGCCAAGCAAAATCGATGAAGCGATTATCGCTTACGAAGAAAACATAGGGGGAAGTGGTTTTAATCCAGTGATTTACAATGCCATGTGGGGGCCAAGTGAATTCTCGTCAACCGGCGTATTAAAACACTACGACGCCACGCATTTATTGGCCGATATCGACCCTAACAGAACACTTTTTATGATTGGTCAATACGATTCCGCACGCATTGATACCGTTCAAAATTATCTCGCGTTGACGCCCGGCGCCGAATTGGCCGTTGTACCAGGTGGTGCTCATGGAATTTACGACGACAGGCCTTTGGTAACATTGGCGTTGCTGCGAAGTTGGTTAAGGCGAAAAGATGCTGACTAGTTTGGTCGATATGTACTCTTTATGAGCCGTGGAGTTCATCGAAGGTATTTGCCTTTACTGGCGCAGTTGCAAAATTACGTGAACAGGGCTTAGGAGCGCAGGCACAAATTGGCAGCACCTACGTTGCTGATATGATCACCTCTATAAATACTTATGAAGCTTTTGGCACCTCGATAGACAACTCAAATGCACTCGCTACTTTGTTTGCCAATAGTGCTTGCACATGTGTGTGTGCCGTATTACCAAGGCGGTCGAGAGTTCACTGTTAGCGCGCAGGTATCTGTGCCTAATGCAGATGAAAGTTTGCTTCCTGCTGCCGGTAAAAAAATGCAAAGATTATTAGAAAGAACCATGAATAAGCTTTTATAAATGTATCTCGTTTTTGGCTTCTTTCGCTTTCACTTCCTTTAAAGCAAACCGTTTAATTCCCACCTGCTGTTAATCTGCTTTTAATGTTCAGTAAAAGTACTCTTAACCATAGATGTATATGCTTAATAGCATCAAATACAAAGCGACTTGCCTTGTATTATTCAATGCTATTTAGGTGGGAGTTTACTCATGAAAATACGTCCTCAATCAATAATGAAAGCTACTCTTTTAACTGCTTCAGTGATTATCGCGTCTGGCTGCGCCGCTGTAGCAAAACCCCAAATGAGTAACGATACAACCAAAAGCGCGGCTGCTATGAAGGCTCAAAGCGCGGATGATGTGCTTTTGTATTCAAACCAATGCATTACTGAACGAGAGGTAGTGAATGCACAAAAAATGTGGGGTGATGGCATTGTTAGAATTGGCAGCGTATTTTCTAAGAAAGGTGATTACTCAAACGAAGCCGCTGATTTTATTCAGGAAATGTACGGCTATGATTTAAGCAGCGTTTTATTTAAGCCCACGCTAGCGGCCAACGATCAGTTCAGATCGAGCTTTGATGCTGCACTGTCGTACTTCGTAGGTGGTAACGATGCCTACGAAGAAGATAAGGGTTTTGCCATAAAACCGTATACCAAAGTGAAGTTCGACAACGTGGGAATTATCAACAATAGCTGTCGTATGGCTGTTGCAATGGGTAATTATTATTTCACTGACACCACAGGTGGCGAAACCAAAGTGGAATATACATTTGCTTACGTGAAAGACAGCGAAGGTGATTTGCGTATTGTCGCTCATCAGTCGTCACTTCCTTATAACCCATCATCAAATTAAACCTCGCTATTAGCGCGATATGAAATTCTTCATATCGCGCTACCTCTCATTTAAGCACCATAAAGCTCATCACACCGAGGTTTCTATGCGCACGATAAAAAATACAATAACCACTATTACCGCATTATTACTACTGCTGATGTGCACCGCTGAATCGCATGCCACAACAAACGACTTTCAATCTTGGAATGCTGTGGCTCTTGCCGGTAACGCTGATAAAGCGGGCGACCTACAATTCTGGTTTGATGGGCACCTGCGATTTAAAGACGATGCCTCTAAACTGGGTGTGTCAATTTTTCGCCCTGGTGTAGGCTATCGTATGTCTGACGACCTCACACTGTGGTTAGGTGTAGCTAGAATCGCGATAGATTCAGAGGCCGGTACTGTAGAAGAAGACCGCCTTTGGCAGCAAGCAACCTACTCGCTTCGGCCATTTTTAGGCGGCAACGTGTCTGCACGAACTCGTCTTGAGCAGCGCTATCGCAACGACCAAGGTGACGACTTAGGACATAGAATTAGACAATTTGTTCGTTGGGAAAAGCCGCTAGGCGACAAGTGGTCTTTTGTTGTGTGGGATGAGTTATTCGTTACGCTTAATGATACTCAATGGGGGCAAGCAAGTGGGTTTGATCAAAATCGATTCTATGCGGGCCCAGCTTATCAACTTAACAACACATGGCGCGTTGAAATGGGATATATGAATAACTACATTCATTCGCCCGGTGCTTCTTCAGCTGAGGCTCAAATTAACCACAACCTTTCTCTTACGTTTTTCGGATCGTGGTTTTAAGGATGAACAAAAAGCAGAGCTACTTGGAGTTGCGTTTATCCAACGCGTATTGAACCGCCATTCTTGCGGCGCCTGCACCAATGCCTGATACCACAGCCCACGTGACGGCTTCTTGAAGATCGGTATTTTCACTTCCTTTATCTTTAGGAGCAGGTTCGTTAGTCACCTTTTCCCACGATTTTTGAAGTGTTTTTCTGGCCAGCATGCCTGCTGATGCAGCGGCAAGGCCAATGCCTACGGTCGTAATTAATTTGTCACTCATAGTATTCTCCTTAAATTGGTAGTGAAAAGTTTTGGTGAAAACTTTGTAGTGAAACTTACTGGTGAGATATGAGATGTAGAAATTCTGTGAGAAATAGCTATCGCAAGCTGCGATGGGTAATTAAACCCATCGCTCAGCTTGCGGTTGTCTACTTGCCTCTCACCATGTTCATCACTAGTGATACAACCAATAAGATTAAGAAAACACCAAATATAATTTTGGCTATACCGGCCGCAGAACCTGCAATTCCACCAAATCCTAAAACGGCAGCAACTATTGCAACAACTAAAAATATTAATGCCCAACGTAACATAATGTATCCCTTCATTTTGTGAGTTCACAATTAAAGATGCAAAGCATAGGCCTACTTTAAAAAGTTGCTTAAATTATTGTATGAAATGTAGCCGCAGCCTGGCCTGTAGAGCGGTGGTGTAAGAAAAAGGAAGTCCATCTTTTTATGCTATTGCAAAACTAGCACAGGTCGATGGTGAGTATTTTTCCCAATAAAGCTGTAAATATTTCTTATTTTTAATTTGCAATTTTACCAATGTTGCATGGCCAAATTCATTCTTTTCTCACTTTGTTACAAGTTTCGCATTAACACGCGAATCATTTAGGCGTAGTTTAGAATTTGAACAATAAATAAAAAGAACGCTTCACTAACAATTACTACAAAGGAATGATCATGCTCAATATTAGCGGTCTCACCAAAACGTACCCCAATGGAGTTAAAGCCCTTAACGGCATCAACCTATCAATCCCCAAGGGAATGTTTGGGTTACTTGGCCCTAACGGAGCCGGCAAATCCTCTTTAATGCGCACAATCGCTACCCTTCAAACACCTGATACAGGTTCTATTCAATTTAATGGTATTGATGTGCTGGCCGATCCTAATGGGTTGCGACAATGTCTTGGTTACTTACCGCAAGACTTTGGGGTGTACCCGCGCATTAGTGCAGAAAAGCTGCTAGACCATCTAGCCGTGTTAAAGGGAATTAGCAGCAAGTCTGAGCGTAAAGACGCGGTGGAAAGCTTGTTGGTTCACACCAATTTGTGGCAGCACAGAGACAAAGCAGTAAGTGGTTATTCCGGTGGTATGCGTCAGCGCTTTGGTATTGCGCAGGCATTATTGGGCGACCCCGATCTTATTATTGTGGATGAGCCTACCGCTGGACTCGACCCCGAAGAGCGCAATCGCTTTCACAACTTGTTAGTAAGCTTAGGTGAAGAGAAGGTTATTATACTCTCTACACACATTGTTGATGATGTATCAGAACTTTGCCCGAAAATGGCCGTGCTAGGGCAGGGAGAAATTTTATTAGAAGGTAACCCTATTAGTCTCACCACAGAGCTGGCGGGACGCATTTGGCGCAAGCAGGTTAGTCAAGATGAGTACCGCGAACTTGAGCAGAGCCTGAATATCATTTCTGCCCGTTTAATTGCCGGTAAGCACGTTATTCATGTAATGGCCGACACGCCGCCAGAAGGATTCGAACAAGCGCCAGCTAATTTAGAAGACGTGTATTTTTCCACCTTGCACAATAGCCGCGCTGCAACTGCTGCGTAAGGGGAATAACCATGTTTTTAAATAGCCTTACGTTTGAATGGCGATATTACCTTCGCCAACCTTCCTTTTACGTCACCATGCTGGCGTTTTTCTTATTGCCTTTTTTGGCAACCACTACCGATAATGTTCGTATTGGTGGCGGTGGAAACGTGCTGTACAACGGCTCGTTTGCTATTACGCAAACCGCGCTTATTATGGGTATTTTTGCACTGTTTTTATTGGTTAACTTTGTTTCTGGTACTGCCACACGAAACCACTCCAGCAATATGGGCGAGCTAATATACACTCGGCCTATTACGCCGCTGTCGTACCATTTGGGCCGCTTTTTAGGTGCCTATTTGGTCAGTATTTGCGTGTTTGCCATGGTGCCTATTGCTATTTTATTAGGCTCGTTAATGCCTTGGATAGATCAAGAGCGAATAGGGCCCACTAATATTGGTTTCTATCTAACTACCTTCTTCTACTTCTCAGTGCCCAGCATGCTAGCACTCGGTATGATTTTTTATGCCGTTGCCCAGCGCCTTCGCTCAATAATGGCCGCATACTTGGTCGCAATGGGTATATTCATTTTCTATCTCATTAGCGGCGTGGTCACTTCTGAGCCGGAATACCGCACCATTGGCGCATTGTTAGACCCCTTTGGTCTTCGTACCTACTCCGAGATAACCCGTTATTGGACAGTGTTTGATAAAAACACCACCGTTGTGTCAATAGAAGGTGTGTTACTGCAAAACCGTTTGATATGGCTTGGCATTGGCGCATTTATACTGGCCACTGTTGGCAGTATTTATCAAATGCGCTGGCAGCAAAAAAGCCGTAAAGAAAAGCCAAGTAAAGCCTCTAGTGTGGCTCCACCTAAAACCCTTAACCTTACTATTAAAGCGAAGGCGGGTGGGCAGTTTGGTAAGTTACTAACTCGCATTGGCTTTGAAATGCGTCAAGTTATGTTTAGTCCAGCCCTTCTTGTGTTGATGATTTTTACGCTGTTCAACCTGTCTGCCCTGTACTTTGTGCCTATTGGCGGTTTATACGGTACGCCAGACTGGCCGCTTACCTATAAAATGGTTGAGTTTATTCGCGAAAGTTTTGGGTTGATGATGCTTATTGTTATCACCTATTACAGTGGCGAAATTGTTTGGCGTGAGCGTGGCTCTGGTATGGGCGATATTGTCGATTCAACACCTGCTTTTAATCTAATTTTTTGGGTATCTAAGCTGCTTGCGATGTGGGCGGTAACCGCTGTGCTATTTGCCATTGGTATTGTTTTTACCGTTATCTATCAGGCTACCCAAGGGTATTTCGACTTTGATTTTGGTACGTATTTCATTGGGATCTATTTTGTATCATGGGTTCCGTGGGCGCTATTGGCGGTTCTGGCATTTTTTATTCAGGTGCTAAGCCCGAATAAATTTGTGGGTATGCTGCTGTTTGTGGCGTACTTCATTGTTAGCTTAGTATTTGCTGAGCTGGGTTTAGAGCACAACATGTACAGCTTTAGCGACGCGCCAAGAGTGCTGTATTCCGACCTGAACAGCTGGGGCTGGTTCTTAGCGCCTTTCGCTTGGTATATGGTTTACTGGGGCGCACTGTCGTTAGCTCTATTCACCATTGGTTATGCATTGTGGCAGCGCGGGCCAGAAGTATCACTTAAACACCGTTTTAAGCTGCTTGGCTATCAGTTGGGGGCGTCTGGAAAGGCCGTGTTAGCAGCAAGCCTACTCGTGTTCGTACTTACGGGTGGCTACATTCACTACAACACCAAGGTGGTCAACACTTACCTTACCCAAGATGAGACCTTCGAGCTTCAAGCTGAATACGAAAGTCAGTTTGGCCAGTACGAACACGACTTAATTCCTGTGGTAACCGAAGTGAATGCGAACGTTGATATTTACCCAGAGGCCCGCCGTGTAGAAGTGTCGGCAGATATGACCATCAGCAACCCGTTTGATGAGCCAATTTCCCGCACCTTGCTGTCGATACCACGGTTTACGACTACATGGGATGTGGTGATACCTGGCGCGCAAATTACCGAGCGCTTCGACAACCTGTCTGCGGCGTGGCTAACCTTTGACAAACCACTAATGCCGGGTGAAACCAGAAAAGGAACCCTGTCAGCACTGCGCGAGCATAAGGGGTTCAAAGATGGCGGCTTCGACTTGCAGGTAGCCGAAAATGGCACATTTATCGATAATTTCTCGCTTTTTCCATCTTTTGGGTTTAACGGGCGTTATGTAATTTCAGACCGACACGAGCGACGTAAGCGGGATCTGCCAGAGCGCCCTCGGGCCTATAAACTGGAAGATACCTCACGTTATGCTGAAAGTGGGTTTGGTAAGGGAGTCACATTTATCGACTTTGAAACTACGGTGTCGACCAGCGGCGACCAAATTGCTATTGCGCCGGGTTACCTGCAAAAAGAGTGGCAGGAGAACGGACGTAACTATTTTCATTACAAAATGGATGCGCCAATAGTCAATTTTTTCTCCTACCTTTCTGCGCGCCACGACGTTACTAGAGACGAGCATAAAGGCGTGAATATTGAGGTGTACTATCACCCTGAACACCATTGGAATGTAGATGTAATGGTGCAAAGTGTGAAAGATTCTCTTGATTACTTCACCAACGCCTTTGGCCCTTACCAGCACAAGCAGATGCGCATTATTGAGTTTCCAGGGTATCGATCGTTTGCGCAGAGTTTTGCCAATACGGTGCCTTACTCTGAGGAAATTGGGTTTATTGCCGACCTGCGTGACCCTGAAGATATAGACTATGTGTACTATGTTACCGCCCACGAGGTAGCTCACCAGTGGTGGGGGCATCAGGTAGGCGCTGCCAATGTTCAGGGCCAATCAATCATTATTGAAAGTTTGTCTCAGTACAGTGCCATTATGGTGTTGCGTGAACGCTTTGGCGAAGAGAAGATGCGACGCTTCCTCAAGTATGAACTGGATCGCTATCTTCGCGATCGCGGTAGCGAGCTGATTGAAGAAATGCCGTTTATGCGCAGCGAAGAACAGCAGTATATTCATTACCGTAAAGGCTCAGTAGTCATGATGGCAATTCTAGATAGGTTAGGGGAGAAGCGTGTTAATACGGCACTGAAAAACTTCCTAGAGGCGTATAAGTTTAAAAACGACCCGTACCCAACTACGTTAGATTTGCAGGCTGCCCTTAATGCTGAGGCGACAAAAGAGGAGCAGCAGTTTATCGCAGACTTGTTTGAGCGCATAACCCTATACGACTTAAAAATGCTGTCAGCTGAGGTTGAAGAAACTAGCGACGGTAAGTTTGCCGTAACCATGACAGTATCGGCGGGCAAGTTTGAGGCTAATGGCGATGGACGCGAAACAGAAGGTAGTGTTGATGAGTATATTGATATTGCACTATTTACTGGCGACCCTGAAGACGTGTCTGAAAACACTCAGGTGCTTTATAACCAAAAGCACAAATTAATTAGCGGGGAAAATACAATAACCGTGACGGTGGATGAAAAGCCCGCCTACGTGGGAGTTGACCCCTTTGTGAAAATGATTGATAGAGATAGCGGAGATAACGTAATTAAGCTGTAATTTTTATCAGTAAACGTGAAGCGGAGCAGAGTATGTTTCATAACTTGAAACTTACTCTGCTCCGTTTTTTATTTTATAGCTAGCGAGGCCTGCATTTACGTTTATCGAAGTTGCCCAACCGTACTGAGAAAAGGCACCAGCAGTAACTTCAAGCTATGAATAATCAATTTCCGTTAATAATTGAGAGTTGCACGTTATGCAACGAGTTTCGCTATCGCCTCTACAAAGGCAGGAATATCGTTTGGATTTCTACTGGTAACCAACTTCCCATCTTGTATCACTTCTTCATCTTTCCAATTTGCCCCGGCATTAATTAAATCAGTTTTGATACTAGGGAAACTTGTAAGCTGTTTATCTTTAACGATACCCGCTTCTACAAGCAACCATGGGCCGTGACAAATGGCACCAATCGCTTTAATATTTTGTTCTGAATAAGCGCTTTTGATGAAAGAGACCGCGGCGTCATTTGTGCGTAAAATGTCTGGGTTTATTTGGCCGCCAGGTAAAATAAGCGCGTCGTAGTCACTAGAATTTACAGAAGATACTTGAGCATCTACATTAACCTTATCGCCCCAGTTATCTTCATCCCACGCTGTAATGGTGGTTTGATTATCAATAGACAAAATGTCTACATGAGCACCTTGTTTAATGAGTTCATTCTTTGGTTGAACTAATTCACTTTGCTCAAATCCATTGGTCGCTAAAATAGCAATTTTTTTACCCTTTAGGTTTTGATTTTTACTCATAATTAAACACTCCTTTTTAATTCAATAAAGTTGTTTTTGCGCCGATGCGGCATCAACAAATATTGTTAATCCCACTTACAGTCTTTAAAAACATTCAATAGGTAACCTGCAATAAGTAAACCAGCCGTGAAAATCGCATAAGTATCTGTTTTTTAAAAGGGCGTTAATTTTTTTTGAGCGAAAAAAGCACTGCGGGGCTGTTTGATTTGCAAGGTGTTCGTATAATTTACATGAACAATGCAAAGACAAATGAAGCCCTGCTAGGTGAAAGATGAACTGTATCTTGCTGTATAATTACAAAGATACAGCGATGTAATTCACTAGAAGCCGATCGATGGCTTTGTTATTGAAAGCTAAGTCTGCCTTAAGATGTCTTCTTCAGTTCGCTGTGAGATTTTAATACTTTGCTTCCATCGTCCTGTTCAATCATATACGCAGGGTCGGTTTCGCTTGCATCTCGTTTAACCGATGAGCCTTTGATAGTGCGTTCAACCTCGCTTGTAAACTTCTCTCGAATATTGCCCGAAGCACTGCCGTTGCCCCATTCCCATTCAACCTCGGTGTTAATAGCATAATGTTTCATCTCAAAAATCCTTGTAGTGGTGGCGACTTCATTAAACGGTTCAACCATACTTCGCAAAACCTGTGGAGCTAAGCCCTGTCAAATAAAGCGGGGTAGAAGTAAAGTCTCGTTAAATGGCTAACATAGTTGTAACGGGAGGGAGGAATTAAAGGTTCATAAAAGGTACAGCTAACTACCTTAAGGTTTACTTTAACACTATGTTCTAAGGTCTATTTCAGAATTTTCCATTTATACTATACACTTGCAGCAATTACAGATGACGCAGTTCTGTCCGATTATGACTAAATATCACAACAGTAAAGGCTTTACGCTAATTGAGTTAATTATCGTAATAGTCGTTTTAGGAATACTGGCCGTTACTGCTGCACCTAAATTTTTAAACGTGCAAAAAGATGCACAAGCGGGGGCACTTGAAGGGCTTAACGCAGCTTTGTTAGGCGCGTCGGAAATTGTTTACGCAAAAGCGCTGATTGAAGTGGCCCAGGGGAGTGCCGATACTACCCTCACTTCTGGCATTCGTGTGCGTTACGGCTATCCTTATGCAACGCAAACAAACTTAAAAGAAGTGGCTGATTTTTCAGAAGACGATTGGAAATTAAGTGGCTCTGCACCTGAAGTCACCTTTACGTTAGAGCGTCAAACTGCAGACTTAACTAACGCTGAGATTGCAGCAAGCGATGTGTGCAAACTTACTTATCGTCATCCCAATCAAGGTGAAAAGCCCACAATCACGGTTACCGATTGCAATTAGGCCGAAACTTAGAAACGAAGCGTATCGATAGAAAAATATGACAACAGAAAAAATGACTATTGAACAACCGAGATCGGCTTTTAGCGCCTTCTTTATAAGCGCTCGATCATCGGGCGTGTTTTCTATCGTTAATTTCACTAGCTTTATCTACATCATCGTTTTGGGGCTTACGTTTAAAGACCTGTACAGCTTTATGGAAGATTGGGTGGTTATCACTCAGGCCATTGGTGTGCTTGTTATTTTGATGAACGTTGTCGCGCTTAAGAAAACCAATAATGTACCGCTAGCGGCAGCGATCATGCTGTTTTGTATGTTTGCCATACACATGGCAAACGTCACCTTTGCAGGGGGTATTGATACTGTCCATTATGCGTGGATCTTTATCTTTCCTATCCTTGCTGGTGGAACAATGGGATGGCGCGGGCAAATATTCTTTTGGTTTATCAGTGTGCTTGGCACCGTTTACTACTATGTGTGGCCTGAGCAAATGGACACACTTCCCTACGAGGGAGATATGGGCTACACACTGGCTACGCGTCTGATGTGTTTAACAATTTTCAGCCTTATTATGCTCACCTATTACTTTACGCTGAACGAAAAAATGCTGTTTTTGCGTAAAGCCCTTAAACTGGCCTCGTTTGAAAGTGACTTGTTTTCTGGGGTGTTTAATTCAAAAGCGCAAAGTGTGTTGTTGGTAGATGAAACAGGCACTATACAGCGCGCTAATTACACCGCTCATACTACTTTTGGCTTTGCTGAAAATACGCTAATTCATCAATCAGTGAATACGCTGTGTTTACACGCCGACCGACTTTTTGCTGCAGATACGGTAGACAAACCGACACGAGAAATACAGGTACAAACCAAGGATGGCCGAATTGTTTGGATTGAATACTCAGCGCTTAGCGTTTTAGATGAAAATGAACATCGACACAGCTTGATCACCATCGAAGACATTAGCGATCGTAAAAAGCATGAATCTGAGCTGTCTCACCTGGCTCATTATGATCATCTCACCAAAATGCCAAATCGCCTGATGCTTCAAGAGCATCTTGCTTCCTTGCTCAAACTCCACGCTAATGTGTCCTTTGCTGTTATTTTTATCGACCTTGATAAGTTTAAAGACGTTAACGATATGCATGGTCATGAAGCCGGCGATGCGGTATTAGTTGAAGTTGCTCGTCGTTTAAAGCGCTGTGTACGAGAAGGGGACTTTATCGGTCGCTTCGGTGGTGATGAATTTATATTGCTAAGTGAAATCGACACCTCTAAAGATGAAATTGTGCGCTTGGTTCAGCGTGTGCAAAAGGTGATATTACAGCCCATTTATTACCAAAACAGACAGCACAACATTGGCTCAAGCGTGGGCATAGCGCAATACCCAGTTGATAGTGAAGATGCTAACGACTTACTTCGCAAAGCAGATGCTGCTATGTACCGCACTAAAATTAACGAGAAAGGCGCATTCGCTTTTTACAACCTAGATTACGACATTGATTTGCAGCGCAAACTTCGTCTTAACACCGACTTGAATTTTGCATTGGATAAAAATGAATTGTCGTTGGTTTTCCAACCTATATTCGATAAAAACAAAGTGCTTTGTGGCGCCGAAGCCTTGTTGCGTTGGAAACACAGCGAGCTGGGCTTTATTTCGCCGGATGATTTTATTCCAATAGCCGAAGATGGTGGCCAAATTTTACAAATTGGCGATTGGGTTATAGATGCTGCTTGTCAGGTATTGCGAGAGTGGCAGGAGAAGGGGCATTCTGCGCTCAGTATGTCGGTGAATATTTCCTATCGACAACTTGCCGACTGCGCTTTGGTTGATGTCACTCGCCGCTGCTTAAATAAGCATGGCTTGAAAGGCGATAACTTGATACTTGAGTTAACCGAGCGTGTCTTTGCCGATGATTTAACGCTGGTTCGAGAAAATATGCGGATGTTGTCTGAGCTAGGGGTGAAAACGGCCATTGACGATTTTGGCATCGCCTATTCCAGCTTGAGCTATTTGCGTAGTGTAAACTTTGACATTTTGAAAATTGACCGCAGTTTCGTTAAAGATATTGTGGATGATCACGAGGCCAAAAACCTCTGTCATGCCATACACTCAATGGCGAAAAGCCTGAGCTTACAGGTGACGGCTGAGGGCATTGAAACCGAGGCGCATTTTAACGCCTTAATTGAAATGAATGTAGATAAGTTCCAAGGCTATCACTTGGCAAAGCCACTCACGAAAAGCGACTTTTCTAAGTTATTGAGTTAACGCTACACTGGTAATATTAGAGCAATGTGCTCATACTCAAATTTTTAAGCCATTAAAAGAGACAATGGAAACAAAGCTCCCAATATACAAAAAGCTGCTGGTGACATTTCGCGTAGAGCCTGGCTGCCTTGGGCCGCAAGGCCCAGATTACGTGGAAGAATTTTGTGTCTTTGCCAAGCAGAAGCTTAAAAATCATCACGGCCATTGTTTGCGCTGGGCAATTAAACCCCGCTACGACAAATCGCTGCCAGAGTTAGAGTTTCAGTTCAAAAATAGCATTGTGTCTCGTGAGAATGCAGATAAATACATGAACAGCTTCGATATAGATATTGATGTGTTTGAAGAAGGGCTAGAGGAGTCTCTAGCCGACCTCATTGATGTGTTTTTTGAGCGGTAAGAAAGTAGATATAGCTACTTTTCCATCTCGCTTAATTACTCTGGTACTAATTCCACCTCAAGCTCTCTTGGTAAAACATGGCATAAGTCTTTGCCAATACCAAAGTCGTCTACTTGAAACGTCTGATAGCCTGCTTTTTCAACGGTAATTGAATAAAAGCCAGGGCGCTCAGCTAGCATAGCGATTGATTCCTCCCCGTCACATGCACCAGTGGCTGCTTCTGAAAAGTCTTCTTCGCTTGCCGTAACCGCTGTATCACAAGCAATGGGTGTGCTTGTAGATTGGTCGGTAACCGACACTATCAAGCCATTTTCCACACTGGTAGTGCAGGTAATGTCGCCTGCTGCAATCACATTACTGACTTCAATGGTGTATTCGTCATCGGCAGTTTGGGAATTACCATCTACTTGAATTCGCGTTGGATACCCAAGCTCGGGATGATATTCAACCTTTAGCGATTCAGCACGGCTCTCTTCTAATGCAATACGGTTGAACAAGCCCGCTATGGTTTGAGAACTAAAGGTATCTTGCGGCAGGGCGACACTATTTTCTATGATGGTTTGCGATTCTACCTGGTTTGCATTTACAACCACCAAGCGAGGGCGGGTAGCATCTTCTAAACAAAAACACGAAATGCTGTAATCGAATTGGTAGTTGTCGATGTTCGCGCTTTCCCATTTTGCGCGGTTTGCATTGAGGTCTTCCAACGTATTATCTGAATCGCTGTTGCAGCCAACGAGTAAAAGCATAGCAGTGCAAGTAGTCGTGAAAGTAGCGATATAGCGAGTTAAATTATTCATAACTGTCCTTAGTTTGAGATGGCTCTGAGATTGCTTTGAATGAGTTTTTATTTAGTGCTGAGATGCTTTGAGTTAGTTTTAAAATAATAATGTTGAATAATGACTAATCAACAGCATTGCAAATATCAAGCGTCCAATCAATAGAATGTGGCATTTTTGCGCATATTGCACTCGCGGCCTTTTACCAATAACTCCTGCCGCCTGTGACTCCTGCTGCCCAAAAAGGCTTGCTAACATTTATCGACGCTTTTTACGTCCTTTCGATTTTTTCTTGCCTGAGGGCTTATCAAAAGCTTCGAAATTGCCGTATAAATTTTCTTCTATTTTATCTTTTTTAACCGCTGGTGGTTTCGGCTTTGGTGTAAATTCAGAAATAAACGTCTTTTTAAATTGCCTACCAGTAAGGCGTTCAATTGACCTTAGCTGTTTCGTTTCGTCGTCGCTATACAGTGAAATAGCTAGGCCCTTTACTGATGCTCTGCCCGTGCGGCCTATTCTATGAATGTAGTCTTCAGGCACATAGGGTAAATCAACATTGATAACGCAGGGCAGTTGCTGAATATCGATGCCTCTTGCAGCAAGGTCGGTACCTATTAAAACTTTCAGGCTGCCATCTCTAAAGCCATCTAGCGCTTGCGTGCGCGCGTGTTGCGTTCTATTGGCATGTATAGATTCTGCAGCAATACCCATTGCTTCTAATTCGTTTCTCAATTCATCTGCACCGCGTTTAGTGCGGGTAAAAACCAATACCTGAGACCAGTCATTACTTTTGAGAAGATGAATGACGAGCTCGTGCTTTCGCCCTTTGTCTACCGGATGCAATATTTGCGTGATATTTTCAATATGATCGTGAGCCGTTGCCAGCTCAATTGTCATTGGGTTGTTGAGCATGGTGGCAGCTAGTGCCTTTATTTCTTTAGAGAAAGTGGCTGAAAATAGCAGCGTTTGACGCTGCTTTGGCAAGAGACTTTGTATAAAGTGAATATGCTCAACAAAGCCCAAGTCCAACATGCGATCGGCCTCATCAAGCACCAACATTTCGATATGCTCAAAATTAATATCGCCTTGTTTGTATAAGTCGACTAAGCGGCCAGGAGTGGCAATTAAAATGTCTACTCCTTGCGCAAGCTCAAATTTTTGAGGCTCAATGCGAACACCTCCAAAAACGGCTGTCGAGCGAATATTCATATCGTCGCTATAGCTTTCAACGTTTTTAGCAACCTGCGCTGCGAGTTCTCGCGTTGGTGCAACAATGAGCGCTTTTACACAATGTGGTTTCGCAGGTGAAGTATTTGCCAGTAACTGCAAAATTGGCAGTGAAAAGCTTGCAGTTTTGCCAGTACCCGTTTGTGCTATCGCAATGACGTCTCGACCATTGAGTACTGCTGGAATAGCTTGTTGCTGAATAGGAGAGGCATTTGCGTAGCCCTTTTCAGTAACAGTATTTACCAATTCACTACACAGACCTAATTCGCCAAATGACATTGGAGACGATATGGAAGCAGACGCAGAAGAAGACTGGGACGAGGGCATAAAGGATACATTCACGACGTTTGAAAATTAACGATATGATACGTGTTGTCGCGCAATGATGCGTGATTATTTGCCAACTTATTTCTTCTGCTTATTCGAAGGGACCCGTTAAACGTGGTGTTTTAGTTACGTGGTGCTAAGCTTAAGAAAAATGAGGCAAATACTATGACCATTGATGAACATACTGCTCCGGATAAACGGAAGTATCCGCGGTTTAGTCTCAAAGGTGTGCATGCGAATATCATGATAAGTAACCCAGCAGATGACAGCAGCATTTGCTTAAAGGGAAGCATGGTCGATATGAGCTACTCAGGCATTCGAATAAAGTTAGATGCTGCAATGCCCGAGCTTCTTCCTGCCTGCAACGCAAAAAGTAGCAATGTGAAGATTGTTTTAACGCTGCCTAGTTCTGGTATGTGCTGCACCATAAAAGGGGCAATTCGTCATATCAACACAGAGTCTGAAGTTGGTTTGCATTACTCCGACTACCACAAAGAAAACGAGGTTGATGCCTTTATGTTTGAATGTATTAAACATGTAGATGTGCCACATTAAACCTAAGGTTTAGACAACTAGATAAGCAGGCTTACCGAATGTGCTCAGTCGAAATAGACTTTAGTTGAGCCTAACCGCATTGAAATCCGTAAGCATCACTAATAATTATCATTTGCGTGCCATATGTCCTTTTCACTAGCCTTTTGTAATGAGCTTTTGTGTCTCGTCTTTTGTGCCTAGTTTGTATTCGGTCTTCGGTAACCAGTCTTTTATGGAAAGCGTAAGGTGGCAAGCGTATGAAGTTCAACAGGCTCGTAGTAAAAAGCAAAATAGCGCAGACATAGCATATGACGTTGATGCTGTGAATTCACGAGCTTTAACTAAGATTCAACATAAGGATGAGACGGCTATTATGCAAACGAGAAATATGCAAAGACAATCTGTTAAAACGCGCTCAATCAATATTCAAACTCTGCCACGGAAAATAGCGTTAATTGTTACGCTAGTTGCCACCTCATACGGAGCCTTAGCTCAGTCGAACTCACCAACGCAGGTGGAAATGTCCGGCAGCGAAGGTACTGTGCTAATGGGCAGCGCAATAACATCATTTGATAACCCTTGGGCCATGGCATTTTTACCCGATGGCCACAGCTTGGTGACAGAAAAGACAGGCGCAATGTGGTTGCTTGATGAAAACCAGCAAAAGCGCGCTAAAGTCGACAATGTGCCTAAGGTTACACCCCGTGGGCAAGGCGGCCTAGGCGATGTGATAGTGCACCCAGATTTTGCGTCGAATAATACTATCTATGTTTCTTATGTAGAGCGAGATGCTAACGATGACGCTTTTAGTGGAGCCGTTATCGAGCGCGCTACGCTCACTATTGCTGATAAAGGCGCGAGTCTATCGAACAGAGAGCTAATTTGGCGTCAGTCCCCTAAGGTTACTGGAAACGGACACTATTCCCATCGCATGGCGTTTTCGCCTGATGGTTATTTATTTATCAGTTCTGGTGAAAGACAAAAGTTTACACCTGCCCAGAATATGGCGATGAACTTAGGTAAAATTGTACGCCTGAATGCAGATGGGAGTGTGCCAGAAGACAATCCTTTTTATGGCAATGGTGCAGTGACAGAGCAAATATGGTCGTTAGGTCATCGCAATCCATTGGGTATCGATTTTGATGCGCAAGGTAATTTATGGTCGCACGAAATGGGGCCTCGCCATGGCGATGAATTAAATATCATCGAAAAGGCACGTAACTATGGTTATCCAACGGTGTCCCAAGGCGATCATTATTCTGGTGTGAAAATACCAAATCATGAAGACATTCCTATTTTTAAGTCGCCGGAAAAAGCCTGGGTGCCAGCGATAAGTCCTGCAGGCTTTATTATTTATAAAGGGGATTTACACAAAGATTGGCAAGGCGATGGTTTTATCGGCGGTCTGTCTTCACAAGCGTTGGTTCGGGTTAGCTTTAATCAGGATGATAAAGGGAAGTGGAATGTTGAAGAAGCTGAGCGTTACGAATGGGGCAAAAGGGTGCGTGAAGTTGAGCAAGATGGTATGGGCAACATATACGTACTTGAAGACAAAGAGGGTGGACGTCTTATAAAGCTTCAAAAAGGTAATTAATTGAGCAGGGCCAGCGCTGTGACGACATAGCGTTTAGTGACAAATTATATGGCGACATAACAATTGGCGACATTATTTGTGGTACAACGGTACTTAGTAAAGCAGTTTTTGTTACTGTTATAAATAATGTAGATAGCGTTAGGGAGGTAGGTTTGTAAACCGCTTCCTAACGTCGCCAAAAGGTTGTGCGTTAATGGAAATAAAAGAAGCCTCTATTCAAGATTTTGATCTGATATGGCCTATTTTTCATGAGGTAGCAAAAGCGGGCGAAACCTATGCGTTTCGCACAGACACCTCAAAGGAAGAAGCACTTAATATCTGGGTCAATACTCCCCGCAAAACTTACATAGCATTGGATGACGGTGAGGTGGTAGGTACGTATTATCTTAAAACTAATCACGCCGGCCCGGGAGACCATGTTTGTAACTGTGGTTATATGGTTGCGGCATCAGCAAGCGGGAAGGGAGTAGCAACGGCCATGTGTGAGCATTCTCAGACCATGGCAAAAGAGTTAGGTTACAAGGCAATGCAGTTTAACTTTGTTGCTTCAACTAACGAGGGAGCCATCCGCTTATGGCACAAGTTAGGGTACGACACTGTTGGGAAACTACCTAATGCGTTCAATCATCCAGCGAAAGGCTTTGTCGATGCATTGGTAATGTATAAGTGGCTTTAAATCAGCACGGCAAACGCCGTAATGTATTTCTACTCTGTCTAAAACTTGAGTTTACAACTCGGTTTCAAAAATTTATTTAACGGCCTAGTTTTAAGGCTTAGCTGTAAGACTTAGCTATAAGACTGAGTTCAAAAGGGCAACTTCAACAGCCGTATTCAAATAAATAGGGTGGATTAACATCTTAAATCAATAAACATGTTAAGGACAATATATGACTTCTAATACTTCAGACAGTAATCCAAATGATGATAGTAATCAAAACGACCAATCAATAGGCGACTTTGCAGCAATAAAAACGTCGATTGCCAATGGCGACATTGATGAAGTTAAAGCGAGGCTAGACGGTAAATCTCTTAAATCACTGGAAAAGGACTACCTAATAGACCTTGCGAAACTAAGTGGCAACAGTGACATTGTTGATACATTAGAAGCCATGCCGGAGTCTGATTCCTGATTTTATTTTTACAATATAGGTAATACCTTTTAAAACTACACGACGTAAATGAGTAGGCTATTTACGTCAGCTTTTGCGGACAGTGCTAAACCCCGCAGTGCTTAATCAGTGGTAGCTAATAATTCCTCGTAGGCTTTTGAGAAGCCTTCAAGAGAAAATGGCAGGGTAGTTTGCTGTTCATTGGTATTCATAAAAGCCACCATGAAACGTTTGCCAGAGTTGAGCTCTTTCATCATAGTGTCATCAATTACAATATTGGTCTCACAGATCTTGGTGTCGCAATGTTGAATACTCACGCGAACCGGTTTATTTTCATCAATTTTTATTCCTAGGCCGACTTTTTGTTTCGCATAAGGACTCAGTCGCAGTGTGAGAATAGGTTGGTTTTCTGCCGAGATAGCAACGTTAACGGCGCCAACAACACCGGCTAATTCTTTATTGCGAGCCACTAGAACTTGGCTTATAAAACAGTGCTCTGCCTCACATTGAAAACTCCACCGTTCGGATACCGTTTTTTGCTTGGTAGTAGAGGCTTTAGCGGGCGCAGCAAGTGTATTTTTTGAGGTTTGTGCCTCCGTGGCTATAGATATGAAAAGAGAGGCGAACGCCAATGTAGCCAAGCTGATTTGCGAGAGAATATAACGCATTTTTTGAATTCCAATTTAAACAAAGAAGGGGCCGCAAGGCCCCAAGATATTCTATTTACAATAAGTGAAAAATCTATTTATTCTTTCTGCGAGAGCGAATAGTGAACAAACCAAGCGCGGTAAGCATTAAGAAAATCATTCTTGGTTCGCTGACTGATGTCGGTGCAACAAATTCAGTAATAGGTGTTTGAGTCATAACGACATCGCCAGCACCAGTAAAAGACAATCCAGTCACAAACGCCATGGCGTCTTCCGGATCAATCATGTTGCTCGTATCGATACCCAACACACGAAATTCAGTCACGCTGGTGTCGAAAAAGTATTCTTCATCAGCCGTTAGGCTTTCTATAAACTCCCAGCCAGATGCACCCATCAACCATAATTCGTATTCTGCATCGAAACCAGTTGGTAAAATTACTGAAGCTATTTCTGGGCCAGATTCCACTGCGTAATCGTAGCCAATTGCTACATCAGGGTCGATAAAGACAATGTCATCATCTGATGAAATGGTAAATTCAAATTCCCAACTACCGTCTACGTCACCTGAGGGCATAAATGGGTCGGCTTGAGTTCCAGTACCATCGCTCCCAGACTGAGAGCCTGCTAAGCTTACTTCGCCGTCACGAACAGAGTACGACCATATACCATTTTCACCAACGTTTGATGCATTAACAAGATCTAAAATGTCTGCTGTACCGCTGCCTGGAAGCGCAATAAGATTAGCACTTTCAGGTATTGAAATTGGATCTCCAATCGATATTTGCGGAGTTTCGCTGTCAATTAACTGAACGTTTCCGCCTCCAGGTAACCCCTCACGTTCATCTACAGGTAAGCTCACGCCTGCTATCGAAGGAAAAGTTCCTTCCTCGCGATATGATAGTTCTTCGTATCTGAACTCGATATCTACATCGCCCGCTTGCCCCGTATCTTCAGAGCGGTCGATTATCAATGCTTGAAACGTATTGTGAGAAGTACTCCCTTCATCCTGGCTAATGTCTAACCAAGTAACAGCAACAACGTCTTCAGATAAGCCGCCAATATAAGTTGCACCGCAAGTAACGCATTGGTTATTTGAATCCGTACGGAAAGGAGTCAGCACGGCAAGGCTTTGTCCTACATCTGGTAGCGCTTCTTCATATAGATCGATACTTCCGTTTGTAAGTGCTTTAAAACTACTGAAGTTTTTTCCGCTTATATTTATATCAAATGGCAGTTCATACTGTTCGGCGGACTCTGCATACGAACGCTCATTACCATACCCCGCGTCTCCGCCAAAGCCCGAAATAATAACGTCTGCATTAGACTGAAAAGAAAGGGTGGCTAAAGTGAGAGACGCAGCAAGAAGCGTATTCTTGAATTTCATTATAAATCATATCCTTATAGAGAGAATTTTATTCTTATTAAAAATGTAGAGCGCGAACACTTAGCGAAATCCGAGCCACTTTTTAAGGTATTGATTTTTATAATGAAATTTTTTAAACCTAAGACATAGATTTTGAATGTGTAAGTTAAGCTGACAGCGTAAGTTACTGATTGTACTAAATTTAACCAGTTATTTGTTTCGTGGTGAAACAGCGTTTTTTTGCAATAGTTCCACTTTTTACTTAACTCCCAACCTCTCAACCTCTCAACCTCTCAACCTCTCATTCCTCATCATTTTTTAAATTACAGCTTGTATATGCGCATGGCTGCAGGCATATTTATTTCTTCTCTGCATTCAGAGCGTTAACTGTCAGCCCTGACATTGTGAACTTAAATGGATTTATTGTAGGAATCTCTGTTGTACTCCTTTTTCATTCGCTGTTGTATTTTCTTGCTTTCAATTGTGCCTCTCGCTTCTGCCACAGGTGTAACTCATGATGTAGATAGCGCCGCATCGCAAAGCGTGTGGAAACAGTTGCTGCATGCTGAGCAAACAGCAGTGTCGTTAAATGCTAGTGATGAAAATTTTTACTTAGCAGAAAACGGCTTCAAGAATCCCCATGCAGAGCTCAAAGCAACGATAAGCGCTTTTACTAACAAGCCAACCAGCCAATGCCAGTTTCCTGCGCGTAAGCTCTTTATTAACAAGCATCTGCCAGAGTTGAGCTTCCCTGACGTTAAATGTCCCCGGTATCAAGAATACTTAGATGCATTTTCAACCCAAAGCGCAAGCCTTATATTTGCTTCGGGTTATTTAGGTAACCCTGCGTCTATGTTTGGTCACGTTTTCTTAAAGTTTAATAGCGGCTCAGAAGAGGGACTCTTAGATAACACGTTTTCTTATGGCGCCAAGGTTCCCACTGACGAAAATAAGCTGGTGTATATCACTAAAGGTATATTGGGCGGCTACCAAGGCAAATTCTCAAATCAGAAGTACCACCATCACCATTTAACGTATAGCGAAACAGAGCTGCGCGACATGTGGGAGTACAAGCTCAACCTAACCCAAGACGATATTCAATTTTTGCTAGCTCACTTGTGGGAACTAGAAAATGCCACTATGACCTATTACTTTTTTGAGCAAAACTGTGCCTACCAACTGGCAAAGTTGCTTGGTTTAGTGTTCGATAAACCGCTTATTGCTCCCAACAAGATATGGGTGATGCCGTTTGATTTGGTAGTGATGATGCAGCGTCATCAGGGCGAACGAGTCATGTTTAGTGACGTTATTTACCACGGTTCACGTCAACAGACTCTGTATGATCGCTGGCAACAACTAAACCCTCGAGAACAGCAAGTACTCCTAACTATATTGGAAAGCGCACCTCAAGAGACGCATCAACAGCTTGCATCGCTAACGGATGCGTCTGCGATACGAGTAATAGATACCCTCTACGATTACTTTGCATTTATTGAGCAAAAAGAAGACGACCTTACCGATATCCAAAAAGCGCAAAAGCGGCAGGCCATGATAAAGCGATTTTCTATGGCACCTGTTAAGCCAAATTGGGATATAGTGAAAAGACGTCCTCCCCATGAGGCTCAGGACACTACCCGTATTGGCTTAGCGCTTTACAATTCGTCAGCGGGTGGAATGGCCAGTGAACTAAATTTTCGCGCGAATTATTATGATTTACTTACGCTTAATCCGGGGCGAATTCCTTATTCTGAACTTACCACGTTTAATTTACGTCTTCGGTATCTTGAGGGAGAGGGAGTCTCGATTAAGGAGTTTACACCGGTACGTATTATTAACCTCAATGCATCTGAATCTGGGTTACCACTAGATAGCAATTGGGCTTGGAAGTTAGCCTTTGGTTACCGCGACCAAGCAAATAATTGTGTAGATTGTGGCGCGGGTTACATAGACAGTTTTATAGGGAAGTCTTGGGTGTTTCGCCACAACCTTGTGGGGTATGCGGCACTTAGCACTTCCATTACCAGCTCTAATCTGAACGGCGGCTTTATTGCTGTAGGTTCAGAAGTAGGGGGCGTGGCACATGTCACGCCTGAAATAGCAATGTCATTGGCAGTGGGCCAACAATGGTTTGTAAATCAACCATCGAAGGACCTGCACTATCTCTCAGTGTCAGCACGATATTTAATTAATCAGCGCTGGGATGTGAGACTTAATATTGATAACAAGCAAGGTACTGACTTTGGCGTGCTTATTTCGCATTATTATTGAAAATTAAATAAAAAATAAACTTGAAAATCAGAGGAATAAAAAAATGTTTAAAAAATTAACTCTTGCAGCGCTTTTAACGACTACTGCTTTTGCTGGAAATGTAGCAGCTGATGACAACATCAATGCCTGGAAACACTGTGGTATAGGAGCCATGATTTTTGACGATAATGGCACAGCAGCGGCTATTTCAAACATCATTTGGGATTTAGGAACTACTGCGGTTTCTTCAAAAATTTCATCTGTTGATTCATGTGAAGGCAAAATGGCGACTGCAGCTATTTTCATTCAAAACAACTTCAACAACGTCATTGAAGAAACTAGCCAAGGTTCTGGCGCACACTTAACGGCAATGCTTGATATTCTAGAAGTAAACGAAGCGGACCGTGCAGAAGTGGTTACTGCTGTACGTGCTGAAATGGCAGTATCAGTTGTAACAAACGAAGCAGCTAACCCAGAAGCTTTCTACAACGCTGTTGTAGCAAACATCTAATATTGCTGGGCAGTGGCTTGTGTACCTATAAAATTAGGTAAAGGTGCCGCTGCCCCAATTTAGCTTATGTCTTTAGCTGATGTCGCCTGTAAATGGTTGAGGCTTTTTAGAGTGTTTACTCAGCATCATCCGAAAAGTTGATACGCGCTAAGCGTTCTTTTTCTTCGTCTTCAGCCGCTTGAATTTCTTCAAGAATGGCGCCCACATCCGCATCTTCGTCATCATCTTCAAATTCGCCAGTCAGCGTGGAATTAGGCGTTAAATTACCTTCTTCAAACAAAGCCCACATTTCTTTGGCATAATTCGTATGTAATAGCTGAGGAGCAAATTCACCGTAATAGCGACGCATGTTATTTACGTCACGGGCAAACATGGCTTCAGCGCTGTTATTGGCCGAGGCATTAACGGCTTGAGGCAAGTCGATGATTACAGGGCCTTTACCGTCGACAAGAACGTTAAATTCTGAGAGATCGCCGTGAATTATGCCGGCGCAAAGCATGAGCATTATGTTGTGCATCATCTCTTTGTGTTGCTTGAGCGCCTCATCTTCACTCATTGAGACATGGCCTAACTGAGGAGCTACATCGCCGCTCTCATCTGACACAAGCTCCATAAGCAGCACACCATCAACGCAGCAATAGGTATCAGGTACCCGCACGCCGGCTTCATTAAGGCGTGATAGGGCGTCAACTTCTGCAGTCTGCCAAATCTCTTCTTCTAACTGACGGCCATAGCTTGAGCGCTTACCCATAGCCCGTGCTTGACGACCACCCCGTACCTTTCTGCCTTCTTGGTATTGAGCTGCTTTTTTGAAACTGCGTTTTACCGCGTCTTTGTAAACCTTTGCACAGCGAATATGGTCGCCACAGCGAACAATAAACACATCGGCTTCTTTGCCACTCATTAAGCGGCTTATTACTGCATCAATTAAACCATCATCGACAAGGGGTTGTAGGCGTTTAGGTATTTTCACAGCGTGCCTACTAAATGGGGAAGGTGTTTAGTCATGTTTTAAAGCATTGCTCTTTATTTAAGTAAATTCAGGCATAGTATATCAGTCTTGAAAATCAAGAGCATTATTGTTGACCATTACTTATACGTATCCTTAATGAAGGGCACCAATTAGAGACAGAAGTTGAGTACGTCGGTGAGGCGCACGGATGGAAAAAGCGAGAAAATCGTATGTTTTATGCGTTAGAAGAAGTTAAATTTCTTAAGCGGTTACTTGGCGAAAAAAGCCAAGTGAATGATTTAGTTTGCTTTAATTTGGATTAGTCACAACTGAGCCTGATACTTTCAGATATAGAGCTAAACTAAATCTGACAGCCTTTTGTGTTCGTAAAACAGCCGTTAACTTATTGCAAATTAAGTCGCAGTTATGAGCGAATTGCAGTCGTAGGGTAAGTAGATTACAAACGTCAGCTAATCCGACAAAGCGGACATAATAACTTGTTTAGTGTTTATCTTTTTTGTGCCATAAGCGAATCACAATTTCTCTGTAGTTCTAGGTCTGCTTCGTACGTGAAGCAGAACTTCGCTGCTATTTGAAGAGATCTCAAGAAACAGAACCAACACTGTTATTCATAGCGTGAAAGATATGTTTGGGTTGAATATAATTTAGCTGCGCGGTGGCATTGGTATTAAAACTTACACTGTTAAGTATTTTATACTCAGCTATAGAATCACAATTTGGAACTTAAGCAAATGGAAAAAAGCAAATTAGCGGCAATTCGCATTGCCGCTGCTATTGTCACCTTTACTAGTATCTACGTGTTTGCGCCATGGGAATTCGGACTTTACTATCTAAAGCCACTTCCGAATACCATAGAGCAGGAACTGGCGAATGCCGTAGAGGAACGACTCGATGGTATAATCGTATATGTCGATAGACACGGCAAAGCGGGTGAATTATATGCTGAAGGCTTTCACGAGCGGGATACTAAAACTCCCGCTTCCCCTCAAGCCTTATTTAAAATAGCCAGTATTGGTAAGCTTTATGATGCGTCCGCTCTCGTCAAACTTGTC
>NZ_JQFW01000055.1 GCF_000753865.1 Alteromonas sp. LOR | reverse complement strand
GTTGACGTGAGCGCTCAGATCCCTAAAATGCGCATCCGCTTCGGGGGAAAAGCAAAACGACTTACCCAGCTCTTAGCAAGAGAAGCAAGTCATTACTAACCGTTAAGGCCAGTAAAGACGGGAGTTTCGAAGTAGCACTTCAGAAAATAAATTTTCAAAAAGTGTTGACAGCAAAAACTTCCAGCGTATAATGCGCACCTCACTCAAACGGAG
>NZ_JQFW01000054.1 GCF_000753865.1 Alteromonas sp. LOR | reverse complement strand
CCCGCTTCCCCTCAAGCCTTATTTAAAATAGCCAGTATTGGTAAGCTTTATGATGCGTCCGCTCTCGTCAAACTTGTCGCGAATAAAACGCTATCGTTAGATGGAACACTCGTTGATTACTTACCGGAATTTAATGGAAAGATCCAAAATGCCGACAAAATTACGCTTCGCATGATGGTCCAACATCGAAGTGGCATCCCTAATTTTACCGATGCCGAAGGGTTTAATTGGGCCGACCCTAATATTGATGGTTTAGGGTTGATTCTTAATAAACAGGCTGATTTTAAGCCAGACACAGATTACAGCTATTCGAATACCAATTACCTGTTGCTACAAAGAATCATGACAAAAGTACTCGGTTACGATTACGGGCAATTTATCAAGCAAGAAATGTTTCTCCCCTTGGGTATTGAGGATACCTTTATGTCGGTCAATGAAGTGAACCAAGACAGGTTGATGAGTGGTTATTACATTGGATATCCAGATGATTTCAAATATCTAGACCAAGGTATGGTCGCAACAGCAGAAGCGGTAGGGAAATTTATTAGGGCACTCAATGACGGTTCCTTATTTACTCCTGAAGAAGCCGAGATTTATAAAGGGCTTTATGAGTATCAGCACGATGGCTGGGTATTAGGCTACTGGAGTCGCGCTCGTTACTATGCTGACATTGACACCGTTGTTGTTCAGTTTGTTAATACCACTGGCGATGACACATTGCTTCTTTCGCAAATCGTTCACAATCGAATTATTGATATCATTCGTAAAAGGTAAATCACTCAATTGGTAAATTCGGACTCTCCAACATTTGAACCGTCCACTAATATGACAATGAGTGCAAAGGAG
>NZ_JQFW01000053.1 GCF_000753865.1 Alteromonas sp. LOR | reverse complement strand
AAGCGGAAACGCCTAGTTAAGCTTGGTTTTGTTATAGTTAGAGCCCGTGCTAGGCGTTTCCGCTTATCACCAGTGTTAGGTGCTACAGGGATATGAGCTTCGAAAGATTTCAGAAACATCGCCACATCGTAGCTGATAATAAGGTTTGCGTATCGTACGATCGCCTCACTACAAAGTTTGAAGTTAAGGTGGGCGACAATGTTGCTTACTCTAAGCACTTTTGGTTCTGGCCTCGACATTATGCCACCGTTCAAATCGGTTCTAGTTCTTATGCGCTCGGTGTATATTGGTTTTTTATATGGGGAGCGTCTTTAAAAAAAGGCGACTCCGTTGTTGTAAAAGAGCTCTTGCCTAAACGCCGTAGACGTTCTATTTCACTTCTCGGCTATGGTGTATTTATTATTTTACTTAGGTCTGCTTTTGTTGTTTTTGCTCCATAGCACCTAACAAAAAAATTATGTCGCCCGCAGGCGGGCTGGGACACAAACAAGCAGGCGGCTTCGCCATTGTAGCCTGCCTGTTTGTGCCCCATATTTAAAAGTTATATGACAAGGATGTATTAATGAAAAGTTTAATTTTAGCGTTTGTAGCTACACTCCCATTATTAGGTTGTTCTGG
>NZ_JQFW01000052.1 GCF_000753865.1 Alteromonas sp. LOR | reverse complement strand
GCAAGGTGAAGAAAGCGTTTCGGTGAATTTGGATGACCTATAAATTAGAGTTTAAAAGAAGCGCCCTAAAAGAATGGAATAAGCTTGGTAGTACTTTGCAGCAGCAATTGAAGAAGAAGTTAGCAGAGAGGTTAAAAACACCGCACGTAGCCCCAGATAGAGTGTTAGGTACCGATAATGTTTATAAAATAAAATTACGTCAATCAGGATATAGGTTGGTGTATCAGGTACTTGATGACGTAGTAGTAGTTACAGTGCT
>NZ_JQFW01000051.1 GCF_000753865.1 Alteromonas sp. LOR | reverse complement strand
TAGGAGTCCTGAGAACTTGTTATATGTAAATCCATCTGACAAAACACCATGTATCACCAAAATGGTTGAATCCGAATAGGCTACGCCAAATCTTCTGGCATATATTTGACCTCCATATGTTACTGAAAACACATGTTCTCGATAATTAAAAGGTTGTTCAATCGCTAAACCTTGTAGCTCCTTTGCACTCATTGTCATATTAGTGGACGGTTCAAATGTTGGAGAGTCCGAATTTACCAATTGAGTGATTTACCT
>NZ_JQFW01000050.1 GCF_000753865.1 Alteromonas sp. LOR | reverse complement strand
TGGTGTACTACTACGTGGTACTAAGCGTGATGACGTAGAGCGTGGACAAGTACTAGCTAAGCCTGGTTCAATCAACCCACACACTAAGTTCGAAGCAGAAGTGTACGTATTGTCTAAAGACGAAGGTGGCCGTCATACTCCATTCTTCAAAGGCTATCGTCCACAGTTCTACTTCCGTACAACTGACGTAACTGGTGCTGTAGAGCTTCCAGAAGGCGTAGAAATGGTAATGCCTGGTGACAACCTTAAATTTAAAGTTGAGCTAATTGCTCCGATTGCGATGGACGAAGGTCTACGTTTCGCAATCCGCGAAGGTGGTCGTACAGTAGGTGCTGGTGTTGTTGCGAAGATCCTAGACTAATCTAGACTCTGCAAACACTGCACAAAAAAGCGCACTTAGGTGCGCTTTTTTTATGCTTTCTGGAAAGTCATGGAATCAATATGCCGTTTCAAACACGCGGTGAACCCATCCATGGGCGCTCTGCCACAGCATCCATGCTGTGGAAGGTTTGAAACGGCATATTGATTTCATTCCCTTAGCACTAGGAATAAGCTTGCGGGAGAGGAGGAAACACACCGTGAACCCGTCTCTTCTTTTATATTAGCGGCTTAACAGCTTCATCCATGCAGCTGAGAGTTCTAGATTGCACAAGCGACCCCTTTTGGCATCTATGGTATGGAGCCTGTGCAAAGAGGAAGATGCTCGCCGCAGACCCATCCATGCAGCTGGGAGTCTGAGCTAAAGCTGTTTAACCGAGTACCCTTTTTGCTCAAGCAGTTTAAGTACGTTGTCTTCGCCAACGAGATGGCCTGCACCTACTAGTACAAACTCTTGGTCGTCATCACCAAACATGGCTTCTATTTGAGGTATCCAGTTTATATTGCGTTTGGTAAACACATCGTCATAGGATTCTGGCGCTTCTTGTTTGAAGGTTTGAATAACCAGTGTGTTTAGGGCTTCTGTATCACCTGCACGCCACGCTTTTATCGTTTGTTCAAGTTCACTTTTAAGATCGGGTAACGTCGCCAGAGTTTCGGATATAAAGCGTTCTTCCTCACCGTCGCCTAAATTAGCAAGCATATTAATTTGAAAGTCCAGCGACTCTAAATATTCTCTGTCCTTGTTGTCTCGCTTTGCTAATTGAGTGAAATAGGCGTCTACACCTTCGCCAGCCATTTGCGCTCGTTGTGCTTCCATCGTGACTAACATAGTAGTGACAAAACCCGGTTTAAAACTGGCTAACTGATTTGCACTAGCGCCGAAGGCAGATAAATATTGGTCTAAGGCCTTAAAGGTTTCGTCTGTCAGAGTATCTTTAAGCGTTTCCCCATTCTGGTAGGATAGCTCCATCATCATCTGTTGCTGCGCGGCAACATCTGTTGAGTCAGGTAGCTCGGCTTCAAAAACCACGGTGTCACTTTGCTGATAGATGGCAGTGAATTGTGTGGGTAACGGGAACTCTGATACCGGGAGAATGTGAATAGTGCCACCGATATAGACGGTGTCACCGTTTTTTGTTACTTCCCAAATAGAGGTGCCATCGTTGCCATTGCTGGCATTTGCAGCGTTTTCAGTACTGAGTGCGGTGGTCGATAGCAACGCGAGCCCAATTCCTGCAGCCAATTTGCGAAAAGTACGTGATTTCATGTCAATTTCCTTATTAGTCGTCATTAGTCGCAATGTATGTCTGTAGGTAAGAAATAAATGGCAACGTTGTTTGTTATTGGTTTTTCGGAGATAGTTATAACCTAAGAGCTTACTAAATAATACTGCACTTGCCCTTTTTACCGGAGCATGTGTATTAGAAAGTGTTTATAAGCTTATATCTACTCACTGGTGTGTATCTACTGATGTGTAATTACTGCGGTTTAATCACGGCTGTTTAAACTGACTGGATCAGTCTGTATTCTTTTATAACGTATTTTGTAACAAGCACTCTCTGGTCGATTACCATTCGTAAAGAGTATTTGACAAAAAGCGGTTTTAGCGTGTTTATGTACAGAATTTAACTGCTGTGCAGGGCTCTATTTTTGAGTCAAAGCAGCATCTATCGCGCCAGGTATTTCAAGATACGTATTTCAAGATACGTATTTCAATAATGGGAAATAAAGGCCATGCCTGATAATACAAATAGTTCATCCCTGGGCCTTAGTCGAACCATCGACACTCCTACAGGCTTAAGTGATGAAATGAAACAGGCAATGTCCCAGTTTCCTACACCTTCTTTAAATGCCGTTAAAGCTAATTCGCCTTGTACCAAAGCGCAATGGCTTGAGCAGATACACTTGGTCAACACCCAGCAAAAGAAGAAAGTAAAAGCGATGCGCAAGCAGTTTAACGTTGCCGTTGAGCTAATAAGCGTTGCGGGAGTGAGCATTCGTAAAGTGACGCCTACCGATATTAGCGCGGGTTTTGAAGGTAAGGTGTATATCGACTTCCACGGCGGTGCTTATGTCTTTTTTGCAGGCCTTCCAAGCATTGAGGAAGGCATTTTAATCGCCAGCAGGTTGGGCATTGTGGTGTATTGCGTTGATTACCGCATGCCACCTTCTTCGCGGTCTCCTCAAGCGTTAGATGATGCGTTTACCGCTTATTGCCATTTGAAGGATAGCTATGGTGCTAACAATATTTTTGTCGGAGGCACATCAGCAGGCGGTGGGCTAGCACTGTCATTACTGCAAAAGCTTAAGAAGCAAAATATTGAGCTACCAATAGCTGCTTATACAGGTACGCCTTGGGCAGACTTATCTAATACCAGTGATTCGTTAGTTATCAATGAGGGCGTCGATAGAATACTTGTGAGTTACCAAGGGCTACTTAAGGCTGCGGCTATGCTGTACGCAGGTAAACATTCGCTCACAGAACCTAGCGTTTCTCCTTTGTATGGTGATTTTACTGGGTTGCCACCCACAATATTGGTGACAGGGACTCGGGATTTATTTTTAAGTGACACAGTGCGAGTGAATCGCAAATTAAGAGAGTGCGGTATTTACACTCAGCTAGAGGTGTTTGAAGGGCTCTCCCATGCTGACTATTTAGTGGCGCACAATACGCCGGAATCGGTGACAGTATACAAAGAGATAAAGCAGTTTTTCTTAAACGCTATTTAGGGCGAGTCACTATTAAATGAAAGGGCGCCTTAGTCATACTGAGGCGTCCTTTTTATCAAAATCGTTGCTTGGACTCACTATCTATTCACGATCTCAATATCTATTCTAGATAAGTAAGGCATACTCTTTAAGAGCCAAAAATAACTGTTAATACTGCTACCGCAGCGCCTATTCCCGCAATTTTAAGCCCGTTTTTGTACATGGGTAACTTTGGCATAAACATTAAAAACGCCGACACCACAAAAAATAGCAAGCTTACGCCAAACGCGATGTTTAAGTAGAATAAAGGACTGTTGTTCGTCGCTTTGTGCAGCTTTACCATTTTAGCTAACACAATAGGGTAGTCTTTTCGTGTTAGTGTGGCTGTGCCCGATGCCTTATCGTATTCACCTACATTAAGCGTGATAGTGTCGTTGTCTTCACTAATAACCTTTAAGCCTCTTACTTTAATAGCAGAACTCACATCTTCTGCCGATAGGTTTGCGCTGAGCTGTCGAGTTTGCACCTGCTCATACTTTAAAAAGTCAGTGGGCCTGAAAATGAGCAAGACACCGCTCAATGCATAAATTGCCATGATCCCAGATAAAAAGAAGCCCAACCATCGGTGGTACTTACGAAACGCCATGTGAAGTTTTGGTGATGCCATTTTATTTACTTTATGTGTGCAATTTGATTAATGAGACGCTTTATAAACGAGAATGATTCTTTTTTAAAGTATTAGACTGTCAATTACACGTAAATAAAGACGAATTGATGAGGCTGTAGCAAATTCTGTTCAACCTCAGTTAAGAGGGCCAAGCCTTACCTTTGATTGTTTCGATTGTTAGAACATTGGTATGACTTGTTTGAATCGGCTTTTAGAAAGTTAGACTTTGGTCTAATATCGCCTCGCATTGTGTGTAAAAAATGCTTTAATTACGGGTTATTAGGTTTTACACATAAATAACAAAACAGAGCGTACATACGTGCCTGGCCAAAACGACAGTGGGAAAACTTTATGCAGTCTATAGCTATTGTAATACTTGGGATCATCGGAATGCTTTTCGGGTGGTTTGTGTATTCAAAATTTATCGCTAACCGCATTTTCAAGTTAGACGATAATTTTGTCACGCCCGCTCATACCGAGCAGGACGGAAAAGATTTCGTACCTACCAATAAAGTCGTGCTCTGGGGGCACCATTTTACGTCAGTTGCTGGTGCGGCTCCCATTGTAGGGCCTGCAATCGCGGTGTACTGGGGATGGGTCCCCGCAGTGCTTTGGGTTGTATTTGGTACAATACTGTTCGCTGGTGTTCACGATATGGGCGCACTGTGGGCCAGTGCTCGGCATAAAGGAAAGTCAATGGGAGCATTGTCTGAAAGCGTTATCGGTAAGCGCTCTCGCTCGTTGTTCATGATTGTTATTTTCCTCGTTCTTCTCATGGTGAATGCGGTGTTTGGTGTGGTGATTGCAAATTCCTTTGTGTCCCAGCCTACGGCTGTTTTTCCTGCGTGGATGGCAATAGCGGTTGCCTTGATTATTGGTCAGCTTTTAAAACGCAATTTTGCGCTAATACCACTGTGTCTTGTGGGCATTGTTGTGCTTTATGCTTCAGTGTATGCGGGCAGCTATATTCCAATCAGCTTACCGGAGACTATGTTTGGCCTAGCGGATAAAGCTAACTGGATTATCATCCTATTCGTATACGCTGCTATCGCCTCATTGTTACCCGTATGGATGCTGCTTCAGCCGCGGGACTTTATCAACGGTATGCAGTTATTAGTGGGGCTGTTTTTACTCTATGGTGCTGTATTTTTCGCCATGCCTGATATCACAGCGCCGGCATTTAACATGCAAACCGCCGTTGATACACCCAGTCTTATTCCTCTTCTTTTTGTCACCATTGCCTGTGGCGCGGTGTCCGGTTTCCACGGCATTGTTGCGTCGGGTACAAGTTCAAAGCAGCTTGATAAAGAAACCGATGCGCGTTTTGTCGGTTACTTAGGTGCGGTAGGTGAAGGTTCACTGGCTCTTATTACTATTGTTGCAGTAAGCGGCGTTGCATTTGCTGCGTCTCCTGAAGAATGGCACGAAGTGTACAGTCATTTAGGCGCGGGTAGCGTAGGTGCGTTTATCACCGGGGGTGCTAATTTAATTCAGCAAGGGTGGGGTTTACCCGTTGATTTCTCATCCACCATTTTAGCCGTTATGGTTGTGCTTTTTGCAGGTACTACGATGGATTCAGGTGTGCGACTTCAGCGTTATATTATTCAAGAATGGGGTGACATTTACTCAGTTGACGCACTGAAAAACGGTGTTGTAGCCACACTGCTTGCGGTGGGGTGTTGTTTATTGCTCGCCTTTGGTGCGGGCGGTGCCTCTGGCGGCGGTGGAATGATCATTTGGCCGCTATTCGGCTCAACAAATCAAATACTGGCCAGTCTTACACTATTAGTAATATCAGTCATGCTTATCAAGCTTGGCAGGCCAGCGAAGTACACACTTATTCCTATGGTATTCGTGTTGATTATGGCCTTTTTTGCCGGGCTTATTAAACTAAAAGAGTATTACCTGGCAGAGAATTATCTATTGGTATTTCTCGATGCGGTAGTGCTGATTGTTTCTGTATTGGTCATGCTAGAAGCGTTTTCAGTGGTTTCAAAGCTTAAGAAAGACAGTAAGCGTGACACACAGTAACTCCCGTTACTTGTTCATGGTTGACCTCACGCTTTTGCTTCTAGCGAAGTACATCGGGTAGAGCACGTCAACATTTGGCCTACACATTTGTGTAGGCCTTTTTTATTTTCACGACCTAGCTCGATAGGACTTAGCCCAATAAGAACTTGCCCAACACGCTCTTGGTTAACAGGGCTTCAATTTACACGTCCTAATAACTCGAATTGCCCGTGCTCATTTTCTGAATAGGTCATTTTCTGGTATACTTGACGCACGTATACTAAAAAACTGTTTTATGTTTTTTTACGCTTTATTTCGCCCTATTTGAGGAAGCATGTCAGACATCATTCTGCTCGGCCAAAATTTTTTAGCGCTATTCATGGAATCTGCGCCATGGTTACTCTTAGGCCTGTTTGTGGCCGGTGTGATGCATGAATTGGTGCCAGTGTCTTTTCTCGAGCGTCACATGGGAAGTAACTCGATAGGGTCAATTAGTAAGGCTGCAGTAATTGGTGCTCCTTTGCCTTTGTGTTCTTGCGGTGTTATCCCCGCGGCGTTGGGCCTTAGGCGCAGCGGTGCCTCAAAGTCTTCAACTATTTCATTTCTTGTTTCCACGCCTGAAACCGGGGTAGATAGTGTATCGGTTTCGTATGCGTTACTTGGCCCATTATTCGCCATCATCAGACCAATAGCTGCAGTGGCCAGTGCCATATACGCTGGAATTATGGTTAAAGTGTTCGGCGACTCAGACGACAAAGTGAATAAAACAGCCGAACCCGTGAGTTCGTGTTGTGAAAGCGAAACAACAAAGCCAGTGGAGAGTGCCTCATGCTGCAGTACTAAAGCTGACGTCGCCCAGCCCTCGTCATGCTGTAGTAGTTCACAGAAAGAGAGCGGTAATCATAGTACGAATGCCAATAGTAGCGGTGCCGGGCACACTGACCGCTCTTCAAACGCATTTTCAAGTGTCTCAAATGCCGCAGCGTCTGCTGCCCGCGTGGCTCGTTATGCCAGCGGAAAACTGCTTGAAGATATAGTGGTGTGGTTATTGATAGGTTTAGCGCTGGCTGCTGCAATTAAAACGTGGGTGCCCACCGACTTTTTAACGCAATGGGGTGACGGCCTTGTTGCTATGTTGGTAATGGCATTTATTGGTATTCCGATGTACATCTGCGCAACGGCCTCAACGCCCTTAGCCGTTGGTTTCTTGGCAGCAGGGTTATCGCCTGGTGCTATACTGGTATTTCTTATGGCGGGGCCAGCAACGAACATATCTACTATGGGTATGATTAAGCAGGAAATGGGGTTGAAGACCCTTGCGCTGTATTTGTTTAGCGTGGTGTCGGCAAGTATTGCATTTGGCTATTTGCTTAACTACCTTGTGTCGGCGATGTCGCTTCAAGGGCTAATTCAAACCCAATCTGCGCTCCATGAACACGGCGGTGGAATTCAGGTCGCTTATGCGTTAAGCGCTATCATACTCGGTGCTTTGATGCTGCGTATTGGCATCAATAAACTTATGCAGTATCGCCACACGCAAACGCCATCATCATGCTGTCATTAAATACAAATAATCTATCAGTGCGCTTGTAACGCCTGCGATGTTCCTCATAATATAATGCAGCGATATAACAATAATAACTCGCAGCTTTATCTAATCCTTATGGAAACCCTACATGCTTTTACTTATTGTGTACGTGTTTATTGCACTTGGCTTTTCGTTTCTGTGTTCAATTGCAGAAGCGGTGATCTTGAGTGTGTCTTCTGCTTATATCTCCGTACTGGAAAAAGAGAACGCGCCAAGTGGAAGGTTGCTGCGTAAGCAGACCGACAATATCAATACGCCGTTGTCTGCAATTCTTACGCTTAATACGATTGCCCACACTATGGGAGCCGCCGGTGCCGGAGCGCAAGCTGCATCTGTATTTGGCGAGGCTTATATAGGTATAATTTCTGCCGTATTAACCTTACTCATTCTCGTGTTTTCTGAAATCATTCCAAAGACCGTGGGAGCAACCTACTGGCGAGCACTCGCCCCCGCTACGGCCTACTTTTTAAAATACCTCGCCCTTATTTTAATGCCCTTTGTGAAAATGTCTGAGTTGCTCACCCGCGGATTTAAAGAAGACAGCCCGTTAAGAGGGTTAAGTCGTAGCGAGCTTCACGCTATGGCCGAGCTATCAGGGCAGGAAGGGCAACTTGCTAACCACGAAGCCTCGTTTTTGCAAAGTCTGCTTAGCCTTCACGAGCTTAAGGTGAAAGACGCAATAACCCATAGAACGGCCTTATTTTCTGTTTCTGAATCGATGACGGTAGAGGCCTTTTTCCACAAGCATTCTAATATCGAGTTCTCGCGTATTCCTGTGTATGAAGATAACGATTCTGAAAACATAACCGGCTATGTGATGCGTTCAGACTTGTTAGTTGCTCAGGCTAGAGGCAACACCGATAAACCCCTGTCTGAATACGCTAAGAATTTAATTACCATTTTAAATATTATGCCATTATCGGTGACGTTTGAGCACTTCATCGATAAGCACGTGCATATGCTGCTGGTGGTTGACGAATATGGCGGTTTAGAAGGGGTTATTACCCTTGAAGATTTGCTAGAACGTTTACTGGGAGTGGACATTGTTGATGAAAAGGATAAAACCGTCAGTATGCGCCGCTTAGCAAAAATGATGTCGCGCAGAAAAGAAACTATGATGATTAAAAATGTGCCAGATGCTTCTCTTGAAAAGGCGAAAAGCAAGCGCTGAGGTTAAGATTGCTTTAATACGCCTTAGACTGGAATTAATAGCTCTAACGCAAGGCTCCAATGAATAACGACATGGCTAGCGCTTACAAGTAGCCTTTATGCATAGCTTTCATAAATAGCCCTCTTCAATTAAGGATGATCAGATGAACACTCACTTTATTCGCTCAGCAAACCCTATAGCTGCTTCAGGTTATACTAATAAGGCGAGCTCTCGCCGTTTAATACCTTCACTGGCTGTTGCCGGTACGCTCTTTATATGCCCTGCTGTTTTACATGCGCAAGAGCTTTCCTTACCTTGTGATGAGAAAGAAGCACAAGTATTGGCAGAAAAGCGAGATAACGAAGTTAAGAGAATTACCGCATTTCAGCCTGCAAAACCAAAACGCCGAGTTGACCCTCAATATCCCATATCAGCTGCCAGACAAGGAAAAGAAGGCTGGGTAAAGATGAGTTTTATCATCGATGAGGAAGGTAATGTAAACGACCCTGTTGTAAACGATTTTGGCGGTCATAAAGATTTTAAGTTTAAAGCTTTGAGAGCGATAAAGCGTTGGAAGTTTGAGCCTGCAATGAAAGACGGCAAACCAACTCAACAGTGTGAACATGCTGTCCAATTTGACTTTATCCTGGGTGGTAAAAGCGGTGCTTCTAGAGAGTTTATTAAAGCCTATCAAGAGGTAGATACATTGTTTAAAGCAGGTAACGTAGCAGATGCTGATGCGCTACTTATGGACTTGCGTAACGAAAGTGCTCTTAATCATTATGAAAACGCATGGGCTGCCAATATGGACGCCAACATCGCTAGTGATCTCAAGGACTGGCGCAGAGAGCTTTCAAGCTTAAAGCGAGTAAAAGCCAGTAATGGAAGTACTTTTGGTAAAAACAGTGTGTTTAGCGAAGATCACATAGCTTATACATTACAGCGCAGTGTAATACTCGCTGCTGAGTTGGGATATTACGCTGACGCAGTTGACGCCTTTGAAGAGCTGCAGTCATTTGAAGAGCAACAAGAAAAAATACAAGCCGTGCAGCCAATTATCGAAACTATAGAAGAGCAAATTGCATCAAATAAGCACATTAGAATTGATATGGAAATAGATGACAGAGAGCTGCTCTTTCATACCTTAGTGAGAAATCAGTTTGCTTTTGACAGCATAAAAGGCGACTTGGGCTCGGTTGAAGTGCGTTGCCAGTCGCATCGCGAGAAGTTTACGGTTGCCGAAGACCATATCTGGACAATTCCCGAAAGCTGGGGCGAATGTAGGGTAATGGTAAAAGGTGCCGAAGGTACTTCCTTCGAGTTAATTGAAGTTGGGTCTACAGAAGTGGCTAGCCTTAACTAGCCCCTTGATAAAAGCCTCTTGTTGAAATCCCTATAACAAAAGCTATACGGCGGAAAATTGTCTAATGAGGTTATGGTAAACGTGGTGCAGTTGATCAAGCTGCTCTCGATTTGCGCTCTCGCTAGCAATAAGTGACTGTATAGCTTGGTCTAACTCAAAAAGAGTTTGGCGAATTTGCGGGTCAACCACCATACTCTGCATCCACGTAATCGCTGCCACACGTTCTCCCTGTGTAACGGGAGTGACTTTATGCAGGCTGGATGAGGGATATAAAATAGCACTCCCCGCATCACATTTAATGCTTTGCTCACCAAACCCAGTTTGAATAACAAGCTCTCCCCCCTCGTACTCATTAGCTTCACTTAAAAATACGGTCATCGACATATCGCTGCGCAGCACATCGGGTGTATTAGGAATACGCATGATGGCGGCATCGACGTGATAACCGTAATTCTGTGACTCACTGTAACGATTAAAGCAGGGAGGGAATATACGCTGAGGTAACGCAGCAGAAACCACCCTAGGGTGGTTTCCTAGCTTGGCAAGCAACACATTGGCTAACTGTTGCGTGCGTTCGTGCTGCGGATCGGCCTGACCGTTATTTTTAACTCCTGCCGCCATTCCCATAGCCGTTTCTCTACCGTCGTTAAACGGCACGTCATCCAAGGCTGAGCGAAATTGTTTCACTTCGTCAGCATTCAGTAGGTTATCAATAACGATCATAGCTCAGTAATATTCCTTCTATTAGACTTAAAACTGGTAATTCACTGTCGCAGTAACGTTTCGTCCGTCACCAAGATACATGAACGAGCCAGAGCGATATGCAGCAGTCCAGTATTCCTCATCAAGCGCATTACCAACGTTCAGTCGAAAAGTGGTTGAATCAGAATGATAGTAGTTGGCAAATAAGTTAACTACCTGATAGCTAGGTACGCGTATAGAATACTCGCCTGCATCAGCATCAAAGCCTGCCGCGGTATCAGGCTGACCGCCATACATTTCAGACTGGTAGCTATAGTCACCGCCAAACGCGAACTTTTCATTTGGCTGATAGCGCATCTGTATGTAAACACTCTTATCGGCAAAGTTACTCAGCGCAAGGCCGATGTTATCAGCATCATATGACGCGAGTACTTCTGAATCCATTATTGCTGCAGAAGCCTGCATGCTCAGTTTATCAGTAATGTCGCCACTAACTCCAAACTCCACCCCGTCAACTCTGTTCTCACCGGTATTAAGAGAGCCTAGCGTAGTGTAAGCATCTCCAACGCTTTCATGTACATCACTTTTAGTAATGCGGAAAACGGCAGCATTTGCACTTAACTTTTCATCAAACAATAACCATTTTATTCCCAGCTCAATATTCTCAACTTGCTCTGGGTCAGCTTGCGCCGCTTGTTCTGGTGTGCCGCATAAACCGCCGTAACCACAGTTTGCGCCTAAGTCTGATTCGCCGCCATTGATATTGGTTGCGGTACTGTAAGAGGCATAAACATTTCCATTTTCCGATACTTCATATACTAGCCCTAAGTGACCATTATAAAGCTCGTCTGAAAACTCGAAAAATTCAGTCGACGTCTCGTTGGTATAGTCGTAGCTATCTAAGCGAACGCCAAAGAACACGTTAAGTGCATCGGTGAGTTCGAAGGTATCCATGGCGTAAAGGGAATAGGTTTCAATATCAAAAAGAGCGTCTGCGTCGCCGCGGGTGATTTCTTTGCCCATAATACTGTTGATGTCATCGGCTAAGTTGCCATTAGCATCGGTAATACAAAAGCTGTCTGATACACCACGTCGTCCATCAGTTAAGCAATTCGTGTCGTTGTTATAATCAACGGCAAAAACACCATTGTCTACCGACTCATCGGTGTACTCAAAACCGAATACAAAACGATGCTCTGCACCAGCAAATGAGGTATCCCAAAATAAGTTGAACTGTGTGGTGACATAATCAACGTCTTGCCAACCCTGGTGATTACTTAAGGTGAGCGTAGATTCGCCTGGTGCTGTCGGGTCTGTGTCTGCGCGCGTAGAGCCACTTAAACCTGTAGTAACGTACTCGTTCTCTGTTTTACCAAAGCGGGTGGCGTTGTAAAAACGAACGTTATCACTGATATCGTATTCGGTGCGCAGCGTGAAGGTTTTTACTTCAGAATTCATGAAGTCTTCATCTTGTGCATAAACCGGAATATCGCTTAGCGGTTCACCGGCATCACGGTCGAAATAGCTGCCTAAGTCAGGCTTATCTTCTGCATTTAAATAGTAAATATCACCGGTAAACGATAAACGATCGGTAGGTTGATTAACATAAGAAAGCTGCACGCCGTCTCTGCTGCGTTCAATGCCTTCACGACCAGGCATATCTTCTGAAGAGGTCAGGGCGTTTAGTCGAATGGCGCTATCTTCGCTCAGTGTTTTGTTTAAATCAGTAGTGAAGCGTACGTGCTCATCGGTGCCAATCGCGGCATCTACGCGACCAAAATTATAGCTGGTAGACGCTTTTTTAGTAATTGAGTTTACCGCACCGCCGGATGAACCGCGGCCTGCAAAGGTCGAGCTTGGACCTTTTGTTATTTCAACACGCTCGGTAGCAAAGCTTTCGCGAGTTGTCATACCCGGATCGCGTAATCCATCAACAAACACGTCGCTTCGCGCTTCATGACCGCGAATGATGTAGCGATCGCCAAAAGCATTACCATTTTCACCAGTACCGAGGGTTACACCAGCCTGGGCAGAGAGGATATCTGCCAGGTCGGTTTTACCACTTTCTTGAATTTGGTCTTGAGTAAGAACACTGATAGTTTGCGGGGTATCGACTAAATCGGCAACACGTCGAGGATCGCCAGATTTGGCGTAACGATAAATAGACTGTTGAACGCCGTGAATACGGATAAGCTCAATGGCTTTATCGTCGGCGGCTTCACACGTTGCCGTAGTGCTGTCTTGGCACTGCTCGCTGCTTGCTTTGGCGATAGGTCCAGTATTCTGCTCTGTGGTGTCTTGAGCCAGTACTGTCGATGAGCCAAATGCCAAGGCTGCGGCGATAGTTTGCGCGCCCATGGTGAGTGTTGTGTTTTTCATTATGCATCCCTGTGTGTGTGCTAAAGGAGGCAGAAGTATAGGGAATCTCCTCACCCATGTAAACGCTAATGAGAATAATTTACATTTGGCATCGCGTTTTAGCGTCTTAACTCATTATCTCGATTTATAATTTGAGACTTACTCTACGAGGTCACAAGGTCAGCTTCTCCAGTGAATAACCGCAAAAAAATAGAGCTAAGTCGTGCACGAGTTAAATATTTATATAAGATTGCGGTACACTACGCACACAAGTTCAAAGCGTGTAAAAGTGCACTACGCACCTACCGCACAACTCAATCTCTCCTTAGCGGGTTAGCTGTAACACTCACAACATGGGTATTTCATGAAAGCGTTGGACATTAAAGGGTTAACAAAAACCTACAAAGGTGGCGTAAAGGCGCTAAAAGGCGTGGACCTTAGCGTGCAAGAGGGCGATTTTTTTGCGTTGCTTGGGCCTAACGGGGCCGGTAAATCCACCACTATTGGTATTATTAGTTCACTGGTTAATCAAACCGGTGGAACGGTGTCGGTGTTTGGTTATGACCTCACCACACAAAAAGAACAAGCCAAAGCGTGCATTGGCTTAGTGCCTCAGGAATTCAATTTCAATCAGTTTGAAACCGTACTTCAAATTGTACTCAATCAAGCGGGTTACTATGGCGTACCGCGCAGTATTGCCAAAGAGCGAGCGAAAAAATACCTCGCCAAGCTTGATCTGTGGGAAAAGCGCGACGCCCGTGCTCGTGAACTCTCAGGTGGTATGAAACGCAGATTAATGATCGCAAGAGCGCTAATGCACGAGCCAAAGCTATTGATTCTTGATGAGCCCACAGCAGGTGTAGATATCGAGATTCGCCGGGCAATGTGGTTATTCCTTGAGGAAATCAATCGCGCAGGTATTACCATTATTCTTACCACGCATTATCTTGAAGAAGCCGAAATGCTCTGTCGCAATATCGCTATTATCAACAAAGGCACCATTGTTGAGAATACGAGCATGAAGTCGTTGCTCTCGAAGCTTAACGTGGAAACTTTTGTGCTTGATGTGCAGCTGCAAGAGCAAAGCAATATGGACGCACTCACGTTGCATGGTGTTGACCATCGATGGGGAGACAACCATACGCTAGAGGTTGATGTAGAGAAGGCCGAAGGTCTTAACCCGGTATTTACTCAATTGAGTGAGCAGGGCGTTCAAGTGATGAGTATGCGCAATAAATCAAATCGGTTAGAAGAACTGTTTGTTCGCTTAGTCGAGTCAGCGAAGCAGGCGGAGTGAAGTAATGAGTAATGAAACAACACACATGAGTGAAGAGAAAAAAATTAGTTGGGTAAAACAAAACTACGTTGCGCTAACCACAATTTGGATTAAAGAGTGTACCCGATTTTTGCGTATTTGGGTGCAAACCCTTGTTCCACCTGCTATCACTATGAGCCTCTACTTTGTGATTTTCGGTAGCCTTATCGGTAACCGTATTGGTCAAATGGGTGGCTTTAGCTACATGGAGTTTATTGTGCCAGGCTTAATCATGATGTCAGTGATCACAAGCTCCTATTCCAATGTATCTTCTTCGTTTTTTAGCGCTAAATTTCAGCGCAACATTGAAGAGCTATTAGTATCGCCTGTACCAACGTCAGTTATCATTCTAGGCTATGTAGGGGGCGGCGTAGCCAGAGCTATTTTAATTGGCATTATGGTTACTCTCGTGTCGCTATTTTTTGTTGATGTAAAAATCTATAGCTTGGGCATTATCGCCCTTACAGTACTACTTACCTCTACCTTATTTGCAACGGCGGGTCTTATTAATGCGGTTTTCGCAAAGACCTTTGACGACATCAGCGTTGTTCCTACGTTTGTACTTACTCCATTAACCTATTTAGGCGGCGTATTTTATTCTCTTTCGCTGCTGCCTGAGTTTTGGCAATGGGTAAGTAAAGCTAACCCGGTTGTGTATATGGTAAATGGATTCCGCTATGGTTTCTTAGGGGTATCTGACGTAAACATCACCCTGGCGCTCAGCTTGCTGGTGGGGTTCAACGTGTTGTTATTTAGCGTTGCTTACTACTTATTGAAAACCGGTAAAGGAATTCGTAGTTAATGTCAGACGGCAACTCTCGGTCTATTACGACAAATCAAGTTGGTGTGCATGACAAGCTGGATGAATTGGTTTTAAAATATCAGTCTTCGGTTAACAAACGTCCGGTTGGCGAGCATACCCAAGCGGCCTTCGATGAGGTGTCTTTGTGGCTCGGCGGGTTTACTGGCCCTGTTATTTTGGACTCTTGCTGCGGTGTAGGGGAAAGCACGGCGACTATCGCTAAGGCCCACCCTGAGGCGCGTGTGATTGGCGTAGATAAGTCGGCTCAGCGAGTCGAAAAACACAGCCATTATCAAATTGAACAAGATAATTACTGTGTTATTCGCGCCGATGTAAACGATTTTTGGCGGTTAGTTCGTCAGTCTAATTGGCAGGTGGTAAAGCATTACCTCTTGTACCCCAACCCTTACCCAAAGAAGACCCAGGTACAAAAACGATGGCACGGTAGTGCGGCAATGGTGGATTTAATGGCCATTACCACCAACATTGAAGTGCGCAGCAACTGGTTAATTTATCTTATGGAATTTGCTCAGGCGGCAAAGCATTACGGCAGCATTTGCGACCTCAGTGAGGTAAAAGGAGCAAATGCTATGACGCCCTTTGAGCGCAAGTACAGCGGCAGCGGGCAAACGTGCTGGAAGCTCAATTGTCGAAACGAAGAAAGCTAGCGAATTAAATATGCTAGCTACCGCGCTGGCTATTCTTGCTAGCGCGAATCTCAAACTACCTAATGCTGCTGAAGACTTGCTTGAATATTGTGCTGCACGTCGGCAACGGGCGGGCTAAACACATAGCCTTGTGCATATTTAATGGGAAGGCGTTTAACATCGTTTAACAGCTGTTCGTTTTCAATGTGCTCTGCAATAACTGCAATGTGCTGGTGTTCACACAAGGCCAGCACATAGTCGACGTATTCTTTCACCGCGTCTTGCAGCTGATAATGTTTAATCAGTCCGCCCGCAATTTTTATTCCTCGTACTGGTAGGTTCATTAAAGCCCGAATATTCCCCGGACAAGAGCCCACGTTATCAATAAATACTCCTAATCCTGTGTGCATTCCTTTATCAATAAACGACCGAAGCTGCGCCTGATTGGCCAGCGCTGTAGCTGCACTTACTTCAATGCTCGCTCTTTCAGGGTTGGGATAATCGGCAAGTTGCGCAATGAGAGAGTTGATAAGCCCGTCGTTATTCAAGTCGTTGGCAGAAATATTGATGTTCCACGGAATATTCACATTGTGGAAATAACTGGCGCTTTGCAAGAACATACTGGCGGCTAAGGTTTTCACATGCTGTTCCCGTTCTATCAAGTAGAGAAACTCGCTAGGTAAAAACGTTTTGTCGTTTTGGGTTATTAAACGGGCAAGACACTCGTATCGCCATACGCCCTGACTTTCTAAGTCTACGATAGGCTGAAAATACGGAACAATGTCGTCGATTGAAAAATCTTCAGATATTTCACGTATTGGCATAAACAAGTTTCCCCGTTTTTTCGTATTTATTCATAATTAAAATATAGCAGTAAATCTGACATATGCTCCCACTTTGTGGATGGTGGTACGTTGATAGGTATGGCATAAGCATAAATGCCGCTGGTAACCACTTGGCGAAAATTGTAATCTGATGTAAAGTGCGTGCCCCTGAAAGTAATGTGGACGTGATCTGAAAGTCACGTAAAAGTTTTCAGGGTTGGCAACCATTAGACTATGCCAAAGCGATTGGTCAAAGCGAATGCGCAGCTAAAACAACTGTGTATTCGATACGAAGTATTTGAAACGAAGTATTCGATACGACATGTTCGACACAAAGTAGTCGGCGCTTGGCGTGAAGTACTCGGGAAAGAAAGCAGGCAGCAGTGCTCAAATAAAAAGAGTTAGGTCGGTATCTTATAACACCACCTATGACTTTCGTTTTATGCAAAATTCGTCAGAAGCGAAACAATAACATATAGGTTTGATGTAAGGGGTGTGTTTAGTGGGTGAAGCGCAAGTTAGTTTAGAGCACTTGTTTAGGGTCTTTACCAAACCTGAACACAAAGACTCAAAGCTGGCTCAAATTGAGCAGCATTTATCAGACAATATCTTGGACTTTTTGTCTCAACACGTTGTGACGAAAAAGACCTCATTGGAAGAAGTAGAAAAAGACTTTTCAGATTCTAAAGTACCAGAGTCTCCGGAGTTTGTTTCCACTCACGCAGAAAGCTTACTTGATAAGCTTGTGGCGCACTCTGTTAATACCTATTCCCCCACGTTTATTGGGCATATGACCTCTGCTTTGCCTTATTTTCACCTGCCGCTTTCAAAGCTTATGGTGGGGCTTAACCAGAACTTGGTTAAAATAGAGACCTCTAAAGCATTCACTCCTCTTGAGCGCCAAGTTATAGGCATGATGCATAACTTGGTATACGACCAGCCTGAAGCCTTTTACGACGCTCACCTCCACAGTGCAGCCCACTCTCTCGGTGCATTCTGTTCTGGCGGAACCATCGCCAACATTACGGCACTCTGGGTAGCAAGAAACAAGCTTTTGGGCCCGCAAAAAGGTTTTGCAGGCGTTGCCAGAGCCGGGTTGGCAGCGGCATACCGTTTTCACAATATCAACAACATGGGCATTATGTGCAGCAAGCGCGGGCACTATTCGTTGTCTAAGGCTGTTGATGTGTTGGGAATTGGTCGAGAGCAGCTTATTACTTTACCTGCGCCTCAGCAAACACTCGACCCTGAGAAAGCGTTGCGCGCTGGTCAGCGTTATCAAGAAGAGGGCAATAAGTTGCTCGCTATTGTTGGTGTTGGCGGTACCACCGAGACAGGACATGTTGACCCACTCGATGAATTAGCCGATGTTGCCAAAGAGTTAGGCTGTTGGTTCCATGTTGATGCAGCGTGGGGTGGGGCTACGTTATTTTCGCCTCGCTATCGCGACCGTTTAAAAGGCATTGAGCGTGCAGACTCGGTGACAATTGACGCCCATAAACAAATGTATGTGCCCATGGGCGCTGGAATGGCGTTATTTAAAAACCCTGAAGATGCCAATGCGGTTAGACATCACGCGCAATACATATTACGTGCTGGTTCAAAAGATTTAGGCGCCACTACCCTTGAGGGTTCTCGCAACGGTATGGCCATGATGGTCTATTCGGCGCTGCATATTTTTGGTCGTAAAGGCTACGAGCTATTGATAGACAGCAGTATTGATAAAGCCCATGATTTTGCGGGCATGATCAATAAGGCGCAAGATTTTGAATTAACGACTAGTCCAACGCTATCACTGCTTACTTATCGGGTTTGCCCAGTAGAAGTTCAGCAAGCGCTTAAAACGGCCTCCTCAGCCATGCGAAAAGCCATTAATCAGAAGATTGATGCGTTAGTAGTTGCTGTTCAAAAGCAACAGCGTGAAGCGGGTAAGTCGTTTGTGTCTCGAACGCGTCTTGAAGCGCCAGATTATCCTACGCAGTGCATTACCGTCTTTAGAGTTGTACTGGCAAATCCATTGACTAGCCACAACGATTTAGCCGCTATTTTAGCGGAGCAGCATATTATTGCGAAGGGAACGAAAGCGTGGGCATCGCTCATTGAATTTGTTCAAAACAACGACGTGCAAAGTATTGCCTAATAAGTGCTGATAACAGCAATTTTATCAGCCTCTTTACCCATGATTTAACGGCTCATAAGCCTGCCACGCATTTTGATGTATCCTCACTGACTCTTTAAGGGCAATTGCTAGCGGTTGCTCTTATAAAGCAACCTGCAAATTATCAATCAATCGAGTAGTTCCCATAAATAGCGCCACCACGATAACAAGGTGCTTATCGCCAGCGACAGGGCGTTGCAACGTATCAGCATTAACAATGCTGACATAATCGTTTTTGAAACCCTTAGCTTCAAGATTACTCACGATTGAATCGGCAATATCGCTAAATTGAGTGTTGCCTTGCTCAATTAGCGCTTTTGCTCGTGTCATTTCTTGGTAGATAAAGCTAGCGGTTGCCTTTTGTTCATGGCTTAAATAGCCATTGCGAGAACTCATGGCAAGTCCGGATGCTTCGCGCTGGGTAGGTACGCCGTGCACATTAACCGACATGGAAAGGTCGCGTACCATAGTACGAATAACTTGAAGCTGCTGAAAATCCTTTTCACCGAAAAAGGCATCGTCAGGCTGCACCATGTTAAATAGCTTACTGACCACGGTGGCTACACCGCGAAAATGGCCGGGGCGGCTTGCGCCACACAGCACATCTGATATCCCCGGCACTTCCACATAGGTTTGTGCTTTAAGGCCGCACGGGTACATATCGCTCACGCTGGGTAAAAACACCGCATCAACGCCGTCGTTGACCAGCTTGGCTTTGTCCTCTTCTATGGTTCTTGGATAGGCATCTAGGTCTTCATTTTCGCCAAACTGCATGGGGTTAACAAAGATACTCACAATAACAATATCGTTATGTGATTTAGCGCGTTTCACCAATTGAAGGTGTCCATCGTGAAGGTTTCCCATAGTAGGAACAAAACCAACCGAACGGCCTGTGCGTTTGCAATCGCTGACTACTTCGCGAAGCGATGCAATATCACTAATCACCTTCATAAAAACCTCATTATTTAAGCTGTGTTATTTGAGCCTGACTCTCAAATTGAGCGTGACTCTCAAAACTGTATCAATCTAGCGTGCTACTCGAAACTATGTTCAGTAGAGGGAAATTTGCCACGCTCAACGTCGTCAATGTACTGCGCCACGGCTTTACGCATGTCTCCAGTCTCAACGAGGTAGTTTTTAGAGAACTTAGGCATGTAGTTAGCGCTAATGCCAAACATATCGTGCATAACTAAAATTTGACCGTCGGTGTCTTTGCCAGCGCCAATACCGATAACAGGTATGGTGAGGGTCTCGCTAATTAACTTACCGAGCGATGAGGGAACGCATTCAAGCACTAGTAACTGTATACCAGCGGCTTCTAGGGCTTTAGCCTCTTGAACAAGCTTTTGTGCTTGCTCATCGCCGCGACCTTGTACTTTAAAGCCACCGAATACATGCACAGACTGCGGCGTTAAGCCTAAATGACCACACACAGGCACACCTCGAAGGTTAAGCCCCGCAATGGTGTCACACAACCAGCTTCCGCCTTCCATCTTAACCATGCTTGCGCCAGCGGCCATGAGCGTTGCCGCATTGCCGTAGGTTTGCTCAGCCGTGGCGTAAGACATAAACGGCATGTCGGCAATCACGAATGCACGTTGAGTGCCTTTTCGAACGCTTTTGGTGTGATAGGCAATATCGTCTATTGTCACTGGGAGAGTGTCATCTTCGCCTTGTAAAACCATGCCCAGTGAATCGCCAATTAAGAGAGCATCAATGCCTTGCTCATCAAACATTTTGGCAAAGCTGGCATCGTAAGCAGTTAAAGAGGTAATCTTTTCACCGGCTTGCTTCTTTTTGAGCAGGCCAGAAACAGTAACTTTCTTCATAACAAGGTCCAGATGTTTTTATCAAGAGGGGAACTATACGGATTTTGCTATTAATTGGAAGCGCGCAGGCGTCTGAGACCGTCTAGCGAACAGTTAGCTACCCAGTTTGCAATGGGCTTTCCGTCTTTCATCACCATGGTAGGGGCAATTTCAAATAGCGGCACCATAACAAATTCTCTTTCGGCCATTCCATAGTGTGGAATAATTAAGTCAGCGGTATCGATATGCTCACTGCCGTAAAGCAAAATATCTAAATCGAGGGTACGAGGGCCCCATCGATCGCCTTTTCGCTCTCTTCCACATTCAAGCTCTATGCTTTGCAATTGCTTTAATAGGCTGTGAGGTTTAAGGGTGGTTTCTATCAGGCACACGGCATTAATGTAATCGGGCTGATCTTGGGGACCCATTGGCTTACTGGCATACAGCGATGAGGTTTTCAGTAAACGAGTACCTTCAAGATTATCGATAGCGTCAAAGGCATCTGTAGCCTGCTGCTCGCTATCGCCCAAATTACTTCCTATACCAATGTACACATGCTCTTTAAGCATCAGAATCTCTCTTAACCGGACGGCGCTTGCGTTTGCGCGGCGCACCCTTACCTGCGCTATCAGCTCGTTTCAGGGCGTTAAGCATGCCTTTTTGCTTACCACTTTCAGCATGCTGGAAATGTGTCCACCACTGTGCAAGCTCTAACAAATCGCCACCTTCGGTTTGACCTCTTGCGAGTAAGAAATCATAGCCAGCTCTAAACTTAGGATGAGTAAGTAACTGAAAAGCGCGACGACCAAAGCGTTTAGGAAGGCGCTGCTGCAAGATCCAAATGTCTCGCATCACAGTGGAAAAACGCTTAGGGATCATGATGCGCTGGGTTTGCTTAGCAATGACTTCACTTGAGGCAATATTAAAGGCGTCATGGGCATTTAACCCAGATTCCAACTGCAGACGTTGAGATTGCTCTTCAACGGGGTACCATAATAAGGCGGCATACAAGAACGCGGGAGTGACCCGTTGCTCGTTGTTAATTCTCTCATCGGTATTGGCAAGTACGTGACGCACAAACTGCATTTCTTTGCTGTTTTCGTCTTTCAAAAAAGGCGCTAATTGAGGGAATAGTTGGTCGATAAGACCGTATTCGCGCATCATTAAAAACGTTTCTTCGCCCTTACCGGATAAAAACAGTTTCAGCGTTTCTTCAAAGAGGCGCGCAGGTGGAATATTTTGAAGCAAGCTCGCCAAACTTTTAATAGGCGCAGCCGTCGATGTTTCAATACGCATCGACAGCTTAACGGCAAAGCGAACGGCGCGAAGCATACGGACAGGGTCTTCGCGATAGCGAGTTTCTGGGTCGCCCATTAACGCCACTTCACGTTTTTCAATTGCAGCCAGACCGTTGGCAAAGTCTTTTACCGTGAAATCAGCGACGCTATAATACATGGCGTTAAATGTGAAATCTCGGCGCTCTGCATCTTCTTCAATAGAGCCAAACACGTTATCTCTAACAAGCTGCCCTTGCGCGTCTTGTGAGCCTGTGGCTTTATTTGTTGGAACAGCTTCGCTTTCATCCGTTTCTTGATGGTGGCCACGGAAGGTCGCTACTTCAATAATTTCTCTGCCGAACACAATATGGGCAAGGCGAAACCGGCGGCCTATTAAGCGGCAATTCCGAAACAGCCCTTTTATCTGATCAGGTGTAGCATTGGTGACCACATCAAAATCTTTTGGTTCGTAACCCATCAAAATGTCGCGAACACAGCCCCCGACTAAATAAGACTCGAAGCCTGCTCCGTTAAGGCGATACATGACTTTTAACGCATTAGCACTGATATCTTCGCGAGAAATACCATGCTCACCTCGAGTCATTACTCGGGGTTGTAATGCTTTGTCAGACGAGCTCTCTTTTGAGAATGCACGCTTAACAGATTTGAAAACACGATGAATGATGGTGGTATCTCCGCAATATATTAAGGAACGCTATAATAAGTGGATTCATGCTGAGGAACAATAATTTCGGGTGTTTTCACTACTTTTTTCCTGTTCCATAGAGAAATAGCGAATGACAGTAGTGAGTCTATTGAGTTGAAATCTTGACGTTTAACCTCGTCGAAGCCCAAAAAGTGAAGGGCGCGAACTATATTTTCTAATGCTGTAGTGTTGTCGATAGGAGTGGCATGGTTCTGTTTACTCAGCTTTCTCCCTGGCGCTATCGCGGCCACCGGTACATGGCCATATTCCAATGGCTGATAACCAAGCGATTGATGCACGCAGCGATGAAGCGGCGTTACGTCAATCAAATCGCACCCTCTTATGACATGGGTCACACCCTGAAAAACATCGTCTAGCACAACCACTAAGTTATAGGAGAACAGCTGGTCTCTGCGCTTTATTGTTATGTCTTCTACTCTCTGCTTTTCTACTTTATGGCCGGCCAATTTTTGATGAGGTGCTGATACTTCGCCCATGATCAAATCAGTGAAAGGCGCCAATTCAGTATCCAGTTTCAGCCGAATAGCAAGCTGGTCGTTGGAAGGTGTTAAACCTTTATCTCTGCAGTGGCCATTATAAGTGCCGCCCATTGCCTTAATCATTTTGCGAGTGCAGCTGCAGTAGTACGCCTGCTGATGATGTAGTAGTGCGTTCACCACCTCTTGGTAACGGGAATGCTGCTGACTTTGATACATGACTTCACCGTCCCATTGCAAACCGTGGGCTTCAAGGGAATGTAAAATAGCGGTATCAGTGCCTGCAATACAGCGCGGCTCGTCGATATCTTCCATTCGCACCAGCCATCGACCGTGACAATGTTTTGCATCAAGGTAACTGGCTAGGGCGGTAACAAGTGAGCCAAAGTGAAGCTGACCGGAAGGCGAAGGGGCAAAACGGCCTGTGTAATTTGGATTAGGATCTAAGTCGCTTTCTGAATGCTGTTTTGAAGTATTAGGCATTGTTATACGCCCTTACAAAAGCGCTTTTCACGATGGATAAATAAAAAGACAAAGGTAAAAGAATCAGAGAGTGGTAGCAAGCGCGCCGAGAAGCGAGTCTGTTTGGAGGAAAGTAAGAAATGCTAAAAAGCCTCATCAATAAATGATGAGGCTTTTTGAAAAACGATGCTGCCAAAAAATACGTTAACTTTAGTGGTAACATTAGCGTTAACGTTATTATGGGCTTAAATGTAAAAACTAGCATCAAACTAAGCGATTGCACTAACGTCTGTAACAAGACGATGATGACAAATCAGCCTTGAAGCTGTTTTTCTTTAATCTCAGCCATCGTTTTACAGTCAATGCATAAGTCGGCAGTTGGACGGGCTTCTAAACGGCGAATACCAATCTCAATACCACACTGGTCGCAGAAGCCAAAATCGTCTTCTTCAATACGCTTGAGTGTTTTTTCGATTTTCTTGATGAGTTTGCGCTCACGGTCACGGGTACGCAACTCCAAGCTAAACTCTTCTTCTTGCGCTGCACGGTCGACGGGATCAGGAAAGTTCGCTGCCTCGTCCTTCATATGCGTTACAGTACGGTCAACTTCTTCGCGAAGCTGATTACGCCATGCTCTAAGCAGAAGACGAAAGTGTTCCATTTGGGGATCGCCCATGTACTCTTCGTCTGCTTTCGGCTGATAAGGCTGTAAACCTGCCAGCGCTAATAGTCCCAAGGATTTTGTCTCTTTTCCTGTTGGCATGTGCCACATCTCCTACACTACGACATCCATTTTGTCCTGATTGGACCGATATCTATATCAGACTCGATAGCCTCAGGCAATCAATTGTGTCTATGTAATTATTATGCTGGTATCTCTTTTTACGATTAGCCAGCTTGGCTCCCATCAAACGCGTTAGTGCGTTCACCCGCCAAAACAAGGCGCAAATATGAAGCCGAAATGAAAAAAATCAACCTATTTTTTACAAAATAATAGGTAGTGATTGATTTACCTCGATTTTTTGTTCATTAATCGCGCAGGCCATTGCTAAGATATTGACACCTGCACGGGCCGCGGTTGTTACGCTTTCTGCATAACGAGGATCAATGTGCTCTGCAATTCGCACCGAGGTTATTGCAGTATGCTGTACGCAAAAGAGCAAAGTGGTTTTAATACCCTCGTCAGCTAGTCGCGCTAATTCAAGACAATGCTTCGCTCCACGCTGCGTCACTGCGTCGGGAAAGTAACCTTGGTGGCTATCGGCTAGGGTGACAGATTTCACTTCCATGTATTCAACGGTATTGTCTCTTGTCAGTGCAAAATCAAACCGGCTGTTAGCAGTTGGAGGTGTTACTTCTGCTTTCCAGTCTGAAATATCAGAAAATTCCTCAATTACCTTGTTATTCAGTGCTTCTGCCACCAACTTATTAGCATTGTGAGTATTAATACCAATAAAGTGGTCATCGAAGGTTTTAGCCACTTCCCAAGTGTACTTGAGTTTGCGTTTTGGGTTGTTGGACTCACTTAGAAAGACGGTATAACCTGGTTCTGCGCAGCCTGTCATGCCACCGGTATTCGGACAATGGGCCGTTACAACTTGGCCGTCTTCTAGTTCAACGTCGGCAAGAAAACGTTTGTACCGTTTAATGAGTGTGCCGCGTATAAGCGGTGGTGAGAAATTCATGATTCTCCTTAATTGAGAGAACAAATGTTGTTTTACGTACTGCAAGCTATTACTGGCTAAGGCTTTCGACACTCGCCTTAGCAACAGATACGGACAACAAAGCGAACAATAGTATATAAGGATTAAAACATAATGGCAGAATTTACCGTAAGTCTTTCTACTCAATCAGCTAATGCGTCGTGGGGAGATAACGCTAAGCTTTCTTTCGTAGAGTCAGGTGCTGTAATTCACTTGCCCGATGACAGCGCCAATGAGCGCACTATTCAACAAGCTGCCCGAAAGCTTGATTCTCTCAGCTTGCCAGGCGTTACGCTAGCGGGTGAATGGAGCAAAGAGCAGCAGTGGGCCTTTGCATTAAGTTTCACCAGAGCTAGAAACCCCGCGAGTATAACGTGGGCAAATAACAGCGACAAAGCGACGTTAGAGCAAGAATATGCTGCCTTATTATTCACTCGACAGCTTGTCAATGACACGCCAGAAGATTTGAGCCCTGAAACATTAGCCCAGCGCGCCGCTGATTGGCTAAAGTCATTGGGTAAAGACAAGGTTAATTACACCATGACGGTCGGCGAAGAGCTAAAAAACGAAGGTTGGGTAGGCATTTATAATGTGGGTAGAGGGAGCGAGCGTCCGCCGGCTATGCTTGTGCTTGACTACAACCCTACAGGCAACGCCGATGCACCTATAGATGCTGTATTAGTTGGTAAGGGTATTACCTTTGATAGCGGTGGTTACAGCATCAAATCAAGTGAAGGCATGCTTGATATGAAATGCGATATGGGCGGTGCCGCAACGGTAACAGGAGCACTTGGTTTAGCCATTACACAAGGGATTGAAAAGCGTATTCAACTGATATTGTGTTGCGCTGAAAACCTTATCAGTGGTCACGCTTACAAGCTAGGTGATGTACTGACATATAAAAATGGTGTGACGGTAGAAGTAGTGAATACCGATGCTGAAGGACGACTCGTACTGGCTGATGGTCTAATGGCGGCTACAGACACTGGCGCGCCGTTAATTATTGATGCTGCAACACTGACCGGAGCGGCAATGGTTGCGTTAGGTTCAGATTATCACGCTGTATTCTCGATGGATGATAATGCAAAAGAGCAGATGCTCAATGCTGCTAAAGCAGAAAACGAACGTTTTTGGGCATTACCACTAGAGCCTTTCCACGCAGACCGCTGTCCATCGGCGTTTGCTGACACTGCAAACAGTCGTCCTATGAAAGGCGGCGGTGGTGGCGGTGCGTCGAACGCGGCAGGGTTTTTATCGCGCTTTGTGAAGCCTGAGGGCTGGATCCATTTAGACTTGGCCGCAGCGTATCACGGTGGTGCGACTGCTGAAATGCCAGTTGGTGCCACGGCAAAAGGCATTCGCACTATTGCAAGAATGCTTCACGACTTTAAAGCATAGGTCGTTAATGCTTGTGCTGATAGTAAGCACAAGCGAGAAGTACACGTTTTAAATGCCAAAAAGGGAGCTGTAGATGCAGCTCCCTTCTTTATTAAATTCCGCCTAAACGCTCAGCGAGCTTTTTATAACGTTCTACATCGCCACTATCGAAAAGCGGATTACCATCGGTATCCTTTTCTTTCGCAACTAACAGGCTCTCACGCTCTAGACGTTCTACACGTACATCTTGAACACCTAAAAAAGCGGCAACTTCATTCACTGTCATTAAACTCATTGTTTCAATTCCGTATATTGTTTTTGTAATAGAAATAGCAATCGTAGCTTTTATAGTAAAAGCTCATTCCCCTGTTCGTGTTGGCAGTACAACAGCGACAGGTCTCTTACCAGCACTCAGACCTTTGTTAGCTCAGCCACACAATGAGACGAGTAGAATATCTAACGCCCACTCCAGACAGCGCTGCTTACTTGTCATATTGAGCCACCATGTTCATATATCATAGCTAGACAGCTAGCGTGGCTATATGTTGCTCAAAATAAGACGCTCAAGATGTTTCAAAATGAGTGCTGTTGGTCGAGAATAATGAATAATATAGACGAAATTTATCAAGAAAGCCGCAAAAAAGCTGTCCCAAGCAGTTTAGACGTGGACGGCAGGGCTAAATGTAGAAAATGATGGTCAACACGACCTTATTTAAATATATGAATGCGTTAAGTGTTTTTTACCTGGTGGAGTTAGTTTACCATTACGCTTTTATAGCAGCGCAAGCGATTGTTCAACGCCATCAGCGTGTTTTGACACACTTTCTACCGGAGATAAACAACAATGGATACTTGGTCCGCCGCGATTATGCTTTTTTTGATCATGGATCCGCTGGGCAATTTACCCGTGTTTATGTCGGTTCTGAAATCGATAGAGCCTAAACGTCGCCAGTTTATTTTAATAAGAGAGCTGCTGTTTGCACTATTCATCCTATTTCTATTTTTATTTAGCGGTCAGTCGGTACTTAATTTTCTCAATGTTGAACAAGAAACCGTCAGTATTGCGGGTGGTATAATTTTGTTTCTCATTGCATTAAAAATGATTTTTCCATCATCGGGAAATCCAAGTGGTCTTGCAGTGGGAGAAGAACCCTTTCTTGTGCCTCTTGCTATTCCAATGATTGCAGGGCCATCTACGCTGGCCGCATTAATATTATTGGCGAATCAATCTCCCGATCGAATGACTGATTGGTCTATTGCGCTTGCGGCGTCATGGTCAATTAGCGCGGTGATCCTTATGTTTTCCAATGTATTTCATAAAATACTCGGTGAACGCGGTTTAGTTGCTATGGAGCGATTAATGGGTATGATCCTAGTCATGATTGCCATTCAGATGCTACTTGATGGCGTTACCAAATACTTTATCCACGCCGCTGGAGCACTTTAATGGCAAAGCAAAAACTAAATACATTCGCTCGTGTAAGAGCGTTAGAAGGTCACAAGGCCATTGCGTTTGCGGCAGCACTGCTTGAACGGATGCTGCCAAACTACGCTTTATTTTGCGAAGTTACAGAATCTGGCGATGCACCAGCGCTTAGAAACTGCCTTAATTTGGTTTGGGAAACCCTAAAGTCACCAAAGAGTAAATTCAATATGGCGGTTCAGCTTGAAAAAGTGGAAGTGGCTACGCCTGATACAGAATCTCACGACAACTATGGCGTTTATCCTGCTATCGATGCGGCTATTGGCCTTGCTTCCTTGCTTAACCTCGTCGCTGGCGACGACCCTCAGGGCGCAGTAGTCATTAGCAAGCTTTCTCAAGGCAGCGTTGAGGCGTACTTGCTTGCCACGGGCGAAGCCGATGACGACTCAGTGAAAGACCACCCATTAATGGCGTTTGAAGTAGAAGTGCAAAACGAGCTGCTTGACTATATTGAGCAAGCGAAATCGCCAGCGAAAGCGGCCGACGATATGCGAGCCCTTGCGCTTGAGGCTGGTATGTCAAATATTGGTCTTGATTTAAGTTAGGCGTATTCTAAGACGGGCGGGCTTGTCTCGCCTACTTCAACAAGCATGTACACCAATGAGCCAGTTCGCTTTTCTTTTACCACATGCCAGTGACTAGGAAGTGGCAATGATTCAAGCTCGGTTTCGTGCTCGATGTAAATCATGCTGCCTTCACAAACAAGGTTTGCGTTCACTATTTCACTGACGACGGGTGCTACCAAATGTTGATAAAATGGCGGGTCGATAAACACGATGTCGTACTGTGTGCCGGTTAACTGTTTAACCACTTTTAGGGCATCACCTTGATGTACTTTAGCTACGTTAGAATCATTAACGTTAAGCGTTTGTAGGTTTTTACTTAATTGCTCGCTGGCTTGCCTGTCTAACTCAATAAAGTCACACCGACTCGCATAGCGAGACAAGGCTTCTAAGCCTAAACCCCCAGAACCCGCGAAAACATCTAAACATTTGGCATCGTCAACGTAGGCCATTAGCCAATTAAACAAGGTTTCTTTGTTTCTGTCAGTAGTGGGTCTCAACCCTTCAGCATCGAGCACGGGAAGTCGTTTTCCACGCCATTGACCGCTAATAATGCGGATAAGCCCTCGCTTTTTTTTGTCTAATTTTGCTGGCTGGCGTTTTTTTGTAGAAGATATGCCCCTTGACGGGTGAGAAACTCGCTTCATAGTGACTGACAGTGGTATCATGCTTTTATATATTAGACGGCAAGTGTAGCCGAATTTGTTCAGAATTTATAAGGATTTGTCCTAACAATGTCGAAACTCTTTGGCTGGTTCAGCAAGAACAAAAAAGCAGAGAAACAAAAAGAGCAGCAAGCAAAAGAGCAGGCTGCACAGGAAGCGGCGAACCCTGTTGCCGACAAAAAAGAGGTAGAGAGCTCCGCGTTAGAGAGCACCGAAGTCAATGCGGCGAAGGTTGAAACAGCCGAGACAGAAAAAGTCGAGGCTGTTGGTGAAACTGCGCTAGACGATAAGTCGTCAGAAAAACCTGCTGAGACAGTATCTACCCAGACAACGGCAAATGTAGAGCAGCAAGAGGCTGCCTCTCAAATTACGCCTACTGTCACTGACGGGAACGAAGCGATTCACAATACGGTTGTTGACGCTGTTGAAAGTGAAGAAAAGCAGCCTTTAGATTTCTCATCTGATGAAGCAGGCGCGTCTGCTTCAACGTCTTTTGATGAAGCAGCAACGCCGCTAGACGATGCCTCAGCAGCCAGTGTTGAAGCAGAAGTGCTTGCAGAAGAAAAAGCTTTGCAAAAAGCTGACGTTTCAATAGTTGATACTTCATCTTCTGAGGCACAAACTTCTGATTCGCTAGCCTCTGATTCTCTTACCTCTGAAGCCGTGGCCGATACTGCAGCAAAAATTACCGCTGACGGCTCTTCTACTAACAGTACTGAGGCCACTGCTGAAGCGAATACTCCAGTTAGCGCAGAAGAAGAGACGATTGACGGCGAGCTTGGCGAAGCTGAATTAGAGCCTCAAGTGAAAGAGACGCCGCAAGCTAAAGATGCGCCGCAAGCCAAGGAAAAGAAATCCTTATTTGCTCGCCTAAAAGAAAGCCTATCGCGCACCAAAGAAAACCTTGGTAGTGGCATTGTTAGCTTATTTAAAGGCAAAGCCATTGATGATGAGCTTTACGAAGACTTAGAAACACAGTTGCTCGTTGCCGATGTGGGTATGGATACGACGCAGAAAATCATCAAACACCTTACCGACAGTGCTTCTCGTAAAGATCTTAAAGACGCTGAAGCCTTGTTAGATATTTTAAAGCAGCAAATGTCAGGCATGTTGGCGAATGTGAATGTACCGCTAAGCGACGCGTTACAAAAGCACAATTCTGACGAAGGGCCGTTTGTTATTCTTATGGTTGGCGTTAACGGCGTCGGTAAAACCACCACTATCGGAAAGCTGGCCAAGCAGTTTCAGCAGCAGGGCAAAAAAGTCATGTTAGCAGCGGGAGATACGTTCCGCGCCGCCGCAGTAGAGCAGCTTCAAGTATGGGGCGAGCGCAACAGCATTCCAGTTATTGCTCAGCACACCGGTGCAGACAGTGCTTCAGTGCTTTACGATGCATTGGAAGCGGCCAAATCTCGCGGGACGGACATACTGATTGCCGATACGGCAGGACGCTTACAAAATAAAGACAACCTGATGGAAGAGCTCAAAAAAGTGGTTAGGGTAATGAAAAAGCTTAACCCTAATGCACCCCATGAGGTTATGTTAACGCTAGATGCTGGAACAGGGCAAAACGCGATTAGCCAAGCCAAGCTATTTAACGAAGCGGTGGGCTTAACCGGAATAACGTTAACGAAGTTAGATGGCACTGCAAAAGGCGGCGTTATCTTTTCAGTTGCAGATCAGTTCGGTATTCCTATACGGTACATTGGTGTGGGCGAGAGTATTGACGACCTGCGCCAGTTCGATGGCGAAGAGTTTATTGACGCCCTGTTTAGCGAGTTAGATACACCAGCAAGCTAGTTGATTCAGGTTGTAGGGTTTTAAAATGATAAAGTTTGAGCAGGTAAGCAAAACCTATCCCGGTGGTCAGCGGGCATTAAGCAAGGTGAACTTTCACATTGCGCCTGGCGAGATGGCCTTTTTAACTGGGCATTCAGGTGCAGGTAAAAGTACCTTGCTCAAACTCATTAGTATTATGGAACGTCCTACTGTGGGCCGCGTTTTAATTAACGGCCACGATCTGAATAAAATAACCCGACGAGACATTGCGTTTATACGTCGCGATATCGGCATGATATTTCAAAGCCACCAGCTGTTAATGGACAAAACCGTTGCTGATAACGTTGCTTTGCCTCTCGTTATAGAAGGTTATACGCACAAAGAAATTCGCAAGCGGGTTGATGCTGCGCTGGAGATGGTTGGACTACGGGATAAAAGCCGCAGTTTGCCTATAACCCTTTCTGGCGGAGAGCAGCAGCGTGTAGGTATCGCCAGAGCCGTGGTTAACAAACCACCGTTACTGCTGGCCGATGAGCCTACCGGTAATTTAGACCCTAAACTGTCCATGGAAATTATTCGTTTGTTTGAAGATTTTAACCAAGCGGGTGTTTCAGTGCTCATCGCTACCCATGATTTAGGACTCATAGCACGCATGCGCTATCGCACGCTCACGTTGAAAAACGGGCAAATGATTACTGACGGGCTTACCGATAGCGACTTCTCCGGCAGCCACAGCGAGGGTGACCGACGATGAGTATTCTTTTTAAAGGGCGAGCAAAAGGCGCGTCTTCTTCAAAAGTGTCAGTGCTGCAAGCCTTCGTCATGTTCTTCGTGAGTCATGTTAGACAAGCACTATCGAGTTTAGGTGAGCTTTGGCGTCAGCCACTCGCGTCGTTAATGACCATTGGTGTGCTCGGGCTAAGTATTACCTTACCAAGTACCTTGTACATCATGGTTAAGAATACAGAGAAAATTACAGCGGGGTGGGAGCAAGCATCGGAAATATCCTTATTCCTCACACCCAATATAAGTGCTAACCGTTCTCAGCAGTTGGTGACACGGCTGAATACCTGGCAAGAAATTGAAAGTGTGGTTTATATTCCCGCTGATGATGCGCTCAAGGAGTTTCAGCATTTATCGGGGCTAGGTGATGCTATTGCGTACTTGGAGAAAAACCCCTTACCTGATGTGGTACTCGTTACTCCTACCGATAAAAACGCGTCGCCAAGTGCCGCTCGTGCACTGCTAGATAGATTAAGGCAGCAACGAGAGGTCGATATTGGCAAGTTGGACATTGAATGGCTAGAGCGGCTTTACGCTGTTATTGCGATAGCGAGCGACTTGGTGATGCTGATTGGCGTGCTGCTCTTCATTGCGGTTGTGCTGATTATCGGCAACACCATTCGTCTGAATATTCTCAATAAATACGATGAAATAGTGGTGATGAAGCTGGTGGGGGCAACAGACGCCTTTATTCATCGTCCCTTTTTGTATACGGGTTTTTGGTATGGGCTTTTAGGCGGGCTGATGGCGTGGTTTGCCGTTATTATTATTTTGTGGTGGATGGACAGCAGTATTACCACCTTTGCCGCAATGTACCAAAAAGAGTTTAATATTACTGGGCTTACCGGCAGTGCATTACTCACTATGCTAGGGCTTTCAGTATTGCTTGGTCTACTGGGTTCGCTTATTTCTGTTCAGCGTCACGTTCGTCAAATAGAGCCCAAATAGGGTGCTAGCAGAACGTCAATAGAGCTCAAATAGAAGCTAGATAAAACCACAGCTCGCGTTACTTTAGCCTTCGGCTCTTGCCGTTGGAAAGTGAGCTGAAATAGCGCTTCTAATGCCGTTGCCCCACACGATAGCCTGATTGTACAGTACGTGAAGCTGTTTCTGGTCGATGTCGAGCAACTTGGCCTGCTTTATCACTGTCATCCAGATTGCGCTTTCGAAGCCGCGCACAAGGGCTGAATAGTTGTTCAGCTCCCTGTTTTTCCCCAATAAAGCGTCGTTAACATCATCAGACAGCGGAAGCTGTTTAACGATATCGGTCATCGATTGATCGAGCAGCCCTTCAAGCAGTGAAAATAACCCAACCAAAAATGCGATAGGAGGATTGTTTTTAAAGCCTCGTCGCTCAGCCAATAAGTCAAAGAACTTCGCTCTCACCAACGACATGTGAATGATCTCAAGGGGTTTATCGTCGGCAATATTCGTCAGGCTTAGCAGTGCAATAAACTTCTTAATCTCTACCTCGCCCATATAATTTAGTGCGTGTTTAAGGGAGGTGATTTTATAGCGTTTATTGATGGCAGGGTTGTTAATAAATTTAAGAAGCAAAAAGCTTAACGTAGCATCACGCTCAATAATTTGTGTGGTACGGGCAATGTCAAAATTCACTTTGCCACTTTCAGCCATCAAATCAACAATATTCATTTTAGAAGCGGGCAGCTGTTTAAGAATTCGCGCTTCTGGCTGAGAGAAAAAGTAACCCTGGAAGAAATCAAACCCAAGGTCGATACAGGATGCGAAACTGTCTTGGGTATCTACCTGCTCGGCAACGAGCTTTTTGTTCTCTTCACGATAGCGTGGGATGTGTTTTTCAACGTTTTCAAAACGGGCTTTAGATACATCTACTTTTACAATATCGATAAGTGGAAAAATATCATGTTCAGACCCAATCATCATTGGATCGTCGATGGCAAGCTTAAATCCCATTTGCTTGATATGCTGACACGCTTCAAATAAACCATTGCTCGTATCAGCTGGGTTAGCAAGCTCAACAACCACAGACTCGGGGTTTAAGTTTGTGGGAAAACGCGACACAAGGGTGTCGGTTGAAAACGTAATAAACGATGTTTTTTCACCGCTAATGTCATCAAGCCCGAGAGGGTGAAAATTATCAGCGATAAATTTAGACTTTTCTTCTTGGTGTTCTGGGTAAGCGCCGCCTTTTCCATCTCTGAAAAGTAGCTCGTAGGCAAATACACTTTTTTCTTTATCTAGAATTGGCTGACGAGCTATAAACGCGAACATATGTGATCCCTGATAAGGCGCTAAATAATTTTGTGCTACTAGGCGTATTGCCTCAGCTAACGTATAACCGCTTTTTACTATTTTTTAGTCTATTAGGAAGAGATTATCGACCTTAAACCTAAACTCTTAACTTATTATAGTGGCTCTGAGCGCTCAAATAACCCGCAGGTAGAGGATGAGAACTGGCGATAAGATTATGATAATGAGCCTTTTCGCACAATACTAATACTGTTAATTTAATGACTACCAGTTTATCAAAGAGTCATTCTCTTTCAGCGCACCACTTTTTTCGCATACTGCTCTTTTGACAATCTAGGCTTTTGATGAGTAAGCCTTTTTGACTAATCAGCTTTTTGACGAACTAGTCTTTATCAAGCGCGGCATTGTGAATATGCTTCGCCCATTTTATGGCTTCGTTGTAATAGCTATGAAGTAGGGCCTGATTAACTTTGTATTTGGCGGCAAATTGCTTAATGCCTGCCCATCGCGCCGTCTCAAAATGCTGAGACAAGGTAAGGCACTCCCTGAGTAAATTGGGTTTGCCGCAAAGCGCATCTTTTACATCGTCGTCAATCGGTACTTTATTAACTAAGTCCTCAATACGCTGTTCCATCATGGCGTCGAGCAGTGAGAGCAAACCAGCTAAAAAACCAGTATGGGAATTCTTATCTTTGCTTACGGCAAGGTAGGCTAGTTCGCAAAATTTCGCCCTAACTAAAGCCATCTGCATGAGTTCGGTGGGCTGACCTTCGCTTAGGTTTGCTAAGGCTAGCAACGAGAGAAACTTCTTAACTTCCACTTCGCCCATGAAATTTAATGCGTGCTTGAGCGAATTAATTGTGTGGCGTTTATTAACCATTGGATTGTTAATAAACCGCAGCAGTAAATACGTTAACGACGGGTCTCTTTCCATGATGGTTTTAACTTTTTCAAGGTCAAGAGACGCCTCACTACTTAGCGCCAGTAGCTCTAACATTGTAAGGTTGTTTGGGCCTAACTTGCGATGCCTTACAATTTCAGGGCGTGCAAGAAAATAGCCTTGAAAGTAGTCGAACCCCATTTCCTTAAACTTATGGAACTCCTCGTAGGTTTCAATCTTTTCTGCCACTAACTTCATTTTGTTCGCTTTAAAGCGTTCTACCAGTGCAGGAATTTTGTCGTGGGCTATCTCTGTGATATCAATCTTAACGACGCTAGTAAAGGGCATAAAAGCTTCCCATTTACCATGCATATCGTAATCATCAAGGGCAATGGGGTAGCCTAGCCCGCGAATGTGTTTGCACGCGGCTACAAGGGCATCATCTACATTGACCGTTTCTACAATTTCTATAACCACTTTGTTGGCGTCTAGTGAGGTAGGGAAACGGAACATGAGCGTATCGCGATGAAAGTTAATAAACGCTTTTTTGTCCCCAGCTATTTCTTCAATACCAAGACTAAGGTGTGTAGACGTGAGTATTTTAGACGTTGCTTCGTCGGGAGGAATGTCTGGAAAGCAATTATCTTCACCTACGCGAAAGAGCAGTTCGTAAGCGTAAACTTCCCTATCTACGTTAAATATTGGCTGTCTGGCGACGTATGCAAACATAATTATCCTTGAGCAATCTTTCTAGGCAATGAGGTTATTGTTGTTTTTAATGCCTGTTACTGCATATAAATGCGCGAGATGACAATACAGTTCACACAATATCACAGTATATAACAACAAGATTACATGCTGGGTTAAACGTGTACAACGTTTTACTCTACTATCTATTGTTTTTGCTCTTATCCTTACTCCTATGTGGGCTCTTATTTTTAAGCTTGTTGTTTGCTTTCATTATCGACGTTTATTGTGACCTTTTGCGTTTACTATTATCGCTAAGCCGCAATTAAGTGAGACCAAAAGTGAACGATCTATACGGAATTGCGGTATACTTAGGTAATGTTAAAGACCTATTATTGTAGCGCGGTTTTAGTGTTGAAATTGACGTATACATATTGAAAATGTCGATAAAGATATTTTATCATTGGTATTTGATGGTATGTTGTTAGGGATTTGAACTTTTTTTTGATCTACAGGTCTTGATACTGTAACAGTTGTCCCCATACCAACATATCGTTTGGGCTTCTTTTCTTTTATTTAGGTCTCTCGCAGTTCACATTACATAAGTAATGAAGAACGGTGATTAATGAGGTGAACAATGAGCAACAATTTGCAATCAATGGCGTTATCAGTGCCACACAGCGGTAGCATCGAAGGCTACATGCAGGCTGTAGGTCGCATTGATATGCTTACTGCCGACCAAGAGCGTCAGTTAGCGGTACGCCTTCGCGAAGATGAAGATTTAGAGGCAGCGCGTCAATTAGTGATGTCGCACCTTCGCTTTGTTGTGCATATTGCAAAATCTTATTCAGGTTATGGATTACCGCAAGCTGATCTTATTCAAGAAGGCAATATTGGTCTAATGAAGGCGGTTAAGCGATTCGACCCTTCGGTGGGTGTACGCTTAGTTTCTTTTGCCGTTCATTGGATAAAAGCCGAAATACATGAGTTTGTATTGAAAAATTGGCGCATCGTTAAAGTAGCGACAACAAAAGCTCAGCGTAAACTTTTCTTCAACCTGCGCAAAGCGAAAAAGCGCCTAGGTTGGTTTACCCACGCAGAAGTGCAAACCGTAGCAAACGAACTTGGTGTAAGTACCAAGGAAGTGCTGCAAATGGAAGCACGCATGAGCAGCCAAGATCAGGCATTTGATTTGTCGGCCGACGAAGACGAAACCGGCAACTTTGCGCCTGTTCAGTTTTTGGAAGACAAAACTGCTGATGTTGAAACTGACGTTATTAATAACGATTGGGATACCGCAGCAAGCAAACGTTTATATTCAGCGATTAAAACGCTGGATGAGCGCAGCCAAGATATTATCGAAACACGCTGGTTGGCTGATAACAAAATTACGCTGCAAGATTTAGCGAACAAGTACGAAGTCTCTGCAGAACGTGTTCGTCAGATTGAAAAGAACGCGATGAAAAAACTGCAAGCAGCAATGGTTGCAGCCTAACGAATTTAGGGTTGGCTGATTGAGCCGACGTAAATTAGAAAAAAGCGCCTTACTTCATCAGTAGGCGCTTTTTTTATGTCTTTTATTTTATTGCCTTACTCTTTGTTGCGTCACCTTCATGTAGAACCACTGCACCTGCGGTAACACGCCGCGATTACGAACATTTTAAGTCTCGCTGAGTGGGTAACTATCTATCCGGACTGGTATTATCAGATGCCTCAGGCGGAAGCACCCAAAATACTCCCTCAAATTCTGCTACTGCGGTATCATTATCAAGAATAGCTACGCTGAGTTCGAAACGGGCTTTTTTATTTTTTTGCAGCGGTGCAAATTTGCCAGACAGTGTTTCGATATTGCAGATGGCTCTTGGCTTCATTGTGATTGGCTTGTGGTAATGAATATCTCCATCGCCCAATACAATATCACCACTTAAACCACGCTCTTTTAGCTGCAGGTATATGAGTCCCCAGCCAGTGAGTGTGGCCAATGAAAAAATACTTCCCGCGAACATGGTGCCGTGAATATTAATGTTTTTGTTTAATGAGGCCCTGGTTTCCAGCGTTCGTCCTGTGTACTGATACAATTTAATACCCATGTGTTCAGTAATAGGGATAGTTTCCGACCAGGTTTCCTGAAGTGCTTTACACCATTTAGGGTGAAGTACCAGCGTATTATTTTCAGTGAATTTTTTCACCATCTGCTGGCGCTTCAGCATGCCCAGCTCGTTGGGTGCTTCACGCTCAACCACGAATCCACAAGAGGCGAAGAAGTCGATGGAGATCTCGCGGCTGTTTGTCACTGCACGCACTGCACCAAGGTCTTTAGCCACATTTTCTAGCGCAACCATTACCATTTGGCCTAAGCCTTTACGCATATGGTCGTTGTGAACGGCAATATGCCTTATTTGCGCTTCTTCTGCGGTATTTAAATGCACTCGGCCGCAGGCAACAATTTCGTTCTTTCTATTGGTGATAATACGATGTTCTGCAACTTGTTCGTATTCATCTTTCTCTGAGCCAGGGGGGAAATTCCACGGTTGACGCAAATGCTCCCAACGAAAATGAAAATAGGCTTCAAATTCTGCATCACTTTTCGGTGTTACAACCTTGTACACAATAAACTGGCCTTTTTTAAAGTCGACTTGGTATTTAAACGTAACCGCGCTATGGGTACAAGTTTAATTATGTAAGCAAATAAAGGCTGCCCTAGCCGTCATGGCTTATACATGAAATTGAAAGGTAACCGGACCATCATTAATAAGGCCCACCTTCATGTCGGCGCCAAATTCCCCGGTTTGAACACGCATTCCTTTTTGTTTAAGCGCGCCAACAAAGCGTGAGTAAATATCTTCGCCATGGGCAGGTGATGCGCCACGAGAGAAACCAGGTCGATTGCCTTTTTGTGTATCTGCTACCAAGGTAAACTGAGACACAACCAGTATTTCACCCTCCACCTGCTCAATATTCAGGTTCATTTTCCCATCGCTATCGCTGAACATGCGGTAGCGGCATAGCTTATTTGCGAGTTTTTCAATTTCAGCGTCGCCATCGTCCTTTTCTACGCCCAGAAGTACAAGCATTCCATGGCCGATTTCACCAATAACGTTGTTGTCTACGGTAACGTTTGCTTCAGATACGCGTTGAATTAGTCCTATCACTGGGTCTGCTCCTTGAGAAATCGTGACATGTCTCGTGTTGCCCTGCAAAGCGCATAGCCAATACTAGGCTCTGAGGTACTGTGACCTGCATCCGGTACTATTTGCAGTTGGCTTTGCCGCCACGCTTTATGTAAGGTCTCAGCAGCTTCCGTTTTACATATCATGTCGTAGCGACCGTGGATAATCGTGCCCGGGATATGCGCTATTTTATCAATATTGTCGATAATGTAGTTTTCAGGAATGAAGCATTTGTTGGACAAAAAGTGACACTCTAATGTTGCTAAGCACGTAACGAGGTGCATGGGGTAGTGGCAATGGGCGTCACCGACTCCTGGCGGCAAGCTTAATCTAGATAAACGTTCTTCCCACTGATACCAGCGTCGCAACGCAGCATGTTTGAGTACATCGTTGTTTGACTTCAATACTGCGCTGTAATATTCGCATACTGCATTTGCGCTCAATGGCGGGGGGATGTCTTTTGTGAACTTGCGATAATGCTCGGGGAAAAGCTGGGCTGCGCATCCGTGTGGAGATAAAAACCATTCCCTGTCCTGTTGGCGTGCAAGAAAAACACCGCGTAAAATTAAGCCAGATACATGGGCGGTATACTTTAGAGCGTATAGAAGCGCGAGTGTTGACCCCCAAGAGCCGCCAAACAATAAAAATTCTGGAATAGAAAGGTGACTGCGTAGGGTGTCTATATCGTCTACGTTTAGCCACGTATCGTTATTATTGGTATCTGCTAAGGGAGTGGATCGCCCGCAACCGCGCTGTTCATAGCCAATAATGCGGTATTTGTTGCTGTCAAAAAAGCTTTTATAATTAGGGGGGAGTCCAGCGCCAGGCCCACCATGAATAAAGAGGACGGGTATTCCATCTGGATTACCGCTTTGCTCAAAATACAGGGAGTGCCCGTTTCCTACATCAATAAATCCGTCGTCATAGCGGGTTACATCCGGATAAAGTCGTTTCATTATATTTCTACGCGTTGTGCGAGTGCCTGTTTTAGTTTAATTTATTATTATGCATGCTGTCGCGTGCCGACACACTTTGCTGTGTTTTACAAGATGCGCAGTGTTTAACAAGATGCGCAGTGCTCAACAAGATGTGCAGTGCTTACCACGCTTTAACCGCCTAAATGATAAGGGGGTTATTACCGCGCAGGTGTTACACTAGCTAATCATATTATAGTCATAAATGCGAGGATGTTTATATGGCAGGTCAAGGATCGGGTGGTAATGTCATTGCCGCTATCTGTAATTTTTTTATTCCCGGGTTGGGACATTTGGTCCAAGGCCGAATTTTAGCTGCGTTGTTTTTCTTTATTACCGTGGGTGTGTCTTATGCGCTAGCGGCAACAGTCGTGCTTGCTATCATATTTTGGCCCTTAGGCGCATTACTGCATTTAATCAGTATTATCAGCGCAGCACGCTATAGAGGTGGAGTAACCGTATGAGATTACTAGCAACCGTGTTTGTCGCGGCACTGACTCTTACAGGCTGTCAGTCTGCGTACTATGCAGCTTGGGAGAAAGTGGGTGTAGAAAAGCGAGACATTCTTGTTGATCGTGTCGACAATGCAAAAGAATCTCAAGAAGACGCGCAGGAGCAATTTAGCTCTGCACTAGAAGCGTTTAGTGCTGCCGTAGCATTTGATGGTGGTGAATTAGAAGACGTTTACGACAATCTAAATGGCCAGTATCAAGACAGTGTCGCCGCTGCAGAAGAAGTAACAGCGCGCATTGATAAGGTAGAAAGCGTAGCAGAAGCCCTGTTTGATGAGTGGCAAGAAGAGCTAGAAAAATATCAAAGTGGTTCTTTAAAGCGAGATAGTGCTGCAAAGCTTCGTGAAACTCAGCGTCGTTATTCGTCGTTGATGAGTGCTATGCGCAAAGCCGAAAGTAAAATGCCGCCCGTGCTAGATGCGCTTCAAGATAATGTGCTTTATTTAAAGCATAATCTAAACGCCAGCGCTATTGGTGCCCTTCAAGGCGAGCTTTCAACCATTGAAGACAATGTTGCTCAACTGCTTAGCCAGATGAACTCTGCCATAGCGGAATCAGATGCATTTATAGCGTCTATGAAAAACTAGGGGTAACGCCCCTAGCGTGAAAACTTAATGTCGTGATAAGAATGTATCATGACTAAGAGGTATCATAATTAGAAGGGGAGCCAATTGGCTCCCCTTATTATTTATGTCTGGTCTGTGGGCTCGTCATCTTCAGGCACATACTTTTCTTTATCGACGACGTTTTGATTTTCAAAGGCTTCGCCTAGGCTACAGGTGAATTCTGCGCCAAATAAGACGATTATCCATGACAGATACACCCACAGGAACAAAATAGGCACTACGGCTAGCGCGCCGTAAATTAGTTCATAGGATGGAAAGTTAGTCACATACAATGCAAAGCCCGACTTGGTTAGCTCAAAGGCAACCGTGGCAATAAAGGCTCCACAGGCCGCATGGCGGGCGTAAACCTGTTTATTGGGCACCATGGTATACAAAATAGTAAATGCGAGCATGGCCGCGCCACTAGGCACTAGGCTCAGCAGTAATGTGCCAAGCCCTGGGGTGTATTCTTCGGTAAATGCGGCTAGGCCTGTAAGGTAGGTACTAACGATAACGCTAGAGCCTATCAAAATAGGGCCCAATGTTATCACCATCCAATATATGGCAAAGGTAAAGACAATGGGTCTTTCGCTCTTTGTTCGCCAGATTCTATTGAGGGTTTTATCTACATTTGAGATAAGCATCAGCGCCACAAAAAGCAGCGATAGAATGCCAATAGCACTCATTTCTGAGGCGTTACCCACAAAGTCTGTCATGTACTGATGAACAACGTCGCTGGCGGTGGGTACGAAATTGCTAAAGATAAAATGCTCTATTTTGCTGCGCACCGATGCGAAAGCAGGAAAAGCCGACATAATGGTAAACGTCACCATAATAAACGGCACTAGCGATAGCAGTGTCACGTAGGCAAGGTGGCCTGCAGATATCGTTACATTGTCTTCTTTGCAGCGATTGATGAATATAGTAAAGAGATCTTTTGCTTGCGGCTTTATATTCTCATAAATGGCTTTAACCCGCTCTACGTACACACTTGCTCTCCTGACAGCTATATCAACGTTTCAGCACGAACACTGAGTCAGCACCAACGTTTAGAGACGTTGCTGCCGTGGTTCTTGCTGTGATTCTGTAATTTGATGGTAACTGCCAGCGGCGCTATGAGTAAAGGTTTATTCTAGAGCAGGTCGATGCATTGTCTCTGCATTTTGCCTGCATTTTGTCTGTGGCTTAAGGGGCGGCAACTATTTGCTGTCGCCACGCACCCCAAGCATATGGCAAATCGCGTAGCTTAACTCACTGCGATTTAGGGTGTAAAAGTGGAAATGCTTTACTCCCTCTTTTGCTAATACCTTAACTTGGTCCATCGCAATGTTGGCACCAATCAGGTTACGGGTAGCTTGATCATCAGCGTCTAAACCATCAAACATTTTATGTAGCCAGCCGGGCACGTGAACATTGGTAAATCCAGCAAACTTCACAAGGGTTTGATAGTTTGTCACTGGAAGAATACCTGGCACTAAGTCTAAATCAACGCCGGCAGCAGCGGCCCGGTCTCTAAATCGCAGGAATACACTAGTATCAAAGAAAAACTGTGAAATGGCCTCGGTAGCACCGGCTTCTGCTTTGCGCTTCAAATTCAGCAGATCAAACTGCGCATTACGAGCTTCAGGATGTTTTTCAGGGTAGGCAGCAACTGATATATCAAAATCAGCAACCTCTTTCAGTAAGGCCACTAAATCCGATGCATACATTTCAGTGTTATCCATGCCCGGCGGTAAATCACCACGTAAAGCAACAATGCGGCGTATTCCTGAATCCCAGTAGTCTTGCGCAATTTGCCTTAATTCGTCTTTACTGGCGTCAACGCAAGTAAGATGAGGAACTGCGGCGACGCCTGTTTGCTGCTGAATGCGCTTGACCACATCGTGAGTTCTGTCTCGTTCGCCACTATTTGCTCCATATGTCACCGACATGTAGCTTGGCTTCAGTGGTGCTAAACGCTCAACTGATTTCCATAGAGTTTGCTCCATGGCTTCCGTTTTAGGGGGGAAAAACTCAAAGGAGACGTCAATATCACGCAGTTCCGATAGGGACTGGTTGAGCGCATCAATGCCTTGTGCATAAGAAACCATGTATTTTTTCTCTCTACTAGCGATATGGATAGACGTTTAGACGTCTAAATTAAAGAATATATGTCTAGACGTCAAGAGGTTTACACTGCTCAATTGACCTTTTCGTGAACTCGTTTAGAATTTCACTCCATAACATAAATAAAATAAGACCGAGTTAGTACTATGGCAGAATGGAATGGTAAATATATACACCCCTACGCAGAGCACGGTAAGAAAAGCGAACAGGTAAAAAAAGTCACTGTTTCAATACCGATCAATGTGCTGAAAGCGTTAACTGACGAACGCACCCGTCGCCAAATTAATAACCTGCGACACGCAACTAACTCAGAATTGCTGTGTGAGGCATTTCTTCATGCCTTTACAGGTCAGCCTTTACCGAACGATGATGATTTACGTAAAGACAACGGCAACAGAGTGCCTGCAGAAGCAAGAAGAATTATGGAAGAGATGGGCATTGATCCCAGCTTCGAAAATGAGCCTACCGAAGAATAGGGTTGAGCGAATGCACCTAAGTATGACAGTGTGACGCTGTCATACTTGGGTGCTCAATTTAATAAAGCCGCTTTAATAAAAGCGCTTTAATAAAATCAGTTTAATAAGGCCGACTTATCAAAACGTAGCGTCTGTGTTTTACACTCGCTCATACGCCTTTTTATTAAGCCTGTTTCTCAAGCGTAATGGCTAAGACTGAACGTCTTAAATGCCAGCTACCCCAGAGTCTATGGCAGCTTTTGATACTGCACTAGCAATGCGTTCGCACAAGCGGGGGTCCATGGGTTTAGGGATAATGTAGTCCTTTGAGAAACTAAGACTTTTGCTATTGCTCGCGGCAAGCACCTCAGCAGGTACTTCTTCTTTTGTTATGGCGCGCAGTGCCTCAACGGCAGCTACTTTCATTTCATCGTTTATAGCGCTTGCTCGTACGTCTAATGCGCCGCGGAAGATAAACGGGAAGCAAAGTACATTGTTTACCTGATTTGGGTAATCTGAGCGACCGGTTGCCATAATGAGATCATCTCGTACCGCATGAGCGAGGTCTGGCCTGATTTCAGGGTCTGGGTTAGAGCAAGCGAACACGATAGGGTTATCGGCCATAAGCGCCAATGTTTCCGGAGGAAGAAGGTCTGGGCCAGACACGCCCACAAATATATCAGCACCGTCCATGACGTCTTCTAGGGTTCGCTTGTCGGTGTTGTTAGCAAATAACGATTTATGTTCTGTTAAGTCTTCGCGACGAGTGTGTATCACTCCTTTTCTGTCGAGCATGTAAATACGCTCGCGCTGTGCACCGCATTTTATTAGCAACTCCATACAGGCCACGGCAGCGGCTCCCGCTCCTAGACAGACAATTTTGGCATTTTCGATATTTTTGCCCTGAATTTCTAGCGCGTTAAGCATTCCGGCTGCGGTGACAATTGCGGTGCCGTGTTGGTCATCGTGAAAGACGGGGATTTTACAGCGCTTAATAAGCTCTTGCTCTATTTCAAAGCACTCTGGCGCTTTGATATCTTCAAGATTGATACCGCCGAACGTATCAGCAATATTCGCTACCGTATTGATAAACTCTTCGGTAGTTCTGTGCTTCACTTCAATATCAATAGCGTCGATACCAGCAAAACGCTTAAACAGCAGCGCTTTACCTTCCATTACCGGTTTTGAGGCTAGTGGACCCAGATTACCTAAGCCTAAAATAGCAGTACCATTACTGATAACCGCCACCAAATTGCCTTTAGCCGTATACTTGTATGCGTTGTCTGGATCTTCAGCTATTTCTCTTACTGGCTCGGCAACGCCTGGGCTGTAAGCAAGCGCTAAATCATCAACGCTGTCTGCGGGTGTCGATAGCTCAACGCTTATTTTTCCTGGCGTAGGCTTGGCGTGATAATCGAGAGCGCGTTGTCTAAAATCTGACATGTGAAATAGATTCCTTGAGTGTAGGGTTCATGGATATTGCTATATGTTTAAAGGGTAGCGCCTACTGGCCATTTTTTTAAAGGCTAGCTGCATCAAATCCGGACTGTTATCCGTGTTATTTATCTGTGTTATTCTTGCTTGAGCGCACGTGGTAACACTAACACAGGCCATGGTGGTCTACATATCTGATCAGAGTTACTAGGGCGTGCTCTATTGTGCTACTTAATTACGCTAATGGGTCATAATTAATGTAGGTGAGAGAAACTCGTTAGACCAGTAAAAGCAGACTATGTTTGTCATTCATACATATTATGTTTATTTTTTATCTCATATTTCTTCTGTATTTGTACGGTCTTTCAAATAATGAGTCAAAATTAAAATAGCGAGTCAACAAGACCGGCGAAAAGGCGCTTGGCATAGAGCGACCTGGCATTGAATTACCTGACAGTAAGCTACCTGATTGAGAGCCTTCTGATACAGAGAAAACTGTTGAAGAGTTATATACATAGAAACTAGGTATTTAGACGCTAGCTCTTTAAAAGCGACGTTTCAAATAGCTATCCAGTAAAGAGAAAAGCCCTAGCAAATATAAATTCTAATGCTTAAGCTTCGGGCTAGCGGCTTTAATGAATAAAAATGGTGAATGCGAAAATATGACAGAACGTCGATTAATCAGCGAGCTTACTGAGGTTTGCGAGGGCCTAAAAAAACAAGACAATGGCTTTGTTTGGCTCACTCATTTAGGGCACTGGCGCAACCCAGAGATTGTGGCCGTGTTTGACACCGAAATAAATCGCAACCGCGCGCTTGAACAAAACTGGGAGGCGACATTTATAACGCAGGTAGAGATAGCGCTGGAAGGAATTAAGTCTAAGCCTGTATCTGTGCGTTTTGATAGTGAGGAGGCGTGCGCAAAACAAAGCCAGGGAAATTGGGATACGCATTTCGCTAAAAACGTCACTCATTAGGTCTTCATATCTGAGATCTATCAACGCACTGCCAGCGCTCTCTTGTGCTCGCGCACAATTCAATGTTTTCTAGTGCTCGCGCACTGTGATACCTGTTCTCTTTGTCGCTCAATGGCGGTTCTATCTTCTGTTTATGCAGAAGCCCATGGAGCTGGTCATTCAAAAGCTATCTAAAAAGCAGGCAATAAAAAAGCGCCCTAAGGCGCTTTTCCAACTCAATACTTAAAAAAGTACGAAGTTTATTTCTTGCTAAGTGCACCAAAACGCTTCTTGAAGCGATCAACACGACCACCAGTATCAACGTTACGTTGTTTACCAGTGTAGAATGGGTGGCAAGAAGAACATACGTCTAGGTTGATGTCTTTACCCATTGTAGAGCGGATTTTCATTACGTTTCCGCAAGAGCATGTTGCTGTCATTTCAGCGTATTCTGGGTGGATACCTTGTTTCATGGGATTACCTCACAATAAGGCCGTATCGCTATTCAGCCCGAAGCCAAACACCATACGTAACTTAATATTCAAATGATGAGCGGTTCTTAGAACAACCCATCGCAAAAGAGCGGCGGATAATAAAGGAAGCTGCGCCAGCGATCAAGCGCTTTATGAGTTTAAAATATCCGTACTCTTTGTTGTGTCACCTTGATATAGAGCCACTGCACCTGCGCTAACACGCCGCGATTACGAACATTTTAAATCTCGCTGAGTGGGTAACTATCTATGCGGACTGGTATTGTGTAACCAAAGCAAAAAATAGGGTCAAAAAATAGGGTTAGTAAGGTAATCTAAAACTATTTGAGATGGTTTTATGGCAGCGATGAAATCTGTGTTTAAATATCCCATATCTTAACTCTCACGCTAATCGTGAGTATTCATTCTTGTTAACTGTGCTCGTTATATTAGCTCGTCGTATAAGCTCGTCATATTAACGGTTAGCTATCGGGCCTAATAAACAACGAAGACAGTAGCTTTAGAGGTGCGTTCTACCATGGCTTATATTTGTGTTGCGGTGCCAGTGCCTCTGCGACAGTTGTTTACTTATACTTATCATTGCGATTTAGCCGCAGGCGTGAGAGTGCGCGTGCCCTTTGGCCCAAGAAAGCTGGTGGGTATTGTTGTTGACGAGCCAAACAAAGACGCTCCTGAGATAGAGAATGCCGATAAGTTAAAGGCCATAGAGACGGTACTTGATGAAGCTCCCGTCATAGATGCAGTGCTTTTGAAAATGGCACAGTGGCTGTGGCAATATTATCATCATGCACCCGGTGAAGTGCTTCACACCATGCTTCCTGTTTTATTGAGAAAGGGTGAAACAGCGCAAGTATTGCCAGAAGAAAGAATACGGCTGACTGAAACGGGGGAACACACTTCATCTGATGAACTAACACGGGCACCAAAACAAAAAGCATTTTTTGAGGCGCTACAAAAATCCAGTTTGTCAGCGCAGCAAAGTCGAAAGTTATTTGGTGCGCCAGCGGTTAAATCCCTTATAGATAAGTCACTTGCCGAAGTGGTTGATGTAGTGCCTGAAGTGCGAGAGCAAGAATGGCTATCGACCATAACCATTGATGAAAAGCCCATTCCCGATACCGAGCAGTCTGTTGCCATTGCAGCGCTTAATCAGCAGCAGGGTAAATTTGCCGTCAGTTTGCTTGAAGGCGTGACGGGAAGCGGAAAAACCGAGGTCTACTTACAGGCCATCGAGCCTTTATTACAAGCCGGTAAACAAATACTTATACTTGTCCCCGAAATTGGATTGACTCCACAAACCGTGTCTCGCTTTGAGAAGCGTTTCAGTATCGATGTTGGGGTATTGCACTCCCAGCTTTCTGATAAAGCTCGGCTGCGGGTATGGCAGCGGGCAAAATCTGGTGAGTTAGGCATCGTCATCGGAACCCGTTCAGCAATTTTTACTCCTCTTGCTAACCCAGGGATGATCATTGTAGATGAAGAGCATGATGAGTCGTTTAAGCAGCAAGATGGGCTTCGCTATCACGCCCGCGACTTGGCGGCGATGAGAGCGAAACAACACAGTATTCCTTTACTTTTAGGTAGTGCAACCCCCGCTTTAGAAAGCCTTAATAACGCTTTAGGTAGGCGGTACGCCCATTTACACCTTACCCGCCGAGCAGGTGGTGCACAGAATACCCACCAGCATCTTCTAGATGCGCGAGATCAACCTCTGCATTACGGTATATCACAAGCGCTGTTAACCATCATGCGCCAGCATATTAATGCGGGAAACCAAGTGCTGGTATTTGTGAATCGTCGCGGATATGCGCCTGCGTTATTGTGCCACCACTGTGGTGAAACGGTAACCTGCAAGCGATGTGACAGACCTTACACCGTGCATAAGTCGCAAAATCGGTTGCAGTGTCACCACTGCGCCGGCACCAGGGCAATGCCAAGGCAATGTGAAGCTTGTCACAGCGCGTCCCTCGTTACCGCAGGTACCGGCACAGAGCAAGTGGAAGACGGGCTAGCCTCTTTGTTTCCAGATGTTAAGCAGGTGCGTATTGATAGCGATACGGTGCGAGGAAAGGATAAACTTCATCAAACCTTAGATGCCATTAATCGCCAGGAGTATCAATTACTTGTTGGCACTCAGATATTGTCGAAAGGGCATCACTTTCCTCACGTTACGCTTGTGGCCGTGCTTGATTGCGATGGTGCCTTGTTTAGCGCCGATTTTAGAGCGCCTGAAAAGTTAGCACAGCTAGTCACTCAGCTTGCAGGGCGTGCAGGAAGAGCCAGCAAGCCCGGCGAAATGTGGTTACAAACTCACAACCCCCACCATCCGCTGTTACAAGATTTAGTGAATAACGGCTATGGCCATTTTGCCCGCCATGCATTAATGGAGCGAAAGGCGGCAGGGCTACCTCCTTATATCAGTCAATTTGTGGTGCGCTGTGAAGCTGCTGACAGTGCGTTGGCGTTTGCCTTTTTAAGTGGAAGCCGCAGTGTGTTTGCGGCGAGCAACAATGACATAGAAATGAGTGGCCCTTTTCCATCGTTAATAGAAAAACGACAGGGGCGCTTTCGGTTTATGTTGATATGCAGCCACAACAAGCGGGCTCCACTTCATAGCGTATTACGCCAGTCACTGCCGTTTTTGCAGGCACTGCCTCAGGCGACAAAAGTGCGATGGTCGGTGGATATTGACCCAACAGATTTCAGTTAGCTTGTTAGCGAGCAATACGTTAAAATTCGCATTACAGTACATATCATCACAGTACATATCATCAAAGTACATAGCATTAAATGCCAAATTTGGTGTTTTAGCGACAACATGTAGGAATATTGCCAACTATGGCTCAACGCGATTACGTCTCCCGTGGACGCTCACAAAAAAATAAAAAAACGCCCAAGAAAGCGCCAGGCAATGCCAATAGTCGTGCCAATAGCCATGCGAGCAGCCGACAGTCGAGTGCGCCAAGCTTACATACGCTTCCGGTTTTTAGGATTGCGATAATTATTGCCCTTGTCCTCGGCTTTGGTGTGTTTTTATGGTCAATTAAAGATAACGTTGAAGATGATGTGGATACCCAAGCTGCCCGTCCTGTCGCACCAACAGAAGAAGCCTTACCCAAGTTACCTGAAGAAGAGTGGGAGTACATTAAAACCCTGCCTGGCTATGAGGTAGAGGTGGATGTGCAGGCTCAAGAAAAGTCTGATAAGCGCTATCTTATGCAGTGCGCGTCGTTTAGAACCCGTGCCCAAGCGGAAGAAATGAAAGCGAAAATCGCATTTCAAGGTTTAGAGGCGCTCATCCGTCAAAGTACGGGAAGTAACGGAGACTGGTTCCGCGTTATTTTAGGTCCGTTTGAGTCTAAACGAGATGCAGAAAAAGCGAAGCACAGCCTTCGCAAAGTCAACATTGCCACCTGTCAAATTTGGTATTGGAACTTATAATAGATAAATCAGGTAAGCGTACAAACCCTCCAGCCCCTTGAAATTATAAACCGTCCCCCCACTTAAGGTTTATAGAATTGATAAGTTGCTGCCGCTCAGGTTCTATCTAAGCGGCATCAACTCCCAGCCAAAACGGGGAATTAACGTGACAACGATTGTATCTGTACGACGTGGAAATCAAGTGGTAATGGCCGGTGATGGTCAGGTATCACTAGGAAATACTGTGATGAAAGGCAATGCTCGTAAAGTGCGCCGCTTGTATCACGACAAAATATTAGCTGGGTTCGCTGGTGGTACCGCCGATGCATTTACCCTGTTTGAACGTTTTGAATCTAAGTTAGAGGCACATCAGGGCCATTTAACAAAAGCGGCCGTTGAGCTGGCCAAAGATTGGCGAACCGACAGGGCGCTTCGAAAGCTTGAAGCACTGCTCGCAGTGGCCGATGAGACCGCATCGTTTATTATCACTGGTAACGGCGACGTCGTTCAGCCAGAAAACGATCTTATTGCGATAGGCTCTGGTGGCAACTTCGCCCAAGCTGCGGCAACGGCGATGTTAGAAAATACCGAATTAAGTGCTAAAGACATCGCTGAAAAGTCATTGACCATTGCGGGCGATATTTGCGTATTCACTAACCATAGTCAGACGGTAGATGTTCTAGACTACTAAGTTAATAGCGTACTAATTTATCAGCATAGTAGTGCACTAGACTGGCAGTAACGAAGCTGTTGCTACTTTTTAACTGCGCGAACCGATACGTCGGTGTTTTCATAGCGCGCGGACCGAGCATGTTTTATAAAAGGGTTTATTCATGTCTGAAATGACACCAAGAGAAATTGTCCACGAGTTAGATCGTCATATTATCGGTCAACAAGATGCCAAGCGTGCTGTATCTATTGCGCTTCGCAACCGCTGGCGCAGAATGCAGCTAGAGCCTGAGCTGCGTCAAGAAGTGACACCTAAAAATATTCTTATGATTGGGCCAACGGGCGTGGGTAAAACCGAAATCGCTCGCCGTCTGGCCAAACTTGCCAACGCACCTTTTATTAAGGTAGAGGCGACAAAGTTCACCGAAGTGGGTTATGTGGGTAAGGAAGTCGAAACCATTATTCGCGACCTTGCCGATATCGCCGTGAAGATGACGAAAGAAAATGAAATGAAGAAAGTGAAATTCCGCGCTGAAGAAGCTGCTGAAGATCGCATTCTCGACGCGTTGTTACCACCGCCAGAAGACGCATGGGGTAACAAGGAAGAAGTAGAAGACCGCGGCACACGTCAGGCATTTCGTAAAAAGCTTCGTCAGGGTGAGCTAGATGACAAAGAGATAGAAATTGACGTTGCGCTTCCACAGGTAGGTGTAGAGATAATGGCGCCTCCTGGTATGGAAGAAATGACAAACCAGCTTCAAGGTATGTTCCAAAACCTGTCTGGTTCGCAAAAGAAAAAGAAAAAGCTGAAAATTAAAGACGCGTTTAAATTGCTGATTGAAGAAGAGGCGGCGCGCTTAGTTAATCAAGAAGACTTAAAGGAAAAAGCCATTGAGTCGGTAGAGCAGCACGGTATTGTGTTCGTTGATGAAATTGACAAAATTTGTAAGCGCGAAGGCAATAATTCTGGCGACGTGTCGCGAGAAGGTGTACAGCGCGACTTGCTGCCTCTCGTTGAAGGTTCCACGGTATCAACCAAGCACGGTATGGTAAAAACGGACCACATCTTGTTTATTACCTCTGGTGCATTCCAAATGAGTAAGCCCTCGGATCTTATTCCTGAGCTTCAAGGCCGTTTGCCCATTCGCGTTGAATTATCGGCACTGAAAGTGGGTGACTTCAAACGGATTCTTACCGAGCCAAGCGCGTCGCTTACTCAGCAGTATATTGCATTAATGAAAACTGAGGGGGTAACTGTAACCTTCGACGATTCAGGAATTCAGCGTATTGCAGAAGCGGCGTGGCAGGTCAATGAACGTACCGAGAACATAGGCGCTCGTCGTCTTCATACCGTGCTAGAGCGTTTAATGGAAGATATCTCCTATGATGCATCGGAGAAAAGCGGCGAATCATTTGTGATTGATGCCGATTACGTTAATAGCCACCTAGAAACATTGGTAGATAACGAAGACCTTTCACGCTTTATTTTGTAATTAAAGCAAAAGCCTGCCAATAGGCCTAACGAGAAACTTAACAAAACCCAGCTGCTAACAGCTGGGTTTTTATTGGGTCTTTGACTATTATAGACTAAACACATGCCTGCGGACGGGTATAAGCTACAGCAATGTCACAACCTACATAGTTAACAAGTTTAACAGCCTACCCGTGATGTCTAAGCCAGTGTCGCGCTCTACTTTTAGGTAAAAAGGGCTCGGGTTCGCTTCTAAGAAAAAGTAAGTATCTTTGTTGGTCTTGCGCCAATCAATAGCGCACCAATACATGCCAAGTGCCTTGCATATTCTTACCGCTAAGCGTTTGATGTGTTGGGGTATCACTGTAATTACCGGCGTTGCACCATCGTCGTTTCTGTAATCCAACTCATCTGAGTCGATGCGCACACTAAGTACTTCATTACCTAATACGTAGCTTCTAATATTTGTACCGCTGATATATTTTTGAAAAGTAACCGGACGCTGCGATAGCAAGGTTGTCAGCAACGGTCGAAGATGTTCTGTTTTATTAACAAACTGAGCTACTTTGCCGCCCCGTACCGGTTTATAAACGACCTCCTGCAAATTACTGCAAAATTGCGCAGCAGCCTCAGGCGCATTGCCCACGAAAGAGTAGGGGATATTCGCTCCTTGCTGCGACGCAATACTCAACTGCATGGGTTTGCATTGATGCGAGCGAACGGCGTCTATAGAGTTTACCCATCTGGTGCCATGGTATGTAAACCAGCATAAAAGTGTGCTCGACAACTCTTGTTCAATCCACATGGCTTGTGCAGATGTTTGTTGCAGGTTTTTAGGTGCTGAGGAAGAACCTGGGTCTGCTGTCATGGTCTTTGTAGGAATGTACTGGTGCCAGTACACCGCCTTTATCTCTGAAAACATCACCCTTTGTTTGGGTATAAGCCGAGGCGATGCAAAATGCAGATAGCCTTCGTTGCAATCGGGGTCAAAACTAATGGTCCACTGGCTGCCAAAATAGGCAGTATTAGCAATGAAATAGGGTGTGTTTTGTTGGGTAAGCGCGCTCGCCAAATGAATGAGCTGCGGGTCGTTCTCGTCGCCAATAAGTCCAATGTACATGCGATTTCCTTTTTGCATGAAAATGTAAAAGCGCTGAAAAATATCACGTGCATCACGCCCTTTTTTGCGTCGATACCTGCGTAAACTCATGCATTCAAGAGCGGCATTTAAGTGGAACATCTAAGTGCAGCTTCTAAGTGAAGCATTTAACTGCAGCAATCAAGTGTTGCAAATGGCTGCACAATTCAGCGCATTGGTTACTGCCTAGCTGCGCTTACAACAACTTGAACGCAGTTAGGCAGGTATTACGTAGGGTTAGGCAAGTATATCCGGTAAGGTACCGCCGCCTTCACCAATAGCCATGGTGATATAAACCGGCTCCTTATAAATCGGCAGACTGGGTAAACTAAAGGTGGGTGGTTTTACACCTTCACCTTGATATGTCCGGCCGCCTGATACAACAAATAGTTGCTCTTCTGCTAGTGTTACGGCTTGTTGTTGGTCTTTCATTGGTTACGCTCCTTGTATTAGCGTGGTTTAAAATGAGGTCGTCGCGCTAGTGCGAGACAACTTCGCGGTAAAGGGTTCTGAAGCAGCCAGCGATAAGTGCAGTCCGACTGGTGATATTGAGCTTTTTATAAATATTGGCGCAGTGAAATTTCACCGTTCGCTCACTGATAAACAGCTGATCTGCAATCAGCTTGTTCGAGCATCCCCCCATTATTTTGTGAACAACCTGAAGCTCTCGTTTTGACAAACATTTTATAGGGATAAGTGTGCCGCTTGACGTAATGCCCTGGGCCTCAACCTGCATTCGCTCAGATTCGGTCATTAGGACGTTGCTTTCTCTTACTTCATGTATTTTCATCGGTGTTCTCCATGGGATTTTCTATAGGCTTTGTTTCTTCAGTTGAGGGTGGTAAAAGCTGTAAACTGGTATGTGTTAATCGGTAAACGGTATCTGCAATGGCGATCGATTGAGGGCGATGTGCAACCATAATACGAGTGATATTCAGCGCGCTAAGATGGCGATTAATGCTTTCCTCGTTTGCCATATCGAGATGGCTACTTGCTTCATCTAAAAATAAAATGTCTGGGCATTGGTAAAGGGCTCGAGCTAGCAATAGGCGCTGTTTTTGTCCGCCGCTTAAACTACTCCCCATATCTCCCACCAATGAGTGATATTGCATAGGCATCGACGCTATTTCATCGTGAATACAGGCTAGCTGAGCGGCATGAATAATCTGCTCTAAACAGGGCGTTTCTGAAAAGCAGCTGATGTTATCGGCAATGCTGCCATTTAAAAGGGTGTCCTCTTGTAACACAGAGGCTATCTTGCACCTTTCATGCTGCGTATTGTGATGCTGGTGGCTAACACTACCTCCAGAGGGTGCGTATAGCCCCATAAGGCATTTGATAAGCGTGCTTTTTCCGCTGCCACTGTCTCCGGTAATGGCAATAATGTCGCCGCGGTGCACCGCTAAATTAATGTGTTTGAAAACAGGCTCACTTGCTTCGCTGTACTGAAAACTCAGGTTTTTCGTCAGTAGCGCCGTGCTGCGACTCTTTGTGCTAGTCGGACTGTCTAAAGTAATGCTCGCGCTTCTCGATGTTTCAGCTTGCGCTGTTTCTATACAGCTGGCTTTAATACCACTGGCTTTGGAGTTATCGAGTGCTTCACGTTTTTGAGGTTGGTGGCTCTGAGGATAAAGCTCTGCCGAAGCCCCAAGGGAGTGAGTGGCGGGTTTAGTTAGCACAATATCGCCCAAGCGAGTAAAGTGAACGCTCAGCATCTTAAATTCAATAATGCTATTGATGGCGCCATCTACGGCGCTGGTAAAGCGAACTTTGTAGGCAATAAAAGCCAATAGCATTCCAATGCTCATGGTGCTGTCAATCACAAGCAGAGCGCCGGCATAAATAACCGCAAGATTCTCAAGGCCAAACATGGTTTTGTTCACTGCGTCATTGCCAATGTTCAGCTTGCCCAGACTAATATCTTTATTTAACGTGGCAACAAGCTTGTTTTGCCAATGACTGTGGCGCTGCACTTCTTGGTTATATACCCGAATGGGTAAAATACCGCGCATACTTTCAATGAAGTGACTTTGCTCCGTTGCCGCTAAGCCAATTCTTTCTGTTGTTAACCGTTTCATAAACGAAAGCACGGCGAGGCGACAGGCCACATACAGCGCCATTACTCCAACAACTAACGCGGTAAGCTGTATGGAATACACCGCCATGACCACCAGTGTGATAACGGCTAATAAACCATCGAGCAGAGCGGTAACAACCCCAGTAGTTAGAAACTCTCTTATCTGTCCTAGTGAGCTGAATCGAGAGACAACATCTCCCACATGGCGTTTGGCAAAATAGTCTAAAGGTAGTGAAAGAAGGTGCTTAAAAACGGATGCGGAAAGCTGTAGCTGCAAGCGCATAGACACAGATAATACGAGTAGTTTGCGCAATACATAAGTGAATATCTCAATAAGTAGCAACAAGGCAAAGCCAAGGGCTAGCGCATTGAGAAGCGCATCATTACTGTAAACCAGCACATCGTCTACTACGGTTTGCATATAGTACGGGCTGGCCAGTACAAAAAGCTGCAGTAAAATGGACAGCGCAATAAGCGTAACGAGATTGCGCTTGAAACCAATAGCGTTGACGAAAAAGTCTTTGAGTGTGAGCGTAGGCGCGGTACTCACTGGCGCAAAGCTGTCAGTAGGAGAGACTTCAAGGGCTATGCCCGTTATTGACTTAGAGGCCTCGCTGAGCGTCAAAGTACGCTTTCCCTGTGCGGGGTCGTTGATAGTGACTCTGTTATTATCAACGTGGGTTAACACAACGAAATGTTTCATCTCCCAGTGCAAAATGGCGGGGCAAGTTAACTGGCGCAAATGGTCTATTTCGATTTTTAGCGCACGGCACTGCAGGCCAACATGTTGACCAATACTCATTACATCAAGTAGTGTGCACCCGCGCATCGATACTGACATGGATTGACGAAGATGGTTGAGGTCTCGTTTGTCACCGTAAAACTGTGCAATCATATTCATGCAGGCCAACCCACATTCTGCCGCTTCACTTTGCAAAATAAGCGGTACTCTGGTTTTTTGGAAAAACGAGATATTGAGTGGTGTCCTTGCTTGCGTGAACATGCTCATAGCCTCCCTGAAAGGCTATAAAGCGGCTCTAACAACCACTCTATGAGCGTGCGCTGACTTAGCTCAATATCGGCAGAAAATGTCATTCCTGCTTTTAATTGAATATGTTCACCATAGGCCACAAGCGTTTCGTTAATAAGCTCGGCAGTCACCAAATAAGCAGGCTCGTTTGCAATGACCGGGGCGTCGTTTAATTCGCCAGGTAAGATTAAGGTTTTCGAGATGCGAAGAATATGACCCGACTGCATACCAAACTTTTGATAGGGAAACGCATCGTAACGAATGTTGAGTGCTTGTCCTTCGTCGATAAATCCAGCTGAGTGAACGGGAATTAACATATGGGCCTGCATGGAAGAAGATTTAGGCACTAAAGTGAGCAATAGATTATGACTTTTTATATCGTAGCCGGATTTGATATGCAGGCCCGATACAATCCCTCCTTGAGGCGCATAAATAGTTTCTTCATTAGTGTTGTGATGAGCCACTATCTGTTGATTCAAATCGCTGAGCGCATTTTGATAATTCGCTAGTTCATTTTTCTGCTGCATGGGCAGAGATGCTCGCTCCTGAGTCAGCGATGAAATCTTATTGTTCGCAGTATTTTGGTTTTGAAGGGCACGCTTTAGCTGCTCTTCGCTGGCGAGCTTTCTTAAATTTTGTTCTTGATAAGCAATGTGACTAACGTGCCCATCGTGATAAAGGGATTGAGTGTTCTCAAAGTGAGTCAGCGTAACGTCGTACTGTGAGCGTGTTATTCTCGTGATGTCTTGAAGTTCTACTCGCTCATTTTTTGCATGGGTAATCGACACATCGAGCTTATGCAAGGCATTGCTATGAAGGGTGTGTAAGCGCTCGATAATTTCTTGTGTTCTTTTTTGCTTTTCTTCTAATTCCCTTAGAAGCCTTTCGCTTACCGGAGCCCCGAACGCATTTTTATTGCTGTAACTCACCCTTAAAAGCGGTGCACCGCGCTTAACATACTGACCTTCTTTAACGAAGATATCTGCTACCTGTCCTCCGCGTGGGTCGGCGTAGAGTTTGTATACACCACCATGGGGCTCTAACCACCCCTGAACAGAGGCCTTTCTGGCGTAGCTGCTTTGCATCAGAAAAACAATAACCACCATTAACCAAATGACTAATACTGCGGCAATAACCATGAAAGCTGGTTTTGGTGTCATCAATAAACGACCGGTAATGGCCGTCGATTGATGAGCAATTGCTTCCTTTCGGAATAATCCCTTTCTCATTACTGCTCCTTTTTCCCTACGCTGAGGTGTATCAAACAGGGCCTATTCCGTGTGATTAGCTAACCGAATATGCCTTGGTAAAAAAGGTATCTGGCTGTCTCTTCCTTGCAGACGGTTTATCCCTGGCATCCCATTCCATGACGCCTCCCTTATTGCTGCCAGATACCTTCTAGTCATCGTTGTTGCGACGACACATAAACTTTAGGTGATTGATTAGTGGTGTGTAATTTAGCGAAAGCCCAGGGCTATGAAGGTCAATAAAAATGGGTGTTTGGCTCATTTTTGAAAAGCGTGGCGCAAAAATAGATAAGAAAATTTGTAAAAAGCAGCAAAGATTGACCTACATTAAATAACAAGTAGTCATAGATCTGTATAAAGAATGTGCTATAAAAACATCAGGGATCTGCAGTAACCTAAGCATTGGCTTAGAAAGTGTCCTAATAAGATGAAAAAGAAAAAATAGAAAACAAATGCCAATGAAATAAATAAGAAATAGAAAACGTATACGCTAATAAGGAAGTCTCATGTTTGTGCCCAGCATATTATTAAAACAACTCTACACACGCGCCAGCCTCTCAAAAACAAGCACGGGGTTATCGTTCTCGCTTAAAAACAGATTAAAAGACGCAACCATTGAAAAGCTGCATTGGGTTTCTTTGGATGGAGAGAAAATTCCAGAAGATAAAATTTCACTTCAACTTACTCACGATACGTTTTTACCTGCAGCTGAACTTAATCAATCTGACGGTAGGCCCTTCGCGCTTAGACAAACCATCACGCTACATTTAGATATCGAAAAAGACGCGTGCCCGGAAAAGCGAAAGCTTGGGATCTGCTTTTCTGCATCTCCGTTTGGAAAGTTGAAGTTTGAGGTAGAGGACAATATTACGTTAGCTGGGCAACGCAGCGCACATATACCGCGAGATGATTTAGACGATTATGGCGAGTCTATTATTAAAACTCGTCAGCAATACTTTGAAAGCGCCACCGGTAATAAGGTCAATCATGTAGGGAAGTATTCTATCGACCCCAATGATTTGAAAGGCAACATCGAACACTTTATTGGCGTAGCTCAGGTGCCAATTGGTATTGCAGGCCCTGTAAAAATAAATGGCGAGCACGCAAAAGGTGAGTTTGTTGTGCCTTTAGCAACCACAGAAGGTACCTTGGTGGCATCGTATAATCGAGGTATGAAGTTGTTAAACATGAGCGGCGGCGTAACTGCTACCGTTGTTGACGATGCCATGCAGCGGGCGCCTGTGTTTATATTTGAAAATGCCCGAGGTGCAAGAGACTTTGTGAAATGGGTACAGGAAAATATTGAAAAAATACGTGAAGAAGCTGAGGCCACGTCCAGTATTGCTCAGCTGACTTATATCGACCACTTTCTGTCTAATAAATTTGCCTTCCTTCGCTTTAACTACCGTACGGGCGATGCAGCCGGCCAAAACATGGTGGGTAGAGCCACATTTGCTGCCTGCGGGTGGATACTGGACCACTATGAAGGTATTGAGAATTTCTATTTGGAATCGAATTTCGCTACCGATAAAAAAGCGTCACAAATTAATATTATGCGTACCCGCGGTAAGCGCGTAACTGCAGAGGCCACCATTAAGCGTGAGCATTTGCTAGAGGTGATGCGGGTTGACCCTAAACAAATTGATTATCATGGACGAGTGGCGGGTGTAGGCTCATTCTTATCTGGCGTAAACAATACTGGCCTGCATTCACCAAACGGTATCACTGCAATGTTCATCGCCACGGGGCAAGACGTGGCAAACGTGTCCGAGTCATCAGCGGCAATTATGTACTCAGAATTAACCGAGGAAGGAGACTTGTATGTCTCTATTACCATACCGTCGTTAATCGTGGCTACCTATGGGGGCGGTACCGGTATTGGTACCCAAAGAGAGTGTTTAGAGCTGCTTGATTGCTATGGCCGCGACCGCGTGTATAAATTCGCTGAAATCATTGCATCGGTAGTACTGGCTGGAGAGATATCGTTGGCCTCAGCCATAAGCTCGTCTGACTGGGTGTCTTCTCACGAGCAGTATGGACGTAATAGATAACTACAGTCCTTATAGAAAACGTGCGGTTGTGGCATGCTTTAAAGCACTATTAAGGCATGCTTAAAGCCCGCTTACTCATTAGATGAGAGAGTCGCGTTTAACAAACGCGATTCTCTTCACCCTTACTCACGTTTTAGTATTTACTTGCACAGCGAATACTGCCCAGATCAAACCCGCTTAGCGATCATATTCCGATAAAATGGCGGCATACATCGCTACCGCATCCCACAAATTCTGCAACCGAAGGTTTTCATTGCGACCATGCTGGTTATTATCATGGTTAGCGATGGGCAGAATAATAATGGGCATATCAAGCGCCTGCTCAAATAAATATATGGGTAAACTGCCGCCGAGAGTTGGCGTTAGGATTGTTGGCTGTTCGTCCATACTATTCATGATAGCTGCTAATTTTTTTGCTTGTGGACTATCTATTTTTGAGCGAAAGGCAGGGTAGGCACCAGCGCGCCAATCTAACATCACCACCTTATTGTTTTCCCGGCGTAATGTAACGCTAGGCGGTTCATGCACAATGGTGTAACCCTGATTTTTGATGTGTGCTTCCATTTTCTTGCGCAAGAATGCTGGCGTTTGGTCTGCAGCTAATCGCATGTTAATAGATGCCGTGGCTTCTGACTGTATTATATTGCGCGCCTGATTACCTACGCCACCGGCTTGCAGTCCTTTAACGATAATGGCTGGATTAAGCACGCCTTCCTCTACTCGTACTGTTTTACCCAAGCTTTCAGCAATGGCTAAGTCGTATTTAAGCTGCTCATCCACTGCAGGAATGTTGGCGATTGCCTGTCGCTCCACTTCACTGATAGGACGCACTTCATCGTTATAGCCATCGATTAAAATAGTGCCCTGTTCGTCGGTCATTGAGGTGAGCAGGCGCATTAATCCATCGGTAGGGTTTGGAGAGAAATTACCGTAATGGCCGCTATGCAGTGGGCTTAATGCACCATAAGTGGTGATATCTACGGTCATGCTGCCGCGCATACCAAATACTAACTGCTTATTTCTGCTTGGGTGCATTGGACCGTCGCAAAATAGCATGAGGTCGGCAGTCATCTTGTCGCCATGTTCTTGTAAAATAGTCTCTAATGTTGGACTGCCCACTTCTTCTTCACCGTCTAAAATAAGTTTTATATTTACGCTAGGCGCTACGTTGTGGGCTTCCATAGCGTCTAGTGCTGCCATTAGCGCAATAACTGGGGCTTTGTCATCGCCAGCTGAGCGAGCCGCCAGTCGCCATTCTGGGTTTAGTGGCGATTTGCCGTCCCAATCAACGGGTTTACCACCACGTTCAATGGGCTTATCAATCAACGTAGGTATAAAAGGCGGTGTGGCCCAGTTCGCAGGTTCCACTGGCTGTCCATCAAAATGGGCGTAAATGAGGATAGTCTTGGTCGCTCCCGGCACGCTTTTTTCTGCCAAAATATAAGGTGCACGACCAGCCGATACGACTTCAGAGGTAAACCCTCTTTGCGCAATATAGTTGGTTATCCACTTGGCGTTAACCAGCATGTCCTGTGTGTTAGCACTCACATTGGGAAGGGTTAAAAGAGACGTAAAATCTTGCAATATTTGTTGTTGGTTTTCTTGAGTGTAATTTTTGATTTCACTGAGAGTCTTCATTCGAGAACTATCAGCGATTGATGGCAAAGTGAATAACAAAAAAACCAATAGTAAGGAGTATTTAAGGCCGCGCATACATTACCTATAAATGGCAAACGAGTGGTTTAAAAGTAAGGCATTAGCTTGGCATAAGCAATTTTCTTTAACGTGGATGAGGAAGGCTTAAAGTAAAAAAAGCCGACCCTTCCTTAGGTCGGCTATTACTTAACTAACCATTACTGCTTAGCAGCAATGTCTTGTTAGCTTATAGGCTTACTGTCACAGGAGCAGAGCAGGCCGATGTTTCGTCACATACCATGTAAGTGTAATTACCAGGCTGCATACCTCTACTTCTATCGCGATAACGACCCGTGTTGCTTACTTCTTCAAGTAATTCACCGTTGCGATATACCATAACGGTGTCTGCTGTTGAGCCGCTATAAGATAGGTCAACGCGAAGCGAACCGAAGCGGGATAGCATTGCACGATCCACTTCTGCAACAATAGTGCTATTGGAAACTGCTACGGTTTCTGTCGCTACGTCAGTTTGACCTTCTGAGTCAGTTACCGTTAGCGTTACATCATAAGCACCTGTACCAGCATACACGTGGTTAGGGTTTTCTTCTGTTGATGTAGCGCCATCACCAAAGTCCCAGCTGTAGCTAACAATATCATCGTTCACGTCACTACTATTGTTGGTGAAGCTTACAGATAAACCAGACGCATCGAAGGTGAATGCCGAGTTAGGTGGTGTTGGACCAACTTCGCCTATACCGCTAACCACTAAGCTCCACGTATTGACTGTACCGTTGTCACCATTAAAGGTATCAAGCACATTCAGCGTCCAGTCACCTGTTGCTACTTCGCCATTGAATGCATCAGAGCTATAGGTCTCAACAATATCGTCTGTACCACCACCTTGGTTTTGGCGCAGTACGGTCGTGGTGCCTTGTGGTGAGGTAAGAGATAATACCAAGTCGCCACTGTAGGTGTGCGTAATATCCACCGAGGCCTGCATGCCAAATATGGTTAATTCATCTGGAATGTTGATAACAAGGTCAACACCAACGTCTTCTGGATCTTCCTCGTTAGGCAACGTTGGAACTGGCTCTTCTAAATACTCGTAAGGGAAATCGTTTAGGCCTTGCGGATAAACATATAAGTTTGCCGACTTCGACTTTTCGATATCGCCACTTACGCCATTAACGGTAAAGCTGTATTGACCCCATGCAGTGTCTTCAGAAGTGTTAACCACAAGTGAGACTGTATCGCCAGGCATGGCAGTGTTTGCGCTAAGAGAGGCAATATCGCTAGCCTCGGCTAATGATAGCTGTACTTCCTCATCATAGCCTGCGATAGAGCCAACTTCCACAGAGAAGGTATAGCTTTCACCTGCTTCCATTTCAGCTGAGCCAGGCGTAATGCCAAGCTTAAAGCCTGGTGTAGGGTCGGCCTCTTCAAGGGCGTTTAACACATTTAAACGGTTGCCTGAAACCGTGCGGCCATCTGCCCACAAGCTTGTCTCACCCGTTGCCATTAGCAACTCTTTCATTTCTGAGGGAGTCAGTTCTGGGTTCAAAGACCAAACTAAGGCAGCTGCACCTGCAACATGAGGTGTCGCCATGGATGTGCCAGAATAGGCCGCATAACCATTACCCGGTATGGTCGATAGTATTGATGAACCCGGTGCGGCAATGTCTACCGTTTCAATACCATATGAATAACCACTATCTCCGTCGGTGCGAGTAATACTTGCAACAGCCATCAAGCTATTAGTGGTAGTAACGTAGTTAGATGGGTAGTTATCTACATTATCGTTGTTCGAACCAGAGTTACCGGCTGCAGCAACAAAAAGAATTCCCGCTTGGCCTGCCACTTCAATTGCCGTCTCTAATGCTTCACTGTAGCCACCGCCACCCCAACTGTTGTTGGTCGCTTTAACATTAATACCGCGGTTTTCTTTTAGGTCGGTAAAGTAGTCAATACATTCAATCGCGCCCGCTGTCGAGCCAGAGCCATCTGCGCCTAAAAATTTACATGCGGCAATTGAAACGTCGTGGTTAACACCCACAACACCAACGCCATTGCCACCAACTGCACCTATGGTACCGGCAACGTGAGTACCATGGGAGTCATCATCCATTGGGTCGGTATCACCATTTACCGAGTCAATACCGTACACATCGTCGATATACCCATTGCCATCGTCGTCAATACCGTTGTCGGGGATTTCTCCAGGGTTCATCCACGCATTGTCAGCAAGATCTTCATGGTTGTAGTCAAGACCTGTATCTATTACGCCTATCACAACGCTACTGTCGCCCGTTGTGATATCCCATGCTTCAGGTGCATCGATATCAACATCAAAGGTACCACCGGCTTGTCCAGTATTATTCAGACCCCATAGGTCTCCATAAGACGGGTCGTTGGGAAGAAGCGCTTTTCGATATAAGTAGTTTGGCTCTGCAATTTTAATCGATGGATTTTTCTTCAAAATTTCAATGGCGTCTTTTACAGACTTTCCGCGTAGCTCCAATTTTGCAATGCGGCCACTTAATAGGTTTGAAAACCGATCGTCAATTTCATCTCTATTTGCATCACTAATGCGGGCACCCACCGATGAACGGGCACGCATTTTCTGGGCTTTGCTTACATTTTCTTTATAAACCACGATAACACTGTCATCGAAAATTTCGGCTTTTGAGGCATGTGCATGACTAGACGCCATTAGCGGAAGTAGGGCTAATGACAATGCTGAGAGGCCTGTTTTTAAAGGCGTTTTTTTCATAACTAGATTCCATAATTAGCTTAATACTGTAATCACGAAATCTTCTCGTTCGGTCTGGTATAACTAACGGTTAAAAGATATAGCGCAAATTTAAAAAGCTGCCACCTTTATCGTAAAAATTATATGAAAATACGACTTAACCACTAGGGAAAAACGCGAGTAAAGTAAAAAACTAGTACTTAATTACTAAGTGATAGACATTCTTTCTTATCGTTTGTTAAAAGAAAATGGGGAAATCGTTTACCGTACCCAATCACATAAAAAGCTAGTGGTCTTACCAATATTTATGACTGCTGTTTTAATCAAGATAAACTAGCACTATGGTACTAGGTTTAACCTCTAAGTCGTTGATTAAACGTTTTTTGCCTGTTTTCAATCTGTAATAAATACAACTTATTGGTTATAGATTATCAAAGCCTTAAAGAGTGTTATAGAGAAGTCACCTTTGTTGTTAATCAAGGAAGCAGTCGTTCTCATGGACAAGAAGTTAAAGGTTAAAAAGGGCCAAGTTGCTAAAAGTGTGGAGGCATTCAAAGCCGCTTCATTGGCAGTTATCACAGGGTGTAGCCTTCTAACTTTGCATCTTCCTGCTCATGCACAACAGTCCGACTTATCAACAAGTTCCGACATGGTGGAATCTTCTCTTTCAATAAGTCTGAATGCTCAAGCTATTACGATAGATGATGAAACGGTCTTCATCGCTGTCAGTCAGTTTGGGCTAAATAACATAACTAACATCATCCAGAGCGGCAACGGCGCAAACCTATCTAATGTTGTTCAAAACGGCAGCAATAATGAGGCAATCATCACCCAATTAGGTGAGGGAAATGTTGTCAATTTATTGCAGCAAAACAACAATAATTATTTCGAAATTATTCAAGATGGATTTGACAATGTTGCCAATGTAAATCAGTTAGGTGAACAGTCTTTCACTGTTTATCAAATAGGGAATGAAATGGTAGTTAACATCACCCAATACATAGAATGATGTGATTACCATGGGGAGACAAACGTGAAAATGAAAAGAACAAAAATAGCGAGTGCTTTACTTTTAGTTGCAGCGAGCGGATGGGCTTCAGCTCAGGAAGTTCCGGATTCAAAAGCGGTAGACTTCAAGGCTAATGCAGACTTTGTTGCAGCAGCAGAAGGCAATGCAATTACGCTAACTCAAACCGCGCCACAGGGAAATGAAGTAGGCAACGAATCGATCTTAAGTCAAGAGGGCGATCTTAACGCCATCGTTGTTGACGTAACGGGCGATGCCAACGAAGTACTCGCATCGCAAATGCAGTCGGGAAATACGCTTTTCGCAAGCATCACTGGTAACGGCAACTTCCTTGAGTCTGAACAAGACAGTTTAGACAGCACTGCAGAGTTTTTAATAGAAGGGGATGATAACGTAGCATCCCTCGTGCAATTGGGTGATGGCGGTCCGTTTGGCTTTATTTTTAGTCGTTCAATAAACAGCATATCGGGGAGTGGTAATACCCTCTCAATCTATCAAGGCGACGGTGGCAACTTTGCAGATAATGCTATTTTTGGAAACGACAATGCAGTGTTTGTAGATCAGAGTGGCGATTGGCACGAATCTTACGTTCGAGAGTTAAGTGGTGATGCCAACGAAATCGACGTTGTTCAAGATGGTTTCTACAACACTTCAGATTTAACCGTTATTGGTTCAGATAATGACATTGAAATAGACCAGGACGGCGACGAGAACGTGATTGGTTGGAGCATGGTCGGCGATGCAAACGTTCTTGAATTTGAACAAGACGGTAACGGCAATGAAATTGCCACTGGCGCATTTGATGGCTCAGACAATGAAGTTAACATCGACCAAATTGGTGATATTAACCTAGCTACGGTAGAAACTATTGGTGGTATTGCTAACACATTTGAAATTAATCAAGTGGGTAATAGCAACATAGCATATGCCGGTGTGATTGGTTTATTCAATGAGTTTGATTTAACACAAGTCGGTGATGCGAATGAAATTAGCGCGGTCAACTTCGAGGGCTTTTTCAATACAGTAGAAATTGATCAAGACGGCGATGCTAACCTAGCGCTGGCGCAGGCCGGTATTGGTGAATCAACATTTTTCGCAGATGACAATATTATCGAAATGTCGCAAGAAGGCATTGAAAACGTAGCGTCAGTAGAGCTGGCGAGTAATGCAAGCTCGAGTTTTAATGAGATAACGGTATCGCAGTCCGGTGAACTCAACCTTCTCGACCTACTTGTAAACGGTAATGACAATATGATTAGCGTGATGCAAGAAGGCGTTGGCAACTGGGTTACTGATGAGAGTGGCGGTCAGTTTGCTATTACAGGTGACGCAAACACATTTGAGGTAACTCAAATGGGGAATGATAACTTAGTAACAGGCAGTATAACGGGCAACGGCGGAACGGTAAGCGTTACGCAAGTAGGCGATTACAACGTCGCTACTGTTGTTCAAATGTAAGTGCGACAGGCCGAGCGAAAGCTCGGCCTTATTCAATGCAATGAAGTATTTGTATCGTTTCACATGTCTTACACTATTCATTAGTGTCTTTTCTCTGACGAGTCACGGAGCAGAAATCCGGCTGGGCGGGCTGCTGCTAGACAACAGTATCAGTCGTCAAGGTCACGAGTTTGCCTCTAGAATCAGCCAATACTGGCGAGAAGTTCCCGACAGTTCAGGTAAAAACTTAGTCGTAAAAGAGATTATCGTTCCCCAAGCAGGAACACTGCTTTCGGTAATATACGACAACAAAGTGGTTTACCAAACTTATATGGGGCGTCGTCAGGTGCCTATGGACGAGAAAGTGCAGCAAGCCATTGTTTTAGTGTTAGATGCTGTAGCGAACGCGAGTATTGATAGTAGAAGCCCAGATTTAGCAGGGGATGAATGGTAATGAAAAAAGGGACATTAATCACAGCATTGATAACCTTGGGAGCGGTATTTCAGTTTACTGCCCTAGCAACAGAATTGGTCTATGAGCCTATCAACCCATCGTTTGGTGGCAACCCATTAAACGGGTCGTTTTTACTCAGCAAAGCCAATTCACAAAATGCACACAGTGCGTCTTTAAATGAACGGTCTTATGACGAACGCTTACAGGAGTCGCTTGAACGTGCCTATATCAATCGTATTGTACGTGAGATAACCGATATTGCCTTTGGCGAGCAGGAATATGACGCAGATGGTAACCCCATAGACAGCATATTCAATCAAGACAGTATTTTTGTAAGTGGTGATTTTCAGGTAGAGCTGATCACAAGTAACCCTGATAGCATTGTAGTTAATATTACTAACTTGCTTACAGGTGAAGTTACGGTTGTAGAAATTCCACGGTTTGGGTAGGGAAACACATGAGAAGTACCGTATTTTTAGTATTGGCGTTTGTCCTTTGTGGCTGCGAATCAATCACTAACACATTGCCGCCAAATGCTTCCGCGGCAGATATTATCAAAGAAAGCAAAACACTATCGGAAGTGAAATCTTTACCTCCTCCCATGGGACAAATTCCAGTATCTGTTTATGCGTTTAGAGACCAAACCGGCCAGTATAAGCCAAGCAGCGGTGCGAGTTCATTCTCTACCGCTGTTACGCAAGGCGCTACGTCAATTCTTGTGCAAACACTGAGCGAGACTTCTTGGTTCTTACCAGTAGAGCGTGAAGGGCTACAGAACATTCTTACAGAACGTAAGATTATTCGTGCAGACGAGAATAATGACGGTGATCTCCCCCCTTTGACAACAGCAAGAATAATTATTGAAGGAGGCGTCATCAGTTACGACACCAATATTCGTACCGGGGGGGCTGGTGTTGAGTACTTTGGTGTTGGAGCAAGTGAGCTATTCAGAGAAGACCTTATTTCTATTTATATGCGGGCAGTTGATGTCAGAACCGGGCAGGTTTTAATCTCTGTCTCAACGTCGAAAAAAGTGCTTAGCCAAGAAGTCAGGGCTGGGCTATTTAGGTATGTGTCATTAAAACGATTGCTAGAGGCTGAAACCGGTTACACCACGAATGAACCTATGTTTGAGTGTGTGAAACAAGGCATTGAGAAGGCAGTGACTGAATTGGTCCTACGAGGCATGGATAAAGGTGTTTGGCGCTCTAAAACTTAGGCGCCGGCCATCAAATAAATTTTCTTACTAATAGCTAATTGCTGACTTGTTGCAGTTGACTAAATTGCTGCGCATACCATTTTATAAGTTCCACACGATTTCTACATTCAGTCTTTCTAAAAATGCTGTATACGTGGGTCTTAACGGTATTGACGCTAATGTGAAGGCAGTCTGCAATTTCTTTATTTTGAGCACCATCAGCCACTTTGCGGGTAATAGCTAACTCACGTTTTGTCAGCAATTTGTTCGGTGGCTGTAACCTTGCTAGCGGCTTTGTTTTTGCTAGTAAATTAGCGTCAATGTAACGACTCATTACCTCACGGCTAAACCATTTATTTCCCGCTTGCACTTGCTGCACTCCCCGTACAAGCAGTTCCAAACTATCTTCAATGTGAAAAACACCATTTATGCCATGTTGTAATGCTGCGTAGTGGAAATCAACGTCTGCTGCATACACGTTGAAGACGACCTTATTTAGGTCGGGAAAATCGTTCACAACTGGCAAATTAAGTAACGTTGTTGTACTGCAATAGTTTGCATCAATAAAAAAAGTGTAGGTATTGTTTAAGATACTTCGTGGAGGCTGAATAGCACCAGTGGTGACGGCAAAACCACACGACGGTAAGATACAAAGAAACCGTTCATAAGCCTCATCTCTTTCGCTAGCTATTTCGTGATTATTTCGCGTAAGAACAAACGCTTGATGTGACATGAAAACTCCTTTTCGTGTCTAAAGACATGACCCACTAAACCTTACGGTCTAAGGGAACACATTACAACATTGTAAGCACACTTCGCTTCGTAATTAGGCAATAAAAAATGTAACAAAGTAAAACAAGCTTCAGTAGTGACGCTCTTAAAAATACTGGCCTACAAACGCACCGCGGTTTCGCTTAGCAACGGCTTGCATAAAAGCGCCAAAGCGCTGGGCGTTGCCACTACCGCGGCTAAAACCTACCCCATGGATACGTATGATTGGCTTACCATCCGCACCAGCATTTGCCTGCGTTATTTGGGTTACCGTTCGGTCAAAATTGCTTAGCTGATAGTCATCACCAAATACATAAAGACTCACTTTCCCTTTTGTGTTTTTGTAGAGCTTTATTGCTTTTAAAATACCAGCTTCAGGTTGGCTCGCACCACCTTTAAAGCTTTGCATTTGGTTCATGGCTGTTTTTCTGAGCGTTGGTCTGTCGTCCAGCCATTGCCCAGCCTTACTTGAAAACATAAAGCCACCGTCGGCCGACATAATTTGAAAGCCTTTCATTTTTGGGTGGTTTTGCAGAATATCGTTAACAATGGTGATCACTCTATTCCAGCTACTTCCATTAGACATGGAGCCTGAGTTATCGATAGCAAAAATGACATATTCTGCGTCTGTGGGTATACCGCCTACATCATCATCGGGAGTATCTGTTGAATTAGGCGTATTTAACATGGCGGTGGCTTGGCGAATTTCAGCTCTCAGTGATGATGCCTTGTCTTGTAACTGCGTGATTGTTTGCTGGGCACGAGGTATGGAGGAGTTTAAGTTTTTTTGCTTATCGGTTACCGAGGCCGTTTTGCTTTGAGCCGATTTAAGTTCTTGTTGTTTATCTGAAAGTGCACCTTTCAGCGTTTCCACACTTACCTGTGCTTGCAAAACCTGGTCAATGAGAATACTTACGTTACTAGGACCTCGCTCGGTATCTTCAGTGCCATTTTTTGCAAGTAATACCAGCATAATAACCGCGCCGAAGGCACAGGAGATAATATCTAAAAACGCAATGTTGAAGACTTCTACGGGAGCTCGCTGAATTTTCCGCATTACGGCCACTCCGGTGCTGGTGAAAGAAATGTGCCGCTTGTCACTCGGGTCCATTCCCAATACATAGGTGTGGCAAAAGGGTCGCCCTCAATGGGCAATAGAATAACGTTGTAATGTACCCCTTTCTTCGCGCGCTTTACGGTTTCTACAAACAGTGCTTTTCTACAGTCAGACGAGATGGATTTTTTACTACTAATAAAGTTTCTGCAGCTCAGTGGTAAACCATCACCTAGTGTTGGTAGTCCGTCTGTCACAATGTAAACATCGGTTATGTTTGAATTAGCGTCAAACAATACTTTAAGCCCTTCTTGGAGATTTGTTCCTCCACTTGGTACCACTGCACCTAAATCTTTAACAATTGCATTCATAGAGCCACTGACTTTTGCACTAATGATTTTCCTGATCCCCAGTGTTTCAGCTGTATCAGAAAAGGTTACAACAGAAAGCCTTGATGTTTGAGGTACTCTTGCAAGCATCCACTGTGCCACTCGTTTTGTACGCACCCATTTGGGCGTAGACACTTTTTGGCCATCGCTTAACGCCAGTTTGCTCAACACATCAAGCAGGTTATCTCCCATCATTGACGCGCTTTTATCAACTAATATACCTATATCTGAACCTTCTATCCTAAGACCCGTTATATAGTTCTGTTCGCCGGTGCCCTGCATTTGAATATTGGCCGATTTTTCCACTTCTTTAGATAGCGCAGCCAGCTGATTTTCAAGATCGGCCACTACAGCCATTTCGGTAGACATATCTTGTAACAGCTTGGACTGATCTTGCGTGCTATCTTTTTGGGCTTGTTCAACATCGTCCTGCTTGGCCGATTCAAGGGCTATTTTATCGTTCACTTCATCTATTGATTTTTTAAGATGCTGCTGCTCGGTTTGTGCTGCCGCTAATTCTTGTTCCAGCTTTTCTTTTTCATCAGTAGGAGTGGGAGTGAACGCGTTAAAATCGACCAAAATGAATATAAGGATGACGGCGCCTAACCCGCATGCCATGACATCGAGAAAGGCAAGATTAAATCCGTCTACGGGTTTACGGGTTTTTGGCATGCTTACGTTGCTCTATTAGTTATGTAAATGTGAGAGCAAGTGACGTTCACATGATGCCTGTGTGCGGATCACCATAGTATCTTGGCGACCGTTAAGCAGATGCATTAACAGCATTAAGATAAGGGAGATAAACAGGGCAACGAGGGTAGAGTTAAATGCCACGCCAAGCGAGGCGGTCATTCCAGCAATATCGCCCTCAAGCGCTGCATCAGCTTGAGCAAGGGCTGCGCCTATACCGCGCACAGTACCCACAAAGCCAATAGAGGGAATCGCCCAAATGATGTATCGAATAACGTTATTACCACTTTCTAGTTGTGCAGCAATGTTATCAATGGATGAATGAATAGCATCGGCAGCATGCTGAACATTATTTGTGTTTTTATAACGTCGAATGCAGTTTATCCAAGTGCTATAAGCGGGAGTGTCACTATAGGAGGAAGAAGATAGTTCGTTAATTGCCTCATCAATAGCTAACGGTGTATCTTTATTGTGTTCTGGCAGCAGATCGCGAGAATAAATTTCTTCTTCATCAAGCAACTTCCAAAGTTTGTATACCATCAAAAAAATACAAAATAGCATTAAGGAAATACACACCTGCTGCTCAATATCTTTCAAAATAACCCAGATAGATGAAAGCGAGGCTGTGCCTGTGCTTGCAATGACCTTTTCCGCTGCCGGCCTAATAACCCCGGCAAATAAAAAGTGAACAATAGCGAAAATAAGCAGGAAAACGCCGCCGCTAAAGAGAAAGCTTGGATTCATTGATAACGCATTATTTTTATTCATAGTAAATCCTTGGCGCTAAATGTTTGTTGGAAAGTCTTGGGGAGCGTCTAACGACACTAAGTATGCGCTTGCTGTTCCGGCAACGATCAAAAGAATGGCCGCAATGATAAATTTTTTCTTCATATTAGTTTTCATACCTTGCTATGCGAAAACCAATGTCATCTTGTGGGCTAGTTTCGCCACTTCTCACACTGGCTCTTATGTTTTTTAGTCTGCCTATTTTGAACGAGGCTCCTTTGACAACGTGCTTACTGCCATTCGTTGGGCCCAAGTAATCCACTGCCGTGCCACTAGTTTGAGGGGGTGTTACAGAATACACATCATGCACCCACTCACGAACATTGCCGTCTAAATCAAAAAAGCCACCGCGCTCAGCATCAAACGAACCCACTGGCGCTGCATTGGCAAACCCATCGTCATAATCTTTTAAAATAAAGGTTTGCTTGCCCTTTAACGAGGCATCGGCAAAGTTGCCTTGTTTGTCTCGTATTCGTTGCTGATTTCCCCATACAAAGGTAGTGGGGGAGGCCCTTCGATTCAGTTTGGCGATAAACTCCCACTCGGCTTCTGTGGGTAGTCGGTAGCCTTTCGCGTTAGCGTTAATGCCCACAACGCGCTTGCCCTGCATCACATAAAAAGGTGCAAGCCCCTCTTTTTCGCTTAGCCAATTAGTAAAGGCTGCCGCATTTTCCCATGAAATATTAGCCACAGGCTGCTTGCTGTTTTTTGCCTGTCCTTGGCCTTTATTTTGACCGCTAAAAGCAGCGTATTGCCCTTGAGTAATTTCGTGCCGCGATACCCAAACTTGTCGTGAGAAATCCACGTTAAGCTGATGCTCATTTCGCTTTCGGTTTTGTTCATTAGGTGGCGAGCCCATTGTAAACTCCTTAGGTGACACCAGCGCCAGCTGAATGCCTAATGAAGATACAAATAAAGGCGTGCCGTCGCGGCGTCTGGCATCAAACTCTGTCAGCATTTCTGCGTTTACGGTGGTGAGCTTGTTATGAGTAGGCGTTATGCTTTTTTCTACCGTTCTGTAGCCACTTCGCTGAAAAGATACCCGCGCTGGAAGGGTTTGAAGCTGAAGTCGCAAGGGGGTTTCACCTTTTTTTACGCCATCAATAACTACCTGAGAGGTAAGCGATGAGGTGAGACTGACGTCGCCCATTTCTCGTGCTAACTCAAAGCGAATGTTTCTTTGTTCCCCAGGGGTGAGCGTTACACGCTCACGTTGTGGCACAAAGCCAGGCTTTTCATACGTTATTAAGTGGGTAACGTCAGCGTTTACGCTAGCATTCGACTTTGCTGGCTTGCCATTGATGCTAATAATGCCTCCAGACGGCGCTACGTCAATGGCTAGCTGTGCCTGCAATAGTTGAAGATTGTAATCTCGACGGGGTGATAGACGTTGGTTGCTAACCTCAATAGTATCGTGCAACGGCTCAAATCCATCCTTTGATAAGGACACGTCGTAGCGGCCGCCAGACTTAGCGATTGTTAAAGGGGTATTGCCCACTGTCTCACCGTTTATTGAGACCGCTGCGCCACTAGGAACCGAGTTTATGATCATGCTACCTTCAACCGGCTCTAGCGTTAATTCCTTTTCAATAACCTCAGCTTTGTCTGCAGTGACGCTCAGTAGAGCTTTACTGAAGAAAGGATGAACCGCAGATATATTGTATTGCCCTTCCGATAATTCGGTTTTTAAGATACTCGCGACCGCTATTTTTTCGCCGTTAATATACCAACTGATATCTGATAACTCGGGCTCAGTGGAAATAGTTAATGTGGCAGGTAGCGGCACTAGCTCTACCTCGATGGTGCTGGGCGATTGACTGTTAACAGTAAGTTCGGTTGGCATAAACTTAGGTGCCGATACCGAAACATCTGCAGAGTTTCCAATTACGTAAAGTTTGTCGCTAATAAAAAAAGCATTGCCGCTAAGCACAGAAAACTGAGGCGCTTTTGCCGCATCCTCAGGATAAACAGCAAAGGCATACCCTTTAGTTAAAAATAGCCAACTAAAATAGATAGCTATAATAATCGACAGCCCAATAAGAGAAAAAATCGCTGCACTTTTTCGGCGTCGTTTTCCCTTAGCAATGGCTTCATCAATGCTACTCAAAATGGTTTCCTTATACTTTTTCTGTGCAAGTGATGTGTACAGATAAATCTGTAGTCAACGGTGTGACCTGAATATTTTCGATAACAGAGCGGTATCCTTCACGGCTTCCTTCTAGGCGGTATGTACCGGGCTTAAGCTGGATAGTTTTAGTTTTCACTTCGCCCACTATGCCAACGCCTAATACTTTTATGTAGGTATCGTTATCTGAGGTGATAGTCACGTCCCGTGGTGTATTCACGTCGTCTATAGTTTTTTTGAAGGTGTCTGCTTGTGCTCGTAGCTTTTCACTCTGACTAAAATAAGGCTCTGCATTTTTTAACGCCAGCATGGCAGCCTGTTTTATATTGCTATCTGCTAAGCGCTCAGGTCGTTGTTGAAAGTTTGCGATTTGTCGACGACTTTCAATAATTGCTTTTGCATTTTTATCAGCCTTTAAAAGTGAGGTGCTGGTGGGAAATTGAGTTAAACCTTTAGCGGCAAGTAGCGATACGGTCTCCCACTCATCTGCGCTTATAAAAATAGCCACTTGCTCCTCAACCTTATTGAGGTTTTCACCAGCAATAAGTGTTTTGAGTCGCTGGGAAATGACTCTCACTTCTTCGCTGTTTGTCTTAATGGCAGCAGCTTCGGTTAATACCCGATTAGCAACGCCATAATTTTTATCTACTATGGCTCTATTTGCTTGTGCTAACAAAGAGGCAAACTGGCTATCCGTCTGCTGCTTATTCAGTGCCGCAAGCGCCTGTGAGGCGTCCTCTCTGAGTGGATCGAGCTTTACGATGGTAGTGTAGGCTTGTTGTTGCTTTGTAATATTGTTTTCAATTTTACCTATTCGAGCTTGTTCGTAGGCATCCTGCACTTGCTCAAATACGTCTATGCGCTGCTGAAGGGTATTAGCTAACGCGTATTGCGGGTTTATGGATAACGACTCTCGATTTAAATTAAACGCAGTGCCGTTGTCGTTTTGATTAAACGCGGCCAGTGCCTTTTCATAAGGTTGGGTATAGGCTAATTCAAACGCGTTTAGCAAAGCACTACTGTCATCATTTATCTCATTGATGCGCTGTTCCACACTGGCATAGTTAGACGCAGCATACGCATTAAAAGCGTCGTTGAGCTTATTCTCTATGGTCGTTGCGGCCTCACGAAAGCGCTCTGAATAGCTAACGCGAGCAGACATTGCTTCTATCTGCTCTTTGGTTTTGCTCAATGCAACTTGTAAGGCTTTTCGCTGCGCTTCGCTAAACACTTGTTGGCTTGCTTCGATAGAGGAGGGGGATGACGTCGTGTCATTTTCATTACGAGGGACCCGTTCTTCGGTGGATGTTACCGGTAACATAAAAACGAGAAACCCACCCACAGCGATAACCACAATTAACACTAACGTGCCAAGCAAAGACTTTTTAATTATCGCTTTCTTCTTTGCTCGACTTTCTTCTATCGCTTTTTCAACGCTTTGCATAGGCTTCTCGTTAATGCAGCGCTTAAAGCGCTGTCATCGGAGTGGCTTCCATATCATAAATGTCTTTTAACTTAGCGCGCAGTTGATAGTACTGCTCGCTCGCTGTGCCTTGTAGTTCAATGCGTTGATTATCAATTTCAACGATTTGATCGGCGACTTGTATATCCAAGTTTTGCCCCATTTCGTCGAACAAATCACGCTGGGCATGCAGTTCCTTATTGGTTTGAATAGCCTGGCTAAGCGAGCCGATAGCCGCAATGCCTGCACCTGCAGCGGCAACTTGACCCGCTGTCGAGCTTGAGTTTGACCCTAGTAGTACAGAGGCAACAGCAAACAGCCCAGCAGTTACTTGCTTAGTGGTACGCTCGGCTTCTAATTCGCGTATTTTCTTTGCTTCAGGCAAGGTTTCCATCTGATATTTTCTGTATGCTTCTTCTGTGGTCACCCAAAAAGAGTCGTAAGTTTCTTGCAAACTATCTATAAACTGTTCGTCTTTAGCTTGAATAGCGCGAACTCGACGCAGCATAGGGTCGCTTTCAGATGGGGCACTCACTAATTCAATTGTGCCTCTGCGACCTTGTTCAAGATACTGGCCGAAGCTTTCTGGGCTGTACATTTGAGCGTAGCGAAGGTCAGAAATGGTTTGAACCTCTTTTTTATAGGCTTCAGATTTTTCTTTCAGTAGGCCGTATACAAACTTAGCAATGTCGTCGAAAACAGGGCCATTCGGATTTTCACCGCGAGACATAGCATCTCTGTACCATCCTTCGCTTACCCGATATTCAAATTCCTCTTCGCCCCAAACGGTGTTTTTGGCGTCCATTACTTTTACACCAATTTCTACCGTTTCAGTATCTGAGTAGTTAATAATTCCAAGTACATAAACGTCTGCTAATGCAGAAGCGTCGGGAGTCACATTTATACTGCCGAAGGATTTTGTCTTACCCAGTGCTTCTTTAGTCGCTACGGCAAAGCGATTCGCTTCTAAGCGTCGAACTTGGGGCCAAATACCTTCTTCTTCAATCTCGTCATAGTCAATGCTTCCATCCCTCTCAGTGGGAAAACCCGGGTCGAAGACCGGAACCGCAACATCCATAAAAATAGAAGAATTGTAGTTATATGAGTTAGACGATGAACCTAATGGCTGCCCTGAGCCTGGACCTACCATAGAAGGCCCTACGCTAGAGACTTTAGTTTGCGTTGAGCCACAACCGCCTAAAAATAAGAGCGAGGCGGTAGCCACCACGGTAATTAGTTTTTTATTAAATGAAGACATTTCCTTTCCTTCTTCTTAGTGTTATTTACAGCCGTATTGTTCTTTTAATTCTTTAAAATGTGTTTTTTCCGACTCAGTGGTTGCACCTTGTAGCCCAGTATTTACCGCGTCGCACACGGCAGAACTTCCGCCTTGCGAGGGGCCACCAACGGTGGTTTTCGACGTCGCCGAGGTTGATTTAGTGGACGAGGCTTGGGAGTTGGTCGATGCAGACTGTGCATTGGATTGTTCCGCACTCTCACCTGAAGTACCGGTACCGTTTGCGCCAAGTGCGCCTGACCCGCTACCAGCACCACTGCCCGCGGCATCAGCAATACCTTGCGCAGCAGATTGTGCGGCATTGTTCATGCACTCTTCGGTTTGATCAAGTACGCTAAAAAGAGACTTATCCATAGCCTCAATTTTTTCTGCCTCAGTCATTAGAGAGGTGTCCTGTTCGCCGAAATCTATGAATGAACAGTCTTGAAAATAGATGGGTGTGCCTTCCGCTTGCCCAAGCTTTGACATGCATAAAAGAACGACAATAATGAGAATACTGGGAACATTTCGATTCACGTTCATAAGTCCTTTTAAGATTGAAAGTCGAAAGCTGAAACAAAAAGCTGTGATAAGAAGAAAAGCACTGCTGCTTCTTGTTGAATACTTATAGCACCTTTTATACCAGTCCGCATAGATAATTACCAACTCAGCGAGACTTAAAATGTTCGAAATCGCGGCGTGTTACCGCAGGTGCAGTGGTTCTACATCAAGGTGACACAACAAAGAGTACGGACATTTTAAACTCGCCCTTCGGGAAGGTCTGGCAAGTTCCCTAGCTTCATTCTGGGAATTTGAAAGGGAACAGTCATTCCTGCATTCCCACGCTTCGCTAGGAAACTTGCCAGCGCCTTCTGAGTGGGCAATTATCTATGCGGACTGGTATTTCTCATCTAAAAAATAGGAAGATAAAGAAAAAGCCAGCGATGAGAGGTATCAACTCGTTCATCGCTGGCTTTTAAGTGTTACAGATTATGTCGGGCTATTTAGCCCGTCTGTTGGCGCTAATTACTGCTCAGCAGAATTAATGCTCCCAATGGAAGTGGTGCGCTTTGGCCTCAACCGCATCGGCTGTTGCCTGTGGCATAAAGGTGGCATTGTCTTGCTCGAAAAAGAATGGTTTACGCTTTTTCTTGCTGCCTACTTCATTCATCGTTTCCGACTCGTACACACGGCCGTTTAGCACGGTATATTCAACATACTCACTCTTTTTAATGTCGCTGAGTACATCGCCATCTATTACCACTAAGTCTGCTAGTTTTCCGGCTTCAATACTGCCGAGATCCTTAGACATACCTAAGTGTTTGGCACCATCAATAGTACCTCCGCGTAATGCCTCCCAAGGAGTAAAGCCGCCTTGTTGCATTATCCATAGCTCCCAGTGAGCGGCTAAACCTTCACGCTGTCCGTGAGCACCAATATGTACACTTACTCCATTGTCGCGAAGCTCTTTAGCGTAGCTAGCCACGTTTTGGTGGTTATATTGATTTTCTGGTGCGCTAGGTCTGCGAATAGCACGTCTATCTAATATAGTTGATGGGGTATAACGCAGTAAGCGAGGGTTTTTCCACACCTCTGTTTTGTCGTACCAGTATTCTTCACCCATCATTCCGCCATAAGACACAACAAACGTGGGGGTGTAACCAAACTCTGTGGCTTTCCAAAGCTGAGTTACGTCGCTGTAGCCTTTTTCCACCGGTAGGCTGTGCTCTAAACCTGTATGGCCATCAACTAGCATGGTTAGGTTTTGCTGGAACTTACCGCCGCCCTCAGGCACTACCATCATTTCTTGGTTCTTAGACGCCCATAACACCTGTTGACGTTGGTCACGACGTGGCTGGTTATAGCTTTTTACTGAAATCGCGCCCGCTTCTTTTAAGCGTTCAACGTGGAAGTAAGCATCGTCATAATCGTTAATGATGGCTTTGTATCCTAGTCCTTCTGCGCCATATAAAATGGTGCCGGTAGAGTAAATACGTGGTGCTACAATTTTACCTTTGCGCTGTAACTCAGACGCTGCAAATATTTCAGTAGTGTCGTTTGACGGATCGTGAATAGTGGTGACACCAAAGGACACATTCGAGTACTGACTCCAGTTTTGCTGTGGAATGATTTCATTTCTTCCCTGGGAACCGTGAGCGTGAGCATCAATAAGGCCTGGAATAATGGTTTTTCCGCTGGTATCAATTTGCATCGCGTCGGCAGGGATCTCGATATCGCTGCGCTTGCCGACAGCTTCAATGCGGTTGTCTTTAATAAGCACAACGCCATCTTCGATGATTTCCTGCGTATTGTCAGCGTCACGCATGGTCACCACTTTGCCGCCTACCAGTGCTTTATACCCTGATGGTTTGTCAGCGTCGGTAGAGAACGATAGGTCCATTCCCTGTGCCACTGGCTCTGGTAATGTGTCTGAGGCTCCGTCAACGAAGGCGAAGGCTTCATCAAGAGAGCGCTTAAACAACGTCGGGCCGTTAAACCAGCTTAGGGTTTTATTGTCAGGCGACCACGTTAGGTACTCTCCAGCACGGCTTGAAAGCTGTGTTACTGGTAGTGAAGTCATGTCTGGACCAATGGTAATTTTCTTACCATTATCGACGAACGGCGCCACATACGTTTTGAACTGATAGACAAAGGCAATCCACTTTTTATCGTGAGAAAGTTTGTACTCACTTACCTTGGTGCTGCCGTATAGATGAGTTCGCTTGTCGTTGCCTTTAAGGTTTACACTAGATAGCTGCGTTTCGTAATAGGCTTCACCGCCTGCAGACTCAGTAAAGTAAACCCGTTCGTCGCCGCCTGCAAAGTGGGCATTATACCCACCGTCGGTCACCTTATTGACGGTGTCTTCTTCAAGGTCAGCCACATAAATACCTGGCTCTACAGAGTACTTAGGGTTCAGCAAGTAGCCCCCCGTAAATTTGCGAAACAGCACTTTCTCTCCATTTGCGGAGAATGATGGCTCAATGTAATGGCCCGGTTGTTCGGTGATGACTTTGCCTTTACCGCCTCTCGCTGATACTACCCGAACGGTACCTAAATCTTGGTCGTCCCACGTGGTATACACTATTTTTTTACCGTCGTTAGAAAAACGTGGGTAAAACTCGTCGTGGTCGCTTTGTTTGGTTAAACGCTTAATGTTGCCCGACTTCACGTCGCGAACGTACAGCTTACCTAGCGCCTGAAATAAAACGGTTTTGCCATTGGGAGACATTTGAGACCAGCGGATCATATTGACATCGAACTTGTCTGGAGCCACGTCTACGTCGAAACGAAGGGCGTCAGCGTATTGCACTTTGGCGTCTACACTAATTTCAATCGTTGATGTGCTTTTGTCAGCAATATCGATGGTGTGGAACTTTCCGCCTGTCCAATACACGATTTTCGAGCTATCGGGCATCCAATCGAAATACGCAAAGTAGCCTTCAGAGCCAAAGCCTTCCTGCATATCTCTTTCAAGCTCTAGTGTGAGAGGTGTTTCAATACCCGTTTTAACGTCTTTTATAAACAGAGCAGTTCTGTCTTTCACGCGGCGAACAAACGCAATGTATTTACCATCTGGTGACGGAGTAGGGACCACTGCACCGCCAGTGCCGCTGATGTAACGGCTTTCTTCACCGGTTTCACGATCAAAACGGGTAATGGCAAAGATACCTTCTAGCGGGTCGCGATTGTATTCAAAGCGGCTGCCAGGAACGGTATTTTCTGTGAAGTAGATGTATTTGCCGTCATGAGAAAAAACAGGGTCAGCAATGTTTTGCTGGTCACGCTTTCCGCTGTTTCGCGCTTTAATTTGCAGGCCGTCACCGCCTGACTTGTGATACATCCAAATCTCGCCCGCAGGAATACTGCGACTCGACATAATACCCTTTGTTACCACAAGGTATTCGCCATCAGGGCTCCACTTAGGAGAGTGAATAAGGTTGTTTTTCTCACTAGTCACTTGATGAAGGTTTTCGCCATCGATATCCATAACCCACACATTGCTTAGGCCATCGCGGTCTGAAATAAAAGCGACCTGCTTACCGTCTGGCGATATAGAAGGATGAATATTCCATGCGAAGTCTTGGGTAAGTGGCGACGCATCACCGCCATTGATATCGACTTTATATAGGTCGCCAAGCATATCGAAAACCATATACTTGCCGTTAGGTGCCACATCGAGGCTTGACCACGTGGTTTCAGTGGTGCTTATTGCCACTTCATTAAGTGCATAAGGCGGGTTATTGACGTCCCAGTTATCCACATCGTAGCCGTTTTCTTCTTTACTCTGAGACGTTGCTTCCTGTGCAAAGGTAGGAGCAATGCCTGATGCCAACATCGCTGATGCGATGAGACTCAGTGATAATTTTTTCATTGTATTTATTTCCAACTTTTTAATGTCGTTAGTTTTTATAGTGTGCGTGTTGTTGTTTCTTTCTCAGAAGCCCGTAAACAAGAACAGCATTGGTTGTTGATATCATACGTTACAACATAAACGTAATATAAACATAACGCGACTAGTCGCTTTCATTAAGTGATGAATGCCAGTTAACATTATATTTACGTTGTTTGTAAGAAGAAACAGAGTGGATAAAGAGTAAGGCTGATTTTTTTTAGCTCACAAAAAAGGCCGCTTAATCTCAAAGGCGGCCTACGGTTTATATTTTACAGCAATTGCGACCTATTGAAGGTCACAGTTGCTGATTAAGTCATGAATTCAAGTTGAGAGCTCAAGCCCAAAGCCTACTTTCCAAGCCCAGAGCCCAAGCCAGAGCTCAAAGCCCAGAGGTTAGGTCATAGTAACGAATTCTTCACCGCTGGTAGGGTGAATAGCGACACAGGCATCAAAGTCGGCTTTTGTTGCGCCCATTTTTATGGCCACTGCAAAACCCTGTAATATTTCATCCATGCCGTGTCCAATACCGTGCAGGCCAACCACTTTTTCATCTTTACCGGCGCAGATAAGCTTCATCTTTGTCATTTGGCGATGACGGGTTACGGCGGTGTACATAGATGCAAAGCTTGACGTGTAAGTTTTAATATTGTTTTCGCCGTGCGCCTCAATGGCTTCTGGCTCTGTCATTCCAATAGTACCAATAGGTGGGTGGCTAAACACCACTGTTGGAATAAGTGAATAGTCCATATGCGCATCTTTTTGGCCGTTGAACAGACGCTCACTGAGCAGTCTGCCGGCTTTTATCGCAACAGGAGTCAGCTCTGCTTCACCGGTAATATCACCAACGGCGTATACATTTTTGGCCGTTGTGTTTTGGTATTTATCCACTTTCACCGTACCGTCATCACTAAGCTCAACATCGGTATTTTCCAATCCGATTTTATCGGTAGATGGCTCGCGGCCAATGGCCCAAATTAAGCAGTCTGCTCTTAACTGCTCGCCGTTGGTTAACGTTATTGTTAATTCACCATCGTCAGCTTTTTCCACTTTTTCAACACTGGCGAAGGTGTGTAATTTACAGCCTTCGGTATTGATCATATCAACCAATGTTTCGTGGATAATAGGGTCGAAGTTTCTAAGTGGTGCATGTTTTCTCACTACTAGGTGAGATTCTGTACCTAACGCATGAAGTACACCTGCCAATTCAACACCAATGTAGCCAGCACCCACAACGACTGCGCGCTTAGGCTGATCTTTTAGGGCAAAAAAGCCATCTGAGTCGATGCCGTACTGCGCCCCTTCGATATCTGGAATAGAAGGGCGGCCGCCTACTGCAATAGTAATGTGGTCTGCCGTAATGCGTTCACCATTCACTTCAATCGTATTGTTATCGATAAACTTAGCAAATCCGTGAATTAGAGTTACGTCGTTAGCTGTTAACACGCGATCGTATGATGCGTGAATGCGTTCAATGTACGCTTGGCGACTTGCAATTAGGCCATCCCAGCTAAAGTGGTTTACTGAAACATCAAATCCATATTCTGGCGCATAGCGGTGCACGGCTTCTGCAATTTGCGCCCCGTACCACATGGCTTTTTTAGGTACACAACCCACGTTTACACAGGTGCCACCAATATCCTTTGCTTCGATAATTGCCGCTTTTTTGCCGTGCTTTGCTGCGCGATTAGCCGATGCAATGCCACCGCTACCGCCGCCAATAGAAATATAATCAAAATGTTTCATACAAAAGCCTTTTAAATTGTTAGAGCCAATTCTTATTTTTCCATTCTCACATGAATTCTACTGTAACGACATACGAAATAGCATCGCCAGCGGCAATAATGCGATTAATCGCAAGCAATACATTTAAATATGCGTATTGAGCACACATCAGCCACAAGCCTTTGCTGCTAAAAATGTCCGTAGTCTTTGTTGTGTCACCTTGATGCAGAACCACTATACCTGCGGTAACACGCCGCAATTACGAACCTTTTAAGTCTCGCTGAGTAGGTAACTATCTATGAGGACTGGTATAAAAGGTTCGCTAGTCGCTAATTACTAGCTACTAGCGCACCTTCTTAAAGAGAAACTACTGACTTGTAGTCTCAGAATTGCTTTCTGGTTCTATTTGAATGCTAAATGCTTTACCGCGCTCTTCTTCAAATTGCTGTAGTTTTTGAATGGTTGCACGGTTAAATACGTGGCCTTCAGGCAAGATGAGTATATGACTGTCGTTATACAAGTTTTGAGCCAGCTGCATCCCTTCTTTTAACTGAGCGGCCTTCATTGTGGTATCGAGTAGGGTAGAGGTGCCAATGTCCTCGGCACTTAACAGTAAATCAAGATACTCACCGTCATAACGGGTGTTTCTGTGTTTTTTCATTTCTGCTTTGGCGTCTCTAGGCAGCATTTCCACACCGCTCATTCGGCCAGTGACCAAACGCCAGTAGTCCCTTGCAATCGCCAATATTCGGGCTCCCACAGGGATTTCTTTCGCTACCTTATTGTAAAGGCCTGAACCATTGTAGTGCTCAAACTGAAACTCGATAATATCTGATATAGGCTGAAGCTCTTCGGCTGGAGCGAGGATAAGCGCAGCTTGTTTGGTTTGCGATAAGTAATTCTGTTGCTGTTGATATTTTAACTTAGCAAACGGCTCGGCAAAATCTTCTACCAGCAAACCCAATTGGCCGAGTTCGCATATGAGCCCCGCATACTTTACTTGTTTGATATCACTTTTCTCTAGCTGTGCAATACGGGCAATTTTTGCCGCAAGTTCGCTCACTTCAATGGCAAACTTACCGTTGATATGGGGGTTAATACTGATTACGTTGAACAGCACTTGCTCCATGGCCTGGTTGTGCTTCTCAATCTTATTGAGCGCAAATTTTATTTGACGGGTTCTTTTTTGAACCACACTTTCAAGGGACGTATTAATGTCTTTGAGCTTTTTGTTCTGAAGACGAGTCAGCTTTTGCAGTCGCGTATTTTCCTCCTTAAGCTTAACCCGTTCTAGCCCTTCATTGATAACTGAAATGAGCTCTTGGTTATCCCATGGCTTCTGCAAATAGCGATGAATTTTACCTTGGTTTACGGCTTTGATTGTAGACTCGATATCAGCATAGCCGGTGAGAACCACTCTAAAGGTGTCAGGATAGTTTTTAGCGACTTGCTCTAACAGTTCAGCCCCAGACATTTGCGGCATTTTCATATCCGAAATCACCACATGGACAGTCTGCTTCTGCATTAGCTCTAGGGCTTTTGAGCCGCCATCAGCGAGCAGCAGATTTATATCCATTGTAAACAGAGCACGTTTTATCGCGCGCAATATATTGGGCTCGTCATCGACAAATAAGACAGTGTATGTCACCGGCTTTTCTGGGGTAGGTGCTGTCATAAAAAACGTAATCCTGTTAAAACGATATCTCTCACTATGTAAGCATTGCACTGCCTACGTCGAGTCTTTCTTAATGTACTGACAATTACTCAATACTCTAACCGGACATTACTACCTTGACTGTTAGTCAATAGGCTACCCAAGGTAGCTAGGTTTCCGGTTCGTCGCTTATATCTTTCACAATGGGTAGTGCCAATGTAAACTTGCTGCCTTCATTTTCTACGCTTGTAACGCTTAAACGACCGCCATGTTCCTGTGCTATTCCAAACGAAATAGACAATCCTAATCCGGTACCTTGCCCTTCTGGCTTGGTAGTGAAAAATGGATTAAACAGCTTATCTAAATTGTCTTGAGGAATACCGCACCCAGTATCTTCCACCCTTAACTCTACAAAATCGTCAACGACGACTGTGGAGATAGTGACTCTCCCATGTACACCTGTGCTTTCTACCGCTTGGCCTGCATTAATGAGCAAATTCGTCACGACTTGTGAAATTTTGCCAATATTCATCGTCACCGCAGGCACGTTGCCTAATTTAGTTTCTACAGTACATACATATTTTAGCTGGTTATTAACCATGGCCAATGTGGTGCGTACGCAATCGTTAATGTTGTGTAACTGCACGCCATCGCTATCTACCCGGGAGAAGAGTTTTAGCCCTTTCACTATTTCTGCAACGCGATGAAGCCCCTCGGTGGAGTCATTAAGTAAATCGCTAATATCCTCATTGATAAATGCCATATCTTTATCAATGATGTTTTGCTTTATATCGGTAATGAGAGCTAATCGCTGAGCCTCATCATCGCTATTTAGTAGCGCTGTCACTTGCGCGAATAACATTTGATAGGTGGCAATATAGTCGTTTAACGTTGATATGTTGCTACTCACAAAGCCAACAGGGTTGTTTATCTCATGAGCAACGCCGGCAGCTAATTGACCAACGGAAGCCATTTTCTCAGCTTGCAATAACTGCACCTGCGCTTCTTTTAGGTTTGTGTTTGTCTCTTCAAGCTCCATGTTCTTTTGATTAAGCTTTGCCGTTCTGTCACGTACCTTATCTTCAAGTAGGGCGTTGAGTTCTTTAAGCTCATCTTCAAAGCGCTGTCGCTGTCCGTGCTCTTCTCTTAAACGCTCCACTAAATGATTAAAAGCTTCTGCTAAATCACTGAGTTCGTCTTTACCACGAACCTCGATAAGGATATTTTGATAATGATTATTTTCAACGGCTTCGCCAAGATGTTTAGCACCAGTGTGAAGTGATTGAAGCTGTCTCATTAAGTAAGAGCCAAGTAAATAAGACAACAATCCAACAAGTACAAACTCAAGCACCGCTAGGGTGAGCGTCCAGCTTCTCACCCGCGACACCGAGTCTGTCACCGAAGCAATATTTAATCCCATTTCCACATAGCCGTAGAGTGTGTCGTTCACCAAGATGGGAGCCCGTGTGTCGTAAATGCCATCGTCGGTGTGTGAGGCCGAGGTGTCCTTATTAAACGTGTTCTGCAATGCCCTTGAATCGCCTTTTTCAATAAACACTCTATTGTTTTTGTCTTTAACCCTTACGTAAGCAATATTGGGGTTGGTGAGTATTTCTGTAACATCAGCATCAAGAGAGGAAAGGTCGTAACTTAAAAATGCATTTTTAGTGGTAGAGACAAACAGTGCCGCGCTTGTGCTTGCAGATTTTTCAACGCTGCTATCAACAAGGTCGTTTAAAAATTGAAAAATAGTGACCACTAAAACAATAAGCAGTAAGGCGGTTATTGATATCACGCCTGTAATGGTTTTTGTTCGCAAGGATAATCGCACAGTTAGTCCTTTAACTATGGGGCCGAGATAGTGATGATATGCCAAGCTCACGGACATCATCCCAATGAGAATCATCGGCTTCAACGAAGCCGTTCATACCCAAATTCTTTAATATATCGGCGCTACTGGCATCACTAGAAATCGAGATTAATGCATTGATTATCGATTGTCTCTCATCTTCACTTAGCCTTGGGTGTGTAGCAATAGCGTGAGGAGTATAAAGAGGGCTTTCCCACAATATCCTTAACGACTGTTGAGCTGGAGATGACTGCAGCGTTCTATAAATTCCACCGCCAGCGATAAAAAACTGTTTTTCTACATTTAAATAAACGGAATCGTGGGAATTTACATAGCGAGGAACAAAAGCAATATTTTCGTTTCGTAATTTGGCGCTCGTGACTATGCTTGCGGCAAAGGCAGCCGGTGCTGGAAATACTAGCTCGGCCCCGTTTAGTTCGGACAAAGATTGAATGCCACTATCTTTATGGACAACAATAATGCCCTGTAAACGTTTATCTTTTTGTTTTGCGAGGGCTTGGTAACCCACTGACGAGTTAAATACGACAAAATGAAACGGGTTCATGTAGGCAATATCGTATTCGCCATTTGCTAAGTTAGCTTCAAAGGAGGGAATGTCTTTTGCCGTGTGAAAATCGATAGTGAGGCCGGTGTAATTTTCTATGTAGTCAAAAAGAGGCTGCCAAGACTTCACCATTTTTTTTGCAGACTGTTGAGGAACAACGCCAAAAGTGAGGGTTTTCGCTTGTACCCCATGCGGTAACATCAGTATAAAAGCGGTGCACATTGCACATAGTACTCTACACATGAAAACGCTCCTTATCCTCTATTGCCCTACATCGACATAAACTGCTCGAGTACCATGGTGAGATCGTGGTTAGAGAATGGCTTTTGAAGTGATGCATCGGCACCTATTTCTAAGGCACGTTCAAGGCTAATATCATCGAGTGCAGAAATAACAACAATTTTTAAATCTTTATATTTGCTTTGTTCACGTGTGAAATCGATGACGCTGTATCCATCCATTCCCGGCATACTCAGGTCGAGTGTCATTACCTTAGGCTCATACTGACTCAGCATTATGCCCGCTTGGAAACCGCCGGTAGCAATGTAGCTGTCGAATCCAGCTCTGCGTGCTACCCGTTGAATTGACTTTGCAACAGGCATTTCATCATCGACAATAAGTATTGAAGGTGTTGCGTCACCCTTAAGTGAGTCGGGGATGGGCATGTCGTGACGCTCTAAAAATTCAATGAAATCTTCAACGAGCACGCGATTGTTCCCTCGGCCGGGAAGCTTGAAGCCTTTAAGTTTACCGTTTTCTATCCATCTGATTACGGTACGCAAATTAACATCGCAGTATGATGCTATTTCGCCCGATGTAAGTGTCTTCATAGTTTCGCCCTTTTCATATCCTTGTGAATTATAGCGTCATACGCACAGAAGACAAAGTAGACAAAAGGTTTAAATGTGACATTAGTGACATTTCGGTTTGTGGCGGCTGAAAGGCCAGCAAAAGTGCGCTTTGTCACTGTTAATAGCTTTTGATCTTCGACTAAAAAATAGTTGTACTTACAGGTTAAGTCAAATCACTTACCAACCATGGCATGATACAGCGAAGTGTGGCGGTATTGTTTAGACGAAGCTTGGCTGTGAATGAATGTTGTTTTTCGATGAAAAAACCCCACCTTATTTATAATTGAGATTATGCATACAACGATAAGAGTAAATATATTATGACGACCCCAGCAATTGAATTAGTCGACGGTTTACCCATATTTTCTGGCATTGAAGCCGATTCGATAAAACCAGCCGTTGAGCGCGCTATTGAGGCCTGCAAAGCAGAAATTGACGATGTAGTCGCGTCTAAAGATTATTCTTATCAAAATGTGGTTCTTCGTCTAGAAGAAGTTGACGACCGACTTAGCAAAATATTTTCTCCAGTGTCACACATGAACAGTGTGGTTAGCAGTGATGAGCTGCGTGAGGCCCACGATGCCTGCTTACCATTATTGTCAGAATATGGCACTTGGGTTGGGCAACATGAAGGTCTGTTCAATGCCTATGTGGCGCTACAAAATTCAGAAGAGTTCAGTAGCCTAGATGATGAACAGCAGAAAGTAGTCGAAAACGCGGTTAGAGACTTTACGCTGTCTGGCGTGGCCTTACCTGATGCGCAAAAGAAGCGCTTTGCAGAAATACAGGCAAAGCTAAGTGAATTGTCTTCTACGTTTTCAAATAATGTGATGGATGCCACCATGGGGTGGACTAAGCATGTTAGTGATAAAAGTGTGTTAGAGGGTATGCCAGAGTCTGCCTTAGAGGCGGCGGCGCAGGCTGCCCATCAAAAAGACCTTCAAGGGTATTTGTTCACGCTAGATATTCCATCTTACCTTCCTGTGATGCTGTATGCCGATAACCGTGATTTACGTGAAGAAATGTATCGTGCGTACTCAACGAAAGCGTCTGATCAAGGGCCGAATGCAGGCAAGTGGGACAATACCGATATCATTAAACAGATACTATCGCTACGTACTGAGATAGCTGAACTGCTGGAATTTTCGAGTTACGCTGAGCGTTCGCTAGCCACTAAAATGGCTGACTCTACCGAGCAGGTCATTGGTTTCTTGCGCGACCTAGCGGCTAAGTCGAAGCCTCAGGCAGAACGAGAGTTAGACGAAGTAAAAGCGTACGCCCGCAACACGCACAATGTGACTGAGTTAGCGTCTTGGGACTTGCCTTATTACAGTGAAAAGCTGAAGCAAGAGAAGTACACAATCTCAGATGAAATGCTGCGCCCTTATTTTCCAGAAGACAAAGTGCTGTCCGGGTTATTTGATGTGGTTCACAAACTTTACGGCCTGTCGATTGTCGAGCAACCTGGTGTAGATACCTGGCATGAAGATGTGCGCTACTTCACCATCACTGATGAAGCTGACGTGCTTCGCGGAAGCTTCTATTTAGATTTGTATGCACGAGCGAAAAAGCGCGGCGGTGCGTGGATGGATGAATGTCGGGTGCGTCGCGAAATGAGCAATGGCGAACTGCAGCTTCCTGTCGCCTACTTAACGTGTAACTTTAACGCGCCCATTGGCGATAAGCCTGCTTTATTCACCCACGATGAAGTGGTAACGCTTTTCCATGAGTTTGGTCACGGCATCCACCATATGTTAACCAAAATGCGCGTGGCGGGTGTATCTGGTATCAATGGCGTACCGTGGGATGCGGTAGAACTACCAAGTCAGTTTTTAGAGAACTGGTGTTGGGAAGAAGACGCACTTAACTTCATTTCTGGACACTATGAGACTGGCGAGCCACTACCGGCAGACCTACTAGAACGGATGTTAGCAGCCAGAGACTATCAATCTGCCATGCAGATGGTCAGACAGTTAGAATTCAGCTTGTTTGACTTCTTACTTCACAGTGAAAAAGGCAGCACCGTTGACGTGCAAGGTGTGCTCGATAGTGTAAGAGACGAAGTGGCCGTATCTGTACCACCCTCTTTCAACCGTTTCCAAAATGGATTTGGTCATATTTTTGCTGGTGGATATGCAGCAGGCTACTACAGCTACAAGTGGGCTGAGGTATTATCTGCCGATGCTTACAGTAAGTTTGAAGAAGACGGTATTTTCAATCGTGAAACCGGAAAAGCCTTTTTGTCGAATATCTTAGAAATGGGTGGAAGCAAACCGCCAATGGAGCTATTTGTCGCGTTTAGAGGTCGAGAGCCTAAAGTGGATGCATTACTGCGTCACAGCGGGATAAAAGGATAACACACGCTATGGCTGAATCGTTTCACTCTATATACCAGCGAGCGTGTGAGCGAAAAGGCGGAAAAAGGGTGCTTGAAGCTATGCTTCACGCACCCTTGTCGGCTTCTGATGTGGCTACTATTCCGGACGATCGTTTTTTAGCCGCAATGACGAAAAAAGTGTTTCAGTCGGGTTTTGTGTGGCGAGTTATCGAAAATAAGTGGGACGACTTCGAAACGGTCTTTTTTAACTTCGATATCGACAAAGTATTGTTGATGCCTGATGAGATGCTAGAGCAAAAAGCATCTGATAAACGCATTGTAAGAAATTATAAAAAAGTCATGACCGTGAGAGATAACGCCATCATGATTAAAGATGTGTCTTTAGAATACGGGAGTTTTGGAAAGTTTGTGGCGTCTTTTGGTCCTGAAAACATCACCGAACTATGGGCTTTTTTGAAAAAGCGAGGCGCACGGCTTGGCGGAAATACGGGGCCTTATACACTTCGCTCCCTAGGTATTGATACCTTCTTGTTGTCCCGTGACGTGGAAGATTATTTACGTAAAAACGATATTGTGGATGGCGGCCTTACCTCGAAGAAGAGTCTTAGGGCAGCGAATGATACGTTTGCCAATTGGCATAAAGAAAGTGGCCGGTCTTTGCAAGAGATAAGCACTACGGTGGCATTCAGCTGGGGTACGAATTCACGGGTGCGTTAAGGCTTTAGCTTACCCTCACAATCCTATACACTTCAGCTTTGTGAAATACAGTTAGCAATAGGAACGTTATGAGCGACAATCAGACCTCATCAGCGGGTGATGTGCACTCTTCATCCGAGCACTCTCTTTCTGAAGAGCACGTGCTAGAAAACGATGTGGAACAAACGGCAGAGCAAGCTACAGATCAAAAGACGCACTTCGGTTTTAAGCAAGTAGAGAAAGAAAAAAAGGCGTCTTTGGTTGCCAACGTTTTCGATTCTGTCGCAGCGAAATACGATGTAATGAACGATCTGATGTCCATGGGCGTTCATCGTTTATGGAAGCGATTCACTATTGATTGTTCAGGTGTGCGCGCGGGCAATAAGGTGCTCGACATTGCAGGTGGCACTGGCGACCTAACTGCTAAATTTTCTCGCTTAGTTGGCCCTACTGGCCGCGTAACCCTTGCTGATATTAATTTATCCATGCTTCAGGTAGGTCGAGATAAGCTGCGTGATCGCGGGCTTGTCAGCAATATCGACTACGTTCAAGCTGATGCAGAAGCACTGCCATTTCCCGACAACCACTTTGATGTGGTTACCATGGCATTTGGTTTGCGAAATGTGACGGAAAAACAAAACGCGCTTAATTCAATTTACCGCGTGCTAAAGCCTGGCGGCCGCTTATTGGTGTTAGAGTTTTCTAAACCAACATCTGAGCAGCTCAGTAAGCTTTACGACATGTATTCATTTCACTTACTTCCCAAGATGGGGCAATTGGTCGCGAATGATGCAGAGAGTTATCAGTACCTAGCTGAAAGTATTCGCATGCACCCAGATCAAGACACCTTGAAAGGCATGTTTGAAGAAGCCGGGTTTGAGCAGTGCGACTACCAGAACTTGACGGGCGGTATTGTAGCGCTTCACCGAGGTTATAAATTTTAATGCCTGCATCTGCACTTTTTGCGGCTACGCTAGAGGCTTCTATCAATAAACTGCTAGCGCTGGATAGCGACAGTAAGGCGAGGCTTAACGCCCTTGACGGTTCGCGGATGACAGCGTTTTTATCTCCTATTCCATTTGGCATTACCCTGGTTTTTTCCGACAAGGTTGATGTGTTGATAGAGCATGGTGGTTTTGAAGAGGTAAAGGCGCAGTTAGGTGCCAAAGACTGCTGCATTAAAACCTCACTCGATACATTGCCAGCGCTAAAAGAAACCAGCCAATTAACTCGCCTTATTCAGCAAAAAGCGCTGTATTTAGAAGGTGAGTTAAACGTGGCGCAGCAGGTAAGCAGTCTGTTTCAAAATCTCGACATAGATGTAGAAGAACTAATTGCTATTAGAACAAATGACGTTTTTGCCCATCAGTCGATGAAAACGGTAAAAGCTTTTCATGAAAAATCCATGTCGATGCTTGCCAATATGGGTGATGTGTTTGGCAATGCCTTAGTGGAAGAAAAAAAGTTGGCTGCACATAAGCTCGCGGTTATGCATTTTAGCGATGAAGTCAGTGCGTTGCGAGATAGCACAGAGCGCTTAGATGCCAGGCTACGTGATTTAGAAGAACGACTTAAATAAGAGACTTGCATGCGAATTGTTAGGCTGTATCAAATTAATCGAGTGCTGCTAGAACACGGCCTCGACGAACTAATTCCTGCAAAGTGGTTACCTTGGTACGCAAGGCTATTGCGCCACAGTATCTTTTGGGTGCGCAACAAGCACAAAGGTAAATCCCAAGGCGAGCGAATTACGCTTGCGCTACAAAGCTTAGGGCCTGTATTCATTAAGTTTGGCCAGATGCTGTCAACACGCCGAGACTTGCTTGCGCCTTCTATTGCCAATGAACTGGCGCGGTTACAAGATAAAGTGCCGCCTTTTCCTTCACAAGCGGCCCAGGCAATAATCAAGTCCTCTTTAGGCCTAAACGAACTGAGCGAACTGTTTAGTGAATTTGAAGAAGAGCCTTTAGCATCAGCGTCTATCGCGCAGGTGCATGCAGCAAAATTAAAGGCAAATAACGAAGACGTGGTGGTAAAAGTACTGCGCCCTGATATTCGCGATACGATAGTGGCAGACATGGAGCTGTTGTTTAGTTTTGCCAATATTATTCAACGCTGGCTACCCGATGGCAGGCGCTTGCGCCCGGTTGAAGTGGTGGTGGAGTATCGTAAGACTATCGTGGATGAGCTTGATTTACTGCGTGAATCGGCTAACGGTATTCAGTTGGGCACCAACTTTGAGGGCTCTGATGCCCTATACGTACCTAAAATATACAGTGACTACTGTCGTCATAATGTGCTTGTTATGGAGCGAATTTACGGTATTCCCATTTCGAATATCGATGCGTTAATTGCGCAAAATACTAATTTAAAAAAGTTAGCAGAGCGCGGTGTAGAAGTATTCTTCACCCAGGTGTTTCGCGACAGCTTTTTTCATGCAGACATGCACCCGGGTAACATTTTTGTTTCCACCGAACACCCAGATAACCCCAAATATATCGCTATCGACTTCGGCATTGTAGGTACCTTAAATAAAGAAGATAAGCGCTACTTGGCCGAGAACTTTATCGCCTTTTTTAATCGAGACTATCGCAAAGTAGCGCAACTTCACGCCGATTCTGGTTGGGTACCTCAAGACACCAACATCGATGAATTTGAAATGGCCATTAGAACTGTATGCGAGCCTATATTTCAAAAGCCGCTAGCTGAGATCTCATTTGGTAACGTACTGCTGCAGCTATTTAATACAGCCCGCCGTTTCGACATGGTGGTGCAGCCCCAGCTGGTGCTGTTGCAGAAGACTTTGCTGTATGTGGAAGGGTTGGGAAGGCAGTTATATCCGCAGCTAGACTTGTGGAAAACCGCGAAACCGTTTTTAGAAAACTGGATGAAAGAGCAGATTGGATTTTCTGCCATGATGGGGAAGGTGAAAGCCAACTTGCCGTTTTGGTCAGAAAAATTGCCCGAGATGCCAGACTTACTTTACGACAGTTTACAGCATATAAAACGGATGCCGCTACAGCAGCAAAAGGCGTCCGCAGCGCTTCTTCAAGAACAGAAAAGAACTACTCAGACCACTCACTTAAGTGTGGTTGGTGGTACATTTATTCTACTTGCCGCTATCCTGCCAATTTACGGCATTTCGTGGTATTTCCCGGCATTTAGCGGTGTTATTGGCACTGTTTTTTGGTTCTTGTCTTGGCGAAATAGTCGGCAATAACGGCAAAGCAATAATGAACTTTTTATGAATCTGGTTAATAACCCATTAATTAGTATGTTAATTGTTCCCAAGAGTGTTATAGTGGCAATGGCTGTTTGCCAGAGTCTTTAAATAGACGAGATTTGTATTATTTGCTATATGTTGCTACAAGTAAAAACTGCTCGAGTTACTCAGTAATTTGTGTTTGTTGTTAGTCCATTCGTAAGTAAGCCTCAATACTCCGCCAATTTAAAGACCAACAGAAACACAGTTACACGCGCTTTTTTGCGCAATTTATTACGATATTTGAGGTCTATACGACATGTCTAAAGTTACAGGCACCGTTAAGTGGTTTAACGCTGATAAAGGTTATGGTTTTCTTACTCAAGATAATGGCGGCAAGGACGTTTTCGTTCATTTCCGTGCAATTATCTCTGAAGGTTACAAAACTCTTCCAGAAGGTCAGCGCGTAGAATTTGAAGTTGAAGAAGGTCAAAAAGGTCTTCAAGCTGCTAACGTGCAAGCTATCTAAGAAATTCAAAAATGGCGGTCAATTTGACCGCCATTTTTCTTTCCGCTTTACTTTTACCTCCACCGGCAATCTCGTTGTTCGGCATTGTGTAAATCGTGCTTGTTCTAATCGCCACGCTAAACACAAAACTTAATTTTCCAATTTCAAGAAAACGCTCTCGTTAACCAAAATTCACACTCTGCATTGCTTGCTATGTATTGCTATTTCCTTGTGTAAAGTGTTCTACTAAACCTATTAGTGTTGGTTTTGTTGTGCTGGTTATCTCTAGAGTACAAACAAACCGACAAACGCCTCGTTTTGCTTATATTTTCACATTTGGTTATTAGGGTATTCTTATGATTATTCGTATGGTTGGCTCGCAACTTTTCTCATTCTCTAATATGACAAGACTCAAAAGAGGTGTAGGGAGAACTACGGCGGTGGGCGCTTTATTGAGTCTAGCTTTAGTTTTAGGTACGGCCACTGCTGCCGAAGGAACTGTATTAGCACCTTCATCAGGGTCTGTAATAGTATCTGCGTCTACACTAGCATCTGCACCAACGTCTGCATTAGCATCTCCGTCAGCGTCTGACTCCTTATCTGAATCGGCGCAAAACAGTGAGTCGAGTGATGATGAGCCATCGGCTGTAGTAGCCACGCTTTTTGATAAGCCTATCACTGCAAAAGATATTACCCCAGATGACGAGGTTTTAGCTGAAATGGCCTCTCAAGCGAGTAGCAGTGAAGAACAAAATGCCATGGTGGCACTTGCCAGCCTAACAAAATTGTCAGAACTTATTATTGAAGGGGTGCTAGACGACTACGTCGTACAAAATAAGCTCGCTGTTGATGCAGCGTTGGTAGAAAAATTTAAAACTAAATTTGCGGGTAGCGCCAGTGAAGATGGCATTAGCGACGATGTTGCAAAGCGCCAAGTTATGATTTTTCTAGCAGAAAAGCATATGTACAACACCTATGGCGGCAAGGTCGTGTTTCGCCAGTCTAACCCACAGTTACCCGTTGGTGCCTATTACAAAATGCTTAAAAACTATGAGCAATCGGGTAAATTTACCATCCTCGATAAGGGGCTTGCCGACGGTTTTTGGACGCCGTTTACCCCGCCGTATCAGTATGAATTAGCTGAAAAGAATATTAATTTTGCTCAGCCGTGGTGGCTGTAATTAGCATTGCAGTGGCCTACGGCCTTACGCTGCGCTTAGCTTATCAGCCAAGTTAAAGCCGAGATTAGTGCCTAGAGTAGAACCGAGATTGAAGCCGAAATAAAGCCAAGCTTTTAATCGTGCTTTTAAAGGCGTAGTTAGAGAAGCAACAAAATGACAATATGTAATGTATGAAAAACACTAACATTGATGCTATCGATCGCACCATCTTGAGTATTTTACAGCAAGATTCAGAAACGCCTGTTGCACAAATAGCTGAGCAAGTGGGGTTAACCTCCACACCTTGCTGGCGCAGAATACAAAAGTTAGAAGCAAGCGGCATTATCTCTCGACGAGTAGCGTTACTGCAGGCACAAACACTGGGCCTTACCATGACCGTGTTTGTGCAAGTTAAAGCGGGTAATCACGATGGAAAATGGTTGTCGACCTTCTCGCAGCATGCATCATCTTTTGATGAAGTGGTGGAGTGCTATCGTATGTCGGGGGAATATGATTATTTGTTAAAAGTGCTGGTAACCGACATGGCCTGTTTCGACCACTTTTATAAACGGCTGGTAAGCGGTATCGCCTTTTCAGACGTCACCTCAAGTTTTGCTATGGAGCAAATTAAATATACCACTGCGGTTCCTCTCACACATTTATAGTGTGTGAAGCTCTACCATGCAACAGGCATTTTAGGCAAAAAACTTATAGCGCCAAAAACATATACTGCAAAAACACATAGCGCTTGAGCATACAAAACAAAAACATATAAAACAAAAACGCAAAGGGGCCTATCGAATAGACCCCTTGGTTCGATTTGATAAAGTTGAAGCTTGTAAGCTTGCTCCGCTTCTCTTTAATGCCTTCTTATGCCAGCACACGCTCTAGTTAGTAGTAAGACAGTTTCTCTGACTTTCCTGAGAAGATTTTGTAAACCATTACGGTGTAAGCCAAGATAACAGGGACTACCACCACCACGCCAACTAATAAAAACCGGAGTGAACTGGCATCACTTAGCGCGTCAGATATCATCATTTGCCCCGGAATAATGAACGGGTAATAACTAATGGCAAACGCAGTAAAGCACAGTAGAAAGACTAACAATGCGATGAAGAACGGTAGCCATTCTCCTTTACCATCACTATGGGGAAGCTTTTTAAGCAGCACCCCACACAGTGTTAACAGCGCAAAGCAGGTAACCGGAATGGCAAATAGCATGACTCCCCACGGAGCCGATAGCCATAAGTCGCGCACCTCTTCATGCAGAGATAGATTGGCAATACTCACCGACACAATACCCAGCGCTAATATCCCTAACCCTCGTTTTGCCCAGTAATATGCTTTTTGCTGCAATTCACCTTCCGACTTTAAGATAAGCCAGCACGAGCCAATAAACGCGTATGCCGCTGTTACACCCAGTGCTGCTAATACGGCAAACGCTTGTGCCCACAAATCGGTGCGAAGGCCAGTTACATAAATACCTAGCATGTAGCCTTGGGCTAGGGTAGTAAGCAAAGAGCCATACTTAAACACTAGGTCCCATTTACGCTTATTTACTTGTACTACCTTTGCGCGAAAGTCGAAGGCAACGCCCCGTAAAATAAGCCCTAGCAACATAAAGGTTGCCGGCAAATACAGAGTTTGCAGTACTTCGCTGTGCGCTTCAGGGAAGGCAATAAGTAACAGGCCTACTGCGAGTACTAACCAAGTTTCATTGGCATCCCAGTATGGGCCAATAGAGGCTATCATGTCGTCTCTAAAGGCTTCGGTGCGAGGCGGTATCAGTACGCCCACACCCAAGTCGTAGCCGTCTAATATGGCATAAAGTAAAACCGACAAGCCCAATAAACCCACATAGATATTACCGAGCATTTCAGGTGAAACATGTTCAAACATAGTGACTCCTTACACAGTGACTGGGTTGTTATTAGGGCTCATTTTCGCTTTTGCGATCTCGCGTTCCTCGGTGGTGATTTCTTCAATCTCAACTGCTCGGCGACACATCAGCATTAGGGTGCCGATGTAGGCGATAAGTAGCCCGCTGTAGATAACAGCGTACAGAGTAAACGATATCGCGATATTGCTGGGTGGTAGTTGTGTTACTGCGTCAGTGGTTTTTAAGACGCCGCTAACAAGATAAGGCTGTCTGCCTATCTCTGTAACATACCAGCCTGCAAGGGTTGCTACCCAACCGCTAAATGCCATACCAGCAAAAGTACGTTTTAACCACACCGGGAATGAACGGTTACGCATTAAGTAAATACTGCCTAACCAAGACACTGCCAGCATTAACATGCCCATGCCTACCATTACCCTGAAGCCGTAAAATACGGGCGCAACTGGAGGATGCTCCCCCTTAAACTCATTGAGGCCTTTTATCTCGCCTTTTAATTCGTGGGTAAGAATTAAGCTGGCTGCATAGGGAATGGGAATTTCGAAGTGGTTTTCTCTGCCTTCCTCATCCGGTATAGCAAACAAGAGTAGCGGCGCGCCCTCAGTGGTTTCCCACAGACCTTCCATAGCGGCTACTTTCTGCGGCTGATGCTCGAGGGTGTTAAGCCCATGCATGTCGCCTGCAAAAATCTGTAGCGGTATCAGCACGGCCGCTGTGTAAGTAGCCGTTTTAAGGGCAAGCTTAGGCGCAAGTTTATCGTCACCTTTTAGCATTCTGTAGGCTGATAGACCGGCGATTAAAAAGCTTGCCGTTAATCCCGATGCCAACATCATGTGAACAAAGCGATAGGGGAACGACGGATTGAATATTATTTCTTTCCAATTGGTGGCGTAAACCACACCGTCAACTACCTCAAACCCTTGTGGTGTCTGCATCCAACTATTCAGCGCTAAGATCCAAAACGCAGAGGTTGTGGTGCCAAGGGCGACAATAAGTGTGGAAGTGGTATGCAGCCAATTAGGGACTCGGCGAATACCAAATAGCATAATACCTAAGAACGTGGCTTCTAAGAAAAAGGCGGTGAGTACTTCATACCCCAATAATGGGCCAGCGACATTACCCACTTTTTCCATAAAACCAGGCCAGTTTGTGCCAAACTGAAAAGACATGGTTACACCGCTTACTACACCTAGGGCGAAGCTTAGCGCGAAAACCCGTACCCAAAATCGGTACATACGCATCCATACAGGGTGACCAGATATGTTAGAGCGCATTTTAAAGTAGAAAAGAAACCACCCCATAGCCATGGTAATAGTGGGAAATAGAATATGAAAACTGATATTTAAAGCAAACTGTAATCGAGACAACAAGAATGCATCCACAGAACGTCTCCTTAATTAACGCTGTTTTTACCCGGTAAAATCTTATCCTTAAGGTCTAGCATACGGCCTACGCCAGAACCGAGTTTCATCAGCGTATTAAGTTTTTCTGGTCCAAGGTTTTGTAGCTCTTCAGACCATGCCGTAATTGATTCCAATAAATCGTGTATTTCATTAAGCTTATTTTGTGCACCGGCTTCCGTGCCGTTTGCAGGCTCATCGAGCAGTAGGTCTCGAAGCAGGCTTAGAGTTGGGTCTATTTCGCGCTTTCTTCGTTCTTCAAAAACTCGATTGGCCAACGTCCAAATATCGCCTGCAGGAATAAAGAACTCTTTGCGTTCACCAGGCACTAAATGCTGTTTGACGAGTCTCCACGACTGAAGTTCCTTCAACCCCATGCTGGTATTTCCGCGGGAGATATTCAGCGCATCAGCAATTTCTTGTGCTGAAATAGGTTCTTCGTTTAACACAATAAGAGCCAAAATCTGTCCTACAGTTCTGTTAAAGCCCCATCGACTTCCCATTTCACCAAAGTGCATTACTGCTGATGTGATTAAAGGTGTCATCTTCATTTTGTGTGCCTATTGAAGTTTCAGAAATTACTGAAAGTTTAATATTCTATTTGATGCAGATCAATCTTTTTTGACATTAATATGGTTTCATAAATACGCCGCTTCGCTTCACTACGCCCAAGAACTCAATGGCTCAGGAGTGATAGTTAAATTGTCATACGGGAGAGGTAAGCTATTACTAAGGACGTTTCAGTGCTTTTTGGTATCTCTACATGACATTGACTCTTTCCCGGTACCACTTTTACTTGGTAATAAGTACGTTCACATTACTGTCTGTACTGGGGCAGGTTTCCACTAGTATCTATACTCCTTTCTTTCACGACCTAGCCCATACCTACAACAGTAACGTTAGCCTTATTGAAAAAAGTGTGGCTATCTTTCTTATCGCTTTTTCAGGTTCACAGTTGCTGTCTGGTATTCTCTGCGATTACATAAATAAACGCCTTTTTCTGTTATGTGGAATTTCAGTGTTTATGTGCGGCACTCTTTTGGTTGCATTGGCTAATTCAGACAGCGGCTTTCTTTTAGGTCGAATTGTGCAAGGGCTTGGCGGAGGCGTTGGAGTGTCGGTGTCACGGGGCTTATCAAGGCAAATATTTAATGAAAAGCAACTTAGTGCATCACTCTCTATTACCAACATAGCCTTTGCCATTGCGCCTGCGATTGCTCCGTTACTAGGTACTGTAATTGGAGAGCAACTAGGCGTGTCTGCTATTTTCTATTTCGTTCTAACAATAGCGGGCGCAGCGTTATTACTTCTTTTAATCGCATCTGAGACTATTTCCCGTCACAGTCCGGCGGTTTCACCTAACGTTTTAGGTGAAACCTTCAGGTTGATTAAAAAGAGTAGCGCGCCGATTATCTTGATGGGCGTAGCAAGCGGATTACTCTATGGCATTGTGTTTTGTTTCATCACTATCGCACCGTCGATGATTATGGAGCAGCATGGGTTGAGCAAAACGCTTTTCTCTATTTATTCACTGCTCGCAACTCTCGCCTTTGTTGCAGGTAGCATACTCAATATTCGGCTTTCTAAGTTGTCTAGCTTACTAAAGTTTAGGCTTTCGACTGTTGCCATACTGAGTTTGTCAGTACTCATTAGTGCGCTCACATTTCTCCTAAATCTTGACGGTTTAGTTGTGATGCTCGCCTACAGCTATGCCACTTTCTTTTTTACTGGTATTGCTATGCCGTGCAGTGTCACTATTATGCTGAGCTTTTCAGCAAAATCAGCAGGCTTTTTGGCCGCATTGGTGGGTTTTTTTCATTTAACTGGCGCTGCCGCAGGCGCTTACTTAGTTGCTTATTTAGGTCGCACGTTTTCAATGCTTCCTGCACATACGTTCGTTCTTATAACAACGGGCTTATGCCTTGTAAGCACTACTGCTTGCATATTCTTAAAACGGTCTAGAATTTAACTTACAGCCTTGGTGAAAAGTCAGTTCATCTACGTTTTTAGTGCTTACGTGGTTTTTTTCATTAAAAAATAAGCGAAAAAGTGATTATTGGCGTTAGAACCTTTACCATATCGAATTAGTTATTTTCAGGCGCTTTCATGATGTTGCGCCTGAATGACGCCTCATCTCTTGCTAGATAGTGGCGTATCAGAAAAAGGTTTCCACTATGAGTCAAGCTTCGCCACAATTAAACGAGAATTGTGCAGACGAACCCATTCACCTTATCGAAAGTGTTCAAAGTTTCGGTTACGTGATAGCCCTTAATCCGGCAGATAAAACCATTCAAGTTGTAAGCAGTAACATTGGCGAACTTTTCAAAGTAGACATTGTTCCAGGTAAAACGCTTATTACTGAGCTTTTTACCATTCCAAACCCAGAAGCTCATACCTTCAAAACCATCTTTGAAGCCGTAAAAGGTGGCAACGTTCGTCACGCTTATCAGTGGAATTTTGCAGAAAACGCGCTCTGGCTAGAAGACTGGGAAAAAGAAGGCAGTGGCGTTGCTTATGAATCTAACGGCTTATTGGTCATTGAATTAGAACCCACGCCACAGTTAAGTTATGAAGCAGCGCAGCAGTGGGTACCCATGGATATGGACTTGCGTGCACTACTGCCCGATGTGGATGATCGCGATTCCATAAGCGACGTGGCAGATAGCATAGCGCGATATTTTCAAGACTATGTGGGGTTTGATGCCGTTATGGTTTATCAATTCGACGATGACTATTGTGGTGAAGTCATCGGAGAGGCCACTGAATCGGGAAGTAAATCGTTTAAGGGCCTCAAATTTCCAGCGTCAGATATCCCACAGCAGGCCAGAGCGCTTTATTTATTGAATCGCGTGCGCTGCGTGTTCGATGTTAACGAAGCAGCAATTCCATTGTTGCCTCGTATTGAAGAATCTGAGCGTCCGCCACTTGACCTTTCTATGTCTATGGTGCGCTCGGTTTCTCCTACTCATATTACCTATCTTAAAAATATGGGTGTGCGTTCATCGTTTTCGGTATCTCTGGTATTTGAAGGCAAGCTGTGGGGCCTAATAGCTTGTCATAGCAAGCAGCCTATTTATGTCGATCAGAAGAAACGCCTGGTGTGTGAATCACTCGGGCATCTTTATGCATGGCAGCTACATACAAAAACGCTTCATGAAAAAAAGGAGCATTTCCAAAATCGTCAGCGTTCATTGAATAGCATTGTTCACCAGCTAACCTCTTATTCAAACCCGCTCGATGTGATAGGAGAGAAAGAGAAAGAATTACTGCAGGTTGCGGATTCATGCGGCATGGCGGTGATAACACCATCAAGTAATTATTTTGTAGGCAAAACCCCCTCAGAATCTACGGTAATGAAACTGCTAGAGAAATTTGCCACGCCTAACTCCGAGCAGTCCATTACGTTAAATAGGCTGGCAGAGCAGGTGACAGACTCGTGCAACCTCAACAGCATTCGAGGTATGTATATATCATGCGTGTCTGCAAAGCTTGGCTATTACACAGTGTGGTTTAGGGAGCAACGGGACAAAACTATTCGTTGGGCTGGTCGTGATGCCGCGAAACAGGATAAGCTTAAATCATTAACGCCGCGCAACTCTTTCGAGCTTTACTTACAAAGTGTGGCAGATGAATCGGTGGATTGGACCGAAGACGATAAGTTAATTATTGAAGGATTTGACCACTTATTTATTCCCTATGCGCTGAGTTTAAAATCGTCTCTTGATCAACAAATTAGCAAACTCGAAGAGCTTGATAAGGCAAAGGACCAGTTTTTAGCCAGTATTTCTCACGAGTTACGCTCGCCACTTAATTCGATTGTAGGCTGGACCGATCTGGCGCTGATGGACGTGGATAACGTCGATAGGATGAAAGATGCCTTAGGTGTTATCAAGCGCGCGGCGTCTACGCAAGCGGCACTGATTAACGATATTCTCGACTTGTCGCGGATAATCTCGGGAACGATGAAACTATCCACTCACTCGTTAAAGATCACTCATTCTATTGCAGAGGTGGCTAAGTCGTTTGAAGCCGGATTCGCAGGCAAAAATATTCAGCTATCTATTAATTGTGATGATGAACATACGCAAATACTCGGTGATAATTTACGTATTAAGCAGGTAATCAATAACCTGTTGAGCAATGCTTTAAAATTTACATCAAAAGGCGGTACGGTTCATATTAAAGGTAGACGGGAACATTCGAATTACCTGTTCAAAGTAAAAGACAACGGAAAGGGCATGACCCGTGAGCAAATCTCTCACGTGTTTGAGCGCTTCTATCAAGGCAAAAACGAGCACAACAAGAATGGGCTTGGGCTAGGTCTTTCTATTGTGAAAAGCCTTGTTGAAATGCACGGCGGGGAAATTTACGCAGAAAGCGATGGTCTTGATACTGGCACCACCTTTTTTGTATCGCTACCCATAGCACCGCTAAATGTATTCGATGAGATTATTGAGGTGAGGAACAGCGAAATAAGCGACTTGTCTCCTTCGCTTCGACTAAACGGTTTGCGGATTTTAGTTGCCGAAGATGAAAAGGATGCCAGAGACTTTATCAAACTCTTTTTAGAGTCGAACGGGGCGCGGGTTAACGTGGTGAAAAACGGCCTACTTGCGTGGAAAGAGATTAATGAAATGCCGGAAGCGTTTGACCTTGTGTTATCTGACATTGGTATGCCAGAACTCGACGGGCTGGGGCTAGTGCTGAAAATTCGCTCTAGTGAGTTTTCGCAAATATCGTCACTTAATGCAGTGGCGCTGACGGCGTATGCGTATACTTCTGACCGCGTAAAAGCACTGAAAGCGGGCTTTAATAACTACGTGTCTAAACCTGTTGATGGCGAAGAGCTGCTCACTATCTTAGAAATGTATATGTAGGGTAAACCCTATTGCAGGCAAAAAGGGTGCATGCGCCAAGGGGGAGCATATCCCCTGTGAGGCCTGTTGCGTGTTATTAGCGGCGCCTGTATTTAAGTATTGCTAATAAGTGCTAATAAGTGCTAATAAGTGCCCGCTAGGGGCCTGTCGCGATTGTTAGCTGTATGAGACAACCCCGCTTAATAGCCATCAAAGATTGCCGTGACTCATAAACCTGCAGCGCTAAAGAAGCCCGTTGTCATGGCTCTTCCTAAAGCATCAAAAAAGGTAGGGAGCAAACAACCTACCAGCGCCTTAATAGCGTCTCGTAGGTCGTCGCATCAAGTAAGGACATTCGCTTGTTCATTGCATCGCGTTTTTCTGCTTCAATACTATTTTTTTCATTAGTGTTTTCTTCAATACTCGGCAAGGCATTAAATGCCTCGGCTTTAGAGGTAAAAACGGTGCCGTCTATCACAAATACACTATCGTCAGAAACCGGTGTTGAATCCAGATTATAGGCTGCTTTTAGTAAGCTAGAAGCGCGTGTAATATCAGAATGACCAATGTAATCTGCAATACCGTCGAGGTTGATGTCTTTACGCAACCAATCTATTTGAAGAAGCTTATTGTACTGCCCGTTTTGTTGCATGGCAGACACAGCATTGTTGAAGTTGTTAATAATCTTCTGCGCATTAGGCACGTCGTCGCGTATCGCTAGCTGAAACCCACTTTTCATCAAAGGCTTTGCAGAATAGTGCAGAGTTTCTTCTCTATCGTTGGCAAGTAAGGTATTAAACTCTCTTATAAGCAATTCAGATGTAATTAAATAGGGCGCTCTGTCGTCGGCAAGTTGGCGAAATGCATCAAAGGTGGACGGGTTGCGCGACCATTTTATGTCTTTAATTAATCTGAAGTTTGGGGTGTTAGCAAATCGATTTTCTATCGCCACGCGGTTGCTTTTTAAATGCTGAAAAATTTTGATTTGCTCTACGTCGGCATCTTTACTGGCTGCATAAAGATGTAGGGGTAAAAACACGTTCGATGTTATTACGCCTTCTATTTGCTGGCCCATATCAACGAGTGCATATTCACCGTCTACCCTTCCTGCTCGAACAGCGCTTCCCAAAAAAGCCTGACGCATGACTTTTAAACTAGCATCGGTACCACTTTGCGCTAGCGCAGTGGATACTAGTTCATTCACTCTCGCAGGTTCACCGTCGTCATTGACGTAAGTCTCGAAAGGGCCAGCGGCAAGAGTGACTTTATTTAGCTTTTCGTTTGGCTCGTCAGCTAATTGGGCATTTGCGTGAGAGAGGGCCGACATGCAAAAGATGCATGCAAGTGTGGAAGTAAACGTAAAACGACTAACACGCTTTGTGAGCAAGTTATTTTTCCCCTTTAACTAATATACTGCGAATTTAGCCTCTTTATACACTCTAGGGTAGATATAAAGTTTAATCCACCGCGGCCATATTAACGACAATTAACACTGCGAACACGAAGCGGCGGTTTTAAAGGCTTTTTTAAAAGCTGACTTAAAAGCTATTTTTAAAAAAAAGCGCTGCACATTTGTGAAGAGGGGTTAAATACAGGTGTATATGAAGCCTCTTCATTACAGTCGCAGCGCTTTGTTATTTTACTCGTGTTGCTATTTGGCCAGTTTATTCTCTGTGTTACACGAGCAGTTTACTCACCAAAACTACCGGCTGGGCCTGGATAAACGACCACGCTTTCAACGCCATCGTTGTTGACACTGGCAACGCCGAAGAAGTAATTATCAATCACTACATTCTCAAGGGTGGCCTCAGTAACATCACCAACAAATTTGCTGTATTCCCACTGCGGCGCGTCAGTATGACGCCAATATACTTTATACCCTTTTAACTGTGGGTTTTGTGCCTCGTTTAAGGCGTCCCACATCAAGGTTGTAGAAGGTTGAACCGCGCCTTTTATCGACACGTTTGCAGGTGGGTTTGGTGCCCATGCCATAGAGGCTAAGGTTACGGCGTTTAAGCCAGTTAACTTGGCCGCATATTCAAAGTTAACGCCATCGAGGGTATCGCCGTATTTAATGCCATCTTCCTCACGCAAATCTTGATGCTGACGCGTGTAGTTTTCGTTGGTTTCCATAATGCGAATGCCCGGATAGCCAAGGTCGTTAAACGGACGGTGATGACCGCCTCGACCGAACCTGTCTAAACGGTATACCACCATGGTATCGAGGTTTTCAATATACTGGTCGGCCACCTTGTCTATGTAGCGAGCCAAATTACGGCTTGGCGAGTCTACTTCACCACCGGTAAAGCGGCGGCGTCTTGCTTCTGCTTCGGTTTCAGTAACTCGTGTACCTTCAGCAAAAATACGGGCTGTGGTGTTGTTGATAACCCCATTTACCCCTTCAATATTGCCAATCATATCGTTGTTCAATACCGCTTTGATGCGCCAGCCGTCTTTCTTAGCTTGGTTTGCCATAATACGGCCACCAAAAAGGCCTTGTTCTTCACCTGCCAGTGCGGCATAAACAATGGTGCCGTTAAATTCGTACTTAGACAGTACTCGTGCAGCTTCCAGCGTACCGGCTACACCCGATGCATTATCGTTAGCTCCAGGTGAGTCAGACGTAAAATCCATAACATCGGACACGCGAGAATCAATGTCGCCAGACATGATCACATAGCGCTCAGGATCGGTAGCGCCGCGCTGAATAGCGATAACACTGACTACCTCAGTAGGGTTAGGAATACGCTTTTCACCGCTGATGGTTTCAGACTGAAAGTATACTTCTAAGCAGCCGCCGCACTGAGCAGAAATTTCTTCAAACTCAGATTTAATCCAGCGCCTTGCCGCGCCAATTCCTCTGGTATCAGACTCAGTCTCAGATAGGGTATGTCGGGTACCAAAATTAACCAGCGTAGTGATATCGTCTTCTATTCTCTCTGGTGAAATAGATGCGGCAATATCATACAGTGCTGCTTTTTGCTTGGTATCTGCAGCGTGAGCATTACCAATGGCAGCGGCACTCACAATCGCCATAGAAAGTGCTAATGAAAGCGCAGACAGACCCACGCTTTTAAATGTTGTAGGAATATTTTTTATCATTCTTTTCTCCAAGGGTGCTTTTAACTGAACACTAGGTGACAGAGTTACTCAACCATAGCGGATACGTTACAAAGGAACAATTGGAGTAAACGTGTACAGCAGTTAGTTATCGAATTTGAAGAAATAAAAAAGCCGACGGTAATCAGTCGGCTTTCAAAACACTAAAAGAAGTAACAAGTCTTAGATAAAGGCGAACGCATCACCATACAAATTTTCTACCTTTAAACCGCGCTGGGTGAAGTCATCGCGAACGACCTTGGCCATTTCAAAGCGGCCAGCAACATATACCTGAACCTCGCCGAAGTCGGCATGATCAGCCATTGCGGCATGGTGTACCCAACCCGTTCTTCCCGTCCAGTCGTCACTTGCAAACTCAACAACAGGCACAAAGGTAAAATGGTCGTTTTGATCAGCTAGCGCGCTAAGCTCATCGGCTAAGTACAGGTCGTCGGCGTGCTTACCACCCCAATACAGCGTTAAAGGTGTTTTATCGCCGCTTTGTAAGTGCTCTTTTAGAATAGAGTAGGTGTAGGAAAATCCTGTGCCGCCAGCAATAAGCACCATGGGTAAACCATTGCTTTGCAAGAATGCATCGCCATGGCCAAGACTGAGCGTTATTTCTCCGTCTTGCTGCATGCGCGCTAACACTTCACCCGCGTAGCTGTTACCTGGCTCTGCGCCAATATGAAGCTCTACTCTATTATTGTCGTAGGCCGGGTTAGCGATAGAAAACGGGCGCATATCTTTTTCGCCCATCACTACCATGGCGTACTGACCTGCTTTAAACGCTACTGCTTCTGGTAACGTTAGCTCAACTTTTTGTACTACATCGGTTAAAGGCGTAATGCTTGCAACCTTGCAATTAATCTGTGGCATGTATTCTCTTCTTACCTTTTGGTTTAGCGTGTTGCCTTTGCTCTTGAGCCTGATTATTTCATAATACCAAGTTCGTCCCAAATATCATCAACACGCTTTTTAACGTCTTCATCCATAACGATGGGCTCGCCCCATTCGCGGTCGGTTTCACCGGGCATTTTGTTGGTCGCATCCATTCCCATTTTTGAGCCTAGCCCTGATACTGGAGATGCAAAATCGAGATAGTCGATAGGAGTATTTTCTATCAATACCGTATCACGGGCCGGATCCATACGCGTAGTGATGGCCCAAATCACATCATTCCAATCTCGCGCATTCACGTCATCGTCACATACAATAACAAATTTGGTGTACATAAACTGGCGTAAAAACGACCATACACCCATCATTACCCGCTTCGCATGCCCTGGATACTGCTTTTTCATGGTAACCACTGCCATTCGATAGGAGCATCCTTCAGGCGGCAGATAAAAATCGACAATCTCTGGAAACTGCTTTTGCAAAATAGGGACAAACACCTCGTTGAGGGCAACGCCTAAAATGGCGGGTTCGTCTGGCGGACGCCCGGTGTAGGTAGAGTGATAAATAGGGTCTTTTCTGTGAGTTATGTGCGTTACGGTGAACACAGGAAACTCGTCTACTTCGTTATAGTAGCCAGTGTGATCGCCATAAGGCCCTTCTGGGGCAGTTTCATCTTGCGCAATATATCCCTCAAGCACTATTTCAGCGGTTGCGGGTACTTGTAGGTCGTTACTGATGGAAGAAACTACTTCCGTTTTATCACCTCGCAACAACCCGGCAAATGCATATTCAGATAGCGTGTCGGGCACCGGCGTAACAGCACCTAAAATAGTAGCAGGATCGGCACCTAATGCCACTGACACTGGGTAAGGTTCGCCGGGGTGAGTTTGGCACCACTCACGAAAATCTAGCGCACCGCCGCGATGAGATAACCAACGCATGATGAGTTTATTCTTGGCAATAACCTGCTGACGATATATGCCAAGGTTCTGACGTTTCTTGTGCGGCCCGCGCGTTACGCTGAGCCCCCATGTTACCAATGGCGCGGCATCGCCTGGCCAGCAGCGCTGAACGGGAATTTTTGATAAGTCTACATCATCGCCTGTTAGCACCACTTCCTGACAAGGCGCTTTTCTAACTACCTTGGCGGGCATGTTAAGAACTTGCTTAAACACAGGAAGTTTTGACCACAGATCTTTCAATCCTTTTGGTGGCTCAGGCTCTTTCAAATAGGCTAAAAGTTTACCCACTTCTCTTAACGCTTCTACCGAGTCTTGACCCATACCCATGGCAACACGCTGAGGTGTACCAAACAGGTTTGCTAAGACAGGCATAGAATGATTTTTGGGGTTTTCAAAAAGAAGCGCAGGACCGCCGGCACGTAGGGTGCGATCGGCAATTTCAGTCATTTCAAGGTCTGTATCAATCGGCTGGCTAATGCGAACCAATTCGCCTTTGCTTTCTAGTTGGCGAATAAAGTCGCGTAAATCTTTATACTTCATTGGGGCTGCACATCCACGAACTCATGTTATGGCAAGAGTATACTATTTAGCGGTAAAGTCCGATCAGTTCGCAGTGTGAAATCCAGATTAAAGGTTCAATAGTGGCTATTTTCGAGAAAATGATCTGGACAGTGCGATTAATTGTGTGTGATATAGGAAATGGCGCTATAACTAATAGAGAAACATAAGCGCTATAACTTTCAATCCTTTGCCTAAGGTGGTTGTATGACAACATTCGATCAGGACATGCTCGACGAGTTAAATTTACTACTCAAATTTCCCGACAATAGCCTGCTACAAGGTTTAAAAATTCACCACGACGCAAGTCAAACCATGGTTAACGCCGCCTCTCGATTATACTCAAAAGGACTTATTACTTTGCCTGATGGAGGTTACCTTACCGATTTAGGTATTGATCTAGCTGATCACGCCCGTCATATTCAGTCTGCTTTATGTTCCACCAAAGGCGGCCATTAAACTAGGTTGCTAGGAAAGTGTGTTGACCTCAAAGAAGTAAGCAATGTAGTTAAGATATTCTATACTTGGACGATAACTTAACTACGCTTGCTTTATCTTTTGTTAGAACCCGTAATTATGAAACCATATTCTCTTACCACTATCGCGATCACTTTTTTACTGTTTAGTTTTTCTGTGCGTGTTCATGCATTGGAAGGCGAAACCATAGAAGAGATACGTGCTGTTCAGCTTTACAGTCAAGATGCGCTTATTGAAATGATAAATGCGAACACGCATTTAGATAAAGTGCTGGCCGATCGCTGTCAGCTGGTCCAAGACATTGAAGCGCGAGCTGAAGTGCTAAAAGTACCAGCCTATCAGTTTCTTTGGGGTGACATGCTGGCGTGGGGAGTGTGCGTTGATGAGGAGCCTGCACGAGGTATTGGCTATATAGAAGATGCGGCGAATCAGGGATTGCCCGCGGCGCTAGAACAGCTAGGCCGATATTACGCAAACGGAACACTAGTACAAGAAGATAAAGAGCGGGCCGTTGTTTACTTACGAGAAGCGTCAGCACTTAAGAATTTAAAGGCGCAAATTCAGTTAGTAGAGCTGTTCCTCGCCGGCTACGGTAGCCCATATGATTACGAAGATGCCTACCACTGGCTGCATACCGCCATTACTAACGACAAAGCCCAGCACAAAAAAATAGCGTCTTACCTTGATGAACTAGAAACGCTAATGCACCCCAAAGCAGTTCGCGCTGCAAAACGGCCTATGGATAGCTAGGGCACGTTAACCCTTACTGTAGGAATTCAGTTCCCTTTGGGCAGCGCCGGCGTGCTGTATATAACGCGTTAAATGATTTCGATTTAACCTGAAGACTTTCAGCTATTTATTTTGGCTAAACACCACAAAGACCGTGACGAAAATGCTCAGCAAAGGTCAATACACCCTAAGGCTTATCATCTCGAGACAAGTTTCGCCGTAAGCCCGTTATCATAGGGCGCAGCAACTGTACGCGCCCTCTATATTGCACAAAAAACACCGCTGCAATATGGACCAATACACACGCATATAACACATCAGCAAATATGCTGTGGATCCATTCCAACGTACTATTGCCAAATAGGGCGTCAATTTCCTCCATTAGAAACCCGCTAATACCTAGGCCAAAAAACAAACCTATAACCGCAAATATCATGAGCCAACCAAAAGGATTGTGCCCTGTTTGGACAGGCACATTACGAAGTTTTAAGTGCTGTAGATGTTCTTTAAAGGCTTGGCTACTTAGGTCAATAGTACGGAAGCTAGCGTAGTTCGATTCACTAGGAGCTTCCTTATTGAGACAGGCATAAAAAGAATCATGAGACGTGCCGATATTGTTACTATTATGACTGTCACAAAAAGTGGAGTCTTGATAAACGCTTTGGTCCTTATTGTCGCTTTTATTGTGACAGTCATAAGAAGTAGCCTCATTGCTATGCCTGTCATAAAAAGTATTGTGACAGGCATGAGAAATATCATGAGAAGCATGCCTGTCTTGATAAGTGCTTTCTGCTGGCGGGCGTGTGAAGCCCCAAACGATGCGCACGACAACGAAAAACACGGCGCTGTAACCCGCAATTTCGTGATACAGACGTCCTGGCTCTACAATAAAGTAATTCGTGATAAAGCAAATAACCAAGCCCCAGTGGCATAGCCTTACGACACCATCCCAAACACTAATGTCTTGTAGGTTATTTCTAGGGTAGTTGTTACTGCGGTGGTTGTTTGCAGGTGTTGTCTCTTTCACAGGTTGTGTTGTGCGCTCTGTCATAGCATTTGCCTTCGCTTGTATTAACGGCGTCGAAAACAAAAAAGCGCCGCAATAATAATTGTGGCGCTTTTATATAAACCTTACAACGTATTTGATTTTAAGGTTAGTGGCTTTCTTCTTTAACGATGCTGCCATCTACAGGGTTGAAATAAATTTCTACCTTGTTTTCATCTTTGTTGAAGCCATAGATTTCGTAGCAGTTGCCATCGGTTACTTTGAACTCATTGATTTTATAGCCTTGCGCAACAAGTTGTGCTTGAAAGGCTTCTTGGTTTTGCCAATCTGCCTGAGGGGCTGTTGTACACATAGTAGTACCGTGCTCTGCACTACATGCGCTTAGCAATGTGGCCGCGCCAACCGCGGTTAGTAGCATTATCGCTTTTTTCATTGTTTTCTCCTTCAACATGGTAATGGTTTTACTGAAAATTCACTGAGCCTAGTAAAACGTAAATACGCTTTAAATGCTCGCACAATCGTCTGAGAATAATTCTTATTATCAGACTAGCATGCTTTTTATAGCACTACTATACAAGATGATAATGTACATAAATTACAAAAGTTTATGGTTAAAGACACTGTCATAGAACTGCCTTTTATCTTTCATGTATGTGTCATCGAAACGTCTCAAATCCACTCTACCTTCATGAACGCCAGCGCAGAAAAATCAATCATCTTACTCATAAGCGCTGAAATCAAAAAACACAAAGCTTGCACACATAAAGGAATGAACTATGTACCCCCGCTCATTGTTAGCCCGCGCAGTTTTATGCGCGCTCTCTGCAACCGCTTTTGCGTCAGCAAATGCACAAGAGTCGAGTGTTGTGGCACCAGACACGTCAGATGATACTTACGACTATATAGAAGAAATTACCGTGACTGCCCAAATGCGTGAGCAATCGGTAATGGACGTACCGGTAACCATGGATGTTATCGGCAGTGAGTTTTTAGAACGCACCAACATAATGGAACTCGACGATTTATCTCGCATCCTTCCTAACGTTCAAATTCAAGAGCAAGCGGTAAGTTTGCCATCTTTCAATATTCGCGGCGTGACAGATGACGTGTCAGCGGTTTCAGCAACACCGCGAATTTCAGTATACCAAGACGGTTTTGATATCAGTAAAAAGACCGTGTCGAGTGTTGCGCTTTACGATATTGCGCGAGTTGAAGTGCTTAAAGGACCACAGCCAACTCTTTTCGGTGTCGCCGCTGCAAATGGTGCTATTAGCATTCATTCACAGCTACCCACCGACACAGAAGAAGGTAAGGTACAGCTTGGTTATAACAGCGAGCAGGGAAGAGAGCTCGACTTTATGTACAACAAACCAGTAAACGAAAACCATAGTTTTCGAATTGCAGGACTGTACCGGGAAATGGATGGCATCGTTGAAAATAAAGCCTGTAGTGATGAAGCATTTTATGGCAAAGCTAATGTCATCGACCATTTAGGTAATAGTGTGCCTTGTAGCGGTGAAGATTTACAAGGGGTGTCGGTTCAGGCGTTGCGCGCTACATGGAAGGCTGATTATGACCAACTGGAAATTATTGCCCGTGCTTCAATGGAATACAATGATCAACCAGGTATTGCGTTTAAATCTGGCTCTATCGCGCCTAAAAATGGCGATACTAGCCCCTACACTGCGGCTGAATTTAGCATGGGGAGTGAACTGGGTATTGAGCGTTCTTTGTACGCTTATGATCTTACAGTTAACTATGACATCAACGACACGCTGCGCTTTCATGCAGATGGCTTTTACAAGGATGTTGAAGTAAGCGAAGGTTTTGACGCTGATGGTTCAGCGCTTCGAATTCAAGATGCGTATTTTGATAACGATGCCACACTAAAAGGCGGCTCCATGCGCCTAGTTTACAACTCGGGTGACAGGCTAACTGGGTTTGTGGGGGCATCTATTATGCAGGATGATTCAATTTTGCCTTACTACATCATGGTGGACCCATTTGTTCGCGGTACATTCGATGCGGTAAAGGCTCAGCTAGAAGCGTCGTCGGATATTCCACTTAACCAAAATATTGCTACCGACGCAACGCTTGAGCAAATACAAGCCCTTCGCAGCCAGCTGGTATCGGCGTTGTTTAACGCAGATGGTACGCCAATTTCCAATCCCGACTTACCTTCTACTGTTATTCAGGGGCCGTTTGTTTTCGAGGCTGAATTAGATATTAAGTCGTACGTTGCTGAGTTTTCTTACTTTGTTACCGATGAATTAAATGTTACAGCGGGTATGCGTTACATTGATGAAACTCGCTTCACGCGCAATACCTTTGCCACTGCGAATGGGCCATTTACGTTTGAAGGTGAGGGCGATTTTAGCGATACCCTTCCTCGTTTTGCAGTAAGTTACGATATTCAAAATAACTGGAATGTGTACGCAAGTTACGCGCGAGGCCGACGCTCTCCTGTAGTAGATGCTAATGCTGGTGGGGTAAATATTACCGATGCAGAGATAGTGGATAGTTTTGATGTTGGTGTTAAATATCAAAGTGCCAACTTTATGTTTACCGGCGCCATGTTTACCTATGAATACAGTAATTATCAGCAGAGTTTTACCGACCCTGAAACGTTGCAATCGATTACCGTGACTGTAGGTGACTCGTCGATGTCGGGTATTGAGGGAATGGCGGTTTATAATTACAGCGACACCTTAACCCTAACAGGTAGCTTAGGATTTCTTGATGCCGAGTTTGCTAATGACACGGCAGATGGCTCACCCTTCGAATATGGCGGTAACAAGTTTCGTTTAGCACCAGAGGTAAGCGGTGCGTTTAACATCAACAAGTTGTTTTACGTAGATGCTTGGACCCTTGATGTGAATTGGTTAACGAGCTTTCAGTCTACCGTGTTTTTTGAAAGCAGTAATTATCCTGGTTCGTCACAAGATACGTATTCACTCACCGACGTCTCTTTTAAGTTGAATAAAAAAGACAGCCAATTTGCCTACGAGCTGTACGTAAATAACCTGTTCGATAAAGAGTATTTGATTGATGCTGGTAACACCGGTGGCGGCCTTGGTATTCCTACCAATGTTCGCGGCATGCCCAGAATAGCCGGCGTACGCGTATACTACGAGTTCTAAAAACAATAAATAGGGTCAGATCCCAATTAAATACGCGTCACAAAAGTAACACCAAAAAAGGGCTGAGCTTTCACTCTGCCCCTTTTTTACTCTCACGCCCAAAACTATAAAACCTTACTGCTAAGCCTTAAGAGTTATGGAATGTGTTTGGCTTACTTTTCCGTCTTTAGTCAAAATGTCATCGACAAAATACCATGTCGCATTTGCTTCTTCATTGGTAACGTTTAGTGTTAGAAATCCGCGCTGATGAAGGTTGCAGTATTGAAGGTCGTCAATAAGCATGGGTAAATCCTTCGCCATTGCCTCGGCTGCTTTATTATCCATAGATAAATAGTTTTCCATCCCTGGCGAGGAAACTCCTGGAGTCGCAAGCTCAACGGCGACTTTTGTTCCATCAGCGAGAGTGAGGGTATTATGCCACGCGTTGTGAGTGTCTCCAGCTAGGGCTATGACTGGCTTATTAAGCTGTTTTAGTTGCATTAGTAAACGCTCCCGCTCAACAGGGTAGCCATCCCACGCATCAAGATTGTATGGCATGACCGAGGCCACTAGCTGCAACTCTTTTTCGCTAAGCGTTTCTCCGCGCTGCTGTTTACGCTTTATCTCGGCAAGATTGCTAACGTGAGCCGGAATTTGCTCCCGCGGCACGCCATTAAATATAGACACCGGAAACAGCATGCGACCCATTAAAAGCTGTTGGCCTAACACCTGCCATTTTGCACTGCTGTTTCTCATTGCCTCGTTCAGCCATTTACGCTGCGCGTCGCCAAGCAGACCTCGCTGCGGGTTGCTTATATCTTTAGTAAACGCCGTTTGGTTGAACGCCTTAGTATCTTTGTCTCGGTAATGAGCATATTCAAGCTGCTTATCGCGAGCGAGTACCCGCGTGTCTAACATGTACAGGTCGAGCAGCTTGCCAAATGTGAATTGTCGATAAATTTCCATGCGCGCCTCACCAAAGGTGGGTCTTATTGGTAGCCACTCGTAGTAGGCTTGTATCGCTGCAGCGCGACGGTTGAAAAAGTCGCCTTCATCATCCTGATGATTTTGAGCGCCATCTTTATAAGTATCGTTCGATACTTCATGGTCGTCCCATACTACAATAAAGGGTTTGTTTTGATGCAGCGCGAGCAACCCTTCATCTGTTCGATAAAGCGCATAGCGGCGGCGATAATCGGCAAGGGTAAAGAGCTCGGTGTCATTATCAGGTTCAAATGTACGGCCAATTTGTTTTGCGTTTTCTGTGGCATATCCTTCGCCGTCGTATTCATAGATGTAGTCGCCCAAGTGAAGCACGTAGTCTATGTTTGAATTCTTGGCAGCCTCCATGTAAGGCGTGAAAAAGCCTGCTGGATAATTAGAGCAAGAAAATACTCCAAAAGTCACTTCACTGACATCATTGGAGGGTAGAGTTCGGGTTTCACCGATAGCACTTACGCTGTCAGCGCTTCGAAAGCGATAATAATATTGGCTGTCAGGGGATAGGCCTTTTACGTCAACTTTAACGGTGTAATCTTGAGATGCTTTTGCGGATACTCTGTCGCTGGCCACAATACTTTTGAACGTTTTGTCACTGGCTATCTCCCAAATAATATCGGCTTTAGCGGCATTATCTGCTGGAACTGCCCGCGTCCAGATAATAACCGCGCTTTGTAACGGATCGCCACTGGCCACGCCATGTGTAAAAGTGGCATTACTTGATGGGCGAGCGTTTGAAACGCACCCCGCTAGTCCACTTGATATTGCCATGCTCACGCCAGCAACTGATGATAATGCAATAAATTTTCTTCTATCCATGGTGCCTGGTTTTCCAAAAAGAGTAAGTGATATAGCGATGCCGCGTTTATATTTCGGAAATAACGCTAGGTTTCAACGCTATAAAGTGCCAGTGCCCCAGAGCACTGTCGCTTCTAAGTATAAATTCTCGGAAGCGTTAATGTTTACAAACACACATCTCGACATGTTAACGCTTATTTTTATACAGGAGCTATATGACATGAAGGTGTCACTTTTTTATCAATATTTTGCACTACTAAAGCCAAGCTTGAGTATTCATTGTAAAAAAATACTATTAAGACAGTCATAAAAATTAGCCAACGCAACTAATGAGACAGGCATGATGACAAGAGATAAGACAGGCATGATAAATAGCGCTTTTGTGATACGAAGGCGTCACCTGTAGACAATGAACTAATCAAACGAGGCGAGAGACCGCTCATTATTTTGTAAGAAAAATAATGAGTCGAGTCAACTTACGCATTTACGCCGTTTCTGGCTGTCACTTGAGCGCAATATTTTTGTGATAAATACTGTTATACTGTGCATCAAACAACCAGATGGCGAAGCGATTGCAGTGATGCCATAACAGCAACGTAGTTTTGGCGATGAAATTACACACTATGCAATCACGCAAAGCCAATTGAAATATCCGCTTTATTAAAAATGATATTGAAAAACAAAACCAAATAAACAAAAGGTAATTTACAAATACATGAGTGACGACCCGCATTATCAGCGCGAGAAAGAAAAGTACGAAAACCCGGTAGCTAGCCGAGAACATTTGATGAGCATATTGAAAGAGCATGACAAACCCTTGTCATTTCTTGATATTTGCGCCGAAGTAAATGCTGAAAACGAAGATGCCCGAATTGGTATTCAACGACGACTTCGTGCCATGGAGCGCGAGGGGCAGGTACAGTTTACGCGTCAGAAAAAGTACATTCTTCAAAACCGTGATGAAATATTTAAAGGCCGACTAATTGGTCACCGCGACGGTTTTGGTTTCTTGCGCCCTGAAGATAAAAGCGGCGACTTATTCGTAAGTGCAGGGCAAATGAGCATGTTCCTGCATGATGATATTGTAGAAGCCAGAGTGAGCGGCACCGATCGCAGAGGCCGTAAAGAAGCCTTTATTACACAAGTGATAGAGCCAAGAGAAGAGCCCATTGTTGGGCGCTACTTTGTAGAGCAAGGCTTTGGCATGGTAGTGCCAGACGACAGCCGCCTTCAGCACGAGATTGTCATTCCGCCGGAAAGCACCAACGGTGCACGGATGGGGCAAGTTGTGGTTGTAGAGCTTTCTCAGCGACCGCGCAGAAAAATGAGCCCAGTAGGTAAAGTTGTTGAAGTACTTGGAGAGCATATGGCGCCAGGTATGGAAATTGAGATGGCTTTGCGCACGTTTGATATTCCACATCAGTGGCCGAAGGGCGTGACTAAACAAGTATCACACCTTACCGACCAAGTGCCTGATGATGCCAAAGCGGGACGGGTAGATTTACGTCAATTACCGTTGGTAACGATTGATGGTGAAGATGCCAGAGACTTCGATGACGCAGTATATTGTGAGCCGCTAGACGATGGCGGCTGGCAGCTATGGGTAGCCATTGCCGATGTGAGCCACTATGTCAAAACAGGCTCAGCCCTTGATGATGAAGCGCAACAGCGTGGAAACTCGGTGTATTTCCCTGACCAAGTTATTCCAATGCTGCCTGAAGTACTATCAAACGGCTTGTGCTCGCTTAACCCTGAAGTAGATCGTTTGTGCATGGTGTGTGAAATGACCATCAGTGCGCAAGGCATTCTTGAAGAGTTCCAATTTTACGAAGCCGTAATGAACTCTCACGCTCGCCTTACTTATAATAAGGTGTGGAAAATTCTGCAGGGCGACAAAGAAATGCATCAGCGCTACGAAGCGCATGTGCCTCATTTGCGTAACTTACATGACTTGTATCGCGGCCTTAAAAAGTCTCGCGCCAAACGCGGTGCTATTGAGTTTGAAACGCAAGAAGTAAAATTTGTGTTTAACGCACAGCGCAAGATAGAAAACATTGTTCCTCTTGTGAGAAATGATGCGCATAAGCTTATTGAAGAGTGCATGATCATGGCGAACGTGAGCGCTGCACTTATGCTTGAAAAGCATGAAGCACCGGCGTTATATCGCATACACGACAAGCCAGATGCCGACAGACTTACCGCATTTACGAGTTACCTCAGTGAGATAGGGATTACTCATCGCATTGTTGATGATGCAGAGCCTTCTGCGTTTACCGATGTGGTGCTAAAAACCAAAGGTCGCGTTGATGAAGAGCTAATACAAACCATGTTGCTTCGTTCAATGAAGCAAGCGGTGTATGGCGGCGACAACGTAGGTCATTTCGGTTTGGCGCTTGAAGCTTACGCGCACTTTACCTCTCCAATTCGTCGCTACCCAGATTTGGTGGTTCACCGAGCGCTGAAAAGCATTATTGCAAAGCAACAGGGCAAAAAGTCGGTAAGCGGCAGTAAGAGCTATACGGTTGATGAAATAGAGCAATTGGGCGAACAGTGCTCTATGACAGAGCGCAGAGCCGATGATGCAACGCGCGACGTTGCCGATTGGTTGAAATGTGAATTTATGCTCGACCACGTTGGCGATACCTTTGAAGGTGTGGTGAGCTCGGTTACTAATTTCGGCTTGTTTATCCGCCTTACCGAATATCATATTGACGGGCTTGTTCACATTACTTCATTAGATGACGACTACTATCAGTTTGATGATGTGAAGATGGCGCTAGTTGGCGAGTCTGGCCACAATCAGTTTAGATTGGGCGACACCGTTTTAGTACAAGTTGCTGCCGTTAATTTAGATGAAAGAAAGATTGATTTATTGTTCGATAAGTCTATGCTGCGCAGCCCTGGTGGCAAGAAGGGAAAAGCGAAACCTTCTAAGAAAGCCGCTGGAAAAGGGAAGCGAGGTCCTAAACCTGCATCAAACAAAGGTGGTGGCACTGGGCAAGAAAAAGGCCCAGCGAAGACGCCAGCCAATGGCGGGGCAAAAAGCCCTGCTAAAGCGGGTAAATCAGATAAAACGAGCAGAAGAGGAAAGCGTTAAATGGCGCAGCAAGAATGGTTATACGGTTTACATGCTATGCAGTCGGTATTAGAAAACGAGCCTGAGCGTGTTGTTGAAGTTATGGTGCTAAAAGGTAGGACCGACGAGCGTTTAGTCAACATTGTGAACCAAGCCCGCCGTTTTGGCATTTCTGTACAGTTTTGTCAGCGCAAAACCTTAGATGACAAAGTTAACGGCGAGCAGCACCAAGGCGTAGTTGCCAGAGCAAAAGCCGCACGAGTTCTTGATGAAGCCGATCTTGACCGCATTTTAGAGAAAGAGTCACAACCTTTTTTACTGGTGCTAGACGGAATTACCGACCCGCATAATTTAGGCGCGTGTTTACGAACTGCTGATGGCGCTGGTGTACATGCCGTTGTGGTACCTAAAGACAAATCAGCTAGCTTAAATGGCACTGTGCGCAAAGTGGCGTGCGGGGCTTCAGAAGTGATACCGCTTATTCAAGTGACGAATTTATCGAGAAGCTTAAAGCACATGCAAGACAAAGGAATTTGGATTGTAGGTACAGCAGGTGAGACCGATAAAACCCTTTATGATGTTAATCTAAAAGGCCCTACGGCTCTGGTAATGGGCGCTGAAGGAAAGGGCATGCGCAGGCTCACGAGAGAAAACTGCGACGAGTTAGTGAAGCTTCCTATGGCTGGCAGTGTGTCTAGTTTAAACGTGTCGGTTGCCACTGGCGTGTGCTTATACGAAATTGTTAGGCAGCGACTAAGCTAGCATCGTTAACACCACTGCGCATTAAATTAGTGCATCGACGAAGGGGCAACTTTATTGCCCCTTTTTTGTGCCCAAGTACTCATCAACTAGTGAGACAGGCATAGACCGATGCCCAAGCAATTAATGCGACAGACATAAAACATCAATAAAACTGTACCTCGATACACTTTCTTTAAACTCGATGAATACTCAAACTGTTTATATTACAACTCATAGTTTGACAGCCTCGATGCCTAAAACCAGAAAGTCGCAAATTAGTTTATTCGATACACCTTATTATCACTGTATTTCACGCTGTGTTCGTCGTGCATTTTTATGCGGGGAAGAAAATGGAAAAAGCTTTGAACACCGCCGCCAATGGGTAGAAGATCGCATACATGTGTTGAGTGAGGTATTCGCTATCGGTGTATGTGCTTATGCGGTCATGAGTAACCATACCCACTTGGTGCTACATATAGACAAGGACAAAGCGCAATCAATGACCACCGCGGAAGTGCTTCAGAGGTGGCATACATTGTATAAGGGAACCCTGCTTACACAGCAGTATCTGTCGTTACCTACGCGAGAAGAGCTCAGTGAAGCGCAGCTTAAAACCATTGAATGTACCGCAGAAGTGTGGCGAAAGCGGCTATACGATATCAGCTGGTTTATGCGGGCACTGAATGAATACATTGCCCGAGCTGCTAACAAAGAAGATGAGTGCACAGGACATTTCTGGGAGGGACGATTTAAATCGCAAGCGCTATTAGATGAATCGGCTCTAGCGGCCTGCATGGCATATGTAGATTTAAATCCAGTGCGTGCAAATATGGCAAAAACGCCAGAAAGTTCCAATCACACTAGTATACAGTATCGTATTCGCGCAGCTAGGGCAGGGAAGACCCCAAAACGACTCATGCCCTTTTCACGTAAATCAAAAAGAGGTTTATCAACCGGTTTGCCCTTTACTCTCATTGAATATCTTCAGGCCGTTGATGCAACCAGTCGACATATATACCTAGCCAAACAAGGGAAAGTAGACAACAACAAATTACACATTTTAGAAAGACTCAACATCGAAAGCGACAAATGGTTAACGCTAACCACGCAATTCGAGACCTTATTTAAGCATGCAGCAGGAAAAGTGCTGCACTTAGAGCAGTACGCGCATAACCAAAATCAACAAAGGGTGCACGGGCAAACAAATGCCAGACGTTTGCTAGGATAACTTCAATCTAAACTGACCAACCACATACCAGAACAGTCAATGTGGCTGCATAGTTATTTTCGCTAGTGAAACTCACCTTTTCGACTGCTTCTAATTTTCAATAAGAAGAATTAACAAAAATTTGTTCAAGCCCGTTTTGTGCCTAGCAAATAGACTAAGTGAAAACTTTTCTCATTTTTAACTATGCCTGTCACAATTTTCGTCTTTAACAATGCCTGTCTAAATTTAATAAACCTTCCAATTCCACCCACCTAATTCACCAAACCACCTTCTCATGGGCCTTTCAAGCCATCTCAAGTTTCTGCCAATAACTTTCAAAAAGGCACAGCTCACATTTTGTTACATTTGCAGTTGTAAAATAATTGTTAATTATAAAAATCTATTCCTAATATGAATCTGTCCATAGGGCAGGGCTGACGGGGTATGACGCTTTTCTACTCCATTTGATAACTGTTTAATAGGTATGAAAAAAACTCATCAAGACTGAGGTTGTATACTCAACATGCTGATTTGCCTATTAATATGGATTTTGTAGATGAAGTGTTGATACGTTTTATTTACGCCAACTGACACGCGGGTAGGTCGTTGCAACGCAGTTGCGTTGAAAGTCATGGATAGGCGTTTCGTATAAGGTAATGGTTGAACCTGTATGTCAAAACATAACAAAAGTTTCTAAAGCACGAGAGTAAAAGTGTTGAAACAACAAGACAGATAAACAGGAAATAAATTTTGAATTTAAAAAATAAGAAACACACATGTATGACTGCTGCTGCCATCGCAGTTTCTTTAGCCTTCGCTGGTCAAAGCGCAATAGCTGAAGAAAATGCTCCGGTAAAAGTAGAAGTAAAGAAAAAATCTTTCTCTTCAAAATTGAATAAAAGCTTAAATAAGCGCCTAGATAAACGATTCAAAAAAGTCGGTTTTGGCTCACTTGAAGAGCCTGGCGATCGCTACATTGTAAAATTCAAAGATGAAATGACATCTGAAGTTCTTATGGGAACAAACGATGTGTCGTTAAGAGGAAAAGGAGCGTTAAAATTCGGTAAACAGAAGAAAGCGTTCAACGTACAAGCTGCAAAAAATGATGTTATTCGTGCAGGGGGCTTAGTTAAAAAAGAATTGAAAAAACATCGCATGATGGCGGCGAAGCTCGATCGTAAAGCATTAAATGAACTGCGTAAAAACCCAAATGTAGAAAGTATCGAAATAGATGCGAAGCGCAAGCCTATGGCACAAACCACGCCATACGGTTACACCATGGTTCAGGCTAACCAGTTTGGTCAAGCAGATACCACAGCGCGTAAAGTGTGTGTTATCGATACAGGATACAACTTGGGCCACCCCGACTTACCAGATACCAATAACGGTGTAACAGGCAATGCAAACAATGCCGCCGTGGGTAACTGGTATAACGACGGAAACGGTCACGGAACCCACGTCGCTGGTACTATTGCGGCGTATGACAATAACGAAGGTGTTGTAGGTGTGTATCCTGGCGTAGACCTTCACATTGTGAAAATATTCAATGACAACGGTCAGTGGACGTACGCGTCAGATCTTATCGATGCTATTACTCAGTGTGAAAATGCGGGTTCAAACGTTGTTAATATGAGCTTGGGTGGCGGCAGTGCATCAGCGACAGAACGTGATGCTATGCAAAGCTTCACCGATGCAGGCATGCTGCTAGTGGCTGCTGCGGGTAACGATGGTAACAGTGGCAAGTCTTACCCGGCGTCTTACGATGCGGTTATGTCAGTTGCTGCGGTAGATTCAAATGAAAACCGTGCCAGCTACAGTCAATATAACGACCAAGTAGAGATTGCTGCGCCTGGTAGTGCGGTACAATCTACTTATCCAACTAACACCTACGCAGCCCTTAGCGGTACATCAATGGCAACACCTCACGTAGCAGGTGGTGCAGCATTGGTATGGAGCTATTTCCCTCAGTGTACAAATAACCAAATTCGAAATGCGTTGAATGTAACTGCACAGGATAAAGGCAGTGCAGGTCGCGATAACTTCTATGGTTTTGGTTTGATGAAATTGGCTGATGCTTACAACCAACTTAATACCAACGGTTGTGATGGAAACGGCGGCGGAACTGACAATGGTGGTAGCCCTACCGTTGAGCCAGTGTCTGGCCAAGTACCAGGTTTATCGGCGGCTCGTAACGAGTGGAACCGCTACACGTGGACTATCCCAGAAGGTGTAAGCCAAATGACCGTGAGTATTGCTGGTGGTTCAGGCGATGCAGACCTATATATGAAGTTCGGTTCTCAACCTGAGACGAGTGACTTCGATTGCCGTCCTTATCGCAATGGTAACAACGAAGAATGTACCTTCGACGCGCCAGCGGCAGGTACTTGGCATATCGGTATACGTGCATACTCTAGATACAGCAACGTAACACTGTCTTATTCTTATGAATAATCTTTAGCTAATAAATGTAAATAAGATTGATAGGTAAAAGCCTGCAGCTCTGCAGGCTTTTTTTTACCTTTCATCAAAGAATGAAAATAAACACTCATCAGTAAAAGCTTTTTAAGCTTATCCCTTCAAACTTATGCCTCAAACCGAGCCTTTTAAAAGTGACAGTCAAACTAATCACAAACTTCGTATAGATTCACCGTCATTTTCTTCAGTGAATTGTCAGCTTTGTAAAGACAGCGTAAAGCTATGAACCTACCTCAAAACTTTGTGCCATAACGGCGTTCGGCGCAGGTTTTCCCGTCTGTGTTGTTATCCAATTAATCTATTAAAAACAAATTTAAAGGAAACACCGTTTATGCAAGCACTCTCCTCCCTTTATCGTGCCTGTCACATTAGTGGCTTTTATGATGCCTGTCTCATTAGTGGCGGTTACCGTTCGTGGTATAGGACCATTGCACTAGGTTTGGTTGCGCTATTTGCCCTTTCGGCATGTGGAGGTTCAGACAGCAGCGATTCAGATTACGAATTTGCATATCTTCAGTTTTATAACGCATCGCCTAATGGTGCAAATGTAGAAATGCGTGAAGTGGATGGAGATAGCTTTGGCTCGGCGCAATTCGGTGATGCGTCTTCTATGTATTCAATGGAAAGCGGTGAACTTGTTTTAGAGTTCATTCGCACAGACTCAGATGATCAAGAAGTATACATAGACGAAATAACGGTGAATTTGAAAGAAGGTGAGAAAACCATGATTGTTATGAGTGGCGACTTCAATAGCCCCTCATTCAACGAATACAGCTATGAACGGGAGACCTTAGAGGACCACTTCAGACTGCTCGCCATTTCAGTCACTATGGATGGCGAATCTTTTGACTTTTACATGAGCGATGCGGGCGACCCCTTTGAAGCAGCAAACTTTCTTGGCACCATTACGCCTAACGACTTAGGAGAGTTAACTTATTGGGATGGTGATGACGATAGCGATGACTTTGACGAAGGCGAATACACTGTATACCTTACCGCGCCAGGCAGCACTGACGTCATCTTTGAATCTCAAACCTTAGATTTCATCTATGAAACTGAATACGTAATGGCCCTTCGCGATGTAAGTGGCGCTATACAAGAAGGTCTTGTCGTAGACACCATTCTAAACTCCTCTACGGTATCTGGTTTAACCGATGTAGAAGCCGATGCGCAATACCGCATCTACAATTCAACAAACTTAGACACACCGGTAACCGTTACCTTCGGTGGCAACACAGACGAAGAAGACATTGAATTTACATTAGCTGCTGATGAGCTTTCTGACTTTACTGCAATTCGCTACGGTGACTACCGTGTGTCGGTAGAAGACACTTCTGGTGCTATTACTAATCTTAACAATAAACTGATTACCCTAAATCAGGGTGAGAGTAAGGCGATACTTATCTATGAAAAAGATGGCAAACTAGGAGCATCGACATTCGAAGAAAGTGGTTTACCACAGGCCTACGATAAAACCGTTAACTTTATTAACCTTGTTAGCGACTATGACGACGTTGAAATTTTCCTTGTACGTCATGACGAAACTATCGATACCGCAGAGTATAGAGTGAATAACTTAGAGTTTGGTGAAACCAGCACCGAAGTCCTGCCTTCTGATTTTTACGAAGTTATCGCAGTGTATGAAGACGACAACGACGAACAAGTATTGTTAGACCGTACGGCGCTTTTTGGCTTCACAGAAGAAGAAAACTACATTGTGACCGTTGAACCGGCGGATACAGCAACGGGTTACGAGATAAACATACTGTTTTAATCGCAAAACGCTTATCTACACATCAGCGCTAGCAGAAGCTTGTTAGCGCTGTTTAGCTTTGTAAAAAGGGAAATATTGTAAAAGGAGCAGTTAACGCGTCTCTATTTTTATACCAAAGTGTATTTTGGTACAAAATGATTAGGCTAAAAACTGTCATATTCTCGAATATCTATTATCTTTAATAGTAAGCGCAGTGTTTTGATAGCTATGTTCACGTAGCGCAGCTCATTGAGTTCCTGCTTGATGACCTCCTCTGTGGTTATCATCACCCCAGTTTTCCAGCTGGGGTTTTTTTATCCACCCAGTCTAAAATTAATTCAATTTACTGCTATCGCTTAGTTAATAATTCTGTTATAGTTTCGCGCCCTTTTTATGGGGGTATGTACATAAAAGCAACGATATCCAGTTGTTTTTAGCAGCACAATAACGACTCGGGAGAGTCTTAATTTAGAGCGGAGCACTAACATGATCCAAATGCAAACTAACCTGGACGTTGCAGATAACAGCGGCGCTCGCAGGGTTCAGTGTATTAAGGTTCTTGGTGGCTCGCATCGCCGTTATGCAGGTATCGGTGACATCATCAAAGTTACTGTCAAGGAAGCAATTCCTCGCGGTAAAGTTAAAAAAGGTGACGTACTGAATGCAGTGGTGGTGCGTACTAGAAAAGGCGTTCGTCGTCCTGATGGTTCATCCATTCGTTTTGACGGTAACGCGGCTGTTTTGCTTAATGCAAACAAGCAACCAATTGGTACGCGTATCTTTGGCCCGGTAACCCGTGAGTTGAGAAGTTCAAACTTCATGAAAATCATCTCATTGGCCCCAGAGGTACTATAAGGAGTCACGATAATGGCTAATAAAATTCGTCGTGATGATGAAGTAGTCGTATTAGCGGGTAAAGACAAAGGCAAACAAGGCAAAGTCCTTAAAGTGCTTATGGCTGATGACCGTTTAATTATAGAAGGCGTTAATCTCGTCAAGAAACACACTAAGCCTAACCCTCAATTGGGTGTTGCTGGTGGTATTGTTGAGAAAGAAGCTTCTATTCACGTTTCTAATGTTGCGATTGTTAACCCAGCAACGGGTAAAGCAGATCGCGTTGGTTTCCGTTTCGAAGATGAGAAGAAAGTACGTTTCTTCAAATCTAACGGCGAACTTGTTTAATTATATTGGAGAGTACGATGGCGAAACTGCATGATTTCTATAAAGAAACAGTAGTAGCTGAACTTGCTAAGCAGTTCGGGTACAAAAGCGTCATGCAAGTCCCTCGGATTGAAAAAATCACTCTAAACATGGGTTTAGGTGAAGCAGTTGCTGACAAGAAGGTGCTTGAGAATGCTCAAGCTGACATGACGGCTATCGCCGGTCAGAAGCCGATTGTTACAGTTGCTAGAAAATCAGTAGCGGGCTTTAAAATCCGTGAAGGTTATCCGATTGGCTGTAAAGTAACCCTACGTGGCGAGCGTATGTGGGAATTCCTAGAGCGTTTGATTTCAATCGCTATTCCGCGTATTCGCGATTTCCGTGGTTTGAACCCAAAATCATTCGACGGGCGTGGTAACTACAGCATGGGCGTGCGTGAGCAAATCATTTTCCCTGAAATCGATTTCGATAAAGTGGATAAGGTTCGCGGTATGGATATTACTATCACTACCAGTGCGAATTCTAATGACGAAGCACGTGCTCTGCTGGACGCGTTTAACTTCCCATTCAAAAAGTAGGGGTGTAGGGTTATGGCAAAAGAATCAATGAAAGCACGCGAAGCGAAGCGTACTAAGCTAGTAGCTAAGTATGCTGAGAAACGCGCTGCACTTAAAGCGATTATCAGCGATGTTAACGCTTCTGAAGAAGAGCGTTGGGACGCTGTTCTGAAGCTGCAACAATTACCACGTGACTCTAGTTCTTCACGTCAACGTAACCGTTGTCGCGTAACTGGCCGTCCACATGGTTACCTACGCAAATTCGGCCTTAGCCGTATTAAGCTTCGCGAAGCAGCGATGCGCGGTGAAGTCCCTGGCCTTAAGAAAGCCAGTTGGTAAGGAGTAGCTGATAATGAGTATGCAAGATCCTATCGCGGATATGTTCACACGCATCCGTAACGGCCAGATGGCTCAGAAAGTTTCTGTAACTATGCCTTCTTCAAAAGTTCGCGTTTCTATATGCGAAGTGTTGAAGTCAGAAGGTTATATCACAGACTTTGCTGCATCAGGTGACGTTAAGCCTGTTTTAGAAGTTACGCTTAAGTACTTCGAAGGCAAGCAAGTAATTGACACTATCGAGCGCGTAAGTCGCCCCGGTCTGCGCATCTATAAGAAAAAAGATGAGCTTCCAAAGGTTATGGGTGGCTTGGGTATCGCTATCGTGTCGACTTCAAAAGGTGTGATGACTGACCGTGCAGCGCGTAACGCTGGCATGGGCGGTGAGATCATCGGTTATGTAGCATAACGGAGGAGTTGAAATGTCACGTATAGCAAAAGCCCCAGTAGACTTGGTTTCAGGCGTAGAAATATCTATCTCTGGTCAAGAAGTTACTGTAAAAGGTAGTAAAGGCACATTGAGCCGCGTTTTTAACGACGCTGTTGAAGTTGTACAAGAAGAGAACCAATTGAAAGCACTTCCTCGTGAAGGTTTCGCTAACAATTGGGCACAGGCTGGTACTGTTCGCTCACTTCTTAACGCAATGGTTCAAGGTGTTACGCAAGGTTTTGAGAAAAAGCTTCAGCTAAATGGTGTTGGTTACCGTGCGCAAGCACAAGGTAGCAAGCTTAACCTAACGCTAGGTTTCTCTCATCCTGTAGTATACGAAATGCCTGAAGGCATTACCGTTGAAACTCCTAGCCAAACTGAAATCGTCGTCAAAGGCGCCGATAAGCAGATGGTAGGACAGGTTGCGGCGAACATTCGTGGTTACCGTCCACCAGAGCCTTACAAAGGCAAAGGTGTACGTTACGCTGACGAACATGTACGTCGTAAAGAAGCTAAGAAAAAGTAGGTGGGTGATACGATGGATAAGAAAACAGCTCGCATTCGTCGCGCAACTCGCGCACGAGCAAAAATTCGTGAACTGGCCGCGCATCGCTTGGTTATTAACCGCACACCTCGCCACATATACGCTCAGCTTATCGCCCCGTGCGGTTCTGAAGTATTAGCGGCGGCTTCAACTGTTGAAAAAGATCTTGCGAAAGATCTTAAATCTACAGGTAACGCTGAAGCAGCGACGGTAGTCGGAAAAGCAATCGCAGAGCGCGCTATTGAGAAAGGCATTAAAGCAGTGGCTTTCGATCGTAGTGGCTTCCAATACCACGGTCGCGTTAAAGCATTAGCTGATGCAGCTCGCGAAGCTGGTCTTCAGTTCTAGGAGTTTATAATGGCTAAACAAGACGTTCAGAACGGTGAACTGTTAGAGAAATTGATTGCCGTTAACCGCGTATCTAAAGTGGTTAAAGGTGGTCGTATCTTTAGTTTCACTGCATTGACAGTAGTGGGTGACGGTAACGGTCGCGTAGGTTTCGGTTATGGCAAGGCACGTGAAGTTCCTGCTGCAATTCAGAAAGCTATGGAAAAGGCACGTCGCAACATGGTTGACGTTGACCTAAATGGCAATACGTTACAGCACCCTATTAAAGGTCGTCACTCTGGCTCTAAAGTTTACATGCAGCCTGCATCAGAAGGTACCGGTATCATCGCCGGCGGTGCAATGCGTGCAGTACTTGAAGTAGCTGGCGTACAAAACGTACTTTCAAAATGTTACGGCTCTACAAACCCAATCAACGTTGTTCGTGCAACAATCAACGCGCTGACAGAGATGAATTCTCCAGCGAAAGTTGCTGCGAAACGTGGATTGTCTGTAGATGAAATTTTGGGGTAATCAGACATGGCAACGATTAAAGTAAAGCAAACTAAAAGTGCTATCGGCAGACTGCCTAAGCACAAAGCTACGCTTAAAGGCTTAGGTCTTCGTAAGATCAACCATGTTCGTGAACTGGAAGATACCCCAGCCGTACGTGGCATGGTCCACCGTGTACATTACATGGTCGAGATAGTGGAGGAGTAAGAACATGCGTTTAAATACTATTGCTCCTGCACCAGGGGCTCATAAATCTGGTAAGCGTACTGGTCGAGGCATCGGCTCAGGTCTTGGTAAAACGAGTGGTGTAGGCCACAAAGGTCAAAAAAGCCGTTCAGGTGGCCGCGTTAAGCCAGGATTCGAAGGTGGTCAGATGCCTTTACAGCGTCGTCTTCCGAAATTCGGTTTCACTTCACGCAAGAGCTTTGTTACTGATCAAGTAACACTTGCAGAAATCGCAAAAGTAGACGGTGATACAGTTTCTCTTGAAACTTTGAAAGCAGCAGGTCTTGTTAAGAAAGAAATGTTGTTTGTAAAAGTAGTTAAGAGCGGTGAGTTATCACGTGCTGTTACAGTAAGCGGTTTAAAGGTTACTAAAGGCGCTAAAGAAGCGATTGAAGCTGCTGGCGGTAAAGTAGAGGAATAAGCTAGATGGCTAAACCAGGATTGGATTCAGGCGCTAAAAGCGGCTTGAGTGAGCTTAAAGCAAGATTGTTGTTCGTACTTGGTGCGATTGTTGTTTTCAGATTGGGTTCTTATGTTCCTATTCCGGGCATCGATCCAGCTGTACTTGCTGACTTGTTCGAGCAACAGAAAGGCACCATTGTAGAAATGTTTAACATGTTCTCTGGTGGTGCGCTTGAGCGTGCATCCGTTCTGGCTTTGGGCATTATGCCATACATTACTGCATCCATTATTATGCAGTTGCTCTCGGTGGTTCACCCACCGATGGTAGAGCTTAAAAAAGAAGGCGAAGCAGGCCGTCGTAAAATCAGCCAGTACACGCGTTATCTAACGCTTGTACTTGCTATTTTCCAGTCGATAGGAATATCGACTGGCCTGCCAAACCTAATTAATGGATTGGTATTGAACCCTGGCTTCGGATTCTACTTTACAGCGGTAGTGAGCTTGGTCACAGGAACTATGTTCCTTATGTGGTTGGGTGAGCAAATTACTGAACGAGGTATCGGTAACGGTATTTCTATCTTGATTTTTGCTGGTATTGTTGCGGGTTTACCTACAGCAATCGGTCAAACGGCAGAGCAAGCAAGGCAGGGCGACATTAATTTGTTATTCCTCCTGTTGATTGCTGTGATTGTTATTGCACTTACATACCTTGTGGTATTTGTTGAGCGCGGACAACGCAGAATTGTGGTAAACTACGCGAAACGTCAGCAAGGCCGTCAGGTTTTTGCAGCGCAGAGCACGCATTTACCGCTGAAGGTCAACATTGCTGGTGTAATTCCACCAATCTTTGCTTCCAGCATTATTTTGTTCCCGGGAACTATCGCAGGATGGTTTGGACAAAATGAATCAACAGCATGGTTGCAGGACGTAGCGTTAATGCTATCACCAGGTCAACCGCTGTACGTAATGTTATATGCAGCAGCTATTATCTTTTTCTGCTTCTTTTACACGGCGTTGGTTTTCAACCCGCGTGATACAGCAGATAACTTGAAAAAGTCTGGTGCGTTTATCCCTGGCATCCGCCCGGGTGAACAAACATCGCGTTATATTGATAAGGTAATGACTCGCCTCACACTGGCTGGCGCACTATACATAACCTTTATTTGTTTGGTGCCTGAATTCATGCTAATTGCCTGGAATGTTCCGTTCTACTTCGGTGGTACGTCGCTTCTAATCATAGTAGTGGTTATCATGGACTTTATGGCACAGGTGCAGACGCATTTGATGAGTAGTCAATATGAGTCTGTTCTGAAGAAAGCTAATCTTAAAGGCTACGGCCGTTAAGTTAGCCCCTTAATATTAAAGATAGGGGAGTGATGTAATGAAAGTTCGTGCATCAGTTAAAAAGATTTGCCGTAACTGTAAAGTTATCAAGCGCAACGGCGTTGTGCGTGTAATTTGTACAGAGCCAAAGCATAAGCAAAGGCAAGGTTAATCTAAGCGGTACAGAATACTTGCAAAGCTACTAAGCAGAATCCGAAGCATACTTATCGGGTTCTGCTAGTTTTGTTTATAGGTGTTTTGAACCTTTATTTGCAATTTGGTCGACGGATGAGTATCCTATCGGGCTTTTTAGGTCGTCGACAAATAAACAAGAGGAGTGCTGTTAATGGCCCGTATCGCTGGCATTAACATTCCTGAGCACAAGCATGCTGTAGTCGCTATCCAAGCGATTTATGGTGTAGGCCTCACACGTGCGAAAAGCATTTGTGCAGGTGCTGGTGTTGCAGAAGATACAAAAATCAAAGAGCTAGACGAAGCTACTATCGATAAGCTTCGTGACGAAGTGGCGAAATTTACTGTTGAAGGTGATTTACGTCGTGAAGTCTCTATGAGCATCAAACGTTTGATGGACCTGGGTTGCTTCCGTGGTATTCGCCACCGTCGTAGCTTGCCTCTACGTGGTCAGCGCACTAAAACTAATGCGCGTACCCGTAAAGGTCCTCGTAAGCCAATTAAGAAGTAAGCGGGGAGTAAGTTATGGCAAAAGCACCAGCTCGTAGTACGCGTAAGCGCGCTAAACGTCAGGTTGCAGACGGTATGGCTCATATCCATGCGTCTTTCAACAACACAATTGTGACTATTACAGACCGTCAAGGCAATGCACTAGCATGGGCGACATCTGGTGGTTCAGGTTTCCGTGGTTCACGTAAATCTACCCCATTTGCTGCGCAGGTAGCTGCTGAGCGTGCAGGTGTAGCTGCACAAGAATACGGTCTTAAGAACCTAGAAGTGTTCGTAAAAGGTCCAGGTCCAGGCCGTGAGTCTGCGATCCGTGCTCTTAACGCTACTGGTTATAAGATCACAAATATTACCGATGTGACACCTATTCCTCACAACGGTTGTCGTCCACCGAAAAAACGTCGCGTTTAATCGACGGACAGTTGGAGAAAGATCATGGCAAGATATTTGGGTCCAAAACTCAAACTTAGCCGTCGCGAAGGAACTGACTTGTTCCTTAAAAGCGGCGTTCGCGCAATCGATTCTAAATGTAAGATCGATACAGCGCCTGGTCAGCATGGTGCCCGTCGTGGCCGTTTGTCTGACTACGGTGTTCAGCTGCGTGAGAAACAAAAAGTTCGTCGTATGTTCGGCGTACTGGAAAAGCAATTCCGCAACTACTATAAAGAAGCTGCGCGTCTAAAAGGCAACACAGGTGAAAACTTGCTACAGCTTTTAGAGCAGCGTCTAGACAACGTGGTTTATCGTATGGGATTTGCTAGTACACGTGCTGAAGCACGTCAGCTAGTAAGCCACAAGGCGATCATGGTAAATGGTCAAGTTGTGAACATTCCATCGTTTAACGTTTCTGCCGAAGACGTGGTTTCTGTTCGTGAGAAAGCGAAAAAGCAAGCGCGTATCGTTGCTGCTTTAGAACTGGCTGACCAACGTGAGAAGCCAACCTGGATTGAAGTAGACAGCACGAAAATGGAAGGCACTTTCAAGCGCGTTCCAGAAAGAACTGATTTGTCTGCTGAAATTAACGAACAGTTGATCGTCGAACTTTACTCTAAGTAAAGCCAACTAAAGAGGAAGCATTGTGGGTTCTGTGACTGAATTCCTAAAACCGAGATTAGTAGAGATCGAAAACGTTTCTCCTACTCGTGCCAAAGTAACTTTGGAACCACTAGAGCGCGGCTTTGGCCACACTCTAGGTAACGCCCTACGTCGTATATTACTGTCATCTATGCCAGGATGTGCAGTTACCGAGGTAGAAATAGATGGCGTTCTTCACGAGTACAGCACCAAAGAAGGTGTACAAGAAGACGTTATCGAAATCTTGCTAAATCTTAAAGGTTTAGCGGTTCGCCTTGAAGGTAAAACTGAGGCAACCCTAACTCTAGTGAAATCTGGCGCTGGCCCTGTTGTTGCTGGTGATATTCAGCATGATGGCGACGTAGAAATTGTTAACCCTGATCACTTAATTTGTACTTTGACAGGCGAAGCTGAAATCAGCATGCGCGTTAAAGTAGAAATGGGTCGCGGTTATGTACCAGCTTCTACCCGTCGCTCCTCTGAAGAAGATGATCGTCCAATTGGTCGTTTGTTAGTTGATGCTTCATACAGCCCAGTAGAACGTATTGCGTACACTGTTGAGTCTGCCCGTGTTGAACAACGCACAGACTTAGACAAACTAATCATCGACATGGAAACTAACGGCACTTTAGATCCTGAAGAAGCGATCCGCCGTTCTGCTACCATTCTTGCTGAACAGCTTGATGCATTCGTAGACTTACGTGATGTTTCTGAGCCGGAAGCGAAAGAAGAGAAGCCGGAATTCGATCCGATTCTACTTCGCCCAGTTGATGACCTAGAGTTAACAGTACGTTCTGCTAACTGCTTAAAAGCAGAAGCTATCCAGTACATTGGTGACCTGGTACAGCGCACTGAGGTTGAGCTACTTAAAACGCCTAACCTTGGTAAGAAATCGCTAACTGAAATCAAAGATGTTCTAGCATCTCGTGGTTTGTCTCTAGGCATGCGCCTAGAAAACTGGCCGCCAGAGAGCATCGCTGAAAAAGATTAATCAGGTTTTTATCAAACTGATTTGTAGAGAAGGATAAAACTATGCGCCATCGTAAGAGTGGTCGTCAGTTGAATCGCAACAGCAGCCATCGTCAAGCTATGTTCAAAAACATGGCCGGTTCTTTGGTCAAGCACGAAGTGATCAAAACTACGTTACCAAAAGCGAAAGAATTACGTCGCGTAATCGAGCCACTAATCACTATGGCTAAAGAAGACAGCGTTGCAAATCGCCGTCTAGCTTTTGCCCGTACAGGTGATAAAGAGGTCGTAGGTAAACTGTTTAACGAGCTTGGTCCTCGTTACGAAGCACGCCCAGGCGGTTACACTCGCATTTTAAAATGTGGTTTCCGTGCTGGCGACAATGCCCCAATGGCATATGTTGAGCTAGTTGACCGTCCAGTTGTTGAAGCTGAAGAAGAAGTAGTAGAAGCAACTGAAGAGTAAATATTACTCGAATAGAAATGGGGTCAGAACGAAAGTTCTGACCCCATTTTTTTTACCCAAAATAAATGGGGTCAGGTCCACATTCTTGTTGAACTAAACACTAAGAGACCTACTAAATAGACAGGCATAAAATTTCACCTTTATTTCCAAATAAGACCTAACAAAACCCGATAGTCACAACAAGCATTCTGTAACAACTTCGAATACTCTTATTGTGACAGGCATAACACTCTTCTTCCTCTTATTGTGACAGGCATAAAACTCTTCCCTCTAATACTCTTATTGTGACAGGCACAATAGCTTTACCCTCTTACTCTTAATGTGACAGGCACAATAGCCTTACCTGCTAGAAGGTTCGCAAAAGGTTATGGGCAGTATTGTGAGAAGGGCATGAAAAACATTAGTTTTTATACGCAGCTGTCGAGCTTTGAATATTGCAATAAGTGACTAAAACAATTATTCGAGATAAAGCAACGCCTGACGGCGTTGTGTTTGGTTGTTTGCAGCATGATTCAACTGAAACTTGACGATGCTCGTCCGCAACAAAAAGAGCCAAGGCTATTGGAAGATGCACCATCCTCAATAGAAGCCACTTGCGCAAGCCATAAACTTGAAGGGCGATAGCAACTGTCCCTGCAGTTAGCTAGCAATACAAACGCGACTTTTCCCATCACGTTTTGCTTGATAAAGGGCTTCATCTGCAGTCTTTATTAAGTCGTCAATAGTTTTCGTTCTACTACACCGTGTAATACCTGCGCTAAACGAAATCGTGATATCGATGGTTGTTAAAGCTTGAACAGCACTTAGAAGGTTGTTTACACAACTGTTTGCCTCAGACACTGACACGTTCTTAAGAAATAAAACAAATTCTTCGCCACCCCAGCGAGCAATAATATCTTCTTCGCGCGTATTTTCTCTTAGTGCTTGGGTAAATATTTTTAATACTTTATCACCCATGTTATGACCATAAATATCATTGATGTGTTTAAAGTCGTCCAAATCCAAAATAACTATGCAATGCTTGTCAGCATCGTTTGCTGCCAGTAGGGTGTTAGCTAAAAAGATGAATTTTGATCGGTTGTATGCACCGGTTAAATAGTCGGTTTCAGATAATCGTTTCGACTCCTGATGTTCAGCCCTTAATTGTTTAAAAGTCGTTTGGCGAGTACCTTCATAAAACCGAAACAAGAGTATTTGAACAATAGCCGCTTCTATGACGTTAAGAAGCGCGCCTTTCGATAGCGTAATGGGAACGCCACTTTCTAATTGGGTATAAACGAGGTAAATACACACACATAATGTAATAGAGGAAAGGAGAGTGCCGCCGGTGCGGCCAAGTAAGAAAAATGTAAAAGGTAAAATAATGGTTGCCCACACTAGCGAATAAGCACGACCTTCAACACTTATTAAATACATCAGCATGACAGTGGTTATCGATAGCGAAATGAGCCATGCGGTTAGCTTAATATTGCCTGTTTTTCTAAACGCTAAATACCCTGTGAGTGAAAGTACAAATCCTATACCGTCTATGAGTGCAAGTTGAATGGCATTAAACGCAAAAATATTAATTAACGATAGAAGTGGAAAAAGTAAACACGCTAGTAACAGCGTGTGCTGTATAAGTCTTACACGCCAATAGTCTTCACTGAATTGGGTATAAGGAAACTCCTTATACCACCATGCCAAGCCATACGTCTTAAGGTTCATAGTCGCGAATGTTCACCGTTTAGTTCTAGATTAAATTTGTATGAATTCACAATCTGACGATAGCAACATAACACGGGCTTGATAATCAGAAATCAATGGAATCAGCCCAACATTTCCATCATAACTGGCTTGTACTTTGCATCCGTGAAATTTCAATGACGTCAGCATAAAAATTTACTCGCTACATTAGCGCACTGTCAACATTTAACAAGGAAGCACATGTTATCAGTATCAGGCAAGTATCAATCTTTAGCGTTATCGACCTTTAGAAGCAACGCGGTGGCCACATCTCTAGAGCGCTTAAGTTCCGGGCTGCGTATAAACAGCGCTGCTGATGATAGCGCTGGCCTCCAAATCTCTAATCGGCTGACGTCAGAGCGAAACGCCTATACGCAGCTGAATCGAAACCTGAATGACGGTATAAGCTATGCACAAGTTGCAGAAGGTGGACTGCAGGAATCTGCCGCTATACTGCAGCGAATGCGGCAACTATCCATCCAATCTCAAAACGGTATTAATAGTAAAAGCGATAGAGCAGCACTGGATAAAGAATTCCAAGCGCTTAAGTTAGAACTCAATGCTATCGCGTATGGAACCGAAGTATTCAACCGACTCCCCTTAGTAGGTGATGCCAATCTGTTAAGCGATAATGTGCCCTCACTAGGCGACAGATTCGCTCAGGGTGTAACGCAATCTCTTCCTAGCGGCCTGCAATCCATAGCTTTCATACCAGCCGGTTCGAGTAATGTTCAGGTGAATATAAACGACAACGGCGCAAACGATGATATACAAGTATTTACAACCAGCGGTAAACACCTTGCCGGTACGCCTATTACTAATGCAACGTGGAGTGCTGGTTCTAATAATATTTCTAACGTAGCCGATGTTGAATCTCGCTTCTTTTTGACCTCAAACGGTTACAATTCAGATGCGAGCTATGATGATAGTGAATTACTTACTAGTGGTAGTGCTACGATTGATGGAAACGCAATTTCATTTAGCGGCGATCAAAATGGCGCAACACCGTCTAACCTAAATGAGTTTTTAACTATTTCAAGCAACTCACAACCACTCATCATTTCAGTAATCGGTAGTGGAGTTTTTAATGTTACCGCTACATGGGATTCACTAGGCAATGAGGATGAAAGAGCGTTTAGTTTAGGGCCAGTGGATATTACTGCCACGAATAAGCTCGGTAAGGGTACTGAGTACATAGAAGTAACAAAAACACCGGCTACGCTGGAAGACTTAAGTTTAGAGAGCACTTCTATCAACAGTGAACAGAATGCTGAAGCCGCCCTTAATCAAATTGATGCCGCACTGAACACCGTGAGTGAAAGTCGTGCTTTTTACGGCGCAAAACTCAATCAAATGACATCAGCATTAAACGTAAACGCCATTGCTAATGAAAATATCAACGCTGCACGTTCACGAATTACCGATACCGATTTTGCAGCAGAGACAGCCTCACTTACACAAAGTCAAATTGTCGAACAAGCGAGTATTAGCGTGCGAGCACAGGCCCAGTCGAGCGAAAATCAAGTATTAGGCCTACTAAACGGCATTGCAGAACAAACAGCATAAATGGGGTCAGAACAACATTCTTGTTCCACTAACCACTCAGTATGCGTTCTTTCTCTATCTTCAACAAAAGCAGATAAAAGAATACGCATAGTAATATTACTCGCTAGATGATTTAATATATGCCCTTGCGACGCTGCATTTATAGAACAATTTTCCTCACCCCCATCAAAGGATTAGAGACTCAGCAATGGCCAACCCAATTACCTGTTTTAAAGCCTACGACATTCGTGGCGAACTAAACTCACAATTAACCGAAGAAGTGGCTTACCGCATAGGTTATGCCTTCGCGGAAGAGCTAGATGCCAAAACTGTTGTAGTAGGTAGTGATGTTCGTCAAACTTCTACTCCACTTAAGCTGGCATTAACCGCCGGGCTTATAGATGCTGGCGCCAAGGTTACTGATATTGGTATGGCTGGTACAGAAGAAATTTACTTTGCCACAAAGCATCTTGGTGTAGATGGTGGTATTGAAGTAACCGCAAGTCACAACCCCATCAACTATAACGGCATGAAGCTTGTGAAGGCAGGCTCTATTCCTATTAGCGGCGATACCGGCCTCAATGCGATTAAAGAGCGTGCAGAAGAGCTAAGCGATAAGTTTGTCAATGGCAGACTTAATCATTACGTTAATGGTCAGGCTATAGATGCTGATGCGTTTTTTAATGGTAAAGCGCATATTCAAAAAGATTTGCTATCAAGCACGGGCCAATATGATGAAAGCTCTTGTATGGATGATTACGTAGAACACATGCTTTCCTACGTAAACCTAGAAAACTTTACGCCTTTAAAGGTGGTAGTGAATGCCGGTAACGGCTCTGCAGGCCCTGCTTTGGATGCTATCGAAAAAGCGATGCTTACTAACAACGTCCCTATCGAATTCATAAAGGTGCATCACAATGCAGACGGCACCTTCCCTAATGGCATTCCTAATCCACTGCTACCGGAAAACCGCGCTGACACTGCCGATGCAGTAAAAGCGTCAGGTGCCGACTTTGGTATTGCATGGGATGGCGACTTCGACCGTTGTTTCTTATTCGATGCCGACGGTGAATTTATTGAAGGCTATTACATTGTAGGGTTACTTGCCGAAGCCTTTATCGAAAAAAACACCGACAGCAAAATTATCTACGACCCGCGCGTTTATTGGAACACCGAAGACATCGTTGCTAACGCTGGCGGTACGCCCATAAAATCTAAAACTGGGCATGCGTTTATCAAAGAGCGTATGCGCAAAGAGGATGCAGTATACGGCGGTGAAATGAGCGCCCACCACTACTTTCGAGACTTTGCCTATTGCGATTCAGGCATGATCCCTTGGTTACTTATTGCTGAGCTTGTGTGCGTGAAAAAACAAACTCTCGCAAGCATGGTAAAAGAGCGTATAAAAGCATTTCCATCGTCGGGTGAAATTAACAGTAAACTAAAAGACGCTGATGCAGCGCTAGAGCGAGTTACCAATAAATATCAACCTGAAGCAAGTGTGATTGATACTACCGATGGCCTGGGGCTTGAGTTTGGAAATTGGCGCTTTAATTTACGTAAGTCGAACACCGAGCCGGTAATTCGCTTAAATGTAGAAAGTAAGGGTGATATTCCTCTGATGGAAGAAAAAACTAAAGAGGTGCTCGCGCTTATTCGTGCTGAGTAAATAAAAATGGGGTCAGAACTTTCGTTCTAACCCCATTTTTATCATTTTTGAATTAGCGATGGGGTCAGAGCGCAAAGCTGTTTCCCCATTTTTTTGCTTTTGTATTTGCCATTTCATAGCAATACAAATATTTGTATACTAGCTTATCAGCATCATATTTCAGGACGTGGTAATTAACGCCACTCACCAAGGATATTACAATGAAACCAGTAGTATTAGCTGGCGGCTCAGGTAGCCGTTTATGGCCAAAGTCGCGAGCAGCACTTCCAAAGCAATTCCTATCGCTTACCTCCGACAGCACCATGCTGCAAGACACTATTACTCGCTTAAAAGGCACTAAAGCCCAAAGCCCTATTTTCATTTGTAATGATGCGCACCGCTTTTTGGTTGCAGAACAGCTTCGCCAAAAAGATATCCATCATGGTGGCATATTGCTTGAGCCAGTTGGCCGCAACACTGCACCAGCCATTGCGTTAGCGGCGCTTCACGCCACAATGAACGGTGAAGATCCAGTGCTACTAGTGTTAGCAGCCGACCATTTAATTCAAGATAACCAAGCTTTTCACAACTCGATAGAAAAAGCAGAAAAGCTGGCAGAAGAAGGCAAGCTAGTTACCTTTGGTATAGTGCCTGATCAGCCTCATACAGGTTACGGCTACATTAAAGCGGGCAGCGAACTCGGCGAAGGGTTTGAAGTAGCAGAATTCGTTGAAAAGCCTGAGCTTGCAACTGCTAAAGAATACGTAGATTCAGGTAGTTATTTTTGGAATAGCGGCATGTTTATGTTTAAGGCCAGCCGCTACTTGGAAGAGCTAGCTAAATATAACGCTGAAATGCTGGATGTATGTAAGCGTGCCATTGATACTAAAACACCTGATTTAGACTTTATCCGAGTAGACCACGATATCTTTGCTACTTGCCCAGATGATTCTATCGATTACACCGTGATGGAAAAAACCGACAGCGCAGCCATGGTGCCACTAGACGCAGGCTGGAGCGATGTAGGCAGTTGGACATCCCTATGGGATACCGCTGAGAAGGATGAGAACGGCAACGTTTCCGTAGGCGACACCATTTTAGAAAATACCAAAAATAGCTACGTGAATTCAGAAGGGCGTCTAGTTTCTGTTATAGGCCTTGAAGATGTAATAGTAGTAGAAACCAAAGACGCTGTAATGGTTGCTCATAAAGATGACGCGCAAAGCATTAAAACCGTTGTTAATCATTTAAAAGCAGAAAAGCGCCCAGAATTTGAGTTTCATCGCGAAGTATTCCGTCCATGGGGAAGCTACGATTCTATTGATAACGGCGACCGCTTCCAAGTTAAGCGCATAACCGTTAAGCCGGGCGAAAAGTTATCAGTTCAAATGCATCACCACCGCGCAGAGCACTGGATTGTAGTATCGGGCAGTGCCAATGTAACTATTGATGAAAAGACTACTTTGGTTACAGAGAACCAATCTGTTTATATTCCGATTGGTGCGGTTCATGCCTTAGAAAACCCGGGTAAAATACCGCTAGAGCTGATTGAAGTTCAGTCAGGTGCTTATCTTGGCGAAGACGATATTGTTAGGTTTTCTGATAGGTATGGGCGCGTTGCAAAGTAATTAGTTTAAATGTGATCCGCTTCCAGAAAATTAATACTTTGGTATTGGAATTTTTAAATTGAAACATGTAGAATCCGCGCCCTGTGCGCAGTTATCTGGAATCTATTAGTGGCACAATCACGCATAATTAAGGGAATCGATGTGAAGAAAATGTGTTTAATCATTGCATCATTAGTATCAATGACAATGGCCTCGCAACTCTCCGCCGCCACCCCCACCGCAGAACAAATCGAGATGTTTAGCAAGTTACCGAAGGCTCAGCAGGAGTCTTTGGCACGGCAATACGGTGTCGATTTAAGTGCAATCACTCAGGGCAACAGTGGAAGCACTGCAGAACCATCTCCCACACTGAATGAATTAGTTGGGCAGCGTAATTCTGCAAACAGCTCGCAGCAGCGCTCACAAAACTCAACCTCTTCAGAGCCCTCTGAAGACATCAATGAAAACTTGATGTCTTCGCCAAACGAGCAGAGCGAAAAAGCGGAAGACGAACCTACTTATACCGACTTTTCACTAAAAGATAGCGATAACAAACTTAAGCCATTTGGCTATGAGCTATTCGCCGGCGAACCCAGTACGTTTGCCCCTGTTTCCGATGTGCCTGTACCAAGTGAATACGTACTAGGCCCCGGCGACACTCTGCGCGTACAAATATATGGGAAAGAATCACAAGATTACTCGTTAACCGTAAATCGCCAAGGCGACATTGAAATACCTAAATTAGGCCCCTACTCAGTGGTAGGCCAAACTTTTGCGAAGGTTCGAGAAGAACTAAGTGCAGAAATAAGCAATCGCATAATTGGTGTTCGCAGTAATGTCACCATGGGCGAGCTGCGCTCTATTAGAGTGTTTGTACTAGGCGAAGCGTACAAGCCTGCATCTTATACCATCAGTTCGTTATCTACTGTTACTCAAGCACTATTTGCTGCCGGCGGTATTAACGAAATAGGTTCGTTACGAAACATTGAAGTTAAACGTAACGGAAAGACGGTTGCAGCATTAGACTTATACGATTTACTACTGAAAGGCGACACCAGTGGCGACGTTAGCCTAATGGCAGGTGATGTGGTGTTTATTCCTACCAAGGGTAGCAGCGTGTCGGTTAAAGGTGCCGTACCAAGACCAGCCATATATGAATTAGATTCAGAACAAACCGTTCGAGATGCCATTAAACTGGCGGGCGGATTATTACCCAACGCCTATAGCAATATTGTGAGATTACAACGGATTACTAAACAGGGCCTACGTGAAGTAGTTAATGTTAACCTTACTAAGGCATCTCAAAACTCAATTCAAAATGGCGATGTTATTGAAGTAAGTTCATCCTTAGATGCACTTGAAAACAGCGTAACACTAGCAGGCCATGTGGCGAGACCGGGTGTATACGGCTGGCGCGATGGTATGCGTTTAAATGATGTGCTTCGCAATATCCACGACTTCAAAGCGCAGCCCGATTTAAACTATATTCTTGTTACTCGCGAAGACCCCCTAACGGGTGCTATCACAGCACTAGATGTGAATTATAGCGACTACCTTAAAGACAACGATAAGTCTGCAAACATAGCGCTTACACCTAAAGACACTATTTATGTGTTTAATCGCGAACCAGAAAGAGCAACCAGCATAGCGCCTGTTATATCACAGCTTAAAAAGCAAACTAACCTGGCCGAACCACCAAGCGTGGTATCTGTGTTTGGTGCGGTAAGAAACCCTGGTCAGTATCCGTTGAGTGAGCAAGCAACAGCTAGTAATGCGCTTCGTGCCGCTATGGGCTACACCCAAGAAGCCGAGCTTAACTTTGTTTTGTTAGCGCGTTTAAATGCCGACACGTTTAAAACTGAGCTGAAGTACATCAATTTAAATGAAGCAACAACCGATGCACTTCAACCTCTAGATCGCCTTTATGTATTCACAAAAGACGAACCTAGAGATGAATTAATAAGCGAGCTGATAGAAGAACTCGGTCTGCAATCTACAAAAGGGTTTACACAGCAATTAGTAACCGTAAGCGGTGATGTAAGATTTCCAGGCGTATATCCTTACGTTGAGGGTATGACAAAACAAATGTTAGTCGATTTAGCCGGCGGCCTAAATGAATCTAGCTATATGCTTGATGCGGAATTAACACGTTTTGAGACTAATGGAACTTCTAATGCAGCTCTAATGCATCAAACCGTGTCGTTAGATGAAAAGCTTATTCTAAAGCCTCTCGACACGTTACTAATAAAACGTATTCCAGAATGGCGCGAGCGCAGAACTATTAAGCTTGCTGGAGAAGTAAAATTTCCAGGCACTTATGTATTGCAAGAGGGCGAGACCCTGTCATCTGTAATTCACCGTGCTGGAGGGTTAACGGAACTTGCTTATGCTAGTGGTGCAATTTTTACTCGTGAAGCATTGAAAGTGCGTGAACAGGAGCAAATAGACCGTCTATCCAAAGAGCTAGAATCTGAAATTGCGTCCTTGAGTATAGACAAAAGCGATGATGTGCAGCAGGTAAGTGCTTCAGAGGCAGAGAGATTAAAAGATAGATTAAAAACGACAAGCGCCGTGGGAAGGTTAGTAATAGATTTACCGGCTTTGTTGGCAGGCAATGAGAAATTTGATCTTTCTTTAAATCAAGGTGACGCGCTTTACATTCCAAAAATTTCACAATCGGTAACTGTATTAGGCGAAGTACAATACCCCACCTCTCACATATACGACCCTAGTGTTGACGTAAGCGATTACATATCTCGGTCTGGTGGCCTAAAAATTAGAGCAGACGATGACCGCGTTTACGTTGTAAGAGCAAACGGTTCTGTTTATAAGCCTAGTGCGTTCAATTGGTATTCCTTAGAAAGCAGATTAGCCCCTGGGGATACTATAGTAGTTCCTTTAGATACTGAATATCGCGACACTCTCAGTTTGTGGAGCACGGCGACGGGTATTCTTTATAACTCTGCCATTGCGGTAGCGGCTATTAATGGTTTGTAGGATAGGAAGTTAAAGAATATGACTGGCGATTCGTTAAAAAAAACGAGAGAAGGTGAAGGCGATATAGATATAACAGAGCTATTTATGTCTGTATGGAGGGGGAAATGGCTCGTTATAGTAGCTTCAGTCATCGCAGGTTTCGTAGGCATGCTTTATTCTCTTGGATTACCAAACGAATACAAAAGCGAAGTTTTATTAGCACCTGCTGAAGATGCCAATGGTGGTGGCTTAAGTGCATTAGCCGGACAACTCGGAGGATTAGCTTCTTTGGCGGGTGTTAACTTGTCTGAGGGAAAAAGCGACAAGATCACTATCGCTCTCGAATTGCTCAGAAGTAAGGCGTTCATTGGAGAGTTTGTTCAAAGTGAGAACCTCAAACCTGAAATTATTGCTGTTCAAGGTTGGAATAGCGGTTCTAATAAATTGAGCTTCGATTCAGATATATATGATAAAGATGCTGAACGATGGGTGAGGAAAGTAAATTTTCCCTACCTTCCAGAACCCAGTACACAAGAAGTTCACAAGAAGTTCGTTGAAGAATTGCTGAGCATAAGCAAGGACAAGGAAACAGGTTTTGTGAGGGTTTCTATTACTCATTATTCGCCCTACGTTGCACATCAAATCGTTAAAGATCTTATCGAAGCGCTTAACGCCAAAATGCGTCAATTAGACATTTTGGAAGCAGAAAGAAGTATAGAATATTTAACCAGCACATTAGAAGAAACCAACGTTGCAGATATGCAGCAGGTATTTTATCAATTAATAGAGAAGCAACAGCAAACTAAAATGTTGGCAAATGTTCGTGATGAATATGTTTTTAAGGTCATAGATCCTGCTGTTGTTCCGGAAAAAAAGTCAGGTCCTAAAAGAGCGTTAATTTGCTTACTATTGGTTACTTCAGCGTTTTTAGTTTCATGTTTAGTCTTGATAGTCAGAGATCAAGTAAAGAAGAGTAGAAAATAATGGAAATATCGAATACGAAAATCGCCGTCTTAGGCTTGGGTTATGTTGGTTTACCTCTAGCTGTAGAGTTCAGCAAAAAATTCGATGTAGTTGGTTTTGATATAAACCAATTACGAGTCAAAGAACTCTCTTCTGGCTCAGACTCAACTCTCGAAGTTAGTGAGTCTGAATTAGCTGAAGCGATATCGTTAAGCTACTCTAGCGATGAATTAACTCTTTCATCCTGTAATGTTTTTATTGTTACCGTGCCAACACCGATTGATAGATACAAGCAGCCTGACCTAACACCACTAATTAAAGTTAGTGAAATGCTCGGCTCAGTAATAAAAAAAGGCGATACCATAATCTATGAGTCTACGGTATATCCGGGGGCCACTGAGGAAGATTGCATTCCTGTGGTTGAGCGTGTTTCTGGGCTAAAATATAACGAAGATTTCTTCGCTGGATATTCACCTGAGAGAATAAATCCCGGTGACAAAGAGCACAGGGTAACTAACATCCTCAAGGTAACGTCGGGGTCTACCCCAGAAGTGGCTGACTTTGTCGACGCATTGTACAAGTCAATTATTACCGCTGGAACGCATAAAGCTTCTTCAATACGCGTTGCTGAAGCCGCAAAAGTCATCGAAAACACGCAACGTGATGTGAATATTGCACTTATCAATGAGCTTTCCATTATTTTCAATAAACTAGGAATAGATACGCTAGAAGTGCTAGAGGCAGCAGGAACCAAATGGAATTTTTTACCATTTAGACCTGGTTTAGTTGGTGGGCATTGTATAGGGGTCGACCCCTACTACCTTACCCATAAGGCTCAAGCTGAAGGTTACCACCCAGATATGATTTTGGCTGGTCGGCGTATAAATGATGGTATGGGGGCATACGTTGTTTCACAGCTTGTTAAACAGATGATGAAAAAGCGTATTCAGATTGATGGTGCGAAGGTACTGATAATGGGCTTAACATTTAAAGAAAACTGCCCAGACCTAAGAAACACTAAAGTTATTGATATTGTGAACGAACTAAGAGAGTACAACATCACGGTCGATATCGTAGATCCTTGGTGTTCAAGTGAAGAAGCACAACATGAATACGGTGTGTCGACAATGAAAAGTGCCGAACAAGGCCAATATGACGGGATTGTTTTGGCTGTAGGGCATCAAGAATTTAAAGATTTAGGTGCAGATTCTATCCGTAAACTAGGTAAAGCATCACATGTTTTGTACGACTTAAAATACGTGCTTGATAAATCATCTGTTGATATGCGTCTCTAGTCGAATAAAATCTAAGGAAATATTGTAGTGTCTGAATTTCAAAAACTTTGTAAGCAACTCGAATCTTCACCGAGAAAATGGCTAGTGACTGGTGTTGCTGGTTTTATTGGGTCAAATCTTCTTGAAACGTTACTTAAAATGGGTCAAACGGTAGTTGGTCTTGATAATTTTGCTACTGGACATCAGCGGAACCTCGATGAGGTGAAGGCTTCTGTGACCGAGGCGCAATGGGAGAACTTTAATTTTATCAACGGTGATATAAGAGAGTATAATACGTGCCAACAGGCTGTTGATGATGTCAATTATGTTTTGCACCAAGCTGCGCTCGGTTCTGTGCCGCGCTCCATCGCTGACCCAATTACTTCAAATGCTGCGAATATTACTGGTTTTTTAAATATGTTACAGGCTTCTAAAGAGGCAAATGTAGAGAGCTTCACTTACGCAGCCAGCAGCTCGACATATGGTGACCACCCCGCGTTACCAAAAGTAGAGGAAAATATTGGTAATCCGTTATCTCCTTATGCTGTTACAAAATATGTAAATGAGCTTTATGCCAGTGTGTTTGCTCGTACTTATGGTTTCAAATCTATCGGGCTTCGTTATTTCAATGTCTTTGGTAAACGACAAGATCCCAACGGTGCGTATGCTGCGGTTATTCCAAAGTGGACCGCTGCAATGATTGAAGGCGATGATGTTTTCGTAAATGGTGATGGTGAGACGTCGAGAGATTTTTGTTTTATTGAAAACACTGTTCAGATGAATATATTGGCGGCGTGTGCCGATGAAAGCGCAAAAGACAAAGTGTACAACGTTGCAGTTGGTGACAGAACAACTCTTAACGATCTATACAAGTCTATTGCTTCTTCGTTACAGAGCAACGGAATAGATGTTGCTAATCAACCAGTATACCGCGACTTTAGAGCTGGAGATGTAAGACATTCTCAAGCGGATATCAGTAAAGCAAAGCAAAACCTTGGATATGATCCCAAATTTAATATAGGCGCGGGTATTGACAAAGCAATGCCTTGGTATATCGCGTTCATGGGAAAATAGTATGAAGATTCTGGTTACAGGTGGTGCTGGTTTTATTGGCTCTGCCGTTATAAGGCATATAGTTCAAAATACCAAGGACGAAGTAGTAAACCTTGATAAGCTTACCTACGCAGGTAACCGAGAGTCGCTTCCGGGTTGTGAGAAGTCGCCAAGATACAAATTTGAACATGTCGATATTTGTGATTCAAATGAACTTGCAAGAGTATATGAAACGCATCAACCTGATATCGTTATGCATTTAGCTGCTGAATCGCACGTAGACCGCTCGATTGACGGGCCTGGTGAGTTTATGAAGACCAATATTATTGGGACTTATAATTTGCTAGAGGCTTCTCGAACGTATTGGCAAAGTTTGAGTGGTTCGAAAAAAGAAAGTTTTAGGTTTCATCATATTTCGACCGATGAGGTATATGGCGATCTTGAAACCCCTGAAGAGTTGTTTACTGAGGTTACACCTTATGCGCCTAGTTCACCATATTCAGCTTCAAAGGCGTCTAGCGACCATCTAGTTCGGGCATGGAAACGAACTTATGGTCTACCAACGTTAGTGACAAACTGTTCCAATAACTATGGCCCATATCACTTCCCTGAAAAATTGATTCCTCACGTTATTCTAAATGCTATCGAAGGGAAACAGCTTCCTGTGTATGGTAACGGTGAGCAGGTACGTGACTGGTTGTACGTAGAGGATCACGCAAGAGCTCTCTACCTTGTGGCCAAAGAAGGGATAATAGGTGAGACATACAACATAGGCGGGCACAACGAAAAAGCTAACATTGATGTGGTAAAGAAGATATGCAAACTTTTGGAAGAGTTAGTACCACAGAAGCCAGAGGGTATTGTTAATTACCAGGACCTAATTACATTTGTAGCAGACCGGCCGGGTCACGATTTACGCTATGCGATAGACGCCTCAAAAATTCATCGTGAGTTAGGCTGGGTTCCGGAAGAAACTTTTGAGACAGGTCTACGCAAAACGGTCGAGTGGTTTTTAGAAAACCGAACTTGGTGGCAGAGAGTTTTAGATGGAAGTTACAACTTAGTTCGGATGGGTGGAAACGAATAATGAAAGGGATCATTCTAGCTGGCGGTTCGGGGACTCGTCTTTACCCAATTACCATGGGTGTATCTAAGCAACTTTTGCCTATATATGACAAGCCTATGATCTACTATCCACTTTCAGTACTAATGCTTGCGGGGATCAGGGAAGTGATGATCATAACGACGCCGCAAGATGCCGGGTCGTTTAAACGCTTACTTGGCGATGGCAGTGCTTTCGGTATTGAGCTTTCCTACGAAAGTCAGCCGTCGCCTGATGGCTTGGCACAAGCGTTTATTATCGGAGAAGAATTTATCGCTGATGATGATGTATGCTTGGTTTTAGGCGATAACATATTCTATGGGCAAGGGTTTTCTCCTAAGCTGAAGCACGCGTTGGTAAATGCAGCTAGTGGTAATGGCGCTACGGTATTTGGATATCAGGTAAAGGATCCAGAAAGATTTGGTGTTGTTGAGTTCGATGACAATCAAAAAGTAATCTCAATCGAAGAAAAACCACTAGCTCCAAAGTCAAATTATGCAGTCACAGGTTTGTATTTTTACGATAACTCTGTTGTGAAAAAAGCTAAGCAGGTACAACCCTCCTCAAGGGGGGAATTAGAGATTACATGCCTAAATGAAATGTATCTTGATGAGAGTATGTTGAATGTAGAGATGTTGGGGCGTGGCTTCGCTTGGCTAGACACTGGTACGCACGAAAGCCTGCTTGAAGCTGCTCAGTTTGTAGAGACTGTTGAAAAGCGGCAAGGCTTCAAAATAGCGTGTTTGGAAGAGATTGCTTATAACAATGGATGGATATCTAAAGCTGCTGTTGAGCAAGTCGCGGAGTTGATGAAGAAAAACTCTTATGGTCAATATTTAAAAGAAATTGTAAGTCATTCATGAAGGTATTACTCAATAAACCTTTCAGCCCATGTCTTAAAACGCTTCAAGGGCATCTTGAGCGCGTTAATAGTTCTGGCTGGTATACGAATTTTGGCCCTCTACACGAGGAGTTGACAGCAAAACTAGAAAGCTACCTTGGCGTCTCTAATCTTTTACTTGTATCTAATGGAACGTTAGCTATTCAGGTTGCAGCCAAAGTGTTAGGTGTTAAAAAAGCAGTAACCACGCCGTTCAGTTTCGCAGCAACATCAACTTCTCTACTATGGCAGGGAGTCGATGTCTCTTATTCTGACATCGACGCGGAATCATTGAATATCTGCCCTACTTCTCTTGAAGCAACAATTGCGCAAGGCGGAAACTTTGACGGCATTGTAGCAACCCATGTATATGGGAATCCCTGCGACGTTCGTAAATTATCATCGATAGGTAAATCTACCAATACAAAAGTAATTTACGATGCTGCGCATGCATTTGGCATAAAGTGTTTGGAGCGTTCAGTCTTATCCTACGGTGATGCAAGTACACTGAGCTTCCATGCCACTAAACTTTTTCACACCGTTGAAGGAGGCGCAATCATTTTTCGTGATAGCGCCGACTACTTAAAAGCTAAAGAGTTGATTAATTTTGGTATTAAGAGTAACGGTGAGCTTACTGACGCAGGAATAAACGCTAAGCTAAATGAATACCAGTGTGCTGTCGGCCTAACCGTTTTTGAAAAGATTGAGCAAATCGTAGAGCATAGGAGCCACTTATTTTCTCTCTACATGAAAGCACTTGGTAATTTCGTGGGAATGCCTTCTTGGCACTCTAAAAGCAATTATAATGGGGCATATATGCCTATCTTATTGAAAGATAGCGCTGAGAAGGAAAAGGTAAAACAGACCTTAATAAAGAATGGGATCCAATGCCGCGATTATTTTTCCCCATCATTGAATACTATTTATAAACCTGATGTAGAGATGCCTATATCTGAATCTATTTCTAAACGCGTTCTTTGTTTACCACTTCATTTTTATTTAACTGAAGCAGAGGTTACCTACGTCTGTGACACCATTAAAGTATCTTTATCATGAGTATTTATTCTGAAAAGGAGCTTCGGGAACTAGGTTTCGCTAAGTTAGGTGAAAATATACGAATTTCGAAAAAGGCGAGCTTCTACGGTATTGAACGAATCTCGATTGGTAGCAATGTTAGGATTGATGATTTCTGCGTTCTCTCTGCCGGAAAAGGTGGAATAGAGATAGGTAGCTATATTCATATCGCAGTGTACACCTCTCTTATAGGTGGAGGGAAAATAGCGCTTAGTGATTTCTGCAACATATCATCAAGAGTTTCGATATATTCTAGTAACGATGACTATTCAGGCGAGTTTATGACAAACCCAATGGTGCCTGAAGAATATACCAATGTGACAACAGACTCGGTTGTGGTGGGAAAGCATACCATTATAGGCTCAGGCAGTATTGTGCTTCCGGGCGTAGTTTTAGGTGAGGGAGTAGCGATAGGCGCGTTGAGTTTAGTTAGTAAAAGCTGCGAGGCTTATAGTATATACGCTGGTAATCCTCTGAAATTAATTAAGGTTAGAAAAAAGCAACTTATTGATTTAGAAGTAAAGCTACACCACTCTCAAAATGATTTGACGGACTCCAATGCCAAGCAGTAATTCTCTGAAAAAAAATGTTGTTGCGAACTATACGTCACAAATTTATTCAACATTAGTTTCTATTTTATTTTTCCCTCTCTACTTAAAATATCTTGGTGCCGAATCTTATGGCTTAATCGGCTTTTTTGCGATGATGCAAGTGTGGTTCGCGCTCTTGGATTTTGGTCTATCGCCATTAATAAGCAGAGAAACAACCCGTTACAAGAGTGGAGCGTTGAAGCAAAGTGAATATTACAGCCTGCTGAAATCACTTGCTTTTGTGTTTTTTATAATTGGTTTGATTGGCTATCTCTCAATTTACCTTCTTTCGGCTTTCATATCGCGCGATTGGTTTGAGTTGGAATTACTTAGTACGGAAGTAGTTTCCAACTCAATTCAGATAATGGGAGGTGTTGTAGTTTTTCGTTGGCTGTCTGGATTACTGCGGGGAATACTGATCGGCAATGAAAAATTTGTTTCGCTAGCCCTAGTAAATATAACTTTTAACTCTTTAAGATTTATCGGAGTATTCGGTTCATTTGGGTTCTTCGGCTTTAAAATAGAGGTATTCTTTTTTCATCAATTGGTCGTCGGCTTTTTGGAGTTAATTTGCCTAGCATTTTGCAATAAGAAACTAATCCCTAATAAACCGAAAAACGCTACCTTACTAAAGATTGATTTCAGTCCACTAAAACTGCGGTTGGGCTTTTCACTGTCAGTTGCATTTACCTCTTCGGTATGGGTTTTTGTTACGCAGACAGATAAATTGATTTTGTCTGGAATGCTTGAGTTGGCAGAGTATGGGTTTTTCTCACTAGCAGTGATGGTTGCCAATGCTATTATAATTCTTAATTCTCCTATTACTGCTGCAGTCCTACCGAGGCTTACTAGTTATCACGCCAGAGGTTTGAACGCCGAGTTGACTCAGCTGTATACCCAAACGACAAAAATAACTGCGCTTGTCTCCGGAACTGCAGCGCTTTCTTTAGCTGTCTTTCCTGAAGAGATACTTTTTGCTTGGACAGGCGACCAAGAAGTTGTAAAAAACACGAGCGAAATTATGAGTATTTACGCGATTGGCAATTTCTTTTTGATATTTTCTTCGTTTGCGAGCCTTCTACAAACGGCAATAGGAAACTTGAAGCTTCATCTGATAGGGAGTGGACTCCTATTAACGATAGGAGTGCCAAGTATACTTTTATCAGCAGTTTACTTTGGTGCTTTAGGGGCTGCTTGGGCTTGGTTAGTAGTAAATTTTTTCTATTTAACGGGCTACGTAACATTTACCCATTATAGGTTATTGAAAAAAATAACTTATAGCTGGATGTTTAGAGTTATTGTCTATTCTGTTGTGCCCTTGTTGGTGCTAATCACTTCATCAATGCTTTTCAATAACATTGACTCTAGGTTTTACAACTTTCTCTTAATATCAATATCGGCGTTAGCCGCGTTATTATTTAATTTCGTTTTTCTCAAAAAAGTTGATAGGTTGATACAGGACTAAACATGCAGTTTTCAATAATTACTCCCTGCTACAAAAGTGGTCGCACTTTGATGAATGCATACAAAAGTCTTCTACAATCATCTGTAAAAGATTTTGAGTGGATTTTGGTTGACGATTGTTCGCCTGATGGTGGAGAAACCGTAAAGCTCATAAAAGAGATTCAGAACCAAGCTCCTTTTACTGTAAAATCAGTATTTCTCACGGAAAACTACTTCTGCTCGAAAAGCGTCTATCAAGGTTCATTAATAGCAGAGGGAGATTTTGTTTGTATTTTAGATCAAGACGACGAGCTGACACCTAATGCTCTTAGTGGAGTGTCAAATATCATAAAAAATTTCTCTATACTGGAAAATCCCAGTATTGCCGGTGTTTGTGGACGATGTGTAGATGAAAAAGGAAAATTAATAGGTAAAAAATTTTCGGAAGAGGCTTTCAAAGCCAATGAGGGTGATATTCGTTTTAAACTCAAAGAGTATTGTGAGCTACTCCAGTTTACAAAAACGCAGTTGATTCGAGAACATTTTGTACATATGAAGCCAGGCTTTACTAACGGTTTTTTGTGGGCGCGAATATCTGAAAGTTATGACTATATATTCAGTAATTTAGTAGTTCGAGTGTACGATACCTATAACCCTGAATCTTACAGTAATAATAAAAGTATGATTTTGAGTTATCCAAAAAATAAAGCGTTTAATTTAAAAGGAATAGTTAACTCTTATGCTAAATACGCTATCTATAATATTCCATATACTCTGCGAAAGCTCTCTAGTATGAACCGATACAACTATATTGCTCGCCAAAAAATGACGACTAGTGATTTTGACGGAGTCTTATTAAAGGTACTGTTCTTGATTAGCAAACCTGTTGGCTTAATCAAAGGCTTTTTAGATGAAAGGTAATATATCGAAAGACCTTTTATTCAGTCTTTCTTTTATTTTTCTTTCTCTCACTTCAGTCTATTTTTTCTCATTACAGATTGCTAGTTTGTTTGGTCTGTTGTTAGCTACGTTTTGTTTATTTATTTTCAACAAACGTCCTTATGTAGAAGACTTTACTGTAATCCTTATTTACGTTGGTTTATTTATAGTAACTGCGCTTTTTAGTGCCTTTTTCGTTCTTGACGCTGATTGGAAAAGGCTATTGGCATTCCTTTTACTTATATTGTCTGCTGGTGTCGCGTCCTCTTTAGTTACGCAGGTCAATGTCGGAAGAGTTATTTTTATATTTTTATGTTGCCACATAACATTTTTTTACATTCAGTTTGTTGCATATTTTTTCTTCAGTATCCACATTGATTACCTAGGGGCAATTGGGCTCGAATCACGCAATTTCGGCGGTACTTTTAAACTCCCAATTATCAATAAAATGATGAGAGCATCCGGTTTGTTCAATGAACCAGGTACCTATGTTACGTTTGTAGCGCCTGCTGTTGCGTTATCAATGCGATACCTTACAAGTAAACTAAGAAAAAAGATCGCATATCTAGCATTACTTAGTCTAGCTCTCACGCTTAGTACCTTCGGGGCAATTTTTGCAGTGATTATTTTGGCAATTACACCAGTCAAAATTAAGGTTAAAGCTCTACTTGCCCTTGTTTTTGGTGTTTTTTCGCTTCCATATTTATATTGGCGTTTTTTTGTGAGTAGTTCTTTTGGCTCCTCGCACGGGATGAGCTTCAGAGAGGAATTCATACGAGCGACGATTGAAAACGCTTCAAGTGTGAGTGGATTCTTTCACGGAGTTGGAGGGTTTAGCTCTACACCATTTAACTTCAGTTCGAGCGGAGCTGTCAATGACTCAGGGCTTTTCTTTACGCTCATTTATTACATGGGGCTTTTTCCATCTCTTCTATTTGTATTCTCAATATCTCTAATCGCTATCTATAAAGGTCGAGCATCGATTTCGTTAGTTTTAATCCTATTGCTATCTAAAATTAACTTTTTTGCTTTGATAATGCCATTCTATCTTGTCTTTGCTCTTTGCAATTCTAAAAAAAGATTGCCTCGCACTGACATAGATGAGTAGTTCTATTTTTCTAAACCATTCAATATATTAAATATTTACACATAATTAGGAATTTCGTAAGTGATTATCGTTCATATATTTAGTGCGCTACATCAAGGTGGTGCTGAGAATCAATTCGAGCAAATTGTTGCCGATAATGCTAATAGTGAATGTACACATTTAGTTGTATCTATGAAGAAAGAGCGAAGTAAACTATCTGATCGATTGGAGAAAAAAGGACTGCCTGTTTATTTCTTTGATTTTACAGGGGTATCATTCATTCATGCTCTAATTGAGCTTCGTAGGTTACTAAAATCTCTCATGGAAGAGGACAAAGTCGTAATCCAATGCTGGATGTATCACGCAAATGCAGCAGGTTGGATTCTATCGTTATTAACTTCAGTTCCTCTAATCTGGTCTATTCGTAGAACCGAGATTCCTAAGGGCGTTACTGGTGCTTTAGCCAGGATTTCGGCGATAATGGGGCATTTTGGCAGCTTCCCAATTGTCAGCAACTCTCATGCTGGTAAAGAATCCCATCAGCGCATATTTTATCCATCACGAATTAGGGTTATTGGGAATGGATTTTCGATAGATAAATTGTCCAGCGAGCGACCTTCAAAATTGGACTCTTTTAATTTTGTCCATATTGGCAGATATGCACCTATTAAAGGGCAGCAGAATTTTGCGATTTCAGCGATAAAACTTCTTGAAAAGTTATCGGAAGATGAAAGAAAATGCATTACCTTTACTTTTATAGGTAGAGATGTTGAAGCTGCTTTGAGTAAGACCATTACCGCTACAGATTTTAAAAATCATTTTAACTTTTTGGGAGAGGTTGAATCGCCAAGGAGGACTTTATATAAATACTCTTGTTACGTTTTATCATCACTCAGCGAGGGCTCCCCTAACAGCCTAGTCGAGGCTATGTTAGAGGCTTTACCTTGCATCGCTAGCGATGTAGGCGACGCTCGCCGTATCCTAAACAACGACGCTATGCTTTATAAACCTAATGATTCTGATAGATTAGCAGACTTAATGGAAGCAATGTTAAAAACGCCGTCGCCCAAACTTGTTGAGATGGGCGAGGCGAATCGAAAGCGCGCAATGGAATGGTTTGGCGTAGAAAGAGTTCGAGCCGAATATGAAAAGTTATACGAAGAGGTAGCCAAATAGATGTGTGGTTTTGCTGGGCTGTATTCACCGTTTAAACAAAATATGGTGACAGAAGAGAGTGTAACGGAGATGATTGCTCCTATTTATCGTCGTGGTCCAGATGATTTTGGTACTTGGTGTGATCCGCAAAACGGAATTGGTCTAGGTCACCGTCGTCTTTCAATCATAGATATCTCGCATGCAGGTCATCAGCCCATGAGGTCGCATGATGAGAGATATCATATTGCTTTCAACGGTGAAATTTATAATTTTTCAGAGTTAAAAGAAGATATAGAGAAGTTAAGAATAGTCGACTGGAAAGGGCACTCTGATACCGAAATTCTATTGGAGTACATAGCCAGTTTCGGTATTCAAGAAACCTTGAGTAAAGCGGTAGGTATGTTTGCTTTTGCATTGTGGGATGGGCAAAAAAGAACGTTGACATTGGCTAGAGATAGGGTTGGCGAAAAGCCACTTTATTATTTTTCTAACGAAGAATCTCTTCTTTTCGGGTCAGAATTAAGTTGTATTGAAGCGGTAGCTAAAGAGTCACTTGAAATTGACCGCCATGCGCTTTCTCAACTAGTTCGTCAGGGTTATATATGTGCGCCGAGTTCAATTTATAAACAAGTGTCTAAGGTGATGCCCGGTGAGTTTATTACTTTTAATAGTGAATTGACCAAAGATAGTAAGTGTTATTGGAGTGTTGCAGGTGTTTTAAAGCAGCCTGAATTATCTTTCGAAGACGATGAACAAGCAGTAAACGAGCTAGAGAAACTTTTTAATCAGAGTTTAAGTGGTCAGATGCTGGCTGATGTCCCATTGGGAGCATTCTTATCTGGAGGGGTCGATTCATCAAGCGTTGTTGCGCTAATGCAGTCTAAAGCCAACGCTCCTGTCAAAACTTTTTCTATCGGTTTTAAGGATCCTCGATACGATGAGGCTAAGTACGCTAGAGAGGTGGCTGAGCATTTAGGAACGGAGCATCATGAATTGTATATCGATGAGAATGATCTCTTAAACGTCGTCAATGATATTCCCAATGTATTCTCTGAACCCTTTGCGGATTCAAGTCAGCTGCCCATGTTTTTGGTCAGTAAGCTCGCTAAACAGCATGTAACTGTATGCTTGTCTGGCGATGGGGGAGATGAGCTATTTTGGGGATACAGCCGTTATCAACAAACGTTAAATGCATGGAAACGCATAACGGGTCTATCGGAGTTCAATAAATCAGCAATTAAGTTACTAGCTAAATGCTTGCCGATACACGCCCTTAATATGATTGGTGACGTGAAAAGCAAAGGGTCTATGTTAGGCGATAAAGTACATAAAGCTCTAACACTACTCGACCATAAAGAGTTTATGAATTTCTACAGAGACTTCTTAATGTCTAGCTATCGCGATGTTGGAAGTCTAGTCATTGGTGAAGACGATGGGTTTTCACAATTGAGCATCAGCGATTCAGAATGTGATTACGATAGTTTAAATGAACTTATGTCAACAGTCGATATGACCACCTATCTCCCCGATGACATACTTTGCAAAGTAGATAGGTGTGCGATGGGGCATTCTCTCGAAGGAAGAATTCCCTTGCTTGACCACAGGATTATCGAATTCGCATTACGTTTACCAAGTAGTTATAAGGCGCGAGATAAAGCTAAATGGTTATTGCGCCAGGTATTATTTAAGCATGTGCCCCCAGCTCTTATTGAACGACCTAAAAAAGGATTTTCTGTGCCTTTAGATGTATGGCTTCGTGGTCCATTGAAAGAGTGGGCCGAGTCACTGTTATCTAGCGATAAAATAGAGAAGCAAGGGTTCTTAAACACTATGACTCTTAAGAGGTTATGGCGTGAGCATCAAGCAGGTGTTAGAAACTGGTCAGCAGTTTTATGGAACATTTTGATGTTTCAGCAGTGGCTGGAGTCAAGAGAAGGTGACTAAGCTTTTATTTGTAGTAAACGTTGACTGGTTTTTTATCTCTCATCGATTACCAATTGCTCTTAGTGCAATGAAAAAGGGATACGAGGTTCACTTAGCTTGTGCGGATACTGGGAAATGCGATGCACTAGAAGGCTTAGGTATTCGTGTACACAGAATAAAAATGTCGCGCTCAGGAACTCATTTATTATCAGAAATAAAGTCGTTGTGGTCGATTTTTTCGGTAGTCAGGAAGGTCAAACCTGATATTCTCCATGGGGTTACTATAAAGCCAGTCGTTTACAGTTCCTTAGTTAGCAGAATTTGCGGTGTAAAGAAGCGTGTATTTTCTATCTCAGGGCTTGGCTACGTTTTCATCGATGAAAGTCCAAAAGCAAAGGTACTTCGTCAAATTATATCCAGGCTTTATAAGTTTGGATTAAATAACGATAATTCAACCGTTATATTTCAAAATTCAACAGATAGGCAAACTTTTATTGACCTAAAAATTGTGCAACCCTCCTCGGCACGTCTAATCAGGGGGTCGGGTGTAGACCTTTCTGAGTACCGCTATTCACCAGTTGAAGCAGATAAGCCTTCGGTGATGTTTCTGGCGCGCTTATTAAAAGATAAGGGAGTTATAGAGTTTTGTGAGGCGGTAAAGTCGCTGAAGAATGCGCACCCCAGTGTGGATTTTGTGTTAGTTGGTGACTTAGATCCTGAGAATCCAAACTCAATGAGTATCGAAGAGCTTACTAGCTATGTAAGTGAAGGTGTCGTCAGACATATCGGTTACAGAAAGGACATACCCCAGGTAATCTCTTCTTCTACCATTATGGTTTTGCCGTCTTATCGTGAAGGTTTGCCGAAAAGTTTAATTGAAGCAGCAGCCTGTGGACGAGCTGTTGTGACAACAGATGTTCCAGGGTGTAGGGACGCAATAGAGCCTGACGTTACAGGAGTTCTCGTTCCAGCAAGAAATATTTCAGAGTTGGCCTCTGCTATCGAGTATTTACTTCTGAATCCGGAAAAAACATCGGAAATGGGCAGGCAGGGCAGAAGATTAGCAGAAACTACGTTTTCTATTGATGATGTAATTACTGCACATTTCAAAATATACGAGAATAATTAATGAATTTGCTAGTAACCGGTTACTCTGGTTTTGTTGGCCAGCATTTAGTTGAGCAGCTAAAAAATACAGAGCATGAATTGATTTTGCTGGGTAGAAAGAAGCCTAGCAATAATACACAAGTTCAGTTTCATAATTTCTCTCTTGGCGACACTTCTCCCGAATTAGAAATGGCATCAATAATTGATGTAGTAATACACTGTGCTGCAAGAGCACATATTATGAAAGATGAAGTCGAAGATCCAATTGCTGAGTATAGGCGGGTTAATGTATCAGGCACTTTAGCGTTAGCTAAACTAGCCAAAGATAATGGTGCTAAAAGGTTCATATACATTAGTTCAGTTAAAGCGTTAGGCGAAAGCACCGAGGACGGACAAAAGTTGTCCCACAATTCTGCGTATAACGCTGAAGATCCTTACGGTCAATCGAAAGCTGAAGCGGAGGCTGCCTTAATAAGCTACTGTGAAACCGTTGGAATGGAATACGTCATAATAAGGCCTCCGCTTATTTATGGCAAAGGTGTTAAAGCTAACTTTGCTTCGTTGTACAAGTTTATAGGGCGTGGATTCCCACTTCCACTCGCAGGAATTAAGAATAATCGCAGGTCAATTGTTGCCATTGAAAACTTAGTTCATTTGATCACGTGTTGTATAACTCATCCAAACGCGAGCAACCAATGCTTTATGGTTTCTGACGGCGAAGATTTATCAACTGCTAAGTTAGTAAAGTTGATGGCACGAGCGCAGGGGAAGAGAGGGATGGGCTTGTATGTCCCACAATGGTGCTTTAGCTTGTTGGGTAAAATTACGGGAAAGCAAGATGTGGTGTTGCGGCTTACAGGAAGTTTGCAGGTTGATATTTCCCATACAAAGAGTGTTTTGAACTGGAACCCGGTGATTAGTTCAGAAAACGCGTTAAAAAACATGAATAGGATTGTTTAGTACATATGCTTAGGTTGTTAGATTTTTTATTTTCATTTTTTGGATTGATTGTTGGTTTTCCGATTTTTTTAGTTCTTTTTATCATTGGTTTGTTCGATACGGGCTCACCAATTTTTAAGCAAGAAAGGGTTGGTCGACACAAAAAGCCTTTTACGCTAGTTAAGTTCAGAACAATGAAAGTAGATACTGCTTCTGTGGCAAGCCATTTAGCGAGTAGCGCTTCCATTACTAAATTTGGCCACTTTTTAAGAAGAACAAAATTAGACGAGTTGCCTCAGCTATGGAATGTTCTGAAAGGAGAAATGAGCTTAGTAGGTCCTAGACCTGGTTTGTTTAACCAGCACGAACTTACTGCCGCAAGAGAAGCTTACAGTGTTTACGATGCTAGGCCTGGTATTACAGGGTTGGCTCAAGTTAATGATATCGATATGTCTACCCCTGAACTTCTCGCGAAAACGGACCGAGAAATGCTCGATTCCCTCAGCATAGCTTATTACTTTAAATATATTATAATGACTGTAACAGGCAAAGGAAGCGGCGACAGAGTTGGTAAGTAGTCACTGCATGGCATGATATTAAAGTTTTAATTTTTATCTAAGTATTTATTACGCAACACATTAGATGTGTTGCGTTTGTTTCGTATTGAAGGTTTTTGTGAACAAGATTGTTAAAAGATTATTTTCTCTCCCTAGACCACACAAAAGGCTTATAACGCTAACTGTAGACGCGTTGTTCATCGCTACTGCTTTTTGGTCGGCACTTATCATTCGCCTCGATTCGTTGAGTGCTATAACGGAACAAGCTTATTGGTTGCTCTTGCTTCTGCTAACACCAATAAGTGTGATTGCTTTCGTTAAGTTTGGCTTGTACAGAGCAGTACTTCGCTACGTTGGTATTAATGCTTTAGGAGCTGTCGTTGGTGGGGTAGTAACCTCATGCGTAGCTCTAGTGGGTATCGCGTTCTTTTTGCATATCGGAATACCACGTACAGTTCCTATTATTTTTGCGTCGTTTTCGCTGTTGTTAGTAGGCGGAAGCCGCATTTTAGTGCGTGCTATGGTAGGGAAAGTGAGTGCGTCTAATCGTAAGCCGGTGGTAATTTATGGTGCTGGCTCAGCAGGTCGTCAATTAGCATTAGCGTTACGTCATGGCGCTGAATATCGGGTTGTGGCTTTTGTTGATGATGATAGAAGTAAACAAGGCTCGTCAATTGAGGGGCACTTGGTTCATAACGTAGATGAATTAAAATTGATTATTAACCAAGAGCGCGTAGTAAAGGTGCTTTTGGCATTACCAAGTACTTCGCGTGTAAAACGAAAGCAGATCCTTCAAAAGTTAGAGCATTTATCGGTGAAGGTGCAAACCATACCAGGTATGGCTGATGTAGTTGCTGGTGCAGTTAACGTCGACCAAGTGAAAGACGTTGAAGTAGAAGATTTATTGGGCCGCGACCCTGTCTCACCGAAGCGTGCACTCATGCATGCAGATATTAAAGATAAAGTGGTAATGGTTACAGGAGCAGGCGGCTCTATAGGGTCTGAACTTTGTCGTCAAATAGTGAAAAATCAGCCTTCTAAACTTGTTTTATTCGAGCTATCCGAATTTGGCCTTTATTCAATAGAAAAAGAGTTAAGCCAGTATATTGAAGAGCGTGGGTTGCGCGTGCAAGTGCTGCCTATAATGGGGTCGGTTCAGCGCCAAAATAGGCTTGAAGCGGTGATGGGCGCTTTTGGTGTGCAAACGGTTTATCATGCGGCAGCTTACAAGCATGTGCCATTAGTTGAGCACAATGTTGTAGAAGGTGTTCGCAACAATGTATTTGGCACCCTATATACTGCAAAAGCAGCTATCAATTGTAACGTTGAAACCTTTGTGCTGGTGTCTACAGACAAAGCAGTAAGACCTACCAATGTAATGGGCACAACAAAAAGAATGTCAGAGCTTGTATTGCAGGCTTTATCTGATACCCAGTCTACTACACGTTTTTGTATGGTGCGTTTTGGAAATGTGTTGGGCTCTTCTGGTTCCGTTGTACCGTTATTTAGGAAACAAATCAAAAGAGGTGGGCCAGTAACGCTTACCCACCAAGACATTACTCGTTATTTTATGACGATACCAGAAGCTGCACAGTTAGTCATTCAGGCAGGCTCAATGGGCATGGGCGGAGACGTTTTTGTGTTAGATATGGGGGATCCTGTCAAGATAAAAGATTTAGCAACAAAAATGATTCACTTATCTGGCTTTACTGTAAAAGATGATAAAAACCCAGATGGCGATATTGAGATTCAATGTACTGGCCTTCGTCCTGGTGAAAAGTTATATGAAGAGTTGCTTATTGGAGACAACGTAGAAGGAACAACTCACGAACGTATTATGACAGCCCATGAAAATAAACTCACTTGGACTGAATTAGAATCTATTTTAAATAATTTAGATGAAGCCTGTCATAACTTCGAACATGAGCGAATTCGGGATGTTTTATTGAAGGCGCCAACAGGTTTTGCTCCAACCGACGAAATTTGCGACCTAGTATGGTTAGAGCGACAATTTGCAACGTCAAAAAAAGCTGATATAGCCAAGCTAAAACACTAATTTTTCACCTTTTAACAAACCGGACTTGTTCATGCGCCTTAGTAATTCGTTTTTGCTGATACTAGCTTGTTGTGCCAGTTGTATAGTCTTTTCCCGTCCAGCGTACAGTGCAGGTGTGTCGCCATACTTGCCATTGAACCTGCCTAATCACATTGCGCAAAAAATAGAAAGGCTGGCGGTAATCGCTGGCGAAACATCTCTCAATAGGCCCTACAAGGTAGCTCAAGTTACTGCTCTAGCGCGTAAAATTCAAAGTACTCATCCATTGCTGTACAGAGAGGTAGCACCCTATTTACGAAACCACAAAGGGCGTTCGAGCATCAGTTTAATGCAGTTGTCGTTAGGTGCTAGCAATAGCAAAATTAATAACCCCTATCATTTTGGTGCCGATGGAGAAAGCAGCCTACTTTTAGAAACGGCAGCCTACACAATGTATTCTGACCATTTAGGTGTAAGTGCCAGTGCTATTGTAAGTGAAGATAGTGTGAATAAAGCTCAGGGTATGGTGCATGTTGGTATTGATGTTTTACAGTTAGATATTGGGTATAAATCGCGCTGGTGGTCTGTGGGGCGCATCAACTCGCTGTTACTTTCAAACGACTCAGAGGCCTTCGCTAGCGTATCTGCAAGCAATGTTGTGCCATTAAGTATGCTAGATATAAATTATGAAGTGTTCGCTGGCAGGCTAAATAATAATGCGCCCGTTGTTTCGGGCGCACTATTCGAGCAAGATGAGCCTTATATAACAGGCGCAACTTTGAGTTTTTCGCCTATTCAGCAGATTACGCTTGGCTTTGCTCATACAACCGTATTTGGTGGTGGAGTAAGAGATGCTGGGGTAGGTACGTTTTACGATGCTCTTGTTACTAATAGCTTAGGCGACGCCGCAAATACTTCTTATAGCGAAGCTCAAGCTGACAGGCGTTTTGCACTTCAAGCAAGGTATAACCATGAGGTTATGGACTTCCACTATTCAATATATGGTGAGCATGTTACTAAAAAAGTACTCGGGAATAATAAAGCGCAACCGAATGCTGCCACTGTAGGCATTTACTTTCCAGCTATTAACGATAGCTCACTTAGAATAGAAGCGACCCGCTACGACCAGGGCTTTTATACCAGTGATATTTACACCAATGGCTATCAAGACAGTGGTGATTCGTTGGCACACTTTATTGCAAGCGAAGCGGAAAACACGGCTGCAAAAAGTGTAACCGCACAATGGTATTGGTCGATGGATGCTGAAAATAGTTTAACCACCTCGCTTGGCTGGTCACAAGTGGCATTATTGACTCAGCCTTTAAATGAGCGTGTTTCCTCCGGATTAAACTTTAGTGCCGATTATCGCTCTCGCTATAAAAGCGTATATTGGGGAGTGGAAGCCTCTTTCGGTGAAGATGTGATAGGCGAGCAGGTTTATAGAATTTCCTTTTACCTAGGTTTATAGCATCCACTAAAATCTGCAACTACATAGCTTGAAAAGTGGCTTATTATCTGTTTTCTGGGCTAGACCAATGCATTGCTAAAGCCGCGATAGTTATACCGTCTGTAATTTCACCGCTTGCGATAGAGTTTAATATTTTATCTTTTTCAATATAGACGATCTCTGAAACCTCACTATCCACTGCCGACGTATTAATTCGTTCATCGACTGACACGAAGTATATTGGCAGTGACGACGATAAAATTGCAGAATTAGGTTGTATGGTGCCGATGTGCTTAAATTTATTGCTTTCAATACTGTATCCGGTCTCTTCAAACAACTCTCGCGCAGCAGTTTGTGCCGGTGATTCCCCATTTTCACCATAGCCCCTGGGTGCTTCAATAAAAAAAGAGTTGTGAGCCTGTCTAAAAACCCTAACAAATACAAAATATTCTGCGGCCTGCAGAAGTATTACTGCGCCATTATCAGAGCCGTTTTCTTCCACAAAGTGGTATTGCCCCTGTTTAACTACCCTAAACCATGGGTTCTCATACTCAATGCTCACTTAATTTCAAGCCCTACTTTTTTTGTTAGTCTATTGTACATACCAAACCAGTTCTTGCGCGATAAATATTGTTTTCCACTATCTTCAAACTTATCTTCAATATAGCTTACGGCTTCGTCGGTAAGAAACTTGGCAATTTCTCCTGCACCAAAGCTAGATATTAATTCGAATGCCTTTATGGGATATTCAATAAGTTTTAGTTCATTGCGAATGGCTTTAAATGCAACGCTCGAATCGAGAATAATATTGGGTATGTTATTCATAAAGCCCATATTATCTTGAAGAAAAGCCTCGCCTTTAAATACAAATAGTGAATTGTATGAGGGATCGATTACTTCAAGTTTAAATTTAGAGGCTATTGTTAAATCACTATGGAAATAGCTATCACAGAAAGCATACCATTGAGATCTTGATACAATACCCTTGGCTTTTTCTTTAAACTGGGCACGCTCATCGCCATTTGAAAAAAAGCCGGTTTTCTGAACGGTTTGGTTTTGAGTGCTATCTTTCAAAGCATTGTTATCAACAAGAATGTCGTCGTTGTTTATGAGTGAAAATATTTCATTTTTAAGCGCGTTTTCATTTACTTGAATGTTTTCGTATGGTGGTTCGATGCTATCGAGAGCGGCCTGTATATTTTCGCAGCGATACAAGAGTTCATCACGTTGTTTTTGTGAAATGTCTGCCAAGCGAGGGGATGCGGGCAGGCTTGATAGTATATAGTCCGGCGCGAGGCGCTCAAAATAACTGACTAGCGAGAAACCGGGCCGTACATCAAAACCTCTCACTACAAACTTTCCTTTGCCCTCTTCATTTAAATATTTATGTACATTTTTCCTTCCAATTAGTGAGTCAATATTCTCGTTGTCAAAGATGGTGTTAGGGGTTAACACAACGCCATCACCAAAGGCAAGGCTAGTGAGGAAGCGTTGCCGTATTTTACCTAGTTCTAGCTGTCTAACGGAATCGCAGTTGGAGAGAAGTAGCTTTTCTTTAAAGAGCATATAACACCTGAAGTTTGTATTATTTAAACCAGTACTCGATATTTCTTTTTACATGTTTTTTGTACACTTTGGCAGCACTGTTTTTACAATTTTTCTTTAGCATGCAGAGTTTTTAGCTAGAAGCCAGTGACTTATTGCCTTATTAGTTAGTTCCTTTACAATACTGCCCCTAAACTAAAGTTGTAACTAACCCGTGAAGTGTGGAGTAGCAGGAATGTGTGGAATTGTAGGCGCTGTAGCCGAACGGAATGTAGTTGAAATACTACTTGAAGGGCTGAAAAGGTTGGAATACCGAGGGTATGACTCGGCCGGTGTAGCCTTGTTAGACAAGGAAGGCAATCTGCAGCGAATTCGTAAAGTGGGCAAGGTAAAAAACCTAGCTGAAGCGGTAGATAACGAAACCGCATTGGGAACCACAGGTATAGCGCATACACGCTGGGCTACCCACGGCGGCGTTACAGAATACAATGCACACCCTCATTTTTCATCTAGCCGTGTAGCGGTGGTTCACAACGGTATCATTGAAAATTATGTTGCCCTTCGTAAGCAACTTAGTGAACAAGGCTATAATTTTACCAGCGATACCGACACCGAGACAATTGCCCATGTGGTACATCAAATGCTTGATGAGGGGCATTCTCTGTTAACGGCAGTTCAACAAGCGGTAACTCACTTTACTGGTGCTTATGGTACGGTGGTTATCGATAAAGCCGACCCTGATAAAATGGTGGTTGCGCGCTCGGGCAGCCCTTTAGTTATCGGTTTAGGCCTTGGTGAAAACTTTATTGCATCAGACCAGTTGGCGCTATTACCCGTAACTCGCCGTTTCATTTTTCTGGAAGAGGGCGACGTAGCCGAGGTAACTCGTCGCGAAGTCACTATTTTTGACAAAGACGGAAAGCGGGTAGAGCGAGAAATAGTGGAGTCTACCGTAGAGCATGATGCGGGCGACAAAGCCGGTTATCGACATTACATGCTAAAAGAAATTCACGAACAACCAGCCGTTATTCGAAACACGCTTAAAGATAGAATAGATAACATTAGTAATACTGATGCATTATTTGGTAACGGCGCAGAAAGTATTTTAAAACAAGTTAAGCACGTTCAAATTATTGCCTGTGGTACAAGCTACCATGCGGGGATGACTGCTCGTTATTGGCTAGAAGAGTATGCCAATGTGTCTTGCTCTGTTGAAATAGCGTCGGAATTTCGTTATCGAAAATCAGCAGTTCATGAAAACAGTTTGTTGGTTACTATATCGCAAAGTGGCGAAACCGCCGATACGCTAGCAGCGCTTCGATTGGCAAAACAGCTTGGATATATGTCAGCGCTTACTATCTGCAATGTGCCCGGCTCGTCTCTAGTTCGCGAATCCGATTTATCATTTATGACATTGGCTGGTGCTGAAATTGGCGTGGCATCGACAAAGGCGTTTACCACTCAGCTGACCGCCTTTTTAATGCTTACGTTAGTGTTAGGTAAGTTTAATGGTTTGTCTGAAGACTCTGCTAACAAGATAGTGTCGGCTATTAAAACCCTTCCAGGGAAAATAGAAGAGGCGCTTAATACCGCCAGTGTTATTGAAGCGTTAGCCGAAGAGTTCGCCGATAAAAACCATAGTTTGTTTTTAGGCCGAGGTGCCCAGTACCCTATCGCGATGGAAGGGGCGCTAAAGCTGAAAGAAATTTCGTATATACATGCAGAAGCCTATGCATCGGGCGAATTGAAACATGGGCCGTTAGCGCTTATCGATGATGAAATGCCGGTAATTGTTGTTGCGCCTAACGATGAATTGCTTGAAAAGCTAAAGTCGAATGTTGAAGAGGTGCGGGCACGTGGTGGTATTATGTACGTGTTTGCTGATGCCGAAGCGCATTTCGAGAGCGACGAAACCCTGCGCGTAATTAATGTTCCTCACTGTGAAGACATTATCGCGCCCATCGTTTACACGGTTCCGCTTCAGTTGCTTTCATACTACGTGGCACTGATTAAGGGAACTGACGTAGACCAGCCTCGTAATTTGGCAAAATCTGTAACAGTTGAATAGTTAGTTCGAACGATTTTTAAGGCCATAACTTTTAAAGTTGTGGCTTTTTTTGTGTTTAAAGGAAGTAGAAATGTCTCAGAAATATTTTGGCACCGACGGGATTCGCGGAAAAGTAGGCGAGTTTCCCATGACACCCGATTTTGTTATGAAGCTGGGCTGGGCCGCCGGTATTGTGTTAGCCAAAGACGGTACAAAGGAAGTATTAGTAGGAAAAGATACCCGCGCAAGCGGATACATGCTCGAGTCGGCATTAGAAGCAGGTTTGTCGGCAGCAGGTGTGAACATTGCGTTAGCAGGGCCAATTCCTACACCTGCTGTAGCCTACCTTGCATCTACGTTTCGTGCCGATGCTGGAGTAGTGATAAGCGCATCACACAACCCATACTACGACAACGGTATTAAGTTCTTTGGCAGAAGCGGCGCAAAATTAGGTGCACTACAACAGCAGGCTATTGAAGAGAAACTGCAGTATGCGTTAGAAAATGGTATTGATTGTGTTGATTCGCAAAAGCTGGGCAAAGCACGCAGGGTAGATGATGCAGCAGGACGTTATATTGAGTTTTGTAAAGGGACCTTCTCTAGTGAGTTGTCGCTAGAGGGTTTAAAGCTTGTTATAGACAGCGCGAATGGAGCCGCTTATAAGGTGGCACCAAGTGTATTTGCAGAGCTAGGCGCTACGGTAATTAATATCGCTAATACGCCTAACGGTATTAACATTAATGAAAAGTGTGGTGCAACCTCTTTAGCTTCACTCAGCGATGCCGTACTTCATCACGAGGCGGACTTAGGTATAGCGGTAGACGGCGATGCCGACCGTATTATGTTTGTAGATGGAAACGGCCACACCGTTGACGGTGACGAAATCCTCTTTTTAATGGCGCGCGAGGCTAAGCAAGCAGGCTATAAAGGCGGTGTAGTCGGCACGCTCATGAGTAATTTGGGCTTGGAGCTGGCCTTTAAAGAGTTGGGTATACCGTTTGTTCGTACTAAAGTTGGCGACAGATACGTGGTCGAAAAGCTCAATGAAACCGGCTGGCGCATTGGCGGCGAAACGTCGGGTCATATTCTCAATTTAGATTATGCATTTACTGGTGACGCTATCATCGCTGCTTTGCAAGTGCTAACTGTGGTGGTTAAGAGTGGTTATTCGTTATCGCAGCTAACTTCAGGAATGACAAAACTGCCCCAATGTATGGTGAATGTAAGGCACGAAAATTTAGACTCAGTATTGAATTTACCCATTGTGCAAGATGCTGTAGCTAGTGTAGAGGCACAACTTGGTGAAAATGGAAGGTTAGTGTTGAGAAAGTCTGGTACAGAGCCATTAATTCGGGTAATGATTGAGGCTAAACAGCAAGAAATTGCTACCTCGTTGGCGAACAAGCTTGCTGAGATTATAAAAGAAAACTAGTACAGTAACGGCATTCTCTGGCACACTTATTTGGATTTTGATGGTGTGCCATATCGGCAATCTTGGTAAGAGCAAAAATGGAAGTGAGTATGAAAAAGTACAAAATAGCGGTAGCAGGAACTGGTTACGTGGGCTTATCTAACGCCGTTTTGTTAGCTCAACACAATGAAGTGAAAGCCATTGACTTAGTGCCTGAAAAAGTTGAGATGCTTAACAATCGAAAGTCTCCTATTGAAGACATCGAAATCTCGGAATATCTCGCGACCAAAGAGCTGGATCTTCAAGCGACCCTTGATTCAGAAGTAGCGTACAGAGATGCAGATTATGTAATTATTGCCACGCCGACGGATTACGATTCTCAAACCAATTACTTCAATACCAGCAGTGTTGATGCTGTGATTAAAAGCGTAATGGCAGTTAACCCAAAGGCGGTGATGGTAATTAAATCTACCGTACCTGTTGGGTTTACCCGCGAAGCCAAAGCGCGCCACGGTAGTGACAACATTATATTCTCACCTGAATTTTTACGTGAAGGCAAAGCCCTTTACGACAACTTACACCCAAGCCGTATTATTGTAGGCGAGCGAACAGAGCGAGCTGAAATATTCGCCAAGCTACTAGAGCAAGGCGCTGTTAAGACAGGCATTGAAATACTATTTACCGACAGTACTGAAGCCGAGGCTATCAAGCTTTTTGCTAACACGTACTTAGCGATGCGTGTTGCATATTTTAATGAGCTAGACAGCTATGCAGAACGTGCCGGATTAGACACAAAACAAATTATAGAGGGCGTTAGCTTAGACCCTCGTATTGGCGGGCACTATAACAACCCAAGCTTTGGCTATGGCGGTTACTGCTTACCGAAAGATACGAAGCAGCTGCTGGCTAACTACAGCGAAGTGCCTAACAACATGATTCAAGCCATTGTAGATGCTAACCGCACCCGCAAAGACTTCATTGCCGATTCAATTGTAAGCCGCAATCCGAAAATTGTGGGTATTTACCGCCTTATTATGAAGTCGGGCTCTGACAACTTCAGAGCAAGTGCTATTCAAGGCATCATGAAGCGTATTAAAGCCAAGGGTATTGAAGTTATCGTATACGAGCCGGTACTCACTGAAGATGAGTTTTTCCGCTCTCGTGTAGTCAACGACTTAGAAGCCTTCAAGAAAGAGTCTGATGTTATTGTTGCCAACCGTGTAACTGCCGACATCGAAGACGTGCTAGAAAAAGTATACAGCCGCGACCTCTTCAACGCCGACTAAAAATAAAGGGGGTCAGATCCACATTAGTTAATTGAGAATAAAAGGGGGTCAGATCCGCATTAACGCATTAATGCGGATCTGACCCCCTTTATCATTTACTGGCATCGATTAACCGAATACCGTAATCGGGAAAGTACGCGTCTTTCGTTAATATCTGCAATCCCTCTGCTTGTGCTTGAGCGATTAACATGCGATCAAACGGATCTCTATGATGCATAGGTAATTTGCCCGATTGCTGGCCATGAAATAACGTGATGGGTAATGCGCTAAAACCAAGCTGTTCAACAATTGATTCAATGTCATCAGGTACTTCAAGTTTTCCCATCTGTTGTTTAATCGACATCTCCCAAACTGTTGCTGCGCTTACAAAAATAGCGTTTTCAGGATTAGCAATGTGCTTTTGTGCATTTAGGCCAAGCTTTTTATCTCCACACATCCACCAAATTAACGCATGAGTATCTAATAGAATTCTTTTCATCGTGCTACATACCAAAAGTATCTGCTATATCGTCATTAACCTCTTTTGAGTCAAAATCATCAGATGCAATCACTTGTCCTTTAAATTGTCCAAACACTCGTTCTTTTTGGGCTTTGTAAGGCACTAGTTTTACCGCTGGCTTACCTGATTTTGCAATGACCACCTCTTCGCCTGAAACTGCCAATTCAACAAGTTGTGACAGCTTGCTCTTTGCTTCATGCATGTTCGTTTGCATATGCTACCTTTATATGGCTTAGCTAAACTTAGCTAAATAATAGTTCAAAAAAGAGGCATCAGCAATTGCTTATTCAAAAGCAATAGATGTTGGCTTAAATCTGCGTTTACTTTAAAAGGGATTAATGAACTGAGTTAAATGTGGCTCTGACCCTCTTTATCCTTTTTATTATACTTTAGTTGTAAGCGCCTCTGTGTTTTTGTTTAAGCTCCGCCGCCGTTAAAGGTCGGCATATCAAACTACAAGCAATACATGTAAAAAGGAGCATTACATACATGAACAACACGTTAGTTCTCGCACTAGCTACCGCAGCACTTGGATTCAATACTTCAGTCATTTCAAGTGAAAAAGGCCCTAAATGGGATTTGGTTGAAGCGGGTTACACGCAGGTTAGTATCGACGATGTTGATGAGTCGCCATCAGGATTCAATGCATCGTTGTTAAAGAGCGTGGGGGAGAGCTTTTAGCTTACGGGCCGTTACCGCGAAGTAAGTGAAGACGTTCAGATTTTCGGTGGTACGGTCACCGGCGATGTTAGCCAATTATCATTGGGTATGGGGTTTCACTCGGCGATAACAGATACAACTGACTTTTACGGCCAGCTGACGTACGAGCACCTAGAATTGAGTGGTTCATTTCAGGGTAACTCAGGGTCTGCAGACGACAATGGATTAGGTGCGAATATTGGTATTCGTTCGATGCTAACGGACAATATTGAGCTTGCTGGAAACATTGGTTACTTGGACGAGGCTGATGAGTCCGAAACATCATTTGGTGTATCAGCCTACTATTATCCAATTGCCAATACTGCTGTAGGCGTAAACTATGAAGTTTGGGATGGTATTGACTTCATCTCAGCCAATTTAAGAATCGCGTTTTAATAGCAATAAGTAGGGTCAGATCCACATTATCTTGGGGCCATCAGATGCTTGCTAAATGTGGATCTGACCCCCTTTTTAATTAAGCGCTGCGATGCAGGCGGCTTTGACTTCCTTTAGTGTCAATTAAACTTACAGTATGCTTTTGCACAAGACATTGCTCGGTATTAGTCACTGTATTTTAACAATAAAAAATATGGCATCTAAATTGCTGGTCTTTAGTAAAAATGTCCTGTGATAATTAAAAGAGGTAGTGGCACATGGGTAACACAATTAAAACAATCAAGATGATGTTTATAGCATTATTGGCGTGTCTTAGTATGGGCGCTAATGCGTCATTAATTACAATCGGTACCTTTACCGGAGGTGATAGCGGTGATGGCCTAGATTTTGTTGGCAACTTTACTTATGCAGTTAATGTATTTGGTGCTGGGGGCTTTTCTATTGATGACGCATCATTTACCGATGATTCAGTATCTGGCGTTTCGATAAGTGCTGTTAATGCTATTTCTAATTGGCATACTGCGAATTACGGTAACACCCAGAATGACAACAACTTAGAAACGGTAATGCGCTCTATAAGATGGAGCCCTCGTGCAAATGATGGCTCACAATTGCGTGACGACGTAGTAACGATTGATTTAGGAAATCTCACAGTAGGTTCAACGTATTCGCTTCAGCTATTGTTTGCAGAGACATGCTGTACACGTGGTTTTGATTTGTCTTTTGAGGGTGTAAAAGCAGTAGATGATTTTTCTCCGTACATTACGCAAGGTCAAGATCTCAATACATCAGAAACTAATATAACCACCGTTGGAGCATTTATTCGCTATGATTTTACTGCACAAGACTCCACGTTAAATATTTCATTTGGCGGCGCTGCACCTTTTAGCGACAACAATCCAATAATCAATGGATTTACATTAGAATCAACAAAAGTGTCTGCTCCGTCAACGATCGCTTTTTTTGCGTTATGCTTATTTATGTTGGCCAGAATGCGTAGAGCGTAAATTTAAATAACTTATATTCGAGTTTATTTCTTGGGCGGCCGTAACTATTACGGCCGTTTTTATATAAATTGCTTTTAAATGTGGTCTTACCACTTTAATTTATTTTTCTCTTAAAGGCTTCACTCACCGCCTTGATATGCAACGGGCTTATTTCACAGCACCCTCCGATAACACTTGCGCCTTGCTGCGCCCATGCTACTGCGTATTCAGCGTATTTTTCTGGTGATAAATCTTTTCTTTGCGCCAAACTCTCTACTGTGTCGCCAGGATACAATTCATCAACGGCTTTAAACCCATTAGCGTATACACCGAAGTTAATTTTACACTCTCTCAATAAGGGATGAATTTCATTAAGCGCTGCGTTGATGGCTTCAGGGCGACTGCAGTTTAGTAAAATCATCTGCGGCTCTAATTGGCTCAGTGCTTTAATTGCATCAGCAATGGGCTCGCCGCCGCGCAATAAGGTAGGCTCTGAATCACTCACTGAAAATGCAACCCATACCGGCTTTCCTGTTTCTTTTGCTGCGGTGCAGGCTGCTTTTGCTTCTTTAAGCGATGACATGGTTTCGCATAAAAATATGTCTGCCGCTGATTTTTGTAACGCTACAAGCTGTTGATACGAGCTAAGGGCTTCCTCGAAGGGCATGGCATCATCGGGATGATAACTCGCCACGAGCGGTGGCAAGCACGCTGCAATTTTTGTGTGGGGTTTACTCGATTGCGCAACAGCCGACTGTGCCGCTTTTATTGCAGCTTCGTGCAAGGGCTCGATAAGTTCGATAGAGCCATCTCGCGTAAGCCGTTGTGGGGTGGCGGTGTAGGTGTTTAACGTGATCACCTCAGCGCCACTTTCAATGAATTCCGCGTGCACATCACGCACCAAATTCGGCTCATGCAGCATGACATCTGCAGACCACAGCGGCGTTAGCTCACGCTTACTTCGCTTAACGAGCTCTTGACCCATGCCACCGTCTAAAATCGTCACGTTTTCCACTGTTATACCTTAAAACAAATTTGCCCGCAGAATACCTTGATACCGAAGAGGGATAAAGGGGGTCAGATCCGCATTAACGCATTAATGTGGACCTGACCCCATTTATCACCTACACCCCAGCACCAAAGTTATCCCGCGATATACAAAGCCCACTAGCGCAATACGCAAATCCACAGGCTGATATTTAGCTAATGAGATATTATTCAATTAGGTTTTGAAGAGCAGGATACCTTCAATGATTACTGAAGATTTGATAGTGCGGGAATGTTTTGAAGCAGTGGAAGCTTTTGCTGAATGTGCCTATTTAGGCAGAGGGCGATTTGATTGGACGAAGGTTCAAAAAGACGCTCACGAAGCATTAGATAACCGGTTTGGCGAAGCGCAGGTGGCATTGTGCGTAGAGCACTGCAAAGGGTAGTGGACAGTAGGATAGGGAGAAATAGTACAGATTGTAGTTACCCCTGCGCGACTAACTCTGAGTAAACAGCGCCTTTGCGTTATCTACAATGTGCTCGCAAATAGTGTAATCCGCTCGACTTTTCCCGGTGATAGCATAGTAACGTTCGTTAAGTGTTTTGGCGTTGCCAATACAATGCACGCCGTATTGCGCTTCTACATGAGTCGATATAGCTGAGGGCGCGCAGAATACCCCAAAGTCTTCGCTACCAAATAGTTTAAGTAGTGCGCTGTCATCAAATTCGGCAACAATCTTAGGATACAACTGCTCAGTTTCAAGCCAGCTAACAAGAGCATGCCGTATGCCTGACGTATGTCCCTGCATTAGTAGTGGCATATGATTTAAACATGCAGGAAAGCGTTCGTTATGCTTTAGCGGATGTTTAGCGAAAAAGCTAAGTGAGCTTTCACCCAGAAAGTAGCTATTGGCATTTACTTGGGTACCAGGCGCAATGCCCCGGTCAGCCATAATGAAATCGACGGCGTTAATGGCTAATTCTTTTAATAACCCCTCGAAGCTGTCTTCCTTTATTACATACTTCACGTTCGCGAACTCGCGCATGGTATTGTGCACAAAGTCGTAGAAAAGCACTTTCGGAATACCATTAGTAATACCAATCACGAATTCTTTCGTATTAATTTCGTCATTTGTATTAAGAATTTCAGCAAGTTGGTTGCCTTTGTGAAATATTTCACTGGCATACTGATAGCTCACTTTACCTTTTGGGTTCAAATATAAACGTTTGTTTATTCTGTCGAAAAGCGAATAGCCCAACTGATTTTCAAAGGTACTGAGTTGCCCACTTACTGTTTGAGGAGTAACGTGAAGGAGTTTTGCAGCCTTTGCAATGCTGCCTTCTCGCGCCACAAGATAAAAGTAGTAAAGGTGATGATAGTTTAAATGGTGCATAACTAAGCTTTTGTCGATGAACTTAGAAGAATATAACAGATTTAATCTTATTAAATATTAAATTACACTATAGAAAATAAGCTTGCGGGTACATAAAAGATACTATTATGGAAAAAGTAATTAATCTGCGTAAAACAAGGAAAACGCTGTTTTCGTTGTTAAAACCTGAAGCCAGCTTCTTTTCAGTAGCAATAGCCTACGGTGTGGCAATAAGTTTAATGACATTGGCAGTACCTATTGCGGTACAAACCCTGATAAACAGTATCGCTAACATCGGTTCAACACGAGCCGTGGTGATACTGGCCATGGTGCTGTTTTTCACGCTATTCACTTCTGGCGTGTTCAGTGCCCTTCGCATGCGAATAATGGAGTATTACGAGCGCAAGGTGTACGCGCGCCTTACATCCGATATTGGCCTACGCACTATCATGGCACCTCATAGCTATTTTGAAGGTCGTCAAAACATCAGTATGACCCAACGTTATTTCGACATAATGACGTTACAAAAGAACATTCCCTCGCTCATGATTGATGGCTTTGCATTGGTATTGCAAATGCTGGTGGGTTTTACCTTAGTATCTTTTTATCACCCAACGTTATTAGCGTTTAACGTCGTACTTATTCTTGTCATGTATGCGGTATGGAAAATTTGGGGGCGTGGCGCTAAGCGTACGGCAATTCAATTATCCACTGCAAAATATAACTCAGCTAAATGGCTACACGATATTGCAAGTGCTCACGAATTCTTCAAATCTGCCGATCATGTCGAATATGCTGGAAAGACTACCGAAGGCTATATTGGCGACTATATCCAAAAGCATAAAAATCACTTTCACTATACTTTCTCGCAAGTTGTTATGTTTTTACTACTTTATGCAGTGGCGAGTGCGTCATTATTAGGTATTGGCGGCGTATTAGTAGTGCAAGGGCAACTGTCTATCGGTCAGCTTGTTGCCGCAGAACTGATAATGTCTGCAGTGTTTCTCGGTTTATCCCGTTTTACCCAATATCTCAAACTCTACTATGAGCTTTACGGCTCGGCAGAAAAGTTAGGTAGTGCACTTTCTATTCCGCAAGAATCACTTCATTCAAATGCTGAACATATACCAGAGTCTTCCAAGCTTATATTTAATAAACTAGTGCTTAAGCATGGTGACGACCACTGCAATATCGATGTAACACTTGAGTCGGGAACGCAGTATTTTATAACCACAGAAAAGAGCTGGGTACAACGAGAGCTACTGGGTCTTTTAAAGCGTTACGAGCCTGTGCGCTCAGGCGAAATTACGTTAGATAATTTAAGCCTGAATGACTACGATATTCACGAACTTCGTCAAGCGGTGACCATTCTCGACCGTTCATTAATTATCGAAGTATCGATAGAGCAATATTTAAAGCTTGCTCAGCCAAAGGCAAGTTATGCTGATATCCGCGCGGCTCTTGAAGTGGTGGAGCTAACCACGGCCATCGATGCGTTACCTGATGGTTTAAGAACCCAAGTCTCCGTGATGGGGGCGCCATTGCAGCCACTACAGTTTTTGCTATTAAAATTAGCCGCAGCGATTATCGCTAAACCTCAAATTTTGATTTTAAATCAGCATTTCGACGCTATACCGCCAGCGTTAAGAATACGATTGCTCGAGCGATTAAAGGAATACGACTTTACTGTGCTGTACTTTTCTAATATGCCCATTCCTGAATGCGCTACCGGCTTATTGCATCTTCATGACGACGCACAAGTAACGCATTACAATAATAGCGATAAAAGCGCTTCAGATGGGCATGTTAAGGAGGACAGTTAAATGAATAATGCTGAACGTCGTTTTTTAGATAACATGAAGTCGCTGCCTGCCTTGCGGGTGCCTAAACTACACAGAGTGGTATGCGGCATTATTGTATTTTTGATTATAGTTTCAGGCTTTACACTGTACTTTACGCCTTGGATCCAGACAGCCTACGGCACAGGCATGGTGGATTCTTTAGACCCCGAAGATCGCATGCAGCCTATAAACGCCCTGGTGGACGGGCAGGTGAAGAAGTGGCACGTAAGGGAAGGTCAGCAGATAAAAGCGGGCGCGCCAATTGTCACGCTTATTGATATAGATGCACAGCGCTTAGAAAAGTTAGAGTCGCAGTTAGCCGCGGCCAACTTAAAAAATCAAGCTAATGAAACCGCTGTGCGAAATGCCGAGAACAACCTGCAGCGTCAGATAGGCCTCGAAAAGCAGGGGCTAGTGTCGCGCAAAGAAGTGGAGAACGCTCAAATAAAAGTGGAAGAGTTGCGAGCGAAAGCGGCGGCGTCGGTAACAGAAATTAACGATGTAAGTATGACGCTATCCCGTCAGTCTACGCAAACCAAAGTGGCGCCGGTTGATGGCACAGTGGTTAGATTGTTATCTGGCGGCGTGTCTACTTTCGTAAAATCAGGAGACATTTTAGGCCAGTTTATTCCTGCTGATGCAAAACGCAGTGTAAGAATAACGGTTCGGGGGCTAGATGCGCCCTTAGTAACACCAGGCGCAAAAGCGCGTATTCAATTTGACGGTTGGCCGGTGTTTCAGTTTAGCGGTTGGCCCGGGGCTGCAATAGGTACTTTCGGTGGGGAAGTGGTTTATGTAGAGCCGGTGGCGAATACCATGGGTGAGTTTCAGGTATGGATAAAGCCCGATAAAGATGATGTGGCCTGGCCGGCAGAAAGTTCAGCACGCTTGGGTAGTCAGGTAAGAGCGTGGATATTGCTTGAAGAAGTTCGCTTAGGTTATGAAATGTGGCGTCAGTTAAATAACTTCCCACCTAAACCTACGGTGCAGCCACAAACTACCGCCACTGCGAAAGGAAGCGGTCGGTTATGATCAATAAAGCGAAGCTTAGTTACTTTCTTAATTCAGCCGTAGTTGCCTTAACGTTAAGTGGTATATCGGGCGCACATGCAATAGAAAATACTGCCAACCAGGTTCCTGCGCCCAGTATTAATGAATTTATAGATAGCATGACCCAGTACCATCCTTACGTACTGGCGATTAACGAGGGTAATTACCAGGCGGCCGCTGAAGTACAAATTGCGCGAAGCAGCTTCGACCCATTCATAGAGCAGAAAACAAAAAGCCGCGTGAGCGGTTATTACGACGGAACAAATTTAACCCAACGCTTCACTAACCCGGTGGAGGACTATAATGCCAATGTATTTACCGAGTATCGTATTGCCGCGGGCGATTTCCCGGCTTATGAAGGTGGTTACGATACACTTTCTGCAGGAGAGGCGAGCGTTGGTGTTGCTATGTCATTGCTACAAAATCGTGAAATAGATAAGCGAAGAACCGAGCTTCGAAATGCGGGACTTGCCACGGCGCAGTGGGAAGCGCAAGCCACCAGTATGCTCAATAACTTTGTTTATAAAGGGGTTACTGAGTACATATCGTGGTATGAAAGTGCGCTGCAAATTAAGGCGGTAGATAATTTGCTTGTTACCGCCCAAGACAGGGAAAAAGCGTTGACCACACGTGTTGAAAAGGGCGACCTTGCCAATATCGTGTTGGTAGAGTTTCAAGCAAATATAATGCAGCAGCGATTGTTACTTGCCGAACTTAAGCAAAAGCGCGACGCTCATGCTCAAATGTTGTCGTTCTATTGGCGCTCTCCCCAGGGAGACATGATGTCGTTCAATGCTGACACACCGCCAAATGATATTGAATGGCCCTTTTGGGTGGGCGACGCACAAATTATGGCGTTGCGTAAAGCCTTGCGCCAACACCCAGAACTTGATGTGATGCAGTTAGAGCAGCAGGTGGTAAAAAACAAAACTGCGCTAGCCAATAATGCCTTACTGCCAAAGCTCGATTTACAAGCGTCTATTGCTCGAGATGTCGGGGCAGGATCTGAAACATTAGAAGGTACAGAGACTAAACTCGGCCTTTCGTTTTCTTATCCACTTGGTAACCGAAAGGCCAAAGCGGAACGCTCTCAGTTACTATCCAAGCAGCGGGAGTTAGGACACAAATTTACCTCAATCCAGCAGTCGATCATGCAACGCTTCGAACAAGCTTATGTATATTGGACTCAAGCAAAAGACATTGCTGCATTGCAAAGCGAAAATGCGTCACTTGCTAGAACATTATCACGTGTAGAGAGAACGCGGTTTGATGCCGGCGATAGCGATATGTTTGTATTAAATGCTAGAGCGCAAAATGAAATTAAGGCGCAGATTAAAGAAATAAAGGCCAAAGTAGATTTATTAAAAGCAGAACTCATGCTTTATAAAGAAGCAGCTATGCTGTATGAAATGAAATGAAATAGCGCGTTAAATGTCTTTGATGAGAGCGGGATAAGGCGCGCTGTGTTGGTGTGTGAAGCTATCTGTTTCAGCTACAGACTAGTTTTGCATTTTGTTGAGTACGTTTTGACGGCTTTGAACAGCAATGCAGGTAACTAGCGTTACCTGCAGCTCTATGAACCAGAGCACTATCAATCAGCGCATTACCAGCTAGCAGCACTTTAAAACTTCTGTGCTATCAACCGTCAGTGCTGTCAATCTTTCCGCACTACCTACCTTATGCACTACCCACCTTCAGTATCATCAAAACAAAGCCCCAAGGGCGATGTTAAATCTAATTGCCTACGGCAGTGGCAAAGTCACTCTCGCTTAGTCCAGCAGACAGGGCATACTCTTTAAGCTTTATCTGAGATACGCCAGAGTTGTTCGCAGTATTTAAAATACGCATTATCTGTTCACGTTGTTGTGATGACTCGCGAACAGCAGTCTCTACTACCTTTTCTGCTTTATTAGGGAATACGGCTAGCAAAGCGTCAACAACATACTCACCAACAAACGGTACTGCGTTAAGCGCACTTGTCATTATCTCGACAATTTTGTTTGGGTGCTCTTGCGAGAGTGTTTGCACAATACTGTCAGCAGAGTCTGGTTGAGTAAGCACGGCAACGCGTACTATTTCATCAAGCTCTTCTGGTGTAGCCATTGCAGCCGCGTGAACTACAAAATCTACGTAAGTCGGTTCAGCTGTTATAGCTAACTTAACGATATTCGGACAACTACTAACTTCTTTCTCGATAGCAAGCTTTACAATTTCTTCTGTAGACGAAGGTTGCGCCGATATTGCAGCGAAGATGATTTCTCTGTATTTATCAGGGTAAGTGTCTAATGCAATATCTACCACAAGCACAATGTCTTGCGGATAGTGACCAGCGATAGAGCTTATTGCTCTTCCCACTGACATAGTCTGATCTACCTGACGCTTTAAAAAAGCGGTTTGAAACTTAGTAGACTGACTTACTTCATCCTTTGGCACTACTGAAGGGCCTGCAGATTCGTTAGATTCTGTAAGGGGTGAAACTTCTTGCGACGCTTCCTGTGCATTTGCTGTTGTAACAACACCGATACTGAGAAAACCAGCTGATAACAGTGATGCCGACAGAGTTGTTAGCGTTCTTGACATAAATCCACCTTTTATAATTATTGCGTAGCTTTATAACGATGCTGCTGTACTCGCTGATGTGTTTGCTTTTGTAGTAGCTATAGCAAAGCGCTTATATGAATGCGCCCTACCTACACACTTAGAGCCGTACGCTTATATAGGTATTAACTGCTGTAAATAACTTAGGCAGGCTACTCACTTTACTGTGAAAGAGTCACTGTAAGAGGTGCACCGTAAATGTTAAACACAGAGCTAACGGTATAAAGGTACAAGCAATATAAGTACATACTGTAAAGGTGTGTGCGTTAATCAAAGAATTCGATATTCGTTTCGATATCGTTTCGTTTTCGCACCCTGCCTTATTTGCTTTTATCGCTTTTATGTAAAAAGCGACATTCGATAACATATATAAAGCTGTTATCGGCAGCGATCGTTTACCACTTAGTGGTAACTACTATATAGGATCTTAAGTCTCATCCTATTAGTAATTAGTCCACATTGTCTACTAATTATCACATCTGACTAAAAATTAGACGCTTGGTTCACTTTTATCGACTTTTTATTACTTTTTCATGAATAAGGGTTGACGTGAGCGCTCAGATCCCTAAAATGCGCATCCGCTTCGGGGGAAAAGCAAAACGACTTACCCAGCTCTTAGCA
>NZ_JQFW01000049.1 GCF_000753865.1 Alteromonas sp. LOR | reverse complement strand
ACCGTCTGCTCCTTGTCTTCAGCAGACCACCGCCCGCGCGGTGGTGACGATCTGGTAGTCGCTCATAAAAGTCTGACAACTTACATTTGCTAATGTCGGCTTTAGGTCGTTTGCTGCCACTTATCTAAACAACATTCAGTGTCTGCCAATGGCACAGACCGGAAGCTAAAATACAATAACCTTAACGTCTGCTAATGTCTAAAGCGGCCTGTCAGGTGGTGTCTAAACCAACAAATGAACGTGTCAGATCAGATATGAGTCACCACATTCAAAGCCAACTATAGCTGCCTAATCAATTAATGGGCCAGTCAATTAACAGACCAATAATTAACAGCCCAGTGCCTTTTATTCGTTTTTCGACTTACCGTTGTGGTGGTGTTGCAGTAAGCGAATGATAAGGTGGGCTTCTTCTTCGTCTAAATCAAGTAAGCCGCGTACCCGTTCAATATGATGAGCGTCATGTTCACTGAGCACACCGTCATCTAGCGCGGTGCGAACGGTATCTTTAAATCGGTCTCGTTTAAGCTGCATTTTTCCTGTGTAGCTCGAAGATAAAATCCCCGCTGGTAATGCATAAAAGCAAATCCCCATTATGGTAATAAAGCCGCCAAAGAGTTTACCGAGTGACGTGATGGGTACAGCGTCTCCATAGCCCACTGTGGTTAAAGTCACTAAGGCCCACCACAGCGAAGCAGGAATGCTGCTAAACACCTCGGGCTGGGCATTGTGTTCGATGTAGTAAATGCAGGTGGCGGCAATCACTGTAAACAGCATTAATACACTCAGTGCGGCGAAAAGAGAATGTGCTTCGCTGCGCACCACATCAACGAGGGTTTGGATAGAGCGAGAGTAGCGACCAATCTTTAATATTCTTAGCACTCTGAAAATACGTAAAATACGCAAATCGAACACCAAGAACATACTGAGGAAAAACGGCAATATGGCCATTAAGTCTATAATAGCCATAGGGCTTTTAATGTAATGCCAGCGCTTTTTCCAGGGCGACTCAGCTTTAGTAGAGACCGCTGTTTGAAAAGCCCTGCTACTTATAGTTGGATCTGATGCACTGCTGTAAACACGCAGCACATACTCTACGGCGAATAAAACCACCGAAATAACTTCAATAGTGTGAAGCTTGACTAACCAGGCCTGGGATATATTAGGAACGGTCTCTAGCATCATCGCAGCAATGTTGACTGTAATGATAACAACTAGACAGAAGTCAAAAAAACGGCTCGCCCTTTTAAAATGAGTGGCTTCAGAGGCGGGCGCAAGTATGTGATAGCAGGCTTGTTGCAATGTCATTGTTAGTTAACTTAGTGAATGCTACATCATCAATGTAGCAATATTTATTGAAGCAAGAAACCAAATGGTTGAAGCAGATAAAGAAAAAGCGAATTAGTCAGCACTAATTCGCTTTTATTTTTACTGAAGTTAGAGTTTAAGAAAGTTCTGCTTAATTAAGCGCCCTAAACTCGACGTTAAAGCTAGGCTTTCGCTTCTCTCGCTATGGCTCGGTGAGCTATATCGGTGCGGTAGTAAACGTCTTTAAATTGTATAGTATTAAGTAGGTCGTAAGCCTTTTGTTGTGCTTCAGTTACGCTATTTCCAAGCGCTGTGGCGCACAGTACACGTCCGCCAGCGGTAACGACTTTGCCGTCGCTAAGCGTAGTTCCAGCATGAAACACCTTGCCTTCTAATTTAGCTGCTTCTTCAAAACCTGTTATTTCATCGCCCTTGTCATAGCTGCCAGGGTAGCCGCCAGCTGCCATTACAACACCTACTGATGCGCGAGAGTCAAAGTCGATGGTTTGTCCGTCAAGTTCGCCCTTACAGGCTGCAATACACAGTGGAACAAGGTCGGACTGTAAACGAAGCATAATAGGCTGAGTTTCTGGATCGCCAAAGCGACAGTTGTACTCGATAACTTTAGGCGTGCCGTCAGCCATGATCATAAGGCCAGCATAAAGGAAACCCACATAGTCGTTACCTTCCGCAGCCATGCCTTCAACCGTAGGCATGATCACTTCTTTCATAACTCGGTCGTGAATAGCTTGGGTAACTACTGGCGCTGGAGAGTATGCACCCATTCCGCCTGTGTTTGGCCCTTTATCGCCATCAGCTGCTCGCTTATGGTCTTGGCTTGTGGCAAATGGCAGTACGTTTTTGCCATCTACCATGACAATAAACGACGCTTCTTCGCCATCTAAAAATTCTTCAATAACTACTCTGCTGCCAGCGTCGCCAAATGCATTACCCGCTAACATATCGCGAATAGCTGCTTCTGCCTCTTCTAAGGTCATCGCAACAATCACGCCTTTACCTGCCGCTAGGCCATCGGCCTTAACAACAATGGGTGCGCCTTTTTCACGAACGTAGTCGATGGCAGGCTCAATATCAGTAAAGTTCTGATATTCGGCAGTGGGAATATGGTGGCGCGCTAAAAAGTCTTTGGTAAATGCCTTAGACCCTTCAAGTTGCGCGGCCGCCTTTGTAGGACCGAAAATCATCAGTCCTTCGTTAGTGAATGTATCGACAACACCTGCAACTAGCGGCGCTTCTGGACCAACAATGGTAAGTTCAACGTCGTTACCTTTTGCAAAAGAAACTAAACCTGCGATGTCATTAACATCGATAGGTACATTTTCTAGCTTAGGCTCTGTTGCTGTGCCTGCATTACCAGGCGCGACAAAAACTGTTGAAACTTCAGAAGACTGGGCTGCTTTAAAAGCTAGCGCATGTTCGCGACCACCGCCGCCAATTACAAGTACGTTCATTCACTATTCCGTTTTAACTTTAGGTTTTATTAATTAGGCTTTTTAAATTTAAGCGTCATGCGATTACTCTCACCGATGGCAAGGTATTTTACACGATCTTGATCTTCAAGTGCTAAGCGAGGAGGTAATGTCCACACACCTTTTGGATGATCGGCCGTATCCATTGGGTTTGCATTAACGTCGCTACTTGCTTCTAGTGTGAAGCCGGCTTTCTCAGCGGCGGCAACCACATAGCTACGTTTCATGTAACCACTGTTCTTCATGGCTTCATTATCGGCACTTTCTGGCAGTTGGTGTTCTACCACACCTAATACGCCACCAGGCTTAAGCGCTTTGAAAAAGGCACCAAACGCATTATCAACACCTTCATCTTCGCTACGCATATACCAGTTATGTACATTGCGGAACGTTAGCACCATATCAGCACTGCCTGCTTGGGCAATATCTAGGGCTTTGGTTGGGTGGAACGCAGTAATCATCGCGCCTTCATACTTCATGCCCGGCTTAGTTTGTTCTTTAAAGCCATCTAGTGCTTTTTTGTAGTAGTCGTTCGTCGACTCATCGACATAGTAATGCGCTGCTACATACTGGCCGTCGTCTTTAACAACAGAGCTGATGATGTCAGCATACCAACCGCCGCCAGGCGATACTTCAACTACCGTCATGTCTGACGATAGTCCAAAAAATCGAAGGGTTTGTTGAGGGTTGCGATATTCATCGCGCACTTTCGCTTTTGCCGTGCGGATATCACTCATTGCGGCATCCGATATGGCATCGGCTGTGGCGTAATTTGCAGAGAAGCCTAGGCTGGCTGCTAATACTAATTGAGCTAACTTTTTCATTATTATTTCCTTTTCTGTCGAGGGTATTTTTGTCAAAGCACTCTAGGTCAATACGCCCTAGGAAATGGTGCTCTTTTTAACACTATTATTTGTAACAACAGTATTTGTGTTAACACTATTACTACAAGGTACCACAAGTCAGATCAAGACTATCAGCTAAGTGTGACACGCATCCGACACCCAACAGAATAATTCGCAACTCTATCGCATTCACGCTCTACCATCGGCACATGGCGCTGATGCACGTTTCTGCTGTATGTAGGGGTTACTAACAATGTGATAAACCGAGTAATAAACAAGGTGTAAAACAAGGTCGTTGACCCACGTGCTTCTTTACTGATGAATAGACTAGCGGGGAGCAAGTCACAGTGTGACTCCACTGCACTAAGCATGCTGCTGTGGAGCCCCGCTGGGTTCTATATCTATTTATGCGCAAAAAGCGCACGTCTTTTAGTAGGCGCCAATCGTTCAATAAACGCGAAAGGTTTAATAAACGCCAACCTTTTAAAAAGGTTTAGTGGCGGAAGTGGCGCATACCCGTGAACACCATAGCAATACCGTGTTCGTCAGCTGCATCAATCACTTCTTGGTCGCGCATCGAGCCGCCAGGTTGAATAACCGCTTTTATACCGGCTTCTGCTGCTGCATCTATGCCATCACGGAATGGGAAGAATGCATCTGAGGCCATGACCGAACCGGCTACTTCAAGGTTTTCATCTGAGGCTTTGATACCTGCAATTTTTGCAGAGTATACGCGGCTCATTTGTCCTGCGCCCACACCAATAGTCATACCATCTTTGCAATACACAATGGCATTAGACTTCACGTATTTGGCTACTTTCCAGCAGAACATAAGGTCACGAAGCTGCTCTTCAGATGGCTTGATTTTAGTCACAACTTCTAAGTCTTCTTTATCGACCATGCCGAAGTCGCGTTCTTGAACTAGTAGGCCGCCATTAACGCGTTTAAAGTCGTAACCTTCGGTTAACTGGCCAGCCCACTCGCCACATGCTAGAAGGCGTACATTCTTCTTCGCACTGACCACTGCTTTTGCTTCGTGGCTCACTGTTGGCGCAATAATCACTTCTACGAACTGACGATCTACAATAGCTTGCGCTGTTTTAGCATCGAGCTCGCGGTTAAAGGCAATGATGCCGCCGAATGCAGAGGTAGGGTCGGTTTTGAAAGCACGATCGTAGGCGCTTAAAATATCGTCACCAATAGCAACACCACAAGGGTTGGCGTGTTTAACAATAACGCAGGCCGGTTCGTCGAATTCTTTAACGCACTCTAGCGCAGAGTCGGTATCGGCAATGTTGTTAAACGATAGCTCTTTACCCTGAAGCTGTTCAGCGGTGGCAACAGAGGCTTCTTGAATCGTATTTTCAACGTAAAAAGCGGCATTTTGATGACTGTTTTCACCATAGCGCAGGTCTTGTTTTTTGCTCATTTGAACGTTGTAAGTGCGAGGGAATTCACTGTGCTGGTGGTCGCAGTCTTCTTCACACTCTGTGCTATCTAGACGTGCACCAAAGTAGTTGGCAATCATGCCATCGTACTCAGCAGTGTGTTCAAATGCTTTAATGGCTAGGTCAAAACGGGTTTTATAATTCAACGAGCCGCTGTTGGCGTTCATTTCTGCTAGTACATTGTCGTAATCTGCTGCATTGACCACAATAGTCACGTCTTTGTGGTTTTTCGCTGCTGCACGCACCATTGTCGGACCACCGATATCGATATTTTCGATAGCGTCTTCTAATGTGCAATCATCGTTGGCAACAGTAGCCGCAAACGGGTATAGGTTTACGACGACCAAATCGATAGGTGCAATATTGTTTTCTTGCATAACCGCTTCATCAATACCGCGACGGGCTAATATGCCGCCATGTACTTTAGGGTGAAGGGTTTTAACACGGCCAGCCATAATTTCAGGGTGACCTGTGTGATCAGACACTTCCGTTACAGGAAGGCCTGCATCAGCGATAAGTTTCGCAGTTCCGCCTGTTGATAAAAGCTCAACGCCCGCATTGTGCAGCGCTGTCGCGAAATCGACGATACCTGTTTTGTCAGAGACACTTAAAAGAGCACGTTTGATTGGTTTTGGTGTTTGCATAAATGTATTAGCTTCAAAGTTGTAGTGTTGAAACAAAAAGAGCACCGATTGGTGCTCTTTGCTGGGCAGCGCCCTTAGAATTTTAGTTCATGCCGTATTGCTTTAACTTTTTGCGAAGTGTGCCGCGGTTGATGCCCATCATAATCGCTGCGCGGGTTTGGTTGCCGCGAGTGTAGGTCATAACTTCTTCTAGAAGTGGTGCTTCCACTTCAGCCAGTACCATTTCGTACAAGTTATCGATGTTTGCGTTGTCTAGTTGCTTTAGGTACTTGTTAACCGCTTGCTTAACAGAGTCGCGCAAAGGCTTTTGAGCCTGCGTTTGTGAAGGCGTAGTTACGGTAGTAGTAAAAGGTGAAGTCACGTTTTGATCGAACATAATACTGTGTTGCTCTTTAGTTAGTCATCACTATGCTGCGGGAGAAATCTGTCGGTTTTCTCTAGTCTGCAGCGCTTGAAAATATGCATTTAGTGCATCGAGTTGCTCAGTAGCATCGTCGATAGCGTTAAACGTTTTACGAAACTGACGATCCGTATCATGCTCCGAGAGATACCAGCCCACGTGCTTTCGGGCTATTCTTACACCGGCTGTGTCACCGTAGAAACCCTGTACGTTCGTTACGTGTTCGTACAAAATCTCAAACTGTTGTGACAGTGGCGGTGGAGCCAAGGTTTCGCCCGTTTCAAGATAATGTTGAATTTGTTTAAAAATCCAAGGTTTACCTTGCGCGCCGCGACCTACCATAACGCCATCTGCACCAGTGTAATTCAGTACCTCTTGTGCCTTTTGTGGAGAAGTAATATCACCATTTGCAATAACAGGTATTGATATTGCCGCCTTTATTCGGCGTATGGTGTCGTACTCTGCTTCTCCTTTATACATACAAGCTTTTGTTCTACCGTGAACAGCAAGCGACTGTATGCCGTTTTGCTCTGCAATGCGGGCAATATCTACCCCATTGCGATTTTCTGGATTCCAACCGGTACGTATTTTCAGTGTTACAGGAACATCGACAGCGTTAACCACTGCTTTGATGATACTTTCCACTGTGTCTGGGTACTGAAGCAGTGCTGAACCTGCAAGCTTCTTATTCACCTTCTTAGCAGGGCAACCCATATTGATGTCGATGATTTGCGCACCATTCTCAACATTAAATTGCGCTGCTTGCGCCATAAGCTCAGGATCGGCACCCGCTATCTGTACAGAGCGAATTCCTTCTTCGCCCTCATGGTTCATGCGCGCCTGCGACTTCGCGGTATTCCACACTTTCGGATTACTCGACAGCATCTCAGACACTACAAGACCTGCGCCTAAGCGCTTGCATAATTGACGAAACGGTCGGTCAGTTACGCCAGCCATGGGAGCTAACATCAAATTGTTATCTAACTTATATGGTCCAATTTGCAACGATTGTTGCAAAGGATTTTGCATATGTTGTTGCATAAGTTAACGAGAAGCCCACCATTTATAATTGCACAGAAATTATACACCCGGCTAAAACGGGGCGCTAAGTGTACGTGTTTTCGCAATGCTTGAAAAGGCTAAAAATCACACAAAATTTCACTTATCGGTATTGACAGCGAAAAAAATCTGTCTCGTTAGTAATCTAACGCATAAATACTGGTGAAATTTTGTGCTTAAGACGTGAAAGCCACGAGTTAAAAGGGATGTAATGTGAAAAAATTTAACAATTACATCCTGCTTTTTATCGATTTACCGTATTGCGCAACACTGAGAAGCTGAAAATGTATGCGGGTTCAGTGAACAAAAAATATCACAGGTGATGTCTTATTGAGCGCGCAGCACTAATGCTTGCGTCCAGATACTCTCGCCCATTCACCGTCAATTGCACTTGGCTCAAGTGAGATATCGTTCGCATAGGCCTGTTCAATAGTGGGTACCTGTTCGGCTAAAATACCCGACAGCACGAGCAATCCATCGGATTTACAATATCCCGTAATGACTTCTCGCAGCTCAAGAAGAGGGCCAGAGAGTATATTGGCAACAACCACGTCGGCCTCTAGCACTGGCTGGTTTTCAGGTAAGAACACGTCTAGGCGGTCTTCTACCCCATTTCTGCGGGCATTTTCTTTAGTGGCTTGTAAAGCCTGAGGGTCGATATCAATTCCAATTACACGTTTGGCGCCTAGTTTTAAGGCGGCTAATGCCAAAATGCCGGAGCCACAGCCGAAGTCCACCACGGTTTTGTCCGTCATGTCGATACCATCTAACCAGCGTAAACATAACGCAGTCGTAGGGTGGGTGCCCGTACCAAAGGCAAGGCCGGGGTCGAGCATCACATTAACGGCATTAGGATCGGGAACGTCTCGCCAGCTTGGGCATATCCACAGCCGTTCTCCAAACTGCATGGGGTGGAAGTTGTCCATCCACTCACGCTCCCAGTCTTTGTCTTCTAGTGGTTCAAGCTTGTAGGTGAAGTCTGGGCCCAACACTTTTGCTTTGGCTAACCGTTCTAAAATACGTTTCATATCAGCGTCGGCTTCAAATAAACCAACCACTTGCGTGTCGGGCCAAAGCAGCACTTCGCCAGGCTTGGGTTCATACATGGGGGTATCTTTCGCGTCCACATAAGTGACTGCTTGGGAGCCATTGGCACTTAGCATATCGCCAATTGCATCTGCGTGTTCCGAAGTGGTATTAATTCGTAGTTGTAGCCAAGCCATAGTCGTGTGCCGTTAACGTATTTGGCGGTATTGTACCTTTCACCTGATGTAAACGAAATCCGGCGGCTGATAAAAATAGTGTTCAATTGGGCATACCCTAGTTTTACCGCTCCTTTTTGCTATTTTTCCTTTCGAAACGTGAGCTTTTTGATTAAAACTTAATCTTTTGTCGACTACCAACTTATCTGCAAGCTTGTATTATTGTCGCTCACTTATCCTTAAATGAGAATCACTTACCTATGCGATCACTGCTTTTACCTCTTTTTATACTGCTAGCTGCTTTTAACGTGCAGTCTCGAGAAGTAGAGGTACTTGTGGGGATGGATAAGCCGCCATACGTGAATTCTGCCAATGACAGTGGATTTGAAGTTGACCTAGTACGCGCTATTCTCAGCGATATGGGACACAGTGCAAAAGTGCTCTATCTGCCCTATGGCAGAACGACAAAGGTAATCAATCAAGGGGCTGTTGATATTGCGCTAACGCTGACGCCTTCTCATGCAGTATCGGAAGATATCCTCTCTAATCCATACATTGCCTATCAAAATGTTGCCATAACACGTTCAGACAGAAAACTTCATATTGATAGTATTGAAGCGCTAAAGACAAAGAGTGTGGTGGCCTTTCAAACTGCCACATCAGTACTTGGTAAAACGTTTGAAGCAACGCTTTCTTCGCAACCGACCTATTTAGAAATGGCAAAACAAGAGCGGCAAGTTGAGATGCTAATGCTAGGCAGTGTTGATGTAGCGGTAATGGACAGAAATATTTTTTCTTACTTCAAACTAAACGACGACAGGTATAAAAACGACGATGTGGTGATTCATGAACTCTTTCCTATTTCTACCTATCGAGCGGCTATTCCTAATGAAGAGCTGCGTGAGGCGTTTAATCACAGTTTGTCTGTAATTATTGAAAGCGGTCGTTACCAAGCCTTACTAGAAAAGTATGGGCTTGAATGGAGCGGGTCAGAAAGTGTGTTCGCTATTCTTTCTAACTAGCTTTCTGGCTAGGCGCCTACTGTTTTGCCCCTATTTTCCCCGCTCTTTAATGGAAACTCATCCGTACCTTGATTAGTGCACTTTTTTTGATAGCGCACAGTTTCCAGCGCACCTTTATTAGTATTAGTGCGCTTCCCTATTAACGTTCTTTGCAGAACAAAAAACGCTTAACTATTTAAAACGCTATCCACGAAGTGGTAAATAAGTAAGGCTTGTTTCTGTTGCTTTAAATGCCTTTCTCACCGCGGCGATATCTTGTTCGGTTACAGAGGGGGCGAATGCTTCCACCGTTCCTTTTGGCGATGAGTTCACGCCCACACCATCGCGACATGAATCGCTAGAGGCTCCCCGAGCCCGACTTATGCTTCTTGGGCAATTATCCAGAACATCTGGTGACTCATTGTTGTCTGCCATTGAGTCTTCTCTCAATATGATTTTGCCACCGTAATAAATTTTACTTTCCGACAATGAAAGTGCGGCCAGCTGCCCTTCAAGGATATCCCAGGTATTTACTTCACCTTCTTTAGCGCAACTTACCTTGCCGAAGTGGTAAGTGCCCGTTTCTAATTCTGCGGCAGCAAACGCACTTGTCGTAAATGTAAGGCGCTGGGTGTTCGCATTAGACTGAGAGACTAATTCAATATCGAGCTTGTCACAGTTCAGGTTGCTTGAAAGTTGGAGTACATAAGCCGTGTTTGGTGCTTTGGTTTGGTTGGCAACCGCGGAGGATGCCGCGACGGCGAGGATAGCCGAAGCAATAAAGAAGCGATTCATACAATATCCTTATAAGTTGAATGTATAACATTAGTTGCTAAGTACGTTATTCGCAACCTCTGTTGCTTAATTTTTGGCACGTTTATTTTCCATTTAGCGTCTACATACCGCCTGCTTTACGTAGTTATTTTCGTTACATATGAACTATTTTTGCTGCATAGTATTAAAAGTAGTTAATGCGAAAAAAAACGCTAAAAAAAGCGCGTTAATAAAATTACACCGCTATTTACCCTGAGGCAGGCCGCCAACAGGCTTTTGAGTAGTTGTGTAGCAAAATAAGGGAAAAATAATGATAAAGAAGTGGTATCTACTCATTTTTGTGGCGCTATGCAGCGCATGCACAACAACAAATAAGCAGCAAAGCACGGCATCACAATGGCTGGATAAACCGGCGTATGCCCAAGCCGGCGCTATTCAGTCAGGCGAGTTATCGTCGTATGATTTGGTATCAGGCTATTTAGCTCGCATTGAGCGCCTAGATACTGATACTAACAGTGTACTGGCTATTAATACCCAAGCCCTTGAGCAAGCTAAGCGCATTGATGCAAAAATTAAGAATGGCGAAAGCGTTGGCGCATTAGCCGGAATTCCCGTTTTACTAAAAGATAATATTGAAACAAGCGAGATGGCAACCACCGCGGGATCGATGGCACTGCTGAACAATACAACGGGTCGCGATGCGCCGATTGTGGCTAAGCTAAAAGCAGCTGATGCCATTATATTAGGTAAAACGAACTTATCAGAGTGGGCAAACTTTCGCTCGGAGTCGTCAATTAGTGGATGGAGTGCAGTGGGTGGGCTAACCCGTAATCCGCATTTATTATCGAGAAGCGCCTGTGGCTCTTCATCAGGCTCTGGTGCCGCTATGGCCCTTCGCCTAGCCTCTCTTGCCGTAGGTACAGAGACAAATGGCTCTATTATCTGCCCGTCTTCAATGAACGGTGTGGTTGGCTTTAAACCAACAGTAGGTATGCTTTCTCGCACTCACATTGTTCCTATTTCATTTAGCCAAGATACCGCCGGCCCAATGACAAACAATGTTCAAGATGCATGGCTAATGGCGTCTATCATGGCCGGCGAAGATACAAAAGACAGCGCAACAGCAGATGCGGGCAAGCACCTTATTCAGCAGCCTAACGCATCGCTTATTGCTACTGATTTAAAAGGTGTAAGAATTGGTGTGGTACGTTTCAGGCAAGGCGATAACCCTCATATACTCGCAGCCTACGAAAATGCGTTAAGCAGCCTGGAAAATGCTGGCGCAACCCTTGTTGATATTGACGACTTCGAACAGCCAGATAGTTTTTGGGCAGACTCGTACAACGTTCTGTTAAGTGAGTTCCATTCCTCGATTAACGAGTATTTAGCCGACTCGCCTGCAGATATTCCTGCGAGAGATTTACAGGCACTTATCGCTTTTAACAAAACAGATAAACGAGAGCTAGCGTTGTTCAATCAAGACATTTTTGACAAGTCGCTAGAAGCCGCGGCCATCGATAGTGAGGAATATAAGTCGGCACTTTCACTGATTCAGAAAACCGCAGGAACCAACGGCATCGATACACTGATGCAGCAGCACAATGTTGATGTTTTGGTTTCTCCTTCGAACAGTCCTTCGTTTTTAATTGACGGGGTGTATGGCGATCACTCGCCAGGCGGGTTTATTGGCGTTGGCTATTTAGCTGCGGTAGCAGGGTACCCACATTTAACCGTGCCTGTTGATGACATTAAAAACCTCCCCGTTGGACTTAGCTTCATCGCGAGTAAGTGGATGGATGAAAAGGTATTGCGAATTGGTAGCGTTTTTGAAGCCAAACATGGCTTTTCTATCACTCCGGGTCTTTTACCTTCACGATTTGATGCGCCTGAGCTTGAATCCATTACTGAAAACGTGACGTCCAACTAGGGCTTGGTTCCTCTATGAGGAGCTAACAACGTCTTATAACTAAACACAAAAAAAGAGCCTCAACACCATGTGTTGAGGCTCTTTTCTATTGTTGGTTTACACAACAATTGTGTAATGAGTGCTTACAGCTTGTTCTTCATTGTTCACTCTGCCTCGCTTGTTGCCACTAATCTTCAATGAAGCTCAGCGCTTGCGAAACAACCGCTACATTAGCACAGTCATTATCCAAACGTTTGAGACAGCGCTGATAAGTCAACAGTGAAAGACACGCTACCTAGCCAGGCTTTTTAACCCAAGCGCTACACCAGCCGTTTGCATTAACCAGTTTGCCAGGGAAGATATTACATGGACGGTGTGGTTCGCCATCGGCGCCCTGTACGTACATGCAGTTACTGCATTTTGCACCATCAACAGTTGAAGCTGGCGTGTAATTAAGGGCTTTTGCAGTGGCATCGTCTGCGCTCAACTGTTCTTGAGCTTGTGCACGCAGTGCAACGCCGCCTAGGGTTAACCCTATTAGCGTCGAGCCCGTGAATTTCATAAAGTCGCGGCGATTAACAGATTTCATAACATTCTCCTAATGAGATAGAAACGATAATGATTCTTTTTTATTCAGTGCCTTAAACGCAAAAAACCTGCCCAGAAAGAGCAGGTTTTTTGTTACATACTTTATACTAACGCTTTTTCAGTAAAGATCGACAAAAATTGCGTAAAACTCAGTTTTAATCGATTAATAAAATTTTATCTATTGCCATTCATGCACAATAAGACAGCGTCTATGCTTAAAAGTTTACTTTGTTTCAAGGGGGACATTTGGCTTAGCGTACGCGTACCTCGCCAACCGTTTGCTTGAGTGATAGCTATCTAGCCCACTGATTGACGCAGTGTTTAAAGCTTCAATATCAAGATACCCATCTTTATCAAGGGCATCTTTAGCAAAAAAGACTTCTTGGATTTCACCAATTACCATTTCGGTATTATTGAGCAAGCTAAAATGCTGAGCGACTTTAAGGCCAATGTTAACTTCGCTTTCTTTAACATAAGGCGCACTAAACGTATCGCTGAAAAAAGGTGTCAGTCCCACTGCATCAAATTCGCTTTCATCTTGCTCGTAGCGGGCAGAGGTTTGGTGCGCTTTATCAGCCCACTGAGTATTCACGTGATTTAAGGTGTAAAAGCCCTGCTGCTTAATATTATCCAATGAATCTCTCTGCACAGTGTGCGGACGCATTATCATGCCAAGTAGCGGCGGGTTAGCACCTATGTGAACTACTGAGCTAATAATGGCTAAGTTGTTAGTTTTCCCATCTGAGGTTCCCAGCAACACCGCCGATTTAAAGCCAGACAAACTATTAATTAAATTAGCGCGGTAGCGCTGCTCTAAGTTATCTAAATCATCGCGAGTCATACGGTCAGTCATTTTCTCGTTCTGCCTCTATAGAAAGTTCTTCACCGTGCTGAAACACTCTTAATTCGATGGGCTGACAGCAAACTTGGCAGTCTAGTACCTGAACTTGACCCACGTCGTTTATTTCATCAATTTCAACGTCATTAGGGGCCATACAGTACGGGCAGGAAAAGCCCATTGCGCGTGTCAAACTCATATCTTAATTCCATGTTTTTTCAATTTACTATAAATACGCTTATTACCAATGGGTGGATTGTTTTTAACTTCTTATGCATTGCTTGTTGAATGATTTATTGGATGACTTATTGAAAAGCTTAGGTAGCAGATTAGTGATCAGGTGCCAGTATTTTCGGTATTAATGAATAGCCTAAATGTTTAGGTTATTCATTTGGTATTTAAACAATAGTGAGGTGGTTGGTGTGGCAAACACTGTTGGGATATGTCCTTGCTGCAAACGTAAAACGCGACTGACATATCATCATCTTATTCCGAAAAAAATGCACAGGCGTCAATATTTTAAGAAGCATTACACAAAAGCCGAACGCCAAGAGGGGGTGCATGTTTGCAGGCAGTGTCATAGCGGTATTCACCACTTTTACGATGAAATGACCCTTGCCAAAAACCTCTGTACATTGCCGCTATTACTAGCCGATGAGCAGTTAGCATCGTTTTTTAGCTGGGTAAGTAAACAGCGGGTAAAGGTTGATTAATGGTGCTGTATAAATATACACTATAAAAAGTGTTTTGTTGTGATTTGAGTCGCTATGCCTTTAAGAAGGCATAGCTTGAGTGGCTACAACCATTAACTGTACCCAAATATCGTTAACTGACTATTTTTAATTGACTGGGCTGCTGGCCAAATGCGAAAAGTGCGAAAAGATCTCCCTCCCCGCTATTACCTCACTCATTTTCATGAGTTCCTCAGCTTTTTTGAGGGGGCAAGCGCGACACTGCTTTCTGATGAGGCCGCATCGTTTATCGAACGTTTTAACGCGTTAGACGATGACAAGCAGTGCATTATCGTACGTGCGGCTAACCGTAAATATGCGATTATTGACCGAACACAATTTAATTACGCAGAAATTAACACACCTCAAGCTCAAATAAACAGCCTAATAGAAAGCGGTTGGTTTGGCGACCTCACGAACGCCTCGTTTAATGACATAGCCGGTGTGCTTACCAAAGATGCCATATTAACGCTGTTGGCGGATTACGGCAGTACGCAAGGATTGTCCTCACAAACTAAGCCAAAGTTAGTGACGCTACTTGGCAATGAAATACGTGCGAATGGATGGCCTAGCCGCTTTTCTATCGATAACTATTTAGTGTGTTTGTTTAACGATGCACTGCGCTTCCTATTATTTTTATATTTTGGCAATACGAAGAGCCGCTTAAATCAATTCTCCATGAGAGATTTAGGCGTTATGCGCACTCGTTCAGATTCGGTGACCGATGTTGCCCGATTTGAGAGTAAGTCAGATACAGAAGCTGCGTGGTTTTACGCAAACCACTACACGCAAATTCCGTTTTATCACACCGAGACTTTGCTTAACCTGGCTGATAGCGACTTTCCTAGCACCGAAGGTGTGTCCGCAGGATTTTATAAAGATCAATTGCTGTACGCATTAGGATTAAAGCTATTAGACGAAGACAAGCAAAAAGGCCTTAATATTCTGCGCCTAGCAGACAGTGATAAAGCGAAAGAAAAATGGATAAGAGAAAGTTATAAACTCGGCTCTGTTGACGAAGTGAAAAGTGAACTTGAGTACATTATCGATAACCCTCAATCGGATACGCTATTGGCATTTGCTGAAGACTTCTATGCGCGCAAGTACAACAAAAAGCGCACCAGTACGGTGACCGATATGCTGCGCAATGCCAGCAGAGAACTATCGATTGATGTCAGCCAAAATCAGCAGGTTGAGCGTGGCGTGCTTGCCCATTATGCTAGGCATGGCATTGAAGGCTGGCGTACAGAAAACCGATTGTGGCGAAGCCTTTTTGGATTAACGTTTTGGAAGCAGCTTTATGAAGAGGATACCTTGGTAACGGAATTTGACCGACGCCCACTTTCGCTTAAGCAGAATAACTTTTACGCCAAATTTGAATCTAGTATTGAAGCGTTGCTGTCGTCGTTAGATACGCCGGAAAAATTGCTATTTCATATTCAAAAAATGGCGACGCAGCACTTCGGTAAGGTGAACAGCTTGTTCATGTGGTCTAGTCGACTATTAGTGCCCATAGAGTCATTGTTGCGATACGGAAAGCTTCAGTCTATTCACAGCTTATTGAGAATGATGTGCAAAGACTTTGAAAGTCTAAGAGATGGCTTTCCCGATATCATGGTGTACGACAACGGGTTGCGGTTTGAAGAGATTAAAGCACCGGGAGATCAGTTACGACGCAACCAGCTAGTTTCTATTCAGCGTTTGCAGCAGGCTGGGTTTGAGGTGGCAGTCACTACCGTAAACTGGGTACGCGACCCAGAACAGCCCTACGTTGTAGTTGATATAGAGACAACTGGCGGAAACAACAGCTATAACCGTATTACTGAAATAGGCATGGTTAAACTTATTGCTGGTGAAGAGGTTGCTCGTTATCAAACGTTACTGAACCCTCAGCGCCGCATTCCTTCAAATATTACTCGGCTAACTGGCATTTCAGATGAGATGGTAAAAGATGCGCCGCTTTTTTCTGAGGTTGCCAATGATATTGCAGAATTTACTGAGGATGCAGTATTTGTAGCTCACAATGTCAACTTCGACTACGGTTTTATTAAACAAGAGTTTGCCCGCCTTGAGCAGCCATTCCGCCGTCCGAAAATGTGCACGGTGAGAGAAATGCGTCGCACGCACCCTGGGCTGCCCTCTTATTCATTGGCCAATTTAACTAAGCACTTCTACATTTCGATGGAGCGCCATCACCGAGCACTCTCTGATGCAAAGGCAGCTGCCGAACTGCTAAAACTAGCATTTGAAAAAGATGACGAAGTTAATGACTTGGCCGGCGAGTAGGCGAACGACTAGCGCAGCACCTTCTAATAAAAATTGAACGAAGACGATATTTTTTCGTATGTACTGATAACGCAGTGTTTTACGTAAATATAGCGATATACAAGCGTTACCTTACGCAAAGCAAGCCCTGAAAAATACTGTAAAAAGACAACGTTAAAAAAGCGTTTAATAAGAGAGCGCTTCAATTTGATAATCGCTTTTACCTTAGACCGAGCAAAACCGTTTATGAGTACAACTATGTTAGACGAAGAACAACAGTCGCGAGTGATAGAAATGGCGTGGGAAGACAGAACGCCCTTTGAAGCCATTGAAAAGCTTTTCGGATTACCTGAAAAAGAGGTAATAAAGCTGATGCGCAAAAATCTCAAGCAGAAGACATTTAAAAATTGGCGAGCCCGTGTGTCTGGCCGCAAAACCAAGCATGCGAGTTTACGACCAGAGGGTGTAGACCGAGGTTATTGTCCGTCTCAGTACAAGGTAAAAAGTGCCAATAAATAGCGCCTGTTAGCAGGCGCTTTAAGGCAAATTTTCTGGGGTTATTCTACTGTGCTTACGGGCAATAAGAAGGCCATAAGCTGCTGTCGAAACGGGCTAGGGAATATAAGGGTGTTGCCTGATTCATTAATGGATTTAGCCTGGGCTATCATCGGTCGATATGCGGCATAAGCGGTGTCGTTTTTCTCCACCTCTTCTACCCTTTCCATAATGTTTTCAATAAACTCATTAGCGGACAACGCCTCCTCCCTCTTTAAATCCTCAGCTAATGCTTTTAACACGTAGGTTTCCCATTCTTTTCTATAGCTGTCTTGAAGTCTTTCGGGGTAAAGCGTTAGGTCGTCGATATCTTGTTTTAAGTCGACAACATCGAGAGGGTCGTCATACAAAACGCGCAGGGCGAGGAGCACATCGTCAGATAATCTGGAAATCGGGAGTTTCTCTTTAAGCTGTTTGTAACGGCTTTGCATAGTACTACCTTAAACGTCATGAAGTGTCCCTAAGGTTGTAGTTCGCTTCCTTGTTCTTAACACAAAGTCTAAAGAACTAGTGCCATAGTTTAAAGGCGTAGAGGTTAAAAATAAGTAATCTTTTATATATGAACTTGTGCAAATTACGGAGCGTATTTACTCACGCACTGTTAAAGTGTGTACGCGTTCTTGCTGTTTGGCCCACCGTTTGGTGGGCCTTTTTTTTTGCGCGTCATTTATGAGTGCAATTAGGGTGAGTAAATTGCTGCAATTTAACAGGTACGGAAATCGGGCATAAAAAAGCCGGTGCAAGGCACCGGCTGAAGTGGAGACGCGCTCCATAAGGTAAAACACACAAAAGAAAAAACAGTCATTACGGGAGACGTTTAAACTTGTGATAAGTATAGGCGTGTTGTTTGAACAAGAAAAACAGTAAAAATTGATTGTTGTAATCGTTAAATTAGAATCAATAGGAAACGAAAAACAAAAAGAATTAAGAGGGCATAAAGTTGGGCTGCACTTAAACAACAGTGCAACCCAAGGGGGATTAGGCTAGGCCTAGTTTCTTTTCAAGGTAGTGAATATTAGTGCCACCGGCAAAAAAGTTTTCATCTGCCATAATAGAGCGTTGAAGCGGAATATTTGTCTTTATTCCCTCTATCACAATTTCTTCCAGAGCATGGCGCATTCGCGCAATCGCTTCATCACGACTTTCACCGTAGGCGATAAGTTTGCCTATCATAGAATCGTAATACGGAGGAACAGTGTAGCCCGCGTAAATGTGTGACTCCCAACGAATACCCAAACCACCTGGAGCATGAAACATATTGATTAAACCAGGGCTTGGAATAAAAGTCTGAGGGTCTTCAGCGTTAATACGACACTCAATAGCGTGGCCGCGAATCTGAATTTGCGACTGATCAATAGACAGAGGCTGCCCTGCAGCTATACGAAGCTGCTCTTTGATTAAATCTACGCCTGTGATCATCTCAGATACTGGGTGCTCTACTTGAATACGCGTATTCATTTCAATGAAATAAAACTCGCCGTTCTCGTATAGGAACTCAAAGGTTCCCGCACCGCGATAGTTTATTTCAACACAGGCTCTGCGGCAGCGATCGCCAATTTTGGTTCGCATTTGCTCCGAAATTCCAGGTGCTGGCGCTTCCTCTACCACCTTTTGGTGACGACGCTGCATAGAACAGTCTCGCTCACCTAAGTGAATAGCATTACCTTGCCCATCGGCCAGTACCTGTATTTCTACGTGGCGAGGGTTCTCTAAGAACTTTTCCATGTAGACAGTAGGGTTGCCAAAGGCTGCGCCTGCTTCTGCTTGAGTAGTTTCTATGGCTTTTACGAGCTCGCCTTCGCTGCGAACAACACGCATTCCGCGACCACCACCGCCACCAGCAGCTTTAACAATGATTGGGTAACCAATGCGTTTGGCTATGGTTTTATTGCGCTCGTTATCGTCTGTCAACGGGCCATCAGAACCAGGAACACAAGGCACCCCTGCTTTCTTCATTGCATTGATAGCTGATACTTTGTCGCCCATCAGATTAATGGTGTCTGCTGTAGGCCCAATAAAGATAAAACCGCTTTTTTCTACGGCTTCTGCAAAATCAGCATTTTCCGCTAAGAAACCGTAGCCAGGGTGAATAGCAATTGAATTAGTTACTTCTGCTGCTGCAATAATACGAGGAATGTTCAGGTAACTCTCGGTTGCAGACGCTTTACCGATACAAATGGATTCATCGGCGAGTAATACGTGCTTTAAATTTTTATCCGCAGTGGAGTGCACGGCTACTGTCTTGATGCCTAGTTCTTTACAGGCTCTCAAAATACGTAGGGCAATTTCACCACGGTTAGCAATAAGTACTTTATCTAACATTGTGAATTGCTCACTTATTCGATGATGAACATAGGTTGGTCGAATTCAACCGGATCTTGATTCTCTACTAAGATTGCTTTAACAACACCGGCTTTATCAGACTCGATTTGGTTCATCATTTTCATGGCTTCAACGATACATAGTGTATCGCCAACTTTAACTTGCTGACCTACTTCGGCAAACGCTTTTGCAGTAGGTGAAGACGCGCGATAGAAGGTTCCTACCATTGGCGATTTAACCACATGGCCGGTTGGTGCTGCTGGTTCAGAGGCTGCTTCAGGCGCAGCTGGGGCTTGTGCTGGCGGTTGTTGTGGCGCTGCAGGTGCTGCAAAGCTGTAGTTAACCGGCGCATGAACGCCAGTTGGACCACGGTGAATACGTACTGACTCTTCACCTTCGGTAATTTCTAGTTCAGCTACACCAGACTCTTCAACTAGCTCGATGAGTTTCTTTATCTTTCTAATATCCATGTTCTTTCTCTGCGTTATTTTTGCGATTTCGGTAAATTGATTGCTGCGGTTAGTGCAAGGGAATAACCCATAGGGCCAAGGCCAACAATGACACCAGCTGCAACATCAGAAAAATAGGAATGATGACGAAAAGGTTCACGAGCGTGAACATTCGACAAATGAACTTCGATAAACGGAATGCTCACACTTAACAGCGCGTCGCGAATGGCCACACTTGTGTGCGTGAATGCAGCAGGGTTAATGATGATGGCATCTGTAGTACCCATAGCGTCGTGTATGCGCTCAATAAGTGCATGCTCAGAGTTAGACTGAAAATGCGAAAGCGTCACATCGCTGGAGGCAGCTTGAGCTTGCAAGTCATCAACGATGTCTTGCAAAGTTTGCGTGCCATACTTGTCGGGTTCTCTTTGGCCTAACATATTTAAGTTAGGGCCATTTAATAACAAAATATTCATCTAATTTGCTGCTATCTTCGTGTAACTGTCGTGGTATTCGTTATTTCAACAAAGTTTGCAGTCAGTTGCACGAAAAAAAGCCAATAACCGGTTCCGTTTTTAAGTTTATGTATTGATTATAGAGATAGAGAAAGATTTAGCAGCAAAATACTGGTCTAATCAGGTGTTTTCGACGCAAAGTTTTCGCTACACAAACGTGGTTTGGGTGTTTTTATTGTTAATGAAACGTTGCTTTTTCAAGCGGTGTATCACCTGCCATGCGTGGTTTTCAGCGATTTCTTGAAAAGTTGTAAGCTAAAGGCGAGAGTTCTGTAGTGAAAACGGAACGCTTTGATAGCGACCGTGAAATTTTGCCACGTATACGCCGAAATGCAGGTGGGGAAGAGACGAAAAGCCGGTATTTCCGGTGTACCCGATAAGTTGCCCTTGGGTAATTCGTTGCTCTCGTTTTACCACAACACCTTCATATTTGAGGTGATAATATTCACCGGTGGTTCCATCGTCATGCAAAATGGCAACGTAATTTGCATGTTTCGCGAAATCTGGAGTAGGTCCGCCTTTTTTCCCATTGCGCTTGGTGTCTATAACAATACCCCCTCGCGCCGCAAGCACCGGTGTGCCTTCACTAGCACCAAAATCCAGAGCATATTTAGATACACCAAAGTGACTAAACTTTCCGTTAACGCCCTGCACAATAGGGTAGTTTTGTTGAGGTTGCAACGGAGACGCATAACGATATTCACTATTGTGAGCGGCACTAATATTACCTACTGTCCATTTCACGCGCATGGTGGAGAAAAAGCGAGATGGTGACTGGGTCTCTCCTAAAACAATAGGATCGTTATTAGCTAAAAAAGCATTGGCGTGGGCTGTATAACCTAGGTCTGTTGAATACAGCGTTAAAGCTACGGGTAAATCGATGTAACGCTGAACGCGTATGACATAGCTACCGCTGGTGTCGTCTTTTTCACTTAACAAAAAGCAAAAGCGGCGCTCATCAAAGCAACCCTCTCGCTGTGTGGATAAGGCGTGAGTTTCTGATGCCTGAAGGGGCCATGCCCAAATAAATAAAGCCCAAGCAATCAAGGGCCAAGCATCCAACGCCCTCACAAAGAATGCTCGTAACCGATCATTCGCAGGTTTTTTATGTAGCCACTTACCTTGACACTTATGTAGTCCACGCCGCAGAGTGATGATGCTACTCGTCGCGGGCATTTTCTGCTGCGGCGCTGCCAGTAAGCGCACTGTCGGCAAGCGCATTGTTAACGTGCGTTGCGAAGTCATCGGCTTTCATAAACCCGGTTACCCGTGACTGTCTCAACTCTTCACCTTTTTTATCAAAAAATAAAATAGTCGGTAAGCCAAGCACTTCAAATTTATCAAACACTTCCTGACGCTGTGGCGTGTTATCGGTAAGGTCCATCTGCATCCATACGGTATTGCTCAGCGCGTTAACCACGTTTTGATCTGGGAAGGTGTATTTCTCGAACTCTTTACACGCCGTGCACCAGTCGGCGTAAAGGTCTACCATTACCGTTTGGCCGTTGTCGTTAGCCTTTGCTATCTTCTGCTGTAAATCGGTAAGATCTCTTGCCTTAATAAATTCAGGGTGAGTCACTTTTTCGCCCCAAAGCCCAACGTTTTCCCCGGTTTGATAAGTAATGCCTGCACTTCCCATAACGCCTGCCGCTACCAACATGGCCCGCAATAACTTCATTTTGCTGTTAGGCGTCGCGCGATTTAACTTCCAATAGTACCCAAATAAACCGAAGCCAAGTGCTGCCCACAAAAAGTCTGAATACAAGCTGTTCCACAACCGCTCTACAAACACTATGGCGACGGCCAGCATCATGAAGCCGAATGTTACCTTAACGACGTTCATCCAGTTCCCCGCTTTTGGCAGCAATTTTCCGCCTGTAACGCCAAATATGATCAGCGGAATGCCCATGCCAATACTTAGTAAATAGAGGGAAATAAATCCAAGGGTCATATCGCCCGTTTGTGCGATGAATAACAATATGCCGGTAAGTGGCGCAGTGGTGCACGGCGAGGCAATGAGCCCCGACAGCACGCCCATAATAAATACGCCCACGAAGCTGCCGGGGGTTTGGCTGTTGCTTGCTGAGGTGAGCTTTTCTTGCCACTTTGCAGGCAGTTGTATTTCAAAACCGCCAAACAGGGCCACGGCTAACGTGGCAAATAAAGCAATGAAAACACCTAGCACAACAGGGTGCTGAAGCGCCGCTTGAAATTGCGCCCCCGCTACTGCCACAACCAATCCAAGTAGAGAGTAGGTAATTGCCATGCCTTGTACGTAAACAAAGGTAAGCCAAAAAGAATGAGAGAGGCTTTTTGTATTACCCTGACCAATAACAATGCCTGACACAATGGGGTACATAGGGAATACACAAGGAGTAAACGCAAGGCCGATACCCAAGATAAAGAATAACATCAGAGTAAGAGGGAGGTTTTCTTTATTAATTAACCTGTTGGCAAGGGAAAACTGTTCACTCTCTGGTGCTAAAACGCCATTTTGAGCTGCTACTTGCCCATCACTAACGATTTCATTGAGATAAACGACTTTTATCGTGGGTGGGTAGCAAAGCCCAGCATCTGCACAGCCTTGATAACGCACTTTCACCACGCCATCAGAAGAGGCCTCTTCTAGGGGAAGCGTTATGCTGACGCTGTTATAAAACACTTCCGACTTGCCGTAAAACTCATCTTCAATTATTACCCCTTTTGGGTAGATAGCTTCGCCTATTGCGGCGTCTTTAGCGACGTATTTAAACTGCTTTTTATACAGGTAATAACCATCTGCAATAGTAAATGTTAGCGTTAGGGTGCTGTCTTTTTGTTTGAAGTCGAAGGCAAACGCCTGCTCAACGTCTAAAAACTCAGGCTCTTGTGAGAATGCGTTGTCTAGGCTGTTGGGGAATTGTGCTTGCGCAGCGGCGGTTACTGATAACGCGTTCACTAAAAGAAGAAAAATTAAAAATACCATTGTGGTAAAAGCACACGTTCGACGGGGCAGAGATAATGTCGACACTCGGTTTAGTAGGGCATTAATCATATTAATAACTTCAACTTCTATTGTGAGTTCTAAATTGCTTATTTTAAGCTACTGCCAGTAAAGTCAGCGCAATTGCTAATGTGCTCGGTGTTTTCTTTGTATTGGCCAAGTATTAGCTTAGTAATGAATTAGTACTGGCTCTGTACTTTTACTAGCGTTTATACACGCCGACCTTACAAAAGGTGCTTAACTATACCAAAATACGGTATAGGGTTAGATATACTTCACCGTAAATAAGGGCAAGACTATCTACTTAACAGCTGCATACTTTCGTAACAGCGGTTATCCCGTCCTGAAATAGAGTATGGTAAATTACTGCAAGTGATTGAGTCATAGTAAAACTGACGCAAGGTAAATCGGATATAAAGTAGGACTGATAGATAATTAGACCGTTGGTGTCCAAATATTGTTTCACGCAAGTGTAGCTAGCTCACGGTTTTCGATAGCAGTAGTTATCGGTCGTATTGAACCTGTATTTAACCGAAAGTAAACGAACCTTTGATTGCTTTTGGGCTCAACACCCATATAACACTTAATAGACTGTTTAAAGAGGACTCACCTTGCGGGTTTTATTCATTTTATTTGCCGTACTTCCTATTTTAGAAATCGCCTTACTGGTTAATGTTGGCAGCATTATTGGCGGTTGGAACACAATAGGGATTGTTATTCTTACCGCTTTCATTGGCTCTTATTTTGTAAAGCGTGAGGGGATAAGTACCCTTCAAACTGCGCAGGCAAAAATGCAGCGCAACGAAATGCCGGGAAAAGAGCTGGTAGAAGGGCTAATGCTAGTGGTTGCTGGCGTGTTGTTAGTGACCCCAGGGTTTATCACCGACATACTCGGTTTTATGTTTGTACTACCCGGAACGCGACATTTACTTGCTGCCCAGGTAAGCAAGCACATGAAAATGCGCGTTGTTATGCCCGGTGCAGGAGCTGGTGGTGCTGGGCCAGGTGCAAGCGGCTTCAATACAAACCGGCAACAAAGCCCATTTGGCAGCGACCCTTTTGGAGGTACTGATTCGCCATTTAATACATCAGCGAAGAACAAAGACGATGTGATTGAAGGTGAATACACGGACAATACGCAAAACGACGAAGACAAGCGTTTGAAGTAAACCTACTCCATACCGCTAGCGAGTAGGTTTTGATTTGATGCTGAGCCGTCTCATCCTCTAACTAATCCCCCCAAACACATGTATTTCGCAAAAAAATCAATTTTTTTACATTTTTTTGTGGAAAACACTTGAACTTGTTTGGGTACTGCCCCATTTATCCGTGCAGATAACATTTTAACTGCTCAGCAATGAGCGTTCCAGGCAATCAACATTCAAAACAGTGAATGTTGAATATTCTTTAATTTTGAATAGTGGAATTTTCAGGAGACTTGAAAATGGCAATTCGTCCTTTACACGACCGCGTAATAATTAGACGCGCAGAGCAAGAAAGTAAATCTGCAGGCGGTATCGTTCTGACTGGTTCTGCAGCAGAAAAATCAACTCGCGGTGAAGTCATCGCTGTGGGTAATGGTCGCATACTTGAGAATGGTGATATTAAAGCGCTAGACGTAAAAGTTGGCGACACCGTTATTTTCAGTGACGGTTACGGCGTTAAAACAGAAAAGCTGGATGGTGAAGAAGTTCTGATCCTTAGCGAAAGCGACATCCTAGCGATTGTTGAGTAATAACGACTAACGTTTAACCGAATTAGAGAGGAATTGAATCATGGCAGCTAAAGAAGTACGTTTTGGTGACGACGCTCGCACAAAAATGCTTAAAGGCGTAAACACGCTAGCAAATGCAGTAAAAGTAACGCTTGGTCCTAAAGGCCGTAACGTTGTTTTAGACAAGTCTTTCGGCGCACCTACCATTACTAAAGATGGTGTATCTGTAGCGAAAGAAATCGAACTTGAAGACAAGTTTGAGAACATGGGCGCACAGATGGTGAAAGAGGTAGCCTCTAAAGCGAACGATGAAGCGGGTGACGGTACAACCACCGCTACTGTGCTTGCACAAGCTATCGTTACTGAAGGTCACAAGTCTGTTGCTGCGGGTATGAACCCAATGGATCTTAAGCGCGGTATCGATAAAGCTGTTATCGCAGCGGTTGCTGAGCTTAAAGCACTTTCTACAGATTGTGCAGACAGCAAGTCTATCGCACAAGTTGGTACTATCTCAGCTAACTCAGACGCAGAAGTTGGTGACATCATTGCACAAGCAATGGAAAAAGTAGGTAAAGAAGGTGTTATCACTGTAGAAGAAGGTCAAGCACTTCAAAACGAACTAGATGTTGTTGAAGGTATGCAGTTCGACCGTGGTTACCTATCTCCTTACTTCATCAACAACCAAGAAAACGGAACTGTTGAACTAGATAGCCCATTCATCTTGTTAGTAGATAAGAAAATTTCTAACATCCGTGAATTGCTTCCAACGCTTGAAGGCGTAGCGAAAGCTGGTAAGCCACTACTTATTATGGCTGAAGATGTTGAAGGCGAAGCGCTAGCAACATTAGTTGTAAACAACATGCGCGGTATCGTGAAAGTGGCTGCGGTTAAAGCACCTGGTTTCGGCGACCGTCGTAAAGCAATGCTTCAAGACATCGCGGTACTTACAGGCGGTACAGTAATCTCTGAAGAGATTGGTCTAGACCTTGAAAAAGTGCAGCTAGAAGACCTTGGTACAGCGAAGCGCGTAGTTATCAACAAAGACAACACGACTATTGTTGATGGTAACGGCGACGAAGAAGCGATTGAAGGTCGTTGTGCACAAATTAAAGGTCAAATTGAAGACTCTTCATCTGACTACGACAAAGAAAAGCTTCAAGAGCGTTTAGCTAAGCTTTCTGGTGGTGTTGCAGTAATTAAAGTTGGTGCAGCAACTGAAGTAGAAATGAAAGAGAAAAAAGACCGCGTTGAAGATGCTCTACACGCAACGCGTGCAGCGGTTGAAGAAGGCGTAGTACCTGGTGGTGGTGTTGCTCTAGTTCGTGCAGCGGCTAAGCTTGCTGACCTAACGGGTGACAACGAAGACCAAACTGTAGGTATTAAACTTGCGCTACGTGCAATGGAATCGCCTCTACGTCAAATCGCGAGCAATGCCGGTGCAGAAGCATCTGTTGTTGTTAACGCTGTTAAAGGCGGCGAAGGTAACTACGGTTACAACGCTGGCAACGACACCTACGGCGACATGCTAGAGATGGGTATTCTTGACCCAACTAAAGTAACGCGTTCTGCACTACAGTTTGCAGCATCAATTGCTTCACTTATGATCACTACTGAAGCGATGGTTGCTGAGCTACCTAAAGACGAAGCAGCTCCTGCAATGCCTGATATGGGCGGCATGGGCGGAATGGGCGGCATGATGTAATCAATTGCTGCCTCTTATAGTCCTTTGGAATTAATGGCTTACGTTTAATGTATACAATTAAGTATACAATTAAGTATACAATTAAGTATACAATTAAGTATACGCAAATGTAGACAGTGATGTAGGACGAAAAGAAGCTTTAAGAAAGGCGTTGGGTTTAGGCTCAGCGCCTTTTTTTGTGCTAATTAGAACACGCCTAAGTCTATTTTATCGAAAAGCTCAGTGAAAATTCACTGATATACGGCTAAGAAATGCAGCTTACCAAGATAAGTGATGTCACTGTTTTGTTCGCGAAAAGCAAATTTCCCTACCTTAGTAGGAGGAAAACGCGTCGAAGGCAGGATGGGGTTGCTCGCTAAGGTTGTTTAGCATAAACATATGGTTATATTGAACTGGATTTTTGGATGTCTGGTTTTACAAAGGTGTCTTCTGCGATCGTAGCAGTATTTATCAGTTGCTTTCTTATTTTCTCTTGTTTGGTTTATTTCCAGATAACACAAAATATAGAAGAAGAAACAACGTCAGCGCTAAGTCAAGTGCAAAAAATGGTCACATTAAACTTGCCCGCTGATGCAGTGAAGACTATTGCAGAACAAAGCCCTCACTTATCTGTACGCTACTTCACAGGGCGAATTTCAAGTGATGGAATTGTCACTAATACCATGGCTGTTGATAATGCTAATTCATTTATTCATATTCCACTGTATGAAAACTACCATTTAATCATTACTCCCCATGCATCTGCAGAATTGCGTCAAAATCTTGATTTTTTTTATTTAGTTGCTGCTCTATTTCTCGCAACGTTTGTACTGCTTCTGCTTACTTTGCGCGTGGCTGTGAAGCAAAGATTAGAGCCATTAAATCAATTATCAAAAGCCTTAAAAGTACTTAAAGAGGGAACGTTAACACAGCAATTTGCACATTCTGATATTCATGAGTTAAATCAAGTCATCAATGAGTTTCAGAACTTGCAAGTTGCGCTAAATCACAAAGAGCAACAGCTGGTAAAAATAGATAAGCAGCTTGCTTTACTGCAAGAGCAAGAACGAAGCTACCTAGCTCAAGAGCTACACGATAATGTTGGTCAGCTACTTACTACAATAAAAGCGCACGCCTATATATTGGTCAATTCTCATGAGCAAAGCGTTCTCCAGTTATCCGCTAAGAAAGTACAGGAAATGTCTCATCAAATCAGTAATTCGATAAGGATACTGACTGCTCACTTACATCCATTAGTTCTCGATAAAGTGAGTTTACATGCGTCGCTTGAAAAATTAGTTTATGAACAGGAGCTCGCAATGCCTGCAATACAGTGGGATGTTTCAATAAACCTGAAAGGATACAAAGAAGACCGTGAACGAGATATTCATATTTACAGGTTTGTTCAAGAGGCTCTAAACAATGTAGTCAAGCATGCCAGTGCAACAATGGTTAACGTTGATATTGTGGGGAATGAACAAAAGCTGAGTGTAGAGATAAGTGACAATGGGTGTGGATTAAATAAACATGTAGTCGAAAATATTGGAATGTCCTCTATGCGAAGCAGAGCTAGGTGCATCGGTGGTACATGTTCTATTCTTCCTGCTCAAGAGAAAAGCTTTAATGGTGCTCCTATAAATCGAGGTGTGAGAGTTACCCTTAATGTAACGCTGCTTGCACCTTCTACACAATTAGATGCGATAGTTGCATGAATATTCTCATCGTAGATGATCACGCTGTGGTTAGAGAAGGATACCGCGCGCTACTCAATGCTATGTTGCCAGAATATCATGTCTTTGATTGTGAAAATGGTACACAAGCTAACGCAATCCTCTCGAGTGTTAACATCGACATACTCGTTTTAGATATTAATTTGTCCAACGAAAGTGGTCTTGTTTTGGCACCTCAGTTTTTGGCGATAGTTCCTGCGCTTAAAATTATATTTTTTAGTATGTTTGAAGACTGCTTAATACTTCAGCGAGCAATGGAGAGCGGGGCCATGGGGTATATTAGTAAAAGTAGTTCACCCAGTGCGCTTATTTCAGCAATAAAAGTGGTAGGAAAAGGCCAAAAATATATAGAGCGAAGTTTGGCGGTGAATTTAGCTAATCAACTTTTAGATCACGATGTCGATCTATCCGCCAAACTTACCAAACGCGAATTTGAAATATTCATTGCGATAGCAATGAGAAAAGGGCGTAATCAGATTGCTGAGGAATTAGGCGTGTCAGCAAAAACGATATCCAATGCCCTCACTGTCATAAAGCGTAAGCTTAATGCAAGTCCATCTGAGTTTTCTGAAATCGCAAAAAAACACGGTTATGTTGGCGATGTTATAACGGGTTCGAGAACCGCTCCCAAATCATAAATAATGGTTCGTAATCTTGTCCATCTACCTCAAAAGAAAGCGACCACTTCCATAACATTGTGTTTTGTCCCCTCCTAAAGTAGGAGTCAAATGGGCCTATCGAATTATGGTGACAAAACGTTAAAAGTACGATCCTTTACTACACAGCAAGTCTAATCAGCGTGCTTTACGCACCATACACAAAAGGGTTGTCTCTTATGATTTATGCAAAACCAGGAAGTGAAGGTTCAGTTGTTAGTTTTAAAGAAAGCTACGGAAATTTTATTAACGGTGAATGGGTCGCGCCAGTTAAAGGTGAGTATTTCACCGCCACATCGCCAGTAGATGGTAGCGATATAACGCAAATTCCGCGTTCTACAGCAGAAGATATAGAGCTGGCTCTCGACGCCGCACATGCAGCGAAAAAAGGATGGGCTGACATGTCAGTGGGCGAACGCTCGAACGTTCTGTTAAAAATAGCTGATCGTATAGAAGAAAATCTGGAATTACTTGCCGTTGCTGAAACGTGGGATAATGGCAAAGCGGTTCGCGAAACGCTTAATGCTGATATTCCGTTGTGCGTAGACCACTTCCGTTACTACGCAGGATGTATTCGCAGCCAAGAAGGTACCATTGGCGAGATCGATAAAAATACCGTTGCTTATCACTTTCACGAACCGTACGGCGTAGTAGGTCAAATTATACCTTGGAATTTTCCATTATTAATGGCTGCTTGGAAGTTAGCTCCCGCATTGGTAACGGGTAACGTGGTCATATTGAAACCAGCGGAGCAAACGCCCGTATCAATATTATTGTTTGCTGAATTGATTCAAGATCTACTTCCTCCAGGTGTACTTAACATTGTGAATGGGTTTGGTGCAGAGGCAGGCCAAGCATTAGCCACAAGTACACGTATAGCTAAAATCGCTTTCACCGGCTCGACACCTGTGGGCGGTCATATACTGCGATGTGCAGCGGAAAACCTTATTCCTTCTACTGTGGAACTTGGCGGGAAGTCACCCAATATCTTTTTTGCAGATATAATGAATCACGAACCAGAGTTTATTGATAAATGTGCAGAAGGGTTGGTGCTTGGTTATTTCAACCAAGGTGAGGTGTGTACCTGTCCGTCTCGTGCCATTATTCATGAAGATATTTACGATTCGTTTATGGAAAAAGTGGTAGAGAAAATCAAAAAGATCAAGCGTGGTAATCCACTTGATACCGACACCATGGTGGGCGCTCAAGCATCCAACGAGCAATTCGAAAAAATATTGAAATATATTGATATTGGTAAAGCTGAAGGTGCTGAAGTTGTTATTGGTGGTGAGAAAGAAAAGCTGCCTGGCTTTGACAGTGGTTATTATATTCAACCAACAATCTTGAAAGGTAAAAACCACATGCGAGTTTTCCAGGAGGAGATTTTTGGACCTGTCATTTCGGTGCAGACCTTTAAAACTGAGGAAGAGGCGATTGAGATTGCAAACAACACTAGCTTTGGCCTTGGAGCTGGCGTTTGGAGTCGTGATGCCAACGTGGCGTTTCGCGTAGGCCGTGCCATTGAAGCGGGTCGCGTATGGACCAACTGTTATCATCTATATCCTGCCCACGCTGCGTTTGGTGGTTACAAAAAGTCGGGTATAGGCCGAGAAACGCATAAAATGATGCTTGATCATTATCAACAAACTAAAAACTTATTGGTAAGTTACGATATTAATCCACTAGGTTTCTTCTAATTGAGCGAGAGGGCAGCATCATGTGCTGCCTTTAATTCTATGTTTAGAAGATTTGCTTTATTGATACTTTTGTTTTTAGTGGCGTGTCACGTCTACGCAAAATCCGACGCGACTGATATCCCTTCTGACATACACGAATTTTTTCCTACTGCTACACGTGTTGGCGAAACGCATGCCGATATACAAGTTACCCCAGTTTATCAGCTACAAGATCTTCTGGGCTATGTTTTTGAATCTAACGACTTTGTTGATTTCATTGGCTTTTCTGGTAAGCCAGTCAATGTGTTAATCGGGCTCGATACCGAGGGCAATTTTGTTGGTTTAAAGGTAAAGCAACATAGTGAGCCCATATTTCTCCATGGTTTGGGCGAGCAGTCCATGTTTGATTTTATTGCGCAATACTTATCTCACAATATAAGAGAACGCTTTATTGTCGGCGGAAAAAGTAAGGCTGGTAGTGATGCAACGTATTTTGATGGCGTTACTAAAGCTACTGTGTCGGTGTTGGTGATAAACGACACCATAGTTACCTCTGCACTTGCTGTTGCAAGAGCAAAGTTAGATGGGTTTGTCGCCCCTAGTACAAAAATCGTCAATCCAGACTTTTTCGAGCCGTTAAATTTTAATGAGTTGGTTGAGAAAGGATACGTCCAGAAGCACTTGTTGTTGTCATCTCATTTTGAAGGTGTAGAAAGTGAAATAGTTGCCGCCGCTGCGCCTTTTATTAATGCAGAAAATGACGTTTTTTCAGAGCACTATTATGCATTTTTAAATATTCCTACAGTGGGCAGAAACTTATTAGGAGAGCAAGAGTTTAAAAGGTTACAAGAAAACTTAAATCCAGGTGAGTTAGCACTGATGGTGTTTAATACAAAAGGGTTTAGTTTTATCAGTGAGGATTTTGTATCACAAACTGCACCTGAGTTTTTACGTCTTAGTCAGGGAGACTTTCCGTTATCGATACGCGACATTGATTTCTATAGCTTTTATGAACCTGAATTTTCTCAACCGTTGCCAGACTTCAATGATATAAAGGTATTGCGTGTTAAGGCTAAAGGCGGACTATCACTCGACCAACCAATAACCATATCGATCGCATTGCCTTACAACCCGAGTTTTTTCGAACAAGAAGAACATCTTTTACCTTATTCTTTTACACTGCCACCGCAACTATTTATTGAAAATCCAGAAGCCATTGCCGAAACCCCATTACCACTGTGGCAAAAAATATGGCTCGATAAGACGTTAGAGATCTCTATAACCGTTGCCTATCTTTTTGGTTTGTCTGTATTCTTTGCATTTCAACGTCGTCTAACAAAATACACATTATGTATTCGTATTATTAGGCTAACATCGTTGTTATTTATATTATTCTTTATTGGTTTTTATGCGCAAGGCCAGCTTTCCGTCGTTAATATTTACACACTGTTATTGGATATAGTTGATGGTTTCTCCCTTGGCGTATATCTGTTGGATCCAGTTATTTTTATACTTTGGTGTTTTGTTTTTATTTCACTTTTTGTTGTGGGCAGAGGCCTTTATTGTGGATGGCTCTGTCCCTTTGGCGCATTGCAGGAGATGCTTGCTATCATCGCTGAAAAGCTAAAGATAAAACAAATACGAGTTAAGCCCCATCATCACAAGCGTGCACAAAAAATAAAGTATGTGCTTCTGTTGGGGTTGGTAGGATGTGCATTTTATTCACTCACACTGGCCGAAAAATTAGCTGAGTTAGAGCCTTTTAAAACTGCAATAACGCTTCATTTCGTGCGTTATTGGCCGTTTGTACTTTATGCTATCGCGATACTTGCGCTTAGCCTGAAGATTCACAAAGTATATTGCCGTTACTTATGTCCGCTTGGTGCAGGCCTAGCTGTTCTGGGTAGATTTCCCATTGTGAAATTACTGAGACGTAGACAAGAGTGCGGCGCTCCTTGCCAATTGTGTCGACAAAAAAAATGCGGCATTGATGCAATCGAAATGGACGGTAGTATTGACTATGCTGAATGCATCCAATGTTTAGAATGTGTGGTAACACTCGATAATCCCGAGATGTGTAAAATTGATAAATATAAGAAAAAAAGGGTCCCCACTCGTGTCAAAAATGTCAATATTATCAGCGCTAAGTAAAAGCGGTAGTGTTCATGCCTCTTCCTCTTACGCAGCAATTGATGCCTGCCATCATGTTGCCGAAGCCATACTTTCGCAGGCTGCTCATGAAGACATAGAGTGTATTTTATTTCACACTTCTACCGTTTTTGATTTGGATGAAGTGGCGTCTGAAATGTCTCGCTTGTTCTGTCAGATACCCGTTGTGGGATGCACAAGTGCAGGAGAGTTTAATCAGAGTGGATACGGGACAGAAAAACTTCTCGCTATAGCATTTCTGAAAAGTGAGTTTTCCATTGCCACTGCGCTGGTAAAAAATTTAGGCGATGTGAATTTTGACAAAGCACATGACATTGCGAGCACATTGCGAAATACCCTACAGAAACGTGAAATTCGGCACGAAACAGAGCAACATTTTGTTGTTTCTATGTTAGACGGTTTATCTCGACATGAAGAACACTTTTTAGAAACTTTCGCAAGCGCATTTGGCAATATTCCTCATTTAGGTGGCAGCGCCGGAGATGATTTAAAATTGAATGCCACGTATGTCTATTATGAGGGGCAATTTTATCAAGATGCTGCCGTTCTCCTACTTGTTGGCACGTCTAAGCCTTTCACGGTGTTTTCTATCGACCATATACATTCACCTGTCTCTAAATTGGTGGTTACCAATGCCGATGCGGAATCGAGAACGGTATACGAGATTAACGGCGAACCCGCTGCTCACTATTACGCTAGTTTGCTAGGATTAAAAGCGGATGAATTGACCCCTGATGTTTTTTCATTATTTCCGTTAGCTGTATTTGTTGGCGGTAAGTATTTTATACGTTCCATCCAAAAGGTCGATTTAGTGACCAATGGTATTACGTTCTATTGCGCTGTTGATATCGGTATTATCCTTACATTTATTCAACTTGGTGATTGTATTGAGGCTTTGGAATCAGTATTGGAGAGCTTGACTATAAAGTACGGTGAGCCTGATTTTATCTATGCATGTGATTGTTTCTTACGACGACTAGAAATTCAACAAAGCAACAAAGATGAAGAAATAGAGCGGCTACAGCGTAAATACAAGATTGCTGGGTTTAATGCCTACGGAGAACACATTCATTCAGTACACCTAAATCAAACGTTCACAGGGGTGTATTTTGCAAAAAACTGATGACATAACCGAGCTCACAAAATTGCAAGAAGAGCTTGCGGTACAAAAGCGCGAGAATGAAAAATTAGAGAAAATTAATGCCGCTTTGATGTATCGCATGGAAGAGGGCGGCTTTAATCATCATAGCTACCGTGCTTTCGAGCATTCGGTTCAATTATCGGAAAAAGTGAACCAGAAAACTGATGAGTTGCAATCGGTGCTTCAGAAACTCGCACAGTCGAATGCCGATTTAGAGGCCGCTCACGACGAGACAAATCGCGTCAAGCAACGCTTAAACGATGCAATAGAGAGTACTAATCAGGCGATGGTGTTGCTCGACAAATTAGGAGCTATCATCTTTTTTAATCGTCACTTCGAAACGGTGTGGGATGACCTTTCGATTACACCGCATATTGGCGATAATTACCATGATATTACTCAAGCTGCCAAGCATTCCGGTGTAATAAGACGTGCCCTGCCGGCGAATGCTGAGGGTTGTATAATCTATCAACTATCGAATCGACGCTGGTATCAGGTGACCAATCGTCGCACACAAGAGGGCGGCCAAGTCATCCTCTTTAACGACATTACTGATGTTAAATTAAATGAATCCAATCGCTATGAGCAAGTTATTAAAGAGAAAAATAAACTGCTGCAGAGTTTGATCGACAATATAGAGGTAGGTATTTTATTAATACACCAGGGCGGAGAAATTGCGTTCTGGAATGATACATTTCTTTCCCAATCTAATTTACCGGTTCAACTTCTTATCAACTGTCGCAATATTTATGCACTTCAAAACTGTGAAAATTGGAGCGGACTCAACCTACAAACGGATGCTGATAACATTCAAATAATTAGTGATGACTTGGTTGTTGAACGCAACATCACGGTATTGCCCGATGGTAATACCCTTTGTACTTTTACCAACATAACATCGCAACATCATCACGCAGAAACAATGAAGCAAAATGAAAACTGGATAAGAATGATCACTGACAATGTTCCCGCACTGATCGCCTATATTGGGACAGATAAAAAATTCCAATATACAAACAAAGGTTATCGAGATTGGTATGGGGTATCAGAGAGTGACATTGCTAAACATCCAATGGAAAACAGTCATTTAAAGGATGTATATCCCAATCTTGTTCACTATTTGAAGCGCGTTAGTAAGGGCGAAGTCGTCAGTTTTCAAAGTAGAGAGCGAAACGCAGTTGGAGAATTAGGCTTTCTGCAAAAAGTGTATCTACCACACTTTGATAGTGAAGGGACAATAGCGGGTCATTTTGTTCTTGCAACTGACATCTCTGAGCAGGTAAAAAGCAAGCTTGCACTGGAAGCTGCGAAGGATCAGCTTGAAACAAATGTTGAGAAGCGAACACGGGAACTCAATCATGCCAATGTTGCATTGCAAGATGCCATTAAGTCAAAGAGTAGATTTTTGGCTGCAATTAGCCATGATTTAATGCAGCCTTTAAGTGCAGCAATATTGTTTAACGAGTCGTTAAAAGATCAGATTGATTCATCGGCCAACACGATTATTAGTGCGCTTGATAATTCGCTTCGTGATTTACACGGATTAATACGAACACTTATTGAAACATCTAAGTTGGATGCAGGGGCATTGCAACCCGATAAGCAGGCAGAAAATGCACTGCCTTTGTTGAGTCAGCTAGCAGAGGAATTTTCTCATATTAGTAAAGATTACAAGGTCGATTTTCACTACCGGTTTCATGAGGCATTTGTTTTTACCGATTTGAATTTATTATCAAGGATTTTGAGAAACTTACTTATCAACGCTATGAAGTATGGTGCTAACGGCAAGGTTCTGTTTATTGCCCGAAAAGTGAAAGATAACCTTAAAATCAGTATTTTAGACCAAGGTGTTGGTATAAGTGAAGTAGGCAAGGGATTGATATTTAAAGAGTTTTCCCGTCTAGAAAACAGCTTCAATTATTCTTATAGTTTAGGGTTGGGTCTTTATATCGTTGATAAAATGAGCAAGCTACTAGGACATGAAATTCATGTTAAATCAGAGGAGAATGTCGGCGCGTGCTTTACAGTATGCGTTCCCATTACAGAAGACTCTGTAGAGGAAAAAATATCATCAGACCATATAAAAGAAAATCAAACGGCGCTTCCTGCTAGCCTACTGAATAAGCAAATTTGGCATATTGATAACGATACGAATATGCGTATTGCTATGCAATCGTTGTTTGATTCCTGGGGAATGGAAGTCGATACATTTTCGGGTTACCAACAGTGTAACATGGTAACCAATGGTAATTTTGAAGGGTGTGATTTATTGATTATCGATTATCATTTAGACAATAATGAAAATGGGTTGGAGATAGCCAAGAAAATTCGCGAGCGACGCCCTTTCATGCCGATAATTATTTGCACTGCCAACCGCTCTAAACAACTCGCCGATGAGGTTAGTGCATCTAATCTCAAACTGCTTTATAAACCAATAGATGCACAAACGTTAAAAACATCGTTAATCTCTTGTTTCTAATAATGCAAAATCAACCGCCTGTTAATCGCTATAGATTGACTAAGCAAGTGACGCTATGGTTTGCAGTCAGTCAATCTAATTAAACACGTATTGGTTGAAATCGATATTGGCAGCATTAGCAACAACCTTCACTCGATTGCTTGCACCTAATTTTTTCAAAATAGAAGACACATGAGATTTCACGGTGGTTTCCGAAATGTTCAATTCGTAGGCTATCACTTTATTTGCAAGCCCCTGAGTAAGATATTTGAGGACTGCAAGTTCTTTGCGTGTCAGCGAGCGGATCTGCTCCGGAGAGATGCCATTTTCTCTGTTCGTGCGGTTTCGCGAAGTCGGTGTTCGCAATATCTCAGATGGTAAACATACATTACCTTCAAAGATAGACTCTACAGAACTTGCAATTTCTTCAATTTTACTACTTTTGCTAATAAACCCAACCGCGCCGTAGGAAATAGTTTGCAGAATATTTTGCTTTTCAGATTCCGCAGAAATAATGACCACTGGTATATTTGGATGCTGATTGCGAATTTCTAGTAAACCATTTAGACCGCAGGTTTCAGGCATGTTCAGATCAAGCATGACGAGATCGAAGGCAGCGTCTTGCTCTAGAGCTTTAATCGCTTCATCTATCGAACTGGCTTCCACTGCTTCAGAACCAGGAAACTTTTTACCAAGAATGGTAACCATGGCATGACGAAAAATGGGATGATCGTCGATGATTAAAACCTTATACATACTCAACCCTCAGCTAAAAAGCGCTAAGTCAACGCTTTTATCATTACTAACTCACATGTTATTATGATAAATATTAACATATTTATTACATTATGCAGGTGAGTTAATACTAAAAGCTTAGATCAAAAAATGCTTAGTATGTAGAAATTTAATTTGTTGGTTCTAAATACTATCAAGCAGCTGCTTGCGTTTTTGTTGGTACTCCTCTTCACTTATCAATCCCGCGTCTTTAAGAGCATTGAGTTTTTCAAATCGATCCACGATGTCATCAGATTGATTTTTTAAAATAGAATCCGTAGGTTGCTGATCCCTGCCTGTGTTTTGTTTTCTAGCTACCTCGTTTTCGTCTGAATGTTTACTCGTAACGTGAGGCTGTAACTTTGTAACCGCTGATTTTGTTGCTAATACTGTGGCAGAAAGTAAATCAACAACAACCCATTCCGCTCGGTCATCGGTTTTATACGAGAACGCATCGGTGCCAAATACAAGCGGTTTATCAAAACCAAATTTTACTGGCTCACGACTTCCGTGGTTAAAAGTGTACGCCACTAGCCCCTGTCGAGTTGGATCGTAAGCCATTTCATATGCAGCGTTTGCGACCTTGTCATGGTCGCCAATAATTAAATTTAACGTATTGTCGGTAATAAATATTCGACCAGCGGTATAGTAAGTGCTGGTTTTTATTCCACCTAGCGATGGCTGTTTTCTCCCTAGCGCAAAGATAATATCTTCATGTGCTGATGCTTGTGATAGTGCACGAGAAATATGTTTGGAGAGAATTGATTGTTGCTTCACCGAAAATAACGGGACGTTAGCGTCATAGTTTTGTATTGAGATTGACGAAAATATTTCGTTAAGTACCAAATCTGAAATACTATACGGGTGGTTATTAGTAATATTCACATTTTGCTTTTCTTCAATAACTTTGGTTTGTATGAAATTATTTTTCCCCTTTTTCCATATTATCTTTTCCTCCGCAAGCGATGGAGAAATTAAAAATAAAAATAACAAATTTATTAGCGCTATTTTTTTTAATTTTGAATTTGTCATTTTTAATTTCCTTGTAAAATAAGCGATAAGAATAATCGGTGTTTCTTATCGCTATGTAGTGTGATTTTTAAAAGAAAAGGGTACCACCTAACATGAATAAAGTAAGGTCTTCGGCACTATTGTAAAGTGCTTGTGCATTAGATGACCCTTCGATATCCAAACTGAGGTTTTCATATTTTCCATAGATTAAAAATCTCGAACTGAAATATTGTTCCGCTGCAACACCCCATTGGGTAAGTTGCGAGCCTGTCACACCATCTAAGTGTGCCATACCATACTGATCATTATAGCTTGCATATTCGGCATAGAACGCCGAGTCACCAAAACGATTGAACTGTTTTCTAATCCCTGCTTTAAAGTAGTAGGCATCAGTATCATCACCTGAACCCGCTATTGCATCCTCTGCTTCTTCCATTTGATAGGTGGCAACACCAAAGAAGCCCGATTTAATATGCATTAAGCCCGCTTGCATTTGTAGCGTTGAAGAGCTGTTTCCTCCAACGTTGGCACCGCCATCTTTATTTACAGAATAACCAGCGTTGACATTTGTCTTGATTCCATCATGTTCTGCAGAATACTTTACCGCGATGTCATAAATTTCGTCGTTTGCATAACCTACAGCAACACTAAAGTCACCGAATTGCGGCAAGTCGTAACGCACCCCGTTTCGATAGATACCGTTACAGTCTATGCCTATTCCTAATCCAGGTGTTGCCAGACACTGCGCAAACTGTCCCCATGTGCCGTTGGTTGAACTGTCATCTACGCCACGAATAAAAAAGCCATTTGCCCTGAATAAGACGGAAATGCCCGACCAGATAGTTCCCGAAGGGTCTGCCAGTACGGCAATGTTGTCCGTTGGCATGCTCTGTAAGCCCACAGTGACTTTCCCCCAGTCCCCACCAATATATAAGCTGCTACCAAGAAGACCGATATCTCCACCATTGAATGTGTCTAGGTTATCTTGATTAGCAAAAAGCAGTGGAGTTTGTTGTCCTCCCCCGGCAAAATTAGGCGTTCCTGACAGTGGCTCAACAATCACCTCAAAACCAACGTCTAAACCTTGTTCTTCAAGTGAATAGTTGCCTGATAACGTAATTCTACTACCGAGTGTGGTTCCATTATCAGATAATTGTGCAACGTCGCTACCTTCACCATCATCATAATATGTTAAACCTTCATTAATCCATCCTGAAATATTCCAAGAATAATTTGGTTCTTCAGCGTAAACATTGCCACTCACTGTGCTAATTACGGCAATGGATAACAACGATCTTGCAAATATTTTATGTTTCATTTTAGTGTCCCAGTGTTGGTTTAATCATGCGTTATAATTGTTATGTCGCTACTTATTAATTTTGTGTTACATAAAATTAAATAATAGTTTTCTAACAGTTTTGAACCATAGGACGTAAGGTGAGTAAATCTCGTTCTTTAGTAGCGGGAAGAATATCGAGTGTGTAATTTACAGTTATGTTTTAAATAAGCGGTCAAGCCAAATTTCTCGCGCGTAAGAACTAACGTCTTGCGCACCATAAACATATCTCTTGGAATTATGCGTGCCCACACCCATTGCGTAACATTCACCTTGTGTGCGTGGCTGCCAGAAGGCAGCCGAACGCAGTAATTTAATGAGTGTATTTGTGCAAACATGGGTAATTTCGTAAACCCAGTGGCCATCGTTTGCGACAAATTTATCCACGCTATTCGACATGTCTGCTATTGGCCTCAGCAGGCGCGGTAAGGGAGGGAAGTGACTTACACTCAATAAGTCTGCATGTTTCTTCGCAAACACAGAAGGGTGGCAGTAAATATGCGGTTTAAAATAAATAGCGTTTGCGCTTTCAAACCGTGCACAAGTACTGATATGCGGTTCTAACAAATACGTTTTTAAAGGAGAGGGGTGACCGAGTTTTTGGTCTTTACGATTTGTGTATTGACATATGGCGTCTTGAACGACTGAGGGAAGTTTACTGTCAACAAACTTCAGAGCCTTAGCTTGTATTGTTCTCTCTACGCTTAACAGGTGATCAACTACCGTTTGTTTCAACGCGTCTAGAGAACAGTGTATAGGGTCATGAGGTATAAGTCGTAATGCAAACTGTCCTAGGTGGTTTATTTCATCATCGATGATTATTTCTGCGTTGTCGTGCACGACGTCATTAAGTGCAAGTAAACAACACTGCAGGTCGGCAATATAACAAGCGGGTATCCACCATGTAAAAACAGGCGTACTTTCTGTCAGTGGCGGGTGATGTCGTTTTTCAAATGGATAAATAGGAGTATTGATATACTTATCAGACTGGCAATGCTGGAGTATTATCGTTTGGCAGTGTTTAAATGTGGCTCGCTCTGGCGATGCTATGAATACGTCGATATTGCTATCGGTATACCATTTTTGTTTATATGCTATTAATGCTTCGAACGTTATAGTGTTAATGGTATGTGTAAACCCGCCAGCGTGCCGGTATGCTTGTTCACCTGTATCGCCTATTCGAATAGCTGCCTGTTTGCTATACCTTTGGCATCGTTCTAAAAGTTGTAATTCATTAAAGATGACGCCGCTGCGCTCTGTTTCAAATTGTGAATAAGTATAATAGTGACACCGTAAACCATGATACAGATAGTCGACGGCAGTGCTTAATAAAGCTTCGTTGTCCGTAGTAACATAGAAGAAGGTTGCGTTAGCATGCGTTGTGGCATTAATGCTAAGCGGTAATAGACTGTTAGCAACAAAAAGTTCGTGATCGGCTGGATAAGGCAATGAACCCCTAAAACACATATGTTCTGCTAAATGTGACAGGCCTGAGTGTTCAACTGCTGGCGTATTAACTGCGAATATAACAGCGTAAGTCGCGTTGTCTATAGCTTCATCTAACGAAGATGTGTTGGTTTTACTGCGGCGATGTTTGACTGAAACCGCTGTGGTGTCAATAAAATGAAATTGCATTATCAATACAATATCAAGAATCGACGACTGCGATGTCTATACCGCGTTCAACATAGCGATACTTAAGTGCCGTCGATGCTTTGCTACCCGCTTTATCAGTAATACTTTTCATCATATGGTGATCTGGCGATTTGCTACACACTGGATCTGTTTTATACATATCGCCAGTTAGCATATAAGCCTGACATCGACAGCCGCCAAAGTCTTTAGATTTTTCATTACAGCCTTTACAAGGAGATTGCATCCAGTTGTCGCCACGAAAATGGTTGAAGCTAAAGTCCTCATGCCAGATATCACGCAGGGAGCTATTTTTTACGTTAGGAAATGTAAGCGGTAAAATTTTTGCACTATGGCATGGCAGTGCGCTGCCGTCAGGCGTTACCGTAAGAAAAGTTGTTCCCCATCCGTTCATACACGCTTTCGGGCGATCTTCATAGTAGTCAGGTGTGACAAAAATAAACTTAGGGCCCCCGCTTTGTGCATCTCTATAACGATTTACGGCGCTTTCGGCATGCTGTAGCTGGGCTTTTGTCGGCAGAAGATGGTCGCGGTTTTCATAGGCCCAACCGTAATATTGAACGGTTGCGAGCTCTACAAAGTCAGCGTTAAGCTGAGTGCTCAAAGCCATGACCTCTTCGATTTCGTGAATATTTTGCGCGGTAATACAAAAATTTAACACCATCGGATATTCATACTGTTTGACCAGCTTAGCAATTTTTAGCTTTTGCTCGAAAGAATGGCGTTTGTTACCAATTAGATCGTTCACCTCAGCATTGGCTGATTGAAAACTCAGTTGAATATGGTCGAGCCCTGCCTTTTTTAACTTAGCAATGCGTTTTTCTGTCATGCCAATGCCAGAGGTAATTAAGTTGGTGTAAAAACCAAGATTTCTGGCGTAGGCAACTAGGTGCTCTAAATCTCTGCGCAGTAAAGGCTCACCGCCTGAAAAACCTAATTGAACAGCTCCCATTTCTCTGGCCTGAGTTAATACGCGCTCCCAATCTGATGTAGAGAGTTCATTGAACGTTTCCTCCATGTTGACGGGGTTGGAACAATAAGGGCAGTGCAAAGGGCATTGATAAGTGATTTCAGCAAGCAGCCACAGCGGCGGTGTAATCGAAGTGGATGTCGTATTGTTAGGCGTCATATAGTATCCACCTTTTCTCTTCTGCATGAGTTAAAAATTCTCTGACATCCTCCTCGAGGTCTTCTGGGGCGTCGGGGAAGTTTTCTCTAAGTAATTCGCATATTTCCGCGTCGGTTTTTTTGCCATCAATACAGGTAAGGATCTCTGCGGCTGATGGGTTTAACTTTATCATTCCCTCAGGAAAAAGTAGTACATAGCATTGTTGTGCATGTTCAAATTGCAGCCTGAATAATGTGTTAAGCTTAGGTGTACGAACAAACTTTTCAGACATCAAAACCTCCCTTTATGGCACACGCGTTGGTCTGCGATACCATCAAACGGCTTTCTTCCGTACTCATAGGCAAAGCAAATGGCATCGGCAATACTCCACAAAATATCAATTTTAAATTGAAGTATATTCAATGCTTTTTCTTGCTGTTTGCGCGTTACAAAATTCTCTAACGTGATTTGCAATCCGTGAGCTACATCTCGGCGCGCTTGACTTAGCCGCATTTGAAAGTAACTAAAACCGTCGCTATTTATCCAAGTGTAGTGTGTGGGCCATGTATCGAGTCGACTTTGATGAATTTCGGGTGCAAACATTTCGGTAAGTGATGAACACGCAGCCTCTTCCCACGAAGCGCGCCGCGCAAAGTTTACGTACGCGTTAACAGCAAACTTTACGCCTGGTAACAAATGCGTTTCATCAAGCAGTTCACTGCGATTGAGTCCTACTGCTTCGCCTAATCTCAGCCAAGCCTCGATACCACCCAAGCCTTGCTCTCCATTGCGACCGTCGTGGTCAATAATGCGTTGGATCCAGGACCGTCTTACCTCTTGCTCTTCACAATTCGCTAATATCGCAGCATCTTTGACTGGAATAGCCATCTGATAGTACAGTCTGTTCGCTACCCATCCCTGAATTTCTTCCTTGCTGCACTTGCCTGCATTCATGCGTTTATGAAAGGGGTGGTGTATGTGATAATAGGCTCCCTTTGCGCGAAGTTTGGCTTCAAATTCTGCTTTTGTCCATGCTTGTTCAGACATACTACACCTCTATTTCCATACCATCGAAAGCGAGTTCAATACCTTGTTGTCTCAGTTCACGATTGGCTTGTGAGTCTTCGTTAAGTACAGGGTTGGTATTATTAATGTGAATAAGTATTTTACGTTTTACTTCAAACTCTTTGAGCAGCGCAATGGCGCCATTTGGGCCGTTAACCGGCATATGCCCCATATCGGTTCCCAGTTTTTGACTAAAACCGTGATCAATCATTTCTTCATTTACCCACAGGGTGCCATCAAATAGCACGCAGTCTGCTTCGGCCATGACGTTTTTCACCACGCTGTTGGCTTGCATACATCCTGGTGCATAAAACACACTTTTTCCTGAGTGATCATCGGTAATTTTTAGACCAATGTTATTACCAGCAACAATGTTGTCCCGATATTTTGAGTACGGTGGGGCATTCGATTCCAGAACGACGGGCTGAAAAGTAAGTCCCTCTGCTCCCGACGGAACAAAAGACTTATTAAACTCGGTGCTTATGGTGTGTTGATGTAGTCCGCCGTGCCAGTGTTTTAGCACGGTGAATAGCGGAAAGCTGGTGGTTAAATCTTCCTTAACGACGTCAGTGCAATAGACAGGTAAAGGCAGACCTTCACGCAACGTTAATAGTCCTGTTGTATGATCGATCTGGCTATCGGTAAGCACTATCGACGATATACGTGTGCCCCTCGTGACAGAAGTTTCCGGCCATAATTGTGAGTGTCGATTTATTTGTTCTCGCAAATCAGGGGAAGCATTGATAAGTACCCACTGTTTTTTATTGGCACTGACAGCAATACTAGATTGAGTGCGGGGTCTGGTGTTAATGGATCCCGTGCGTAACCCTTTACAGTTAGGACAATGACAATTCCACTGCGGGAAGCCACCACCTGCGCCAGCACCGAGAATTAATACGAACATAACAACTCCATTGTGCATTTAAAAAGGCTGCCTAGGCAGCCTTTTTAACACTACGTTCAAAAGCGATAAAACTTAGCGATTACTAATATAAAGCGTAACTTCAAAGCCAAGACGCATTTCAGTGTACTGAGGTTTTGTCCACATAAGTGTTTCCTTCTTTAACCAATTAAACTCATGTTTGAGTATATGTTGATTATCTGTTAACGGCTATCCTCCTATAGGAGGAAAACTATCATGACTTTTGAGGGGTATTTAGCAATTCGCTCCTTTGGCGTGCGACATAATATAATCAAGTAGCAGCGGGATTGGGCGGCCTGTGGCAGACAATGAAGTACCGTATTTAAAGCCAGTGCCTGCAATATCAATGTGCGCCCAAGGCGTGTTCTGGGCAAAATTTGATAAAAAGCAGCCAGCGGTGATTGCTCCAGGAGAATTTTTTCCTGCGTTTAGCATATCTGCATGCGTAGAGTTGATGGCCTCGTGATATTCTCGCCATAACGGGAAGGGCCAGACCTCATCGCTACTTCGCTCCCCGGCGAGCAGTAATTCACGTTCTAGTTGATTGTCATTACAAAATAACGCACTGCAATGATGGCCTAAAGAGGTAATAGCTGCGCCCGTTAAGGTTGCGATATCAATTATGGCGCTGGGACTAAAGTCTTTACTGTATGAAATGGCGTCGGCTATCAGCATTCGTCCTTCGGCATCTGTGCTCATCACTTCGATGGATTGTTTGCTGGCGGTTTGAATTATATCGCCAGGCCGATATGCGTTACCATCAATGCTGTTGTCTGCAGTAGCCAGAATTCCAATAACGTGACATCTCACTTTCAGTACAGCAAGCGTATGCATAAGACCAATAACACAGGCGGCGCCTGTCATGTCATAAATCATATGTCGCATATTCGCATCGCGTTTTAGTGTTATTCCACCGCTATCAAAAGTAACACCTTTGCCAATGATAACCAGAGGCGGGGTCTTGTGCTCATTGCATTGATCTTGTGGAATGCCATTATAGCTAATAATGGGCATTGAGGCTGAAAAGCAAGAGCCTGCGTTCACCGCCAGATATGCGTTCATATCTCGCTTTGCTAGCATCGCCTCGTTAAGCACTTGTACTGATATTGATGAGAATTGCTGCTGAAGTTTTTGTGCTTCATTGGCGAGAAAGCCGGGCGTGCAAATATTTGCTGGCATATGCGCAAGGTCTTTAGCGCGTTTTACTCCATAAGAAAGGGCATTTTCACGATTAATCCAGTATTGAACACGCCCTAGCGATGTATCATCGCGATAGCACCATTCTGGCAACCACAGCGAAAGGGTAAGGCGCTCTTTTTTCTTATCTAACAGCGTCGACTCTGTATCACTAGCGCTTGTTTTGTAACCTGGGAATTGGTATTCCAACGCCGACATACTGCGTGCAAGTAAAGTAATAATGTTGACAATTTTATCCGAAGCATGAGGTTGCGGCGTTTTTTCGACAACAGTGTAAGGACGTTGATATTGATGTTCAACAACAAGCTTTTCCAACAAATAATCGGATAACACAACATGCACATCAGTCAAGTTGTGGGAATGGCGTTTCAGCATGTCAAAAAAACAGAAAAATTGGCGTAACAATGTCCTCTGAGAAGAGTGAGTTTCATCTAAACCAAAAAAACACAGGCGCTTCGCGGTAAGGCCACTGGGGCGATGAAGCAGTAAGAACTGTTTAGGCTCGCCAACAAATCCCTCATCGCTCATCACGGTTTCAGTGAATACTCGGGTCTCGGGGGGAAAATCTTCGAGCTGTCTGCGTAGCATATTGGCAGTGGTAAAAATAATACAACAATCGCTCTCTGCCAGTTTAAGGTGCTCTGGGAGCTTTGCTATTTGGATGGTCAAGATAAACGTCCTTTAGATGTCTTGGGACGAAAACTTCTTACCGCAAGCGAAAATGTAATGCTGGTAAGTACAATAATCGTAACAAGGTCGTAAAGCGCGAGTTTTTCATAAAGGCTAAATCGAAGGAGTTCCACGCCAGTGGTAAACGGGTTGAAGGCACAAATACGGTAGAGCCATTCACTGGCCTCGCGCATTTTCCAAAGCGGGTAAAGCGCACTCGAGAGAAAAAAGAGCGGGAAAATAATAAAGTTCATTACACCGGCAAAGTTTTCCAGTTGCTTAATATAATTTGCTAGGAGCAGTCCTAAGGCGCCTAGAAAAAGTGACAACAGCATTATTATTGGAAAGGCGTATAAGTATCCCAATAGAGAAAGCTCAACATCAACGATTAATGCAAATGCGAAGAAAATATAAACTTGAACAGCCGATACCAGCGTATTAGCAATTAATTTAGACGCCATTAGAAATGCCCGTGGAACAGGGCTCATCAATAGTACTTTCATACTCCCCATTTCACGGTCGTAAACCATAGAAAGTGAACTTTGCATACTGTTGAATAGCACAATCATGGCAGCGAGACCCGGTACAATATATTCTTCATAGAGGATATATGACGAATAAGGCTCAGTCATGGAAAGCCCAAGCGCAGAACGAAAGCCAGCAGCAAAGACGAATAGCCAAAGTAGGGGACGCACTAGAGCACTGAGCAAGCGAGTACGTTGCTGCCAGAACTTAAGCATTTCTCTTGTTAATACGCCAATAAAACAACGCCAATACATTATTGATTCTCTGTGATTAAATATTGCCACAAAGCGTCAATATTGGGCTGCTTATGAACGCTTAACAGCGTGCTACATATATCGTCTGAGACAATGCTTCCTTTAAAAAGTATCACAAGATGGTCGTCACTATGAACTTCTTCAAATAAATGCGTGGCCCATAAGACGCTCATAGGTCGCTGCTGTGTTAAATTTTTTACTACAGACAAGATCAGCTGCCTCGATGCCATATCCAAACCAACAGTAGGTTCATCGAGGAGCAAAATAGATGGGTTGTGAATAAGACAACGTGCAAGTTCTACCCGCCGTCGATGGCCGCCATTTAAGTTTCTCACTTTTGTGCTTAAACGTTCTTTTAATTCAAGTTTTTCAAGCAAAGTAGAAATTCGTTGGAGCGCTTTTTTTTCACTTATTCCGTGCAGCGAAGCAAAGTAGCTTAAGTTCTGCTGCACGGTTAAATCGATATCTAATGTGTTTTGCTGAAACACCACTCCCATATTAGCCATGATGGTATTACGTGAATGGTGAAGTGACTGACCGTCAAAAGTGATGTCGCCCTGTTCAATTTTTTGCAAGCCAGTGAGTAACCCAAACAGCGTGCTTTTGCCAGCACCGTTAGGGCCGAGTAACAGTGTAAAACCCCTTGGAAGTGTAAGTGTGACGTTTTTTAGCGCTTTGCTTGTACCATAATGATGCGACAGCTTGTTTATCATTATTTGCATAGGTGACTCAACTGAAAAGTTAGTCGCATGGCTGGTTCGCAATGATGCTCAATTATTGCCATTTTACTGCTACTCCCCAAGGGTAGCGACCCACTTTGATCGTGTGTTCTACATCGAGAGAATGGGTGTTGATAACCGATACGTCACCACTGACACCATTCGTTGTTAGCATTAAAGATTCATCCTGATTGAAAGCAAGTTGCCATACGCGGCGTCCCACCAAGATATAATCAACTATCTCGTATGTATCGGTGTTTATAACAGCCACCCTATTAGCAGGCCCAAGTGCAACAAATGCATAGGGTTTTGACTTCATTAAAACAATGCCAACAGGCTGTATCTTATCTCGATAGACTCCTTTGATATCAAAAGAGATGGTTTTTAGTTTTTGTTTCGTTTTAGTATCAAAAATGGAAACAGTGCCCCCAATCTCTGAACTTACCCAAAGTAAGCTATCATCGTGGTTAAAGTGAGCATCTCTTGGCCTAGCATCGACTAGGCTATTAGCGATATTTTCATGGTTTTGGGTATCTACCCAATGCACCATATTCGTTGTCTCAGACGTCACTACCATAAGGTTTCCATCATGGCTAACAGCAAGCCCTTCAGGCTCCACACCTACATCAATTTGGGCAACTACCGAACTAGTGGGAATATCAATTACGGTAAGAAGCGCATCATCTTCATTGGCCGTATATATAGTGTTCCCATTAGGGTGTAATGCTATAGTTTCCGGATCGGCTCCCGAGGGTAAATCACCAACAATAGTGTGGGTAGATAAATCCATTATTTGGATGCGATCCGCATCAGATGCGCAGATATATGCCTTGGCGTGATCGGCACTTAATATAAATCCTCTCGGACGTTCACCAATCTCAATAGTATCAACGACATCAAAGAGATTCATATCAATAATAGACAGTGTATTGTCTTTTTCATTTGTCACGTAGGCTTGTGGTAATGCATGGGCAAATACCGAGAAAAAGCAAAAAATATATAAAACGTTGAGCCGCATAGTAAATCCTCAATCTAAGGGGGGCACGCCGAGCTTCTATTGCCAGTTGATTGTGTATTGCCGAGAGTATCTAATTCATTGGATTGATGAAGAAAACCAGGCAAAGGAGCGTGAATAACTAATGCGTCTTCATGTGCCAGCGCTATGGGCTGACGCAGCTGACCGGTTGCAGGCCTGAATGATAAGGGGCGACCTTTATACGCCGCGAGCGAAAAGTCATCGTTCACTATGGCATTATAAAGCCCCTCACTTGTCATAGGCGAGTGAGACTGTGCAGCCGCTGAGACGGTCATCACAGCAGCGTAAGCGGCGAAATCAATCTCATTCATGGGCCGCCGATAAGTCTCGACAAAGCGATTTTGAAGCTGTCGCGCCCCCCATTGCTCATGGGTAAAATGCCAGCCAAGTGGTTTTAAACCGGCAGAACCCACAATAGGAACAACGTGGTAGGTATTAAATGGCAAGCTGTAAGCAAAATTATTATTGAAATCGGCTGCGAAAATTGCGCTATAGGGTCTATCAGTTCGTGTAAATACAGGTATTTCAGCGAACGCTGCGCGTCTTAAATCAAAATTGCCATCCCATGCTTTTGTTTCAATGATGTTTAGCTTGAACTTGCGGGCGCTTTGCTCAAATGCAGATAAAAAAGCGAGATCATTCTCATGACTACCGTAAACCGCAAGTATGTTATTCAGCCGCTTTGTTCTAAACCACTGTGCCAAGGCGTCGGTTTTCATTTGAAAGCTAGGTGTCGTATGGAGTTGTTTTACGCCGCAAAGTTGTCGACGAATGTTGGCATTGTTGTTTGCTACGTTAATGAAAAGTGTGTCTGGTGCTATGTCGATAAGGAACGATAATACCGACATATAATTGGACGTAGGCGCATCAAGCAGCACAACAGCACTGCGATTGATGTCTTTAACAATAGGTGTTTCTGCTGCGGTAAGTGTATTTATTCTATGCGTGGTCAGCGCAAAATGATGACCAAGAAATTTACCGGTAATATTAGCGTCGTCAATTGCGAGTTTAGCGCCTGCTGTTCCGGTGCTATCTGGCGATAACAAATAGCTTGGGACGCCTGCTGGTGTGGTTTCATCAATTTTTATATATGTTATTGAAATTGCATCATGAGACGTTTTAGCGTTCAACGTGCTCGCAGAAAGCGGAATTTGCAACAGAACAAGTATAAAGCATACAAAAAAGGATGTTGCGTAAAAGCTTCTCTTTGACAGCAGTTCTCTGTATCTCACAAATCCAATCCCGTGATTAAAGTATGTTGAAAGAGTATATGTCATTATTCCCAAAGAAAATCCTCCTAAAGAAGGAAACCTATGGCGCTAAAGTAGCATTAGCGAAATCATGCGTAACCCTTACTATTTACTCATAATATATTTTGATGAGCAGCAGGTTTTGAATTACTTTTTGTCGATAAAAAATAGCTTTTTCCTGGTTATCGGTGTGCTATTAACCTTTAATGGTTCTTGTCGTTCATTAGACGATATTGTGAGCAGCGGGAAAATCAATGTTGCTGTCTACGCCGACTATCCGCCGTTTTCGTTTATAGATGATGATAAAGCAACGGGAATTGATATTGATATTGCGCGCAAGATTGCGGATGGACTTGGCGTGAAGCTCGAATTAACGTGGATGACGCCCGGTGAAACGACAGAAGACGACTTTAGAAATTACCTTTGGAAAGGGCATATTATCCATCGAAACAAAGCGGATGTGATGATGCGAGCGCCTTATGATCGGGCGTTTTCACAGAAGCGTGATGATGTGGGCTTGTTAGTAAACGAACTTGTACACATGTTTGCACCGTACCATCGAGAGAGTTGGCAAATTATTCACAACACACAAATTCTTCCTAAAGTAGAAACCATGGCGATGTTTCAATACCATACTATTGGTGCGGAAATAGATAGCATTCCTCATTTTTATCTTACATCCGCATTTGGTGGCAAATTAAGAGAAAATACGCTGCATTATTCGTCTAACGCAAAGGCGTTTAAAGCGTTAGAAGAGAGCGAGGTCGCCGCTGTTATGGGGATACGTTCGCAAATAAGTTATCTTAGTCAATTCGTTGATCGAAACCAATTTAGTCTGGCGACCAATGCGTTTCCATTGATAGGTAAGCAGAAATGGGATTTAGGGTTGGCCGTATTTAGTGATTATCGCGCGTTGGCCTACGAGATTGGTGATGTGATTACACATCTTGTGACATCGGGAGAGATGGAAAAGATTTTTCAACATTACTACGTTGTTTACGAGATGCCGCCCTATTATCAGCATTGACGGAATATTTCCTACCCATTCCTCCTACTAAAGAAGGGCACAAATCACACCGCGGGTGCATAGGAATAGACAATATCCGTGGCTATTCTAAACATAACAAATAGTCTGAAAGTCAGACCGCTCATGGCCGACATGCAATTAGGAAACGTTATGAATAATAAAATGCCACTCAAAAGAATAGCTCTTTCAATGTTGATTTGCGCCGGTACGTCGCTACCTGCACACGCCACAGTCACAGACAAAGATATACAAAATGACCACCTTACTACCGATGCGATAGTAACTTACGGAATGGGTTTACAGGCACAGCGTTTTAGTCCTCTAGACGCAATAAATAAAGAAACCGTGGAAGATGTAAGACCCGTATGGGCGTTTTCACTTGGTGGTGAAAAGCAGCGAGGGCAAGAATCTCAGCCAATGATTAAAGATGGCGTTATGTACGTAACGGGCTCTTATTCTCGTGTTTGGGCTATTGATGCAAGAACAGGTGAAGAAATTTGGCAATACGACGCCCGCTTGCCCGACGGCATTATGCCATGCTGCGATGTGATAAATCGAGGCGTTGCACTCTACGATAACCTTGTCATCTTTGGAACACTCGATGCAAAACTCGTTGCTCTAGATAAAGACACGGGCAAAACCGTGTGGTCGAAAAAAGTAGAGGATTATCGCGCGGGTTACGCAATCACGGCTGCTCCTATAGTGATAGATGGAAAAGTTATCACGGGTATTTCCGGCGGTGAGTTTGGCATTGTGGGTAAAGTTTATGCGTACGATGCGAAAACCGGCAAACAGGCATGGGTTCGTCCAACAGTTGAAGGGCACATGGGCTATATATGGGAAGATGGCAAGAAGGTTGAAAATGGTATCTCTGGCGGAGCTCCAGGGAAGACTTGGCCAGCAGATCTCTGGAAAACCGGCGGAGCGGCAACTTGGCTAGGGGGCACCTACGACCCCGATACAGGTTTGCTGTTTTTCGGCACAGGGAACCCCGCCCCGTGGAACTCACATCTTCGCCCGGGGGATAATTATTTCTCGTCGTCTCGATTAGCGATAGATCCTAAAGACGGCAAAATTGTTTGGCATTTTCAAACTACACCGCACGATGGGTGGGATTTTGACGGTGTTAATGAGTTGATATCGTTTGACTATGAAGAGAATGGAAAAACGATTAAAGCTGCAGCAACCGCAGACAGAAACGGTTTCTTTTATGTGTTAAACCGCGAAGATGGTGATTTTATTCGTGGTTTTCCTTTTGTCGATAAGGTTTCATGGGCAAAAGGGCTGGATGAGAATGGCCGTCCAATTTATGTTGACGAAAACCGTCCAGGAAGTCCGTCAAATTCAGCAGATGGCAAGAAGGGGTCTGAGGTCATTGCCCGTCCTGCATTCCTAGGTGGTAAAAACTGGATGCCCATGGCATATTCAAAGAACACCGAATTATTTTACGTACCATCGAATGAATGGGAAATGGATATTTGGAATGAACCAACTGCATACAAAAAAGGCGCTGCGTATTTGGGTGCAGGCTTCACTATAAAGTCAGTTAACGAAGATTTTATTGGCGTGTTAAAAGCAATCGACCCCAAAACAGGTGAAGTGGTATGGCGTTACAACAACTTCTCTCCGCTGTGGGGCGGAGTGTTGACAACCGCTGGGGGGCTAGTGTGGACAGGAAACCCAGAAGGTTACCTTATGGCCTTTGACGATAAGACTGGTGACGTGGTTTACAAGTTCCAAACAGGGTCTGGTATCGTAGGTTCACCTATTACATGGGAAATGGACGGAGAACAGTATATTTCAGTCTTGTCAGGCTGGGGTGGTGCGGTGCCGCTATGGGGGGGAGAAGTTGCGAAGCGAGTTAAGCACTTTAACCAAGGTGGAACTGTGTGGACCTTCAAACTGCCAAAGCGTTATGCGCAACTCGCTAAAAACTAGCTTAGCGTTTAACGCTAGTTTAACTGCGGTGCAATAATGAAAAAGCCGATGGACGAATCCATCGGCTTTTTACTATATCTAGTGCCGTAATTCATATCATAGGCTATTAGCTAGTGTTTGCTCTTTGTCCTCCCAAAGGAGGAGTCTTTCAAAACCAAAGTAGAGTTATACCGTTGTGCAGTCAACGTATAATACAAACATTGGCTTTTAAGGATACACTGATTATGAAAACTAAATTATCGTTACTGATTACGGCAATGTTATTCGCTGGAGGTATAAGCCAAGTGAGTGCACACGGTAATGTGACACCTCAGGGAGCGGACAGCTCTAATATGCCAAAAATAACGGAAGGTGATGAGGCAGATGATGGCTGGGTGTTTCAAAACCCGTATCGCCACGCAGGTGAAGAAATGAAAACTGAGATTGTTCAATTTGGTGAGTCCGCTTACGCAAATAACTGTGCTGGTTGTCATGGGTTGCATGCGCAGTCGGGCGGCATCAATCCAGATCTCAGAATGCTAGATCCCGAGAGCATTGAGGACGATGAATGGTACGTTGAACGTCTTCGTTTTGGTTCATCAAAAGGAATGCCGGCATTGGGCGGTATTCCTGAAGGTCAAGATGAACCAATATTAGACCAAGAGACGCTTTGGGCAATCAAAACCTACGTTGAAGCACGTCGTGTCGTTGCTATTGAAGAGGGCGAAATAGAAGCTTACTAATCAACAACACCCGATATTAATGAGCCGGAATGACCTGTTTCTTCCGGCTTTTTTCATTTTTAGCGTCCAATTATTTTTTAATTATTCATTTATTTTAAAAAAACGACGCGATATGGGAATAGTTAGTGCTACCAAAAAACGAGTATTCCTAGTACTTAGGGAGGATTTTTCTTGGGAGCGATCAAACGTACTCTTGATTGATAAGATAAGCACGTTAACCGAGTATAAAAAATGAACTTCAAAAGAAAAGCCCTCAATAGCGCCATCCTTACTGCGTTTTTCTCAATAACGTTTTCGTCCTATGCTGATAACACGGAAAAACAAAAAAATCCCTCAGACGTCAGCGACGTTGAGGTTGTTACTGTCTATGGCCTCTTACCACAGCAAACAGACAGCCTTACTGGCTCGTTTTCAATTATTGATGCAGCAGAACTATCACAACGTCGTCCTATTTCGAACCTTGAAAGAATGCGACTGATACCGGGCATTAATATAGTGGCTGATGGCAGCATGGGGTTCGATACTAATATTGGTTTTAGAGGGCAAAACCCCAGAAGAAGTGCGAAAGCAATGATTATGGAAGACGGTGTACCGCTTCAACTCGCACCCTACACTGATCCTGTAGTTCATTATACAACGCCGACGCCTGTCGTCAGCAGAATAGAAGTTATCAAAGGTGCCGGGCAAATATTATATGGCCCTCAAACGCTCGGCGGCGCAATAAACTTTGTAACAAAAGCGGTTCCCAGATCCAATGGTGTCGAGGGCGAAGTGAGCACTGCCGTTGGCAATCAAAGTCAGCAACTGCTGAGCGGAAGTGTTGGGTTTGGTAACGAACAAGGAGGTTTTGCTGTAGATTTTTCACAACACAAAGGTGACGGAATCTTTGCTGGTGGTGAGTTCAACGTAAAAGATTATCGTATAAAAGGTGAATTTGACATTTCCGAACGACAGACGCTAGGTATCAAATTTGTTCATACCAACGATCGTCGAAATCAAACGGAAAATTATCTTACTCGTGATGAATACGCGCAAGACCCCTTCAAACATCCTACTGTCGACATCGACCAATGGCAGCAGGATAGAGACGTAGTGCAAATTAAGCACGATTTTAGGGTAAGTGACAATTTCGCTCTACGTACCAGTGCGTACTATACCGAAAGCTTTCGCAATGGCCTAAGAGGCAGTAATAGCGGTAGAGAAGTGAATGGGCAATTTGAATCCCGTCTGCGTAACTGTGATGCGGTAGGTGATACTAATGATGATGGTAATCTAACAATATCTGATTTGGGTAATACCGACATTGATGTATGTGGTGGCCGTCATGCCCCTCGTCAATATTACACAGCCGGGATCGAGTCTCGCGCTGATTTTAGTCACACACTTTTGGGTTACGAAAGTGACAGTATCATCGGTATTCGCTATCACGAAGAGAGTGCACACCGTCAGCAAGTATTTGCGACTAATCGTGAAGAGAGACTTGATTACCAATTAGCCCTTGCTAATGATTCAGCTGATACCCGTCAAGGAACATTTTTAGACGCAGAGGCGGTGTCCTACTTTGCTCAAAATACACTTTATGTGGGGGAGTGGGCCATTTCACCTGGTTTTAGAGTGGAAGATGTAACGTCAACAGACGAGGATGAGTTTACAGGCAATATTGAAACGTTGAGTTTTACCGAGTTCTTACCGAGTTTGGGTGTTTCATGGTCAGGTATTCGCGATACAACTGTATTTGCGGGTCTACACGCCGGAATCTCGCCAGCAAGAGCAGATCGAGAATTTACTGACGAGGGCGGTCGAGCCGAGCCTGAGGAAAGTACACTATTTGAGTTAGGATTTAGAAGCCATTACTTTACAGGTATCTGGGCATCGGCGACATTTTTTCACAACGACATATCTAATACTATCGTGGATTTGGGCGCAACGTTTGAAAATAGCGGTGAGAGTGAGCAGCAGGGTTTTGAATTTGCATCGCGAGTAGATTTTAAAGATATCATAAACACCACTAATAACTTCTATATCTCAGCAGCTTATACCAATGTCTGGACGGCACGTTATGAAAAAGCGAGAAGAGCTGAAGATAACGGTAATAGAATGCAGTATGCGCCTAAGCACCTATTGAACCTTGACGTTGGCTATGAGCATATCAGCGGCGTTAGCGCTCGAATTGGATTACAGCATGTCAGTGAGCAGTTTGTTGATGATAGCAATACGACGGAAGAAAATGGCAGCGGTACAGAGGGCATTATCCCAAGCTATACTGTATGGAGCGGTACCTTGAACTACGACGTTGAAAATACCGGCGTTACCCTTTTCGCAAGTGTAGAAAACATGTTCAATAAAGAGTATCTGGTGAGTAGAAACGAGGGAAAGTTAGCAGGTCGTGAGCGTTTGTTTATGGCTGGCATTCGTTATGTATTCCAATAGCATCAACATAACAATGTAGACCCTCTATTTAGAAATTGGTGCTTGTTATTGGGTAGCTGTTAATAAGCAGCGTTGAAGTTATCAGGTATAGAGTAGGTTGTTTTCTTCAGCAGGGTAGCGAAAATAGCCTAAACTAACTGTAGAGAATTGAACTTTTGTTTACGGCAGGTCATCTGCGATAAGCGCTAGACTTGCCAGTTTTCAAAAATGTTATTGTCGATTTTCTAGAGGTATTACAGACATCATGCCGTTCAAGTTAGAAAACACCTACCAACAATTGTTTAACGAATTTGTTGTACATTGTCGGCCTGAGAGCACAGAAGATCCAACGCTTGTGTTTTTCAACCGACAACTAGCGTTAGAACAAGGACTACCTTTTACACAACTTTGTGAGCAACAGCTTACGTCTCTTTTTTCAGGTAATGCTTCGTTGCTTGACTATAGCCCTTGCGCACAGGGTTATGCGGGCCATCAGTTTGGTCAATACAATCCGCTGTTAGGTGACGGGCGTGCGCATATTCTGGGTGAGTTTGTCAGTGAAAAAAAGCGATTCGATCTTTGTCTAAAGGGGTCGGGAAGGACACCTTTTAGCAGAGGAGGAGATGGAAAAGCAACGTTAGCAAGCATGCTCCGAGAGGCAATAATGGCAGAAGCGATGAATGCGTTGCATATTCCTTCCACGCGCAGTTTGGCAGTGGTACAGACGAATGAGAGTGTATTCAGGGAACAAAGGCACGAAGGAGGGGTGTTAGCAAGGATAGCGTCGAGCCATATTCGCGTGGGAACCTTTCAATTCTTTGCACACCAAGGAAAAACATCCGATGTGCAAGAGCTGGCAGATTACGTTATCCAACGTCATTACCCCGTTTGCTCAAACGACGACGAACCCTATTTGGGGTTATTGCATGAAGTCGTGACTGCACAGGCTCAGCTTGTTGCAAAATGGATGTCGGTCGGCTTTATTCACGGCGTGTTAAATACCGATAATGTATCCATTGCTGGCGAGACAATTGATTATGGCCCCTGCGCGTTTATGGAGACATATGATCCCAAAACAGTATTCAGTTCGATTGATCATGATGGGCGATACGCCTACAACAATCAACCTGGCATCACACAATGGAATTTAGCGCGGTTTGCAGAAACCTTACTCCCTTTGTTGGGAGATGACATGCAAACTGCTGTTGATGCTGCCACCAATGCGGTGGATCAGTTTGCACAGCAATATCGGCAAACGTTTCATGAACACATGTGCGAAAAATTGGGATTCGATATCGCACGGTCGAACAGGGATATTCCTACTGAAGAGCAGTTAGTGGATGAGTGGTTAGCAATGTTAAAAGATCACAATATGGATTTCACACTCGCTTGGCATGAGTTAACTGAGTTATTGGAAGGCAATGATAGACGGTTGCGTGCACATATTGCCGATGATAAACGACTGAGCAACTGGATTGCGCAATACGCAGCATTAAATGATTTGAATATAACAAGTCATGATGAGCGTTATAAACGCCAGTTGTCTAATATCGTAGCGCGAATGCGTCATGTTAACCCAACGGTTATCCCCCGGAATCACCTTGTTGAAGAAGCGCTGGAGTCAGTGCAACGTGATGGCGACTTATCAAAATTCAACCTGCTCTATGAAAAACTAATGTACCCATTTGCCACCCTAGAGCATGATAGTGAATATTGCTCTCCTGCTCCCAAATACTTCACTCAATGCTACCGAACGTTTTGCGGTACTTAACAGAGGTTGTTGGTTATGAGATTGATTAACAAGTGTATTGCATTAATGATTATTTGCAGCGGGTTTTCAGTGGAAGCTAGTTCAGGATCTCTAAGTGACGAGTTTAAGCGGGCCCCCGATAATATAAAATTATACTTTGCTTACGCGGAATTCAAAATGGCTCATTACACAAAGGCAAAGCTGATGTGGGAAAACATTGAGGGAGAAGGCAAGCCCGAAGCCTATTTCAATTTAGGTATTTTGTATGAATTGGGTAAAGGTGTGGATAATGATCTCGCCATGGCGGTTAGTTACTACAGACAGGCAGCAGAATTAGGCAGTTTTTCGGGAGCTTACCAAATGGGACTGATGCACATGACTGCTCGTGAGTACGTCAGCAAAGAAGAATCTATTCAATGGTTGGGTGTTGCTGCCGAGCAAGGTGATAACGATGCTCTCGAGCTATTGATTGCTATGAGTTCCGACGAGATTGGTCCGCTAACAAAAGCAAGGATACTGATAGCAAAAGAGGAGTACAGTAGAGCTATTTCTTCACTGCTGCAATTAACGAATACATCAATAGGAGATAATAAAATACAGGGAAAAGCGTTTACGCAATTGGGCTGGATATACGAAATGGGAAAAGGTGTTGAGCCTGATCTTAATAAAGCTTCGTTCTATTTCAGTGAAGCGGCCAGGATTGGAGATCCTGAGGCTATGTATGCCTTGGCAGTTATGTATCTAACGGGAAAAGGTAAGGAGCAAAATAAAGAACTAGGCAATGAATGGATGCGAAAATCAGCCGAGTTGGGGTTTAAAAAAGCGCTAGGTAAACGATAGTACAGGTGTTTCGGGTGCGCGCAGGCATACGTTTTCGCGCTTGCCCTTCTTGATATGTAAACTTACATTTTTTATATCTTTATTTTTTTAAAATCTTAAAGAGACATCCAAAAAAAAATTGACCCACAAAATACTTATCGAAAATATTGTGGGTCGGGTAAATTTTAAGTGCGTTTTGCCTCAATATATTCGTCAATTAACTCCTCTAAAATAGAAAGAGGTACAGCTCCGTTTTTCAGCACGACATCGTGAAAATCGCGTAAGTCGAACTTATCGCCTAAGGCATTTTTCGCTTTTTCACGCAGTTCTAATATTTTAAGCATGCCAACTTTGTACGAGGTCGCCTGACCTGGCATCACGATGTAACGCTCAATTTCTGAGGTAACGTCACTCAGCGCCATGCCCGTATTATTTACCATGTAGTCGATAGCCTCTTCTCGTGTCCAGCGTTTATCGTGAATGCCCGTGTCTACCACTAAGCGCACCGCTCTGAACAGTTCCGCTTGAAGTCGACCAAGATTATCCAATGGATTGTCTTGAAAGCCCATTTCCCACGCTAAATATTCTGAGTACAACGCCCATCCTTCTGTGTAAGCAGTGAATGGCGACATTTTACGAATAAAGGGCATGCCCTCAATTTCCATTGCGAGCGCTATTTGAAAGTGATGGCCTGGAATGCCTTCGTGATAGGCCAGCGTTCGCATGCTGTATTTGGGTGTTGCCTTTATGTCGTAAAGGTTTGTGAAAAAGCGACCCGGTCTTGACCCGTCTATGGCTGGCTGCTGATAATACGCGCCAGGTGCGGTTTTTTCTTTAAACTCAGGAATACGAACTACTTCCATGCCTGCCTTAGGACGAATGCGAAAAACCTCGCTCATATCTTCTTCAATTTCATCAAGAATAATTTGATAGTCTTTCAGTATTTGCTCACGGCCCGCATCACTGTCTTCATAATAGTGAGAAGGATCAGAGGCTAATGCGTCCATGGCAGTAGTGAAGCCTTGAGAGGTGTCGTATCCTTCGTCTGCAAGAATTTTCAGCATTTCACCTTGAATTCTAGCTACCTCTTTTAAGCCAATATTATGAATTTCGTCTGCGGTCATATCGGTGGTAGTGAAAAAGCGAAGGGCGTTGGCGTATACCTTATCGCCATCGGGCAAATGCCAGTATCCGTCATCTGTGCCCGCTTTGGTTTTAAGTGTTGTGAAATAGTCGATGAATAGCTGATAAGCACGATTTACATCATCATTAATTCGCGCTTCCGCTTTGGCTAAAAAGTCGTCTTGCTGCTCTTGGGACAGTGACTCTATATCTGCCATTTTTTCTTTTAGCGAGCTGTAAAGAATGTTCTCGTTAAGCGGTGATGAAATAAACCCGTTCATTTCATCAAGCACGCGTTCGATAACAAAGCGAGGCGGAATAATGCCTTTATCTTCACGTAGCTTCAGGCCTTCCAATACCTGCGCAAACTTTTCGTCAACTGCTTCTAAGCGGCTGAGATAGTTCTCAACGTCGGTCTCATCTTTAATTTGATGCTGCCCCTGCATAAAGCTGGGGTACCCATTTTGCACCCCAAAAAGTTGGTTTACAGGGTAGGTGTGATATTGAAAGGGCTCATTAGTGAGAAGGTAATCAAGAAGGTAAAGGGTAATCTTCTTAGAAAGTAACTCATCTTTGCTTAAGTCATCATCATCGTAATTCTCGATGACGCTTTTAATATTACGAGCCTTGTTATAAAGCTCCTCACTTTTTTCGGGGCTAGCATCATCTAGCTTAGCGTTGTGCCCCTTAATGCCTACCGACTCTAAAAACCCCAAAGAAGTAAGTGTTTCCGGGCTATCAAACGCTACTTTTACCATTTCTCGGTTAAGAAAGTTGTTAAAGTAAAAAGGTTTATCTGCATACCATTCGTGAGCAGCAAAGCTGCCGCCTAAAGCGATTATGGCTACTAAGCCAACGCCAATCCATTTAAAAAATCGTTTCATTATTTTTATTGTCCAAATTTTGTTCTCGACCTACGTTAGCGGAATTTGCGCTAAAAAGTAAACCTATTCAGCAAAATTGAAATACTGCCTAGCGGTTATTCGTATGCTTACGCTAAGCGTTGCTCTGGGTTATACTCTGAGGCGTAAATATTCAACGCTAATGGGCATTGTCATGGCAACAGCAGCAGCGGTACATATTCTGGTAAAAACCGAAAAAGAGGCCCTTTCTATTTTAGAGCAGCTGAAAAAAGGCAAAAATTTCGGCGCACTGGCTAAAAAGCATTCAACATGCCCATCGGGAAAACGCGGTGGCGATTTGGGGGAGTTCCGTCGCGGGCAAATGGTAAAAGCGTTCGATGATGTTGTGTTTAAAAAAGAAGTATTAAAAGTGCACGGGCCAGTAAAAACCCGCTTTGGTTTCCATATTATCAAAACCCTGTATCGCAATAATTAATACTTCTTACGTTAAGGCCCTTAAATTCCCGACTCCCACTTTTCTCCGCATACCCGCTCTTTTGTAAAAGCATGATAGGGGCTATTAAATTCGTGTATGTTCTCTCGCATGGCTGCGTAGTGGTCTGCACTAATAAATGGCGTGCTCTCTGCTTTTCCAGCGTTATCTAAAAGATAATAGCTGGTGGAATAGTCAGTAAGCAACATGCGATTAGCGGCTTCGCTTTCTGTTAATCGCACCCGCGTGACGGCTTTAAAACGCGCGTTTTCGTTGGGCAGAGCCAGAATTGTGCGAAAGTAATACCCTTTTTCAGTCTGCTGTTGTGAAAAACCATTGAGGGTGGCAATAAGGGTTTTTAAGTCTATCGCTTCGCGCTGTAGCATAAAGTCGTGATGAATGACTTTTTTTCCTTCGCTGCTCTCTTCTCCCGCCGTGTAAACCTGCTCTTCTTCTAAATCCGATAAATAGCGTTGCCCTATTTCGGTGTAGTGAATAAGGGCATCTGTATTCATACGAACAAAATAGTCACTAATACCCGCTGGGACTACTTCAAACAGCATGAGATCGGGAGTCACTGCGCCTCTTTCTTCTGGGGATTGTGGGCCTCGGGGGGCACACTTTTCTGAAATGAAATAATAATATTGACCGGCTTCGATGGCCTGCGCGCTTTTATGATAAAACGATGATGTAAAAACGATGCCGTATAACATCGTTATGAAGAAACGAAATGCCATGATACTCAGCGCCCTTGTTTAGGTGGTCTTAACGAAGGCGCTAGTATACGGTTATCTAAACTACAATGCGAAACGAAGCCCTGAATTCACATCACAAACGCAGAGTAGAAAGATTACTGCTGCTTTTCCGCTGCTTCTATTTTTTTCCACAGCTCTTCAGATTCTGCAGTGAGCATAGAATACGTTTTTATATCGCCCTTCCTTTGCGCAAGCATGGCTCGCTCTAGAAGCTGGTCGTATTCCTTGCGCATTTTCTTTGACGGATTCGATTTAAAAAGCCCAAACACTATTTTTCTCCCCACGCCGCACGGTACATTCTTTAAAAAAAAGTATCTCGGCTGCGCGCTCTGATGATGGTGTATTTGTTGTGAATATTATAGTTAGTAAACCGCCCAATAGCCTATGAACTTTTGCGCGTAACGGGTAAACGTTTCAATTCTCGTAACTGATCACATTCTGGCAAAAAAGATGTGGGGAAAAAAGAAATGGCAAAAAAGAATGGCTCGCTTTTTTACCTAATAAACGAGTTGGAATTTTCGGTGCACTGCTAAATCTTGTTCGTTTTTTGTACCTTTACGGCTGTGCAAAAAACAACCTCCGTACTTTAAATCTCCTTTTACTAATTACAATTCTGACAAATGAAAACAAATATAAGTGAATTTCATATAAATTATAGTTATGTATTTAAGCTTAAAAATTTTTGTAATAAATATCGTCAGGGCGTATGTTTACTAAGGCATGGGGTGATAACTGAACAGTTTTTTTCGCGTGCTATCACGCAATGAAAATTTAAACGGGCGTTTGATTTAGTCAAAAAATAATCAGCATAAATGAATAAAATGGTTTCAATGAGAACAAAGAGTGTCATTCTCAAAGTGCCTAAGAATAAGGAGAAGCGTATGAAAGTTGTTGTTTTAAATGAATCTAAAACGCCAGACTCGCTAAATAAAGTGGAAAAGCGGTGTGCTGTAACGCCATCTAGCGCGCAGCGGCTAATAAAGAAAGGGGCTTCTATTATCCTTGAGGCCGGAGCAGGACTACTTTCTGGCTACTCTGATAAAGAATATGAGGGTGTGGGTGTTTCTGTTATTAGTGATGTGAATGAGTCAGTATCATCTGCGGATATGGTGGTGGCCGTAAACAAGCCTAGCGAAGCACAGCTAGCGTTGATGAAAAAAGGGGCCATTGTGGTTGGCCATCTTGACCCTTTCTTTCAACAACCGCTTGTTGAGTCGATTGCTGACAAGCAGCTTACTGCTATTTCAGTTGAAATGATCCCGCGTTCTTCCCGTGCACAAAAGATGGATGCGTTAAGCTCTCAAGCGAGTTTAGCGGGCTATGTAATGGTGATGCAGGCTGCAAGTTTGCTCCCTTCTATTTTACCTATGATGATGACGCCATCGGGCACAATTAAACCCGCCAAAGTATTTATTATTGGCGCTGGCGTGGCAGGCCTGCAGGCTATTGCAACTGCAAAACGCCTTGGCGCTAATGTACTTGCCTACGACACTCGCGAAGTGGTTGCAGAGCAGGTTGAGTCTCTTGGTGGAAAATTCCTTAAAATTGATATTGGTGAAACCGGGCAAACTAAAGACGGTTACGCCAAAGAACTTACCGAAGAACAAAAAGCCAAGCAGCAAGACGCCCAGCGCGACGCTATTGCCGATTCAGATATTGTGATTACAACGGCGCAACTGTTTGGCCGAAAGCCCCCTGTGCTTATTTCAAAAGACACTTTAGCGCTAATGAAGCCAGGCAGCGTTGTAGTGGATATGGCGGCCACCTCTGGCGGTAATGTTGAAGGCTCAGTCGCCGGAGAAACCGTTGAGGTGAATGGCGTTAATGTTATTGGCGATGGCTACTGGAGTCAGTTTGTCGCGCGAGCTGCCACCGACATGTACGCCAATAATATTTATAACCTTGTGGACGAGTTCTTCGACACAGAAACCAATACGTTTAACCTTGATTTGGACGACGATATTCTTGCTGGCTGCGTTATTGCGCATCAGGGAAGCGTTACTAACGACATGCTGCTTAATGCATACAAAGGAGCTTAATTGTGGAAATCATATACTTACTTTTTATCGTGTTATTGGCAGGGTTTCTTGGTTTTGAACTCATCCGAAAAGTGCCAGCTACGCTTCATACGCCCTTAATGTCAGGTTCAAATGCTATTTCAGGTATTACCTTAGTTGGCGCCTTAGTGGCATCGGGTAGTGACAACAGTTTGTTAACTACCGTGTTGGGTACCATTGCGGTGGCACTGGCCAGTATTAATGTGGTGGGGGGCTATTTGGTCACCGACCGCATGCTAAATATGTTCAAAAAGAAAACGAAGTAAGGAGTACGCAGGTGAATGATATTGTAACCACGATTAACCTTGCGTATGTAGTTGCTGCGGCACTATTTATTCTTGGTCTTAAGTTGTTGAGTCACCCAGATACGGCGAAAAAAGGTAACTTTATTTCTGCTATTGGTATGTTTATAGCGGTTGTTGTTACTCTGCTCGATCAGCAGATCATCAGCTATCACTATATATTGGTAGGGTTTGTTATTGGCGGCGCTTACGGTGCGTGGAAGGCAAAAACCGTTGAAATGACTTCAATGCCAGAGATGGTGTCGTTGTTTAATGGTTTTGGTGGCGCAGCATCGCTGCTACTTGGTTGGGCGACGTTATCGAGCATGGGCATAGCGGCGCTAGAAACGGCCGGCGCGTTTACCTTTGTAACCCTATTTTTCACCATACTTGTTGGTGGCGTTACCTTTTCAGGCTCGGTAGTAGCGTGGGGAAAACTGTCGGGGAAGATGAGTTCAAAGGCGGTTGTTTTTACCGGGCTTCGCGAGCTGAGTATTCTTCATTTAGTGGGCATGTTAGCCGTTGGCTATTTGTTTACTACCGAACCATCAAACGCAGTGTGGCTGTATTGCGCTATCGCAATTGCACTTAGCTTTGGCTTATTGGCCACCATTTCTATTGGTGGTGCTGATATGCCCGTGGTTATTGCCTTGCTTAACAGTTACTCGGGCATAGCGGCCTCTGCTGCAGGTTTGGCCACCGGCAACACCATTCTTATTGTTACTGGGCTGTTGGTTGGCGCGTCAGGACTTATCCTGACGAATATAATGTGTAAGGCCATGAACCGCTCACTAATGAACGTACTGCTATCTGGATTTTCTACACCTGTTGAGGCAGGCGAAAAAATTGAAGGCGAGATTAAGGTACTGGCCGCACAAGATGCATTTTACGTGTTAGAAGCAGCGCAAGCAGTACTCGTTGTGCCAGGGTATGGCATGGCGGTTGCGCAAGCACAGCACGCAGTGCGAGAGTTGCAGTCTTTACTGGAAGATAACGGCTGTACGGTAGATTACGGTATTCATGCAGTGGCAGGGCGTATGCCTGGGCACATGAACGTACTGTTAGCCGAAGCCGATGTTCCTTACGATCAGCTGTACGAAATGGACGATGTAAACCCTCGCATGGAAAATTATGACGTGGTGATTGTTATTGGTGCCAATGATGTAGTTAATCCAGCCGCAAAAGAAATGAAAGGTAGCCCTATTTATGGCATGCCGGTTATTGAGGCATACCGCGCCAAAACGGTATTTGTATTAAAGCGTTCTGCCAATGCTGGTTTTGCTGGGGTGGATAACCCACTTTTCTTTAAAGAAAATACGCGAATGGTGCTAGGTGATGCGAAAGAAACCATCAACAGTATTATCCGTGAATTTGGTGACGATTAATCACGTTCATCGGTAAGACTAAAGTGGGCCCGGCAATAACTCAATCCGCCGGGCCCAACATATAGTCAAAACTCATACCCAAGAAGCCGCCTTAATCGCATCGCCCAGAACTACAAAATATGTAACGAGTACAAGGTTGTTTAATCTTTCAATACGTTCTAACATCGAATTATTAGCCTTTTTTTAACTACTGAGTGTTAACCCTGTAATGAGTGGCAACCCGTCTCATCGTCCATTTGATATTGAAATATTTCAGAACTGTATTTTAGTGACGCTTCGTGGGCATTGGGATATGGGAACCAATATTAGTTACTTGGGTGAACTGTCAGATGCATTACAAAGCAGAAGAGGCAAACCCTTCCATTTATTTGTTGATATGCGCTCATGGTCTATTCCAAATACCGACATCTCAAGGCGCATAAAAGAGCCTGTTCAACTCGATCGCAGAAATCAATTAAGTGAATTGTGGCTGGAAGATGATACGACTGATGCCAATCACATTGCAGAGAAGTTTCTCGAAAATCAGCCTTTTACTTTTAGTCGCACTAACGATGTAACCACATTTTTAAACGACGCTGACAAGAGAGTTGAACCAAGCGTGATGACATACGTAGCATCATGGATAGATACAGCAAAGCCGCGATAAATTAAATTAGTCGAAACAATCGATATTTTACGTCGCAACATTTATGGCTTTGTCTATAATACGCGACTCATTTTTGCACGCATAAGTTAGGTAAACCCTAACGCACTTTTTAAAAGGTGACCATATTGTCTAATTGGAGTATCGAGGAAGCAGAGCGCGTCTACGGCGTCTCTCAATGGGGTGGCGGTTATTTTCAGGTTGGTGAAAATGGCAACATTCACATTACGCCCGTGCCCGAAAATCCGAGTATACGCATAGACTTCAATTCAATTATTGAAGATATACGTAAAGAAGGTGTTCAGTTCCCCGTTGTTGTTCGTTTTCACGATATCTTGCGCTCGCAAGTAGCAGGGTTAAATAAGGCATTTCGTAAATCGATTGCTGAAGCTGAGTACAAAGGCGAATATCAAGGCGTTTACCCAGTAAAAGTAAACCAAATGCGCGAAGTGGTTGAAGAGATTGTCGATGCCGGCAAACCTTACAACTACGGGCTAGAAGCCGGGTCGAAAGCCGAGCTTTTAACTGTGCTAGCCATGAACACAAACGAAGAGTCGCTCACCATTTTAAATGGTTACAAAGACGACGAAGTCATGCGCTTAGCCCTACTAGGGCGCAAGCTTGGTCGCCGCGTAGTCGTGGTTGTAGAGAAATACACCGAGCTATTGCTGCTGGTAAAAGTAGCAAAAGAATTAGATATCGATCCTATTATCGGCGTTCGCTCGAAAATGACGGTAAAAGGTCGCGGAAAGTGGGAAAGCTCAGGCGGCGAAAGAGCGAAATTTGGTCTTACTATCACCGAGATAATCAATGCTGCTCGCTACTTAGAAGAGCAGGACATGGCTCACTGCCTTAAGCTTTTGCATTTTCATATTGGTAGCCAGCTTACCGATATCAGAGCGGTGAAAGAAGCAGTTACTGAAGGCGCTCGTATTTATGCCGACCTTCATAAAATGGGCTTTGAGTTAGACTATGTTGATGTGGGCGGCGGCCTGGGTATTGATTACGACGGTAGTAATTCAACCAACGAATCGTCGCGTAACTACAGCATGCAAGAATATGTTGCTGACGTAGTGTACGGCATGAAAGAGATGTGCGACCTAGAGGGCGTACCTCATCCTCATTTAGTGAGTGAGAGCGGACGCGCAATTACGGCGCACCACAGCTGCGTTGTGACTGAAATTGTGGGCGAAATTAAATCCAATGCCGCCACCATGGATACGTCAGCTAAAGAAGGTGAGCACTTTTTCTTAAAGAATATCAGAGAACTCGCTGACACCTTCGATGAGCAAGAAAACATGCATGAGGTATATAACGATGCCTCGCAGTACAAAGAGCAGGCTCTTGATGCTTTTAAGCTTCGCGTCATTCCTCTTGAAGAACTTGCCAAAATTGAAACGCTGTATTGGCAAATTATGGGCAGGCTGCAAACCTGGTATCGCAACGAAGAATACGTACCGGAAGAGCTGCAGGAGCTTGATTATAGCTTGTCGTCGCAGTACCTGTGCAATTTCTCTGTGTTCCAGTCGGCTGCCGACACATGGGCAATCGATCAGTTGTTGCCAGTAGTGCCATTAACGCGCATGAACGAGGAGCCAACGGTGAACTGCTCTTTGGTAGATATTACCTGCGACAGCGATGGCAAAATTGACCAGTTCACTATTGGCAGAGAAATTACCGACGTGTTGCCTATGCACCCGTTAAAACAGGGCGAACCGTACTATGTAGGGTTGTTCTTAACTGGGGCTTATCAAGACGTAATGGGTGATATGCACAACCTATTTGGTCGCTTAAACGAAGTACATATTTACAGCTATGACGACGATCCAGAAGATTTCTATATCGAGGAAGTCGTTAAAGGCTCATCGGTAGAAGATGTACTTAACGTTATGCAGTATAACCCTCGAGCCATGGCATCTGACGTTAAACGCTTAATCGATAAACATGTGTGGGATGGTAAACTCAAGCCTAGAGAAGGCGTACGCTGGACAGACTTTTACGAAAAATGTCTAAACGGTTATACCTACCTCAAACAATCAAAGTAGGTACCGCTGCGCTTGGCTAGCTTTTCTTCTGGATATGAAGATTCAAAGTAGCAAGCACAGTGATAAGCCATTGAGTTAGTACGAGCCGGCGAGCTTAGTCGTCGGCTTGTTTTAAAAAGCGTTTCCACAGCTCTGCAGTAGCGCTGTTAATCATGTTCGACTCTGCATTCATCAACATGACATATCCCGCCTTTTTCTCAGGCATGAAAGCCACGTCTGCACGATAACCTTTTACCCATCCGCCGTGATAATTTAGCTGTTTGCCATCAAGGTCGTAAACACGCCAACCCAAGCCATAGTGGGCGTCGTTAATCATACCTCGCCAGCCTCGGCGATAGGTTTCGCGCTTAGTGCGTACTCGTTCTGTGGTGATATATTCCACCATTTCTTTAGAGATTACGGTGGGAAACTCTCCCAGCAATGCCTGCAAATAAATAGTCATGTCGTAAATACTGGCGTTAACCCCGGCGGCAGGTGAAAAGCGGTAGTAATTGCTTTCTACTTTACCCTCGTGCCATTTATTGCGGGCAATGGCGATGTGTGGGCGTGCCCATGATTCTGAGGCAAGCAGCCCGCCTTTACCAACACTTGACGATGTCATACCCAGCGGAGAGAAAAGGTAAGATTGAATTTGGCTAGAATAAGACGTGTCTTGCCCGCTGAAGTAGTACTCTAGCGCGCCAAACAAAGCGTTTTGATACGTGTAGCAGTCTCCCGGTTTACACAGTGGCTCAAGCTCACCTAGGGAGGTTAGTACACGTTCTAATGAATAGTCGGCTTCAATTAAATTATCGTAGGCATTTGGCATAAAGCCGCTTGATTGCCCAATAATATGCTGAAGTTCTAGTGCCTCCATACCCTTGCCCTTGAAAGGAATGTCTGGAAGTAGGGTTTTAATGGGTGTGTTCCACGATAGCTGGTTTCGCTCTACCAATTTAGCGCTAAGCAGTGCTGTGAAAGTCTTCGATACGGATGCCAGGCGAAATACGGTGTCTTTGGTTACCTTTTCGCCGCCCCGCTTGCGCGTTTTTCCGTACACATAAACTCGGGGCGTTTTCCCTTGTTCATAAAAAACAAATGCATAGCCAGGTACATTGTATTTATCTGCCTCTTTTTTTACATAGCTGGCATAGTTATCAAGCCAGTCAGCAGACAATGTGTGCGAGTAAAGCACTAGCAGCGGCAATGCACACATTAGAAAAAAGCGCGACATCGAAATGCGCAAAATAGTTGGCATACAGTTAGCTCATTAGGCCGGCTTCTCTGCAATAAGAGATAGGCAGTTGTTATCAAGGTGGCGATATTATGCGGATAGGTTGGTCATTTATCAAATGCGCGTAAAAACGGCACTTATTTAAAGAGTGACGATAACTATTAATAAGCACTGAGAAACGGTAAAAAAGCAATGCAGCGCGCAGAGCAGAAAAAGTATGACAAAATAGTGAGTTCTGATTTTGTCGCCTTAATTTCGGTTTTTACGCGTAAACTAGGCATCTGTGTATAAGTGTTTTTAAGAACAGCCAAAAAGCAAAAGCGTATGGCCAAGGCAAATATTGCCAACGCAAGCTTAACGCGATTGATATGTGTAAGAGGTTTCAATGTCGTCAATAGACAGTGCTCAACAACAAGCCTATTCATCAGCCAGATGCAGCAGAGATGCGCGATTTGATGGTCGCTTTTTTGTTGCAGTGAAAACAACAGGAATCTTCTGCCGGCCTATTTGCCCTGCAAAGCTGCCGAAAGAAGAAAATGTGGCTTATTATAGTTTTGCGGCTCAAGCCATGTCTGATGGATTCAGGCCATGTTTGCGGTGTCGGCCTGACAGTGCGCCTCAATCTCCCGCTTGGGAAGGGGTAGACACTACGGTGCAGCGGGCACTGTCGTTATTGTCTGAAATACCAGCCCAGCCAATTAGTCATATTGCATCTCGCCTTGGCATAAGCGAGCGCTATGCCAATAAATTGCTTACCGACGCTATTGGTTTGTCGCCAAAACAATTTCAAACAATGCAGCAGGCGCTATTTGCTAAGCAACTTATACAGCAAACCACCTTGCCTCTGCTTGATGTAGCGATAAGCTGTGGCTTTTCATCTCAGCGTCAGCTACAAAGAGTCGTTCAGCAGTACTGTAAAACATCGCCATCAGGGCTTAGGCGCACTAGTAAAAAGGCTAGCCAAGAGCCAGGCCAAGAGAGAGGCCAAAATATCCGGCTATTTCTTTCCTATCGCCCTCCTTACGATTGGCCTTATGTGAGAGATTTTTTAGCTGGCCGTGCGGTTGCTGCAATGGAACTAGTGACCGAGAGCAGTTATCAGCGCTGGTTTGAGTTTGACGGCGTGAAAGGGCATTTTTGCGCCATACACAATGCTCGCAAAGGCGGGTTTGAAGTAGCAATAACATTGAGTGATTTATCGCCGCTTTACCGGGTAATTGAAAACATAAAAGCCATGTTAGATTTAAAGGCGGATCCTATGCTTATTGAGCGCGGCTTACTCAATGCAGGATTAATAAAGACGCAGCTTGTAGAAGGGTTAAGACTGCCAAGTGCATGGAGCGTGTTTGAGGCCGGTTGCCGAGCTATTGTGGGTCAGCAAGTTAGCGTAAAAGCGGCTATTGGCCAGCTGACTTTGCTAGTGCATCATTTGGGTAAAAGCGATGTCTTCGACGATGAGCTTCGCTATAGTTTTCCTTCAGCATCTGCGGTAGCGAGTAGCGATCTATCTTTTTTGCGGATGCCCCAGGCCAGAAAAAATGCGATTAAAAGCTTTGCTCAGCTGTTTTCTAGCAGTCAACCTGATGTCGCTTCGCCGAGTTCTTCAGAGGACTGTTCTGAGAGCCATTTTCCAAGCCGCTCTCAAAGTCGCTCCCCGAGCCATGAAGATATGCTGGCGGTAAAAGGTGTTGGGCCGTGGACAGTAGATTATATTAAGATGCGCGGCGAACGAGACCCCGATGTTTATCTTGAAGGCGATCTTATTGTGAAAAAAATGGCAAAGCGTTACCCCGTTTGCGCAGGTGATGCAGCGCCGTGGCGAAGCTATCTTACGCTGCAACTCTGGCAGCTCTCCCAGCTTCCTCAAGCAGGCGGGGCGCCTGAGCCAGATAAAAATTGTGCACCGAAACCAGTCAGAAAACAAAGCGCCAACAGAGTCAAAAAGGATCCAAGCCAGTGAATACAGACACCGCATCAGAGGTTTTTTCTCAATCGATACCTACAGAGCAAGGCGTGGTAACGGTGACAGCAAGCAATATAGGTGTTACCCGCATTGCGTTTAGTGAGCCTGAAGGTTGCTTAAAAGACAGTGTAAAAGGCAGCGCTAAAGATAGCGGTAAGGAGGGCGTACCTAATGGCATTACCGAAGAAGCTTGTTCACAGCTATCGGCCTATTTTGCAAAAACGCGTCACGAATTCGATTTGCCTATAGAAGTCAAAGGCACAGAGTTTCAAACGTCGGTATGGAAAGCGTTGCAAAGCATACCTTACGGACAAACCGTAAGTTACTTAGACATTGCAAAACACATTGGTAACCCTAAAGCAGTAAGAGCGGTAGGGCTTGCGAATGGTAAAAACCCCATTGCCATTGTAGTACCGTGTCATCGAGTTATTGGCAGCAATAAAACGCTAACAGGGTATGCGGGTGGTTTAGCGCGAAAGCAGTTTTTGCTCAATTTAGAGGGAGCCCAAGGCGGACTATGGGACTAAGAGATATAATCGCACTGGTGGTGTTAGCCGGTATCTGGGGGGGCTCGTTTATCTTCATGCGAGTGGCGGCCCCCGAATTTGGTATTTATGTGCTGGTGGCGGTTCGAACGCTGCTTGCTACGGCGGTGTTATTGCCGCTACTGGTGCTAAAGGGTGGGTTATCGCAAATTAGGCATCATTGGTTTGCCATCGCCTTGGTTGGCTTAGTGAATACCGCTATTCCATTTGTTCTTTTTAATTACAGCAGCCTGCACTTAGAGGCTGGGGTGAATGCCATATTAAATGCAACTGCGCCCATGTTCGGCGCCATTGTTGCCTGGCTGTGGCTAGGAGATAAGCTCACAAAAAGTGCCATTGTAGGTTTACTGGTTGGGTTTGTTGGCGTAGCTGTTATCAGTCAGCAAAAACTCGGTGAGGGTGAGGTGAGCTTCTTTCCCATTCTTACCGCACTGCTTGCTACTACTTGCTACGGAATAGCTGCCAGTATGATGAAAAAGTGGCTGCAAGGTGTTAAGCCTCTTGCCGTCGCGACTGGCAGCCAGGCTTTTGCGAGCATTATGTTAGCGCCCTTCGCCCTTGCTACGCTGCCGGCTACCATGCCAAGTAATAATGCGTGGATTAATGCGGTGGCATTGGCTATCGGTGGAACAGGAATTGCGTACATCCTATACTTTAAACTGATTGCTGATGTGGGGCCGGCAAAAGCGATTACCGTTGCCTATCTGGTACCGTTATTTGGCATTATTTGGGGCGTATTATTGCTGCAAGAACACCTTTCTGCGCAAACCATCGTTGGCGGTATCATGATATTGTTAGGCGTAGCGCTCACTACGGGTGTGTTAACCAAGCGTAGAAAAAAGTCGAGGCTTGAATCGGCCTAAATTAGCTCAAACCCAAGGTAAACAGCAATAAAAAAGCAGCGTGTTTCGGCACGCTGCTTTTTTTGTAGAACACAGGTTAAACGCCCTAGTCTATTAACTGCATACGCACTAGGTTGCTTCCATCTCGCTTAGCCTGATACAGAGCGTCTTCCGCATGGGCGGTCACTTCTTGTAATGGCCGTACTGAGGCGGTGTACGAAATACCAAACGATGCTGTAATCTGAATGTCTGGGTATTCGGCAAGTGGTGGTAGTGTTGCCACACCATGACGTAGGTTTTGTGCCAGTTCTAAGGCCACATGAGGCCCTGTTTGCGGCAAAAAGATAATAAACTCGTCGCTGCTCCAACGCCCTAACACGTCTTGGTCTCGCAGCTTTTCTGATAGGTAAATAGCTACCTTATCTAAAATATCATCACCCGTGTTGCGACCGTGCGCATCAACAATGGTGGTCATTTCATCGACGTTTACCACTACAACACTTAGCGAACCGTGCTCTGCTAGTAGGCTTTTGTAAATAAGCTGCAAGCTGTCCTTTTCGGGAAGGCGGTTTGTCTGGCGAACTATCAGGTCTGGCTGCATATCTTTTCTAAAGTAATACAGTAAGTTGTATATCAATAAAAATAGAGAGAACACAACCACAAGCAGTGTTACAACGCTAAATATAAAGGCTTGTGAAATCTCAGCTTGTCTGTCTTCTAGCGGGCTTAATAAAAACACCGTCCAGCCAAACTGATTCAGCTTTACCTCTGCAATCAAAAAGTCTTTTTCGTTAATGGTAACTAGCTTGTTGTTAAGCGCCTGCTCATTTTGAATGGAAAGCGGCAGGCTTGCGTACCAAGGTAATTCAGACAGGTTGGTAAAGTCTGAATAGGTGGCAACTAACGCTGGATCAGACGACAACATAATGTCGCCCTCTTTATCGACGAATAGAAAGTCGTAGCCGTACTCTTGTTTGTAAGAGTCGAATATTTCTATAAAGCTGCGCAAGCTTTTACCTACGCCAAAAAAGCCAAGAAATTCGCCTTCTTTATTGTGAATTTTAATGTCGATGTACAGGTGGGTGTCTTCCCACTTACCGATATCGGCCACTGCATCAGTAGGGTAATCGCGGTACTTAAAATACCAGCTTACTTCACCTTCAATTAGGTTAATGATGGTGCCATCGGAGTTGTATTGTTTTCTGTCTGTTTCGCTGGCGATGAAAAAAGACAGGCCAAACTCTTCTTCAAGGCGTTGTAAGGTGCTAAATGCAGCGTCGCTATCGACTGAATCTTGATTGAGTAAATCTACAAGCTCTGTCGAGTGACCAAGGGCGTCAGAAATATGCAGGGGTTTGAGCAGCTGTTCTACAATAAGCGATATAGCGGGTGAAAGTGACTGCTGCTGGGCGCGGCTTTGCTCTGCTACTATTTTCGAAATGCTAAAGTGCACTAAAGTTACAATCGCTACCACAACGACTGCAAAAAGCATCAATATGCTTCTATGTAGGGTTCTAAATGTGTTCACAGACTGCGCATGCTCCCTTGCCTGGCTGAACTGAAATTTTCCAAAACAAAGTATACCTGTTGCAAATATGAACTACTAGCACGTTTACCTCAAGATTAGCCTAAAGGGCTAACTAGAAAACAAACTGGCAGGTAGTTGGTGTATTTAAACCGTGACAGGGCGCATTCATCCGCTGACATCTCATCAATGCTTAGTTACACTACGTGCAGATAAAAACTATGTTTACACAATAAAGGGATTGTATGGCTTTTTCAGTGGTTGTTTTAGCAGCGGGTAAAGGTACTCGCATGAAATCTTCGCTTCCAAAGGTGCTTCATAAAGTAGGCGGCGTTCCAATGGTTCAGCGTATTATCAATACGGTGAAGTCGTTAGGTGCAGACAACATCCACCTTGTTTACGGCCACGGCGGTGACTTGCTGCAACAGACCATTGTTGAAGACAACCTAAACTGGTGCCTTCAGTCTGAGCAGCTAGGAACAGGCCATGCAGTTCAACAAGCCGCGCCTCATATAAAAGACAATGAAGATGTTTTAGTACTGGTAGGCGACGCCCCGCTTATTAGAGAAGAAACCTTAGATGCGTTAAAAGAGGTAAAAGCCAGCTGTGATTTAGCCTTACTTACCGTTGAATTAGACGACCCCACAGGCATGGGCCGAATTGTGAGAGAAAACGACAACATCACTCAAATTGTTGAACATAAAGATGCCTCTGATGAGCAGCGCGCAATCAAAGAGATTAATACCGGCATGATGATGATGTCTGGGGCTGATCTTAAGCGTTGGTTACACAACTTAAGTAACGACAATGCCCAAGGCGAGTATTACCTTACCGATGTTATCGCTATGGCAGCCTCTGAAGGAAAGCGTATTCAGTCTGCTCAGCCAGCGTCGGCGGTTGAAGTTGAGGGTGTTAATAACCGCATTCAACTGTCTAACCTTGAGCGCGCCTTGCAGGCTCGTCAGGCGCAGCAGCTAATGACTGACGGTGTTACGCTGTTAGACCCAGCACGCTTTGATATGCGCGGCACGTTAGCAGCTGGAAACGACGTTGTAATCGACGTAAATGTGATTGTGGAAGGTAATGTAACCCTAGGTAACAACGTTACTATTGGGGCAAATTGCATATTACGCGACTGCCACATTGCAGATAACGCTATTATTGAAGCCAACTCTATCATTGAGCAAGCAAATGTAGGCGAAGCCTGTGTGGTAGGACCTTATGCGCGCTTACGCCCTGGTGCGGTTATGCACAAAAACGCCAAGGTTGGCAACTTTGTGGAAATGAAAAAGACAGTATTAGGTGAAGGTGCAAAAGCAAACCACCTTACTTACCTTGGCGATGCCGAGGTTGGTGCTAACGCAAATATTGGTGCGGGCACCATTACCTGTAATTACGATGGTGTAAATAAATCGAAAACCATTATTGGTGAGAACGCATTTATCGGCTCTAACTCATCCCTTGTTGCGCCCGTAAATGTAGGCGATAACGCAACCGTAGGCGCCGGCTCAGTAATCACATCGGCAGTTGACGACAGCGCCCTCGCCGTCGCCCGTGGCAAGCAGCGCAACATAGCAAACTGGCCACGCCCCACCAAAAAATAAAATAAAAGGGGGTCAGAACCGAATAAAATAAGCCAGCAACATGGCTTGCATTTTATTCGGTTCTGACCCCCTTTATTGCTTTAGGAGTTGCTATGATCACTACGCTACTAGTCGGGTTTGGCTTTTCGGCCACCACTTTCCACTTGCCCTTTCTTCAGCACCTTTCTGATTTTGTCGTTGAGGGCGTTGTGTCCTCAAAGCCGGATGAGGTGAAAACTGCGTTGCCTGATGCCGTGGTTTATTCATCGTTGGAAGAAGCACTAAACAGCACGCAATTTGATTTGGTGGTAATAACAACGCCTAATCATTTACATGCGTCACAGTCCTTACTCGCACTTGAGCACAACAGCCATGTATTAGTAGAGAAACCTTTTACCCTAAGCGCAGCCGATGCAAAGCACCTGGTTGATGTGGCGCATGCGAAAAAGAAACAATTATGCGTGTTTCACAATCGGCGTTTTGATGGCGATTTTCTCACCTTAAAGCAGCTTATTGAGCAAGGTAAGCTTGGTGATATTAAGCGCTTTGAAAGTCGCTTCGACCGCTTTAGGCCTACTCCACGCAATCGATGGCGTGAAAACAAAGGCCCTGGCAGCGGGATATTCTGGGACTTAGGGCCACACCTAATCGACCAAGCACTTCAGCTTTTCGGCAAGCCCGTGGCGGTATCGGCCAGCGTACTAACGCTGCGAGATGGTGGGCAATCAGACGATACCTTTGACCTTACCCTTCATTACGCCGACAAGATTGTGAACCTTGGCAGTTCAGCATTTCAAGGCGGGGCAACACTTCGCTTTGATTTACAGGGAACGAAAGCAAGTTTTCGAAAGTTTCACCTAGACCCGCAAGAAAATCAGTTAAGGGCGAATATGAGCCTTGCAAGTGAAAGCTGGGCAGTCACTCCTGAAAGCGAACACGGCCTACTTTCAAATGAAGATATGACTGAGGTAATTGAAACCCGTCGCGGAGAATATTTGGCCTTTTTTGAACAGCTAGCGGGCGCTATCAAAGGCGATGCCGACTCACCTGCCGATGCAGCTAGCGTTGTTGAAGTGATCAACGTTATTGAAACAGCACTGAAAGCGAGCCAAGAAGAAAGAAAGTTGCTGTTAAATTGAGCAAAGTGCTTGAACACACTTTCATAATACCTTACGATTCTTTCAAATTGTAATTCATAGCTTTCGTTTTGAAAGTTATAAGCGTTTTTTCATATTTAAATGCGGTTTGTTTTTGAGGTATGGCAAATAAACTATGCCCCGACAAAGCTGCATACAAATGTGAAAGCTGAAACGCCGTATTTAAAGAAGTAGTTCAAGTTGAAGAGCAGTCATTCGGTTGATGAGCGTCGCAAAGGCATAGTGGAATGGGTTAATGACAATGGCCATACACGTGTAGAAACGCTAGCCAGCCAATTTAACGCGTCTGAAGTTACTATAAGAAAAGACTTAACTGCATTAGCAGCACAAGGTGCGCTAATTAGGCAGTTTGGCGGCGCTGTGCCTGCTGCTTCATCACGTACTGCTAATAATACCTCTGCAGTAACGCCTTCCGCTACTTCCACTACCCCTGTGTCTTCTACCTCTTTTAAAACAGAAGCATCATCACTAGCTGGTAGTGACCTTTCGAAGGCCATCGGACAATGCGCGGCCAATTTAGTTACGCCAGGTAGCAAGCTGGTGATTGACTGCGGCTCTACTACTTCTGCAATTTTACCTTATCTATCCGCTTTAGATGACCTAGTGGTAATGACAAATACGCTATCCACAGCCAACTATTTAACCCAGTGCGATACCGAGCCAACGGTACTAATGGCTGGTGGTACATGGGATGCCCTGTCTCAGTCATTTCAGGGCTCTATGGCTGAACAGCTAGTTAGTGCCTATAGTTTTGATATTGCGTTCATTGGCGCCGCTGGTATTGACGTTGAAAGAGGCACCACCACCTTTAATGAATTAACGGGAGTCACCCGCGCAATGGCCAATGCCGCTTCAAAAGTGGTGGTAATGGCCAGTGCAAAAAAACTATTGCATAAAATGCCTAACCTCGAGTTGGGCTGGGACAAAATTTCTGTGTTAATCACCGATGACACCATCAGTGATTCTGATAAAACGAATATTGAAAATAAGGGCGTGACGGTAATCGTCGCCACGCTTAATGGAGAATAAGCATGTGTGGAATTGTTGGCGCTGTTGCCGAACGTAATGTAGTTGAAATTCTGTTAGAAGGGCTAAAACGCCTTGAGTATCGCGGGTATGATTCGGCAGGCGTTGCATTACTGCAAAGCGATGGAAACCTAACGCGCATTCGCCGCACCGGAAAAGTTCAAGAATTAGCTGACGCGGTAGCTAACAGTGAAGCACTTGGCAGCACGGGTATTGCGCATACACGCTGGGCTACTCATGGTGGTGTAACAGAAGCGAACGCTCACCCTCACTTCTCCAGCGAACGCGTTGCCGTTGTACATAACGGTATTATCGAAAACTACGTAAGCCTTCGCAATCAGTTAACTGAAAAGGGCTACCGCTTTACCAGTGATACCGACACAGAAACAATCGCACACACAGTTCATGAAGAGCTCAAGTCTGGCAAGAACTTGCTCAGCGCTGTACAAAGCGCGGTGAACACATTTCACGGTGCATACGGCACGGTTATTATGGACAAAGAAGATCCTAGCCGTGTAGTAGTAGCACGCTCGGGAAGCCCTCTTGTTATTGGGCTAGGCCTAGGTGAAAACTTTATCGCTTCTGATCAAATGGCCTTGTTACCGGTTACTCGCCGCTTTATTTTCCTAGAAGAGGGTGATGTTGCTGAAATTACTCGCCGCACGGTAGATATTTTTGATAAGCATGGCGCACCAGTAGAGCGCGAAGTTGTAGAGTCTAATATAGAGCACGATGCGGGTGATAAGGGCGGTTACCGTCACTACATGCTTAAAGAAATTCACGAGCAGCCCACCGTTGTGCGAAACGCGCTTCAGCAGCGCATTACCGAAACGGGGTTAGCGCCTGACGTATTCGGCGAAGGCGCTGATGCTATTTTCAAGCAAGTAAAACATGTGCAAATTATTGCCTGTGGTACGAGTTATCATGCCGGCATGACCGCGCGCTACTGGCTAGAACAATACGCGAACGTGTCGTGCAACGTAGAAATTGCGTCAGAGTTTCGCTATCGCAAGTCCGTAGTACACCCAAATAGTTTACTTATTACTATTTCTCAATCGGGCGAAACTGCCGATACCCTTGCAGCGCTTCGTTTAGCGAAAGAGTCGGGATATATGTCGAGCCTTACTATTTGTAATGTTCCCGGGTCGTCGCTAGTCCGTGAGTCTGACTTAGCCTTTATGACCCGCGCAGGCGCAGAAATAGGCGTGGCATCTACTAAAGCCTTCACCACCCAGCTAACGGCGTTTTTAATGTTAACCCTCGCCCTAGGTAAAGAAAATGGCATGCTAGAAAGTGATGAGAGCGGCATTGTTGCAGCCCTTCACAGCTTGCCTGCTAAGCTAGAAGAAACGCTGGCTATTACTAACGGCATCGAAGATTTGGCAGAAGAGTTTGCAGATAAAAACCACAGCCTATTCTTAGGCCGCGGCGACCAGTACCCTATTGCAATGGAAGGGGCGTTAAAGCTTAAAGAGATTTCGTATATTCACGCCGAGGCCTATGCGTCGGGTGAGTTAAAACACGGCCCACTTGCGCTTATCGATGATGAAATGCCTGTGATCGTGGTTGCGCCAAACAATGAGCTGTTAGAAAAGCTTAAATCGAACGTAGAAGAAGTGCGTGCTCGCGGCGGCATTATGTATGTATTTGCCGATAAAGATGCTGCATTTGAAGGTGATGAGTCGATGCGCGTAATCAATGTACCTCACTGCGACGGCCCCATAGCCCCGATCATTTACACACTGCCTCTACAGCTGCTTTCTTACTATGTTGCGTTAATAAAAGGTACAGATGTGGATCAGCCTCGTAATTTGGCAAAATCGGTTACGGTTGAGTAACGGTAACTAGAAGCGACTGAGGAAAATCATGTGTTGTACCACATTTTAGGTACTGTAAGCGCAGTCGCTTTTTTGCTGACCTGGTACGGATTGGCGAAACAAATTATCAATATAGAGAAGCTGCGCGAGAGCAATCAGTCTTCTACCCAAAGCTTGTCGACGAACCAGTTCGCTTCAAGCTTTTTTGCGTTTTATGCCAACTTTATTTTTGGCATCGCCATAGAGCCTTTTAGTCATTACCTGGTGTGGACTCGCTTTGGTGCGCTACTTCTAATCCTAGTTATTTTGTTTCAGCTGTGGCACGACAGACGCTCAATACCCACAGGGCTCGTTCTAGGCCTTTGCGCCACTGCAATGGTAATAGGTTTATGCTCAATGGGCTTTCGACCTTATCCTAGCGTGGCAAAGCTTGGGGCCAATAGCTTAATGCTGATTGTGACCGCGCTGCTTATACAAGGTACGCTGCATCAGTTAATAGTGGTAAGGCGAAGCAAAGCAATAGGTGCGCTATCGCCCGCGCTATTTCGCAGTATTTTGATTAAAGATGTGACGACATTAGCGTTCGCGCTAACTATGCCAATTGCAGTGGCATGGCCTCTCATTGTGCTGAATGGGGCGAGTGTAATAACTCGGGGTGGTTTGTTACTTCAAATGAAAATGGTGGGAGGAAAAGAGGGGTGAAAAGAGCGGACATAAAGAAGCATGGTAATGCGTCATAAAAGTAGGCAGCTCTGCTCACTCAAGGTTGTAAATGGGTGAACTAACCCTATGAAAATCAATTTAGAAACTTTATGATTAGCCTTATCGAGACCTAAAATTAACAGGTTTATTAAGATGATAAGGGTACTTCACCTTTTATTTGTTTTTGTGCCCATCGTCACCTTTTCTGCTTGGGCAAAAGAAAAAGTAGATGTAGCAATAATAGAGACGCTTCCAGTAGCTATTGTTACCGAATCACGCATTGCGTTTGAAGCCGAGCTACAGCGCTTGATGCCCGATAAAGACATTCACTTTCGCGTGTACAACGCTGAAGGTTCGGTAGAGCAAGCCGATGCGCTGCTGTCTGACATGTTAGCCGAATCTACCCCCGAACTCGTGGTGTCGCTTGCTACCCTTGCTACACGTGCCGTGTTAAATAAAGACGAACTATTGTCTATTCCAAAGTTATTTATGGTGGTTTCTGAGCCGGTTACCGAAGGCATTGTTCCCGCTTTTGGTGCTACGAGTAAACGCAACATTACCGGTGAATCCCATGTGGTGGATGCCACAGTAAAACTCGATATATTGAACGGTGTTTTTCAGGCATCCGAGCCCGTTAAAACGCAAAAAATTGCGTTGCTTCATACAACCTATCCGTCCTCGTTTAATGCCGCGAATGCGCTTTTAGCGCGACAAGCCGCTTACAAAAACATCCAGTTTATTCCTATTAAAACGCCTTATATCGCCAAAGAAGCGGGTTTAGAAACAATGAAGGAAGACATCATTCGTCTTTTGAAAGCGGAAAAAACAGCGCTTGATGGGTATTGGTTATCTGCAGGGCCATTAATAGAAACGCCCAATTTAATAGCAGATATAAAAAAGCAGACTGGATTGCTGCCTTTGTTTGCCGAGAGTGTGTCGGCAGTGCAGGAAGGGGCGCTTATTGGCATTGTATCTCAGCCTCAAGATATTGGCATATCTGCCGCTAATAAGGCTGAGCGTATTTTAGCGCTAGGTTCTTCTGAAACTATTCCTGTAGAACAAATTGAAAACTTTACCGTAGCAGTGAATGTAACCACTGCTATTAAATTACAGCTTCCCATACCTTCAAATTACCTGAAACTCTCTGAACAGCACGTTTATCAATAGGGTATGGATAAGAGTTAATATGCGAATAAAATCAAAATTATTAGCGATTTACATACCAATATTATTTGTTGGTATGGCGTTAACTGGCTACTGGGCCTATCTAATTGCTTACGAATCTGTGCGAGAGCGAGAGTATCAACTACTTACTCAAACATTGGCCTTCAACGTGATGGAAATAGTAGAGGATCGCAGAGCGCTATTAATAGACTCAGGCCTTGAAAATGTTCCCGTATTTAGAACGGCTTATCAAAAAGAAGTGTTCGAGGAACTTGAAGGTTTGTATACCCGAACAGGGCGTCATTTCTTAATTAGCGACGAAAGCACGCGGCAAACCCTTTACACCACGTTAAATCAGCAAGGCATTCCTGATACCAGCAGTGCATCGGTGATTACCGTGAGCGACTTCAAATTGGCATTTGGTGAATCGCAGTTCGATGGCCAAGATGTCCTATTTGCATGTACTACGTTTTCTCCTTGGAATTGGAAGCTTACCGTTATTCAGCCAGCCGATGAGCTGCAGGCTTCGCTGTCGAAAATTGCATGGCTGACCATATTGGTAACCGTGTTTGCCGTTGCGCTAGTGGCTCTTTTGATGGGAAAGGTGACTCAATACTTCGTTATTGCGCCGGTGGAAAAAATACGCAATGCAGCAAGCAGAATAGCCATTGACCATAAGCAGGTGAATATTAACGTTCAGCAAGACGATGAGCTTGGTAGCTTAGCAAGAGATGTAGAGGTGATGTCTGCGGAAATCGCTGATTATGTAAATCAGGCGCAGCAGGCTAACCGTGCGAAAACCGATTTTCTTGCGGTAATGAGTCATGAAATAAGAACACCATTAAACGGTATACAGGGCCTTGCGACATTATTGCTAGACACGCCGCTTGACGACAAGCAGCGAAAGTACTCTGCCGATTTGAAAGCGTCAGCGTCTATTTTGGCGAACGTGATCAATGATGTATTAGACCTTTCAAAAATTGAATCTGGAATGTCAGAGTTAGACATGGCGGAGTTCAATCTTGATGAAATGCTGAGCGATCTGATCACCTTGCTCGGGACCAATGCCAGTGCAAATGGCTCTCGATTGATTTACTCAAGTAAAAATCTTGATGATGTTGCAGTCACTAGCGACATTACTAAGCTACGCCAAATTGTTATAAACCTAGTGAGTAATGCGATTAAATTTACTCGCGAGGGTACGGTAACGATATCGGCAAAGCTACAAAAGCCCTCTGAAAAAAACACCCAAGATAATAAGCTCATCATATCGGTAAAAGACACTGGAATAGGTATAGAGCAAGACCGTTTAGCCCACATATTTGATAAGTTTACCCAGTCAGATTCGTCTATCACTCGCCAGTATGGCGGTACAGGGCTCGGGCTTTCTATCGCCAAACAGCTCGCTGAATTATTGGGTGGTGATATTAAGGTAATGAGCAAAGTGGGTGAGGGGTCAAACTTCTTGGTCACTGCCATGGTGAAAAGCCGTCTGAAGGTGGACATCACTGAAAGCGGCACAAACGCAAATGGACAAGGTGCAACCCAACTTCGCAAAGGAATAAACGTACTGTTAGCAGAGGATAACGCGATTAACGCGGTAGTAGCAAAAGCCTTGTTAGAGCAGCTTAACTGCAACGTTACTCACGTAGAAAACGGCATGTTTGCCGTTGATAAGGTGGAAGAAGGCGGCATCGACATGGTATTTATGGACGTTCACATGCCGGTAATGGATGGTATAGAAGCCACTCGTCGTATAAGAAAGCTGTCGGGGGCTCTTGGTGAAATACCCATTGTGGGTTTAACAGCTGAGGCCTTTCAGGAGCGACATATTGCGTTTAAAGAAGCGGGAATGAACGATATTGTTACCAAGCCAATTACTATCGATGGCTTACGGAATAGTTTATTGAAGCTAAATCTGTGATGATTTTTAGGGTGAATGGACGTTCTTGCGCTAGAATCATAGCTCCATTATAAAATTAATCATTTGCAAAACACGGAGGCGTTTTCCTTGCAGGCTAATAAAGCAAAAGAGCGAGTTCGCCTTCGAATAGCCTTAATTATTGGTGCACTCATTGTTGCGTGTTTTATGGTTGCAGACTTTTTCCTGTTGCCAAAACCCATGCATCAAATTTATCTCTATGACCGCCTCTTTGTTCAAATACCGATTATTCTTGTCGCGTTGGTGCTGTCATTTTGGCGTCACTTTTCTCACTACCGAGCCTATATATTTACTACTGTCTTAGTGGCACTGACTTACTCCAACTACTGGGTAATCTGGGTTTGCTGGCAGGAATATCAATTTGCTTTTCCCTATGAGGGAACCATTTTATATGCGTTTTACTGTGTATTTGCCTTAGGCATTCCTTTTCGCTTTGCCATTACCAGTGCAGTAATCAATGTAATTGGCTTTATTGTGGTGATGTGGCTAGCACCCGCCTATGGCGATCGTATGCCTATTTCGGTGGGCTTTGTCGCCGCCTCTTTGTTTACGTGCTCGTACGCAAAATATCGCTTAGACAGAAGCCTCACGTTATTGAAAAAAACCAATGATCGCCTTACCAAGCTCAGTAAGTTCGACCCCTTGTCAGACTTACTTAATAGGCGTGCTCTGCGCAATCAAAGCGAAAACCTTTTGGCCTATGCAAAGCGCCACCAGGTGTCATTAGCAGTCATCATGTTAGATTTAGATGATTTTAAAGCCTACAACGACCACTTTGGCCATCAGCAGGGTGATGAAGCGATACGTCAGCAATCTTCTATTCTGCGAGGCATATTTAAGCGTGAAACAGATATCATAGGCCGCTACGGTGGAGAGGAGTTTGTGGTTGTGCTTAGCGACGTGAATGAAGAGCAACTGAAGCAAAGCTGCCAAAAAATCTTACAGGGCTGGGAGGAGACGAACTTAGCTCATGCACCTAATGCGGCGCATCCATTTATAAGTTGCTCTATCGGCGCTGTTATTACCAATACGCCCGGGGATGCATCAATAGATAGTCTTATTGGTGTTGCAGATAAAGCGCTGTATAAAGCGAAAGATAAGGGTAAGGCCTGTTACGAACTTGCCGCGCTTTGATTAGTGAACCTTAATTAGTTAAGCGGAATTGGAGATTCTTAATTGGCAAAACAGTATAAAACACACCACAATTTGCGCCGTACTGCAGGCCTCAAACCATGGTGTGTTGTGTACAAAGCATCTGCTTAAACGCAGAGCTTATAACGTTCTACAGTTTTACAATCATCTTGCCTGTATTTTTGCCTTCAAACAGCATATTCAAACCTTTCTCGGCGTTTTCTAGTCCATCGATGGCGTGGGCGCGATACTTTATTTTGCCTTGCTGAACGTAAGGTGTGAGCTTTTCAAGCAGTTGAGGTAGTTCGCCCCAGTGATCAGGCATAGCAAAACCGCGAATGGTAATACGCTTTTTGATAAGTGGGATCCAATTTGGACCTGCTGAAGGTTCGTCAGCCTGGTAGTCGGCAATCATGCCACACACCACTATGCGACCATGTGCATTCATTCTATTGAAAACGTGGTGCTGAATGGGGCCACCTGTATTTTCAAAGTAAACGTCAACCTTGTCAGGCGTTAGTTCAGCCAGCTTAGATTCAATATCATCAGTTTTATAGTTTATTGCGCCGTCAAAACCTAATTCGTTGACGATCCAATCCGCTTTTTCATCGCTTCCCACTACACCGATAACGCGTAAGCCATCCGCTTTTGCTAACTGGCCTACCATAGACCCTACCGAGCCCGCAGCGCCAGTGACTACAATGGTTTCACCTTCTTTCGGGTGGCCAAAGTTATACAAGCCTGTTGTTGCAGTAAGCCCTGGTAATGCAAATACACACAGTGCCATTTCTTCTGTTACACCAGACTGTAGCTTGTTAAACCCTGAGCCATCGCTTAATACGTATTCTTGCCAGCCAGTCATGCCCATTACTTTGTCGCCTTCGGCGAATTTGGCGTTTTTAGACTTAACAACTTCACCTACGCCGCTTGAGCGCATCACTTCACCTAGCTCTACAGGCGGAATATAACTTTCTCTGTCTTCACTCATCCAGCCAAGCATCGCTGGGTCTAAAGACATGTGGGTTTGTTTTATCAGTATCTGCCCGTCTTTTACCTCTGGAATGTCTAGTTCTTTGGTTTCAAAAAGGTGAGGCCCTATTTTTTTATCACTAGGACGCTGAACAAGGGATATCGATTTGTAGGTAGCCATGGTTACCTCCTTATAGTGTGAACCATCAGTTCCCTTAAAAAGAAAGGGACTGTTATTTGGTTTAGGCGTTTAACAAGGGTGGGGGCTATTCATTCAAACACAAGTAGCACAGATACTAGTAGTACACACACGCGTTGGTCGATTTTCATTCAAGTGATCAAGTTGGAAGGAGTGTGTAGAGCGCCTAGCTATATTTCATCATTAACATAAAGAAGGCTTGCTGTTTACGTGCAGTTTTCATTTTAGGTTATAAATTCGGCGAACGTGTCGTTAAAATTGTAAAAATAGTGATAAAAGTGCGTGAATAGCATTTAGCTTTGTTGAACAAATGTGCTCCTATCCGTAGAATGCGCGCTGCAATTTTTTCTTCAAATGAGTATTTTATGAAGCAACAGCTCTCTCTTCGTGCCTCGGTATGCCTAGCGTTAACAACATTCGCTTCTTCTTCAGCTTTTTCAGCTGGTTTTCAGGTTAACGAGCACAGTGCTAATGGCCTAGGTCGCGCAATGGCAGGCCAAGCCGCAACTCCCGAAAACGCCTCTATTCTAGCCACAAACCCTGCGGCAATTGGCGTGTTTACACAGTCACAATTTAGCAGCTCGGTTAGCGTTATTGCGCCAAGCGTAGATATTAGCGGTGATGTAAGCTACGCCGCCGGCGGACAAGCCATTGGCTCTACCGATGCGTCAAACAAGGACATTGCCGATACCGCTATTGTCCCAAGCATTTTCTATACAACGCCTATCAATGACAAATGGGCTGCTGGCGTGGGCGTATTTACTACCTATGGACTTCGCTCTGACTACAGCGATGACTTTGACGCACTGCACTTTGCCGATGCAGCAGAGGTGCGCTCAATTACCATTAACCCTGCTGTTTCTTATAAAGTGAATGAGCAGCTAATGCTAGGCGCAGGTATTAACGCTACTTTTGCAGATGCAGAAATAAGCTCAGCAATCTCTAATAGTTTATCGCCAATACTGAGCAATGCACTGCAAACGCAAGTGCCTGCTACAACCTCTATTTTTAAGTTGGAAGGGGAAGATTGGGGCTTTGGATGGAATGTAGGCGCTTTTTGGCAGCCAACAGACATGACGAACATCGCGTTGTCTTATCGCGCTGAAACTGAGCTAACGTTAAGTGGTGAGGTAAGTTCACAAATTACGCCTTCGTTAAATCAGCCTGGTAGCCTAGATTTGAATTTAGCAGCTATCACTGAGCTGGCAGTAAACCAAAAACTAGACAGTCAATGGTCGGTACAGGCCAGTTTAACGTTCACCGACTGGAGCACCTTTGAAAAGCTAGAAGCTAATTTAAGCGATGGTTCTGACTTTTTGATCAAACAAGAAAACTTTGATGACTCGTTGCGCGTATCTGTTGGTGTTACGTATTTGTTCAGCGATGAGCTTACTCTACGCGCAGGTTATGCCTACGACGATGGTGTGGTTACGGTAGAAAACCGTTCACTCAGTATTCCAGATACCGATCGCCATTGGGTTTCAGGTGGCTTTACGTATTCGTTTAGTGAAAATACCTCTGTTGATGGCGCCTATGTTTACATCAATGGCCGAGAAGCGGATATCAACAAAACGCGAGCGCTGAATGAGCAAGGTACATTAACGTCTACGTTTGTGGGTACTCAATCTGCCACTGCGCATATTCTTAGCGTACAGGTTAACCACCGCTTCTAAGCGCATTTTGCTTCATGGTACACAAGTCGCAGCGAGACCGGCGGCTTGTGTGCCGTCTATCTATGTGCCGATTGCTTATGTGGATTGTAATTAGGTTAGATCCAAAGTTTGGAGGTTTTTTTAGTTTAATAAAGTGATAGGTTAAAGTATCTCAATCACTGATATCGACATAACGCTTTCATGAAAAAACACATCTTCGTACTTCTTTTCACCTTTAGTTCGCTGTGGCTATCCGGCTGCACATCAACCATTGATATTGACACTTCAAGCACGACTGCTTATGGGCCTAAAGTGTTTGAATCGCCGTCATTCACCGCTATTACCGTGGCTTATGCTCCTGAGATGCAGGGGATTTTGAATCGTATTGAGCAAGATCCAAATGCAAGTATTCACACCACAACGAATATCAAAGGGATAACGTATCGTTTAGGTACGTATCACGACCAGCCTATCCTCGTGTTTGCCACGGGTATGAGTATTGCCAATGCGGCGCTGTCCATGCAAATGGCGCTAGACTATTTCCCAGTAAAACAGGTGGTGTTCATGGGTATTGCCGGAGCGGTTAATCCAAAGTGGCGCCCTGGGGATGTCATTGTGCCGGCACGGTGGTATTACCACGACGAGAGTGTGTACACCAATGAAGACCCCAGTGCACCGGGCGAGTATATTCTTCCCGAGTATTATGAGGCGTTTGTGAAAGAGCAAGATGCCCGTCGGGTAAATGATCCACATTTGCCCCACTATAAGCCGTTTCAGTTTATTCACCCTGATGAAGTACTCATTGTAAAAGAAGGCATGGATGAGCCGGTGGACACGGCCTATTTCAGTGCAACTCAACGCCTACTGGATGCAGCGCAGACAGCCATGTCCACCATGCCAACACAGCGAGTGCTAGATGACCGGGACGCTACTCTTTTTGTGGGTGGTAACGGCGTTACGGGCTCGGTATTTTTAGACAATCGAGAGTACAGACAATGGACGCGCGATGTGTTTAGCGCAGAAGTGACCGAAATGGAATCGGCTGCCATTGGGCAGGTGTGCACTATCAATGATGTAGACTGGGTTATTATTCGCGCCATTAGCGACTTAGCAGGTGGGCAAGAAGGCCTTAATGTAGAAAGTAAATACGATACAGAAGTATCGAGAATTGGGGCTAATGTGCTTTTTTCAGTGCTAGACGAGCTATCGAAAGGGCAATAACATTTCACTGCTTGTGCGCTTAGACTGCTAGTAGCGCGCAGAGAAAAAGCGCGCTACTAGCAGAGTTGATATGGGACTAGCAATGATGTGCCTTTAGCGAATGGTTCGCACCATGTTGATAGTAGTGGTAGCTAATTTAACTTCGACTAAAAATACAATTAGCGCACTTATCAAAAAGATCATGGCAAGGATAAAAAGCACTATCACCGGTGTTTTTAAATCAACTATCCATAGCGAACCTGCAAATAAAGCCATGATGACAGTACACACGAGAAGGCCTGAGGTAACGCAAAGGCCGATGGCCCAATTAATCACCTTTACTCTTCTCCACAGCACTTTAATTTCGCGCTTAGACCTATCTACAATATGCGGGTCGGATAGCGTATGAATTTGCCGTTCTGCAACACGAACCCTGTCTGAGATTCGCCCTAGCCTTGAAGACATTACGTTTAAAAAGCCTGCAATCCCCGTGAGTAAAAAAACCGGAGCCACAGCGAATTCTATGAGTTGAGAGAGACTTGGGATTAGCGTGTTCAATACATTCTTCCTACATAGCTATGTCTAATTAAATGGTGCAATTACATGGTTATTGTACTTAAAAGTGGGTGAAAGCCAGATCTGTCTTACTTTTATGAACGTTTAACGTAATGCTTTTATTGTAGTGGTAACAATATCGTATAGTAACGTTATCACGCGGTTTATATTTTTATATATGCATATCTGATTTTGAATCGTTGTATCAGTGCGCACAGGTTTATCAATATTTGCTGAATAGGCTTGCGAATCGCAGTCGCTTGCCAGAAAGATAGCAAAGCATGAACATTTGCATCTGAAAAAAAGCTAGCACAAATAAAAACGGATACAAAAAAGTCACCGCAAACTTATTATTCAAAGGATTATTAATGACGTTTAAGCCGTTATTTCCATTGCCTCTTTTTAAATTGTCTATAACCGCATTGTCGCTAACAGCCGGTTTGTCCACTGTTTCAGCTGCAGAAAGTAGCGACAATATTGAGCGTATTGAAACCACCTCGTCCCGTATTGTAGGTAACGAAAACAATGTCGGCTATATCGTATCCTCAATCACGGAAGACACTCTTGACTTGTTATCGTTTCAGCACATTCAAGAATCGCTTAATTACATAGCGGGAGCGGGCGTACAGCGAGGCAATGGACAAGAGTACTTACCGGCACTGCGCTCTCCCGTACTTACTGGCGCAGGTGCCTGCGGCGGCATCTTAGCTGCTGAAGACGGCATCCCGCTGCGAGCTGCAGGCTTTTGTAATATCAACGAGCTGTTTGAAGCTCATGGCGAAATGGCTCAGCGTATTGATGTCATAAAAGGGCCGGCGTCTGCGCTTTATGGCTCAAATGCAATTCACGGCGTTATTAATGTGGTGACGCCTGATACCACCAGAGGGGGCGGAGTTGTAGGCTTGGACTACGGCTCTTACGGATTTCACCGCGTTAAATTAAGACAAGGCAAAGACTTCGGCGATAGTGGAATAGGCATTAATGCCAGCATCACCAGAGATACGGGTTATCGAAACGATGAGGGCGTTGATCAAGAAAAAGTGAATATTCGCCATAGAGCTGATTTCGATAATGTGTCGATAACAAGCGGTGTAACCTACACCAATCTCGATCAGGAAACGGCAGGCTATATTACCGGTTTTGAAAGTTATAAAGATAAGCAGGTAGCAAGGAGTAATCCAAATCCAGAGGCGTTTAGAAAGGCGAGAAGCTTACGCATTTGGAGCAAAGTTGATTGGCTATTTGATAACAACAGTGCACTGTCTATTACGCCTTACGTGCGCGATCAGTCTATGGACTTTAGAATGCACTTTCTGCCGGGCAAGCCACTTGAGCAAAACGCGCAAGAAGGCGTAGGTGTGCTAACGCAATACAATCACATTATGAGCCCTTCATTGAATATTGATGTTGGCCTAGATGCTGAATATACCCAGGGTGAACTCATGCAGTCACAAGACAGTGAAACGGTAGGCTCGGCGTTTCTCGTTGAAACTGTCCCCCAAGGTAAGCATTACGATTACAACGTGGACGCAACGCTGTTAGCGCCGTTTTTTGCCGTTAATTTGCAGCAAGGCGCATGGGATATTTCCATTGGCGGTCGATTCGAGAGCATGCGATACGACTATACCAATAATATGAATGTGGGGAGACTGACAGAGGACGGTTCTGAGTGCGGATTTGGAGGATGTCGATATAGTCGGCCTGAAAGCGGCAAAAACGACTTTGATAACTTTAGCCCAAAACTGTCGATGCAATACGCTTTATCTGACACTACCCGTTTTTATGGGGGCATAGCCAAAGGTTATCGAGCGCCCCAAGCCACAGAGCTTTACCGCTTACAACGAGCGCAACAAGTGACTGACTTAGACGCGGTGGACGCTACCAACATAGAAGTAGGCGTTAGAGGCGAGATTGCCGACGGCAGCTATGTGCTGTCTCTATATAGCTTAGAGAAAGACAACGTAATTTATCGCGATAGCGATTTCTTTAACGTTAGCAACGGAGAAACCTGGCACAGAGGCGTTGAGCTTACCTTTAATTATGCTATCAACTCCCGCTTACGCATCGATTTTGCAGGCTCCTATTCTGCCCATACCTATGAGCACGATCAGCTATCTGGAGAGGTCAACATTAAAGGCAACGATATGGATACGGCGCCAGACTGGTTGGTAAACACTCGACTGCAATATTTGTTAACCGACGCCATAGAAACACAGCTAGAGTGGCAACATGTTGCGAGCTACTTTACTGACCCAGAAAATGCCAACGAATACGAAGGTCACAACCTTTTTCACGCGCGGGCAAGTTATGCCGTGTCTGACAATATGACGTTATATGCCCGCATAAATAACCTGCTTGATGAAACTTATGCTGAACGAGCCGATTTTACCTCCTTCACCGGTGCACGTTACTTTCCAGGGCGCCCACGTAACTTTATGCTAAGCGCCACATTCACGATGTAAGGCTATTATTCAAAGTAGTTCATTCAGTTGCTAAATACGGCTTCTAAATACAGTGACTAAGTGCGGTTGCTATGTAAGGTGCTATGCGAGGTTATCAGAAAGGGTGACTAGAACGGAGTTCCAAAGAGGGCTACTAGGAAAAGCACTTGTTTCTAGAAAGAAAGTGCACTTTTTTGCAACCACTGCGCACTCAACGGGCTAACCAACATCACTTGTAGGCACAACGTGATAGGCGTAGTCTGTAGATGTGCTGCTTGCGCCAGATAAGTCACGCCACCTATAAAGTATTGCATCAGTGTTTATAGGTGGAATGATTTTTATAGGTAAACACGCATGCAGAAAATAGTCATAGTGGGAGGCGGCGCAGGTGGACTTGAATTAGCCAGTCGTTTAAGTCGCAAACTGGGCAGCAAAAAGAAGGCTGATATTACGCTAGTAGATAGAAGCAGAACCCATGTCTGGAAGCCGCTGCTACATGAAGTGGCCGCAGGTGTTATTGATAAGCACTCTGACGGGGTAGATTACGCCATTCACGCAGCATCACATCATTACCGCTTCCAGCTAGGAGAAATGTGCTCAATAGATGCCGCGGCAAAAACGCTCACACTCTTACCTCTCATAGATGAAGAGGGGCATGAAGTGCTACCTGAGCGCCAGGTTGAATATGATCAGCTAGTTATGGCTATTGGTAGCGTAAGTAATGACTTTGGTACGCCAGGTGTGGCAAAACACTGCTACCTGCTTGATTCTTTGGCGCAAGCCGAGCGCTTTCATCGCGCCCTGTTAAATCAACTTATTCGTATTAACCAGCAAGAAGTTTCGAATTCAGATAAAAACGCCCACATTAACGTTGCCATTGTGGGCGCTGGTGCTACAGGCACAGAGCTAGCGGCGCAGCTTCACCATGTGGCTAACCTTTCAAAGGCTTACGGCATGCCGGATATGTCGGCTTCGCGACTAAAAATTACTATTGTTGAGGCTGGAGAACGCATACTTCCCGCACTGCCGACGCGCATTGCCAATACGGCTCGTGAGGCATTAAACGACTTAGGCGTTGTTATTAAAGAACAAACAACGGTAGCAGAGGCAGATTGCGATGGGCTTATCACCAAAGACGGTTCCCGTATCGACGCTGATTTAATGGTGTGGGCGGCAGGGGTTAAAGCGCCGGATTTTGTGACCAGCATGGGGCTGTTTGAAACCAATAAAGCGAATCAAATTCTTGTTGATGAGCAGCTTCGAAGCACTACAGAAAAAACAATTTGGGTGCTGGGAGATTGCTGTGGTTTTCAGCAGGATAACGGAAAGTGGGTTCCGCCTCGGGCGCAGTCCGCGCACCAGATGGCAGATATTGTAGCTCATAATATTTGTGCCGTAGTTAATGGCAAAACAACAAAGCCATTTGTTTATCAAGACTACGGTTCGTTAGTGCATTTGAGTAAATACAGCACGGTGGGCAGTTTGATGGGCTCGTTGTCAAACGGCAGTATGTTTATAGAGGGCCGATTGGCTAAGCTAGTGTATGTGTCGCTGTATAACATGCACCAGTTTGCCGTTCACGGAAAGGTGAAAGGGGTGCTCAAGCTGTTGGTTAAAAAATTAAGCCACGCCATGAGCCCAAAACTTAAGCTTCATTAAGGCTTTATCTTTCGCAAATAACAGAAAGCCCGCATACCGGCTGTTGCTACAGCATCAAACCGGTACGCGGGCTGTTTATTCTGCTTGTTGCTCACTTATCGCAAGCATACTTTGTGCTTATTGCTTAACGCCTTCCACGTGCAGCTCTAGTTCTACAGTTTGTGATGCTGGACCTAGGTCGTAATCAATACCAAAGTCTTTCAGTGCAATAACCGTCGTTCCCATGAACCCAGCGCGATAGCCGCCCCACGGATCTTTACCTTCGCCAATCTTTTTCGCATTAATGGTAATAGGTTTGGTAACACCATGAAACGTAAAGTCGCCCATCACGTCCATCATACCGTCGCCTTTTTCAACAATTTTCGTGCTGACAAATTTTGCTGAAGGGTATTCATCAACGTCTAAAAAGTCGTCGCTTTTTAAATGCTTGTCGCGTTCAGCGTGATTTGAATCGATGCTGTCGGTGGTAATGTTTACCATTATATTTGCATCACTTGGCTTTTCGTCATCATAGCTAAAAGTACCTTCAAAGTCATTGAAGCGACCGGTAAGCCATGAATAGCCTAAATGCTGAATTTTAAAGTTGATTGACGCGTGTGCGCCTTTGCTATCGATAACGTAATCAGCTGCTTGAACCGAGCTCATCGATAATGCGGCTGCGAGTGCCAGTGTTAACTTCTTCATAGTATCTCCTTTCATTGAATTTTAGCGAAGCCGTAACATCTGCTTCAGCGTGTCGTCTTTATTGAAAAAATGGTGTTTTAGCGCTGCTACTGCGTGCAGTGAGGCAGTAACAATCAGTGTCCATGCTAAATAGAAATGGACGTCGCCCGCGATATCCTCTTGGTTCTCAATGAGCTCACCAAGGGCAGGTACTGCAAACCAGTTAAAAACGTCGATTGCTCTACCGTCTGCAGTTGAAATTAGGTAGCCAGAGGTGAACATACTTAACAGCAGCGCATACAAAAAAAGATGTCCGACTTGACTTGCGCGCTTTTCAAGCCGGTTACCATGGGCGGCTGGTCGAGTGCTAAATAGGCGAAAAACTATGCGGGCTAGAGTTAGCGCTAAAAGAATGAGACCTGCACTTTTGTGCCAATGGGGCGCGGTCTTGTACCAGTCGCTGTAGTAGGTAAGGTCGACCATCCACAGCCCAGACGCAAACATACCAGCCACTGCTAATGCGGTAACCCAGTGGATAAATAAAAGAATTCGCGGCCATCTCTTGTTCATAGTGCGTCCATCTATCATGTTAAGTTCAGCATATAGTCTAAACTTAAGGATGAAAATTTCTAAAAATTCGACAGTTCGTTCTTTTTTTTAGAATTTAACCTGAATGACGACTCGCCAGTCGTGACTTAATCAATCATGTCTCTGCTAAGCGGTTAAAAAGAGACTCTGTAAAAGAAGTCTTTAGACATAAAGCTGTTTAAACGTAACTCGTGTTAATAAAGTTTAATAATGGGTAGGTGTTTATATATGCAATCTGGCTCGATTTTGGCAGCACTACTGGGGAATAACGAAAATTAGAACACTAATGCCGATTAGAAGTGAGGTAAGAACATGAGCAAAACGCCGCTCCCCACTAATGTGGTGACAAAAGCGTTCACGTGGGCAACTCAAGAATTAGGCCTAAATGTTACGCAGGTTTCTGAAATGCTGGGGATTTCTACGCAAACCCTAGCAAAGAATACCTTGAATGGATTCGAAAACAGCACACCAGCTTACAGAAAGCAGCTGTCATTTATCCGTATGTATTATTTACTCAGTGCCATGTCAAAAGGAAACACTGAACAAATACACTCATGGTTTTATAGTTATAACATGGCGTTTGGATCAACTCCGTCGGATACGTGTTCGCAATATGACGGACTAGAACGTATATCCGACTACCTTCGTTCGTTAAAGCAAAGCGATGCGGTAGATCAATTTTCGCCCATTTTATCAAAACATAAACAGGGTGATGGCTCGGCGCTGCAAAAGACTACGATGCACTGATATTTTGCGCATGCTTGTCGTTAATAGTAAAAATAAAGTCAGCGCAACGCTGAGGTTGCGTTACGGGGATCATATGCCCTGCGTCTCCAATTATTTCTGATACAGAACCCGCGATAGTGCTTTTTACCGGATGTATATGCATGTCAGGCGCTAAGATAGCGTCTTGTTCGCCATATAACACGCCAACGGGGCAGGTTATGTTAGCGTAAGCTGAGTGCTGACGACCTAAACTACCTTGCGCTGCCACAGTATCGCGGCTCCCCTCGTAAAAAGACTTTGAATGCAGAGCCACCGCTCCACCCCCATGTTTTGCAAAACTTTTTGGGACTGCTTCAGGGTGAAAAATCTGCGATATTTGTTTGCTGCCAAATTTTACCCTGAACGGGCTAGCGATAGTTTTAGATATGCTTTTACGTAGAAAGTTATTAGGAATGTAAAGAATGGAAAGCGGGCCTGCGCCTTTGAGTAACCGCGTGGTGAGTGGACACAGCAGCGATACAGCATTAATGCGCTTAGGGGCATCAATCGCCATGCGCAGTGCAATTCCGCCACCCATAGAGTGACCAACAAGATAGGCATTATCAATACCGACTTTGTCCATCCATTGACGTATCATGCTGCTTTGCTTTTCAAATGACGCTGATGTGGACTTTGCGCGGATAGAAAACCCATTTCCTGGTCTATCAATACTGTAAACGGTGTAGCGAGTTGCTAATATTGATGCGAGCTTCGAGAAATTGGCACTATTGCCTAACAGACCATGAATAAGCACCAGTGCGGGACCACTTCCCTGCATTTGCCAGTGAATTGTGCCACCCTCTACGGGAGTCAGCTTGCCTGTTGCAAAGAAATTTTGTTCAATTTTTTTATCAATGTTAGTGGTGAACCAAACAAGTAGGGCAAGAATAAAAACAATAATAAGCAACGCAATGAACATAAGTGTTCCAACATAAAATAGATAAATAAACGTATAGGTTTCTTGAAACAGCGTCAATAACGTAATCGCGTGTTCGTGTGAAAGGGCATAGCATTTGAGAAATGTATGGTTTGAGAAATGCGTATTGATGAAAAAAGAAAGCGGCGAAACGCTCATTACAAAAGTTATCAAGAAGCCCGTTAAATAGGTTATAGGAAGGTCAATGGAACGGAAAATAACGTCGTCAATATCAATTGATGAAAGCGAAATAGAGATGCAGGCTATTCGTGCACAGGGTGCGGGTGGTCAAAATGTAAATAAAGTAAGTAGTGCTATTCATTTGCGCTTTGATATACGGGCATCATCGCTGCCGGATGCTCTTAAAGAGTCTTTGCTCTCTGCAAAAGACAAGCGAATCACAACCGACGGCGTTCTTGTATTGAAGGCACAAAATTACAGAACGCAGGAACAAAATAGAGAAGATGCGATTACTCGACTGATAGGGTGGATTAAAGCAGCGACGATTAAGCAAAAACCAAGAAAACCCACGCGAGTGAGTCGCGCCGCGAAAGCGCGAAGAGTAGACGCAAAAAAATTACGAGGTGCGAAAAAATCTTTGCGTGGAAAAGTGGAAGTTTAGGAGTAAATAAACTAAAGTATTAGCTTCAAAATTTGTCATTCCGCAAGACAACGGAAAATTCTAATAAATATAACTAGATGTGTCTTGTGTGCTGGGGTGTAGTGCCTAACAGCGCATCTAATCGATGTGTGCTCACTCTCAATATCGGAAATTAGGAAAGCAGAAAAAGTGACTCGTTCAGAAGTTATCCCAATGGTGCTCTTTGCAGCTATCGTTTTTTGTCTTGGCATGAACACTCCCCAGGCAGCAAATGAAATCATTGCGCGACTATTTAATCAATCAATCACAAATAGTGAGCTGCAGCCTTCTGAGGCAGACGTAGAGCGTTTCCAATCGATGTTAACGGATAAGTCTGAAAAGGAAGTACGCCACCTACTTGCCCAACGTGCTTTAGGTAGCAAGATCACTGAATCGGTTCTAGCTGACTTTGCACATAAAAATGAAATTACCCCTGAAGACAGTGAAATTCAATCAGCCTATTCTGTAATAAAGCTGTGGACTGTCGATTTAGACAATGCGGGTGAATACCCTGAAGAAGAGCTTGAGCGTTATCGCATGGCCTTAGCGCAAAGCATGGCTAAAAGCTGGAAAGTGTCTAAAGCGCTTTACGAAGCTTATGGCGGTGACGTTGTTTTTCAGCAAGATAACCCGCTTACTCCGGTTGGCGCATACCAGCAGCTTTTCGAGCAATACAGCGAGAAGGGTGAGTTTGTTATCTACGACCCAATATTTAAAGCGGCATTTTGGAGTTCGGTTCGCATGAAATATGCGAAGACTCAAGAGCCAGACAATATCGACTTTTCTTTTCCATGGTGGGAAAGAAGCATGAGCGCCTCTGAAGGCGGTAAAAGCAACTAAAAGACCCACCTTTTCATCATATGCTATGTGAAAAGGTGGATGCGTAGACTAATTGTCAAATTACTCATTAATCTACATAGCCATCTCACTCAGATGACTATTTAGTTTAAGTAGCTATCGACTTCACGCTCTGCTTCATCGCGATTTTTGCCGTATGCCTGCTGAACCTTACCAATTAATTCTTCTCTGCGACCATCAATTTTATCTAGGTCGTCGTCGGTAAGTTTGCCCCATTTCTGTTGCACTTTACCTTTCATTTCCTTCCAATTACCTTCGATACGATCACTGTTCATAATGTTTTCTCCTTGTCATAATGAATAAAAGCATTTGTTGGCCTTTGGAGTCGACCTGAGTTGCTTACTCAATAATATAGGTGCAATTCACAGTCCAATACGTAAGGTGCTGAAATTAATGACTATTATTAATATTGGATTACATGGCGGACTATAATTCGTGCAGTAATTACAAGCGCCTGAAAATTCTGCATGAACAGCGAGAGCTTGCTTACCCTGCTTTTAAACTATTTACAGACGCTTCGCTTAAACTATTAATAAACGCTTCGCTATCTTGCCGCTTTTCTATTTTATGCTGGTCTTCACTACGGCCTTTTTTCCAGTAGCTACTAATATAAAGCTGTTCGTGAGGCAGTTTTTTTTCGTCTTTCAGCCAGCGTCTTATATTTCGCATATCGCTGAATTCGCAAGCTATCCATACGGCAGGTAAGCCTTCGTGCCACGAAAGTGAAGCCACAGCTTCAGGCAAAGGTGCTTTTGCTTCCCATACAATTTCAACGTCGTCGGGTTTATGTATGTCGACGATATCACCCTCACTTTCAACAGTAATAACTGCATAGCCTTTCGTATTTTTAGGCAGCGCAGCGAGGTGATTCTTAATACTTGGTAAGGCGGTCATATCTCCTGCAAGTAAAATCCATTGGTAGGTGTCGCTTAATCCTTTACTGGTTCCTGGGCCTGCCAGCAGTATGGTATCGCCAGGTTTGGCTGAGCTTGCCCATGCTGATGCGGGACCCGTTGCGCCATTACTGGCGTGTAGCACCATATCAATAGTCATTTCAGGTATCGATGGATTAAAGCTATTTACCGTGTAAGTACGCATTGCAACTTGGCTTTTATCGACCACAGCGGTAAGCGGTTGGCCTTCAAGGTCAAACATCAACTTAACGTAAGCCCCTGGCGTTGTTGACGGAAATGTACGAAGCGCTTCGCCGCCTAAATGAATTCTTTGGATAGAAGGGGAAATACGGCTTGTTTTGGTTACTTCTGCAAGGCGCGGACTTGGTTTTGACATTATTGACTCCTCGATTTAATAATTAACATATTAATTGATAATGATTATCATTAACATGTGCAAAATACGGACAATAAAGCTAATTCAATTCGACTTTGTAGAAAGCGCTAAAAAAAGAAAATAAATAGAAAAAGAGAGGGAATAAAAACAAGAAAGGTAGAAAAGAAAAAGGGGCATAACGCCCCTTAAAAAAACACAATATAACTTGGAAAACACATACACACTACATAAAACCGAACACTCAACGACTTCATGTATAAGTAAGAGGGCAAAGTTTAAAAAAGGTTCCACATTTATTTAACTTTATTTCGCTAAACACATAAATAAGTCAATATTTTCTGAGGTGACATTCAAAAAGCAACGTGTTTAATGGGCTGCCGACCGCCTTATTTTATAAAGTGTGAGTAAAACGACGCATGAAATAAGTGCCATTAATATACTGGCTGCTGCAAATGGCAGTGCAATGTTAACTTGATAGAGTGTTGCAGCCAGTGGCGGGCCTACAATATATCCCATTGCCGTTGTTGCGGTAATTAAACCGGTAATTGATGATTGTTGCGACGGTGAGCAATAGGTTGTCGCTGCTGCAGCAAGAGACGGGTAGGCCATGCCCATACCCACGCCCATAATTGCCATGCCCAGATAAGAGACTGTAAAACTTTTCTGTAAAAACAGAACTAGGTAAGCCAAGGATAGCAGCGGTAATGCTATCGACATCATGCTTTCTTTGCTTATGCGAGCTCTTTGCACCACAGTAAACTGCACTGTGAGTGAGGTTACTGCGCTCATCATCATCGCAAAACCCACTAATCGTGCGGCTTCAACAGGGCTTTTAGCATAAAAATCGATAAAGAAGAAACCCATGGTTTGCTGCATCATTGCCATTGCTGCAAATACGCAAACGCAGCTAGCAACAAAAACATAGGGTAAACGTGTTGGGTTATCTTGTACCAAATTTTGCGATTGAGTCTGTTTTTCTGAAGATTGCGGCGGTAATACAGGTAGCTTAAAAACGACTAATATAAGTGCCAACATTGTTAAAATGACGATGCTATAAAGGGGAGCGAGCAATCCAAAGCCCACAAGCAGCCCCGCATAGGCAGGGCCTATAATTTGACCAACATTACTAGCCGAGGTGACTTTGCTTATAGCGCTTACACGCCCAGAGGCTGAGCTAATCGCCACCGCGTAGCCCACAGCAGATGGAGGCGTCGCTGACATAATAGTAGATTGCAGACTGCGGCTAATAAGCAGTGCTAAAAAAAGGTTAGTTCCGCTGATGAGGCCGGAAAAGCCTGCCATCCACGCACTTGCAAAAGCAAAGGTTCCTGCACTGTATCCTGCAAGTCCAACAATTAGGATGCGTTTAAACCCAGCTCGCCGCGCTATTTTGCTCCAAACATTGGTGCCAATAGCAAAGATCAGCGCCGAGCTAGACATTATTGTAGCGATATGAAATTCAGATAGATTAGCTTCTCGCCCCATTGACGGTAATGTAGCAAGCATAACGCTTTGCCCCACCGATGTAGCAAGGAGCGCACAAAACAGAACTCTGAATACGATTGCCGACGAGGGCTGTAACCTTGAAGAAGAGGGCAAAAGAGGGGATACCTAACAAAAATTCTACACCCTATTAGGGTATCACGAAGTCATGGTGTTACTTAATTTAGAGCAAAAAAATACCCGCCAAAGGCGGGCAAAAATCAGAGTTGTGTAAAGACCGGGATGGGTCTTGGTGGGGAGAGGCTAGTCGTCATGTGACAACTCATTGATAGTGTACGGGGTACATACCAACGTCCTCGCTATGGTTTCGCTGAAGTAACACACAGTCTTCAACGATACCAAATAAGTTACAATCCCTTGCTAGATACGACGTCAATGTCGATACTTTCGATGAGGGTACTGAGAAAAGTTATTTAAGTTCCGTATTAAATAGCCTTTTTGCATCCTGCTCAGTTTTATTGAGTTAATCCCAACTCAACCGCATCATCGATTAGTAGCATAACGGACATTCAGTGTCCTAAAGCGTGGTTCGGTTCAATCCATTTATCCGTGGTTGACACATTCCTTTTAATCGTGACAATTGTCTACCTACCAAACTCGCTCTTACGTAATATGGACTCTCCATTTCAAAAGCCTTCCTGGCTTCACATTACGCTCTTACCTTATCCGTTAGTATAATACATGCTTGAACTGTGCCATCTTTCTTTTCCTGCTTGAAAATTAATTATATTGTTGTTTTGTATAGGTTTTTTAGTTTATCTCGGTTTATTTGTTAATTTTCGAGTAAAACGCGATAATTACCGAGTGTAAAATTTTCTTAATGTTTGAAGTTTTTTACACGCACTTTAACCAATTAACACTCCTCGGCGATTACTTTTAAAACGCTGCCTATTTCAGTCATTATTTGACGACGTATTCCAAGAGCTAATTCAAAGCACTAGTTCAAAGTACTGGCTCAACACTTTATCCCGAAAGGCTATAAAGAAAAATTGAATCAATGATTTAATATAAGAATATCTTTATATGGAGGGTTGCCTATTTAAGGTGGCGCGTGAAGTGAGTGTTAAGTCCGGCGCTGAATCTATTAAAAGAATAAGTATTGGAGTCTTCATTTAAACGCGCAATAAGCCAAGGGCTAAAGCGGGCATTAAAAGCGCTTGGTTTAAAATGCGAGCGCTAGCTAGCACAATATCTAAGTATAAAATGGCAAAGCTCTAGGCAAACTTCATACTACGCCTCAAAAATATAGGTGTAAGACAGCGTTTTTCTCTCGATACATATCTTGATGTCGTCTTCGCTTAGCCCACTGTTTTGCAGTACTTGGCGGGCGATTGTTTTTGACGACATTGTGCTGTGCTCGTCTATAAGTGTAGCAAATGCTTTCGTGATGTAGCTTTGTAGCGCCATGGCGTTTCACCATTTGTGTTGAACAAATTTTAAACGTTTAGTTTTGTCAATTTGATCACACCAACCGAAGTACATCGATTCAACAAAGCACAGGCGAGCAAAAAAAGCCCAACAAAAAAATGCCAACAAAAAAGCCCAACCGAAAAGAAAGCAGAAGCCCACGTTCTTAACGGTTAGATCTTTTCATCACCAATACGTTTAATAAGGCAAATTATCAGTAGCGATAGCTAATCGATATCTGCCATTCGCGCCCAGGATTGGGTACCTTGTCACCAATGGCAACGTCAGACTGCATAACGCGATTTACCCCTGCCGTATGTGGTGCGTAAAACTTGTCAAACAGGTTGTTTATCTGAGCGGTTAGCTGAAAGTTTCTATGAGGCTGCCATCGGGAAGATATATGCAATAAGCCATAGCCTGGTGTGCTGTCCTCGTTTTGTAATGACGAGGTGTGGCTCTGTCTTCCTACTAGCTCAGAGGTAACACTCATTGTCACTGGTGTTGTCAACACCGAGGTCTGCCAATCTATGGTGGTTAAAAGGCGTTCAGGGGCTATACGAAATAGGGCATCATCAATATCGTCTCGATTACCGTGTTGTATACTCAATACCGAATTTAGTGAAACCGTGTCCGAAAGCTGTCCGTTAACAGTCACATCGGCCCCCGTTATCACTGCGTCAGTGTTGCTCCACATAAAAGGGGCACGACCAGACATCATGGTGGAAAACATGTTTGCGGCCATGTTTGAGGAGGGCGAACCGGCAATATAATTTTCTATGTCTTGGTAAAACAGACGGGGTGAGATTTGCCACGATGCCATGGTGTAATCGATGCCTATCTCAAATTGCCGTGCAGTTTCGTTTTCTAACTCAAGATTGCCAATGTAGTTAAATCCATCCGCAAGCCCGCCAGTAATGCCAAGTGGAAGCCAGGTAAAACGCTCAAAAAACGTGGGCGCTCTATTTTTTTGCGACGCACCTAGCACTATGTCGGTTTTATCATTTAAGTGATAAAAAACAGAGGCCGCAGCGTCAACCATATTATAAGTTTTGCTCCGCGGCCCATCATTGAAACTTTGCGCTAAGGAAGCAACAGCCTCGTTCATCATAGTTAGGCTCGAGGCTGCTGCATCTGCATCTAGGTTAACTCTGCTGTAACGCAGGCCAATTAGCGTAGAAAATGTTTTTGATGAATAATCCCATTCGGCGAATGCACTGGTGGTACTGCGGGTGCTGCTACTAAAATTATCAATAAAGAACATAGGGTTGTTAGGGTTAGAAATCACAGAGTTATTACGCCCCTTATGAAGGTTTACTCCCAACCGCAGTTCACCGTCTATCCATGGCGTAACAAAAGTAGTATCGAGCCCTTGCGCCACTGCGTCGGTTGTATTTAAGCGAGCCATGTTGGCCATCATCAGTGGCCGCTGAGAAAAGTTGTCCATAATGTGCTGATTACTGTTTCCAAACACATTAACGGTAAGGTAAGTGTTGGTATCTGCGTTGTAGCGATAACCTAGGCGATACCATGCGGCATCGATAAACGTAATGTCCATAGCGAGGGCGGGTGTGCCGCTTTCATTAGTATTCAGCCACTGATAGCTCGCGTCAAATTGATGTTGCCCAATTTGATGTCCTATGCGCAACTTACCGCCATTTCGTTGATAGTTACTGTTGGGTATTGCTTCTCCGTTACCAGACTCACGCTCTGACCGCTGTTGATGCATAAAGGTGCCGCTGAAGAAACTGTCCTGTGTGGCATAAAAAGCATTTCCTTGATACTGCTGAGCAGAGCCAGGCCCCATTGCGCTTGCGCTGATATTGCCTTGAAATCCATCGGCGATAGAAAACAGCGCATCAGCTGGCGATGCTATATTTACTTGGCCTCCGAGTGTTTGTACTCCTGCACTCACCGGCACAATGCCGCGATACAAGGTAGCAATTAACCCTGGCTCAGGCAGTACGTGGGAAAGAGGCGAGTCCATTGCATTAGGGCCTGCTCCAACAATGTTGACACCATCAACCGATATTCCCACCCTGTCGCCAAACAAGCCTCGATACTGAATGAGTGCAGTAACGGGGCCGTTGCGGGCTATCGATAAACCCGGAAGGGTGCTGAGTTGGTCGCCAAAATCTGCATCCATATTAGTTTGCGGTGTAATTGACTCACTTTTCTGAGAGCGTAATGGCGAGCCGATGACGGTAATGATTTCGGTGGATGCTGATGTTGATGCCGGTGCTATTACCGACTTCGATGCCATTGCCGATGCGGGAGCGCTCTTTTCTGGAGAAAGCGCACTGTTTTTATCAAGGCTGCGGTGGAGGTTTTCGTTAGCGGCGTAGCTTGAGTACGACAAGCCGATGCTCGCCACAGCGAGCGCAATTGCAGATAATTTCATAATACTTCCAAATATTAAATAGAGATGATGCTGCTTGGAATCTACAGACTCTGTGTCAGCAATTTTTTACTAAATGGTGTTATGAAATAGGTGGTGCGCGGCTTAGTGCAGCCGAGTAGGCAAAGGCAGTGTAAGGCTGCTGTTTGAGTCGAGTTTCAAGCGCCTTGTAGCGAATAAAAAGGGCGTCGATAGCATAGTGTGAAACACCGCTATCACTTGATGGAAGGTCTGCCAGTGTACCGTTTGTACAATCGATAGGTTGCGAGTGATCAAGGGTGTCGAGAGTATTCAGTGTATCTGAAAGTGCTGGGAAGTCGGGGGAGTCAAGATTGACATAAACAAATTCGCCTTTCAGTTGAGTTTGACTCACCGAAATGTAGCGCATGTTCTTGCCGGTACAAATTAGCTCTATGTCTTCGCTTACAAGAAGCTGTGCCTGTTGCATTGAAAATGCAGCAAGACCCAGTGCCAATGCATTTTGCATTAGCAATGATAAGCACAACAGCGTGGTAAGCGTAAAACGAATAATGATCTCGTCTCCCCAAATGTTTCAGTTATCCTAGCGCTTTTTACGGGAAGCCGTCTACAGGCAAATGATAAAACTGAGTTAGGGCTGGTTTAAAAGGTAGGATTAAAACAAAAGATTAAGAGAAAGCTCCTTTTATTTTGATATTTGCCTTTTGGAGTTTCCGGTAGAGTGTTCTCACGCTTACGTTTAAGGCTTCAGCGAGTTCTTCTACACTGCCAGTATAATTACGACAAACCTGTTTTAGATAATCTGCTTCAGCGTGCTCAAGCGTCATAATATTTTCTTTTAAGAATGCGTCTGAGTTTGCGGCAGTAAGTGTAGTAGATGTGCTGTTATATGAACCGTTCACTGCACGGTTAAATGTATTATCGGAGCTGTTATTCACAGCGCTATCAGTAGCACTATCAGTAGCTTCGTCAAAAATAGATTCAGGCAGGTCGTGCTCACGAATTGTTGTTTCATTAGCAAGCAGCGCTGCCTGCTCAATTATATTTTTTAACTCTCTAATATTGCCAGGAAAGGAATAAGTAGAAAGGCGGTTTAACACCGTTTTGTGAAGGCGTTTTTTCTCTGCTAGCGCCGATAAAATATGCGTAGCTAACATTGGAATGTCGCTAGGACGCTCTCGCAGGGCCGGCAGCTGAATGGGAAACCCTGCTATTCGGTAATAAAGATCTTGTCTAAATTCGCCACGCTGAACCATCGCTTTTATGTTTTTGTGAGACGCACAAACAAGTCTAAAGTTCGCTTTTTTTACAGTCGTGCTGCCCACCGGGCGGTAGGTTTGAGTTTCGAATAAGCGCAGTAATTTCACCTGCATGGCTAATGGTACGTCACCAATTTCATCAAAAAACAATGTGCCGCCCTCAGCGGCCTCAACCAGCCCTTTTTTACTTGAAAACGCACCAGTGAAAGCGCCTTTTTCGTAACCAAAGAGCTCGCTTTCAAATAACGCATCAGACAGCCCTGTGCATTCAATCACAACAAAAGGCTTGTTGGCACGGTAACTTGCAGAGTGCAAAGCCTGTGATACAAGCTCTTTTCCCGCCCCAGTTTCACCTTGTAAAAGTACACAAATGTCTGATTTAGCCGCACGATTAATTTTATTCAGCATGGCTTTAAACGCCTCAGACTCACCAATCATTTTACCGGGGGACGGGCTATTCGACGCAAATGTCAGCTTATCCAATACTTCCAGGTAGCCTAATAGTTCCCCCGCGCTACCGAATATTGGCCGCATAAGAATGTCGCAATAGCTTTGGCCTTCATTAGTGGCGTGAATATGCACCGCATTCGCTGCCCTGCCTGTTTTTTTACTTTCCTGCATTGGGCAGGTTTCACCGCATTCATTACATGGTTTGTTGTTTCGATGAGACACGTGATAGCAAGTGCTGAAACCTAACTTTATATCAACAGGGTAGGTGTCCCGATACGGTTTATTGACGGCTTCAATAACGTAGTTAGGGCTAATAAAAATAGCAGGCTTATCAATGGCGTTAATCATGGCTTGAATAATAGATATATTCATATCGCACTCACAAAATACATTAGCTAATCCTAATTTATTATTCCAAATACTATCACGTTGGCACGTTGCTTGTTTATCAAACGCAGAACCTTTGCTGTTAAGACAGCCTTTTCACCGCTGAAATACGTTGAAATAGTGCGAAAACACTGAGGAATTAAACAAACAATCAACACCTAAGGTTGGCAAGATGAATCCCTACTCATTTGACAATATCGCGACAAGTATAAGTACTAGCAAAAAAACGCCTCTACGCAAAGGGCTTGTGGTCATCAGTGCCTTCGCTTGCACCGTAGCCATACTGGCCTCAGGGGCGGCAAATGCAACACAGAAACCGGCTTCACCAGATCATTTAGAAGACATCCGCATGGAAGCCAGAGGCCATGCAAAAGCCCTCGGCGGCGCGCTAAAAGTAAGGCTGCAGCAAGCGATTAAACGCGGTGGCTTAGAGGCAGGCGTCGCAGAGTGTAAACTGGTGGCAGAGCCCATAGCACAGTCGTTAAGTAACGAGGGTTGGACAGTAGGTAGAACCGCATTAAAAGTACGAAACCCTAATAATACAGCAGATGAATGGGAACAAACTCAACTAGCTCACTTTGCTGAGCAGCTATCACAAAACCTGCCAGGCCCTTTAGAAGCGATGCATGTGGATGAGCAGACAGGAGAAGTGCGATATATGAAGGCTATTCAAACTGGCCAAGTATGCACAGCGTGCCATGGCAATAATATCGCGCCTGACGTTTACCGTACCATCAAAGAAGCATACCCCAACGACGAGGCCACCGGATTTGATGTTGGAAGTTTAAGAGGTGCCTTTTCTCTTACCTATTTGCCACCTAAGCCACAGGCAGATTAGCTACCCACATTTATACTCAAGACATGTCAAATTTGTCATTTAATTGTCAAATTTGACATTTTTTATCTCGTCAGTCCTTTGCGTTAGATCAAAACCCTGCCTCTTCCTCCATGCAATAATTTTTATCACGGTAAATCAGTTTGCTCGTTGCTTTTACAGCAGGGGAGCTTTGCTGCTAGCTGTTACATGCATTAAGCCAATTACTTTAACCAACGCCAGATGCGAGCTGCGCATCTAAGATACAAGGGAGATAACCCATGAGCGATACGTTAATAGAACTATCGCGGTGGCAATTTGCGTTAACCGCAATGTTCCACTTTATATTTGTACCCCTAACCCTGGGGCTTAGCTTTTTGCTGGCCATTATGGAGTCGGTCTATGTCATGACCGGTAAAGAAATATACAAACAAATGACTCAGTTTTGGGGCAAGTTGTTTGGTATCAATTTCGCTATTGGCGTGGCGACAGGCCTTACCATGGAATTCCAGTTTGGAATGAATTGGTCATATTACTCCCATTACGTGGGTGATATTTTTGGTGCTCCCCTTGCCATCGAAGGATTAATGGCGTTTTTTCTAGAGTCGACCTTTGTAGGTCTCTTTTTCTTTGGTTGGGACAAAATGTCTAAGGTTAAACACCTTATGGCAACGTGGCTGGTAGCCATTGGCTCAAATTTCTCTGCACTGTGGATCCTCATTGCTAACGGCTGGATGCAGTATCCAGTAGGTGCAGAGTTTAACTTTGAAGCAATGCGCATGGAAATGACGAGCTTCGCTGAAGTTATTTTCAACCCTGTGGCGCAAGTTAAGTTTGTGCATACGGTTTCAGCAGGATACGTCACCGGCGCTATCTTTGTGTTAGCTATATCTAGCTATTACTTGCTTAATCACAAGCATATTGCGTTTGCCCGTCGTTCGTTTGCTATTGCGGCAAGCTTTGGCTTAGCAGCAACCCTATCGGTCATCGTATTAGGTGACGAAAGCGGGTATGAACTTGGCGATGTGCAAAAAGTAAAACTTGCGGCGGTTGAAGCCGAGTATGAGACGCACCCAGCGCCTGCTCCCTTTACTGTGTTTGGATTGCCTAACGACGAAAAGCAAGAGACCGAATATGCAATTCAAATCCCGTGGGCTATGGGCATTATTGCCACTCGCTCTCTCACTGAAGAAGTCACAGGGATAAAGGATCTCAAAGAACAAAATCGAGCGCGCATTTTGGAAGGCATCAAAGCGTATGAATTGCTTGATAGCGTGCGAAGCGGCACGGCAACAGAGCAAGAACTCGCCACGTTTGAAGCGCACAAAGACAGTTTAGGCTATGCCATGCTGCTAGAGCCTTACGCTAACGATGTTACCAACCCGTCTGACTTAGCGTTGCAACAAGCGGTGGACTACAGTATTCCGCCCGTCGCTCCGCTGTTCTGGAGTTTCCGATTGATGGTGGCGTCTGGCTTTATCATGTTGGCGCTGTTTATCTGTGCCTTTTACTACAGCACAAAACACCGGATTACTCAGCCCCGCTGGCTGTTGAAAGCGTCTTTGTTTAGCTTGCCTCTACCTTGGGTAGCCAGTGAAGCAGGGTGGTTTGTGGCCGAATATGGGCGTCAGCCGTGGTCAATTGCAGAAATATTACCCGTGCATGCCTCTGTATCTAATCTTGCTGTCAGTGATGTTGTAACCACTATGGTTGCCTACACCGCGTTTTATACTGTCATGTTTATTATCGCATTTTACCTAATGAAAAAGTTTGCCAAAAAAGGGCCAGTACCACCTGAAGAAACGCAGAGTGAATCTGAACTCGAGTTAATTGATATCGACAATGAAGGAGCAAAAGCATGATTGATTACGAGATGCTTCGCGTAGTGTGGTGGTGCTTAGTGGGCGTGTTGCTTATTGGCTTTGCGGTTACCGATGGTTTCGATTTAGGCGTGGGTGCGCTACTCACCCTCATCGGTAAAAACGATAAAGAGCGCCGCGTTATGATTAACACCATAGGCCCTCATTGGGATGGCAATCAGGTGTGGTTTATCACTGCAGGTGGCGCTATTTTTGCCGCTTGGCCCATGATTTACGCAACGGCCTTTTCGGGCTTTTACTTAGCCCTCGCGCTCACATTGATTGCGCTGTGGATGCGTCCTATTGGGTTTGATTACCGCAGTAAGTTACCTAACCCTCAATGGCGTAAAGCCTGGGATTGGGCATTGTTTGCAGGTGGCGTTATCCCTTCACTTATCTTCGGTGTCGCCTTTGGAAACCTGTTGTTAGGTGTGCCTTTTGAGATGGACAACACCTTGCGTTCAACTTACACAGGGTCTTTCTTTGGTTTGCTTACGCCTTTTGCACTTGTGGCTGGCCTATTGTCAGTAGCCATACTGCTGAATCACGGCGCTACGTGGCTGCAAATGAAAACCGATGGGTTTATCGCGGTTCGTGCCCGCGCCGTCTCTATTGTGTTGAGTTTAGTTGGGGTTGTGCTGTTCGTTCTTGCGGGTATTTGGGTGGCGTTCTTAGACGGCTTCGTTATTACCTCGGCAGTGGATACGATAGCCACGTCAAACCCGCTGAAAAAAGAAGTAGCAGTGGAAGCTGGAGCCTGGTTAAACAACTACCGCGATTATCCGCTAACCATTATTGCTCCTGTGTTAGGTACTGTTGCTGGTCTTGCTTGTGCGTTTTTCTCTAAAAGAGGTAACGGTGGGATGGCTTTCGTATCGAGTGCGCTTTTCATTGCAGGGGTTATTTTAACCGCGGGAATGTCCATGTTTCCATTTCTAATGCCTAGTATCACCATGCCGAATGCAAGCCTGACCGTTTGGGATGCTACCTCAAGTCATCTTACATTAAACGTGATGTTTATCGTTGCATGCATCTTTGTACCCATTGTGCTGAGTTACACGGCGTATAGCTTTTATGTCATGCGCGGTCGCATTAAAAACGACGACCTAGACCAATCTCATACTATTTATTAAGGAGACGATTATGTGGTATTTCGCTTGGATATTGGGTGTTTTGCTAGCGTGTTCGTTTGGCATTATTAATGCCATGTGGCTGGAGTCGACAGAGAATATGGACCGGCCTGAAGACGCAGACTAACCCTGTTTTAAAATATAGAAATGTAGACCGCAACAACCTAGCTAGCTCAGTTAATGAAGTTAGCTAAGATAGTGCAGTTAGTTAAGTTAGTTAAGTTAGTGCAGCTAGTTTGCATAAAGCAGGCGCAGCCACTTACACAATAGTGAAGGTGGCTGCACCTATTTTTGAATTAGTTTTTACGCGTGCTTTTGAATAACGCTAGACACACACAATAATATTAAACGAGTAAACAGTGACTAAAGAAAAGGTTCCCAACCGACAAACACTGACTTCCTGGTGTAGGCAGCTTGATGAGGCGCATAAGCTTGGTGTGCGTACATCACAAACACGTCTGGTCGTCATTAAGTGTTTGTCGCTTTTTTCTTTAATCATTGGTTTTTATTTTTTCTCTCATATCGCCCATAGCTGGGTAGTTAATAAGGTTCATGGAACACACTCTCATATCATCGGTCTTGGCCTTGCTTTACTGTTTGCCTGGCTACTGCAAGGGGTGTCTAACCACAAGTCTCTAGACACTAAAACCAATACATTGGCAAAGCTAGAGAAAGCCCTAACGGCGGTTTTTGCCAATCGTCAGCACGCACTGGTTCGACAGCAAACAGTGTTTTACTGGCAGTCGCTGTGGCAAAAGCAATTGCACGACGTAACTGACTGGGCAGTAGAATATAGCGTGCAGCAAGCCATCGCGGTAATAGTACCGCTACTCGCGCTGGCGGTAATATTTGTTGTGAACCCCGTTATCGGTGCAGGACTGCTCGTCACTTTGCCGGTGGTGCCTTTGTTTATGATCATTGTAGGCAAAGGGGCAGCCGCACTTCATCAGAAACACTTTATAGCACTGTCCCGTCTTGGCAGTATGTTTACAGATAGATTGGCGGCACTGCCTATGTTGTCCACCTTTCAAGCTCACGAAAAGCAAACCGATTTACTCAAAGAGGCAAGCGAGACCTTAAATTTACGCACCATGAAAGTGGTGAGTGTTGCTTTTTTATCTAACAGCGTACTGGATTTTTTTGCCACCTTATCTGTGGCGCTAGTCGCGGTTTTCATCGGCTTTACACTACTTGATGAGCTAAATGTTGGCCCTGAAATTACTTTGCAACAGGGCCTGTGGATCCTACTTGTTGTTCCTTTACTGCTAAGTGAAATGAAAAGGTTAGGACAAATCTATCACCAAAAAGCACAGGCCGAGTCTGCTATGGAAGCACTTAAACCAATTGTGGCGAGCTCCTTTTGTGATACCGAAATGAAAGACGATACAGTGGACGCAACGCAAACCATCTCAGCGCATGGTGAAAATGCCAATCGATTTGTTGCAGAAAAATTCGCGGTATTTGATGAGCTGGCAGAGGCAGGGCAAGGCAAGAACGCCATAGTCAGTGCGCAAACCCTGACGCTTAATAAAGGCGACTGCATTTTACTTAGCGGTCGTTCAGGGAGCGGCAAAACCCTGCTTTTAGAGGCATTAGCAGGTCAGCGCCGTGCAACACATCGCTGTCAGTGGCCGTCAATATGGTTAACTCAGCACCCTGTTATTTTACCCAGCAGCGTAAGAGACAATTTGTGTTTATACGACCGATACACAGACCAGCAGCTACTAGCGATGTTAGAAAAAGTCGAGCTGTCCCATTGGCTTAAGCAGCTACCCTTTGGTTTAGATACCCTAATGACCGACTACCCGCTACTTTCAGGTGGCGAGGCGCAGCGCCTAAGCATAGCGAGAGCCCTATTGCGCGATCGCCCATTATGGTTACTCGATGAGCCCACAGCACACCTTCCCGATGAGCAGCACCATCGAATAGCGCAACTTATCTACCGACTAACTCAGGATAAAACAGTGATATGGGCTTCACATAAAGCGTTGCCAGCCAATTGGTTTTCTGGTTTCTGGCACGTAGAGCACCAACAGGTTATTAATAAACATCCGTTGAGTCATGCTGAAAAGAAAGAGCAGTAAAATGAAGAATGAAAGCAGGCCTGCCTACATAACCCTTGTACTTGCTGTGGTTCACGCTACCGCCGGGCTCAGTATCTTAGTGATTTCTTCATGGTTTATCGCCATCAGCGCAATTGCACCAATGGGGTTTAACTACGTGATTCCCGCCGTGGTCATTCGTGGTTTGGCGCTGCTTCGTATAGCATCGGGATATGCCAGTATGTGGGTTGGCCATAAGGATCTGCTAGGTCGAATTGCAGCCGTGAGAATGGATGTTTTCTCACAACTACACAACTGCCAATTAGACGACAAAGCATCGTCTACGGAAGCATTAGCGCAGCACACCGAAGTGCTTGCTAGCAAATGGATAGCGTGGATTTCCCCCTTATCTAGCGTTCTATTTATTTTTACTGTGACGTGTATAACTGCGTTATGGACGAGCCTTCCCGGTGCTATTTATCTCGTTATTTTGTACTGCGCATGGATTATTCTGCTTACCCTTCAATGGCTAAGTGCATTAGCGATAGCGCGTGAAAACACAGAAGCAACGAGCGCATTTAGACGTGCTTCCTCACACTTTTTGGCGGCAAGCCCAATTTGGCATTTGAATAGCAAAAAGAATGTTGAAAATGCCCCAAGCGCGGCGTCTGTATGGCAGCAGCAGCTTCAGCAAAAGAGAAAGACAATACATACAGTGTGGATGTTCCAAGGTGCCGCTTTTTTACTTACGTTGTTATTGATGGCCGGTGTATTGCCGTTTGCAGAGGTCGCCGTGTTTGCTCCCATCGCGCTTATTGTGCCAATGGTGTTGTTAGCCGCGCCAGATTGGGCGTCGGCTAGCTTTAATGCGGTAGCAAATGCGGCGCAACATCAACAGAGCAGTAACGCGTTAGATAGCTTGAACACATCGCCTATACGGCATTTGGCAGAAAAACCGGTGTTAACGTCTTTACAGCTTACGCATTTTGCGGCGAAAGGTCGCAGTACTGTGCCGGTAACCATCAACTTACCTGCAAAGGGTGTGGTAGCGATAAGCGGTGCATCTGGCTGTGGGAAGTCATCTCTTTTGCAGGCAATAGCCGGCTTATTACCCGCTACGGCTAACGGTGAGCGAAAAGTAGATGGTCACGCCTTACCCGAAGGTTTGGTAAAGCGTTGGTTATATGTAGAGCAAGAACCCATTATCTTATCTGGCAGCATTAAAATGAATTTAGACCCCGCAGGGTGTGATATTTCGCAAAAAAGCATGTGTGAATTATTATCAGCATTGGGCTTGGACACGCTTTTACCGTTAACAAATTGGGTTGGAAAGTCGGGCAGGCAACTATCTGGTGGAGAGCGAAAACGGCTTGCTTTAGCACGAGCCGTGTTAGCTGAGCCAATCGTGTTAATGGTTGATGAGCCGTTTGAAGGCCTTGATATTAGAACCCAAGAGCAGGTGTGCGCTTTACTAGAAAAAGAGGCTCAGCGTAGATTAGTTATCGTGGCCTCTCATGTGCTACCCACTGCGCTGTCTATTGATAAGCATGTGGTGTTAGAAGAAGCGAATGTAGAAAACACAGGGTTGCACGAGCGCCAGTTGGCGTAAATTGGTTTGCTTTCTTTGCGGCCACGTAATTAGAGTTTAGTTTTATCTAACCTCAAACGATTCGGTAATTTGCTCTAAGGTTTTCCCCTTAGTTTCAGGGAAGTATTTAACGACCAATACTAAGCTTACTAGGGCAAAAATACCGTAGGAGAAAAAGGTCGCCGCAGCGCCTAAATTCATTAACTCCCAAGGAAAAACAAGCTGTACTAAAAAGCTGGTGAGTGAATTAATCACGCCCACAAGAGATATGGCGATAGCCCGGGTTTGATTAGGGAATATTTCCGCTAGCATGGCCCACATTACAGGGCCAAGGGATACAGCAAAAGACGCCACGAAGGCAATAATGCCAAATAGCACTAAGGGCGCGTTCATAGTAATACTGCTGTTGAGTATATTTTGCTGGTGTGTGTCATATTCAGCGGTGGTCAGCGTAGCCTGCAGACTCTGTTTAAAGGTGACGTCTGAGTAGTACACCACATCTTTTATCTCTGTGAGCTTGGCAGCAAGCTGCTGGTCTGTTTGTTGTATTACTGCAATATCGCTGCTGTCAATTTCATACACTGCCTGTTTAAAGCCGTAGGCACATACTGTCATGCTGATAGCAACACCGCAAAGGCCAATAATAAGCAGCGGTTTTCTGCCCCATTTATCGATGGTTAACATGGCAACCACGGTAAATGCGACGTTCACCAGGCCAATCCAAACCGCTTGCATAAATGCAGCGTCGGTACCCACACCACTTTGTTCAAAAATAGTGGGGGCGTAAAAGAAAATGACGTTAATGCCGGTAATTTGTTGAGCAATGGCGATGGTAATACCAATAAACAATGGATAACGCATCGATTTAACGGTGAGAGAGCTAAGCCGCTCTTTTAACGACCAGCTCTTTTCTGACAGCGATGAGTAAATTTCATCAAGCTGCATTTTTGCTTCACGGGGGTCGAAAAGCGTAGATATTGACTGCTTGGCTTCGTCGGTTTTTCCTTTCAGCATGAGCCAGCGAGGGCTTTTAGGTACAAAGAAAAGCAGGGTAAACCAGAGCGCAGCGGGCAGGGTTTCAAGTCCTAGCATGTAGCGCCAAGTATGGGTATCAATGCCAAGCTCTTTTACCCATGTGAGCTCACTGTTACTGAGCTGCAAGAAATAATAATTACTGAAGTAGGACAGGGCGAAGCCAAGCACGATATTCAGTTGGTTCACCGACACCATTTTGCCTCGGTGTTTAGCCGCGCTAATTTCAGAAATATAAACCGGTGCAATAATTAACGAGCAAAACGCAATACCGCCAATGAAGCGTGCAGCAACCAATAATACATAGTTTGGTGCCAATGCTGAGCAAATGGCCGAGATAAAATACAGTAGTGCAACAATAATAAGTGATTTACGCCTACCAATAGCGTCGCTTATTGCGCCCGCAAACAGCATGGCAAACAATGCGCCAAGGGTAGGAGAGCTTACAACAAAGCCCTGTTGCCAGTCGCTTAAGCCAAATTCAACGTCAATAAAGCCAATGGCGCCAGATATTACACTAGCGTCAAAGCCAAATATAAAGCCTCCAAGGGAGACGATAAGCGTATAGTAAAGCGAGGTAGGCACATTTTTTATCATATTAGCGCTTGCTCAGTGAATGTCTTTCAACGACTTCAGGCACAAACAAATGCTCAATAGCGTGGTTTATCTTGGTGTCGTAGACATTCTTAAGCACCCAGCGCGCGGCCATTTCGCCAAGGGATTGAATGGGGTTATTGATGGTGGTGAGCTTTGGGTATAAATAACGGGAAAACAGCACGTTATCGAAACCCACGATAGACAGATGCTGTGGAATTTCAAGCCCTGCCTCTCGCGCCGCTGTCATTGCACCAGACGCCATTTCGTCGTTGGCGCAGATAAGGGCGGTAATATCAGGAAAGTGCTGTTTCAAATAATGCATGCCCTCTTGCCCCGAGGATTCATGAAAATCACCTTCAAAAATATGGTCGTCTTTTGCTTCAATGCCTGCTTCAGTAAGCGCACGTTTATGCCCAGCTAGGCGATCGCTTGCATCTTTTTTGAATTTGGGGCCGCTAATGTAACCTATCTCTTTATGCCCCTGCTGTATTGCTGCTTGGGCGGCTAAATACCCCCCTTTTTCGTTATCAACAACAAAGCAATGATCATCCAGTCCGTCTACTTTTCGGTTAATAACCACAACGGGTAGGTCGGATTTGCACAAGGTTGTTAAGTACTCATCTGACACCGCTTCAGCATGCAGTATAAGGGCGTCGCACCGGCGACTTTTCAAAAACTCAATGGCGTCATGCTCACGTTTTTCATCCACGTGTCCGGCAGTAATAATAACGTGTTTACCATACAGCTTTAACGCCTGCTCTACGGTGCTCATTAGGTCGCCGAAGTAAGAACCGTGAAGTTCAGAAACTAATAGGCCCACACTATTAGTTCTATTAGATGCTAAGGACTGTGCAATGGCATTTGGCTGATAGCCTAATTCAGCCATTGCGGTCTCAACTTTTTTACGGGTGCGGTCGCTTACTTTCGTGTTTCCATTCATAACGCGGGAAACGGTAGCAAGTGAAACGCCTGCTGCTTCTGAAACTTCGTATATAGTTGCCATGGTGTGGGGTACTTATCCTTTTATCCTATCCCGCTAATGTAACATTAACTCTACTGTTGACCAGTTTTTGATAGGCAATACCACTTTGTTTTAACGTTCTTTTTTGAGTGCTGTAGTCTACATACACAATGCCAAATCGTTTTGTATAGCCAAGTGCCCACTCAAAATTATCCATCAGGCTCCACGCGAAATACCCTTTAATATCCACACCTGCCTTAACGGCATTGTGTACGGCGTTAAGGTGGGAGTTGAAATAGTCAACGCGGTCGCTGTCTGCAACTTCACCCTCTACCATTTCATCATCCATGGCGGCACCGTTTTCGGTAATGTAAATGGGTGGCAGTGAATATCGCTGGTGCAAATCTACTAATAGCTCAGTAAAGGCATCGGGAGTAATTTCCCAGCCCATGGCAGTTAAAGGCACATTCTCAGGTTCTTGTACGTCGAACCAACCATTTTCTGTGGATTTATATACGGTGCGCGTATAAAAGTTAATGCCCAAGAAATCTATTGGCTGAGAGATAATGTCCATGTCTCCCTCGAGAATATCCGGCTGTTGCTCTACGGGCAGTTGGTCGCACACATCCGGGTAGGTGCCTTCAATAATCGGCTGTAAATACCAACGATTATGGTATTCATCGGCAAGCTTTGCGGCCAACTTATCGGCTGGTGATTCTGTGGCACTGTGGCAAGTAGAAAAGTTAAGCACAATACCATTTAAGCTGCTAGGGCATTTCTCGCGAAGCACCTTCATACCTAGACCATGTGCTAACAGCAAATGGTGCGCAGACTTTCTGCCGTTGGCCACGCCGGTTTTGCCCGGTGCATGAATACCGAGTTCGTAGCCTAGGTACGCTGAGCAAAATGGTTCATTTAAGGTAGCGTAAGAATACACTTTATCACCTAACGCACTGGCTACTATGTCAGTGTAATGCGCAAAGGCTGTGGCCGTTTCTCTATTTAACCATCCGCCTTTTTCTTCTAAATACTGAGGAAGATCCCAGTGATACAAGGTGACGAATACTTTGATGTTGCGTTTTACTAACTCGTCAACCAAGTTTACGTAAAACTGCATGCCGATATGGTTGATGGTTCCATCGCTGTTAACCACCCTAGGCCATGAGATTGAGAGTCGATATGCATCAACTCCTAACCCTGCGATGAGTGCAACATCTTCCTGCCATTTTTCCACATGCTGACACGCAATATCACCATTGGAGTTGTCTTCAATGGTGTTATTTTGTGAACAAAATGTGTCCCAAATTGAGTCTAGTCGCCCGCTTCTATCACCCTCTATTTGAAAGCTTGAGGTGGCTACGCCGTATAAAAAGTCCTTTGATAACAACAAGGAGTCGGCGGGCAGCGTAATGTTTGGCATTTTCTCATGTCCTAGGCTTAACAAACTTTGATTATAGTTTGTTATTCATAAATCAAAAATAACATGATTTTTACATTGAATTCGGCAACGCTTCATGTAATTATTCACTGAAATGTAAGCGCTTACAAAGAGTGCATATCTCCATGTAAGCGCTTTCAAATGTTAATTTATCATTAATTACAAAAATAGCAATAGAGGTTATCAGTGGACATACCATCGCAAGCTGAATCACAACCAATGAACAGTGCGGCGCCAAACGGTAATTATCGTTTTGCTCTCATTTCATTAACAACGTTATTTTTCATGTGGGGATTTATTACCTGCCTGAATGATATTCTTATTCCCTATTTGAAAGGTGCGTTTAACCTCACTTTTACACAAGCAATGCTTATCCAGTTTTGCTTTTTTAGTGCGTATTTTATTGTTTCGTTACCCGCTGGCGCAATCGTCTCTAGAATTGGTTACCAAAAAGGCATTGTATTGGGGCTTGGCATAGCCTGCTTGGGATGCATATTGTTCTATCCCGCTGCAGAGAGCCAAATATATGGTGTATTCCTGCTGGCCTTATTTGTGTTGGCATCCGGTATTACCATTTTGCAAGTATCAGCAAATCCGTATGTCACTGCGTTAGGCGACCCAAAAACCGCCTCCTCTCGCCTTACTATGACACAAGCATTTAATTCACTTGGCACCACTGTAGCGCCTTTCTTTGGTTCGTATTTAATGTACGGTGCAACAGGTGAGCACAACGCTGCCACCGCATCGGCTTCTGACGTTCAGATTCCCTACCTTATACTGGCAGCTTCATTGCTATTGCTTGCTCTCGTGTTTTTGTATCTAAAACTGCCTAAGCTTAATCACACCAGCAGTAATACCGGTATCTTCAAAGGTGGCGCGTGGCAGCACAAGCATCTCGTACTCGGTGCAGTCGGTATCTTCATGTACGTAGGCGCTGAAGTGGCTATTGGCAGTATGTTAGTTAACTACCTTGCGAGTCCCTCGGTTGCAGGTTTAACCGAAGCGAAAGCGTCTAAGTTGTTGGCGTATTATTGGGGTGGTGCCATGGTAGGGCGCTTTATCGGTGCATTAATAATGCAAAAAGTGTCTGGTGGTATCGTATTGGCATTTAATTCAGCCATGGCTATCTTTCTAATAGTGCTATCAATATCGACCACGGGACCGCTTGCGTTGTGGACCGTACTTGGTGTGGGTCTGTTCAATTCAATTATGTTTCCTACCATCTTCAGTCTGGCACTTCAGCAGCTTGGTAAGGATACGCCACAGGGCTCAGGCATCTTATGTTTAGCCATTGTGGGCGGCGCTATCATCCCTTTATTCCAGGGTATGTTGGCAGACAGCATCGGAGTGACTATGTCATTCTTGCTACCGGCGTCTTGCTACCTGTATATCGCCTATTACGGTTTGATAGGCAGCCGCGTAACTCAACTGATAAAAGATTAAGGAATCACCATGCGAAATACATTACTCGCTTCAGTCATTGCTGGTGCTTTACTAAGTGGCTGCGCTGAATCTGAAAAAGACGTATCCGTTAATAATGTTGATAGTGCTAACCAGAGCAGTTCGCTAAAAACTAGCTCAGCTGACACAGGCGCTGCAGCAATATGGCCTAAACTCGACATAGAAGTAAAACAAGACCCTGCTGTGGAAAAGCAAGTGTCAGACCTTTTATCGCAAATGACGCTTGAGCAAAAAATAGCGCAGATGATCCAACCGGAAATTCGCAATATCACGGTTGAAGAAATGCGTCAGTATGGTTTCGGTTCGTATTTAAATGGAGGTGGTGCCTTTCCAAACAATGATAAGCACGCCACGCCGGATGATTGGGTTGCCCTAGCTGAAAAATTATACCAAGCGTCTATCGATGACAGCCTCGACGGCTCTGCAATTCCAACCATGTGGGGCACAGATGCAGTGCACGGTCACAACAATGTGATTGGCGCGACCTTATTTCCTCATAATATCGGTTTAGGAGCTGCAAAAAATCCAGAATTGGTAGAAAAGATAGCCCACATTACAGCGAAAGAAGTCATGGCGACGGGTATCGATTGGGTTTTCGCGCCTACCGTGGCGGTGGTGAGAGATGACCGCTGGGGCCGGACCTATGAGAGTTATTCAGAAGACCCAGCCATTGTGCGCGACTATGCGGCATCAGTAGTTAAAGGGCTGCAGGGCGCGGCTGATAAAGATTTTCTCAGTGACCAACGAGTTATCAGTACGGTAAAACACTTTGTGGGTGATGGCGGAACCGTTGGCGGCGACGATCAGGGTGACAATGTTGCTAGCGAACAAGCGTTGTTCGATATTCACGCTCAGGGCTATGTGGGTGGTTTAACCGCAGGCGCTCAATCGGTGATGGCGTCGTTTAACAGTTGGAATGGCGCAAAGCTTCACGGCCACAAATATTTACTAACTGATGTGTTAAAAGAGCAAATGGGTTTTGACGGCTTCGTCGTTGGAGATTGGAATGGTCATGGCCAGGTTAAAGGCTGCAGCAACGTTGACTGTGCACAAGCAGTTAACGCTGGCTTGGACATTTTTATGGTTCCTAGCGACTGGAAAGGGGTATATGAATCTACCTTAGCTCACGTTAAAGATGGCGTCATTCCCATGTCACGTATTGATGACGCGGTACGCCGTATTTTGCGAGTAAAATTGCGAGCGGGTTTGTTTGATAAGCCAAGTCCTGCCAACCGCCCTTTATCTGGCGATCGGTCGCTTATCGGAAACGAAACGCATCGCGAGGTAGCACGTCAAGCTGTGCGTGAGTCTCTGGTTTTGCTTAAAAATAAGCAGGGTATTCTTCCTCTATCTGCTGCTAAACGCATAGTAGTGGCTGGCGATGCAGCAGACAATATAGGCAAGCAGTCTGGTGGCTGGAGTATTACGTGGCAGGGAACCAACAATACCAACGCTGATTTTCCTGACGGCACATCCATATACGACGGCATTAAACACCATGTAGAGGCTGCGGGTGGCGATGTCGTGCTTTCTGTTGATGGTGAAATTGCACAAGGCGGGAACACGCCAGATGTGGCAATTGTAGTATTTGGCGAAGAGCCTTACGCAGAAGGCCACGGTGACAGAGAGACGCTAATTTATCAGTACGGCAATAAAAAAGACCTAGCGCTGCTTGAGCGCTTCAAGTCACAGGGTATTCCTGTAGTGTCAGTCTTTATCAGCGGTCGCCCTATGTGGGTAAACGCAGAGCTTAACGCATCTGATGCGTTCGTAGCGGCATGGTTGCCTGGTTCAGAGGGCGCGGCGGTGGCCGATGTATTATTTGGCAAACAAGACTTTAAAGGTAAGCTTCCTTTCTCATGGCCAGCACAGCCACAGCAAATTGTGAATATTGGCGACGACACCTACGAGCCACTTTTGCCATACGGGTTTGGCCTCACTTACGGTGACGACAATGTGCTAGCGGATAACTTGAACACCGAGGTCAGCATAAGCAGTGACAACAGTCAGTCTCTTGAAATATTAAACGGTGCGGTGCAGTCGCCTTGGGTGTTATGGCTTTACTCTGGCGATGAGTCGCTAACGGTTAATGCGAGCACCCATAACGTGGGCGCGATTACCTATCGCACGGTGGATAAAGTCGTTCAGGAAGATGCCCGTAAAGTCACCTTTGATGGCAGTGAGTTTGCCGCCATGCGTTTTGCGAGCAAAAGCTTCTTCCGCGAAGACTTAAGTGCCCAGTTACTTAATAAAGCTGCGCTTACGCTAAATATTAACCCTCATAGCGCGGTTGAGGGCTCCCTCACTGTGGGTATGAATTGTGAAGGCGAGGGCGATAAGCCAGGTAGCTGTTCTGCACAACTTGATATTAGCGAACAAGTGAACGCCTTAGAGCAAAACACATGGTCTTCGCTCAGTATCGATTTACAGTGTTTTGTAAATGCAGGTATCGACTTTACCGGCCTTGTGGTTCCGTTTGAGCTTGGTAGCTCAGGCAAGGCAAGCATCAGCGTTGCAGATATTCAGTTTACGCCTCAGGCTGCTGAATCGGCCGATATAGTATGTAATTAGTTGTTAGTGTATCCGACAATTCTAGGGCTGGTATTGTAACATTCCATTTTAGTTATGGTTCTATTTGTAGTTTAAAGGGTACGTTAATTATACCTTTATATTTATTAACTCAAAAAAGCGATTTACTAATGTAAGTCGCTTTTTTATTTGTTTTTTCGCAGTGCTAGCGCACTTCGACGACTTCATTAATAACTCATTTTCTTAGTCTTTTCTCAAATTATCTAACACCTGCCTGTAAGCCTTACTTGATTTAATGGTGTCACTTTGTTGAATTCAATTGTCGTACCTTCACGAAGGTTAAGTATTGTTATAAACTCGATTTCTAGCCAACGTTGCTAGTTCACAAAAAAAGGGATTCATGTGACATTAATTAAAAATCAAAAATTCATTCCAACAGTCGCTCTCATTGCCATTGTAGGAATCGCGTCAGGGTGTGCCACTACATCATCTAAAGTTGTTGAAACTCCGAAGGTAAATAGCTTTAACACTCAGTATAACGGTGAAAAAAGTAAGCTCGTTGTCGGTCAGTTTGTCAATCGCTCTAACTTCCAAAACGGAATATTTTCTAACGGCCTAGATAGACTTGGTAATCAAGCAAAAACTACACTAATGAGCCATCTTCAACAGACAAATCGGTTCAGCGTTTTAGACAGAGATAACATAGCATTACTTGCTGAAGAAGCAGGTCGTACAGGCACGCAGCAGAATATTGCCGGTGCAAAGTTTGTTATCACTGGTGATGTGACTGAATTTGGAAGAAAGGCGATTGGTGATAAGCAGCTATTCGGACTTTTAGGAAAAGGAAAGTCACAAATTGCCTATGCCAAAGTCACGCTAAACGTTGTTAATGTAACTACGTCTGAGGTTGTGTATTCGGTAGCTGGAGCTGGCGAGTATAGCTTATCGGAAAGAGAAGTGATTGGATTCGGCAGTACCGCAAGCTATGACGCAACACTCAACGGAAAGGTACTAGACTTGGCAATTAGAGAATCAGTCAACAATCTTGTAAATGGTATTGAGTCGGGCGCATGGACACTGTGAAAATAAAAAAACTATTAATATCTTTTGCGTTTATTTTAACGGTAACTGGATGTAAAACCACAGAGCCTTTGTATTACTACGGAGACTATACTACTGCTGTGTACAGCTACTTAAAGGCTGAAGACACAACGTTAGAAGAGCAAATATCAGCACTTGAAAAGACCATTGAATTAGCGGCTGCAAAAGGGCGAAATATAGCTCCTGGCGTTCACGCCCATTTAGGCATGCTTTATTTTGAAACGGGTAATCCCCAGCTTGGAGCTTCTCATTTTGAGCAAGAAAAACAGCTTTTTCCTGAATCATCACACTATATAGAGTTTCTTTTAAACTCTGCACAAGGAGCATAAAATATGACTTTGCGTTTACTCATAGCGATTGCTCTTATTACGTCGCTAACCGCGTGCGTTAACATGCCCCCAGCTCATGATTACACTGCGTTTAAAGCTGCTAATCCAGAGTCTGTTTTGATTTTGCCACCAGTCAACAACACGCCTGAGGTTATAGCGCCTTTTAGCGTTATGACACGATTAGCTACGCCTATCTCTGAGTCTGGCTTTTATGTATTTCCAGTGGCGCTAGTTAATCAAACCTTTATCAACAATGGTCTAACCGAGGCCACCGATATACACGCGGTTGATACGTCAAAACTCAATGAAATTTTTGGCGCCGACACTGCGCTGTATGTATCCATTGAAGACTATGGAACCAGCTATGTTGTGATTTCTAGTGAAACTAGAGTAACCGTATCAGCCTCTCTTGTTGATCTTAGAACAAACCAGATGCTGTGGACTGGAAAGGCAACTGCGTCGAGTGCTGAACAGCAAAATGCTAATAGCGGTGGACTGGTAGGTATGCTTGTACAAGCAGCCGTTAGTCAAATATTTGAAACAGTAACGGACCGAGGCTTTGATATTGCTGCCATGACCTCTACACGACTACTATCTGCAACGAGCTATAATGGACTGCTTTATGGCCCTCGCTCACCTAAGTATGGACAACCAGTACCAAGTGAAAAAGCGAAATAACGTTCGCTAAAATAGAAACATCGCCGCTCGGTATTCAATCCGTAGTGGCGATTCTTGTTTCTTACCCTCAGTTTTTCACAAACCATCACATCAGCTACGTCTTTTCCATTAAGCATTATTAAAAATATGACTGCATCACTCGCAAATGCGACTCGTTTCCATTATCATCAGCAACATAAATGGTAACTATTCCTATTAACATTAAAAGACGCATTCAACGCGCAATGTTAATTGTGTAAGTCAAAAAGGGGATAACCCCTTATTGCATGCCAGAAACACACATAAAACTTGTAGAACACGTGGAGAATTATAGTGAAATTTAAACTTACGACTATTGCTACAGCCGTAATGTTAAGTCCTGCTGCCCTAGGGGTGGCAATGGAAGATATTGAAAGACTTACCGTTGAAGGGAAGTACCTCTCGGTAAACCAGTCTAACTCTATAAAAAGTCCAACACCTATTCTTGATGTCCCCCAAAGCTTATCTATTATGACGGCAGAAGAAATTACTGCCCGTGGTATTACAAGCGTGGGCCAAATTATCGATTACACCCCTGGGGTAAATACCTCTCAGGGCGAAGGACATCGTGATTCTGTTGTGTTTCGTGGTGTTCGTTCAACCGCGGACTTTTATATAGACGGAAACCGTGATGATGTTCAGTATTACCGTGCGCTGTATAATGTTGAGCAAGTAGAAATTTTACGCGGCCCGAATGCCTTATTATTTGGTCGTGGCGGTACGGGCGGTATTTTAAATCGCGTCTCTAAGAAAGCGACTATCGATCAGCAGTTTGTAAACTACAACGTATCTGCGAATACTTTTGGTGCTTATAACTTACAGCTTGATACTAACATCGACACGGGTGAAGATTCTGCAGTAAGAATTAATGCCATGTATGAAAGTTTAGATAACCATCGCGACTTTTTCGATGGCGATCGTTATGGTTTTAACCCTACAGCGCGCTTTCAGTTAAGCGATGACACTATTTTAGATTTATCTTATGAATATATCGATCACGAACGTTTTATCGACCGTGGTATTCCTACAGGTGCAAACGGCGAGCCGGTAGAAGCGTTTGAAAACATTGTATTTGGCGACCCTGAAAATAACTATCAAACGCTAGATGCCGATGTGTTTCGTGCCAATATACAACACAACTTTTCTGACAACCTAAAAGGTAACTTTAACGCTTTTTATGGTAACTACGATAAAGTGTATGCCAACTTTTACGCCGCTGATTTTGCGCCAGAAACGAATGTAGTTACACTCGATGGCTATATTGATGAAACTGAGCGTGAAAATCTTATTCTATCGGCAAACTTAGTCGGTGAGTTTGCAACAGGTAGCATTGAGCACACGGTGATTTTCGGTGGTGAATTTATTAACACCGAATCGGACCAAAATCGTTTAAACCCAGTCTTCGATTCTAATGGCGACGACCAAGAAGCTTTCTTGGTAAATCGTCCATTAGACTTCAGAGGTCTAACGGGGACTAACGCCGCTGGCACCACAGTTACAACTGCATTTTCAGCGCTTAACGACGATACTCGTGTAGATTTAGACGTATACTCTTTTTACGTACAAGACGAAATTGCCCTATCTGAAAACTTCGATCTTGTATTAGGAGCGCGTTTCGACAGCTTCGACATTAAAGTATTTGACGCTCGTCCTGACGTATTAGACACGCGCAACCGTACTGATGAAGAAGTCTCTCCTCGTGCAGGTTTGGTGTACAAGCCGCAAGAAAATATCTCAATTTATGCCAGCTACAGTGAGTCGTTTCTACCACGTAGTGGTGAGCAATATGCCAATATTAACGGCGATGCAGATAGCCTAGACCCTGATACGTTCACCAATCAAGAAATTGGTGTGAAGTGGGATTTCGCTGACAGCATGAGCTTTACAGCAGCGATATTTGAGAATGAGCAAACTTCATTAGATAACGACCCTACCGACCCTGAAGGCTTCATAGAAGTTGATTCTGACGTGTCAGGTTTTGAGCTTCAGCTGCAAGGTTACATTACAGATAAGTGGTTTGTTACTGCCAACTACAGCAACTTAGACGGTGAAAATGCCAGTGGCGTTGAGCTTCGTGAGCTTCCAGAAAACACCATGTCGGTATGGACAACGTACCAAGTAAGTGACGTGTTAGGCTTTGGCGTTGGCGCAACCTATCAAGATGAGAGTTTTGTGGTGACTGCTACCGACTCGCCAGTATTACCAAGCTATACGCGTGTCGATGCGTCAGCATACTACGAGCTAAATAACGGCATGCGTTTACAGCTTAATGTGGAAAACTTAACTGACACATTGTACTTCCCGAACGCGCACTCTAGACATCAAGCAACCGTTGGTGCGCCAATTAATGCAAGACTGTCTGTTATCGGTTCGTTCTAATAACTACCGAATAACGCTTACAAAAAAGGCCGCTTCATGTAAATGAAGCGGCCTTTTTTAATGGGGCGCATCTTAAAAGACGTGCCCCGTGTTAAACACACTTAGAACGTATAGCGAGCACCTAGCGTGTAACGAGGGCCATATTGGCGAGCAAACAAGAACTGCTCTTCAAAACGACCGTATCCACGTTCGGTTTCATCGTTAATGTTTATCCCTTCAAGGAATACCGTTAGGTGTTCATCAACGTCGTAGTTAATGCTTGCATCAACCTGTGCGTAGGTATCAAACTGAGTGGCTGGGTTATCTGATGAGCCCTGAGCTTGACCAATTCCCACTACGTAGTCTGAACGCCATGCGTAAGTGACTTTCACAGACAAACCATTTTTCTCGTAGAACACTTGGAAGTTGGCAGAGTCACTGATACCGACTAACGGGTCTTGCTCTTCAAGGTTATATGGGTCGTATTCAACGTCGCCGTCCACTAATGTGGCGTTTGCGCCAAAGCCAAAGCCGGTTTCGCCAAAGGTATGTTGAACCGCAAGCTCAATACCTTCTACGGTTTTCGCATCACTGGAGTTACCAGGCTGGGTGGTACGCCATGTAATTAATGGGTCATCTGCATTAGGCGTCACTACGCCATTTTCATCAGCAAATCCATTATCTACAAAGTAACCATAAATAGCGCTGTCAGTAGCCTGCGTGCCGGCCGCTTCAAGTGCACTTACCGCTTCGTTCCAACGTGGGCCTAAGTAAATATCGTTAAGCCCTTCAAACTGACGGTCTTGACCGGTCGTAGTAATGTAGTTTTCTACTGACTTTCTGAATAGACCAATTGACGCATAGCTAGCTTCGTCGTAGTACCATTCAAACGATAAGTCTAAGTTTGATGATTCAAATGGCAATAAGCTGGTGTTACCTGCTGAGGCCGTACGCGATCCAATTTTAGGGCTGCCGCTAAACGCTAGGCCGCCTTGCAATAGGCCGATAGGCGCGCGGGTAATTGATTTACCCCAAGAGAAGCGGGCTACTACGTCATCGGTCACATCAACTTTCACGTCAAACATAGGGAGCAATACGTCGTATTCGCCTGTGAAGTCCTGTACTTGCAGTCCGTCTTCAAATTGCGTGATCCACTCTGAAGCGGCTACCCAGTTAACTTGTTCTGGAACGCGAACTTCCGCAGAGCTTGGTACTTCAGTTTCCTCATAACGCACACCTGCATTTATCTGTACGTAGTAGTCGCCAACTTCAAAGTCCCACTCGGTCTGAACATAAATAGAGTTAGTAATTTCTTCAACGTTACTCACAGCAGGCGCACCCATGTAATAAGGGTCTGTAGAGTAGGCGTTTGCTTCGCCCACGACATCTGATGTGATAAACGCTAATTGTCGAGCAATAGCTTCGTCAAAATCATAGGTGTAGTAATAGCCAGGGTTCATGTTAGCACCGCCGCTACTAAAGGCGTCTAAGAAACCGCTGGTGTCGTTGCGTACGAACATGCTGTCTGGGAATATTTGCGTAAACGATGGGTTGAAGCCCGGGCCGCCACGCAGACCGCTCCACGCGGTAAAGCCGCTAAGCGCTTGCTCTGTGCGCGCAACACCAAAATCAACCTTCATTAATGGAATATCGAATGCAGAGTTATACCAGGTGCCATCCAGCTGGAATTGCTCAATGTCAGAACGACCAGGTGAGTAAATGAACTGACTAAAGTTAGAGTCAATTTCGCCCGGGGCAATTTCGTTAGTGCCGTTATTCCAGTTTACAAATACTTGAGGAATGTCACCTTCGCGGTAATCATAAACCTTAGAGCGAAGCTGGTTTGAACCAAGAATGATTTGACCGGAACTACCTAGCCCTTCGTCATATCCATTGTCAATTTCGTTGTATGAATCGTGGTAATCCACGGCAAAGTGCCAATCGTCGCTAACGGTCCAATCTAGATTAATACCGATTGAGCGAGCGTCTACACGGGTGGTATTTCTGCTTGCAGTGAATGAGCCGTCATCGCCGCTAATATCAGCATAAACAGCCGTGCCGTTGGCATCGAGCTCATATTCATTAATGTTAGCACCAAAGTTATTCCAAATACCCCAACCTACAGTATTAGTGCCTGTGGTAGCGCGAGAAGCGGTATAGTCTACTGTTGCTGTGAAATCATCAATGGGACGAAACTGGAACGTAACTTGTGCGTTTTGACGTTCGCGCTGTACATCGCTAATGCTGTAGTTCATATCTTTTGGAAAGAAGGCTGCATTGGTGATGTTAGAGCGGTTATCAACCACGTTTTCTGCGTCTAATTCAGGTAACGCATCATTTTCTTGCAGCTGCCAACCTTGAATATTGGCGGCTTGCTGTTGAAAATCGCGCTCTTGGTGAGAAAAAGACACACCAAAACCGAACATATCGTCGGCAAACGTGTTGCTGTAAACACCTGCGATTTCTGGCGTTACATCGTCACCTTCTTCGTTTGAGGTATCGTAAATGCCTTTCACTGAAAATGAAGCTTGTTGTCCGGACTGGGCAAGCGGCTTCATCGTAATGATGTTTACCGTAGCACCTAAACCACCACTTGGGTTCTCAGCGCGAGCGGTTTTTTGTAGCTCTAGCGTGTTTACACCTTCAGAAGATAGGTTAGACAAGTTGAATGAACGGGTGAAACCTGTTCCCGGCATTTGACGGCCATTAAGGGTAACTAAGTTAAATTCTGGGCCAAAACCACGTACTGTAATTTCGTTACCTTCACCGTTATTACGGCTAATGGTTACACCCGTTATGCGCTGGAGGGCTTCGGCTAAGTTAGTATCGGGAAACTTACCGAGTTCTTCTGCTGATATTGCATCAACAACACCGCTAGAACTGCGCTTCAAATCCATAGAGCGGATCATGGAACCGCGAATACCGCTTACTTGAATAACTTCTACTTCGCCTTCTTCAGGCGTCGCTGCTTCTGTTTCTTGTGCGTAGCTAGGCATAGCTAAAGTAGAGCCCAACAACAAAGCCATTGATGTGGCAAGCTGGGTCTTTTTAAAAGTTGTGTTTTTCATAATTGCCTACTAATTCTTATCAATTTGATGTGCCGCCAGGCTACTGGCGGCAAATTGCTTTATTACTGAGCTGCTATTTCTACATTATCAATGCGGTATACAGCGCCATTACCTGTATCCCAAGTAGGGAACATCATAAGAACGTTGATTGCACTGATATCTAAGCCTGCATCGTAAAGTGTTTGCAGCGGGAATGTGTATGTCTGCCACTCGCCTTCAACAGGCTCTACACCTTCAAGGCTTGATGACATTGGCAGCTCTACCGCAGAAGACGCGCCGATAGACTCAATTTTAAATAACCACTGACCTGATGTATCAATAGGCATTGCGCTTACTTTCATTTCAAAGCGAACTACGCCAGTTGAAAGCAGTGCCGATGCGTCGTAAGACACCTCTTCATCAGCAAGGAAACCCATTACCGTTGCTGTTTCACCAATTCTGAATTCAGCCACTGTACCGTGCTCAGCGTCGTCTACTTCTTCTGTTGGTGTTGAACCACCACAGCAATCCCAGATAGACCATTGTTCAGCTGCGGTGTCAGCAAAAATGTTCAAGCCTCCAGCTGGCGTTTCGTTGCCGCTGTCAGGGTGGAAGAACTTCGCATTATCAACACGGTATACCGCGCCTTCACCTGTACTCCACGCTGGGAATATCATGATGACGTCAATACCGCTTACATCTAAACCGCGAGATTGAAGTTCGGCAATAGAGAACGTATAAGTTTGCCACTCACCTTCAACCGGGGCTTGACCTTCCACACTGTCGGCAAGTGGAAGCTCAACGGCAGTGGCAGCATCATTGGATTCAACTTTGAATACCCAAGTAGAGTCTGGGTTAGTTGGTGCGCTTACAACTCTCATTTCGAACTGCAGTAAACCACCATCAGTAAGTGCAGTGGCGTCAAATGGTGTTGCACCACCGCCATCAATTGAACGAGTGGTAAAGCCCATGACTGTTGGCTCTGCACCTATACGGAATTCAGCAGTAAGACCGTGCTCTTCATCATCCATTTCTTCAGTTGGTGTTGAACCGCCACAGCAATCCCACATTGGCCAATTTGGATTTTGTCCATCTTCGAAGATAGTGAGCTCAGGATATGACGCACCGCCTTCTTGTGAGATTTCAACATTGGCCATGCGATATACCGCACCGCTGCCCGTATCCCATAGTGGGAATACCATGATTACGTCGATGGCACTGGTGTCTAGGCCTGCCTCGGCTAATACACTCAGTGGGAATTCGTACGACTCCCATACGCCTTGTTCAGGTGTGTCGCCTGCAACGTCAGCAGGTCCAACATAGCCATCCATCAAAGGAAGTTCAGCGAAAGTCGAGCCTTCAGAGCTCTCAACTTTAAACAACCAAGACGTTGCTGCATTGTTTGGTAAGGCAACCGCTTTAAGGTCGAACTTAATGCTGCCTGTTTCTTCCATTGGTGACGCGTCAAACGGTGAAGCTTGACCGTCAGGGTCGGTAATGAACGCTGAGCGGCTAATGAAACCCATTACCGTTGGCGCATCGCCAATACTAAATTCAAATACCTGACCTTCATCTGCATCTTCAACGAGTGCGGGTGTAGAACCACCACAGCAATCCCATGCCGGCCAGTTTGGATTAGGTGTACCGTCAAAAATGGTAAGGTTTTGAGCTATGCCAGTAGAAGGTGGTGATGGAATGGGTGCTGCACCTTCAACTAATGCATCTTCAAGTGAGTCGTAACCTGGGCGAACGGTTTCGCAGCCTTTACCTGTCATTGGGTCTGAACCACACTCGTACACGCGAACGTAGTCAACTTCAAGGCTTTGACCTTCTGCAAATGCGTCGGCATCGATACCGGTTTCATTGACAGACTCAGGCCATGCTCCACCAACAGCAAGGTTCAAAATAAGGTAAAACTCTTGGTCGAATGGTGCATTGTCCCAATGTGTTGTTAACTCGCCTGTGCCTTGTTCGAAGTATTCTGCATACCAGCCACGGTGTGAAAGGCCAGTTGCTTCGCCTTTACTGTTTTCACGTACTTCAGAGCGACGCTGAGTGGCATACAGGTAGCCATCCATATACCAACGAATTTCGCCTTCTTGCCATTCAATAGCATAGGTATGGAAATCGTCGGCAGGGTTAGCGCCACTAGGTAGTGAATAAGCTTGGCCCGAACTGTCGTTGTTAGGCCACTCTTGACCGTAGTGAAGTGTGCCGTAGATATGATTTTCAGGATTGCCGTCAATGTCTGCTGCTTTTAGGTTAACCGCTTCCATGATGTCGATTTCACCAGAGCGAGGCCATCCACCGTATACTTCATCTGTTGGCATCATCCAAAATGCTGGCCAAGAACCTTGTCCTTCCGGCATTTTTGCTCGCATTTCGATGCGACCGTATTTGAAATCACCTTTATAACGTGTATTCAGTCGCGCAGAAGTATAGGGCTTTGGTGCACCTTCTTCTGCTGGAAGCGCGACTATGTTTAACGTGCCGTCCTCAACAAAAGAGTTGCTTTCACTTTCTGTGTAGCACTGAGCTTCATTGTTGCCACCGCCGGCGCAATCTACTTCGTGAGTCCATTTGTTCTCATCAATGCTTGAACCGTCAAATTCGTCGCTCCATACAAGCTGCCAATCTGACACTGGTGCAGAGGCGTCTACCGCGTCTATATCAGTAGATGTGGTGGCACCGCCCCCACAGCCAAATAGGGTTGTGACTGACAACGCGGCAGCTACCCGCGTAATTTTAGATGCATGTTTAGTCATTGCTTTCAGCCTTGCTATAAATGTGTTGTTAAGTGTGTCGTTGAGTGTGTATTAACGACAGCCGCGATGGCTTTTGTGTTTTTGAAAGCGCTTACAAAATTAAGCGTAAAGATTTTGGAAGCGCTTACATTTTCCTAACATTAAGGGAGCGCAACGAAAAGATCAATCATCTTTTCAACTTTTTAACATTAAAACCGTTCACGAATTACCATATCGATAACATTTATTGAAAATGCCATCGCTGTTTGGATAGCGTCTTTAACGATCAGTATTACAGGATTTTTTACTCTATGTTTATGAATTTAATGTATAAAAATGGGTTTTAAATAATTCTTTGAAAAAGCACATAACCTGAAAACGAGTGAAGAGCGCAGGTTAAGTGATTGTGTTATCCCAGTTTTGTGAAAATTATGTTTATTATCACCATCACGAATAGACTAAAGTGTTAATAACACGTTTTTGGGTGAGTTAATTTGCAGTCTTTGTCAAAGATAGGTCGTGAAAATGTGTCTTTGATACATTGGTTCATGAAATTAATCGACAATGGTGTTTTATATAAGGCGTAAGCAGAGCCTATAGTTAAAACAGCCAGTTGATGTTTAAGCTATGTTTTATTTTATAACCCCGCTGTGAAAACACCTTTATTAGCCTAACCGTAAATGGAAAGATTCTCTATGCACCATCATCATGGACATTCACACTCAGGCCATTACCACAAGGGCCATGCAAGCGAAGATAGCCAACGAATTGGGTGGGCATTTTGGTTAAATTTCATCTTTACCATAATAGAATTTATAGGAGGGTGGCTAACAAACAGTGTCGCAATAATGGCTGACGCTGTGCACGATTTAGGTGATTCTTTATCTATCGGGCTAGCGTGGTACTTAAGTAAATTAGGTCATAAAGCCGCCACCGAAAAGTACTCCTACGGATTCAAAAGGCTGAGTCTGCTGGGGGCTATGATCAATGGACTAATTTTAATCGTCGGTTCTGTATGGATTCTGTTTGAAGCAATTCCCAGGTTATTCGAACCTGAAATGCCTGTTACTGAGGGCATGATAGCATTGGCAATATTAGGCATTGCAGTAAACGGGTTCGCCGCCTACAAACTCAGTGGCGGCCACTCCATGAACGAAAAAGTGCTCAACTGGCATTTGATTGAAGATGTACTGGGTTGGGGGGCGGTGCTTTGTGTGGCTATTTTACTGCAGTTTGTGCATTGGCCCATTTTAGATCCTATCCTTTCAATTGTTTTCACTCTGTTTATCTCTATCAACGTTGTCCGATATGTAATAAAAACAATGAAGCTGTTCTTACAGGGTGTGCCCGATTATGAGAGTCGCTTAGAAATTCGTAACACGCTGTTAGCGATTTCTCATGTTGAAGAAATTCACCATCTGCACTTTTGGTCTCTTGATGGCGATCAGCATGTATTAACCGCACATTTGGTAATTGAATGTAGCGTTGATACGCAGACTCTACTCAAGTTGAAATATGAAGTGGCAAAAAGTCTAGAGCCTTTTCATTTAGCCCACACCACCATAGAGTTTGAATTGCCTGGTGAACCATGCCGAGATGAGAAAGACCACCTCCACAGGCATTCCCATGACAATGCTCACGTGGAAATTGAGAATTAATGGCTACATCGATGAGAAAAACGAATATCGTTTTACAGCGTAATATTTTGAATGATAAGCAAGCTGCCGCTTAGGGTGAGCATAAGTAAGGCCAGTAATTTTATGTGTTTTGCAGAGACTTTTGCTGCCAGTAAACGGCCAATACGGGTAAAGAGTAAAACGATGGGAATGGCAAAAAGAGTTGAAAGGACAATGTCGTAGGAGGGCAGCGTACCAAAGGGCACCACAATTAAGCGCATTAGCGACGTTAAGCAGAAAAAAGCGAGCAAGGTAATGCGTATCTCTGTTATCGACCACTGCTGTCTGTAGCATTGAAATACCACAGGGGGGCCAAACGTAGAAAAAAGCCCGCCTAGTAGACCGCTCATTGCCCCCGCAACACCAAAACTTATTGAGGGTTCAGAGCGCTCGGCAGCGCTGCGTTTAATAACGAGCAGCCCACAACACAGTAAAATCACACTCCCTAACATAATATTGAGCCAGTGGGACATAGACTGAGAAAGATATTCCAGCAATACGTATCCCGCAGCCATAAATGGAATTGCAGTGACAAGCAGTATGTTGAAGGCGCGTTTGTTCACATGATGAGTGTTTTTAAAAACCAAGCTAACAGAGTTAAATAAACTCAAAAAGCTCACTAAAAACGTTGTTGCAGTTAGCGGCATAATATCTAGTAGTGTGAAGCTTGAGACAACGATTAAACCAAAGCCAAAGCCACTTAGTGTTTGCAACAATGTGGCTACGCCAAGAAGCGCAAACGTTAAAAGAAGTGTCTCAATAACCATGTGAAAAGCTCACCAGTAAATGTAGTTGTCGATATAAAGATAGTGGCGTTGATAGCGATGCTAACCTTACTGACTATGTTAACGCGTTTCTGTGAACGAAAGGGGTAACTTATAAGTTTATGTATGCCATTCGCCGAAAAGGGCTGCAAATGCGTTAATCCCTCTCGCTCACGCATATTTTATTAATGGGGTAGGTAAAACGGTCGATAATTTTAAACACGGTTTTACACTCGTATTCGACTTCAGATTAATAGTCACATCTACGTATTTTCTGTTACTCTGAATAAAACGAATAACAATAATTTTCGGAAAAACATATGTTTGTTTCACGCGGTAAGTATGATGAAAAAGAGGCGTTGGCTAAGCAATTAGAAACGCGTCTGCAAGAAACCTTAGATAGAGTCGCAGTATTAGAAGCTGAAAATACATCGCTGGCAAACGAAGTTGAACATTTACATGCAGCCTCTGCACAAATGAATGATTCTGTTTTGCTTAAATGCATTATCGATGCGCTTCAGCAAATTGATGGCATTCGAGAATCAGTGCTTGCTGCGTTTCACAATATTGATTCAGAAAATCAGTCTATTGCAGACATTGATAGCCTATTTACACACTCAGCATCGACGCTAAGCAATATTGTCAATGATATGAGCGGCTTGAATGTGCAGATGGGCAGTATGAGCGAGCGTATCTCCGGGCTTTCTACTACCGCTGACAATATTAATAAATTTGTCACTACTATCACCAGTATCTCAGATCAAACAAACTTACTTGCTCTTAACGCCGCTATTGAAGCAGCGCGAGCGGGCGATGCCGGTAGAGGATTTAGTGTTGTTGCTGATGAAGTAAGAGCCCTTGCCACTGAAACGAATAAGTCGGCTACCGAAGTATCTGAATTGGTTAATGGTATTATTCAAAGCACCGCTAAAGCGGTATCTGGCGTTAACGAGTTGCGCGGTAATAATGAAAACTTAGAAGCTGGCATCAATGAACTCAACGGCAGCTACGAGGGCATGGTGGCTCACTGTACCAGCATGAAGTCGACAATTACCAAAGGTTCTTTTAGTACGTTTATTCAAACTGTTAAGCTAGACCACGTGGTGTGGAAAGCTGATGTGTATGCTGTGCTTTGTGGCTACAGCGACAAATCTATCTCGGAATTGTCAGATCATTCAAGCTGTCGCCTAGGTCAGTGGTACAGAGAAAGTGCTAGCAGTACCATAGGCAAGACTGCAGCGTTTAGAGAGCTCGACACTCCCCATGCAGCCGTTCACCAAAGTGGTAAAGCAGCGATAGAAGCAAAATTGGCGGGTGATCAAGCTAAATCTGATGCTAAGCTTATGGAAATGGAGCAAGCAAGTGGGCGAGTCATGCAACTTCTCGACACGCTAGCCGGTTATTAGCGGTAATAATGACTATGTGGGTGCGCACGAGAAGCCACCCATTTAGATTTTAAGGTAGCTGACCGTGAGTGATGAGAACCAGAGCATTGCAAGTCAAAAGATAAGCGAGCTTGAAGCACGTGTTAACTCATTGGAGCGACAGCTCAAACGCCAAAAGCTAGCGCGGCAAAGTGCTGAAGCATTTTTGGAAACCTACTCTCAAGATGCTTACTTAGCAAATCAAGCCCTCAGAAAATCCCTTCAGGCCTCCAAACAAAGAGAGCGAGAGTTACTTTATTTAAGTCGCTCGGCTTCTCAACTTGGCGCTAACAGCACCGTGGCCTCTTTTATCTTTTCTGCATTAGAGTCTGCCGTGGAGTTTTGTCAGGCAAGCTGTGGTAAAGCAGTTATCATTAAAAACGGCCACATGGTCGTGGGTGATGATGACAAAGTGCTAACTTCAGATAATGGCTGGGTAGAAGCACCACAGCTCTCCACCCTTATTGTGGATGAGTTACCGTTAACGCTCACAGAGAGTTACTCACATTGGTGCGTTAATGCGGTGGAGCGCCAAGATGTAGGGCGTGAAGCCCGTGTTATCCATCTTATGCACCAACTTTCAGATAACGAATACGCGTGGTTAGCCCTTCTCACTGCCGATGATATCCTAGAGGAAGAAACGCTCTATATCCTCGACACCACCAAACATTACTTAAACTTTGGTCTTCGCGATAAAGACAAATCTCACAAGTTGAGTCATCAAGAAGCTGCCATCTCCTCGATGGAACAAGATAGAAAGCATTTAGAGGAGCGGTTGGTTAGCGCTGATAAAATGGCCATGTTAGGCCAGCTTGCCGCAGGTATTGCTCACGAAATAAATAACCCTATAGGTTATGTAAGAAGTAACACGGCGGTAGCGAAGGAAATATTCAGTGATTACCAAAGCGCATTAGATCAAATTGGTGATTTATGTCGAGATGCGGGTGGTCACATAGCGGAAACCTTCCAAAAATTAGAAAAAGACTTTTCTCTTGAAGATAGCGCAAAAGACATTGCCGAAATGTTTGAGGAGTCTTCTGAGGGCATTGAGCGAATCATCGATATAGTTAAAGCGTTGCGAAGCTTCTCATATCCCAGTTCTGGAAAGCCGGCGGATATCAGCGCTACAGAAGCCATGCAAACCGCAATTAAGTTGACGAATAATCTGCATCGATACAAAAACACAGTACATTTCAAAGCGCCTGAACACGATGCAACCTTCAAAGGTAATGCGGGGCAAATTCAGCAGGTGTTGGTCAACTTTCTAACGAATGCCATTTACGCCACCGCAGAAGGTAAAAGCATTACGCTGAGTGTTGAGGTGGACGAACCTATAGTGCGCCTCATTGTAGAAGATGAGGGGGAGGGAATGCCCCCCGAAGTGCTCAATAAAGTCTTTACGCCTTTCTACACCACTAAGCCGCCTGGCGATGGAACCGGGCTTGGTATGTCAATTTCACTCACGATTGTGGAAGAGCACGACGGAACGGTAGATATTTACAGTACTGAGGGTGTGGGTACCCGCGTTGTTGTTTCTCTTCCTCTTGCTGACGAAAGTTAGTTTTTTTCACCGAATTCCTACTTAAACACATAACGCGATACTAAAGTTTCATTAAAACTAGACGTTAACTAATATTGTTCTAGTCTTAAGTATTAGGAAGCAGTGCTGCACCAGCAGCAATGATGAGTTCTAATGGAGCCCGTGTTTAATGAGAAATAATCAGCCAGTTACTCAAAAAGAGTATAAGTTTCCTCCTCACTTCAGACTAATTTCGTCAACCGACAGGCGAGGTGTTATTCAGCATTGTAATGACGAATTTGTTGAAGCGAGTGGATTTAAGCGAGATGAGTTAATTGGTAAAAACCACAACTTAATTCGCCACCCGGATATGCCACCCTCGGTGTTCAAAGAAATGTGGGCAACCCTTGAGTCTGGTCAATGCTGGCTCGGATTAGTCAAAAATAGACGCAAAGACGGTGATCATTATTGGGTGTCGGCATTTGTCACTCCAGTTTATGATAAATCGACTATTGTGGGTTACGAGTCAGTGAGAGTGCCTGCACTTGCAGAAGAGGTTCAGCGTGCTACTGACATGTACGAGCGAATTCGTGCGGGCAAATCTGCCACATCAGTGTCTCATCAAATAGCACACCGCCTCGGTCATGTTTGGCCGTCGCTATTCATTGGCTTTGTCGGGGTCGCAGCGGTGTGGTTTACATCTAATACAATAGCCGCCGCTATTTCACTTATTGCATTGTTAGTGCTTATCAGTGCACAGGCTGCGAAAACGCGCAGAGAGTGGACAGAGTTCTTATCGTTAAGCCCTGAGAGCTACAGCAATGACATTGTGGCACAGACGTATTTTGCAGACCCTCCTCATATTGCACAGGCAAAGCTGGTTCTTGGCTGTGAACTTGCAAGAACACGTACTGCACTTACGCGAATAAAAGATGCATCCGCGGGGCTTGAAACCGTGTCTCGAACCACTCACACACAGGCTGAAAACACCAGTGCAGCTGTGGTGCAGCAAAATCAGGCTACTCAGCAAATAGCATCTGCGGTAACGCAAATGAGTCAGGCTATTCAGGAGGTTGCTGAGCGGGTAGAAAGCAATGCGAAGAGTGCTAGAACTGCTGCCATGAACGTGGACACGGGCAATAAAAAAGCCGAAGAGGCCATGCAGGCTATTGTGTCATTACGAGGAGCGGTTGAATCAATTTCAGAAACCGTGACTGAGCTAGCGCAGTCAACGAGCGATATTGGCGAGGCTGCCAATATTATTTCCGCCATCGCAGAACAAACAAACCTATTAGCGCTTAACGCGGCAATAGAAGCCGCGAGAGCGGGTGAACAAGGTAGAGGTTTCGCCGTGGTTGCCGATGAGGTAAGAACGCTTGCGTCTAGAACTCGAGACTCTACCGATAGAATTCACAATATTATCACTGAGCTGGCTGAGCGTTCAGACCGTGCGGTACGGGTATCTACCGATGGTTTAGCGTCGGCAGAGAGAGGCAGTTTGATAGTAGAAGAAACCCGCGGTGCCTTGTTTGAAATTAATAACGCAGTAAGCGGTATTGCAGACGCCACGGTGGAGATGTCATCAGCAGTTGAAGAGCAAAGCACGGTTGCTGAGCACATTAATCAACAGCTTGTCGATGTTGCAGACGGTGCTGAGGAAACCCAGCGTTCTTCAGAGGCCTCACTGGCCGCAAGCGATGATTTACGTGAAACGGTTAATCGCGTTCACGAGCTTATTTTGCGCTTTAGTACCGACAAGCGTGTGGGAGAGTAACAATAACTTGCGTGTTATTGACTGTTTAATTCAGCGTGTAAGCCGCGTTTATACGCGGCATAGGCTGGAAAAAATGACACTATGTAAGTGCTTAATAATACAAGTATAACTATTGCTAGGCTGTTTGAAGACAGAAGAGTATCACTTAAAAATAAGCCAAACTCAGCGCTTAACCATGGCTTGAGCACAGTGAGCAAGCCTGTTACCAGCAGCATACTGACACCGCATCCAGCCAACGCGATAAGCAGCGCCTCTAGCTGTACTAATATAAGAAGGGCGGCTGGACTTGCGCCAATAGTGCGTAGTACCGCGATTTCTTGATAACGCTCTCGCATGGTCGCCAATAGCATGGTGGCTAGGCCAATAAGGGCTGACACCACAATAAGTGAAGACAACAGCAAAAGCAGGGCCTCCACATTCCCCATAATTTGCCATAACTCAGCGAGTGCCATGCCCGGCAGTATGGCGAGCACGGGTTCATTGCTTCGCTGATTAAGTTGATATTGTAGTTGCAGAGCGGTTACGCGATTTTTAAGTCCCAGCATCACCGCAGACACCGATGAAACATTATTGTTTTCAACGTTCATCTCACCCATGCGTTGGCGATCAGGTTCCTCTTCGTGGGAATGGGGGGGATTATCGCCCTCGTACGACTCTTTTTCATGGCCAGCTTCTTCGTGACTGATTCCTTTATGCTCACTGTTACCGTGAACAGCAGTTTCACCGTCAGTATGTGCGTGTGCCTGAGCGTGTAAGTTTGACGGGCGCTGGATGGATTGGGATGGCTTAACTATGCCGGAATGGCCAGCATGTTCATGGGCTCTTTCAAGGCCAATAAGCGTGACATACACCGCTTTATCAACAGGAGTGCCTGTTTTCTCTAACACGCCAGCCACTGAAAAAGGAAAGCTGTCGTGCTGACGAAAGGACACATTTCCTAAGCCATGAGATATAACAATACTATCGTCAACGCGGTAACCTAAAGACTCTGCAACGTCAGCGCCAATAACTGCTGAGCCCACGTGGGCGAATGGGCCCCCTTCAGCAAACACCAAAGGTTGTTTATCGCCATATTTGAAATGCTCAAAGTAAGCGTTAGTAGTACCGATGACGCGATACCCGCTGTGTGTATCGCCAAGCGATAAAGGAATTAGCCAAGATACACGGGGGTCGCTGTTGAGCGAAATTACGCTGTCCCAACTAATCCCTTTCGACGGTGTGGTTAAGTTAAAGACAGACGACAGCAATAAATTAAGCTGGCCGCTTGGCGCTCCTACAATCACATCAACGCCCGACACCGTGCGCGTGAAACTGTCTTTCACCTGAGAACGAATAATATCAACACTAAGCAGTAAACTCACACTAATCACAATGCTCACTAACGTAAGAAGTGCAGTGTTCTTGCGGCGCTTTAAACTTTCTATCGCGATTGTGGTTAACACGGTGATACGTCCCTAGAGGCAGTAGGCACATCAGTGACTTTTTGATGATTCGGGGTAAATTGGTGCATACTTATATGCCTTGAGAAATACTTCTTTAAGTAAGGGTCGTGACTGACAAAAACCAACGCACTGTTTTTGGCGAGTTTTTTTAGCACGTCCATGAAGCTATCTCTTGCTTTGGCATCAAGGGCTGATGTGGGCTCATCGACAATTAAAATATCAGGCGTATTGATGAGTGCGCGGGCAATGGCAACGCGTTGCTGTTGACCCACGCTTAGGGTGTCTGCTTTCGCATTTAACAGTTGGTTTGATAGCTGTAAGTCGTTAAGTAGCGTCAATATCCGCTCATCAAGGGCTTTGTCCTTTATATTTGCACCGGCAAAATAGAGCGCGGCCTTAATATTTTGTTTAACAGACAGGTAGGGAATGAGATTAAACTGCTGAAACACAACGCCAATATTGTTAGCGCGAAATCGATCCCGCTGCTTATTAGAAAGTGCAGAAAAAGGCTGTTCCAAGAGTGATATTGTACCGCTGTCAGGTGTAAGTGTGCCGCTTAGCAAGTTTAAAAACGTGCTTTTGCCGCTTCCCGATGGGCCGGAAAGAAACACATGCTCTCCACGGTACAAATGCCACTGATCTATTTCAATAAAAGGGCGGGCTCTTTCACTATGAGCAGCGTTATGGGAAAAGCTAACGTTATCTATAGCAATGGCAATGTTATAAGAACCGTTTGTCTTTGGGCTTTCTGTTGCACTAACGCCTGCTTTCACGCTAACTCCTAACTACTATCTCAATCTTCATTCTTCTATATTATCGAATAACGAAGTGACTTACATGTCTTAGATGTTCAGCCCTAATCAAGATTATTGAGATAGTAAGTCATAGAAAGCGAGCCCTAGCTTTAGGGCAGCTTAATATAAAGGCAGGAGCAAGCACCGTAGAAAGCACGCGTGCTAACGGCTGTTTGCTAGCCGTTAGCTTTGAGTTTTACCACTTCTGCGCTTTCGTCTTCCAGTACGCTTTCAGCAGACGAGCCCTTAAATATTTTACTGATCTTGTCTTTGTTTTTAGACAGCAAGATTGAGAGTTCTTCTAACGCGCTGTCATCAAGACCAATACCCTTCGCTTGGATATATTGCGCTAAGTTATCTGCTGCATCGAGCATCTTGTCGTACTGATCAGCTTCTTTTTTGTCGGTAGTTACCAATTTTTCTACCCCTTTGTGCGTAACAACATACTGTGTGGTAATGGCCATGGTAGGTCCCCTTCTTTTAAGTTCTCGAAAACTGTACAGTATTTAACTGTATAAATAAACAGTTATTAGGTTAATTCTTCTTCGCTGCATAATATTTAATATTCGCTTTTTAAAATGTACGTTGTGTAGAGCACTCGGGACGTCACAGCCAATTCATAAACATAAATAACACCTTTTATTTTGTAGGGTTCAGTGTCACCATATGGATGGGGACAATGCTAATTCCATGGCGATGCTGCTTTTTCTTCAATGGCCTTTTAAGAAACAAATTGAGAGTAAAAAACAGATTGAGAATAAAGAATAGATTGAGAAACGGAATACTCAAAAATGGAGAAAGCTGCCCGTGAGCATTAAAGTCCCAAAGGATATTAGCGTTATACAAACTATTGATGTTATTCCGCACATTATGGAAATGCTTGCGGATGTAACAGGATTACGATTTATTTGTGTGGCTCGAGTAACCAAACAAGAATGGACTATGTGTTCTGTACTCGACCGTATCGAGTTCAATCTGAACCCAGGTGACAAGCTTGATATACAAACCACCTTCTGTAATTCGGTAAGAATTTCTCAGCAGCCCATTATTATTGAACATGCGTCTGAAGATGACGAGTTTAAGCAAAGCCCGATCCCACAAATGTATGGCTTTGAAAGCTATTTCTCATACCCTATATACGATACTGACGGCAATTTTTTTGGCACTATTTGCGGTTTAGACCCTCGTCCTGCAACGCTTAAAACCGAACTTATTACTAATCAGATATCTTCTTTCGCTGCACTCATCTCTCGCCAAATCAGAATAAGCGAGGCCCTAGAGGATACAAAAGCGGCCCTTTTTGACGAGCAGTCGGCAGCTAAGTTGCGTGAGCAATACATCGCTATTTTAGGGCACGATATTAGAACGCCTCTATCGTCACTAAAAATGGGGATCGACTTTTTATCTGATATTATCCAGGACGATACGGCCAAAAACGTGCTAACACGTATGGATAACAGTGCAAGTAGAATGTCTAGGCTGATATCAGATGTTATGGATTTCACCCATGGCAAAATGGGAAGTCGTATTCCCCTTAACACGCAGTATGTTGACAACCTCAATAGCGTTTTACTGCATACAGTGTCAGAGTTAACGCTGCTGCATGAGCAGTGCAATATACAATGCGATATCAATGTAAAGGGTAAGGTGCATTGCGACCCTGAACGGATTAGCCAAGTACTGTCTAACCTTTTAATAAACGCCATTGTGCATGGCGATGATACCCGGCCGATTCAGGTGAATGGGAATATTGTTGATAACAGCTTGGTCGTCCGAGTTTCCAATCACGGAGATGCCATTTCACCTGATGCGATGTCACGACTATTTCAGCCGTTTTGGCGACAGCAAAATCATCGAGATACAGGTGGCCTAGGGCTTGGGCTTTTTATCGCATCGCAAATTTCCAGCGCCCACAACGGAACGTTAACTGTAGAATCAGATGCCTCGAAAACAGAATTCTCGCTGAAAATTCCTATCTAAGCCGTCCCCCAATAACAGTAAAGTGTACATCCCTCCAGAACTGTTAAATATGGCAGTGATTAATGCTTGTGCAATTTTAACGGTATGCGTATAATGCGCGCCCTTACAGCCATCCCAATTCGTTCCTTGTCTCCATACAGTTGGCTGTACTGTCGAGGCTACAACCGTAAGGAGCTATAATGCGTCATTACGAAATCGTATTTATGGTTCACCCTGATCAGAGTGAACAAGTACCTGGTATGATCGAGCGTTATACTACTATTCTTAAGCAAGACGGTGGTCAGATTCATCGTTTAGAAGATTGGGGCCGTCGTCAATTGGCTTACCCAATCGAAAAGCTACACAAAGCACACTACGTACTAATCAATGCTGAAGCATCTGCTGACGCCGTTGACGAATTGGAAAATGCTTTCCGTTTCAATGACGTGATCTTGCGTAACATGGTAATGCGCACTAAAAACGCTGTTACTGAGCCTTCTCCAATGATGAAAGAAGAGCCTCGTCGTGAGCGTCGTGAAGATTCTGCACCTCGCACAGAGCGCGCAGAAAAGAAAACTGAAACCACTGAAGACAACGCTTAAGGAGATCACCCATGGCTCGTTTTTTCAGACGTCGTAAGTTCTGCCGTTTTACAGCAGAAGGTGTGACCGAAATAGATTACAAAGATATCGCTACTCTTAAGAACTACATTACTGAGAGCGGTAAAATTGTCCCTAGTCGTATTACTGGTACTAGCGCAAAATATCAGCGTCAGCTGTCATCTGCGATCAAGCGCGCACGTTTTCTTGCGTTGCTTCCGTACACTGATTCACACAAGTAATTTGGCGAACTTAAGGGGTAGCTTAGATGAACATCATCCTACTAGATAAAATCGCCAATCTTGGCGGCTTGGGCGACCAAGTGACTGTAAAGTCTGGTTATGCTCGTAACTTCCTTTTCCCACAGGGTAAAGCGGTTCCTGCAACTAAAGACAACGTTGAAAAGTTCGAAGCACGTCGTGCCGATCTTGAAGCGAAAATTGCTGATCAGCTAGCTGCTGCAAACGCAAACGCTGAAAAAATCAACGAGTTGGCTGAAGTTACAATTGCTGCACCTGCTGGTGAAGAAGGCAAGTTGTTTGGCTCTGTTGGTACACGTGACATCGCTGATGCAATTACTGCAGCTGGCGTTGAAGTACAAAAAGCACAGGTTAAACTACCTACCGGTACACTTCGTGAAACTGGTGAGTACGACATCGACGTACAGATTCACTCTGATGTAACCACTTCAATTAAAGTGATCATCATTGCTGAAGCGTAAGCGTTCATGTAATTAGAAAAACCGCTCTTATGAGCGGTTTTTTTATGCCTAAAAATCACCTATACACACTGGTATTACTTACATTTTTATACTTGTGCTAGGTAAGGTATAAATACAATACTATCAGTGTATTAATTCTCTTTGAGGTCGCTATGCAGCTCGCTATTACGTTCGCTATGAAGTTCGTCATTTTATCTCTCGTATTGCTTTTATGTGGATGCGCCGCAAAAAACCACGTTAAGACTAATGCTCCTTCAGAGTCGGTGATAAAGCGAGATAGCACGGATGGATTTGAAGAGCGATTCAGCAACCTTTACGCTAACTTTCCAAGCTATCCAATTACGTGTACTACAAATTGCTATGCGCCTACTGACAAAATAAAGTGTGAAGGCGATATGGAAGACTGTGTCTATCGCGGTGACAATCCGTCACTGGCTATCGATAGCGGCTTTACCGTTCGTTGGTTAGGGCATGCTAGTTTTGTGGTGACAACCGAAGAGGGACAGCAGTTTCTGTTTGACCCCGTATTTGAACAATTTGACTGGCCGGTAAATTGGGCATTTAAATTAGCAGATGGTTTTTTCCGCAACCCTGCCTCAGCGCTATCATCACAAGAAATAGAGCAAACTGACGCCGTCATGTATTCCCATATTCACTACGATCATTTTAATAAATCGGATATCGAGCACATTGGTAATATGCCCTCCTATCTAGTACCACTAGGGTTTGGTGAGCACTTTCCTACTGGCGGCTATAACATTACCGAAATGGCTTGGTATGCAAAAAAAGCACTCGGCGATACCACCATACACTTTGTTCCTGCCCATCATTTCAGCAGTCGTATAATGGTGCCCTTCTTGTATGAAGATAATGACAAAGCGCTATGGGGTGGTTGGGTGCTAGAGCGCAACGGTAAAACCTTGTTCTTTGCCGGCGACACTGGTTACTCAGCTCACTTTAAAGATATCGGCGATCGATTTGGTCGTATCGATGTTTGCCTACTTCCTATCGCCTCGTACTTCAGTGAGTCGTCTCCTAAATGGTATCGCAATGTGCACACCACGCCAGAAGATACGCTTGTGGCTGCAAAGGAATTGAACTGTGGCGTGATTGTTCCGTGGGGTTATGGCAATGCGAGTTGGCAAATGGGTGATAAAACCTCCCACTCAGCACTGTTTAGGTTAATAGAAATGGACAAGCAGTTAGATAACACCATCCCGCTGTATATTCTCAATGAGGGGGAAGAGGTGACCTTTTAAGGCCACCTAGTTCTTAACGTTTGCTAATTTTTTCACACTTCAATCGCCATTCATCATCAAGAACGGAGAGCGAAGACAGTGCTGTTGCCAAGGCTTTATCTGTTTTTGTGTGCGTACACTGCATGAGTTCATGCACACTAACGGTGTTGTCCTGGCGTTCAATCAAACGCACCTCATCGCCGGGATGAATAACGCCGGTTTTTAACACTCGGTAATACCAACCTGTGATGCCTCTTTCACCCACAAATCTGTCTAAATTTGATATACCAAATCGTTGAGATATTTTGCTGCAAGGCGCTCTTGGAGCACTCACCTGTAATTGAACCTCACCAAATTGCCAAATATCGCCAATGAAAACTGTTGCGTCGTCCATGCCCTCAACACTCAGGTTTTCACCTATGCTGCCGGGTACAAACTCTCCCTCGGGGAAATGTTTGCGAAGGGTAAGGTAGTTAGTGGGATTATATTGATGCAGCACTTTTTCAGGGCCACCGTGAAGGCGCTTGTTTGCCTGTAAATCTTCATCAGTTTTATCGGTATGCACAGTGAGTTGAGACACCGGCTCTTTTACAATACTGCTGGGTGCTCCTCTCGGCCCTAAAGGGCTTGGTTGACCTGCAAACAGTGCATTGACTTTAAATTCTGACATACCGACTCCGCGTTTTTGAAAAAACTTATTTTTTTCTTTAAACCTTTCTACTATAGGCTACGACTAAGGTTATAACACTAACAAGTGCCACACTGACATTTTCTATTACAGTGTACACAAAAAAGAGAGCGTAATGGAGCAAGGCCACCAACGCATTTGTTGCGACAGAGCGGTTTTTACCGCTAAATCACAAAGCGAGGTAATCGCTGACGTAAAAGCGGGCAGTAAATACGCTTTTAAGACGCTATACGAGCAGCATATAGGCCGCGTCTATGCACTATGTTACCGCTTAACTGGCGACAAAAGCTTAGCCGAAGATGCGTCGCAAGAGGTGTTTATTCAGCTATGGAGAAAAATTGCCAGCTACGATGGCAATAGTCAATTTTCTACTTGGCTACACAGCGTGACGGCGAATGTCACTATCTCCTATATGCGTAAGCAGCGCAGTTGGTTTCAGCGCATGCTAAATATAGAGACCAGCAGCATTACAGAGCCTGTAGCGCCTCAAGAAACAAATGATCATGATTTAGACACGCATATTCGCGCGTTGCCAGAACGAGCCCGACTTGTGTTCGTACTTTATGCAATAGAAGGCTATCGACATGAAGAGATAGCCAGCATGCTCAATATGGCGGTGGGCTCGAGCAAAGCACAGCTGCATCGAGCCAGAGGGCTTTTAAAACATGCAATGGGGTGTACCGATGAGTAATGCGGATAAACAGTTGTTACAGCGCCTTAACGAATTGAAAAAAGAACGTCAGCCAGAGCGAGATCTTTGGCGTGGTATTGAACTAGGGTTAACCCGTCAAGATGACGGGGCAGAAGGTAGCGCTGTAATCAATGAGCATGGCGGGCGTCAGGCAGTGTTCGCCTCAAAAGGCCTGTGGGCAGTGGCTGCCGCGTTTGCTGTTGTGTGCTCCATGCTGTGGTTTTTAACGCCTATTGGTAACCCTTCAGCATCACAACCTACTGATATGTTGGTTAACGCGCCGGGCTCAACACATAAAGATGGTTCAGTGAATAACTACGAACTTGTTGAAGCACAAAGCTTACAGCAGCGTCAATACATTACGGGATTACTCGCAAGTTATGAAACTACGCCAGCGCTAACAAAAGACTGGCAGCAGCAATTAAATGAATTAGATACGGCAGCAGATGCCATCAAAGCAGCATTAAAAGAGGACCCTGATAATTCAGCGTTAATCAAAATGCTACACCATGTTTATCAACAACAAATTGCCTTAGTTGAGCGAGTGCACGCGCCAAAATGGCAGCAAATTTAATAAGAGGTAATCTAATGAACGCAAAACTGAAAAACAGACTAACACCTAAGGCGATAGCAGCACCTAAGGTAGTAGTAGCATTTAGCACCGTGATATTACTCGCGCTTTCACCTACTGCGCTTGCAGGTGAAAAAGTCGATAAAACCATTGAGACTTCATTATCACCAAAACTCGATATTGAACACGTAAACGGCAGTGCCGAAATCAAAGTGTGGGACAAGTCACAGGTTCGCGTGGTCGGGGAGCTCGGCGATCGAACGGAAGAGTTTATTTTTGAAAAGCGTGGAGATGTGGTTGTTATTCATGTTGAGGTAAAGCGCAAGTCGAAACAGTGGTATGGGAATAATAACGATGGCGATGAGCTTACCATTTATGCGCCTGTTGGCAGTGACCTTCACTATACCGCAGTGAACGCTGATGTCATTGCTACAGGGATTCAAAATGCTGTAGACATTGAAGTCGTCAATGGCGACGTAACCATTGAGAATTCGGGTTCACACATTGAAGTAGAGTCGGTAAACGGTGATATTGAGTTGTTAAATGTAGTGGGCGACCTCGATGTGGAAACCGTTAACGGTGATATAGAGGTAACGCATACAGGCAGTAATGAAATTTCATTTACTTCGGTTAATGGAGACCTAGACGTCAACACAACAAGTCCAGAGGTTGCGGTTGAAACGGTCAATGGTCGTATTGAGCTTACATTAGCAGCAATAGATAGATTAGAAATTGATACGGTTAATGGGAAGACGACGGCTAGTATGTCGTTAAACGACAACGGACAAGTAAAAGCAAACTCCGTTGGTGGTGCTATGTCCCTTGCCTTTCAACAAGGTGTTTCAGCGCAGTTTGACATTGAGGCCCATGCTGGCGGCAACATCAAGAATAATCTTAGCGACGATGAAGTGAAGAAACCGAAATACGGTCCAAGTCGTTGGCTTCGCTTCATTCAAAACGGTGGCTCTGCAAACGTTGACATTTCTACCGTGCACGGGCGAATTGAAATAGACGAAAAGTGAATAAGCTAGTGCATTTCTAATTCGTTTACTAGGTTGAATAATCAGATTTAGTCCGCATTTATTAATCATGATGTGGTTCGCTAAAAATCGATAGATAAAAAGCTGCTCACACAAAGGCAGCTTTTTTTTTGATACAAATTAAGAGATAAACCGTACAGATTTTCTCTTCGCTCCCCCAGCTTTCCTTGAACTCAACGTCAAAGCGATAAGGTTGTGTTAGATCAACACGTACTAAATAGCAGCAGTTATGATGAGAGCGAGTGTGAAAGCGAAGGTGATAGCAGTGATAGGTTGCAGGAAGCCACAATAGATTTAGAGATAATGGAGACAGCAGTGAAGATTATTGGACATGTTAAACGCTTTTGGAAATTTCATAGCCTTATTATAGGCGCGTTTGGCATCTGCGCATTAACGTTAGGTTGCGCTATCCATGAACCGTCCTTTTATGAGGGAACATGGGTGATAACAGATACTTATCAAGATGAAAAAAGTAGCCAAAATACGAGTAAGAGTCGCGTACTTGGGAGCTCTTTCACCTACTCGGCCACGTCCGCTCAGCTAGACCAATTTGCCTGTGAAGTGCCTGAATACGACACTCAACGGTTAAGTTTAGATGACTTTTATTCACAATATAAGGTAGATCCGCAGCGTATTGGTTTTTCACGGGACGACGTCACTAAGATTGAACTAACCTGTGCATCTGATGTTGCAACGTTAGGCAGAACACTGCTCATTCAGCAAAGCGATAACGCAGTTATACCCGCTAATGGAACGTTTTTTCGCCTAGAAAAAGCAACGATTTAAAAGCGGTATTCCACAATACGGGACCTTTTGTGTACGCTAAGAGGCAACTCTCCCTAAGTCGTTTTCGTATTATGGTCGTGAAAACGCAAAGGGTTTATACCACTTACAGTGGTGTTTGGCGTTGTCATTACTGGCTTAAAACATCTGTGTAAATATTGTCCTGTTGCAGAGAATGCGGTGTAAGTTTATTGAGAGACGCGTGGTAAAAGCGCATAATAGTTCACTGTTTTTGTTTCATCACAATAGGTTTCATACGTGGCTTCTCCCCCCCAAGGCGATAAGAATATAGAAAAATTGAAGGTTCCCCCTCACAGTATAGAGGCGGAGCAGTCTGTTTTAGGCAGTATGCTTATCGATCCTGAGAGTTGGGATAAAGTAGCGGAACTCGTCACTGAAACAGATTTCTACAATCGTTCGCATCAAATTATATTTAAAGCCATAACTCGTCTTTTAAATATCAGTAATCCCATCGATCTCATTACCGTATCTGAAGAGCTAGAAAAGCACGATCAGCTTGAAGATGCTGGTGGGTTTGCCTATCTCGGTGAGCTGGCGAAAAACACACCGAGTTCGGCTAACGTGGTTTCTTATGCTCAAATTATTAGCGAGCGTGCAATAACCAGAGAGCTTATAGGCGTTGCGCACGAGATTGCAGAGGTTGGCTACAACCCAGAGGGCCGAGATAGCGCCGATATTCTCGATTTAGCAGAAAGCCGAGTGTTTGAAATCGCCGAGCGAAGAACCGGTGAAAATGAAGGTCCTCGCAATGTTGAGTCTGTTCTAGGTAAAACTATTGACCGACTTGAGGAGCTGGTTAAGACAAATAAAGAGGTGACCGGTGTTACAACAGGGTTTACCGATTTAGACAAAAAAACCAGTGGCCTGCAGCCTTCCGATCTTATTATTGTTGCAGCTAGACCATCAATGGGTAAAACCACGTTCGCGATGAACTTGGTCGAAAATGCCATGATGGCAGAAGAAAAGCCGGTTCTCGTATTCAGTCTTGAGATGCCCTCTGAACAAATTATGATGCGTATGCTTGCATCATTAAGCCGTGTTGACCAAACAAAGATTAGAACCGCTCAGCTAGATGATGAAGATTGGGCGAGAATTTCAAATACGATGGCGATGTTAAAAGACAAAGACCGCCTTTTTGTTGATGATTCTTCAGGCCTAACACCCATGGACGTGCGCAGTAGAGCAAGAAAGCTTGCCAGAGAGCGCGGCGGTATCAGCCTAATCATGATTGATTACCTTCAGCTAATGCGGGTTCCTTCGTTAAGTGAAAATCGTACTCTTGAGATTGCAGAGATATCACGCTCGCTAAAAGCACTAGCAAAAGAGCTGGAGGTGCCGGTAGTGGCCCTATCTCAGCTTAACCGTACCCTAGAGCAGCGAGCCGATAAGCGACCGGTTAACTCGGACTTACGTGAATCAGGCTCTATCGAGCAAGATGCCGACTTAATTATGTTTATCTATCGTGATGAGGTGTATCACGAAAACAGTGAAGATAAAGGTATCGCGGAAATTATTATTGGTAAGCAGCGTAACGGGCCTATTGGTACCTCTCGACTTACTTTCCAAGGCCAGTTCTCGCGCTTCGACAATTACGCAGGCCCCGCCATGGCCGATGATTATTAGCGCTACTAAAGAGTAGGGTATACCACCGCTAGTGCTTAAATCGCCGCGCTCTGTAAATTAATCAAAGCATCAGTTAGAGCGTCAGTTGAAACACAGTAGTAAAAAAGACAGACACAAAAAAGGCGCCCTTAGGCGCCTTTTCGCGTTAGCTGGTTGAGAATTACTTCTCTTCAGCTACTTTAACAGTGTCTTTAACTGTCACTGATATGCGACGGTTTACACGATGTGCTTCAGCGTTACTTGCTGAATCTAGTAATTGTGTCTCACCATAACCTACTGTCTCTAGACGAGTAGAATCGATACCATACATATCAACCATTACGTCTTTAAAGTTAGCAGCACGACGCTCAGATAAGTCCATGTTGTATGACTCAGTACCTGGCGCAGAAGTGTGACCTTCGATTACCGCTGTAGTAGAAGGATACTGCTTCATGAAGCCAGCAAATTCAGAAATTTCTGGATCTTTAGGCATTTTAACAACAGCACTTTCACTGTCGAAAAGAACGCGTAGTGTAATTTCTACCGTCTCTTCGTCAAAAACAGTACAACCTTTCGCATCAACTTTTACGCCAGCTTCTGTATCTGGACACATGTCTTTGCTATCTACAACGCCGTCGTTGTCTGCATCTTTAATTGCACAACCCATTGCATCTACTTGCGTACCTGCTGGTGTGTTTGGACACTGATCAACGCTGTTCATTACGCCGTCGTTATCATTGTCTACAGAACAACCTGTTGCATCAACGCGAACGCCGGCAGGTGTCATAGGGCACTGGTCTTTACCGTTTACAACACCGTCGTTGTCGCTGTCCATTGGCGCTGCTGGTGTGCTTTTACCAAATGGTACTGCAATACCTACTTTAACGCTGTAGTCGTTATAGTCTTCGCCAAAATCGTGGTAAGCGGCAATTTCTGTGATAAGTCTTACAGACTCATGTACGTTCCAGTGCTTACCAATACCGACGTTACCTTGAGTAGTCGATACACCTACTGATTGGCGCTTAACACCAGCAAATAGGAAGTAGGCGTCATCAGGCATGAAGTACATAGCGTCAACGCCAACCATCTCACCGTCTGCGTCATTTGCAGGGATGCCGGCTGCATTATCTAATTCTAAATCAGTGAACTCTACGCGAGCTGCCCAGCTTTGTGTGAAACGAAAGCCGTATTCTAGTGAAAGGCCTTGACCCTTATCGTAGGTTCCGCCTTCAGTGAGTGACAAAGGGCGAGATTCGTCTGCATTGTAGTACATGCCTGAAAGACCAATCCAGTGCTTGTAATCTGGTTCTGAAGATTCTTGTGCAAACGCATTTGTTGAAGCCATTACAGCAAGAGATAGCGCTGCTAATTTTAAGTTGTGTTTCATAGTCACATCCTGTTTAACGTTGAGTGATTATCAAATTGATAATTATAGTTGTGCTTGCGAGCTTAGTTTTGAACTAGTTTCCTAGGACAAAGCACAAAGCATGCCATTTATTATGCGGGCTAAGCTGCTGTCCCTTGTAGTGTGGCAATAATAGTGCGTCTTCCACCGCTGTCGCGGTGCTCGCCGAGCATGATACCTTGCCACGTGCCAAGTGCAAGTTTTCCTTGCTGTACGGGCACAGTTATTTCGCATCCTAATAGGCTAGATTTAATGTGGGCCGGCATATCATCGCTTCCCTCATAGGTATGCCTAAAATACGGGGAGTCTTCTCTTACGCTGTGGTTAAGATAATCTTCCATATCTTGACGAACCGTAGGGTCAGCATTTTCGTTTACCGTGAGGCTGGCGCTTGTGTGCTGTAACCACAAATGCAGCAAGCCAACCTCAACAATATGCAGCGAAGGAATGGCTTCTACAATTTTTTCAGTGATGAGGTGGAAGCCTCGTGGGTAAGAAGGCAGTGTAATTTTTTCAGACTGCCAGACATTATTTGTCAAAGCAGATTTCCAAATGAGCGAGTCCTTCGTCACACATAAACGGCAGAATGATTTTCGCACCGTCTACTTGGTGACTTATTGTGTGCTGATGACCAGACACTACAATAGGTGTTGCCATACCAAATTCGTACCCTCGTTCGGCAAGGTCTCGTTTGGCATTTCCGCAAATCATGTTAGTGACTTCACCGACCATATCAGCCACTTCAGCGTCAAGCTTCTCAGGTCGCTCTCCTACCATACGTTCCATGATGGTAAGTGCTAGCGCCTCATCAAACGTAATCGACATAGAGCCCCTTACGTTTGGACCTACCATACCAATAAGTCCTGACACATCACCTTTAGCCACGTCGCTTTGTTTTTTCTTTGGTTTGCCCGGTGTAAGTTTGGTCTGCGCCATTGTTTCCATTACGTTGAGTAAACCGCCGATAAACGGATTTACAAATTCAGCATTCATGTACTTGCTCCTTAAGTGAGGAATCTTCCGTTTTCTGACATTCTGCGCAAAGTCCATGTGCTTCAATAGTTTGCTTAGAGACCCGAAAGCCGTGTGCTTCAGCCTGACTGTCAAGCGTATCCTTAAGGCCTTCCGATTGAATCTCTGCCACATCGCCACAGCTATCGCAGATTAAAAACTGAACCGGGTGATTACACCCAAAGTGATAACAGGCTACAAATGCGTTGGTAGATTCTAGTCGATGAATAAAACCAAAATCGAGTAAAAAATCTAATGCTCGATAAACGGTGGCCGGCTTAGCGCTAGACTCGGTTTCTTTTAGCGAATCAAGTAGCTCATAAGCACCCATAGGTCCGTGTTTGGCAAGCAGTATTTCGTACACTTTCTCTCGCAATGGCGTAAACCTTGCCCCGCGCTGTTCGCAGTAGGCACGCGCTTTGTGAATGAGTGTCATATTATTCATTTATCGCTACCGTTAGCTCGGCCATCACAGTAGCTACCTATATACTATATAGGTACCACCTAGGCCATTAATTAGGCTATTAAAAAGTCTTCTTTTAACAATATTATAGAGCACTTTAGTTAAGCATTTCTTTTTCGTGCTTTTTTACAAAATTAGCGCATTGATTCTTTAATGGCGGTACTTCAATGCTAAAACCTTTCATACTTTTAGTTCTGATACTGACGTAACCACTATTTTTTCAATAAACTCGCACAGAGAAAAAGCGTACCTGTCAGTCTCAACGTGGCTGCCATAAGTGCAGTAGCCCGCGTCACTTCTATTTAAAAACAACTATTTAAAACAGCTATAAAAAACTGTTATACAAAAATAAGTACAACTTTTACGAAACCCTATAGTGAGGGATCGCACGGCGCGAAAATAAATCTACCGTACCTGAGATTTTGCTCTGTTTATTACAACCGATGAGACGTAAAACCGGAATGCAAAAACTGAACTGTCACACTATTTTTTACAATACGTTGCTCGCAGTATAACACTGTGCTTTTACGACACAAATGCCAAGGCTATTTTATCCACCATTATCCAAAATAATGTGAATCATTAAGTCGTACAGTAAGCGTACTTTCGTTTATGCTATGTGAAGAATGTCAGCGTTTTTCATAAAATGAGCAGCAAAGGCCCAAAGCTTTGTGATTATGATGAGCAAGAGCAAGAAAATTAGAAGGCACTTAATCTATGATGATTAATTTATCTGGTACTGAAATCAGTAAGCGCAGAGCAATATGGGTAATCTTTAGCCGTGGAAAAATTGTGGTGCGAGAGAACGATCCTATATTGCCTGAGGCGCACTTTGAGGAGCTTTCGTTTCTCGCATCGTATCACGAAGACGTGCATGAATTGCCTCCTCTTAATGATGCTGCTGTAACCGAAGCGCCCATATACGTGGTTGACGTTGGCTCTGAACACATTGAAAGCCCTGGCTGGGAACGAGTTTCACTTCGCCAGCTTCTATTTACACAACAAAATATAGCGTTTTCTGTGCTAGGTCGAGCTTGGCAATATATCCATTTTTTACGAACCCACAAGTTTTGCGGGCAGTGTGGCGCTGAAATGGAGCGTGTAAACTGGGAGATGGCAATGCAATGCCATCGCTGTAAGCATCGCACGTATCCCCGAGTATCGCCCTGTATCATCGTTGCCATTCACAATGGAGAAAAGCTGTTATTGGCCAAAGGGGTCAGGCACAAAGAAGCAAATATGTACTCTACGCTGGCTGGGTTTGTGGAAAGCGGCGAGAGCCTTGAAGAAGCCGTTCACAGAGAAGTTTTCGAAGAAGTTGGGGTAAAAGTAAAAAATCTACGTTACTTCAACAGTCAGCCGTGGCCATTCCCTCATTCATTAATGGTTGGGTTTATCGCCGAATACGACGGTGGCGATATCGTGTGCCAAGAAAATGAAATAGATGATGCTCAATGGTTTGACGTGGATGCGCTACCTAATATACCGCCTAAGGTTTCAATTGCTGGACAGCTTATAGCGGAAACGTTGTCGTTGATAGGCGAAAAATAACCCGCCCTGTCGTCAATAAGCGACAAATAAAAAACCCTGCCGGAGCAGGGTTCTAGGTTTTTTTAGCACGGTCCTCTGAGAGGCTTCTTTTTATTAGCGTGTATAGTAATAGCAAAGGTATTTTAAAAGCGCAAGTAAATTTGTGCATTAGGGTTGTCGCTATTTACACACACTACTCATCGCTCTGTGCAGCGCATACATCGAAAGCATGTGTTTGAATTAAGGTTTTTCACACACACAGTGATAATTACTGGTATAATTTTGCCGTTTAATTTTAATCTCAAATCAGGTGAGTTATATGTCGCAAAATATTCCAAATGTCGATAAGCCAGCGTTAAAGAACGATCGTTATTTACGGGCGTTGGAAAAAAAGCCGGTTGATGTAACACCCGTATGGATGATGCGACAAGCAGGTCGATACTTACCAGAATACAAAGCAACACGTGCTGTGGCAGGTGACTTTATGTCACTGTGCAAAAATGCAGAGCTAGCTTGCGAAGTGACGTTGCAGCCCCTTAGAAGATTTCCTCTCGATGCGGCAATTTTATTTTCAGATATTCTAACTATTCCAGATGCCATGGGATTAGAGCTGTACTTTGAAGCAGGGGAAGGCCCACGTTTTAAAAAGCCTATTACCTGTAAAGCCGATGTAGATAAAATTGGTATTCCCGATCCTGAAGGCGAACTGCAGTATGTGATGAACGCAGTGCGCACTATTCGCAGAGAGTTAAAGGGCGATGTTCCGTTAATTGGCTTTTCTGGCAGTCCGTGGACGCTAGCGACTTATATGATTGAAGGTGGCTCAAGTAAGGCGTTTACAAAAATTAAGAAAATGGCGTTTGCAGAGCCTGCAATACTGCACACCTTACTGGAAAAATTAGCTGATTCAGTCACCTCGTATCTTAATGCGCAAATTGCTGCCGGTGCTCAGTCTGTCATGATTTTTGACACGTGGGGTGGCGTTTTATCGCCACGTGACTACAAAGAGTTCTCGCTACAATACATGGAACGTATCGTGAGTGGGTTGACGCGAGAAAACGAAGGTCGAAAAGTCCCTGTTACCTTGTTTACCAAAAATGGCGGCATGTGGTTAGAGTCTATCGCAGCAACTGGCTGTGATGCAGTTGGCCTAGACTGGACTATCGACATCAAAGAAGCCCGCGCCCGCATTGGCGATAAAGTTGCTCTGCAGGGGAATATGGACCCTTCAATGCTGTATGCGCCGGCTCAGCGAATTGAAGAAGAAGTGGGCACCATCTTGAAAGGATACGGAGAAGGCTCTGGTCATGTGTTCAATTTAGGCCACGGTATTCATTTAGACGTTCCGCCTGAAAATGCAGGTGTCTTCGTTGACTCTGTGCACAAGTTAAGCAAGCAGTACCATAAATAGCCTTAATTCTGTTTAAATAAATCAGCAGGCTGGGTCAACACGCCCTAATCATTAGCAGGTGAAAAAGGATAAACGATGAAAACCTGGCTGTTAGTGCTGCTTGTCGCTTTTTCTGTTATTGCCGGTTTTAAGGTGGTCTCTTATCAACAGAAACTAGATCACTCAAAAGTAGAACACGAACGCCTAAGCGATGTCTTAGCGCGTTCTCGTTCTACACAAACCAGCGAGCTAAAAATTATAAAGCCTATCAATAAAGTGAAAGAAGTAAGAGAGACCGCTGATGTGTCGGCGGCTCATAAAGATTTGCTTCACTTTTTTGATACATCGCCGTACGAGCAACTATTCTCCCTTGATAATATCGCCTGTACTCAAGTCGCTTGCGAGATTGTGGGTGTATTTATTGGCACGGTAGATGAGCTCAACGATGCAGTAAAAAGTCTTCCAAATCCTACATGGTGGACGTTTGGGGTAATGGAATCATCAGATGAGGCTTTACAAACCGAAGTGGTAAAATTTAGTGCTACTTTTATGCCTCATAAACAACAGACAGATAAAACCGTTTCCCAAGAACAAACAACTTCGGTTAAAAACCCGTTAACCAAAAGCGCTTGAGAACACGATTAAGTGGGCTTACCTTGTGAACATGCCCGAGCGAATAATTTTTAGCTAGGCGTCTCGCACAAGTCCCTTCTCGATAACTCTGATCAGCCTTTGTTGCTTGCGCTGTTCGTTTCTTTGGTGATGTTCTTTTGCAGTTTGTTGAGTCATAGCCCAATCAATATGCCTATCAACTTGCTCGCTTACCATTCCTCTTTGTGCCTTTAATAGCGCTATATTATCTTCACTAAAATCAGCATTACCGATAGCAACAGCAATATTACGCTGCCATTTTTCATACCCAATGCGGCGAATAGGTGAGCCCAGTGTGTTGGCTAAAAAGGTTTCCTCACTCCAAGAAAATAAGGTTAAGAGGGATTGTCCGTGCAGTACTTGTCTTGGATGAAAATCTTCTTCAGTTGTAACATCGGCATAGCGGTTCCAAGGGCAAACAAGCTGGCAATCATCACAACCATAAATACGATTGCCCATCAGGGGTCTAAGTTCCTCGGGAATATCTTCGCCTGACTCAATAGTAAGATAGGAAATGCATCGTCTCGCATCCACTTTGTAAGGGGCTACAATGGCATTGGTTGGGCAAATAGTCATACAGGCTGTACAGCTTCCACAGCCCTCTTCAATAGGAGAGTCGGTAGGCAACGGCAGGTTGATAAAAAGTTCGCCTAGAAAGAACCAAGAGCCGGCCTCTTTATTCAGCGTTAAACTGTGTTTTCCGGTCCAGCCTAGTCCAGCTTTTTCGGCAATGGCATGCTCTAGCACAGGGGCAGAGTCTACAAAAGGCCGATATTCAGTATCACGATATTCGATAGCACTTAACGCAGCAGTAATTTTCTCACCCAGTTGCTTAAGTCGCTTGCGGAGCACTTTATGATAGTCTCGCCCAAGCGCATAGCGACTGATGTAGCCAATGTCTGAGGTTTTAAGGTGTTTGGCAAAAGATGCATCGGGAGGCAGGTAATTCATTCGCACGCTGATTACTCTTAGCGTACCGGGCACCAATTCGTCTGGCCGAGCCCGTTTCATGCCATGAGCTTTCATGAAGTGCATGTCACCGTGGTAGTCGTTGTCTAGCCAATCTTGTAGATGAGCCTCGTGCTGATGTAGATCAATATCGCTGATACCAACCTGTTGAAAGCCTAGCGCAGCTCCCCAAGCCTTGATATTGTGGGTTAACTCAACGAGATCAATAGAATTAATTGCGGACATTTTCTCATGCTAGATACTCAACTCACGTCAAGTTTATCATACAAACTATTTCGAGCCGACCAAGTTCGGGAAAATGAAAAGTTAGCTGCTGCTAATTCAAACTGTGACATGTTCACATTGATGCAGCGCGCGGGAGACGCGGTTTTTAAGCAATGCTTAGAGCTCATTCCAAACTCCGATGTCTATCTTGTTCTTGTGGGTCAGGGCAATAATGCGGGAGACGGTTACATAGCCGCAATGAACGCAAAGCTTGCAGGTAAGCAAGTGTTTGTGTGTGCTATTGAGCCTGAGCGAGTGTTAGAAGGCGATGCCGGACTCGCGCAAAAGCGATGGGTTGACTCAGGTGGCGCTGTGGAATGTTTCGATGCATCACTGCTTGAGCGAGCCGATGTGATCATTGACGGGCTATTGGGCACGGGAATTAATAGCTACATCAGAAACGAGTTTGCCGATGTTATCGATGCCATAAACAGTAGCGATACCCCTGTGGTGAGTGTTGATGTTCCCTCTGGTTTAGATGCCAATACCGGCCAAAGCCTAGGTCGCTGTGTGCAAGCTGATATTACGGTGACTTTTGTCGGCATCAAGCCTGGGTTAGTAACCGGAGCGGGTAAGCAGTCTTGTGGTAAATTGGTTTATGCTGATTTAGGCATTGGTAACGCGTTTCAATCGTTAGCAAAGGCGAGCGCTACCATGCTAAACATAGACCATTTCAAAGGCATGGGACCACGGGACGTGCACAGTCATAAAGGCACCTATGGTCGATTGCTATGTATAGGTGGTAATAAGGGCACTGCCGGAGCCATTCGTTTAGCGGGCGAAGCGGCGCTTCGAAGTGGTGCGGGTATGGTGCGTGTTTATACTCACGAATCTTCCGTTGTGCAGGTAAGCGCTGGTCGCCCTGAATTAATGGTGACCGATAGCCAGTTAGACGATGCTCTTCAGTGGGCAAGTTGTGTGGTTATCGGCCCTGGGCTTGGTCAGAATGAGTGGGCTGAAGACGCCTTTTCAACCACGCTTAAGCATTGCCAACAGACGAATAAGCCTATTGTTATTGATGCTGATGCGCTAAATATACTGTGCAAGCAGTCTACGGCGTTCACGCTATCGCAAAGTATTCTTACCCCCCACGCGGGGGAAGCCGCTCGTTTGTTAGGCGTGTCCATAGATGACGTTGAAAGCGACCGGTTTAACTATGCTCGCCAGTGTTCACAGCGCTACCATTCGGTGTGTGTGCTCAAAGGTGCAGGTACGTTAATCGACAACGAGAAAAAGACGTGGGTGTGTCGACACGGTAACCCTGGCATGGCAACCGCTGGCAGTGGCGATGTACTAAGCGGTATTTTAGGCGCGTTACTCGCTCAAGGGGTAGAGACCGATATTGCGGCTAAGTACGGCGTTGTACTGCATGCAAAAGCGGGCGACGATATTGCCCAACAGTATGGACAACGTGGTATGATAGCGAGTGATTTTTATGATGCGGTTCGTAGCTTGATAAACCACAAATAAGTGCCTTTGTAATAAGGCCTTCCTGATTTGCGGTTTGTAAGATATTTACTGCACAGTTTAGTTTCAGTGGAATAACGTAGATGTCTTACCCGCAGTCCTCCTATTTTGCTAGCGATGTTGATGATACATCGCTACTAGCTCAAGACCTTGCTCAAGCAGTGTCTAGCCAATTGCCCGCAAATGTGGTCGTTTTTCTCAATGGCGACCTCGGCGCTGGAAAAACTACCTTTAGCCGATATTTTATTCAGGCACTTGGTCATTCAGGTAGTGTTAAAAGTCCTACCTATACACTGGTTGAACCTTATGAGTTAGACAGCGTCAATATATATCATTTTGATTTATATCGGTTGTCAGATCCTGAAGAATTAGAGTTTATGGGCATACGCGATTATTTTGGCGGTGATGCGATTGCACTTGTTGAATGGTCACAAAAGGGGGGAGAGTACTTGGCATCCCCTGACTTAGTGATTAATATAAACGCAACGCCATCGGGTAGGCAGTTTGTTTTAGAGTCAAAATCTGCACTTGGTGCCAAGCTGCTCCAGCAATGTAAACGTATATAAAAACGATAAAATCACATCTTGTGTAATCCACGTGAGAGTGAAGACGTAAAGGCAAATTATGGTGCGCAGTATAATATCGGTTTTAATGTTGTGTCTTATGGCGCAAGTTGTCAGTGCTGCACAAAACACGATTAATGGTGTAAGAGTATCACCAGAGGCCACCAAAACACGTATTGTCTTTGACGTAGATTCTGCACCAGATTTTACCTACTTCACACTCAAAAAGCCGCTGCGAGTGGTCATAGACTTCAAAAATACTGCGAATACGTTCGCACTTTCTTCGGTTGAAAATAGTGGCAGCTTAGTTCGAAAGCTTCGCTACTCAACACCTAAACGTGCAACTTCTGCACGTGTTGTCGTAGAGCTAAACCGCAATGCCGCCCCCTCATTGTTTGCAGTAGCGCCAAATAAGTCCTACGGCCATAGACTTGTGCTTGATTTAGCCGATAGTGCGCCCGAAGTTGCACAAAAGCCAGCTTCCTCTTCAGCCACTTCGTCTTCCAAGCAGCGTGTGATTATTGATGAATCTAGCAGTACTCGCGACCGCGACATCATCGTTGCCATTGATGCGGGACATGGCGGCCAAGATCCTGGCTCAATTGGTCCCGCTGGCTCGTTTGAAAAGCACATAACCCTGAGTATTGCCAAACGGCTTCAAGCTATGGTCGATGCAGAAGATGGTATGCGCGCCATTATGACGCGCACTGGCGATTATTACCTTTCACCCAATAAACGCCCAGAAATTGCACGACAGAAAAAAGCGGATTTACTCATCTCCATTCACGCTGACGCCTTTACCCAGCCACAGCCTCGCGGTGGCTCAGTCTGGGTGCTGTCCATGCGAAGAGCTGACACAGAACTAGGACGCTGGATGGAAAGAACCGAGCGACACTCGGAGTTGCTTGGCGGTGCCGCTGAAGTCATAAGTGATAAGTCCAGTGAGCGCTATTTAGCTGAAACTATATTGGGACTTTCTATGGACCATTCCATGGCAACAAGCCACGATTTAGGCAACAAAGTAATAGAAGAGTTGAAAGCCGTAACGTCATTGCACAAGCGCAAGCCGCAGGCTGCGAGTTTGGCGGTGTTAACATCACCAGATATCCCGTCAATTTTGGTGGAAGTTGGGTTTATTTCAAATCCTCAAGAAGAAAAGAATCTCAATTGGTCTAAATATCGAGAGCGATTAGCAAAAGCCATGTTCAATGCGGCTAAGCGCTACTTTAGACAGGTTCCTCCAGATGGGACGCTGTGGGCTGCTGAAAAAGCAAAAAATCGAACCCACCGTGTTCGCTCCGGAGAGTCGCTATCGTTATTGGCTCAGCGTTACAACGTAAGAGTGAGCAGTATTAAAGCAGCGAACAACTTGCGTAACGATGTTGTGCGCATCGGGCAAGTGTTAACTATCCCCAGTACCTAAGAAACAATACTTTTTATTCGTTGTTCATCATTCGCCATCGCAATGCTTGATTAACAAAACAACGCCTATTTATTTTCAAGACAGAGGTTTCCTTGCCAATACAGCTTTTATCGCCCCAACTTGCAAACCAAATTGCCGCTGGTGAAGTGGTAGAGCGGCCTGCGTCTGTTGTTAAAGAACTGCTCGAAAACAGTGTCGATGCTGGTGCTACAAAAATTGAGATCGATATTGAAAAGGGCGGGCATAAAAGAATTCGCATTAAAGACAACGGCAGCGGTATTGCGAAAGATGAACTACAGCTTGCATTGAGTCGCCACGCAACCAGTAAAATATCGACGCTGGACGATTTAGAACAAATTCTTTCACTGGGCTTTCGTGGTGAAGCGCTCGCTAGTATCAGCTCAGTAACGCGTCTAACGCTTACATCTAAAACACAGTCGCAAAGCGAAGCATGGGAAGCCTATTGTGAAGGCAGAGATATGTCGGTGGCGGTTAGACCGGCCGCACACCCTGTGGGAACCACAATCGATGTTGCTGATCTGTTTTATAATACGCCGGCCCGGCGCAAGTTTTTACGAACGGAAAAAACTGAATTTCAGCATATTGAAGAGGTGATTAAACGTGTGGCGTTGAGCTACCCTCACGTCTCTTTCATTCTTAGGCACAACGACAAGGTCATTAAGCGGTATATCGCTGATAAAGCGGGCAGTATGGAGCGTCGTATTGCTGCAGTAGTGGGTCAAAAATTTATTCAAAATGCAGTGCATATTAATACGCAGTACGACGGATTGATTATTGATGCATGGCTAGGCAATGAAGTTATGCTAAGAAGCAGCAACGACTGTCAGTTTAGCTTTGTAAATAGTCGAGGAATGCGAGATAAGCTTATTACTCACGCTATTCGCCAAGCCTATGAAAGCGTGTGGGGCGTGGTTGAGCAACCCAGTTTTGTTGTTTACCTGAGTTTGAATCCAAAAGATGTCGACGTAAACGTTCATCCCGCAAAACACGAAGTGCGATTTCAACAAAGTCGCCTGGTACATGATTTTATATGTAAAAGCGTTTGCGACGCATTATACGCGTTAAACAACGACACCAGCGACCCAAGCGACCCCAATCACCAGCACCATGGCGAGAGCCAAGTTGGCGGCGAACAACCTTCCGATTACATGAATCCCAAAGTGGAGCATGGCTACATCCGCCCGTTAGACACAGCCAATTCACGCTCCCCTGTCTTACATACTGGACATGCGCATACTGAGCATGCACACATTGAGAATCCTCACGCCAATGACAATTCGGGTTCTGCTCATCAATTGCATACAGGTCCATCTCACTCGTATCCAGATAGAGTAGGTGAAGGTACGCCAGGTGCTGGCGAGAGAAGTGGGTCGCCTTCAGCTAACCGAATGGCACAATTTCAACGGCAAAGTAAAGGGCCCTCTGCAGCTTATCAGGCTGGGTTCAACGCCTTAATGACGCCAAACAAAGACAGGTTAAACGAGAGCGGGCTTGATCAAAATGGGCTACACCAAAACGATAGTGGGCTAGACGGGCTGGCGTACACAAGTCTTACCGCCATGCACAGATTGTATCCAAAACAGGATAGCGTATTCCTACTCTCTGCAGATAACCTCATTGGGTTATGGTTAGCAGAACTATTCTGTAAGGCCCAGCATGAACAGCCCTTACTAATGCCGGTGGCAATTCATGCCGACAACGTAACCCAATCTACGCTGGACGTGCTGTCACAACTGCACTTTGACATCAACAAAGTGGCGGGAAAGTATCGCTTGCAACAAGTGCCGGCAGGCTGCAGGCATTTGCCTTGGATAAAGTGGTTTGAACACCTGCTGTGTGCCTCGCTAACAACGCCTCAAAGCATCGCCGATAACGTCGTTATCCCAAAAGAAGATATTGATGAACAATCGTCAGCGGCAGTATGGTACTGGTTGGAGCAGCAAAGTCTGTCTAAACAATGGGAATATATTGAGCAATTTGCTAAAGTGCGCTCGATAAACGACATACTAAAAGCGTGGGGAGAATAATATGTCTATTGGCATAGAAACTGCTTCTCCTGTATTGGCAATTATGGGTCCGACGGCATCAGGCAAAACGGCTTTGGCACTAGACGTTGCTAAGCACACTGAATGCGAAATTATCAGTGTTGATTCTGCCTTGGTTTACAAAGGCATGGACATAGGTACGGCAAAACCCACTGAGCAAGAACAGTCGGTGGTTCACCATCACCTTATCGATATAATCGACCCCGCTGAAAGTTATTCGGTGTCGCAATTTGTGAACGATACAACGCGACTTATTGGTGAAATACATGGTCGTGGCAAGCTACCCATGTTGGTAGGAGGTACAATGATGTACTTTAATGCCTTGATAAATGGAATTTCGTCACTACCTAAGTCAGACGAAGTTATTCGCGAGCAGATTAACCGTGAAGCACAAGCGTCAGGATGGACGCATTTACACAACGAACTCAAGGATGTCGATGCGGTAAGCGGAGAAAGAATTCATCCAAACGATCCTCAGCGTATCACGCGAGCGCTAGAGGTCTATCGCAGTACAGGAAAAACCCTGACTCACTGGCAGCAGCAAGAGGGTACAAAGTGCCCTTATGAGATAACACAGTTTGCTATAGCGCCCGAAGATAGATCTATACTACATGAGCGAATAGAACGCAGGTTCGACTTAATGCTTGATGATGGCTTTGAAGACGAGGTAAAAAAGTTATACGAGCGAGGTGATCTTTCTGACGAGTTACCTTCTATTCGATCTGTGGGTTATAGACAGATGTGGCAGTACTTTGAAGGACAACTTAGTTACGATGATATGCGTGAACGCGGCATCATTGCGACTAGGCAGCTTGCCAAAAGACAGCTTACTTGGTTACGTGGTTGGCAAGATGTGACGTGGTTAGACACATTTGCTAACGATAAATTGACTAAAATTGCAGCACGAGTCACACTCTAAACGATTGAGTGTGGTATACAATAGACGTGAGGCGGAGTGAAACAGCGCCCGCTAATAATAAAAACTAAGGATTACAAATGGCTAAAGGGCAATCTTTACAAGACCCATTCTTGAACGCTTTGCGCAAGGAACGTATCCCAGTATCTATTTATCTGGTAAATGGAATTAAACTTCAGGGACAAGTTGAGTCTTTCGATCAATTTGTTATTTTACTGAAGAACACAGTGAGCCAAATGGTTTACAAACATGCAATTTCAACCGTTGTTCCAGCACGTGCTATCACAATGCCAAGCACAACAGGAGATTCCGAAAATACTAAAACTGAATAAACTAAAAGGTAACGCGCTTGTTTGACCGTTATGAAGCCGGTGAACAGGCTGTACTTGTTCATATACATTTTTCTGATGAGAACAGCAAAGAAGACTTAAGTGAGCTTGAACTACTTGTGTCTTCAGCCGGTGTTAATGCCGCTGAGGTTATTACTACCTCGCGCAGTGCACCCCATGCAAAATTCTTCGTCGGATCAGGTAAAGCAGAGGAAATAGCTGCTGCTGTTAAGGCACACGATGCCAACGTAGTTATTTTCAATCACTCCCTCTCTCCCTCACAGGAGCGAAATCTCGAGGCTGTGTGTAAATGCAGAGTATTAGATCGCACCGGTCTAATACTCGATATCTTTGCCCAACGCGCTAGAACTCATGAAGGTAAACTTCAAGTGGAGCTAGCACAGCTACGCCATATCTCTACTCGTTTAATACGAGGCTGGACTCACCTTGAGCGCCAGAAAGGGGGTATAGGATTACGCGGGCCGGGTGAAACGCAGTTAGAAACTGATCGTCGCTTATTACGCGGGCGTATTAAAGCCATTCTACGCCGGTTAGAAAAGGTTCAAAAACAACGTGAACAAGGAAGACGTTCGCGCAAACGTGCCGAAATACCAACGGTATCCTTAGTTGGCTACACAAACGCGGGTAAATCGACACTGTTTAATACCATTACAGATTCACACGTCTACGCTGCCGACCAGTTGTTTGCCACCCTTGACCCTACACTCAGAAAAATTGATCTGCAGGATGTTGGGCCGGCTATTCTTGCCGACACGGTTGGTTTTATCCGTCATCTTCCCCACGACCTTGTTGCCGCATTTAAAGCGACGCTACAAGAGACTCAAGAGGCTGACCTATTGCTTCACGTCGTCGATATTGCAGACGCCAAATATCGTGAGACGATGGATGAAGTTAATAACGTATTAGAAGAAATTGACGCAGGCGAGATACAACAATTACTAATCTGTAATAAGATTGATAAACTAGACGATGTCGAACCGCGTATAGAAAGAAACGAGGAAGGTATTCCAACCCGAGTGTGGCTGTCAGCCCAATCTGGTGAGGGTACTGAGCTTCTTGGTCAAGCACTCACCGAATGCCTAGCCAAAAGCATGGTAAATTATACCTTGAAGATACCTCCGGCACATAGCCGTCTTCGTGGAGTGCTTTATGAGCTTAACTGCATTTCCAACGAAGAGTATGACAATCAGGGCGATTGGGTAGTGGATGTGAGAATGCCAGCTGCCGATTGGAATAGACTCGAAAAGCGTCTAGAAAACGGAATATCAGAGTATGTTGTGCGACATTAATCAGTGCGAAAGCGTTGATAATGCATGCGAACTTAAAAAATAAAACTGTAATCTATGGAGTATCAGCATGGCTTGGAATGAGCCGGGTGGCAATAAAAACGACCCGTGGAAGAATCGCGGAGGCCGAGAGCAAGGTCCCCCAGATTTAGATGATGTATTTAAAAACTTATTCGGTAAGTTTGGTAAATCAGGTGGCAATGGTGGCGGTTCAGGTAAAAGCCTAGGCGGTATCGGTGCTGGTATTTTAGCTGGGCTACTCATAGCCATTTGGGTTATAAGCGGCTTTTACACTATTAGAGAGGCTGAGCAAGGCGTTGTTTTGCGTTTTGGTGAATATCATAAACAAGTTGAGCCAGGTTTACGCTGGGCCCCAACGTTTATCGACTCTGTGATACCGGTAGACGTTCAGTCTATCAGAGATCAATCTTCATCAGGTTCAATGCTGACCGAAGACGAGAACGTGGTTAGCGTTCAAATGGAAATGCAGTTTCGCGTTGTTGACCCTGTTCGCTGGACGTTCGCAGTAGAAGATCCAGACCGTAGCTTAAGTCAGTCATTAGACAGTGCAATTCGCTATGTTGTTGGTCATTCTAGAATGGACGACGTGCTAACAGACGGTCGTGAGCTAACTCGCCAACGTGTGTGGGAAGAGCTTCAAGGTATTATTGAACCCTACAACATGGGTGTATCAATTATTGATATGAACTTCAGGGATGCCCGTCCGCCAGAGCAAGTTAAAGATGCATTTGATGACGCGATAGCGGCACAGGAAGATGAGCAACGTTTCATCCGTGAAGCTGAAGCATATGCAAGAGAGATTGAGCCACGAGCGCGTGGTCAGGTCAATCGTATGAATGAAGAAGCGCAAGCATACAAAGAACGCGTTACCTTGGAAGCCCAAGGTGAAGTAGCACGCTTTGAAGAGTTGCTGCCTCAGTTTGAGCGTGCGCCTGTGGTAACCCGTGAGCGTATTTACCTTGAAACAATGGAAGAAGTGCTGAGTAACTCTAGCAAAATCCTTGTGGACAGTAAGGGCGGTAACAACATGATGTATCTACCACTTGATAAGATCATGGACCGTCAGCGTGAGAATGCTAAGCCAACGTCGAGAAGTACGCTGGAAGGACTACAAATGCCGGTAACGAATGAAGGCGGTCGTAACCTTAACAGTACTCCGACATCCGGTTTGCGCGGCGAATCATTTAGAGAAGGGAGATAATCGCTATGAAAAACATAATTATTGCTGTTGTCGTTCTCCTAGTGCTATTGGCGTCGGGCTCTCTGTTTGCCGTTAAAGAGGGCGAACGAGCTATTGTAATCCAATTTGGTAAAATACAACGTGATGAAGCCACTGGCGAGACACGAGTATTTACGCCAGGCTTACACTTTAAACTACCGTTTATTGATTCTGTGCGTCGTTTAGATGCGCGTATTCAAACGCTAGATGGCTCGCCGGATCGTTTTGTAACCAGTGAGAAGAAAGATCTGATTGTTGACTCATACGTGAAATGGCGCATCGACGACTTTGCTCGTTACTACCTATCTACGGGTGGCAACAAGCTACAAGCCGAAGCACTACTGAAGCAAAAAGTGAATAACGGTCTGCGTTCAGAGTTTGGTACTAGAACTATTGCGCAAATTGTTTCAGGCGAGCGCTCAGCGCTAATGAACCAAGCAATGGAGCAAGCGTCTACGTCATCTGATGAGCTGGGTATACAGATTGTTGATGTGCGAGTGAAGCAAATTAACCTGCCAACAGAAGTCAGTAACTCTATTTTCCAGCGTATGCGTGCCGAGCGTGCAGCTGTTGCTCGTGAGCACCGTTCGGAAGGTCAAGAGCAAGCGGAAGTGATCCGCGCAAACATCGACGCGAAAGTGACGGTAATGCTTGCTGATGCCGAGCGTAATGCGAGACAGCTACGCGGTGAAGGTGACGCTCTAGCAGCGCAAATATACGCTGACGTGTACTCGAAAAATTCAGATTTTTACAGCTTCCTTCGCAGTATGGATGCCTACAAAAAGAGTTTCTCTAGTAAGCAAGACGTCATGGTTATTGCGCCAGACAGTGATTTCTTCAAATATATGAACCAATCACAAGCTAAATAAGTCAATTTATGTTTTGAAAAGCCAGCCTTCAGGCTGGCTTTTTTGTGCCTGCTGTAAAGTGGCAAGTATCTGTTTTAGCGACATATCTTAATGGTTTACTCTGGATGTCTTTGTAAGATAAATACCTCATTTATACCTCGCTCTGCCAAATTCGTGTTAAATCCGATAAAATGCCATGGAATTTACAATAAAAGTGCCGCTAACTACGCCGTGATCTTTGTTGCGTAATGCATATCACACAACGCATCTTTGCCTTCCCAGCAACGAGTATATTAAGCAGGCACGCTATAACGACAGAGGGAACGTTTTGACAACGGACAACAAACAAATAAAGTCTGCCGATAATAATGGCGGACAAGGTGGTTTATTTTCGCGGTTTCTGGCAACGGTAGAATGGTTAGGGAATTTACTTCCACACCCCGTCACCCTGTTTGCACTGCTATCGCTATTTATCGTCTTACTTAGCGGTATTCTCGGTTATTTTGACTTAGCTGTGGTCGACCCTCGCCCAGAGGGTGCCAAAGGCCGAGAAGCTGATGGAATGATTGAAGTTATCTCGTTAATGAGCGCAGAGGGACTGCAGCGCATTGTGACGGGCTTAGTGACCAACTTCACTGGTTTTGCTCCACTTGGAACGGTATTGGTTGCACTACTTGGCGTATCGGTAGCGGAGCACTCTGGGCTGCTTTCGGCGGCCATGCGGGCACTCGTGATGAATGCGTCTAAACGCGCTGTGACTTTTGCTGTGGTGTTTGCGGGTATTGTGTCAAATACCGCATCTGAGCTGGGCTATGTTGTTCTTATCCCCCTTGCGGCAATGATATTTCATTCTCTAGGACGACACCCTTTAGCGGGCTTGGCGGCAGCCTTTGCTGGCGTATCGGCGGGATACAGTGCCAACTTGCTGCTGGGCACAGTGGATCCACTTCTTTCTGGTATAACCGAAGCAGCGGCGCACATGATAGACCCAGACTACGCGGTTGGTCCTGAAGTAAACTGGTACTTCATGTTTATTAGTACCTTTGTAGTGGCCACAATGGGCGCGCTGGTTACCGAAAAGGTGGTTGAGCCGCGACTTGGGCAATACGACCCTTCTGAAGCGTCTATCGACCTAGGCAGTCAGTCAATGGATGCGCCTACCGACCTTGAGAAGAAAGGATTGCGTTGGGCAGGTATTTCATTTGCCCTAGTGTGCGCTATTTTGGCACTTACGGTGGTTCCTGAAAATGGCATCTTGCGCCATCCTGAGACAGGCGAAGTTGCGGGTTCTCCCTTCCTAAAAGGCATTGTCGCCTTTATTTTTATCACCTTTGCGGTTCCCGGCTTTGTCTATGGCAAGGTGACAGGCTCTATGAAAGGCGATAAAGACGTTATCGACGCTATGTCAAAAAGCATGGGCGCAATGGGGTTATACATTACGTTAGTGTTTTTCGCCGCTCAGTTTGTAGCATTTTTCAAATGGACAAACTTAGGTACGGTATTGGCTGTAAAAGGCGCGGCGCTATTACAAGCCGCTGGCTTAGATGGACCCTCTGTATTTATCCTGTTTATTTTGATGTGTGGCGTGGTCAATCTTTCACTAGGCAGTGCTTCAGCACAGTGGGCTGTTACCGCGCCCATCTTCGTTCCCATGCTTATGCTGATTGGCTATGCGCCTGAAGTTATTCAGGCGGCGTATAGAATTGGTGACTCAGTGACCAATGTTATCGCACCTATGATGAGTTATTTCGGGCTTATATTAGCCATGGCAGCGCGGTATAAGAAAGATTTAGGAATGGGTACACTCATCGCAATGATGCTGCCTTATTCAATGGTATTTGTTATTGGGTGGACTATCTTGTTTTACGTATGGGTCTTCTTACTAGGTATGCCGGTAGGGCCAGGTGCTGCAACCTACTATCAGCCTTAGCCTTTAACCTCTGAAAGTGATAAGTGTTTGTCAGAAAAGGGCGTGAGATTTTATCTCGCGCCCTTTTTGTTTTAATCTTAATATCCTATCAACTCAATTGCGTATTTATAGGCGTACAAGAGATCATAACGGCCCTTAATTCAGTATAATAGTGTCATTACGTTGTACTTTTCGGACTGCTTTTAATGAAATACAAATCGAATAAAGGTTTTACTCACGGCCAAGCGGATAAGATTGGCGTGCTGGTGACCAACTTAGGTACTCCACAAGCACCAACTAAGCAAGCGCTACGCCCTTATCTGAAAGAGTTTTTATCAGATCCGCGAGTTGTGGAAGTGCCTCGTATTATTTGGTGGTTTATTCTAAATATGGTTATTTTGAATATTCGCCCGAAGCGCTCTGCCGAAGCGTATTCAACGGTATGGACAGATGAAGGCTCACCATTACTATCAATTACAAAAGCCCAGTCAGAAGCTATCGCGCAGCGCTGTAAAGAAAAGTACGGTGATGATGTTATTGTCGATTTTGCTATGCGTTACGGTCAACCGGCCATTAGCGATACTATTGATAAGATGTTAGAAAACGGGGTGAGAAAACTGGTAGTGCTGCCCCTTTATCCTCAATACAGTGCATCCACTACAGGCTCTACGTTCGATGCGATAGCAAATGACTTTACGAAAAGACGTTGGTTACCTGAACTGCGTTTTATCAACCACTACAATGATAGAAGTAACTTTATCGAGGCCCTTGCCAATAAAGTGAAAGCACACTGGGAACAACACGGTCGTGCCGATAAGCTAATTCTTTCTTACCATGGTATTCCTAAGCGCTACTTGATGAATGGCGACCCGTATCACTGCGAATGCCACAAAACATCACGCTTACTTGCTGAAAAGCTCGGTCTATCTCATGATGAATACATGACGACATTCCAATCCCGCTTTGGGCGAGAAGAATGGTTAAAGCCGTACACTGACGAAACGTTAAAAGGGCTTCCTGGCAAAGGGGTTAAGTCAATCCAAGTGATGTGCCCGGGCTTTTCCGCTGACTGTCTAGAAACTATTGAAGAGATAGGCGAAGAGAACCACGAGTACTTCATGGAAGCAGGCGGAGAGCGTTATGAATATATTGACGCGCTAAATAGCGACGAAGAACACATCGATGTGTTATTTGATATTGTCCAAGAAAACCTTCACGGTTGGACAGTGGAATCTGACAATTCGGTGCGCGCAGGATTAGCCAAGGCGCTAGGTTCTGAAGTATAAGCTCAAAGAAATAGCGCCCCGAAGTACATGTCTTTATTCAGGCCCTAAAATATAGGGCTTGGTTTTTTGAGCTCTGGTCATCCAAATGGGGCATGGTAATGTTAATGCCTCATTGTTAATTTACATCAGGGCAGTATGCCCAAAAAGGAGTGAATATGGACGTTAAAGCACCACCGGCATTACTGAAGGCGCAAAAGCTCGCCAACTTATTAGATACTGCAATTAAACTCCCTTTCATCCCTATCAAAATTGGCTTGGATTCTATTGTCGGCCTAATCCCTGGTGCAGGTGATGCACTCATGTTATTCGTTTCTTTGCGCATTGTTTGGCTTGGTAAATCTCTTGGTATGCCAAGCGCCTTAGTTGCTCAGATGGTAAAAAATTCTGCCATCGATTTTGGTTTAGGTTTTATTCCCTTTGTTGGCGACATCATCGACGTGTTTTACAAAGCAAATCAAAAAAATGTGCGAGTAATGGAACGTTGGTGGATAAGTGAGAATAAAGCATCGGTAGATGCAGCCACCAAAGAAAAGCTCGAACAATGGGAAGCTGAACAGCAAAATAGTTAGGCACAAATTCCACGTTCATTGGGCACAAACACCACAATTCACCTATTGTTATAGCCACACCAATCGATTTTTGGCTTAAGTGCGTAGCAATAGGCACTATTTGAATATTATTCAACAAAGGAGTGTGTGGTATATGAAAGCGTCTGATTTATTTGTGAAGGCACTTGAGGCCGAAGGCGTTGAGTACGTGTTCGGTATTCCAGGTGAAGAAAATTTAGACCTGCTTGAATCATTGCGTTCCTCATCCATTAAGCTTGTGCTTACGCGACACGAGCAGGGTGCGGGCTTTATGGCCGCTACCTATGGGCGATTAACCGGTAAGGTAGGGGTGTGTCTGGCCACCCTTGGCCCAGGAGCAACGAATTTAGTCACGCCCGCTGCCTACGCGCAGCTTGGCGCTATGCCCATGTTGATGATAACGGGCCAAAAACCTATTAAAACCAGCAAGCAGGGGCGCTTTCAAGTCATCGATATAGTGGACATGATGCGTCCTATCACCAAATTTACCACGCAGGTGGTAAGCGGTGACAGAATACCCTCAACGGTGAGGGAAGCATTTCGACTGGCTCACCAAGAGCGACCTGGTGCGGTTCACATTGAACTACCAGAGGACATCGCTGCAGAACAAACTACCGCGCACCTCTTAGAGCCAAGTGTGGCAAGACGACCTATTGCGGAATATAAAGCGGTGTCTTCTGCTGTATCTATGATAGAAAATGCAACTTCGCCACTGCTATTAATTGGTGCCGGTGCTAATCGAAAGCTTACCGCTAAAATGCTCCGCGAATTTGTGGATAAGACCTGTATTCCATTTGTGACCACGCAAATGGGTAAAGGCGTGCTTAACGAGAGCGACCCGCGATTTGCCGGCAACACGGCACTATCGGACGGTGACTTTGTACACCGCGCTATCGAGCGGGCAGACCTTATTATTAATGTAGGCCATGACGTGGTAGAGAAGCCGCCCTTCTTTATGCATCACAACGATAAAAAAGTGATTCACGTTAACTTCGACCCCGCTGCAGTGGACCCTGTGTATTTCCCGCAGCTTGAAGTTGTTGGCGACATTGCTAATAGCATTTGGCAAATCAAAGAAGAGATTACGCCGCAAAAAGACTGGAAGCTCGATTTTTACAAAGACGTTCATGAAGCTTATGTGCATCATCGTGCAGAGGCCGAAGACGACAATCGTTTTCCAATATTGCCAGAGCGCTTTGTGAGAGATATTAGAAAGGTGATGCCCGACAACGGCATAGTGACCCTTGATAACGGTATCTATAAAATTTGGTTTGCTCGTAATTATCCCGCTTATCACCCCAATACCCTTTTACTCGACAATGCGTTAGCCAGTATGGGCGCCGGATTACCATCTGCAATGGCTGCAAAATTAGTGAACCCAGACGTTCCCGTGCTAAGTGTATGCGGCGACGGCGGTTTTATGATGAATAGCCAAGAAATAGAAACCGCCGTAAGGCTTAAACTTGATCTCGTGGTGATCATTTTACGAGATGACGCCTACGGCATGATCAAATGGAAGCAGGCGAATATGGCGTTCGACGAATTTGGGTTGGACTATGGCAATCCCAATTTTGTCAAATACGCTCAAAGCTACGGTGCGCAGGGCTGGAGAGTGGATGACACCGACGTGCTTATTCCCATGGTTGAGCGCTGTTTACAGACCCCGGGCGTTCACATCATCGATTGTCCCATTGATTACAGCATGAACGATGAAACGCTCAACCATACCATTAAAGAACTCAGTGCTAAGTTGTGATATTGCGCGCTTAATTAGCAACTGCATGCAGCAATTTAAAACAGCAAAGCAAAACAGAAGGAGCCAATATGTTAAAGGAAAGCTATCCGTACTACCTCGCCAGCGAGGCGTGTTACGCTAATACTAATCTTGACGTGACAAATAAATATACCGGTGAGGTAGCCACTCAGGTTGCCATCGCCGACGCCGATACCATCGACAAGGCCATTGCGGCGGCAGAAGCCGCCCAGCCAGCAATGACCGCAATGGCACCTTACGAGCGCCAAGCAGTGCTAGAGCATTGTGTAAAGCGGTTTCAAGAGCGCGCCGATGAGCTTGCACAAGCGCTGTGTATAGAAGCGGGCAAGCCAATTAAAGATGCGAAAGGCGAGGTAAGTCGCCTTATCGACACGTTTAAAATTGCTGCTGAGGAATCGGTTCGCATTAATGGCGAAGTGGTTAATTTAGAAATTTCAGCTAAAGCCAAAGGGTATCAAGGTATGACGAAGAAGGTGCCAATAGGGCCTTGTTCGTTTATTTCTCCCTTTAACTTTCCCCTTAATTTAGCGGCGCACAAGGTGGCCCCCGCTATTGCAGCGGGTTGTACATTTGTGCTTAAGCCTGCGTCACGCACACCCATCGGTGCACTTATTATTGGTGAAGTGCTAGCTGAAACCGCACTACCCAAAGGGGCGTTTTCTATTTTGCCTTGCAGCAGAGATGGCGCAGACCTTTTTACAACAGACGAGCGCTTGAAACTGCTTAGTTTCACAGGTTCCCCTGATGTAGGTTGGGCCCTCAAGGCCAAAGCGGGTAAAAAGCCGGTAGTGTTAGAACTAGGTGGCAACGCTGCATGTATTGTAGATGAGGATGCCGACCTTGATGATGCCGTAGAGCGTATTATCATTGGTGCGTACTATCAGTCAGGTCAAAGCTGTATCAGTGTGCAAAGGCTACTGGTACACAGCGCCATTTATGAAGACTTTAAAACGCGCTTCGTTGAAAAAGTAAAAGCGCTGGTCAGTGGAGACCCGTCGAGTGAAGATACCTTTATTGGGCCAATGATTTCTGAGGGCGAGGCAGAGCGACTTCACGACTGGATTATTGACGCTGAAAAAGCAGGCGGAAAAATTCTGTGTGGCGGTACCAGAGACGGTGCCATGCTTGATGCAACGGTAATGGAAGGGGTACCCAAAGACTGTGATGCTAGCGCGGAAGAAGCGTTTGGTCCGCTATCAGTGCTTTACTCTTTTGATAGTTATGAAGAGGCGCTAGATGAAGTTAATAACAGTCGTTATGGACTGCAGGCTGGGGTGTTTACCCGAGATATTTATAAAGCACATAAGGCATGGAACGAGCTAGATGTTGGTGGTGTTGTCATTGGTGATGTACCAAGCTGGCGCGTAGATAATATGCCTTATGGCGGAGTGAAAGACTCTGGTTTGGGCAGAGAAGGCATACGTTACGCCATCGAGGATATGTCAGAGACACGGCTGATGGTGTTGCGAACGCCGCAATAATTGTAGAGCTAAAATTAAGGCGCTAACAAGCGCCTTAATTTTTTGTGCTTTGTATAAGCTGATAATGCTACATTTCGAGAAAGACATGTTTTTAACATGTCATTTTTCGATAAAATTAGGTTGCTGCATACTCTTCAAGTATCGCTAGCGGAATAACGTCCAACGCTTTTTCATGTGTAGCCTCTAGACGCACGGTAGGTGCCACACCAGCTTCATAAGCTTGTAGCCATCGACTTGCACATAAACACCATCTGTCGCCCGCTAGTAGGCCCGAAAATTCCATGCTCGGCCACGGCGTTATAAGGTCATTACCCTGGCGCAAAGAGAATTGTAAAAACTCATCTGTTACTACTGCACATACGCTATGATTGCCCACATCAGCCGAAGGCACATAGCAAAAGCCTTCTCTCGTAAAACCGGCGTTGCCGCAGCAAAGCTGAAGCGGTCTGCCATAAACATTTTTTGCATTCGCCAAAATCAAATACCTCGCTAATTGCGTATCTAGTAAATCTAGAGTGTATACGGTTTTGTGTAAAAAGGGATGCATCCCTTTTTACACATCATTTTGATAACCCCTTTTTGTACACTCCATTTTTCGAGATACGCTTTTTGAGATACGCTTCTCAAAATATGAGTTTCGAAACATGCTTTTCGAAATACGAACTTGAGGTAACACATACATGTTGGATAAAAGCACCAAAAGCGGCAACGTCAACTTTTCTCAAGAGGAAATAGCTAGATTTGATGCACTTGCTGAAACCTGGTGGGATCCAAAAGGTAAATTTAAAACGGCGCTAGACTTTAACAATGCGAGACTTGACGTTATCGAGTCCCAAATACGCTCACACTTTACATGCCAAGAGAGCTCGACACCCTTTTCTAACCTATCAATCATTGATATTGGCAGTGGCGGCGGCCTAATCAGTGAACCACTAGCGTCAAAAGGCGCAACGGTCACGGGTATTGATGCCAGCGCAGTAAGCGTACAGGTGGCTAAACGTCACGCTAAGCAAAGTAATGTGGATGTGGAATATCGCCATCAACTCTCTAGCGAGGTCGTTAAAGAGGGTCGACAGTTTGACGTGGTGATTAATGCAGAGGTGGTTGAACATGTGCCAGATCAAAAGCAGCTAATCAATGAGTGCGCTAGCATGGTGAAACCCGGTGGACTGCTAATATTAGCGACGCTAAACAGAACGGTGAAAAGTTTCGTTATTGCTATTGTTGGCGCTGAATACGTTATGCGCTACCTGCCTATCGGTACTCATGACTGGCGCAAGTTTGTCACCCCTAAAGAGCTTATTAATTGGGTGGGCGACGACTTTAAAGTACAGCATCAAGTGGGCATGAAACTCAATCCGTTCACTTCAACGTGGCATACTACATCAAGCCTCGCGGTGAATTATATTCAGGCTTATGCGCATCAACAGTAGCTTTCGTGCACCTCGTTTAAAACACCGCTGACGTAACACTTTTCGTAGAAATTGACAGTTTACCCTAGTGGGTATATTCATAGCGAATGGTCACTATCCATAGTAAAAATAGTATGGATAGTCATACGCTGCAATTGTTATAACTTACTGATTATTAGATATTCACTGCCTCCGTATTGCTTAAATCACCTCGAATATCTCTTTTCTGCATATTAATTATTTTTCTCCTCCCTTGATATTTACAATATATTTACATAATCATAACAAAGGTCTGACATCGGACCTGTTTGGACATTTGCCGTTCATAAAGGCCGGCTCAATGAGATTAAAGGTTGATACGATTCTAATTCGTTCGATAAAAGGTCGTGGAATAGAAGGTCGATACGAGTGAAGGTCGTGCGATTAAAGGGGAACACATGAAAACAATTAAAAGAGTGTCACTACTACTCGCTGTGATTTGCATGGCATTTGCCAGCCATGCTTCAGCATCCACATACGCAAAAACAAAATACCCTATAGTGCTAGTACATGGCCTATTTGGGTTTGAAGATATCTTATTTGTAGATTACTTCTACAAAGTACCGCAAAAGCTGACACGCAATGGTGCCGTTGTTTACATTGCCGAAGTATCACCTGCAAACTCAACGGAAGTGCGTGGTGAGCAGTTATTGAACTATATAGACGAAGTGCTTGCATTATCAGGCGCTGAAAAAGTGAATTTGATTGGGCACAGCCACGGTGGTCCAACTGCACGCTATGCGGCAAGCGTTGCACCAGATAAGGTTGCTTCAGTAAGCTCAGTAGGCGGTGTGAATTGGGGCAGTAAAGTCGCAGACCAACTGCGTAATGCTATTGCTGAAGATTCTTTTCAAGAAGATGCTGCTGGAGTTGTTGTCAACGCGTTTGCCAACATTATTGAGTTTGCCTCGGGGTCAGATCCTAGAGACAAACCCACCGACGCTATTGCTGCGTTGAATTCGTTATCAACGGATGAAACCGTGAGATTTAATCAACGCTACCCAGAGGGTATGCCATCGGCGTACTGCAGAAATGATGGCAAAATGCTGGCGGAAAATGGGGTGTATTATTATTCATGGAGTGGAGGTAAAACTTTTACCAATGCCCTTGACGTTGTTGACCCTTTCTTAGCCATTACCGGCACTGCATTTAACGAAGCCAATGATGGATTAGTGGCTACCTGTAGCTCTCACTTAGGTAAAGTACTGCGAGATAACTACAGAATGAACCATCTTGATGAGGTTAATCAAAGTTTTGGTATTACCCACTGGTTTGAAACCAACCCAGTGAATGTGTTCGTGCAGCAGGCTAACAGACTGAAACGTCAAGGGCTGTAGTGAAAGCGGCGGTTATAGGAGGGGGGCTATTAGCCCTCCTTATCATTGTTGTGTTACTGACGGTTGCTACACCACAGAGCGATACAGAAACTTCTGTGGTGTCTACTTCAGACCCACAAAGCACCACTAGCAACGGCGGATCCCCATCGTTACACGCTGCTGTAAAAAGCACTGCTGCAAGTAAGGCAGCCTCATCCACTGCTGAAGGTGAAAATACCAAAAACCTCATTCCATTTGTGCTAAATATTTGGGTAAAGGACAGGTTCGAGCTCTTTATTGCAGAACACGCTGAGCAAGCGCCGTTGGCCGTACAAATTGCCTATGTGACCCACAGTGAATCGCTACATACCAAAGATACCCATGATTACGCAGTAGACTTGTTTTCCCGTTTTGTTAACTACAAAGTGGCATTAGCCAGCGAAGATGTAGAAATAGATACGGATCACACATCACTCAAAAGTGTTCAGGAAAAGCTAGACGCCCGATATGATTTACGACGGCAGTTTTTCAGTCATCAAGAGTATGAATATTTATTTGGTAGTGATGCGGCCTCTGATAACGATGCGCTAGCAAGGCTTGCCATAGCCCAAGACAACACCCTTACTCGTGAGGAAAAAAAGAACACCATCGTCGAATCTCTCGCTATTGCAAGCGATAGTAAAGCCTTTAAGCCGACGGTTGATATGCACAGAATTCAACAAATAAAGCAGCAATACCGTGATAACAATTCTCGCTTTAGCGCAATAAGCGCTGAATTTGGTTATGAAGTGGCCGAGCGTTTTAATACATTGTGGGAAAAGCAGGGCGCGTGGGAACAAAAAGTAGAAGATTACCGCGCACATATTAAAAAGCTGGAAAGCGCTAATCTTTCAAAGCAAGAATACAGCAAATTGATACGAGAATATGAGACCTCGGATTTTACAGAAAATGAAATTAAGCGTCTTAGAGTAGTTGTGAACGGCAATAATCAATAATTGGGCAAACAGGTATAACCATTCAGTGACTGAATAGACTCACCTTAATTTAGAGTGATTTGATCCCTGTTTTACTAAGTTCTAATCTACTTAAAACAAATAAGGCCCTATAAGTATGAAAATTTACGAAACCAAAACCGCACCCAATCCCCGTCGCGTTCGCATGTTTCTCGCCGAAAAAGGTATCGATATGGACTATGTTCAGGTCGATATCCAAAAAGGTGAAAACTTGAGTGCAGAAATGCGTGCGAAAAACCCCCTTGGTAAAATACCTATTCTTGAGCTTGACGATGGAACATGCATTGCAGAAACAGATGCAATTTGTACCTATTTTGAGGCGCTTCACCCAGAGCCATCATTAATGGGAAGTAGTGCACTTGAAAAAGGCACTATAGCAATGTGGCAACGGCAAGTAGAGCTGGCACTTATGCTTCAAGTTGGCATGTGTTTTCAGCACACCACAGGCTATTTCAAAGATCGTATGGTGCCAGTCCCGGAATATGGCAAAGAAGCGGGTATTAATGCGTCTAAGTATCTCAATATTCTTGAGCGCAGGTTAGAACTCAATACGTTTATTGCAGGAGACACATTCTCGATAGCAGACATAACCGCCTTATGTGCCATCGATTTTGCCCGGGTTGTTGATATAAGAATTAAAGATGAACAAACCAACCTTCTTCGTTGGTATGACAGTGTGAATAGCAGAGCGAGTGCCAAAGCCTAATGATTGACCTATATACAGCAGCAACACCGAATGGCTGGAAGGCCTCCGTAGCACTGGAAGAAATGGGATTAGAATACTCTGTTGTGCCCGTTAATCTCTTGAAGGGCGAACAGAAAACGGCATCGTTTCTCGCTAAAAACCCTAACGGTCGCATTCCGGTAATTGTGGATAAAAGTGAAGACGACCACGTGGTCTTCGAATCTGGCGCCATAATGATTTATCTAGCAGAAAAAAACGGTATGTTTTTACCCAGTGATGTGAAAGGGCGCAGCAAAGTGTTGCAATGGTTGATGTTTCAGATGGGCGGCGTAGGGCCGATGATGGGACAAGCCAATGTTTTCTATCGATACCTAGAAGAAAAAATGCCCATAGCTATCGATCGCTATCAAAACGAAGTACGTCGACTGTTTACGGTGTTAGATGGTCACCTCGCCAACCACGAGTACTTGGTTGACGATTACAGTATTGCTGATATGGCAAACTGGTGCTGGGTAAGAACCTACGAATGGTCGGGAGCCAGCATTGACGGGCTGGATAATCTCATTCGTTGGAAGAACAGTATTGAAGCTCGTCCCGCTGCGAGGCGCGGCGTGGAAGTCCCTAATAAAATAGACAAAGAAGCTTTGCTGAAAGGTGCAAAAAACGTGGTAACTCGGTAGTGCAAGTTTGTTAGTAACACTTAAGATGGCTAACCACATTTAGTGGGTCTTTGCAGGCATAACTCACCAAAAAATAAAACATTAAATATTACTTGGTGGCTTATGCCTGTTATTGAAAACAACATGGCAGTCATGTAGATTCAACAAAAAAAAGCCCTACTAATAAGTCAAAAGGACATTTATGAGACGGATTTTAGGGGCCATTTTGGCCTTTTATTCTTTATTTATTTCTGCAAACGATCAGCTTCCCCTCGATTATTTTATCAAGCACGGTGATTACCTCGATCTTCAGCTCTCCCCAGACGGCAAGCATTTAGCTGCGCGGGTACGGGCAGACAACAAAGTTATTCTTGGTGTTTTGTCTACAGATACTATGGCGATTGTCGGCGGGATTCGTCCTCAAAATAACGACATTATCCATAGTGTCACGTGGGTAAATAGTGAGCGCCTTTTATTTGAATATGCTGAAAAGCAATTTTCTTATGATAGACCAGTACCCACTGGTGAGCTTTTCGCTATGAATGTTGATGGCAGTAAAACAGAAATGCTTTATGGCTATAGAGCAGGAGATGCAAAACTAGGCAGCCGTTTATCAAGTCGAGATGATGTGTTGGCCAGTCAAGAGGTGCTAAGCCTTTTAGAAAATGATGAAAGACATATTTTAATCACTGAATATCCATGGGATAAGCAAGGCGATGTTTACTATGACAACCGAGTAAAACAGCCCATCATTAGTAAGTTAAATATCTCTACAGGTAGAAAGCGAAAAGTAGACGTGCTGCCGCACAACCGCAGCAGCGCGTTGGCAACAAAAGATGGCCAGGTTCTATTTATGCGTTGGCAGGATGAAAGCGGCATCTTCCACGCAGCATATCGAGATAGCAACGACAGTGAATGGAAAAACTTAGGCGATGCGTTTAGCGTAGCTCAAAACCTAATTCCACGAGGCTTAAGTGAAGATGAGAAGTTCGTTTATTTATCAGGCTTTACTGGTGAAGAGGTTATTTATACCTACTTTAAGCTAGACCTTGAAAGTGGAGAGTACACTGAAATTTTTGACTCTCACGCTACCGATATCGAGCAAGTATTATATGACGAAAATGGTATGCCTGCAGTGGGCGTCACTTACCCGAATAAGTCTGAATATGTGTACGCGAAAGAAGAAAGTAGAACACGAAAAATTCATAAGCTATTAGCCGACGCTTTTGGCGATCAAACTGTTGCCATTGCTAGTCATACAAGAGATTGGAAAACACTACTTGTACATGTACGCAGCGATGTAAACCCCGGTGAGTACTACCTATTCGATAGTGAAACGCTAGATGCGCAATTTATATGGGCAAACAGCTCGTGGATAGACCCTAGATTACTAGCGCCGATGAAGCCGATTAGCGTTGAAGTATCAGATGGCGAAACAATTAATGGCTACCTGACCCTTCCAAAGCAATCAAGTGAGGAAAAGCCTCCTTTAGTGGTGATGATCCACGGCGGTCCACATCAAAGCGGTACCAGAGATTTCTGGGACTACAACAGCGAAACGCAGTTTTTAGCCAGCCGTGGTTACGCGGTTTTACAAGTGAACTTTCGCGGCAGTGATGGTTATGGAGAAAGGTACAAGAAGTTAGGTTATCGCGAGTGGGGCGGTAAAATGATTGATGATATCAACGACTCTGTGAAATGGGCTATCGATAAAGAGTACGTAGATGGAAACAACGTTTGTGCATACGGAGCGAGTTACGGTGGATACGCGGCGCTGATGTCTGCGGTAAAAGAGCCAGACCTTTACGAGTGTACAATTGGGTATGTGGGCATCTACGACTTGCAATACATGTTTACAGAAAGTGATATCCCTAATAACTGGGGCGGTAAAGCGTATTTAAAGCGTGTATTGGGCAGCGACAAAGAGCAATTAAAAGCCTACTCGCCCTTGTACCATGCAGATAAAATCAAAGCGAATGTAATGCTTATTCATGGGTCTAAAGATAGACGAGTGCCAGAAATTAACTCAGAAGCACTGTCTCAAGCGCTTATCAGAGCAGGTAATCCGCCAGAGTATCTTCAATATTCTCAGGCAGGCCACGGTGTGTTCGATGAGGAAGATAGGCGAGAGCTCTATCAGGGGTTAATTAACTTTCTGGATAAAAACTTAAAGAGCTAGCACGCTCTTATTGAAAAAAACGCCCCATGAGGGCGTTTTTTGATCCTGGCCTCTTATTACCTAGAGGACGATAGGTGACCCTTATTGCTTTTTTTTGGGGGAGGGGTTTTTAAAATAGTCCCATAATGCTTCTATATGTTCAGGGCCAATTCCGCAGCAGCCTCCAACGATCGACGCTCCCGCGTTAACCCACGTTTTTGCATAATGTAAGTATTGTTCTGGGGTTACATCGTTGCGCAGTGATGAAAGCAATGCATTAGCCTCATGTTGACGGTTGCGCTCAGAGAAGCTGTTGGCGTAGGCACCGATACGTATGCCACTGTTCATTTCACGGGTTATAGCAATGGCGTCTTCCATTTCTTCTGGTTGAGAGCAGTTAAATAAAACTGCATCAACACCATCAAGTGTTGCAGCAATGTGGGCTAGTGGCTCTTCAGAGCGAAGCTTTGGCGTTTCTGAGTCGCTGTGTCTATTGGCAAGAGAAAAAGAAAGCCAAATAGGTAAAGTAGAATATTCTCTTAGCATAGAGACAACGGCATTGGCTTCTTCAATTGACGATACGGTTTCAATTAACCAAAAATCCACGTCATCTTGCTGGCCTTTTATCAAGGGACGTAAAATGTTTTCAACCTGACTTTTATCAAATAAATCGGGGCGATATGAGCCAAATGCAGGTGGAATGCAGCCGGCAAGTAGCGGTGTGTTTTTTTCTTGTGCGTCCTGCTCAGTGACAAACGCGTCTATTTCTTGTCTCGCAATACGAGCGGCTCGTTGAGCTAAAGAAAGACTTTGCCCTTGAAATGCGTCGTCACCAATATGAAAAGGCACAATAGCATAGGCATTGGTTGTGATTATCTGAGCGCCGGCATCTAAAAAGTGGCGATGAACTTGCGCTACTTTTTCAGGGGACTGCATAAGCGATAGCGCGGACCACTCGGGCTGCTTGAAGGGAGCGCCCACACGCTCTAGTTCTCGCCCCATTCCGCCGTCTAAAATGTCTATGTATTCAAAGGGGTCTGTCATAACTCGCTCTTCAATAATAATTTGCAACTAAAGGAAGGTTTGCGCTTCCAATGGATTGAGCTTTTGCTCCCACTAGCCCTTCTATGATGCGCGGCGATGTAATGCCTCGCATGTCTCGTTTGGCAATTTCATTTTTTGTTTGCTCAACAAGTCGCGTTTTAACCCTCTTAGGTAGCGCACCGTCAATGATAACGCCATCAATGTCAAGTAAGCTCATCGCGCATTGTGCTGCATAAGCAAGACCTTGCGCTGCAGAGTAAACCCAATTATCAATCACGCTCTCTTCTATGTTCCAGTACTCGGTAGAGCTGTAAATTTGCCTGCCCTCTGCGCCAGTATTATCAAGCGTATTTTCTAAAACATATAATGAAGACTGTGTTAAAAGTTGATGTTCCTCATTGCCGTTAAAAAATGGTAAAGAACCTACCGCGCCGGCATTTCCCGATCTTCCCGTAAAAAGTGTGTCGTTAATAACCACACCACCGCCAAGAAATGTACCTACAAATAAATACAAAAAGTGCGAGAAATGGGCTGCATTACCGAATGACATTTCTGCACTGCATGCGGCTGCCGCGTCATTGCGAACGAATACTGGCAAAGAAACAAGAGATTCTAGTGCTAATGTCGGGTTGAATTGCTTCCATTGTTCTAGCATTTCTTTCGGTGCCCCGGCTTCTTCTGCCCAAGTCCAAATTTCGAAGGGCATGGCCACACCTAACCCGCGAATTCGAGGTAAATGGTCAGCAGCAATGTTTTTCGTCAACATGTTAATAGCGCGTTCTGTAAACGACATAAGCGTATCAACCGTTGGATAAGCCACCTTTTCTTTGACGGTAGCGCGAACATTTCCACAAAGATCTATAAGGGTCATATCAAAACTGCGTCGACCTACTTTTAAGCCTAGGCCAAACGCGCCGTCGGCATTAAGGCTGAAAGGCACCTTTGGTTGCCCTACTTTTCCCTTAATTGGTGCATTGCGTAACACCAAACCGTCGCTTTCTAACTTTTTAATAATTACCGTGGCAGATTGTGCAGAAAGGCCAGTTAATTCAGCTATTTGAGCTTTTGGTAACTCTTTATGCTTATTAATCAGCGAGATGATGGCCCGTTCATTGTCCGAACGATTATCTGCCAAATGTGTTGCCATAGTTAACTTGCTCTCTAGTGTAAAAGTAGTTGTTCAATGAGAATTATTAAAACATTGAAGTTTGCTTTGGGTGTGAGTTTTACCTGGTGATGTTAAATAAAAATAAGGCTTTCCCATCGCGTTTGTTAACACAGTTTACGGCGAAAAGTTTGACACACCCAACAGTGCTCGTGAACCAGAATGTAACCTATAAACACCAATGGGTCACTAATCTTCACCTAAAGTATACAATTTTTGTTGTCTTTATTTTAATTAAGTCAATTAGGTTGATTTAATTAAAAAGAAAGACAATACTATGCCCAATTGAATAACTAATTAACGACTTATTAACGTAAAGTGCGATACGTGAAGTGTGCACTATGGTTGTATGTATAACGAATAGAGTGAGGCTGGTATGAAAATATTATGTTTAGGTGAAGTACTTATCGATATGTTAAGCCAAGGTGCGGCGCCAAAAGACGGTGACATACCGGCAATGAAGCCCTTTCAACCCTATGCAGGTGGTGCGCCAGCCAATGTTGCTGTGGCAGTTGCGCAGCTCGGTGGACACAGTGCTATGGTATCAAAAGTGGGTGATGATACCTTTGGCGCTTTTTTAAAAGAAATGCTTGAGCATTATAAAGTTAATACCGATTTTGTATGGACTACCTCACAAGGCAATACAGCATTAGCGTTTGTGAACCTAGATGAAGACGGTGAGCGTTCGTTCGACTTTTATGTGGATAATGCAGCGCATAAACACATTACCGAGCAAGACCTGTCTACTATCGACTGTAATAAAGATGCGGTACTGCACTTTTGCTCAGGCTCTCTTGCCGGTCCAGAGTTAATACCGGGTACGGAGTTTATTTTAGACAAGGCGCGCCAAGAGGGCATGATGGCGTGTTTAGATATCAATTACCGCCCTGCTTTTTGGGACGACACAGCTAATGCACCTTCAAGAATAGATGCGGCAGCGAAACGAGTTTCCATTTTAAAGGCAAGCCGTGAAGAGCTCGACGAGCTATACGGTGCAGAAAATGCTGATGCGAAAGTACAACAATGGCTTGAGAGCGGCGTAAAAGTGGTATTGGTGACTGACGGCGGTGAGCCTATTCACTACATCACGACATCATTTAGCGGCACGTTAGCGTCGCCCAAAATGGATGTTAAAGATACAACGGCGGCAGGCGACTCCTTTATCGGTGGGTTCCTTTATTACCTATCAACCAAAGTTAAAAATGCTGACGAATTTGATAGCTGGGCATCAAGTTTTGAAAATGTAAGCGAGGCCACTGAGTTTGCGATTCGCTGTGGTGCATTTACCGTAACTCAATACGGCGCGTTTAGTGCATTGCCTACTCAGCAAGATATCGCGAAATAGCAAAATAGCCACGGTAACAGCGAAGCCAACGGCTAAGCCGATAGACAAGCTAAGCGTTAAAAAAGCGAAGCGCTAAATGAGCTAAGCGCAGAATATGTAAAGCGCCAAGCAACGCAACAAAGAGCCTGTTACGCTACTAAGTAACAGGCTCTTTTAATTAACGCTCTATCAGTTCTTTTAGTGCGTCTAAGGTATCTGCTTCATTCGCAGGCTTGTCCCAGCGTATCCGATGAATTCGCGGGAAGCGAAGGGCCACTCCCGATTTATGACGACTGGAAGGGTGCACTGCATCAAAAGCGACTTCGAAAACCAGCTCTTTTTTCACTTCTCTTACCGGACCAAACCGGCCAACCGCATTGCGTCGCACCCAATTATCTAATTTTTTCAATTCTTCGTCGGTAAAGCCTGAGTAAGCTTTGCCAATAGGCAATAATTGCTCGCCTTCCCATGCGCCAAAAGTAAAGTCTGAATAAAAGCTTGAACGTTTTCCGTGTCCTCGTTGCGCGTACATGATCACCGCATCTACTACTAAAGGGTCTCGTTTCCACTTATACCACTGGCCTTTAGGTCGACCGGGCACATAGGTACTGTCGAGTCGTTTAATCATTAGCCCTTCAACCGATCTGTTGTCGCAAACCGTGTTATGAAGGGCGCGCAAACTTTCGGGCGATGATGCACGTAAGGTGTTAGATAAAAATAGCCGAGGCGGCTTCTTTTGCTCAAACCAAGAGGCTAATTTTTTACGCCTAGCCTCCAATGTTAAGGAAGTCAGCTTTTCTCCCTCTAGTACAAGGGCATCGTAAACAATAAGCCCGACCGGGTTTGACTGCATTAAGGGTTTGGTTGGCTTTTTCTTGTTAAGTCTTTGCTGCAGCGCATTAAACGTATCAACGATAGGTTCTGATGTAGACGAACTGCTGGCCATATCTGATGCACTGGCAGTAGCCTCCTCAGTATTGTGAATAACCAATAGCTCGCCATCTAGCACCATATTGCCGCTCATTTCGTCCAATAAATCAGGGAATGAGTGACTGATATCGTCGCCAGTTCGAGAGAACAGCGCCTTTTCGCGCTCTTGTTCATCAGTGGAATTGGTTGCGAGCTTTTCACTTTCTTTATCCTTACTAGCAAGCTCGGTATTCACCGCAAGCTGTACACGAATTCCATCGTACTTATTTTCAATTTGCCAAAGGTTGGCATCAAAGGTGTCGATATCATTGTCTTCAATGGGGTGAGAAAGCATGACGGGATGAAACGTGACGGCATTTTCTATATCAGGCTTGTCAGCCTTCCCTTCTAACCACTGTAGAAGCTCGGTATACGGCGGGTTTACAGCGTGCCATAAGGTTTCTATCTCTTTAATATCTTTGTTGCCGTAGTCGGCCAATATTTGCTTTATTGAGCGTGCTGATACGCCAATGCGAAGCCCTCTAGTGCCTAATTTCAGCAGTGCCCAGCGCTGTGACGGTGTCATCATGGTTAGGTATTCGGCCAGCGTTGCAGACACTTTCTGTTTAGATACAGTAGCAAAAGTATCTACAATACTATGCAGAGACGGTAAGGGTGACACAGGGCTATTGAACGGCCATAGATGCGCAACGGTTTCACTCACTTCGCCCACATAGTCATAACTCATCGCAAATAGGGCGGGGTCGGTATGCTCGGTAATCAATTTTTTCACGGTATTGCGTTTAAAAAAGTCAAATCGCAGGGTGCCTGCCATGGCCGCAATAGCCCAGCCTCTATCTGGGTCTGGCGTATTTTCAATATAGTCTGCAATAAGCTGCGCTTTTGCTTTCGTTCCAGCGGTAAAGTACAGCTGCTCTAACAGGTTACTAAACGCCTCCATTAATCACCTCCTTGTTCTTCCTCGTCATAGCCCACCAATGACAATGCTCGGGCTTTAAACCCCATCTTTTCAGCTTGATACATCAGCGCATCTTCTCTTCCGTGAGTCACCCACACCTCTTTCGGGTTGACTTCCTCGATAGTTCTAAGTAGTTCAGGCCAATCACAATGGTCGGAAATAATAAGAGGGAGTTCGGCATTTCGCTGCTTCGCGCGGGCGCGAATTTGCATCCAGCCCGATGCCATCACCGTGCGCACATTAGGAAGACTTCGCGACCATCTATCTGCCAATGCAGAAGGCGGAGCAATCACAATTTCTCCCGCGAGCTCTTTTTTATCGTCAACCTGCGAGACGGGAATAAGTTCGCCAAGGTCAATATCAAACTGTTGGTATAAATCGCATAACTTCAATTGAGTGCCATGCAGATAAATAGGCTTGTGGTAGCCTGCCTCTCTAAGCGCAATAATTAAACGTTGGCACTTGCCTAAGGCATAGGCGCCTACCAGATGACACCGAGTGGGGAATACCCGCAGGGAGTGAAGCAATTTCTCTATTTCGTTCTCAATGGGTGGGTGTTCGAAAACAGGTAGTCCAAAAGTAGCCTCGGTAATAAGCACATCGCAAGGTACCACCTGAAAAGGCGGGCAGGTGGGGTCGTGACGTCGTTTATAATCGCCAGATACCACCACGCTATAGCCACCGTATTCTAAGAGTATTTGCGTAGAGCCTAATATATGGCCCGCGGGATAAAAGGTTACCGTCACACCATTAAAGGTGAGCTTTTCACCTAATGCTATAGTGTGTTGTTTTTCGGCCATATCCTCGCCGTAGCGAGTTTGCATAATGGCTAGGGTTTCTACGCTGGCATATACCGTATGGTGTCCTGCCCGCGCATGATCAGCATGGCCGTGAGTCACTAACGCTGTGTCTACTTCGGTCATGGGGTCGATGTAAAACCCACCCGGTTCGCAGTACAAGCCAGTATTATCAGTTTTTAACCATGTTGATGGATGCACAGGCAGCGTTTCCCTCTGTATTTGCAATAAATGTACATACGACAGAAAAGATAAAGCGACCACTTAGCCTGCACAGCTCAAGTTTTTACTTCGCCCAACAGGCCCTAATGTTTATCAAAGAAGTCTTTGTTGCGAATGTATTTATGCATGTAGTGATATGAGATGGGGGAAATCAGCCACTGAGAAATAACCCGATATAGCCGCCATATAGGCTTGGCGTTGTCGTAAACACGCTCGTTATGTAACCAAAGCGAGCGCCCAAGATGTTTAAACAACCCCGGAATAGGTGGGAGGAAGGTGACGATATCTAGGTCACAAACAACTCTAAATGTGCGGTGATGAAGTAAGTAATGCTTAAAGAATCGACGATAGCTGGTAGAAGGTTGACCAAAGGTGACAACGCGGCGCACACTTTTAGGAAATGCCAATTCAAGGCGCTGCGCTGCTAGCACCGCCATGGCACCGCCGGAAGAATGCCCAGTAAATGTTATGCGCTTGCCCGCGCAAATCAGTGGTGCCAATTTGGCTTCGATATCTTCATATATACTGAGCGTTGCGCTGGTTTTTTTATTGTCAGCAGGCAAGGAGATAGTAGTCTGACTTTTTTGATTGAGCAGAAGCTGATAACCAAAATGAACATAGCCGTTGTGCTTTGATTTATCTTTAAAGTTTCCCTTTGCTTTACTTGGGAAAATACAAAAGTTGAGTAACCAATCTCGGATGGATTGGGTGCCCCTAAACAGCACGATAACTTCTTTTTTCTTTGGGCGGCAGAGAATGCGTGCCACAACGGTGCCCCGTGAATCGCACACAGCATGGTGCTGATGGGCTGAAAAGCCCAGTGATGAATAGTCAAATTCTTTCGGATATGCCAACTTACACAGTACGGCATAGCGTTCGTACTGATACCGCTTAAGTTTCTTCAATGGCTAATGTCTTTCACATGCATTCATTGGGTTGACGTACGCATTACGCCGCCTTATTTTTCGAATCGAGGTGTCTAAGGTCTAATTCAGACACCGTTTCTTGTTTGGTATACACAACCCAGTCTATTAGCTGCAAGTTTCCGGCGTTGTCTTCAACTAGCGCAGAGCAATTTTCTATCCAATCGCCGTCGTTCACATAATGAATTCCATTCACCATATCTGACTCCGGGTGGTGAATGTGGCCGCAAATGACGCCGTCAAGCTGTAGTTCTTTTGCCCGCTTAGTAGTAGCGTTTTTGTACCGTGCTATGGCCTTATTTGCGCCTTTCACTCGCTGCTTAATGTAGCCTGCTAACGACCAATAGCTTTGTTTTCTCCAGCTTCGCAGCAGGTTAAACCAACGGTTTGCAAATAGCAGCGCATCATAGGCCTTATCGCCAATCCAGGCGTGAAAGCGGCCTAAAGTCACATCGCCATCACATTGATCGCCATGCAACACCAAGTAGCGCTTGTTCGCTGCGGTTTCATGTACGTACTGGCGCTTTATCTCTATATCGCCAAACTGCATTCCTGAATACTTTTGTAAGGGGGCATCGTGATTGCCCGGCAGAAAGATGACTTTTGTAGATTCATGACTAAGCTGGATAACTTTATGTATCACTTCATTGTGCGCATCTGGCCAACGAAACTGTTTGCTCATCGACCACATGTCTACAATATCGCCCACTAGGTAAAGCCTGTCGCAGGTCATATTGTTGAGAAAGTGAAGAAGAAATTCTGCTTTGCAGTCTTTGTTGCCAAGGTGTGTATCTGAGATAAAAACGCTTCTGAAGTGAGGAGCCTTAATCATTGAAATGCTCAAATAATCATTTGGTGTGGGCATACCCTAACCAATCAACTTGACAGTTAATTGACACCTTCATGACGATATCGTTACGGTGCTGTTCTGAAATGAGGGCACTGCATCAATGGAGGACAGCAGGCCGCGACAGCAGTTCGTTACAACAGCTCGTTACAACAGTCGCCTACAACAGTAAGGTGAGAGCTCTCTCGTTAAAGTACTTTATCTACATGCCTTCTTTTGTTTGCAAGGGCGCGAAAGTGCATGAGGATTGAGGAAGTTAGCCGGTGCAAATAAACCTTGCTGGTAAACCTAACTGGGTAACCTGCGTATAACGAGTAAAAAATGGAAGTAAGTTAATTAATGAAATCAGTACCTCCTGTATTTGCCAAGTGGTTTAAAAAGAAAGGGTGGCAGCTTCGCGATTATCAGCGGGATATGCTTGTTGAAAAAGACCAGCATGATTGCACCTTGCTTATTGCACCCACAGGAGCGGGAAAAACATTATCAGGCTTTCTACCGAGTCTAGTAGAGTTAGATGCGTTGCTGAGCACGTCTAACTTCACGGGGTTGCACACCTTATATATTTCTCCCCTAAAAGCGCTCACCCAGGATATCCATCGCAACTTGCTGCAGCCTATTGAAGAAATGGGGTTGGGAATTAGCGCAGAAACGCGAACCGGAGATACACCTTCCCACAAACGTCAGCGCCAGCGTAAAAAGCCGCCGCATATATTATTGACCACGCCTGAGTCGCTGATGTTAATGCTGAGCTATGCTGATGCAGATAAACTATTTGGCAAGCTGAAGCGGGTGATCATAGATGAAACCCACAGCTTAATGGCGAATAAACGTGGGGACTTCTTGTCATTAGCGTTAGCGCGGCTTTCTGTGTTATCGCCAGCCATGCAGCGTATTGGTTTATCAGCCACCGTGGCCTTCCCTGAAACACTTGGCGCCTGGCTAGCAGGCAGCGACAGTACCGCCAACATTGTTAAAGTAAAGGCAGGGGAGAAGCCCAAGGTAGATATGCTGCATTCAAAAGCACGAATGCCCTTTGGTGGGTTTATGGCGCGCTATGCCATTGATGATATTTACCAGGCAATAGAAAAAGCGAAAACCACGCTGGTGTTTGTAAATACCCGAGCGCAGTCGGAATTGCTGTTTCAAATGCTATGGGAAGTCAACAAACTGGCACTGCCTATTGCCCTTTACCACGGTAGTTTAAGCAAAGAGCAACGTCGCAAAACCGAAGCTATGATGGCAAGCGGTATGCTTCGCGCTGTGGTGTGTACATCCGCCCTAGAGCTGGGCATAGATTGGGGCGATGTGGATAAGGTAATACAAGTGGGGGCGCCGAAAGGGGTAAGCCGATTATTGCAGCGTATTGGGCGAGCAAATCACCGACTAGATGAACCTAGTGAAGCGCTGTTAGTCCCAGCGAATCGCTTTGAAGCGCTAGAATGTCAGGCTGCAATAGATGCTATTAACAAAGGTGAGTTAGATGGCGATGCCCCGCACTCGGGGGCGCTGGATATTATTCCCCAGTTTATTTTGAACTGTTTGTGCAGTCAGGCTGATAAACCTGACACCTTGTACCAACAAATTCTTAATGCTACCCCTTACCAAGGGTTAGACAGAAGTGATTTTGATAAACTATGGCAGTTCACATTAGATGGCGGCAGTGCCCTTAATGCCTACGAGCGCTATCAGCGGTTATTGGAGAACGACGACGGTACGTTTTCCCCAGCGAATCGGCGGGTGATCCAGCGGCACAGGCAAAATATTGGCACGATTGTGGAATCTGGCCGTCTTAAAGTTAAACGAATACGCCGTGGTAATCAGGGCAAAATTATTGGTGAAGTGGAGGAGTATTTTGCTCAGCAGCTTACCCCAGGTGATACATTCTACTTTGCCGGTGAAGTACTGAAATACGAAGCAATAAGAGACATGCAGCTTCACGCGAAGCCTGCCAAGGCAAAAGAGCCTAAAATACCGAGTTACGGTGGCGGGCAAATGCCGTTGTCTACGTATTTAGCAGATGGCGTGAGAGGGATTTTAGCTGATAGTTCGAAGTGGAAAGCACTGCCTAAACAAGTTCAAGAATGGTTAACCCTGCAAGAGGCTTTCTCTCAACTGCCTAAGCCCGGTAATGTATTGGTAGAGCAATTTCCATTTCGACAAGCGTATTACACATTGTATTACACCTTCGACGGACGAAAGGCTAACCAAACCCTTGGCATGTTGTTAACCCGTCGTATGGAAAAGATGAGTATTAAGCCCCTTAGCTTTAGCGTTACTGACTACGGGCTATCAATAGCGTCGGTGAACCCAATTACACAGCAGCAGCTTCAGCGCTTGTTCCAGCCCGATATATTGGGCGACGAGTTAGAAGACTGGATGCTGCAGGCACCTATGCTAAAACGGTCGTTTCGCCAGGTTGCTGTGGTGAGCGGGCTGACTGAGCAGCGCTATCACGCCAGTCAAAAAACCATGAAACAGGTAACGTTTTCGACAGATTTAATTTACGACACCTTGCGTGAGCACGACCCCGACCATATTTTATTAAAAGTGGCGAGAGAGGACGCAGAGCGAGAGTTGCTAGATTTATCCAGGCTGGCAAACCTGCTTATTCGCTACGTTGATAGCGCGACCTTGGTCAATTTAGAAAAAGTGTCTCCCATGGCTATTCCCATTGTGCTGAATGTTCGCAGTGAACAAATAAAAGGCGCAGGGGCTCAGGCAATTATAGAGCAAGCAGATTTGTACGCTGAGGCTGAAAACATGCTAGAAGACGTACGCGCACTGCTTTCGCAAACACAATAATAGGTATTCATTGGCAATCAGCGACAGTTGGCTAACGACTCAGTTAGCAAAAAGAAAACTCAGTATAACCAAATTTGCAGGGCTTCTGTGGGTGCTAGATGCTAGAGGCGTGGCGTATTTGCCGGCGCTTGATTGGCTGGTGGTGTCAGATTTGCATTTAGAAAAGGGAAGCTACTTACGAAGTTATGGAAACCCGCTGCCAAGTGTAGACTCTCAAGCAACCCTCAAGCGCCTAGCGCTTATTATTGAAGACTATCAGCCGGCAAGAGTTATTAGTCTAGGCGATAGTTTTCACGACAAACACAGCATGGCTCGAATGACAGCTGAAGACCGCGTCTTTCTATGCAATTTAGTATCGCAAGTGACGCAGTGGAGCTGGGTGGAGGGCAATCACGATCCTGACCTGCCAGAGGGTATCCCTGGTGAAGCTTGTGAGGAGATACATCTTAACAAAGAGGGAGCTTATGATGTGGTGTTTCGTCATGAGCCCGAAGCTGGTTTAGAAAATAGTTTAGAAAGCAGCACAAAAACTGGCAGTAGGGCGCAAATTATTGGTCATTTTCACCCTAAAATGCGAACCGCAATCTCACGCAGGCGATACTCGGGTAAGTGCTTTATATCAACGAGTAAGCTATTTGTTATGCCAGCCTTTGGTCAATTCACCGGCGGCCTAGACGTCGAAGATGAGGTGATGCTGGCACTGCTGGCAAAAAACGAAAGGAATACGTTTATGATGTACGACGGTATTATTTTTAAAACATAGCGTTTGAAGCATCGCATTTAAAACTCAGGACAAAAATGGGGTCAGATTACAATTTAGAAGCTGCTTCCGCTCAGAAAAAAATGCACTCTGACCCCCATTTATTTGGGTTAGTCGCGCCAGCGTCTTGTTAGGTCATCATAGGCATCTATGCGACGGTCACGGAAGTAAGGCCAAATACGCTTAATCTGCTCGGTACGTTCCATATCAAGCTCGACTGATAGTGTAGTTTCACCCTCTGCTTCGGCCTTTGCCAGTATTTCACCCTGCGGGCCTGCTACAAAGCTCTGCCCCCAGAACTGAATACCTGGGTCGCCTTCAACAGGTGACGCTTCAAAGCCAGTACGGTTCGCTACGATAACCGGAACTGAGTTAGCCACAGCATGCGAGCGCTGAATGGTTTCCCACGCGCCATGTTGACGGGTGCGCTCCTCGGAAGTGTCGTTCACATCCCAGCCAATTGCGGTGGGATAAAACAACAAGTCTGCACCGGCCATAGCCATAAGACGGGCCGCTTCTGGATACCATTGATCCCAACACACAAGTACACCCAACTTTCCAACACTCGTTTGTATGGGTTCAAAGCCGGTGTCGCCCGGCGTGAAGTAAAACTTCTCGTAAAAACCCGGGTCATCAGGGATATGCATCTTGCGATATTTCCCGGCAATCTCCCTACTTCTATCAAAAACGACCGCGGTATTGTGATAAAGCCCTGAGCCACGCTTTTCAAAAAGAGAGGTAACCAAAACGATGTTGTGTTTTTCAGCGAGCTCACCAAAAAAGTCCGTGGCCGGTCCTGGAATTGGCTCTGCTAAATCAAAGGCGTCGGTGTCTTCTTGCTGGCAAAAATATAAGGTGCTGTGCAGCTCTTGTAGCAAAATGCATTCACAACCTTGCTCGGCAAGTTTAGCCACTTGCTCAGCACTTTTGTTCCAATTTGTCGCTTTGTCGTTATCGCTTACAGCCTGCTGCACAAGGCCCACTTTTAACTTATTTGGGGGCATGTAGTGATACTCCTTTCCTTAATGACTCAATGATGTCGTCTTTCAACGTATTTTTTGGCACTTGCATAGAAATGCAGTGCAAACTGCCGTATTGCTTTACGAGTACACGACAATCAATTGGTTCAACAATGTAATTTGGAAACGCTTTTTGAATAACATTAATCGCTTCCCTGTCTTCGTCTTGCCCGTAAATAGGGAGCAAAATAGCGCCGTTACAAATGAGATAGTTAGCATAAGAGGCGGGTAATCTATCGCCGTCCTCATTGTTGATGAGCGGTAGCGGTAAGCGGTACTGCTGATGCTCTGGAAGTGCACAGGCGCATTCTTCGCAAAGTGCCTTCAACCCTTTAAAGTGACTGTCATCAGGGCGATTATCACACGCTTGAATGACTAGGCCTGTATTAGGCGTAAATCGCACCAACGTATCTACATGACCGTCGGTGTCATCACCTTCAAGATGCCCATGTTGTAATACGGTAACCTTGCTACATCCCAATATATCGCTGAACGCATCAGCATAAGAAGACAACGGCATATCGCCATTGCGCTTTGGGTTTAACAAACATTGTGCAGTGGTTAGTAAATGCCCTTGATCGTCAATTTCGAGTGCGCCGCCTTCAGCAACAATAGGGCTGCTTCTTAGTACCGATTTACACAGAGCGGCCAGGTATCGCTGATTGGCAAGATTGTCGTCTTCAGCGTTAAATTTATTGCCCCAGCCGTTAAAGCGAAATTCCACTGGCGAGCCGTTTTTGTCGCTATCTAAGCAGGTTATAAACCCGTAATCCCGCACCCAGGTGTCGTTATATGTGGCAGGTACAATTAGTACCTTTGCATCAGGTGCAAGGCGCGCCGTGAGGTCGTCGATATCGGCGGGTGCACAAAGTAGTATTACCCCTGCATTATATCGGTTTATTGCAGTTATGACGTTGAGATAGGTGTCTCTGGCTTCTTCAAGCCATAGTGCCCAGTCAGTCTGGGCATGAGGCCATGCCAGCATGATAGCGTCTGCATCATGCCATTCTGGCGCCATAGTGCGTGTGCCCTGCATAGTTCATCCAAGTAAACAGTGAAAGGCTAAGTATAACTGTACCGTGCAGTCCCACCAACACTCCGTCTAATAAATTTACGGCATTGGCTACATGTTACAAAAAGCATCTAACACACTATTTTTCTCGTTATTCTGAGCCTTTACATCATTTTAAATGCCTACCGCCATTTAAATGCAGGGTCTGTCCGGTGATGTAGTCGCTGTTTAGTAAATAGTGCATAGCTTTTACTGCTTCTTGTGCACCAGGTACCGTTTCAAGTACCGATTTCTTTAATGCCTTCTGTTTGTAGGCCTCGTCATCACCTTCATTAAACATGAGAAGGGCAGGGGCAATGCTATTTACCTTTACGTGGGGAGCCAGTTTTTTTGCAAAAGAGAGCGTTAAGTTGTGCAAAGCTGCTTTGCTGGCCGCATAGGCCATATGTTTTTCACTGCCCGTATCCTGTACATAATCTGTCATGTGAATAATGTCGCTAAAACCATCTTGATTTGAAAGCGAATGGGCTAAGGCGAGATTGATACGGTAGGGGGCGAGAGCATGAACATTCATCATGCGGTTAAATAAGCTGTGCTTATCGTCATGGTCTTTTTCTTGTGCCCAATCGGAGGCGTTGTGAATGATTGCGCGATAGCTTTCGCTTGCTGCCTTAATATCATCAATTGCTCGATCAATAGCCTGCTCAGTGCTAAAATCTGAGTATATAGCGGTTGCGCCCTTGTCTTTGAGTTTTTCTATTGTGGGTCGCAGTGTTCTGTAGGTTACGACAACGGCATTACCCTCTTCGAGCAAGCTGTCTGCCATAGCCAGTCCTAATCGCTGACTAGCGCCTGTAATAAGTATAGGTGAGGCCAATGTGTTTTCCTAAATAGTTAATATGTAAGGGAATACGTAAATAGTGTGCCATTGGTACATAACTTGGCAACTATATTAAAAAAAAGTCATTTACTAGCCTAGTCGATCTGTAACGCATTGATGTGCGTAGAAGTTAAAAAAAGAAGTCATATACGGATAATCCAATGTTAGCAAAAGAAGCGGTAATTGTGCGCGACGCACTCGATCCCTCTATATCTGAATCAGCGCAGCGTGTTCGAAACGTATTAGAAGCGAAAGGCTTAGAAACGCCCATGGTGCCTAATGGCCTAAGCGATGAGCAAAAGCGCACGCGTATTGCCAGTGCCATGCGCGACGTAATGGAAACGCTAGGTCTAGATTTGACGGACGACAGCTTGTGCGACACGCCTACGCGCATTGCAAAAATGTATGTGAATGAAATTTTTGGTGGCTTAGATTATAGGAAATTCCCTAAAATCACTGCCATTGAAAACAAGATGCAGATTGACCAGCCTGTACAAGTGTCTGACATTAGTCTAACCAGCACCTGCGAGCATCATTTTGTGACTATCGACGGAACTGCGACAGTGTCGTACATACCAAAAGATACTGTTATCGGTTTGTCCAAAATAAATCGTCTTGTTAGCTTTTTTGCCCAGCGCCCCCAGGTACAAGAACGATTAACACAACAGGTACTCGTGGCTATACAAACGCTAGCGAGAACAGATGATGTGGCAGTGTCTATTAACGCTACGCATTATTGCGTGAAAGCGAGAGGCATTAAGGATACAAACTCGTATACTAAAACGTCGGCGCTAGGCGGTGAGTTTCTTACTGATAAAGACTTGAAACGCAGCTTCTTTTCATAGCGAGCTTTTAAAGCTAGGTTTCAGCACTAGTTTTATCAGCAACACCCATAAATAATACAAAAAGCCGCGTAGTCATTGCTCTATAGGAGCGTTAACTACGCGGCTTTTTTCATAATTATACTATGAATACAGTTTTGAATTTATCGAGCTCGAAAATCGGGGTCTAAGGCGTCAATGACCAAGTTTATCTTTCCGCCAACGCCGTCAGCAGGTGTTAAACTCAGGTGTTTTTTACAGCCACTGCAGGAATCAAATTGTTCGGTATACATGTCTTTGAGTATACCAATTTGAACCGTGTTCGTTGCCCCACAATGTGGGCACATATATTCCAATCCGCTTTCGCCATGCATAATTTTTTCTTTCCCCATAATGATGTCCATATTTCACGCTTTGCGTGATATTTCCGTTGCGTGCTCAGTTTCCCGAGGCACAAAAATTGCGTGATGTATCAATCTTCAAAAGCTTAAAAGTGAAAAGCTATTTTGACGGTGGCGCTTCCTAGCGCAACGTCGCTAAACTAAGGCTCTCACTGAACTAAAGTATAGTGGTATTGGTAATATTTGCCTTAAAAAGTCATTAAAAAAAGGTAAGTGTTTGCTATGTATAATAATAAAAGCGCAGCAGCGATGACTGCTGCGCCCTTATTGTACGCTCAATGTCAGTTAATGCGGCGAATAAAGTAAAAATACTTTTTATTGCGTAATCCAAAACTGTTGGAAAGGACGAAGTGTGACTACCGTCTCATCGCCTTTAAAGGTGCTGTCAGATAGTAAGTCTTTACACGATGTGCCGTTTAGCGTTCTTAGTATCTCACCATCAACTTGCTGTACGTGTTCGCTGAAGTTACTTATTACTAATAATTTTTCGCCGTTTTCATTTTCTCTTAAGAATGCAAAACAGTGGTGATTGCTAGCTTCTAAAATGTAGGTGCGCGCCTTACCAAATACAGCGTGGGTTTTGCGAATTGCCAACATGTGTTGAAGGCCTTTAAATACCTTTAAGCTCGCATCTTCTTGAGGACTTAGCGTACGCTGTACTTTTTCCATGGCCAGTGCAGTGTCTTCAGGGGTAACGGCTATTCTATTTACCCAGCGGTCGTCGTGTTGCTTGGTCACGTCATCGCGATAGCTGTAGTCATTAAGCTTTGCAATCTCATCACTTGAGTACAAAAGCGGTATACCACCAATACTGAATGTAATGCCGTAAAGTAACAACATACGGTTGACTGCTTCCTCAATACCCTTCGCATCATTATTTTGTAGAGCACTTTCCAGTCCACACAGAGACGCGAGAGACCCACAAACGCGACAATCGCCATTCGATGGATTTTCTGCAAACGGCACGCCGTTAGCAAAGCTGCCTTCAAAGCGTCCGGTAAAGAATTGGTTTAAGAAAAAGCGGTGATCATTGCCGTTAATACCAAGCTCCTGTGCCACATCATCGTCGAAGGTCCATCCAATATCATCATGGCAGCGAACATAATTCACCCAAGTGCAATTATCAGAAATAGCAAAGCTCTTTTGCATTGAGCGAGTCAGTAGTCTCGTTTTTCTGGTTGCTAGGCTATTCCAAAGCAGCGCCATAAGAAGTGGGTTATAAGACAACTTACATTCGTCTTCGCCAATGTATTTGTTGACTTCATCGGGGTGCACAATCGCTTCAGATTTAAATACCACCGCAGGTGCCGCTATTTCTAAACAGCAATTAAACGCTTGAATTAAAACGTGGGCCTTGTCTTGGTTTTCGCAGTTAGTCCCCATTTCCTTCCAAATAAATGCAAGGGCATCTAGGCGAAGGGCTGCAGAGCCTATATTAGCTAAAAACAGCATTTCAGATGTAATGGCATTAAATACTTCTGGATTACTGTAATTCAAATCCCATTGAAAGCTGTTAAATGTAGTCCACACCCATTTTTGCATTTGCTCGTTGAAGGTAAAACTTCCTCGACGAACCTGAGGGAATATTTCCCTGAGCGTGGTTTCATATTGGTCGGGTATGGTTCTATCGTCATACACATAGTAATAGTTCTGATATTGCTTTTTACCCTCAAGCGCTGCCTTTGCCCAGCGGTGCTCGTCAGAGGTGTGATTAAACACAAAATCGAGTACGAGGTTAATTCCCTCTTTGAGCAGAGCGTCAGCAAGTTTTTCTAAATCTGCTGTGGTGCCAAGGGTTGGGTTCACCTTGCGATAATCAGACACAGCGTAGCCACCATCGCTGTCGCCAGCAGGGGCGTCGTAAAGTGGCATTAGGTGAAGATAGGTAATACCTAGTGCTTTGTAGTACGGAATGCGGTCGTGTAGATCGTTAAGGGTAGGGCCCATTAAGTCAACGTAACACGCTAAACCTACTTGCTTTTCGTCGCGATACCATAGCGGTGATTTAAGCCTGTTTTCATCAAGCTTTTTAAGAGCAGGCTTTCTTTTCTTAACCCCATCTCTTAACGTTTCTACTAATTTTTGTAAATGGTAGTAACAATCGTATTGGTGGCCATATACATAAGTGTATTTTTCGAAGAGCGAAGGAAAATGCGCTTCAAGACGTCGGGTGAATAACGTCGCGTCCTTCTTCGTTAGGCCTGATAGATCGGTAGATTCCAAGATGCGGTCTAGGCAAACACTAACGTCAGCGGCATAGTTCATAGGTGGCTCCAAAATGTTACGCAAATCCGTTTTTTCTGTTGCGTTAAAAGAAAGATAAGAATTAACAAGTTTACAGGGATTTTAAATTCTGTTAACTTTTATCTTAAACGATTAAGTTATTTTATCAAATAAACTTACACATTTGTTCATCAAATAGTCTAGTACGTCTAGATAGTGACGGGCGAATAACATAAATTAGCTTGGTTTTAGGCTTTAATAGCAGTATTGATGCGAGACTCACTATGTCCAATCAGGATCAAAATAGCAGAATTATAAGATGGTTAACCTACCTGATGTTTATGATGTTCGCCATGACATCAGATTCGGTAGGGGAAATTATAAAGGAAGTGAAGGTGGCATTCTCTGTCACGAATGCACAAGCAAGCCTTATGCATTCCCTTCCTATGTTGGGCATAGCGTTGTCAGGCCTATTTCTAGGCTTTTTAGCCGACAAAATAGGTAGAAAGCCAACTATTATCATGGGTTTAGCTATCTTTGGTGTGGCGTGCTACAGCTTTTTGGTTGCTGATGATTTTCTGCTTATTGTAAGTTTGATGAGTCTATCTGGCGTCGCTGTAGGTGTATTTAAAACCGGCGCGCTTGCACTTATAGGCGATATTTCCTCATCCACAAAACAGCATACTTCAACGATGAACGGTGCCGAGGCATTCTTTGGCGTTGGCGCAATCATAGGGCCGTTAATCGTCGCTTACTTAATTCATCAAGGAGTGGCGTGGCAGTGGCTTTATGTGATTGCAGGTGGTGTATGTACTGTATTAATTGTAGGTGCACTATTTGTAAAATACCCAAATTATACCCGTGAAAAAAGTGAGAAAGTAAAGCAGGTTTCAGTACTGCAAAGTCTAGCGCTTATAAAGAATCCTTACGCCTTTGGCTTTTCGGTAGGCGCATTTTTATACGTGGCTGCGGAAAGCGCAATATACGTGTGGATGCCTAGCTATTTAGTTTGTGATGCCTCTACACTTCGAGCAACTTACGACTGCTACACAGAAGGCTTTAGCCGAACATTAGCGATTTACTCGGTAACGGCGTTTTTCATTTTACGTGCTGCAGGTCGCTTTGTTGGTATCTGGATGATGTCGCATTTTAATTGGGCACTTGTATTAATGTTATTCAGCGGCGGCATTGTACTTTGCTTTGGTGCCGGACTGATGGGCGGCAAACAGGTGGCGCTCTATTTATTTCCGCTAACGGGGATTTTCATGTCGGTTATTTACCCTACCTTTAATTCTAAAGGAATAAGCTGTTTCCCTAAGCACCAGCACGGCAGTGTTGCGGGAGTTATTCTTTTCTTCACTGCAGCAGGTGCAGCAGCTGGACCCTTTATTATGGGGTTGGTGAGTGATGCTAACGGTGGCGACGCTAAGTACGGGTTTATGGTTGCAACGGCATTTGCCGCTATTTTATTTATCGGCATGGTGTATAACTTTGTTAAAAACCCAACGCAAAAACGCCTAGCCGAAATTGAAGCGTCTGAATACAGCAATTAACGCCGTAAGCTAGCGCTTCAACAAAACGACAACATGGATATTATGAAACACCCCCAGTCATTGGACATTCCAATAACTGTGGGTGTTTTCATTTGGGCCATTTCTATTTGCGCAGACACTTCACGTCACCCACACGCTCTAGAGTCTTCATTTTATTGTATGTAGTTTCAATGTTGTTTATCCTCGGAACATCTCAATTATTGACGTATTTTTTTCACCTATGGACGAACTCAAGCAAGCCCAAGCACTCTACAATACCCTGGTAGAATTTGCAGTAACCTACAGTTTCCAGATGCTTGGCGCTCTGGTTATCTTTTTGGTGGGCTGGTGGCTATCCGCAAAAATAGGTGGCGTCGTCGAGCGCGTGATGATCAGCCGAGATATTGATATTACGCTAAGTCGCTTCACAGGAGGCGCCAGCAAACTGGTTATTCTCGGCATCGTTATCATTATTGCGCTGGGTAATATTGGAATAAGCGTTACGCCGTTAATTGCGGCCATAGGTGCTGTGGGACTTGGTGCTGGACTCGCTATTCAAGGAATGCTTGCGAACTATGCGGCTGGCTTTACCATTATAATTACACGCCCCTTCGTTGTTGGCGATACCATCAGAGTGCAGGGCGTCTCGGGTGTGGTAGACCAAGTAATGCTGCCTTACACCCTGCTTATCGATGAAGATAATGTCACTATTCAAATTCCTAATAAACTGATTGTGGGGGAAGTGCTGCACAACTCCGCTGACAACATGCTTATTGAACTGTCTGTTGGCGTAGCCTATTCAAGTGACGTAGACCGCGTGCTTGCAGTAGTGACAGATGCAGTGAAGTCGGTAGAAGGTGTTCCTTCAGACAAGACGCACTCTATTGGTATAGATAATTTCGGCGATAGCAGTATTAATGTTGGGATACGGGTGTTAGCTCCCTCAACGCGCCATTTTGAAATTCGGTATGCGCTGAATAAAGCCGTGTTCGACGCCCTCAAACAGGCGAAGATAGAAATACCCTTTCCTCAACGTGAAGTTAAAATGCTATAGTTTTTTTGGCCTACTGACCTTAAGAAAGCGGTGCTCTTTTGTTTAAAACTGCGCGGTTTAAAACAGCACGGCTCAGGACAACATTGTTCAGAACCGCATTGTTTAGGACATCACTGTTTAGAGTGCGACCTCATAGAGTTCTAACGGCAAGCCGTCAGGGTCTTGGAAGAAGGTAAAGCGCTTGTCAGTATATTCATCTACGCGAATAGGCTCACATTCTACGCCTTTGTCCGTTAGTTTTTGGATGGCTGCATCTAGGTCATCTACTTTAAACGCGAGGTGTCTTAACCCTTGCGCTTCAGGCCTAGAAGGTCGAGTTGGAGCACTCGGAAACGAAAATAATTCAATTTGACTGCCGTCGGCAAGTGCAAGGTCACATTTGTAGGAATCTCGGGCTTCGCGATAGTTTTCCGCTATAACGCTAAACCCTAATATCTCTGTATAAAACTGTTTTGAACGCGGGTAGTCACTACAAATAATAGCGACGTGATGAAACCCGTTTAGCATAGCAAACCCCTATGCGCGAAGAACGCGCTAAGTATGTAATGGAGTACAGCGGCGTTGACGGCAACGCCACTGCAGAAGAGCGTTATGGAACTTCCTGGCCGCGAGCGGCTTCTACAAGCGCATACCAATGCTCACGCGATAGCGTCAAGTTATCCGCTTCTTTGCATGCTGCTAGTCTTTCAAGATTGGTCGTGCCAAGCACAGGCTGTATTTTAGCGGGGTGCCTCATAAGCCAACCTAATACAATAGCTTCTGGAGTGGTTTCGTACTCACTCGCTAATCGTTTTACGAGTTCCGCGGTGTTCTTGTCAGTGTCACTATTCGTGGTGGCACCTGTGTAGCGACCCTGGGCAATACTTCCCCATGCTTGCAGTTGAACATTGTTTAGCATGCAGTGTTCAACTGTACCCGATGCATAGCCAACTTGGCGATTGGCAGTGCTATTGGTGGTTATGCCGTCCTCTATCCACTCTCTAAAGCCTAAACTCATTTCGAGCTGATTAGCTACGATAGGCGTCGATAGCGCAGATTGTAAGTAAGCAATTTGGTGTCCGTTCATATTAGACACGCCAATGTGTTTAATCTTACCTTGCTGTTGAAGTGATGCCACACATTCAGCCAACTCATCAAGCTCCATAAGTGGGTCTGGTCGGTGAAGAAGAAGCACATCAATTTGCTCGATATGTAGACGGGACAGAATTCCCTCCACCGATGTGTTTATCCATTTCGCCGAGAAGTCGTAGCGCTTAGGGCCTAAGTTATCTTCAAAACGAATAGCGCATTTTGATTGGATAATCATCTTTTCCCGTAACGCAGGCGATGTTTTTAGCACCTCACCGAAGGCTTGCTCTGCTTTTCCAAACGTATAGATGTCTGCGTGATCAAATACGTTGATGTCTAGCTCTAACGCTTTATTGATAATGGCATGTGTTTCGTTTATGTGGTCTGACGTTACTGGGTTATTGTTCCAGCCACCGCCTAGGCCCATACAGCCGTATACGAGTCTGCTGGCAGATGGGAAATGTGCTTGCATGCCCTTATTAGCATGCTTATTTAAATCGGTACTCAAATCGTTACTCAAAGCGTTTCCTTTCAAAAGTGCGTTCTCCAAAATATGCTTTTTAAATCCTGTCTTCAAAAAATGTGTCTTTAAAAAAGTGTTCTTCAAAAAAGCTGTGACGTATAGAATATGCCGCGTCGGTTACAATATCGCTGTTGCAGGCCTTTTAAAAGCGACGTATCAATAAATAAAGTGACGGCATTAACGCCAATGCTATGAATACGTATGAAATCAGGAAGTTAGTATGCGCTTTCTACAAAAACTAACACTTGTTACCTTTGTTTGTGTACTGCTATCGAGCTGCACAAGCGTGCCCGATGGCGTGAAGCCCATCACCGATTTTAATCTCAATAAGTACCTTGGGCAGTGGTATGAGCTTGCCCGTTATGATCATAGTTTCGAAGAAGGGCTTTCCCGTGTTACGGCTACTTACTCTATGAGAGATGATGATGGCGTGAAGGTTATCAACCGCGGGTATTCAAAAGAAGCTGGTGAATGGGAGGAGGCAGAGGGTACCGCTTATTTTGTCGATGAGCCCACCACTGCGCACCTTAAAGTGTCATTTTTTGGGCCATTTTACGCAAGCTATATCGTGATGAAGCTCGATAAGGAAAATTATCAATACGCATTAGTAACCGGCCCAGATAGAGAGTATTTATGGTTGTTAGCGAGAACGAAAACATTGCCAGATGCCACTATCGCAGAACTAATGACGTTTGCTGAAAATGCGGGCTACGACACCGACAAACTTATATGGGTAGATCAAAACACAGCACTTTAAGGGATAACTTTAGACAACAACTTTAGAAAGTAACTCTAAAAGGACCTGTTGAAGTTCACCTTGAGCAATTTATGCTATTATTGCACACAGTTTATTTTTGAGATGTAAATTGTGCTTCAAAACGCTGTTATAACCAGAGCTGATAATGCTTGCGAACTATGTAAATCCACCTCTGGTACTGAGGTTTACATGGTACCTGAATCACCCGACGACACCGCAGGGTGCGCTATTCTAACCTGTGATACTTGCCGTGCTCAGTTAGAGGGTGAAGCAGAACTTAACCCCGTGCACTGCCGCTGCCTTAACGATGCTATGTGGTCGACAACGCTTGCGGTGCAGGTGGTTGCCTATAGACTGTTGTCTCGATTGAGCACCGAAGCGTGGGCGCAAGATGCGCTAGATATGATGTATCTCGATGACGATGCTAAGACCTGGGCCGAAGCTGGCCTTATAGAGCGGGATGCTACATTAGATAGTAACGGCACTGCGCTTGAAACCGGCGATAACGTACATCTTGTTAAAGACCTAAACGTTAAAGGTGCTGGGTTTACTGCGAAGCGGGGTACACCAGTAAGGGGGATCAGCCTTTGTGATAACCCGTTACATATTGAAGGCAAGGTCAACGGCACCCGCATCGTTATTATTGCGGCATACACGAAAAAATCATAGATAATACATTTTTACCACTGGCGTAATGCACGTTAGAGCGCTTATCGTGCTGAGCCATGAGCCATGAGCCATGAGCCATGAGCCATGAGCCATGAGCCATGAGCCATGAGCCATGAGCCATGAGGCCTTTGTGAAATAAAAACTCCAGTGCACAGAAAAATTAAGTACGCAGTAAATTGCAGTAATCCGAAAACCCTGAAAAGTAATGAGAGAATTAGGCATGCAAACGTTAACCATCACTACTCCTGACGATTGGCATCTTCACTTCCGTGACAATGAGATGCTGGCTGAAACTGTTCCTGCTACGGCACGATGTTTTCAGCGCGCCATTGTAATGCCTAATTTAGTGCCTCCAGTGGTTAACGCTGCAATGGCGATGGAATATAAAGCGCGTATTGATGCAGCGCGTCCTGTTGGCAGTAGCTTCGAACCTCTAATGACACTTTTTCTCACTAACGAAACATCGGTACAAGATATTGTCGATGCGAAAAAAGCAGGGGTAACAGCGTGTAAGCTTTATCCTGCTGGTGCCACCACTAACTCAGATGCTGCAGTGAAAGGTATTAAAGCCTTGTATCCCGTATTTGAAGCCATGCAGGAGCAGGGTTTACTGCTACTTATTCACGGAGAAGTGACAGAAAATCACATTGATATTTTTGACCGTGAAAAGGTGTTTATCGATACCCATTTAACTCAAATTACCGCTGCTTTCCCTGAGTTAAAAGTGGTCTTTGAACATATTACTACAGCAGACGCTGCAGAATTTGTGGCGCAGTCCAATGAATTTGTGGCCGCGACTATTACGCCTCAGCATTTACTGCTTAATCGCAACGATTTATTAGTAGGCGGTGTGCGTCCACATAATTATTGCTTACCAGTATTAAAGCGAAATACCCACCAGAAAGCGCTAAGAGACATGGTAGCCAGCGGGAACAAGAAGTTTTTCCTAGGCACCGATTCAGCGCCTCATGCCAAACACAAAAAAGAGAATGCGTGTGGTTGTGCAGGGTGCTACAGCGCATGGTCTGCCATAGAGCTATATGCTGAAGTGTTCGAGCAGCTAGGAGCGCTAGACAAGCTTGAAGGGTTTGCCAGCCACTATGGTGCAGACTTTTATGGTTTGCCTCGCAACACAACAACGATGACCTTAGTGAAAGAACATTGGGATGTACCCGAGCAAGTAACCTTAGCTGATGGCACTGACATGGTACCGTTTTACGCGGGTCAAACACTGCAGTGGAAGCTTAAATCAGCTTTCCAGTCGGCATAGCACTGAGCGCAATATTTGCGCTATAGCGACAATTTCTTTTTATACTTGAACACGCGACCTTGGTAACAGTGGTAGTAGCAGTTATAAAAGCTATTTTAGAAGCTGTTATGAAAGTGGTTATTGAAAAACCGCTCGCGTGTTTTTAAATTATCATGAGCCTTTCGTTTTTACCTCCTAATTGCCGCTAATGGTCAGTAAGACTGCCACTAGCGAGTGGTAAAAACGTTAAAGAAGGCCTTTGAATTCCCCATTGGATAGAATAATGACAGTTGAAACGATTAAAGACCTTGATATAAACCCCGCAGTTGTAAAAGCGCTAGACGCTCAAGGCATTCACCAACTGTCGCCTATTCAAGCGCAGTCTTTACCTAGTGCCTTACAAGGCAGGGATATTATTGGCCAAGCGCAAACGGGCAGTGGCAAAACCCTGTGTTTTGTTATTCCTGTGCTGGAAAACATTGATGTTAATGACTTTACTACTCAAGCACTAGTCTTATGTCCTACGCGAGAGTTAGCAGATCAGGTCGCAGAGCAGTTTAGGCAGGCGGCAAAGCAAATTGGTAATGTGAAAGTGACAACCCTTTGTGGCGGTAAACCCATGGGGCCGCAAATTCAGTCGCTCAAACACAGCCCGCACATTATCGTGGGGACGCCGGGGCGAATTATGGACCACGTAGAAAAACGTCGAATTACACTAAAAAATGTGCGTTTTCGTGTGCTTGATGAAGCTGACAGAATGTTGGATATGGGCTTTGAAGATGACTTGCGCGTTATTTTCTCTCCTATGTCATCAAAGGTACAGACACTGTTGTTTTCTGCCACCTTTACTGAACAAATTGAGCGTGTAGCTAATCAGTATTTACGAGACCCTGTGTCGTGTAAAGTGGAATCTCAAGACAATAAACCAGCGATTACGCAGCTTGGTTACAACGTGCTAGAGCACACACGGGTTCAAGCCTTAAAAGCCGTATTGACTCACTACCAACCTAAAAATGCCATTGTGTTTTGTAATCGCAAGGTTCAGGTGGCTGAGGTTGTAGAGGAGCTTGTAGCAGAGGGTTTCAGTGCAGCAGGCTTAAAAGGTGATATGGAACAGCATGAACGCACCGCTGTACTTATGCAGTTCGCCAGTGATTCACTGCAGGTTTTAGTTGCTACCGATGTGGCTGCCAGAGGACTGGATATTGATGATATCGCGTGTGTCATTAACTACACCGTAAGTGAAGAGCCAGAAGTGCATATTCACAGAATTGGGCGCACTGCACGAGCAGGCGCAGAGGGAATGGCCATTACGCTAATTAGCGATGATGAAGAGAACTCGCTACGGAAAATTGAGGTACTGCAGCAAGAAGACATCCCGCTTAAAGGCGCGCAGAGCCTTCGTTTTCATAAAAACAAAATTACCCAGCCAGAGTTTACTTGCCTGTCACTTAGCGCGGGTAAGAAACAAAAGCTTCGCCCTGGCGACCTCCTTGGTGCATTAACCAAAGATGCAGGTATTCCAGGTGATGATATAGGTAAAATTGCGGTACAAAATAGCGCAAGTTTTGTCGCAGTGAAGCAGCGCAGCGTGAAGCGTGCAATGACCCAATTTCGCGAAGGCAAAATAAAGGGCAAGCGCATTAGAGCTAAAAAGCTGTAGCAAGTCATAATCGTTATCAAAAAAACCGTTATCAAAAAACCGTTATCAAAAAATCGTTATCAATAAATCGCAATCTAATAAGATAAAATAAACGCTTACAGGTACTGACCATGGCAGCAGAAAAAGACTTGAGAGTGCTATTGAGTAACCTATCTCCGGTTGTTAGCGCAGATGAGTTTATCTTCGTTTCGTTGAGTGAACAAGAATCTGAAGATGACAAACATCGTGTGTTATTGACCAAGGCAAAAGGCATATTCAAAGAAGCTGAGGGCGTAACCTTTATCTTAGCGTGCCAGCTGGCAACGCAGCATGGACTCACAGGTGAAGGGCCATTTAAGTGTATAACTTGTGAAGTGCATTCAAGTCTCGATGCTGTTGGCATGACGGCAGCGATGAGTACTGCGTTGGGCCGCGCTGGTATCAGTGCCAATGTGGTTGCCGCTTATCATCATGACCATATTTTTGTGCAGTCTGATAAAGCACCCCGCGCCGTTGAAGTGCTGAAAGAGCTATCAGCTGGCCAGTCTGTAGATGGCTAATTGCTACAGTCCGTTTTCTGCTTCACATAACTAAAGTAAGCGAAAACTAAAGCAAGTCAAAACCAAAGCCAGTTAAAACCAAAGCCAGTTAAAAAAATAGGGAAAAAGGGGCGCCTGTGAAGACAGGCGCCCCTTTTAATTGGTAGCAAAAAAACGGATTGGTACAATGCTTACCAAATTTTTACGCGGTCTGCCGGTGCAAGATACATCGCGTCTTCTTCGGTTACGTTAAATGCTTCGTAGAAGGCAGGTACATTTCGAAGTGCACCGTTAGTACGAAACTTAGTCGGTGAATGGGTATCGGTTTGAACTTGGCTTCGCAGTGCTTCGTCGCGGTACTTACTTGCCCACACTTGGCCATACCCTAAAAACACACGCTGGTCGCCGGTAAAACCGTCTAAAACAGGTGCTTCTTCACCATCTAAAGACAGGTGATAGGCTTTAAGGGCAATACTTATCCCACCCAAATCACCAATGTTTTCGCCAAGGGTATATTCACCATTAACATGCACATCAGGCAGCACTTCAAATTCGTTATATTGTTCAATTAAGTTGGCTGTGCGGGCTTCAAATTCTGAGCGGTCTTTATCGGTCCACCAATTGCGGAGCACTCCATCGCCATCAAATGTTGAGCCTGCATCGTCAAATCCGTGGCCAATTTCATGGCCTATAACGGCACCAATACCACCATAGTTAACGGCGTCTTCGGCATTCATATCAAAAAATGGCGGCTGAAGAATTGCTGCGGGAAATACAATTTCATTTAGCGGCGGATTGTAATAAGCATTCACGGTTTGCGGCGTCATACCCCATTCGTGAGTCCATACTGGGCCGCCCTGTTTCTTCAACATCTCTTCATAAAGCACATCAGAAGAGCGCTTTAAGTTGCCAAATAAGTCACCGGCTTTTACCGTAAGTGCTGAATAGTCCTTCCATTGATCTGGATAGCCAATTTTTACGGTAAATTTCGATAATTTATCAAGGGCTTGCTCGCGAGTTTCATCAGTCATCCACTCAAGGTTTTCAATACTACTTTTATAGGCAAGAAGTAGGTTGTTAACCATTTCCATCATGCGTTCTTTGGCTTCAGGTGGAAAGTGCTGTTTTACATAGACTTTGCCAATTAGCTCACCCACATGGGTATTCGATAAGTTTACTGCACGTCGCCACTGAGGCTGCTGTTCTTCGACGCCACGAAGTGTTTTGCTGTAAAAGTTGAAGTTTGCCTCATCAAGCTCACTATTCAATCGACTTGCTGATGCATTGAGCAGTCCCCACTGCAGAAAGGTTTTCCAATCATCAATAGAGGTTTGTTGAATAACGCCATCGATATTTTGCATGTAGTCTTTTTGCAAAATTCCCAATGCCTCAATGTCGCTTATATCAGCGCTCTCTAAATAGCTCGACCAATCAAAGTTAGGCATGAGTTCGCCAAGTTCTTCAATGGTCAACTTGTTGTAATTGGCCGCGAAGTTTCTCGCTTGCTCTTTCTTCATATGTAACTTTGCAATACGAGTTTCTAGCTCAAACAACATTTGCGCGCTTTGTTGTGGTGTGTTGAAACCGGCCAGTTCGAACATAGTTTGAATATGTTTTACATAGGCATCACGCACGGTCTGCGAGGTTTCATCGTCTTTGAAATAGTATTCGCGCTCTGGTAGCCCAAGCCCCGATTGCCAAGTATACATAAGGTATTGTTGTGGCGATTTTAAATCGGGATATTGAGTAAGGCTAAACGGCGTGCCGTAACCATACCGAGCCGCATAGGCAAAATAGGCCGCAAGATCTGAATAATTATCGATATTCGCAATTTTGTCTAACTCAGGAGTAAGCGGTGTGACGCCCAGTGAGTCTCGTGTGTCGACATCCATATAGGCGCGATAGAAATCACCCACTTTTTGCTCGTCGCTACCCGCTTTGAAGTCGCCTTCTGCCGATGACTTTATAATGTCCATCACATGGTCTTGTGCTTCATCTCGTAAAATAACGAAGGAGCCATAGCTAGATTTATCGGCAGGGATCTCGAAAGTATCGAACCATTTTCCGTTTACATATTGAAAAAAGTCATCGCCAGGGCTGACACTAAGGTCCATATTTTCAGTGATGATCCCCGAAGACAGCGTCTCCTTTTGTACTTCTGCAACGCTACCGGTTTCTGGTGCCGTGTTTTGCGGGCTACATGCCACTAATGCAAGTGCAACACTTAAGCTTAATACGCTACGTAACATTTTTTGCTATGTCCTTCTTATTAAAATGTAGCACTGCTTTGTATTACCTTTCTCTAAGTGTTGTAGGGCTACTTTATTAAGCGCTACACAATGTAAAGCTATGTAATGGGGCGGCTGTGCCTTGGTTCTGTGTGGCTATTCATCCTATTCGAAAAAGGAAAAATCGCTCACTTATTAGAGGTTTGATGCATCTTTTAGCATGAAGGTATCATTAGCAAAAGTATTTATAGTGAAAATACACAGGTTGTAACAACTTGTAATGGCTAATTGGTTATAGTGGATGCCTAGTTAGAGCTTGCACGCTTATCAGTTTGCTTAATCGAGGACATATCATGAAGCCATTCAACTCAACACTATTTGCCTCAGTCTCGCCCTGCGAATATGCAGATGCACTCTCGCGGGACCAATTTATGGGCTACGAGATAAAGCCTTTATGGGAAGGAATGGGGCGCATTGCAGGGCCTGCTTTCACGGTAAAATGTGCCCCTGGCGATCACCTTATGTTGCATGCTGCAATTTACCGAGCCCAACCTGGCGATATTATTGTGGTTCAAGCCGATGATAAATTTGCCGTGGCAGGTGGGAACGTGTGCGCTATCGCCCAAGAAAGGGGTATAGCTGGCTTTGTCATCGATGGCGTGATCAGAGATATTGCAGAAACGAGAGAAAACAAGTTTCCAGTTTTCGGGCGTGGAGTTGTGCCAAAGCCAGGCGCTAAGAAATGTATAGCGCCACTCAATGAGCCTATTGTGTGTGGCGGTGTTACCGTTAATGCTGGCGATATCATTGTGGCTGATGAAGAAGGTATCGCGGTTATTCCACGCGCTGAATCTGAAGAGGCCTTTATCATCGCAAAAGCGCGGGCAGACAAAGATTCGTCAATGTCGTTAGCTCAGTGGCAAAAGCAACACAGGGAAAAAGTTGAAACAACACTTACTGCCCTAGGTTATGAAGACTGATTGAGCCTTTGAGCGAACCGCGCGAGGTATTCTGTACTAGCTCTGCTTAGTGCGTGACTCTTTAGGTCCGCACACAAACCGCTCTTCACCCATGTGATAAATATTATTTACCGCTACATAGGTTCCTGAAACCACGCCGGATACAGGCAGCAATATAAGACCGCTGATAGAATAAAACGTATTGGTATCTTCAAATCCGTTAATCACTTTGAGTGTTTTTCGGTCGGATGAGATTTCGCACTGATTAACTTTAGCAGTATCAGTTTCTGGCACTATCACACAAGCAGCTAAAAGAGGAATTGCTAAGGCGGTCAGTAAAAATAACTTCATTGTTTAAATCCTTTTATTAGTCTGAGTCCTGTGAAAGGAATGCCAGCATATACCACCTATTCATTATGAACAATGTGTAGCCTATCTAAGAGCTAAGGGATAAGAGATAGGCGATAAGCAAAAGGATATGCGTACCCTTAAAAACAGAAATTCAACCTGTTTGCAGTACGGCATTCACTACTCAGTCTTTAGAGGTAGAATTGTGACTATTGCTTTGCTGTTCTAAAATTTTCGCTATTTTCTTTTGCTCCCACCTTTCGCCAAAGGGCTGAAAGACAACTAGCGCGTGACCAACAATGATCATTACAAAAGACACAAATACGGCTATCAGCGGGCCCGCGTTTTCTCCGCCATTATAGTTTGGCACCATAAATAAAAAGAAAATGAGTGCTAGAAAGGCGGTATTGATGTAGAAATATTTGATAGATTTTACTTTTTCATGGGCCTCATTTCGTTGGTGCATGGCAGCGTCTACATCAACCTTTTTTGCCTCCGGTGTTTCTATTTCACGGTTTATTATATTAACCAACTCGTCCGTAGAGATTTCAAAAACAGCGGCTAAAGATTTCAACGTCTCAACCCCTACATTCTGTCCTTTCTCTACTCGCTGAATTGTTCTCACATTTAAGCCACTCATTTGTGCAAGTTGCTCCTGTGACCAGCGCTTTTCTAGTCTTAATGTTTTCATAGCTCGCAGACCTTACTCTTTCGACTTCGCCCATCGTACAATAAAATCACGCTAACAGTAGCGACAATAGGGCGACAGCAGCCGACAGTCCCCTAGTTTTTACTGTTAATACAGCCACGCGTAACTAAATTTAATAAACACTGCTTGCTCTGTTCGAAAAAGTCCGGGCGTTGCTTCATCTGCAAATGCAGAGTCGCCATAGCCAATGAACAAGCGCGACAAGGGGTTAATCATGTACGAATACACTAGCTGTGTACCCATATTGCGTTCTCTGGCATCTACATTTACCAGGTAATTATTGGGGTTTCTTCGTACATCTGAGTAAATAAGCGCAAGGCGGAGAAACTGCTTTGCATCAAATTGATAGCTCATTCGAAAGTCAGATAAATTAGCGGTAAACAGCATCTCATTGTTTACATCAATACGATTGTATTCATGGCTTACCGAGGCCTCTAAATGATCGCCAATATTCAGAGTTATTTGGGGTTCAAGCAGAATCTGATCGCCCAAGCGATTGTTGCGCAAATCAATTCTATCGCCTATTCGGGCAAAGTTTTCAAAATACAGGGTTCGGTTTGGTCGCGCTTCAAAATAGAAAGAAAACTGCTCTTCGGTAAACCGGGTGGTATTACCGTCAATGGCAAGGCTTGCCCCGTTTTGGCGTAATCCAACTCGGTCTCGCTTCACCCATTGGAAGTTGAAATACGATTGATAAGCAGCGTTCATTTCTATTTGCGCTTGAACTTCTCGTTCTATTAACTCGCCATTGTCATTGTGAGTGATATCCCAGTCGCCACCAAACTCTAGACGGTTCCACCACGCATTATCTTTCCACCACAACAGCCCACCACCGAGTACCGATTTGTGTCTATCTACATTACTTTCAAAACCCAAGTCGGCGCGAAAGTCAGACTGAGTGCTGGTTCTGTTTGCAATGACATACCATTCTCTTTCTTCATGGCGGTAATCAATCTTGTAGGTACTTCCAGAGAAGGCGCCTTCTTTGTCTGTTCTTAAAGTAGTCTCGGTAACATCTTCTTGATTAACGCAACTGCCTCGACAAAATTGTGAGGCAAGGGCGTCAGGGTATTGAGTATCGGAGCGAAGCAATTGCGCACGTAGAGTGTCACTAGGCGTAATTTGATAGCGCAAGTCAACGCCGGTGACTAGGTTGTGATATTCATCAGCATGTCTGCCCGTCAATATAGAACCAACAGACAGGGTGTCGGATATGTCATAGCGATAGCGCGCAGCAAGGTTTGTACTGCCTTGTTCGAGCTGAGCAACGCTTGAGCCTAAATTCCCCGGAACAAGGAACGTGGTAGTGTCATCGTTTGCCAGCAGTAAACCAAAGGTATGGTCGTTAATTCTGCCAGTAAGTTTGCTGCCAATATCAGGAGCGCCAATGTTGCGGGTGTACACCAAGTCGTACTGAGTGCTGAAAAAGTCGGCGTTCTCCACAAAAAAGGGACGTTGTTCAGGAAAGAAAAGTGCAAAAGGGTTATTGATCCCAAGCTGTCCTGCGTCGGCCTCTACTTGTGAAAAGTCTGGGTTAATCGTGGCTTGAAGCAGCATGTCAGAGGTAATGCCCCAGTTAATATCCACACCCACTTCTTGATTGTTTCCGTATTCCCATTGCTCTGGCGTTGCTGGAGTTCTTCTGCGTGCCGCTCCGGCAACGGCGTAGGGAGTAATTGACAGGTTTTTCCCTTGCTTAGCACGACTAAAGCCTTCCATTTTTCCCATTTGGCATAAGCTACACGCGTTATTGCGATCCACAGGGCGGTTCGAGATACGTAGGTTGTTATCTCTTGGGTAAAAGCGAACAAATTCTGCGCGCCATTGCTTAAGCCCATCAATATCCAGAAAATTCATAATGCGAAACGGCAGTGCTATCTCTACCGTATAGCCTTCATCGGTGATTTTTGCTTCAGCGTCCCAAATTGCATTCCAACTGGCGCTTTCACTTAGCGTCATTTGGTTTTCGATAGAGTCGGTTTGTATGCCGTGAGGATTGACAAAAAATTGATACGAGAGGCGACTATCGCCGAATGTATCCAGCTTAACGCCTACCAAGTCGTTATCCCACACGCTATCGCGGTCGCGAAACAATGCGCGTATTGCAGAAGGGTCATCGTCATATGCAGTAAAAGCGATATAAATCATATCGCCATTTTCGAATATTCTGGCGATGGTCTTAACGGGTGGGGCGGTATTTTCAAATGGGCGAGTCACCACATTTAGCGGTATTTCCTTAGCCCGCTGCCATGCTTCATCGTCTAAGATACCGTCTAACGTAATCGTCTCTGAAAGATAGGGAACAACGATAGTGTCAAAGGTACGGGACTCGTTAGGTGAAATAGTCTCATCAACGTCGGGTGAGCCGCTATCTGAAGAGAATGACTCAGCCGATTGAGTGGCAGACTCTGTAGTGTTTTGAGCAGCAGATTCCGTAGTGCTCTGAATAACCACGGCTACCGGTTTGTTGTCTTCTTTTGTTTGTTGGCTATCCTGCTGTGCTGAATTACCTTCAACAGCATTGCCAGAAAATGCTAGTGCAAGCAATAAAACGAGGCAGCACGAGCGCCAATACGGGCGCCAGAAAGAACAGATGCAACGCAGAGGTGCCTTATATATCCAAGTGTCCATTTTTTAAAACGTCTTTTTTGTCGTTATAGTTTTTATGAGCGCAGTATGAAGCATCCCGTTAAATGTCAAAAGAATGTTAATCGCATATAACAGGAAGCTTAACGAAAGACCTATAGCAAACATACATGCTCAGTCATTACGCCCTTTATCCACGTTCCCAGCGATTTTCATCAAGGAGTTAATTAATTGACTGAACATATCGTGTAGAATTGCGTACTCACCTCAACGTAAATTTTAACGCCGAGATTCAGTACGCATCTGGCGATTCAATAACAAAAAGAGTTTTTGCATGTTTTCTTTTTTTGAAAGGCTCACACAGCCTTTTCCAGATACGCCGCCCACGCAACCGCCCACGGGATTAGTCGCATTTTGTAAGTACTACACTAAAGGCATGTGGCATATCATCCTGACCGTTTCGGTGTTAAGTGCCATAGTGGCGGTGTTAGAGGTGGCGCTATTTGGCTTTTTAGGACAGCTCGTTGATTGGTTTTCAGAGCAAAGTCGAGAAACGTTTTTAGAAGAGCAGAAACTTACATTAATTGGAATGGGAGTAACGGTTCTTGTCTTTATTCCTGCATCTATCTTTTTGCGTTCATTGTTTTCTCGCCAATCACTGATGGGTAATTACCCTATGCGAATCAGGTGGCAGGCCCACCGATATTTACTTGGACAAAGCCTTACCTTCTTTCACAATGAGTTTGCCGGCCGCGTGGCCACAAAGGTAATGCAAACCGCGCTTTCCGTGCGAGAAACAGTCACCAAAATGCTTGATTTGTTGGTGTATATCAGCGTTTATTTCATCTCTATGGTGGTGCTGGTATTTAGCACTGACTGGCGATTAGCGCTTCCACTGGTGGTGTGGTTCTTTGTGTATATCGGTATTTTGCGGGTACTCGTACCAAAGCTAAAGGCGGTTTCACAAGCGCAAGCCGATGCTCGCTCATTAATGACTGGGCGAATAGTCGATAGCTACACCAATATCACCACGGTTAAACTTTTCTCTCACAGCCGAAGAGAAGCAGACTATGCCAAAGAGAGCATGGACGGCTTTTTGCAAACGGTGTATCCACAAATGCGCCTTGTTACCATTCTTGAATTCTGTGTTGAGATGGCAAACGCCATTTTGATCTTCACAATAGGTGCGCTATCAGTATTTCTTTGGTTGGAGCAGATTGCGACGCCTGGAGATATCGCCATTGCGGTTAGCTTATGCTTGCGACTAAACGGCATGTCCCATTGGATAATGTGGGAAGTGTCGGGGTTATTTGAAAACCTAGGAACGGTGCAAGACGGTATGAATACTCTTGCGCAGCCAGTAGCCGTTAAAGATAAGCCCGATGCCGATGCATTAAACGTAGGCGGCGGCAAAATTCATTTTGATAATGTTAACTTCTCTTATTCAGGTGCAAACAATCAGCCTATCGACGTGTTCAGGCAATTAGATTTAACCATTAAGCCTGGAGAAAAAGTAGGCTTGGTAGGTCGCTCTGGTGCAGGTAAATCCACGCTCGTTAATCTATTGATGCGTTTTTACGATACGCAAAGTGGTCGTATCGTTATTGATGGTCAGGACATTACTGAGGTAGGGCAAGAAACACTGCGAGCTAAAATCAGTATGGTGACCCAAGATACATCACTGATGCACCGCTCAGTGCGTGACAATATTCTGTATGGACGCACCGACGCAGGCGAAGCAGATATGATTAAAGCGGCGAAACAAGCGGAAGCCCACGACTTCATATTGACCCTTACCGATAATCAGGGGCGTACAGGGTACGATGCTCACGTTGGAGAGCGCGGTATTAAACTGTCTGGCGGACAACGACAGCGAATAGCGATTGCCCGTGTGTTGTTAAAAGATGCCCCAGTGCTCATTTTAGATGAGGCTACATCGGCGCTAGATTCAGAAGTTGAAGCAGCCATTCAAGCCTGTTTAGATAAAGTGATGGAAGGAAAAACTGTGTTAGCTATTGCTCACAGGTTATCAACTATCGCCCAAATGGACAGATTGCTAGTGCTAGACAAAGGTCAAATTGTGGAGCAGGGCACCCATAGTGAGTTAATTGCTTATAACGGGATTTATGCCAAGCTGTGGGCGCACCAAACGGGTGGATTTATTGGCGTGGAATAACCCACGCCCCGTTAGCGATATGCACAGTGGGAGGGGAATAAACCGCTTGTAACTTGAAAGTGGTTAAGTATAATACGCGTCCCTCCCTTGCGATACCGCACTTTCCTTCGAAAAGACGCACAAATCACAAGGGTAGTGTAAGCAAATTTTAAGAGTAAAAACGCCACAGGGGTGTAGTTCGAATTGGTAGAACAGCGGTCTCCAAAACCGATGGTTGGGGGTTCGAGTCCCTCCACCCCTGCCAAATTATTAACTTGCGCGTGTAACGCAAGAAAACGACGCTGTAGTGCTAGGATCGTGACATGAGCGAAAAGACGGAAAATCAGTCCAACGGGTTGGACATGTTTAAATGGGTAGTGGTTTTTGCACTACTTGCAGGGTTGGTTACTGCCAACACAGTATACGGTGAACTTTCGGTATTATATCGCGCTCTCGCAGCGGTAGTTGTTGCTGTAGTGGCTGGCTTTATTGCTGCATCTACAAACAAAGGCAGTGCGTTTTTAAGCTTTGCTAAAGAGTCACGTACTGAAGTGCGCAAAGTAGTATGGCCTACACGTCAAGAAGCTAACCAAACCACATTGATTGTTTTGGCTGCAACCTTGGTTATGGCACTTATTTTATGGGGACTAGACGGCATCATCGTTCGTGTAGTTGGCTTTATAACGGGAATCGGAGCATAACGTATGTCTGAGGAAGAAATTAAAAAGAGATGGTACGTAGTACAAGCATTTTCTCAGTATGAAGCTCGAGTCAAGAAAACCCTTCTTGAATATATCAAAATGCACAACATGGAAGAGCACTTCGGCCAAATACTTGTGCCAACTGAAGAAGTGGTTGAGATGCGCGCTGGTCAAAAGCGTAAATCTGAGCGCAAGTTTTATCCTGGTTACGTGCTAGTAGAAATGGCCATGAATGAAGATTCATGGCATTTAGTGAAAAGCGTTCCTCGCGTTCTTGGTTTTATTGGTGGCACTTCAGACCGTCCAATGCCAATTACGCCTAAGGAAGCCGATGCTATCTTAAACCGTCTTGAAGAGTCGGTAGATAAGCCTAAGCCGAAGACATTGTTTGAGCCGGGTGAAGTGGTACGCGTTACAGACGGTCCATTTGCCGACTTCAACGGTGTGGTAGAAGAAGTAGACTACGAAAAGAGCCGCGTAAAAGTATCGGTACTTATCTTCGGTCGTTCTACACCGGTAGACCTAGAATTTGGTCAGGTAGAGAAAGGTTAGTCATAAGACATATCGTGTAAAGCCCGCTTTTAGCGGGCTTTTTTTTGCCCAATTTTTATTTGCACAACGAGTCAAGTTCGCCTAATACTAAAGTATCGTTATTAAAAAGAGGCCAACGCTATCGATACTTTAGAGCAGCGCATTGCATGTAAACAAATCGACATTGATGTAGCGTCCTTCTATCAAACCATCTTATTAGAGCTGGAAACGCTAATGGAAGATGTCATTGGCACCGAGGAGTCAAAAGGCTTCGTAGGTATGGTTGCCGATCATGTTGGAGCCATGTTTCATGAAAAATATAAGGCTCAGTTAGGTGATGAGAGAATGTCTCCTGAAGTTATCGCACAGGTACTTGTGGATTTAAAACGACGGATAGGAGGCCGTTTCAGTGTTTCAACCATCACTCCCGATACCATTGTATTGCAAAATTCGCTATGTCCATTCGGAGTCAATGTGGTGGGCAAGCAGCCTCTTTGCCATATGACTGCGAATGTATTTGGTAAGATAGTTTCATCAGAAAATGGGTATGCTGCTGTAGAGTTAAATAAAACAATCGCAAATGGAGATGGGCATTGTCATGTTGTCGTGCATCTTAAGCCACAACAGGATCAAAAGGATGTTGCCCATGAGTACTTTGGTGTCCAGTAGCGATTCTTTTGAAAGCGCGGATGAAAACAATAGCGAAAACACTGCCATCCAACAGGCTGATACCAGCAAGCTAGGCATTACATCTATACTGGCAAACGTTACAGAAGCTGCCGTTATCACAGACTTAAGTGGCAAAATCGTTGGTTATAACAGACAACTAAAAGACGTAGTGCCTCATATTCATGATGCGCATTGCATTACAGACCTATTTACCCTTTCTTCTAAGTCACTTAACACAACGTGCTTAACCAATATCGGGGATATCGTCGGACGACGTTCAGGCAGCTTCCCAATTCAGCTGACAAGAATTCATGCCGGCGCTGAAAATCAGCCGTCTATTCCCAGTTTTGTTTCTATGCTTAGAGCGCCAGACACGGGGTTACCCGCTGCATTACTCTATAAACTGGATGAGCATATTTTGCGATTTTCTATGAGACTTAGGCAAATACACGCTGCAAAGAAAGAACATGCAAGGTTTGCCAGGCAAGCGACTCTTGATGCGGTAACCGACCCGCTGACAGGATTGAAGAACAGACGCTTTGTACAATCATTTATGGATTTGCAGTGGCATGGGCAATTTAGAAAAGGGGAAGATTCTGTATTAATCCTGTTCGATATTGATCACTTCAAGCAGATAAACGATAGACACGGTCACCCAGTAGGGGATGAAGCGATAAAAGTGTTTGCAGATTGTTTATTGTCACAGGCAAGACCAACAGATGTCGTGGGCCGTTGGGGAGGCGAAGAGTTTATCGTGTTGTTGACCAACTGTTCTTGTGAACAAGCTCGAGTGTACTTAGAGCGGGTAATGACCCATATACGTTTACTGAAGGTACCATGTGACCAAGGACATATATCGATGACGGCGAGCGCTGGGTACTGCGCTTTTTCCCAAGCGAAAAGTGTAGAACATTCCTTCACGCAGGCAGATACAGCGCTATACGCGGCTAAGTCAAATGGCAGAGACAGATACAAAAAAGCCAGTGCCTAAGAAATCCGCGCCATCACATTTAGCCATCACATTTAGCGATTACATTTAGATAGTTAAGCTATTTGTTCTTGCACTTTTCAAACATTTAGGCCCTATTTGCGATTAAGATCGTTTTTTAATCACGTGGGGGCTTGCATAGCAATTAAACAGCCCTTATAATGCGCGCCCTTTTAAACGGAAACGGGAAGCCAATTGAGCAAATATTCTCTGTATTTGCGAGGCGTTAGACCCAAACAAGAGAGCATTTAAAATGGCTAAAAAAGTAAGCGGTATTATCAAGCTTCAGGTTGCGGCAGGCGCTGCTAACCCAAGTCCACCAGTTGGTCCTGCACTAGGTCAACACGGTGTGAACATCATGGAATTCTGTAAGGCTTTCAATGCAAAGACTGACAGCCTAGAGAAGGGTGCTCCAGTACCAGTAGAAATTACTGTGTACGAAGACCGTTCTTTTACATTCGAAACGAAGACTCCTCCTGCGTCATACCTTCTTAAGAAGGCAGCTGGCATCAAGAGCGGTTCTGGCCGTCCTAACACTGAGAAAGTAGGTAAAGTTACCCGCGCTCAGTTAGAAGAGATTGCTAAAACTAAAGAGCCAGACTTAACAGCTGCTGATCTAGATGCAGCGGTACGCACTATCGCGGGTTCTGCTCGCTCAATGGGCTTGAACGTAGAGGACTAATCGAATGGCTAAATTAACAAAACGCGCTCGTCTAGTACGTGACAAAGTTGACTCAACTAAAGAGTATGAAATCAACGAAGCAGTTGCACTTCTAAAAGAATTAGCGACTGCTAAATTCGCTGAGAGTGTTGACGTTGCTGTAAACCTTGGTATCGACGCTAAGAAATCTGACCAAAACGTTCGTGGTGCAACTGTACTACCTAACGGTACTGGTAAAGACGTACGCGTAGCGGTATTTACTCAAGGCGCAAACGCAGAAGCGGCTAAAGAAGCTGGTGCGGACATCGTTGGTATGGAAGACTTAGCTGAACAAGTTAAGAAAGGCGAAATGAACTTTGACGTAGTAGTTGCTAGCCCAGACGCGATGCGCGTTGTTGGCCAACTAGGTCAAATCTTAGGTCCACGTGGCCTAATGCCTAACCCTAAAACAGGCACAGTAACGCCAGACGTTGCTACTGCTGTTAAAAATGCAAAAGCTGGTCAGGTTCGTTACCGCAATGATAAAAACGGTATCATCCACGCTAGCCTAGGCAAGATTGCATTTGAAGCTAACCAAATTCAAGAAAACCTAGAAGCACTACTTGAAGCACTGAAGAAAGCTAAGCCTTCTTCTGCGAAAGGTGTGTATATCCAGAAGATCAGCCTAAGCACCACAATGGGTGCGGGTGTATCTCTTGATAAGGCTTCTGTAGGTCTATAGTTTTGAAGCTAGTGGGCATTGCCCGTTAGTTCTCTTAAAGGTTATGGGTTGGAGTTGTGTACATAGCAGTGCTAGTAAACAACTCCCGTCCAAGACCGCAGGTGCGGTGTGGTGAAAGAAGTAAGAGAGCTTTCACAGTCAACATACTGCTTAATAGAACAACCTGCGCAGACGGTGGTTTGACTCAGACTCTCTGGGATAACAAACACCGTAGAGCGGTACCAAATATGATGTTTGGTATCAATCTGTGAACCCTGACGGCGATGATAGGTAACTATCAACAATGTCAGATACAAAGAGGTGAACTCAGTGGCACTAGGTTTAGCAGCAAAAAAAGAGATCGTAGCAGAGGTATCTGAAGTTGCGTCTCGCGCTCTATCCGTTGCCGTCGCTGAATACCGTGGGATGGAAGTTGCAGAACTGACTGACCTTCGCATAAAAGCTCGTGAGCAAGGCGTATACCTAAAGGTTGTACGTAACACACTAGCTAAGCGTGCATTGGCAGACAGCAAATTTGCAGACTTAGAAAGCGCACTTACAGGTCCGCTTATCTATGGTTTCTCTATCGACGCACCAGGCGGTGCGGCACGTCTTTTTAAAGACTTCGGTAAGACCAACGATAAGCTTAACGTAACAGCACTTTCAATTGGTAGTGGTCTACTTGGTCCAGAGAAATTGGACGCAGTTGCTTCACTTCCAACTCGCGACGAAGCGCTTGCAAGACTACTTGCGACCTTCAAAGCACCAGTTGGGAAATTCGTTCAAACAATCAACGAAGTTCCTGGCAAGTTTGTGCGCGTATTGGCGGCGATCAAAGACGAGAAGTAATTTTCGTTTTTGGCATATTGATTTTTTTAACATTAAAACCCCAGGAGTTTAGAGAACATGGCTCTAACTAAAGAAGATATTTTAAACGCGATTGCTGAAATGCCAGTTATGGAATTGGTTGAGCTAATCGAAGCAGCTGAAGAAAAATTCAACGTATCTGCTGCAGCTGTTGCTGTTGCTGGTCCTGCTGCAGGCGGTGAAGCTGCTGCTGTTGAAGAGCAAACTGAATTTGACGTTGTAATGACTTCATTCGGTGCTAACAAAGTTGCAGTTATCAAAGCAGTTCGCGGCGCGACTGGCCTAGGTCTTAAAGAAGCTAAAGAAGTAGTTGAATCTGCTCCTAAAGCTATCAAAGAAGGCGTAAGCAAAGAAGAAGCTGAAGAACTTAAAACGACTCTAACTGAAGCTGGCGCTGAAGTTGAAATCAAGTAATCTGATTTAATCAGATTATTTGCCTGAGACGGCAAGGCTGGTGGTTTTTTAAACCACCAGCCTTTTTGCGCTGTATAATGTGTAGAATATAACCCTGATCTACACTGTGTTAAGCGCAATTCGGACAAGACCATTAAAAAGCATAAAAATCCAACAACTTAACTAATAATTGGTTAAAAATTGTTGTATGCTGGTGAACTTGCCCGAATTAGGGTTGTGGAAGTTTGTTGCTTATTGCGCCATTTGAAACGCAGCTTTTAGCCCATAGCACGCGTTTTAAAGCATTTAGCAGCAGGTTGGGTCATAAATCAGCAGGCTGAGGAACCCATGGTTTACTCTTATAGCGAAAAGAAACGTATCCGTAAGGATTTTGGCAAACGCCCACAGGTATTGGAAATTCCATACCTTCTTTCAATTCAGCTTGATTCTTTCAAAAAGTTTATTGAGATCGACGCCGATGCTCAATACGGCTTGGAAGCAGCATTTCGTTCCGTTTTTCCAATTAAAAGTTACTCAGGTAATTCAGAGCTTCAATATGTAAGCTACCGCCTGGGAGAGCCAGTTTTTGACGTTAAAGAATGTCAAATTCGCGGCGTAACTTTCTCTGCTCCGTTAAGAGTAAAACTACGGTTAGTATTGTTTGACAAAGACGCAGCCCCAGGTACCGTAAAAGATATTAAAGAACAAGAAGTGTACATGGGAGAAATCCCATTGATGACAGAGAACGGAACGTTCGTTATCAATGGTACAGAGCGTGTAATAGTGTCACAGCTACACCGCTCACCTGGTGTGTTTTTCGATCACGATAAAGGCAAGACTCACTCGTCTGGAAAAGTGCTTTATAATGCACGCGTAATTCCATACCGTGGCTCTTGGTTAGACTTTGAGTTTGACCCTAAAGATAATCTGTTTGTGCGTATCGACCGTCGTCGTAAATTGCCTGCAACAATTATCTTGCGTGCATTGGAAATGACGTCAGAAGAAATTTTAGATACTTTCTTCGAAAAAGTTAACGTTCGCATCGACAAAGACCGTCTGATGATGGAAGTGAAACCTGATCGCCTTCGTGGTGAAACGGCTGCTTTCGATATCATCGATGGCGATGGCAATGTGGTTGTTGAAACTGGTCGTCGTATCTCTGCGCGCCACACTCGTGCATTAGAGAAGTCTGGTTTAACAGAGCTGGAAGTACCTGCTGATTATCTAATCGGTCGTGTATTTGCTGCCACTTATGTTAACGAAGACACCGGTGAAGTCATTGTAAGTGCGAACGATGAGCTTGCACTTGAGAATTTAGCTGAGCTAAGTCAAGCCGGCATAAAAGAATTCGAAACGCTTTACATCAACGAACTCGATCACGGTTCATACATTTCAGATACGCTACGTATTGATTCTTCGACAAACCGCTTAGAAGCGCTTGTTGAGATTTATCGTATGATGCGTCCTGGTGAGCCGCCGACGAAAGACGCTGCAGAAACGTTATTTGAAAACTTGTTCTTCTCTGAAGAACGTTACGATCTTTCTTCTGTTGGTCGTATGAAGTTTAACCGTCGCTTAGGCCGTGAAGAACTGATTGGTTCTGGTACGCTAGCCAAAGAAGACATCGTTTCTGTAATGAAACAGCTAATCACCATACGTGACGGTAAAGACGAAGTTGATGATATTGATCACCTTGGTAACCGTCGTATTCGTTCTGTTGGTGAAATGGCAGAAAACCAATTCCGTGTTGGTTTAGTTCGTGTAGAACGCGCTGTTAAAGAACGCCTAAGTCTTGGCGACCTAGACAACGTTATGCCACAAGATCTTATTAACGCTAAGCCTATTTCGGCTGCCGTTAAAGAGTTCTTTGGGTCGTCGCAGTTGTCTCAGTTCATGGACCAAAACAACCCATTGTCAGAAGTAACGCACAAGCGTCGTATTTCTGCGTTAGGTCCGGGCGGTCTTACTCGTGAACGAGCAGGCTTTGAGGTTCGAGACGTACATCCGACTCACTACGGTCGTCTATGTCCAATCGAAACACCTGAAGGTCCAAACATCGGTCTAATTAACTCATTGGCGAGCTTTGCGCGCACCAATGATTTTGGTTTCCTTGAAACACCATTCCGTCGCATTGTTGATGGTGTAGTGGGCGAAGAAATCGATTATTTATCTGCGATTGAAGAAGGCCAATTCGCTATCGCTCAGGCCAACATTGCGTTGACTGAAGCTGGTGAACTGGTAGACGACCTTATTCCATGTCGTCACCGTGGTGAAACAACCTTGATGCCTAAAGAAGACATCAAATACATGGATGTTTCTCCACAGCAAATCGTTTCAATTGCAGCAAGCATTATTCCGTTCCTTGAACACGATGATGCAAACCGTGCACTTATGGGTGCCAACATGCAACGTCAGGCTGTTCCAACACTTCGCGCTGATAAGCCGTTAGTGGGTACAGGTATGGAAAGAACTATCGCCGTTGACTCTGGCGTAACGGTAGTTGCTAAACGCGGTGGTACGGTAGATTACGTAGATGCGAGTCGCATCGTAATCAAAGTAGCTGAAGACGAAATGCTTCCTGGTGAAGCAGGTATCGACATCTACAACCTAACCAAATACACCCGTTCTAACCAGAACACCTGTATCAATCAGCGACCTACTTGTAGTGTTGGTGACCCAATTGTTACTGGTGACGTGCTAGCCGATGGTCCTTCGACAGACCTTGGTGATCTCGCACTTGGTCAGAACATGCGTATCGCGTTCATGCCGTGGAATGGTTACAACTTTGAGGATTCAATCCTTATTTCTGAGCGTGTAGCACAGGAAGACCGCTTTACGACTATTCACATTCAAGAGCTAAGCTGTATTGCTCGTGACACCAAGCTTGGTCCAGAAGAAATTTCTTCTGATATTCCAAACGTGGGTGAGTCTGCACTGAGCAAACTTGATGAATCAGGTGTTGTTTACATCGGTGCAGAAGTGAAAGGCGGCGACATCCTTGTAGGTAAAGTGACACCAAAAGGTGAAACTCAGCTTACGCCGGAAGAGAAACTTTTAAGAGCCATCTTTGGTGAAAAAGCGTCTGACGTAAAAGATACGTCACTACGTGTGCCTAACTCTGTTCACGGTACGGTTATCGACGTTCAAGTCTTTACTCGTGACGGCGTAGAGAAAGACAAACGTGCGCTTGAAATTGAAGATATGCAGCTTCGTCAAGTTAAGAAAGATCTTACTGACGAATTTGAAATCCTTGCGGATGGTATTTTCGCACGTGCTCAAACTGCACTAGCGCGCGCCGGTGTTGAACAAGCTAAGCTTGACAGCCTGCCACGTGAAAAATGGTTTGAAATTGCACTTAACAGCGAAGACGTACAGTTAGAGCTAGACCAAATTGCTGAACAGCATGCTGAGATCAAAGCTGACTTCGATAAGAAGTTTGAAACTAAGCGTCGTAAGATAACGCAAGGCGACGATTTAGCGCCTGGTGTACTTAAGATTGTTAAAGTTTACCTAGCGGTTAAACGCCACATCCAACCGGGTGATAAAATGGCGGGACGTCACGGTAACAAAGGTGTTATTTCTACTATTCAACCAGTAGAAGATATGCCATACGATGAAAACGGTACGCCGGTAGACATCGTACTTAACCCTCTTGGTGTACCGTCTCGTATGAACATCGGTCAGATTCTTGAGACTCACTTGGGCATGGCTGCTCACGGTCTTGGGGTTAAAATTGATCGCATGATTAAAGAGCAGCGTGAGCTTGCCGAAATGCGTGATTTCTTGAAGAAAGTGTACGAACTAGGTGAAAATCACCAAGTAGTAGACATTGATAACTTCACAGATCACGAAGTTCGTCGTCTAGCTGAGAACCTTCGTAAAGGTGTACCAATTGCAACGCCTGTATTCGACGGTGCTCGCGAATCTGAAATCAAGGAAATGTTGAAGCTTGCTGATATTCCAGAAAGCGGTCAGATTACCTTGTTCGACGGTCGTACTGGTAACTCGTTTGAGCGACCTGTTACGGTTGGTTACATGTACATGCTGAAACTGAACCACTTGGTAGACGATAAGATGCACGCTCGTTCTACTGGTTCTTACAGCCTTGTTACACAGCAACCTCTTGGTGGTAAAGCACAGTTCGGTGGCCAGCGCTTCGGTGAGATGGAAGTATGGGCACTTGAAGCATACGGTGCTGCATATACCCTTCAGGAAATGCTTACTGTTAAGTCGGATGACGTTAACGGTCGTACCAAAATGTACAAGAACATCGTCGATGGCGACCACAGAATGGAGCCTGGCATGCCAGAATCCTTCAACGTATTGCTTAAAGAAATTCGCTCGTTGGGTATCAACATCGAGCTTGAAGAAAAGTAATACGGCGATTGCCGCGTAATGTTATGAGATGGCCCGGCGCTTGCGCCGGGTTCTAGAGACTGACTCCGCTGGGAGAGTAATGTGAAAGACTTATTAAAGTTTCTAAAGCAACAGCATAAGGCCGAAGAGTTCGATAATATTCGAATCGGCCTTTCTTCACCTGACATGATTCGTTCATGGTCTTTTGGTGAAGTGAAGAAGCCTGAGACTATCAACTATCGTACGTTCAAGCCTGAGCGTGACGGTTTATTTTGTGCCCGTATCTTTGGCCCTGTTAAAGATTACGAGTGTTTGTGCGGTAAGTACAAGCGCCTTAAGCACCGTGGTGTTATCTGTGAAAAGTGTGGCGTTGAAGTTACACTGACTAAAGTTCGTCGTGAGCGTATGGGCCACATCGAGCTAGCAAGTCCAGTAGCACACATCTGGTTCCTTAAGTCACTTCCGTCTCGTATCGGCTTAATGCTTGATATGACGCTACGTGACATTGAGCGCGTGCTTTATTTTGAATCATACGTGGTAACAGAACCAGGTATGACGACATTAGAGCGCGGCCAGTTATTAAACGAAGAAGATTATCTTGATTCGTTAGAAGAGCACGGCGACGAGTTCGACGCGAAAATGGGTGCAGAAGCAGTATTTGACCTGTTAACTGTACTTGACGTTGATGCCGACGTTGCAGCAATGCGTGAAGAATTGCCTTCAATCAACTCTGAGACAAAGCGTAAGAAAATTACGAAGCGTCTTAAGTTACTTGAATCGTTCCAACAGTCTGGTAACAAGCCAGAGTGGATGATCATGACAGTACTTCCAGTATTGCCACCCGATCTTCGCCCTCTAGTACCACTAGACGGTGGACGTTTCGCTACGTCTGACCTGAACGATTTATACCGTCGTGTTATTAACCGTAACAACCGTCTTAAGCGTCTTCTAGACCTTGCTGCTCCAGACATTATCGTACGCAACGAAAAGCGTATGTTACAAGAGTCTGTTGATGCACTTCTAGATAATGGACGTCGCGGCCGTGCGATTACCGGTTCTAACAAGCGTCCACTTAAGTCGCTTGCAGACATGATCAAAGGTAAACAGGGTCGTTTCCGTCAGAACCTTCTTGGTAAGCGTGTTGACTACTCTGGTCGTTCTGTAATTACAGTTGGTCCAACACTTCGTCTTCACCAGTGTGGTCTTCCTAAGAAGATGGCACTTGAGCTATTTAAACCGTTTATTTACGGTAAGCTTGAAGGTCGTGGTCTTGCAACAACTATCAAAGCTGCTAAGAAGTTAGTAGAGCGCGAAGCACCAGAGGTTTGGGACGTACTAGATGACGTTATCCGCGAACACCCTGTGTTGCTTAACCGTGCACCTACTCTTCACCGTTTGGGTATACAAGCATTCGAACCAACACTAATCGAAGGTAAAGCGATTCAGCTTCACCCGCTAGTGTGTGCGGCGTATAACGCCGACTTCGATGGTGACCAAATGGCGGTACACGTTCCGTTGACTATCGAAGCACAGCTTGAAGCTCGTGCGCTAATGATGTCGACGAACAACATCTTGTCACCTGCTAACGGTGAGCCGATTATCGTTCCTTCACAGGACGTTGTATTGGGTCTTTATTACCTTACGCGTGACAAAGTAAACGGCTTAGGCGAAGGCATGGTATTTACCAGCCCTAATGAAGCAGAAAAAGCATACCGTACAGGTAATGCCGAGCTTCATTCTCGCGTTAAAGTACGTATTACTGAATACGACATTGATGAAAACGGCAACAAGACAGAGAAAGTTACACTGACTCAAACTACGGTTGGTCGTGCCATTTTCTCACTGATCCTTCCAAAGGGTCTTCCGTTTGAAATCATCAACCAGCCTATGGGCAAAAAGCAAATTTCAAAACTATTGAATGCTTGTTACCGTACGCTTGGTCTAAAAGATACTGTTATTGCAGCTGACCAAATCATGTATACCGGTTTCCACTACGCGATGATCGCGGGTGCGTCTGTTGGTATTGATGACATGGTAATTCCTGAAGCGAAGAAAGAAATCGTTGACGCAGCAGAAGCTGAAGTTATTGAAATTCAGGAACAGTTCCAAAACGGTCTTGTAACAGCCGGTGAGCGTTACAATAAAGTTATCGATATCTGGTCAAATGCCAACGAAAAAGTTGCTAAGGCCATGATGGACAACCTTAAGACTGACATCGTAATTAACCGCGATGGCGAAGAAGAAGAGCAATCATCATTTAACTCTGTTTACATGATGGCCGACTCGGGTGCTCGTGGTAGTGCCGCTCAGATTCGTCAGTTAGCTGGTATGCGTGGTCTGATGGCTAAACCAGATGGTTCAATCATCGAGACACCAATCACTGCAAACTTCCGTGAAGGTCTTAACGTTCTTCAGTACTTCATCTCAACGCACGGTGCGCGTAAAGGTCTAGCCGATACAGCACTTAAGACAGCGAACTCGGGTTACCTAACTCGTCGTCTTGTAGACGTTGCGCAAGATTTGGTTATCACTAACGATGACTGTGGTACGTTCGGTAGCGTTTCCATGACACCACTAATCGAAGGTGGCGACGTTGTTGAACCACTTCGCGAACGTGTACTAGGTCGTGTGGTAGCAGAAGACGTGGTTAAGCCAGGTACTAGCGAAGTATTGGTTGAGCGTAATGTACTGCTAGACGAAGCGCTAGTAGATATGCTTGAAGCCAACTCTGTTGACCAAATCCAAGTACGCTCGGTTATCACCTGTGATAACGACTTCGGTGTATGTGCTAACTGTTATGGTCGTGACCTTGCTCGTGGACATATGGTGGGTAGCGGTGAATCTGTTGGTGTTATTGCAGCACAGTCAATCGGTGAACCTGGTACACAGCTTACCATGCGTACGTTCCACATTGGTGGTGCGGCATCTCGAGCGTCTGCTGAGAACAGCGTTCAGGTTAAAACGGCGGGTAGCCTTAAGCTACACAACGAAAAATCTGTACGTAATTCTGATGGCAAAATGGTTATTGTGTCTCGTTCAACAGAACTTACTGTTATCGATGAGCAAGGCCGTGAGAAAGAACGCTATAAAGTGCCATACGGTGCAGTATTGAGTGTTGATGACGGTGCAAAAATTGCAGCTGGCGACGTTGTTGCTAACTGGGACCCGCATAGTCACCCAATCGTTACTGAACGTGCAGCTAAGATTAGCTTCGCGGACATCGACGACACTAACACAGAAATGCAGCAAGATGAGCTTACTGGCCTAACGCGTATCGTTGTTAAAGATTTAACAAAGGCAAACGCAAAAGAGCCTAAGCTAATCCTTGAAAGTGATGAGTTCGGTCTTCAAGAGATTCGTCTTCCAAGCTTCACAACCATTGAAGCAAAAGAAGGCAAAGTAGCTAACGAAGGTGACGTGCTAGCGCGTATACCTCAGGAAAGCTCGAAGACACGTGACATCACGGGTGGTCTACCACGAGTTGCTGACTTGTTCGAAGCACGTAAACCTAAAGAGCCTGCTATCTTAGCGGAAATCTCAGGTACTATCGGTTTCGGTAAAGAGACTAAAGGTAAGAAGCGCTTAGTGATTACACCTGCTGAAGGTGATGCATACGAAGAGATGATTCCGAAATGGCGTCAGCTTAATGTGTTCGAAGGTGAGAAAGTGGAAAAAGGCGAAGTTATTGCCGATGGTCCAGAGTCTCCACACGACATATTGCGTCTTCGTGGTATTTCCCATGTAGCAAACTACATCGTGAACGAAGTTCAGGAAGTTTACCGTCTACAGGGTGTAAAAATTAACGATAAGCACATCGAAGTTGTTATTCGTCAGATGTTGCGTAAGTGCGTTATTACTCATTCAGGCGACACGCAGTTCCTAGAAGGTGAGCAAGTAGAAGTTTCTAACGTGAAAGTGGCAAACCGTGAAATTGAAAAACACGGTAAGATACCAGCACAGTACGAAACACAACTACTTGGTATCACTAAAGCGTCACTGTCTACTGAGTCATTTATCTCAGCGGCATCGTTCCAGGAAACAACGCGCGTACTGACTGAAGCAGCGGTTCAAGGTAAAGAAGATGACCTTCGCGGTCTGAAAGAGAACGTAATTGTTGGACGACTTATTCCAGCAGGTACGGGTTTCGCATACCATGAACGCCGTGCTCAACAGCGCAAAGAGCAAATCGAAGAAATGTCAGTATCTGCAGCAGATGCAGAACAGGCATTGACCGAAGCGCTTAACGCTGGTGCAGACGACGATTCGGCCGAATAAGGCATGATCATAGGAGTGCGTTAACGTACTCCTAACATAATGGCAGCTTAGGCTGACAGATTTTAAGAATATTAAGTGCTTAGAGTTTGTACAGCTTGACAGTCAGGGCGATGATCATTAATATTCCGCGACCCGATTTTGGATAGCCCCGAAAAGGCTCGATAAACGGTCGCGGTTTTTTGTATCAGAGCCTGGTAAATATTGACGAGCACAATACTTACCGCAAACAGGGCGACGAATTGAAAAGTCGCATTATATGGACCCAATCACAGTGATTGGGTTTTCGTAGTTTTTAATCAGGAGCTAGTTAATGGCAACAGTTAACCAGTTAGTGCGCAAGCCACGCAGAAAGCCCGTTGAAAAAAGCAACGTAGCTGCACTGCAAGCTTGTCCACAGAGACGTGGTGTATGTACTCGTGTATATACAACTACGCCAAAGAAACCAAACTCTGCACTACGTAAAGTATGTCGTGTACGTCTAACTAACGGTTTTGAAGTTTCTTCATACATCGGTGGTGAAGGTCACAACCTACAAGAGCACAGTGTAGTACTTATCCGTGGTGGTCGTGTTAAAGACTTACCAGGTGTTCGTTATCACACAGTTCGCGGTACATTGGACTGCGCAGGTGTAAACGATCGTAGACAAGCCCGTTCTAAGTACGGCGCGAAAAGGCCTAAGTCTTAACGGTTCTCCGTTAGTAAGGCCAAACTGAAGTTTAAGAGTTTTGGGTATTCCCTGAATTCATACGGAGAATAGAAAATGCCAAGAAGAAGAGTCGTAGGTCAACGTAAAATCCTACCAGAGCCAAAATTTGGTTCACAACTGCTTGCTAAATTCATGAATGTCGTAATGCTCGACGGCAAAAAGTCAGTCGCTGAAAAAATCGTTTACGGTGCGCTAGATATTGTTGCTGAAAAAACCAGCAAAGCACACCTAGATGTATTCGAAGAAGCGCTTGATAACATCCGCCCAACGGTTGAGGTTAAGTCTCGTCGTGTTGGTGGTTCAACTTATCAGGTTCCAGTCGAAGTACGTCCAGTTCGTCGTAATGCACTAGGTATGCGTTGGATGGTTGATGCTGCACGTAAACGTGGCGAAAAGTCTATGGCACAGCGCCTAGCGGCTGAAATGATGGATGCATCAGAAAATAAAGGTTCAGCGGTTAAGAAACGTGAAGACGTTCACCGTATGGCCGAAGCAAACAAAGCGTTTGCTCACTACCGTTGGTAATCAACGTTATATAACTGAGAGAGATTTATGCCTCGTAAGACCTCGATTGAGCGTTATCGCAATATTGGTATTGTGGCTCACGTGGACGCGGGTAAAACCACGACCACAGAGCGTGTCTTGTTTTATACAGGACTGTCTCACAAAATCGGTGAAGTGCACGATGGTGCTGCTACCATGGACTGGATGGAACAAGAGCAGGAGCGTGGTATCACTATCACGTCTGCTGCTACTACTTGTTTCTGGTCTGGTATGGAGCAACAGTTCGATCAACACAGAATAAATATCATCGACACGCCTGGACACGTGGACTTCACCATTGAGGTGGAACGTTCATTACGTGTTCTAGACGGAGCGGTAGTCGTATTCTGTGGGTCTTCTGGGGTAGAACCTCAATCAGAGACAGTCTGGAGACAGGCTGACAAATATCAAGTGCCACGCCTTGTCTTCGTTAATAAGATGGACAGGGCTGGTGCTGATTTTGAACGTGTTGTGGGTCAAATCCGCAAACGTTTAGGCGCTAACTGTGTTCCGATTCAAATCAACATGGGCGCTGAAGAAGAATTCCATGGTGTCATCGACTTAATTAAGATGAAATCAATCAACTGGAATGGAGACGACATGGGTATGACATTTACCTATGAAGACATTCCGGCTGAATATTTAGAAAAAGCCGAGCAGTATCGCACTGAAATGGTTGAAGCAGCGGCTGAAGCCTCTGACGAGTTAATGGACAAGTATTTGGAAGGCGAAGCGCTAACCGAAGAAGAAATACGATTGGGGCTACGCACCCGTACGCTGAACAACGAAATTGTTCTTGCCACTTGTGGCAGTGCCTTCAAAAACAAAGGTGTTCAAGCAGTACTAGACTCGGTTGTTCATTACCTGCCTTCGCCAAATGAAGTCAAAGCGATTACCGGTATTCTTGACGACAAAGACGAAACAGAGGCAGAACGTCACCCTACAGACGAAGAGCCGTTTTCTGCACTGGCGTTTAAAATAGCGACCGACCCGTTTGTTGGCACGCTGACGTTCTTCCGCTGCTATTCAGGTGTGGTGAATACAGGTGATACTGTATACAACCCTGTAAAAGGCAAGCGAGAGCGCTTTGGTCGTATCGTGCAGATGCACGCGAAAGACAGAGAAGAAATTAAAGAGGTACGCGCGGGCGATATCGCAGCAGCGATAGGCCTTAAGGATGTCACGACGGGTGACACACTGTGCGATCCAAATAACATCATAACGTTAGAACGTATGGAATTTCCTGACCCGGTAATTTCAATTGCAGTAGAGCCTAAGTCGCAAGCTGACCAAGAAAAAATGGGCATAGCGCTTAGCAAGCTTGCTGCAGAAGATCCGTCATTTAAAGTGAAAACTGATGACGAAACGGGACAAACGATCATCTCAGGGATGGGTGAATTACACCTTGATATCATCATTGATCGTATGAAACGTGAATTTAAGGTTGAATGTAACGTAGGTAACCCTCAGGTTGCTTATCGTGAAACCCTCCGCAAAGATGTTGAAGTGGAAGGGAAGTTCATTCGTCAGTCAGGCGGCCGCGGCCAGTTTGGTCATGTGTGGTTGCGCATTGAGCCTCAGGAAGAGGACTTTGGCTACGAATTTGTGAACGAGATCGTCGGTGGAACTGTTCCAAAAGAGTTCATTCCAGCGGTCGATAAAGGAATTCAGGAGCAGATGCGAAGTGGTGTTCTTGCGGGGTATCCGGTACTTGATGTAAAGGTTACTTTGTTTGACGGTTCATACCACGATGTTGACTCTTCTGAAATGGCGTTTAAGATCGCCGGCTCTATGGGTTTCAAAAAGGGCGCCGCAGAAGCAAATCCGGTGTTGCTTGAACCCACTATGAAAGTTGAAGTGACGACTCCAGAAGACTGGATGGGTGATGTTGTTGGTGATTTAAATCGTCGCCGCGGCATGATCGAAGGTATGGAAGATGGCGTAGCAGGTATTAAAATGATTCGTGCTAAAGTGCCTCTTTCAGAAATGTTTGGGTATGCGACAGACTTGCGTTCACAAACGCAGGGTCGTGCTTCATACTCAATGGAGTTTTTCAATTATTCTGAGGCGCCTAACAATGTGGCGCGGGCTATTATTGAATCTAGAATCTAATCTAAATGAAGGTTCGGTCCGGTCTATTTGTGGGTCGGACTTTTAACTTAGGAAACGAGAAAAATGGCAAAAGAAAAGTTTGAACGTACGAAACCCCATGTAAACGTGGGTACTATCGGCCACGTTGACCACGGTAAAACTACACTAACAGCAGCTATCACTACTGTTCTAGCGAAGACCTATGGCGGTTCTGCAAGTGCATTCGATATGATCGATAACGCGCCTGAAGAAAAAGCACGTGGTATCACCATCTCTACATCGCACGTAGAATACGACACCCCAAGTCGTCACTACGCGCACGTAGATTGCCCAGGACACGCTGATTACGTTAAAAACATGATCACTGGTGCTGCTCAGATGGACGGCGGTATCCTAGTAGTTGCTGCGACTGATGGCCCTATGCCACAGACTCGTGAGCACATCCTACTTGGTCGTCAGGTTGGTATCCCTCACATCATCGTGTTCATGAACAAATGTGACATGGTTGATGATGAAGAGCTTCTTGAGCTAGTTGAAATGGAAGTTCGTGAACTTCTTAGTGAATATGACTTCCCAGGCGATGACCTTCCAGTTATCCAAGGTTCTGCACTTAAAGCCCTTGAAGGCGACGCAGAATGGGAAAAGAAAATCATCGAACTAGGTGAAGCTCTTGATTCATATATTCCAGAGCCAGAGCGTGCAATCGACAAGCCGTTCATTCTTCCAATCGAAGACGTATTCTCAATCTCAGGTCGTGGTACTGTTGTAACAGGCCGTGTTGAGCAAGGTATTGTTAAAGTTGGTGAAGAAGTA
>NZ_JQFW01000048.1 GCF_000753865.1 Alteromonas sp. LOR | reverse complement strand
AATCGCGTCACGGTCGGTTAATACCGTGAAATAGGCTGGAGTTAATTGATTTAACTTCTGACTGAAAGTTTGGTAAGGAAAAGGTCGCTCAGTTCGCTGGCTCACTTCGCCTTACTGAAAATCTCGAAAGCGTAGCTTTCGAAAGAAGATTTTCAGTCCCCTTCGTCTAGAGGCCTAGGACACCGCCCTTTCACGGCGGTAACAGGGGTTCGAATCCCCTAGGGGACGCCATA
>NZ_JQFW01000047.1 GCF_000753865.1 Alteromonas sp. LOR | reverse complement strand
GACAAGGGTAATGTTGTATGCATGACAAGCTAATCGGAAGAATTGCCTTGCTATCTTCTTTGTTAACCGGACATGCCGGTTAACCCGCCTTGCGGCGTTGTCGATAACAAGCAATTCAAGTCAAGTAGAGTAAAAAGTGCGTCTTTCGACTTCTCAATTACTCTTTTGATTGATTACTATTAATATCAGCTTTCCAAATTGTTAAAGAACATTAGATGTTTCCTGCAAAAGCAGTACTATCATCTTTAGGGTAAAAAACCCTAATCAATGCTTACTTAAAAAGTAAATATTCATTAGGATTTCACTATTATTTGACACACTACTTAACCATTCATCCAATTCGTTTGGTGAAGGTAGTTTCAACGCGAGAAACGCAGTGTGCGCTAGCACATGAGTATCGCAGCGATTGAAAATAGCAAAACCAAGTAGAATTGGTAGGCTTGGGCAGACTTGAACTGCCGACCTCACCCTTATCAGGGGTGCGCTCTAACCAGCTGAGCTACAAGCCTT
>NZ_JQFW01000046.1 GCF_000753865.1 Alteromonas sp. LOR | reverse complement strand
GTATTCTCAATCTCAGGTCGTGGTACTGTTGTAACAGGCCGTGTTGAGCAAGGTATTGTTAAAGTTGGTGAAGAAGTAGAAATCGTTGGTATCAAAGATACTGTTAAGACGACTTGTACTGGTGTTGAAATGTTCCGTAAGCTTCTAGACGAAGGTCGTGCTGGTGAGAACGTTGGTGTACTACTACGTGGTACTAAGCGTGATGACGTAGAGCGTGGACAAGTACTAGCTAAGCCTGGTTCAATCAACCC
>NZ_JQFW01000045.1:934-21848 GCF_000753865.1 Alteromonas sp. LOR | reverse complement strand
CACCCAAAAGGCTTTAGGCTGGTGTGTTGTGAAGTGACAAGCATATAACGAATAAAGCAAGTAGAGTGAAAAGTAAAACTCACTACTCTTTGATTGCATTGATATCAGATTTTCCACAATTGTTAACCAGTTTATTCCTGGCAGCCATAGCGATACGGCACCACCTGACTCCATTTCGAACTCAGAAGTGAAACGTATTAGCGCCGATGGTAGTGTGGGGTTTCCCCATGTGAGAGTAGGACACTGCCAGGTCCCATTAAGAAAAACCCGCCTAACGGCGGGTTTTTTGCTTTCTGCCCCAAAAAAATAATGGGGGTCAGGTCCACATTTATCCCCCAATTGCATTCAGCGCATCCAACTCAATATTTAGGGTCAGATCCCTATTTATCATTATCCACAAAGCTTACAGCGGGCAAAGGATCAAGGTATGTGGTTCTTAACCAAATTATCGATTTATCGTCGGAATAATGCGGATCTGACCCCATTTATTACATCCAATCTAGGCAACATAAACCAGGGTCAGAACCGTATTAATTACCGACTACATTCATTACATGCAACTTAACAATATAAATTGAGGCAGCATAAAAGAGGGTCAGAATAGTATTGTTAATATTCATAGCGCTTAAATCTGACTATCGAACACAAAAAAGGGGCCAGAACCCCATATTGCTAATATTATAGTGTTTAAACTAGAATAGAAGGCAAAGAATGTGGATCTGACCCCATTTATTGCTTATTCAGTTTCTATTTTCTCGAAGTATGCACGGTATTCCATTCTTGTGATCTCTTCATCACCATCGGTATCCATATCGGAAATATTGCCTTCAACTTTACTGGCTTCTAGTTCCTTCATAGAGAGCGAGCCGTTACTGTCCATATCGAGATCTGTGAATCTGCTGTCTGCTGTAGCTGACATCTCTGTACGAAGCTCTTTATTCTTCTCTGAGATCATTTCACCATCTTCTAATGCTGACATCTTCTTTTGTTCAGACATTAAAGGTTGTGTAGCAGTTTGCGTATTTGCTGATGTAATAATACCGTCGCTAAACATGCTAGGTTTCTCATCTACAAAGTTATTAAACTCTGTACGACTTACTTTGTTATCGCCATCAGTGTCCATCTTCGCAAGTAGTTTGGGGTTTACTGTACCTTTAGCTTCGGCTTTAGTAATAAATCCGCTGCCGTCCATATCGAGCGCGCTAAAGCTTTTCTCTATCTTAGTTTCGTGATGGCCTGCAAAAGCTGATGTTGAAAGTACAGTTCCTATTACTACGGTAAGCGTGGCAATTTTCATAATATAAATCCTTCTATGTCTATAATGTCTCGATTTACGTAGTTGCCCATTAATGAGCTAACCTACGACATACAAATTATCAGTACCTCTATAAATCTTATTTGCGTTTAAAGCTTTCACTTTTAACTTTTCAATTCTTCAAAATAGGTTATTCACGACTTATGCCAAAAACCTAACCTGCTATTTTTATAGTTAATTGAGTAAAATCATCATTATTTTTTAAGTTAACGATTGTTAAAAGGAAACAGTTTTTGAAAATGCTGCATAGCGGGCATAGCGGGCATAGCGGGCATAGCGGGCATAGCGGGCATAGCGGGCATAGCGGGCATAGCGGGCATAGCGGGCATAGCAGTTAGGATAAATTGATTGGTAGGAGAGCTTAATATACGATGTTGTGAAGAAATGTGCTTAGCGCGAAGATCACGACCATAGGGCTAAGCACACGTTATTATGTTTAAAAATGATAAGCGTAGGATAGGTTGAGAAAGTCTAGTCCTGGGTTGTCACTATTAAATCCACCATTTGAAAAGTGCATGTATCTTACGGCAACGTGCTGGCTTTCATCTAACTCAACGAATACACCGAGTCGGTCTTCAAACTGATAGTTAGAGCCAATGTCTTTACCCGCTACTTCTTGATCGCCGATATAGCTAGCGCCAATGCCTGCCTCTATGTATAGGGGGTACTGGTTGGCAATGGTCGTAATCTGCTTCATAAAAACAGGGGTTAAAGAAACCGCATAGCTTGTGCTTCTGGTATTACTTTCACCGTATTCCCACACAACAGCGCTAGCTTCCCAATAGAGCTTTATATCGCCAAACCACTGCGTAGTAATATCTTGTGTAAATGGACGGTAGGCAAACCTCAACCCATCAATACCATCAAACCCGTGCATGTAATCAGCACTTACAGTTTGTTTAGCCGACAGTGAATTGGTGGTAAATAGTAATGAAGGGAAAAGTAAAATGTAGAATAAAAGTGTAAAACGGTTCATGTGTACTCCTTAATGATAAGGAGTCTTAGCAAAAACGTGACCAAGTTATATAAGTTATTAAAAACAGTAGTTTAAAGGTTTTTAGGATAAAAATTCAAGGCATCAGTAGAGAAATTTACCCAGCGATGAGAAGTTTTTACAAAGCAGAAAAGTGTCAGTCATTTATAACCTTATTCTGCGCTGGGCACGCCCTTTGTCCAAACTTCATTCGGTGCTAATTGCTGCTCACTTACCAGAGTATCGAAAAGTTCAGAGAGGGGTGTTATTGCATACCTAGCCCTTATCTCCTTTATGAGCTCAGGGTTTGATGTAATAAACCCGTTTAGTTCATCAATAATGCCCTGATGCGCTAAGGTGGAAATGCAAAATGAGACTTCATTGTGCGGCAAAGTAAGGTCTAAAGTAACATCGTCGTATTGCGGTAATGTTGCAGTTGAGTATTGGGCCACATGGTATTCTAAATCTAAAGCATCAACTTTTTCTTGTTGAAGTAAGGCAAATCCCTGCGGTACATCTTTTACTGAGGTGAGTAAGGTGTCGCCATTATTGACTCTCTCTTGCCAGTTTACAGGGGTAAAACCAAGCGGCATGGCAAGGTTCTTTATCGCCGTTAAGCCTTTACCTGCTTTCTTTTTCTTTACGATAGTACCCGTTACCGCATGGGTGAGCGGAAGAGAAAAGCTTTTATCTTTGGTTTTTGTAATACTGTTGTACCATCTATCGTTGTCAGGGTAGACGAAATCCACATTACCTTTCATTAACTCCATCTGAAGTCGCCTTATAGGTAAGTCTACATAGATAAACTCGTGACCTGACACATCTGAAAATGCTTCAAGTATTGCCCACCCAACGCCTTTATCAACATCTGACTCAAAGTCGTAATGGGGAAAATAAGATAAATTTTGCGCGCCCACAATAAAACGTTCAGCTATGGCATTAGCACTACCTAAAATACCAAACACTGCAAAAGTACACGCTACTGCCCAATGCTTCACTTTATACTCCAAAACGATAATGCATTTACGTTACGCTAGCCTTTATGAAGATAACATAAATTATCTCAATGAAAATCGCGAGATGGAATAATAATCGATTCTAGCCAAGGGGTTCTATCAATCAGTTTACCTGCAATAACGTGTACAACTCCTTCTTTAGAATGTTCAACAATACCGTTAACTTGAAGCAGTTTGGCTTTCAAAAATACTTTTTGTTGAGCTCTAGCAGTGGCTTGCCACACAACAACATTCACATTACCCGTATCATCTTCCAAGGTAAGGAAAGTAACGCCAGATGCTGTACCAGGCGCCTGCCTACCAGTTACAGCGCCAAGTATGCTCACCACTGAACGGTTTGGTTTATGAGAAAGGGTGTGTGCCCAGCTAATCTTCTTAAGGTTTTTATGTTGTTTGAGCAATGAGATAGGGTGATTATCAATAGACAGCCCAGTGGCTGCATAATCTTCAAGCAAGTTTTGGGCTGCTGAGGGAGCATTACACAAAGTTTGAGAAGGTAGAGAAGATTGGGAAGGTAGAGAGTGCAGCGGCTCAGCGTCTTTTGCCCTTTTATTGTCAGCATTATGGTTTGATATAACCTCTTCAAAGAGGGGAAGGCTGGCTTGGCTATCCATCATTTGCCACCGAGTTTCATACCGATTGCCAGAAATTAACTTAAAAGCATCGGCACTTGCGAGCGCCTCTAATTCGTTACTACGTAGCTTTATTTGCCTAACCTGATTTACACTGCTAAAGCCATTTTTAGGGCGCTGACTAACGACGGCATCAGCGCCTTCTTTACTAAGCCCTTTAATGAGAGTTAAACCTAAACGCAGCAGCTTTTGTTCGCCATCTATCACCATTATATGTTCTACATTGGAATTATTAACGCAAGGCGGTAATACTTTAATACTGTGTCGTTTAGCATCTTGAACTAATTGTGATGGCGTATAAAAACCCATAGGCCAACTGTTGAGTAACGCCACGTAAAATTCCACGGGGAAATAAAATTTTAGCCAGCAAGACACATAGGCTAATACTGCAAATGATGCAGAATGAGACTCAGGAAACCCATAACCCGCAAAGCCTTTAATCTGCTCAAATAGGTTGTGCGCAAAAGTACTGTCATAGCCTTTATCCGTCATTCCCTTAATTAATTTATCTCTGAATTCAAATATACGACCGTCTTTTTTCCAACTAGCCATTGCCCTTCGCAGCTGATCAGCTTCGCCGCCACTAAACCCTGCCGCCACCATGGCAAGCTGGATGACTTGCTCTTGAAAAATGGGTACACCCATTGTGCGAGATAATACGTTTTCAACTTCCTTGGAAGGGTAGGTCACTGTTTCATTACCATGACGTCGAATAAGATAGGGATGTACCATATCGCCTTGAATTGGACCTGGCCTTACTATGGCGATTTGCACAACAAGGTCGTAATATTTACGGGGTTTAAGGCGCGGTAACATCGTCATTTGAGCCCGTGACTCTATTTGAAAAACGCCTACGGTATCGGCTTGGCAAATCATATCAAAGACTTGTTTGTCATCACCTAGCTTAGTAATAAAGGGAATGCTAACGTCTACTGGAAACTGCTTATTGATGAGTTCAAATGTTCGGCGTATTGCGCTCAGCATACCAAGGGCCAGTACATCCACTTTAAGTAAGCCAAGGGTTTCTATATCGTCTTTATCCCACTGAATAATAGTACGTTCTGGCATTGCTGCATTCTCAACAGGAACCAGCTCGTAAAGTGGCCCTGCGCTTATTACAAAACCTCCCACGTGTTGTGAAAGGTGTCGGGGTGTGCCTAACAACTGTTCTGTTAAATCAATAAGAAGACTCACCCTTTTATTACTAGGGTCTAAACCAAGGTCGGCTAACTGAGACTTCCAAGGAATTACCTTGTCCCGTCGATTAATTTGCTTTATGACGAAGTCGAGTTGAGATTCACTGAATCCTAGTGCTTTACCCACGTCTTTGAAGGCCGACTTAAAACGGTAGCAGATAACAGTAGCCGCAATAGCAGTCCGCTCTCTGCCGTACTTTTTGAAAATGTACTGAATGATTTCTTCGCGTCGTTGATGCTCAAAATCTACATCGATATCGGGAGGCTCGTTGCGCTCTTTTGAGATAAACCGTTCAAAAAGAACATTGATTTGGCGAGGATCTACAGCGGTTATTTCAAGGCAATAACACACGACAGAATTAGCAGCCGAGCCTCGGCCTTGATATAAAATACCCTGCTGTTTAGCAAACTGCACAATATCGTAAATAGTGAGAAAGAAGTATTCGTACTCTTGCTCTTTAATGAGGACTAGCTCTTTTTCTATAATTTGCCTTATCTCAGGCTTTAAGCCTTCAGGAAAGCGCAGTTTAATTCCACGTTCAACACACGCCCGTAAATATGAGGTTGGTGTGTAGCCCGAAGGCACCAATTCTGCTGGATATTGGTAGCGTAATTCGCTCAGTGAAAAATGACATTGTGAGGCTAGGGTGCTGGCATTATGGAGCCACTTTTCAGGATACAGCTTTTTGATTTTCTGCGTGGTTCGTAAGCTTCTTTCTGCATTACTTAGCGCGGCGCGCCCTATTTCATCTACAGGCTTATGTATTCGTGTGGCGTGCAACACATGCTGAAGTGGTAAGCAGTCACTATGGTGCATAAGTACGCCGGTACAGGCTATAACTGAATATCCATAGGTTGCGTGAAGATAGTTATAGTTTTCAAACCTATGGTGATCTAATCCATCGAGTAGTCGCTGCGCACCAATATGAACCTGAATGGCCGACTGCTTTGCTAGCCAGCTTGCCCAGTGGTCGTCGTACTCCTTTTTACCGGACGGCAGCCATATAAACTGGCAATGCTTAATAGTGCGCAAATCCCACTCTGCCAGTTTGTATTCACCTTTTTCAGAGCGCCGACGGGCATTAGTAATAATTCGGCATAACTCGCTGTATGCTTCTTTACTTGGGCATAGCAGTACAAAAGAAAGAGACTCATCAAATACAAAATAGCTACCTATAATAAGTTTTATCGGTAAACGCTGATGAGTTATCTCATCAAATGCGCGTACCACCCCCGCCACCGAGCACTCATCGGTTATAGCAATAGATTGGTAACCTAAAAACGAAGCGGTAGTCACTAGCTCGGCAGGGGAAGATGCACCCGTTAGAAAGCTATAATGACTTTGACAAAAAAGCTCGCTGTAATTCATAACAACCCTAACTGAAAAGACCCTGTGCCCACCACAGTTTCTCTTCGTCTTTAAATATCAGCAGGCGCACTCCATATTCAGTTTGCGCAATAAAATAGTCACGTTTTCGAGGTGTTTCATGCCACCATTCACTGTGAAGTCTTACAGGTCCAAAGCAGACTTTCGTTGATTGAGTGAGTGGTTTGGGGCTGTCGAACAGAAAAGTGGGAACAATGTCTGAAGTAAATGTTGATGCAGGCGTGCTAGATGAAATTTCAGCATTCGACATAGTTTCAAACTGATGTGTATCTGACACTTTTGGCTGAAAAGTACACTCTTCCCCTAACTTTGCGTTCAAACGTCCGATTAATTGTTTCTGAGCTACCTCGTTAAAGCGATTGCTGAAAAAGTCACCATTGCTGCCTTCAATCGTTTCGAAGTTGTCGCAGCGCAGGATTATCGACACTGCTGGCTCAGGTAATACTTCGTTCTCAATGCGCAGTGTGAGTAACGACAGCCAGCTGTCGACGGTGCTTTGTGGTAGCGCTGACCTTATTTCTAACTGCGTTGATGGGTGCTCTCGAAAATCAATTTGAAAGCAGAGTGTGGACGTTTGTAAATTTCTGGCGCGTAAGTAGTGGGCAAGGTAGCCCAGCAGCTTTTCCATAAAAGGAGTGAGGTATTGCGTGTTTTCAACATCAAAAGGGAGAAGCGTAAAGTGCTCGAAGTGCTCTGCAGGCCGAAAAAGGGTGACATGAGGAAAGGTTTCTCCCCGCAGGGCAGTGAGGTATGAAATGGTGTTGTTATCGAATCGTCTGCCAAGTTCATGTACAGGCATGGCAAGTAATTGATGAACATGACGTATGCCCACACGAGTCAGCGCTTCTTTTGTTTTTTTATCCAACGCAGTTAATGACAGCGAGCATTGCGATAACCTATGTTTAATGTTGTCACAATCGCACTCATAGTTATCAACGCCATTTAAAGCCAGTATTCGTGCGGCTTCAATAGACCAAGCTGTAGCGAAGTGGTAGCTCACTTTTGATAAATTAAGTTCATGGGTGATAGTGCTCCACAGCTCTTTGTGACCGCCATAATAATGCACTAAATTGTCAAGTCGTATAGCCAGTGTGTTATGTGTGTCTATGACAATATCGGAAACAAATGGATAGAGGCGGTGCGCTAATTGTACGAGAGTGAGGCGTTCGTCTGCTTCACTAAAAGGAATAATACATACTTGAGGACACAGTGCACCAGCCTGAGCAAGCCCGTGTCCTATCTCTATACCTTGCTGTAGTGCCCCGTTATTTCGTTGAACGATGTGGTTTGTTTTTTCGCAATAAACAATGACGGCTGGTGTTTGTGTTTTGCTCGATTGGTGTAGCCCGTTCGTCGATTCACTTGTTCTTTTATGTCGTACTTCTTTTTTCGTGTCGTAGTGTGAGTTATTGCCCACACTTAAACTCGCTTTTTCATGCGTATCCAAGGTGATTTGATGAAAATACAGGTATGCCCACAACATCATTAACTCACTGAATGAAGTACATGACGTTTTACTTTGTTATGTTCAACTGCCCACTTGATTGCACGGTTGTTCGGAGTCCAGTCGTTATGTATGGCAATATTATCTTTTGGCCAGCCGTGGCGCTGCTTTAGCACGCTGACTTCCAACGCATGTTGTCGATAGTTAAGGCATAAATCTAGAGAGATAGGTAATGTCTGCAGTGCTGCGCTGTTGTGCATACTGCTTCTGTTAGGGCGGGTGAAAAGAAGACAAAGTGCATCATTATGTGTTGCTGCCACTTGTAGACGTCTGGCTTCCTTTGTATTCACCCCATTACTCCACAAAATAACGCAATGGCAGGCCGTACTCTTCAAACACTGTTCAGTTGCCCACAGTGACTCCTTTTCCGTACTAGGCTTTATAATCAAAACCTGTTTAACATCAATTCCAAATGTTGCTAACCAAGGGGGTTGAATATCTCCTGGCGGGTTTACAAACACAATCATCTTGTGCGAGCGCTGCTTACTGATGACTTGTTTGAATAGAGAGAGCTCGCCAATGCCAGTTAGTGTGCGTATACGAACCACGCCAGAGGTTGAAACGCCGCCGTTTAGCGCTTCATCTAGCTGATCAAAACCCAACGAAAATCGCTCTTCTTGCTGACTCTGCTCTCTAGCCCGCCAAATATGCGGGTGGTTTTCTAACGTAGATAATGACTTATTCATAACACCAACAAATACTGTATATGTGTACAGTATTATAGTGAGGGGTGAAGTCTTTTCAAGATAAACCGGCGCCTTTCTACTTCGTAGTTTGCTAACGTACTGATTATTTTAAAAAGGAAAGACATTAAATTTCACTTCACACTTTTATGAGCGAGAAGCTGATAATAAAGAGAGATATAAAAATTGCTCGATGAATGTGGCAATAAAAAAGTAATAAGAAAAAACAAAGATGGAGACTTTAAAAGCACTAATAACCAAAAAAGCTGCCTGTAACAGCAGCTTTCAATTAATCCGTACTAGTTAAGTGACTTATACCCAGCTATACCGAGGCTCAGTTATGACGACAATAGGTTATGCCGAGAGTAGGTTATACCAAACCTGGACCGTTAGGATGCCTTTTTAGCTTGTGCTGCGTCTTGAGAGTCGCTGCTGCTTTTTACCGACGTAACAGCTTGGCAAAATGCTATAAATCCATCGGCTGTGTTTTTAGACCACAACATTCTAAGATTACTGGGTAAGTCTTTTACAACTAGCTGTATTCCTTCTAAAGAAATCTCTTCATTACTTAACGCTTTTTTAAGTGACTCTTCCAGCGAATCGCCTTTTTCGCAGCAGTTCATCACAATGGTTGAAAAGTACGTCATCAAGGGTAACAAAGCATTATACTGGTCTTGATTAATAAGCCTGCTTTTATACAAGCTTTGCAAACGCTGCGTCAGGTTTTTTTCCAAAGCATCAGTCACTAATACCAAGTTGCGCTGAGCGTAATTGACTTTGCTGTTGTTCTGCTTATTGGCAGAGCGGGAAAGTATTAATTCTTTCTGCAAGTTTTGCTCGCGTAGCACGAAATAAATCAAAAGAAGAATGAGTACCCCGATAACACCAAATGCAACAATCATAGCTCTTTAGCCTTTTGTTCCTTTATAAACGTATTAATACGCTGTTCCAAGATGAAAAGTGGAACTGAGCCATTTTCTAATACAGCTCGGTGGAATTTTCGAACGTCAAAGTGTTCGCCTAATTCAGTTTCTGCTTTTTCACGTAGCGCTTTTATTTTTATTTCGCCTATTTTGTACGACAGCGCCTGAGCAGGCCATGATATATAACGGTCAATCTCGGTGTTAACGTTGTGCTCAGACAGTGCAGTATTTTCCATCATGTAGTCTACCGCTTGTTGGCGACTCCAGCCCATAGTGTGCATACCTGTATCCACGACTAAGCGGCATGCACGCCACATTTCATAACTTAAACGGCCAAAGTTATCGTAAGGGTCTTCATAAATGCCTGCTTCAATACCAAGAAACTCTGAATATAATCCCCAGCCCTCGCCAAATGCCGAAATATACGTATTGCGGCGAACCATGGGAAGATCCTCAAGCTCTGCAGCTAATGATATTTGTAAATGATGCCCCGGCACAGCTTCATGAAGGGTTAATGCAGGTAGTGCATACAAGGGGCGCTTATCAAGAGCATAGGTATTTACCCAGTAGTAACCTGGCTGATCGTCTCTACTTGGATGAATGTAGCGGCCGGTGGTGTACTTAGGCGCAATGGCATCAGGCACTGGAGCAACACCGTAGGGGGTTCTAGGCAGGTATTCAAACAATTCCGGCAGTTTGGCATCCATTTTTTTAGCGATAAAAGACGCCTCTTTCAGCAGCTCTTCCGCGCTGGTGGCATAAAACTGAGGGTCTTCCCGTAAAAATGTAATGAATTCGTTTATTGAGCCATCAAACGCTAAGTCATCAACAATCTGCTGCATTTGCGCGCGAATTCTCGCTACCTCAGATAAGCCCAGTTCATGGATCTCTTTTGGACTCATATCTGTGGTTGTGTAATGTTTAGCTCTGTTTGCGTAATAGTTAACCCCATCAGGCCATTTCTCTGCGGCTATGTCATCCCGAGCACCAGGAATATAGTCATTCACCATAAAGTCATAAAACGCTTGGTAAGCCGGTAGTACAAAATTGCGTACTGCTTGCTGGCCTTGTTTTTTCAATGCTGCTTTTTCTGTGTCGCTAAAATAGTCTGGAAAACGAGTAAAGGGCCCGTAGAAGCTGCTTTCTTTCACGTCGTTCACTAAATACGTTGAAATAGAATCTTCGAAACCGTTAAGTACAGCGCTAGGTTGGGTATATCCCTCTGCTAATGCCTGTTTCATATAGTCAATTTGCTGCTCGAAATAGGGTTTTAGCGCCTGTAAGCGACTGATATACGCCTCGTAATCTGCTACGCGCTTAAACGTAGACAGGTTAGGCAAAGACGCCATGGCGCTGTGAAAACCGTATTCTGAGTTAATGGGAACAAGGAAAGAGCGATACGTGTACTGGTCTATATAATTTGCCAACCTGTACCGCTGCATCAATAAAGCAATAAACGCATCTTGCGATAAATTGCTTCTTTCATAGTGAGCCAGTTCGTTTTGGAACTTAAGCCAATTTTTATGCTGACCACTCAGCCCTTCAGGAGATATGTCAGGCAGTGCATGCGCAAGGTCTGTATTACCTTGGCGAGAGGCAAGCAGTGGAGATACAGACATTTCATACTGCCAAATGTTATCGAGCAGTGTATACAGACTTTTATCATCATAGCTCTTGGCTGATAAGCCTAGGCTGCAAAGTAAAAGCGTAGCGGCGAGAAGCAAGCGATACATAAGGGTCTCCGGTAACCTTAACCGGAAAACCCCGGCGCGTTACTCTTTAGTTGGTGTATAAATTGGACTAGGAAATTGAGTTACTTTATCAGATTTGTTTTCTAATTGAGTAATTTTGGCAGAACCTTTTTTCTTTACAGCGTCAATGCGCAAGACATTGTGCATAGGAATATAGGTTTTTGTGACTTCTGCAAATTCAGATTTTAACTTTTCATGGCTAGGGTCGAGTACAACGCTGGTATGCGTATCCCAGACAAAATCCCCAATTTCAACAAAGCCAAATAGACTTCCTTGCATGAGAGTTTTTACATATAGCTCGTATCGCTCACCATTGCTGATGAATTGAATACGATATAACAACGCTTCGTTAGACATGTGCCACTCTTATCATTTAAAAAATTACGAGTGAATTTTATAACGACCCTACTATGCGAGCAATGGCAGAAAACCCGTGTTAAACAAAATGGGTTGCATAGCAATGCCCCTATGAACTGAGTTAACATGTTACTTACAGCGACAAGCATGTAATAAACATTTTTGCGTAATAAAAACTTGGTGAACTAAAATGATAAAAAAACTACTACTAGGTAGTGCAATAACGGCAATGACTTTTGCCGCGAGTGCACACAATCATTCAACGACAGAACATTCCTCAAAAGCCCATGCATCAACTGAGGGGGCATTTAGCCCAGATACTCAGCGAATTAAATCTCACCTTTTCTTTTTAGCTGACGATTTACTAGAGGGACGTGATACCGGCTCTCGTGGGCACGATATTGCTGCGCTTTATATTGCAACAGAGTTTGCCAAATATGGTTTAACGCCGGCCGGCACTGATGGGTTTATTCAAGATGTATCATTTCGCAAGGCAAACTTAGTTCAAGAATCTCCTCAGTTTACGTTGACGAAAAACGGCAATACCGTAGATTTCGCCTATCCAAAACAATACCTTGCTGGTCCTAGCTTATTGAACGTAGATGCGAAGGTAAGTGGTGAAATGGTCTTCGTGGGCTACGGAATTGTTGCCGACGAACTGTCGCACAACGATTATGAAGGCGTAGATGTAGACGGAAAAATTGTCGTTGCGCTAGCGGGTAAGCCGAGTGATTTTCCTTCAGAAGAAGGGGCGCATTTTGCATCAGGTTATCAAAAGCAGAAGTATGCCGTAGACAATGGTGCCATTGGCATGATTACTATCACTACCCCGAAAAATGAAAAAGTACGTCCTTATCAAAGCCGTTTAAGTTACATCCATACACCACGCATGGCATGGCTAAACGATGACAATGAGCCTGCAAACAGTTTTCCTCAGCTTAAAGGCGGCGCTTACATGAGTGAAGGGGCTGCTCGCACGTTATTTGAAGGCGCTGAGCGCAGTTTAGACGACGTGTATGCTGACCTTGAGGCTGACAAAGTACCAAAAGGTTTTGCGTTACAAGGCACCGTGGATATCAGTAAAAAGAGTGTGCATGACACCATTACAAGTCCAAACGTAGTGGGCATGTTGGAAGGCTCAGATCCTACATTAAAAGATGAGTACGTCGTATTTTCAGCTCACTCTGACCACATAGGCTTTGCGAAAACCGTTAAAAAAGACAACATTAATAACGGCGCGATGGATAATGCCTCTGGCACCTCTGTGATGCTAGAAACAGCTCGACTTTTCAGTGAAATGAACGAAAAGCCTAAGCGTTCTATCTTGTTTGTATCTGTAACGGGTGAGGAAAAAGGACTGCTAGGTGCCGACTATTTCGCACGCAACCCTACGGTACCAGTAACGTCTATGGTGGCTAATGTGAACCTAGATATGCCTATTCTTACCTATGAGTTTGCGGATGTTATTGCATTTGGTGCAAACCACAGCGATTTGCAGCAATCGGTGGAAAAAGCGGCGGCAAATGCTGATATTGAACTAAGCCCAGACCCATGGCCTGAACAAGCCCTGTTTACGCGCTCAGATCACTATGCGTTTGTTAAGCAAGGTGTTCCTTCGGTGTTTATGGTGCCAGGTCTTAAATCAAAAGATCCAAGTGTAGATGGCAGCAAAGTGTTTGGGCAGTTTTTGTCGACTCACTATCACAAGCCTAGCGATGATATTAACCAGCCCTTTAATTGGAAAGCGGCTGAAACCTTTACCAAGGTGAATGCTCAAATAGGTTGGACGTTAGCAAATCAAGAAGATAAGCCTCAGTGGAATGAAGGTGACTTTTTTGGGGATACCTTTAGCAAATAATATTGCCATTCATTAACGAATAAACGGTGCTTATTGCACCGTTTTTTGTTGTGGCTTCTACATTTTTTAGAGTTTTGTCAGCGCGCCTTTAAAAAGCAGGCACGCGTCTTGGTAGAAAAACTGGACGTTATCAATACTATGCAACAAACATTTGTTTGAAGGCTGCCCACTGCTCGTTGAACTGCTCGGTAGGTTTGCGTGTGAATCCGCTTCTGATAAATAAGTTTATGCGTCCATCAGTGTAACAAATTAGCATGTTTGCAATAATGGCCTCATCGGCAGAAAGGGTTTTACCCTCTCTGAGTTTTCTCTCTCTAAGCACTTGCTTTAACTGAGTTTCTAGGCGCTCAAAAAGTTTTGCGATACGGGCTCGTAACCTATCTTGTTCGCCCATTAACGCATCGCCATTAAGAATACGGGTTATACCCGGGTTTTTTTCTGCAAAACCAAGGATAAGATGCAAAATCATTTGGCAACGAGTTAACGAGTCTTTCTCTTCGTTTACAATCTTGTTAATACGCGTAAACAAGGTTTCTTCTATAAACTCAATAAGACCCTCGAACATACGAGCCTTACTTGGAAAGTGACGATAAAGGGCGGCTTCAGAAACCCCCACTTTTTCCGCTAATTTTGCTGTAGTTATACGCTGACCTGGGTTGGTTTCTAGCATTCCAGCAAGTGCTTGCAGAATTTGCGCTCTGCGATTTGTTTTTTTGACTGCAGGCATGACGAAATGACTTCCTCCGCAACCGAGTAAGTTCTACCCGGGTTCCTTGTTAAGTTGGCTAATGCCAAAACGTTATCGTTTTATTGTTATTATTTATCAAGCCTACCACTTTCTTTTGTGGCAGCTTTCTTAAACCGTGTTTCTATTAATCAGCATGTTGAGTTGCTGTTATCGACACATTAAAGGTGTCGTTTAGTTTTTTTCGATTTCACTAAGCCGTGTTGTAATCAGCGAAATTAATTGATGTGCTAATTCACTTTTGCTGGTGGCGGGTAACTTTTTATCGCCTCCCTTCCACAAAACATGAAGTGCGTTGTTGTCGCTATTAAAGCCCAAGCCGTCTGCTGTTATGTCGTTGGCCGCTATCATATCAAGCTTTTTATTGGTCAGCTTCTGGCGGGCATATTGCTCAACATCTTGGCTTTCAGCCGCAAAGCCTACGCAAAATGGCCTGTTATCTTTACGTGAAATTGTAGCTAGAATATCAGGGTTTTTTGTAAAAGTAAGTGTTAACTCATTATCTGATTTTTTGATTTTATTTTCAGCCACACTTACCGCTTTATAATCGGCTACCGCCGCTGTACTGATGAAAATATCTGCTTTGTGCGCGAATTGTTCACAAGCATCTAGCATATCATCTGCCGTAGTAACATCTATACGCTCGCATCCTCGCGGTGTTTGAAGCGAAACTGGGCCTGCCACCAAGGTGACTTCAGCACCCGCGTTCACGGCAGCTTCTGCAATAGCGAACCCCATTTTTCCAGAGCTATGGTTGGATATATATCGCACGGGGTCCAAAGGCTCTCTTGTTGGCCCTGCTGTAATTAAAACGTGTTTGCCACGAAGCTCAGCAACTGCGTGCCGGTTGACTGTTTGACTTACAATAGAGGCAATTTCTACTGCCTCCATCATCCTTCCTGCGCCCAAATCTCCACAGGCCTGCTCGCCGCTTGCTGGACCAATAAAATTAACTCCGTACTGGGATAATCGTTCTACATTATCCAGTGTCGCGGGCGCTTTCCACATTTGTTGGTTCATTGCGGGTGCAATAAACACGCTGGCTGTGGTGGCAAGATACAGTGTAGTTAATAAATCATCCGCCATACCAATGGCTAATTTGGCCAATACGTTCGCTGTGGCCGGGGCAATAAGTAATATGTCTGCCCATTTCGCCAGTTCGATATGCCCCATTGCTGCTTCTGCTGCGGGGTCTAGCAAATGTTGGTGAACTGGATTACCCGATACAGCTTGAAGAGATAACGGACTGACAAATTCTGTTGCCGAGCCTGTAAGTACAACGCGTACGTTAGCGCCTAAAGCGGTAAGTTTGCGTACAAGATCGGGTGTCTTATACGCTGCAATGCCGCCAGTAACGCCAAGCAGTACATTTTTATTTGCAAGAGACATAGTCATATAAATACGGATTGAAACGAATAGTAGTGATACACGCATACTAAACTATCATGAAGCTAAAATCTGGGATAGGTAAACAAAAGTAGGTGTGTAGGTTTCACTAATAAACCCGCCTTGAAGACAGTCGCTGTTGATTTGAGTTTTCGATATAACATGCTTTCACGTTAACTAGAGTAAGAAAATGACGATTAAAGCATGGCCATTTGGTGAGAGACCAAGAGAAAAGTTGCTAACTTCGGGGGCACAGAGTCTCAGTGATGCTGAGTTAATTGCGGTGCTATTTGGCAAAGGAGTAAAAGGAAAGTCAGCAGTAGAGCTTGCCCACGACATGTTAAACGAGCTTGGTACATTACGAGAGGTTGTCACTGTTTCAGAAGAGCGCTTTACATCGTTAAAAGGTATTGGCCGCTGCAGCTATGCGCAATTTCAAGCCGCATTTGAGATTTTTCGTCGCAACTTAGAAATACAGCTAACGCGCCAAGATGCATTTCATAATGTCGATGACACAAAACAATATTTACAAGCTAAGCTTAGAGATTGCGAGCAAGAAAAGTTTGCTCTTTTGATGCTCAACAGTCAGCATCAACTTATCGCATTTAGAGTGATGTTTACTGGCACGATAAATAGTGCAGCGGTGTACCCCAGAGAACTAATTAAGCAAGTAATGAAAGACAATGCTGCCGCTGTGATCCTGGTACATAATCACCCATCAGGTATAGCAGAACCAAGCCATGCAGACATTCGATTAACAAGCGAGATCAAAAGTGCAATGGGAATGATCGACGTGCCTGTTCTAGATCATTTTGTTGTTGGCGACAAAGAAACTGTTTCTTTTGCACAAAGGGGCTTGTTATCATAGCAACTTAAGTCATTTTTTTTGATTATATTCTAGTCAAAGCGTTCAGAATGATTTAACATAGGATATTAGTGGGTATTTTATTAAAGGACTGTTATGAAAAAGTCGATTATCGCATTATTTGCAGCTGCAACAATGGTAGCTGGTGTTAACGCGCAAGACGTTGAAGGTGGTAGTGGAGCTACCGGCGCTGGTTTGACTACAGGTCAGATCTTAGGTTCGGTAGTAGTTGTTGGAGCTATCGGTGTTGGTGTTGCTGGCAATTCAAATGCTGATGCACCTACAATAGTGGACGAAACTCCAGCGGTTCCGAGTTGTGAAGGTACTGATCCGCTAGTAGACGGTGTATGTGTTGGTACAACTAATACAGTAACGGTTACTACATCTGGTACAACAACAGCAACAACTACTGTCACTGTTCCAGTGACATTTACTTACTCTCCGACAGTACAGTAAACAAAACGTATTTTTAAAAGCCGCTTTTATTAGCGGCTTTTTTATTGCTAAAACGTTACAAAAAATAGTTAAAACAGATATACCAAATTTCCCTTTCGTCGGCGCATTCAAATGAAACCATATTTTTCTTTAGCCACTGTTGGCTTTCTTATGCTCGCTATTTCTGGTTGTTCAACAACTACGCTTGCTTACTACAACACGTTAAAATTAGCGCTAAAAGACAGAACGGTAACTTATACCGTTGAAGAGATTGCGAATAGCAAATCCGATCTTTTGCAGATTAAAGCAGGCGATCGTGATAATGCCTCGTTGGCGTTAGCCTATATCGACGGCGATCGCTATCGCTGGGTTTCGGCTGATAAAGTCATCTTCACTATGCATCACGGTATTATTATTAAAACAGAAGGGTTAGATAACGACATCTTCTATACGGGTAACCTTCAACACAATCCATTGGGTGGAAACGATACGCTTAATTTTAACTGGAAGCGTAAGGTTGATGTGTCTGAGGTCGGCTTTGGTCTTACTGTGGATTCAGCATGGCGTGTAGAAGGTGAAACAAGCCGCACCTACTTTGACCACTCAGTCCCCCTTATCAAAATAGTAGAGACAGTGTCGTTCCCTGAATATACGCCTTTTATTGATACAGGCTTATCTTGGGAAAACACGTATTTTCTACATAAATCCACTAAAGAGCTTTTGGCTTCAACGCAAAAATTTAGCCCTATTGGAGATACCTACGAAATGGTGTATTTAAGTCGCATTGTTCGTCAGGTGAAGAAGGCAGGAGCAGAAATACAATGAAAGGGCTAAATTACATTTTATTTGCCGCTATCGCGCAGTTTTTAAGTATGATTTTTTCGCAGGCTGCTGTGGCTCAAAGCGACTTGGTCACAATAATGATCAACAAAAAAACCTATCAATTTGATAGAACCATTAGGCTATCGAGCGCACTGTCAATTGTTGCGGACAACGAACAATGGTATTGGCCGACAGCCGCCGCATTTGATTTGACCAACCCTAAAGCAGAGCATGATAAAGAAGTGGTGTTGTCTAGCATTAGGGAGTTGTTAACTCACTTCGATAAAACCAGCAACACACATAAAGCGCTGATTAACTTATACGAACAAGTGGCACAGTGGAAGGTATCTACCCGCTTAAATATGTCTATATCCTATAACCGCTCCCGTTTGTTTTTTGAAGACAATCCTATGTTTCAGCCCGGCAAGTATTGGTTGCGACTGAATAGTCGGCCCAATGTACTTCACTTTTCTGGTGCGGTTGTTAGGCCCGGGGCGTACCAACATCAAAGCGATACGTCTGTTTATACAGCGTCGCACAAAGTGGCCAAGCTTGATGATGCGGACAAGAGTATTGTTTACGTTATACACCCAAATGGTGAAGTTGAGCGCAAAGGCGTTGCCTATTGGAATCTTGACTTTTCACAGCTGATGCCGGGCAGTCAGGTTTACGTACCTGTTTCATCAGAGATATTCAGTAATAAAATAAATCAACTTAATCAGCGGGTTGCCGCTTTAGCAATACACAGGGTTCTTCCTCAATGAGTGCGTATTTTCCTTCAAAAAGAACAACACTAGCGCTGGTTGTGGGCAGTGTGTTATCGACAGCAACGCAAGCAGACACGCAAATAAACGTAACGCCTTCGCAAATGGTGCAAGGTGGTAACGGTCTTATCCAAACGCCAACGGCTCGTATGCGCGAGCAAGGCGGCATGGCTATAAATTACACCGACAACGGTGAGTATCGTTTTTGGTCTGTGAATATACAGCTCTATGATTGGATGGAGGCGACTGCTCGTTACACAGACGTTCGAACTCGGCGTTACAGCCAATTCGAATCTTTCAGTGGTGATCAAACGCTCAAAGACAAAGGTTTAGACGTCAAGTTTAGATTGTGGAAAGAGAGCTATTACTTACCGGATATCAGCGTTGGTTTTAGAGATTTTGGTGGCACCGGTTTTTTTGAAAGTGAATATATCAACGCCAGTAAATCTGTAGGCCCGTTTGATTTTCATTTAGGATTGGGGTGGGGTTATCTCGGTACTGCCGATGATATTACCAACCCATTTTGTGAGTTAAAAGACAGTTTCTGTGAGCGCCCCTCTGGCTTCTCTGGCAGAGGCGGAAAAGTAGATTACGATCAGTTCTTCAAAGGTACAGCCTCATTTTTTGGTGGTATTGAATATCAAACACCATGGGAACCGCTCACATTAAAGCTAGAGTTTGAAGGGAATGATTACTCTGAAGACCGGGCTGGTGAGCTTGAGCAAGATTCTCGTTGGAATATTGGTGCAGTCTATCGATATAAAGACGTCGACTTTTCTTTTAATTATCAGCGTGGCAACACCATTGGGTTTGGTTTAACGTATCGTTTCAATATGAATACAGCCTCGCAGCTGAAATTCGATAACGAGCCGCGGTCGTTAATGGCAAGGCGCCCGCCTAAAAAGATTGAAGACGTTAATAAATCAGCATTGTATAACGACATGTTCCGCGATGCTGGCTTTGTACTTTCTGATGCAGAGTTAACCGAGAACGAAGCTACGTTTTATGGCACACAAGTGAGCTATCGCGATCAAGACGAAGCAATAGAGCGAATTGGTCGTGTGGCGGCCTCTGAGCTGCCAGATACGGTAAAAACCTATCATATTGTAGATAACCGTGGCGGTCAGCCAATGGTAGATACTCAGGTGGATGCTGAAGCCTTTATTGCGGCTGCGCGTTATGAGTCTGTGGATGCTGATATTAAGCAAACCCATATAAGAACTGACCCCTCTCAGGAGGTATTAGACGCTTATGAACCTGAAAATACCAAAGGGTTATTTTATAGTGCAGACTTTTTCTTTACTCAGTCTTTCGGTAACCCAGAAGACTTTTACCTTTACCAAACTGGGTTTTTGCTAGGCGGTGGATATGCGTTTGACGAAAAGTTTTCAGTAAGTGGCAGTGCCCGTGTAACTTTACTCGATAATTTCGATAAATTTAACTATCTCGTTGATAACCAAGAGGTGACTTTACCCAGAGTAAGAACGCGGGTAAGAGAGTATGTTTCTGAAAATGACGTATGGCTAGATACTGCTATTTTGCACTACAAAGATAGGCTATCTGAAAACCTATTTGGGCAGGCTTATGCGGGTTATTTAGAAACCATGTTTGCTGGTGTCGGCGGCGAAATAATGTATCGCGAAGTGGATAGTAATATCGCCTACGGCTTAGATATTAACTACGTAAAGCAGCGCGACCCGTTAAAACAAATGGCGTTGGAAGACTACGATGCTATTACCGGACACGCGAGTGTGTATTGGAAGCCCGAATTTTTAGATGACACCCAAATAACCGTGAGTGCAGGGCAATTTCTTGCAAAAGATAAAGGCGTGAATATCGATTACGCCAAACGTTTTGACAGCGGAATTATTGTGGGGGCATTTGCAGCTTTCACGGATGTATCGTCAGAAGAGTATGGGGAAGGGAGTTTTACGAAAGGCTTCTATATCTCAATTCCAACTGACTTATTTTTGCTGCAGCCTTCAAAAGGGCGTGGATTCTTCCCTTGGGTACCAATATCTCGAGATGGCGGTCAAATGTTACAGCGACCTGCAAGGTTAATTAATCAGACCGAGATAAGAGCGCCGTTTTACGATTAAAAAAGGGAGCATTTGCTTAATGCCAGTCAGTTAAGCTGACTGGCATTTTTCTTTTTAGTAGGGTACTTGCTAGGTTTGGGTTTGACGCACCGAGGGTATAACCTGTCTTCTCGCCTTGTTGGAAGCTCGTAGTAAGTCAATTGGTTGATGAGGTTTTCATACAACACGGGCAGTTTTCCAGGGCTAGTGAGCACCGTCGTTAT
>NZ_JQFW01000045.1:0-766 GCF_000753865.1 Alteromonas sp. LOR | reverse complement strand
CAAGTTATAGGCAAGCAGTAATCCCCATAACTCTTGTTCAACCATGTCAGGACGCTTGCTCCTAAGCGTATATTCACTCTTCAGTAGCGTTTGTTTCATTTCCCGATACCCTAACTCAATTTCCCAGCGATGGGTGTATAAGTCTACGATGTCGTCACTGGGGTAGCGCATTACATCGGTAAGCGAGGTCAGAATTCGGCACTCTTTCCCTTTTATTTTCTTCGTCACCAGCCGCGCCTCAATCTCGTCTAGAAGCTCAGGGAACTTCTTTCTCGCTTGAGGTGTAGTTGTCAGTTTTACCCGTTTATCTACACGGCTATAACTTTCTAATACTTCAAATTGAAGCCCTTTTCTGGCGGGTATCATCCAGTGCCTTTCTTTTCCAGCGTTTTGCCACTGATGAAGCAAGCCTAAGGAATAAAAGCCACGGTCAAACATGGTCAGTGAATGATTAGGTGTATCGCTAATCAGCTGCTCTGCTAGCACCATCTCATTCGATTTGTATTTATCAAACGCACTGCTGATGAGTTGGTGGCTTGTCAGTTCCATTTGGCAGACCATGCGAATCTGAGGAAATGCAGTATCACCATGTTGAGTACTGCCAGAGCCATACTTATCGCGGTTTTCAGCGGTATCTGCCGTTCGCCAAACGACACCATCTACTCCGAGCAAATTCAGTCCGTTCCATGTTTCGAATTCATGTTGTTGATACCAATGTTTAGCCATCTTTTTAAAGGATTGTTCGACAGCCTCGGTTCCTAGGCGC
>NZ_JQFW01000044.1:740-7302 GCF_000753865.1 Alteromonas sp. LOR | reverse complement strand
AGTGTGGGGTTTCCCCATGTGAGAGTAGGACACTGCCAGGTCCCATTAAGAAAAACCCGCCTAACGGCGGGTTTTTTGTTTTCTGCCCCAAAAAAATAATGGGGGTCAGATTCGCATTTATCCCCCAATTACATTCATTACATCGAACCTACCGAAGATAAAACAGGGTCAGAACCCAATTTATTGTTATCTATAGTGCCTAAAACAGACTAATGAAAAATGATTCCGCTTCCACCCGACTATCGTTTTACTCGAGACGTATAATGTCGTCGAGGGTTAAAAACTGCGATGTCGCTCATATCTAAACAACAGCAGCCACATTGTTTGTCTATGTCGAGAGTACGAGGAGCAATGTAAGACTATTTTCGTATAGTCTTTTGCGATGCTATCTCCTACAGTCTATAAAATAATAGATTATGCAGTGATGACAACCATGTTGAATGTAATACCTAGTCTTGTTTCTTCCATTGCCGTTATAGTCTCCTTTTTGGTGACGGAAAACATATATATATCGGTATTCGTTTCATTTGTTATCGCCTTTGCTGTTACTTATTATCTACCTTCCCAATCAAGTAATAGTGGGCTCGAACAATCGTCTAATTCTTCTTTTTCGTCACACTCGCTATCGCCACCAAAACTAGGTTCTCAATTAGAAGGTCATAACGATTCGTCCTACACGCAGTTTGATGGTTTTGCCCAAGGTAATGATATAAGTGCGGCATCAAGTCGCATTGCAATTGGCGGCGCGTCAGTCTCATTTTTCTTAGATAAACTGTCTTCCGCCTTTCGTGAACAAGTAAATAGTATTAGCGAGATGAGCACGCGTCTCCAGAATTTAGAAAATGGCAGTGCATCACTGAGCAACTTAACCGCGCAAGCAGGCGAAGCGATTACAACGTCTGATGAAAAAACACAGCGAGGCAGTCGCCGCCTAAAACAAGTACTGGAACATCAGAAACTACTGCGCGAACAAATAACCGAATCTTCACAAACGCTTGTTGTGCTCAAAAGTAGAGCTGAAGGTATCAGTAGTATCACCAACACGATTAATCAATTAGCTGACCAAACAAATATGCTCGCACTCAATGCTGCAATAGAAGCAGCTCGAGCCGGCGACCAAGGGCGTGGTTTTGCGGTCGTTGCTGATGAGGTTCGCGCGTTGGCTAAAAAAACCACTGAGGCTACATCGGGTATTGAACATTTACTACAGGACATGAATCAAAGCAGTAAAAGCGCTGTTGAGGCCATGTCTAAGGTATCTGAATCTGGTGAAAGTATGAGTGAGCTTCTTACTGAAAGCGAAACATTCATAGCCGAGTCGAGCGAATTATCCTCAGAAGCGAGAAACGCTATGGAAACAATGAAGGAAAATGTAGCAGATCTGGCAAACGATAGCGGTGGCATTGGTGATTCTATTTCAACATTACAACATGCTACAAGCGATCTCGAGCATGACCTATCCGAAGTTGCCGAGCAAGCACTAGCGTTAAGTACTCAAGCAGAAGATATTTTTAGATTACTAGAAACTCTGAATATTGACGATGAAAACAGTCGAGTGCGAGATATAGCGATAAAAACTGCGAAAGAGGTAGGTCAACGTTTTGAGAAGGCTATTAGCGAAGGCGCTATTTCAGAGCGCGACCTTTTTAATTTTTCCTATAAACCGGTGCCGAACACTAATCCTGAAAAGCACACTACCACATTCGATAGTTTTACCGATTCTGTGTTACCGGATATTCAAGAGCCGATTTTAGACACTCATAATTTTATTATTTATGCCGGTGCGGTGGATAAGAATGGTTACTTCCCAACCCATAACAATAAGTTCAGCCAACCTCTTACAGGGGATTATGCTACTGACCTAGCTAACAGCCGAACAAAGCGAATTTTTAATGACAAAACCGGCAGTCGTTGCGGCAGCAACACTGAGTCGTTTCTGCTGCAAACTTATAAACGAGACACAGGTGAGATTATGCACGACCTTTCTGCGCCTATTTATGTAAATGGCAAGCATTGGGGTGGGTTTAGAATTGGGTATAAAGCTTCATAGTTAAGTTTTTGTGGGAAATGAGTGGGGGCAGATTCGCGTTTATCCCCAATGACCTTCAATTCATTCAATACAAAATGTACAGAGTGAAAAATCCCTTATCATCATACCGTTTCTTTCTGCTCTTATAGCGACTTCGCCCTTTTCATTTGCGAAAAGTGAGCCAACGGGTGTGTTGCATTAGGAGTCCTGTTCTATGTTCTTCACCGATATGCGCTGGCAACACAGAATTCTTTTAGTGAGAGTTGATGACGATGAGGAGCTGAAAGAGTTAAAAACAAATGGAGTCAGGTCCGTATTTATCTCCCAAATATATTCAGCACATCGAATCTAACGAACATAAAACAGGGTCAGAACCCGATATATTGTCGTCCTTAGCATATAAGACTGGCTGTCAAACTAAAAATAAACGGGGTCAGATCCCTATTTATTATCATCCACATTGCCTACAACAGAAAAACGGTCAAAAAATGTGGTTCTGACCCCAATTATCGATTGAGTTTAAGCGGGCAATGTCAGTGTGTATTTCGAAATGTGGACCTGACCCCCTTTATTGTTTGAACGAAAGGGGTGGTGTTGCGTAATAGAATTTATGAAAACGTCAAAATACATCATATCGTTTCTTTCTGCCTTTATAGCGACTTCGTCCCTTTCATTTGCGAAAAGTGAGCCAACGGGTTTGTCGTATCAGGAGTCCTGTTCTTTGTTCTTCACCGATATGCGCTGGCAAAATAGAACTCTTTTAGTAAGAGTTGATGACGATGTGGAGCTGAAAGAGTTAACAGAATATCTAGACTACAGTGTAAATGAACTTACAGAGAGAAAGCTTCTTGTACTGGGCATTGATAGAAAAACGGTTTATCCGTTTGGAAACTCATTATCTTGTCTTCCTTCTCTGGCTATAGTTCAACGTCGTCTGAATTCAAATAAGGCAGTCCTCATCGGTCTTGATGGCGGTACAAAAGAGCAGTATGACGTGATAGACCCAGTAAGCATATTTTCAGATATTGACTCAATGCCAATGAGGCGAAGGGAACGTCAAGACAACTAAATTGTAAAAGCAAAGTTTTAGCTTTTTACAGATTCTTCGAGTTTTCATAACCTACCTTATATTCACTAGGTTAATTCAATCCCTCACGCTTTATTGAAGTGATATACTTTTCTTTATTCTCTGCTTACCCTACCATTAGGCAATTATTCGCAGTTCGAAGACATTATGCCCTCATTGAAACACTACAGCACGTTTGGTCTAAATACGTCGTGCAAAACAATTCAATCGTTTTCAGATATCGACTCCTTTTTCCGCCTCTATAACAACACCGATGTGTGTTATTTGCTTGGCGGTGGCAGCAACTCAATATTCACCGAAACATTTGAAGGCACAGTACTGGTCAATGAGATAAAAGGCGTAAGCCATTTTGATGACGAAAATAGTCACTTTTTACGCGTAGGTGCAGGCGAAAATTGGCACGAGCTTGTCAAACTATGTATGCAAAATGAGTGGTTTGGCTTTGAGAACCTAGCGCTAATCCCTGGTTCAGTGGGGGCTAGTCCAATTCAAAATATTGGCGCCTACGGCGTAGAGGTCGATACATTAATACAAACGATAGAAGCCGTGGTACTTAACACGGGTGAAAAGATTCTATTAAAAAATGAAGACTGTCAGTTTGGTTATCGAGATAGTGTATTCAAACATGCGCTGGCCAATAAGGTGCTTATTACCCACGTAAATTTTGTCCTACCAAAAGTTTATGAGTTAAATACCGCTTATGGTGAGCTTGCCGCGTTAACAAATCCAACGCCACAGGACATATATCACAAAGTTATAGAGGTGCGTAAGTCCAAACTTCCAGACCCTGCCGTTCTCGGTAATTCGGGAAGCTTCTTCAAAAATCCAATTGTCACTTACGATCATTTCAAAACAATTGCTGATCAATACGAACATGTACCTCATTTTACTGTAAAAACGAAATCCGCCGACGATAGTGTGAAAATTCCGGCAGCCTGGCTCATTGACCAAGCTGGTTTTAAAGGAAAGACGCTGAACGATGTGAGGTGTCACCCTACACAGCCTTTAGTACTTACAAACCTTGGCGATGCAAACGGTAGCGATGTACTATCTATGGCAAGAGATATCATAGCCAGCGTTTCTGACAGGTTTAATATCAAACTCGAACCTGAAGTACGCCTTTTAGGAAGCAAAGGACTTATTTCGCTATGAGACAGGCATCTAAAGTAATAAGAAAACATATATTAGCGCTATTGTCCGACGGTCACTTTCACTCCGGTGAAACTATAGCTCAAGAGGTTGGACTATCGCGTACCGCTGTTGCAGGGCATATTTCTCAGTTATCTGACTGGGGATTGGATGTATTTAAGGTAAAAGGTAAGGGATATCGACTAGAGCGAGGTTTTCCCATGTTAAGTGCAGATAGCATTAAGAAGTACTTGGGTAACACCAAACGAGCCATGATAGATGTTGAGTCGGTACTCCCATCAACAAATACAGAGATGAAAAAACGCATTGCTAATAATCGAGAAGAATTAGCCGACGGTGATGCTATTTTTGCTGAAATACAAACCGCAGGTCGCGGAAGACATGGCAGAACTTGGTTAGCGCCTGTGGGCGGTAGCCTAACATTCTCCATGTATTGGTCGTTTCCAGATGGATATCAGAGCATGGCGGGCCTTTCTTTATTGGTTGGTCTTGCAGTGTGCGACGCGCTAAAAGAGTTTGGCGTTAACGATGCCGAATTAAAGTGGCCGAACGATATTTACTTACAGGGTAAAAAGCTTGCTGGCGTATTGATAGAGGTAGAAGGGCAGATTGGAGCGACAGCGCATTGCGTCATTGGTATAGGATTGAACGTGTGTGTGCCAGATAACCAATACGACGTTGGGCAACCTCATAGCGATCTCGCTTCATTTTTAGGTACAGTGCCAGATAGAAATGAATTAGCGGCGCAAATTATTAAATCACTATGGTCTTATCTTCCTAAATTTACTCAACAAGGCTTTGGGCCATTTGTTCCTCATTGGGAAGCCTTAGATCTTTACGGTGATAGAAGGATAGTGCTGCAAATGGGTGAGAAGCGATTCTCTGGTATCGATAGGGGCGTAGACGCCAGCGGTGCACTGTTAGTGGAAACACAAGACGGCATTACACGTTTTCATGGCGGTGAGGTTAGCCTTCGTGGTAACTGATAGTATCCCATCTGAAAAAAATGCTGTAGCAAGTGAGCAAAATGTCTTATTAGTGGACATTGGCAACACACGAATCAAATATTCTCTGTTGTGTAATGACAAAGAAGAGCCCCAATCTGTAAGTTCGATAGCTGAGCTTTTTAAATTTATCGACTCTTACGAAAAAATTTCTCATATTTATTTAGCTTCAGTTAGAAATAATGAAGTCTCGAAAGAAATAAATACCCTCTGTTTGCCTCGCAAAATTAATTTCATTGAAAAACACACAGAAAAATCAGCATTCGATATAAAAAATAGTTACGAGAATGTACAAAAAATGGGCGTTGATCGGTGGCTCGCGATGGTGTGTGCTGCAGAAAAAACAAAAAAAGCATTTTTTGTTATGGATGTTGGTACTGCAATAACGGTAGATTTTGTGGTGAATGGTCAACATTTAGGCGGTTGGATAGTGCCAGGGTTTAACGTTATGCGAGACGCTTTGGTTGCATCTACAAAAAAAGTATCAGCGAATGATGAAATTCCGACCAGCTTTGGGGTAGGTACAGATACTGAAGAGTGCGTAGCAACAGGGTGTCATGCAGCGGTTTATGGTGTTTATTTGAGCGCCATTGATTACATATCAAGCAAACAAACCGATTTTGACATTATTTTAGGGGGTGGAGACAAAAAAGTGTTTGCATTCTTAGAATCCGCTGTTAACATTCGTCCCGCTCATTTGGTGGTGCAAGGTCTTGCCCGCTACGCTCGAAAAGAACTTAGTTCAATTTAGGCGTAACCTTCTGATAGATTGAGAAATCGGTCAGAAAAGAAAAATGAAAATTTTTCGAAAAGACACTTGCACTGAGTAATTCATTACTCTAGAATGCGCACCCACTTGATGTAGTGCCGACTTAGCTCAGTTGGTAGAGCAACTGACTTGTAATCAGTAGGTCGCCAGTTCGATTCCGGCAGTCGGCACCATCAATTCTGGAGGGGTACCCAAGCGGTCAACGGGAGCAGACTGTAAATCTGCCGGCTCAGCCTTCGCAGGTTCGAATCCTGCCCCCTCCACCACTTTCTTTATGAGGTGGCCAGAGAATTAAGATTTGCGGGCATCGTATAATGGCTATTACCTCAGCCTTCCAAGCTGATGATGTGGGTTCGATTCCCACTGCCCGCTCCAAATCAGTGCTGATATGGCTCAGTTGGTAGAGCGCACCCTTGGTAAGGGTGAGGTCGGCAGTTCGAATCTGCCTATCAGCACCATTTTTCTCCCCAGCTCATGTTGTAAAAATTCAAAATTTTTTTAATGTAACTTTGCTGGGATAATAG
>NZ_JQFW01000044.1:0-730 GCF_000753865.1 Alteromonas sp. LOR | reverse complement strand
AATGGCAAAAGAAAAGTTTGAACGTACGAAACCCCATGTAAACGTGGGTACTATCGGCCACGTTGACCACGGTAAAACCACGCTAACTGCAGCTATCACTACTGTTCTAGCGAAGACCTACGGCGGTTCTGCAAGCGCATTCGATATGATCGATAACGCGCCTGAAGAAAAAGCACGTGGGATCACCATCTCTACGTCACACGTAGAATATGATACTCCTTCTCGTCACTACGCGCACGTTGACTGCCCAGGACACGCTGATTACGTTAAAAACATGATCACTGGTGCTGCACAGATGGACGGCGGTATCCTAGTAGTTGCTGCGACTGATGGCCCTATGCCACAGACTCGTGAGCACATCCTACTTGGTCGTCAGGTTGGTATTCCTCACATCATCGTGTTCATGAACAAATGTGACATGGTTGATGATGAAGAGCTTCTTGAGCTAGTAGAAATGGAAGTTCGTGAACTTCTTAGCGAATATGACTTCCCAGGCGATGACCTTCCAGTTATCCAAGGTTCTGCACTTAAAGCCCTTGAAGGCGACGCAGAATGGGAAAAGAAAATCATCGAACTAGGTGAAGCTCTTGATTCATATATCCCAGAGCCAGAGCGTGCAATCGACAAGCCGTTCATTCTTCCAATCGAAGATGTATTCTCAATCTCAGGTCGTGGTACTGTTGTAACAGGCCGTGTTGAGCAAGGTATTGTTAAAGTTGGTGAAGAAGTA
>NZ_JQFW01000043.1 GCF_000753865.1 Alteromonas sp. LOR | reverse complement strand
ATGCTCATCGGATTTTTGCATCTATAAAAGATCGGTCAACCGATCGCTAAAATATTTCTTAACTGATCGGCATTAGGCCTAGGCCTCCGTTTTTATTTTGTATTGGTTCAGCTTATTCGATAGGGGCATCACGCCCTTCCGTTACTGATTATGTGTTTGCGTCTTCAAATACAGCGTTTAAATACATAGCAATGCGTATTCCCGCCATCTGCAGACGACGTTTAGCCGTTGGCAGGTGATTGTACAAGTAGTCGTAACTCATTTTATTGGCATCAATAGGATAAATTGTATCGCGAATACTAACGCTCTCTTCAATCCATACGTAGGGATCGGTTGTTGCCCAGTTGCGAATATCCTCTGCGGTAATTTGCTCAGTTAACCAAGCCGTCCACTCGGTGTAAGACAGCGCGCGCTGATCTAACATTTGTGAGTCCCACACGCGGTGCAGGTTAGAGTCTTGCCAGAAAAAGCGAACCTTTACATCGTTGCCACCGCGATCGGTGCCGTTGCCCGCATGAAGCGGCTGATGCAGGTCGCCAATAATGTGTACGATAAAACGAAGAGCCAGTCGTTTTTCATCATCACTCGCCGTTTCGCTTTTCAAGGTTTTAGTAAAATCGCTAAGTGCACTAAACGCGTCGCCTTGCTCTGGTGCACCTACTTCAACATAGCGTTTACCTTCAGGCACTGTCACATAGTGCCAAGGGTTAGCGGTTTTTTGCCAAAACTCACTGGGGTTTGAGCGCATTTCATCGGCATGGGTTGAGGCTTCGGCAAGGGAGCCATGGGGTAGTAAATCCATGAGTGCCGCTTGCGACAGCGGGCTTAAATACTGCTCGGCAATAGCGCCCGTTACTCGGTGACCCGTTTGACCCCAACCAAAAGCGGGTGAAGCAATGCACATTGTTATCAGTGTGCTTAATGCCACTGCGCAAGTCCTATTTGCAAATGCAAACATAGTTATTCCTCTGAATGTTTTGACGATTGGTAGCCCCACCGAGCAACCAATGATTGTTCTATACCTAAGTGGTCTAAAATTCGAGCCACGACAAAGTCTACCAGATCATCAATCGTTTTAGGATTGTGATAGAAACCGGGGGCTGCTGGCATAATTGTGGCACCCATTTGTGACAGTTTTAACATATTTTCTAGGTGAATGGAGGAAAGCGGCATTTCACGGGGGACTAAAATAAGTTGGCCTCGCTCTTTGAGTACTACGTCGGCTGCCCGCTCAATAAGATTATCACTCGCCCCAATGGAGATAGCCGATAAGGTGCCGGTAGAGCAAGGGCACACAACCATTTTAGCCGGCGCCGCCGAGCCCGAGGCAACCGGAGAGAACCACTCTTCTTTCCCGAATACCTTAATTTGGCCAGGTTTACCGCCGCAGTGCTCGGTAAAAAATGCCGCTGCATCTTCAGGGCGCGAAGGAATTTTTACATTTTCTTCGGTAGCGAACACCACTTTAGCCGCAGATGAGATAAGCACGTAAACTTGGTAGTCGGCGCTAACGAGTGATTGCAGCAATGTAAGTGCATAGGGTGCGCCAGACGCGCCGGTAATAGCAAGAGTGACTTGCTTGTCATGTTTCATGTGTTGGCCCTGTTATATTTTTTTACTAAGCGCATCTAATAAACGCCCGTGAATACCGTCGAAACCACCATTGCTCATAATGAGAATATGATCGCCTGGCAGTGCTACGGTAGCTAGGAGTTGAACGATCGGTTCTACCTCATTAAAACACTGTGAGGAAACGGGGCTTTGGGCCGCAGCTTTACTTAACGACCATCCCATTTCTTTGGGTTCGTATAAGTATACCTCGTCGGCTTGCTGCCACGAATTTGCTAGCGTGTCTTTGTGAATGCCCATTTTCATCGTGTTAGAGCGGGGTTCTAATACGGCATGAATTCGCGCATTGCCTACTTTATTGCGAAGCCCTTCAAGGGTGGTTGCTATGGCGGTAGGGTGGTGAGCAAAGTCATCATATACCGTGATGTTATTCACCACGCCCTTAACCTCCATTCTACGTTTTACATTTTTAAAATGGGCGAGGGCTGCAATTGCATCAGGTAGTGTTACGCCAGCATGGTGAGCAGCGGCAATTGCCATAAGGCCATTGTCCACATTGTGCTGACCGAGAAGCGACCATGTTACGGTACCTTTGGTGTCACCATTGTGGATAACATCAAATTGACTGCCGTCTTTATTTAGCAATTTACTCGACCATTCTTTACCTAAACACTGGCGAGACGACCAACAGCCTTGCGCTAAGGTTTCTTCAATAGCAGGGACGTCACTCGGTGAGAGAATTAAGCCATTTTCTGGCACCATTCTAATTAAGTGATGAAATTGAGTTTGTATGGCGGCCAAGTTAGGAAAGATATCTGCGTGATCAAACTCTAAATTATTAATGACCAGTGTTTTTGGGCGGTAATGTACAAACTTAGAACGTTTGTCGAAAAACGCGCTGTCGTATTCATCGGCTTCAATGACAAAGAATGGCCCATCGCCAATGCGTGCTGAGACGCCAAAGTTTTCAGGAACGCCACCAATAAGGTAGCCAGGGTTTAGCCCCGTATAGTCTAATATCCATGCCACCATACTGCTGGTGGTTGTTTTACCATGGGTGCCCGATAAGCCAATAACCCATCTATCTTTTAGCAGGTTATCTAACAGCCACTGAGGCCCGCTGGTATAGGCTAGGTTGCGGCTTAGCACATACTCTACGGCCGGGTTGCCGCGAGACAAGGCGTTGCCAATAATAACGATATCTGGCGTTGGCGAAAACTGACTTTCGTCAAACCCTTCGGTGAGTTCTATTCCCAAAGCCTCTAACTGGGTGCTCATGGGTGGATAAACATTGCTATCAGACCCTGTCACTTTGTGTCCAAGTGACTTAGCGATGGCTGCAATGCCGCCCATAAAACTTCCGCAGATACCCAAAATATGTACGTGCATAGCGCATTCTCATTCTTGTCATTTATGGGGTGTACTGTATCAGAACCTTAAAAGATTTGGATAATTCAACGTGAGAAAAACTCAGCTTAAGCGCTTTGATTAGCCACCGCTATCTCACGTTTACAGTCAACGTTGACCTTATTTACTGAACGCTCAGGTTGATAACGCTAAAACTGGTATGGTGTGTGAATGTTACTCTGATGGTATATAACCCTGTATGTCTGTTCTATTTCTAGGCGAACATGGTTACAATTGATGTACGGCACATTGCTAACGCGCCGCCTGTCGACACACTTGCAAAGGATTAACTGGCAAAGCAACGAGCGATAAGCCAGTGCGAAAACTGTGCGTCTTGTGACACCACACCCTACACTCGAAAAAAAGGCTTTTAATAAATGAAACGTTTAAACTCTCAATTGCAACAAGACGGTGCACCGCTTGAGCTAATATTGCTCATTCGTACGCTGCTAGCTGGTTGCAAAGAAATTTCTTTCCGTGTCAGTCAGGGCGCCCTTGCTGGCGTACTGGGTTCAACGCTCTCTGAAAACGTGCAGGGCGAGACGCAAAAGAAGCTCGATGTTATTTCTAATCATATTTTAAAAGATACGCTGAGAGAGTCGGGTTACGTTAAAGCGATTTCATCAGAAGAAGAAGACGATGTTGTTCCCTGCAATCCTGAGGGCAAATACTTAGTGAGTTTCGATCCGCTAGACGGCTCTTCAAATACTGAAATTAACAGCTTGATTGGTACCATTTTCTCTATTACTCATGCGCCTCAGTGGATGGAGCCTGATGACCCTTCGGCTTTTCTTCAGCCAGGTACACAGATGGTTGCAGCAGGTTACGTACTTTATGGTCCGTCAACTATGCTTGCACTCACTACAGGCCGTGGAACGCACATATACACGCTAGATAAAACCCACGGTGGCTTTCTGTTAACGCACCCTAATATTGAAGTACCGGCGCAAACCTCTGAGTTTTCCATTAACGCGTCTAACCAGCGTCATTGGGAACCTTCAATGCAGGCTTACATTGCCGACTTACTTGCTGGGAAAGAGGGGCCTCGCGAGAAAGATTACAACATGCGCTGGGTAGCTGCCATGGTTGGCGATATTCATCGTCTATTATGTCGTGGCGGTATTTTTATGTACCCGTTTGATAATCGCGACCCGTCAAAGCCAGGAAAACTGCGTTTGTTATATGAAGCAAACCCAATGGCGTTTTTGATGGAACAAGCGGGTGGTAAAGCTGAAACAGGTGAAGGCCGCATACTTGAAGTGATGCCGGAAGAGATTCACCAACGTGTACCTTGCATTATCGGCTCGAGTGAAGAAGTCGATATGTGCGTGAGTTACGCCAAAAAAGCCTAACTAATCACAAAATAGTTATTATGAGGCGGCAAAATTCAATAGTTTGATGCGACATCAGTCTTAAACCATTTTTATTTTGCCGCTGTCACCGTATACTTACGGGCAAAATTTCTAACCTATTATTGTAAGGACAATCGAATGAGCTTGAATGCTGTTCCTGCGGGCAAGAATTTGCCTGATGAAGTGAATGTAATTATCGAAATCCCAGCACACGCTGACCCAGTTAAGTATGAAGTAGATAAAGATACTGGTGCGTTGTATGTAGACCGCTTTATGGCGACATGCATGCATTACCCAACTAACTACGGTTACGTTAACAACACCTTGTCTGAAGACGGCGACCCGGTTGATGTATTAGTAATGACGCCTTTCCCACTACTTGCGGGTTCAGTGATTAAGTGTCGTCCTGTTGGCGTATTGAACATGACTGATGAGTCGGGCAAAGACGCTAAAGTTCTTGCTGTACCGGTAGACAAGCTATCTACTATTTACCGCGATGTTAAAGAATTGGCCGACGTACCTGCGTTGCTTCTTAAGCAAATTGAGCACTTCTTTGAGCACTACAAAGATTTAGAGCCTGGTAAATGGGTGAAAATTGAAGGTTGGGACGATGCTGCAGCTGCTAAAGCTGAGATTGTCTCAAGTGTTGAGCGTTTCAAAGCAGAATAATTCACCTTAGGTGAATGTAATGCTACAACGGGCTGGTTACGACCAGCCCGTTTTTGTTTATAAGAGAGGATTATGGCTACTGCAAAAGTAACATCATTATTTGCGTTAGTATCCTGCTTGATGCTTTTCGCTGTTTCAGCGCAAGCTCAAGAGGCGCCGGTAGAAGTGTATTGGGAAGACTTAGTTCCTCCTGGCTTCAACGAACTAGCGCCACCAGCGGTGCAGCACAACGGTGAGATGAGCCAAATACAGCCCGACGCGCCTGTGGTAAATACCTATGATGGTAAACGGGTTAAAATTCCGGGCTTTGTGGTTCCTCTTGAAGGCACGGCCGAACTCACCACTGAGTTTTTATTAGTGCCGTTTTTTGGCGCTTGTATCCACGTTCCGCCACCACCCTCTAATCAAATTGTGTATGTTAAATTTGAAGAAGGCATTGCTATCGACAATATTTACGATGCAATTTGGGTGACGGGTGAGCTGTCTACAGATGGTTGGAAGGGCGATATTGCTTCGGTGGGCTATCGTTTGAAAGGCGAGGCCGTCGAAGGGTTTTAACCCTTCGATATTGCCCAGCTTTTGCTATAGAACAAAAGCCGCGCTTAATAGCCTCGCATAAGAATCCTCACCTAGAAGTAGGGCCTTAGCCATTACCCTTGGGTGTAAATTTGCTCTGCACGGTTAAACAAAAGCCACGAGGTTAGAATATATTTATCATTACTCTTAGGTATTTGCCCGCGGTGAGTGTGGGTAAAATACGCTGGAGCAATAACCATTCTTCCTGCTTTTGGTTTTACTGAACGGTCTTGATAATAGAACTCAGTTTCGCCGCCCTCATCCACGTCGTTGAGATAATACATAAACAGCAATACTCGGTGTAGTGCATCGTTATGTTGAAGCTGTGGATACACTTCTGAGTGCCAGTAGGGGTAGCCCCCGTTGCCCGCAGTATAACGCTGGGCATTCACATCGCCTACCCGAAATAAGTAGTTCACTAAGTTCGCTAAGTTTGGCTTGCCTACTTCTTCAAAATTTTCCCCAGTAAGCTTTACGGGCTCGCCGGTTTTCGGGTGTTTTACAGTAAGCCCAATTGGGCCTACGAGTGCGTAATAGTATTTCTCAATATACGCCACCAACTGTTGACCCGTGTGCTGCATGACCTGCTTGAATAAATCTTGGAACTCATCGTTACGGCTAATCGACACATCAGTGCTGCGTTTTTTATCTAAATCAACGCCGCCACCAGTGCGACCTTGACTCAAGTTAGGACTGTTTTCAAAGCGGTCCATAAGCTGAGTACACAACTCTGGTGGCAATACATCATCAATTACTTCTATTAAATCGCTCATGGTGATTACTTACCCCGTGCCTTACTTATCTGAAATGTCTTTGAAGTGAGAATGAAGGGCTGCCTTTACCTCATCAGGAATAGGCGCTGAGCGCTGGGTTTTGTAATCAAAATGCACCATTGTAGTCACACCCGTTGAGCATAACTTGTCATCTTGCCACAGCTCCTGAAACACATCGAATGCACTGTTGCCCAATCGGCTGATAAAGGTTTTTACGGTTACTGGTTTGCCATAGAAAATCTGCGCCAAAAAATTCACTTTGTAGCTGGCCAAAATCAGCGGCCAATTTTGTAAATCTAACTCGGGGGTAAACATACGAAAAATGGGCTCACGAGCGGCTTCAAACCATGCCACTAAAGCCGTATTACTCACATGCTGCAGCGCATCAGTTTCACAAAAACGCACATCGAAAGATGTGACTAACGGAGTTTCATTGGTCATAGAGTACAGAGCTTATATTTTGTTTTTCACAACTCTAGCATTAAGTAGTGTGGTTTTCAGTAATGCTAGTTCTATTAGATGCTGGAAGGTCATAATTGTCGTATTTTTGCGTATTATTTTACCTGTTTTCAAAGGGGTCAACGGTGACAATTTAAAGTAAAACAGGAATGAGAATGAAGCGCTCAAAGCGTCCTGTTTTTATGCGCTCAGATTTTAAAGATACTTTCGATTATGACCAGGTAGGGAGGGAGAAGAGGTCATGCGCCGGTTACTTTGAGTTTTTTGTTCGTTATGCTAAGTTGGATTTTGCAGGTTAGGAACGCCAAAAAACGATAAAAAAGGAAGACAGCATGGAATCGGCAATCAAATCACACAGCAAAATGAATATCCGCTTTCTGAATGACCACTTCACCGTCATTAATCTATATATTCCTATTGATAGAGGTTTTCACCTAACAGTATCACCGGCGACAGTCGAAATATAAGAGTTGCCCACTAGTCCCTATCTTCATAATTCGATCGGGTATATTACTATAAAGTTAGGGAGACCTCTCAATGCAGGCTCACATCAAAACTAAACAGAGTTTACAAAAACCTTATTTGATATTGGTTTTCTTCGTTTTTTTACTCATTGCTGTGTTTATTGTTAGCTTTTATCAAAGCTCAAAGTCACAAACACGCTTTGAAACCTATGAAGTGAGGTTATCTCCGTCATCTTCCCTTTTGCGCGGAATAGGTAAAATTGTCTCGACTAATACTCAAGTAGTTGCCGCTAATGAAGATGGTTATGTTTCTGATATTTATGTCCATCAAGGACAAAGAGTGAAAAAAGGCGATAAGCTATTTTCCCTGACAAACCCACTTCTTACCAGAGAATATCGGGAGATTGAATCTCAGGCTCTAGAAACACGGGCAAACGTTGCCTTTAGAATTAGCCAATTGAAAATGGAAGAGTATAAGTTGCAATCTGATGTCTCTGCAGCCGACTCAATGTTGAAAAAGCAACAATTAGAATACGACGCTAATAGAACTCTTCACGAGGCAGGAATAGTTTCAAATATAAGGTATAAACAGCAGGAACTGACGCTAGCTCAAGCAAGGCTAAGTTTAGCAAGTGCCCGCAAGCAGCTGGAAATGTTTACCGAGAATAAGGCAGAGCAAGTTTCTGCACTTAACTTACAAAATGACGCGGCTTCTGAAAAGGTTGCTTACTTTAAAGAAAGAATAAATGAGTTAACTGTAAAAGCGGCAATATCAGGTCTTGTTAAAGATTTAAAGCTGAGTTCAGGGCAAGCAGTAAATATTGGGCAATCGTTAGCGTCAATTGTCGACGATGCATCTCTAGTCGCAGAAGTGAGAATTCCTCAGTACTTATCTCACAAAATTAGTCTAAATAGTGTTGCAGAGGTCATTAGTCCAGCGGGCAGGCTGGAGGGTAAAGTAGCTTTTATTGACTCAATAGTAAGGGAAGGTGCTGTTCAGGTAACCATTGATTTCAAGACCAAGACTAATGAGCAGTTCACGGTTGAGCAATCTATCGAGGCGGAGATTACATCATCTGACGTTGAAATGGTTGCCTCGGTCAGCAAACCGCCTAATTACAATGAACAAAAAGAGTGGACTGTTTTCAAAATTTTTGATGGTGAAATGGTAGCGACGGACGTACGAGTATCCCATGCTAGCAGCGATTCCCTCTTTCTATCTGGAAATTTAAAAGAAGGTGAAAATATAGCGCTTGTTCAAAATTCCTCGGGAATTGAAAACTAGCCGCTTGGTAGTAGTTACAAGGAAAAGTATGCCAGAACTAATTCAGTTTAAAAGTCTTGATTTCGTTTACCCTCATTCAACAGTACCCGCGTTAAGTGGGGTTAACATGACGATTTCAGAAGGTGACTATGTTGCAATTGTTGGTACCTCAGGTTCAGGGAAAAGCACTTTATTATCTATATTAGGTCTTATAAATGAGCCGACAAGCGGAAAATATCTATTGCTTGATACTAATGTGACCGACCTCACTCAACAGTCGGTGGCAAAACTAAAAAACGCCGAAATAGGCCTAATTTTTCAAAACTTCAACCTCCTTGGCCATCTTACTGTTTATCAAAACGTGTGCTTACCCCTGACATACAATGCTAGTGTCTCAAGAAAAGAGTATCGTGAAAAAGTAGTGAGTGTCTTAAAATTAGTCGGGATGGAGGATTATTTAAAGCGTTATCCTCGGGAGTTGTCGGGAGGACAACAACAGAGAATAGCCATCGCACGTGCCATGGTGAACGATCCTTCGCTAATTTTGGCCGACGAACCTACTGGAAACCTAGATACTTCAAACGCCGAGATCATATTTGACATTCTTGAGTCATTAAACAAAGCGGGGAAGACTATTTGCCTTATCACTCACGATATACAGTTTGCGAAAAGAGCAAAAGTCCAATACACCATTCAAGACGGGAAACTCACCCACGCAAAGAGCGATGTGGGCAATGCATAGTGTGTCTTACAAGCTGACCCTTGATCTCGCATCAAACTGGTGGCGTCAATTCTCTAAACAATGGACAAATTGGTTTGGAATTTGTTTACTTGGTCTGCCAATCGCTTTTTTTGCCCAAGTGCTCTCCATTATAAGCGCCTACGAAAATCCAAGCTTCGCAGCCATTAAACACCCTGAGAAAATTGTCCAAGTAAGTTATAAGACAGCGGATAACCAGTCAGCATTACCTTTTTATCTGGCGCAAGAATTAACCCGTCCTAATGCGGGTCCAGAGAACATAAAAGGCATTGCTTATCAAAAAAACGCATGGCTAAAAAGTGGCGGTGTTATCAAGCGTGACGTATATGCCAGTTTCTTCTCAGGGGGGTATGAGTATCTTGGTATTTCTCCATTGAAGGGAAGCCTTGAAAAACTGGAATTTCCAAATGCTAATGAACAAATTCACGTCGCGATCTCTTACTCCCTATGGCAAGCACTTGATAAAGGTGACGATATCATCGGTGAAACTCTGCAAATTGGGGCTGAATTGCTCATCATCAGTGCTGTTATGCCACAGGAGTTTATAGGTTTACGGCCTGGCTCAAAAACAGATTTACTCATTCCATATGCTTACATTGAACGATTGAATGTTGGAACATTTGATGGGGTCAGCCCAGATACCTACTCCTATTTACTAACAAGTTCAGCGAATCCAGTGGCCGCTGAAAGACTTGAAGCATACTTACAACAGCAAGCATTGTTCTTTGATGACGAAAAATTAGAGATTATTGACGCTTTTGGCATTTCAGCTTCTGAGTTCGTAGCCTTAAGTAGTCGTTTGGAGCGGTTGAAGTACCTCTTCTTAGTGCTTCTCATCTTTAGTGCAATTGCGTTTTTAAGTAACCTTTGTGACGATCTAGAAAGACGTCAAAATGAACATGAACTTAGAAAGATGATAGGGGCAAACAAGCAGCAGCTGTTCGCACAGCTTATGTTTGAACTCATCCTTACCTTGTCGGCGGTAGCCACAGCGTCAGCAGCTTTTTACTCAATGAGCCCTGCCTATTTCAACTTTGCGGTTCCAGAATTACAGACTGCTGTAAATAATAACTGGATCTCATTAATGCGTATCTTATCAGCCACGCTACTCCCCTTGTTTGGTATTGCCATCATACTTTTCTCATTACAGAGGAAGGTCTTCGCTTCATCGCTTGGCCGCGGCACAAGTATTTCCCTGGGGGTTAAGCTTCAAGCGTTCTTTTTGTTAGCCGTTATGATTTCAATAAGCTGTATAAGTATTACCAAAAGCGTTGACCTTTCTTTACAGCAGTATGCTTACTATCAAAAAGACAGAGGATTTGACGAAAGTGAGCTAGAGATAGTGACATTTGATATCCCTCGCTTTGGTGGCACCTTTTATACTAATGAGCTACCAGAGCTAGTCATACAAAATATTGAGCAAATAGAAGGTATAAAACACGCGGCTATCACAACAACACCATTTTTGAAAAATCAAAACGCGTATACCTCAATTTATACGCAAGACCTTCGACCGCTTGGAGGCAAGAATAATCCGGGCGTGTTAACGTCGTTAGTGTCCCCTAATTTTTTTGAAGTGGCAGGAATAGAGCTGATAAAGGGAAATACACTAACATGGGGGAATAGAAACCAAGCCGTCATCAGCGAGGCTTTGTATCATAAGTTTTTTGATGGGCAGACACTAAGCCAAATGAAATTGCTTATTGATACCAGCGATAATGATAAGCAAGTTATCGATGTGGTGGGTGTTGCAAACGATGTTCATTTAAACAGTATTGACGATATCGCAGAGCCTATCGTGTACCAAGTTTCTCCCACGTTATTAGGCGTAGAAAGTTTGCTGATACGCACTAAGCTGTCGTCTTTCCAAGTTGAAAAAGCGGTGGATACAGGGCTTAAAAATATAGATGCAAGGCTTAGTAATCCTACATCGAGCAATTTGGAAGCGCTAATCGACGAGCAAGAAGCCCCCCAAAGAGCGTTAATTACGACATCGTTATTAGTCACCGTTGTTTTGCTTTCAACAACGATCTTATTTTCATATAACAGCATCAATATTTTACTCATTAAATCTCAGAGAGAGATAGCGCTACGACTTTCCCTTGGCGCTATGGTGTTCGACATTGTTAAACGGGAAATGCTCACATACTTGATAGTTGGTTTTCCAGTTGCGCTGCTCACATTACTTTTTTCGATTTCAAGTCAAAAAGACATTTTACTTCAAGGCAGTGACGCAATCTTGCATTACGCGGGTGGATTCTCTGTTTTGTCCATCGTTGTTTTAGTTACATTTTTATTCGGCGTTCAGCGGACTAAGAAAGTCAGTTGGCAGGCACTTACCTAAGGATAAATAATGAAATACTTATTATATGGAATAGTTTTATATTGCGCTCTGTCATTAAATGCAGTGAAAGCAGTAGAAGTCACTGAAGTGCTCATTGAGCCAGAAAATTATAAGGCGACAGGGTTCGGAAATGTGACCCCTTTGACGTATTTAGTTAATCGAAAGGGTGAAACGGTTTTTAAGCAGAATAGCGTCGCTCGGGATTTGGCAAGACATTTTACTAACACAAAACCTATTGATTCATCCGACAATGATTTGGCGATGTTGTCGAAACAACTGCCTGACGATTATGATTTTTCTGATTACGATTACACATTATTTATAGTAAGAGCACAAAAAGATGAGCATTGTCCGCCATGTAAAAAGCAAAATATAATCAATGAAAAAGTCATGGGGCTACTGACTCAATATCGAGTGCATTACGTTAAGATTTTAAAAAAGCCCGCCGACAGTGTGACTGTCACTATAGTGTCTGAAGAAGAATACAACAGGCTGACAGGTGGAAGTAAATAATGTTTATACGCCATACGACTTTCTCTTAACGCTATGGTGTCCGACATTATTAAACGAGAAATGCTCGCCTACCTGATCGTAGGTTTACCGGTTTCTCTATTGACTTTGTTTTGTCTATCGTTGTTTTAGTTACATTTTTATTCGGCGTTCAGCGGACTAAGAAAGTCAGTTGGCAGGCACTTACCTAAGGATAAATAATGAAATACTTATTATATGGAATAGTTTTATATTGCGCT
>NZ_JQFW01000042.1:86988-113559 GCF_000753865.1 Alteromonas sp. LOR | reverse complement strand
AGCCCTTTGACTTAGCCCACTAGGCCTACAGGACTGTTTCGCGATTAAAATGCTTCCATTTAGCCCAAAACTCGTACATCAAAGATCAACACGCCCTAGTGCCATTTGATTCAAGGATAAACCACAATGGCCGATTTTTCACAGCAATTGGCAACACTGCGCGAAGGCATCGACGAGCTGGATACCCAGCTCGTTGAACTGCTTGCAAAGCGCAATGAAATCACCACCAAAGTAGGGAAGATTAAAGCGCAAGCGGGAATGCCTGTTTACGTTCCCGAACGGGAGAAAGCCCTTATTGCTTCTAGGCGACAACAAGCTGAAGAAATGGGGGTTTCTGCCGATTTAACAGAAGATCTTCTTCGCCGCGTTATGCGCGAGTCTTACCATACTCAAAATAATGAATACCGCTGCGTGAAACCAGATATCGACAATGTGGTTGTTATTGGTGGCGGCGGTGCACTCGGGCGAGTGTTTGTTAGTTTGTTTCAGCGCAGTAAATACAACGTGGGCGTTGTTGAAAAAGACGACTGGGAAAATGGCAACGCGCAGACGCTGTTGTCAAACGCCTCATTAGTTATTGTGGCAGTACCTATCAATTTAACCGAAGCGGTTATAAAGCGCCTAACCATGCTACCTGATAACTGTATTCTTGCAGACATTACCAGTATAAAAGCAATGCCGCTCAACGCCATGCTTGGTGTACACAAAGGACCTGTGGTGGGATTACATCCCATGTTTGGCCCTGATGCCCCGGGTATGATTAAGCAGGTGGTGGTGGTGTGTAACGGCCGCCAGAGTGATAAGTATGAGTGGCTAATAGAGCAAATGCGAATCTGGGGCGCGACTGTTCACAACTCCAGTGCAAAAGATCACGATGAAGCTATGGCATATATACAGGTTATGCGCCACTTCAACACGTTTGTGTATGGCCAACATCTTAAAGGTGAAAACCCCAATTTAGACTCACTGACCATGTTTAGCTCGCCTATCTATCGCTTAGAATTGGCTATGGTTGGACGATTGTTTGCTCAGTCTCCTCAGTTATACGCCGACATTATTTTTAATAACCCCGATAATTTTGCACTATTGCGAAGATTTTACGAGCGCTTTGGATTAGCGTTATCACTGCTGGAAAGTGGCGATAAGAAAGGGTTTGTTGAGCAGTTTATGAAAGTTGGCGGCTGGTTTGGTGATTATGCGAAAAAATGTTTAGTAGATAGTAAGCAGCTATTGTTAAAAGCCGACGATGGACAGTTATTGAGAGACAAATAAACCTTCAATAGTTATGAAGAAAGAGAAGGCGAGGGCATTTAAGCGCAAATGCTACCTCGCCTTTTTGCTATGTGTTATCCAACCAACTATCGAATGGCTGGCGTTCTGATGTTCTATTACTGAGAGAGTGCACTTGCTGCCGCTACCTTGGTCGGACTAATTTCTTCGCTGGGGTAACAGCCAAGTACTTTTATATAGCGAGTGATACTTTGCAGCGAGGCAAACGCAGTTTGCACCGGCCCATCCTCAACGTTGCCTTCCACATCAATATAGAACATCTCTTCCCACGGGTTGCCAGGAATGGGGCGAGATTCCAACTTGGTCATGTTGATTTTGTTTTCTCTTAATACCAGCAATGCCTCTACGAGTGCGCCTGGCTTTTGTATCGTTGACATTACCAGCGTGGTCTTTGCAGGTACTTGAAGCGGAACCGTCACTGCGTTTCTTGCCACCACAATAAAGCGGCTGTGGTTTTCTTTCTGATTGGCTAAATTACTTTTTATCGCCGTAAGACCATAAAGATTTCCACCGGCCTCACTTCCAATGGCGGCAACATCATCCCGCGCTAAATCGCTTACGGTAAGCATGGCAGAAGAGGTGCTGTCCATGGTTTTTACTTCCACGTTGCCAAGCTCTGCTAAAAAGTGACTGCATTGTGTGAAAACTTGAGGGTGAGCGTATAGCGTCTTAATTTTTTCAATCGATGTGTCCGCACCAACTAATAGAGTATGGCGGATAGGGTGGGTTAGCTCGCCAATAATACTCAACTGTGTGTGTTGGAGTTGGTCGTAAACCTCATTAATACTGCCGGATGTCGTGTTTTCGATGGGCAATACGGCGTAATCAGCCTCCGTATTTTCCACTTTATGAATGATTTCGCCAAAACTCTGACAGCCAATCTCTAATAGTTCACCCGGGCGACGTGAGAAATACTTTTGGGTAGCAAGGTAGGAATAAGAACCCTTGTCACCTAAAAACGCAACGCGGTTAAGGGGCAACGTGCTTCCTGGGTTAGCGCGCTCCGCAAGCATAGCCTGCTGGTTGAGAACTGAGTCTTCAATGATCACATGAAAGATTTGCGTCACATAGTGAGGGTCTAAATTAACCCTCTGCCCCTCTTTGATCAAACGAACAAGCAGCTGTTCTTCGCGCTTTTGATCTCGTACGGGGATGTGATGTTTGATTTTTGTTTCTGCGACCTCGTTGGTGAGTTTTCTTCTTTCAGCCAGTAAGTTTAGTAATTCGCTGTCTAGAGCGGTAATGCGCTTCCTGACAGTATCTAGTGCGTTGTCTGACATAATATTCCCGTATAAAAATCTAAATCTATGACTTCAAAAGTTGTAGTAAATAAGTGATAAAAAAAAACCTCCCTGAAGGGAGGTTCTTATGCATGTAGCAGCGCCCTCCTAGTATAAGGATGTAAACGCGAAAAATAGAATTGCTACGTGCTGTATATTCGTTTTCATACAGCGAATGTAAGTCTAATGGCTAAAGCTGTCAATTCTTTTTTACAAGCTGGTCAAATTATTTAAATAAAAAAGTTGAAATAATTTTTTGCTAGTTACTTAAAAGGGCTGAGAGCATTTGTCTTACTTCATTAGGCTCAAAGGGTTTGTCGCAAAGCGCATTTACACCGGTTTGCTGTATGTTTGCCATGTGCATACTGTCTGCAGATTCGGATGTAACCATAATAATGGGGATATGCGTAGTTTCAGGATTGAACCTGATGAACTCTGATAGCTCTCTGCCGTCCATCTCTGGCATGTTGTAATCCGTTACCACTAAATCAAAGGCTTCATCTTTAATAAATGTAAGAGCCATAGCCCCGTTTTCTGCTTCTTTGATTTTCTGTAGCCCCATACCTTCGAGTACTCTGCGAATATGGTTACGGGCTAGCTTACTGTCATCTACTAACAATACCCTCACGTCGTGAACATCAAAAAGCTCTAAATCAAGTTCATCGTGGTTAATAAGGTCGAGACTAGCATTCAGCGCTCTGGAGAGATGAAGCGGTTCGAACGGTTTTGGAAGAATGGCCGCCACACCTGCCTGTTTAAACTCTTCTAACTTACTCATTCGGTTTTCACTTGAAACCAACATGAATGGGATAGACTTAAACTCGTCGCTCTCTTTTATGAATTTAAGCAATTCAAGCGCTGTGCCGTCCTCAAAATACATAGCGCTAACGACAAGGTCTGCGCCATGTGCGCGAATGGCAGATTTTGCTTCACCGAATGTACTAACAGGATCAATTTCCTTAACACTTTCTTTGAGCAACAAGGTAGTAATGATCTTTCTCTGTGTATCAGAGGGCTCTACCAAAATAATATGTAAATCAGAAATTGACAGCTTTTCCATTTCGGACTCTTTTTGTTATGTGTTTATGAAAAAGTAGGAGGGGACAGACGTTATCCTCCTGCAAGTTTTACCTTATAATTTTTTTCTTCCAGCAACAGACGAAGTTTTTCTCTGTCGTCGGTTTGAACTTCAATCACGCCGTCTTTAACCGCACCGCCGCAACCGCATTTCTTTTTAAGCTCTGAGCCTAGCTTCTTTAGGTCTGCAGGAGGCATGTTTAACCCTTTAATAAGAGATACACCTTTACCCTTTCGTCCCTTAGTCTCCCGGTGAATACGAACGATGCCATCGTCCGACACTGAGCGAGCTTGGTCTTTTTGTTCAGGTTTGACTTTACCGCTTTCAGTACTGTAGACCAAAAGCGCATCTTGCCAATCTTGCATATCTGCCTCTAACGTTAAACTTAACCTTTCATTTCTCAGAAAAACTGTCATGCTGACGATAAAAATGTCTGAGAAATTATTGCAAACTTGTACTAGGGTTAAGGATAGCAAAATTGACGACATATGATGAAACTTTTCTCAACGAGGTACATTGGAGGTTCAATGCCGATCACATCGCAGTATCGCCAAGATGGCGAAGTTTTAGTAATTAAAGTGGGGGAAAAGTTCGACTTTAGTAAAGTTGAAGAATTTAGAAACGCCTACAGCGATCTGACTGATAAAACGAACGAAATCGCTGTGGATTTATCCATTACGGAGTATATGGATAGCTCTGCGTTAGGTATGTTGTTAAACATGCAGAAGTCGCTTAAGGCTGGCAACTACACGTACAGCATAGAAAATGCACGTCCACAGGTGAGCAAAATACTGGAAATTTCTCGTTTTGATAAGAAGTTTCAACTTCGCTAGGAAGGCGAGGAGCGTTTTAACGCTTTGAAGTAATGTACCTCCCGATAACTGGGTGAAATACGGTGAGGCGGGATAGCTTGAGATAAGACGAAATAAAAAAGTCTCATCCTATGTTCGGGTGCTGTTCGATGCTTCTGTTATTAAGGATATGTATTATGAAAATTCTTATTGTCGACGATGAGCCTATCAATCGCATTTTACTTTTGAATATGCTCAGCGCTGAAGGGTACGACGACTGCATCGAGGCTGAGAACGGTACACAGGCAATTGAAAAGTTTAAATCAGAGGCGCCAGACCTGATATTACTCGACGTGGTAATGCCAGATATGAGTGGCTTTGATGTTGTACCACAATTGCGTAAGCATGCCTCAGAACAATACCTTCCCATTCTTTTTATTACTGCACTGGAAGACAAGGCCAGCTTGGTTAAGTGTCTAGAGGTTGGCGGCAATGATTTTGCGACTAAACCTTTCGACAAACACATACTTGTTGCCAAGATTCGAGCGCACTTAAAAATCAGAGCGTTGAGCCTTCGTATTGAGCAGCAAAATAAAGCCTTATTATTGTTCAACCAGCGGGTAGCTCGCGAACACGCTATCGTCGAACATATATTTAGCAATGCAATTGTAAACGACCCTCAAGTACTGTCTTATTTTGACTATTACATTAAACCTGCAGAAAGTTTCAATGGTGATGTCTTTTTATGTGAGAAAAACCCAAATGGCGGCGTTTACTTTGCGGTTGGAGACTTTACCGGTCACGGTTTAGCATCGGCGGTAGGCGCATTGCCAGTCACCAGAGCCTTTCAGGAAATGTCTCAGCAGGGCGTCACCGTGTCTGAAATTGCTAGAGAGCTCAATACTATCTTACTTAAGTTTCTTCCTCACGACATGTTTATGGCGGCAGTCATCGGGGAGATTGATTCGACAGGCTCTCATATTACGTTGTGGCAAGGCGGTATGCCGGCCGTACTCACCGCGGGTAAAATGGCCTCAGGGTTGCGTCAGCGTCCTTCACGGCATATGGCTCTGGGGATCCTCGATGATGAGGAATTCGACACGGCATGTGACACCGTTCACTTATCTCACGGTGAGCAGCTTATTATTGTAAGCGACGGATTAATAGAAGTGTTTGATAGTAACAACGATATGCTCATGGAAGATGGAATCAGCGATATTATCAAGGATAAGCTATCGAACAGTGAAACCATTACGGCACAATCGCTGTACGAGAAGGCCTTGCAGTTCAATGTAAGCAATTCATTTGATGATGATGTTTCTGCTATTATCTTTTCTTCAAAACCAATTCAACTTTTACCAACAGTGAAAAGTCAATTTGGTTTGCCTTCTTCACATGAAGTAGCCCTTACTGCTGAGTTGTTAAAGCAGCCAGACATTTTGCAACGCGTTTTGCAGATAGCAGGGCAGTGTGAGGGCGTTCAAAGCATCCGCTCAGTCTTGTACACTGTGCTTTCAGAATTATTTAACAATGCACTAGAGCACGGTGTGTTAAAACTCGATTCAGAGATGAAAAGTACCACTGAAGGTTTTCATTCCTACTATGAACTGCGAGAAGCATCGCTAAAAGAGCTCAGCGACGCAAGTATCACCATTAGAATTGAGTCTTTGCCTAACGAACAGAAAATACAAGTGTCAGTGCTCGATAGTGGTGACGGTTTTAGTTTGGATAGTCTTGAAAATGTGACTAACGATGAGTCTTTTGGTCGAGGGCTAGCAATGGTGCATGCGTTGTGTGAACAGGTTCGATTTGAAGAAGGAGGTCGAAAGGTAATAGTTACCCTTAGCACCAATCCTCGTTAGCGCTAATTTTAGGTCACTAAACGATAACTCCTTTCGTTATTATCTGCTTAAGGTTACAAAGTAAATAACGCACAAGGCGCTAACGCTAAAGGAGCTAAAATGCTAAAACAATTTTTAACCTTGTTTGAAGATGCAAAAAAACAGCAAAAGCCGACTTATTCTTATGAGCTTGCCACGGCCGCGTTACTCAGTGAAATAGTGAATGCCGATAACGAAGTTACCGAAGAAGAGCGTAAGGCATATCAATATCAACTCAAAAAACATGTGAATATTGATGACGATGCACTGGCCCTTTTACTAGAAGAAGGGAATGAGACGTCTGAAAATGCCATTGATGTTGTTCAGTTCACAAAAGTTGTTAATGCGCACTGCGGTAGTGAAGAAAAAGCTAATATCATTCGTAGCCTTTGGGCGATTGCCTATGCAGACAGCACCCTAGCACCGCTTGAGGAAAGTACCATAAGGCAAATTGCAGATTTACTTTATGTACCTCACAGCCAATTTATCAAGACAAAATTGGATGTGAAGAGCGGACAAACTGACATATAGTCTCAGCCTTTTCGTTGATGTTCATATTAAAGCGTCGTTAAAAAGAGTTGTTATTTACTCTCCTTCACATATTATTTTACGCCTTTAGCGGGTAAACTCGTTTGCTGTCTTTTACGTTACTATTTCGTCGAACAAGGTTGTGTTGGTGTTTAAATCGATAAAAATAACCATGGGTATTGTGATAGCAATATCGATGTGTGCCCTTGCTATAGCGGTGTTTGTGATCAATAAAGTTGAGCACAACGCGCTAATGAAGCAAGTGGTAGAAAGCAACACCAGTGCAATCAGTAATAGTTTAGCGTCGCAATTGAGTGTGCTCGCAGACACGGGTTCAGATAATGTAGACAGATACGAGTTAATATTTAAATCGGTGCGAGAACACAATTACCTCATATCGGCAACGCTTTACGATATCAATTATAAAGCGATTACGTCTGTAGCATTGAGAAAAGAGTCTGATTATGGCTCAGCAATTCCCTCTTCACCCCGCGACATTCCCTACGGCGTAACCCTGCATTCCAACGATGTTATTACTACTCATAATCTCGTAGGTACAAGTACTTACCCCCTTGGACACGTTGTTATTCATGCTGACGCTAAAGCTGCCATACCTGAGCAAAGTGCAAGAACGTTGGTACGTCAATTCTTCCTTATTCTGGTCATAGGATTGCTCTGCGTGGGTATTTGTCTGTTGGTGACCCATCGTCTTATTACACCATTATTTGAATTAAAGCGGTTCACTCAGGACCTTTTTGAAACAAAAGATTATGCACTGCGAAGCTCAATTTCCTCACAAAACGAATTTGGACAGTTAGGCTCAAATATAAATAGTTTGCTTGATACCATCGAAGTAGAGCTATTGATAAATTTTGAACAGAAACAAACCCTGTTCGACCAGCAAGAGACTATGGCCCGGCTCGCCAATTACGATAGTTTAACAGGGCTACCGAACAGACAATATGTGCTCGATAATCTAAGGCTCGAATTAGCGCGAGCCAAGCGAAACGACGAAGACATGATGCTGCTGTTTTTCGACTTAGATGGGTTTAAAGGAATAAACGATTCATTAGGTCATGAGACCGGCGATTTAATTTTGATTGAAGTTGCCGATAGAGTGCAGCGTCTTTTGCGAAACGATGATTTATTTGCCCGTTTAGGTGGTGATGAGTTTATCGTTCTTCCCGATAGAGAGGTGAACGACTACGCTGCTGAGCAGTTAGCGATACGTTTATTGTCTGCATTTGATGAGCCATTTGAGATGCAAGGTCTTTCTCTAACAGTAGGAATAAGCGTTGGTGTTGCAAAAGCAAGCGATGCGAATTTTGAACTCAGCGACTTGATGAGTAACGCCGATCTAGCAATGTACAGATCGAAGGCGAGAGGGCGAGGAAGCTATACACTCTTTACACCAGATATGGTTGAGTCACACAAGCGCAAGCTTCAGATTGCAAATGGCATTGAGCAAGGACTACGCGAAGACGAATTTATTGTTTATTATCAGGTGAAAGTTGATAACTACGGTCATGTTATTGGCGCTGAAGCCCTCATACGTTGGCAGCATCCGGAATTTGGGCTTGTAATGCCCAATGAATTTATTCCTATTGCTGAGCAGGGCGGCAAGATTACCGCTATTACTCAGTGGATAATCAAACGTGTGTGTATAGACCTTCCTGACATTAAACATTGGGCGCCACAAAACTTCAAAGTGTCGGTGAATTTATCGGGACACGATCTCAGAAACGCACAGCTTTTTGACTACATATACAACACATTAAACGTTTACGACGTTAATCCTGAAAACATGGAGTTTGAGGTAACAGAGAGTGCTTATCTCGAAAACTTCCAACTCTCTAATAAGTTCTTCAGACGAATGAGTAATATGGGTTGTTCCATTGCCTTAGATGATTTTGGTACGGGCTATTCATCACTGAGTTACCTTACTCAGATAACTATCGACACGCTAAAAGTGGATAGACAGTTTGTGATGGAGCTTCAAACCTCTGAGCGCAGCAGGCTAGTAACCGGCGCTATTATTGATTTAGCAAAACGTTTATCGCTGACAGTATGCGCTGAAGGAATAGAGACCCACGAGCAGTGGGACTATTTACGCAAGCACGGCTGCGATAACGTTCAGGGCTTTATGTTCAGTAAACCCGTTCCTTTAAAAACGCTACTCAGTCTGGCGCCATTTTATGACGAAAAGCAATTTAAGTCGTAAAGGTTACATATAGAAAGTGTTTCTTATCAGCAACACATAGCCGTGCAGCTATTTCTTTGCGTGAATCCAAGTATCTGATATTAAATTATATTTTAGTTTTTCTGTAATGTGGCGCGAATCTGGCTATGTCTAACTAAGTACTGGTTAGCTATCTATTGCGAGGGATTCAGAATGAAGATTTCAGGTAGAAAAATATTTACGTTGTTAGCAGTTATGATGTTGCAGGTTTCTTTTGTGGCGTCGGTAAGCGCAAGCCCGGCTAACATGCTGATGCAAAAGCTTGATAAAGATAAGGACGGTTTTATTTCACTTAAAGAAGCTGTCCAACACATCGAATTATTGCGAAATTTTGGCTTAATCGATGATAACGAAGATGGCAAGCTCACGGAAAATGAGTTAGCAAAAAGTAAGCTTACGCCTAAGGCAAATGACGCGAATAATAGTGTTACCGCGGCGCTTAAGCAGTAGTAAAAGCAATAGCAAGAGCAGTAGTAAAATCACCAAGAAATAGTAATGTCCGTGAATACTAATTTACGCTGATATCAACGTTAGCTGTAACAAAGCAGCAGAAAAATGAAGAGGATAGGGTTCTGGTTAAAAAGTTTTCCTTAAGCGAACGTATAGTTCAGCTAGGTTCTCTGAGGCAGTTAACACTTGGTAGTTTTGTGTTAGCCCTAATTCCGCTTATTGCGCTGCTGTGGCAAAGCCAGAGCGATTTAGCCAAAGTTGGCCAAATGACAACGTTGGAAACTCGCTTTGTCGTTGAAATTGTGGGCGATGTTCAGCAACTTGATAACGCCGTAGTGGATGTTGAACGAAGTATTCGCCAATATTCTGTACTGAAAAGTGAGAGAGTGGCGGCCATCTCAGACAATGCGTTAGAGCAATTTGCACTGGCGGCAGATAATCTATGCCAAGGTCTTGGCACTAGCGAAGTGTGTAGCTTTTTGACCACACAAATAGACCAACTGGCAGACTATCGAAACATTGAAGATCAGTTATTGCTAAATGCTTATCTCGCGACTATCAAAGATAGCGTTAAACAGCTTCGAGCAGATGTTGAACGTGTCATCACCGAGCGAGTGGCACTGCAGCAGAGCGACCTTAACGCGATGCAGGCAAAGCAAGCTTGGTCTACTGCTATGCTGGTAAGTGTTTCTTTAATGCTGATATTGTTAGGCAGCCAGCTTATTGTTAACCCCGTCAATAACCTCAAAAAAATAATTCGTATTCTGGCCCACAGCAAAGGCGAATTGCCACCCCTTACTCGCCACGCGCCCAAAGAATTACTTGATGTAGAAAAAGATTTGCACTGGCTGTATGACCGCCTTCAGCAACTTGAGCATATTCGAACGGCTTTGTTGCGCCATGCGGCCCACGAATTAAAGACGCCCTTAGCCAGTATTAAGGAAGGTTGCAGTCTGTTATCTGAAAATGTGGTGGGCGATCTAAACGATAACCAGCGAGAAGTATTGTCTTTGCTAAGTGGCAGCACTCAACGGCTCAACACTTTGGTTGAAAAACTATTAGACTACAATTTGTTACTGCAGCAGGCTCAGCCCAAACTGGTGCTTTATAAGCCGCAGACGCTGATAGATGAGTGCATTGAGGACTATGCACTCGCTATTCAAAACAGAGAAGTTGTCGTTGATGTGCTGGTAGATGAGGCTCTTCTCGATGAAGAACTCTTCCGTCGTGTACTGGATAATTTAGTGTCAAATGCGGTAGCGCATGGTGCTGTCGGCAGGCCTATTTTCGTCAAGGTTTACATGAGCAAAAGCACGGGAGAGAGCACTGAAGAAGATATGCTTATTCTTGATGTAGCCAACCACGGCAAGCCAATTTCCCCAGAATCAGTCACAACCCTGTTTGAACCTTTCATTCGAGGCAGTGAACCTCGCAATGATAACGTCATCGGAACGGGCTTAGGGTTATCGATTGTTGCAGATTGCGCGCGACTTATGCATGGCGATGTTCAAGTGGTAGAGGTAGACTATGCGGATGTCTGCTTTCGGGTTTCCCTATCGCAAAAATGAAAGTGCAGCATTTAAGGTACAGCACAGAATACCCTGTACTTGCAACGCAGCACTTGAAACGCTGAACTTAAAGCCCAAAGCACATAAAATAAAAAGCACGCACCTTTAAAAGCGTGCAGCAGAAGCATTGCGCAACAGGAAAAGTAAAATGAGATTAAGTTGTTTTTTTATTGCCGTATTTTTTTTAGTAGGTTGCGAAAGTCTGACAGGTGTCAGTAAAGAAGCGTCTGACGAGTCCTCGGCGCGCACCAAGACGGCCCTTGGTAGTGATTTTTGTTTTTATGAAAACCCACCGGAAGAGTTTTTATATAATTGTGATGCGAAGCATTGGATAGAACTTTGGGTTAATGCGTCTGATCAGCCATGGTCGCAGCGTCAGCAAACCTTAGCCACGTTAACAAACAGTGACTACGACCGTTTACACGCTTATATTCTCACGCTTATGAACGACACCCCCTACCAGAATAAACTGCGAGCGCAGCTAGCGTTCAATGAAATATCTCCGCGCTTTACAAAGCAGAGCCGGAAGATTATTGACGTTATTGCAGGAGCTCAAAATAATCAATTAATGCAATTTGAGTCTGCGCTGGTGGTGTTGGAAAAAGAAAACACCTCTCGCGGTGAAAAGCTCATAACACTGCAAAACGAGATAGATAGCTTACGTAAGAAACTTGAAGAATTATTACAAATAGAAGCGACATTGATGGATAAAAATAGGAGTACGCAACAATGAGTGAAAAGGCGAATAACAATCCTGACTTATTGTTGGTTGATGACGATAAAAGCCTACTTCGCTTGCTAACCATTCGCCTTGAAGGTGAAGGGTATAACGTCACTGCAGTGGAAGATGGACAAAGCGCACTTAAAAAACTACAGGGCAATAGTTTCGACGTTGTGCTGAGCGATTTAAGAATGCCTGGTTTAGACGGCTTAAGCTTATTTGAAGAGATTATGGGCATTAGACAGGATATTCCCGTTATCTTAATGACGGCCCATGGCACCATTGCCGATGCCATTGAGGCTACTCAGCGCGGCGTGTTTGGTTTTCTACCTAAGCCTGTAGAACACGAAGAGCTTCGCGCTCTATTGCAAAAAGCACTCAACCAATCACAGGCGGTTAAGCCAGGAGATTGGGCAAAAGAAATAATCACTCGCTCGCCGGAAATGCTGAATGTGCTTGATCAAGCGTTTCGCATTGCGCAGCGCGAAGTGTCGGTATTAATTAGCGGTGCCAGCGGAACGGGTAAAGAGCTTCTCGCTAATGCTATTCATAAAGCGAGCAACCGCCGCGACAAGCCATTTGTTGCTATAAACTGTGGCGCGTTGCCTGAAAACCTTCTTGAGTCTGAGCTGTTTGGCCATGCAAAAGGCGCGTTCACTGGCGCGGTCACTGCCCATGCAGGTCTTTTCAAAGAGGCTGATGGCGGTACGCTGTTTTTAGATGAGATTGGTGATATGCCAATGACGCTTCAAGTTAAATTGCTGCGCGCATTGCAAGAGCGTCAGATTCGCCCGGTGGGCAGCAGTAAACAAGTCGATATTGATGTTCGAATAATATCTGCGACCCATAAAGATTTGCATAAAGAAATGGAAGCGGGAACATTTAGAGAAGATCTCTATTACCGCCTCAATGTGGTTAATTTAAAACTACCGTCACTGAAGTCTCGCAGCGAAGATATTCCACTGCTTGCGCGCTCTTTATTGCAACAAAGCGCTCAGCGTCATGGTGTTGACGTAAGCCAGTTCTCAGATGATGCTATGCAGCAGTTAGTCACTTCTTCCTGGCCGGGTAATGTGCGACAGTTAGTGAATGTGGTTGAACAGTGCGTGGCGTTAACGCAAACACCGGTGGTGCCTTTGCATCTTGTTGAGCAAGCTTTATCTGCGACAAAACAAAGCTGGCCCACGCTGACCGAAGCGCGAGACGCCTTCGAACAACAGTATTTGTTTAAGCTGCTTAAAATGACCGACGGCAACGTTACTCGAGCTGCAGATTTAGCGGGAAGGAATCGCACCGATATGCATAAGTTAATGAAAAAGCACGAATTGGACGCTGCTGACTTTCGTTAAAGAAGGGTGGTGAAGTGAGAGCACCTTGGCTTGGAATAAAATCGCCTAGGGCTAAATCATCTGAAGTAAAATCGGCTGGGGCAAAATAGCCCCAGTCGATTTGGTCGTTCTTGTAGCCCCTTAGTCTTTTTCGCTCTCTCTTAAAATAGATTCAGCCTGAAGGCCGAAGTGACGCAGCATGGCAATATCAAGGTCTTCAAACTGCCTGGGTGAGTCATGAATAACACAAAGGGTGCCTAGTTCGTAACCATCTGTAGAGCGCAAGATAATACCAGCGTAAGCGCGGATGAATGGCTCTCCTTTTACCAATGGGTTGTTCGCAAATCTGTCATCCTCATTTGCATCAGGCACAATAAGGTATTCCTCTTCTGCGATGGCATAGGTACAAAACGAGACATTTCGCGGTGTTTCAGTAACATCTAAGCATTGGCGAGATTTAAACCACTGCCTATCATCTGCGATTAAGCTCACCAAGCAAATTTTGCACTTGAAGAATTCCTGAACATTCTTTGTGATCGCATCTAACCTTTCATCTGGTGGTGTATCCAGAATATCCAATTTATAAAGCGCTTTAAGTCGTTCTTCTTCGTGAGAAGGTTGTGGGTGTACGTCAGTCATAATTACAATATTTACCGGTAACATTTTTGTGTGGTTACACGCAAAAAGTGTGAAAAATCAGAGCAAGGCTTGTGCATAAAGATATGGCAGGGGTTGTCGGTTTTAAATCAACGTTTCACGCTCTGGTTAGGAAAGTTATGGAAGCCTTTGAAGACGTCAAAGTATACATGGCTATGTTCAAAGACGCTATTTACTGTTTTTATTTTCTCTTTATTTTTCTTTTATTTTCAAAGGTTACGGTTGAGCCAACGGCCAGTGGAACAATCAAGAAGTATGAATATCCATACTATGCGAAAGAATAAGATGCACAGGTACGACCACTTGGTAAAATATAATGATAACGTGACGATTATTTGTGGAGTCAATCATGCGTAAGATAACAGTGGTAATTAGCCTTTTATTTTTGGTTTGTAATGTGGCCAGCGCTAACCTCATTTTAAATGGCAGCTTTGAAAATAACGATATTAAAAGCAACAGTTGGAAAGCGTTTTCCGCAGGCTCTGTGGATGGATGGAGCGGCACTAATATGGAGCTATGGGATAATTTCCAAAATTTAAATGCTTTTGATGGTAGTCAATATGCAGAGCTAAATGCGAATGGTAACGGCGGTGAGTACTCAATTCTGCAAACGTTCACCTCGAGCAAAGGCGCTATATATGATTTGTCGTTTGCCTACGCTGCTCGCCGTAATAACGACAGTTTTGAGCTCGAAATATTCAGTGGTGACAATGACAGTGATCTGTTGTTTAGCCAAGTTTTCAATGACCATAAAATTAAAAGCTGGAATGAATTTTACGGTCAATTTATTGCAGACTCAGTCTCTACAACGATTCGTTTTTCAACGATAAATAAAGGAACGCTTGGCAATTTCTTAGATAATATTGTTGTCAACCAAGCATCAGCGACGGCGGGTATCTCGAGTGTTTCTGTATCAGAGCCGATGAGTTTAGCCGTCTTGTCACTTTCTATTGTTGTTTTAATGAGAAGAAAGAGACGTAAATAACCTCGTTTTTTACTCAAATCTTTAAAAGCCGCCAAAACTGACTTCGTTAGTTTGGCGGTTTTTTGTGCGTTAAAGAAAACTCAACGAGTAGTATTTATTAAAGCAGTGCTCATCAAAGCAGTATTTATTGAAGCAGTACTTATAAAAAAGCGACCTCATCAGGGAGAAGCAAAGTTCACTGAATACCACTTTTCTTACTCACTTCTCGACTCTAAAACAAATTATCCTGAAGAGGATTCTTTGTCATGGAGAGAGTCGGTAGAGAATAATCTGGATAGGCCTCGTTATATAAATTAATAAACAAAGATGCTAACCACGGCGCATCTTTATTATCTGGCCGGTGGCAGAAGAAGTAGGGAGACCTGCCTTCAACACGCCACTGATGAATTTTACTTACCCATGGACGAAGGCACGCGGTATTGTCTGCTTCGTCATCGTTACCCACAAAGCGCACTACGGGCTTTTGGCCGGTAGCAATTACATTCACTGGCACTTTGGGCTTCTTACCTCTTACTTCTCTCACTATCTCGCTGGTGATTGGTCCTGTGAATAGGGCTCTGGTATCCATGATGATGCGGTTTGCGTTGTGTTTAATCAGCAGGTGATTAAATGCTTTTTCAGCGTCTGACTTAGCAAAAAACTGCAAATGTCGCACTTCTACTGCCACGTCAATAGATGGGGGGATAAGGCCTAAAAATGTATCGAGTACAGATAGTTTATCAGGCCCAAAGCTTGCGGGTAATTGAACCAACATCACGCCGAGCTTGTGCTTGAGAGGCGCGAGCAGTAACAACTGTTGCCGTATTTCACCTTCACAATGCTGTAGTTGATTTACATGCGTGATTTGCTGGTTGAATTTGAAAGTAAAGGAGAAGTGTGAGGGCACGGAGTTTGCCCAGCGCGCTACTGCATCTGCATCGGGAAGGGAGTAGGAAGTGGTATTACCCTCAACGGTATTACATTCATTGGCGTAATGGATAAGCTGGCTTTGTGCCTTGGGAAATGAGGCAAACCATGAATTTGGCCAGTGGCTGTGCTGCCACATGGGCAACCCAATGAATACAGGCGGTAAGTTTTGCTGGGCGTTAGCCATATTCGTTGCGGTATTGTTCATATTTGTCATTGGGCTTTACGACGCATTTGTTTATACTATGCGACCTTAAATCTAATACATTAAACGTGATGGCTTCTTTGGAGCTTCTTTACTAACAAAAGTGCTTATAACTCCCTCGTGCTGCTATTTCGTATACAGTTCTACGAATTCGCAAAAGAGACGTCAGTGTAGAGCATTAGTTCAGGGCCATAAAGTACGCAAATCATCACGTTAAGCAAGAAAATTATCAGGGGTCAACGACCATGCGCACAGATTACTGTGGGAACATCGATTCAACTTACATTGGGCAAGAAGTCACGCTTTGTGGCTGGGTTAACAAACGCCGTGACTTAGGTGGCGTAATCTTTATCGACCTTCGCGACAGAGAAGGGATTGTACAGGTTGTTTTCGACCCTGATTTACCTGATGTACTTTCCGTGGCAAACACCCTTCGTGGTGAGTTTTGTGTAAAGCTAACCGGTAAAGTTCGCGCTCGTCCAGAAGGACAGATTAATAAAGAAATGCGCACAGGTGAGATTGAGATCTTAGGCACAGGCCTTGAAGTTATCAACAAATCTGACGTGCTTCCTCTTGACTGGAATCAAGAAAACTCTGAAGAGCAGCGCTTGCGCTACCGTTATCTCGACTTACGTCGCCCGGTAATGAGCCAGCGTTTACAGTTCAGAGCAAAAGTAACTGGCGCGGTTCGCCGCTTCTTGGAAGAAGAGGGCTTTTTAGACATCGAAACGCCTATACTTACAAAGGCGACACCAGAAGGCGCGCGAGACTATTTGGTGCCAAGTCGTACGCACAAAGGTGAGTTTTTCGCACTACCTCAGTCGCCTCAGCTATTTAAACAATTGCTAATGATGTCGGGCATGGACCGCTATTACCAGATAGTAAAGTGTTTCAGAGACGAAGATTTACGTGCCGACCGTCAGCCAGAATTCACCCAAATTGATATCGAAACGACGTTCCTCGATGCGCAAAGCGTGATGGGTATTACCGAGCGTATGATCCGCGACTTATTCAACAAGATGCTCGATGTAGACCTTGGCGATTTCCCTCAGATGACTTACGCAGAAGCGATGAAGCGCTTTGGAAGTGATAAGCCTGATTTACGTAACCCTCTTGAGCTTACTGACGTTGCAGATTTGCTTGAAAAGGTTGAGTTTAAAGTATTCAGTGGACCTGCTAACGATCCGAAAGGCCGTGTAAGCGCCATTCGTGTGCCTGGCGGAGCAAAGCTTTCCCGTAAGCAAATAGACGAGTACACCAAGTTTGTTGGTATTTACGGTGCAAAAGGCCTAGCGTGGATTAAAGTGAACGAGCTTTCTCCTGGTCAAGAAGGCCTGCAGTCGCCAGTGCTTAAGTTCTTAAGTGAAGATGTGACCGATGCTATTATCCAGCGCACAGGTGCACAAGCGGGTGACATTCTTTTATTCGGTGCGGATGATTACACCGTAGTGACAGAAGCCATGGGCGCACTTCGTTTAAAATTAGGCGAAGACTTTGAATTGCTAGAGGGCGAATGGAAGCCGCTGTGGGTTGTTGATTTCCCTATGTTTGAGGAATTTGATGGTCAGCTTCACGCTATTCACCATCCATTCACGGCACCACGTGGGCTTACACCAGAAGAGTTGAAAGCCAATCCGGTTGGCGCATTGTCTGATGCCTACGATATGGTGCTTAACGGCGTTGAATTAGGCGGTGGCTCGGTTCGTATTCATGATGAGAATATGCAATCTACCGTGTTTAATATTTTAGGAATAGACGACGAAGAAGCGAAAAACAAATTTGGTTTCTTACTCGATGCCCTTCGTTTTGGTGCTCCGCCTCACGCAGGTTTAGCATTTGGTTTAGATCGCCTTGTCATGTTGATGACAGGAGCTACTTCTATTCGCGATGTAATGGCGTTTCCAAAAACCACCACAGCTGCTTGCCCACTCACATCGGCACCAAGCCCAGCTAACCCGCAGCAGCTTGAAGATTTGGCCATTGCGACGGTGAAGAAGCAATCTTAATTTATGGCCTATAAAAAGCCAGAATCAGCGCTGGTGGTGTTGTTCGATGAACACCACCGAGTGCTGTTATTGCAAAGAATGGATGATGCGTCTTTTTGGCAATCTGTCACTGGCGCATTAGAAGACGGCGAAATGCCCATTGAAACAGCCTACAGAGAGGTGGCTGAAGAAACCGGTATTGATGCCAAAGCCTTAGGTTTGTCCATTACCAATCACGACAAGCAAAACCAATACGTTATTCGCGAGCGATGGCGTCATCGTTACCCTCCGGGTACCCTTCACAATACTGAGCATGTATTTTCCCTTCAAGTGAGTAGTAAAACACCGATATCGCTTACCGAGCATCTTCAATACGAATGGGTGTCAAAAGATGAGGCGTTAGCACGCTTGTGGTCTCCTTCAAACAAAGAGGCGGTATCTTTGTTTGTACCGAGTAAGGCTTAATGGTTATACTGGGTATAGATCCAGGTTCTAGGATCACAGGCTACGGTTTAATAGCGCGAAAGCAGGGTAAGCTGGTATATGTGGCGAGCGGTTGTATTCGAGTAGGCACTACCGATTTACCTTCTCGTTTGGCAAATATCTTTACCGGCGTGGGCGACATCATTCGCCAATATAACCCATCACAGTTTGCTATCGAACAAGTGTTTATGGCTAAAAACCCAGACTCTGCGTTAAAGCTTGGTCAGGCAAGGGGGGCTGCAATAGTGGCGGCAACCCAATCTCAGCTTCCTGTTGCCGAGTATAGTGCAAGACAAATTAAACAGGCAGTTGTGGGTAAAGGTAATGCTGATAAAACACAAGTTCAGCATATGGTGAAGCACCTGCTGAACTTAAGCGGGACACCTCAGGCCGATGCGGCAGATGCGCTTGCTGTGGCACTTTGCCATGCCAATACCGAACAAAGCCTTATCAATATGGCGGGCCAAGCACGGAAAACCGTTCGCGGTCGTTTGCGTTAATTTCCTAGAACCAATCCTTTTTAAGCATTCAAGCGCGCACAAAGAGAATATAAATGATTGGACGAATTCGCGGTACGTTGGCTGAAAAGCAGCCACCAGAAATTCTTGTAGATGTGGCCGGTGTAGGTTACGAAATACACATGCCTATGACGAGCTTTTACCAACTGCCTGCAGTAGGCGATGAAGTTGTGGTTTACACGCACTTTGTGGTTCGCGAAGATGCTCAGTTGCTGTTTGGTTTTGCCGATAAGTTAGAGCGCGGATTATTTCGAGAGCTGATAAAAGCAAATGGTGTGGGACCAAAACTCGGTTTGGCTATTTTATCGGGAATGTCGGCGCCACAGTTTCTGTCAAGCGTGCAAAATGAAGACGTTTCTGCGTTAGTTAGCTTACCGGGTATTGGCAAAAAAACCGCAGAGCGTTTAGTGGTTGAGCTTAAAGACCGACTGGCCAAGTTTGGAAAAATGCAAAGTGTGGCTGTTCCCGCACCAAGCAGTGACCTGCTTTCTGGTAGTACCTTTGTTGCTGTAAACAGTGCACGAGAAGAAGCGCAAAGCGCACTTATTGCACTGGGTTATAAACCAGCGCAAGCCAGTAAGTTGGTGGATAGCGTTTACAAAGACGGTATGGAAAGTGAATCCCTAATACGTGAAGCGCTAAAAGCGGCCCTGTAATAACGGTGTGGTATAAAAATACTGCAGCCATTTTATAAAAAAGTAGACGAACCATGATAGAAGCCGACAGACTGATAACGCCGGACGCCAGCACTGAAGATGAAGTAATAGATCGCGCTATTCGTCCAAAGATGTTGGATGACTATACGGGACAACCTCACGTTTGTGAGCAGATGGAAATTTTCATTCAGGCCGCACGTAATCGAGAAGACGCCCTTGATCACCTTCTTATATTCGGTCCCCCAGGACTGGGAAAGACAACCCTAGCGAACATTGTTGCAAATGAAATGGGCGTTAACATTAAAACCACGTCTGGACCGGTATTAGAAAAAGCGGGTGATTTAGCCGCACTTTTGACCAACCTTGAAAAAAACGACGTTCTTTTTATTGATGAAATCCATCGCTTGAGCCCCGTAGTGGAAGAAATTCTCTACCCTGCAATGGAAGATTATCAGCTCGATATTATGATAGGCGAGGGACCGGCTGCTCGTTCGATAAAGCTCGACCTGCCTCCGTTTACGCTGGTAGGTGCAACAACCCGTGCTGGCTCACTGACGTCTCCCCTGCGAGATCGTTTTGGCATTGTACAGCGTCTAGAATTTTATTCGGTGAAAGACCTCACCTCCATCGTGTCTAGAAGCGCCAGCTATCTTAATTTGGCGATGACCGAAGAAGGCTCAAGAGAAATAGCCTGTCGAGCTAGAGGCACGCCTCGAATTGCTAATCGCCTATTGCGACGAGTGCGAGACTATGCAGAAATAAAGTCTGATGGCACCGTTGGCGCTGACACAGCGGCGAAAGCCCTTGATATGCTCGATGTGGACAAGGAGGGTTTTGACTATATGGACAGAAAATTGCTTTCGGCCATTATAGAAAAATTCGATGGCGGTCCTGTGGGCTTAGATAATCTCGCCGCGGCTATCGGAGAAGAGAAAGAAACCATCGAAGATGTCATTGAACCCTTCCTTATTCAGCAGGGCTTTTTGCAGCGAACGCCGAGAGGCCGTATAGCGTCTCAGCGTGCCTACCTTCACTTTGGGTTTACCCCTGCGCGTTAGTATTTCTACTTAAACTGAGAGCCTTGGTAAATCCAAGGCAAAAAAAAGCCCGCTCATAGAGCGGGCTAAAACAACAAGTGTTGAAGGAAATAAATCCAGGGAACTCATGTCTAACAGGAGATTAACTCGTGCATGACCGTGCTAAGCACCATCACGCTCTGTGCGACTGATGCGATGCATTATAGAGACCTTCTAAAAATGCACAATTGAGTAAAATTATATTTTTGAGTTAGAAAAACTAATGCGTTAACTGAATGTTGCGCATTGGTTGTGAAAACATTAAAGCTCAGGCTTGATGCTGTCTTAAGGGTTGTTTTAAAATGTTGTTTATCGCAATTTAGCTACTATTAATCTGCCTTATAGATGAATTTATTTATTGTTTAGGGAATAGTTATGCATCAACATCAAATAAGAGTGTATTACGAAGATACGGATGCTGGCGGTATCGTGTATTACGCTAATTATCTTAAGTTTATGGAGAGGGCGCGTACCGAGTGGCTTAGAGGCCTAGGGTTTGAGCAAGACACTTTAATGGAACAATCCATCGCTTTTGTCGTCAAACGCGTTGAGATGCATAACTATGCGCCAGCGAGGTTCAATGAACTGTTGAGTATTGAGACTCGCGTTGTAGAATTAAAAGGCGCTAGTATGACGTTTCAACAAATCATAAATAATAACAACGGCATAAAATTAGTATCTGCGGATATTCAAGTTGCCTGTGTCGATTTAGCGGCTATGAAGCCAAAACGACTACCACGTACTTTGTTAGGGGAAATTTCGCGTGTCATCTGATCTCACATTTATCGGCTTGTTTTTACAAGCAAGTTTCATTGTTCAACTTGTAATGCTGTTGTTGCTAAGCGTCTCAGTAGCATCATGGACCTTTATCTTTCAGCGCAGTAAAGCCCTTAATGCGGCGCGTTCTGAAATGCGCCAATTTGAAGATAAGTTCTGGTCTGGTGCCGATCTTAACAAGCTCTATCAAGAGTTATCATCAAGGGCCAATCTTACCGGCATGAGCAGCATTTTTTGTTCAGGTTTTAAAGAGTTCGTGAGATTACGTAAATCTAATACCCCAACAAACGGCATTGTTGATGGCACTTATCGCGCTATGCGAGTGTCTATGTCTCGTCAAGTAGAAGAGCTTGAGAGTCGCCTACCGTTTTTAGCAACGGCAGGCTCTATCAGCCCATACATTGGCCTATTCGGTACGGTTTGGGGAATTATGAATGCGTTTATCGCACTAGGCGAAGTACAGCAAGCCACCCTTGCGATGGTTGCGCCTGGAATAGCAGAAGCGCTTATCGCTACTGCTATTGGTTTGTTTGCTGCAATCCCTGCGGTTATTGCTTACAACCGTTTCAGCCATCAAGTTGAAAAGTTGGAAAATAGCTACGGTAACTTCATGGAAGAATTCTCAGCAATTCTTCAACGCCAGGCTGCTGCCCAAGCACATCAGGTTTAAGCGTTACCGCGGAGGTTATTGCTATGTATGTGAGAAAACGCCGTAGGCCGGTATCAGAAATAAATGTAGTGCCTTACATCGACGTTATGTTGGTGCTGCTTATTATCTTTATGGTAACTGCTCCCCTCATTTCTCAGGGGGTAAAAGTGGATCTGCCGAAGGCGAGTGCAAACCCTATAGAGCAGGAGGATAATCCGCCTATTATCGCGTCGGTTGATGTGAAGGGGAGGTACTTCCTCAATGTGGGTGACGACCAAGAGTCGCCAATTAGTGAAGAAGAGCTTAGGGCTATAGTCAGTGCCCAATTGCAAAAATCGCCGAACACGCCTGTGGTGGTGAAAGGTGACGGGCAGGTGGCGTATAACGAGGTTATTCAGCTAATGGTGCTGCTGCAACAAGCAGGCGTCCCGTCGGTGGGTTTAATGACCGACCCTGTTGAGTAGGCACAGCATGTCTAACCCTACTAAACCAAATAGTCCCTCAAATAGCAGGCAAGCTAGCGCTAGCAATCCGTCTCAAAGCAGTTCGCCGGGCGGTACTCAGGGCAGTGCTGACAGCTTCACAAATAGCCGCAGCGCGAGAGTACCTTCAAAACCTAATGAAAAGCAGGGGCTTTATAAGTCCCTAGCGCTTCACGCCTTGGTTGCCATGGTGTTGCTAATAAGCGTCAGTTTCTCTCCCGACCCTCTACCTAGCCTACCGAGTAATGCACCCACAATAGAAGCAACATTTATTGATGCGCAGGCTATTGCGGATAAAAAACGAATAGAAGCTCAGGCGCAGGCACAAGCTCGCGCTGAAGAAGCTGAAAAGCAGCGTCAAGCAGCCGCTGCGGCGGAACAAAAGCGGCAGCAAGCCCTTGCAAACAAAAGAGCGAGGGAAAAGCGAGAAGCCGAAGCTGCAGAGGTTAAGAGACAAAAAGAACTAGAGCGATTAGCGGCGCAAAAGGAAAAAGAACGTAAAGCGCGAGAGGCGAAAGCGAAAGAAGATGCACTAAAAAAACAAAAAGAAGCTGCTGAACAAGCAGAAATGGAAAGGATTATGCAAGAGCAACTTGCTCAAGAGCGCGCTGCACAGCAACAAAGGCGTCAAAAACAAGTTCTCACGGAAGTTGAGCGGTATACAGCATTAATACAGCAAACTATAAAACGGAATTTGTACTCAGATGATAGTTTTGACGGGAAAGTCTGTAGACTGAATATCCGGCTAGCGACAACGGGTTTTGTAACCAGCATTCGGGTGTTAGATGGCAATGACGCATTGTGCCGGGCGGCAGAAAGCGCAGTTCGACGTGCAGACAAGCTTCCGGTATCTGATGCCCCCGACGTTTACGAGCAGTTAAAAGATATAACTTTAAAAGTGGAATTATAGCGGTATGAAAAAACTAGGTTTATGGATAGCAATGATTTCCCTAGCGGTGAGTGCAAATGCATTTGCCTCTCTGGAGATTGTCATTACCGAAGGGGTGGATAGTGCAAGGCCTATCGGTATCGTCCCTTTCAAGTGGAAAGGCGAAGGCGCACCTCCTGGGAATATTTCACAAGTTGTTCGCGCTGATCTAATGCGTAGCGGTAAATTTAACCCTATCTCAGTAGATAGCATGCCCCAGTATCCAGAGACGGCAGAAGAGGTGAGTTACACTGCATGGGCAACACTTGGGGTTGATACCGTATTAGTAGGTAGCATTGAGCAGCAAAACGCTGATAAGTACATCGTGTCGTATCAACTGATCGATATTTTGAAAGGTCAGCTTGATGGCGGAAAAGCAAAAGTCTTAAAAGAGGGGACGTTGGTAACGAGCAATGAGCACGTTATTTTGGCGCGCCAAGCGTCGATAAGTGCGCGAGACTTTCGCCAATACGCCCACCGAGTCAGTGATATTGTGTATGAAAAGCTTACCGGTGTTCGAGGTGCATTCTTAACGAAAATCGCCTATGTGATCGTTCGCGATAGGGAAACCGTTAAAAAACCGTATCAATTAGTGATTGCTGATTATGATGGTGAGAACGAAACCAGGCTTCTTTCATCTCCAGAGCCATTGATGTCGCCAGTATGGTCGCCAGATGGTGAGCGCTTAGCGTATGTGAGCTTTGAGAACAGAAGACCACAAATATTTATTCAAGATATATACACCAGTGAACGTACGCGTATTACTGATTTTCCTGGAATTAACAGTAGTCCGGCGTTTTCGCCAGATGGCAAACAACTTGCCATGGTGCTGTCAAAAGACGGAAATCCTGAAATTTACATCATGGATCTCGCGACGAAAAACTTACGTCGTATTACGCGCAACAGAGCGATTGACACAGAGCCCGCTTGGCTTCCGGACGGCAGTGGCTTAATTTTTAGCTCGGAACGGGGTGGTAAACCTCAGATATATAGCGTAAATTTAAATTCAAGGAAAGTAAGGCGAGTCACCTTTGTGGGTGAACAAAACCTTGGCGGAACTTTAACGCCTGACGGTAAACAAATGGTAGTAGTTAACCAAACAAATGGTAACTACCATATTGCCAAGCAAGCGCTAGACGAAGACTCTTTGCAAGTTCTTACAAGAACGTATTTAGATGAGTCGCCAAGTGTAGCGCCGAACGGAAGCATGATTATTTACAGTACCCTTCACGAGGGCAAGCAAGTGCTATCACTTGTTTCTCTAGACGGGCGCTTTAAAGCTAGGTTACCAGCAGCCAATGGGCAAGTGAAATCGCCAAGTTGGTCACCATTTTTGTTCTAACAATTTAACGACTAAACAATAAAATTAAGGATTAGTAGGATGCAAATGAATAAAGTGATGAAAAGCTTCATTATCGCCTTGCCAGTAGTGACAATGATGGCATGTTCGTCGGGACCTAGCGAAGAAGAGTTAGCGGCAGAACGCAACCGTATGGCACAAGAACAAGCTCAAGCAGAAACTGAAGCCCGCGAAGCGGAAGCTCAGCGTGTAGAAGCAGAAGCTGCTCAGCGTATGAAGCGCCAAGAAGAAATGGTTCAGCAAGAAATGGAAGCGCTCAAAAATGAGCAAACGGTATACTTCGATTTCGACCGCGCTAGCATTAAGCCAGAATTTCAACGTGTTTTAGACAAGCACGCAATGTTCTTAGTTAAAAACCCTAACATGAACGTTACTGTTGAAGGCCACACAGACAGTCGTGGTACGCCAGAATACAACATTGCACTTGGTGAGCGTCGTGCTCAGTCGGTAGAAACCTACCTACTAAACGCGGGTGTAAGTAGCAGCCAGGTAACGGTTGTTTCTTACGGCGAAGAAAAGCCTGCGGTAATGGGTTCAACTGAATATGCATTCGCGCAAAACCGTCGCGGAGTGGTTGTATACCGCTAATGGCAGCTTCAGTAAGAGACACCATTAAGTGGGGCGTTACGCTATGTGCCGCCCTTACAGCCTCTACTGGCTTCGCACAGGCACCTGTCGTTAATGCGAATGGCGGCAGCGAGCTTGAACAACGTATTGTTGTGCTAGAGCGTATTGTAAAAAGTCGAACTGAGATGCAGCATAGAATGCAAACTCAACTAGATAATATGCAAAACGAGGTGGACCAGCTTCGCGGTGCAGTTGAGGTTAATACCAATGAACTTCAAAAAGTTCTGGAACGCCAGCGCGAGCTTTATCTAGAAATAGATAAACGGGTAGAGGCCTTAAAGCAAAGTGGCGCGTTAACAAGCACAAACTCCTCTGGAGCGGTAAGCACAGTGCCGGAATCGGCACCAGCATCGCCTGTACAGGTTGGAGAAAGCGAAGCTTATGAGAGTGCTGTTAACCTTATACTGAAGTCGCGAGAGTACGACAAAGCGATACCTGCTTTCCAGTCTTTCATCGAGCGCTTTCCAAACAGTGAATATGCGCCAAACGCGCACTACTGGCTTGGGCAGCTGTTGTTTAACAAGCAACAGTGGAGCGATGCAAGCGAGCAATTCGATATTGTGGTTAATCGGTTCTCAAGTTCAACGAAGCGACCTGATGCGCTATTGAAACTTGGCGTTATTGCCCAGAGAAATGGTGACAAAGCGTCGGCACGTCAACTTTTTTTGCAAGTAGTAAACGAACACCCCGATTCATCTGCTAAACGTTTGGCAGAATCAAGGTTAAACAACTTGTAATAATTAAAGCCCCGTTAAAGGGGCTTTTTTATTTTACCATCTAAGTAATAAAACAAGTTTGTCACGGTTTAATAACAACTTTTTTTATCGCGTTGAAAATCGTAAATGTGAGATTTTTCAATTAAACATCCAGTAGCTCGGTACAAATACTCAGCTATTTGTTTTCATTTTGACCGCTTAGTCCTGTTTTAATGAAAATATCAAAATAAAAGGGCATTATGGGTTGCGTCAGATAAAAATCTGAGTATTATATGCCGCCGTTGCCTAGACACAGGCAACAACCGAAAAGATGGGTCGTTAGCTCAGTTGGTAGAGCAGTTGACTTTTAATCAATTGGTCGCTGGTTCGAATCCAGCACGACCCACCACTTCTTTTCAAGCTTCAAAT
>NZ_JQFW01000042.1:0-86978 GCF_000753865.1 Alteromonas sp. LOR | reverse complement strand
GGGTCGTTAGCTCAGTTGGTAGAGCAGTTGACTTTTAATCAATTGGTCGCTGGTTCGAATCCAGCACGACCCACCATCATTTAAGCTGCTATACTATATTTCTCGTGAAATATATCTCGTGTCATTGGATGGGTCGTTAGCTCAGTTGGTAGAGCAGTTGACTTTTAATCAATTGGTCGCTGGTTCGAATCCAGCACGACCCACCATCCTTTTCCTAGACTAATTAAAAACTCCCACGTAAGAATTCAAATCTCAGATATCCTTATCCAAGAGAATCAATTTTTTTTAAGCACATTGCCACACATCCCTAGCTAAGTTATAGCGCACTAATATGATATCAACTGCTGTCCTAATCGCTTCTAGCGTGGGCGCTTCAAACATTCTTTATTACTGACTCTTTGATCTCACAATTTCCGATCCTAGTATCGATTATTATGAGCAGTCTTATGAGCAGTCTTATGAGCAGTCTTATGAGCAGTTTTGCAGGTACTTTAGTAGCCATTTTGAAACATTCGCTACTCCCGCGATGAGTATCAGACGTTAATAGCCGACAGCTTACAACGTTAAGACCTTTTATTACGCTATTGTTGATCATGTAGTGTGTAATTTTTATGACACTTGGGTATAATCGCGACCCTTGTCGCAATTGAGATGTAGGTAAATGTCAGTAGCATTTCGTGTGGAGCAGGTGGATTACCCGTTCCCAGCAAAACCACAGCCATTATCAGAAGCACGTAAAGCCGAGTTAAAGGCAGAAATAAAAGCCTTACTTAAGGCGCGTAACGCCGTGCTTGTAGCCCATTACTACACCGACCACGAAATTCAGGCATTAGCTGAAGAAACGGGGGGTTGTGTTGCCGACTCGTTAGAAATGGCGAGATTTGGGCGTGACGCAGAAGAACAAACTCTGATTGTAGCTGGCGTTCGCTTTATGGGCGAAACGGCTAAAATACTCAGCCCTGAAAAAACAGTGCGCATGCCAACCCTAGAGGCAACGTGTTCATTAGATATTGGTTGTCCAGCAAAAGAATTCAGTGAGTTTTGCGACCAGCATCCAGATCACACAGTTGTTGTGTACGCCAACACCTCTGCTGCTGTGAAAGCACGTGCCGACTGGGTAGTGACATCGAGTATTGCTTTGGAAATCGTAGAGCATCTCGACAGTCAGGGCAAAAAGATAATTTGGGGCCCAGACAGACACCTAGGCGCATACATTGCCAAGCAAACCGGTGCCGACATGCTAATGTGGCAGGGTGAGTGTATTGTTCACGACGAGTTTTCTTCACAAAAACTTGGTGATATGAAAGCCCTTTATCCCAACGCCGCAGTGTTAGTACATCCAGAGTCGCCAGCCAGTGTTGTAGACATGGCGGATGCAGTTGGTTCTACAAGTCAGCTGATTAAAGCATCGCAAGAAATGGACAATGACACCTTTATTGTTGCTACCGATAAAGGTATTTTCTACAAGATGCAGCAACTAGAGCCAAATAAGACGTTTATAGAGGCTCCAACGGGCGGTAACGGCGCTACGTGCAAAAGTTGTGCTCACTGCCCATGGATGGCAATGAACGGGTTAGAGGCGATTAAGGCGTCGTTAACCGAGGGTAGTGATGGGCACGAAATATTTGTCGATGATTCACTTCGCACTGACGCGCTTATCCCACTTGATCGCATGCTACAATTTTCAGCTGAATTGAAAGCAAAGGGCGGCCTGTAGTAAATAGTCTGTTTTATAAGCACTTGCATACTTATTTTAAGCAAGTTCTTGATAATAGCTGTGGGTTTACCTACTATACGCGCGCTCAAGGAATTTCATTAACGAAACGTTCTTGATAAAAAATTTGGAGAGGTGGCTGAGTGGCTGAAGGCGCACGCCTGGAAAGTGTGTTTAGGGTTAAACCTAACGAGGGTTCGAATCCCTCTCTCTCCGCCAAATAGCATCGAGGCCTTGCATGACGCAGGGCCTTGCTGTTTCTAGGGTTTAGAGAATCGACTTTGCGGACCAACTGGTACAAAAGGTTGGTACAAATGAGTATAATGAGTTCTCCGTTTAAGCATCCAAGTTCAGGCACTTATTACCTCAGAAAAGGTGTGCCCAAACATCTCACCTCAGTGATAGGTAAGACTGAATTTAAGCAGTCACTGCGAACAAAAGACCTCCGTGAAGCTAAAAAACGAATCATCCCGTTACTCGCTGACATAGATCAGCAACTGGATTTTGCAGAGTTAACGCTTAGGGGAGAAAATAATCACGAATTAAGCTTGCGCGATTGCCAGATAATAGCGAATCGCTGGTATGTATCTGCTCGTGAAAAAGTCCAAAAAACAGATTCATACGATGATTTCCTTGTGTACCACAATCAAAGAAACGAAGGCTTAGTATGGGACTCATCACAAAAGGATTATAGAAACCTTGAGGTGTATGCTCACTGGTTTGGGCTCTCTGATACGCTGTCGTTACAAGGCTCAGAAATATTGCGTGCATCTAATTCAGAGTTGCAAGGTTTTGCTCAGGAGCTCGCCCACCTAATTGACCCACAGCTTAAATTAAATGGGTTGTCTATACCTCGTTCAAGCATTTCATATATCAATTTAGCGAAGGCTTTTTATAGTCATTTAGTGGACTTGGAAAAGCTTTGCTTAAGTCGTTATAGGGGTAAATGGAATGATGAACCCAGAGACATGTCATTGTCCAATGAACCGCTCTCTACGGACTCTGGGAGTACTACATTATCAATGACTTTAGTAGGCCCTAAAGACTCTATATCTAACGTTTATGAGCGTTGGAGAGCTTCTGACGAGCTTCAGCACAAGAATAATCAATCGAGACTTAAGACGTTAGATGAAACCAAGTCAAAGGTAGAGCGATTTGTGTCAATTTTGGGTGATATGGATATCGCTACTATCAAGAAAAGCCATATAGCTCAGTTTAGGGATACGTTGCTACAACTCCCCAAGAGCAGAACCCGTCAGATAAAGCGCATGACTATTTCTGAGCAGATTGAGTACGCCTCAAGCAATTCGTTAAACCTGTTATCTTCCAATACAGTGACCAATGCGATAAAGCAGATATCTCCAGTATTTACTTACGCTGTCGAGTTGGGCCTCATTTCGTTTAATCCTACTTTTGGGGTATCTGTTAAAAATACTCAGAAGAGGACCGAGGTAGACGACAAAGGCAGAGGGTACACACCTAAAGACTTCACAAAACTGTTTTCTGATGAAGTATTTACAGACCCAAGGTTCAGTCACAAATACGGTTTAGCCTGCTATTGGGTTCCTCTGCTTTGCAGGTATACAGGCGCTCGTTTGGCGGAGATAGCCCAGTTAGATCATTCTGATGTAAGTTGTAGTGAGCAGGGCATACACTATCTAAATATCCGTAGAGGTGAAGGTCAGAGTGTGAAGACTGATTCTTCTCTGAGACATATTCCAATAGCTGAGCATATTTTAGAATTAGGCTTTTTAGATTATGTTGATAGACATAGAGGGCGACTTTTCCCAGATATCCCCGTAGGAACTTATGGTAAAAACTCAGTCGCATTTAGTAAGTGGTGGAGTTCAAAGGTTAAATCAAAAGGAGTATCAATAAGTCAACCTGCTCATGCTTTCAGGCATGCTTTCAAGACAGATATGCGTACTCTAAATGTATCAGATAGTGTAAGTGATGCTATAACAGGTCATTCAGCAAAATCTGAGGGAGCTCGTTACGGAACAGTCCCGCTTGAGACAAAAAAGGAAGCCATCGACAGGCTCCCTAGACTAAGTCTTGTTAGACTTTATTGACGTTCCTCTACATTGATACTTAGGGGGGAGGGGCTGGAGTAGACCTCTTTAGTATCGATTGCGTCGTTCCATGACTCTACAAAAAAGCGTTGTTATCGTTTGCTCAAATTTTCAGTACATCCTATTAACAAGTATTGATAACCGTAAAGGTCAATATGGGTCGATGGTATTTAGTTTTTTTAGGGGTACGGCTAAATACGCTGTCTTTCTGTGGTTTGATACAAAGGGACCTGTATCGTCAAGTCGTGCGCACTAGGGCCCCAAAGAAACCTCCGCATCCCTTGCCATATATGGGATTCATAGAGGGTCTTGAAGTGTTTTTCGTGGCAACGGTGTGACCCCTGACGTAAACTAAAAGTCTTCTTCTCGACGCTCCTTTCTTCCCTCATAAGACTCATCGAGTTCACCACTACCAAGGCCAATACCATAGACTAGGGCTGATGTGAACGAGTCGTTAGCGTTGCTTATTGTATGTCTCCACGGATCAGTGCTGCCTCCCTTGAACCTTCTTAGTTGTTGTTCCAGCATTGTCTGTGGTGGTTTTCCTTGTGGTAAAAAGTCTGGGTTAATATCAGCATTGGTCTTTTTCTTAGATACGTACTTCTTTAGCCCTAATTCCCTCACGATCCCAGTTAAGTCATACTGCCCCCCACACCACTCTCTTACTTTCGCAGCCGTGCCAAAGGGTTTCTTATCAGTGTAAACCCTAAACCCATGATCTATTGGCTCATCGTTGTAAGCCATTTTGTTGGCTTTAGCGGTGGCTATAATTAGGTTCGCAGTAGTAAAACGGCCTTGAAAGCCATTTCCCTTAGCTGGGTCCCTATGACTAATGTGGTACTCATAGACTGGCTTTAACTGGCCATCGCCTTTGGTGAACCCTGTAGCTTCCTTACGCTCCTTCCAAAGGGCATGGATACCTTTAATATCATTCTCATCAATAGGCATACTAGCAGGTGACTGCCTTTTCGCAGCCTCAGCAAACCAGCGGCCAAATTCAGACAGCCAAAACTGACCTCCAAAGCATTCTTTACACTTAGTACTGGCCTTTCCGTTTGACCGTTTAGCTGGCATTCGACGTTTGCCACATTCACTGCATTTTCTTGGTGTTACTGCTTTACTCATGGATGGTCACTTGAAACTTATCTGAGGCCGCTAGAGCCCGTTGTACTGTTGATAATGACACACCTACCTCATTGGCAATCTTACGAAGCGATACGCCCTCTGAGCGCAGTGTGTGTATGCGCTGGTGGTTAGATTGATTAACTGGACGCCCACGATACTTACCAGCTTGCTTGGCTTTCTCTATGCCTTCCTGACGTCTCTCTTGAATCATTGATAGCTCAAACTGGGCAACAGCTCCTAACATGCTTAGCATTAAGTCAGACATGGCATCAGACCCACCAGCATTGAAGCACAAAGCCTCTCTATGAAACTTTACGTTAATTCCCTCTGAGTTCCATTGGGTTACGAGTGTCTTGAGGTCTACAAGGTTTCTAGCGAGTCTATCAATGCTATGAACATGAATAGTATCTCCCTCTCTGGCATATTCCTTGAGGTCTTCTAGTGCTGGACGGTTGGTAGTACCACCACTACAGCGGTCAATGAATTGCTTCTTGAAAGAGAGCTCAGAGTCTGACAACTGACGGTCTGTGTTTTGGTCCGTAGTAGAGACCCTGATGTAAGCTAAGTCAGCCACTTCCTGTACCTGTTTGATTCTAAGAGGTGGCGGAGGGTAAAGTACCCATAAATAAAAATCAAGTCATAAAGGTACATTTGAGGGCGGTTTTGACTATGCTCGTATGGGTATACCTATTGAATACACTTTATTTATAAAAAAACTGCGAGCCTTCCTCTTTCTCGATTTGAGCCACTCGAACTGTAAAGCCTTGTTGAGTGAAATATTCTCTGCACTTTTCGATATAGTCATTGTTAAACTCGACGAATGCGAATGGTAGTAATTGTTCCCCAGCAGAAGTTAGCTTGAAAATCGAGTAGGTTGGGGGGGGCCTCATAGTCTCACTGGATAATTCTAGTACCTTATCTCCCATCTTAAATGCAGATTTAAAAGAGTCTTTAGAATTATTTTGTAGAGTTAACGTTCTGGCGTTGTCGCTAGTGTTGTCTAGAAGTCCAGCCTCTTCCATCAGCATGATTTCATGCGGAGCAATGTAGTGCGAGAGCAAGCCAGTAATGACTGGCCGGAAGCAAAAGTTTTGAGAGGTAACGCTGACCAATCTTTGAAATATCAAAGCTTCATCCATTGAGAGGTGTTTCAATACGTTTAAAGTTCTTACTGAATAGCTACCCGGTTTTTTAATCTCCCCAGCTAAAATTCTGCCCCATATATATCTCGTCTCTTCCGTTGTAACTTTCTCTGAATTTTCTAGCCACTCATTAAACCAATCCGTATTCACTCCCTCGTCTGATATTTGATGGTCAGGAGTACTTGTTAGCTCCTCTTCAGCTATTTTTAGGCACTCTGCCTTATTAATTTGTTCATTTAGCTTTTTGAGATCATCTTCTTGTTTGCACAATTCAGCGAAAACGTCCATGTCAATAAATGGCTCGCTTCGTATGTTAGAGGAAAGGTGTGGTGCAGTATTATCTGCAGAGAGGACAAGTGATTTGTCTACGGTATCCTCATACTTAAGATTACCATTTTCAATAGATATGATATCGCGTTTCGTTTGAGCTTCAGACAAGAGCCTTCTTCTTTCAGCCTCAGCTTTTGCTGCTTCTAACCTTGAGTGCTTCGTTGGTTCATAGAGAACAGCGACGGGTTTTGTAACTAGTTCGCGCAATAGTTTTCTAAACCCTTTTGGTAGGTTAGTAAGGTCGTTCAAAAATTCGTACATAAGTATATCCCTATAACTGTTCCAGACGGATACGTAACAATTACTCTATATAAGAGGCTAATTCGACAAGATTCCGGATGTCTTCTTTTAAATAATACTTTGCATCTTGCTCTTCCCAGTGCAAGAGGCTTTTAGAATAAGACTTGCATAATGCTCTGCAACTGGCGTTATTGTATCCATCTGGTATATAAGTGAAACCCCTTAGAACTCTTATAGGAGACAAGTAGGTCACATCCTTTATTCGCCCGTTTTGCCACTTTACAGACTCTGTTTCTACAACGGAGCAAAGTGAAAATTGCACATTGATAAAATTTGACACAGGCTTTCCTTCAATCGTCACTTTAGATTTAACTGAAACGCCACTTTTATCAAACGTATAAGGTTTGCCTACGTGCTCCTCTGCGATTGAATAAAATAAAACGACTGCGTTTAAATACACTTTTGTGTCAGCACAACTCGCTGAGGAAAGGCATGCTCTATATTTCGTTAATATCTGGTCTATATCTCGCAATTCGAGTTTATAACTACTATTTTGATATATATCGAGGAGTATTTCTGAAAAAATAATGTCTAACTCTCCAAGTCCATCAAGGTCAGGCGTTAAGCTTAAAGTGGAGTTTTCTATTGGCTCAGGGATTCCAATTTCAGCTAGATAGTGATGTATGTCAGGTGGTGGTAACAAGACCTTTCTTCCAAAAAATCTTCTTAAATAATGACTTGAATCAAAGCTGTTTCCATAAATAGTTTTGATAGATTCAGAGAGTTGTTTAGTATCAGATGCACAGATAAATACGAAGTTATTGGCTTCAAAAAAGTGCTTAATGACCTCTAAAAACTCTATTGCATAATTAGGCCGACATCTATCAAGCTCATCGACTAGCACAACGACGGGGAGTTTTTTTGATTCCAAAATCTCACTCATAGCCACGAGTGCACTAAGCTGTTCCTTTACTTCTTTCATAGCTTTTATCTGTGCCTGATGAGCACCCTGAATAGAGACCATCAACTCTCTATTGGAAGTATTTATGTCACATATACTCTCAACCGTCTGAGGAATAGTGCTAGCAATTGCGGCTGCTTCTTCAACAGATTGAGCCGTGTCAGTCTCGCCTGAATACTTAAGAAGATTGACTGCTAAAGAACTATACTTGAGGGCTTTGCCAAAAAGAGGGTATAGCTTTTCTTTAAAATCTGGATCTTCGTTAATAAAAGACTGAGAAAGTTGGGTAAGTAATTCAGAAGTAATCACTGATAAAGGATTTTTTGAGAAGTCACTCTCCCAAGCATTTATATAAATTACAGGGTGAGAGTGTGAATCTAGATCAACATATAGACGCTTTAGAAATTCAGTCTTTCCAGCTCCCCAAGGAGCGTCTAAGTTGAGTACTATACTCTCAGATTCTCTAACAAAATGAGATAAAAAAGAGCCAAACTTTCCTCTATTGAGTTTACAAGTCTCCCATGTGTGTGTGCGTTTCCAGCTTTCAAACATATTTACTTCCTTGTAGACCTTAAAATAGGTAGGGTTTACCAACTGCTGTTAAGCTGGTAGCGCTGCCCAGCTTTGTTACTTTAACATCACCCATTCGCTTGATATTGTCGTTTGAGCACTCTCTGGAAAGCCTTTCAATAGGCCAATGCTCTGACTCGCAATAACGTTCAAAGGTATTTAATTTAGACTGGTTTTGGATATTCATCACTAGAAAAGAATACCAACGATACTACCTTAATTTATTCGATATCACATTCCCCTAAGTGTAAAATAGAAATAGTTTTTTTGAAAAAAGGGTAGTCATTCTTACTACCAGTATCATTGATAAGGATTATTAATATGAACCCTAGAGAAACACTTGATCTAAATGGCCAACCAATAAACATTGGCATTAGCTATAAACGAAATAAGGCTAAAGCAGTCCTGACGCTCAAAGGAATCATCGAGGGTATCGACTGCGATAAGGATCTTAACAAGACTGAAGAGGTATTCTTGAGAGCTTGGAAAAGCAATGATGCATTCAATTTTAAGGATGGAGATTTCATTGATATTCACGAGCAAATAGATGACATACTAGAAGACTCTGTGATTACGGAGGAGGAAAAGGTAGACCTAATAAGTATGCTAGACGACATACTTGAGTATGGTGGTATAGGCGGCGACAACGTTGACGCACTAGTAAATCAGCTATTAGGCTTTCTAAGTGGTATTAGTGCAGATGAAAACCTGAATGATGTAGAGATTGAAGCATTGAATGAGATGCTTGAGTCTAACGACGCTCTGACTGAAGGGTGGCCAGGAAATGCTTTAAAACTAAGGTTAGATGAAATTTTAGCTGACGGAATAATTGATGAAGAGGAGCGTACTGACTTACTTAATCTGGTTAAAGCCGTATCTGGCCAAAACCTTATGGAGACGGGCTTAGCTTATGGTTTATCCGCAGATTTCTCTACGTGTTCCACTAAATGCATAGATTTAAAGGGGGTACGTGTTTGTTTCACGGGGGCTTTTGTTAGTGGTTCACGTAACAAGCAACACGAACGGGCTATCCAGCTTGGAGCTGAAATTTCTAAAAGTGTTAACAAGAAGCTCGACGTATTGGTACTAGGCTCACTAGCTAGTAGAGATTGGAAGTTTAGTAGTTACGGTAGAAAAGTTGAGGCGGTACTGTCAAATAGAGTAGAGGGAGCAAAAACTGAGATAATCAATGAAGAATCATGGAATGAACTAGTTAGTAGCTATACGGAATAAGCATTGTTAAGGTGAAGCAAAGTATAACCCTATTAGCATATTAATTAGTGGGTAAAGTGTATTGTTTAGTACAAATCTCTAGTACAAAGTGTAATTGAATGTTATTCTCAAAACATTGATTTATATGGTTTTAATTTTGGTCTCGCATTTACGAGGGTTCGAATCCCTCTCTCTCCGCCAAATTAGCAAAAAAGCCCCGTTTCTTTGAAAAGAACGGGGCTTTTTTGTGTCTGAACAACTTTGGTTTATAAACAACTAAAAAAAATAAAAATCCCTTCACAGAATTCAAACGTAAAATCTTAGTACTATTAGTTTTATTGTTATCCGCATAAGGATTTAGTGAAATGCCAGAGGGTCCGGAAATTCGTCTTGCTGCGGATAAAATTGCTAAGGTTATTGAAGGTCAGCAGATAGAAGATATAGAGGTTGGCTTGCCTCACCTAACTCGAGGCGCTGCCAAGCTAAAAGGCCGACGGGTTGAGCAGGTTGAGACGAGAGGAAAGGCGATGCTTATTCATTTTGATAATCAGCTTTCGGTTTACTCTCATAATCAACTTTATGGCGTTTGGATGACCGCAAAAAGGGGGGAGTTACCCGCTACGAAGCGCTCCTTGCGATTAGCGCTTCACACCAAGGAAAAGAGCGCATTGCTTTATAGTGCGTCAGATATTGGTATTTATCAACCTGAAGAGCTTCTCGCCCATCCATTTTTGACAAAGATTGGTCCAGACATACTTCAGAAGAATTTAAAGTGGCAAACCCTCAGTAAACGACTTCTTTCAGCGCGCTTCTGTAATCGCAGTTTAAGCGCGCTGTATCTCGATCAGCATTTTGTAGCGGGTATTGGTAACTATTTGCGAAGTGAAATACTGTTTGCTGCAGGCGTGCATCCTGACTACAAACCTAAGCAGTTAACCTCAGAGCAAATAGAGGCCCTTGCCAAACAAACGATAGCGGTAGGTAAGCGAGCGTATAAAACAAGAGGGCATACAGTGCCAACGAGTATGGCCACCGCGCTTGCAAAAACCAAGGGAAGCTATGAAAGCGTTCGGTTTATGGTGTTCAATCGCGAGGAACTTCCTTGTAGAGAGTGTGTTACTCCAATAATTAAAGCGCAGCGGAATGGACGCCGAATATATTGGTGTAAAAGCTGTCAGCCATTAATTTAGTTGAATTATCCTATCTAAAAAAACGGAAAAGGTATTACTTAACAAACAACGCAGTAACCTTTTCCATTCGCGCTTTATTTACACCTAGGTCGGACAACCCAAGCCCTGATGCCGACCTAAAGTTAATTTTCTAGTTATCTTCGAAAATAGTTTGAAGTACTTTATTCATAAGGTCTGCGGCTGGAGCTTGACAGGCTTCATAGCCACTGCAGTTAAAGAATACGGTTAATGTGAGATCGCTGTCCGCCACATAATAGTTTTCAGTGATATAACCAGGGTCACCGCCACCATGGTGATATACGTCCTTGCCATTGATATTTTGATAAAATATCCCAAGGCCGTACTGCGTTTCGCTATTAACCTGAACAAGACGGTCATTGGCAAATAAGTGTTCAGTTATTGCGTTATCTAGGTGTGAGTCATCACTAACTATAGCACGTAATAACAGTGACATATCCTCAACTGTAGACACTAAAGGTGCATCGGCTACACCAATATTTTCATATACAAATTTGGTGTTTTCAATTTCATCATCAAATTCAGTGTATCCAGAAATAATACTGCCCTTATCTTTCTCAAGTCCATTGTAATAAGTATTATTCATACCCAAGCCTACAAATAAGCGTTCACGCATAGCGTTGTGATGGTGCTCGCCTAGTACTTCATCAAGAATTAAACCTGCTAGTAAATAGCCGGTATTAGAATAGTTGAATGCCTCACCGGGAGCGAAGTACGCCGTTTGATCAAGTGCAAACTGCAAAGCAAAGATATCGGTTTTTACAGATGATGGATCGTCAATAATGGCTTCAAACCATTCGTCTGAACTGCCGTCATCTAAGTAATCCCAAACCCCAGCAGTGTGATTGAGTAACTGGCGAAGGGTCATGCTCTCACTATTCTCAATGCGGGACAAAATAGTACTGGGTAGCCACGTTGATATTGGGTTGTCCATATCCAGCATGCCCTCTTCGTGGAGCATAGCCACTAATAGAGCAGTGGCTTTTTTACCTGAACTACCTGTTGGCATTTGATGATACGTTTGCATAGGTTCCAGTGTGTCAAGGTCTGCAACTCCTGCTGCACCGATAAAGTTTATTTCGGGGCTTTCTATTGCCATTATTACTCCAGGTACCCCTGAATCTACTGCCGCTTGTAACATGTCCTGATAATTGCCACTTGGTGCAGGCTGTGGTGTTGGTATAATCGACGAGTTTGAATCGCCACTTGAACCGCAAGCGGCTAGACCTAAACACACGACACTGGCTAACATCGTTTTTTGAAACACCTTAATGTTTATCATACTTTATATCCTCGTAGGTAATGTACCGTTTCGTAACGAGCAAATAGTAAAATCTTCAAAGTGAAATAGGGGTGAACGAACATTGGAAACCAAGCTTTTTGTTGAACTGATCGCTGCTAGCGTCGTCTATTGCATTCACAAACGCTGAAGTGTAATTGTGGTTTTTGATATATAACAACACTACCTTGTAAGGTTTTAATCAATTGAGTAATAAACATGTCATCAACCTCAATTAGTCGCCGAGTTTTTATCACATTTGGTAGCCTATCAGCTGCAATATGTGTGATATTTGCATGTATTACATGGTTGTTTGCCGCCATCACTGAAGACGATGTGGTTAAACAAGTGATGCATGAAGAAGCAAAATATATTCAACAATATTTCGACAAAAACGGTCACATAATTGAGCCTCGATTGGATTATATTAAGCTGTACACGAGAGAGTCTGAGTTTCCACTGGCTATCAAACGTGGTTATGAACAAAACAAATTTGAAAAAGAGTTTTCAGTTAACGGCCGAAACATACACATTGAGCGCTATTTGCTTGGCGACAACTCAGACCTTTGGTTAACAATAGATGGTACAGACATTCAGGTAATAACCCACGTAAGCTCGGTGATGTTTTGGTTTGTGCTTGGTGTAACTACTTTAGTAATGTTGGGATCAACTGCAATTGCCTATGCGCTTTCTCAGCGTATCGCAAAGCCAATAAAGCAACTCACTGAAAATGTGCTCGCTCATGAAGTCGGGGCAAAATTTAACGCTACTTTGTCACAGTCGCGTAATGACGAAATTGGCAAACTTAATTTTGCCTTTTCTGCTGCTTTCGAGCGCATTTCTCTATTATTGGCCCGTGAGAAAAACTTTACGCGAGACGTCAGTCATGAACTTAGAACGCCCATTACGCTGCTAAAAAACTCCCTCGCTTTGCGTGCCGATTCACTTTTTACTGAAAACGACAAAGTGTTACTTACTCAGGTTTCAGAAGACTTAGAGAAAACAGTAGAAGTATTATTAGCTTTAGCACGGGACGAAAACCTTATATTAAAAGAAATACGCGTCCTGCCCATTTTGGAACGTAGCGTATTGACCTTGTACAAAGCCAACTTAAACGTGACATTTGATGCAAAACTGTCGCTTGACGAGCAATTTAAGGTGATAGGCAATCCATACTTAGTGCTTCTTATGTGTCAAAACTTGGTCAACAACGCCTATTATCATAGTGGTGATGGCAGTTTGTCGATTTATAATAAGGGCAGTACGTTAATCTTTGAAAACAACATTGGTGAACATGAAAGGCCTGATTATCAAGGGCTTGGGCATGGCCAGTATTTAGTAGAAAGAATTGCCAACGCTATGCACTGGACCCTGAACCTTGAGAAAAAAGGTACGCGTTATATTGCAGAAATTCATACAGCAAAAACCTAGCACACCTCGGCCGGAAACCTATTCAGAACACCACTTTTGCTTGCGCCATTAACTACCATATAGAAGAGGAGTACCAGCGTTACGTCGCTAGCCGTTAAGGACAATCGGCGTTATTGCTAACCATTTCATTTTCCTTCAGCTGTGCATAACGATTCATACAGTTATATCCATGTTGCTTTCACCTTCAGTTCACCAACAAGACGCTAGCATTTAGGTAGTTTAAAAAAACCAATAAAGGACCAACATGTATAAACTTATTATTCCAACTTTATGCTTATCGTTTTGCAGTATCGCAAATGCTGCTCAACCCTCTTATAGCTTCTTGCAAGCAGGTTATGTGAAGTCAGAAATATCGGATATTGAATCATTTGACCTAACTGGCTATGAACTCAGAGCAAGTGCTGAGATAGGGTATGGCTTTTTTGCTGAATACAAGCATATCGATTCTTCAGATTCTCAAGATGGGTTCAAGCTTGATGTCTTACAACGACAGTTATCGCTTGGCTATATCCATAATATTTCACCCAAAATGACACTTGATTACAGGCTGGGTTTAGGTAACTTTGATATGACGGGAACCCGTGATAACGATTCTGCAAGTGCCGACACAGACTTCTTTAGTGCAGCAACAAACGTTCGCTACCAGTTAACCGCAGACTTAGAAGTGTTTGGTGGCTTAGAAGTGCAAAATTGGGACGGTGACGCCGATCAAAAAGCCTATAGGCTTGGTGCTTTATACGATCTTTGGGGGTGCTTAGCGGGAATTGAATATACTAAGTACTCTGATCAAGAAATCGTAAATATGAGTGTTAGATACGAATTTTAATTTAGCAGTCACATCTGCAATAATGCGACAGAGCCCGACCTCTTTAAATGAAGTGAAGTGCCCCTCGGTAATTGGATATTCCAACTATTGGGTGTCACTTCACTTTTTTGATTTATAAGAATTGCTATGGATTTTTGGTATGGTGGCGGTTGTGAAAATTTCAATCACAACCGCAATGCTAAGAAGCGAAGTTAAGGACGTGAGTACCCTTCTATATCTCTTGTTTGAAAATTCTTACATCCGCCGTTTTCAAAGCATAATGTAAAGTTACCAGGTTCACTTGCCAATAAAAGCCAATCTTCCTCTGAAATTGACTCAGTGTGCTTATCATTTATTGTGGTCACTACATCACCCGCTTCAATAGCAGCAGCTTCTCCCGGTAGTTGAGGATAGACGTAACGAACCATAAGCTTTCCCCCTCGCAACTTTCTAAGGTCAAGACCAGCTAAGTTGTACTGAGTTTTAAATTCTACATCTGAATACGGGCGTATAATAAATTGTCTATTTGGATAATCGATGATAGTAATAAATTGGTTCAGCAATGCGCTACCTAATATCCACCAATCGTCCTCATCATCGCTCTCTATGATGTTAGTTTTGATTCTGCTTAACTTAAGGTCTCCTAACTTCAAAGCGGGTAGCGTTACCCTGCGGTGTGGTGCTTTGCCGCTCAAACCGAAGTCTGCAGCGCTAATTGAAGTGGGTGGCAGTTTGATATTATTCTTATCAGCGTAGGCTGTATTCATCTTCATATAGTGTCTACTACCTGTATCTATCACAATGCTCCTGCTAACGCTGTCTTGCTCGTTGAAATAAACCGTACTTGGTATACTAATTTTTGAAAGTGAGGTTTTAAACGGCAGAACAACGTCTTTTTCTTGGATAGCGCTTGATTTGGCCGACAATGAAATAGTTTGACTTCTTTTGTCAAAAGTCCACACAAAGTGCTTCAGTAGGTCATGCCCAATAACGCCATCAAAGATAGCCTCGTCTTCTCTTAAGTAATATTGACTAGTACTTATTGGGATATACGCTACGTTAACGTTTTCGAATGAAACATCGTTTATCTCGATTCTAGAAAGTTGGGTTTGATAAGCTGGAGTGTTAGCGCCTTCGCCCCACCCCCCAACTGAGAGAGAATAACCTTTTTCAAATTCAATCTTTGAAGTATTGGGTGTATCAAAAAGCATGGTGAATGAGGCACCAGTATCTATTAGGAACAGTAGTTCCTGTTGCTTATCTACTTTCAATTTAATATACGGCTTTTCACCAATATAATGAGCTGCCAGTGTTTGTTTTTTCGGTTTTGCCGTTTTCCAGATCGGCTTAATGTCATTGTTTGCGTTCATTATTCTCACGCTGTTAATGACAGAGCAACCGGATAAGCTAATGCAAAAGATAATTGTTAAGATGGATAGCTTAAAAAAAATATTCATATTTGGTCCTAATTTTATTGGGATAAAGGGCAGGTATCACTCAACTTTGTTTAACAGCATCATTAAGCGAAAGGATTTATAAGGCTCTCCTTTGATACCAGCGACAAGAGCGTGAGTTGCAATGGTCAGCCTGCTTATATTTGCAGTTGAGTCTTGGTTAATTTCGCTTATTAGTCTCTGAGCACTGTCATAGCCTTGATCAACGAAAACTTTCAAAATCTGAATACTATTTTCTTCTGGTGTTTTTATTCTAGGCAATGGCTCATAACCTAAGACTTTGACTGTCGCTTCAGCAACTTCCCAAACAGACCAAGGGTTTTGTCCAGTAACTAGATTGTCATGAATACTGACTTGATTTAGATAATTTTCACCCGCTATAAAAGTGGCGCCTTGCTCACTTAATTTTGTTTCTAATAAAAAGGGAAAAATATTTTTAGCATCTGGAATTAAAAATAACTCTTCGGAATTTGTGAAAGCGGAAACTTGCTTGTTTTCAACAAAATACTCACCTGTATCGGAAACAACATCAATGAATGCTGCTGGTCCGTGACATACAGCAGCAATAACCTTATTCGATTGCCAAAAGTAAGATACTGCTGCTTTGATGCTTGTATTAGTTGAAAAGTCGAACATTGCTCCCTTGCCACCAACAAAATATATGGCGTCATAATGTGCTAAGTCTATTTTTTCAATTTCAAAAGAATTTTTTACTTTTTGCATAGCTTTTTTGTCATTCAAAAAAGCATAGTCAAACTTACCCATGTCATCTGCGTCAACCACCATAGGGGGGTCACCACCGTCGACACTGGCTATGTCAACTTCGAACCCATTTGCTTGGAAAACGTAAAACGCTCGCGCAAGCTCAGTAAGTTCATAACCTGTGCTCTTACCCGTCGCTCCTAATGTGTCCTCGCTAGTTAGCACGGCTAATATGCGCCCGCGACTAACGCTCACTCCCTTTGAAATGTAGCGGATTTCTTCTGGTTGTTGTTTGCTATAGTCAGTTTTTAATTCGTTTCCAAGAAGACTAAAAAACCAAACTACGTAGCTAGATATGAAAATGATAATAGTCAATATAATAAGACCAATCTTTTTTAACATGCTGCGTCCTTAAAAAAAGTAAGAGCTTATGGGATGAGGGGTAAATTCGAGGTCAATTGCTATGGCAGTAATTTATCTATCAGTGCCTTGTCAACTTTCTCATTAATAACTCAGTGGCAAGCTGTTCAGCATCTTTAAGCTCGGTATACAGATGCGGCTGCACGCCAACACCCTCCCAATTTGATTGTGTAGTAGGGTTGATTGCTTTTGCTGTAGGTACGGCAATGCGCAGCCCATGTTGGAGTTGGAAATAACGCCAAGGGTTGGCGCCTCCTTTACTCGGTTTTCCAATGACTATTGCACGTGACATATGTTTGAAGTTGTAAGCAAATTCTTCAGCAGCTGAAAAAGTCTTTGGTCCAATAATTATGACTATTGGAATCTGGGTTAAATGAGGAAAGTTAATAGCAGGGTCTGTATAAAACTCTTCGGTATTATCTGTTGCTCTGGAGTAAAAGCTATTTAGATGCTGTCGGCCCTTCAAAAAATAGCTCGATATGTGTTGCACTGTCTGCGCGCTTCCTCCGCCATTGTCTCTTAAATCAATGATAAGTCCGTCCACATTTTCAATTGCTTGCATGTGATTTGAGATTACCTCCCTTGAAGCCTCATTCAGATTAGCAAACCCCCAAAAACTCAATAAACCTATATTTTTTTCTGAAACTTCAACACGTTCAAAACCAAAATTAAGTCGTTCTAACTTTTCAAACCATGATTCTTTGTTTTGTAAATCGCTACTTTTCGGACTGACCGAGACAGAGAAGTGTTGGTCACTTTTTTGAAGTACTTTGTTTAAAAACTTTGTAAAGTCTTGCCGATATTTTATTTTAGTGAACGCGCTGTCATATTTTATTTTTTCTAAATCATTAGTAATTAATCTTATTTTTTCGACTTCAACATATTCGCGGTTGATTTTACTTTTCAGCTCTTCAATTAATTCAAGCTTCATGTTGCTGTTCAACTGAACAGGTTCAATTTCGACCTTTTTGGCAAAAGATTGCTTTGAAAAGATGAGAAACAGTAAAGCAAGCATAATAATGCAGCTTTTACTTCTGTGGCAGCAGATGTTCTTGTTTTTAAGCCGCAGCATATTCGTCCGGCTGATGTTACGTTTCATTGTATGCATCTTATTACCTTGTTTATTGAATGAACTAACAATGATCAGTAGTCTTAAGTAAATTTGGGGTGAAATATAATAAAAGAAAAAATTCACCTTGATATCACTTTTGGTAAGTAGACTTAACATCAACATATTGGGTGAATAATATTGATTTATTCATTTTTACGCAGAGTGTAAACGGTGGGCTCTATGAAGAGTAAATTATGCGTGCTGCTTGTAGAAGATAATCAAGCGATAGCGAATCAAGTTATTGATTTTATTGAAGGTCATGGCTGGGATGTAGATTACGCGGCTACTGGTAAGTTAGGAATATCATTGGCGATAGAGCACACTTTTGATGTTGTCATTTTGGACTTAAATTTACCTGACATTGACGGGTTACGAGTATGCGAAGAAATTAAGAATCATGCCAGCGTCAACGTACCAGTATTGATGCTTACCGCCAGAGATGCTTTTGAGGATAAGGTCAAAGGGTTCGGTAAAGGTGCCGATGATTACCTTACCAAGCCTTTTGATTTAAGGGAGCTAGCGTTGAGATGTGAGGCGATGTCAAGAAGAGCTGGGCTGCATCAAACTACCGTTGTTTCCCATGGGGCGTTATCTCTCGACACTAGGTCTTTCGAGGTATTTTGGAGCAGTGAAAGTATAAAAGTGACAAAGGTGGGCTTCAAGCTTTTACATAAGCTATTAAGTGAAGTGCCATATCCTGTTAGCCGCTCAGAATTGATAGAGCACGTTTGGGGTGATGAACCGCCTGAAAGTAATGCGCTCAAATCACACATTTATGCGCTTAGAAAAGCGACTGAACAGGTAACGGGAAAACCTATTCTTCACACAATCAGTAACATTGGTTATCAATTAAAGGGAATAGATGATTAGGTTCACAAGCTTACAAAATAGATTAATGGTTGCGTTTACTTGTTTATCATTAATTATTTGTGTTTTTTTTATACGTTTCTCAACGCTATTAATAGAAATCGCCGAAGCTAATGCCTATCAATCTATTCTCGCGCAAGAGGAGCAACGCTTAACCGAAAGCACGGATACCTTATTGATACCATCAGTACAAAATGCAGTTTTATATACCAATATGGAGTTGGTGCCCAATGACATCGTTACTGCTGTTGGCAATGCGGGTAGTGGAAGCTTTGAAACAAAAGATGATCAACGGTTTGTTTTCAGAGTACTAGCGGTTGAGCAAAACCCTCAATTGCTACTAATGAACATAAATTCTTTTTCTGCGAATCAACACCTCAGCCGATATAAATCGTTGTTTCTCTACAGTATTTCTGGAAGTGCATTTATTCTATGTTTAATGAGCTCTTGGTATCTATCTAAATGGCTTTCGCGCCCAATACAGCAATTGACTAAAAGTGTCGAAAAAAGAGGTAGTCCTACTGCTCTCAACTCTGAAAGAAATTCAACTGTGGCATCTATGTTTGGTTTAGATAGATCTGATGAAATCGGCAAGCTCGCCAAAGCGCTTGAGGAATCTTATGGCAAGATTAAATTATTATTGCAGCGAGAACGAAATTTTACTCGCGACGTAAGCCATGAGTTACGCACTCCCATTACGTTAATTAAAAATACCTTAACACTCAATCATTCAAAAGTGGTTAGTGCTGCAGAACAGAAGCTATTGAAACAATCAGCCAATGAACTTGAACAAACGGTTGAAATACTTTTGGCGCTAGCTAGACAAGAAAATTTACTGTTTACAGAATTTAAAGTGCTACCGATTATCGAAAAAACTGTACTGAAGATTTACCATTTGTATCCCGACTTTTCTTTTGATGCGTGTATCACTGTTGACCCCAAGCTGCGTGTAACTGGAAATGAGCTATTGTTGGGGTTGCTGTGCCAAAATTTAGTGAATAATGGGGTCTATCATGGAAACGGCAAGGCTATGTCCATTCGATCTACAGGTCAGAAGCTCATTTTTGAAAACTCATTGGAAGCAATACAAGATCGTCCTTTTTATCAGGGCTTAGGGCATGGCCAATATCTTGTAAAGCGTATCGTAAACGAAATGGATTGGAGCGTCATTATTGAGCAAGAAAACGGTATTTATAGAGTTGTTATATCAACCATTATCTAGAGCTTTTGGTTTTAGTTTTCACCTTTACTTCACTTTTACCAACGTACACTCCTAATGAGTAGTTAAGCCTCATCGCTTGATCATCACTTATTCAAATAGGAGCAGTTATGACATTTAAAAACACAGCAACACTGTCGCAAAAAGCTTTGAAGAGCGGCATTATCTGTATTGGCATCTCGCTTGTCTATGCAATGATAAGTTTCAGCTTAATATTTTGGCCAGCCGAACTTCCATTCAGCCCTGTTCAGGATAATGCTGATATTTCGAATCAAAGCAAACCATTGGCACTGAATAGCCAGCATACAACAATACTTGCTAGAGATGGTAAGTCACTCTATTTGCAAAAAATTGGGCCTGATTCTCAGCGCGTTATCGTGTTGCTTCATGGAATTGCATCCACGCACAAAATATTATTGACTGCAGCAAGGAAATTGCATGAGGCAACTGGCGCTCAAGTACTGTTACCCGATCTTAGAGGACATGGGTTTTCACAAGGAGATAAATTCGACGTCGCTTACATTGGTCAATATGAAGATGATTTAGAGGATATACTTTTACACCTTAAATCAAAAGCTAATGCATCCTCAGAAGGTACTTATCGTCATATAATTATTGGTGGTCACTCAATGGGAGGGGGAATTGCCATGCGTTACGCCTTGAAAGACAATAAACCAGAAGTAGACGGGTATCTGTTGTTTGCACCTAATTTTGGTGAAGGCCCAACGCAGCGAGACGCAAGTGTAGAAGTGCCGGTGGACTCGCCAATTTATTTCAATACGACGAGAATGATTGGGTTATTAATGTTAAACACTATTGGAATTAATCATTTCGACTCGTTACCTATTATGTATTTTAATTTTCCGCCACAAATGATGGCTTATAGTTATGCTTCAATCATGTCAGCTCAGCCTATTAGACCGCAAACCACAGATAAAGCACTGCTTAATATACATCAGCCATTGATTGCTATTATAGGGCAAGAAGATGAAGTGTTTTTAGCTAGCGCTTACCCAAGTTACATAAGTGAAAACAGTGTATTAGGCTCTGCTGAGTTAATAGAAAATGCAAACCACACGAGCATACTATCTCATCCTCAAGCTATTGAAAGAGCGAGCACCTGGGTTAAAGAAAACTTCTAAACTAGTCAATGTTGGTGGTTTTATGTTGTTGTAGTTTACGTCTCTCATACAACAACATAAAGCCGACAACTATAAACCAAACTATCTGCAGTAAACCGAAAACTGCCCCCATTTCCTTTTGGCTTGGAATGAGAGTTAAAAAACCGAAAAAACTTATAAAATAGCCAAAGATAACAAGCTTTCCACTTAGTCTGTTCTGCTTAAGTAAACAAGTGTTAATCAACACGACCCAAATTGCGCCAACCCACTCAAAACCCTCTCCCAACCCCATTTGAATTGCGTATATATCACGCCATAAATCAACCGTAGCCGTTCCCAGACTAAAATTTTCACCGAATAAAAACTCGATCGATAGAATCGCGATAAAGCCGCTTGCGAATATATAGCATGACCAAAGGTAACTCATGAGTATCGTAATTTGTTGAAGCACACTGTGCTCTCGAGTCTGATTTTCTAGCAGTGAAACGCTGAGTGTCAAAACGCTTATTCCAAACACAACATAAACTAAAAAATACCAAATCTGCATTAAACCACTAAAGTTTGTAAGCGTTCGCAAGCGTTGGTCGGGGCCATCATTAAAATCGGGCGCAATGATAAATATGAGGCATAAGCCAAGGATAAAGCTTGTAGCGCAAATAAAGGAGGCGAAAACGCCATAAAGCTGTTTTTTTCTCATTTTTCGTTTGCCACTAATTATACTACACCAGCTAATGAGGTTGTTTTTACTTTCACAATGTTAGCAAAATAACACGTGGTGGACGGAGTTTTTGCCAGACCTTTTTATAGGCCGTTAGTTGATTTTCATTGTTTTACATATTCCTGTAACAGAAATTGCCGCGACAATAGCGATAAAAAGGTAAATGCACAGTGAAAGTAGCTACTTTTTTGAGGGAGGGTCACAAAGTTAGCTACCTATATATTCGCTCATTATTTAATGTAGTTCTCTGTTTTTCACCTTCAATTCACCAGCTATAGCTAATACTGTTTCTGTGCAAAAAGGGAGAGTGAAATGAAAAAGATTGCTATTTTTGGTGCAAGTGGCTATCTAGGGAAAAGTATAGTTAAAACAATGGTCAAGAGAGGGATACCAGTTGTTGCCTATGTTCGAACTAAAGAAAACTTCGAGCAGCAATTTGAAAATGTAGAAACCCGGTTACTCTACTTAGATAGACATGAGCATGAAAGTTTAAAGCTTAACGATTGTTGTGCGGTTATTTCTACTATAGGAATTACCAAACAAAGAGAGGGGTTTTCGTACGCAGAGGTAGACTATCAAATCAATGCCCGCATATTGAAGGAAGCCGAAGAGGCTGGTGTTCTTAAGTTTATGTACGTATCAGTTTTCAAAGGTGAGACTTTTAAAAATGTTGCCATGTGTAAAGCGAAGGAACATTTCGTAGCAAAGCTAACGCGGTCGGCTATTCCATCTTTAGTTGTACGTCCAACTGGGTTTTACTCTGATATGCTTGATGTTTTGCAGATGGCTGAAAAAGGCACTGTTCATCTTTTCGGAAGCGGCAAGCAAAAACTCAATCCAATATCAGGCGATGATCTAGCTAGCGAAATGATTAAACTGTTAAAAAGTGATTCGCTGTTTGAATCGAATGAGTCAATTAATATTGGTGGCCCAACAACACTCTCCCATTATGAAATCGCGAAGTTAGCATTTTTAGCGTTGGAAAAGCCTGATTCTATAAAGACTCATCCCGATTGGTTGAGAAAATTTATACTTTTACTAGGGCGATTTTTTATTCCAAAAAATACTTTTGGACCATATGAGTTTTTTCTAACTGCAATGGGGGAAGACATGTGCACACGTGAGTATGGTATTGAAAGTCTTTACCTTTTTTTTAAAGTTAATGCTCGAAAATTAACCTAAGCCTGAATTTTTTAGCTTTAACTTAAAAATTATTAGCAGTTTTGCAATGAGGGGGAGTTATGAAGTTAACATCCAAAGTTATATTTTTATGGCTGTTATTAACTATTAATGCTGGTGCAAGTGATTTAAATTCAGTTCAATCTGACATCCACATACTGTTTGAAAAATACTTGTTGGAAGATGATATATACAGTGCCTCTATTGCTATTTTTTCTCCTTCAAAAAATATTGACTGGAATTTCGTTGCGGGACAGTTTCGTAACAATGAAAAAGTTTTACATACCAATTCATTTCACACGGCAAGTGTTGGTAAAACATTTACGGCAACAGCTGTTTTACTGCTTTACGAAAAAGGCTATTTGAATTTAAACGATCGAATTGGTATGCACTTGTCTGAAGAAGTATTGACGGGTTTACATCAGTATAAAAATAAAAATTACGCTAGTGAAATAACCATAAAGCAATTACTTCAACATACTTCAGGACTACCTAATTATTTTGAGGATAAAACGACGGATGGTGCACCCAATGGGATGTCACTATTGTTTTCGCAAATAAAAAGAATTTGGTCACCTGAGGAGTTGCTGAATATTTCAAAAATGAACATGAAGCCGCACTTTATACCTGGAACAAGTTTTCACTACAGCGATACTGGATATATCTTATTAGGGTTAATAGTTCAGCAAATAAGCGGATTGCAGTTACATGATTTTTTTGAAAAACATATTTTTGCCCCACTGGGTATGAAAAACACATACATGCATTTACGCGTTGAAGCTAGTTTGGTTTCTGGAAAAATGATGGAACTTTACGCTGGTAATACAGAACTCTCGACGTTTAAGAGTTTAAGTTTAGATTGGGCAGGAGGGGGAATAGCCTCAACCGCAGAGGATCTCAATAAGTTCCAATTTGCACTGCATTCTCATCAGTTATTGTCACTTGACACGTTAGCAATGATGCAACAATGGATACCTGAGAGTAAAGGAATCTACTATGGGTTTGGCTTACGAAAAGTAAATGTTAAAGAGCGGCTGTCCTCTGAAAGCAACTTGAATCTTGTGGGCCATACAGGCAGTACATCTTCATTCATGTTTTTCTGTCCTGAGTTAGATGTTTATGTATCAGGGTCATTCAATCAAATTGACCAAGCGGCCCTGTCTATTGATGCTCCTATTGAAATTTTAAATCACATACGCAGGAGTATGAAAAGTGAAGAATAAATTGACTATATTGTTGGTTTTGTTCAGTAACGTCGTATTCGCACAAGAAACACGTACCGAACAGTGGCAATCAGACTTGATGCTTTATCATCAATCACTAGAGAAATATCACATTGATTTATACCATCAGATTGACAGAACTAGATTTCTAGAGGAGCTCAATACCATCCGTGGCTCTATAGACCAATTATCTGATTGGGATATTGCATTGAGACTTATGCGACTCACTCGAAAAATTGGTGATGGCCACACGGCAGTATCTATCGCGAATTGGGAGACAAATTTATACCCAATAAAGGTTAAGAAAATAGGTAAGCACTGGCGCGTAACAAAGGTACCAAATGCTCAAAGTAATATACTTGGCGCTACGCTAGAAAGTATTGATGGAAAGAGCATATCTGATATTGAGGCAAAAATTGCTAGTGTGGCTCAATATGTTGAAAACCCTTATTCTGAAATTATCCGCACCGCAAGCTACATACCGATAGGTGAGCTACTTTTTGAATTGAAAATTACCCGATCGCCTCGAGAGGCTGAGTTTAGTTTCCTGACTGACGACGGTAAATCAACAAGGTTAACCTTAAATACTTTGTCTGCAACTCAGTCAACGCAGCTCAAATATAAGCGGTTAGATGTTTCAAGTAATTCGGTTGTAAGGCCGAAAGACACTGACTTTGATTATCTGTGGTATACGACTGTAAAAGACAAGAAAGCAACATACATTCGGTTTGACAGCTACCCCAAATTTGAGGAGATGCTTCTATTTGTTGAAGGTTTACTTTTGTTCATGGATCAGAATCAAAGCGAACAAATCATCATTGATTTGAGAAATAATGGGGGCGGTGACCTTTATGTGGGTTTAGTTTTAGCCAACGCGCTTAACCTTATTGACAATGTAGATTGGACTCAAGGGGTATACGTTTTAACTAGCCCTGTCACGTTTTCTGCTGCTACAAGCAACGCCGCACTCTTCCGACAGTTGCTAAACGCAAAAATAGTCGGTATGCCGACCGGCTCAAACCCCACAGGATACCAAGATATGGGGTATTTTGTTTTACCCAGTTCCAATCTTCGTATTACTTATTCAAAACGAATGTTCCGCATACAAGAGACGTCAACAGTTGGCGTGGTGCCGGATATACAGATAGAACAAGATTGGGCTTACTACGCTAAAGGTGAAGACAATGTGTTGTCGAATGTTATCGACATGCTCTATTAGTATGACTAATAAGCATCATTTATATCACCAGCACACACGGGGGGATTTTCTCAACAAGCGTGTTTTTCATTAACGCCGGTCTATACAAGAATATATGGAGACAACTAATTGATGATTCAGAAATCAGGCTCTGGAGCGATTGTAAAAAGCTTGTTGTTGAATGCAGCAACAATCACTGAACGTTTAGATAATAGCTTAGGCGCAATCCATGGAATATGTTTTAACGAGTACATGGTCTTGCTAAGCCTAACTAACGGAGAAAATCAAATGCTTAGGCAAATTGATCTTGCTAAAGCGCTATCAACATCGGGCTTCAAACTGGCTAGATTGTTAAAGCCAATGGAAAAAACGGGACTTGTGTTTAAGGATATAAATGAATCGGATATAAGGATGAGTCTAATAAAGATTACTGCGGCCGGAGAAGAGTTGTTCAATAACGCATGCGTAATAGTTGACACGCAAGCTCAGATAATACTTAAGAATCTAGACAAAGAAAACCAAGATAAGCTCTTGAGCTTATCACGGATGATTTAGGAAAAGAAAATGACTATAAATACTGGGAGCTGCCTCTGCAAAAGAGTTGAATTTTGCCTTCATGGGGAGTTTTTATATGCAGGTTACTGCCATTGTTCGATGTGTAGAAAGTCTTCAGGTGGTGCGGGCACGGTTGTTGGTGGTATCCAAAAAGAAAAAATGTCTATTACAAAAGGGGGCGAATACATTAAGCGATTTTATCGAAGCAACGAAACGACTTCTTGTTTTTGTAGTCACTGTGGCTCTATGCTTTATGGCGTAAAGTCGTCCTCGGGGATGGTGCACATACGGTATGGTGCGCTGAACAAGAGTCCGAAATTATTGCCGCAGGCACATATGTATGTATCTTCAAAACCTGATTGGTATAAGATTTTGGATTCACTCCCTCAGTTTGCCGAACTTCCTCCTCAAACATAAGAAAAGTGAGAGGAATAATCAATCATTCATGTAAAGGCGTTCCCTGCGATTAGCGCTTCACACCAAGGAAAAGAGCGCATTGCTTTACAGTGCATCCGATATTGGTATTTATCAGCCCGAGGAGCTTCCTTGTAGAGAGTGCGTTACGCCAATAATTAAAGGGGGTTACTTAACAAACAACGCAGTAACCTTTTCCATTCGCGCTTTATTGACACCTAGATCCGACAACCCAAGCCGTGATGCCGACCTAAAGTCAATTTTCGTTTTATTACTCTGTGCTTGTGATAGTAAAAACTCAACATCATCAACAAAGCCAAATAATTGCGACCTGAACTCTACTCTTATGTAATTATCTCGTTCTTCAACTACGGTGGTTCGAGGTAGTGAATGTATAACGCTAAGCAACTTTTCTTTTGCGTTTGCCATTGAACCGTTGAATAAAATTGGTGACATATCGCCAGAGCCATTGTTCATACTGCTAATGCAGTTAGGAGTAGCAGGGCAGTCTTTAAGCGATTCGCCGCTTATACCCAGCTCTGGCGGAGTAACAGAGCAGCCTACAAGTGCTAAAGAACAAAGTAATAAATACAGCTTTTTCATCATTTCTCTTTTTGTATAAATAATACGCCCTAATGCTACACATTAGCACAAGTTTTCCTCTGCATATGCTGTTTGCTCATCAAAGGGCCATAACTGAGGTAAGGGGTTTCGTCTTCTATGCATCAAACTCGGCGTATCGATATAGAAAAATTAAAAATTTTTTTAAGAATACGAGCTCTAGTATTGCGCACAACAATAAATTTCCTGATCTTAATTATCAACAGGTGACACTAAGTAGTACAATCACGCTGTCTTTTCATCATTCGTTAGTAGAGCTGTAAAATGAAACTCTTTATAAACCTTATTCGCAACTTACTCGGTGCCATCATTGCGTTTTTCGATGTTATTACCCGCGGCACAAAACTAAAGCGTTCGCCAGAAAAGCAAGTGCAGGTGGCTGAAGAAAGTCAGAAATTAGCGTTGTACCAATTCTTTGGTTGTCCTTTCTGTATCAAAACGCGCAGAGCAATGTATAAATACAATGTACCTATTCAAAAGCGAAATGTATCAGAGGGTTCGCCCCATAGAGAAGAGTTGTTACAGGGCGGCGGAAAAATTCAAACGCCATGCCTTCGCATCGAAAATGAAAAGGGCGTTGAATGGATGTATGACTCTAAAGCAATTATTGGTTACTTAGAAGAGCGTTTTGTTGAAGCAAAATAACCGAATTGTTAATTACGCTGTCTGAGATGACAGCGTTTTTTTATTTTGAGGTTGCCACGCGGTTTCTACCCCCATGTTTTGCGTTATACACGGCTTCATCTGCACGTTTAATTAAAGCGTGAATGTTATGGTCTTTTGTGAGCGTTGCAATACCAATACTGCAGCTTATGGCACATTCACTTTGTAACAAAAGTGGCGAAAGCGTTGATAATTCAGAAACATTTTCTCTTATTCGTTCGGCTAATTCTTTGGCTTGTTCCCCATTCGTTTGAGTTAATACAATGAGAAATTCTTCACCGCCATAGCGGCCAACATAATCAGTCAGCCTACATGTTTGTGTAATGGTATCGGCTATCATCACTAGCACATCATCACCAAACTGATGTCCGTAGGTGTCGTTGATTTTTTTAAAATAATCTACGTCTAGCATAAGTACCGAACACAGTAGATGATGACGTTCACACTGACTAATTTCATTCTCCAAATGTTGCAATATAGCTCGTCTATTGAAAATAGAGGTTAAGGGATCGGTATTGGCCTGAATATGAAGCTCTCGAGTGCGCTCTTCTATCTTTGCCTCTAACGTAAGGTTAATCTCTTTAAGTTCCTCCTGAGCATTTAATAGCTCCTCGTTGCGCTGTGCCAATGTTGCGGCACTGGGGAGCGCAACAATGTTAGGGGTGAGCTTCCACAGTGCCAACGCGGTCACCGTTGAAACTATTCCTGTAGTGAGCTTTGCCAGACCCTCAATAAAGTAATACCCGTGCCAGATATTTACTAACCCTAACAAATGCGAAATGCCACAAAAGCTGATAAAGCCAGCAAAGAGTAAAAAAAGGCGGTCAAACTTTAAATCATCTCGTTTACGAACAATATGTATTAGCGCAATAGGGATCAATGCGTAAGATGTTGCAGTGAGCGCATCACCTGCTACATGTAGAAACAGTAAATCCCAACGCCACAATAGACAGTGTCCGTGTGGCATAAAGCTACCGTTGAAAATTATTTCAAGCACTACACTCTCCCTTTATTCAAACTACACACTGTCATCAATAAAGAATGATAATGTTTATAGCGGTGAAATTTATCAGTGCGACGGCGTCAACGTGCAGACAAGTAATGAGCTTTCCTCACCTATATAGTAGTTCATACACTTGATGCGTAAAGTTTATTGCTTAAGAATCCGGCAAGGAAGCACTGCAAGGAAGGCCAGGGAAGAAGCCCTCAAATTGGGCTTTACAACTGTTTATGTAGTTTGACTATAAAAACTGTTGGTAAAGATTGGAGATGCTGTTGGCTATGCTGTCGTATATGCCGTGATTCAAAATACATTGTTATACAGACTGCTGAGCCAGACTCTCAAAATAAGACCTGGAACTAATGCCTTAACCTAAGTGATTGAAGTGCTTTAGGTCTGTTTTACCCAAACAGCTATTCTTCTAAGAAGAACAGCTATAATGAGAAATGCCGCCAGCGCCAAAAAACTCTCTGGGGCGCAACCGGTAATACTGGTGTTGCGCATGTTCTGACTGTTCTTCGTATGGCTTAGTGAGCATGTTTTGCAAAGCGTGAATGCGGTCGAAGTTACCCCCTTCTGCCTCTTTATACGCTGGCACAACGAACCATTCACGCCACGTAAATTTTGGGTTGGTAAGCTTCATTGTTCTCGCGCATTCGTCAACATTATTTGACTCTTTACCTGTCTCTTCAGACGACTTTTCACCTGACTTTTCTAGCTGGGCTCGCCAATTTTGAATCCACTCATTCCACTGAGCAACCATATCCTCTTTTAGTGGTGCGTAAAAACTCGTCGTCAGCGCTTCAACATCACTAGGAAGGTGAGATAGCTCTCTAAAAAAGTGGTTATAGTCTGCCCCCGTGCGCATCATTAAGTGTAAAAGTTGAAGCAGTAGTTCATTATCATAAGTAGCAAGCCCCAGTTTTGCTGCCCACATGGTGTTCATTTTTTGCTGCATAACCGAGGCGAAATTTTCGTTTATATTGCGCAGTGCCTCTAGTTCCTGTGGCGTGTCGGTAAGCAATGGCTCAATTGCACGACAAAACATGCCGAAGTTCTTTTCTGCTGCTACGGGCTGATTGAGGAATGAGAAGTGTCGACCTCCACCCGTCCATGGTTGGTAAGCTGGGTCGAACAGTTCACAAAACCCAAACGGTCCGTAGTCCAGTGTATAACCTCCCGCCGCGCAATTGTCGCTGTTGAAATTACCTTGGCAATAGCCTACTCGAACCCAGTGCGCCACAAGCGACGTGAGTCTGTCTTGAAACGCAGTAGCAAGGGCGACTAGCTGAGCTTCAAATGGCTGGTTCGTATTAATATCACTCTTATACTCACGCTCAATTAAGTGCTCAACCAGCAGTTTAAGCTCCTGCAAAGCCGAAGGGTGTTGATTGCTTCTCGCCCTTCTTCCGAAAAGCTCTAATTGACCAACTCTTATAAATGAGGGGGCAACGCGGGTTGATATGGCCACGAGATTTGGCACCATCACTTCGGGGTCTTGGGAGTGCGACCCCTCCAAATACCAAGGTCTGTCCACCGTTTCCGACTGAGACATAAATAAGCTGAGGGAACGAGACGTAGGAACGCCTAGTGCGTGCATATGCTCTTGTACTAAAAACTCTCTCACGCTAGAGCGCAACACAGCCCTGCCGTCGGCACCTCGGCAATATGGTGTTCTTCCTGCGCCCTTTAACTGCATTTCATAGCGCTTTTTGTTAGTCACGGTCTCCAATATAGAAAGGGCTCGCCCATCTCCATACCCATTGCCCGTTGAAAATGGACATTGCTGAATATATTCAGTGCCGTAGATTGACAGTGCATAGCCGGTAGCCCATCCATGTGGCTTTATCTCAGCAGGGAGGGAAGACATATCACCAGAAAATAAGCGCATAAATTCAGGCGTGTGAGCCAGGCTATTATCAAACCCCAATTCCTTAAAGAAGGTGTGGCTATGAGCGACATACTTCGGGTTAGCTATTGGGGTAGGCGTTACCGGTACATAATGGCCTGAGAATACTTGTCTTGGGTTATGCTCACTGCCATCGACTCTGGCATCGGGATCCATAACAAGGCTGTTGAGAAACGAGTAATCAAGGTGTTTTGCAAGGTCGCTCACTGTTTGAATAGGTTGCTGAGTTTTATCTTGTTGATCATCTAACATTGGCGCCTCTTTAAAAACGTTTGATTTGAACGACATGCTACTACAAATGTATTGAAAGACACATCGGTAGTGCAAAACTCAGCTCGCGGTACTCTATACGTGAGTAGATATCTGAAAGTGCAACGGGTAAATATCTTCTGCGATAAAAGCATCATTTAACGGTAATAATTAGCGATACTCTCTAACGGTGCGAATTTAGGGCTGGGGTACAGTAGTTTATCAACAGCCATTTGCACTAAGCTCATACGCATCACAATAACGTGTTTCACTTGTCGCTATTACTGGCAGAGTTTTATACATTTTAGGTCTGCGCTATGAAAAACATATCTTTCGCTCACAAAGTTTTCGATGGAGTCATTCTTCTCCTTGGTGTAACACTATGCAGTAAACTTCTTCAATACAGTGTTCTTAGTTATTTAAACCTCTCGTTTTCTATTAACCCTATGTCTTTTATTGGTGAGGCCGATTTAGCGTTAAATGCCTCTGCTCTTTCAAAGTATAAGTACATTTTTTTCGACTTTGTTTGTTTCGCTTTCTTTTACTTTACGCTCAAAAAAATGCGCTCATTCATTCGTCGGTTGCAAAGGAGAGTAAACACATAAACAGGCACCTGGCGTGTTTACTTTTTGATGGATTAAGAGCAACCTAACTATCTAATGTGTTGGCATACTGCTGATTTATATTGCAGAACAATAGGGTGGGCTATGCGACTGCATCCATGGTTAGGCCGATAAAAAAGATGTTTTAGATGATTAGTTAGTAGCTCGTCGCATTAGTAGGCCGTAGCAGGCTAGCAAAAAGTGCCGATTACGTAGCGCCAACCAATTAATGCTCTACTGGATTTGAAACTAATGACAAATAATAAATCAACAAAAATAGTCATACTCGGCGCAGGCAGCGTGGGGTGCTACATTGGCGGGTGTCTAATTGCTGCTGGGGCCAATGTAAGTCTGGTGGGAAGAGCCCGCTTACAACACGATATTGCGCAGCACGGGTTGCGATTAACCGATTGGGAACATCGAAATAGCACGGTGAGTGCCAGTGATATTCATTTCACTACAGATAACGATGTACTTGCTGCAGCCGACTTCATATTGCTGTGCGTTAAAAGCTTAGACACAGAGAGTGCAGCGGCATTGATAACGCGATATGCCTCCCCAACTGCGGTAGTGGTGAGTTTTCAAAACGGCGTTGGCAATGGCGAGTTGCTTCAAGCATCACTGCACCAAACGGTACTGAAAGGGATGGTGCCTTTTAATATTTTTTATCAAGGTGAAGGGCATTTTCACTGTGGCACTCAAGGCAGCTTAGCAATAGAAAATAAAGATGATGTTTGCCAGGCACTCCTCACGCAGCTTCACAATGCAACACTGCCCGTTGATGTTTATGGTGATTTGACTAGCGTCCAGTATGGTAAGTTAATTATTAACCTTAATAATGCGGTTAACGCACTTTCTGGTATTCCACTTCAGCAACAGCTAGGTAATAGAGATTATCGAAAAGTAGTCGCAGAAGTACAAAAAGAAGCGTTGGCTGTGCTTAAAGCTAAAGGGATTACGCCAGCGCGATTGGGTAAGGTTATACCATCTCTTATGCCCTATATTTTGTCACTCCCAAACGGCCTCTTTAAGTTGGTTGCTGCCTCTACGCTAAAAATAGATCCTCATGCACGCTCTTCGATGTATGAAGACCTAGAACTCAACAGGCCAACTGAAATCGATTTTCTAAACGGGGAAATTGTACGTTTAGGAAAACACTTAAATATAAAGACACCTGTTAATAGCCATATTACAGGTTTGGTAAAGCATGCTGAGCAGAGCGCTACAGGCTCACCACATCTATCAGCAGCGGAATTATTGCCAGCATGAAGACAGTCTTAGGAAAGATAAACAGCGCAACAGTCATAAATCGATTGTATGCGCTGTTTTTCCTCAAATATTAGGCCGCAAGGGCGCGAATGAGTTGTGAGAAGGTTGGCTTGTCTTGCACATCAAGAGGAGCCTTCAGTTTACGAGCAATATCGCTGACGCTGATTACCCCCCGAACTTCGTGAGTTCCTCTGTCGAGCACTAGGCAGTGATGTTGGCCGTAATCTTTTAGCGTTTCGATAACGTCACCCACCGACGATTTTGCTAGTTCAGTATGATCAAATGACAACAGCGATGTTTTATCTTGCATAAAATCACGCACCACTAAGCTATCTCTCGGTATTTGTAATTCAGCAACTTGCCTTACAATATGCTGTTCATGAACGTTTTCAGACGTAATAATGCCTGAAAACGCGTTACTCGCATTAACGACTAACATCATTCGAACGTGTGATTGACGCATTATATTTTCAACTCTGGTAGCTAATGCATTCTCATCAATTACCAGCGGCATATATTGCTTAAAGTCAGTAAATACCGACATTGCAGATGAGGTTAAAGTTACTTTGCTTTCAATTACAGGCCATGCAAGACGGTCTGCTGCATCAGTTTTATGAAGTTGTAAGGTATGCATTACCTTCCCCTTAATGTAGTAAACAAATTTTAAAATGAGACGAACGGTTTTGTTTAACTGCGTTGGGGTGGGGCTCTAATGAGATGTGCCGGACAGCTTGCAACATCGTTGTAAACACAAGCAAAAGCACTAGCGTTATTTTGTTGAATGCTGACGATATACGTATAATTTAATACAGAGGTGTCGTCGATGTCATCATAGTCGCCTGCTTGTTCTGCTGACGAATAAGGTGAAACAGTTTCGCTATAGTTTATTTGTGAAATATCATTGCTAGACGTGTTACCTGTACCATTTTCCGGTACAAATAGTGAAAGCGTTATAAGCAGCAATAATAAATTCAAAAGTAAAACTCCAGCTCAAAAGGTTAGAGACCTTTCCATAATTATAATATAGGTATGTTTTGTTTTCGAAATAGGCCGTTTTATCGTAATTTTTCATCGAGCTATCGTATCTTGGGCGCCTGCGGGGGAGGGGAGCTCGTGACGGCGCATTGTGGAGCAAGTAGGAGGACCTTTTCCCTAGTAAAAAGACCCATAAGATACTTAAGCGACGTTGAAAAGAAAAAATGCCAGTCAATTTTTCCGACTGGCATAATTATCGCCCTTCTTGGTATTTAGGGCACAATGGATTGTTTTCCAGTGCTATTTTTCTAAGATCATTTTTCCAATGTTACTTCTTAAGTACTATGCGCAGCATTCTGCGCAGTGGCTCTGCGGCACCCCACAAGAGCTGGTCGCCTACGGTGAAAGCGGAAATATATTCTGGCCCCATCGTTAGTTTACGAATTCGACCAACAGGTATGGTTAATGTACCCGTTACTTTTGCAGGGGTAAGCTCTTGCATAGTAGCGTCCCTATCATTAGGAACAACTTTTACCCACTCATTATGTGATGCCAAAATTGTTTCTATTTCCTCTACAGGAAGGTCTTTTTTAAGCTTAATGGTAATGGCCTGACTGTGGCAACGCATTGCACCAACACGCACGCAAATACCGTCGATAGGTATTTCTTTTTGCTCAGTGTTGCTAATGCCTAATATTTTATTTGCTTCAGCTTGCGCCTTCCATTCTTCCCGACTTTGCCCAGACGGTAACTGAGAGTCGATGTAAGGAATAAGGCTGCCCGCTAGCGGTACGCCAAATTGTTCACTGGGGTAATCGTCGCTGCGAATAAACTCTGCCACTTGCTGGTCGATATCTAAAATGGCGGTTGCTGGGTCTTCAACGCTGGCTTTTACGTTGTCAGAAATAGCGCCCATTTGCGAGATAAGCTCTCGCATATGTTTAGCACCAGAACCCGAAGCAGCTTGATAAGTCATAGGCGATGCCCATTCAACTAAATCTTTTTCAAACAGGCCGCCAAGTGCTAATAACATCAATGAGACAGTGCAGTTGCCGCCCACATAAGTGCGAACGCCAGCGTCTATGCCAGAAGTGATTTCACTGTTATTAACGGGGTCTAGTACGATAATAGCATCGTCATTCATTCTAAGTGCAGACGCTGCATCTATCCAATAGCCATTCCATCCGGTTGCGCGCAAATCATCGTAAACGGCTTTAGTGTAATCACCGCCTTGACACGTAATAATGATATCTTGCTGACAAAGCGCATCAATATCGAAGGCGTCTTCTAGAACACCATTTCCATTTTGAGTGCCATCACCCGCGGAATTGTTACCAAAAACTGGGGCAGGTGTGCCCTTTTGTGAGGTGGTAAAAAAGGTGGGCTCAATATGCGCAAAATCGTTTTCTTCTTGCATGCGCTGCATTAATACTGAGCCAACCATACCGCGCCAGCCCACTAAACCTACTTTTTGTTGTGCCATTGAATTGAGAACCCTTGTTGCTAAAATGATAAGTACGGGCTTTCCTGTAGCGTAACATTACCCACGAAAGCCTTTGTTGCAGTATGCTTTGCGCACACTGCGGTTTACCTGTCGTTTTTATTTTTATGCTCGCAGTCTAAGGGTTATTGCGGGCTCTTGCTAGTGGGTTTTTAGACATAATGATTTCGATTTATTACTTTAATAATTTATGACTTTGCTGTGTGGAGCTTTGCGTTGTTGACAGTTGCCCTTGCATTTGCCGGGATCACTTTTTATGCTCAAACTCTATCGCTTCAATTAAATTCAATAGAAAAACGAGACCTTTTAGTATGAGTGTTGCAAATATTATGTCTAAACGCGTGGTAAGCGTTTATATGGATGACAGCTTACAGTCTTTGCGAGAACTGTTTACTGCAACGGGCTTTCATCACTTGGTGGTTGTGCATGACAACACACTACAGGGTATTATTTCAGACAGAGACTTATTGAAAGCCGTTAGCCCCTTTGTTGATACTATTAGTGAGCGAATGGCCGATAGAGCAACGCTGGACAAAAGGGCGCATCAGATAATGACCCGCGAGGTTATTACTCTGTCTCCAGAATCATCAATTTTCACCGCTATTGAGCTATTCAATAGCAACAAGATATCCTGTATTCCCATTGTCGATGAAAAGTCCCAGCCGGTAGGTATGGTGTCTTGGCGCGATGTGATGCGCTTTATGCAGCAGCGTGTTGAATCGAAGCGGTAACGCTGCGATAGGGTGAGGAGAGTACGTTTTTAAACAACCAAAAAACAAAAAAGCGGCCAGTCCACTAAATGGGACGTTGGCCGCTTTATTACTGTATATCGCTTTCGCTCTTAGCGTTACTTAACCCTTAAGATTTACGGTAGCTCACCTTAAATAACAGGCTGTAAAGCACAGGCACAGCGATAAGCGTTAGCACGGTTGCGAAAGACAGTCCACCCATAATGGTAACCGCCATATCCGCAAAGAATGGGTCGAACAACAGCGGCGCCATACCTAAAATAGTGGTTACAGCAGCTAATGCGACGGGTCTCACACGGCTTAAGGTGGCTTCTACAATGGCTTTTCTAATGGCTAGCCCTTCCTCAATTTGAAGGTCAATCTCTTCAATCAATACAATGGCATTTTTAATTAGCATGCCAAACAAGCTTAAAAAGCCAAGCAATGACATAAAGCCAAAGGGCATGTCGGTTGCTAGCAAGCCAGAAACCACACCTACGACGGCCATGGGTACTACTAGCCATATAATAAGCGGCTGTCTAGCATGACCAAATAGAAGCACTGATATGATAAACATCACTAAAAAGCCTGCTGGTAGCCCCGCGCCCAACGCTTTTTGAGCATCGCCAGAGCTTTCAAATTCACCACCCCATTCAAGATGGTAGCCTGGCGGCAATTCAATAGACTCAACCACAGGACGTATTCTCTCGAATGCTTTTGCAGCGGTTTCATCAGGACCTGGTTCACCTTCAACCGTGATGGTACGAAGGCGATCTCGTCGATGAATTCGCATTTCTTCGGTAATGAGTTCGAGACCTTTTGACACCTGTGTGAATGGTACATATTGGCGTTGCTGTGACGACCAAACCTGTGACTCGCGAATAGACTGAAGTTCAGTGTCTTCTGCCTTACCCATTTTGGCCATAATACTGTAGGCGTAGTCGCCGTCTTGCACCGTTCCAAGCTGTACGCCGCTACTTGCATATTGCACCGTTTGGCTAAAGTCAGAATGAGAGACGCCCGCAATGCCCGCGTTGTAATTGTCATACTGGGTATTAATAGCAAAGCCTTTCTCACGCCAGTTGTGGCGAACATCAATAATTTGCTCATCGTCAAAGAACAGCGCCTTTGCTTGCTCTGCCAATTCTCTTAACACTTCTGCATCAGGACCTGAAAAGCGAGCCTCTAATTTTGCGCCCGACCCAGGGCCAAACTGCATGCGCTCCATATAAAAGTTTGCATCAAAGTCTAAGTCGTTAAGTTTATCTGCAAGATTCTCTTGAATAGAGGGAATAGCATCGAGTGTCTTTGCCCGTACCATGAAAAATGCATAGTTTTCGTTAGCGCTTTTTGGGGCATAGGTCAAAGTAAAGCGATCTGCACCTTGGCCTATAAAGGTGGTAACCGCGGTGACATTCTCCATACCAAGGATGCGCTTTTCAGCTTGCTGAGCTATCTCTTCAGTAGCGCGAATGTCGCGGTCTTGCGGCCCCCAATAATGAACAAAAAACAACGGCGCATTCGATGGAGGGAAAAAGCCTTGTTTCACCATACCAAAGCTGCCGTAAGCCACAACGGTAATAACCACAAGGGCTGCTATGGTTATCCAGCGAAATTTAAGCGCTTTTAGTAGCGCGCCTTTAAAGGCACTAAGCATGGCAGATGGCTTGTCGTTTTCACCTTGAGACATGCCTTTTCTATAAAAATAAGCACCTAGCACGGGTACTAGCGTTACGGCTAGCACCCAACTGATCATAAGCGACACGAGTACTACGGCAAACAGTGAGTAGAGGAATTCGCCGGTGGCGTCATTTGATAAACCAATGCCTGAGAATGCGGCTATGCCTATTACTGTTGCCCCTAGTAATGGCCATTGAGTACGTTTCACAATAAAGCTTGCTGCACTTTTTGCCGTTGTGCCGGTGGCCATTCTAAGCATCATGCCTTCTGCTACCACAATGGCGTTATCAACTAACATACCCATGGCAATAACCATTGCGCCTAACGATATACGCTGAAGCTGAATACCCATTAGCCACATAATAAGAATTGTACCTAACACGGTAACGAGCAGTACGGTGCCTACCACAACGCCTGAGCGCCAGCCCATGAACAGGCACAAGGTAAGAGTTACAACGGCAACCGACATGACAAGATTGGTGATAAAGCCATCTACCGATTCGTCAACCACCGAGGCTTGATCGTAAATAGGCGTAAGGGTAATTCCCACTGGTAGTTGCTTTAATAGCTCGTCCACTTTGGCATTAACACGCTCGCCCACATCGACAATATTGACGTCTGCTAATGCTGACACGCTTAGCGTTAATGCCTCGGCGCCATTGTAACGCACCAATACTGACTGAATATCTGCAGGTTCAAGTTTAAGCGTTGCAATATCTGCCACACGTAACGAGCGATTAGTACCTGGAATAACCACAGATAAGTTAGATATTTCTTCTAGTTTATCGGGAGCACGCTCAACAATAATGCGTACATTTTTTTCGTCTACTTTTACCCGACCGCCGTTAAACGGGCGCAGATTATCTTGAAACAGAGAGGCTAAATCTGGGAAAGAGATACCTAAACCGGCAAGCTGATAGGGGTCTATGTAGGCAACAATCTGTTCGTTTTGAACACCAGTAACATTCACTTTGGCCACGCCGTCTGTGGTAAGAAGGTCGCGGCGAATAATACGTGCAAACTCGCGCAGCTCACGGGTGTCGAAGTCAGGTGCACTTAGGGCGTAATACAAACCGTACACATCGCCAAAGTCATCAAATACAACGGGGTCTTGAGTGCCAGTAGGAAGGGAGCTTGACGTATCCCGGATGCGCTTTCTTAGCTCGTCCCATATTTGCGGCAGCACATCACTGTCGTAAGTACTTTTAACTTCAACGGTAATTTCAGATAGCCCTGGCGATGACACCGAGTTTACTTTCTTCAGCTGAGGCATTTGCTGAATAGCGATTTCTAATCGCTCGGTAACTTCTCTTTCTACTTTTTGTGCACTTGCACCAGGATAAGCGGTATACACTTTTACCTGTTTAATTGTAAATGCAGGGTCTTCTAGGCGTCCTATTTTGCTCATTGCCAAAATGCCGCCTAAAAGCAGTATCACCACCATTAGCCAGACATTAACCGGCTTATCAATTGAAAAGCGTGCTATATCCATGAATTACTTCTCTCCTTTATAGGGAAGTACTTTCATATCAGCAGTCATTTTCGTTGCACCAGCAGACACAACTCGCTGCCCCAGGCTAATATCGCCTTCGATGATGGCAAGCTCGTTCTCAATATGCTTTACGTTCACCGTTTGCTTGTTAACGCGGCTGGTGGTTTTATCAAAAATCCACACTGCAAACCCGTTGTTCTCATCACCCACCAAGGACTTAACCGGAACTACCAGGCCCTCTGGGTACATTGAGCCCTGCAGGCTTACCTTAACAATGGCGCGAGCGCCTGGTGTTAGTGGTAATTCATCCCGAGGTTCCATGGCGAAAACAACTTCATAGGTTTGTGATACCGGATCAGGTTGAGTAGAGTGCTCAACATAGCTAACCGGATACCATTGGCTTCTATTGGTGGCAAGTGTGGCGCTAGCTTGCTTGATACCACGGCCTAAATTTGCGGTAAGCAAACGCTCAGGAACATTAATATTAAAGTATATTTTTGACACATCTTGAAGGCGAGCAATAGGCGTACCTGCTGCAACAAAGCTATTATTCTCTACCAGTCGCTGAGACAGCTTGGCATCAAAGGGCGCGTACAGCTGTGTGTAGCTTAAGTCTTGCTCTGCGTTTCTAAGGTCTAGCATTGCTAGCTCATAAGATGTTTTTGCCGAATCTAATGTGCTTTGAGCCACTAGTTTTTGTGCAAACATCTTTTCTATGCGGTTAAGCTCACGCTCAGATTGTTCTAAGCGAGTTTTGGATTCTTCCATGCGACGTTCAAAGGGCTTTCTATCTATAGTCGCTAGCAGTTTGCCTTTTTCAATATCGTTGCCGGTGACTAGGTCGGTTTGAATTAGGCGCCCTGAAACCTCAAAACTCAAATCTACCGTTTTTACAGCAGATACCACTGCCGGAAACGTAAACTCATCAAAATTTGGAATATTACTCACATCGGCAAGCTTCACGTAGCGTGGTGAGTCAGGTTCTGATGTTTCACTTTTTTCAGACGTGCACGCAGCAAGCGTGAAAAAGGCGAGGGCGGTAACAAAAGCGGTACGAGAGATTCGCATCATGGACATAGTGTTTTGTAATCCATATCAAGTAAGTAAATGGGACTAGAAGAAACAGAATGCGACAACAAAGATTTCTTCATAAAGTAAACTGATGAGTGCATTTTAGTTCGGTCACATTGAAAAGTAAACTGTTCAGTGTAAAATGGGCGTCAATATTCATTAAGACTATATTAAATGACTGACGTTACACGTAAGCGAAGCGATAAAAAACGCGAAGCGATTATTCAAGCCGCGACTCAAGCATTTCAAGAGTTTGGGGTTAACGGCACCAGTATGGATAAACTGGCCGAGCTAGCGCAGGTGTCGAAGCGAACGGTATACAACCATTTTTCGAAAAAAGAAGAATTGGTGATGCATCTAATCAAAGAGCAATGGAAGAGTGCTTTGGTGAATATTGGCGTTGAGTATCAGTGTGATTTACCGCTTAACGGGCAGTTAGAAGAGCTTATTTTTCAAGAAGTCACGTTTATGTGTAGCGAGGGTCACTTAGAATTAGCCCGCGTTGCCATAGGCCATTTCTTTTACGAACCAGAAAAGCTGAAAGACGAAGTTGCGCAACTTAAAGCACATGAGTCGTCGTTACATCGCTGGCTTAAAGCGGGAAAAGCCGATGGTCGACTGGTGTTTGACGACCTAGAGCAAGTGGTTAATGAAATAGACAGCTTGATAAAAGGGCAGTGTTTTTGGCCGCAGCTGTTTAAGATAGAAGACACATTAAATGAAGACGACAAGCGGCGAATTACTAAGAATATTGCAGCACTAGTGCTGTGTAGATACGCAAGCTAGGCTCCTCAGATACATTTAGTTTTATACAAAGCAGTCCATAAATAGTCATTGCCTACTGCAATAGGCAATGACTTCGATACCACCTTATTGACCCGTTTTGGCAAAATTCACTAAGGTTTCGCCATCCATCCTATAGCCTAACCATTCATTTTTCGCTTTCGCACCTAGTGATTCATAGAAATCGATAGCCGGTTTGTTCCAGTCAAGTACGCTCCATTCAAAGCGACCACAATTTGATGTTACTGCAATATTCGCAAGGTGCTGAAGTAGGGCTTTACCAGCACCTAACCCACGAGATTGTGGGGAAACATAAAGGTCTTCTAAATAAAGCCCGTTTTTGCCTTGCCACGTAGAGTAGTTAAAGAAGTAAACGGCGAAACCAATTGGTGCACCATCATTTTCACAAATAACGCAGTGAGCTGTGGCCTTATCACCAAATAGGGTGTTGTGTAAGTCAGCCTCTGAGGCTTCAACTTCGTGCTCAGCTTTTTCATAGATCGCAAGCTCTAGAATGAACTGGCGAATTTGATGGATATCTTGCGGCGTGGCTTGGCGAATACTTAGCGCATTACTCATGGCAATTCCTTATTTTCTCTATAAAAAATGTCAGCCTTAAAAATAAGGCTGACATTTGCTCAAGGCGTTTTATCTATGTTAAACGTTTATGCAGCGCTTTGTGTGCTATTTAAACGAGGAGCCAAAGGCTAATCACCATGACCACTGCTATCAACAGCAGGTTCGCTGGAGCCTATATCCACATTTGAATTAAGGCCTCTGCTTCTAAACACTTTTCTCTTTATCCATGAAAAGGGCAGCCTCAAATCAAGTAAGATTAAGTAGAGGCATGGCACTAAAATTAGCGTAACCAAGGTGGCATAGAGAACTGCAAACCCAAGCGCGGCTGCCATTGGCACTACGAAGGCCGCCTGTAGGCTAGTCTCAAACATTATGGGTAAAACGCCAACAAAGGTGGTTATTGAGGTTAATGTAATAGCCCTAAAGCGCGCTGTACCTGCTTCAACCACAGCGTGTTTTACACTATAACCCTGGCTGCGTCGCTGATTAACAAAGTCGGTCATTACGAGGGAGTCGTTAATAACAACACCGGCAGCGGCGATTAAACCAAAGGTAGACATCATAGAAAGGTCTAACCCTAGAATAAAATGCCCCCAGATAGCCCCTGTAAGACTAAACGGAATAACCGACATGATAATGAGCGGCTGTCCGTAGCTTTTTAACGGCACAGCAAGAAGTATATACACCATCACCATCGCTGCTATGAAAAATAAGACCTGTTCATTTTGTTGAGCCTGTTGTTCTTCAATGTCACCGCCAAGCTCGGTCATCACCGAAGGAAACTCCTCTTTGAGCTGAGGTAATAAGGTTTCTTTAATCTCTTCTACCACTTCATTTGGCTCAACGGTTTCCTCGTCAATATTGCCCCATACGTATACGCTTCTGTATCCACCTTCTCGGCGGATGTAACTAATACCTGGTTTTTCCTCAAGTACAACAACATCACCAAGCATGACTTCTTCGCCAGTGGGAGTGGTAATGAGAGAGTATTTTAATTCGGCAAATCGTTCGCGAGTCAGCTCAGGATAGCGAACCATAACGCGCACCTCTTCACCGTTGCGTATTACTCGCTGTGCTTCACCACCGTAGAATCCAGCGCCAACTTGGGATGCAATGTTTGACAGGGTAAGCCCTAAATCATAAGCCACGGGCAACAATGACATCTGCACTTCTTTACTGGGCGGGTCGATAGTAGAGCTGACATCAAAAAGCCCATCCTGCTGCTGAAGCATTTCAATAAACTTCAAGCCGGCGGCGTTTAACGTATCAATATCGGGGCCAAAAAGAAGATAACCGAATTCGCCGTCATCACCACCACCGCCGTTAACATCGTCGATAACCGTGAATGACTTCATGCCGCTAATTTCAGGTATAGCCTCTCGCCAGCGTCTAGCCAGCTCAAAGGTGTCGATTGGTCGTTCGTCTTCATTCACTAATGGAGTAAGAATTCGCCCTTCATTGCGGGAGTTATTAAAAGCTAGTCTGTCGCGAACCATGCCGGTGCCAAATTCTTCTATTAGCTCTTCTTCAACACTAAGAATGGTGTTTTCGACAATCTTTAACGCATTGATTGTGGCAAGGTCAGAGACATTTTCGTTCATTTCTATTCTGACACTAGGAAAATCATGGGGGACTTTAGGGTTAGGTACCATGCGCACATAATTGGCGCTTATTAGCCCCCAACTGATCATAAGCAGAGCAACAAACATCATAAACACCACCCAGCGTGCATTGATCGCCGCTTCAACGGTGCGCTTGTATGGGCCGTTTATAATACCTTGAAAGCGTTTATTAAATTTCGCGCGCCAGCTGTCGGGTTTAATAGGGGAAAAGTTCGTGTGTGCTAAATGAGCTGGCAATATCAGTTTCGATTCAACAAGACTAAATGCTAAACACAGGATAACGACGACAGCGATATTATAGAAAAATGCACCCTCGGGCCCGCTGCTTAACGTAAAGGGCGCAAAAACAGCGATAGTGGTAAGTACGCCGAAAGTAGCCGGTGTTGCTACACGCTTGGCCCCGCGAATAACGTTATCTACACCGCCGCCCTGACTTTCAATTTCGGTATAGGCACTTTCTCCTATCACAATGGCGTCATCTACTACTATCCCAAGCACCATTATAAACGCGAATAAAGAGAGTATGTTGATACTAATGCCAAACAACGGCATCAGCATTACCGCACCTAAAAAGCAAACGGGGAGGCCAACCATTACCCACAGCGCCAATCTAAAGCGTAAGAACAAAGTGAGCATAAAGGCAACGAGTATTGAGCCTTGAATTAGGTTTGATAGCATCATGTCCAGTCGTGCATTAAGGTAATAGGTTAAATCTACTAACACTTCAATTTGTACATCTTCGGTAAATGACTGATTTTTTTGTTCGATGTATGCTTTAACGGTCTCTGCAACGGGAATGGTATCTTGTGTTTTTGTAGCCTTAACCGCCATTGAGATAGCATTCATGCCGTTGTATTTAAAGTATCTTTCGCCCTCTACGAAACCGTCATTAATATAGGCTACATCGCCAAGGGTCACTCGAGCGCCACCTGCGCCTATTTTAACCGGAATTTCAGCAAACTCTTCACCGCTGTAAAACTGGTTTTCAACACGTACCGATACAAGGCCTGCATTAGTGCGAATTTGTCCTGCTGACATGTTTGCTGAGTAGCTATTGATTGCTCGAGTGATATCAGAAATTGACAGGTTATATTTTCTAAGCGTATCCGGCTTTATTTCTATGGCAATTTCGTCATCTGGTGCCGACATTTGCACAAGAGACACATTGCCTAGCTGTAATAGCTCATCTTCCACTTCTTTCGCAATTTTCTTTAGTTCAGCAAGGGGAAGATTACCAACTAAGGGCATTTCTATGACGTCTTGTTGAAACTCTACTTGCGAAACGTTGACCGGCTCCATACCTGCTGGAAAGGTAGCGATGCCGTCTACTCGCAGTTTTACCTTATCGAGTACGTCCGTAAGCTCTGCTTTTGTTTCAATCTCAAGACTTACGGTGCCGCTACCTCTAAACGCCCGAGAAACCGTGCGTTTAATTTCTGTGATGTCTTTAATGGCTTCCTCAATCTTTATGAAGATACTCTCTTCTATTTCTTGAGGGGAGGCGCCAGGGTAATTTGCATTAATGGTGATGTAGTTAATTTCAATGTTGGGAAACATTTGACGTTGTATGGTTAAAAAACTGGCAATGCCCATAATAATGATAAAAACCATTAATAAGTTTGCGGCAACTGAGTTTCGCGCAAACCAGGCGATAAGGCCGTGCTGAGTGTCGTTATGGGTTTCCATGGCGATTCCTAAATTAGTTCGCTTTCGCTGTCACTGAGTCGGAAAGGTTTTCAATAACTTTCACAGCCATGCCGTTTTGCGGATACTCGGGTAAATTCATCACCACTCTTTTCGGGTCAAAGTCGCCCTTGATCAAAAAGTCCCCACGGTCTTCACGAACCACGTTGACCTTATTTGAATGCAGGTTGTTGTCTTCATCTAAGGTCCATAACTTTCTATTGGTTACCAGTTCTTGAGGAATGCGAAATACATCTTTTAGTACTTTGCCCTCAAACGTTACCGACGCGTAGGAACCAAACTTTATCGTTGGGCCGTTAGAGTTAATGGCGTAGGGGTCGCTAATGCGAGCAACAAAATAAGACATTCGGGTGTTGTTATCTACTACGCCTGTATCACGGTGGATAACGCCTTTAAGCGATATGCCTTGAGCGTTGTTGTCAGATATGACGACTTCTCTGCCAAGTGAGTTTGCGTCCAAAAATTTGCTATCAAAGCCCGCAACGGGAAAGGTCACTTCTGCAAACTCAATATTGTTCAGTACAGCCACGGGTGAGCCTTGGGTAACATAATCGCCTGTACTAATGTTGCGCGACACAATAAGGGCATCGTAGGGCGCTTTTACTTTGCAATTCTCTAAGTCACGCTTGGCAAGTTTTAGTTGAGCTTGAGCTGATTTTAACCCGGCTTCTGCGCTCATCACTTGCGGCTTTCGAAGGTATAAGTCGGATACCTTAGAGTTCGGCATGGTCTTCGCTTCTCTTGCGGCAACATCCGCCTGCGCTTTTTCTTGGATCAGTTGGGCCTCTGCACTGGCTACATTAGCTTGTGCAAGAAGTAGAGCAGCCTCGTAAGCGTCGGGCTCTATGGTAAATAATGTCTCTCCCCGGCGCACTAAACCGCCGCTGACAAGTTTCGGGTTCCATGTTTGAACTTCGCCGGATACTTGAGCTGAAAGGTTGGTAGTTTCTAAGGGGGCAACCTCTCCGTATGACGTAAGCTGTATTCTTACGTCTTCAGGAACCAAAGAATCGATGGTGACGGTAGGTCGCGTATCAATTTTTTCGGCAGCCGTATTGTCGGCAGCTGATACTTCAATACCTTTCATACCTGCGTACCCGAGGATAAGAATGCCTATGGGTAATACAATTTTCATCAATTTCATTGTTTAGTCTATGTGGTTGCCGAGTCTGCCTATAGTCTAGCGCTTATACCGATACATTTTCCATTATATTTGTAACTAAACATGACCTTACAAAGAAAGCACTGAGACAGCTTAAAACGCAGACGCTAGTGGAGAAGGGGGGGATGACAATGTCATCAACGATTGAAAAATGTAAACAGTTATTTTAACTGTTGGAGTAAACTACGACCTTGTTGCGGCCAGACTCCTTTGCGCGGTAAAGGGACATGTCTGCATGTCGTATTCCATCTGCTAAAGATACTTGAGAAGTTATCTCGCAAACCCCAAAACTACTCGTAATGTGAATATCGTGATCTGAAATGGCGATAGGCGAATAGCTCAAGACTTCACGTAGCGCTTCTAATACGTTCGCAGCTTCGCTAGCGGATGTTTCTGGGAAGATAAACATAAACTCTTCACCACCCCATCGAGCAAGAATATCTTGCTTCCTTAACCGGGCGCTAAAAATTCGCGAAATTTTGCGAAGTACTTCGTCGCCGGCCTCGTGACCGTAAGTATCATTAATGCTTTTAAATCTGTCTATATCGGCAATCGCTATTGAGAATGTATTACTGCTTCGCTGAATTCGCGCGTATTCACGTTCTAGTGCGGTTTGCGCACCGCGCCTGTTAACAAGCTTGGTTAAGTGGTCATGATTAGCCTGTTGCTCAAACTGTTCAGACAAATCTAACGCAATATCGTAACTTTTCTGTCTGCTGTATTCGTAAAAAGCAGACAGAAATGTCACCGTTAAAAACGAGTAGAGTAAGCGAGATTTAAACGCGTAGGAGTAAGACGCTATAAGCAAAGACTCATCGAAAACAAAAAATAACAGGGTGCAGGCGATGGTAAATAAAAGTAGCGCAAGAAGACCTCGTATGACCCCCGCGAAAAACATGGTCACCGGCGGGACCAAGTAAATCCATAAAGGCCCAGTGTTATCTTTGCCGCCGGTAACGAGTAAAAGAAATACCAATATCATTAAGCACGATATCAACAGGGTAATAGACACTGTGCGTGAGCGCCGCGTACCAAATTGAATTTGAATGCGTTGGGAAAGAGCAAAAACAACACTCGCTGTTAGCAGAATGATGGCGAGAGGGAGCTCTTGCGCAAGTAGGGCTCTAATTCCTAAAAAGAAGGTGATGGACACACCAACCGCGGAAAATAGATTCACTACCATGATCCTGCGGTTAGTCTCATCTTTATAGTGATGCTTGACGCCGCTCGTCACATATTTTTTGAAAATACTAATCATTGTGCTTAATTAGCTCTAGCACTTTCTGCAATTTCAGTGGACAACACGGCCAAGGCTCTTCGCATAGCGATAACACTGGCAGAAAACCCATCTTCTTCTAGCGTTGTTTCAATAAAAAATGGATAGCGACCTTTTTCTGGTTGCTGGGTAGACACGATAAAATGACCTTTTAATACTACGTTGCCATTGAAGGTGCTAACGAAGTCGGAAATGTGAATGCTGAGCTCAACTGCACTATCGCCCTGATAGTCTCTATTTGTGAGTACTACTAGATTGTCGTTGGTAAGCTGATCTCGAAGCGTCTTGCGCAGCCCTTCTTCAAAGGGTTCGGCCCAAAGATGAGTCGTAGAAATATGCAGGTTTGTATCACTTACTTGATACACCAGCCCTCGATGCTTGAGATAGTCGGGTAGGGTAATACTCGTTATCAGCAGTGGGGTGCTCTTATCTGGTGAATCTGCTGATGACTTGAAAGAGCCTTCCGACTGCGCGGATGAAACTGCAGAATGAAGCAAGTAATAAGAGAGAGACGATTGAGTGCTTGTGCAGCCAGATAACGCAAAAAGTAGCGAAACAATAACTAACGCAAAAGTATTGTGTCGGGCTTTCGAAAGAAGCCCAGTCGTCATTTTCATTTCATTTTGTCCCTTCACGCGCTTTCCCTAACTATCAAAATACGCCAATTTCGCTTCTCAAAAAGACGAGTAAGCGAAAACTTCAAGTGTACGCTGCATCTGAACGTATAAGCGCTAATTTCCGCAAATTCTTATCGCAACGCACCTTTATTGATGGCTGTTTTTTTTGCGATGCGATACATTTCCCGTTCAGATAACACACTATTAAACTAATAAAGGATAATTTAGCCTAATATTTCAACGCACTGTAAACTAATTTTATCGTTATTTCTCTTGTGCTTTAGGCTGAATATCTTCGCCACCGTCTTTTGAAAAAATGAGGCTATTCGGTGACTGATTCAACTTCAGCAGCAAGGGTTGAATGTTTCTCAACGTATCTTGCAGCGTATCTACCGTCTCTTTTATTTCCGACTGATTGAAACCGCCATCACTGTAGTTTTTAAGTAGACTGTCCAAACTTACCAGTACTTGGTTTAAATTGCCATTGAGCGCCTTGGCGTCAATGTCTTCAATAAGAAGGTCGAAGTCGGTGCTTGCGGTTTCCACCGACTCTGCAGCCAGCTTCATGTCTTCAACCGCTAACTGTACGTTTGCCACCATTTCTTTAAGCGGCAGTTGATTTATCTTATCGAGAATGGCATCTGCTTTTTGCGTAAGCTGGGTAAATTCATTGCTTACCGTAGGAATAACTTCGTAACCATTCACTATTGATATTTTGCCACTATCCGCTGCATCAGGCACATGCTGTAAGTCTACATATAGACCACCGGTAAGCACGTTCCCCATTCTCAACGTGGCCCGTAAATCTCGCTCTAGCCAGTTACGTAAAGTCTGCTTAATGGCACTCAGCCCCTCTTCGGTATCGGGCTGTCGAGCTTTGCCTGGATAAATGTTGATGAGCACTGGAATAGGGTAATCTTGTTCTAATATGTTGCCTTCTACCGCGGGCAGCGAGTTAATCCCCGTTACATTGCCAATTTCAATACCGCGGTATTCAACTGGAGCTCCAACAGTGAGGCCTCTGACACTTTCATCAATTAACAGCAGGTATTCAGCGGCAACTTTGTAGCGCGCGTCTGAAGCGGCCGTGTTGTCTTCGTAAATGGTGAAAAATGCATTTTCTACAACAAGCTCACCTTTTGGCACACCATCGGGAATACCAAAGGTTATACCGTTAGCAAGGAGGGTTTCCAGACTGCCCGTTTCAACGCTAACGCCACTAGATTCAAGCTGAAGTTTTACGCCACTCACATCCCAAAAGCGCGTATTTACGGTAATTAACTTATGGTAAGGCGCTTCGATAAAAGCGTCGTAATAGACCACACGTTCTTCAATGTTAAAGGTTGCATCTTCGAACTCGCCAACTTTAAAACCCTTGTAAATAATAGGGTCGCCCGGTTTATAAGCAAACTCATCATCGCTTCGCAGCATCACGTGAAGCCCTGGCGTGCCAGGCGGAGTCACTGGCGGTCGAGAGAGAGCGTTAAAGTGCAGTTGCTCTTTGCCATTGTCATCGGCAGACATGGCAATGTAGCTTCCTGAGATTAGTGTGTTTAAGCCCGAGACCTCGGAAAAACTGATGCGGGGTGCAACCACCCAAAACTTTGCATTTTCATTGAGTAGGTGAGAAGCGCTGGCGTCTATTCTGGCGGTGACTAACACGCCGTCCAGGTCTGGCTTGAGTGATATTTTTTTAACCTGACCAATGTCCAAATCTCGCACTTTAATGGGGGTTTTATTAACCTCTATCCCTGTTGCAGAGTGTAGCTCGATGGTGATAAGCGGGCCTTGATTAGTCCACTGGTAATACACCATCCACCCACCAATCAGCGCCACTATAATAGGAATTAACCATATTCTAGATACAGATGAAGTCGGTTTTACCTTCGCCTCGTTATTGTTTGGATCGTTTGTGGTCATGGTAATTGCTTCCACTGCTGCCATATTAGCCGTGAGTCAAATGTCATTGCAGCTATCATTGTAATAAACACTACCGCACAAAATGCGAGAGCCGCTTGGCCAGGATAAATGGATAGCGTGTTTCCCATTTGTATAAGAGAAACCAGTACTGCTACCACAAAAACGTCAATCATCGACCACCGCCCAATGGCCTCGGTAAGTCGATAGTATCGTGTGCGCAACTGTTGCGAGTTGGTTCGCTGTCGCTGAACTGAATAATTCAGCCACGCTAATATTAAAATTTTCGCCACCGGCACAACTACGCTGGCGATTAAAATGATAATAGCCACGGGGTAAGACCCCGATTCCCATAAGGAAATTACTCCACCAATAATGGTGTTAGGCGTTTCTTGCCCAAAAAGTTCAGTATACATAATTGGCAGTAAATTGGCAGGGATATACAAAATACACGATGTGATAAGCAATGCCCACGTGCGCTGAATGCTGGCGTCTGCTTGGGCCGCGGTTAATGGCTTTGGCATTGGTGGCTTACCTTGTTTTAGCCACATTTCATAACGTGTCGGGTCAAACTGCATGATAGCCAGCGTAGTAAATGCACTAAAACCAACAAAAGCAAAAAAGGATAACCCTATAGTCACATCGGCCAGTTCGTTTATTTTAATTAGGCTCACAAGAGTACCGATTAAAAAGATTTCTGCCATGCTCCAAGGAAGCAGTGCTTTTACGAAAGAGAACAAACGGGATAGGTAAAATGGCCGCTGTTGTTTAAGTTGTGCAAGAGAAAGCCAGGCCAAGCCAATAAGTACCAATCCAGGCAATAAAACGGTGGCTAGCCCTGTGATGATCGCCAGCGACAGGTAGTCGTTTTCAATTAGCACAGTGATACCGCTTGGCAAATCGATACTGTGCTTTTGCCCGCTGGCTTTAAAGGTAAGAAAGTTAAATGGCAGCGAAAGTAACAAAAAAATTAACGCACTAAGGGCATAAGCGTGTAATTTTTCAATGGCATTTTTTTTGAAAAAAATCAGCGTATGGGCACATCGAGGGCATGTCGCTCTTTGACGATGGGCAAGCGTGGGGATACTCACACTAGTGTGGCATTGATCGCACACTATTATTAACTGCTCTGGATTTTCCATACTAGTCGCTAACGACATCCGTTGTGTGTAATATCAATAATATAAAGCATTGATATTGAGTGTCTACAAAATAGCGTAGCGTAGACATAAATAGACTATCCTCATTGGGTAAATACACACGTTAACTACTTGCCCACTAAAAAAAGCGCAGCGCTAAGGCGATTATTACACCCGTGATGATAAGCTGGACTAAGCAGAAACCCATAATGTCTTTGGCTTTTAAACCCGCTATCGCTAGCACTGGCAATGCCCAGAATGGCTGGATTAAATTTGTCCACGCATCACCCCAAGCAACTGCCATCGCAACGCGAGAGATATCTGCCCCTAATTCGGCTGCTGCAGGAAGCACCACTGGCGCTTGCACTGCCCATTGACCACCGCCAGAGGGGACAAAAATGTTCACTATACCTGCGCTAACAAAGGTAAGCACCGGAAGCGACTGGGCAGAAGCAAAGCTAATTAACCATTGAGACATACTTTCAGCCAATCCAGACTGTACCATGACGGCCATAATGCCGGCGTAAAAAGGAAACTGAATAATGATTCCGCTGCCGCCTTTCACTGCCTGCTGTAGGCTTTGCAGCAAACGTTTTGGTGTGCCGTGTAGAGCAATAGCCAAAAACAAGAAAATAGTATTCACAATGTTGAGGTTTAAACCGCCGTCTTTTATAAAATAATTAACAAGGTACGCTATCCCCAAAAGGCCAATGAGAATGCCCAGAATTTTACTGTTTTCTAATTTATCAGCGGGTCTTTCATTGCTTTTTTCTTGTTCTAGGCCTTGTTCTTGTTCTATGCTATAGATGAGGTTGTCTGGACTGACAATAACGCTGTCTTGATGTGATGGCAGCATAAGCCGATTTACCAGCGGGACAACAATAAAAAGAATGCAAAGCAGCGCAATATTAAACCCACTGAAAAGGGTATCGCTTGTGCTAATTACACCGATTTGGTTTTCACTAAAGTGACCCGGTGTGGCAATAGTAAGGGGTACTGAACCCGCAAGGCCGCCATGCCAAACTAAAAACCCCGAATAGGCACTGGCCACAAGAAGTCGATAATCCACGGGAGTTTTTCGTGCTAAGGCTTTGGCAAACAGTGCCCCCACAACTAACCCGAAACCCCAGTTTATCCAGCTTGCCGAAAGTGAAACAAGGGTCACCAATAGGATTGCTTTTCCCGGCGTGTTGCCAAGGTGAGCCAGCTTTTCTAACAGCATTCGCATGAACACAGTAGAAGCCAGCATAAATCCAGTGACAAGTACCAGCAACATCTGCATAGAAAAGGTGAGTAGCCCCCACAGGCCATTTCCCCATTGTTCGACAACAGTAACAACAGGTTGTTGCTCAATGATTACAGCGGCTAAAAAGACGCAAACAGTCAGAATAAGAACAAAAACAAACGGGTCGGGTAGGTAACGCTCAACCAGTTTTACTAAAGGTTTGGCAGCTCTATTTAACATTGTTTTTAAATTTATTTTTGTTAAGAGATTGCTAAAGCATAACGTATCTTTTGTATTTTCCCTACATGGCGGACTGGTATTGAGCATTTGAAATTGAATTGGCGTAAACAAAAAAGCCCGCAATAGCGGGCTTTAGCGATAAATATTAAGCTACTCTTTTTTTAGAAGCTTGCATTGCCTGGTGTACGAGGGAAGGGGATCACATCACGTACATTTTGCATTCCAGTTACGTAAGCCACTAAACGTTCGAATCCTAAACCGAAGCCTGAGTGAGGAACGGTGCCATAGCGGCGAAGGTCGCGATACCACGCGTAGTCTTCTTTTGACAGTTCCATCTCTTCAAGACGGGCGTCAAAAACGTCAAGACGCTCTTCACGTTGAGAACCACCAATAATCTCACCAATTCCTGGTGCCAATACATCCATTGCAGCAACGGTTTTGCCGTCGTCATTAATGCGCATGTAGAAGGCTTTAATATCTTTTGGATAGTTTTGCATGATAATAGGCGCGCCAACATGCTCTTCTGCTAGGTAGCGTTCGTGCTCTGATGAAAGGTCAATGCCCCACTCAACTGGGAACTCAAAGGTTTTGCCACAGTTTTGTAAGATTTCGATAGCATCAGTGTAGTCCATGCGCACAAATTCAGAACTCACTAGGCTTTCAAGACGCTCTATTGCATCTTTCTTTATGCGCTGGGCAAAGAACGCCATATCGTCCGGAAGTTCTTCTAGCACGGCCTTACATACATATTTGAGCATGTCTTCTGCAAGTTGTGCCACATCACTTAGGTCAGCAAAGGCCACTTCAGGTTCAATCATCCAAAATTCAGCAAGGTGACGTGACGTATTTGAGTTTTCAGCACGGAAGGTTGGGCCGAAGGTATATACCTTAGACATTGCCGTACAATAAGTTTCAACGTTAAGCTGACCACTTACTGTTAGGTAGGTTTCTTTGCCGAAAAAGTCCTCAGAATAATCAACATTTCCCTTGTCGTCATGAGGAAGGTTCATCATGTCTAGTGTTGAAACACGGAACATTTCCCCCGCGCCTTCGGTATCGCTTGCCGTTAAAATAGGCGTTGAAACCCAGTAATAGCCTTTCTCGTGGAAGAAGCGGTGGATAGCTTGTGATAAACAGTTGCGTACGCGAGTTACCGCACCGATAACGTTAGTACGAGGGCGCAAGTGTGCGTATTCGCGAAGGTATTCAATGCTGTGTCGCTTAGCGGCCATCGGATACGTGTCTGGGTTTTCCACTAACCCGATAACTTCCACTTCTGTAGCATCTATCTCAAGAGACTGGCCTTGACCTTGTGACTCTTTCACTAAACCGGTTACCGACAGCGAACAGCCAGTCGTTAGGCGCTGAATGTCGGCGTAATTTGACAGAGAGTTAAGCGCAATTACTTGAACCGGATCGAAGCAGCTACCATCGTGTAGCGCGATAAATGATAAACCGGCTTTAGAATCTCGGCGTGTTCTCACCCAACCTTTAACGGTTACCGATTCGCCAACGGCGTACTTACCTTTAAGTACGTCAACAACGGGCGCGTGCGTCATGTTAGTTTCTCCGTCTTACTGTTTCTTGGCTGCTATGTACTATCATTAGTCACATAAACGCAGTGTGCAAAATGCACGAAAAAATGGTTTTTGGTCAATGTTTTGGATTTTTTTGCCGATAAAATAACACAAATTAAAACGTGGCTTTCTAGACGCACGCCTGCCAATACAATGGCGAAGGTGCTTTAAATGAGAAGTCTGCCACAATCCAATAGCACGCTAGTATACTCAACCATAAGCTGGATGCCAGAGAACAGAGTGACAAATGGGAAATAAAAATGTTTCTTTATCAATGAAAGGCGATGAAAAGTACAAAATGAGCACAAAGCCGTTACACCATAGCGAAGATAGACGGAAAACCCCTCATGGAGACACTTTGTTTTACAAGGTTATGCTTGGGCTAAATATTTTAGCCTGGGCGGGCCTAGTCGTGGTATTGATTCTGTTTCACTATGCTCGCCCAGAATTCATTACCGGGGTGCAGCAATACTGGGGCGTAGAGGGTGATAACACGTGGACCATGTCATACGTGGATGCCATGGTTGTGTTGCTTCGCATATGTTTAGTGTTGAGTTTAATCAGCACCGTGATGCGGGCAAGAAGAAGCCGCCGAAAAAACGACAGCTTTGGTATTAATTTAATCATTCTCACAATAATTGTGGCCACCAGTTTAATCACGTTGGCCACAACAGTGAGTTAGTTTTTTTGTTGGTGGAAAGTTTAAATGAAAGCCACTTGTATAAGCCAATAGGTATACGCCATATAGGCTAGCACGAAAGCTCCCCCTTCAACGCGGTTAAGTCGCCCCTGGCGCTTAATACCGATACAAAAGATGAATAAGGCCACCGTGGATGCAAGCATGACGACGATGTCTCGATAAATAAAATCTGAACTCACGGCCATGGGCTGAATGGTGCCGGCAATGCCCACCACAGCAAGGGTATTGAACATATTAGAGCCAATCACATTGCCAATGGCTAGGTCGTGCTCTCCCTTTTTAACGGCAATAAGCGAAGAGGCGAGCTCTGGCAATGACGTACCAATAGCAATAACCGTAAGCCCGATAATTGTGTCGCTGACACCAAAGAATGTAGCAACTTCCACCGCACCCCACACCAACATGCGTGAGCTTGCAACAAGCAGCAGTAAACCGGCAATAAGCCAGATTACATGGGTTTTCACTGTGCCTTCGGAGGCATTGATCTCGTCATTGTATTCGTCGGCGAGTGCGTCTTTGTCGCCTTTCATCCCGTGGTAAATGCTCCACGAAATAAGCAGGACGAATAATCCTAATAGTGAAAACGCATCGTCTTTAGAAACCTGTTGGTCGAGCACCTGCCAAGCAGCAAAAAAAGTAATGCCAAGTAACACAGGCAGTTCTTTTTTGATTATTTCTGATTTCACTGCAATAGGGCTAATGACAGCGGTTAGCCCTAATATCAGTAGGATGTTAGCGATATTAGACCCATAGGCATTCCCCAACGCGATACCTGAGTTTCCTTGGAGTGCAGCGAATATGGAGACAATGATTTCCGGGGCAGACGTACCAAAACCGATGATGAGCATACCTATCAATAGCGGTGATACGCCGAAGTGATTTGCTACCGAGGCAGCGCCACCCACAAACTTTCCTGCGCTCCACAGTAGTACCGGTAAACCAATAGCAATAGCCAAGCAGGCTAAAAACATACTTTCTCCTTAAATCTGCATCTATTATGTGCGGTCTATTTACATTGTTCTGTAAACAGGTTCTTTCTTTAACCTAGTATCGCAAATGCTGCTCTTTTTTGTAATACAGAAAACGCAAAGGCAGTGAAAAAGATATTCGCCGTTCTAGGCTACGATTGCTGGCTTTATACGATCATTCTAAACGTACAGCGCACATTACCCTACTGAGTTTTTAACCTAACGTAACGTTTATGCCGTGTTTCTGAGTTTTCAAAAAGGCATTCGTACGCGTGTTTATACATGTGCTGTATGGAATTGCTTTAAAAATTGTGCGATGCCAGTTTTGGCTCAACTTTTGAAAGAAGCTTTTGATAGGTACTAAAGCGAAAACGCTGCAACAAAAACACAGTGAAACTACGTTTTACTTAAGTAGCGCCATCTCTTCATACAAGGAGACTAGGAGCGTTGCCAGAGCCTCATGGGTTTAGCTCGTGGGTATGGCTCATGGGTTTAGCTCATTGGTGTGCTTCAAGTGTGTGCCTCATGGGTGTAGTAGGGAGCCTGAATAAAGCGCTTATGTATAGATTGTTAGTCATAATGAGGGCTTGTAACGTCGCTAATGCCAGCATTGTCTGTGTGGTTTTTACACTGCGCTGAGCTAATAATTACACTGCGTTTCGCTAGTATTTACATAAATGAACACAATTAAAGATAAAAAGGATTGCGAGATGTCTCTTTCTAGGAGCGATAGGTTTAGTGCTGATATGCACAAAAGAACATGGTTCAAGGTTATTGTGGTAACTGTTTTGCTTCTTATATTCGCGCGCATAGGCGCGCCATACGCAGTTCAATATTATATCAATCAACAAATTAATCAGACAAAAGGCATAACGGGGCAGGTCGGCGACGTAGATTTACATTTGTATCGCGGCGCCTACTCGGTTGACGATATTGAGATTTATGCCGTTGACGATCAATCATCTCCTAAGCCGCTACTGTCTGTGACAACCCTCGATTTTTCCTTGGCATGGTCGGCAATATTAAACGGCAATTTAGTCACCAATATGGTGTTTAGCCAACCAAAGATAGTCGTTTACGACAAAGACACAACGACGCCGGAGCAAAACCCACAAGTTAAAGATGAAAGAACGTGGATTGGGCTTGCCAATAATTTAGTGGTGTTTTCTATCGATACGTTAAAAATTATTGACGGGAAAGTGTCGTTAGTTAATCAAACAAAGAAGGGTGAAATACCGACATATATTGCAAACATCAATGCAGATATAAAAAATATTACTAACGCACAAAACTTGATGAAAACGTTAGTGACCAGCGTTGACGTTACAGGGGATTTAATGGGTGAGGCAACCCTCACTTTAGTTGGAAAGTTAGATCCTTTTAGTGAACAGGCCAACTTTGATTTTAATATGGAAGTACAACGCTTTTCGGTCAAGCAGATACAAACGGTATTTAATGTATACACGCCATTTGATATCGAGGCCGGTGGCATTGATGGCGCCATGGAGTTAGCGGCAAAAAGTAATGAAGTTAGCGGTTATGCTAAAGCCGGTGTTTACGATTTAAGTATTTTTTCTTGGCGGGAAGATGTAGAAAAAGACGATGACGGATTATTTACCATTATTTTTGAGGGCGGTGCCGATTTGCTAAGTGCAATACTTGAAAATGATGAGTCTCAATTAGTCGCTGCGCGAATACCTATTGAAGGTACACTGGATAATACTGATATTTCTACTTTCCAAGCGGTGGTTTCAATATTGAAAAATGCATTTTTTGACGCAACGAAAATGCAAGTCGACGATATCGTATCCTATGAATCAGTCGAAACAAGCTCCTCAGAAGAGGAGCCGTAACGTTGCGTAGTTCTGTAGGGCGATTTCTATCCACCTATTTCTGCTAGTCATGAGCTTCAATGAATTTTAACCAGTGAGGAAAGACTTCCATTTGTTGGAGTGTCAGTTTGATACATACAAATATCGGCACCGCCAACAGTACACCCAACATGCCCCAGATCCAGCCACTGACAAAAAGCCACACTATGATAACCAGCGGGTTAATCTGCATACTTTTGCCTAAAACCGTTGGGGTTACTATTTGAGATTCAATGATATTCAAAGTAAGGAATATCCCAACAGGAAGCAACGCTGTGCTTGTTATTCCAAACTGCAGCGTACCAACAAGCAACAGTATACCAACACTAATTATAGAGCCCATATAAGGAACAAAGTTTAATAGACCGACGATGGCACCCCATAAAATAGCATCGCGAATATTAAAGTACGAAAGGCCGATTGCTGTTAGAACACCTAGTGCACAATTAATAATACTGATGGTTAAAATATAGTGAGATAGAGCCTGTTGAATACTTCTAATCAACAGTTTTGCTCGCTCTCTATTTTTGATTATCGGAAAGTCATTGATGACAACTTTCGACAGTGGTGGCCCAAAAATAAGAAGAAAGAGTGTTAGTACAACAGCGCCTATCACCTGTGCGAGAAAAAGCGGTGCAGCGAGCAACATTTCAAAAATCATTTGCCTACTACCTTGTTTAAATTGCTCTTCTACAGCTGAATCGTCGGTTTTTTGCGTTGGCTCTTTTTCAAACCACGGATAGGCGGTATTACTCGCTTGGCTTTCCTGCAAGGTTGTATCGCCGTGCGCCACGGCGCTTAACATTGAGAGTTCTTCAGCAATCTGCTCGGCCAATAGCGGTAGGGATTTCATCCATCGCTCAGCCGGCTCCGAAAGTTCGAACGCCAAAAAGGTTAATGGCGTAACCAACATCGCTAATAGAACCATAGAGGAAACGGCCCGCGGTATGAACAGCCGCTTGAGTCTAGTCACAAGAGGGCTCAACAGCAGTGCAACTAACATTGAAAAAACCACTGGAATGATCAGCGACTGAGCAAAATACAATGTATAGAGTGTGGCAAGCGCGACTAAAACAATAAGAAGCCTTACAACTCGAACGTCTCTTGTTTTTACCTTGTATTCGTCATGCCTATGTAAAAGTGGGTTTTCCTTCATTGTACTGTCCTTATAATGTGAAGAGTGAGTGAGTACTTCTGTCGTTAAGTCTCAAAATTAACTAGTCTGTTTTCCGATATCGGCCCTCGAAACCACAAAAAATACCGAACCCCATTAAACCAATGCCTAGGGCACTTACCATCCATGGCCCAAAGGGTTGAACTAATAATGTGGATACGGCTTCAGGAAGACCACCTGCTTTTTCGGATTTTTGCGCGATGGATGCATTCATAAAGAACACACCAACCATTAAATACACAACGCCGCGACAGGCGAAGCCTAAGCGGCCGCACAACACTACTATTTTGCTTTGTAAGGCAGGCATAGAGCTTACAAATTTATCCATAAAATCCGTTTTTACTACATGTTTAAACTGAATGAGGGAAAAAAGGATAACTGCCAAACTGATCGCGCCAACAAGTATCGCTCCCCATGTTGTTTGAAGAATACTCTCTCCAACTTGCTGCTGTTGCTGTTTAGAATCGTCTTGTAGTGACATTAATACTTTTATTGATACATAAGTTGCTGAGCCGTAGGCGATGGCAGAAAAGAAATAGAATAGGCGCATGAGGACATCTTTTGGCTTTGTCATATCAAGGTTGCCAGGATTAGTAACACCTTGAGCTAAACGCCACGCCACATAGCAGGCAAAACCTACAGTAACAGCGGTGAGAGAGACCGAGCCAAACGGGGTATACAAAATCTCTTGAAAGACTGATTTTTTCGTCACTTCTTCAGCTCTCGTGGCGGTAAACGCAACAAGCAGTGTAAGAATGCCGAGAACACAGTACACAATGCATTTTGCTGAATATCCAATGCGAGCAATAACTTTAGTGAGAAACGTGATGTCCATATGCTTATCTAATTTGCTTTGTAGTGGCTGTGATAATGACAGAGACATGTGCAAGCTATGCGCCATGGAGACAAAGTGGTGGGGAAATATATGAGGTTGGCGAGATGTACTTTTTTTGTATTCTAAATTCTTCTTTAAGGGTAGGTAAGATAAGGCTTACAAAGTATTTACCGCTATTTTCTAGAATTTAAAAGCAAAGTGATTCAGATGAGATTGCGTGAAATATAATATCTGTGCCACCGTGCACACAATTACATTAAGAAGTATTTACACTATTCGCTGTAATATCTTTAGTTGGCAATGCTAACGCAATGAGCAAACGCTGATGCATGAATACAAATCGAACGTGAATATAAATTGAAAAAATGCCTTTAGTTTCTTTCAGCAAGCCTAGCGTCGACGCTTTTAAGCCAGACCTTATACAAGCTATCTGAATTGGCGTATTGCTTGAACACGGCTTTTAGTTCTTTTGAATGTCGAAGGGCGGCAAGTGCTTGATTGATGTGGTTGAGCTTATCTACTGCCGCGCTATTGTTGCTTAACGCTAAAGTATGGACCCCGCTGGGGTGGAACTCTTCACTGACTTGTTTCATGCACTTGGGCGTTGCGGCCTTGTTGTAATTGACACAGTAGTAATTAATTATGCTAGTGCCAAAGAATAGGTAATCTAATCTGTTTCCTTTCAACATGTCATAAAGCTGCGGGCGACGAACCGTAGAATAGATATTTTTAAAACCTAACTCTTTAGCCAGCGTTTCTTGAAGGGAACTTGCAGACACACCTATAGTGCTGTTCTCTAAATCTATGTCGTCAAAATGAGTAACAGGATTGTTAGGCTGGGTGAATATCGCCGAACCTTCAGCGATAAGAGGTAGCGAAAAAGAAGCCCATTTTTCTCGCTCAGCAGTCTTTAGTGCACCAAAAATCATGTCCACTTTGCCGTCTTTAACTCGCTTCATAGACGCTCGCCACGAAGATGGCTGAAGCTCAAGCTGGTATTTAGCATGTCGCGCTGCTAGCTCAAAAAGCTTCCAAGAAAGACCGTAGGATTCAGACGCTTCTACATACTGCTTATGATCTTCAAATACCGTAATGCTCACGGTATTATTTGCAAATGCGGGTAGTGCACTTGCTAATAAACTGACTAGCAACAGTAACAGTAAAGACCATGACAGTCGGCTTTTAAGGCGGCACATTAAAGGTTTCAAAACTGGTTCACTACAACATTCTCTTCTGACACGCTAGCATTGTGTAGAAACTGAGCCTGCATTGCAATATGACCAAGCCAGAACGTATCTAAAGTATAAGCGTTCTTCAATCTAAGCGCTTTTAAATTAAGCACTTCAGTTGTGCACTCCTGTAACTTCCGCTTAATCGGAGCTCAATGTTTATAAACAGTAAGAACCATAGTGTGTGCATGTATGCACCAAAATTTACCAGCAGTTAAAGTCAATTAGTGATGAACGTGAGTAATATTGACCTTTTTGTTTAACGTTTTAAGACGTGAAACAAGCTGAGAAAGTTCTTCCACCGAACCTGAGTAGTTTATCTTCTTGTTCATTTGCTTACCTTTCACCGCCGTGTGAAATAAAGCCTCGCTTTCAAAACATGCTGTTTTTCTATCAAGTGTGTTCCACTCTTTTTGCAAATCGGTGGGGATAGAGTGACGTTTAGCGTACAACTTGTCTTTAATTTGCAACACTTTTCCGATCAATACTTGTGCGTCAGTTGGCATAATTGTTTCTCCTTAAGCTATCAAACACGAATGAGGTATTGCCCCTTTTTTATGAAGAATAAGTTCTTCAAAAGCATGTGTATCAAGAGCACGGTTGGTGCTGATACACGTACTCATCCGTTAACCTTCATCTAATAATCTGTATTAATAAATGCGTTATTACTCTCTAAGACGTTGCATCATCAATGCCAATTTGCAATTACAACGTGTAAATGCGCGTTAGTTGCAAAGCAACATCGTTAATGGATAATAAACACAAGTAAGCTACTTGTAAGAGAAGGGTTTTGAAGTGCTCTTTAGCTTTTTGGCTTGGCAATAGCAAAAATGAGGGGTCCAAATAAGCAGGTTAAGCAAGATAGCCGTTACTAAACTAAAAATGACCGAAGCCGGCGTTAAGGGAATAGAAGGGCGAAAGTTATCGACTACTTTTTTTAACGTCGAAAACTGTTCTGGGCTGGCCATATAGGTCAACTTTTCAAAGTAGTGACCATACTCAAGGGTGCGCATGCCTTGCTCTAAAGACTCAATCATTGAAAAGCGCTGAGCTTTTTGCGAGGCGTTATCTCTTACTAGGGCCTCATCATTTTGTTGGAGGCTGTCGAGCATGGCTTCAACCGATGAAAAGCCATGCTGCTTTGCTAACTCAGAAGACAAGGTGACTTCATCTCGTATAGCATCGTAATAGCCATTGAGGTACTGCCTGTAATGGTCGGCAAGAATGGGCACTTGTAGCGTAATAATAAATAAAACAGCAAAAACAACTTTATCTAAAACGCGCGTGATCATTAGTTAACCTCAAATTTAATACAAATATAAGCGATTTGCTTGGCATCCAAACCAGCAAATATGTATTTAACAAAGCATGCATTAACGCTAAAGACTCCTACTACCGCAGCAGGTGCGCTACTTACTCACTACACTACTGACTCGCTGTGCGTAAAACTTAGCGCATGTCTTTATCGTAGTGCGTGGTAGTTGAACTTCCACATTTTGGAAGCACTAAATCTTTGTAGCCTTCACATTAGTTACTACTTCACCTTAGTTACACTTTGCCTTAAAAGGTGTCGCTATTTAAAGAAGTCATAGATAGCGTGAGTCAATCTACTTAGCTGCTCTGAACTTATTATGTATGGAGGCATAATGTATACCAATTTACCGAAGGGTCTTATCCATACACCGTGTTTCACAAAATGACGCTGTATTTCTGCCACGTTAACGGGCTGCACTGCCTCAACTACGCCAATAGCGCCCAGCACGCGCACGTCCGCTACACTTGGTAAGTCTGCACATTTTGCTAATTCGCTCTGTAATTGTTTCTCAATAGCCGGTATCTGCTGCTGCCAATGGTTTTCATTAATAATAGATAGGCTTGCATTCGCTACAGCACAGGCAAGCGGATTGCCCATGTAGGTAGGCCCGTGCATGAACACTCCCGGCGAACCTTGGCAAACTCCCAATGCCACATCTTCAGTGCATATCGTTGCCGCCATGGTTAAATAGCCACCGGTTAAGGCTTTGCCTAAGCACATAATGTCTGGCGTAATACCCGCGTGCTCACAGGCGAAGAGCTTCCCTGTGCGTCCAAAACCAGTTGCAATCTCATCGCAAATAAGGAGTACATCATAGGTATCGCACAACTGGCGACAGCGCTTCAAATATTCAGGATGGTACATACGCATACCGCCAGCTCCCTGAACAATAGGCTCTAATATCAGCGCTGCCATTTGGTGGTGATTCTTTTCGAACAATTCTTCTAAAACAAGAATGTCGTCTTCGCTAAAGGTTTGACCGTAACGAGTCTGAGGGGCGGGCGCGAAAAATTGCTTGCTCAACACGCTTTCAAACAAGCTATGCATGCCGTTAACCGGATCGCACACACTCATGGCTGCAAACGTATCACCATGGTAGCCATTACGGGGGGCAACAATTCGCGACTTTTCGGGTCGCCCTTGGCAGGCCCAATACTGAATGGCCATTTTAATTGCCACCTCAACAGATACCGAACCTGAATCGGCGAGAAAAACCCGTTCTAACCCTGCTGGAACCATTTTTAGCAGGGTTCTACATACATCCACTGCTGGCTGGTGGGTAATGCCACCAAACATGACATGGGAAAAAGCATCTACCTGATCGTGAGCCGCTTTATTTAACACAGGATGATTGTAGCCGTGTATTGCGGCCCACCAGCTCGACATACCGTCGACAAGAACTTCACCAGTAGAGAGCGTTAGTTCAGCGCCATTAGCCCCAGTGACTTCGTAGCAGGGCAGTGGATTAACGGCAGACGTATAAGGATGCCAAATATGCTGTTTATCAAATTCTATATTGTTCAAAATTTAACCGTTAGTAAATATTTTGGAATGGTCAGAGTTGACAACTTTGTAATGACGCATAGACTAAGCCAGCATTCTTAATTAGTAAAGGACAGTCCATGACACTGGCTTCAGCGCAAAATGCGCAAACGACAACAATTCGTAACGATTGGTCGAAAGACGAAGTAACCGCTTTGTTTGAAATGCCATTTAACGATTTACTCTTTCAAGCACAGGTCGTGCATAGACAGCATTTTAATCCCAATGAAGTTCAGGTGAGCACGCTATTGTCGATTAAAACCGGTGCATGCCCGGAAGATTGTAAATATTGTCCGCAGAGCGCGCGCTACGACACTGGTCTTGAAAAAGAACGTCTTTTAGAAATCGAAAAAGTGATAGAGCGCGCTAAAGAAGCAAAGCAAGTGGGCTCTACACGTTTTTGCATGGGAGCCGCATGGCGCAACCCTCGCGACCGCGACATGCCTTATATTGTAAGCATGATTGAAGAGGTGAAAAAGCTGGGTCTTGAAACCTGCATGACCCTTGGCATGCTTACCCGAGACCAAGCGGTTGCACTCAAACAAGCAGGGTTAGACTATTACAATCACAACCTTGATACCTCGCCAGAGTATTACGGCGATATTATTACTACACGCACCTATGAAGACCGCCTGAATACCCTAGAAAATGTCAGAGAAGCAGGCATGAACGTATGTTCTGGCGGCATTGTTGGTATGGGAGAAACAGCAGCAGACAGAGCAAGTATGCTTGTGCAGCTAGCCAACCTGCCTGAGCAGCCGCAAAGTGTTCCGATTAATATGTTGGTTAAAGTAAAAGGGACACCTTTAGACAGCGTTGAAGATTTAGACTACTTCGAGTTTATTCGCACTATCGCTGTGGCGCGAATTATGATGCCTAAGTCTCACGTTCGTTTATCGGCAGGTCGAGAGGCAATGAACGAACAGATGCAAGCCATGTGCTTTATGGCAGGGGCTAACTCTATATTTTATGGTTGTAAGCTGTTGACTACGTCTAACCCGGATACACACGAAGACGTTATGCTGTTTAAAAAGCTGGGCATCAACACGGAAAGAACCCGCGACTTTTCTGACGAAGCCCATCAACAAGTGCTGGAAGAAGAAATTGCACAGCAAGCTGAGGGTGATGCTGACGCACTTTTTTACGATGCTAGTAAGCCAAAAGCTGCTAAAGCCTCTTTGAAAAACGAATCGAATACAGCAGAGGCCTGATGTCCTTTTCTTGGTTAGAAGATGCACTCACTCAGCGGGCCCAGGCGGGCTTGCTACGTCAACGCGTGTGTCAGCAGTACGAAAAAGACAACGTTATATGTATTAACGGTGACCACTATCTCAACTTTTCCAGCAACGATTACCTTGGTATGCGCCAGCATGAAGGGGTGCTGCAAAGCTGGGTAGAAGGGCTTGCCCAATTTGGTGGCGGGAGCGGTGCATCACCGCTTGTTACGGGTCATACACAGGCTCACCTCGCGCTAGAGGCCACCCTTGCTGACGGGCTAAATCGTGAAGCGGCATTGTTATTTAGCTCTGGCTTTGCCGCGAACCAAGCCGTGTGTACAGCGCTTTTTGGCCAAGGCTCCCCAAACGCGTCGGCAGCGCAATCGTCGGCTATTTTTGCCGATAAACTCATGCATGCTTCCTTTCTTGAAGGGGCTATGTCGCTTAAAAAGACGGTCTCGCTTCGCCGGTTTCGACATAATAATGTGGAACACTTAGCATCTTTGCTGTCTGCCCGTGAGTCGTTACACACTGATGCGCTGATCGCCAGCGAGGGTGTGTTTAGTATGGATGGCGACCGAGCGCCTGTAAAAGAGATAGCTGCATTAGCTGAGCAACACCGCGCTTGGTTTATGCTCGATGACGCCCATGGCATGGGCGTTTATGGAGACAACGGGTTTGGTACAGTTGAGGAACTACAGCTAAGTCAAAGCCAAGTACCTATTGTAATGGGAACCTTTGGCAAAGCCATTGGAACAGGCGGGGCATTTATTGCGGGTAGCCAAACACTGATTGATTATTTAGTTAATTTCTCAAAACATTATGTTTATTCAACGGCCATGCCGCCTGCGCAAGCAGTTGCCACCTTGTATTCGCTCACTCATATTGGCACTGACACCTCTCGCCGAGACCAGCTTGGGGCAAATATTGAATATTTCAGAGTGCGGTTTGCCCAAGAGTTTGGAGAAGACTGCGTTGCCCAAAACGCAGCGGCCGTTGGCGACCTCTCTTTGGTAGGCTCTAAAAGCGCAATTCAGCCTGTTATTGTGGGTTGCCCTAAGCGAGCTGTAGCCTTGAGTGATGCGTTAAAAGAGCGAGGGATGTGGGTTAGCGCTATTCGCCAACCCACGGTGCCGAAAAATGAAGATAGACTGCGTATTACTCTAACCGCCACTCATACCGAACAAGACATCGATATGTTAGTCGACGCGCTCGCTTTGGCGAATGGGGCCATATCGTGAATGAGTTTTGCGCTCAAGCAGCGAACGCATTGGCTAAGGAGGCCGGCGCAGTGGCTCAGGAGAAAGGCTTGGATAGGCCAAGCCCACTACAGAACGCTGGTAAAAGTCCAAATATAAGCTCAGACATAAGCGCAGACATAAACGCAGGCATAAGCCCAAAAATAACCGAAAAAGCAGTCGCAGAGCGCTTTTCCAAGGCAGCCCCACGTTACGATAAGCTCGCGGCTATTCAACACACCATTGCGCAGCAAGGGTTAGAAAACTTACCTGCCCAACTTGTAGGCAATGCCCTAGATATTGGATGTGGGACGGGTGTACACACCCAATCTCTCAACGCACGTGGCTTACATGGCGTTGGTGTTGATATTGCACAAGGGATGCTAGCGTTAGCGGGTACTAACTATCCGAATCTAACTTTTAAACTGGGCAGTGCTCAAGCGCTACCTATAGCAAGTAACAGCATTGATGTTGTCTATTCATCTATGGCATTGCAGTGGGCCAATTGCTTACATAGCGTCGCTGAAGAAGTGCACCGGGTACTAAAACGTGATGCCATCGCAGAATTGGCCATTATGGTATCGGGTTCATTTGAAGAGCTAACGCACGCGCGTAAATTAGCTCAGCTTCCTACGGCAATTACTCCATTGCCCACTGCCGATGGTTGGAATTGCGCATTTCGCGGCGCAGGGCTGGCCGTAAAGCGAGTGATTACACGAAACTATGTGGATAGCCACAGCGACATTATGTCTTTATTACGCTCTGTTAAAGGCGTAGGGGCAGGAGAGACAGGCAAGCAACAAAAGGTGCTTAGTCGTCAGGATATTAAAAAATTAAGTATGGCTTATCACAATATTCATGGCGAAGCCGGGCGGCTTCCGCTTACCTATCGCGTGTGTCATTTTAGATTGGAAAAAAATGCATGAAACAATACTTCATCACCGGTACAGACACCGAAGTAGGCAAAACCTACGTTACATGCCAGCTTCTTGAAGCAGCGTCACAATTAGGGCACAAGGCGATTGGTTATAAGCCAATAAGCGCTGGATGCGACCTTATTAATGGTGAATGGGTAAACGAAGATGCCGCCTCTATCCAGAAATCTAACAGCATTGATTTACCTATTAGCGAAATAAACCCCATTGCGCTTACACCGCCCATCGCTCCGCATATTGCGGCCGTTGAGGCGGACGTGTTATTAAGCGATGAAAAAATAATAAAGGGGCTGGGAAGCCTGCAAACTTATAAACCAGATTTATTATTAATGGAGGGGGCAGGTGGCTGGCGTTTACCGCTGAATGTGGGCGATGAAACCAAGCCAACCCGGTTCTTATCTGATGTGGTGGCATCCATTGGTATGGACGTAATTTTAGTGGTTGGCATGCGCTTGGGGTGTTTAAATCACGCTTTACTTACTGCTGAAGCAATTAGAGGTGACGGGCTTAATATCGCTGGCTGGGTAGCCAACGATATTACTGGCAATATGACCCGCTATAGCGATAATTTAGCGTCGTTAAAAGCAATGCTGCCAGAGCCGTTGTTAGCCGAAATCCCCTTCGGCCAACAACCAAGAGACGACAGATTAGCCCTCGCTATTGAGCAACTCTGTTAAATCAGCACCAGGAGCAATGGGCGATTTTTCATTTCCCAAAAATACATAACCTTCTTTATCTCCCGCTAGCGCAAGCTTACTGTCTGTCAGCGTAAGCGCAGTTCCTTCGCGTATTGCTACTACGGGGGTAGTGGGGTTCAGTGCTGTAAATTCGAAAAGCCGTTGGTCACGGGTTTCACCGTTATGGCCCTCTGGCTGATAGTCGGTATAGTGCGGATTTAACTGGAAGGGGACAATGTTCAGTGCTTCAAAGCTAGGCGGCTCAATAATAGGCATGTCGTTGGTGGTTCTAATTGATTGACCGCAAATGTTAGAGCCTGCACTCCAGCCAATATAGGGAGTTGCATCTGCGATGGCATGCTTGATGGGCACCATTAACGCACCGGCATACAAGGTTGAGAGTAGGTGAAAGGTATTTCCTCCACCAACCACAATGCTTTGGCCGTTTTCTTTGGCATGATGAATGGCAGATACTGGGTCTTCTACAGTGTGTAATCCAGTGACATTGCACTCTGGCAGAGCCTCGGCGACTTTATTAACGTATTCATCGTAGGTGCCGGTGACGGCAGCGTAAGGAACGAATAGGAGGTCGCGAATATCTCCTAAGTGTGCAAGAATATGAGGCCTTGCATGTTCAAGGTATGCCTCGTCACCTTGACGAGAACTACTAAGCATTAGTGCATGTGCGGTCATACAAACTCCACAAAATCATAGATATAAATTTACGCTGGCTAACGTAAGGTCAATTACTGCAAGAGTACGCTAAATTGCCGTTAAAGTTTAGTGCGGCGAACTTTATGTTGCTGTGGTGTTCGTATCGATAGTCTTACGTAGGTTAAAGGAACGTAAATGAAGCAATCCACATCGGTTTTATTTGTCTGTTTAGGGAATATTTGTCGTTCTCCTACAGCAGAAGCAGTTTTTAAGCATAAAGCGGCAGAAGCGGGATTAGATCTCTTCATCGATTCTGCAGGCACCCATGGCTATCATATCGGCAACCCACCGGATAAGCGTTCTCAGGCGGCGGGTGTAGAGCGAGGTTACAGTTTTAAAGGGTTGAAGTGTCGTCGAGTCCACGAAAGTGACTTTGAAAAATTTGATTATATATTGGCGATGGACGAGAGCAACCTGGGTAACTTACACGGCATGTGTCCTGCTCAATATCACGAGAAAGTAAGTCTGTTTCTCGATTTTTGCGATGAAGATGAAAAAGAAGTGCCGGATCCCTATTACGGTGGCAAACGAGGGTTTGAGTTAGTGCTCGACCTCATTGAGTCGGCCTCTGACGGCTTAATTACACACATAAAAAACGCCTCCAGTAACGCAGTGTAATAACAAGGCCAGCACACGTTGATAAATCCTAAAGCAACGGTTATTGCAGTTGCATCATTATTTGGTGTTGCGTTAGCGAGTGTGCTCGCTGTCGTGGCGTTTTCAGATTCACCGAACGCGCTTAAGCTGCATATTTTATATCAACTGCAGCTGCCTCTTGTGCTGACTGCCACCTTGGTGGGAGCTGCGTTATCGGTGAGCGGAGCGACCTTGCAGGTCGTACTTAGAAATCCACTAGCCGATCCAGGGATTGTCGGTATTACAAGTGGCGCTAGCCTTGTGGCGGCTTTGCTTTTGCTCATAACGCCACAATGGGCCCAAGCATATCTTCACTATCTACTACCATTAGGGTGTTTTATCGGGGCACTGGCAACCACCTTCACTATCTATAAACTCGCCAGAAAACTACTTGGGTCTTCTACTGCGGTTATCTTATCAGGTATTGCTATTTCAACCTTAAGCGGGGCAATTATTGCCTGGCTTTATTTATTTAGCGATGCCAATTCACTTAGAAATCTTACCTTCTGGTTAATGGGCAGTTTATATCAAACCAGCTGGCCAATATTGCTTGTGGGTGGCCCACTAATTATTGCAGCTCTGTGGTACCAGTTCGCTAGTGCAGGCAGTTACAACAGGCTATATGCAGGTGATGTAGCGGCGACAAGCAGTGGTGTAGATGTGCATCAGCTCACAGAGCGAAGTTTAATCGCCTGCGCCATAGCCGTTGGAGCCGCCGTGTCGATGGCGGGCTCTATTGCCTTTGTTGGGCTGTTAATACCACACATTCTTCGTTTACTGATTGGACACAATAATAAGTTTCTTCTGCCACTGTGCGCTTTAGCCGGGGCAACCCTGCTGCTGCTTGTTGCACTGTGCTCAGAGCTTACAAGAGCAATCACTCTGCCCGTGTCGATGATCACCGCTACCCTTGGCGGGCCGCTGCTTATATGGGCGTTGTTAAAAGGTCAGCTTCGATGAGTACGGTGCTTCATTTAACCAATATTAGTCTCACCAACCGCTTACATGTTGGTTCCCTGCATGCTGTAAAAGGGGAGTGCATACACCTTCTTGGCCCCAACGGTGCGGGAAAAAGTTCGTTGATGGCGGTTATAGCCGGTCTTATTACTCCAGAGCAAGGGGAAGTGGTGCTATGCGATAAAGCACTAGGCGCTTGGTCACTTGCTGAGTTAGCGTCTCTGAGAACCATGTTGTCGCAACAGCTGGAGTCGAACTTTGCCTTACGTGTGGGTGAGTACTTATCGTTTTATGCTCACAGTCATCGCGATAATCTTCTTATTCCGGTTATGCTGGAACGTGCGCTTGAAGTCGAGTTATTTCTCGACAAGCCCCTTACGCATCTCTCTGGAGGGGAGCGGCAGCGAGTAGAGATTTGTCGGGCACTGCTACAAATTTGGCCTCAACTGGAAGTCGGGGAAGGCATTGCTATTCTCGATGAACCCCTGCAAGGGCTAGACATTCGACATCAATACGCTGTTGCTACACTGGCCCAAGCGCTATGCGCTAAAGGCAACACTATTATTATGAGCTCTCATGATATTGCTTTAAGTGCTAACTACAGCACGTCGCTGTGGCTTATGAATAAGGGGCATGTTGTTGCTAGCGGTGCGCCGCATTCAGTGGCGACTCAACATAATTTAGAGCACGTATTTGAGTGTCATTTTCTAATAAGCAAGAAGAAAAACTTTCTAGAAATTCAAGTTTGCGCGCCTATCACCCTCCCATAAGTATGTTAAAATATACACAGATTATTTTTTAGCGTCCGTAAGCATGCTCCTATATGCATAGTTTTACGCTGACGTATTTTCAGGAGAGTACCGGTGAGTGAATGGAAAGTAGATAGCTGGAGGCAGAAACCTATACTGCAGCAGCCAGAATATGAAGACAGTGCCTTGTTAAGCAATGTTGAACAGACTCTTAGTACTTATCCTCCATTAGTGTTCGCTGCTGAGGCCAGAGAGCTTCGACGTCAGCTTGGCGAAGTGAGCCTAGGAAAAGGGTTTTTATTACAGGGCGGGGATTGCGCGGAGTCGTTTGACGAATTCAACGCACCTAAAATTCGCGATACGTTTAAAGTGCTTTTGCAAATGGCGATAGTGCTTACATTTGCGGGGCGTTGCCCAGTAACCAAAGTTGCTCGCATGGCCGGCCAATATGCTAAGCCTCGCTCTTCAAATTTTGAAACGCGAGACGGCATCACACTGCCAAGCTATCGCGGTGACATCATCAACAATTTTGAGTTTACTGAAGCGGCTCGTCGTCCAGATCCTAACCGTTTGCTAGAGGCGTATCATCGCAGTTCTTCTACATTGAATTTGTTGCGTGCTTTTGCACAGGGCGGTTTAGCAGACCTTCACGAGGTAAATCGCTGGAATATGGCATTTGTTGAAAATAGTCCGCTGAAAGAGCGCTATTCTGATATGGCCACGCGTATCCAAGATTCCTTAGAGTTTATGGACGTTATTGGAATTAATGCTAATTCAAGTTCTACGCTGCATGAAACCTCGCTGTTTACGTCTCACGAGGCGCTGCTGCTTAACTATGAGCAAGCGCTGACTCGCACTGACACGCTAACTGGAAAGCCTTACGATTGCTCGGCGCACATGGTATGGATAGGTGAAAGAACGCGCCAGCTTGACCATGCGCACATTGAATTTTTCCGCGGCATTCACAATCCTATTGGGGTAAAAGTAGGGCCAAGTATGGAAGAAGACGAACTAATTCGTCTCATCGATACATTAAACCCGTTAAACGATCCGGGTCGTTTAACACTGATAACGCGAATGGGAGCTGACAACCTTGCCGATAACCTTCCGCGCCTATTGCGCAGAGTGAAAAATGAAGGTCGTCATGTTGTATGGAGTTCAGACCCCATGCACGGCAATACGTTCTCTGCGTCTTCTGGCTACAAGACTCGTAATTTCGACGCCATATTGCGCGAAATTAAGCAGTTTTTCCAAGCGCATGAAGCAGAAGGTACTCATGCTGGTGGTATTCATTTAGAAATGACGGGTCAGCATGTAACAGAATGCACGGGCGGCGCTTACGAGATAAGTGACGAAGACTTAGCCCAAGCGTATAAAACCCAATGCGACCCTCGCTTAAATGCGGATCAGGTGTTGGAAATGGCGTTTTTAGTGGCTGATCATTTGCGCAACGCTTAAGCTTCAACGTTAAAATCATGGCTTATAAAGTTTAAGCTAGTGGTTAAAGCTATGCCGCAAATCAAAAAAGGCGCTCATATTTACATTCAGATGTAATACGAGCGCTTTTTTTAGTTTTACTTTCTTGTATAGCTTGCCAGACCTTCCCGAAGGGCGAGTTTAAAATGTCCGTACGCTTTGTTGTGTCACCTTGATGTAAAACCAATGCACCTGCGGTAACACGTCGCGATTACAAATATCTTAAATCTCGCTGAGTGGGTTATATCTATGCGGACTGGTATAAGCGCTATGCTATTCGCTTGTCAGCACATGCTGGCGTTCTTCCTCGCTTAACACGCCTGTAAATATGGTTTCTCTTCTCAGGTTTGCCGTGCGCTCGTCATCAGCAAGCAGTAAAGACTTAAATAGCTCAGGGTCGTTGACGGTTTCTAAAATACTGCTCCACAGCATATAACTGCCATAACGCATGAGCCTATTGTTGTAGCGCTGCTCTAAGGTTTCGCGTACGCCATCAAGTAAGTCAGGGTTATTGAGTACCTTTGTTGCCATGGCCTCGTGTATTTTTAAAATGCGGGCGTTGACTTCACCTCGCCTCTGTTTACGGGGTCTTACGGACATAGTGTTTGTTCATCGTGCTCGTTTATTCATAGGGCGTGGTATGGACTCTTTGGATATAAGCCTTATATAAAAGCTGTGTGTAAATGCCTTAATCATCATAAAGAAGAGGCTCGACAACAGATTCAAGACCATTCAATTTAATTTCGTACATTAGAGCAAGTTGCTGTCCCAATTTACCGCTAGGGAACCCTTGCTTGTTAAACCAAACCAAGTACGTTTCGGGGAGATGAAACAATCGTCTTCCCGCGTATTTACCGAACGGCATGGTTTGGTTTATTGCTTCTTTTATACTTTCCGAATCCATGTATTTTCAAGTCCAGTTGTTAAGGCTCGAGTTTGTTACGCTGTTGCGTTTGCCACAATGAGGCATATTCGCCGTCTTTAGCGAGCAGGTCATCGTGCGTGCCTTGCTCCACAATGGCTCCCTCGTTAACCACTAATATCTCATCGGCATCAACAATAGTGGATAATCGATGGGCAATAACAAGGCTAGTATGACCTTTAGCGGCATCGCGCAAGGCTGATAGAATAGCCTTTTCAGAGGCACTGTCTAAGGAGCTTGTTGCTTCATCGAAAATCATAATAGACGCACCTTTAAGCAAGGCTCTAGCAATGGCCACACGCTGTTTCTCGCCACCAGAGAGTTTTAAGCCTCTCTCGCCAACGGTTGTCTCGAGTCCGTCTGGCAACTTCTCGATAAAAGCTTCAAGATGGGCAAGTTTAATCACCAGGCTAATTTCGTCATCAGTAGCTTTGGGGTTGCCGTAGCGAATATTCTCTTTTAACGACGTATTAAAAAGCACAGTGTCTTGGGGCACTATGCCAATGTGAGCACGAAGACTATCCTGTGAGAGCTGCTTTATCTCTTTGCCGTCTATGAATATTTGACCTTCATTAGGCTCATAAAAGCGAAACAGTAATTTCATAATAGTCGACTTACCAGCACCACTTGCACCAACCACTGCAATCTTTTTACCGGCAGGCACAGTAAAAGTGATGCCGTTGAGTATCTTGCGTTTTTCGCCGTAGGAAAAGTGCACGTCTTTGAAGCTGACGGTAGGGTTAGTTGTCTTTAATGTCTCAGCATTCTCAGCATCTTTAATTTGAGGAACTTGCGCCAGCAAACTAAACAGCTTGTCAATATTGGCAAGGCTGCCCCGAATCTCTCTGTACACAAAGCCAAGGAAGTTAAGGGGCATAAAAATTTGCATGGTAAACGCGTTAATCAGGACAAAATCACCAATGGTCATTTCCTCGTTTAACACGCCTAGCGCCGCATTGGCCATCATCGCGGTCATGGCAATGGCGATAATACTCGCTTGCCCAGCATTAAGGGTAAAAAGCGATAGTCTATTTCGTCGACGGGCTATTTCCCATGCCGCTAAATCTTCATCGTAGCGATTGGCTTCGAAGCGCTCATTATTAAAATATTTCACGGTTTCAAAGTTCAGTAGACTATCTACCGCCCGCGAATTTGTGGTGGAGTCGGCTTCGTTCATTTGTTTCACAAATTGGGTTCGCCAATCGGTAGCTTTCTTGGAAAAGCCCACGTAAATCACAACACTAATAACGATAATCAGGGCAAAAGAGATACCGAATTGAAACAGAAGAAGGCCCACAACAAGGCTTATTTCCAAAAGCGTTGGTACTATGTTAAACACCATAAAACGCATTAAGAAACTAATGCCGCTTGTACCCCTCTCTATATCTCTAGACAGTCCACCTGTTCTGCGGTTTAAATGAAAACCCAAGTCTAAATTGTGAAGGTGTTTAAATACCTTAAGGCCCACGCGTCGCATCGCGCGTTCAGTGACTCTACCAAATAAGGTATCGCGCACTTCTCCTAGCAAAACATTGAGCAGCCTAAGTACCCCATAGGCCACAATTAAGCTGATGGGAACGGCCACGGCAAGGGTGGTAAGATCGCCATTGAGACTGTCTACGGTGTATTTCAATACGTAAGGCAGGCCTATGCTGGCAAGCTTTGCGGCCACTAAGCAAAGAATGGCCAGTCCCACGCGTTGTTTAAATTCAAAAAGATAGGGGACGAGTTGGGACAGTACTTGCCATTTTACAGGCTCATTATCATTAATAGGTAAGCGATTTTTTCTCATTTTATACTGCAGGAACGTCCAAATTTGCTTCTATGTAAGCCAATAACATCAAAACACATGCTACAAAGGCGATTTAGTGACTTAATAATACGTAGCTTAATAGTACGAAATGAAATGATTCTAAGATTATGTCGGTCTCATTTAACGTAAAGAAAAGCGCTACACTATTTATATACGCTGCCGGTAGTGTAAAGTAACGACAGTGGAGAGTACATAAGAAGCCAATTGGCGAATAAGATATAGCAATACACGTTGGTGTAATTTTTTTCATCGTTGTATCTTGCCAGAATAGGTTGTTGGTAAAGATGCAATAAAAGCAGTAGGAGTTAGTTTGCTAGAAGATAGTTTCGGAAGACAGTTTCATTATTTACGTTTATCGGTAACCGAAGCATGTAACTTCCGTTGTCAGTATTGTTTGCCCGATGGCTATGATGGCCCTTCGAGCGATCAGTTTATGTCACTATCTGAAATTGACACTTTATTGCAAGCTTTCGCTAGCTTGGGCACTTCAAAGGTACGTCTCACTGGCGGAGAGCCCACCTTAAGGCGTGACTTCATTGATATTCTTCAACTCACCGCAAATACGCCAGGCATAGAAAGAGTCGCTATGACAACTCATGGCGCGCGTATGGAAAAATACGCATCTCAGTGGAAACAAGCGGGTCTTGATCAGGTTAACGTAAGCATAGACAGCCTCGACCCTAGGCAGTTTGCTGCTATTACTGGCCAAGACAAACTGCAGTCGGTATTGAGAGGGTTGGATGCCGCGGTCGCTGCAGAATTAGAAGTAAAAGTAAATTCAGTATTACTTAATGATTTTTCAGACAGTCGACTACAGCGATTCTTATCATGGCTTAAAGATATGCCGATTACTCTTCGCTTTATTGAACTAATGGAAACAGGGGAGCTTTCTCAATTTTTCAGCAAACAGCACCAAAGTGGCTCACCCTTAAAAACAACCCTTGAAAATATGGGCTGGCAGCCAATTGTTCCGAGAAAAGACGCGGGCCCTGCACAAGAGTTTTATCACCCCGACTACACAGGCAAAATAGGGCTAATCATGCCTTACAGCAAGGATTTTTGTAAAACGTGTAACAGACTGCGTGTATCTGCTCCAGGTAAGCTTCATCTGTGTTTATTCAGTGAAAATGGTATTGATATGCGCGACCTACTGGCTAAAGGAGATGTGCAGGAGGTAGTGACATTTTTGAAACATGCTTTAGGAACAAAACATGCAACTCATTATTTGCATGAAGGGAAAACCGGTGCCACTAAACACTTAGCTATGTTGGGTGGATAGATTTATTCAGTGAGTTCTTGTTCGAAAGGTGGGGGATAATTGAGATGGATCAACCTAGCGCGGTTAAAAAGAAAACAATCTACATTGTGCATAAAAATTTATTTGGATAATGACAAAAATAAGATATATTCGAAAAAAATAATAAGAGAAAAGGATTTATATGCAAATCAGGGATAGTGCACGTCTTTCCTACCACTACATAACCGAAGCAGATGCTGATTTTCTGTGGGAATTAGACCAAGATGAATTGGTTATGAAGTTTATCAACGGTGGTAAAAAATCTTCTAAAGATGACATTCAAAATATTTTTGTTCCTCGATTTCAAGCGTATTCTAACCCTGCTTTTGGTTGGGGGTTGTGGCGTGTTGAAAGGCAAGATAACAAGGAAAGCATCGGCTGGATTTTAGTAAGGCCTTTCGGTTTCTTCACTAACGCGCCTGAAAGCGACAATATAGAATTAGGCTGGCGTTTCAAACGAAGTAGCTGGGGTAAGGGTTTCGCCACGGAGGCTGCAAATGCCATAAAGGAAAATTTATATGACCTCGGGATCGATAAGTTTTCTGCCATCGCCAATCCAGACAACACTGCGTCTATCAATATTATGAAAAAGCTAGGCATGTCCTATAGCCACGAACTTGAGTACAAAGACAGCGTCTTTCAAGAATTGGTAGTGGTATATACCACCTAGTAAAGATCAATACGCCCTATTGCTGCTCGTTACAACGGCTCGTGTCATTCGCACTGTATATACAAATAGGAAATGCACCTTTGGTCGCATAGAAAGCGGGAGCAAAATAGATTATTGTTTTAGCATTAGAAATTCAGCTCGCGTGCCAAATAAAGAGAGCGTACATTTGCGAAAAATGACGACCCATCAAGCTTTTCTCTTGCGGGCTTTTACAGCAATATTCGTGTTTTTTCTTTGTGTGTCCAAGGGGCACTCATCAGGCTCGGATAAGCTAATCAATGAATACACCGTCGACCAGCTTACAGCCAGCGACGGTTTCGTATCCTCCGAAATTTACTCCATCATTCAAGACCAGCAGGGCTTTTTGTGGTTTGGCACAGCCGAAAATGGCGTTATGCGCTATGACGGCAATAAAGTCAGACTGTTTGAATCAAACAAAAAGGTAACACAAGGCCTATCACACAATGATGCCGGTAACCTTATGCTCGATAAGGATGGCAATATCTGGGTAGGTACCTGGGGAGGAGGAGCAAATAAATACGACCCAGCAACAGGAACTTTTCAACGATTTATCAATGATCCTAACAATGTATCGTCGCTTTCTTCAAATCGCATTCAATCTCTGTTTCATGACAGTACCGGCACTATCTGGCTGGGAACCTACAACAGAGGGCTCAATAAGTACCTTGGTAATAATGCGTTTCAGCGGATTCTTAAAGAAGAGGGAGAGGAAGAGGGAAAGAGCACCGGCTTATCGCATAATCGTATTTGGGACATCATCGATAACGATGAAGAATCCCTTTGGGTAGCAACAAGCTATGGCTTGAATTTACTTAATAAAACCACGCTTACTGCCACACACTATTTCCCTGATGAAAACAATAAAACTGCCACAGGCGCCAACGAAATCCGAAGTTTGCTACTCACACGCTCTGGACAATTTTATGTTGCTACCCAGGAAGGCCCTTTTCTGTTTTCACCCCAAACAGGCCGCTTTACTGCGCAGCTTACAAAAGATGGGAGGTCGTTGGGGCAGGTTAACTCGATGATTGAAGATCATCAGGGCGATGTGTGGTTTGTTTCAACCAATGGTTTGTATAGCCATACGGGTAGCGAAAATACGGTAGAGAAAATGGATTTTGGCTATGACAACGGCCTGAGAATCATTTTTGAAGATAAAACTCACACAAAATGGATAACTAGCGAAGTGCACGGCATTTTTAAGCTGTCGCCCCGTCGAAACGTGAAACTGATCAACAGCGAGTCGTTAGTTGCGCCAAACGGTATTGAGCTTGATGAAAATGGCGATGTGCTCATAGTAAATGCAAACGCCGAAATTTTTAAATGGCAGGTGAACGCGCAGCAGCTCGTGCCGGTGTCAAAGTCAGTCTTCGCTGGCTTTGATGATTATGCACAAAGCGGCGTGCTCGAGCGCCCCATCATCGTTCCTGTAAAAGCTCCTGTTGAAGCCCCTGACGCAGCCCCTATTGAAGGCCTTGTGGGTGGTAATATGCTTTGGGTAGCCCAAGATGACTACTTGGCAAGACTTAACATAATCACTGGCGAGATACAGCGAATTGAATACCCAAAAGACGACAGCGAATTTCGACATTTTCGCGAGTTTAGAGCCCTTGAGGTAGACGATGAGGGAAACCTATGGGTAGGCACTTATAAAAACGGTGTTTATATTTATAACGTTCGAGACAAAACGTTTAAGCACTTAACCCAACAAGATGGTCTTCCTCATCCTGAAATCCACACTATTTTCAAAGAGCGCAATGGCAACATGTGGGTGGGAACAGGCAAAGGCGTTAGTCGATGGCAGAAAAGCGGCAAGCATTTCGACGTATTTAACACCGCCAAGCAAGACGAAACTTTGCTTGGTAGTATTGTGGAAGATATTCATCAAAGCACCAATGGCGATATATGGGTTGCAACCCAAAAGGGATTAAATCGTTACCTGCCTGACACGCAAAGCTTTAAACAGTTTAGTGAGCAAGAAGGGCTGCCCGCAACCCTCATTCGCGCCATGGCAAACGGGGAAGATGGCAAACTTTGGCTTACCACTAATAAGGGCATCTTTTTATACGATCCTTATCAGCAAAGCGCCAGCAACTATACTCGCAGCACAACCCCAACAGGGAAAAATTACTATGCCAACAGTTTAGTTAATTCTGCTCAAGGTACCTTGTTTACCAGCAGCCAACGGGGTATCGAGTATTTTTCTGATGAAGAAGAACAGCAGCAGTTACTCGATGCAGGCATTGTCTTAACCGGGTTTAATATTATGGGTGAGAAGGCGGAAACGAATACACCGCTTTCGTATCTCACTGACGTTTATCTGTCGTACGAAGATTACTTTTTCTCTTTTGAATTTGCTCTGCTTGATTACTCATCACAAACGAAACCTCATTTTGCTTACAAACTTGAAGGCTACGAAGAGCAATGGATAGATATTGGCAGCTACAATAATGTGTCATTCACTAATTTAAATGGGGGCGACTATACGCTTAGAGTAAAGGTCTTAAAGCCAAACGGTCAGTGGAGTGAGGAACAGCTCGCGGTTAATTTACATGTAGAGAAAGTGCCATGGAAAACATGGTGGGCCTATGCTTTTTATTGCTTGCTGTTAGTGGGCTTAGTGTTGTTAGTTATTTATTTACGCACCAGGCTTCACCAAACCGAAATTCTTAAGCAGAAGCGTTTTGTGCAGGCGTTAGAGCAACAGGTTTCTGAGAAAACTGCTTCGCTTGAGGGGCAAGCACACCAACTTAAAGCGGCGTTAAAAGAAGCAGAAGAGGCAACGAAGCTTAAATCTGAATTTCTCGCCAATATGAGCCATGAAATCAGAACGCCAATTAACGGTGTAATAGGCATGCTGGGGCTACTTAAAAACAGTGGCTTAAATACGCAGCAGGCACACCGGGTTAACATTGCGAATTCAAGCGCCAAGTCTTTGTTGGTGCTGATTAACGATATTTTAGACTTTTCTAAGATTGAAGCTGACAAGCTTGAAATCGAATCGGTGGACTTTGATTTACGCGGTTTAATTGAAGAACTTGCTTATTCAATAGCCCACACCGCGCAAGAAAAGGGACTAGAAGTTGTTGTCGATCTGGCCCAAGTAACTACCTCAAAAGTTAATTCAGACCCAAACCGTATAAAACAAATTTTCACTAACTTACTGAGTAATGCGGTTAAGTTTACGCAGCAAGGTGAATTAAGCATTGTGGCAGAACTACTTCCTGCAGAAGAGGAAGGGAAGTTAGTTATGCGCTGTGCAATAAGCGATACGGGTATTGGCATAGAGAAACGCAAGTTAGCAAGTCTTTTTGATGCATTTACCCAGGTTGATGCATCTACCACACGTCGTTATGGTGGTACTGGACTTGGGTTAACGATTACTAAAAAGTTGTGTGAATTATTAGGTGGTGAAATTACGGTAACCAGTGAGCTAGGTGAGGGGAGTTGCTTTGTAGTTACTTGTGAAGTTAATAAAGTAAACGACGCTCAACCTATATCGCCACGTAAAACCAGCACTAATTTTCACTGCCTTGTTGTAGACGATAATAAGGCCAATAGAAAAGCGCTTGAAAGACAATTTACGGTGTGGGGTATCACTACATCAGTGGCCAATTCAGCTAGAAGTGCCCTTGAACAGTGCGAAAATACTGTTAATAGTGTAAAGCCAATTACTACAATATTTATTGATAAAGACATACCTGATATGCCTTTTGATACGTTCTGCACTTCACTGCGAGATGATGAACGTTTTCGTGATATTCACGTTGTAACAATGACCTCGCTAAAAGATATCAGTAGCGCTGAACAAAATCATGCGTTGGGCGTTTTTGCCAGCTTCCCCAAGCCTTTATCGACTAATGACTTTAAGAGCGTGTTAGAAGATAGCTCATTAATTGATAACTCTCATAACCCTAAAGGCGAGGGCACCCAAGACTTAGTGAAAAGCGCGCCTGCTGTTGAAGCAGACGATGGTGAAAAGCGCACTTTTGAAAGCGATACTTTTGACACTGGTACGCTTGAAAATAGGGAAAAACCGTCGCAATTATCCTTGAGTAATACTCGGGTTTTGTTGGTTGAAGACAATACGATAAATCAGATGGTTGCTACAAGCGTGATGGAAAGCGAAGGTTTTCAGGTAGACGTGGCCAGTAATGGAAAAGAGGCCCTTGAGCTTTTACAACAGTGTGGCAACGATAGCGTGTACTCACTTGTTGTCATGGACTGTCAAATGCCGGAAATGGACGGGTTTGAAGCTACCCGACAGATAAGAAGAGGCGTTGGAGGCAAGCAATACCGAGAGGTTCCTATCATTGCAATGACTGCAAATGCGATGAAAAGCGATAGAGATCTGTGCCTACAGGCCGGTATGGATGACTTTCTGACAAAACCTATCGAGCATACAGTTGTCATTTCTACGTTGAGAAAATGGCTTAACAACCCTAACTAAATGCTCGATGGTGTCTTGCTGGCTCTAGACTGTCGAGTCATTATTCTACTTTGCGACTTTGCGACTTTGCGACTTTGCGACTTTGCTACCCAGCTACCTTTTTACGGAGCTACCTTGTTACCGAGTCATCTATCGATTTAAGCTTTGAATTCTGCACACAAGCCTACGTGAAGGGATTAAGCGATACTGCTAATTACTTTCCGTTATTCGTTAAGATGCTTTTAACGGTTTCGTAGCGGGATAATTGCTCTTTAGAAAGCTGCGCAGATTCCAACGTTTCCCGACAAGACTTGATGGCCTGTCGCGTGTCAGCCGGTAATGCCTCACGAGACTTTCTAGCACGTATAATGGCTTGCAAGTAGTTCAAGGCAATAGAAGGGTTTTTAGGCATGACTCTGAATGCTTGAGAAAATGTTGAGTAAGACTGCTCAAGGTTACCTCTTTTATACTCAGCGACAGCAGAGTTATTCAGTGCTTTAGGACTTAACGAAATAGCCTTTTTCTCTTCTTGCTCCTGCGCAATGTAGCGACTCATCAAGTCATCGCTTCCTTCATGTTTTTTCAAACGATGGGAGAGGGCTTCAAATATCTTCAGTGAATCGTCTTTAAGCCCCACTTCATGTAGTGCTTTTGCTCTATCTAAAAGAGCTTCTGTAGAGTGGTGTTGTGCTTGGTCGATATGAAAGTCTGATAAGAGCGATTGCGCTTTGGCCACATCATCCTTTAAATAATGTAACCGTGCATCTAAAACATATAACTCGTCTTTAAGTGAGGCCTTAGGGTGAGCCTGCTTTAACTGCTGCAAATAGCTTGTAGACTGCTTAACAATTCTATTCATATCTTCAGGTGCAGAAGTCATCGCAAAGTCGACACCGGCCCTGGCGGCGTTTAGATAAATGTCTGGTGTGTCATGTATGGAGTCACGGGCATAGCGCACAAGTTGTTTGGCACTAGAAAATTGATTTTCATAATTGTGTGTTATACGGGCTAAATTGACGGCCTGCTGGTGGCGAGACACTTTTCTTGGCGAAATATGGCAAGCGAGATTGGTACACTCTAAGGCATCATCAAAAGCATCGAACTGAATCTTTAATTTCGCGAGTAAATCGTAAGCCGCTAGTTCAGAGTCGGGACGCATTGCCAGCTGTAAAATTTCTCTTTCGGCGTCATCAAATTCTTTAAGTGCTAAAAGGCAGTTGGCAATACCTAACTTTGCCCAGCTAAAATCTTGTACGTTTATAATTGCGTCGTAAAACGCTAATGCATCACTGAATCGTTCGTTGAGAATTAATAAGTCGCCCTTAATCTTCATTGCCAGCGGGAAATGTTCAGCGTGTTCCGGCTGAAGTAGAAACTGCTCTACCTCATAGAGGGCTTTCTCGTGGTCGCCCTTGTCCATACAGCGATACACATTCTTTAATGCTGCTTTCCTGGAGAGAACCCGAGAAAGTCGTCTATCCAACTCATTGACTGAAAAAGGCTTCGCTATGAACTCATCAGGTTGCAGTTCGATAATGGCGTGAACGACTTCTGCGGAGGTATCTGCACTCGTAAAGATAAAAGCATTAGTTAACGATAATGCGTTTTGAGATTGTAGTTGCTCGAGGAGATAATACCCACCTTGATCAGACCGTAGGTTGTATGAGCAAATAATTGCATCGTATTCGCGCTCTTGCAACGACGCAATTGCGGTGGAAGGACGGTCTACATAGTCCATATTACTAAACCCAAGTTGCTCAAGGGCATAGTGTAGATGACTTTTGGCCAACACCTGATCTTCAGCAATAAGTAATTTAGTATCTTTGGCTAAGTTATATTTCATATTCCTGCCGCATAGTTAATTTTTAAAAACACCCATTAAAAAGCGTTTTACAATAAGCGATAAAAGACAGTGGGCAACGACAATGATTTCCCTATAACCCTCACTATAGCTTTTTATCGGCATAGATGCTCGAAAATTGACCTTTGTGTACCTAATGGTTAGCAAAATCTCATATTGTCCCACGCATTTAATTAATAATTTTGCTTCGATACAGCTTGTAGAAGGTATGTGCAAATACAGTGAGAATTTTTGATCGGCAGCAATAAGTGCTAACCACCCTTCAGCGTATTCTCTGCTTCACTTGGTTTTTGAGTGTTTAAGTTAGTTATATTAATGGCTGGGTTTAAAGGCGATTTTGATAGCAAATAGGATGTTATCTGAATATTTTAATGATTATGTGATTACCAAAGTTAGAATCAACGGCAATTGAGAATACTGAAAGGAAGATTTGAATGACCACTTCTCACTCACTTTCGCCTTAATACTTCAAACTCTTGTTCAATAACTTCTTCTCTTTCGTGTATAGGCTTTAGTTGTTCTTCAAAGGCGTCATTTGGTTGCACGGGCGTTAAAAAACCTGCTGCGATATATCTACAGTTGTTTTGTACTTCTTCAGTGCAATAATCAGTATTTAACTCGTCAACTTTCGCCTGATGCTGAGCATTTGAACAACCGTTTAAAAAGTAAACACCAAGGCCTGCAACCAGCGCGGCTCTTACTTTGGTAGGTATACTTTTAAAAAGTAGTTCTTCATCTTGTTTTACAGCCATGCTGATAAGCGCCTTTATTCGTAAACTTTCTATATTAAATGTATCACACCCATTTTGAACTGTAACCCATTGGTGAGGCTTGATCGCTTTGTGATTTTATTTAAAGGTTGGAGAAGTATCGCTGTAAATCGTTTTGACGTTGTTGAACTGTCGAGTTTTATGGGTTTTGACTAAAAAGAGGAAGTGGTGGACGCTGCTGTGGCTCGTAATGAAGTTATTGAACCGTCGAGTCTTATGAAAATTTTGAAATAAAAAGAGGAAGTGGTGGACGCTGCTGTGGTTCGTAATGAAGTTATTGAACCATCGAGTCTTATGAAAATTTTGAAATAAAAAGAGGAAGTGGTGGACGCTGCTGTGGCTCGTAATGAAGTTATTGAACCATCGAGTCTTATGAAAATTTTGAAATAAAAAGAGGAAGTGGTGGACGCTGCTGTGGTTCGTAATGAAGTTATTGAACCATCGAGTCTTATGAAAATTTTGAAATAAAAAGAGGAAGTGGTGGACGCTACTGTGGCTCGCAATGAAGTTATTGAACCATCGAGTTTTATGAAGATTTTTGGAATAAAAGAGGACGTGGTGGACGCTGCTGTGGCTCGCAACGAAGTTGTTGAACCATCGAATCTTATGAAATTTTGAAGTAAAAAGGGGGAGTGGTGGACGCTACTGGGCTTGAACCAGTGACCCTCGCCTTGTAAGGGCGATGCTCTCCCAACTGAGCTAAGCGTCCGGTAAAACTGAATTCGAAAAAAGAATGGTGGACGCTACTGGGCTTGAACCAGTGACCCTCGCCTTGTAAGGGCGATGCTCTCCCAACTGAGCTAAGCGTCCATCTTGTTTGTTTACTTGCCTGGGCAAGTGGGGCGGTATTATAGAGTTGCTCGTGATTGTGTCAACAATAAAATTAAAGAAAATTACCGTATGCGCGAAAATTAAACATTTTGCCGCCTTTTTCTATAAATTGATGAAAAACGCACCGTTTTTTTGCCACGTCTTTTTCCTGAGCCTCCTAACAGCCTCAAATAGAGAGGCAACGCAAACAATTATAAAATGACATTCTCTACTGAGGTGAGTGTCTGTCCATTTTGCTCGCTTTACGGATACGAGTGTCTGTCCGCTTAACTCCTCGAGTGTCTGTCCGGTACACCCATATATATTCCATGATTGTTTTAGCGGCATGTTGAATGTCACCTGAGTATTAAATATTGCAGAGTGAATGAAGCGGCTTTTGTCGTAACACTTACGCTGGTAGAATGAAGGCAATTAAGTTCTAAATTAACTATAGAGAGTATTCATGTCGGTTGTAACACGATTTGCACCTAGCCCAACGGGGTATCTTCATGTTGGGGGCGCACGCACAGCGCTGTATTCTTGGCTTTATGCAAAAAGCAAAGGCGGTGAGTTTGTACTTCGCATAGAAGATACAGATATTGAACGTTCTACTGAAGAAGCTAAACAAGCAATCTTAGACGGCATGCAGTGGCTTGGTTTAACCTGGGACACAGGCCCGGTTTATCAAACAGAGCGTTTTGACCGATACAAAGAGCTTATCCAAAAGTTACTAGACGAAGGTAAAGCGTACAAATGCTTCATGAGTTCAGAAGAACTTGATGCTATTCGCGAAGCACAAAAAGAAAAAGGTGAAAAACCTCGCTACCCTGGAACATGGCGCGACAGAACAGATCACCCTGAAGGGCAGCCGTTCGTTATCCGGTTTAAAAATCCGCTAGATGGGTTTGTTGAGATAAAAGACCATGTGCGCGGCACTATAGAAATCAGTAACGGTGAACTTGACGATCTTGTCATTCAGCGTACTGATGGAACGCCTACTTATAACTTCTGTGTTGTTGTAGATGATTGGGATATGGGTATTACTCACGTTGTACGCGGCGAAGACCATATCAATAATACTCCGCGTCAGATTAATATTCTTCACGCACTAGGCGCACCTATTCCTGAATACGCTCACGTATCTATGATACTTGGCGATGATGGTAAGAAATTGTCAAAGCGCCATGGCGCAGTTAGCGTAATGCAGTATCGCGATGATGGCTTTTTACCACAGGCGGTGTTGAACTACCTTGTTAGGTTGGGCTGGTCACACGGCGACCAAGAAGTATTTACTCTTGATGAAATGATTGAGCACTTTAGCCTAGATGGAATAGGGCAGTCTGCTTCCGCATTTAATACAGAGAAACTCATTTGGTTGAATCAGCACTACATAAAGTCTATGCCAGCAAGTGAAGTTGCAGCTCACGCAAAATGGCATTTTGACCAGTTGAATGTGGATGTAGCCGCGGGTCCTTCTCTTGAATCTGTTATTGCTATACAAGCCGACCGCGTGAAGACGCTCAAAGAGCTGGCGGAGATCTCGACGTACTTTTATCAGGATTATGATGAATTTGACGGCAACGCCGCGAAAAAGCATCTTCGCCCAGTGGCAAGAGGACCATTAGAGCTTGTGAAAGGTAAGCTATTAGCACTTGAAGAGTGGACGCCAGCGAGTATTCAAGCTGCGATAAATGCCACAGCGGAAGAACTTGAAGTAGGTATGGGAAAGGTAGGCATGCCGCTACGTGTAGCATCTACAGGCAGTGGTAATTCACCCTCGCTAGACGTGACGTTAAACCTGCTCTCAAAAGAGAAAGTTGGTGAGAGAATCGACAAAGCGCTTACTTTTATAGCAAACAGAGAAAATTCATAAAAAAACCGTTGACATGGCAGGGGGGGATGCCTAGAATGCGCCCCGCTGTCACGGAACAGTCATATTAAATTGACTACGACACGACGGGGCCATAGCTCAGCTGGGAGAGCGCCTGCATGGCATGCAGGAGGTCGGCGGTTCGATCCCGCCTGGCTCCACCAAGTTACACATCGTGCCTAGCACGATAAAGATAATATCGTGTAACTTAACAGGCTAACTGACTGCTCGGATTGAGTGTAATCAGTTGCGACAATATTTCATTACATTGTTGTTTATTTAGTAAATTTACGGTGTAACTGATTCAAACGGCTACGTTTGAAACGATTTATTGTCCCCTTCGTCTAGAGGCCTAGGACACCGCCCTTTCACGGCGGTAACAGGGGTTCGAATCCCCTAGGGGACGCCATA
>NZ_JQFW01000041.1 GCF_000753865.1 Alteromonas sp. LOR | reverse complement strand
TCTGTAATACTTGCAGCAACTTCAGCCAAAACTCTAGCCGCCATAACGGTCTCCTAAAAGGTCTTTAATTAGGTCATTTTAGGCTATCATTGTTGGTTTAACAAGCGCATAAACTCGCTCACCACGTTCGCTGGGACAAAAATACGTAGGCTCCCAGCGCTTCGCTTGGTATTGTAGCCTACATATTTTTGCCCGTTATGCGGGTGTTAG
>NZ_JQFW01000040.1:87812-107287 GCF_000753865.1 Alteromonas sp. LOR | reverse complement strand
AACGCGCAAAGGCATCTGGCCAAATCAGCTCAGCTTCAGCGGATGCTCAAGCGCGGTCGTGGCATTCCTACTAACGACAGTGCTCACTAGCCCTGGAAAACTGCCCGTGTTGTATGAAAACCTCATCAACCAATTGACTTACTACGAGCTTCCAACAAGGCGAGAAGACAGGTTATACCCTCGGTGCGTCAAACCCAAACCTAGCAAGTACCCTACTAAAAAGAAAAATGCCAGTCAGCTTAACTGACTGGCATTAGCTTTAAGCCCGCTTTTTAATCTTCTTTTTTAACCCTTTCAGAATTTTTGAAAAACGTTCGCCCTCGTCTCCATTGATAAGCGCCAGCGTACTTTTCGCTTTCTCTATGTCATTGGCATTTAAGCGCAGCTCTGCGAGTCGCAGACGGGCCCAATTTACACTTGGCAGGCCTGCTGTATCGATATTCGTTGTATTAAAGCCATCGATATACTGCTCTAATGCAGCAATGCCCGTGTTGGTAAATTCGTCGCTGTTTAGCGCTACTTGACCAATGCGGTATTTGCCGTACAGCAAATTGCTTTCGCGCTGTTCGTACTCGTCCCATTGCGCCGAATCTTTGCTTTCTACCGTTGCTACCGACATTCCCATTAATGGCGACAGCGCTTCAAAAGCGTGGCTGTACTTTTCAGCAGATAAATAGTGACTGCCTAATTCAAAGTTAGCTCGTAAGGCCGAGGCCTCATTCTGTGCAAGAGCGTCGTAAATAGCGTGTGCTTGGTCTTCATTATCGTCTTTGAGGTAGAAGCTAGCCAAAGCAAATTGGCCTTCAACGCTATCAATTGTGGCGATCTTTTCTGCCAACTTTTTCGCTTCATCCATATCACCACCGGCAATGGAAGGAGCAACTAAATGAAATTGCATTAGGGCGCGATAAACCGCAATCTCGTCAGGCGCGATAACAATTGCTTGCTCTAAGCTGCTTTTGGCTTTTTTTGCATAACCCAAAGCTGAAAAGATGCTGTTTGAGGCTTGTGCTCCCATCACGTTGGCATGGGTATGAAAGGCACGGTAATCTTTGCTGTAGCTTGCTATAAACTCTTCAGCTACTTCTTCGGCATCGTCTAAGTCTGTGTTCATTAGTGCTGAAATCAGCAAATTATATTGCTCAGGGCTTTTTCCTTTTACGTCCTCCAGCTTATCAATAACACGCTCCCAGTCTCCTTGGCGGGCATACATTTCAAGGTTGGTAAGCTCTGCACTTTTCGCAGACGATGTTGATACTGAGCTATCAGCAGCGAATGATGTGCTCAACGGGGTGATTGATAGCATGGTTGATAAAAGGGCAGCGCATGCTCGCTGCGATGCAGGATAATTCAATTTCATAGCAATTCCTTTTGGGAAAATAATGGTGTCGAGACACTGTCACAGCAATGGTTACTGCACACTAAACTTGATGCATTGTGTGCTAGATATTAGGTTGGTGCTTACACTTATATTGACTCTGTTTACATTAACCTATGCTGAACAATATTCCAGCAATTAGTTGTAACAAGAGTTATAACAGTGTGCGATTACGCACATTATAAGTCTCGCTGAGTTGGGAATTATCTATGCGGACTGGTATTACCGTTTCGCAAGAGAAATAAACGAACAAGAAAGGCATAAAAAAGGGGCTCATAGTCGAGCCCCTTAGCGGGTAACAAATAAACTCTCTCACAAAGAGTTTTTAAAACAGAATTATTTTCCGTCTCTTCCTTCCATAAGCAACCCTAACGCCCAGCGGTTATCGAAACCTTTCCAAGGCGCAGGCGTTTCACCGCCGCTTGGTACCTGATCACTACTACCCGTTACCTCTAAAAAAGCACAGTAATCTGGTATGGCTTTTACGTGGCAGTTCATGAGCGCTAATGCAAAGTGTTCGTTAATGGCATTGAGCTTTTGCTCTTCCCATGCGGGCTCGATGTAACTACCCAAGTCGAACTCACTGCCATACGCTTCTTTAGGTGCGGGGTGAGGTGCAACATTATGACGTGCGTTTTTGATGGTTAGTAACTTGGTATCTTTATTCGTTGTGTGATCGAACAACCAACGAATGCCATCGTAGCCTGAAACATCGTCGTTATCACCAGCGACAAACAGCACAGGTACGTCGATATTAGATAGGGACTTTGTATCAAACAACTGCTGCTGCCCACCCCAAGGCGCTAGTGCTAGTGCAGCTTTCCATGCTGGTAATGTGTCATCACTTGAAGGCTTGCCACCTGCGCACGTATTTAAAGCTGCTTTTACCAACTGAACTGTTGCAGGGTCTTGTGTACCGGTAAAAGTGGCAGCCGTAGTATCGTTAAACGCGTAACAACCCCCAACTGTACTCATTGCGCCATATCCACCCATCGAGTAACCAATTACTCCTGCTCGAGTTTCGTCAACTTCATCTGCAAAAAAGCTGTGTTGAGCCACCGCGTTAAGCGTGAACACCTGATCTCTTGAACGATTTAACAGCGTGCTTGGAAACCCACTGTAAGGGCTTTCTGCAAAATTAACGTCTTTGTTTGTTGAGTCTGTATGGTCAATGGCAGCAACTACATAACCATGAGATGCTAGATGCTCGCCAAGATAATGCATCAGCGTACGGTAGCCGGTATAACCGTGAGAGATTATTACGATAGGATAGTTTTCGTCCGTCGCCATAATGGGGGCATCGCGATAAGCATCAGCTTGAATTTCAAAAGACTTACCGCTGCGTGTTTCATCACTATATACGGCTAATTTTGAGTCTGCTAAGTCAGTTGATTGAGATGCGGGATACCAAACCTCGAGGGTTAACTCACGCTTTACCATCTCTCCTGACATTGTCATTGCCGCTTCGGGATAAGCAACTTCAATTGTTTTTACCCCTACAGCCAATTCACCACTTTCGCTAAGCTCGGGCATCACCTCAGCTGGGAAATCTTTATAAACAGTTTGCGCAGAAAATGCGGTCGCAGAGAATGTAGCAGTAATAAGCATAACGCTTGTACTGCAAAATAGGGATAACGTTTTCATAGTTTGCTAATAGATTGTTAATTAGTAGGCATAGCTATATTACTTTATTGGCATCAACAAGCAAGCAAGCCGCTATTTTTTACATTAATTGTTACAACTAAGTTATTTCTATTGAATAGAATGAGCGCCCCAAAAAGGTAAACGTATAACCTTTTACCGGTTTTTTGAGTAAAGTACGGTAAAAATAGCCGTGTCGGTGATTGCGAAACTTTGAAAATATGAATGTGAGAACGGAAGAGAGTGTGAAGCTAAAACCTTAAGAAGCGGGCTGCGAGCAGTGATAAAAAGATAAAGTAATAAAGCGATAAGGAACCTGGCTCCTGTTTACCTAGTGCAAAATTTGCCAAGTAAATAAATGTGTTGCGTACTTCAGGACGGAACGGGAGACGTAAAAAAGCCCAGCTACTTAGCTGGGCTTTTTAAAAATGTCTTCAAACTAAACTCAATCCTAATTCAGCTTTTCTCGCTGAAATCAGCCAGCCTTAATTAGAAATTAAACAGGCCGTTTGAGTATTCCTTAAAATGGTTATTTTAAAATGGAATATCGTCGTCAAAGTCAAAGTCTGGCTCTGCCATTGGCGGAGTTTTAGGCTGAGGCTGATTACCACCTTGAGGAGCAGCTTGATTGAAACCGCCGCCTTGGTTTTGGTTGTAACCACCTTGTTGGCCGCCTTGCTGCTGACCGCCCTGAGCTGGTGCTTGATTATAGCCACCGCCCTGGTTCTGGTATCCGCCGCCTTGGTTATTTTGTTGACGTTGGTAACCGCCGCTACCACCACCAGCTTCACCGCCACGACCGCCAAGCATTTGCATTTGGTCCACGATGATCTCTGTGGTGTATTTGTCATTGCCTTGCTGATCCTGCCATTTACGGGTTTGCAATTTACCTTCTACGTAAATCTGCGAACCTTTTTTCAGGTATTCTCCAGCAATTTCAGCCAAGCGACGATACATAGTGAGTCTATGCCATTCTGTACGCTCTTGCGGTTGCCCTTGTTGGTCTTTCCAGCTTTCGCTGGTTGCAAGACTCAGGTTCGCAACGGCGTTTCCGTTCGGCATGTATCTTACTTCAGGATCATTACCAAGGTTTCCTACAAGAATTACCTTGTTCACGCCTTTCGTTGCCATTGATGTCTCCTGTAACGTGTTTATTGGCTTGCTGCGTAGCAACGCTTATTTTAAAGCGCCACTATTTCGACTTCATCAAAGTTCGACAGCAACAAGCACGAAAGTTCATAGTTTTGAGCCCTGTAGTATATCGTATTTTTCCAGGGAAAAATGAAGTTTTTGTCGATGCATTTATTCACAAATAAACGCTATCAAAGTTTCTCATTTCCGTCTTCTGAACTTTCGCTCTGTTTATCTAGGCTGTTTGTAACAGTGCGCTTTCAAACCGTGCTCGTTCTAAAAAAGTGTGTAAAAGCTTAATCCATTACCACCACGCGCTGTAAAAAGCGATAAGTATGAATACCACTGCAATAGCCGCAATATTAAACCCTTTAGTGGTATCGAACTGCACATCAGAGAGCTCTACGGCATTTTCGTGGACGCCCTTTTTCTCCATAAGAGAGACGATGACAGCCACCGCTACGCACAGTAAAAATACAATACCGACTCGGTCAATAAACGGAAGCTCGGGCCAAAACTGCCTAAACACGATGCTTAAAATAAATGAGCCCAGTGCCGCAAGCAGCCCGCCATTAGCCGTAGTGTGTTTCCAAAACATACCTAAAATGAAGAGGGCACAAATACCAGGCGTAAAGAACCCGGTGAACTCTTGAATATATTGAAAGGCTTGGTCGAAATTACCTAATAGTGGCTTAGCAGCAACCATAGCAATAATTAACGCGACCAAACTTACCGTGCGTCCTACTTTGACATAATGCCGCTGTGACTCATTAGGACGTTTGTCTTTGTAAATGTCCATTGTAAAAATGGTCGATACGCTGTTTGTCATAGACGCAAGGGACGACACAATAGCCGCAACAAGAGCTGCAAAAATAATTCCCTTCAACCCAACAGGCATAAGCGTCATGAGACTAGGATAAGCCTGGTCGGGCTTTGCTAAATCGGGTACCAACAGCACAGCGGCAATACCTGGCAGCACAACAATTAACGGCATCAAAAGCTTTAAAAATGCCGCGAAAGCAATGCCTTTTTGCGCTTCTTGCAGGCTCTTAGCAGCCAGGGTTCTTTGAATAATATACTGATTAAAGCCCCAGTAAGACAGGTTCATGATCCACATACCGCCTACGAGTACGGAAATACCGGGAAGGTCCATATAGTGCGGGTTATCTTTTGATAATATCATGTCGAACTTACCCGGCAGCTGCTGGGTTAAATCAACAAAGCCTTGAATTGGCCCGTTTCCACCGCTGATAAGATTAAGCGCGGTATAAGAGAGGAATAACCCGCCGAGCACCAATAACACTACCTGAATAATATCGGTAAGCGCCACTGCTTTTAGCCCGCCATACAGCGAGTAGGCCAGCGAAAATAGCCCTAAAAATATCATGCCGTACATCATGTCGACACCGGCAATAGTGTTGATGGCTAATGCGCCTAACCACAGCACGGCAGTGAGGTTAACAAACACATAAACGCCTAGCCAGAATACGGCCATTACTTTACGAACGCGGTGATCGTATCGCTGCTCCAAAAATTGAGGCATGGTATATATTTTGTGTTTTAAAAATATAGGTAGAAAATACTTACCCACTATAATTAACGTGATGGCCGCCATCCATTCGTAAGACGCAATAGCTAGCCCTATTTGGTAGCCCGAGCCAGACATTCCTATTATTTGTTCTGCGGATATGTTGGCAGCAATAAGAGACGCGCCAATGGCCCACCAAGGTAAACTAGAGCCCGCTAAGAAGTAATCGTTGGTATCTTTCTCATGCCCCTTTTTTTCCCGCGACACCCACCAGGCTATACCGATAAGCGCGATAACGTATATCACAAACACGGTGATATCTAGTGATGCTAATTTCATAGTTTACTCACGATATTTCAATACAATGATGATTAAAGCGCAACGAAACATGTTTCATAAGACCTGTAGGACTAAAGCTCGGTGGCCTTTAAAACGCAGGTGAAAAGCTCTTCATTGTTGTTTTTATTACGCTTATTTGAAGTCAGTGATAACATATTTATCACATTTTAGACCAGCTCGCATAGATAATTACCCACTGAGCGAGATTTAAAATGTGCGTAATCGCGGCGTGTTACCGCAGGCAAAAAAAAGCCGCTATCCAATGATGCGGCTAAGGGACACAAATAAGCGGTCAAAGATGGGGAAATAATTTATGCAAAGGCCCCCTGTGTGGCAGTGCATACGTATATATCAGCGTGATAATTCGTCTCATCGAAGTACTTATCAGCCACTAATTGTTTCACAGCATCAACAGTATCTGTTGGAACTAGCGCAACAACACATCCTCCAAAACCGCCACCGGTCATACGCACGCCGCCAGTAACACCAAGTAACTCATCAATGATGGTGACAAGGTAATCAATTGGGGGCACCGTTATTTCAAAATCGTCTCGCATAGACACATGAGATTCGGCCATGGCCTTACTCACCGTTTCAATATCACCGACTTTTAACGCATTGCTTGCTGACAAGGTTCGCTTGTTTTCGGTAATAATATGTTTAGCTCTGCGGTATACCACCTCGGGCATATGCGGCTTTGCAGCTTCAAGCATATCAATATTGGCTTCGCGCAATGAGGGTACACCGAGTAATGACGCTCCCTGCTCGCACTGCTGACGGCGAAGGTTGTATTCACTGTCTACCAGGCCGCGCTTCACGTTTGAGTTTATGATGACAATTTGATGGCTGTCAGGTAGCGGTGAGTGTTCAATTGACAGCGACTGACAATCGAGCAACATAGCTTTACCTTCGTTACCCATTGCCGAGATAAGCTGATCCATAATGCCGCATGAGCAGCCCACAAAGGTATTTTCCGCTTTCTGACCTAGAAGTGCGGCCTTCACGCCATCGAGAGGCAACTGATATAGGGCACTCATTGCTTTTAGAATTGCCACTTCAAATGACGCGGAAGAACTTAAGCCAGCACCTTGAGGCACATTACCCGTGACTAATAGATTAGCACCACCAAATGCGGGAAAGTCCTGCTTAAGTACTTTAACCACACCGCGCACATAGTTTGCCCAACCTTGCTCATCATCATAGTGAATATCATCAAGGCTGAACGTATTTTGCTGATTCTCATAGTCCATTGCGGTGACAACAATGTTGTTATCGCTTCGCTTTGATGCAGCTACCCAGGTGCCAAAATTAATTGCCGCAGGAAATACGAAGCCGCCGTTGTAGTCGGTATGCTCGCCAATTAAATTTACGCGACCTGGTGCGTGAGCTATCAGTGTCGGTTCTTCTGCAAAGCTTTCTTCAAACGCTGAAGAGAGTATGTGGTTATCCATTCGCATTCTCATGTTTTTTATAGTGCACGCTGGAAAGTGCCTTCAATCTATCTGCGGCTTGTTCTGGCGTTAAGTCGCGCTGGGCCTCGGCCATCATTTCATACCCAACCATGAACTTACGTACACTCGCAGAACGAAGCAGTGGCGGAAAGAAGTGCGCATGTAACGTCCATTCAGGATGTGCTTGTTTATCAAATGGTGCGCTATGCCAGCCCATAGAATATGGAAATGACGTTTCAAACAAATTGTCATAGCGCGCGGTTATATCGCCAATAATTTGCGCTAGAGAAAACGATTGTTCGTCGGTTAATTTGTGCAGTGCTGTTACATCAAAGCGAGGCAGTAACAATGTTTCAAACGGCCATGCAGCCCAATACGGCACTACTACTATCCAGTCATCGTTTTGACATACAACGCGCTCTTGCTTTGCAACTTCTTGCTCAGCGTAATCTAACAACAAAGGACGTTTGTGCTCGTTGAAATAAGCACGTAATTGTACAAGCTTTTTAGCCGGATCTGTCGGCACATGCTGCTGCGCCCATACTTGTCCGTGAGGGTGAGGGTTAGAGCAGCCCATCATCGCGCCCTTGTTTTCAAACACCTGAACCCATTGATATTGCTCACCTAACTCTTCTGTCTGTGATTTCCAGCATGCTACAACGTCTGCACGCTCTTGGTCTGTCAATTCTGGAAGGGTTTTGCTGTGATCGGGAGAGAAACAAATAACTCGGCTACAGCCCTGTTCGGTTTCGAACTGAAAAAGCCCTTTTTTCTCGCTCAACACCACCGTGTCTTTCTTGAGCGCAGCAAAGTCGTTTTCAAAAACAAAAGTGCCGGCGTAATCAGGGTTTACCTCGCCGTTAACACGGGTATTGCCCGGGCATAAATAGCAGGTTGGATCGTAAGACGGTTTTTGCTCATTGTTAGGCTCTTCCGACTGCCCTTGCCATGGTCGTTTCGCGCGATGCGGCGATACCAAAACCCACTCACCTAATAGGGGGTTGAATCTGCGGTGTGGATCATCTGACGGGTCGAATGGGCTTGCCATAGTCGCTCTCTATAAAAATGCGTTTTGTGGGCCGGTCACTAAGCCTCAGTGGCAAATAATGCGTGCGCCATACACAAAAGGTTAAACGTTTACCCAAAATAATATATCAATGCACTCAATTTATCAATGTTCAAATAAGGAAAAATAAATGTTAATTAAGGTAACATTTAGTGCTTATTCAATAGTCACGTGTGTACAGTCTCTTTTATAAGACCGCGTTTATTTTGTTACCGAGAAAGCGTAACGAATCTCCATGTCTAAAGGAGAATCTGGCGTAACTATACAATTTGGAAAGTGAGGCTTGTTCGGTGAGTCAGGGAAAAACTGAGGCTCTAAACACAATGCGCCCATTTGCTGCTGCGTTTTTAGATTACCTGTGTAGAACTGCAATCCTGGCAGATTGGTGTACAGCTTCATAATAAGCCCAGTGTCGCTGGCGCTCACTTCAGCTTGTGGCTGGGTGTTAGCACTTTGGCGCAGCACGTAGTTATGGTCGTACCCCCCTACTTTCTCAAAGAGTTCAGACGACGGCATATCATGCACATTCTTTCCTATTTGAGTGGGCTCTCTAAAATCAAAGGGGGTGTCGTTCACAGCAACAAACTCACCGTTTGGTAGCAATGTACTATCCGCATCGGTCACTTCATCTGCAGCGATAGTCAATACCGTGCTTTCTACTGAGCTATCATTACTTAATGTGAAGTAGGCGTGTTGAGTAAAACTGAGCGGGGTTGCTTTATCGGTCGTTGCTTTGATATGCAAGCTAAGCTCATTGTCATTATTTAGGGTGTAGCAGGCGGTTACCGCTACGTTTCCAGGAAAGCCTCCTTCCCCATCGCCGCTGAGTAGCGTTAGCGTGACACTTGCGCTTTGGTCATCACAATGGGTTGACGAGGCCCAATTGCGTTTGTGAAAACCGGCATTACCGCCATGAAGGTTATGCTCGCCGTTGTTTTTATCAAGGTGATAGGTTGTGCCATTAAGACTAAAACACCCATTGCCAATACGGTTAGCGTATCGCCCTACAATAGCACCGCGATAACTCTCATCGGCCATGTATTCATCTATGGTGTCGAAAGTTTGAATACAGTGTTTAGGCGCGTTATTGGCATCAAACATAGTAATTTCTTTTATTATACCGCCTAAGCTTAATATTTTAACTTCCATGTTGTTGGCGTTCGATAAGGTAAACATACTTACTTGTTCATCACTTAGTTGACCGCCCGCTTTTTCGCTCATTTTACCGAAAGCCGACACCTGAATATTCATAACCCTTTTTTCGCCTTGTATACTTACGTCAACACCACTGAACACATTGTAACAGCGCAACCTGTTTTCAAAGGGTATACGTTTTCAACCATTATTTGTAGCGCACGGGATAACATTTTGTATTTAAGTGCCGCTATTGAGTCAGAGTTATTCACTTACTTTTGAAACACAGCGTGCCGCCTTGATGAAAGCCCTAACTAACGGGTTGGAAATTTATCAATTTTTGTAAATATAATGTACGCTATAGGCATTATTTGGCCTTACTGACTGTGCTTTTACAGCCTTTTTATCTTAAGTGTCACCGTCAGCGAGCCTATCGTTAAAAATAAAAATAGAATTGCGAAAACGAAATGGCAACAATTAAAGATATAGCTCAGGCGGCAGGGGTTTCACTTGCCACAGTGTCTCGCGTAATCAACGACGGGCCAAAAGTAGGTAGCGATACGCGAAAACGCGTGAAAAAGATAATGGAAGAGATGGGTTATCGCCCTAACGCCAATGCACGAGCTTTGGTAACAAAGAAAAGCGCATCGCTGGGAGTTGTGATTGCCGAATTACATGACCCGTTCTTCGCCATGCTAGCTCATGGCGTAGAGTCAGTTACTCGCAAGAACAATGTCCAAATACTATTAAGTGCAGGCTCTATAGAAAAAGAGACAGAGTTACGGGCTATAGAAACTTTGTTAGAGCATCGTGTTGAAGCCATGGTAGTTCACAGCAAGGCCCTTGATGATAAAACCCTTGTAGAGTTCTCAAAACAAGTGCCGGGTTTTGTACTCATTAACCGATATATTCCTGAAATCGCTAATAGATGCGTATGGCTAGACAATGTCACCGGTGGACGTTTAATGGCTGAATATGCGATTAACCAAGGTCACGAACACGTGGCGGTTATCAGCAGTCAGTACCGAATAGACGATCCTAATCAACGGCTTGAAGGTGTTCGCACCGCTATAAAGCACGCCAACCTAGTATTGCCTGAAAGCATGATTGAGTATGCAACGCCAGATCAAGAAGGTGGTGAACTTGCAATGCAGAACTTATTGGCCACAGGCGCTAAATTTACCGCCGTATTGGCCTATAACGATGCTATGGCGTCAGGTGCCATGACAATGCTACAAGACCACGGTATTGCGGTACCAGAACAGGTATCTGTAATGGGTTACGACGATGTTTTGTTAGCCAAATATTGCCGCCCCAAACTCACCACTTTGCGCTACCCTGTTGAAATGATGGCCTCAAAAGCTGCCGAGCTTGCCCTTAAGTATGCATCGGGGAAAAAGCCAGAAGAAGGTTTAACCTTCAAGTATACCCCCACTATTATCAAGCGTGACTCCGTAGTGAGAGTTTAAGCTTCAACCGCTAGCGGCTAATAGCTATAAACGGCTAAAACACCGACTTTAGACTTAAGTCTAAGACAGTATTGGGGAGACCCTGCATTATGGTTATCCCCAATGTGACAAAGCTGTTGATCCTTCACACAATTACGATCAAATTCACCAGCGATCTACAATAATTTTGCTACAGCTATTGATTTTACTGACGTAACGTGATCGGATCAGTTGAGCTTACTTGATCTCGACCGCTTACTTTCATTGACTGTTAACATAGTTACCAACAAGGTTTTCCACTATTTATCCACAGGCAAAAAGTGAAATAACGTGATGCAAGTTTAACGAGATGCTTTTTGACGAGATAGTTGAGATATGAAACGCCTGTATTCAGTAATCGCAAATTCTGAGTTTAATGTGGCGTTATGGGTTGCATCAGGAATAACAGAGATGTGCTTTTTCTCACTCGCACTGTCGGCAAGAAGTTGTTCGCTGATTACTTGAGGGGTAATTTTATCCTTGGCACCGACGAGTAACCAAAGCGGACCATCAAAATGCCTGAGAATGGGCGCAATCTGCATACTGTGAACTTCATCGTGCAGCTTCATTGCAGTAAATGAATTAGAAAAGCCTGGCACCATATTGGCGATTAAATCAGATATATTATTGAATGCCCCGTCTAATACCAACCCATCTATTTGCCTGTTAGCAGCCACATAACTCGCAAAATAACTTCCAATGCCCCGTCCGTGGACAATAGTTGGTACGGAAGTATCGAAGGTATTTTTCACATAATCGAATTGCATTAATGCGTCTTTTTTAATCGCATTAATACTGAGCTTGTCTGCCTTTTCACTCGCACCAACACCTTGATAGTCGAGCCATAGGATATTGGCGGGCAGCTTACCTAGCTGGTGTATCACGTTGTTATTTTCAGACACCGTCATTCGGTTATCAGCAAAGAATAGAATGTTAATAACGGGCTTAGCATAAGAAACCGCAACGCCTCGCAGGGTTTCTCCACTCGCATTTTCAATCTCTACAATACTAATGCCAGCAGCCACTTTGTCTTTTTGAATGGCGCTGTGAAGTCGTGTCGTATCTAACGGTTTTTCTTTGGTATCTTGGTAAAAGAACGCGCTCGGCGAAACGTTGATAGCGCATCCAGCCAAAAATACGCTTAAGGCTAGGCAAGATAAAAAGGATAATAAGGCAGGTTTAAAAGCCATGGGGAAGAACTGTCCGTGTTTTTGTATAATTTATTAAAGCAAAGTACCTGCAGCTTCACAAGCCAAACAGCTATGAGAAATATTTCACGTTCTCTGTGCACCTGCTAATTCGCTGTGCACCTGCTGAGTAGTCGCTATATAAGACCTACGCTTCTTTGCAGCTAAACTGCACCTAGAAAGTAGCCAGACAGCAACTAAACCGCTAACACAGCGCGCGCTTTCACGGCATCAAAGTCTCTATTTACTTTTAAGTACGCTGCACCATTTTCTGCATTCAATGTGACTTCCAAGACCCCCGGCACGGCTAAAAGCGCTTCTTCAAGGGCTTGTTGCTTATTGCTATCAGGTTGCTTATTGGCATCAAGCAGCACGTCAGCACGTAGCCCGTTTAACATCACGCGCTTCACTGGGCTCACCTCTTTGAGGCCGCTTATAACGAAAATCCAAAGCAGTGTACTTAACGCCCCAACCAGATACGCCACATTGGGAGACCAAATATCAGTAACAACACCAGATATTATTCCCCCTAAAAAGGCGCCAAAAAACTGAAAGCTAGCGTAAATCCCCATGGCGGTTCCTTTTTGACCGGCAGGGGCAATGCTCGATACTAAAGCAGGAAAATTTGCCTCTAGGTAATTAAAGCCGGTAAAGAAAAGAATGACCGCTGCCGTCGTTAGCCACCAGCTATTGCCATTTACGCCAAGGGCTAAAAAGGCACTTCCCATCAATACCACACCCAATAGTAATAACCATTTAGGCGTGCGCCCTCTTGCTATTCCCATCATTACAATGAGCCCTAAAATGGACACACCTAATACAGGAAGGTACATACGCCAATGCTCACTCAGCGTCATATCAAAATTAGTTAAAGTAACGGGTAGCTGCACAAACAACAGCGTAATCAACATATGCAACACGAGAACGCTTACGTTTAAACGCCACAATTGTGGGGAAAGCATTAAATGACGAAGCTGGCCTTTTTGAGGAAGTGTATCGCCACTGCTGAGGGGCTCAGAGCTCGGTACTACCCATTTTACTAATGGCATACACAGTACGGCTAAAAGGCCTGTTACAGCAAAAACGCCCGCTAAGCCGTAGTGATTTGCAATTAAGGGGCCGATGATAACAGCGAGATAAAACGAAAAACCAATAGCAATACCGATAACTGCGAGCACTTTTGCTCGCTGGCTTTCTCTGCTTACGTCGGTGGCGAGTGCCATAATAGCGCCGGCAATAGCTCCCGCGCCTTGTAAAATACGCCCGACAATCATCCATGCCATGGTGTCGGCGTTGGCAGCGACAAAACTACCCACCGCAAACACACTAAGACCCAACAGAATAACGGGTTTACGACCCCATTTGTCAGACATCATGCCCATGGGAATTTGCAATGCCGCCTGTGTCAGCCCGTAGCCACCCACGGCTAAGCCTACCAACAAAGGAGAATAATCTGGATAGTCCATCGCAGCCACAGCCAAAACAGGCATGACCATGAAAAGGCCCAACATACGTAAAACATAAACAGATGCCAGCGCAAGCGCCGCGCGTAATTCCAAAGCGTTCAAAGCGTCTGAGTTCCTCAAAGTTTACTGAGCCAAAACAAGGTCGCGAAGTGTAGCATAATACCAGTCCGTATTACTTGTGGATGTGCCCATGTAGGTTAAAACTGATTAATATAATCGTCAAAGCGAAAGACAGGGTTTATCAAGTATGATCTATACCGCAATTAAGCCCTTCACAAATCAAATGAAGGTGATCTCACCCGCTTTCAACCAGTATAACTTCAATGCCATATCACTTTAGTTGACACATATGGCATACTGACCCTTTCATTCAGATTCTTTTTCTCATTAGGCTTCAATGGATAAAATCGAAATACGCGGTGCACGCACTCACAATTTGAAGAATATTGATTTAACACTGCCACGAGACAAACTGGTAGTGATTACTGGTCTTTCTGGATCAGGTAAATCATCTCTTGCATTTGACACTCTGTACGCCGAGGGACAGCGTCGTTACGTTGAGTCACTCTCAGCCTACGCTCGTCAATTTTTATCAATGATGGAAAAGCCCGATGTGGATCATATCGAAGGCTTATCACCAGCCATTTCGATTGAACAAAAATCAACATCGCATAACCCCCGTTCTACCGTGGGGACGATCACCGAAATATACGATTATCTGCGCCTAATGTTTGCCCGTGTTGGTACACCGCGCTGTCCCGACCACGATGTGCCTCTTGACGCACAAACCGTGAGTCAAATGGTGGATAAAGTGTTGGCCATGCCTGAAGGCAGTAAACTTATGCTGCTTGCTCCTATTGTGAAGGAACGAAAAGGCGAACACGTAAAAGCGCTACAAACCTTATCGGCACAAGGGTTTATTCGCGCTCGAATTGACGGCGAAGTATGCGATTTATCCGATCCACCGCCTCTGGATCTTCATAAGAAACATACTATTGAAGTGGTAGTAGACCGCTTTAAAGTGCGTGATGATATGGCGCTTCGTCTGTCTGAGTCTTTTGAAACCGCCTTATCGCTCGCTAACGGTAACGCGATTGTCGCCGACATGGACGACAAAGACGCTGAAGAAATTATATTCTCCGCCAACTTTGCATGCCCCCACTGCGGATACAGCTTAAGTGAACTAGAACCTCGCTTGTTCTCATTTAACAACCCTGCAGGTGCGTGCCCTACGTGTGACGGACTTGGCACTCGCAACTTTTTCGACCCGTCTCGGGTTATTACCAACGCCGAGATTAGTTTGTCAGGCGGTGCCATTCGCGGCTGGGACAAACGCAGTTATTACTATTTTCAAATGCTGCAAGCCGTGGCCGACCATTACAAATTTAGTTTAACGGCGCCGTTTGAAGAATTAGAAAAAGAACATAAAGACATTGTGCTGTATGGCTCAAAAGGTAAGTCACTATCGTTTAAGTATATCAACGAGCGCGGCGATATCATGGAGCGCAAGCACCCCTTCGAAGGCATAATTCCTAACATGGAACGCCGCTACCGCGAGACAGAGTCGAACTCGGTAAGAGAAGAGCTTGGTAAGTACTTAAGCCAGCAACACTGCAGTAGCTGTAATGGCTCTCGACTGCGCCTTGAAGCGCGCAACGTATTTATTCAGCAAACGACCCTGCCCACTATCGCCGATATGTCGATAGCAGAAGCTTACACGTTTTTTGAGACCCTCGATCTAACCGGTCAAAAAGCGCAAATTGCTGAGAAAATATTAAAAGAGATATTGGACCGCCTACGTTTCTTGGTGAATGTAGGGCTAAACTACTTGTCTCTTTCTCGAAGCGCAGACACGTTGTCCGGCGGTGAAGCACAGCGTATTCGCCTTGCCAGCCAAATAGGTGCAGGCTTAGTTGGTGTTATGTATGTACTTGATGAACCCTCTATTGGCTTGCATCAACGAGACAACGAACGCTTACTAAAAACCCTCACCCACTTGCGCGACCTTGGAAATACCGTGCTTGTAGTAGAACACGATGAAGATGCCATTCGCCAAGCAGACCACGTTATCGACATTGGCCCTGGCGCTGGTGTACACGGCGGTGAAATTATCGCCCAAGGTACCATTGACGACATACTAGCAAGCGAGCACTCACTTACTGGAAAATATCTGTCGGGAAGAGAGAAGATTGATATTCCGGAAAAACGGAATCCAGCGAAGAACAATGAATGGCTAACGCTTAAAGGCGCTACCGGTAACAACTTACAATCTGTTGACCTTCGCATACCCACGGGTGTGATGACCTGCGTAACGGGTGTATCAGGCTCGGGTAAATCGACGCTAATCAACGACACCTTCTACAAAATTGCCCAGCGTGAGCTAAACAAGGCGACAACTGCGGAGCCTGCAGCCCATAAATCTATGGAAGGGTTAGAGTTGCTCGACAAAGTTGTCGATATTGACCAAAGCCCTATCGGCAGAACACCGCGTTCAAACCCTGCAACCTATGCGGGAATATTTACACCCATTAGAGAGATGTTTGCAGGTACGCAGGAGTCACGCTCTCGTGGTTATAAACCAGGCCGCTTCAGCTTTAATGTAAAAGGCGGTCGTTGTGAAGCCTGCCAGGGCGACGGTGTGATTAAGGTAGAAATGCACTTTTTACCCGATGTGTACGTGCCGTGCGATGTGTGTATGGGCAAACGCTATAACCGCGAAACATTAGATGTAAAATACAAAGATAAAAATATTCACGAAGTGCTAGAGATGACGGTGGAAGACGCTCGCGTATTTTTTGATGCAGTGCCTTCGATTTCTCGCAAGTTGCAAACATTGATGGATGTGGGTCTGTCTTACATCAAGCTCGGTCAGGCGGCTACTACACTGTCTGGTGGTGAAGCACAGCGTGTAAAACTCGCAAAAGAGTTATCAAAAAGAGACACCGGTCAAACGCTTTACATTCTTGATGAACCCACAACTGGGTTACATTTCCACGATATAAAACAGCTGCTTGCTGTACTGCACGAGCTCAGAGACCACGGAAACACTGTGGTGGTAATAGAGCATAACCTCGATGTGATTAAAACTGCCGACTGGATTGTGGACCTTGGTCCTGAAGGAGGATCCGGAGGTGGCCAGATAATTGCAGAGGGAACACCAGAGTATGTTGCAGAACAAGAAGTGTCGCATACAGGTCGCTTCTTAAAGCCACTGCTCGACTAAGCCTGCCAAAAATTACAAACAGGTAGGTAAAAATCGCTTGCTCCCAAGCTAGCGTTTTTACCCGCTTGTTTATTCTGGTCAGAGCTTTATTTAACGCATCATGAGTTACCATGATGGTTGTTAATATGCAGTTTATATTACCGGAGCAAAGAATGAATCAAACACCGCCATTGGCCCTAGTAAAAACGTGGTATGACCTACTCTCTTCGTCTGAAGACAACAGTGTAAAGCAGCATGCTCAGCAAATGTTGCTTAATGCCTTCGAATCACCTGAGGCTATCGCTACCTACTTAAAAGCCAACAATATTCTCAAGCACTAAGACGTTTCATCAGTCATTAGCGCTCGATGAATATGAGTGACGCGTTCCTATTCAGGCGTGACTAAAACTTAGACGCCTGAATAGCAAGTCCCTCACACACTGAGTTAAATGCGTCGTTTTCTAAGCGCGGAAGCCCTGTCAGTAAGTTTTCATACAGCGCATCTACCACGATAGGCGACAAACTCATTCCCCCGGTAATCATTACCACCTCTGGCTTTATGTCGGTGCTGTCTAAACACTCGGTCACTAAGGTCTTAACCTTATCAAGCCACGGCTTTAACGCTTTTTGTAGTGAATCTTGGCTAATATCCACTCCAAACTCATCTTCAACATAGTGAAGTGGTAGCGTGATACGAGGCTTACTCGACAATAGCTCTTTGGCCATTCGGGCAGAGTTAACGATGCGTGCCGACAGTTTATTTTCCTGAACGATTAACAGCCGCTCTAATTGGGCAGGCTCTTTAATGAGTGACATGGTTTGAGAAATATCCAATCCATAGTCATCAGAAAAGAAGCGCATTAAGGCAGGAATGTTATCTACCGCGCACATATCTGAGAAGTAGGTTGGCGGTACGGGCAGGCCGTTCATCATTTTCAGCCCCATACCCATTTCAGGAGCGATCGTTTTAAGCACCAGGCTTTTATCGCAATCCATGCCCCCTAAGCGTCGCCCTGTTACCGACAGCACATCTTGCTTTCTATCTAACTGATTAGTGCGCTCTGGCGAGAGATTTATGCAACAAATATCGGTAGTACCACCACCAATATCCACAATAAGTGTCGTGGTATCCCGCGGCAAGGTTTGTTCAATCTTATAGGCCGCAGCAATAGGCTCGTCCAAGAAGTTTACCGTTGAAAAGCCAGCTTGTTTGGCCGCTTCGGTCATTATTTCTATGGCTTGAATGTTCCCTTCTTCACCGCGCGTGCCGTGAAACTTAACCGGACGACCAATCACCGCCGAATCGATGTTTGCACTGAGCTGCTCTTGAGCACATTGCTTAAAGTAACCAAGCTGCTTCGCGATTATGCCGACAAACGCTTTCTTTTGATCGCTATCTAACGACGCACCCAAAAAGTTTTTAGGCGAGTAAATTAAGCGCCCTTTTTCAGGCATTTTTAAAAATCGACGAAACCCAGCTTCACCAAAAGCAAATTTACCGTGCTCTACCAACCTTAATAGAGGAATTTCATCCAGGGACATGGCGTGCATCAGCTGCGCGATAGCTTTACGTTGCAGAGCAGGCTTATTGTGAAGGTCGCCACGCAGAGAATTAATCCGTTGGTTATACGTAGCCTGCTCTTTGGGATCTTTCGCTGAATAATAGCCGTCTTTGGCTTTATCTATTTGCTCGTTAATAGCACGCTGCAACTGGGCTACTTTCGCTTCAACCATGGCACCGGGCGGCGGTGGCAGCTCGTCTTCAAAGTAAATAAATACCGACGAACGAATTTTATTGCCCTTCTTATCTAGAGGGTCAAGTTTGATGTGCTGATGGGTGGCACCATCAAAATACACCACTTCAGAATTTGATGTGCCGTAATCAATCCCAATTGCAGTCATAGTTATTACGTAAAAGAAATTTGGCGTGAATTGTAAGGAAAAGCCGTATCCCTTTCTAGCTTTGTTTACAGCTTAATCACGGTATTGTGGAATGATGATTAATTACCTCTTCCAGTCAATCTATTGTATTCCTCTTCAGACACTATAGTGACTGTCACGCTATCGGCGGGTTTTTCAAGAATTTTTACATAGTGCACACGGAGTTCATTGAGTCGCTCCATGACTTTTTCATTGATTGAGTTTTGCTTTTTACATGGCGGACAATGCTCATCTTTTTGTGCTCTTACTATAAATAATGTGTAATCGTAATCAGAAAAATCATAATCGTCAGGCAGTTGTTTCGACAACATCGCCAAATCATTGTCGGATGAATCAATAGGTTTTGTGTTAGTAAAGTGTCTCGCCAAATCCCGAGCGACACCAGCCTGCTTGAAAACCGCTTCACCCTTTTGATTAACTAAATACGTCAAAGGGGTCACATTTCCAAACCCTGTCGCCTTATAATTTTCTGGCTCAATGAGCACTTCAGTAACTTCTACTGCTTTCACCGCATTTAATGACAA
>NZ_JQFW01000040.1:0-87802 GCF_000753865.1 Alteromonas sp. LOR | reverse complement strand
CGGTGCGTCAAACCCAAACCTAGCAAGTACCCTACTAAAAAGAAAAATGCCAGTCAGCTTAACTGACTGGCATTAGGCGTTGCGCCTGCTTTTTTAATAGTTAACCTGAACCCTGTTTAAAGAATGGTGCAAGCATTTGTTCTATAAGATATAAATTAAAATTTCAAACTCAGTACTGCTAGAAATGCGAAGTGCAAGGCGCAAAAGTCACGTAATAGTTGTTCTATTACTTACTTTTGCAACGCAGTAATTCGCGTTTCTAGTGGTGCTGAGCGCCTTTTCTTAAACAGGATTCAGGTTAGTTAAATACTCACTCGTTTGTAGGGTCGATATTCGGCTTTCCAGAAATTCCTTTCAATGCTTGCACGAAGTGCTTCCTCAGACATTTCTAAGGCCAAGCCTTGCTGCATCGCTACTTTGCCAACTTCAAAGGCAATATCTCGACTAAGCTCTGCAATTTGTACCAAGGATGGCAACAGCGAGCCTTCACCAGTGTTGACTAATGGCGACGCTTTAGCGAGAGCGTTGCTGGCAGCCATTAACATTTCATCGCTGATTAGTTTCGCTTTTGCAGCAACAACACCTAAACCGATACCGGGAAAGATATAAGAGTTATTGCACTGGGCGATAGGGAACACCTTGCCATTGTACTCAACCGGCTTAAATGGGCTTCCGGTGGCAATGATCACCTCTCCATCCGTCCATTCAATCACCTGCTCTGGCCGCGCTTCTACTTGGCGTGAAGGGTTACTCAGCGGAAAGATAATAGGCAATTCGCAGTTTTGCTTCATGGCGCGAATGACTTGTTCAGTGAATAAACCTGGCTGGCCAGACACCCCAATGAGTACATCTGGCTGTGCACAATGCATAACATCAAGAAGCGACGCATAGTCACCACTGAAGGTCCAGTCGGCAAGGTCTTCTTGTTTTTGCTGAAGCTTTTCTTGGAAGTCACGTAGCCCTTCCATACCTTCTGTTAAGAGGCCAAAGCGGTCAATCATGAATACTTGCTTTCGCGCTTCCTCGTCACTTAACCCTTCAAATACCATTTGCTGAATTAGCATTTCAGCAATGCCGCAACCGGCCGAACCAGAGCCCACAAAAACAACCTTCATCTCACTAAGCTTTTGTTGCTTTGTTCTGCAGGCGGCTAATATTGTGCCTAGAGTAACTGCCGCGGTGCCCTGAATATCATCATTGAAACAACAGATCTCATTGCGATAGCGATTAAGTAACGGCATGGCGTTTGGCTGAGCAAAGTCTTCAAATTGAATAAGTACGTCAGGCCAGCGTCGTTTGACTGCTTGTACAAACAAGTCGACAAACTCGTCATACTCTTTTTGCTCAATACGAGGGTGTCGAGCTCCCATGTACATAGGGTCGTTAAGCAGCTTTTCATTATTGGTGCCCACATCGAGCATCACCGGCAATGTATAGGCTGGGCTAATACCGCCACAGGCGGTATACAGCGACAGTTTCCCAATAGGGATACCCATGCCACCAATACCTTGGTCACCTAAACCTAAGATACGCTCGCCGTCTGTTACAACGATGACCTTTACTTTGCGTTTTGTGGCGTTGCGAACAATGTCATCTATCTGATGACGCTCTTCATAAGACACAAATAAACCACGAGAACTGCGGTAAATATCAGAAAACTGCTCACAGGCATCCCCAACAGTAGGGGTGTAGATGAGCGGCATCATTTCATCAATGTATTTCTGAATGAGACGATAGAATAAAGTTTCGTTATTATCTTGAATTGCACGCAAGTAAATGTGCTTGTTCAATGCTTCGTCAAAGCTGCTGTACTGCATGTAAGCGCGTTCAACCTGCTCTTCTATGCTTTCATACCGCGGAGGCACTAATCCCGTTAGATTGAATGCAGCTCTTTCTCGGGCAGTAAAAGCACTGCCCTTGTTAAGTAGCGGAGTTTCCAGCAATGAAGGGCCGGAATGTGGGATATAGAGATAGCGCTGTGAATCTTCTGACATGTTTTTTCCGGTTATGGGTTCAGGCAAATGGAGCGCCAAAGCCTAAAAGGACGTGGTTTTTCACGCCCTTCCCTTTTTTAAAATATTTCTTCTGACTCTGGCGTTGTTATTTCATCCTGCTCGGCTGGGTCTACCACATCGTTGTCACGAACGTATACGGTAGGCTCTGTACCTTGAAGGAAGTATTCGAATAGTGTCGTATGGTCTGTGCGATTGGTCAACTTTCCACTGGTACGATCAATGCGCACGCGAACGATATCTTCAGGCACAGGTAACGGAGAATAAGGTTTGTCGGCCAGTGCATATTCCATAAAGCGGATCCAGGCAGGGCCTGCGGCTTTAGCTCCATCTTCTGTTCCGATAAGCGCATTACCAATCCAATTAAACTTCTCAGGGTTTTTATTAATTAAGTTTTGATTGCGAGTAGCCCTGCCAAGCTGGCGGCTCATATTGTCAAAACCGACCCAAGCAGTCGCCACGATGTCCTTGTGGAATCCGCTGAACCACGTGTCTCTCGAATCGTTAGTTGTACCGGTTTTACCCGCAATATCCGTACGCTGTAATATATTTCTAGCGCGCCAGCCGGTGCCAAGCCAATAGGTTTTCTTATTCCAGTCACCGTTGGCTCTCACGCCCGTTCGCATCATCTCAGCGACGAGAAACGCGTTTTGTGCACTAATAACTTGAGGCGCAATAGTCTTTTCTTCAACGTCATTGGTCAAATCTACCGTGCCAGCGTCTTCATTAAACTGAGCCGCAAGTAATGCTTCAATATCATCTTCATCTAAGGGCTGTGACGTTGAGGTCTCATCTTCCTCTTCACAGCGGTGACATGCCCATACTGGGTTTGCCTGCCATAGCTGTTCACCATTCTCATCGAGCACTTCACTAATAAAGTGAGGGTTAACCAAATAACCGCCGTTGGCAATGACCGACATGCCCCGTACCACTTCAAGAGGAGTATGAGAGCTTGAACCTAACGATACGGTTTCATCGAGAGGAATATCCTCTTTGTTAAAACCAAAACGAGTAAGGTAATTCGCTGTTTCGCGCAAACCTACGCCGCGAAGCAGTCGAACTGACACCACGTTTTTCGATTTACCCAATGCTTTTCGCATGCGAATAGGACCATCGTATTCAGCAGGTGAATTTTGTGGCCGCCATGCCACACCCGTTGCAGCGTTCCATTGGTTTATTGGCGCATCGTTGATAATAGACGCTAATGTGTAACCGCTGTTGATTGCGGCTGAATAAACAAAAGGCTTTATGTTAGAGCCAACTTGACGCTTAGCTTGCGTGGCGCGGTTAAACTGACTTTGGTAGAAGCTGTAGCCGCCCACGACCGCTTCCACGGCACCGTTTTTAGGGTTAAGTGCGATAAACGCACCGCTTACCTCAGGAATCTGCGCAATTCGCCACTCACTGTCTTGCTCACGGATATAAATTACCGCACCTTCGCGCGTCACATCGGCAGCTGTATCAGGGTCGTTTCCTTGCCTGAAGTCAGTAATGTATTGACGAGCCCAATCTAGGCCGTCCCACTCTATGGTGCGAGTTTCGCCATTAACAGTAAGTACCTCTATAGACTTTTCGTTTACCACTTTCACCACTGATGGCACTAGCGGTTTAATATAGGGAACTTCTTCTAATACAGTTATTAACGATGGGTCATCCCACATCGCTCGCTCTGTGCGATTGCTCACGTCGAAACTCAATGACAGAAGCGGGATTTTCTCATCCTTTGACTCTGCCTTTGGAATGTCCCACAGATAGCCTAATGCCCCTTTATAGCCATGGCGCTCGTCATAATCATGTAGATTTCTTACCACTGCCCTTTGGGCCGCAAGCTGTAGCTCAGATGTGGCCGTTGCATACACTTGATACCCACCAGTTTCTGCTTCTTCTTTCCCGTAGGTTTCTACCATTTCGGAATAAATAACGTCTGCTAGGTATGGCGCATCAACTTCAATTTCAGCGCCGTGTTTACGTGCAGTAACAGGAGCGCTAGCGGCTTCATCAAACTGCGCTCTGGTAATGTAGTTTTCATCGAGCATTCTTAGAAGAACCACTCGTCGCCTTTCAACAGAGCGCTCTGGCCCGCTAATGGGGTTAAGCACTGAGGGCGCTTTGGGAAGACCCGCAATAGTGGCAATTTGTGCTAAAGACAGCTCGGTAAGTGGCTTTCCGTAGTACACCTGTGAAGCAGCGCCAAAACCAAAAGAACGGTGTCCCAATTCGATTTTGTTTAAATACAATTCCAAAATTTCCTGCTTCGAGAGCTCTTGCTCCATATGAAGGGCAATAAATATTTCCTTCACCTTACGTATGTACGTCTTCTCCCGAGATAGAAAGAAACCTCTTGCCAACTGCATGGTAAGTGTACTGGCCCCCTGTCGCTTTTCACCCGTCAGTACTAAGCTTACTGCTGCTCGAACTATACCAATGGGATCTATACCGTGATGCTCGTAGAAGCGGCTATCCTCAGTGGCAATTATCGCATCGACTAATTGCTTAGGAACTTCCTCAAGTTTTACCGGTATCCGCCGTTTAACTCCATACTGGGAAATAAGTTTTCCATCTTTGGTATATATCTGCATTGGGGTTTGCAGGCGAACATCCTTAAGGACAGTGACACTAGGCAGGTCAGGTTTGATATAAAAGTAAATACCAACCAGCGCAGCAAAGCCAAGAAGACCGGATAAGAAACTGAAAAGGATTAGCGGTTTAATGTACTTCACTGTAACGGGTACCAAGGAAATTTATGATGAAATGACGTATATTCTATACGTATGTGTTATCAATAGAACCATACATATGAATTATTTAGAGTAATATTGTACTTTAGAGCAACTACCTTTGGAACTAGGCACGAATAAATGAAATCGCTACTGAAAAAAAAGCTGCCGCCCATTGTGGGCTTAGACATAGGTACGCGTCAAATAAAAGCGGTATGGATAGAGCAGACAAAAGACGGGTTTGTACTTCAAGGGTATGCCTGCGAACCCATCAGTAAAATTGCTTTTTCAGAGCGCGACATAAAAGACTATGAATCGGTCAGTATTGCACTAAAAAAAATCAGAAAAGCACTTAAGACCAAAATTAAGTTAGCCAACGTGGCTGTTGCGGGCACGTCTGTTATCAGTAAAGTCGTTTATATGGACCCAGAGCAAAGCGATTTCGATTTAGAAAACCAAATTGAAATAGAAGCTGACAGTCTCATTCCTTACCCGTTAGAAGAAGTCTACTTAGACTTTGAAGAAATCGGCCCAAGCACTACGCATACAGGCAAAGTAAATGTTCTGCTAACGGCTGCACATAAAGATTTGGTTGATAGCAGACTGCTGCTAGCAAGAGAAGCCAATTTCGAGCCTAAAATTGTCGATATGGAAAGCTATGCTATTGGCAATGCCATCGACTTTTTTCACGCCAATCCGGTAACCGACGAGTCCTTGTGTTGTGTGAATGTGGGTGCCTCACTGCTCCAGGTCTGTGTGGTAAAAAACGGTAACGTTGTCTATACCAAAGAGCACGCCTTTGGACTGAATAACCTCATTAGCGATATTAGCGCCATTCATATGATTGAGCGAGAAACCGCAGAACGCCAGTTGCTAGACGGCACGTTATCGGGAAATTGGGTTGAAGACACCCTACCCATTTTTGCCGCTAACCTTCAACAAAGCATCAATCGCGCATTGCAAATGTACATGAGTACCACCCACGCCGAACGTCCTCAGAAAATTTTACTTACCGGAGGCGCAGCAACCATTGAGCCTTTGGTTGATATTTTAAACCAAGACTTAGGTCTTGATGTCGCTCGCTTTAACCCTTTTGCTGGCATGACAATAAATCCAAAATTGGATGCGGCAAAACTACAAAAATTAGCGCCTCAACTTGTCATAGCAGCAGGCCTAGCGAGTAGGAGTTTTACCCCGTGGCACATGTAAACCTGCTCCCCTGGCGCGAAAAACAGCGCCAGCATCAAAAGCAACAGTATCTCGCAGCACTCGTGGCCGTAGCGGCGATTGTTGGGCTAATATTTTGGTTTGTTGGACAAGCAATTGATCAGCAAATTAGCCATCAAAACTCGCGAAACCAATTTCTAGAACGTGAAATTGCCGCCTTAGACAATCAAATTGGCGATATAAAGAAAGTAAAAGAAAATAAAAGCGCCATTGAACAACGGATGACCCTGATTGAACAACTTCAGGCAAGTCGCAATATCTCGCCTATTGTGTTTGATGAGCTAGCCAAGCTTGTACCCTCAGGCGTAGCGTTTAACACTATGGCTCGCACTGGAAACAGCATAAAAATTGAGGGTACGAGTGATTCAAACAACAGACTATCGGATTTCATGCGCGCATTAGACAGCTCTGACACCTTTGTGTCTGCTGAGCTATCTACCATTAAATCGGATAGCAGCGCCGCGCGTGCAGTGAGTGACTTTACTCTTACATTCTCTATCGCCCCCAATCTAGCGCCAGTGACAGATGCAGAAAGTGAGGTTCAGTAGATGAAATTTGATGTCTCAAAACTAAAAGAACTCAACGAACTCGATTTCGAACAAATTGCCATTTGGCCCAATGAAGTACGCATTGTTGTTGCTGCCTTTGTGGCTATTGCCATCGGCGCATTAAGTTACTACCTGCTGATAAGTCCAAAGCTTCCTATATTAGATACAGCGAAACTAAAAGAAGACGAATTAAAGCTTCAATTTGAAGCTAAATATAGAATTGCTGCAAACCTCGATGCTTACCAAGCCCAGTTAGAGCAAATCAAAAAAGACTTCTCTTCTATGCTGAAAAGTTTACCTACCAGTAATGAGACACCGGGACTACTTGACGATATTACCTACGTGGGCACCTCGGCAGGATTAACCTTTAAACTGCTCAACTGGCAGCAAGAAGTGCCAAAAGAATTCTACACAGAACTGCCAATAGAGATGGAAGTAAGCGGCGGTTATCACAACTTTGGCGAATTTGTCTCTAACGTGGCAGATCTACCTCGTATTGTCACTTTGCACGACTTTGATATTGCCCGCGATGAAGGTGGCTTAACCCTTAGATTACAGGCAAGAACCTACCGTTCTGACAATCCCTCACTCTTAGAGGGAGAAGAAGACTAATGCGATATCTTTTATCTTTGTGTATTTTTGTTATGATTTCTGGATGCACCCCTGAAATCAACGATTTACAGGCTTACACAGAAAGCGTTAAAAGCCGAGCTCAGCCGAGCGTAGAGCCATACACTAAATTTGAAACTCAACCGCCTTTTGCATACAGCGCAAGTTCGTTACGAAGCCCTTTTGAACAGCCAAGAGGGATACCTGCGGTAGTGAGCCAAACTCGGGTTGAAAATTGCTTACAACCTGATTTTCAACGCCCCAAACAGGCGTTAGAAAGTTATGGCTTAGACGCTCTCGCACTCACTGGAAGTTTTACCGTTCAGGGCGAAAAATGGGCGCTCATAAAAAGTAACGACGGCGTGCTGCACAAAGCAAAAGCCAAAAGCCGAATTGGGCTATTTTACGGTAGCATTACGCAAATTGGCACAGAATCAATTATTATAGAACAGTTATTACCAGATGGTGCTGGCTGCTGGCAAAGGAAAACAACAACAATGACAACAGCATCACAGGCGGGAGAGTAAACATGGCCGAGCGATACATATTTAATAAGTCTCTAAATCGTAGCGGGCCTAGATGGTATTGGTTAGCGGGTACTATTGCCGCGTTTCTCTCTTTTACTTTGTTTGTTGCTCCCTCAAAAGCACAAGAGCCAGTTTTAGTCGACCCGCAGTCTATGGGCGATGCTCAGCGCGTGACCACTACCATCACTGATGTGGACTTTACGCAAAACGCCAACAACACCGCGATTACTGTGGTGACGTTTGAAGGCCAAGTACCTAAGACCCAGCTTATTGAATCTCAGGGCAAAGTATCAGTAACTTTAATGGCCACTAAACTGGGTGAAAATCAGTTTGTAGAGCTGGATGTGGCTGATTTCGGCACCGTGGTTTCTACAATCGAAACTTTTGAAGACGACATATCTGCTCGTATTGAAGTCAATTATGAAGGCGCGGTTACCGTTAGAAACACGGTAAAAGGGAAGCAGCTTCACATTGAAATAGTACCTATGGGTAAAGAACAGCAAGAAGCCCTTAGCAGCGAGAAAAAGTATACTGGCGAACCCATATCTCTCGACTTCCAGGACGTTCCGGTACGTCAGGTTCTGCAGATTATTGCTCAAGTTAATGGATTCAACCTCGTTACAACCGATTCGGTGACAGGCAATGTCACCATTAGCCTTTCTGGGGTTCCGTGGGATCAAGCCCTCGATATGATCATGCGAGTAAAAGGCTTAGACAAGCGTTTAGAAGGTAATATTTTACTTATTGCACCGGCAGAAGAATTATCCGCAAGAGAAACCCAAGCGCTCCAGTCTCGTCAGCAGGTAGCCGATTTAGCCCCATTGCAAACAGTGGACATTGCGATTAACTACGCAAAAGCATTAGAACTTGCTGCAATTTTAAAGTCATCGGAAGGCGGTATTCTTTCAGATAGAGGCGGAGTGACCGTTGATGAGCGCACCAATACGCTATTGATAAGAGACACCTTGGAGTCTATCGATGAAGCGAGAAAGACCATTGAAGTACTTGATATTCCCGTTAAGCAGGTGCTTATTGAAAGCCGTATGGTAACCGTACTGGATAACGTAGATGAACAACTTGGCGTTCGTTGGGGCTTCAGTGACAGACAAGATGACAACGGTGTATCTGGCTCTCTTGAAGGTGCAGATACCATTGCAGGTGGCATTGTTCCCTCAATCAACAACCGATTAAACGTTAACTTACCGGTGAGCAGTGCTGCGGGCACCATAGGCTTTCAAGTGGCAAGCTTAATTGATGGCACCATATTAGATCTAGAGCTGTCGGCACTGGAGTCTGAAAGCAAGGGTGAAATCATTGCCAGCCCGCGCATCACGGTTGCCAATCAACACGAAGCGTATATAGAACAAGGTACTGAGATCCCGTTTGTGCAAGCCACCTCAAGCGGCGCCACAGCGGTTGAATTTAAGAAGGCGGTATTATCGCTTAAAGTAACGCCGCATATCACACCGGACAACCGAATTATTTTAGATTTAGTGGTAACACAAGATACCCGAGGTGAAACAGTATCCACATCAACTGGGGATGCAGTAGCAATCGATACACAAGAAATACAGACGCAGGTGCTGGTTGAGAATGGTGAAACAATTGTTCTAGGCGGCATCTTCCAGCAAACAAGTAGTGACGGTGTAAATAAAGTACCACTTTTTGGCGACCTACCCGTGCTAGGTGCATTGTTCAGAAATACTACTGAGCTACAGCAAAAGCGCGAGTTATTAATTTTTGTAACGCCGAAAATAATTACTGAAAAACCGTAACACCCTCCCTGAGTTACCAAGAAAACGTGCATAACCTTGCACGTTTTTTGTTTTAACCCTGTTTTTTTAAGTGAAATTACAGGTATATGCATATTGTTGGTAACAAAACTTGCAACGCCTTGTAGGAAACTGAGATAATCGCCGCCTCGAAATATTAACGAGGTTTAAGGAGTGGTGCTTATTGGACATTAAATAGGCACGAGTCAATGGGTAGGCTGGTAAGGCAACAGTGCACTGCCCCTAACATGATTAAGTTGTGATATAAGCAAATATGGCTGAAAAACGTAATATCTTTTTAGTTGGCCCGATGGGTGCTGGCAAGAGCACTATCGGTAGACATCTAGCAGACGAACTTCACTTGGATTTTTTTGATTCGGATCAGGAAATTGAGCGCCGCACTGGGGCTGATATCGCCTGGATCTTTGACTTAGAAGGTGAAGATGGTTTTAGAGCACGCGAAGAAAACGTCATCAACGATTTAACCGACAAGCAAGGCATTGTGCTTGCTACTGGCGGTGGCTCTATCGTGACTAAAGCAGTACGTAACCGTTTATCTGCCCGCGGTATCGTTGTTTACTTGCAAACCACTATCGATAAGCAAGTAGCTCGTACACAACGTGACAAGCGTCGTCCTCTTCTTCAAAACGAAGATCCTGAGAAGGTACTTCGCGACCTAGCTGACTCACGCAACCCTTTGTACGAAGAGGTAGCCGACTACGTAGTTGATACCGACGACCAGTCTGCACGTGCAGTAGCAAACCAAATCATCAGTAAAATCGGTCTTTAAATAGCATAATGTATTAGGAGGTGCTGCGCCCATGTCAACCTTAACTGTGGAACTTGGAGACCGTAGCTATCCAATACAGATAGAAGCAGGTTTGCTCTCGCAGCCTGCTCTATTTAGCCCTTACATAAAAGGGCCTCTCGCTGTTATCGTTACCAACGAAACCGTTGCGCCCTTGTACCTAGAGACAGCAAAAGCTGCCTGTGGTGACGTTAACGTAGAAACCATTATCCTGCCCGACGGCGAACAGTATAAAAACCTCGAACAATTCGAAGTCGTTATGACTCGTTTGTTAGAGCTAAATGCCGCTCGCGATACCACATTAATCGCATTGGGCGGTGGGGTAATTGGCGATCTGACTGGCTTTGTAGCAGCAACCTATCAGCGCGGCATCCCTTTTATTCAGGTTCCTACTACATTACTTTCCCAAGTTGATTCATCAGTGGGTGGAAAGACTGCAGTCAATCATCCTCTTGGGAAAAACATGATTGGTGCTTTTTACCAACCTGTTTTTGTAGCAATAGACACACTTTCATTATCCACCCTTCCAAAGCGAGAATTCGCGGCTGGGATGGCTGAAGTCGTGAAGTATGGCATTATTTACGACGCACCTTTCTTCACTTGGCTTGAGTCTGCAGTGGAATCGCTGAAAGCACTCGACAATGACGTGTTAAGCCAAACTATTCACCGCTGCTGTGAAATAAAAGCCGATGTGGTAGCAAAAGACGAACGAGAAGGCGGACTTCGCGCCATTCTAAATTTGGGCCATACGTTTGGTCACGCTATTGAAGCAGAGCAAGGCTTTGGCAACTGGTTGCATGGTGAAGCCGTGGCAGCTGGTACTATAATTGCTTGTTTAGCTGCACAAGAGCTAGATTGGTTTGAAACGTCAGAAACTCGTCGTGTTATCGCGCTGTTTAAAGCCTTCGACCTTCCCGTTGAAGGCCCTAAGAGTATGATCAAAGCTGACTACGTCAAGCATATGAAGCGAGACAAGAAAGTAGAAGCCGGTAGCATACGATTTGTGCTTCCTAAAGGCATTGGCAACGCGGTGGTTACAAAAGCAGTGACCGACGACATACTTTCTAACGTACTTCCCTAGCCTTTAAGATTCGACACTGCAAATAAACACATTTGTTTGCGGTGTTACTATTTTCTACTCACCGCAAGGTTTTTATAGGGGCAAACACATGCAAAATGAACTGCATGAACGTTTGGAGTATTTAGTCAACTACTCGTCGCAACTGATTTTTGTCAGTGGAGACTCTATTGCTCAGCAACAAAAAACCCTAGAAGCCTTTGTCTTTCAGCAGCATGATGATACTGAAATAGCCTATTTGACTGCACAAGAAACGATGGATGTGTCTGACTACCGTCGCCAACTCTGTCGCCAGCTGTTAGGGCAAGTGATAGGCAGCTTTGTCAGACCGTTAAACGAGCTACTTGTTGATTTAAATAATCACGAAGGGCCTATACTCGTTGCCATTACTCAATCTCATCATCTACCGGATAGTTTTTTACAAGAGCTGTGGGACCTTGTTCTTCAAAGCCGATTTGCCGGCAATAAGCAGCATTTAAACGTATTATTGTTTGCCGATAGACAGTGGGCAGAACGAGCAAAGCAGTGGCTACCAGCCAAAAATACGGAAACACCCTTAATTATTAGCAGTCAATCTGTCATCGACGAGCAACCTAACTTTGCATCTGATTTAGATAAAATGATTGCAACACGTCGAGAGGCCTTTCAAGCGCACCTTGAAAACCGACAGCAGCAAAGCGCACTGACCTTTTCCAACCCGTTAAAGTCGAGATGGCTGTATGTATTGTTGCTTTGCGTTTTCGTTAGCACATTTTCAGGTTTAGTTTATTGGCAATACGGCGACGACATCGCTTCTTTGTTCGCGCCAATAGACAACGCAGATGGGGCTAACGCTAACCTTGTAGCGCCTGGCTCTGCCTATGATCAGATTGCAGCAGAAACTAACGGTAATGAAGCGGGAGTGAATACTGAAGGCTCATTACCGACCGCTGAAGGCTCTTTTCCATACGCTGAAGGCTCTACCCCAATCAGTGGGGCTGCCACAATAAAGGGCGCTGATGAAATCAATAATAATCGCGCATCCTCTGATGACACAGTAAACACAAATGTGAACACGCAAAGCAATGAGGCCGCACAAAATCAACCGGAGGCGTTAATTACCAGTTGGCAAAATGCTATATCAAAAGATACTGGTGATTTACCGAAAAAAGACAGTACCTTATCTCAGGATAAAAGGGCTGCTAGCGGTACAAGCGAAAACGCCAATGCGGCTAACACAACGAATTTAGCTGAACCTAAATCTACACCTAGTCTAAATACTGAATCATCTGCCTCCGGGGCTGAGTTAGATGTCACTCGCAGTACAGAAACTCCGTTCATTGCACCTAATGAGTACGCGTTACAAATGCTAGCAATGAAAAACGAACAAGTGCTCAACGACTTTATCGAAGAAAATAACTTGGCACAGCAAACCCGAGTTTATAAAACACGGCGCTATGGCGGCGATTGGTATGTCGTGCTATATGCCCAAACGTTTTCATCTGCTACGCAGGCTCAACAAGCCAAACAAACGCTGCCTGATTACCCAGGCAATGGGTCAGCGTTTGTAAAAAATGGACAACAAATATTGCAGGAAATAGCACTATCTGAAAGTCAGTAAATGGGCGTTAGCTGCAGGCTTTTTAGTCGATTTGAAAAAGATATCAAATGGCCGGCACTTGCCGGTTGTCCGTTTAAACGATGAAAGATACAATTACCGATTAGTGTGGTGACGCCGAGAGGCTCCCTTCCCCAGCAATACGCCTAGAACGGCGACGTTAGGAACAACCACCGTCTTCATTCCGTGTAGGTAGTAACGTTTACGCATGATGCAAAAAAAGAACCGTGCTTTTTTGAAGTGGGCCGGTGGCAAATACAGCTTGGTTGAGCATATTCAAGCCAGATTACCGCAAGCAAATAAGCTTATTGAGCCTTTTGTCGGCGCCGGATCTGTGTTTTTGAATACGCAATACAAACGTTATCTCTTAAACGACATCAATCCAGATTTAATTAATCTTTATAACTTTCTCAAAGCGCAGCCTGACGCACTTATCAATGATGCCCGTGACTTTTTTAGTGCTGCTCGTAACAATGAGCCCATGTACTACGCGTTACGAGAAGAGTTTAATAAAACTGAAGACGAGTATTACCGCGCCATTTTATTTCTTTACTTGAACAGACATGGCTACAATGGATTGTGTCGTTACAGCCTTCAAGGCCGGTTTAATGTGCCATTCGGGCGCTATAAAAAACCCTATTTTCCAGAACATGAAATGTTTGTTTTTTCGGAAAAGTCACAAAAAGCGACCTTTACCTGCTTACCCTTTGAAAAAGTATTTACTAGGGCGAGACAAGGTAATGTCATTTATTGCGACCCGCCCTACGCACCAATAAGTAAAACCGCCGCGTTTACCAGTTACGCCAGTCATAGTTTTGGGCAAGAAGCGCAGGAAAAATTGGCGAAGCTTGCAGCTAAAACCTCGCAAAAAAGAGGGATCCCAGTGCTTGTCTCAAATCACGACCTGCCATTAACCAGAGACTTGTATCAAGGGGCAGATTTCAGTATGTTGTCTGTAAAACGCTCCATCAGTCAAAATGGCGCAAAGCGCAATCCTGTCGATGAAATACTCGCGTTTTTCCCCCCGGTAATGCCGTCAGCGAAAAAGGCGAAGGGAGTGAGAAAAGCAAAGAAGTCTGCGTTAAATTTATCAGCAGTGCAGACAAGTAAAAGCAAGACATCATAGGCTCGACGTAATGAAGAGATTAGGCAGGAGAGTTCGACGTTATGAAGAGATTAGACAGGCGTTATTTAGGCTAATCTACCTGCAACAGCGTTAGGTACACTTTGCTAGCCTACGTACCATTTCACAAAAGTAAACAAGCTCACCACAAACAATACCACCATAACCACGCCAATTACTGCATAGGTAATAAAGGTACCCTGCGTAAAATCTCGTTCGTAGTTTTTGTGACTTTGTACGCCAAATAAGCTAGCTAGAACGCTGCCAACTATCGCCCATAAGCCAGAGTCGGACTTGTGACTCATTACTGAGCGTCTTTAGGAGACGAAGAAAAGTCTTGGTGAGAATTGTCGCTGTGTAACAGCTCCAATAAATCGAGGAAGTGAAACTGGAATGACGATGATTTACCTGCAACCCACGAGAGCCAGCTGACTTCCTCAACGCCTTCTTGATAACGAGCACATTGATTCATGACATGACTAGCGGGTAGCTTGGGATTAAACTCTGTCACAGGCTGAAAGTCACAGACAGACGAGCGAGCGTTGGGTGCTGACACCATTGTCGCACTAGCAAGCGCAACGACACCACACAAGGCAAAAAATGGGAGAACCTTCATCCTGAACACTCCTATCACTCGGTTAAAATTGCATCTTAGTATAATCTAAATAGGTTAATGAACAAGCTAATTATTTTAACCTGCTGTTAACCCACGTATTCATTGAGAAAGCCCAGCACGATGATGCTGGGCTTTTTATCAATTAATAGAAAAGTCTTTACTAAACAGACTTTTCAAAACACTTATAGCTCGAAGTCCATACCGTAGCTAACAGTGAATTTCACTGCATCGTTATCGTATGCATCTGCGCCAGTATCGTCTAAATCGGTGCCCGTAACCGCAAAGCTAAAACCGTCTTTAGATAATGAAATACCGTAATCTGCGTAACCATCTGGTACACCGTTGAACGCTTCAGCGAAGTCGCCTTGATGATAACCAACGTGGAAACCAAGTTCAGCACCGTCTAGTACTGGCATGCCGTAATCTAATGAAACATAGGTTGCTTTACCAAAACCAAAATCCTGTCCTTCGCCTTCATCTGCTTCTGTGTGCGCAAGCAATGAAACCGTAAGGCTAACACCACCCATGCCTACTGAGCCGTAAACCTCTGCGAAATCAAATTCAGCTTCTGAATCATAGTTGTAGTACAAGTAACCCACATCATAAGCGATACCTTGGTCAGACTCACCAGAGAAACCGAAATAGAGGTCGTGCTCATACGAATAAATATCGTCTGCACCGTAGTTTACATTTGACGCCCATGTACCTGCGTAAAAACCGCTTTCGTGTGCATAGTCAATACCGCCTTGAACAGCTGCATCATTCGTTGTTTGAGTAAGACCACGCCAGATGTAGTTACTTGTGAAACTTGCGTTTGCAGTAACTTCTGCATAAGTAGGCATTGCAGTGAAAAGGCACGCTGTTGATATAGCAGCGGCAAGTAGAGTTCTTTTTGTAGACGTTTTCATGTGTGTTCTCCAGTCAAATTCCAATTTGTTTTAATTAGTTTTTCTGTCTGTATTTTTATATTTGCACTAGCTAACGCAAAACTGATGCCCGTTTATGGCACGAGTAAAAAAGAGTTAAAATTAATTCTAATACATTGATTTTAATCATTTTATTCTCAACCCAAAAGAATTGAATGAAAATAACCATGCAGCTTAAATGAATAAAAATGCACCAGATTAACGCGCACTCCCCAAAACTGGGCAGGCTTTGTTGCATTTCTCACTCTTCGAAAAAGGGGGGTATTTTAATTTGTCTGGAGGAAATACAGAGTTCGTAGTAAAGCACGACGGATTTCGTTAAACTTTCATCAAGTATGCATCTATGCACATTGCATATATGTACATTGCGTATATGTTCACTGCAGCATCAATCGCTGTGTATGCATTAATGACTAAGGATGAAAAATGAAACCATTTTTAATTGCGCCCTCTATTCTTTCCGCAGATTTTGCTCGACTTGGTGCGGACGTCGAGAAAGTGATCAGCGCGGGCGCGGATATCGTTCATTTTGATGTGATGGACAACCACTATGTCCCAAACCTTACTTTTGGGCCTATGATTTGCGATGCATTGAGAAACTACGGCATTACCGCACCCATTGATGTGCATTTAATGGTGAAGCCTGTAGACGATCTAATAGAAAAGTTTGCCAATGCGGGTGCATCATATATCAGCTTTCACCCTGAGGCTTCTGAGCATATCGATAGGTCTTTGCAGCTCATTATCGATTCGGGATGTAAGCCAGGATTGGTCTTTAATCCAGCGACACCGCTACATTACTTAGATCATGTGATGGATAAACTTCACCACATTCTTATAATGTCGGTGAACCCAGGCTTTGGCGGACAGGCCTTTATCCCGTCGACATTGGATAAAGTACGTGCAGTTAAGCAGCGCGTTGCAGAAAGTGGTTACGATATAAGAATAGAAATTGACGGTGGCGTAAAAGTAGATAACATTCGCGACATCGCAGAAGCGGGCGCAGACATGTTCGTAGCTGGCTCCGCCATTTTCTCTCAAGACGATTACACAAAAGTCATCAGCGAAATGCGACAAGAGCTTGCATCGCTGTCTAAAGCATAATTTATTAAACACAATTACAGGTAAAAATAATGAGTAATAAACCCGTTGTATTAAGTGGCTGTCAGCCTTCTGGACAACTCACCCTAGGTAACTATATGGGTGCGCTTAAGCAATGGGTTTCCATGCAAGCAGATTACGACTGTCTTTATATGATTGTCGATTTGCATGCGATTACGGTGCGCCAAGATCCCAAGCAGTTATTTGAAGCCTGCTTAGATGGCCTAGCGCTCTACCTTGCTTGTGGTATCGACCCGCAAAAAAGCACTATCTTTATGCAGTCTCACGTGCCTGAGCATGCGCAGCTATCTTGGGTGCTAAACTGTTACGCTCAAATGGGCGAACTCAACCGAATGACTCAGTTTAAAGATAAGTCTGCCAAAAACGAAAACAATATCAACGTGGGCTTATATAGCTATCCGGTATTGCAGGCCGCAGATATATTGGCCTATCAAGCAGACAAAGTGCCCGTTGGTGAAGATCAGAAACAGCACTTAGAGCTAACTCGCGATATCGCTACTCGGGTGAATAATCTTTACGGCGATGTTTTTAAACTACCTGACCCGTATATTCCAGATTTTGGTGCTCGAATCATGAGCTTACAAGAGCCTGAAAAGAAAATGTCTAAGTCGGATACAAACCCGAATAACTTTCTTGGTTTGCTTGAAGAACCTAAAAAGCTGACGAAGAAAATAAAGCGCGCGGTTACCGACTCAGACGAGCAGGCTAATATCTATTTTGACCCTAAGGAGAAGCCGGGCGTATCTAACCTACTTACCTTGCTCTCTTTATCTACAGGAAAGTCGATAAAAGAGCTTGAGCCTGAGTACACTGACAAAATGTATGGACACCTCAAAGGTGATGTTGCTGAGGCAGTTGTGTCACTGATTACACCGATTCAAGAAGAATACGCAAAAATTCGTGCCGACAGAGCTTTCCTTAACGAGGTAATGCAAAGTGGTGCCAATAAGGCCTCAGAACGAGCAAGTGTGACATTGAAGAAAGTGTATGATGCGGTGGGTTTCATTCCTAAACCATAGGGTCGCTTTTACCGTAAAGTAACCCACTCACGTGTTGAACATGGTACTTACTGTTTATGGTAGCTACTGTTCATACTTCGTGTTTCATGCTCGTTTTTATAAAATACATAGCTTTAATATCACACAGAGGTATAGCACTACCGTGTTATTGTTGATTGATAACTTTGATTCGTTTACGCACAACTTAGCTCGCTATTTTTTAGAGTTAGGCGTAAACGTAAAAGTAGTGCGAAATAATGCCATCACGCTGGATGAGATTGCTCATCTAGCGCCCTCCCAGCTCGTTATATCACCAGGCCCCTGCACACCTAATGAAGCAGGGATTAGTTTACAGGCAATAGAGCGATTTGCCGGTACTATTCCTATTTTAGGTGTGTGCCTAGGACATCAAGCTATAGGTCAGGTTTTTGGGGCTAGTGTGGTTGGTGCACAAGAAATAAAGCACGGAAAGGTATCAGAACTACACCATAGCGATACCGGCCTACTAAACGGACTTCCAAGGGCGTTTAACGTTACTCGTTACCATTCTTTGGTATTAAAACCTGAAAGCCTGCCTACATGCCTCAATGCTGATGCGTGGTGCAACACCAATGTTGGTCAAAAAGAAATCATGGCTATCTCTCATCAAAGTATGCCTATTTGGGGAGTTCAATATCACCCTGAATCCCTTTTGACTGAATATGGTCACGATGTGCTAGCGAAATTTATTTCCCTGTCTAAGGCACGCCCTAATCAAGTCACAGCTTAAGTAATTGTATCTCTTGCCGATATGTCCTTAATTCGGACAGAAAAAGTCCATTTTTTATAGTGTTTAAATACATTGCTTACCTAAAATGCAAAGTTGATGTGCTTAGCCGAGTCTTGAGCTAGAGGCCTGTTTAGCTAGAGTTCTGACTAGCTAGAGGCCTTGTCGGCTCAAAGCCAGGTAGCAGGCTATTAAGCTACTTTTTGGTGAAAGAGCGGTATAGCGATAATCGAAAGTGGGAAACTGCCATAAAATGTACGACAATACAGCAACGTACGAAACTATTAAGCATCGGAGTCGTCTGCACGTGCCCACAGCCCCTACAGAACACACAGAGCAACCCACTATTAACGACTGTTTTGAGAATTTTATTATCTCAACAGAACGTGTGTTCGAGATCTTGGGAAAATCGCCAACGGGCAAAGTTACCTTTGAAGAATCAGAGCAAGGTGATGCTCGCAGGCAGTTGCTGCACGTAGAAAAAGTGGCCATTGAGAATAAGCGGCTACAAAGAACCTCTGAAGCTTCCTACATTGAATCAATCAGCTATCAACTCCACGATATTATCGTTGAAGAAATGTCGGTGTATCTCAAAGATACGCCAGGGGTGATAAGCAGCCTGCTAAATCTACCGTCAAATATTGGTATGTTACTTGATGCACTAACGGTAAGAGCTTGCTCTGTATCAAAACTTGAACCTATCGTTGCCACTATGCCGTGGCTTGTTGACGATCTTACGAGCATTGTGAATACACCTCGCTTTAGAAGAAAAGATTCTAGAGGTCGCATCATCATTGTTGAGACACTGCGAACGGCGCTTAGCTTTTTAGGAATTGAAAACTTAAGACTGCTCATCCCATCGCTCATTGTAAAACGCGCCACGCCACAAATTACCGACCCTTATCCGATCATTAAACAAAAGCTGTCTAGTTACTCAACGGGTGTAGCGATAACGGCGCAACATATCGCCATCGCGCAGGGAATCAACAAGAGCGATGCCTACATGCTTGGCATGCTAGGCAACTTAGGCCGATGCGCTGTTATTCGCCTCTACTTTAGAATGTTCGACAAAGTGCAGCTGCACCTCTTACAAGAATGTCAGAAAGACAAAGAGCACAAGCGCCACGATGCATTAGTTAAAATAGTGCCATCAGCCAATCATCTCATTGCGCTACAGCAAACTTTTGCCGATGCGTTAACCGCAGATGTGTTAGACGAACTGGCATTGAAACGACTGTTTATCACGCCTGCTATGCGGGCAGTTGCAGGTTCATCACACGCAGAACCCTCAGTATTAAGCGATGTAGTGTTACAAGCGCGATTATATGCTCAAATTCGAGCGCTGCATCAAACCAAGCTCACCGACGCAAGAACAGCAAAAAGCGCGTTGTCAGCATTAAAATACCCACAGGGCATGTTAGCAAAGTTGAAAAATATCGATATTTTCACACTTCCTCTCGTAAAAAGTGATGCCGAAGATTAATTTTTAGTGGATATTCATGCAGCCCGCCAGCACAAGAGATAATCGTTTAAACAAAAATTAGTCACCCATTTTAAGACTCAGCGCTCCCGTTGCTGCATGCCTCAGCCTAAAATCAACTACTAAAAATCTCTATTACCAAATGATATTGCTTAGCAGTTAATAGTTATTCACTTTTCTTGCAAATTAAGCCACAGTCCTTGTAAACAAAGGGCTAGAGCATCCCTAAGACAAGACAAATGTTAAAAAAAATGGCATACTGCGCTCCAGTATAGTTTTATTTTTTGCGCTTTTTCGCACCAGATTTGGTGTAGGGCGCTCAATGCAGAGGTAGTGATAATGAAGGTAACTCGCGCGACGTTTGACGATGTAATGGTTCCTAACTATAACCCGGCTCATATGGTACCGGTTCGCGGCGAAGGCTCGCGCGTCTGGGATCAAGACGGTGCTGAGTACGTCGACTTTGCAGGCGGCATTGCAGTAAATGTTTTAGGTCACTGCCACCCTGAACTTGTTAAAGCCCTCAATGAACAAGGCTCAAAGCTTTGGCATTTAAGCAACGTTTTTACTAACGAGCCATCATTACGCTTAGCGAAAAAACTGGCTGACGCTACGTTCGCTGACAAAGTCTATTTCGCAAACTCTGGTGCAGAGGCAAACGAAGCGGCACTTAAGCTTGCACGCCGTTGGGCTCTTGATAAACACGGCGAAGATAAAAATCAAATCATCGCGTTTAACAAAGGGTTTCACGGCCGTACATTCTTTACTGTAACCGTAGGTGGACAAGCAGCTTACTCTGATGGTTTTGGACCTAAGCCAGGCGCCGTTGACCACTGTGACTTTAACGATCTTGCCGCTTTTGAAGCCATGATTTCTGACAAAACCTGTGCGGTTATGATGGAGCCGTTGCAAGGTGAAGGCGGTATCATTACGCCAGACATTGAGTTCGTTAAAGGCGTACGCGAGTTATGTGACAAGCACAATGCACTACTCATTCTAGATGAAGTTCAATCTGGTGTTGGCCGTACGGGTCACCTTTACGCTTACATGGGTTTAGGCGTAACCCCTGACATTCTAACTACCGCAAAATCGCTGGGCGGCGGATTCCCAATTGGCGCCATGTTGACGACTACAGACATCGCGGCGCATCTCAAGCCTGGAACTCACGGCAGTACATATGGTGGTAACCCACTGGCCTGCGCCGTAGCAGAAAAAGCGCTAGATATTGTAAACCAACCTGAAGTGCTAGAAGGCGTGCTGAAGAAAGAAGCGCTGTTCCGCAAAATTCTTGGCGAAATAAACGATAAATATCACGTTTTCGAAGAAATTCGTGGCCAAGGTATGCTTCTTGGATGCGCACTGAATGAAAAATATCAGGGCCGTGCGAAAGATTTTATGACCGCAGCCACTAAAGAGCACTTAATGTGTCTAGTTGCTGGTATGAATGTCATTCGTTTTGCACCATCACTTGTCATTCCTGACGAGGATATCGTAGAAGGTCTTGCACGTTTCGAGCGCGCAGTTGCCGCTATTGTAAACGCCTAATTACCTCTACCAGAGTAGTGAATATGAATATCATTCGCCCTATTACAAAAGCGGATTACAGTGCGCTTAAGGATATCGCTGTCGAATCGGGCATTGGCTTTACGTCTTTGCCCGTTAACGATGAGCTTTTACAGCGCAAGATAGACCGCGCCGACAGTACGTTTAACAAAACGAATGTGACTGAACCAGGCGATGAGTCTTATTTATTTGTTATGGAAGACACTGCAACCGGCGAAGTCGTTGGCACGACTGGCATTGAAGCCGCAGTAGGTATAGATGATGCTTTTTATCATTATCACTTGAGCAAAGTGGTGCACGCTTCTCGTGAGTTGAATATTCACAACACCGTGGACATTCTTACTTTCTGTAACGACTACACTGGCGTGACAGAAATTTGCACGCTGTTTTTACGTGAGCAGGCGAGAGGCGGAATTAACGGTCGCTTCTTATCGAAAGTTCGCTTTTTGTTCATGATGGAACATCGCGAGCGTTTTTCTGAAACCGTCATTGCAGAAATGCGTGGTGTCAGTGATGAACAAGGCCGCTCTCCGTTTTGGGAATGGTTAGAAACCCACTTTTTCTCAATGGACTTCCCTACTGCCGACTACCTCACAGGGATTGGCAATAAGGTGTTTATTGCCGAGCTTATGCCGAAATACCCTATTTACGTGAACTTGCTCAGTCAAGCGGCACAGGATGTCATTGGCAAGGTTCACGACAAAACTCGCCCGGCACTACAACTTCTTGAAGAGGAAGGGTTCTCGTGCAGAGGCTATGTGGATATTTTCGATGCAGGCCCTACGGTAGAAGCGAATCTTAGTCATATTCGAACCGCTCAGTCTAGCCTTAAGCTACCTGTTGTTATTGACGACATGGCTGCGGCTCAGGGGCAAACCCACTACATCATCAACACATCTATCAGCGAGTTTCGCGCAGTTGCCGCAGAGATGACCGTAAGTGAAGAACAACGTGTTGCGGTGCTGTCTCGTCAAGCTGCTGCTGCCTTAAATGTTAATGAAGGCGACTCGGTGCGCTTTGCGCCCGTTACGTTTCGCGACTAATAAAGGACATCCCTATGCTACACACACATTATATCAACGGTGAGTGGATTGCCGGAGAAGGTCACGACCTGACCTCAATAGATCCAGCTAAAAACGACGTTATTTGGGAAGGAAAATCTGCGACTGCATCGCAGATAGATACGGCGATTAAATCAGCCAGAGCAGCCCTTGTTGAATGGAGCTTAAAAACCGTAGAGCAACGCCTAGACATCATCAAAGCCTACGGCAGTAAGCTTGAAGAAGCGAAAGAGCACCTCGCTAAAGTAATGGCGAAAGAAACGGGCAAGCCAGAGTGGGAAACGGCCACCGAAGTTGGCGCCATGATGGGTAAAATTGGCATTTCTGAAAAAGCATTCTTTGAGCGTACCGGCGATGTGGAAAACCCTATGCCGGTGGGTAAGGCGTTTATACGTCATAAGCCTCACGGTGTCGTGGCTGTATTCGGGCCTTATAACTTCCCAGGCCACTTACCAAATGGTCACATTGTGCCTGCACTTATTGCGGGAAACACCGTTGTGTTTAAGCCAAGCGACCTTACCCCTATGGTAGCGCAAGAAATGGTGAAACTGTGGGATGCTGCAGGCTTGCCTAAAGGCGTGTTAAACCTTGTACAAGGTGAAGTGGAAACCGGTAAAGCACTTGCCGCTCATAACGATATTGACGGGTTGTTTTTTACCGGTAGTTCACGCACCGGTCGAGTGCTGCACGAACAGTTTGCTGGTCATCCTGGCAAAATTCTTGCCCTTGAAATGGGTGGTAACAACCCTCTCATCGTTAAAGATGTCAGTGACATAGATGCCGCAACTCATGACATCGTGCAATCGGCTTTCATTACATCTGGACAACGCTGTACCTGCGCACGTCGCTTATTTTTGCCAGCAAACGCGCAAGGTGATGCAATCCTCGAGCGCTTAATTGCCATGACTAAGAATATCAAAGTGGGCGATTATGATGCACAAGAGCAACCCTTTATGGGCGCGATGATTTCAAGCAAAGCGGCAGCTTCTATGGTTGCAGCGCAAAGCGAGCTTGAAGCATTAGGCGGTAAAGTGCTCGTTCGATTAGAACAAACCGACCCGCAAAAAGGGTTTGCCACGCCAGGTATTATCGACGTAACAGACATGCTTGACGCATTGCCTGATGAAGAGCATTTCGGTCCACTACTGAAAGTGATTCGATACACCGACTTTGACGATGCCATTGCAGAAGCCAACAACACGAGCTTTGGTTTATCGGCTGGTTTACTCGGTGATAGCGAAGAAGACTATCGCTATTTCTTTGCTCGCATTCGTGCGGGTATCGTTAACTGGAATAGGCCAATTACTGGCGCAAGCAGCGCTGCACCATTTGGTGGAATTGGCGATAGCGGTAACCACCGTGCCAGTGCGTTTTATGCCGCCGACTATTGCGCCTACCCAGTGGCCTCGGTTGAGCTCGATAAAGTTACGCTACCGGGCAAATTAAGCCCTGGCTTATCACTATAAAAATGCAAGGACCCTACTTAAATGCATAGTAATATCGATACTTTATTTGCCAACATGTGGGAAGACTACGTAAAGATAACGCCGTCTGCGCACAAGATTCATACTCTGCTTGCCGGTGAAGAAAACAATAGCAATATTGTTAACGATCACGTTGCGTTTAGAACCTTTGCCTTAGATAAGACACGACTTGATAAGTTAGCAGCTCACTTCCTAGCACTGGGCTATGAAGCAAAAGGCGACTACGACTTTGAAGCGAAAAAGCTAACGGCTAAACACTTTGAGCACCCAGACGATACCAAGCCTAAAGTGTTTATTAGCGAACTTCGCGTTGATGAACTGTCTAGCGACGTTCAAGCAATTATTAAAAAGCTAGTGGCACAAATGCCAAGTGATATTACTGATGCAGACAATTTCCTGTACTCAGGTAAGCACTGGGATGTGAGTAAAGCCGAATACGATACGCTCATCAATGAATCTGAATACGCTGCTTGGATGGCTGCGTGGGGCTTCAGAGCGAATCATTTCACGGTAAGTGTTAACCATTTGAGTCGCACTAATGAACTGAGTGATGTGAACACCCTTCTGAAAGAAGCAGGGTTTGTTTTAAATACATCCGGCGGCGAAATAAAAGGTGGTCCTGAGGTTTTCCTAGCCCAGTCATCGACAATGGCCGACCGTAGCGACGTTTCATTTAGCGAAGAAACGCTGTCTATTCCAAGCTGCTTTTATGAATTTGCTCAGCGCTACGACATGCCAAACGGCGAGCGCTATCAGGGTTTTGTTGCAGCCTCTGCAGACAAGATTTTCGAAAGCACGAACGCCAAATAACTCGGCTAAGCACGGATGGTATTACGCTATCTCGTGCTAACCCCGTGGCTTAGAAAGCCATTGACGTAGTGACATGTGCGCATCAATACTAAAAGCCCAGCGTCGCGAGACGCTGGGCTTTTTTATTAAGCGGAGATAAGATTATTGACGATAAAGAGTGTTGTCGGTCAAAGATTGCTGGCGAGCGCCGCCTACCCACAGGCGAATATTATTAGCGCTTAGTCTCTGATGTATGTCGTGCTAAAAATTGATCATACGGCATTGGCTTATCAAAATAGAACCCCTGCATAAGCTGCACGTCAGCCTGTTCCATAAAGGGTAAGTAAGTTTCTAGCTCTATACCCTCTGCAACAACCTCAATTTCTAAGCTTCGAAGCATGGTTATTATGCCGCTAAATAGCGCATAAGCCTTACTATCTTGATGTACCCCACTCACTAAACTTCTATCCACTTTGACCACCTGAAACTGGAACATACGCAAATAGCTTAATGATGAGAAACCGCTGCCAAAATCATCAAGGGATAGTCTAAAACCAAGCTCGCGCAATGCATTTAATGAACGCAATGCGGTTTTTTCATCGCGTATAAACACCGATTCAGTAAGCTCTAATTCAATGTATTCAGGCGAGACGTGATTTGTACGGCAGATGTCTAAGGCTTTTTCTGGAAACGTTTCATCGAGCATTTGATTCGCACTAATGTTCACCGATAGGGGAATCGCTTCTCCCTGCTGCGATTCCATTATAGAGATATAGTCGCACGCAGCTTCTATTGCATATAAACCGATGGCGCTATCGAGATTGTGCTCCTCGGCAATAGGAATGAACACGGTAGGCGATACCACACCGTGAAGACCAGAAATCCAGCGGCACAGCACTTCTCCACCCTTTAAATTGCCGTGAAGATCGTATTTTCCTTGTATGTAAAAGTCGAGCAAATGATTTTCTACCGCTTTGCGCAGATCATTCACCATGCTTACCTGCTGCGTCATGCTCTCGTATAGGCCAGGTTCGTAAACAAATACCTGCCCTTTTCCCAACTCTTTCGCTCTGTACATTGCTGCGTCAGCGCATTGAATTAGGCTTTTTATTCCGTCACTGTGCTCTGGATAAGCGGCAATCCCGATACTTGAAGACAATCGCAACTCAGTGCCCTTAGCATAAATCACGTCCTCTTCTATTTGCTCTATTAGCCTCTCGCATTTTTCTTTGACACTGCCAGACGCTTCTTCTTTAAGCACCACGAGGAATTCATCCCCTCCCCATCGTCCAACCTCGCCGATAGGCCCAAACATGGCGGTTAAAAGTGCTGCAACTCGCTGAAGTTCCGCATCGCCTTTATCGTGACCTGCAGTATCGTTAATGGCTTTAAAGCCGTCTAAATCAAGGAAAACAAGTAGAAAGGGCTCACCGCTTGCCACATATGAGTCTATAGACTCCCGAAGCCAATTTCTGTTAGACAGACCCGTTAAGTCATCATGCTGTGCTAACTGTCTTAATCGGGCTTCATTGCGCTTTCTGTCGCTAACATCACGCAGCGTAGCGATTAAATAAGAGGAGGTTTGCCGATATGCCTCAAACACGGCTATAGAAATATCGACGACGCGTGTTTTACCAGACAGCGAATCTATTTTTGACTCAAAGCGCAGCTGCTTGTCGAGCATAAGCTGCTCTTCATTCACCCGAGTGGCCGCCAATAGCTCGTTAAAGTCTTCGCCAATGCATTTTTCTTTTACTGGTGCCTCTAACAAACGAATAAACGCGTCGTTGCATTCGGTGATTACAAGGTCGGGAGTTAACACCAGCATGGGCTCTCGCGAGCTTGCAAACGCAGATGCCATTAAATCAAAGGATTGCTCAGCTTTACGCTGTTGAGTGATATCTTTCGTAGTGCCAACAATATTGAGCGCTTCGGCTGTGCATCCCCGTTCAAGCACTCGCCCTCGCAGGCGTATCCATTGGTAATCGGCTTTAAAGCGCAAACGAAACGACACTTCAATACGGTCTCGGTTACCGTGTATCGCCATAGACCAATGAAACTGCAGGTTTTCCATATCATCTTGGTGCACACGAGCCATTAGCTCTATGACAGTGCCAGACCAAGTAGAGCGGTTACCGCTGTAAAGCGAGAAGGAGCGGATCTCCATAATGTCGGTATCAGCGCGCCAGCTCCAAAAAGACTCCTGAGACGCCCATAACGCGAGCTCTAAGTCAGCTTGAGATTGCTGACTTTTCATTAACGCATCGTATAAAAGCTGTGACTTTTCTCTTAGTAACGCTTCCGCTTGCTCCCGGGCATTTCTCTCCCGTTTGAAACGACGCTCTAAGAGTGTGCAGCGCTTGTCACTTTCAGTGAAGTCTTGCGACATACATTAACCTATGAAATCACAGATATACTGAATTCGTAAGTGTGTGGTGTACTAAGCTGATGGGTTTCCCGCTCTAATTTACAGTTAAAATAGCCGGCAGCACCATCCATAAGGCCTTCTGCAAGGGCAAATAGATTGCGTTCAGAGTAATACTGCAATCGCATTGTCGTGTCAGTTCTCGACAATACCTTGAAGCGTGGTAAGTCGGCGTCAGGATAGAGCTTTTTCACCTGTACATGAATATCGTCGTCAAGATGACCCAACATATCCAGCATATTATCGGTATTTGCTAGCACATCACCATGAGCAGCGCCCAATTTTCCAAAAAGATAATAACCAAAATCGTATAGCAGCTCGTTGGCAGACTTTCCGGTTTTTTCCACCAACACACTTAACATTCGCTCCATATCTTCATAAGGGTAATAGCCTACAGCTGTGTAAGCGCCCTCGTTTTCCAATTCTGCTTCCATAATGACGTCATCGGCAAACTCAGGCGACACGTTTTCTTCTAACATGTCGATCAATGACGTAAAAACAATACCCAACATATGCGGTTTCCTTCACTGTTTAACGAAAGTGTAGTCCACACCACACGATAACAACAAAATTTATAGTAGGTTTTCGTCTTGGTTATCACTCTTTTCGAATACAACCTCTACGTTATCTACACGCTGTAACCCTCTTGGCAACTTATTTCCTCTTCGTCCTCGTTCGCCTTGGTAATGGGTTAAATCTTCAGCCGATAGGGTCATATTGCGTTTACCGGCAGCCACTTTAATTGACGCGCCTTCAGGCACAACGGTAAGTACTTTTACATACTCTTCTCTTGCCTGAGACTTGGCTGAAGGGATATTAATGAGCTTATTGCCTTTGCCTTTGCCTAAACTCGGCAAGTCTCGAAGCGGGAACATCAACATACGGCCTTCATTAGAAATACTTAAGCAAAGGTCAGAATCTGGGTTACTAACCGGCATGGGTGTCATGACCTTCGCTGCCTTTGGCAACGACAGGTAAGCTTTACCCGCTTTGTTTTTACTCACCATGTCCTTGAACGTTCCCAAGAAGCCGTAGCCGGCGTCAGACCCCACTAAAAACTTACTTTCATCTGAAGCCATGATGACGTGTTCAAATGACTCGCCACCTACAATGCTAAATCGTCCGGTTAATGGCTCGCCCTGACTCCGTGCAGAAGGCAGACCGTGGGCATCACAAGAGAAGGTGCGTCCTGACGAGTCCATGAATACCGCAGGTTGATTACTCTTACCCTCTGCACTACCGAGGTATCCATCTCCCGCTTTATAACTTAACCCTTCAGCATCGATATCATGGCCTTTAGCACAGCGGGCCCAACCTTTTTCGGACAATACCACTGTTACTGATTCGGCAGGTATTAGCTCTTTTTCAGACAATGCTTTTGCTTCGCCGCGCTCAATGATTGGCGAACGTCTATCGTCGCCGTACTTTTCTGCATCGGCTAAGATTTCTTTTTTAATCAGCGTTTTCAAGCGTCGCTCAGAGCCTAATAAGGTTTGTAGCTTATCTCTCTCTGCCGCCAGTTCTTCTTGCTCACCTTTAATTTTGAATTCTTCAAGCTTGGCAAGATGGCGAAGTTTGAGCTCTAAAATAGCTTCAGCTTGCGTGTCACTTAAACCAAAACGCGATATCAACTCTGGCTTTGGCTTATCATAGGTGCGAATAATATCGATAACTTCATCAATATTTAAAAAGGCAATAAGTAAGCCTTCTAGAATGTGCAGTCTGGCTAGTACTTTGTCTAATCGATACTGTATCCGACGAGTTACCGTGTCTTTTCGATACTGTAACCATTCAGCCAAAATAGTGCGTAAATCTTTTACTTGAGGGCGACCATCTAACCCAATCATGTTGAGGTTTACGCGATAGTTCTTTTCTAAGTCGGTGGTGGCGAATAGATGCTGCATAAGCTGCAGTACATCAATGCGATTCGAACGAGGTGTGACCACAAGGCGTGTGGGGTTTTCATGGTCAGACTCATCCCGCAAGTCGCTCACCATAGGCAGCTTTTTCGCCTGCATTTGCGACGCAATTTGTTCTAAGATCTTGGCGCCAGACGCCTGGTGAGGCAATGCCGTAATGACGATATCACCATTTTCTTCGTGGTACACCGCTCGCATTTTTATTGAGCCGCGCCCTGTTTCATAAAGCTTGCGAATATCTGCTTTCGGCGTGATCACTTCTGCGTCTGTGGGATAGTCTGGCCCTTGAACATGCTCGAGCACGTCGTTTAAATCTGCTTTGCTGTTATCGAGCAGCATGGCGCAGGCCGTTGCCAGCTCTCTCACATTATGAGGGGGGATATCTGTCGCCATTCCTACTGCAATACCCGTTACACCGTTAAGGAGTATGTGGGGCAGTCTCGCAGGTAGCGTACTAGGCTCGTTTAGGGTACCGTCAAAATTTGGTACCCAATCAACGGTGCCCTGGCCTATCTCATTTAATAGTACTTCGGCAAAACGAGATAGCTTAGCTTCGGTATAACGCATAGCCGCGAAAGATTTAGGATCATCAGGTGCTCCCCAGTTCCCTTGCCCATCCACCAGCGGATAACGGTAAGAAAACGGCTGTGCCATCAGTACCATGGCTTCATAGCAAGCCGAATCGCCGTGAGGATGGAATTTACCAAGTACGTCACCTACGGTTCTCGCAGACTTTTTATACTTCGCGTTGGCACTGAGTCCAAGATCGGACATTGCATAAATAATACGGCGCTGTACTGGCTTTAAACCGTCAGAAATATGGGGAAGCGCCCTATCCATGATTACGTACATAGAATAGTTAAGATAAGCATCTTCCGTGAAACGTCTCATCGGGAGCTGTTCCACACCGTCGTTACTAATAATGATCTCGTCACTCATGATAATTTTTTCGTTTTGTTATTAATACCAATGCGCTTGTTTTTGCGAGGTCGCAGTAAAAGTGAGATAGCACGCCTTTTTGGGTTAGTACAAGAGCGTATAACTTCATTGTGGGGTAAACCGCTTGTCGGTGCAAATAATACGAATAAATGAACTAATAAAAAAGACGGAGGCTTATCATTACTGGCGATTCTTTGTTATACAAAGAAAACAGTGGTTTAATAGGGCGTGTTAATCTTTGCTGTACATTTTTGCAGGGTCTGTGAGCTATTTAGACAAGGCGAATGGTTGAAGGTCTAGCGGGCTAAATCGAAACCATTCAAGGCAGTGTAAATAGCTCACAGGCCCTGCCCGAAGGGGGCGTTATGGAAGCATTTTACTCTTTGGCACAGCCCTTTGACTTAGCCCACTAAGCCTACAGGACTGTTTCGCGATTAAAATACTTCCATTTAGCCCAAAACTCGTACAGCAAAGATCAACACGCCCTTATATAAAATTAAAAGAAGAATAGTAGGTCATGCCTTTTTTTCGCACTTTGCTTTTGACTTTTTGTATTGTGACTGCCGCACTTTGCTGTTCATTCAGTTCTGGTGCCCGTGCCCAGCATATTGAACAGTTATATGACGAGAATAGTACGCTCGATCTCTCTGATTCTTTATACTATTTATACGAAACTAACTATCAGCTAAGTATCAGCGATATTGCTCGGCGTAAGAACGATTTTTTAGCCCATTCAGGCAAAAACCCCAACTTTGGATTTCAAGACAACGCAGTTTGGCTTCTCAAATCGGTAACCAATGTATCGAACGAATCTGACTGGGTGTTCTCCATTAATTTCAGCCAGCTGGATAAAGTTGATTTTTATCTTATTCAAAACGGTAATATTATTGCGCAAAGCCATCAAGGCAAATTACAAAAAGAGCAGCGCTTTCGCATACCTACATTGCAAACTCAGATAGATTCCGCGAGCCCTGTCGACATCTACATTCGCGTTGAAAGTCAGTCTTCCAGTATTATTGTTCCACTGCGCGCGCAGTCTGCCGAAAAGCACGGCCGCTATTTTCAGATTGATAGTCTGTTATGGGGTGTATTTTATGGTGGCTTGTTAATTCTCGCTATTTATAACTTGGTACTCTATTTCGGAGTAAAAGAAAAAAGTGTTATTGCCTACGTTGGCTATATCTGCACCGTTATTCTCTGGCAGGTAGTCTGGGGAGGCCACACACACTTTATTTTTGCATACGGTATTCCTGCGTGGTTGGTAGGGCATACAGAGCTTATTTTTGTCTTCATTGGCATTACCTCTGGCCTATTTACCATTACGTTTTTAGAAAGCGAAAGGCACGCTCCAACATTACACCCCATATTGCAGCTAATGCTTGCTACTCAAACCATCATCGGCGTTGTTTGCTTTGCTGACCTATTGCCATCGATGTGGAAGAACAACTTAGTTTATGGCGTGGGACTGGTCTCAATATTAAGCTATGTGTCTGCGGGTTTTGAAGCTTACTTTAATAAGTTTAGACCTGCGAGGTACTTTATTTTTGCTTGGGGGTTATTAGCGACTGGGGCCGTTGTGGGCATGTTGAGTTTACTGGGTGTGGCGCCTGTGAACGATTTCACAACCTACTGCTTTCAAATTGGTGTTTTCCTTGAGGCTAGCTTGTTCTCTATTGCTCTAATGGAGAAAAGTCGTGGGCAGCTAGAATATGATGTAGAGCAGGCCACCAACGATTTGCACAACAATATGGAGTTAATTGAAGAGCAAAACGTACGGTTAGACATTGCTCGAAAAGACGCCATTAAGGCCAGCCACGTTAAATCTCAGTTTTTGGCAAATATGAGCCATGAAATTAGAACCCCACTCAATGCCATTTTAGGGTTTAGTAAAGAGCTAAATAACGCCTCCCTTCCTCCGGATCAGCAAGAGCAGGTGCGAATTGTTAATACCGCTGCCGATAATCTACTTACCATTGTTAACGATGTGCTCGACTTCTCAAAAATTGAAGCCGGCAAGTTAAGCTTAAATAGCCAACCGTTTTCGCCTAATAAGCTGTTTGAAGAAATGGTGGCAATAATGGCTAAGTCATCGCATACCAAACGTATAGAGTTTGTTTTTGAACTTGCTCCCCTACCGGAAAAGCTTTTAGGTGATGTCTTTAGAATAAAGCAAATACTCAATAATCTGCTGAGCAATGCCCTTAAATTTACGTCCTCAGGAAGCATTACTTTGTCGGTAAGCGGTCGCGCGCTCGACCACGGCATTCACGAGGTTAATATTGTTATTCGCGATACAGGAATTGGTATAAGCCGACAGGATCAGAAAAAGCTGTTTAATGCATTTTCCCAAGTAGACGATGCGTTAAACCGGAATTATCAAGGCACGGGTCTTGGTCTTGTTATTAGTCGTGAGTTAGTCAATATGATGAACGGTACGCTCACTCTTAAAAGTACCCTTGGGCAGGGGTCTATATTCAATGTATCGTTAAGAATGAATCAACTTAGCCAGAAGTATGGACTCTCTTCCAATCCTGACTGGCAGGGTAAAAAAGTGGTTATTTTCGATCCTATCCCCGCCACCAGACAAGCGAGTGCCAAAATTCTCAAATTGATGGGTGCAGAAATCACCTGCGCTGAGTCTATCGAGTATCTCAGCAGCCTCAATGGTCAGTACGATTACATAATGGCTACCACACCAGTCAGTCATATAGACTCAAGGCTGCAGCACTTGCGTAAGTTCGTCGAGTTTCCTGCTAAAAATAGGGTGTTGTGGTATTCGGGTCCAGATCCATTTATGAAATATCCCAATTTATACCAGCACTTTTACACCCAAATTCGAATGCCTATGACGATCACCAAACTAGACAGTTTGATGAGAGAGCAAATTATTTCTGGGGTTAATCCGCTTAAAGAAAAAATAAATGCATTGCCAAGAGCAAGGTTGCTCGCGGTGGACGATATAGAAATGAACTTAAAGCTTCTTCATACCTGGCTTGACGATTCGGCTATAGAATTAACTACCACCATTAGCGGGCAAGATGCCGTTAACAAATGTCAAACCCAAGAGTTTGACCTGATTTTGATGGATATACAGATGCCCGGTATGGACGGTGTTCATGCGACTCGCGAAATTCGTAAATCGCCCATGAATATGGGAACACCGATTGTGGCTGTTACTGCTCATGCACTAAAAGAAGAACAGGAAAAACTGCTTGCCTCGGGGATGGACGACTACCTAGCTAAGCCTATTGGAATTGACTCGTTACTCACTTTAATCAAGTCGTGGTGTCATGACATAGAGCCAGGCGAACTTACCTTCCCTTCGGTAGATTGGCAGCTGGCCCTAAAGCGTGCAAATCAAAACCAAGCCGCGGCAAAAGAGTTATTAAATGACTTCATTGCAATGCTGCCAGATACCCTACATGCCCTAGAGTCGCAAATGGAAAGGCTTGCATTTGACGAACTCTCTGCTGAAGTGCATAAACTTCATGGAGCCTGCTGCTATACCGGTTTACCACGGCTACAAAACCTAGCCAAAGAACTGGAAATAGCCCTTAAACTAAAACATACAGATTTGGTTGAAGAGTTTTTGCTGGCATTAGTTAAAGAGGCGCAAAAAATCATTGAAGAAAACAACGTTAACGCCCTGCATTAACCCTAGGGCGCTTTATCAGGGCAGAGACTTTTGCTTTTCTCTACAGGAGCCTCAGCTCTTTTCAGTGAAAGCCTCAGCTTTCTTCAACAGGAGCAGAGCGTGCGTGCTGACACTGAACAATTAATGCAGCGAAATCTACGGCTTCTCTATCAAGTTCAGAGCTTGCTATGAAGATATCGTAGCCCAAACGTTTTCTAAGCTCTACCATACGGTGAGCCAACATTGCTTTGATACCGGTGATAGGGGTGCCATCTTCTAAAACAAAGTGCTTGTCGTCGAACATAGATTGTTCGTAACAGCTTCCCGTCGCACAATTACTGTCCGAGTTGTGCAGCAGCAAAGGACGTTGCTCCATGAGCAAGTGAGTGGCAAGGCGCGGTGAAATGGTTTTTAAAAAGTCGGTATAACTTTTCACCTTAAAACCCACGGTTTCAAGCGCCACCTGATCAAGCCCGTGGCGAATACGTGGACAATCAGCTCGCTGTAAATTATCCCAATGAATACGCCAGCTGCCTAACCGGTGTCGGTAGGTGATGTAGTCTTTAGCAATTTCTAAGCTGTAGTTAGGTTCACGTATTTTAAAGTAACCGATAAGTAAGCACACCAGTGCTGCGCTGGTCATGAAGATACCCGCCAAAAACAGCCATTCGGGAAGAAAGCTAAGCCACAGGGCAGACACAACTAACCCCACGCAGCCGATCACAATGCTCGTTAAACCATTGCTTTTAGAAGCGGCTCTAATATAAATGGGTTCTGCACTACTGCCAGACATAAAAATACACTACCAACATAATAACGGCCCAAAGAAGGTATAAGCGTACACGCTTGCACTTAGCACAATCGGTCTTCCACCAGCGGGAAAAAAGAAAAGGCTTTTTTTGCATATGTGCCAACGCTTCCTATGACAAAATGTACAATCGCATCACGCCTAACGTGCTGACGTGGAGATAGTTTCTATATACGCGATTTAAAAACAGATAGTTTACCTAAGCTCATTACTACTTAAACGCATTACTTTTAAACACATTACTTTTAAACACATTACTTTTAAACACATTGTTACTCAAATCCGTTGATATCTAGACCAATCAGCCTGTGGCGTTGTATTATTCACTCACTAACCTTTTGTGCTGATTGCGCTTAAATGCGGCCACAATGGTTGGGGTAAATACCAAAGATAGAATGACCGAGAAACCCACGCCGCCCGCAATAACAACAGCCAGTGGAGGCCAGAAACTTCCCTCACTGAATAACAATAGCGGTATGAGTCCACCCACCGTTGTAAATGTAGTCGATAATATGTGTCGGCTACAGCTCATTGTTTCTTCCACTATGGCTTTCGTGTCACCTTGCTTAGCTTGCGGGTTAGCATTAATTGCTGCTATCACCACGATAGAACCATTGATAGCAACCCCGATAAGTCCGGCGCAGCCAAGCAACGGATTAAAGCCGATGGGGAGCCCGGAAAGCCACAAACTGAACATACCAAGACCAACGGATAAAATCGCGACTAGCCCAATCACCCCTGCCATTCTTAAGCTTGAGAAAGTGAGAATAAGCGTTGTAATCATTAATACCAACAATACCGGCGCGTAAGTCCCAAGCTGACCTAACGCTTGCTGCTGTTCATCGGCATCTCCTGCTAAATGTATTCGATAGCCTTGGGGTAACACCAAATGCTCATCGAGCTTCTCTCTCAACGTATTGCTCGCATCTATTGCCGGTACATCGGGTAATAAAAATGCTTGAATACGATTAAGGCGCTCGCCGTTAACACGGGTAATACTGCTAGTAGCCGGCTTTAGCGAAAGCGATGTCACGGCCGCCAAAGGTGACCATGAGAGGGCGCTATCATTAGCCACAGGTATGGGCATAGCGTCGACACCGGAGACATCTTGTCTAAATGACTCAGCCAACCTCACTCTGACGGGAACCTCCTCAGTACTTTCTAAAACTGATCCCCCGGTGATCCCAGAGAAGTTAATTTGCATCTGCGCAGCAAGATCGGCCAAAGATATCCCTAAATACGACAAGCTATCGCTATCTGTAACGACGTTAAGTTCTGGCTCGCCCATAGAAATGCTGGCGATTGATTGAGAAATGCCGTCAACCTCTGACATCAGCGCTCTTACCTGCTCTCCTAACTCGTTCAATACGTTTAGGTCGGGCCCAAATATCTCGACTTCCACCGGCGCAGCAATGGGCGGCCCCTGCCCGAACCCTTTCACCACAATTTGAATTTCTGGGTATGCGCTATCTAAATCTTGCTGCAGCTTACCAACGAGAGATGATGCCCCTTCAACCGTGTTGGTGGTTATCACCGCATTGGCAAAATACGGCATATTATCTCTTGTCATGGTTTGATTGTAATACACCGAAGGCGCCGAACCGCCCACTAACCAAGTGACTTGATTAACGCCCTCGTACTGGCGAATTTTGGCATCAACATTCAACGCATAGTCGGTAGTGTTGTTAATACTGCTGCCTTCTTTCGTCCACAGATACACTTCAAACTGGTCTCTGTCGGCACTGGGGAAAAACACATTCGCTAAGCGTGTAGACAGGGCAAAACCTGATAAGCACAGTATGCAAATAACTGAAATAACGAGCTTCGGCTGTTTTATCCAGCGTCCTAGCTGGCGGCTGAAAGCTAACGTTAACGCCGGTGCCTGAATGCCCACCTGCCACCACGAGGAGCCAGCAGCTTTCGTTGTATCCAATGAAGCGCCGTCGTTTTTCGGTAAAAAGCGGGCTGCCAGCGCAGCAATAACTGTAAGAGAGATAAACAAGGAGCCAATTAGGGCCATTACCACGCTAATAGCGATAGGCCCAATAAAGTCGCCAATGTTCCCATTCAGCAAAAATATTGGCATGAAGCCCAACACCGTTGTTAACGTTGAGGCGAGTAGCGGCGCGAATAAATGCGCCACACTTTTCGCCATTGCCCCTACTCGGGTAAGCTGAGGGTCTTGTAAATTGAGTCGAATTTCATCTGTTATTACGATGGCATTATCAATGAGAAGACCGATGGCGATGATCATGCCAAAAATGGACATCTGATGAATTTGTTCGTTATAAAAACTCAGCGAGAACAACGTGAAGGATGCACATAGCGGAAGCGCTAAACCCACAATCCATGCAGCCCTAAAGCCCATGAATAGTAAAATAACCAACATCACCACCGCACAACCCATCAACAAATTCATTGATAAATCGGCTAAACGGGTGGCCGTGTATTCGTTTTGCTCAAAAGCGACTGACGCGGTAAGCGTGCCGCCAAAATCGCGATTAAACTGCTCAACTTCTGCAAGGGCATTTTGAGTCCACACATCAGAGCGTAATGAGGGCTGCATTCTAGCTGCAACAAAAATAGATTCTTCGCCATCTAAAAATGCAATTTCACTGCGTGGCGTACTGTAACTACGAGTGACGCTCGCAATGTCTTCAACGCGCAAGTAGCGACCGTCGCGATTGACTAATGGGACCGATGCAATCATATCAACGCCGGTGAGCCCCTCGCCCACACTAAAGCGTAAGTTGCTCTGTTGCGTGTTTAACATGCCTGCGGGCAACTTGGGGTCGGCATTGCGAATAATAGTGCTAACCTGCTGCAGCGTTAAGCCTGTAGCCGCTAACTTAATGGGGTCTACGCTAACGCTCACTTCTTCGTTAGGCTCACCATATACCCTAACTAATTCAGTGCCGTTAACGTTTCTAAGACGATCGGTAAGCTCTTCAGCAAGGCGAGACATGACTGTAATAGGCGTTGTGTCTGGATATTCGGCACGAAGGGAAAGTAGCAACGTAAAGGCGGTTGCCCCGCGCTTTTCATCAAAGACAGGGTCTAAGGCACCCTCAGGGAAAAGCGCTGACGCAGCCCCAATCGCATCTCGAATCTCGCTAAATAGCTCTTCGTTAGTGCTGTTATCAACCCAATCTTGGGTTTCTATTAATATGACTGAAATCCCCGCCCGAGATGTAGACTTTACCTCTTTGATTTCAAATATTTCTCGCAGCCTGTCCTCTAAAACATCACTGACAAGCGCTTCTACACGCTCTGCCGACGCCCCTGGATACTGGGTGATAATTAGCGCATTGCGCGTATCAATCCTAGGGTCTTCAATACGAGGTAACGAGCCTAGCGCTGATAGCCCGGCGACAATGATGATCACCAAACTTAATACCAGCAGATGTCCGCGACGATAAAAAAGCGTATACCACGGGTAGTCTTTACTTACACCAACGTGAGGCGTTTTCATTACTGTACTCCAGCGTATTGCGCGCTGCTTTGACCGCCGCTTTGAACACCGCTTTGAACACCACTTTCTAGCGCACTGCGCTCAGAGTAAGGTTTACGCTCTGTTTGTGTCTGCGTTTGAGTTGACGCACTGGCTGCGGATACCCGCTGTCCAGGGGAAAGTTTGTGTGTACCGTCTACTATATAGCGGTCGCCGTCTTTTAACGCCCCACGGACGAAGGCGTTTTTCCCATCGGTGTAAACCACCTCGACCACTCTTGCTTCAAGCGCTGTGCCGCTCTCACTTTGCGCTGCATCACTTAATACAAATACCCGCCATAGGCCACGTAGCCCGTTGCTTAATGCTGTCACAGGTAGCCAGCTACCTTCTTCATTGTGCGAGCGCGCACCAAACAAAATAGCCATATCACCAGGTCGTACTTTGTCATTGCTGTTCAGGGTTACCAGAATATCAACCGTTCTGGTTTGTATATTTCTCACAGCAAGGCGTTGGGTGACCAAGCCCGCTGCATTTTGCTCACCAATTTGAATGATGACAGGCTCACCAATATCAAACTGGTCGATAATATCCGCCGGCACTGCAAAGCGAGCTTGAAATTGCTCGTTGCTCGTAATACCAATGACCGCGGTCCCGGCGTTTACAACACTTCCGTCATCAAAGAAGCGTCGGTTAACTTGACCGTCAAACGGTGCGTAAAGCACGGCTCTATCAAGTGCCACATTCATTGAGTTAAGGGATGCTTCAATCTCGTCTACCCTCGCATTGGCCACACTAAGAGAGGCGTTTGTTTCATCAAGACGCTGTGCAGATTCTAGTTTTCTGTCAACGAGAGATTGAGTGCGATCGTTGTTGATTTTAGCTAAGTTTAAATCTGCCTTTACTCGCACTAAGGAGGCATTAAGCTCTTCTTGCTCTGCTCTTAAGCGCTGAGTGTCTAACCGAGCAACAACATCCCCTTTGGACACAGCATCACCCTCTTCAACCAACACTTCCTCTATTTGACCGCCAGTGTCAAATGACAGCGAGGTCGCTTTTGGCGATTCAACTAAGCCGAAGACATTAATTGGCGTTTCAAACTGCTGTTGCACCTTTACTGTACCGGTAGCGACAGACATGGGCGCTCTCGCCTGAGGTGTCTGCGCGGCATTACCTATTCCAGCTGCTACCAACAACAGCACCAGCGCGGCAGTGAAAACAACGATTGCAACGTATAGGGATGCTTTACTTGCTGTTGACGAGGTGTCAGCAGAATTCATATTCATGTTTTTACACTCAGTGATGATGGTTGCAAATGCATAATGCGATGCTAGTATATAAAAACTAGACCGTCCAGTATGATATTATTTATTCGTTATATTCTTTTATTTCGCAAGCGAGGATCATGGTGTCGCAAATAAAAAAACAAGGTAGGCCAAAAAGTGAAGAGAAATCTCGGCTTATCTTACAGGCTGCATCACGACTTTTCTTGAAAGATGGCTTTGCTAAGACGTCTATGGACGGCATTGCTAAAGCCTCTGGCGTTTCAAAGCAAACGGTTTACTCTCACTTTGATGGTAAAGACGTCCTTTTTCAATCGGCCATATCCTCTAAGTGCAGAGCATATCAGCTCGATACTCCTGAAGCTTTTGAGTCAGCGCCACACGAGTCAAACATTACAGAGTGTCTTCATAAAATTGGCAGGCAATATATACGTCTTATTCAAGACCCCGAGACCGTGGGTATATTTAGGGTGATCATTGCCGAGGCTGTTAATAACGCTCACGTGGCGTCACTATTTTATCAAGCCGGCCCGAAACGCTCGCTAGACGCTCTTGGTCATACAATTTGGCAGTTGGGCAAAGGTGACATTTCTCAAGAGAAAGCGAATCAACTTGCCATTGATTACTGCGCACTATTGAAAGGCGAATTTCACACCATGCTGCTATGCGGCATTCACCCTGCAATGAACGATACACACATAAACGAACACGTAGGCCAAGCAGCAGAAAAAATAGCAGTATTGTTTACGCATTATCGCAATAAGTAGTCACAACGATTCACGAAACAAATGCGCGAATTACGCTTAGAGTTTGCCGCTGAAAGATTACTTATACCGCGGTTTGTTATACACTAGCGGCGTTTTCGTTAATGATTGAGTGGCTCATGTCTGACTTTACTGGTAACCATATTCTTTCGGTTAATCAATTCGATCGGGAGGCCATTGAGAAGGTGTTCTCAGTAGCCGATTCCATGCAACCTTATGCAAGACGAGAAAAACGCACGACGGTATTAGAAGGCGCCATTCTTGGTAACCTTTTTTTTGAACCCAGTACCCGAACTCGCGTGAGTTTTGGTACCGCCTTCAACTTGTTAGGTGGTGAAGTGCGAGAAACGACCGGAATGTCGAGTTCAGCGCTGGCAAAGGGCGAGTCTCTGTACGATACCGCAAGAGTATTAAGCGGGTATTCAGATATTATCGCCATGCGACATCCCGCGGCCGGTTCTGTGGCTGAATTTGCTGAAGGAAGCCGAGTCCCCGTAATTAATGGCGGCGATGGTGCAAATGAACATCCTACCCAAGCCCTGTTAGACCTATTTACCATTAAACGTGAGTTAGAATACAACGGCCAAGGTATCGATGGGCTTCATATCGCTATGATAGGCGACTTGCGCTACGGTAGAACCGTGCATTCATTATCCCGTTTATTGTGTTTATTTAATAATGTTCGTTTTACCTTAATATCGCCTCAAGAATTAGCCATGCCGCAACCTGTCATTGATGCTATTGAGCAAGCGGGTCATCAACTTACTATCACCGATACCCTAGAAGGCAGCATGGATGCGGACATTTGCTATCAAACTCGTATTCAAGAAGAGCGATTCCCTTCACAAGATGAAGCCAATAAATACCGCGGAAAGTTTCGGTTAAATCAATCGATTTACACACGTCACTTTCAGTCTAAGACCGTCATTATGCATCCACTTCCGCGAGATTCTCGTATGGAAGCCAACGAGCTAGATAACGATTTAAACCTTAATCCAAACCTAGCCATTTTCCGACAAACCGATAATGGTGTGTTGGTAAGAATGGCCTTATTTGCCCTCACTCTTGGTGTGGAGCACTTGGTCACAAAATACGAACGTGACGTCGTTTGGTACAGCAATAAGAGTAAGTAATTACATGACAAAATCTGAAACACTATTTGCCCGAGCTCAAATCACCATTCCAGGTGGTGTGAATTCACCTGTGCGTGCTTTTAAAGCGGTAGGTGGAACACCTCGCTTTATTACGAAAGCAGATGGCGCATACATGTGGGATGTAGACGGTAAACAGTACATTGACTATATTCAGTCATGGGGCCCAATGGTATTAGGGCACAACAACCCTAAAATAAGAGAGGCCGTTATAGAGGCTTCTTACAGCGGGTTATCTTTTGGCGCGCCAACCGAAGCCGAGGTCATTATGGCTGAAACGGTGAGCAAAATGGTGCCGTCAATGGAGATGGTGCGCATGGTAAATTCAGGCACCGAAGCGACAATGTCAGCAATACGACTGGCACGTGGCTATACGGGCCGCAACAAAATTGTAAAATTTGAAGGCTGCTATCATGGGCATGCCGACTCGTTGTTAGTAAAAGCGGGGTCAGGTGCACTGACACTGGGTGTACCAAGCTCTCCTGGCGTACCTGATAATGTGGCGGGACATACGCTTACCGTTGAATATAACAATATTGAATCGGTTAAAGAGATCTTTAAAGCTCATGGCGATGACATTGCCTGTATTATTGTAGAGCCAGTGGCTGGCAACATGAACTGTATTCCGCCTGTGGAAGGCTTTCTTGAGGGCCTTCGTGCGGTATGCGATGAGTATTCAAGCGTACTTATTTTTGACGAAGTCATGACAGGCTTCCGCGTATCTCGCGGTGGAGCTCAAGAACGTTATGGTGTTAAGCCTGATCTTACCTGCCTTGGCAAGGTGATTGGCGGCGGTATGCCGGTAGGTTGTTTTGGTGGCAGAAAAGATATTATCACGCACATAGCCCCAACAGGGCCTGTCTATCAGGCGGGAACGCTGTCGGGTAACCCAGTAGCAATGGCCGCTGGCCTTGCAGCTATGGAACAACTGCAGCAAGAAGACCTCTATGACTCAATTTTTGAGAATACGCAGGCGTTGGTAGATGGCATGCAGGCACTGGCCGACAAGCACAATATTAGTCTAACTACTAATGTTGCAGGCAGTATGTTTGGGATATTCTTCACCGACGTTGAGAAGGTGACGAACTATAAACAGGCTATTAATTGCAACACCGAGCAATTTAATAAGTTTTATCACGGCATGCTGAACGAGGGTGTATACCTAGCCCCGGCCTCCTACGAGGCAGGATTTGTATCTAAAGCCCACGATGCCAGTGTTATAGAAAAAACACTAGCGGCTGCAGATAAGGTATTTGCTACGCTTTAAGGCATTTGTGTAGTAGCCCTGATTGTATTTATGCACAGAGCAGCTATACCTAGAGAGCACATAAATGTTGTGCTCTCTAGTAATCATTTATCGGCCCTTAAATAGCTAATCTCTTTATTATTAAATACCTTTTTTTGACCAATCTCTTTCCTCAACTAATGTTCACTTGAATTACACTACAGTATACGTTTACCTTAGTCATAAGCAGGCACTCACAAGATTTCGAAATTTCTGTACTACATTTCTGAGCTACATTTTTGTATTGTATTTTTAGTATTTAAATTTTCACACTATCTTGTATTGATGTCTTCATTCTCATTATAAAGTCACTTTGAATAAGAATAGCGAATGTCTTCTATGGAATGGTTTTTAGGAATAGGGATAGTTCTACTCCTCATTTATAGCGCCGTCATCACGATACTGCTTATTAAGCGCAGTCGAAGATTTGCACGACGAGTTACGCAGTTCAAAAAGAACAGGCGCAATACCGACTTAAGTATTGAAAAAGAGCTTCGGTTTCAAGAAGCGGCTGATGAGGCCCTGCGATTAAATCAAACATTTCAAAAATTTGTGCCCAAGCAGTTTGTAGAGCACATGGCCAATACCGATGTAGACAACCTTGGTTTAGGCTATGCCTCAGAAAATGAAGTCGCTATTATGTTTTGCGACATTAGAGGATTTACTGGCTTTTCTGAACGCATAACACCTCAAGAGTTAATGAATTTCCTTAATTCATACTTTACCCGCATGAACGACCCTATTCATCAAAACAGTGGCTTTATCGACAAGTTCATGGGTGATGGCATTATGGCCTTATTCGACCACCCAGGTGGCACAGCGAGAGATAAAGCCATCGACTCTTTAAACGCTGCATTAGATTTAAGAAAAGCACTGACCATATATAACGGACATAGAAAGAACAGCAACTACGCTGCGGTCAACATGGGTATTGGGATACACTTTGGAAATGTGATCATGGGCACGGTAGGTTCCGACGATCGCATGGACACCACAGTAATTGGCGACAGTGTTAATATTGCATCGCGTCTTGAAGCACTGACGCCGAAATACCAAGCCGATATTATTGTGAGTGCTCAAGTACTGCAAACCTTAGGGGCAGGCTATCCCATTAAGACCCGCTTACTCGATTGGGTTCGGGTAAAAGGCCGTCAAGCGCCGATTGAAATTTATGAGGTACTAAGTCATCTCAGCAACGTTGAGCAAGCGGCGCGTATTTCTGTGCAAGCCAAAATTGCAGCGGGCTTGGCATGTCGTATTAACAAGCAGTGGGATGAAGCGATTGCCTACTTTGAAACCGCATTGGCAGTTAATCCAAATGATACCCTAGCCCATCACCATATTGACGTATGTCGTATTTATCGAAATATAGATTTAGATGACGACTGGGATGGCGCCCTAGTGCTTCAGTAAAAGTGGTGCAATAGAGAGGTGTCAGTTCGATAGGGTAGCCTGCGCTTTTATAAAGTTAACAGAGGGTGCAAAGAATGCAGCACCGGTCTCTGCACTTGTAAAGTCTAACCACCGGTCGTAATCCCCTTCTCCGTTGCCGTATATCTGACTTTGTAACATATGCTTAAAGGGTCGCGCGCTTGCGCTACAGCAGACAGAAAACAAGCCTTGAGATGCCATATCGCCATAGGGCATACCTTGCTTCATAAGTTTAGACGTTTCATCATCAGCAGATGCGCTTACGGCGCGAACGCAGTGTGACGACTGAGACTGCTCCACACTTGGCAGATTGTGTTGCTGAGTGGTTCCCATGGCCTGTTCTTTTTGCCTATCAGACAAACTATTCCAGCGCCTAAGATCATGTCGATATCGCTGCACATGCAAGTAACTTCCCCCTTGAAAATCGGGGTCGTCCTCTTCGCTAATAATAGCGACCTTTCTGCGGGCCATCCCTCTAGGGTTGTCAGTAGCATAAAGAAAGCCATTGAGGTCGCGACCGTCGAGATAGCGAAAACCCCGTACCTGCTCTACCAACTCAACGTGAATGCGCAGTAAGTCCATCACCTCTATACCAACGGCGTGGCAAATATCTAGCCGGTCTGCTCGAATTTGAATAAACAAATCGCAAGGTGTGGTTGGCGCGCTTCTGTCTTCACATTGCATATCGGGGAAAGGAGCAAGCTCAACGGGGATTAGCCCGGGATAAACATCGGCCCAATAGCTGGTTCCCACCGCAATAACACCGGTAACCATGGCTTCGTAATGCTCATTTTCAAAGTGCTCGAAAATATCGAGCACTCTCGCTAATTTTGCTCTTACGGCTTCGCTGTCCTCATCGACAACATTGAGCATCAAATATTGCGCATGCAAATTTGGCTCTGCGCATATGCCTTTTTGTGGTTGTGTCATTGCAGCTCTTGTTATTATTTGAAGTTTTCTTAAAGCACTTATAAAAACTACTCATTCAAACAGCGCTTATTAACCGTTATTACAGATGTTATACGAATCCTGTTACAGGCGGTTAAATCCCTTGCTGTGACGAGTATTGTCAGTGTGCTTAATACCCTGCAGCTTGTCCATCTTTTCTGCTTTCAGAAGCGCCAAAATACACGCCTTTTTTAGCATCCCAAGCAATGGCTTGATAGCCGCCAAATGCACCCACCACACGCTGGAGTTTATGGCCTCTCTCCATAAGCTCGCGCTGCACCACCTCATCGAATCCTGACTCTAAGCTTACATAGCCGCCGTCTAACATTAATTCACCCGTAGGACTGCTTGAGCCACTGTGGAGAATCCGTGGTGCATCACCTGCTTCTTGCAAGTTCATACCAAAATCCAGAATATTAACGATGATTTGTGCGTGCATTTGTGGCTGTGTGCCACCACCCATTACCCCAAAGCTCATCACGGGACGACCGTTTCGGGTAACAAATGCGGGAATAATGGTATGAAAGGGACGTTTGCCTGGGCGATACTCGTTGTAGTGTCCCTCTTCTAGCGTAAACATTTCACCTCTATTTTGCAGTACAAAGCCTAAGCCGGGCGGCGTCATACCCGACCCCATTCCGCGATAATTACTTTGAATTAGCGAAACCATATTGCCGTCTTTGTCTGCCACAGTTAGATAAATAGTATCGCCCTCATAAATACCTGCATCTACCCGGGACGCTGCTTTTTCCATATCAATGAGCGCCTGTCGTTTTTTGGCATACTCTTTAGAGATTAACCAATCTACAGGAATATCATTAAAGTCGGGATCAGCGTAAAACTTTGCTCTATCTTCGAATGCGAGCTTTTTGGCTTCTACAAAGGTGTGAATATAATCGGCAGAGTTAAACCCCATGCCTTCTATATCGTAGCGCTCGAGCACATTGAGGATTTGCAGTGCGGCAATACCTTGTCCGTTTGGAGGTAGTTCCCACACATCGTAACCACGGTAATTTGCCGATACTGGCTCAACCCATTGTGATGTATGAGACGCTAAATCTTGATAAGAAAGAAATCCGCCCTGAGCTTCCATATACGCATCAATGGCGCGAGCAATATCTCCTTTGTAAAACGCATCACGGCCGCCGGTAGCTATCTTTTCATAGGAAACCGCAAGCCCAGGATTTTTGAATATGTCGCCTTTTTTGGGCACATTGCCGTTGATGAGGTAGGTCTCAGCGAAGCCATCGTAGTGGCCTATTCTGTCTTTATTCATTTGCCAGTAATACGCGATTAGCTCGGAAACTGGGAAGCCATTTTTTGCGTATTCGATGGCAGGAGTCAAAAGAGTAGACATGGGCAACTTGCCGAACTTTTCATGTAACTCAAACCAGCCGTCTACCGCACCAGGAACCGATACAGGTAAGGGACCAAACTTAGGGATTTTGTTCAATCCGCGCTCTGCAAACACCGCTTTAGTCAGTGAACGGGGAGAACGACCTGATGCATTTAAGCCAACTAGCTTTTGTTCACTGGCATCCCATACAATGGCGAATAAGTCTCCTCCTATACCACTACCTGTAGGCTCTACTAAGCCAAGCATAGCATTTGCTGCAATAGCAGCATCGACAGCACTTCCACCTTGCTTAAGCACATCCAGAGCGACCTGCGTTGCTAAGGGTTGACTGGTTGCCGCCATGCCGTGCTGCGCTATAACCTCCGACCGGCTGGCAAATGGCTTGCCCGTTACTCTGTCATATGCGTGTGAAGACGATATACAAAGCGTACTGCATAGTGTAATTGCGAACGTCATCGTGAAAAGTGAGTGTGTTATTTTAGCTATCATCACCGTAGTCCCGTCGTTTCCCTTTTAATCCAAAGCACGTTTTTTATAAACAATGTTGGTGTGCTTACGTTTTTAACTGGCAGCTTCGTGTCGAAACCTCTTTGAATTTCCATTTCTAGTGTAGCGTTTAAGGCGCAATACGCCTAGGTTTATCGCAGAACGAAAAAAGCCTCGCAAATGCGAGGCTTAAGTGATGATAATTAGGCATTATTATGTTTTTGTCGCTGCCTACATCAATGTAAATTGGTCCGTGTGTTTATGAACGACCGCTGGTGAAATCTGGGTATGCTTCCAAACCACATTCACTCATGTCTACACCGTCAAACTCTTCTTCTTCAGTAACACGGATGCCCATCGTTGCTTTAAGCGCTAACCACACTACTAGGCTGGCTACGAATACCCAAACAAAGATAGTTGCCGCACCAATAAGCTGACCAGAGAAGCTTGAACCGTCGTTAGTAATTGGAACAAGTAGAAGACCAAGTAAACCAACAACACCGTGAACTGAGATAGCACCTACTGGATCATCAATCTTAAGCTTATCAAGACCAACAATGCTAAGTACTACCAAGATACCACCAAGACCACCGAATAAGGTTGCCTCTAATGGGCTAGGCGTAGAAGGCTCTGCAGTAATAGCAACCAAACCGGCTAACGCACCGTTTAGTGCCATTGTTAAGTCAGCTTTACCGAATAAGATACGCGCTACGATAAGCGCAGCAATAGTACCACCGGCTGCGGCTGCGTTAGTGTTCATAAATACGATAGCAACAGAGTTTGCGCTTTCAACCGTTGCAGTAGCAAGTACCGAACCGCCGTTGAACCCAAACCATCCCATCCACAAGATAAATGTACCTAGGGTTGCTAGAGGCAAGTTAGCACCTGGAATAGCATTGACTTTTCCATCTGCGGTGTACTTACCTTTACGAGCACCAAGAATTAACACACCCGCCAGTGCAGCTGCTGCACCTGCCATGTGAACAATACCCGAGCCTGCAAAATCTGAGAAGCCTAAATCGCCAAGTGTGTACAGACCGAATACAGCTTCACCGCCCCATGTCCATGCACCTTCCATTGGGTAAATGAAACCAGTCATTACCACAGTGAAGGCTAAGAAAGCCCATAGCTTCATACGCTCAGCAACCGCACCAGACACGATAGACATAGCAGTGGCAACGAAGACGACTTGGAAGAAGAAGTCTGCAGAAGGCGCATAGGTTGCTGGGTCTTCTGAAACACCTGTTGCGCCGTCGCTTAAGATGCCGCTAAGGAAAGGACCCCAATCGCCACCGCCGTACATGATTCCGTAGCCGCAAACCATATACATGGTGCAGGCTATGGCAAATAACGAGATGTTTTTAGTCAAAATTTCAGTGGTGTTTTTGGCTCTAACTAAGCCAGCTTCAAGCATTGCAAAACCTGCAGCCATCCACATAACTAGCGCGCCGCAAATTAAGAAGTAAAAGGTATCTAGCGCATACCCAAGTTCAAAAGTGATTTCCATTATGGTTTTCTCCGCAAAAATATCGTTGTGGCTTACAGCGCGTCGGTATCCGACTCACCAGTTCGAATACGAACGGCATGTTCTAGGTCGTACACAAAGACCTTACCGTCACCAATTTTGCCTGTTTTAGCAGCACCAACGATGGCCTCGACCAAACGCTCTACCTGATCGTCCTGTACGGCAATTTCTAATTTTACTTTCGGTAAAAAATCTACCTGGTATTCCGCGCCGCGATAGAGTTCGGTGTGACCTTTTTGACGTCCAAAGCCTTTTACTTCGGTAACGGTTAAACCGTCAATCCCGATTTCTGAAATGGCTTCACGAACATCATCTAGCTTGAACGGCTTGATGATAGCAGTGACTAATTTCATGTGATGCTCCCAGTTTATTGTGATTATTCTGCAAAAATGCGTACTTGACGATTACTATACCAAGAGCCATGCCACAAATAATTATGCATTAAAATCAGATAGATAATCGAAATCAGAGGAAGATAAATCAAAAACAACGCACCAATAAGGTGCAGCGCGGAAAGAATGCCCAACAATGACGCGCACAAGGTCAATTCACCATAAATTAAGACGAATAGGAGCGCGTATTGACCTTTTCATATCCCGTTATCAGCGCTTACGGGCTTTTCAGGTAAAGCGAATTGTTTAATGTTGATGCACAAAACCGGGTCTGTTTATCGAAGGAGAAAAAGAGCATAACGTCGCAGCTTACAAAAGCTCGCGAAAGCGGAACTATCATTAGGTTACTGGGTCTGTTAGTTCTAATGAGCACAAATACAGCGATGTTTTTCGCGCCCGAGCGCCCCTTACAAGACCATGCACGCAAACAGCGTTATGCATGGCGTACCGCATTGGCGTCACTGCTTATTCATACTGGGGCAATCATCACAGTTGTTGTAGTAAGCCAATATGGTATTGAAAAAAAGAAAGCGGCTATTACTGAGCTTTCCCCTGCCCCCACAATTCAGGCCGTGCTGTTTCAGCCACCCGCCAAAAAAACTGTTGAGCCCAGTAATTTATTAAACAAAGACGCAGTCGACAAGGAAGTGGTAGACAGGGAAGTGGTAGACAAGCGAACGTCAGAGGTAGTCAATGAAGATGCAAGCGAGGAGGAATCAGCAGACAGCGAAATACAGACTTCTAGCACGGCTGACATTCCGGACAAGCCAAACGCTGAGCCCAAGCAGCCTTCAGAAACCAAGCTTTTGCCAGACGCTCACCCACCACAGCTAAAAGAGGCACTTTCAAAAGAAGCATCTTTTGAAGAACCTTCTCCTCAAGTTTCGAAGCCCCTCATCAACCGTGAAGCCGGTCGTTTAAATGTGTCTAGCGCACAGGCAGCAGCCGACTATTTAGACAGCTATAATGAAGCCCGTATTGGCGAGGAATCAGCTAATGCTGCCTCTTCATATGCAGCAAAAAAAAGAAGCCCAAACATTATCGACCCTAGAAAAGGCGAGGATAGAGATGAGAAGCTATATAGTCAGCGTCCAGTTAAAATAGTCAATTGCACAAGCACAACTAATAAACTTTTTACTGCGCTTAGCACAATGGCTGGAGGCACCTTAAGATGCTCGAAAAGAAATGAGCACAAACGGTTTATCGATGCCCGAATTAACAAAACACCTGAAAACGATGAGCAAACTAATTAACACATTGCTACCGTAATGTTGTGTTGCCAAACATTGGCATTACGGCGTATTCTGCCCTAGTAGCCCAATAATTTAATAACTCTCTCATTAAAAAGGAATAATCTGTGGCTGGAGCTAATCTACTTGCCTTACTCGACGATATTGCCACCTTAATGGACGACATTGCCACCATGTCAAAAGTAGCGGCCCAAAAAACCGCTGGCGTTTTGGGTGACGACTTGGCGGTAAACGCTGACCAAGTGCAAGGTATTAAAGCAGACAGAGAACTGCCTGTTGTGTGGGCTGTGGCAAAAGGGTCGTTGCTGAATAAAGCCATATTGGTGCCTGCGGCCCTAGCCATTAGTGCCTTTGTCCCTTCGCTCATTACCGTACTGTTAGTGTTAGGCGGGCTGTACTTATGCTTTGAAGGGGCTGAAAAACTGTTGCACAAATATCTTCCTCACGATGATCAACTTCAAGAACGGGAAGCGCGAATAGAAGCCATTGCTCATGAAGATGTTGATATGGTGGCCTTCGAGCAAAAAAAGATAAAGGGCGCAATACGCACCGATTTTATCCTGTCAGCTGAAATTATAGTGATTGCCTTAGGCACCGTTAGCGACGCAACATTAATAACCCAAGTGGGCGTTCTAATTGCATTGAGCTTAGCCATAACGGTTGGTGTGTATGGACTGGTAGCAGGCTTGGTAAAAATGGACGATGTAGGTCTTTATATGCTGCGCAAGTCGCTAACCGGCACTATGAACACCATGCAGCGCTTAATTGGACGAACTCTTCTTGTAGCAGCTCCGGCTATTATGAAAACCCTTGCGGTGGTAGGCACCATAGCCATGTTCCTCGTTGGCGGCGGTATCCTCACTCACAGTATTGGTTTTTTGCATCACGTAACCCAGTGGGCAACAGAGCTAATGCCCAGTGCTGACTTTGCTATGTCTATTTTAGCCGATGGGGCAGTTGGCGTGGTGGCGGGAGCTATTATTGCTTTTGCGGTAGCAGCCATTTCTAAGCTTAAAGCTTCATCGTAGCTTTTACTGCAACCGAATTTATAAGCGTGCTGATCGTTAGCCTTGTGGCAAGGAAGGCTAACCTTCTCTCGTACCTCGTTGTGGTATTCCGTCCCTACCTTACTTCTTACCTTACTTCTTACCTTATTGTAGTAGAGTCAATCCAATAGAATAAATCCAAAAGGCAAATCTGGTAGGCCATATTTGGTAGGCATAGACCGCATTTCATTGAGTAGATTCAATTGACCAAATTAAGGTTGGCGAATTTCACCAAGTCAGTTTCAAAAACACTACTTTTTAGTCTTCCACTATTCCTCTCTCGTTCACCCCCTTTTATGCCAAACCAAACTAAATCAATAAAATCATACAGTTAAATGGAATAATAAAAGTGGCACAACACTCGCAATACGTTAATGGTAATGAGAAAGAAACGTGCTCTACGTTAAGAATTACGAGTTTTAACAATATCGAAAGCTGCCACGCAGTATGTATCAGTGCAGTGTTCAACTTTTATTAATAGGAAAATATTATGTTTACGCGTCGCAACCTTATCACTGCATTACTACTGACTTCTGGTACTTTCAGCGCATCATCAATGGCTAACGACAATGTGTCTGCGCTGCAGTCGCATACCGATTATTTAGTGGCAAGCGCCATTAACGAAGTGAGACAAGAAACTTCAACACGTATTACGTTTGACGTTATGACGGCAAGCCACACCTTCGAGCCTGACGCAGACGAGTCAACGACATTGATTGCGGATATACAAGTTGTGGATATGTTGATAGCGCCTGCGGTTTCAGAGGATTCACCTGAAGCTTCTGACGATAACGATGCGTAAGGAGATAGTCATGATTGCTGCCAGTACCTTACTGATGTTAGTACTTGGTCCTTTCATTGCTTTCGCAGTTAGCGCTATCGCTTTTTCGACCGCGCGCCTGTTTTTTCAAAAAGGACATTAACCATTTTTGTTCCCCAAGCCTCCCTGGGCTTTTAGCTCCGGTAGAAGATAGACATTACTCAACAGGTATTAGCCCTCCTTAGGGAATCTCCTTAGGGAATAAAGAACCCTAGTGTAAATATTTGCTTTCTATCTTCTTACTGGAGCATTTTTTTATCCAAATATACGTTCCCACCAGCTTTTCTTTTTACCGTCTTTGGCATCGTCTACTGGACGCCCTCTGCAGTCTTGCTCAGGTTCAGGAAGTACATCTAGTATGGCCGGAACGCTCAAACTACCAGCACAACCTGCAACAACCACTGCCCCCGTTTTTGCATCAAAGTGGGCAATGCCTAATCCTCTTGGAAATCTTCTGGAAAGTGATTTGGGCGCTTGTGACTTCATATAGTTAACAAACACCGGCAGTGCACCGCCAGCGCCGGTTAAATTAACCGATTTATTGTCATCATTACCCACCCAAACTGTCACCACATGATTTCTATCGAAACCGCTAAACCAACTGTCGCGATAGTCGTCCGTCGTACCCGTTTTACCGGCCATATTAACGCTGCCAAAGGTGGCCCCAACTCGCTTTGCCGTGCCTTCTGTGGTTACTTTATAAAGCGCGTAATTTAACAGGTAGGTGGCCGCCTCATCTACTCGTTGAGAGTAAAACTCCGCTTTTTTCCACAGCAGCGCGTTTTCCGATGTCACTACCGAAGTCACTGTGTGCAGTGGAATATAGCGTCCATCATTAGACAGGGTTTGATACATTTGATTGGTAGCAAATGGGGTTAACTCAAACGCCCCAAGTGTCATTGAAGGCACTTTTTCTAGCGGTGTACTCACCCCAAGGCGCTCTATGGTATCGGCCAGTGTATTTAAGCCCACCTGCATTCCTAAGTTTACGGTCGGAATGTTGAGTGACTCAGTTAGTCCCTGCAATAATGGCACTTGCCCTCTAAATTCCTTGTCGTAGTTTTTGGGCGACCACGGCTTACCGTTTTTACTTTCAAGGGTAATGGGCTTATCTTCAAGCGGCGTTGCCAAATTAAACTGAGTGGGGTCTTCAAGGGCAGTAAGGTATACCGCAGGTTTCACTAACGATCCTATGGGACGCTTGGCATCTAACGCTCGATTAAAACCTTTATACGCGACGTTTCTATCACCGATGATCGCTCTTACTTCACCAGTTGCGCTATCGGTTACCACCATTGCGCCCTGTAGTGCAGCCTTTCTGTCTTTTTGAAGTCCATCTAAGGTAGTGGACAGTGCCCGCTCCGCACGACGCTGTGCAACAATATCAAGGGTAGTAAATACTTTAACCCCTGAATCTCTTAAACTGGGCTCTGCTAATATTTCGTTCAGCTCTCTACGCACTTGCTCCATAAACGCAGGGTGCTTTCCACTGGCTAAACTCGCGCCGCTCGCTAAGCCAAGAGGCCTATTCACGTAACGTTCGTATTCATCGCGATTAATTTCATTCTCGTCAAACAACATGCGCAAAACCAAGTCTCTTCGCTCTTTAGTGCGCTCTGCATATTTTCGAGGGTTGTAATAAGACGGCCCTTTGATAATAGCCACTAAGGTCGCAATTTCAGGAACACTTAATTCATTGGCAGGTCTGTCAAAGTAGAAGTAGCTTGCCAAGCCGAAACCATGCACGGCCATGTTGCCGTTTTGGCCTAAAAAGACCTCGTTTAAATAGGCTTCAATTATCTCAGATTTGCTATATCGAGCGTCGATAATCACCGCCATTATCGCTTCTTTCGCTTTTCTAACTAGCGATCGCTCTCGGGTTAAAAACATATTTTTAACCAGCTGTTGGGTTAGCGTGCTGCCGCCTTGTACGGTTCTTCCGGCAGCGATATTCGCCACCAAGGCACGCACAATTGAAAGCGGGGCTACCCCGTGATGATTATAAAAATTACGGTCTTCTACCAACGTCAGGGCTTTTGGCAATAATTCTGGAATAGTATCGAGTGACACCAACATGCGATCTTCACTAGAACCACTTGTCATGCGAGTTACCAGCCATGGCTCAAGTCTGATTGTGCCAAACGGTCGCTCTTCCGTTTTATCGTAAATTTCAGACACCCTCGCGCCATCCCAAGTGACAATCAGATGTCTTAAAGGCTCTGCTCCCTCTGGGAACTGAAACGCTCGGCGCTGAACAGTTAGCACTCTATTTTGATAGCTGTACTCACCACTATTGTTGGCAAATGCCACTTTTCGATAGCCTAAAAGGTCTAACTCATCAATGACCTCTGAAGGTGTGATTTCTTCACCTTTACTTAGGCTTAGCGGGCGCGCAAAAATTTGTGCAGGCACTTCCCACTTATTGCCTGAAAAGCCTTTTTTGATTTGTGCATCAAGATAGAATGCGTATGCACCAAGTACCACAAGCGCAACTAATGATAGTCGCCAGAATGCACCGAATAACCAACTACCTTTGGTTTTTTGCTTTGTGTTTGAATTGCTTTTTCTTGCTGTCTTTTTTGCTGTTGAGCTGTTACTTGATTGTCTTTTTGCCACGAGGAAGCGCCATAAAAAGGTAAGCGCGTACCGCTTACCGTCCCTTAAATTTATGCAGTGAACATTACCACTGCGCCCTTGATGCAACAACAGCTAACCACCATCTAAACAACAGCAGCTGCACGAAACCCTGACCTACAATGGAATTTAGCTCGCACTTTGCAGTCACAATGCGATAGCATGCAAGCAAGTAACAAAGGAAATTTACTATGCGTTCAGCTTTTTCATCATCAATTTTTCATTCGACAATGCCATTTGTGGCGAGTCGCTCTGCGTTTTCAGCAACACGGATAATTGCATCTGTCTCTTTAGCCGTGTTGTTTACCAGCTTTTCTATTTCATCTGCCAGCGCGAACGAAAACTTCGCGTCTTGCACAGCGGCGCTTGAAAAAGAGGCGATGCAACAAGGCGTTAGCCAACAAACCATAGATGCCATTTTTCCTTCATTGGTACATCAAGATAACGTGATTAAGTACGACAGAAGTCAGCCCGAGTTCGTGCAGACCTTTCCGGGTTACTTCAGTAAACGAGTCACCGAGTGGCGTACAAATAAAGGCAAAGAAATGTACGCGAAGCACAAAACCTTGCTGCACAAATTAAGTGACGAGTATGGCGTGCCGCCACATTATCTGCTGGCATTCTGGGGGTTAGAGACAAACTTTGGCAACTACAAAGGCAAGATGCCGGTACTCGATTCACTGGCCACATTAGCCTGCGATAAGCGCCGCAGCACGTATTTTACAAAAGAGTTTTTAGTAGCGGTTAAACTGTTTGAAAGAGAAAAGCTAGAAAGGGAAGAAATGGTAGGCTCTTGGGCAGGCGCCATGGGGCACACTCAGTTTATGCCCTCGGCATATACCCATTACGCCATAGATGGTGATGGCGACGGACAGATTAACCTATGGGCCAGTGAAGAAGATGCACTGTCTTCTGCTGCTAACTTTCTTGCAAGCTTAGGATGGGACGCCGGTTTTCGATGGGGGCGGGAAATTACGCTACCTGAGAACTTTGACTATCGACTTTCTGGCTACAAAAACCGCCAGCCTCTTAGCGAATGGAACGCACTTGGGGTAATGCGAGCAGACGGCAGCGAACTGGGTAATGCAGATACCTCTGCCTATGTCATCGTACCTGCCGGTCACGAAGGGCCTGCATTTATCGCCTATAAAAACTTTAGAGTGATCATGCGTTGGAACAATTCTGAGTTTTACGCCATCGCAGTCGGTGTTTTAGCTGATAAGATCACCGGAGCCTCAGGTATAAAAGCCACATTGCCAGACCTTCCTGCTTACAGCCGAAAGGACATCATTGCGCTACAAAGCAAGCTCAATACTCTGGGCTTCGATGTAGGTAAGCCCGACGGAATTATAGGGCCCGCCACCCGCGAAGGTATTCGCAATTATCAAATAGCGAATAGTATGATTGCTGATGGGTTTCCAGGGCTAGACGTAATGAGCGCTCTTGATGTTACGCTAGATAAACACTCTTGATACCAGTTTGCACAGATAATTGCTCACTCAGAAGGCGCTGACAGCCATCGGTACTAGTTTGAAATAACCAGTATTTCGGGTTAACCAATACCTCGGATTAACCCGTATTTTGAATGTACCATGGCTGCTCAGTTCTGTGTGTGATGAGTGTCATCTCAGCCTCACCTCAACACGATAGGCTCAATTATCAGTGATTACTGAGGCGCAGCTAAGTTAATGTCTTCAGGCGGGTTTTCTTTAAGCGCATTAAGTGCTGGGTACCATTGGGCAAAATCTCCCATATTTAGTACATCCGTCAGCGCCTCATCAAAATCTTCGCACGCCAAGCGGCGGGCGAGATAAAAGACTTGAGATGCTATTAGCCCTTCTGCTTCTTTTGCCTCTTCTGAATCGTCTAGCTCTTCCGACTTTTCTGCCACCTCACATGACGCCGAAAGAATATCTTCCACCAATCGCTCCTCTATGCCCCATACGGTAAGAAGATAGTAGGTGATAAGTGCACTAATGGGCTTCGTTGATGACTGCAGCCCCACATCATTTGCCGTTTCAGGCGCATCCACCAAATACAGTTCGCCAATAGAAGCAAGTAAACACATCGAAAATGAATACTCTGCCTGCTCTCGCGAAAAGCCACGCAACTGCATCAGTCGAGTTGCAATATAGGCAGACGAAAGTGCACGTACCACGACATCTCGGTGCATTTTGCTGTCAATGCTATAGGTTTGACTCAAGCTAGAGGCAACCGCTATAGATGCAATAGTATTCAGACCCAGTCGTTTCACTGCCTTATCTACAGAGGAGACCTGCCCGCGAAACCCAAGAAAAGGAGAGTTTGCGGCTTGAAGTACATTTGCCACCAGCGTTGGATCTTTTCCTACTACCCTGGCCACTTCATCAAGTTCGGCGTCCTCACACTTAAGAAGCTTGTCTAACTTCTGATAGGTTTCATTAAGTACCGGCAACCCTTTTAACCTTCCAAGGGCCTGCCTTACTGAATGTGTTAAGGGGAGTGCTTTTATGCGCATCACTCGATTGAGTACGTCGCTAATATCGCCGTGCTCAAAGGGTTTCGAAATGAAAATATGCACGTTTGAAGCAACTATCTCCTTCATATCAACCCGAGTATCACCGGTCATTAATAGACGAATAGCCTCTGGGTTGTGAGTTCTGCACTCAAGCAAAACGTCGTCACCTCGTGTTCCTGGCATAAGTCTGTCGCACATGACGAGGTCTGGTTTTATTTCACCCTGCTGTAGTTTATCAAGGGCTTCTTTTGGGGAATCAAAAAGGTGGACTGACCATGAGGGCGCTAATCGTCTCAACGCTCTTTTCAACGATTTAAGGATCAGCTCTTCATCATCAACAATGACAACCTGATTACTCGACATCCTATCTCCTCAGATTAAATAAGGCTGTTGTGCCAGCACTTTCAACAAGGGCTCTTCTGCGAGCGGCTTACTATAAAGATAGCCCTGCAATTCTTCACACCCCATATCCCGTAAACACAACGCGTGCTGAGATACTTCTATACCTTCGGCAACCACTTTCATGCCAATTGACTGGGCCATTGACACTAAATTTTTTACCACGTTGTAGCACTTTTCTTCACTATCTACACCGGCAATTAAACTCCGATCTATCTTAACCACTTGAGCCGGCAAATTAAGAAGATAGTTGATAGCAGTATGTCCGGTACCAAAATCGTCAATGGCAACGTCAATACCTAACTTTTCTAACCTCTTAAGCTGTTTACAGCAGCCATCGAAGTCTTCGATAGCGGCTGACTCCGTTATTTCCACACACAAATTTTCTGGAACTAGGTTTCCCTCAGCTATCAAGGCCTTTACAACATCGACAAATTTGTCATCGTGTAACTGCTTTGGCGATACATTGAAAGCAAGCTTAAACCCATCTAGCAAAGTAAATGCTTGCCATCGTATTTGAAACCGTGCCGTTTCTCTTAACACCCATTCGCCGATCTCTTGAATAAAATCTCCCTCTTCGGCGACTGGAATAAAAATCTCTGGTGATACTGAGCCGTAACCCGCACTCGTCCAGCGCAATAAACTTTCTAACCCGACAATTCTTCCCGTTTTTGCGCATACTTTCGGCTGGTAAACCAAACTAAATTCATCTTCAAAAATGGCAGACTTTAGTCGTTCTAGTAGCTCGTTATTTTGACTGGAGTGAGCCTGTGAACCGTTAGCAGTAGACGAGGTTATTACAGAAAGATCCTTTGACTCATTGGGGTGCTGCTTTTGCAGTTGATTGTTCATCATCACACTAAGAAGGTGGTTTTTATGCCGCTTTTCAACACCGATACTCACTTCATCGAGCAGACGTTTATTGTCCCACGGCTTGCGCAAGAAGCGCTCTGCCACATCATCGTTCATGCACTCTATAACGTCATCAATGTCGGCATCACCGCTTAATATAAAATGACAGGCAAAAGGTTGATGGGGGCGGGACTTGCGTAAAAAAGCGACACCGTTCATTTCTGGCATACGGTAGTCAGCAATAATGACATCGAAAGATTGAGCTTTAACCATAGCTAAGGCATCTTTCGGGCAAGAGGACGTAATGACCTGGTAACCCGCATACGTTAGTACGCGACTTAATGCGCGAAGCACGCTGGTTTCATCGTCTACGAGCAAAATCTTTGAATGCAGCTCAGGCTTCATTGTCTACTCATCGCCTTACTGTTGCCCCTTAACAATGCCAACTAACCAAATGAATGTTGATTCACACAACGTGGATAGCGTTTAGGCTATTCACATTGACTCAACACGCTTTCAATACGCGTTACGTATAAAATGCCATGTATCGCAAAAAACGCGCTATATTTATTCCACTGCTTATTTTATCACCTAAAAAAGCAAGCGCGCCATAAATTAATATAGTACATTTATGACACTTGCGACACAAAACGAAAAAATACGCTCAGAAAATTGATTTCAAAGAGTGAATATTCAAGTAACAACGTGAAAAAGAACAGATAACAATCAGATTACAGGTTCACACGGAGTGCTTAGGGTGAATGCTAACCTTAAAAGGTATGCAATAACATACAACTTTCGTCGGTGAAATTTTCGTCGGTGAAAATTTCGTCGATGAAAGAATTGTGCAAAGAACAGCACGACCTCTCTATAAATGCTTTTTAGTTTTCGTTGTCGGCTTTGATACAGCGGGGTTGTCTGGCCAAAAATGTTTAGGGTAGCGCCCCTTCATCTCTTTTTGAATTTCCTTATAACTTCCCTCCCAAAATGTACCGAGATCACTGGTGGTTTGAAGCGGCCGTCCGGCGGGAGAAAGTAATTCACACACCACTGTTATGCGACCATTGCCAATAACAATAGGTGCAGACTGAGAATACATTTCCGTTAACTTAACGGACAGCACTACATCGCCGCTCTCTCGATAGTCTAGGGCAGCTTCTCGCCCGGTGGGAATGCGCATCGTCATAGGCAAGAGTGTTGCAAGAGCATCTTGCTGGGGCCAGGTTAGTCCATTATTGAGCGCCGTTTTCCAAGGCAGTTTATGCAACATTTTTAACGATGAACATCGCGCTAAATGACCGGTAAGCCCCTCTTTGGCCTGGTGAACAACATCATTTAACGATTTAGGCCACGGTGCGTCTTCACCAAAGGACTGCGGCTGAGGTAACTCGTACTGTGCAGCTAATTTAACTCGACGCCACCACTGCCAGTCAGCTTCAGATAAGGGCCATTCTTTAAGCACAAGGGATTCAAGGTAGCCTAACCATGCCTCAACAGTAGCCTGCTCCCAATATGCACTATCTTTTGAGCGCGTATCTTTTGAGACCGGCGTAGTGTCTAAATCGATATCATAAAACCCGGTTATGGTGCGCGCTTCCATTAAACCGCTGACACGATTTAATCTGATGCGCTGCTGCTGATTGAACGCATGTGGAAATATGCCTCGTAGCAGTGACTCTGAAATAGGCTGAGCCTGACGAATTTTCACTGTATTTTCAATATGCTGCCCATGTAGCACAGCCAACCACTGAGGCGGAGATTTCGATGACAAGCCGCTAACTTGCGCCCCCTTTCCACTTGCTAGCTTATAGTCTTGAATAATATGGCCGGACCCATCTGCTTTTCTTGTACTTTGGTGCGATGCAGTTTTCGCTTCTCGTAAAAATGCCACCTGCAGTGGATACGCAATGGCTATACACAAACCAATAGCGTCATCGTCTAGTGCAGAGATGGATAAACTATTACCTTCAATGCCAACAAAGCGCGCATAACGCTTTGCTTGCGAGGTTATTTGTGTCCGTTCTGCTGCACTCAATGTACGAAGCAGTTCACTCACCAGCGGTGTATTTTGCCCGAGAGTTCCGCTCTCACTCAATGCCACTACAAAAGGAGCGGCTGCCTGCATTGCCTTCTTTAGTGAGCCTGTTGCTGTATTTTTGAATAAGCCCTGCATTGATTTATCAAGAGACGGATTTGTGTTCTGACAAACCAAAAGGAGATTGGCAAGGTGTGGCTGGCAAGGTAACTCTGCGACCTTTTTTCCGTAAGCTGTAATCGACAGGCCCTCGTCAATACAGTGAATGCGCTGCAGTTTTTTCTGAGCAATCGCTTCTTGAGTGGCAGTGGGCGGCGTAAGTAACGCTAACTCATTCGGCTTACTTCCCCATGCGTAGGTGTCGAGCAAAAAGCTGCTAATATCCTCTCTTTCAATTTGTGCTGCACTGTGATGCGCAAGGCGTTCAAAACTTTCTTGACTGCACAGGCGATAACACTCTCCCTCACTGACTCTCCCCGCTCGTCCTGCTCTTTGTGTGGCTGAGGCTTGGGAAATTCTCTGCATTGTGATTTGTGTCATATCACTTGCCGGGTGGTACTGTGCAATATTTTCCCAAAGACTATCAATTACCACTTTAACCCCTTCAATGGTTAAACTGGTTTCAGCAATATTGGTCGCCAAAATAACTTTTCTTCGGCCCTCATTATCTGCTACTAACGCTTGCTGCTGTGCACTTTTCCCCAACGCGCCATATAACGGGCACACCGCTATATCTTGACTTTGACTGAACGAATTAAGCTCTCGCTCAACAGCATTTATCGTTGCGCGACTTGGCAAAAATACCAGCACATCACCGTCGTGACGTGTTACGGCATTTTTAACCACCTGCGTGGTATTCACCACAATGTCTTTTGCAAAGGTATCTTTGTAATAGAAAACCTCAACGGGGTAGGCCCGCCCTTGAGTATTCAGGTGACTGATAGGCAATGCACTGTGCTTTTCAAGTAAGCGACTAAGGGGCTCTAAGGCAAGAGTAGCCGACATAACAAGAATACGTAAATCATCGCGAAGCCCCGCTTGCACTTCTAGCGCAAGTGCCAAGCCGAAGTCGCTGTGAATACTGCGCTCGTGAAACTCATCGAAGACAATTGCGCTGACGCCTGTTAACTCAGGATCGTTTTGAATTATTCGTGTCAGTATGCCCTCAGTAATTAATTCAATACGAGTTTGTGCACTAACCTTACTTTCACCCCGTATTCTATAGCCTATGGTTTGCCCCACCGACTCACCAAGCTGCTTGGCTAAATAGTCTGCTAAATTCCTTACCACCACTCTTCTTGGCTGCATCAACAATATTTTGCCAGTAAGATCTGTATTTAACAGTGACAGAGGCAGTACCGTAGATTTACCTGCACCAGGGGGCGCACCAATCACGACATTATTGGTAGCAATTTCTTTGGCTAACCCGTCAACTAGAGAAAATGCGGGTAAATGAGATAAGTTATCTAACATAAGGACGTTCAATCAAGGTAATGAATTAAGCTACTGAATTAAGGTAATGACCTAAGGCGATTTATGAGAGCAAATCGTTGAGGGCATATTACAGCATTCATCGCTATCTGCTAGCGTCGTATACTGTCTCAAAATCTGATCTGGATTTATCCTAATTGCATAGCGATTAGGGCATGTTGAATATAAAAGCTCAAAGGATAAAGAATGCGTTGTTTTATAGGTTTAGATTTAAGTGCGTCAGAAAAGCTCGCTTTAGATAGCTGGCGGCAGCAGGCAATGCCCGAAGTATTGCCTCGGCACATGACGAAAAGCATGATAAGAAGCAACGACGTAGGCACAGATACCGGTATACGCAATAAAAATAAAGGCAAGACACGGAGTAAAAAAACAAAAAGCGCCGTTAACAAAGGCATTAACAATAATGAGCCGGGGGTGCCTTACGCGGTTCCTGCAGCTAATTACCATATGACACTTTGCTTTTTGGGCGACATCGATCATCGCCAACATGAAGCCCTTATGGCTGAGTTAGATGCGCTAACCGCTGAACCCTTTACGCTTACACTTGATGAGACTGGTATATGGAACGGCCCTAAAATATTATTTAGCGCCCCAAGTTCGCCGCCCAATGAGCTTATGAACTTAGCAAAGCTGACACGAAAGAGTGCGAGAAGCGCTGGTATTGAAGTAGAGGGAAAAGAGTATAAGCCGCACATCACGATGGTGAGAAAAGCAACATCTACATTGCCTCTGCCACTTTTTGCTCCAAGTATTGATGTACAGGCCAGCGCGTTTCATTTGTTCGAGTCTGTATCTACGCCTCAAGGTGTGGCCTACCCCATTCGTGACTCTTGGTCACTCGAGCACAATATTTCAATTAGAGAAAAACTGAGAAGGGGCATCACAGATTGACGCCATAAAGCTACCTTGGCGATGTCTGCACACCGTGTAGTATAAAGAGACAGCGCTAAGCCCTTTACATCCCTACCATTGACAGGTAAAAAGGTGTGACGTTTTTCGAACCTGCCTATATTCATGCAACAAACTTATAAATTAGTTATTGATTGCCCAGACCAAGTTGGTCTGGTCGCAAATGTGTCTCAGTTTTTAGCCGACCACAATGCCACCATCGTGGAAGCAAGCCATCATACCGACCTGCAAACCGGTCGCTTTTTTATGCGCCACGAAATAGGCGCGAGCTCTTTAACGCTGAATGCAGAAAGCTTCGTTGAAGAATTTACGCCCTTAGCAAATGAATACCAGATGAATTGGAAGTTTACCGATTCATCGAAAAAACAGCGAGTAGCGCTACTAGGCAGTTTGGAATCTCACTGTTTAGTTGATTTACTGCACCGCTGGCATACAGGTGAACTGCATTGTGACATTCCGGTTATTATTGGTAATCACCCGCAAATGAAACAATTTGCCGACTGGTACAAAGTCCCTTTTCATTGGGTTGACTTTAAAGCACTTGGCAAAGAGGCTGCGTTTGCTCAAATATCCACGCTGCTTAACGAATACGCCATCGATTTGACTGTGCTTGCGCGCTTTATGCAAATTCTGCCAGATAGCCTGTGTCAGCAGTTACAAGGCAAGGCGATAAATATTCACCATAGCTTTTTGCCTAGCTTTGCTGGGGCAAAACCCTATCAGCAGGCCTACGATCGCGGCGTAAAGCTGATTGGTGCCACCTGCCACTATGTGACGAAAGACCTTGATGAAGGCCCTATTATTGAGCAAAGCGTGAAACGCATCAGTCACAGCGACAGCGCCAATGACATGGTACGCAAAGGAAAGGACTGCGAGGTAACGGCATTAGCCCACGGGGTTCGATATCACCTAGAAGACAGGGTTATTATTCACCGTAATAAAACAGTGGTTTTTGCGTAAGCCAATGTAGTTCAGCAACATTTGCGTGAAAGGCGTTCGCTTAATCCCTAGCACTGCAAATAAGCACTGCCAATAAACAGCGCCGACAAAGAATCACTCGTAGAAAGGGCTTTTAAATAAGCCCTTTTTTATACCGGGCTTACGCGCATGGCCCGTCTAAGCTTCATGTAATACCACAGGTTCGATACCGCAAAGAGTGCTTCTGTGATTGCGAGTCCCCATGTTTGGGTGATAATGCCGTACAAGGTGAAGTTAATAGACCCCACTATCATACAGATTCTCAGACCTGCTTCTTTACAATGTAGTTCACCAAACCGGTATGCCATAAACGTAAACACAGGCATGGTTTCAATAAAGGACGTTTTACCCGTTAGGTTATTTACGGTAAGCACGAGGCACATCATGCCTATCAATGTTACGTAAGTAGCAATGGGAGACAGTAACTTTTGCTTGATCAATCGATAACTGGTGCTCAGTCCCGCCACCGTAATAACTATTGCACCTCCCCACGCCTGCTCAAATACCAATAAAGAGCCAATAGCCACACACAACCCTAGATTTAATAGGAGCAATTTACGCTCGGTATTAGACCAGAAAGACCCCAGTGCGAAAGCCACTGGAAAAGCATGCAGTAAAAATTCAAACATCGCGCTTCACTTAAAAAAACAGGGGGTAAAAAGGCGCTATAAACGATAGCGATATGGAACGAGCGCAGTGTAATTTTTAAGGTTAAAAATGCAATCAAAATTTAATCAATTTCGATGAATTGCATACGAGTTAGACGCGTTGGTTTACACGCCCTCCACTGGCAAGGGTAAATCACAACAGTGAAGGTCTGTTAACCTACTATTACGGTAAAGAGCATTTAACTTATATTTACATTGCCTTAGTATGTTACTACGTCAAAATACCTCGCCAATAAAGAGGTATAAAATCATAACAAAAGACAGGAAACCTCATGAGAAACTTTAAGTCGTCACTCACCGCAATGGCTGTTGTCGTTGCGCTAAGTGCATGTTCAGAACAAAAAGTTGCTGAAACCTCGGTTGCGCCAGTACCTGAAACAGCGGGGATGGATTCATCAAGTACCGCACAGTTCGACAACGTATTGCTGCAAGAATTTAAAGGACCGTACGGCGGCGTGCCGGCCTTCGACAAGATGTCACTAGAAGATTTAAAACCAGCTCTTGAAAAAGCGATGGCGTTAAATTTAGAAGAAATAGATGCTATTGCCAATAATGACGCACCGCCAACATTCGACAATGTTATTGTGGAAATGGAACGTGCTGGCGCAGAACTCGGCCGCGTATTTACCTACTACGGCATTTGGAGCGCGAACAAATCAAGCCCTGAATTCCGCGAAATTCAGGCAGAAATGTCTCCTATCTTGTCTTCATTTTTTACCAAAATTACGCAGAACGAAAAACTGTTTGCTCGTGTAAAAGCGGTTTACGAATCTGACGAGTTATCATCGCTTACTGCTGAAGAACAGCGTATTGCGTGGATGACTTACAACAGCTTTGCACGCAACGGTGCAACACTAGATAGCGAAAGCAAAAAGCGTTATGCGGAAATTAATAAAGAGCTAGCGACACTGCACACCAACTTCTCTAGCAATGTACTTGCTGATGAAGAAAATTATGTGACTTACATCACAGAAGAGCAGTTAGATGGCCTGCCGGCATCATTTGTGAAAGCAGCAAAAGCCGCTGCCTCGTCTCGAGGCGAAGAAGGTAAGTACGCCATTACTAATAGCCGCTCTTCTATGGATCCGTTCCTCACCTATTCTACAAACCGCGAGCTACGCGAACAGGTATGGCGTACGTATTATAATCGCGGCGATAACGCAGATGATTTCGATAACAATAAAATCATCAAGCGAATATTAACGCTGCGTGACGAACGTGTTGAACTACTTGGTTATGAAAACTATGCTCAGTGGCGTTTAGAAGATCGCATGGCGAAAAACCCAGAAAATGCGATGGAGCTAATGATGAAAGTATGGCCCGCTGCTATTGCTCGGGTTGAAGAAGAAGTTGCCGATATGCAGGCAGTTGCAGAAGCTGAAGGCGCAGATATTACTATTAAGCCTTGGGACTACCGTTTTTATGCCGAAAAAGTACGCAAAGATAAGTACGACTTAGATTCAAACGAAGTGAAGCAGTACCTGCAGCTTGATAAGCTTCGCGAAGCGATGTTTTACGTCGCCGGTCGTTTATTTAACTTTAACTTCACTCCAATAGAAGAAGGAAAAGTTTCTGTATTCCACGAAGACGTCAAAGTTTGGGAAGTAACAGATAAAGACAGCGGTGAACACATCGGTCTTTGGTACCTTGACCCATTCTCTCGCAAAGGTAAGCGTTCGGGTGCATGGGCAACAACGTATCGCTCGTATACCACGTTTGACGGTAAGAAGACGGTGTTATCTTCAAACAACTCTAACTTTGTAAAGGGTGCTGAGGGCGAAGCGACGCTAATCTCTTGGGATGATGCAGAAACGTATTTCCACGAGTTTGGTCATGCCCTTCACTTCCTATCTGCTGACGTTAAGTATCCGTCTTCGCACTCTGGCGTTCGCGATTACACCGAGTTTCAATCTCAGCTACTCGAGCGCTGGTTAACAACCGATGAGGTGATTAACCAGTTCTTAGTACACCACGAGACAGGTGAACCAATTCCCGCGTCTCTTGTTGAGAAGATTAAAAAGGCATCAACATTCAATGAAGGCTTTAAGACGACAGAGTATATGGCGTCAGCCATCATGGACTTGAAATACCACACCACCAACCCTGAAGATATCGACCCAGATGCGTTTGAGCGTGAAGAGCTAACTAAGCTCGATATGCCTGAAGAGATTGTTATGCGTCACCGTTCTCCGCACTTTGGTCATGTATTCTCAGGTGAAGGTTACGCCGCTGCATACTACGGTTATATGTGGGCAGAAGTACTGACTGCCGATGCAGCCGAAGCCTTTATGGAAGCCCCTGGCGGTTTTTACGATAAGGAAGTTGGCGATCGTTTGGTGAAATACCTATTCTCTGTTCGCAATGCGATGGACCCAGCAGAAGCGTATCGCAAATTCCGTGGACGTGATGCAGAAGTAGATGCACTAATGCGCGATAGAGGATTCCCAATCCCGAAATCAAACGACGAGTAAACACCCTGTTTACATCAGTCACTTTTTAGTAACAAAGCCGCCATAAATTGGCGGCTTTTTTCATTGACCCTTCAGTCAGTTATGCCGCACAATCTTAAATGAACGGCTGTTTATCAATACCATTAACTTTGACACACATTGGCCGATACACTTTATTCTGGCGCTATGTATTTCAAGACTATGCATTTTAAGTCTATGTATTTTAAGTCCATGCATTTTGGCATTATGACGTATTAGCCTAAAACTAGGTGTTAAGTACTAGATACTAGGTATCAAGTTCTAGGTATTGAATATTCAGCACCTTCAAACTCTGTGTAATAAAAATATCTGTAAAATAAAAAGAATAATGACACAGAGTGTAATTAGCCAAATAGCGCTGTATTAATTCGGACGTTGCGGTGCTTGCTGTATTGCTTGCCGTGCTATGTTCCTATTTGCAGCATTAACTTACGTGTATCAGCATTAACTTACGTGGTCGAAAGCTATGACTTTCAGTATTAAGCAAAAACTCATTATTTCACTTATTGTTGCTGTACTAGCGGCATCTATTTTAGTTGGGTCTATTAGTCAGTGGATTGCTCGTGACCTCGTTAAAGAAAACATGGAAACGCTGCAACTTACCGCCCTGTTAAAGCAAATTGGAAACCGCGTGGATAGCGAAGCAAATGTAATGCTTACCGTTGCCCACAGCATTGCCTCGAACCCGGATATTTTAGCGTGGTCGGCCAGTGGTGCAGATAAAGCTGGCGAACGCAGATTGCTTAACTATCTCAACGACATTGTGAGTTTTAACGATCTTACCGTCGCTTCTTTTGTCGATAGAAATACCTACAAGTATTGGAATCAAGATGGTTTCTTACGCACCTTAAAAAATGACGAGTTCGACGGGTGGTTCTTCGCCTATAAGGGCAGCGGTGAGCCAATTTCACTCAGTTTGTACAATGAACCTGGTCAAGGGTATCGACTGTTTGCAAATTATCAGCAAATTAACGGCAGTGGCATGTCAGGTGTTGCAAAATCCGTTGATGAGCTGCTTACCATCATCAATGCCGTTAAAATTGCACAAACTGGCTTTGTCTATCTTGTTGACGGGTCGGGAACGATTATCGCTCACCCCGATACAAAGCTTTTAGGTAAAGCTAAGTTAGCCTCTGTCAGTGATAATCAAACTGCATCGGCTTTGCTAACTAAACAAGACTTCGCCATGGCTACCAGCGAACAAGACAATGGCAAAATGCTGTATGCGAGCACTTATGTAAAGAAAGCGGGTTGGTATGTTGTCGCTCAGGTTCCTGAAAGCGAACTTTACGCGTCTTTGAATGCAGGAAGCCAGCAAATCATTATTTGGTCATTGATCATCGCTGGCGGCTTCGCGCTCATCGGTATTTGGCTTGCAGGCACATTAACCAAGCCCCTTGAATCACTTGCAGATATTTTCCAACAGTTAGGAAAAGGTGAAGGCGACCTTCGTGCACGTATACCGGTTCCAGAGCAAAAAGAAATTGCCCGCCTCGTTGAAGGTTTCAATCAGTTCATCGACCATTTACACGCCACCATTTCTAAGGTGGCAAAAACCAGTGAAGAATTGAAATTATCTGCGGCTGACGTTATCCGTCAGTCACAACAAACCGAGCACTCAACAAAGAGTCAGCGTGACCAAACGTTGCAAGCCGCTGCGGCATTAACTGAAATGGGCAGTACAGTGAGTGAAGTAGCTCAATCGGCAACTCACGCGGCGCAAAACGCTAATCAAGCAAATACAAACTCAGAACAAGGTCGACAAGTTACGCAAAAGGCCGTAGTTGCTATTCAAGACTTAAGCGGGCAGATACAAACGGTATCTGGGGTAATTCAGTCTCTCGATGAGCACACCAGCGCTATCGGTGGCATTCTTGATACTATTCGAGGTATTTCAGAACAAACCAACCTACTTGCGTTAAATGCGGCTATTGAAGCAGCTCGGGCTGGCGATCATGGTCGCGGGTTTTCAGTGGTAGCAGATGAAGTACGAACGTTGGCTCAGCGAGCAGCCCAAGCCACTGATGAAATCCAGGTGAAAATTGATAAATTTCAGCAAGACTCTAAGTCTGCGGTAGATCAAATGGAAACGAGCCGCACAAAAACCGATGACGTGGTGACAGCCACTAACGAGATTGACGCCTTGCTTCAAAAGATTACTCACGAAATTTCAACCATCAATGACGTGAACACCCAAGTGGCCACAGCCACTGAGCAGCAAGCCGTTGTGGTAGAGGATATCAGCCGCAATATCAACGATATTAGTGCTTCTAGTGAAGAAACCTTAAATGCGACTCAGGTGCTAGTTAGCGTGAGCGACAGGCTAGATGAACTTGCTAAGGCGCTATCAATTGAAGTTAATAGGTTTAAGATTTAAACCTGCATAGCGCACTTGTTTTAATTAGTGCTTGATATAAGTAGCGTACTGGTTACAACCAGTGCGCTACTTCGCTAGGTCTCTAAAGACGTACCACCGGCTATTGAAAAGATGCTTTCGTAAGAGATGCCGCACGGGTCTCGGTTTTTTCTTCGGTAAACCAATAGTTACCGCCTTTATCCACACACACTCCCTCAACCTGCTTATAACCCTCTAACGGCCAAATAGAGGTTAATGTGAAGTCTTGCGACACTTCAGCGATAAAGGCTGCGAAATTACCAAAAGGGTCTGATTTGTAACCTACGACCACGTATTGTTGTTTACCCGAATCATAGTCCACTCCTGTGACGACGCCTGGCAAACCAGATAGGGCAGCGAATGGCGTAAGCACTTGCAGACTTTCACCTTCATTTATTCGATAAACATGAGTAATACCCGAGCTCCAACTCTTGGAGAAAAGCAGTAATTCATTGCCTTTTTTCACCATGGCTTCGGCGTCGTAATCATGGGCATAGGGAATGTTGCTATTCACGTTATTAGCAGCGTATTTGATTGACAGCGTTTCGATGTCTTTCACATTTTGCTGATTCACTTTATAAACTGCAACCTGCTCTCTCTGCCCTTTGTTGTTGCCAATATCGGCGACATAAAAGTAATCACTGTCTGCACTTACTGCTTCCCAGTCATTGTTAATAATGGGCAGAGTAATTGTTTGTTTCAGTTTGCCGCTATAACTTACTTTAAATACAGCGGGCGCATTCCCTGAATCGTTGATTGACAGCACATGGTCATCTGCGCAAAAAAGCCCTGATGTTTCTGACAGCATTGGAGGTAAGGTTATCGTCTCTTCTATGTGTAGGCCTTTTGATGAGGAAGGGATCGGGGCCATGCAACCGCTCACTGCGCAGAGTATTGATACTGCGTAAGCCAAACGCAATGAAGGTATGAAAGAATATGTCACAGACTATCTCTATGGAACTGTTCATAAGAAGTGAAAAGAATAGCAAATATTCAGGGGCGTGTTGATCTTTACCGTGTATTATTGAAGCGTTTATTTGTACATTGAAGAGAGCGCAGAGAGTGCACCGCTCAGTGCCTACAAGAATAACGTGTAAGCAAGACCGTCTTTGGTCTAAACACTATCAATACCCGTATGTGTATTAACGAAAATTAATAAAATAGTAGCGGCGCGTGATGTTAGCTACGGAACTACACCGATGTTAATAAGGAAATAATCGTGTCTGATCCCTTACTCTCTCTTGTTGCGGTAGGTTTACTCTCTATCGGCTGTCAATACTTGGCATACCGGGTTCGGCTTCCCGCCATACTGCCTCTTCTTATTGTTGGTATTGTGGTAGGCCCAGTGTTTGGCATACTCGATGCCGATGCTTTATTTGGCGACTTACTGTTTCCGGTGGTTTCACTTTCCGTTGCTATCATTTTGTTTGAAGGCTCGCTTACGCTGAAGTTTAAAGACATAGCCGGGCATGGCAACATGGTACGCAACCTATGTACCGTAGGCGTTCTAATAACAGGGATTATCTCTGCCGCAGCCGCGCACTATTGTTTGGGTCTCACCTGGCAACTGTCCTGTCTATTCGGCGCTATCGTGACGGTGACCGGCCCCACTGTTATAGTGCCTATGCTCAGAACAGTGCGCCCCCATACTAACCTAGCTAACATACTCAGATGGGAAGGGATTATTATCGATCCTATTGGGGCATTACTGGCAGTGTTAGTATTTGAGTTTATTGTGGCATCGCAGGAAACCGCCATTACTCAAACCTTTATCGCCTTTAGCAAGACCATAGGCATTGGCTCTTTTCTTGGGCTTGCCTCAGGCTATTTCCTTGGCATGTGTGTACGTAAAGACTGGATCCCCCACTATCTCCTCAATACCGCAGTGCTAACCATTATTTTAGGTGTCTTTGCCGCGTCTAACTATGTCGCTCACGAATCAGGGCTATTGGCGGTGACTATTACTGGCATGGTAATGGCCAACATGAAAGATGTGGATGTAGAGGATATTTTAGAGTTTAAAGAAACACTCAGCGTGCTGCTTATCTCAGGTCTCTTTATTTTACTGGCCACACGATTAAACCTAGACTCCGTGGTTGCCGTTGGCTGGGGTACGCTGGTGGTGCTTGCCATAATTATGTTTATTGCACGCCCAATATCTGTGTTGGTCTCAAGTATTGGTACAGGCTTGAAGCTTAACGAAATTGCGCTTCTCAGCTGGATAGCACCACGTGGAATTGTTGCCGCAGCAGTATCTGCACTTTTCTCATTAAAATTAGAGGAGATTGGCTACGAGGGCGCAGGCATTATAGTGCCTATTGTGTTTATGGTTATCATTGCAACCGTTGTTGTGCAAAGCATTACCGCTCGCTCTGTCGCTACGCTACTTAAGGTTCGGGCGCCAGCACCTACTGGCTACCTGTTCTTCGGCGGCAGTAAGTTCAATCGTATGTTGGCAACAGAAATGTTAAACCAGAAGCTCGATGTCGTTGTGACCGACACCAACTGGGATGCCATTAGAGAAGCTAGAATGATGGACATTCCAGTTTATTTTGGTAACCCTATGTCAGATCACGCGGCTCGCCATTTGGAACTATCCACTATTGGCACTGTGCTTATTATGTCTCCCTATAAGCAGTTGAATCCACCTATTGCCTATCACTTCGAGAATACGCTGGGCAAAGACAAGGTATGGGCGCTAACCAATAATGAGCAATCTACACGTCCTAGTCATCAAGTGAGCAACCAATACGCGAAAAAACTGATGTTGTTTGATGAGGGTGTAACTTATGGTTATTTGGCCTCTGCGGTTGCAAAGGGGTCTACGATTAAAACCACACCACTCTCAGAAGAGTTTGATTATGAGCAATACATTCATAAGTATGGTGATAGAGCCACACCGCTTATTGCCATTGATAGTGATGGAAAAAGCTTTACCTTTATTAACGGGAACAGTATTGAACCTAAGGCAGGATGGCGCTTAATTAGCTTGGTAGAGCCGGAACCTGTATCACAAGATGGCTCTGAGTAGAAAGTAAGAAAACCTCCTGCCATCGGCAGGAGGCCTCTCCCTGGAAAACGCGTAACGCAGTGTACGTTTAGAACGAACTTTATTGTTTGAATTTTACTACTGCTACATCGTCGACGTAATTGTTTGCAAAAGCTAAACCAGATTTTCAAAATCTTTTAGTTACAATAAGTTAGGCTAATTCCGAGTAAAATCAACACGGTCGCCGTTAACACCTCGTTTCAACATGGTGCACCCAGCGCACTGTACTGGGGTTCACATATTAACCAAAAGTCTAAGATGAACACATGATTTACTGACATCAACTATTGTGTTGCGCTTCTCTTTTTTACTTTTTCTTGCTTTGTCTCGCCTTAGCTTACCCTATCACCCTATCTTATATACATGTCTTCCTCGTTAAGGTGAGTCTTTAATGTCTCTTATCGTTACTTAACAATATCACTACCAATATTAAATAGACTGGGCTAGGCAAAATAAGGTTTTATGCAATGCACCCCTGTTTTCACTTAGTACCAGACTGCCTGCGTTTCCTGCTTTTTGTCGAGTCTCTTGTGACGAAAGCCATGTGCCGCAGGTTTGTGCAATTTCTTGTGCATTACGTACAATCTTCAGTGCGCCGCGGTCAATTAAGTGTTGGCAGATGACCGGATTATTGTACGTGTTGGGCCCCATTAAAATAGGCAGTGAAAAAGCAGCGGGTTCGAGTGCGTTATGTCCGCCTCTATCTGCTATAGAGCCCCCAACAAAGGCGATGGTGCCAACCGAATACGCGTGATTCAAGCGTCCCATTTCATCAAGCAAAATTACTGGTTTGTTTATGTCAAAGGTGGTCGCTAAGGAGCTTCTTGTAAACGCTATATCATGTGATACCAGTAATTCAGCAACCGTATCGAAACGTTCCGGATGGCGAGGCACGATAATGACCACAAGAGTAGGGTGAGATTTCCACAGACGTTTTGCCGCCTCTATTATCGATTCTTCCTCTGGGGCATGAGTACTGCCAGCAACTAAAATTGGCCCGTTGTGACTTTCCAGCCCCATAAAACGAGCAGAGGCTGTAGACACTGAAGCAGCTTGATCAAACTTTATATTATTGGTGAGGGTCAGTTTCTGCTCTGGTAGCCCTAAAGCCAAATAATTGCGGTAATCTCCTTCACCTTGAGCGCATACGTGGCTCACTTTATTAAGCATAGGCTGGAAAACCCTGCTTATTTTTTGATATCGACGTGCAGACCTATCTGTCATTCTTGCATTGATTACCACAACGGGTACCTTACGCTTCCAGCACATATGAACCATGTTTGGCCATAGTTCCACTTCGGTGACCAGCACTGCTTTCGGCTGAATACGTTTGAGCATCATTGCCATACATAGTGAAACGTCAAATGGCAGGTAACAATGGTTAACCTTATCGCCAAAGATGTCTCTTACTCTCGCTGAGCCTGTAGAGGTCGTTGTGGTAACTGTAATGCTTGTATGGGGTTCATCAATGAGTAACTGCTTAATGACACAGGAAGCAGCAACCACCTCACCCACAGATACACAATGTATTAAATAACCATTATGACTAGGTGGCGTAGGTACAATGCCAAATCTCTCAAACTTTCCGTGTGAGTACAGTGAGTGTTGGTCCCGTTTTTTACCGGCAAGTTTTGCTATTGCTAAGGGAATTAAAAGAAGGAGTAAAAATGAATACAACCAGCGGCAAAGTTCATCGACGAGTGTGGGCTTGCCACAGTCTCGCTTTTCAGCAGACATATATCTTCCTTAACACTCAGTAGAAAAATCTAACATGTAGAAGGTAACAATAAGGGGTGTATGGGGCTAAGTATACTTATTTGCAGAATTTCTATCAGTAATAGAAAACAAAAAAGCCGCTCGAAAGCGGCTTTTTTAAGACTTTAAAAAAGTAAGCGATTATACGCCTGCTTTTTCAAGAACGTCTACAAGCATCCAAGTTTTGTTCTTAGATAGCGGACGACATTCACTTATAGTTACTAAGTCGCCTTTGTTGCATACGTTACTTTCGTCGTGGGCGTGAAGCTTAGTAGAGCGCTTGATGAACTTCCCGTAGATAGGGTGTTTAACAAAACGTTCAACAACAACAGTAATGGTTTTATCCATCTTGTTGCTAACCACACGACCTTGCACTGTACGAATTTTTTGCTCAGTCATTACGCATCAGCCTTTTGAGTCAGAATGGTTTTAACACGCGCGATGTTACGACGTACTTTTCTCAACTGGTCAGTTTTTTCAAGCTGGCCTGTTGTGTGCTGCATGCGCAGGTTGAACTGTTCGCGTAGCAGGTTAATCAACTCTGCGTTCAGCTCTTCTACGCTTTTTTCTTTCAGTTCAGTCGCTTTCATTACATCACCGTCCGAGTTACAAAGGTTGTTTTAAATGGCAGTTTAGCCGCTGCCAATTCAAACGCTTCGCGTGCAAGATTTTCAGGAACACCTTCCATCTCATAAAGAACACGACCAGGCTGAATTTGGCATACCCAGTACTCAACGTTACCTTTACCTTTACCTTGACGCACTTCTAGAGGCTTCTCAGTAATTGGCTTGTCAGGGAAAACTCGAATCCAAATTTTACCTTGACGCTTAACGTGACGAGTCATAGCACGACGCGCTGCTTCGATTTGACGCGCAGTCATTCGACCGCGGCCAGTCGCTTTAAGGCCGTAAGTACCAAAGGCTACAGTGCTTCCTGCAGCCATGCCGCGGTTGCGGCCTTTGTGCATCTTACGGAACTTCATGCGTTTTGGTTGTAACATGATTAGCCCTCTCGCTTAGCGTTGCGGCCTTTCTTCTTAGGTTGAGAAGCCGGTGGCTGCTCTTGAGTTGTAGGTAATCCACCTAGAACTTCACCCTTGAAGATCCAAACCTTAACGCCGATGATGCCGTAAGTTGTTGATGCTTCTGAGGTTGCGTAATCGATATCTGCACGGAAAGTGTGCAGTGGAACGCGACCTTCACGATACCATTCAGAACGTGCAATTTCTGCTCCGCCTAAACGACCGCTAACTTCAACTTTAATACCTTTAGCGCCCAAGCGCATTGCATTTTGTACCGCACGCTTCATAGCACGACGGAACATAACGCGACGCTCTAGCTGGCTAGAAATGCTGTCAGCTACTAACTGACCATCTAGCTCTGGCTTACGTACTTCAGCGATGTTGATCTGAGCTGGCACACCGGCTAGCTTAGATACATAGTTACGCAACTTCTCTACGTCTTCGCCTTTCTTACCGATTACAACGCCTGGACGAGCTGTGTGAATAGTCACACGGATGCTCTTAGCAGGACGCTCGATCACGATTTTAGAAAGTGAAGCGTTCTTTAGTTGCTTAGTCAGATACTGACGTACCTGATGATCGTTATACAGGTTGTCCGCATAGTCTGCAGTATTAGCGTACCAGGTAGAAGTCCATGGTTTACTGATACCCAGGCGTATACCTGTAGGATGTACCTTCTGTCCCATTATCTACTCCTAGTTATCCGCTACAACCACAGTAATGTGACTGCTGCGCTTAAAGATGCGATCAGCACGGCCTTTGGCGCGTGTTTTGATTCGCTTCATAGTTGGACCTTCGTCAACAAAGATTTTGGCTACGACGAGCTCGTCGATATCCGCGCCCTCGTTGTGCTCTGCGTTAGCAATCGCAGACTCCAAAACTTTCTTTACTAGCGCTGCGCTTTTCTTCGGGCTGTACGTAAGAACTTCTAGTGCTTTCTCTACGTGTAAACCGCGAACCTGATCCGCAACCAAGCGTGCCTTTTGAGCCGACGTGCGGGCAAAACGGTGTTTAGCTAATGCTTCCATCTTCCTACCCCTTAACGTTTAGCTTTCTTATCCGCGACATGGCCGCGGTAAGTACGCGTTGGCGCAAATTCGCCCAACTTGTGGCCGACCATTTCGTCACTAATAATGACAGGTACATGTTGTCGACCGTTATGGACCGCAATGGTCAACCCAATCATATCTGGGATGATCATGGAACGACGAGACCAAGTCTTAATTGGTTTACGTTCGTTCTTTTCCACTGCAGCCTCTACCTTCTTCAGCAAGTGAAGGTCGATAAATGGACCTTTCTTGAGAGAACGTGGCATGGTGAATCCTCGCTGTTACTTGTTACGACGACGTACGATAAGTTTATCGGTACGCTTGTTGCTTCGGGTTTTCTTACCTTTGGTAGGAACACCCCAAGGAGATACTGGATGACGACCACCAGACGTGCGCCCTTCACCACCACCGTGTGGGTGATCAACCGGGTTCATGGCAACACCACGAACGGTAGGACGGATACCACGCCAGCGCGTTGCACCAGCTTTACCCAATGAACGAAGCATGTGTTCTGCATTACCAACTTCACCGATGGTGGCGCGGCAATCAGATAATACTTTACGCATTTCGCCAGAGCGTAGACGTAAAGTAACGTAGTTAGTGTCACGTGCTAAGATCTGAGCGTAAGCGCCAGCAGAGCGTGCAATTTGTGCACCCTTACCAGGCTTCATTTCAATTGCGTGTACAACACTACCAACAGGAATGTTACGCATAGGCAATGTGTTACCAGACTTGATCGGAGCATCCGAACCAGACTGGATTGCATCACCAGCTTTCATACCTTTTGGAGCCAGAATGTAACGACGTTCACCATCTGCATACAATACTAGTGCAATGTTAGCAGAACGGTTTGGATCGTATTCTAAACGCTCAACTTTGGCTGGAATGCCATCTTTGTTGCGTTTAAAGTCGATCACACGATAGTGTTGCTTATGACCACCACCAATGTGACGCGTAGTAATACGACCATTGTTGTTACGACCGCCAGATTTGCTGTTCTTTTCAAGCAAAGGTGCGTACGGTGCACCTTTGTGCAGGTCAGGGTTAGTAACCTGAACAACGTGACGACGACCGGCAGAAGTTGGCTTAGCTTTCAATAATGGCATTTCTAATCCCCTTCTTACTCAGCGCCACCGACAAAGTCGATGTCCTGACCTTCTTTAAGAACCACGTAGGCCTTTTTCCAGTCGCTGCGTTTACCGAAAGACATACCGTGACGTTTAGTCTTACCTTTAACGTTCACTGTGCGAACACCTTCAACTTCAACTTCAAACAGTTTTTCAACTGCAGCTTTAATTTCGGCTTTGTTCGCGTCTTTGGCTACTTTAAATACAACTGTGTTGTTCGCTTCAGCAGCCATTGTAGACTTTTCTGAAACGTGAGGTGCTACTAGCACCTTCAGTAGACGTTCTTCTTTCATGCTAACGCCTCCTCAAGTTGTTTAACCGCATCAGCAGTAATTAGCACTTTTTCGAATGCAATCAAGCTCACTGGGTCAATGCCTGCTACGTCGCGAACGTCAACTTTATACAAGTTGCGAGCCGCTAGGAACAAGTTTTCATCTACTTCAGGAGTAACGATAAGAACATCTTTCAGTTCATATTCGTTAAGTGCAGCAATAAGTTCTTTTGTCTTAGGTGCTTCAACACCGAACTTCTCAACCACGATCAAACGATCTTGGCGAATTAGTTCTGACAAAATGCTCTTAATCGCACCGCGATACATTTTCTTGTTAACTTTTTGTTCGAAGTCACGAGGCTTAGCTGCGAAAGCACGGCCACCGCCAACCCAAATTGGGCTACGGATTGTACCAGCACGAGCTCGGCCAGTACCTTTTTGACGCCATGGCTTCTTACCGCCACCACGAACTTCAGCGCGAGTTTTCTGCGCTTTTGTACCCTGACGCGCGCCTGCACCGTAAGCTACAACGACTTGGTGTACCAAGGCTTCGTTGAATTCACGTCCAAAGGTCGCTTCGGATACTTCAAGAGCGCTTTGCGCGTCTTTCAATGTTAATTCCATCAGTTCACTCCCCAGACGTTACGCTTTAACAGCTGGCTTGACGATAACGTCATTGCCAGTTGCGCCAGGTACGGCACCTTTAACAAGGATAAGGCCGTTCTCTACGTCAACACGTACAACTTCCAAAGACTGCGTAGTCACTTGCTTGTTACCAAGCTGACCAGCCATTTTCTTGCCTTTGAAAACTTTACCTGGTGATTGGTTTTGGCCAATTGAACCAGGAGCACGGTGAGACAAAGAGTTACCGTGAGTCATACGCTGAGAACTAAAGTTCCAACGTTTGATCGCGCCAGCAAAACCTTTACCTTTTGATGTACCAGTGACATCAATCTTTTTGGTATCGTTAAAGATTTCAACAGTGATTTCACCGCCTACTTCAATATCGTTACCTTCGTTATCTTCTAGGCGGAATTCTGCTAGAGTGCGACCAGCTTCAACACCAGCTTTAGCAAAGTGACCTGCTTCGGCTTTGTTGACGCGGTTAGCTTTCTTAGTTCCAGCAGTAACCTGAAGAGCGCGATAACCGTCAGTTTCTTCAGTGCGTAACTGAGTAACACGGTTTGGGGTCGCTTCAATAACAGTCACAGGGATTGACGTGCCATCTTCAGTGAAGATGCGAGTCATACCCACTTTACGACCGATTAGACCAATCGCCATTGTTATAACCCTCTCTTGTTAGCCCAGGCTGATTTGAACATCAACACCAGCAGCCAAGTCCAAACGCATCAACGCGTCAACTGTTTTATCAGTTGGTTCGATGATGTCTACCAAACGCTTGTGAGTACGAATCTCATATTGGTCACGTGCATCTTTATTTACGTGAGGAGATGTCAATACCGTATAGCGTTCTTTGCGAGTAGGCAGTGGAATAGGACCGCTGACCTGAGCACCAGTACGTTTCGCCGTTTCAACGATTTCAGCCGTAGACTGATCGATCAACTTGTGATCAAACGCTTTCAAACGAATACGAATTCTTTGATTTGGCATCGATTAAGCTCCAATCGAAAGAACAAAAAAATTCACCCCTTCTTCTCTATTTCGTTCAGAGAGAAAGGATGTGCGTAAACCGATGGTTCCCAATTGGAACCCTGTTCTTATTTCTAGCACGCTTGTAATAGCTTGGTCGGTAAAGACAAATCTCTTACGTCGGCAGCCACCCTAAAAGCAGTGTGGTTGCGGCTAAAAACTCATTGCCCAAATAGGACAGTGGGCGCGAATTATACAGATGCTAACCGTCAATGCAACTACTAGTTTGCTTTTTGTACCGTATATATGACAGAAAAATGAATTTACCCCGACACAATCGAATTAGTACAATCGAATTAGCACAATCGAAATAGTGTATTCGATTTGATCCAAGCGATTGAGTACAGACCATCTAGCGAAGCTACCTGTAACCTAGCGCATGTAATGCCCTCAGCCTGAAACGGGTAGCCTAGCGCTTATTACACGTCCATTGTTGCTCCAGTTTACGTAAACCTATATCGTTACCGTTGTTGTAGGTATATAGTAGCTATTTAGCAGCGTGTTCGCCGCATGATAGCAACGTGCAAACATTTTCGTAAGAAAGGGATGAAGCACAAGGTTTCACACCGTTAAGTAGTGGGAATATGGAAGTAGTTAATAATCAACAAACATTTTCGCAAATCAAGCGCATATTAAACAATCACTCTACGTTACTTGATGCCTATGGTTTGCTCGAACCAATTATTCTAGAGTTGTTTGGTGCTCAGCGGATGAGTATTTTCCAGCGTCGCCGCCAGCATCAAGATCTTGTTGCAAGATTTAAGACAGGTAAGGAAACGCTGGAGATAAAGGTACCCATCAATGCGATGTCGATAGCCGGGTACGTTGCGCTGTCGCAAAAACCGGTTGTGATTGACGACCCCTACAACGCGACAATGCTTCAAAGTATTCATCCAAGATTACGCTTTGAAGGCAAGTTCGACAAAGACAACGACTTCAAAACCCAAAATATTCTATGCGTTCCTATAATGAATGCAGGGGTGTTGATGGGTGTTATTCAAATCATCAACAAGACCGATAGCGCCTTTTCTCAAGATGATCTCAAATTGGGTAACGCACTTGCACTTATATTAGGGGACAAATTTCGTTTTGAGCTAGGTGGAACGAATAACCCATTCGACTTACTCGTGCACAAAAGCCTGTTAGATGAGCACACATTAGAAGAGCTTAATTTATCGACACCAGATATTCGAGCGTTTGTACAACGGCTTATTTCGGAACATCGTATTCCCGAAGAAGAAATTGGTAACTCTCTCTCTATTCATTACCAAGTGCCCTTTATTCCTTACTTGCCCGACAAATATCATCGCTTTGAAAATGAAAGTAAACTCAATGTGTCGTATCTAAAACGCAACTATGTTGCTGTTATTGCTGATGCGCACGATAAGCCCATCGTATTAATGGCAGAACCCAATAACGCAGCGCTTCTCATGGAAATTGAGACTGCAATGGGTATAGAGAGCTATGAAATTGCGGTTAGCCTACCAAGTTTAATACTGCAATACCTTGGTGAGAACAGCGGTGGCGGCGGCCCCGGTGAAATGAGTGATATCCTAGATGAAATCGGTACGTCTAGTGATGAAAAAGAAGACCAATTCGATGAGCTTTCAGATGACGCCCCGGCGGTTGTTCGTTTGGTAAGCCGTGTGTTACATGATGCGAAGCGACTCAATGCGTCAGATATTCACATAGATCCTGAGAAGAACGCCCCTACCCGCGTACGTATGCGCGTAGACGGTGTGTGTCGAGACATGAACCAAGTGCCCCACTCTCACCATAATGCGGTGATAGCCCGTATTAAGATAATGTCGAATTTGAACATAGCCGAAAAACGCGTTCCTCAAGACGGTAAGCTAGCCTTTAGAATGAACGGTCAGCTTGTTGAAGTTCGTGTAGCGACTATTCCCACTGTTGCAGGTGAAGGCGTAGTAATGCGGATATTGGCCTCGGGCGGTGCTATGCCAATAGATAAAATGAATTTGGCGCCCAACAATCGTGCCCGCCTTGAAGATATGATTAAAAAGCCCCACGGTATTCTTCTTGTGGTAGGGCCCACAGGTTCAGGTAAAACAACGACACTGCATGCCATTCTTGGGTACTTAAACACCCCTGAGAAAAAGATATGGACTGCTGAAGATCCGGTGGAAATTACACAGCCTGGTTTACAGCAAGTTCAAGTAAGCCCCAAAATTGGTTTCACCTTTGCCAATGCATTGCGTGCGTTCTTACGTGCTGATCCAGATATTATTCTTATCGGTGAGATGCGAGACAAAGAAACGGCTCATGCGGGTATTGAAGCGTCACTGACAGGTCACTTGGTATTATCTACCCTGCATACAAACTCGGCGCCGGAAACAATTACTCGCTTGCTCGATTTAGGGTTAGACCCGGTTAACTTTTCAGATGCCTGTGTAGGTATACTTGCCCAGCGTCTTATTCGAACGCTGTGCGGGAAGTGTAAAGAAAAATACGTAGCATCAGATACCGATATGGCGTTTATTGAGCGCCAGTATGGTAAAGACCAAATGCATGAGCTCAACCTCTCTGGGATTCCGGAGCTTTATAAAGCAAAAGGTTGCTCAGAATGTGGTAACACGGGTTATAAAGGCAGAACGGGTGTTCATGAATTACTTGGTATGACACCCGAACTTCGCTCGCTAGTATACAAAGAATCGAGTGTAGCGCAGATGAAAAAGCAAGCCACCGATGATGGCATGCGTACTCTGGTACAAGACGCCATCTTTAAAGTACTTAAAGGCGATACTGATTTAGCACAAGTGCAAATAGTCAGTGGCGATTAATAGAAGAGACTTAAAAAAACTAATAAAAAAGGCCTTCGTAATAACGAAGGCCTTTTTCTTTGTGAGCGCTTATATCGAAAAGACCCATTTTTATATTAAGACCTTATCGAAACATCTCTTTATTTACGGAGATATTCACGGATAACGTAATGAAGGATCCCGCCATTCTCAAAGTAAGTAAACTCATTAGACGTATCTATTCTAATGTCCATGCTAAATACTTTCGACTCTCCGTCATCGGTTTCCATTGTTACGCTAACCTCTTTCTGGCCTCGCTCTACAGGCTCAATTGAGAAAGATTCATTGCCTTTTATGTCTAAAGAAGATGCAGAGTCGCCTTCTTTAAACTGTAGCGGTAGTATTCCCATGCCAATCAAGTTAGAACGGTGAATACGCTCGTAACTTTCTGCTAGCACAGCCTTCACACCCATTAGCGAGGGTCCTTTGGCAGCCCAGTCTCTGCTTGAGCCGGTACCATATTCTTTTCCGCCGATTACTACAGCTGGTACGCCATCGTCTTTGTAGCGCATAGCAGCATGAAATATAGACATGCTATCGCCGCTTGGATAATGGGTTGTAGCGCTTCCTTTCGTGCCCGGTGCTAATTGGTTTTGCAAGCGCACATTGGCAAATGTACCTCGCATCATGACTTCATGATTACCCCTACGTGAGCCATAAGAGTTGAAGTCTTTTGGATCGACGCCCTGAGCTTGGAGATATTCACCTGCAGGGCTATCTGGCGCAATGGCCCCCGCCGGTGAAATATGGTCGGTAGTGATTGAATCGCCCACTTTTACCAAACACCGTGCATTTTCGATAGATTGAAGCGCAGCCGGTTCTTTCTCCATCACCTCGAAGAACGGAGGATGCTTGATGTACGTTGAATCAGGCCAATCGTAGACCGACGTTTCACTAACACTCAGCTCGTTCCACTCACCGCTGCCCTTAAACACATCTGCATACTTTTCTTTAAAGAGTGCACCGGTTACGTTTTCAGTAATGTACTTTTGAATTTCTTCTTCTGAAGGCCATATATCTTTGAGATATACAGGCTCGCCATCTTTAGATTTACCTAAAGGCTCCTTAGTAATATCCGCGTTCATGTTGCCTGCTAATGCATAAGCCACGACAAGCGGCGGTGAAGCTAAATAGTTTGCAGCAACATCTGGGTGAATACGCCCCTCGAAGTTTCGGTTGCCCGACAGAACAGAGGTAACAGTGAGTTTAGCTTTTCTTATGGCATCGGTAATAGGGTCGGGTAGCGGCCCCGAGTTACCAATACATGTTGTACACCCATATCCTACCAAGTTAAAACCAAGCGCTTCTAATGGCGCCATCAAATTGGCATCTTCCAAGTACTGGGTTACTACTTGCGAACCTGGTGCAAGAGAAGTTTTTACCCACGGCTTACTGGTTAACCCTTTCTCTGCTGCTTTTTGTGCTAATAATCCTGCGGCCACAAGTACAGAGGGGTTAGAGGTGTTTGTACAACTCGTGATGGCCGCAATTACTATTGCCCCATCTTCTAAATTGAATTTGCTATTTCTGAAATTCACATAGGAATCATGTTCTTCGTCAACATCACTGCCGCCGACTAGACCGCCCTCGGCCACAAATTCTGTTTCTTCATCAAGTACCTTCACATCAATTTGTGAGCGATGCCATTCGTTAAATGCTTCAGCCGCTTTATCGAGCGCAATTTTATCTTGCGGACGTTTAGGCCCTGCAATAGAGGGAACTACGTCGTTTAAGTTCAGCTCAAGTGTTTCGTGATATTCAGCGTCTTTTGAGTAGTCGTCATGCCATAGCGAACTGTACTTAGCGTACTTCTCAACAAGCTCAATTTGCGCCTCATCTCGGCCAGTTAAGCGAAGATAATCAAGAGCTACATCGTCAATGGGGAAAATTCCGCACGTAGCACCGTATTCTGGTGCCATATTGGCAATAGTGGCTCGGTCGGCTGTAGTAAGATGCTTCAAGCCTGGACCAAAGAACTCAACAAATTTACCCACAACACCGTGCGACCTAAGCTGTTGAGTGATGGTAAGTACCATATCAGTGGCAGTCACTCCAGCAGGAAGCTTACCCTCTAATTTAAAGCCCACAACATTAGGTAATAGCATGGTTACAGGCTGACCCAGCATGGCGGCTTCAGCTTCGATACCGCCCACACCCCAACCTAGTACGCCTAAGCCATTAATCATTGTGGTGTGAGAATCTGTACCGACTAAGGTATCTGGATAAACGAAGTTGCCTTCATCCGTTTCTTTAGTGAACGCACAACGCGCTAGGTATTCAAGGTTGACTTGGTGGACGATACCACGACCTGGAGGCACCACTTTGAAATTGTCGAAACTAGACTGTCCCCACTTCAGGAACTGATAACGTTCGCGGTTTCTCTCAATTTCTATATCAGTGTTTTTCTGTAGGGCATTTTCTTCTGCGAAATGGTCGACCATTACGGAGTGGTCAATGACGAGCTCTACTGGGTTTAACGGATTAATAGCTTGAGCGTCTCCGCCAAGACGGTCTACTGCATCGCGCATAGCCGCTAAATCGACAATAGCCGGAACACCGGTAAAATCTTGCAGAATAACTCTTGCAGGGACGAAAGAAACTTCGAGTTCTTCGTTGTTTGATGTATCCCACTTAGCAACATGTTCAATATCTTCGCTAGAGACAAATTCTTTGTCCTCATGGCGAACCAGATTTTCTAAAAGTACCTTGATGCAAAAGGGAAGGCGATCGAGTGCGTACTTTTCATTGATGCTGTCGAGATTGATAGCCTTGAAAGTTTTACCCTTTACTTCAAGGTCTGAAAAAGACTTATAGGTCATATGGTCACTATCCTTATTTGCCTGTTCGAATTCTATAATGTTCGCTGAACGAGAAGACTTTAGGAAAGACCTAGAGTGCAGCGTGTACACCTAAACGTTCAGCTGCTAATTCTTATACGCATTAGACATGAAAAAAAGTTCATGTAATGTGGTATTTTTCAACTCATCTATTTAGTTAGCGTACTATTACCTTATATTTATCATTGTAGGTTACCAAGTAAGGGTCTGCTTTGTTGCCGAGCTTCTCGTTTTAGTTTTTACTGTTCGTGTGTCATAGGTATAGAATTGGAGTTACCAAACCTATACCAACCCACTGACAAAAAGAATAAAGCGTATGCACCCACTTATTCAAAAATATGATTTAGCCCCACATCCAGAAGGCGGATATTTTAAACAAGTCTATAAATCAGCAAGTACAACTATGTCTCATGCACATGGACAACCCCGAGCTGCGCTCACCCATATTTACTTTCTTTTACTAAAAGGCGAAATGAGCCGCTTCCATCGCGTGCTTCATGATGAGGTGTGGAATCATTATGAAGGTGCACCGTTACAATTAATTCAATTACACGATAAAACGCTTACGCAGAAAACAATAGGTAGCCAAGAAAAGGGTTATGTCGATATTGTGCCTGCTGGCAATTATCAAGCGGCGTTCAGTACTGGAGATTATAGCTTAGTGGGTTGTACAGTAGCGCCGGGGTTCGATTTTGAGGATTTTAGCTTTATCGACGATCCGTCAATTGCGCTCTGGTTGGACACATATCATCCGAGTATGAGCAAATTTATATAGCGCCCACTTGCGCAACACTTCTTTATTTTAGTTTGGTCTTACCTCAGATTTTATAGGGGTTGACGCTGGATTTTTTATCGCCGATCAAGGATGATATTACACAAATCTTGAATATACGTCTGCACGTCTAAATTTTATAGGCTGTTAGGCAATTTTACTCAACCCCCGCAGGTAGCCCAACTATGTATAAATTGGTACTTATTCGTCACGGAGAGAGTCAGTGGAACTTAGAAAATCGTTTCACTGGGTGGCATGACGTTGAATTGACCGATACTGGTATTGCGCAAGCAACAACCGCTGGTCAGATGCTTAAGGAAGCAGGATTCGAATTCGATCAGGCTTACACGTCTGTATTGCTTCGCGCAATCAAAACACTGAATATCGCACTTGCAGAGATGGGCCAACACTACCTACCTGTTGAACGTCACTGGCGTTTAAACGAACGTCACTATGGTGCGCTTACAGGTTTAGACAAAGCAGAAACTGCTGCTAAGCATGGCGAAGAACAAGTGAAGGTATGGCGTCGTAGTTTTGATACCCCACCGCCGGCTGTAGAAACTGACAGTGAACATTTCCCTGGGCATGATCGCCGCTACAACAATGTAGATGCTGAAATATTACCACGTGGTGAAAGTCTTAAGTTGACAATAGAGCGTGTGCTTCCCTATTGGCATGACGTTATTCGTCCTCAAATTCAAGATGGTAAACGTGTGATCATTGCAGCGCACGGCAATAGTTTGCGTGCTTTGGTGAAATACTTAGACGGTATGTCTGATGAAGAAGTACTAGGACTTAATATCCCTACGGGCGTTCCTTTAGTTTACGAACTAGATGAAAACCTTAAGCCTATTTCAAAAGAGTATCTTGGCGACCCAGAAGCTATCAAAGCAATGATGGATGCTGTTGCAAAACAAGGTAAGGCGAAATAGCGTAAGGCCAATTACCGCAAAGCGAAATAGTCTAGGGCCATGTAGCGTAAGGCTAGAGAGCTTATAGAATACTCAATTACAAAAGCCAGCAATCAGCTGGCTTTTTTGTTTTTTATCAATGCGCTATGGGCGAAAAATTTATTACCTTTTCCAAGCGATAATTTATTTAGCGTTAACCAACTTCTCCAAAAGTACTTCGATTCGCTTTACACTATCAATAAGTAGCGACATTTCAGTTTGATCGTTGTCAGTTGAGTTTGACGTAGACCTCATCCCAGATGCATTCTGGTCTTTTTGGGTTAGAATTGTTTCTCTGAAGTTAGCGGCATCATTTATACCGATGAGCGAAACTAACGCGCCCTGCGCGGATTGACCTGCGGTTTCAAACGATAATCGATGCAGATTAAACAATCTCATTAGAGGGCCCTGAACCATCGCCACATCAGTAATTTTTTCCAAGGGTATCGACTTCTCTTCCTTGTTAAATATCCCTCTTTTTACAACCAACTTACGCTCAGTAATAGTGGCTGACATGGCAGCGAGTGTTCTGCCGCTAATAAAATAAAACAATGGAATGGAAATTATGAGAAAAGGGATACCTATTACAATTAGTGTCGAAAACAACAATAGACTGACCAGCCAGTAGGTCTTTACCGATGGATTAAACGTCGCCTCTAAAATTACTCTCTCTGACATCAGTTAGTCCCTTTTTATAATTCAAAAATAATAGCGAACACCGATAATAGAGAATAAATGGGGTCAGAACCACATAAATAATAAAGGAGATCAGGTCCACAATTTCTGTTAACTATTCTAGTTTGAGCCTATAGGTAACAACAGTAGAGTTCTGTTCCTCTTCTATGAGCGCTGAGTTTGATTATGTTTGTTGAGATTGGCGATTAATGGGGATCTGACCCCATTTATTTTTGAGTTCGATAGCCAGAATTAAACACTGAACACGACTATATATTGGGTTCTGCCCCTGTTTTATGTCGTTAGGTTGGATGTAATGAATGTAATTGGGGGATAAATGCGGACCTGACCCCCATTATTTTTTTGGGGCAGTAATAAAGGGGGCCAGGTCCACATTTTCTGTTGGCTATTCTAGTTTGAGCCTATAGATAACAACAGTAGGTTTCTGTTCCTCCTTTATGAGCGCTGAGTTTGATTATGTTTGTTGAGATTGGCGATTAATGGGGATCTGACCCCATTTATTTTTGAGTTCGATAGTCAGAGTTCAGCGCTAAAAATAACAATAAATTGGGTTCTGACCCTGTTTTATCTTCGGTAGGTTCGATGTAATGAATGTAATTGGGGGATTAATGCGGTTCTGACCCCCATTATTTTTTTGGGGCTGAAAGCAAAAAACCCGCCGTTAGGCGGGTTTTTCTTAATGGGACCTGGCAGTGTCCTACTCTCACATGGGGAAACCCCACACT
>NZ_JQFW01000039.1 GCF_000753865.1 Alteromonas sp. LOR | reverse complement strand
TCCATTCTTTTAGGGCGCTTCTTTTAAACTCTAATTTATAGGTCATCCAAATTCACCGAAACGCTTTCTTCACCTTGCGTTTCTTTAACAAGCTGTAGTAGTTCCAGATCCTCCAAACGATCCATCATTTTTTCGTAAATCTCAGCTGGGACACAGTAGAATGCGGGTTCATTCCTATTCAATATGGCGACAGGATCGCCATAGGCACTGCTCGCAACTTTCATAGGGTTTGCTTTTAGCTCTGTAATACTTGCAGCAACTTCAGCCAAAACTCTAGCCGCCATAACGGTCTCCTAAAAGGTCTTTAATTAGGTCATTTTAGGCTATCATTGTTGGTTTAACAAGCGCATAAACTCGCTCACCACGTTCGCTGGGACAAAAATACGTAGGCTCCCAGCGCTTCGCTTGGTATTGTAGCCTACATATTTTTGCCCGTTATGCGGGTGTTAGCAGCTAGGTTAGGAGTTTGAGTAATATACGATGTTAGAACCTTCGAGTAGTACCTACTTCCTAAGTAACGTAGAGTCCATCAGCGCTGGTTTCAATTCAATTGGTCTAATAATCGCTGGTGCATTCATTGTTGTAATTCTTAAATTCACGCCTTTGCTAAAGTCGCTCTCAAATTTTACCAAGTTAAAGCCTAAACACATCGTAGTTATTGCGTTTAGCATATTTATAATTTCTTTTACCACGTCACTTTTTAATGGCTTGGGAGTTCATCACGTCCAAAATGCTATTTTGACCAACCAGACTCAAATCATATCAGGGTGTATAACCGACCATAAAATAGTACAAGGTAATAGCAGGGAAGAAATGTTCGTTGTTTCAGATGTAAAATTCAAATATAACGATTACGCTACTGAACAATATTTTTTTGCTAATCGGGATCACGACACCTTAATTAAAAATGGACAGTGTGTGACTATTGTTTTCCTACCTAAACAGGAAAACGGGATTTTAAGAATCGACAAGGTTTGAGTTACATTGGCTGCTAACAAACAACTGTTGGCGCTCACTGCGTTCGCTGGGACACAAACACATGGGCTCCCTCGCTTCGCTCGTTATTTTAGCCCATGTATTTGTGCCCCAAAGTTGGGGCGTTAGCTACCAAAATGTGAATCAAGCTTTTCTAGAAGTTCTAAACCTTTCTTTTTGTCTCCAGTAGCAGCAATCGCCT
>NZ_JQFW01000038.1 GCF_000753865.1 Alteromonas sp. LOR | reverse complement strand
TAGGAGTCCTGAGAACTTGTTATATGTAAATCCATCTGACAAAACACCATGTATCACCAAAATGGTTGAATCCGAATATGCTACGCCAAATCTTCTGGCATATATTTGACCTCCATATGTTACTGAAAACACATGTTCTCGATAACTAAAAGGTTGTTCAATCGCTAAACCTTGTATCTCCTTTGCACTCATTGTCATATTAGTGGACGGTTCAAATGTTGGAGAGTCCGAATTTACCAATTGAGTGATTTACCT
>NZ_JQFW01000037.1 GCF_000753865.1 Alteromonas sp. LOR | reverse complement strand
TATTCGGATTCAACCATTTTGGTGATACATGGTGTTTTGTCAGATGGATTTACATATAACAAGTTCTCAGGACTCCTAAATGAGGTAACTCAAGCGGAAGTCGTTACGGTGGACTCACGAGGACATGAACTTTCTTCAGGAACCCTTTGCTTATATTATTTACAAAAGATACAAGACCGCTTATCGCTGTGAGCTTAAAGCCGATTTTAGAGTATTTACGTTAACTGACAATGAGGCATAAACGAGCCATATCTGACCGTCTGCTCCTTGTCTTCAGCAGACCACCGCCCGCGCGGTGGTGACGATCTGGTAGTCGCTCATAAAAGTCTGACA
>NZ_JQFW01000036.1 GCF_000753865.1 Alteromonas sp. LOR | reverse complement strand
GTTTCGAATTCATGTTGTTGATACCAATGTTTAGCCATCTTTTTAAAGGATTGTTCGACAGCCTCGGTTCCTAGGCGCTGTCGCGCCTGAACCATCGCGCTTGGCGCAATAAGGGGGGCTTTACCGGGGAGTGCGATATCCATCTTAGTGGCAATATTCCACACAGATTCCTGTCTAAAAAGGCTCATTCCCATGACACACCACATCACCGATTCAAGCGGTAAGCGACGCTTTCTGACCGTTGCCACACCTGC
>NZ_JQFW01000035.1 GCF_000753865.1 Alteromonas sp. LOR | reverse complement strand
GGGTTGGATCACCTCCTTACTATTACGTCGATGACGCCCTTGATGCAGTGCCTACACAGATTGTTTTGTCTAGAAAATTAGAGAACACCAAAAGGTAGTACTCACTCTGTACAGAGTATTGAGCAAGATAGGCTTGTAGCTCAGCTGGTTAGAGCGCACCCCTGATAAGGGTGAGGTCGGCAGTTCAAGTCTGCCCAAGCCTACCAACTTCTTCCGCATTTGCTTTGTCACCCGCGAAAGATTTTATATGGGGCTATAGCTCAGCTGGGAGAGCGCCTGATTTGCATTCAGGAGGTCAGCAGTTCGATCCTGCTTAGCTCCACCACTTCTAAGTGCATTTATAAAGTGTATTTAAAAGTGGTTTTTTACCACGACATGTTCTTTAACAATTTGGAAAGCTGATATTAATAGTAATCAATCAAAAGAGTAATTGAGAAGTCGAAAGACGCACTT
>NZ_JQFW01000034.1 GCF_000753865.1 Alteromonas sp. LOR | reverse complement strand
GGGTTGGATCACCTCCTTACTATTACGTCGATGACGCCCTTGATGCAGTGCCTACACAGATTGTTTTGTCTAGAAAATAAAGAACGACACAAGTTTATGGGGCTATAGCTCAGCTGGGAGAGCGCCTGATTTGCATTCAGGAGGTCAGCAGTTCGATCCTGCTTAGCTCCACCACTCTTTACCGCAAACACTTACTTTGTAAGTGGTCGTGATAAATAACTTATCGTCGATGTAAAATCGACTTGTTATTTATCTACTCGCTAAAGTAAAGGGATAAGTCGCTTAGGCGCAGATAAACTGAAGGCTTGTAGCTCAGCTGGTTAGAGCGCACCCCTGATAAGGGTGAGGTCGGCAGTTCAAGTCTGCCCAAGCCTACCA
>NZ_JQFW01000033.1 GCF_000753865.1 Alteromonas sp. LOR | reverse complement strand
GTCGTTAGTAGGAATGCCACGACCGCGCTTGAGCATCCGCTGAAGCTGAGCTGATTTGGCCAGATGCCTTTGCGCGTTGCGGCTTCGGTCATTGCCACTCTTATCAAGTTATAGGCAAGCAGTAATCCCCATAACTCTTGTTCAACCATGTCAGGACGCTTGCTCCTAAGCGTATATTCACTGTTCAGTAGCGTTTGTTTCATTTCGCGATACCCTAACTCAATCTCCCAGCGATGGGTGTATAAGTCTACAATGTCGTCACTGGGGTAGCGCATTACATCGGTAAGCGAGGTCAGAATTCGGCACTCTTT
>NZ_JQFW01000032.1:6932-19980 GCF_000753865.1 Alteromonas sp. LOR | reverse complement strand
GCCCAGTAAATTCGCGGTGTGCAGTGATTTATGTTTTATTGGTCCATTTGAGGCGTTGAGGTTAGCCCAGTAAATTCGTGGTGTGCAGGGATTTACGTTTTATTGGTCCATTTGAGGCGTTGAGGTTAGCCCAGTAAATTCGCGGTGTGCAGGGATTTGCGTTTTGATGGTTCATTTGAGGCGTTGAGCATAGCCCAGTAAATTCGCGGTGTGCAGGGATTTACGCTTTATTGGTTCATTTGAGGCGTTGAGCATAGCCCAGTAAATTCGCGGGGTGCAGGGATTTACGTTTTATTGGTCCATTTGAGGCGTTGAGGTAAGCCCAGTAAATTCGCGGTGTGCAGTGATTTACGTTTTATTGGTCCATTTGAGGCGTTGAGGTTAGCCCAGTAAATTCGCGGTGTGCAGGGATTTGCGTTTTGATGGTTCATTTGAGGCGTTGAGCATAGCCCAGTAAATTCGCGGTGTGCAGGGATTTACGCTTTATTGGTTCATTTGAGGCGTTGAGGATAGCCCAGTAAATTCAGGGGCAAGCAACTTAGAAATTCGAACCAAAATTAAGGCATGATCGCAAATATGGAATAATTGATGTCTGTTCATTTTGACGAGGGATATCAATGATAGCCTTTACATGGTAAACCCGTTGGGTAGGGTGTCTAAGACAGACGATTTTGAAAAACATTACAGCCTCATGAATTAATTTTTGGCTAGTTAAACTTTGATAGCTTCTCGAGCCTAATACACAGTAAGTTAGTCAAAAAGTCTATGTTCGTACGGGGAGTGGTTGGGGAAAATAGATTTGATTTGACTCGGGCTTAGACTAAGGTGCTGTTTTAGTGCTGTGGCAATCCAAGAAATTGTATTCGTTGTTGGCAGTAAATCGCGGTTCTCAAATAGTTTGTATTCAGAAATGCCCGGCCATTCTCCACGAACGGAACCACCGAGGTGAGAACCCCCTGCAATAAACATACTACCAGCCGTGCCATGATCAGTGCCGCCTGTGCCATTTTCTCGCACAGTTCTCCCAAATTCTGATGTAACTAATACAAGAGTATTGTTCCAATCACTGCCTAGGCCTTTCTTTAGCTGTGCAATACCGCTATCTAGTTGTTTTAACTCTCTAGACAATTTCGCGCTTTGTGCCTTGTGCGTATCCCAGCCTCCGCTCTCTAACATTACAAACTGTATATTTGATTTTGATTTCATTATATCGGCACATTCGCTACACAATTTTGAAAACGAGGATTGACGGCTCCCCTTGTTATCGCCCATCAATGCATCTTTTATTTCCTTGCCTGCCGACAGTGATTTCGCGAGTTTTTCATCATATTGGTAGAGCGCAGCTAGATCATCGGTTAAGCTATCTAGTGAATTATTAAATTTAGATGGATAAAAGTTACTGCCTCGTAGTGAATTCCTAAAGGCTAAAGGCATTGTCTTGGATATTGCAATACCTTCGGTGTCAAGGACATTCATCGCACGGCCAAGCCAGCCAGACTGTAAGTTTGCACTTGCCAACCCGCTTTCTAAGTAATCCTGGCCATCAAAATGAGATCGGCCTTTATATCCAGTCGATGTCGCTACAACACACGATAGTTCTTTGCGCTTAAATAAATCGTGTAGATTGTAAAGTGACGGATGAAGTTTATAGTTATTGTCTACAGCAAAGGCATCGTCAAGCCCTGACATTAAATTTGGGCGCATCGATGATAGACTTTTTTCAAAGGTAGGTATCACCGTATGCAAGCTGTCCACAGCGCCTCGTTGCAATATCCAAACTACACGCTTTAATGATTTTGTTTTATCGGTCTGTTGAGCGGCAAACAAAGTAGGCGAGTGAAGCATAACGGCACCGCTCGCTAGAATTTTCAATAATGTACGCCGTTGCATCGTTATCTCCTCATAAATTCGGGACTCAAAAACAATAATGCGAAAGCTCGGTCACGACTCTCTGCTCGCTTTATTAGTTGCTGGGTGTTTTTAGATAGCGCCGGCCCAAGAACATTGTCTGCTATTGTCTTTACTTCCATGTTCTTATTTATACCGAGCGACGCTATCCAGTTGGCTCTAGCCATCAATCCATAACCACTGTTCCAGAAGTCTTCCGAGTCTGCATAGCCAGCAGGGCTTCCCGCTTTGAGTGGTGCTTGGCCCATATTTTTCAAAATACGAATAGAGCTTCCCTCTTTTACTAACTTAAGACCGAGACCTCTGCTCGTCGATATAAAAAACTCTCTAGGTGTTTTAAATTTTTCACTGGTGATACGCCAAGCGTGTGGGTGGGTAACAAGCGCGGTGTAAACTGCTTTCAAATCTCCCTTCGTGTCTATCCAAGTCTGTTCGACATATTTCAGTAATGCAGGTGAGGCTGAATCACTGACAACATGTTTAACCAGTTTTCCGCTTACAAATTTAGCGGTAGCTGGTTGAGATGCTATAAAATGAATCATGGCTTCGCCTTGCTGTTGGTTGGTTTGATCAAATTTGCGGCCAAGCAAGTTTTGCGAACCTGGCTCGTGGCCCGCTTTCCTAAAGGAAAAAAGCTCCCCCTCTGTTTTATTTGGATTCTGTATGCCCCAACCTGAGATGCCGTTAGCAAGCGCAATAACATCCTTTTGCGTATAACCGCCCTCTATGCCCAATGTATGTAATTCAAGTATCTCCCTGGCTAGGTTCTCATTCAGTCCTTTTCCCTTTTTACCTAGTCGGGAGTTTTGACCAAATGACTTTTCATTATTCAAATATGCTAGCATAACTGGGTGACGGTAAGTGGAAAGTAACATATCTGAAAACCTACCCAATAGATTTGGTGCTATTGCCTCACGTTCTAATGTGCCTGATAGTGCAGTTAGGTATGCACCTTGAGCAGTAACGCTAAAATGGTTTGAGAAGAAATCTAACATTCTCCACATAAATGGCTGTGTACTATTTATCGCATTATTAAGCGTATCTACTGCTAGTTGCCTATACGTGGTTTGTCCATATTTCCTGGACTCTTCTTTTGATTTTTTAGAATCTAATTTACGCATTCGATTTAGCGTTAGCGCTATAGAATGTGACGAGCCCCACATTTCAAATGAAATAGGGGCTATTTGGTTAAGTACGTAATCCAGTGGATCACCTGATGCTTTCTCCAGTTCACCTGGATGAGCGCCTAATCCGAAACGGTTTGTTGCAACGACATTCATCACTAGTGTGTTCATCTCTATAGGTTATGGTGCGTTGAAATAATAGTACTAACTGTGGAGAGTGTCTTCGTAATGAACGTTAATTTACATCATATTTACATATAAGAGGTAGGCTGGTCGATACTTCGTCTTGTACTTAAAAACTTTGAAGTCTCGAATAAAGTCGCTTAAATAATGCATTTAAATCAAAGTCTCTCGCGCCCTTTACTAGGTGATTGAGTAACTCTGACTGTTGGCGGTTAAAGTCATCAATAATTATCAATGCGTCCTTTCATACATTACAGATCCGATGATTTTCACTCAGAGTGTTACGGGTAAAGTAATTTAGCGAAGGTTATGAATAGTGCTGGAGTTGAATGATCATCAAGCCTTTCTAACCAACGAAGGTGTTTTTTCGACCTGTTGGCAGTAGCCTCATAGCGGATGTTATTACGCAGAAGTAAGGCTTTAAGCTGGTATTTACCTTCTTTTAAATCTTTCATGGCGGCTTCGCGGGCTCGGGATAAATCCCGAACAGCCTCATCCTCTGGCTCGGGCACATAGATTGGCGTAAGGTCTTCAGACTTCAGTGAACTCGCATATTGACGGTCAGTTTTAATTCGCTTCCCTGGCTTTTTCGGAATAAGAGGCGGGGCCACGACATAGCAATAATGTCCCAAGCTAGTTATTAGCCGATAAATCCAATAACGACACGGACCGGCTTCATAAACAACGTGAAGCGTCGCGCCTAGATATTTGGATTTAAACTGACGGAGCAGGTTTTTGACACTGACCTTAGACGAGGGAATACGTCCATAATGAACTGGTGTCGCTCCATGCTGCTCTTCACAATAGGCAACCTCGTGAAACTCCTTATGCGTATCTAATCCGATAAAAATCATGCTATGTTTGTTCATGTTAGCCTCCAAATTGATTTAGTATTGAACAAACTAATTATGATTCTGGTCGGCACACGATGGCTTTCTGAGCTAACCCACGATAATGCGGAGGCTAGCATTTCTCAGGTTGTCATTGTGTCTATGTGCCGTAGGTAAAATGAAGAAACATTGTCTCTTACTAATATTTTATTTTGCTGGTTACGCAGACGACGGTTTCCTTCGAGGTAATGTGAAGCCTTCTGAAGATGGGTTAACTTACTTTGGTGTACTTGATGATAATGGTGGGCACTATGGCCAGTTGCTACTTGATGGGCAGCGTTGGGAGCTAACTTTAGGCAAAGTTGCATTAATAGAACCAGGAGAGCATATTTTACAGTGTGGAGCCTCGATCACTTTTACTATCCCAGAAGGTATAGTATACAAATTTGATTACTGGGGGCCATAGGGAATGGCACATAAAAAAACGCTCATGCTCACTCCCTTCGGTCGCTGGACAGTAATGCAGCGGCGTTCCGCGATTATGCCGCTACTTCACTGCCCGTTAGTTTAGCGTCTATGTGGATATTCGTTGACATAGCAATATAATTAGCTTAACTTTCCGCTTAGGCTATTAATTGGAAGCCTGCCCACCCCAGACTGGCGAATTCTTTCGGGAACCTAACAAATATTCTAATTTATTTTATTTACCAATGCTTGAGATTACGGAAATTAGGGGTGAATTACTGCATAAGTCTCGCTTGGAGAATAAAGTATGGCAAAACAAATAACCTCTACGTTTTACAACAACGTAAAAAAATCAGCTAAAAAACTAAAAAAGTCGTTATGCATTTCACACTCAAAAGCACTTGAACTTGCATCACAGCAAGCTGGCTATCCTACTTTTTATTCGTTAGATAAAGCATATAAAAACAAAATACCAACTCAAGCTGATTTCATTCAAGACGTAAGACGCTTCTTAATAAACTTTGTTGGCAGTGAATATGGTAATAAGGTTATTGAAAAAAATAGGACTATGATATCTGGCTATCATCAGGGTGCTGAAGATATACATTCAATGGTGCTGTCTAAGTTACTTGATGTTTTTGATCACGGGGTAGATGACGATGGAACAAATATAAATGCTGGGTGGTCAGTAGTAAATTGGTGTCTCTGCAAAGAAACGATTAAGGAGATTGGCTACCACTATATTCAAAAAGAAAGTATTGAAGATAAAATAAAAGGAAATCTCCTTGTTTCTATGGGGCATTTCTTCAGATCGACCGCAGATAGCTATCAGAGCAGAAGACTCGTTCATCCCAATTTCATTATTTACGTCGCAGATTGGATAAGATCTATTGGGGCGGATGATGAGTGCCAACCAGTAATGCTAAAAATGTACTCTGAAAATGAAAATAATGGTCTTGCTGAAGGGGTTACTTACTGGAAGGCTAACCAATAAGTAGGTCCACGTAACGAGGGACTATAGCGTCAATAGTTAATTTATAGCTTTGGCGCTTCCACATTATACTCCCTCGTAACATCGAGCTTAAGATAACAACCACCTTACTGATACAAGCAATCATAGCCACTTTTTTAGGCTTTCCAGCAGCGACTAATCGTTGATATGTTGCTTCAAATACTGGACGGCATCACTGCCATGTATATAGCTGTGCGGACTTGATGCTTCTCATCTCGAATTTTGTTCAAATCTTTATAGCGGCTGTCGTTTCACCATTAGTTGTTTTAAACGCGGTTTTTAGCGGCGCCCGCTGATTCATGGTGTAAAGATCAGGGTTCGAATCCTTTAAATCTGCAAGGTTTCTTATACATCGCTTTCATCGTCAAACTTGTATGTATTTGTGAATCTAGTCGCAGTATTAAAGAGCTTAAAATCAACAAGAGCCTCCATTTTAGGGTCGCCTTTTCTCTTTCGGTTTTTCTTTGCATCGTCCCATCCTGTACTGTAGGACAGCTCAATCAGCATTTTTACTCGATTTCTATCATTGGGATTAAGGCGCAATAGAAACTGCTCTAAAAAAAGGTTCTTCGACGGCGGGAGTTCGTCGGCAAGACTTTGCTTGGCTGCTTTAACCTCTTCATCTCTTGTGATGGCGTAATCCTTAGAAAATAGCATTTCAAAAACCTCATCATAATTTTCTGAGTATGTTTCTCCCTTCACCTTATCGACCAACTGTTTAGTCCTTGGAGAGAGCTCAATTGTCGCTGTTTGCTTTAGCCCTCGGTGCTTGAACGCACGATATCGATTTTGAAATTGCTTGATGGCAGACTGTGAAAGCCACGGCCTCATGGCTTTATAAAGCGGCCTAGGCTCAAGAGATAGCCATGTCCCTTGTAGGGTGTTTTCGCTTTCTAATAGTGCCTTTTTATCTTGTAGATATTCTGACTCGGGCACTGATTTTAAGAACTTAATAAGGTGTCTATGAAGATAGGACGTCCAAAGATTTGCACGAGATTGCGCTTTAAATTCATCAAAGCTTTTCTCGAAGTCGGTTAGTTTAGCGTGTTTTATATGCTTCCGCATGGCAATGAGGCACCTAGTTTTCCCCAGACCTCCCCACTCGAGTCTTTTTACTTCAATGTTTAAGGGAGATTGGGTATCCTTATCACTCAATGAGTTCAAAAAGGACGCTAAGTGTTCATCTAAGAATGCCTGCCAAAGACTTTCTTCATTCATGCTAATTACTCACTATCAATTTTTTCCCCATCATATATGAAACCCTCGTTAAATTAAAAACGTTATTTGTAACGCTTTTAGCTAGACCTACTACCGCTCTGCTTCACTTATAAAATTAAAGCGTTACATGTAATGCTTTTAAAAAGCTTGATCCCCTTACTCCCCTCCTCTATTATTCAATATAACCCAAATTATCTTAAATAATAAAAAGAGCGAATTTATGCCCTCCATGCTAATTCATGTCGATAATGTACCGATGGCGGTCGCTGAGTCAGATCGCGACCGCGTCATAGAGAATTTACGTGAATTGAAAGATGACGTATGGGAGCTGAAATCTGAAAATACGAAACGGGCCTATCAGTATGACTTCAATCAGTACCTGGCATTCTGCAAAGATAACACGCTGCCCGCTATGGCCAGCGATGTTAGCATCACAAAAGCATCGTGTCGGGCTTATCTAGACTATTTGATGTCTACCAAACTGAAGCATCACACCATACGCCGAAAGATTGCTTCAGTGCGCTATTTTATTGGTGTGAGCGAATTGCCCGACCCCTGGAAACAATCAAAACTCTTTGCCGAATACACCAATCATAAGATAAATCAAAAGCCCAGCCGCCAGTCTCAAGCAGCACCCATGCGTCTTGAAAATATCGATGCTATCAATGCAAAACTCGACACTGATTCTCTGATTGGATTACGCGACGCCGTTATCTTTAATACGGCCATTGATACCATTTTTAGGGCATCAAATCTTCTGGCTATCGATCTGGTGCACATCGACTTTAATAAGCAACGCATATTTGCCCCGCGCTCTAAAACCGACAAATCAGGTAAAGGCCAATATGGCTACATTTCAAAAGCGACTATCGAACTCATCGACAAATGGCTCACATTAACCGGTATTGTCGATGGTCCTTTATTAAGAAAGCTGTCCCCAAAGCAAACGGTGCAAGATACCGCGATGCAATACCATGCACTATTGGCCAGATATAAGAACTTAGCGTCCATACTTAACTTAGAATTCAAACCGAGTTGTCACAGCACCCGGGTTGGTGGCGTAGTGACCATGTTTGAACGTGGCGTATCATTAGATCAGATTCAAAAAGCCGGTGGATGGACAAGTTCAGCGATGCCAATGCATTACGGTGAAGAATTTGATGTAACGAAAACAGGTATGGCGAACGTAAGGTAGTCTTTCTCATTCTCAGATTAAATGTAGTTATATATGTACATTGTCGTGTGGAAATGTTATTTGTATATATATAAATACATTTATAGTATGAGAAATGAGCAGAAAATCTATCGGTAATCAGCTAAAAGCAGAGCGAAAACATCACCGCATGACTCAGAATGATGTTGCCAACAAACTCAAAACAGGCCGTCCTCGGATCTCACAAATTGAGAACGGTCGTTATCAGGGATCACTGCAACTGCTTGAGCGTTACTTAACTCTTATGGGCTTAGAGTTAACAGCCACTCCCATTAATCACCGCCCGAAATTTGATGAACTTGGGGCAATTTACGATGACGACTAATTTAATTCTCGCAAGCTTACCCGAACAGGTTCTCCGACTGAGCGTTCATGTGGCCGGACAATCGTCTGGTATCTTAAATCGAACGGCCCAGTTTAGCTATACGTATACTAATGAAGATTTACCAGTATCGCTAACGATGCCTTATCAACCTGAGTCGTATACGCATGGTGCACTGCATCCAATATTCACGCAGAATTTGCCTGAAGGTTATCTGCGTCGGTATATTTCTGAGAAGCTCATACGTTACGCTAATGTAGATGATATGTATTTGCTGGCGCTCATGGGGGAGAAAGGGATAGGCCACTTATCTTACGATGCCGGCATCACCCTGCCAGAGCCTGATCCCATCACCATCGATGACATACTGCACTGGTCTGGCAAAGAAAGTTTATTCCCTCAACTACTGGACCGTTACTACTTAAATGGTATGGCATCCGGCGTTCAGCCCAAGGTAGTGGTATCCCGTTCGACTCTCTTACAACAAGACGTTATTGTTAAAACCTTTGATGACGAATTCCCGTTGCTGACAGTCAACGAGTTTGTCTGCATGAAATGCGCCGAGTACTGTGGTCTGGATACCCCCAAGATATGGCTATCAGATGATTTGCAGCACTATGTGGTAGAGCGTTTTGACGTAGACAATGACGGAAATAAAAAGGGTATCGAGGATTATGCTACGCTTATGGGGCGCACTGGAGACCAGAAATATTTAGGTAGCTATGAAAATGTGATGAAGGCAACACACCGCAATACACACTCCCCTGAAGAAGTAGACAAGATGTTTACGCTGATTGCATTCAACTGCTTGATTGGAAACGGCGATGCGCACCTTAAAAACTTTTCATTGCAATACTCTACTAATCAGTCAGACATACGACTTAGCCCAGTGTATGACGTTACTCACACGCTCATCTATCCAACTATTGATAACGCAATGGCACTTAAATTGCGCAAAAGCAGATCTTTCCCTACTAGGCGGGATTTAATAGAGTTTGCCTTTAATGCAGGAATGACACGCTCTTTTGCTGCCGATACGGTCGATAGCATGGCGCAGGGTATCCTTGAATGCCTTTCATCGCTGAATGAGGCTTTACTCATGGACGGATTACGGGAGTCGATAGAAAAGCATGTAAACTCCACTATGGCTAAGCAGAGTGTATATAGCGTCTATCGGCATGATAAGAAGAAAAAGTACCAGTAAATCAGAAACTGGCCTATCAAGACGACTTCAATCAATACCTGGCGTTTTACAAAGATAACGCGCTGTCGGCCATGGCCAGCGATGTTAATGTGTCTAAAGCAACGTGTCGGGCTTATCTAGATTATATGATGTCGACCAAACTGAAGCATCACACCATACGCCGAAAAATTGCTTCAGTGCGCTATTTTATTGGGACTAGCGAGTTGCATGCCCCCTGGAAACAATCAAAACTCTTTGCCGAATACACCAATCATAAGGTCAACCAGAAGCCTAGCCGCCAGTCCCAAGCAGCAACCATGCCCCTTGGAAATATCGATGCTATCAATGCAAAACTCGACACTGATTCTCTGATTGGATTACGTGACGCCGTCATCTTTAATACGGCTATTGATGCCATTTTCAGGGCATCAAATCTTCTGGCTATCGATCTGGTACATATCGATTTTAATAAGTAGCGCATATTTGCCCCGCGCTCTAAAACCGATAAATCAGGTAAGGGCCAGTATGGATACGTCTCAAAAACCACCACAGAACTGATTGATAAATGGCTTATGTTAACTGCCATTGTCGATGGCCCTCTATTGAGAAAACTGTCCCCAAAGCAAACTGTGCAAGATACAGCGATGCAATACCATACGCTATTAGCCAGATATAAGAACTTAGCGTTAATACTCAACTTAGAATTCAACCCGAGTTGTCATAGCACCCGGCTTGGCGGGGTTGTTACCATGTTTGAGAAGGGCGTGTCGTAACGAGCGAACGGTAAATAACCAGTGAGGTTCTGGTATACAAGTGCCTTTGGCTTTTCAGCGTCATCGACCGAAAAGAGCAAATAGATAAAAACCGATAACGCATAGCTGCGTAAGCCGTTCTGTGATTAAGCAGAAGTCAGCAGACGACATAGTAGCCAAACACCTATCGTAATGATTGGGACATGGTGAAGGCCCGAACCTGCGGATCAATAAGGAGCCTGTGTAGCTCAACTACTACGTGCCTGACCAGGTTTAGGAGCGTTGGCGCAAAAGCAGAAGCCATTATTGGAATGCACAGGAGCTAATCGGCCGGTGTGTTTTAAACGTCTTTGGGAAACGCCCTGTGCGGAGCCGTATGCAGGGTGTTGTGGGGGCTGGAGGTTTAAGACCTCCGGCTACCCGATTATGTTGCGCTGCCTTAAAAGAGCCTCTAACTCGATTGGTCATCTTTGAACGTTATCCATAAACCAGCTGTAAACCTAAAAATCAGGCTAATTCCCAATGCTTGAGAGAGCCCCGAAACAGTTAAACCTTTAATTGAGCCTGATAGAAGTGACTTTAAAAGTGCAAATAGAAAGATCATAGCTTGAAAAATCAGACTGATTTTAAAGACTTTTAGCCAGAACTCTTTCCTTTGAATCACTTCCTCTGCTCCTCGGGGTTATCTGGCAACATAACAATTTAACAGTGCGCAAGTTCCGCGTTCTTCTCCCGAGCATGCGCTCGTTTTTTTACTATAGTGCCATCATTGCCAAGTTTCTGAAAGGCAAAGAGCACAATGGGTGCAAGAAAATCAGAATGACTTTGCTTTGGACAAAAACGAGCGATTGGGTCGTTTTCCTGAATATAGGAGAAAGTTGTAAACCATGTATAGATATTCAGTTTTCTGCACGATATTTAGAATTTTTTGATCTACTAATCATTAAAAGCAGACCTTTATTGGCACTTTTCTGTCTCCCCCTCAGTAAATGGCTTATGTTCGCAATGCCGGAATTTTTGCCGTCACTAGGTTGGCAAAAAACGACCTAAAGCCGACATAAACAAATTTCTGATATCGAACAGAGAGAATAGAATTAAAGCGCCCGACGGTCTTTAATTTTGATTGGATTATTTCGCGAAAGCGGACATTAACGCTAAGCTAACAGGCAGTGAAGTAGCGGCTATTCGCGAAGCGCCGATGCGTTACTGTCCGAGGGTGGCACGCAGTGGTAACGTGTTATGCGCCTTGTTATGTAGCGACCTTAATCTTGACCATACTCTTCTCGGACAAGTTGGTTAGTTCTGTCCATTTGTTGCCCGTAAGAAGTTTCATGCTCAAAATACTGTAAAAGTTCATCGAGCTTATTTGCTTCATCAACTATTACTTTTTCATTTGGGTCAATTGGCTGTCGCACTGGGGCTTGGTTTTCAAAAAGATCACCAAACGCGTTATTTTGCAAACAAGAGTTTAAATCATGACAATAACTACTTGCATCTGCTGCTGATTTAGACGCTGTTCTATATCTTAAGACTCTATCCATTTGGACGTTTTTCAATGTTTCAAGTAAGTCATGATGAACTGAATGCATAGCACTGCGAGCAACTCGAAACAGTTTTGGACTAATTACTTCGCGGTGTTCTAGATAGATTGTTACGTCCGTTATGGATTTTGTAACTGCACTTATATCTTGAACAAAATTAACATCTGTATAATTAGGTTCGGCACCATTTTCTAGATAGGTGTAATGTAAAATTAAATTTGAATGAATTTGGCTAGAGATAGAGCTACAAATATCCAGCTTTTCTTGAATTTCTTCAAACATTGTTAGCTGAATGTCTTTTTTTCGTTGCTTAACTTGTAAATCTAGCGCATTTTGATGTTGTTCCTTTATTTGTAATATCGCAAACCTGATAGAAAAGAAAGCCACAATTAAAGTTGCAAAAGTAGGGAGAAAATCTTTTGCAAATTGATACCAATCGTAAACATCTTTAGCTTCTTCCATAGGTAAAACTTTCCTTCATTGCTACACAACTTTTAAATAAGGTGCACAAACATGGCGGCTATAATCGGAATGAAGTGACAAAGCTGCCATGCATGTTTGTGTCCCAGCGAGCCTGCGAGCGACTACAGCAGATTGTTAGGAGCGCACCATCTTAGCTTCTACTTTTTCAGCTTTAACTAAATTATCTGTTGATGATACATAACTTAACGTACCCGTTAGGCGTAAACCTTGATCGGAGTATATTTTCATTAAAAAGCTAGCACTATCCAATTGATATTTCGAGATGGGCCACGCAGTAATATTGATGGTAGAGTTTCTTATTTCTCCCTTTATAGTGTAGGACGTGATTTCATCTTTTCCTTTCATGTGATGCGAAAATAGCCCTTTAACCAAATCACCTTTTTGATTCAATTCTAGGTTCGCATTTATGGTATCAGGGAATTCATTACCACCGATACTAGTTAGAACCCACTTCCCGTCTACTCGAACACCTCTATAAACCTTATCTGAATACCAAGGTAAGACAATATTCTTAGTATACCAACTTAAAAGAATAAAAATGAAAGTGGCAACCAAACTTGTGGAAATCCCAGTAAGTAAGGTTTCAAAAATACTCATAAGCTGAACAAGCTCCTAGACACAATGACTCCCTGAGAAATGCTAGCCTCCGCATTTTCGTGGGTTAACTTTTCAGCCAGTGCCATAATTAGTTTGCTTAAGACTAAATCATTTGGAGGCTAGCATGAACAAACATAGCATGATTTTTATCGGATTGGATACGCATAAAGAGTTTCACGAAGTTGCCTATTGTGAAGAACAGCGCGGAGCAAGCGCC
>NZ_JQFW01000032.1:0-6922 GCF_000753865.1 Alteromonas sp. LOR | reverse complement strand
CTATGGCCGCATTCCTTCTTCAAAAGTCAGCGTTAAAAAGCTCATTCGTCAGTTTGAATCGAAATACCCTGGGGCAACGATTCACGTGGTATATGAAGCAGGGCCTTGTGGCTACTGGATTTATCGGCTGATAACAAGTTTAGGGCATTGTTGTTATGTCGTCGCGCCTTCCCTTATACCCAAAAAGCCTGGTGAACGAATTAAGACTGACCGCCGTGATGCACTTAAATTAGTGAAGCTGCTAAAGTCGGAAGATCTCACGCCTATTTATGTGCCGGAGCCAGAAGATGAGGCAGTAAGAGATTTATCCCGCGCTCGCGAGCTTGCCATGAAGGATTTAAAAGAAGCCAAATACCAACTCAAAGCGCTACTGCTGAGAAACAATATTCGATATGAGGGTACGGCTAATTGGTCGAAGAAACATCTACGGTGGCTGACCGAGCTGATATTACCTCATCCCGCACAGCACATTGTGCTGCAAGAGTACCTACAAACGATAGAAGAGCGCATACGACGACTGGAAAGGTTAGATAACGAACTGACCCATCATGTGCACCAGTGGCGCTATTATCCTGTTGTTAAAGCGATCCAAGCCATGCGTGGTGTGAGGCTGCTAGTGGCGGTTGGGGTTGTTGCGGAACTTGGTGATTTACACCGATTCGACCACCCTAGAAAGCTTATGGCTTATTTAGGTTTGGTACCCAGCGAACATTCCTCTGGTGGAAAACGTCATTTGGGCGCTATTACGAAGTCTGGTAACGGCAGAGCTAGGCGCTTGTTAATTGAGGGGGCGCACAGCTATCGATATCCAGCAAATGTATCGACTAATATCCAAATCCGGCAAGAAGGGCTGCCCAAAGACATCGTCGATATCGCTTGGAAAGCACAACTGCGTCTGTGCAAACGCTATCAGCACATGAGTAAAAAGGGTAAACACTACAACTTGATCATTACCGCGATAGCCAGAGAGATGGCAGCCTACATATGGGCTATCGCCAAAGAAGTGGTACTTACGCCAGTTAACCCAAAATTGAGATTGAGCAGAGTACCTGCATGATAAACGAGTTTGAGCTAACGCATTCGGATCAGGCCGCGGAATGTGGCACAACCTACGAGGGCGTTATGATGGCAATAACTTAACGGTTATTGATCTACGAACATAGACTGATGAGAAGGTGACCACGGCGGAGTGAGTAAGGTAGGCGCTGTTCATTGAGAGATGAATAATCCACGAATACCAGCATGACAACCGACGACATTACTGCCTCATCCGGTGCGTTAGCTCATTTATTTAGAGCAAGAGAGCAGCTAATTATGGACCGAAAAAATGTCAGGGAGACACTTGGTTTTTATTGACAAGGGGAGTCATACCAACACCCCACTAAGGGGCGATAATATATGGGCTAAAATTAGGAACGAAGTGACGCAGCCCATGTGTTAGCGTCCCAGCGAGCTTGCGAGCGATTTAATGCGTTTGTTAGCTGCCTTTATCAACTTGAGTTGCTTTTTCCCACTCAATACCTAGGCCTTTAAACTTTTGTGCAAATGGCATTACGACTAAAGCAACAATAGCTCCTAATAAAGCCATCCTTTCAGTCGTAAGTAATTTGATATCGTATTGTGCACAAATAAAGTCAGCAACAATTATTGTGAATATGATAAACGCAGAAATCCATGATACGTACTTAAACGACTCACTAATACGATTTTTTTCTGATCTTAACTCTGATTTTCTCTCTATAGCTTCTTCAGCTGACAGTGCTGAGAAAGTTGGAAATAGTGAAAAATCGGTAGGTATGAGTCCACTACCTATGTTGAATATGTGGAGGTCAAAAGGCAATAAAGTGTTATTTGATGGAGAAACGAGAAAAACTGGAATCTTATCGTTTCCAACCGCCTTGCTATAAGCCCTGAGCTGCTTTTGTGTTACATCATTATGTACCTTGTGTTTCTCCTTTATTTCGATGAGCGCCAGTTTTTCTTTTTTAACCGGATCGATAATTAAAAAATCAGGACGAAAAATTCGGTTACCTTCATTGGTTTTGAATACTGGCTCATACACAATAGAATCTTTGGGGTAACCAATATTAATTAGATAATCAGCGAACTCTTTCTCAACCCGAGAATGAAAATCTTCGTTCATTAATAAGTACTCCTTACTTCAAGAGGCAGCTAACAATTTAATAGTGCGCAAGTTGCGCGTTTTTCTACCGAGCATGCGCTCGTTTTTTTCATAGTGCCATCATTGCCAAGTTTCTGAAAGGCAAAGGGGACAATGGGTGCAAGAAAATTGGAATGACTTTGCTTCGGACAAAAACGAGCGATTGAGTCGTTTTACTGAATATAGGAGAAAGTTGTAAACCGTGTATAGATATTCAGTTTTTTTGCGCTATATTTAGAATTTTTTGATCTACTAAACGTTAAAAGCAGACCTTTATTGGTACTTTTCTGTCGGCCCTTCAGTAAATGGCTTATGTCCGCAATGTCGGAAAAACGAACTTCTGAAAATCAACCATACTTGATAGTCCCATTACCAAAGGAGAACTGTCATGTTTCAAATGGTCCCCTATGCGCCAAAAGCTGCCGTTGATGAGCAGGTATCAAAACGGCACATTTGTGCGTATAGCGGACATTTCGCATTCTATCTCATATAAATATGAAATCTCGTTTTTCTGTGGAAACGGGTGTTACCATAAAGTATCAGTATTAATAAATTAATAGTCTTAAGAGATATGAAACATTTTCTAGAAGATAATAATATTTCCGTAAGATGCGACACAGAGGCATTCGGTTTTAGTATTGCTGCAGGAAGCAAAGTCACGTTTACTTCAAAGCAAGGAAGTTTTAACGGGCTAAAGATGCGTATCCCGCCCCCAGAGTTTGAAGCATTAATGTTCTTTTCTGCTTTTGAAGCAGCCGCCAGCGCCGAATTTATAAAGAAAACGGTAAATGTTAATAAATCAGAATTTGATTCAATGTTAGAAGTTGAAAGCTCTGATGATAATCACAGGAACTTCTTTGCCGTGTGCCAGAATTCAATGGCAGCAGTCACTTTCTCAATAAGCGCTATTGAGTCTTGGGTAAATAAATCTATTGAAGTTTATGGCTTAAATAACGGGAATCCAACTGAGTTAATTTTACGAAGACCGAGAAAATCAGATCGCAAAGTTTTAACTTCAAAGGTAGCTTCAGATTTGGCTATACCTCTGCGAGCAAAGTTATTTCAGCTATTACCTCAAGTATTTAAAGTACAGCCATTAAAGGGTCACAGCACACTACGATCAGATATAAGTCATCTGATTGATGAAAGAAACATTGTAATGCATATGCAGTCAAAATTGAGCCTAGAAGATCAGGATTTAGATCGGGCTTCTTACGCAATAAAGCTTTTCAAGACCAATTCCTTCCGAGCACCAGAACTTGTATTAAAATATGTTAAATTTATTTATTCAAAATCAGAAATCCCAATTGCCCCATGGGTAAATATAGCCGATGCTGAAATTGTAGCCATCAAGAAGGGTTTAAAATGAAGATAAAAAAGGCGCTGTAACAGACTGTCAATATTGACACTTGCGCTTTGCATAAAGCATAACTAAAGCGCCGTTTTGTCGAAGTCTTAGCGAGGAAGAAAGCCTTCCCTGTCATTAGTATCAGTCACCGACTTCTGATGGGCAGAAACGTACGTATTGCTGCCGCTTAAGGCATAGGTTCGCAAAATATTAAATGTGATACCGGCGCAGTCACAGCAAAAAAGCGGGAGGTGAAAGGGTATGATAAAAATTGATTTGCGGTTCTTAAGGGCCGCATCATTTAACGTTATACATTAATAAGGAAGTATAAATGTCAGATGGATTTTCAACTACTTACGCCAAAGCTGTAGATGACATGGCAGGTAAGGTATTTTTGCCAGGCTCTATAGCATCGCTATTAGTCGAATTCGGCCAGACATTTCAAGCTAAAACGGGCGCTGATATGTTGACAACCTATTTAGTTGCTGTGCTAATTGGATTTGCTCTAACAGCTTTGGTCTTTTATGCACTCGCACTTGCCACTGTCTTCGTATTTAAAGGCGAAAATTTGGCTCCTTTTTTGGGAGTTGTACTTATGCCTTTAGGTTTTGCCTGTTTATTTCCACAATTTTTTAAGTCTTACCAAGTGAATCTATCCGAGGTGACTGGTGTCGCCCTTCTAGCTTGGTCATTCATGTTAATTAAGCATGATCCTTTTGAAATTAATGGTGATCATGTATAAAAAAATTAAGCTCAAGCGCTGCGCGGGCTGGGGTGCAAATATGTGGGCCTACTCGCTTCGCTCGGGATTTTAGCCCACATGCCTGCGCCCCTTATTTAGAAGTTAGACAGAAAAGAAGGGACCCATGAAGGAAGGCGAATCAGATAACCCGTTATTGGAAGCTATGAAGAATTCGATGCTAGAGGTAGAGAATAAATTCTCTGAGCATGAAAAGCTAAGAGCATCCGAAGAATATCAATCAGAACTCGCTTTTTTGAGACAAACCGTTAGAGATCTTATTCATACGCTTAGGCTATGCGGACTTACTGCGTCAAGATGGCAGGTTTTTGGAGAAAAATATCTTCTGCCACAACACTTTGATGACATTGTTGAGGCGGCTTTGACTGCGCAGTTGGCGGTGGAAAATGGAGCATTGAACCCTGCACGCCGAGAACTACGTCACATGTTAGAGATAGCTGTCAACGTTGCCTATGTCGATGAAGTTCGAGCGAAGGTTTCTTTTGATGAGAAAGTTGCTTTTTATAGGGGAAAAAAAGTACATAAAAGCAACGTTGACCACGTTCTTGATCTTCCCCTTCGGTTATTCGGCGAACACAATCATAAGTTTGCAACTAGCGTTCGTTCGGCTTGGGTTAGGGCTTCCAACTATGTTCACCTGACCAAAAAAAGAATTGACGAGAAACTATCCTTAAGGGAAAAGGGCATATCTTTAGGCATGGAAGCCGTTGATATGCTTAAAGATATCGTTTCCGAAGTCAACGAGGTATGTAGTACCGTTGTTGCTTTAACCTTTGAAACTATCGGCCCTTCTTTTACAGGCGACTTGCTTGTAGGTTCGCTAGATGAGCAGGATGAATGGGCATTCCATGCTAATGGTTATATCGCTTTAATCGATTCCCATTTTGACTATAAGCATGAGCGCCAAGGGAGGCTTGAGGAAATACAACAGAGAAGGGAAAACCGGATTAAGTATCGGGTGTAAGCCTGCACAGTCTAATCATGGCGTCTACCGGACCGGATTTCCGCTGGCGCTTCAAGCCGGCCCTTTACGCTGGAGTTATGGCCCATGAGAGTTATGGAAAAATTCATTAAATCTAAGCTATTGAAAGCGGATCTGGTCGAAATAGATAGGCAGTTTGAAGATTCTGGATTCAAAGATATCTCCAGTATTATCTTGGTTAAGCAAGCCTTTGTTGGAATCGCGAACCTAGTAGATTTTGAATTAACCGTGCGTTCGATTTATGCAGAGCACAGGAATTTATCGGATATATATGCAAAGGCATCTAAAGAGTTCGAATTTGCTAAGTATTTAAGAAATAAATTTATTGGTCATATAAAACCTGAGCTTCTGGAAAAAGCTATAGAATGGAAACCAGAGTTGAGGTACATGATCAAAGACACGGACAAACCAGAAGTTATGTTTATGTACAACCTCTGGGTTCTAGAGACAGCTATCAACACATATATAAAACCGGATGGAAGCCATAAGCTATTTGAGTCCGAAACAGACTTAGTATATCCACCCGACCTAAAACGTTTTCTTATCTTCTTAACCCATGTCGTTAAATCGGGTATTGAGTATTTAGAAGCTCTTAGAAAAGTGCTTGGTAATAAAATAGAAATGTTAGATCACACTCAGCAGGGCCTTGAGCATTGGTTGGCGGCAGGTGAAACGGACTTTATGTACATTAAAAAATAGTCTTAGCAAAGGCATTCAGGGGGACCAAATAACTGCCGCTTCGCTATAAGTCCTTACTGGGAGGCCTGAATGTCCGCTCCTTGTCTGAAGCCGCAAGTCAGATGATGTCTAATCCAACAAATGAAAGCGTCAGATCAAATGTAAGCCACCATAAATCGAAACTAACTCTGCACACTACAACTCATAAAGACTTTTTACGTTACCGTAATAATGGATATTTACACTATTGCGGCAATATACTCCTGTAATAATGCAAATAAGCACTATTAGATTTCAGGTTTGGTCTGGAATTACGCATCAAAACACTGCGGCCACTAACTTATGAAAAGCTAGAAAAATTTAAACGAAAATCTGTCTAGTAAAGGTTGGTCGATTCATTATGCATATCGTACTACATATGAGTAATATTCCTCACGAAAAATGAGGTGGCGTAATTATCGAAGAATTGATCGTTTTAGATCCCAAAAAAATAAGCGGTTTTCCTGAAAATACCCTAAGTACCTTCGGGTTGGTACGCGACTTACGAATTCGTATAAAAAATGTACAAATAATCTAAAATGGTGGCGTTTTTCGCCACCTATGTTTTTGGCAAAAATGGAATTTAAAATTGAAGCTGTAAAAGAAGATGAATCGGGTCGGTAAAGATGGTTAAGAGACAAGATAAATTCACAAAGTGAGAGGTATTATAGCCAGTAATATGAGTGTGAAAGGGGTCCAAGCTCAATCTTATAGGGATTGTATTGGTAAGACTGTAAAAATTCGCAATAAAACGCTCACATTTAAAGAAATGCATTAGATGAAAACCACTGGCCATACAAAAATGCCATATAAATGAGTATGAATGCGTATGGCGGTACTCAGAACGTTAATATAGGCATAGAAACAAACCAAAACAGGTGGCGTTTTTCTCCACCTACGTAAAAAGCTAAAATAGATTGGGCAAACCAAATAGGTGGCGTTTTTCGCCACTAG
>NZ_JQFW01000031.1 GCF_000753865.1 Alteromonas sp. LOR | reverse complement strand
GACAAGTTTGACGAGAGCGGACGCATCATAAAGCTTACCAATACTGGCTATTTTAAATAAGGCTTGAGGGGAAGCGGGGGTTTTAGTATCCCGCTCGTGAAAGCCTTCAGCATATAATTCACCCGCTTTGCCGTTTCTATCGACATATACGATTATGCCATCGAGTCGTTCCTCTACGGCATTCGCCAGTTCCTGCTCTACGGTATTCGGAAGTGGCTTTAGATAGTAAAGTCCGAATTCCCATGGCGCAAACACGTAGATACTAGTAAAGGTGACAATAGCAGCGGCAATGCGAATTGCCGCTAATTTGCTTTTTTCCATTTGCTTAAGTTCCAAATTGTGATTCTAAAGCTGAGTATAAAATACTTAACAGTGTAAGTTTTAATGCCACCGCGCAGCTAAATTACATTCAACCCATACATATCTTTCACGCTATGAATAACAGTGTTGGTTCTGTTTCTTGAGATCTCTTCAAATAGTAGCGAAGTTCTGCTTCACGTACGCAGCTGCCATTGAAATCTTGCAAACTCAACGACAGGTATTGGCACCGAAAAGACCGACACCAAGCAAATCCTTATGTCCGCTTTGTCGGAGTTTTTGCCGTTTTAAAAATGGCGACTGCCGACCTAAAGCTGACATTAGCAAATGTAAGCTTTCAGACTTTTTTGGGCGATTACCAGATTGTCACCACCGCGCAGGCGGTGGTCTGTTGAAGACAAAGAGCGGACCTTACCAGTCTCTAAAGAGAGTAAGTTTCTCATCTATCAACTGGTCAAGGTTTAAGTGGATTCGAGTTTACTGAAAATACCGCAAGTTTGAATTGTACTCCTACCTGAGCATTCGGTTGATAGTTGCTCTAATGTGATTTGCAGTCCTTGCAGTTCACATATCTTTTCCTGAACTTTTAAAAGATGCTTTGCGATAAGCTGATTTACCTCATTACAGCTTTCATCGGGCGTCTCCTTCCGGTGTAACAATGTCGCAATCTCTTTAATTGATATTCCCAGTGTGCGGCATTGTCGAATAAAGACCAGCCTTTCTAACGCTACGCTATCATAAACTCTATAGTTTCTTGCACTGCGCGAAGGGAGTTTTAACAATCCGCTTCGCTCATAGAGTCGAATCGTTTGAACAGTGCAGCTTGTTTTTCTAGCCAGTTCGCCTATTTGCATAACTTTCAATTCTTATTTGACCCTATACCGAGTATAGACATTATAGTTTTGTTTTTAAACGGCAAGCAAAAGCGAGCGAGGCGTTCGAAATGAAATCAGTTGGAGTATGGATTGGTGTAATTTCCATTTGTATATGTTTAGTGCATGGTTTTTTCACAGGGCAAAGCGTAGTTCATAGCTTAGTTTTACACCCTATCGTGCTTCTAGCCAGCCTCTCATTGATAGCTTTTAGTTATCGTGAGCGTAACGTTAGAAATTCTGGTTCTAAGCACAAAAAAGGCTACTGCGAAAGAGCAAAGCCATTTGTACAAACAAAACTAAATCAAGCAAACACAGCTCGCGAAAAAGGCGATGTTAAAGCTGAGTTTAAACATCTTGAGGACGCTCATGTCATCGGCCAACGTTCAACGTATCTGCATACGCTAGTTCATTGGTAGATGTTGGTATTTGGCGTTCGTTACAAGATTCTCAACGAAGTCATTGGGCAATCTGGCGCTTATTGGGAGCTATAACTAAAACGGTAGTAGGACTTTTACCTCATGGTAATACTGGCGGCAGCAATATCAGCGCATTTAAATCAATGCCAATATCGGAACAGAACCAAATCGTTTTAGCAAAAATAAATGCCAAGACATAATGTGCATTTAGTAAGCCATGAGATGAATGAAGGCAATAGACAGAACCGAAAGTTCGAAGGTCCGTTTTCGTACGGTGCAGTCTGTTTTAGAGCCGTAGTGTATTGACAGTTTGTCTTCAGACAAGAAGCGGACGGCCGAAAACTTTATTTAAACTTCCGCCGTGTACCAAATTCGAACGTTAGATTACATTTATATAAGCTATTTTTATTCTCTTAATAAGTCGCTAGCTCTCTTCTCAAGGATGATATCAACTCAAATCTGCCAACGATTAAGGACTAATATTTCCATTTTTAAAAGTCACCAGAAACGATATATATTCTTCGTCGGTTTTGGTTACAGAAACTTCTGCATATACGGCGTCGCACAGTGCACTTACTATGGAAAGGCCTAGCCCAAAGTTATCTTCAGATGTTCTAGAGGCATCTTTTTGCCAAAGCGGTTCAAACATGTGCTTTAGATCATCCTTATTAACCTCTGTCCCCACCTTATTTGTCACTCTGAGGTAAATATTACTAGAATTATTTACACCTAAGCTCACAAGTATTTCTGTATCAGTTTTTCCGTGTTCGATAGCGTTATCTATCAGATTACTTATTATCGATTCTACTGCGACGTGATTGCTCTTGACGCTCAATTGAAAATTGGAGCAAACCTGCACCTTAACATTTCTTGCTTCTTTGATCTGAATAAGTTGAGTTACTAATTTGTGGATATCTATCTCATCAGTAAGCTCAAGGCTCTTAAAACTATACTTTTGAATTAACATAAGGCCAGAAATAATATTTTTCATTCTTGTGCCTATTTGCAACACACGTGGCTTAAAATCTTTTTCTAATCTTATTTCTCCTGGAAACTTAATCGCTACTTCGGTCATATTTATCAGCTCAGTGACAGGCGTTTTTAGCTCGTGAGCGATGTCCGAAGTCAATCTCTTCTCGCGCAGGTAAAGCGAATAATTATCTTCAATAAAGTGATTCAAGCTTTGGGTGATTGGTTCTAACTCCTCAACATCATTTTGAAAAGCTTCATGTTTTTGTCGGGTAGTAAATCGTAGTCCTTTTATCTTGGCATTTAAGGCATCCAAGGGTGCCAGAGCATAAGCCACAGTGTTGCGCACGGTAAATCGAACAACTAAGGGCACGATAATTAATGCAAATAGAAAAGCACCATCGATAAACCACAATGTGAAATTTAACAATTCTGTAGATGTTGCGTACGCGATAACCATTGAAGGGCGAGTATCGTTACCCATGACACGATAAAATTCAGCTCTGTCTTCTGAATCAATCTGAGGTATATATCGAGTGTAAATTACCCGACCTGTACGGCCATCGGGCAGAGTAATATCCTGGAAAGAATATTCTTCCAAGCCAATGCTGCTGTAAGGCAATTCATTGATGGTGTAAAGCCCCAGAGTGTCTGATTTTTCAAACGTTGAGTCTTTGTACCAAAGTTGAAAATACTCGGGGGAGGACGTCCCTTCAAACTCAGGCAAATACTCTCCTGAAAATTCGAACTCCACACCCTCGACATCTTCATTTACCAAGCTCTGAAGCATACCAATCTTTGCCTTCATAGCCTGATTAAATTCTTGTTCGACCCAAGAATCAACGCCAATATCTGCTGCAAGTAGAACGGCGATCACTAACAGTGAAATAATAATAGAGAGTCTTCGTGTTAATGTTTTACGTATTGATTTCATTAGCTTCTAAAACTGTGTAGCCAAAACCACGTTTACTTCTAATGGGCAGAGACGCGCCGCTTTCCCTTACTTTTCTCCTTGCTGAGGAAAGGTGAGCTTCAATCGCATTTTTTGAGATATAATCATAACTTCCAGAGATAAATTCACTCAGCATTTCTGATGTAACTATCTTGTGTCTATTGAGGAAAATACATTCAACAATTTTGTATTCATTTGGGGTCAAGTTAATAGCGTTATTATTGTATGTAAGTGTTTTGAACTGGATATTCAGTGTCAAACCGTTGATGGCAACTTGGTCATTGAGACAATTCGCGGCTCCTCTCCTAATCAGGCTAAGAAGCCGAGCAGACAGTTCGTCAAACGAAAATGGCTTAGAAAGGTAGTCGTCTGCACCTGCTAATAGCCCCGTAACTTTGTCTTCGGGCTCAGATCGTGCAGATAGGATTATCACCTTTGTTTCTAAATGTCTTTTTCGTAACGTTTTAAGAATAGTCATTCCGTCCAGCTCAGGTAACATCATATCAAGGATAATAATTTCATAGCTACCAAGCAACGCCATGCTTAATCCCTCAGAGCCAGTGCCAGCAGTATCAACTGAGTAGCCCAACTTTTCTAAGCCTAAGCTCAAACTGTCTCTCAATGATAAGGAGTCTTCTATCAGTAGTATTCTCATAATTTGAAGGTCAACTTTAAAGTCATTTGAGTATACCTTCTCAACCTTAGGATTTGCTGAAGATGGTATTGAACAGGTACATATAGTTAATCTACGTACAAGTGGCTCTATTAACAGAAATCGATTTGCTTCCTTAATTAGCTCTTAAGCTTATCTCGTCATTATATTCATATTAATAACTGTCTTGTGACTAACGATGAAGGTTTATTTTATATTAGCGCTGCTACGTAGTTGATGCTCAATAACCTCTACAGAAATTCCCTTCCAATGGTAAGAGTGATAAAGCAGACATTTTTGACATCAATGGAATAATAACCCATTGTAAAAATTGTGTTTTTTGCAATAAAAAATGCGTCTGGACTTGTTCTAGCATACGCTGATAGCGGCTTCAAAATTATCTATCTGACTGCGCGAAATGTATACTTCCAGTTCAACATTCCATTTTTTTATCCCGTTACCATTTCCCAGATGGAGATATTCAGGTAGCGAATTCGATGGCTGAGCGATTAGAACATTATTACCTCAATTAAATGACTCTTCATAAGCGTATCTTAAGTTTCGTTTGTTAGAGTTTTCCTGTCGAAAATAGAATTTGCTTGATCTTAGGGCTTTGGCAGAGGGCTACGTGCGAATTTCAGTTGTAATACCAGCGAAAAACGAAGAAGAAAATTTAAAACCCTTAATTGAGGAAATTTATAGAGCGTTAACAGATGTAGCAAACTTCGAAGTCATCTATGTCGATGATGGAAGTACGGATAAGACATTTGAGAATTTGCTTTATCTGAAAGCGAGTGGCTTTGACAGAGTCAACGTATTACGGCATAAGCACTCGGTGGGACAAAGTACAGCTATTTGGACAGGGGTGAGCCATGCTGATGGAGAACTTGTAGTAACACTTGATGCGGATGGGCAGAATGATCCCTCTGATATACCAAACCTCCTGACTATAGCCTCTCAATTTCCGTTAGGGAGTCACTTTTGCATTGCTGGTCACCGAAAAAGCAGAAAGGATACAGCTTGGAAGAGATTTCAGTCAAAACTAGCAAATTCGGTAAGAAGTAAATTTCTTAATGATGATACACCTGACACCGGATGTGGGTTGAAGGTCTTTCCAAAACAAACATTCCTCGACTTACCCTATTTTGATCATATGCATCGTTTTCTGCCAGCACTGATCCGGCGACAAGGTGGGATCATTAAAATTGTTGAAGTGAATCACAGAGACAGGCAATTCGGAAAATCTAAATATAACATGTTAGGGCGACTTGGGGTCGGACTAATTGATATGGCAGGAGTTTATTGGCTTCAGAAACGTAATAAACTTAATGATGTTATCTTAAAAAATGAAGAGAGTAATTAATTGAATTCCAGTCTCCTTCGTTTCTTCATTCTGGTACTTACCATTCTGTTTTTTAGTCATTTGATTTCACTCTCTCCCTCATTTGACGCATTTAATCAGGAGTGGATAGACAATCATACCCGTGATAATGGAGTGACAGGGATAGCCAAATTTTTAGCCGTCTCAGTATTTTTACTTACTATCGGACTTCCACGCCAGTTAGTCGCATTTATGGGGGGGTATGCCTTTGGATTTGCTGAAGGTGTCATCTATTCAACATTAGCAGCTACGCTCAGCTGTGCAACAGTTATGGCAGTGTCCCGGTATTTCGCTAGACCGATTATTATTCAACACTTTGAAATGCGGGTGCGCAAGTTAGACCACTTTCTACTTCGCTCTCCCTTTCTTAAGTCCGTTATCATTAGACTGTTGCCAGTAGGGAATAATCTACTCACAAACATTTTTGCTGGCGTTTCAAAAATTCCACGACGCTCTTTTATTCTTGGGTCTACTATTGGCTACATCCCTCAAATGGCGGTTTTTGCATTGATGGGTAAGGGTGTATTAGTCAACTCTGAACTTAAAATAATCATAAGCGCCCTATTATTTGGGATTTCCAGCTTGCTAAGCGCATATCTTTTTAAGGTTTATCGTCGTCAACATAATGACGGTAAAACTCTTCGTTCACTCACAAAAAGCAGCAAATGTAGCAATGAATCAGACGAGCTTAGCCATTAAACATAAGAACAAGCACCCAAATTATACTTTCTGGCTTTTTGTACTGGCTAGCGTGTTGATATTTATCGGGCTTGGGTTAAGAGATCCCTGGCCTGCTGACGAACCTCGTTTTGCACAAGTTGCAAAGGAAATGGTTGAAACAGGTCAGTGGTTCTTTCCAGCCAGAGCGGAAGAGTTTTATCCTGATAAACCACCTGTGTTTATGTGGTCTATCGCTTTTTTCTTTGCGCTATTCGGGTCAATTAAGATTGCCTTTCTGCTCCCATCTGCTTTATGCAGCCTACTCACACTTTTTTTGGTGTATGACATCTCAAAACGACTGTGGAGTACAAAAGAGGCGCTGATCGCAACGTCACTTCTTTTATTGAGTTTTCAATTTTTGCTTCAAGCCAAGTCTGCACAGATAGACGCAATGGTCTGCTGCTGGATAACAATCGGATGCTATGGTCTTCTGCGCTTTTTCTTAGTTGACAGGCAATGGCGTTGGTATTACCTCGCCTTTTTCTTCATGGGAATTGGCGTCATCACAAAAGGGGTCGGATTTTTACCAGTCCTGATGCTGATACCATACTTGATACATCGACGCGTTTGGCCTCAGCGGGACATAACTAAGAAGCAAACCAAAAACTCCGTATTACCGTGGATAATGGGTGCAGTGGTGATGTTACTGGCTATATCACTATGGTTTGTACCTATGTTGATATTGGTCGAAAATAGCCACGATCCATCACTTGCTCTATACAGAGATAACATTCTTTTCAGACAAACGGTCACTCGATATGCTGATTCCTGGCATCACATAAAGCCGTTCTGGTATTACCTCGTTGAGGTTATTCCATTATTCTGGCTGCCAATTAGCATCGCTCTTCCATGGCTCATCCCATTTTGGTATCGCGCAATTAAAAAAGGTGATGCCCGCATACTCTTACCGTTGGGTTGGATTGTACTTGTCCTGCTTTTCTTCAGTGTAAGTCCTGGCAAACGGGGAGTGTACATATTACCCGCATTGCCGATGCTGGCACTGATCTCTGCGCCCTACTTTGATTCAGTTGTTAATAAAAAAGTTTTTTCCTGGCTTTTGTGGGGTGTTGTATTTTTACTATCAGTAGGCTTACTGGGGTCTGGTTTTTCCGGCATAGTAGAAGCATCATTCGCCCTAAAATTAGAAGAAAAGTTCGGGCTTTCTCCGTGGATGTTTTTTCTAGTAACGGGGGTACTGACGTGTCTGGTTACTGTGATTACTTCTAGAGGGAAGCACTGGAAAGCGTGGCCCTATTTCTTGTGTACTCTTTGGGGCATGTACGCTACTTGGGGTTACGCTTTACTTGAAGATGTAAAAACCCCTAAAAGCGTATTTGAAAATATTGAAACAGAAATTGGTAAACATGATGCAACTATTGCACTTGTTGATTTGTCTGAACAGTTTATTCTCTTCTCGCCTTATCCCATCATTCACTTTGGTTATCATACCCCTGTTGATCAGCAATTGTCTGCCGCCTACCAGTGGCTGGAGAAGACTGACAAGGGAAGGTATATCCTCGTCGATGAAAAACACGTACGCAACGATTGTTTTAAAAAAGAAATGGCAACGTCTGTAGGATATGCACATCGCGTCCACTGGGTACTATTATCGCACGAGGCATTAACCGAAAAGTGTCCACTTACGAAAACGACGACTGAGATCTTTAGTTATATCCCAGACAGGCCCGTTACGTGAGGAATGAATATTTTCATACAATTAAAAAATAATGCGAAAATTTTCATTCCACAGTTTTTCTTAAGCGTTATTTAAGTTTTGACAGGTAACTTGTGTGCTAAGAAGTATACGAGAACCTTATTGTGAAATTTCCAAGAACACTAAATTTTAATCCTACATCAGCTCAGTTCATTTTACTTTCTTCATTATTTATCGCAGCAATATTCAACGCACCATTTTTGTCTGCTATTTATGAAGTTGTAGCCCCTGTAACATTGAATGAGTGGGTATTTTTTCTCTCTGTACCGCTCTTGCTAACCTTTATGAATGTTATTTTTTTAAGTTTTTTTGGTGCTTTATTTTTGCCTCGCATCACAGTTGCAATTACCTTCCTTGTCAGTTCTCTTCTACTTTACGGCACCTTGGCTTATGGTGTAATTTTCGATAAGAGCATGATACAGAATGTAATCGAAACAAATTCTGGTGAAGCCTTTTCTTATCTAAATTCAACACTTGTTGTATTCTTCTCTTTGTTGGGGTTAATCCCTGTATTTGCGATTTTCAACCTAGAAATAAATGGGAAGCTCAAGGCGCGAATTAAGCACCTTCTAATACTGAACTTATTAGCTTTACTGGGTATTGCAATTTTAGCCACGTTCCTTTTCAAGAGTTATGCAGCTGTCGGCAGAAATAACAAAGACCTAACGAAGTATATTATTCCCTACGCCTTTTATGATTCAGGGTACAAATACCTTAGGGACACTTACTTTTATCCGCCTTTACCCTACAAAGTGTTAGACAAGCATCCCTACGTAAAAGGGAATGCTGATATAGATCCATCTACTACTGTATTAGTGGTTGGCGAAACGGCCAGAGCGGACAAGTTTTCAAGCAACGGCTATTCGAGGCGTACTACGCCTAATATCCAGAATGCAGGTGCAATCAGTTTTAGCAAGGTAACATCTTGCGGTACTGCTACCGCCGTTTCCGTGCCATGTATGTTCTCAAGGCTCACACGAGAAAATTATAATTCGCGTATTGCAGACAGTCAGGACAATGTTTTAGACATCATTCATCGTGCAGGTGTTAACGTTACCTGGATTGACAATAACAGTAGCTGTAAAGGCGTATGCAAGAGGGTAAATACCATAGACTTCAACCCGTCCAGAGATCAAAAGTTGTGCGATGGAGATTATTGTTATGATGAGGTACTTGTTGACCTTTTAAGAGAAACTCTTTCAACGCCATCTAAAGAAAATAGAGTGATAGTCTTGCATATGATTGGCTCACACGGGCCTACATATTACCGGAGATACCCAAAGAAATTTACTAAGTTCGTGCCTGATTGCCCTAGAAGTGATATTCAAAATTGTGAAGAGGCAGAACTGACAAATACGTACGATAATACTATTGCATACACAGACTACGTGCTAGGCCAGATTATTGAACAACTCTCCACTATTCCTAATTCGTCGATGTTTTATTTATCGGATCATGGTGAGTCATTGGGAGAGAAAGGGCTTTATTTGCACGGTTTCCCTTATAATTTAGCGCCTGTTGAGCAAACGCATGTGCCAATGGTTTATTGGGCCTCCAAGTTTAGCCAGCCTCAATACAGTGATTGCGTAAATTCGTTATCCAGTCATCCTTATTCGCAGGACAACCTTTTTGACACATTGCTTGGTCTTTCTAATGTACAGAGTAGCACCTACCAACCCACTCAGGATATTTTACAAAAATGCGAATCATAGACGAAACCACATCAGAAATGTATTTCGACCCCAAAGCTAAACCAAAGGGCATGTTGCGTATTGTATTAGCAATGAAAAACTCAGTAAGAGCTATAACATGGCTTGTTAAAAACGAGTCAGCGTTCCGGCAAGAATTTATCTTACTTGTCTTAGCAGCGGTAGTGCTTGCTCTTTGGTCAATTTCTTATATGGAAAAGGCGATTTTGCTTTCCTCCGTACTCTTCATTCTGTTCGCTGAAATTGTTAATACTGCAATTGAGGTCACTATTGACCGTATTGGAAAAGAGATTCACCCACTGTCAGGCTTAGCGAAAGATTTAGGCTCAGCGGGTGTTTTCGTGGCTATCGCAATTTCATCATTGTTATGGATAGGAACACTGTGTAGGTATTTTTGATTCGAACCTGTTTGCACCACAATATGGTAACGCTCAGGTATGAGTCAAACTTTCCAACACGTTCATATTGCTAAAAGCAGTAAATCCCTATAATTCACAAACTTTAAAATGGGAAGTTAAAGTGTGTTTTAACTATGGGACTTATTACAAATATCACTAGATGCAGTAATCCGCTAATTGAACGTAACTACCTAAAAGCTCGCAGCAAGCCAACGGCTGCTTCACGTACAGCCCGTGTTAAAACTATTTTGAATGCCAATCTATGGCGGCTTCAGCCACGTTCTTAGTGTAGGAGTAGATGCGTTAGATATTTTATGTGAGTTGTAAAATTAATGCGTTGATAGACTTTTGAGTAGTGATATTGGCTGTTTATAAGGCTTAGCACTTGATTTTAAGGGGATAAGAACTCTTAGACTGTCATGGCCGCTATCAATCCAGTTACGCCCATTATCGACATCATTCTTTTCAGTTTATAGGCCAGCACATGGATGCTCATTTCGGTTAACACATTATGCTTGCGTGTCATTAAGAAGTGTTGCGCACCCATCCACATTTTGATGGTGCCGAATGGATGTTCGACAGTTTGTTTCCTGAGCACCGGAATGTCGCGATTGTTATCAAGACGTTTTTGCATGGCGTCTATAATCGGTTCGTGTATCCAGCGTCTCATTTTCCTTGGCTCTTTTAATGACCTCGTGCATTTATCTCTGATGTTACAATCTCGGCATGCATAAGAATTAACATACCCTTTTTGCTCAAGACCTGCTTCTATTACGTTAAGTTTATGCGGTAATTCCTCGCCCGCAGGGCAAGTATAGATATCTTTGTCCTTGTCATAGAAAAACAGCGATTTGTTAAATATCCCTTTTTTGGCCGAGCCAGAAGTATCAGTTTGAGGCACATTAACGGTAATGCCAATATCGTATGCCGCCTTAATATCAAGGCGGCAGAAGTAACCTTTATCTGCAAGGACGGTGATGTCTTTCTTCTTCACCGCTTGCTGGACTAGTTTCGCCACAGAGGTTAATTGCCCTCTATCAGCGGACTTATCAATATCGTGGCTGATGATAAGATGATGCTTTGTATCGACCGCCGTTTGTACGTTGTAGCACACCTGCCTATCCATGTGCCGAGTCAGTAACAAACGCGCATCTGGGTCGTTCTTCGAGACTTGTTTGTCTGGGTGCGCATTGACTTATTCTTCAATGACTCGTAGCTCTGCTAACCGTTTTTGCAACCACTCTAGTTTGGATGGCGTGGCCTTGTTATCACTTTTTTCAGTCTTATCTTGGGTATCCATATCACTAAGATATTCTGCAATATTTTCCTCAATCCTATTAATTCGGTACTTCACATTGCTTGGTATATAGTTGTTGTCCTTGCTATTGACTGCCTCAAATTTACTGCCGTCGATGACAAAGAGTGAATCTGCGAACATATTCATCTTGCGACACATCTGAACAAATTGCCGGCATACGGCTTTTATACCTTTACCATTATTCTTTCTGAAGTCAGCAATGGTTTTAAAGTCGGGTGATAATCGCGTCAACAAACACATCAATTCAACGTTACGGTGACTTTCTTTTTCTATACGACGAGAAGATTGGATGCGGTTGAGGTAGCCATAAATGTAGAGTTTGAGCATGACGGCTGGATGATAACCTGGGCGACCTTTGCCTGTGGCAATCACCCGCTCAAATCCAAGTGTTTAAAGGTCTAATCCATCTACAACTCGAACAGGATTGTCTTCAGTAACAAAGTCATCAAGCACTTCAGGAAGTAAGGTGGTTTGAGTTCTGGATTGGCCTAAAATATGATCTGCCATCACGTTTTCTCTGTGGTTTAGGTGACCATATAATTATACTAAAAGTGGTAATTTAATAGGCGACAACATTAAGATTGATTAATCATAAACAGCCAGAACTTAGACCAAAAGGTGATCAATAGTTTTCACACAGGCTGGACCTAAAGCCGACATTAGCAAATTTAAGCTGTCAGACTTTTTTGAGTGATTACTAGACTTTCACCACCGCGCAGGTGGTGGTCTGCTGAAAACAAGGAGCGGACGGACAGTTTTAACTTCACTCTATATCGTGTCGATTTTCAAGGGAGAGGTCACAGAATTGACGCCGTAAAAAAGAAATGCTAGCTTAAATTTGTTTATTAAAAGACTAAACTGAGTTGTGCCAGAATTGCTTTTATTTAAGGGATAAAATAAATTTTACTAAATACTTAAGGAATAAAATGAATTTAACTAAATTCGTTGTTTCAATAATACTGCTTACAAGCACTTTTTTCTCACAAGCAAACGTTTCAATTGCTCATGAAAATGTTAATAAACAAAGCGTTGAAGCATACACTTATGAAGATTTCGCAAGTTACTTGGGATTGACTGTTGAGGATTTCCACAAGTTTACCCAAACATATGCGTTGGACAACGCATCCCCATTACAACCAAGTTTCATAGATATTCAAAACCACCCCTCATTTATCGAAGTTCAGCGTTATATTGCGTTGGAAGAGGATGCACCTGGATCCCTTATTGTGGAGGTTCAATCACTATTTGCAAAGAATCAAGAACTATTGGCCGAGCATATGGGAATGTCAGTAGATGAAATAGAGGATCTTCAGACAAGATTTGATGAGCTAACGAGAGTTACCAATCAGTTACAACGAAATAATCAAAAAGAAAGGTTAGGCTCTTCGTTCTCTTTAAGTAATAGTAATGATGAAATTGAAGTCATTGTTGTAACTGCTAAAGAAGATAAATTAGTTGAGACAAGCTCAGGTATATACAATATGCATACCACTCAAATCTGGGACTTTGGCCTTTCTCTTGACGGTGGTAAGGGTGTGAGTTTTACGGTCGAATATCGAACGCCGAATGGAAATTATTATGGGAGCCAATCTTGGTATGCTGACCGTTTTAGAGTATATAATACGTCGAATATATTTTGCTCTTCGGAGCATTGCTCTCTTAACCCATTCTAAATAAGAAATAATAATCTAATTACAGTGATAAGCGGCAAAGCTGCTTATCTGTACTAGTGTGATTACCAAGCGACTTTATAGCAGCGCCAAAATCGTTGTACTGGCTCCACCACCAACCACAAGACCGCATATAAAAATAAATAGGTAAGCTTTTACTGGGTTTTGTCGTGCAGGCTCTACTTCTGTTACTTCCGGTACTTTAAATAGTGTCTGACGCTTTACATCAAAGGCAACGCATAAGGCCATGATAGTCTCTAGTGATGCATTTCCTTTGTTTTCCACCCGCTGAATGGTGCGCAAGTTTACGTCGCATAACTCTGCCAGCTGCGCTTGGGTCCACGCTCGCTCTATGCGCATTCCTTTAACAATGTCGCCTCTCACTTCCATTTGTTATGTCACCCTGCAAAGTGCATAACTGCAAAATAACCAAACACCGCCCCCAAAGCGGCAATACAGGCAATCACAGCGATGTTTTTAAAGAGCGAGTTGTTGCGAGACAGCATAGATATGGACTCTCGCTGCACAGTACGTGCACCTTTTTTTAGGCGCACCTCTGTACGGTAAGTAAAAGGGTTCTCCACTTCCACTTCAAGAGTATAATCTTGGTTGTTTAGTCTAAGTGCATGTCGCCCCGTAAACCGAAACAAATTGCGATGTTCTGATACAGGGTGATCGTCCACATACACAACCTCTTTGCCCGACCACAAACTGCAGTGCACTGCTATATTGTGGCCTTCGTGTTGTAAGTGACACCAAAGCCCCTCCCTCATTGTTATTTGAGTCATAATGTTATCCGGAGAAGCTCATAAAGCCTAAATAACCACAAAGAAAGCCCACAATTAATCCTACGAATAAAAACCTATCCATACTGAAAAAGGATTTCAATAAATTCCCTTTTTCCAATTGCGATAACGTCTCGCTGGCCACTTCTTTACCATCACAAAACAGCGTGACGTTTAATTCACCCCGTAAAACATGTGTCATGTGTGTTTTTACTAGATACTCATGACCATTTTTAGTAAACGTATGTTCACTTTTTGTGCTGCTTAAATTTCTAAACGACGATACCACTTCGTTATTGAAAGACACCTTTTCCTTACCACTAAACACCGAGCCCCACATAGAGATATCATTACCTTCGTGGTCGAAATAAAACCAATACCCATTGTTTAGCGATACTTGACTCATATGTTCTCTTCTTGATACCTGCGATTGTGTTATAACTTCATTTGATTGCATGATTGTTCTCCTTTGTCTCAATGCCAGCGTATTTCATCGGAAATAGCGAGTAAGTGAAACGGCACTAATGCGACAGGACAGTAAATCATCTGTTTTTGTCATACGACACCCCTGTGTCGTATAGGTAAACCATTAAAATATATAAAGAAAATAAAAAGTCATGCGTCAAGTAATTCAGCGTCGCCACGAAGCTTTTGGAACAGCCAACCAATGCCTACAAGGCTAAGTCCCAGCCCAATGAAGGACAGCGCACGGTATAAACCTTCAAGGTTTGCCATATCAACAACGAATGCTTTTAAAATAACTAATGCGAGTAAACCAAAACCCAGTTTTACCGCAAGCTGGTGTTGCTTAAATTGGCCAATAAATATGGTGGCCGTAGCGATTACTAACCAGCACACAGAATACGTATAAAGCTCAGGCTGAGTGAAGCCATTCTCCAATAATAGGTTTGCATTGTGAAAGGCACCGCGAATGATGCTGTTAATGTATAAAAAGGCGAATCCACCTGCAATTACACCTAAATTAATGCGGACTTTTTTGCTTAAAATAGTATTCAGCGCATCAGGAGCGCCCAAAATCATACGCTGTAATGCACTGGACAACACGCTTGTGACGAGTAGTGCTGGTAGTAGCCATTGCAATAGTAACCAGTTAAACACGGTTCCCTCGCCAGTAGGTTGAGAGTGAATAAAGGGGTTATTGGCAACACTAATATCCATATGAGTAATACCTACCCCGATTAACAGCACCAATGCAGCAACGCGGTACAACACTGTCATAGACTGAGCAATAAACGCTCTATAACAGTAGGCCGCAGCGAGTGCACACCACCCTAAGGCTACCAGCACTCGTTCTTGATAATCACCTGCCAGTAAATCAGGATAACTTCCGGTGAGGTAATAGCTTGGTTCCGTTGTAATAAAAAGGGCTGCTACGTGAATGAGTGCACCTTCCAACCACACTTTTAACGTTGTGGATGGGTTGTATTTTTTGGCAATAATTAACGCTGCAAAAATGAGAGGATAAATAATGGCGGTCCAGTGAATCCCCCAAATGCTCTCGTTAGCATAATCTGCCAACCACGGTGCGGCCGTAATTCGCACTAATACGGCAGTTAGCAATATTTTGTATAACCAATCAGGTAGTGTCACTTTATAGCGAGCACTTAATACACTGATACTTGCTACCTGCAAGGCCAAGGCAAACGATAAAACAGCCGCCTCTAACAGCATGGTAAGGCATAAGGTAAGGCACGCATTAGCCAGTACAGCATAAGTGAGCTGACCTAAACCACGAGACTTTAAGGCCACTGTTGTACTGACTATTGCTAATAGCGCTAATTCGAATGCCCAAACACGATATAAAGCGTCCTGCGCCGATGCCGTACTTACAACATAGCTCACACCATATAAAGCAATTGGAAACACAACGATGTAAAACCAAAATGCTGGACGACCTGTTCTATGGGCCATAAACGCCACATAGGACGTAAAGGCAACCACGGCAATCTGCACATATAAATAATACCCTGTAAATAGCGTTGCCAAGTCTTGCGAATTAAGCGCATTTGGAGAAAGACCTCCCGCGTTACCAGCGTTGGCGTAAGCGAAAGGCATGATATCTTTTAACAGTAGAATATGAATGATTGAGGCAACAACCAGTAGACATGGCCAACTGTCGAAGGTGCTGTGTCGGTAAGACGGCAATAACAATAAAGCGCCTAAGACAGCACTGCTTACCCAAATATGCATATCACTGCCGTGGGCCATCAAATAGACATGCAGCAACGTAAAAGGCAGCAGTATGCCAAATAATTCACAAGAGGGTGTTAGCATCGCCTTAACTGACTTAACATCGCTGCACTGCTCTTGCAGTGACCAGCCCAGCGTATGGGTAAAAGAAAACAAATATACAGAAAAAGTAGTAAAGCCAAGCCACACCCAAATATCAAGAGGACCGGTATGATTTACAGCGACAAACGCCCACACAAAGTGCCCAATCATACTTAGCCGCCAGGGCCATATTTGCCCGACCTTTTGAGACACCCACACCCCAGAAAGCGACACTAAGGACACAAAAACAAGCAAAGTGGTAATACTGTTAGAGTCTGACTGAATTAACGCTGGAATGGCATAAGCGCCTGCAATGCCAATTAACGCAAGTAGCGGACCGTAGCGAAGCGCCAGGGAGATAGCGCCAAATGCCACGGCAGCCAACAACGAAAATGCAAATAGTGGCGGAAAAAACTGATAAAAGTCGTAGGCCACTAGAATGATGGCATAACAGGTTATTACCCCGCCACTAGCCAGTGCCGCGCAAATGGTAGGTGAGTAAATGCTGAATTTTTCTCGATGGCGTGCAAGATACTCGGCCAACCCAACAAGACAAAGACCAAAAGCGGCCCCGAATACAATGCGGACCTTGGCAGATACCAGCCCTGCTTCAATAGAGTAAACCGCTAAAAAGACACCGCCAACAGCAAGCACTGCCGCTCCTAGCCACAGTAATGCGTTGCTTTTTATGGATGTCATTAAACTGGAGTCGCTGGAAAAGAAGCGTTTGAAAAACGAAGGTGTACCTGCGTTTTCTTTCGCTTCTGATTGGTGATCGACACTCTCTAAAGATTCGGATGTAGCACTGAATGCGCTAGAAGAAGTGCTTGGAATATCTGATGGGTCTGCGGAGCTTAAATCTAAGGGGCTTGAGTCAGGAAGGCTTAAATCTACGTAGCCTGGATCTTCTGAGTCCGAATTTGCGGAACTTGAGTCTAACGAGGTTTCACCTGAGGAGCCTGCACCTAAAGAGCCTACATCTACAGAGCTTTGAGTATCTGTGCCATTTCTTTCAGATAAGGAGTCTCGTTGTGACATCTGCTTTTTAAGCAGTCGAACTTCTTTCACTAATGCCGTTATTTGGCTTTGCTGGGCAAATGATAAAATAGCTCCAGCGCAAATAACGATGGCGAAAAGAACACCGAATAAAAACAACATAACCAAGGTCCCTGTAGTAATGTGTCGTAAATCGACAGTGTGCTAAGTTGCTTCAAGCGCGTTAAAATGTCAACTTGCTATCCCGCAGTACCCTTGATTCTTCATCCACATCAGCTTATAACTAGTCACTGTCATTTCCAACAAGAAGTCCTATGTCTGTCAAACACCCTATTATTGCTATAACAGGTTCATCAGGTGCGGGTACAACCACAACCACGAACGCCATACGTCACATTTTTAGAAACCTAAATGTGAATGCGGCCGTGGTGGGTGGTGACAGCTTTCACCGCTTTACACGACCTGAAATGGAAGTAGAGATTCGCAAGGCACAGGAACAAGGTCGGCACATTAGCTACTTTGGCCCAAAGGCCAACGATTTCGAACTCCTTGAGTCGATTTTTAGAGAATATGGCAGTTCGGGCACCGGACAATTCAGACAATACCTGCACACCTTTGATGAAGCGGTTCCGTTTAATCAAATGCCCGGTACCTTTACACCTTGGCAAGACTTACCGAAAAATACCGATTTGCTGTTTTACGAAGGACTTCACGGCGGTGTAAAAACCGAAGAAAACGATGTAGCAAAGCACGTGGATTTACTCGTAGGCATGGTGCCTATTGTAAATTTGGAATGGATCCAAAAAATCGTTCGCGACACCACAGACAGAGGCCATTCTCGAGAAGCAGTAATGAGCAGCATTGTGCGTGGGTTAGACGATTACTTTCACTATATTACCCCTCAATTTTCCCGTACCCATGTTAATTTCCAGCGAGTGCCTACGGTAGATACATCAAACCCATTTAGCGCTCGTGAAATACCCACTCAAGACGAAAGTTTTGTAGTAGTGCGGTTTAGGCGTGAAATGAAAAATGTGGATTATCCCTATCTTCTCAAGATGATTGATGGCGCATTTATGTCCCGTATCAACACTCTGGTGGTGCCTGGCGGAAAAATGGGATTAGCCATGGAGCTTATTCTGTCTCCATTACTTGAAGATATTTTAAATAAAAAGCGCCGCGCAGGGCACCAAATGGATTGGTTGAATTCAGACGAAGAGTAAAAAGCGCCGTCTATATCTGTTTCCTATAACAATATATTAACAACAACTAGTCGCAATACTCACTCATTTGCGCCATGGTGATGCTATAAGAATTTATTAAGGATATCACCATGGCCTCGTCTACACCGTCATCTGCACCAGATGCAAACTCACCTGTTACTTCAACCCAAATATGGTTAAACCAAAACAACCTCAATGAGACAAAAGTGGTGGATGTGCAGCTTGATAGCGAGCACCTCAGCGAGGGCGAACTCATTCTAGAAACTGACAGTTTTGGCTTTTCGGCGAATAACATTACCTATGCTGCGCTGGGTTTTAAAATGGGCTATTGGGGATTCTTTCCCGCTGAAGAAGGTTATGGCATCGTTCCGGTGTGGGGTTTTGCCACAGTAAAAGTATCTCGTCACCCTGATATTAATGAAGGTGAAAAGGTATTTGGCTATCTGCCAATGGCGAGTCACTGGGTCATTAAGGCAGGCAAAGTAGCAGCTCATGGCTTCTTTGATATTCATGAAAATCGCAAAAGTATTAGCCCAGTTTACGACCAATACCTTCGCTGCAGCGCCGACCCTGGTTACGATGCTAACCGTGAAGCGTGGCAGCTTAACTTTCGTCCCCTGTATATGACCTCTTTTGTATTAGACGATTACGTGGCAGAGCTTTCAAAGGGCGAGTCGTTACTACTTTCAAGTGCATCAAGCAAAACAGCACTAGGTACCGCACAGCTGTTAAAAGACCAAAAAGCGCAAAGAGGTGCAAGCTACAAAGTGATTGGGCTTACCTCACCGGCAAATGTAGATATGGTGAAAGCCACCGGCTGTTATGACGATGTTATAAGCTACAGCGAACTAGATAAACTGGATAAAAATGATATCTTCTGGTTACTCGATTTTGCTGCCAACGGTACCTTGATTAACAATATTACTCAGGCCATAGGCGATAAGTTGAGTAAGGTATCCCTTATTGGCGCCACCGACTGGGAGGCCCAAGAAAAGCCAAATCCAAAACTGCTAGATGCTGAAATATTTTTCGCGCCCTCGCGGGTAAAATTGCGTCAAAAAGAGTGGGGACACGACGTCTTTTTGAAAAAATATGCTAAAGCATGGAAAGGCTTTGCTAGCAAAGTGGACAACACCTTTTTTAAGCAGAGCCATAAAGGAACGAAAGACATTGTTGCGCTTTACAAAGAAACCCTTAACGGCAACGCCGATACTAAGGCCTTGAACGTGGTCTCATTTAAATAGCGCTCGCTGTTTGTTCAGCCTCAGCCTTTTAGGCAGCAATTCGTTTTTTGCTGCCTTTTTTGATGCTTTGGTGAATGCCTTATTTGCTAAGGGATACCGAGTAATTTTTGCACAGCAACAATTGACTCGACCTTTGTTGACACTATTTGTAACAAACCGCCCTCTCATTTTACACTTTCTTGCTTTTGTATTTCTCGTCATGTGGTTATAGTGAATCATACGTATTTTCAAGGGTATGGTTATGGGTCAGGAAACCTCAAAAATTCTCGTTGTCGATGATGACATGCGCCTTCGCAGTCTGCTTGAGCGCTATTTATTAGAGCAAGGCTATCAGGTTCGAAGCGCGGCTAACGCTGAACAGATGGACAGACTATTAGAACGGGAAAACTTTCACCTTATGGTGCTAGATTTGATGTTACCTGGAGAGGACGGACTTTCTATTTGTCGTCGCCTACGCCAAACCGGAAATGACATGCCCATTATTATGTTAACTGCGAAAGGTGACGAGGTAGACCGCATTATAGGCCTTGAAATGGGTGCTGATGACTACCTACCCAAGCCGTTTAACCCTAGAGAGTTACTCGCACGAGCCAAAGCGGTTTTACGCAGGCGCAGCAGCGAAGCGCCAGGCGCACCGTCAAAAGACGTTCAAATTATCGAATTTGGTGACTATACGCTTAATTTAGCCACACGAGAAATGACAGCAGGCAATACCCCGCTAACCCTGACGAGCGGCGAATTTGCTGTTTTAAAATCTTTAGTGACTCATCCAAGAGAGCCGCTGTCTCGTGATAAGCTTATGAACCTAGCCCGCGGTCGCGATTACAGCGCATTAGAGCGCAGTATTGATGTTCAAGTGTCTCGCTTACGTAGAATGCTCGAAGAAGACCCAGCAAACCCGAGATACATTCAAACCGTGTGGGGTCTTGGCTATGTCTTTGTACCCGATGGCGAACAAGTATAAACCATGACGCCCCAGCAGCAATCCGCGCAGGTGTATTCCACGTGCGCCTAACTCCTAAAAGTGCCTTCGGGCAAACCGTTATGCTGATAGGCGTATTGCTGCTTATTAACCAAATTGTGTCGTACATTTCTGTTACTTATTATTTTATTCAGCCTAGCTACCAACAAATCAATAGTTTGCTCGCCACTCAAGTAAAGTCAGTATTGGCCAATGACTTACTGGTCAGTAATCAGGAAAGCCGAACGGCCTATTTCAACGAAACACAGGTTCGGGTGTTGGATGAAAGTGTGGCGCGACAAAACGGATTAGAAACGGCAGTGTATTATGGTTTTATGTCCTCTCAAGTCAGTGACAATATTAATCAGCTTGCCGACGTTCGCATTAGTACCGAATCTCAAGCGAATGATGAAAATGCTCCTTACACCGTATGGATCTCGCTAAATCGCTACCCCGACACGTGGATATCCATTCCAATTTCTGGGCTAAACGAAGCGAATATCTCTCCGCTCACTATGTACCTTATGGTAATCGGCATTCTCAGTGTCGCTGGAGGCTGGCTGTTTGTAAGACGCATGACTAGGCCATTATCGGCACTTCAAAAAGCGGCGATTTCGGTAGGCAAAGGTGAGCACCCTGTCCCACTTCGCGAGCAGGGCAGTACTGAAATGATCCAGGTAACGCGGGCATTTAATCGCATGAATCAGGGTATAAAACAGCTCGAAACCGACCGAAACGTAATGACAGCCGGCATATCTCACGACTTACGAACGCCTTTAACCCGCATTCGCTTGGCCTCAGAAATGCTGCCAGAAGATCAAGACTGGATAAAAGACGGGATTGTGAATGATATTGAGGATATGAACGCTATTATCGATCAGTTCATCGACTACGCCCGCTACGACACCGAAGAAGTAACACAAGAAACCGATTTAAACTCTATTATCGCAGATTTAGTTCAGGCTAGGCATTTAGACGAAAAGCACCATATAGAGTTAAAGCTAAACCCTATTCCAGTGCTTCCCCTTCGCCGTATTGCCATGAAGCGGGTAATAGATAACCTCATTGAAAATGCGTTTAAATATGGCTCTGATGATATTGCCATTAGCAGCTTTTATAACCGACACGAGAAACGCGTGTACTGCAAAGTACGTGACTTTGGCCCGGGCATTCCTCAAAACGAACTGGATAATGTGTTTATGGCGTTTGCTCAAGGGGATAAGGCCAGAAACTCCTCTGGTTCCGGCCTAGGACTTGCCATAATAAGGCGTATTGTCGAAGCGCATAATGGCGAAGTGAGTTTGCGTAATCACCCACAGCAAGGCTTAGTGGCTGAGTTCTCTATGCCTTATTCTTCAGTAAAAAGTTAAACACACCGCAAAAGGCTGCTACCTTCGCTGCTTCAACATTCTGCTGTACCCGTAGGATGCAAACCACAGCACGCAGCCTCCAATAGGTATTACCCAAAACGCAGTGGTAAGGGGCGCAAAATTTGCCCAAAGCCCGGTTGAAAATGACGCTACCTGCACTCCCGTAGAGTTACCAATAATAGCAATACCAGAAAGCACAGGACCGTTATCGCTATCTATATTCATCGCTGCCGATAGCATTAAAGGAAACAACCCGCCTAACCCCAAACCAAGCAATAAGTTACCTGCGCCTATGCCATAAAACGACGGCATAATTTTTAGCACAAATACGCCTATCAGTGAGGTGGTTGCCATAAACATGATAAGGCGGTGCACAGATAGAAAGCGCAATAAGAAAGGAAATACAAGACGGCTTATTACCATTCCAGCGGTAAAACAGGCTAGCAGGTTTCGCGACTGCTCACCGGTAAAACCAATGCCATTTTGCGCATAACTGACAAACCAATTTGCATTGCCAAATTCTACTGCACCGTACCCAAAGGCTAACAAGGCCATAAACATAAACACGGGCTGCTTAATAATAACGCCGAAAGTGAGGGTTTTCTTCTCGGCCTTTGGCGCGTCAGAGACTATTTTTGCTTGAGAGCGGGCAGCGATATAGGTGTAACAAGAAAGGACAGCCATCACACCTGCCAACACTTGAATGGGCAAGCGCCAGTTGTGCTCTACAAGATACAACAGGGTAACAAAAAAGGACGCGGCAAACGTACCTAGGCTGAACATAAAGTCCATTAGCCCCATCATGGTAAAGCGTTTTTCAGCGTACATTCGGGCAATGAGGGTATGACCTATTGTAAATATGGTGGAACTCACCACACCAATAGCTACCGCTAAAACTAAAAACCATTGCCAGCAAGATAACAGTGAAACCAAAACAAGTAGCAGAGTATTCACACTGAACAGGCTAGCCAGTAAGGGCATATATTCAAACCTACTGGCGTACTTTCCGCCTAAAATTGCACCTAGCATCATGCCAACGGAGAACAGCGAAAATAATGCGCCGCTCACCAATTCAGTCATGTTTAAGTTTTCGGCAATGTCGGGAAGCAGAATTCCCCAAAGCAAAAACAGTTTACCAATTAAAAAGAATCCAGAGAATATAACGATGGTGGCAGGTGCGCGGCTCATTCGTGCTCCAAGGTATGTGGAACGGCTCAAGAACGCATTATTTGGCTTTCATAAAGTAAGGCTATTGCATGACAGCAAACTTATAAAAGCCATCTAATGAAAACCACCTAATGAAAACCAGTATATAAAGACAAATATTGAGCCGAGCTTACGTAAAAGCCCTTTAGTAAAAGTGCTTGCGTAAGGCGTGAAAACGGCACGCTAGATTACATGATTTTAATCTCTACAGACTGCTGATAATCGCACGAAATTGCAAGTGAAAGCGTTTTCCCTTTTTCATCCCACGTGAAATCACTCGACGCGCCGTTTACCTGTACTTGCTTAGGACGAGTACCTTGACCGTGTACCACCATCGTAAGCTTACGTCGCTGAGGCATACCTATGTAGCTTCCCGCACTATCGATATGTAAGCTAAGTTGCTCAGCATGCTCGGCAGTAAATGTCATTGCTGTATAAAAACCGTACTTTACGGAATCTGGGCTTGCCCCGTCATCTTCATATAAGGTGTAGGAAGCGTGGGAAACCGAGTCGTCGGCCCAGTAATGCACCGTCAGCTCAGCAGGGTTGTAATCTTCGGTGCGCGCTAGCTCATCTGACATGGGCATAAAACTACCCGCCTTCACCCATACCGGAAAAGTGTTGTCTTGCAACGGGTATTGCACAACGTTGCCACCTTCAAAACGGGTATCGGAAAAGAAGTCAAACCAAACCCCCTTAGGTAGCGCAACATCCCAGCTCGATTGGTTAGGCTCAGTAACAACAGACACTAACAATGCATCGCCCCACATGTAACTCTGTGCATTCTCAAACCACGTTTTCTGGTTGTAATCAAAAGCGAGTGGGCGCATCAAGGGGGTGCCGTGTAAGGCATTTTCGAAGGCCAACGAATAGTTATAGGGAAGCATGGCGTAGCGTAGTTTAATAAATTCACGGGCTATGGATTTAACGGGGTCGTCGTGAAAGACGGGTTCCGGGGCAATAGCATCTTGGGCGTGAGGACGGAATACTGGTGAAAACGCGCCAAACTGCAGCCAGCGGGTGTAAAGTTCAGGGTCAAACGCCTCACCTCCAGCAAACCCACCTAAATCAGAGTGAGTATACGCCAGGCCAAACACGCTCATTTGAAGGGCGAGTTCCACTTGAGGCTTGAGGCCTCCCCAACTTCTGCTTACATCACCAGTCCAGGGCACCATTCCAAAACGCTGACTTCCCAAGAAGCCTGAGCGCATGAGTACAAAAGGGCGAGTATCAGGCTGCAATTCACGGAGGTTGCTGTACACCATTTTAGCCCATTGATGCCCGTAACCGTTGTGAAGTACCTGTCCTTTTACCTTTTTAGAATGCCACAAATGAATAGAATCATCGGGATGCACTTCTGGCTCGCCTAAGTCGCCCCACCAACCAGCAACACCTTGCGCAGCTAATTTTTTATAATACTGCCAGAACCACTGCTGCCCCTCTTCGCTAAATACATCAACAAGCCCGGTGTTTCCAAAGTAAAAATCGAAGGTATAAGGGCTGCCATCACCTTTTTGCGCTAGCGCGTTGTTAGCGACGGCGCTTTCCCACTGTGAAGAAGAGGTCAGTATGAAAGGCTCGGTGATCAAAACCGTTTTAATATCTTGCTGCTTTAGGGATGAAATCATCTTTTCAGGGTGTGGGAAGGCTTCTTTATCCCAGTTCAAATTACCCATATGACCTTTAACATCTTTACCAAACCAGTAAAGATCTAGCACCACTGCGTCTAGGGGAATATCTTGGGCATTAAATGCTGATACAACGTCGGCCACCTCTTGTTGAGATTTGTAGCCAAAACGCGATGCAAAATTACCAAAGAGCCAGCGCGGCACAAGGGGCTGCTTGCCGGTAACGGCTACGGTTGAAGTGGCAGTATCTTTTAAACTTTCACCGAGCACCACAATGTAGCTTGCCCGACCGCCCTTTGCAGAAAAGCGCAGTTCATCAGGATTAGTATTTCCCATATCGAGCTCGCCCGACGCTGAGTTGTCAAACAATACACTGTAATGCTTCGATGACATCACCGCAGATAGGCCGAAATACATTTGATTGGATGACGTGGTATACCCGTAATGCGCTTTGTTATAAAGCGGCATAGTATGACCTCGACGGTCCATACCAAGCACTCGCTGTCCGCCGCCATACAGCATTTCGCTCTCATCAAGAGCGAGAGATAGCGACACTTTCTCAGCACTTGCGGTTAAACCGTCACGCTCAGCTACTCGAAGCTCGCCATCATAGAAATAGGACAACACGTGACTGTCTTTGTCGATGACCACCGAGCTCTTACCAATGCTTAACGACACCTCAGTGCTGTTTTCTTCAAGGGTAGGTGAGAATGTGCGCTGATCTGCAAGGGCCATGCTGGGAAGGTTGTCGTATGCCTCGCCATTCTCGTCGGTGAGTAGAGTGATAGCAAAGCTGTTATCTGCCACCGCAGACACCGAAAAATCATAGGTATTGGTGTCAACTATCAAGGTGCTGTCTTTCAACGTAACACTTTCTACGTGAGCAAAAGCAGGCACGCAAACGAAGGTTGAAACGGTAACAAGAGCAGGGACAAACAGGGTCGACAAGCGAGCTAACATAAGCGCATTTCCTTATAGACTACACTCACTCGCCTCTCAACAACACCGCCAGCTTGTTTGCAAAGCGAGCAAGAAAGGTAGCGTTATAGCCACATTACATTGATAGTATTCATAATACCCAGCCCTGTAAGGGAACAAAATAAACATACGTATTCATAGTGTTAAAAATGTTAAAAAAAAGCCCACAACAGAGTGTGGGCCTTTGAGGGTAAGCAGAGCGTATTTTTTATTTTTCTTTTTTTATCGGGTTAGTCAGTGACTAGTTACCTGGGCCTGCTTTTACGATAGCGTCGTTAACATCGTATTTTTCAAAGTTTTGCTGGAAATCGCTAACAAGGTTAGCAGCAAATGCTTCATAGCTAGCCTTATCTGCCCAGGTGTTTTTAGGTACCAATAGGTTGCTGTCTACGCCTGGAACCGCCACAGGTACATCAAGATTTAACCCTTCTATGTACTGGGTTTCAACGTCGGCCAATTCACCTGAAACAATGGCGTCGATCACCGCGCGAGTCGTTGGAATATCAAAGCGACTGCCGGTTCCGTAAGGTCCGCCTGTCCAACCTGTATTCACTAAATACACTTTTGCGCCAAACGCTTTTACTCGTTTAATTAAAAGCTCTGCGTAAACGCCTGCGGGACGAGGGAAAAATGGCGCACCAAAGCAAGTAGAGAACGTTGATTCTATGTCGCTGGTTGAGCCAATTTCTGTAGAGCCCACTTTTGCAGTGTAGCCACTTAAGAAATGATATGCCGCGGCCTCTTCGCTTAACACCGACACTGGCGGTAAAACACCGCTCACATCACAGGTTAAAAACACCACCGAGCGGGGCTCACCGCCTCTATTTTCTGCTACGCGCTTTTCAATATGCTCAAGAGGATAAGCGGCACGAGAGTTTTGAGTGAGCGACGTGTCTTTGTAATCAGGTGTACGCGTATCATCAAGCACCACATTTTCTAAAATGGTGCCGAATTTAATCGCGTTCCAAATAACAGGCTCATTCTTTTGAGATAGGTCGATACATTTTGCATAGCAACCGCCTTCAATATTAAACACGCTCTCCGGTGCCCAGCCGTGTTCGTCATCGCCAATTAAGAAGCGCTTAGGATCGGCAGACAAGGTTGTTTTTCCTGTGCCTGACAGGCCGAAGAAAAGGGTAACATCGCCTTCTTCGCCCACGTTTGCAGAGCAATGCATTGGCAGCACATCTTTAGCAGGCAACAGGAAGTTTTGTACTGAAAACATGGCCTTTTTCATTTCGCCGGCATAACGCATACCCGCTAAAAGTACGCGTTTTTTAGCGAAATTAATAATCACCGTGCCGTCACTGTTTGTACCGTCGCGCTCTGGAACACATTCAAACCCAGGTACGTTAAGTATCTGCCAAGGCTGCTCATCTTTCGTGTTCCACTGCTCGGGTCTAATAAATAGGTTGCGAGCAAACACATGCTGCCATGCAGTTTGAGTGCGTACTTCTAATGGCAGTGCATGTTCTGGATCTGAACCCACTTGAAGGTGTGACAAAAAGTGCTCTTTAGTCGATAAGTAAGCGTCAACGCGTTCCCACAATGCATCAAACTTCTCTGAATCGAAGGGTTTATTCACTTTACCCCAGTCGATATCATTCTCACTCGATGGTTCTTTTACGATAAATCTATCGTTGGGAGAACGCCCTGTTCTTTTACCTGTTTGTACAACAAGCGCACCGTTTTTATCTAAGATGCCTTCACCGCGCTCAAGGGCACGCTGAATAAGCTCGGCAGAGGTGAGATTGGTGAGCGGTGTTACTTTCAAGTCCGTCTGAATTGATTCAGCAGCAGTCATAGTTGTTACCCTTTATGTAATATTACAAATTGCCTTTCAAAAAAGTAACACCATCAAGAAAGGCAAGTAAACAAGTATATAGAGAGCATTTATAAATAGAGACAAGACTGAAACAGGCTCAACTTTCAAAAATAATGTAATTTTATTACATGAAAGCGTTTCCCCTCTTGAAAAAGGGCAAATATGCGTCGTGCATTCGTTGTTTATATTCATTTTCGCCAATAAACGATGCTGAAAAAACATGCAAAAATTGATATTTAGAACGAAAGGGAAGAAGTGGGTAAGATCAACACATTGACCAGTGTTGATTTTTTAATCAATAGTAAATTGCGCCCACCTGACTTGCGGTCATTTCTTGATGGGCGTAGTGAATGGCGTTTAAATGGCTAGAGCGTGTTGCCCTTGCCAACTGCGTAAGGACCTTGACTACTGGTTTGTAGCCGGTCCGCCATAGTTGCCGTTATGAATCGCTTCCACGTCGATACTGTCAAAGCGATATTCCACATGACAGTACTGGCAATTCATTTTTACTGCGCCTTCTTCTTCAATAATAGAGTTAAGCTCTGCCTTCTCTACATGTCGAAGCGCTTCAGCACTGCGCTCTTTTGAACACGTGCAGGCAAACGATACTGTCTTAGGCGGGAACACCTCTACCTCTTCTTGGTGATACAAGCGATACAGTATTTCTTCTACCGACAGCGAAAACATCTCTTCTTGCTTTAATGTTTCCGTAAGCTTAGTAATGTGTTCAAAATCATTTGCTGAAGCCAAATCCGTCGCGCTTGCTTGGGCAGGCAGCACTTGAAGTAGTACACCAGCGGCCTTCGCACTTTCTGCATCTTGTAAGTCAGTCATTAACTGAACCTTGGTGGCCAGCTGTTCAGACTGTTGAAAATATCCCTCGATGCATTCGGCAAGGCTAGGCTTGTCTAGCGCAACTACCCCTTGGTAACGCTCACCTTCATCAGGGGTAATGGTAATCACAAGCACAGCGTCGGTAAGCAGCTCGGAAAAGCTCTCCGGTAACGTGGTTAGGCTTTCATCCCAACGGGCAACGCCTCTAAGGGTTTGATTGTGCGTGGCATTGACAACCGCATAACTCACTGGCCCTTTGCTTTGTACCTGCAGGCCAATTTCGCCTTCAAACTTAAGCGTTGCGGTCAGTAACGACGTTGCTGCTGCCATCTCGCACAGCAATTGCTGAATTTGAACGGGGTACTCGTAGCTATGCACAATGTTTTTTAAGCTGTCGTTTAAACGCACTAGCTCACCGCGCACATTGGCTTGGGTAAATAAAAAGCGGTGTAAATTATCGAAATCGCTCATAACTAATCCTGTTTACAGCAATTATTGCTGTTTAAATTTAATAATCTGTCGTCGCTGCTTTTTGTCTGGTCTGTTATCAGGCTTAGGACTATGAAAAGCGTTTAATTTACGCGCAGCTTGGTTTTCTTCACGTTTTGTTACACTTTCAGCGGTTTCCGCGTAAAGCTCCTGTGCCAGAGGCGCGCTTAACCGTTTATCACTAAGCCCGAGCACCTCAATGTCACGAGAATCGAAGCCTGAGGGAACTTTTACCCTAGCGCCAAGCTCTACGTTCCTGCTTGGTTTAGCACGTTGACCGTTGTAGTGAACTTTGCCTGACTGAACCATATCTCGAGCTATTGCGCGGGTTTTGAAAAATCTTGCAGCCCACAGCCACTTGTCCAGCCTGACATTTTGTGTTGTATTGTTGCTATTCGATTGGTTCATATAATAATTTCGTAACGGTGTTGCTTTAGTGTTGTGACCCTAACCTTTACTAGGCTATTATGGATTCGCTAAAGCGCGGTTAACCAAAAATTCACTTTATTTTAAAGCAGTACCATCAGTGGCAGCATGACATTCAATAAACCCAATCCACAATCTCTGGTTGTTTTTGTGAACCAGCATCAAAAACAGCTACACACCCTTGTAGTGGTTCTGCTAAGTCTGTATTTAATTGCATTCACAGCCAAACTTGTGTGGCAGATTATACCTGAACCATCGCTGTCTGCGACACCAACAGCATCACGCATTGCTCCCATAAGTACGCCTAATGGGAAAAGTGGGGTCAATCTTGGCAAAATACAACAGCTAAATCTTTTCGGAGATGCCGCAGCCGTACCTCAGTCAGCCCAAACTGAAGAAGTCACCGACGCACCCGAAACCCGTTTAAACTTAACGCTAACCGGTGTCGTGGCAAGTTCGGAGCAAGAATCCGGCACAGCCATTATAGAAAATAGTAACAGCCAAGCCGTGTATGGTTTGGGTGAAAAAATTGAAGGGACCAATGCTACTCTGCAAACGGTGTATAACGATCGCGTAATCATCAAAAATGGGATCCGCAAAGAAACGCTCATGCTCGATGGTATCGATTATGAAGAGGCGAATCGCAGACGTGAGCAGCAGGAGCGTATGGGTCCATCGCCAGCACGTAACGACGAAGCTCAAGCGCAAGAGCTCAGCGAAGAGGCCCTTGAGGCCACAGCAGCTTTACGTGAGCGACCTGCAAACTTTACTGATTTTATTTCAATATCACCAAAAACTGAGGGCGGTCAGCTGATTGGCTATCAAGTAAGCCCAGGCCGTGAACCTGCTCTCTTTGCTTCTGCAGGTCTTAAAGCCGGTGATGTGATTTCACAAATTAACGGGTTGGATTTAACTGACCTACAGCAGTCGCAAGAGGCATTATCAGAGCTTCGTTCTGCGCAATCGATAGAATTAACAATTATTCGTGATGGTAGTTTCACCACGCTGTACCTCGACTTGCCTGAGTCATAAAACGCTAACAAAAAACTGGCATTCTTTCCCGCTAGGGAAAGTTTCAGTTAGGCAAGAAATACAGCTTAAACGGCCGTTTACAGATTAAGAAATAAAGGAAGTTAGAATGAAAAGGCGCACAAGCCACAAATTGTTATCTCGCTTAGCCACCACTGTGTGTACAGCGCTGCTGTGTTTCTCTGTGACCGCTGCCGAGTACATGCCTAATTTTAAAGATACCGACATTAACGAATTCATTAATATTGTGGGTAAAAACTTAGAGCGAACCATTATCGTCGACCCTAACGTTCGCGGAAAAATTAGCGTGCGCAGTTACGATATGCTCAGCGAAGAGCAGTACTATCAATTTTTCTTAAACGTGCTGCAGGTATACGACTTTGCTGTGGTTGAAATGCCAAGCGGCATTTTAAAAGTCGTACGCTCTAAAGATGCAAAAACCTCAAATATTCCGGTGGTTGAAGGCGCAGAACAAGACGGTGATGAATTTATTACCCGAGTTGTCCCGGTTTACAATGTACCTGTTCGCGAGCTAGCCCCTATTCTTCGCCAGCTAAACGACCAAGCCGGTGGCGGAAATGTAGTGAGCCACGACCCTTCAAACGTGATGATGCTAACCGGCAGAGCAGCGGTAGTTAACCGTTTAGTGGAAATTATCGAACGTGTTGACCGCGCCGGTGACGAAGAAGTAGAAATTGTGAAGTTACGATATGCTTCAGCGTCTGAAATGGTGCGCATTATTGAAAGCATTAACAAATCTCAAGGCAAAGCAAATACAGGCGCCAAGTCTGACCCCCGTGTTGTGGCAGATGATAGGACTAACTCCGTGATTGTGAGCGGCGACGTTAAAGCCCGCCAACGACTCATCACGCTTATCCAACGTATGGACCAAGAGCTTGAGTCTAACGGCAACACTCGCGTGCTGTTTTTAAACTACGCAAAAGCAGAAGACATGGTGAAAGTATTGCAGGGTGTTTCAGCCAGTATTCAGGCAGACACACAAGGCAGTGCTACCACCTCTACCCGTCGTTCTTCATCGAATCGCGACATCAGCATTGACGCCCATGAAGATTCCAACGCCATTGTCATTACCGCAGAACCCGACATGATGCGCTCACTGGAAGAAGTGGTGCGTCAACTCGATATTCGTCGTGCTCAAGTGCAGGTTGAAGCCATCATTGTTGAAGTATTTGAAGGTGACGGCACTACCCTAGGCGTTCAGTGGGTATCTGAGCAAGGCGGTGGTACACAGTTTAATAATGGCATTGTGCCTGTTGGCGCATTAGGTGTGGCGTTGCGCCAAGCTGAAGATCGACAAGTGCCTCGTTCTCAAACGTCAGCAAATGGTGATATTGTTGAAACCACCGATACCATAGAAGGCGACTTTCAGCCGCTTGCGCAGCTACTTGGAGGTGCCAACGGCATGATTGCAGGAATTATCGAAGATGGCTGGGGCGCGGTTGTGCAGGCAGTAAGCACCGACACCAATTCAAATATTCTTGCCACTCCTCACCTTACTACCATGGACAACGAGGAAGCGTTTTTCATCGTAGGTCAGGAAGTTCCCATTATTACCGGTACAACAACAGGTGCGAATAATTCAAACCCTTTCACAACGGTAGACCGCCAAGAAGTGGGTATAAAGTTAAAGGTAACGCCTCAAATAAATGAAGGTGATGCGGTTCAGCTTCTCATTGAACAAGAAGTATCAAGCGTAAGCGGCGCAACCTCGGTGGACATCTCTATTAACAAGCGTGAAATAAAGACCACTGTAATTGTAGATGATGGCGGCACTATTGTGCTGGGCGGGCTCATTGACGAAGATATTCAAGAAAGTGTGTCAAAAGTACCTCTACTTGGCGATATTCCTATTCTTGGTAACTTGTTTAAATCTACCTCTACCAGCAAGCGTAAGCGTAACCTCATGGTATTTTTGAAGCCTACCATTGTGCGTGATGCAGCAACCATGAATTCTATCAGCCATAGAAAGTACAATTACATCCGCGCGCTCCAGCTTAAACGCCAGCAAGACGGTGTTTCGTTAATGCCTAATTCAAGCACACCCACAATGCCTAATTGGGACGATGAGCTGTCGCTACCGCCTTCTTTTGAAGAGTATCTAACTGAAAAAGAAGCGCTAGAGGATAATGACTAGTATGTCAGGGCAAGACGAACAACTTACTCAGGCACTTGAAGCACAAGAAGAAGTGCTTGAAGCCATGGCCGAAGAGGGTCTTCCTGAACAAGAAGGTGGGCCCAAACAGCTTTCATTTAGTTTCGCGAAGCGCAATCAAGTGCTGTTAGAAGTGAATGAAACACCGGCTGTTTTGTATTTTACTGAGAACACGCCTTTTGACGTATTTGCTGAAGTGCGTCGTTTTTACGGTGAGCCTTTTGTTCCTAAATCCATTCCGGCAGATGAGTTTGAAAGCTTCTTAACGACGGCTTTCCAGCGGGATAGTTCGGCTGCTAAACAGCTCATGGAAGATTTAGGTAATGAGAGTGACTTGTTTGCTCTTGCCGAAGATTTACCCGACACAGAAGACTTGCTAGACAGTGAAGATGATGCACCTATCATCAAGTTGATCAATGCGATGCTTGGTGAGGCAATCAAAGAAGGGGCATCTGATATTCATATCGAGACCTTCGAGAATCAACTGGTTGTGCGCTTTCGTGTAGACGGCGTATTGCGTGAAATACTGCGCCCCAATCGCAAGCTATCCTCTATGTTGGTGTCGCGTATCAAAGTAATGGCCAAGTTGGACATTGCTGAAAAACGAGTGCCACAAGACGGTCGTATCACCTTGCGCATAGCAGGTAGAGCGGTAGACGTACGTGTATCTACTATGCCTTCAAGTCACGGCGAGCGAGTGGTGTTGCGTTTACTTGATAAAAATAATGCACGCCTTAATCTTGAAGATTTAGGCATGACTCAGGGAAATAGAGACTTTTTCTCTTCGCTTATTAGAAAGCCTCACGGCATTATTTTGGTTACAGGCCCTACCGGCTCAGGTAAAAGTACCACCTTGTACGCAGGGCTAAGTGAGATTAACTCTCGCGATAGAAATATTCTTACCGTTGAAGACCCTATTGAATTTGATTTACCCGGCATTGGACAAACTCAGGTTAACCCTCGTGTAGATATGACCTTTGCAAGAGGCTTACGAGCCATATTACGTCAAGATCCAGACGTGGTGATGGTTGGTGAGATTCGAGACATTGAAACCGCCCAAATAGCGGTTCAAGCCAGTTTAACCGGTCACTTGGTACTCTCTACGCTGCATACTAATACGGCCGCCGGTGCAATAACGCGATTAGAAGATATGGGTATTGAGCCGTTCTTGTTATCGTCGAGTTTACTGGCTGTGCTCTCTCAGCGCTTGGTGAGAACCTTGTGCAAAGAGTGCAAACAACCTCACACACCCGATGCATCACAGCTTGAAGTATTAGGCACTGATGCTGATGCTAGCACCATTATTTATACCCCTCGAGGATGCGCTGCATGTAATCAAACTGGGTATCGCGGTAGAACCGGTATTCATGAATTGCTGCTTGTTGATGAGCGCGTGAGAGAAATGATGCATGAGGGTGTGGGCGAACAGGCAATCGAGCGTTACATAAGAGCCACTACGCCAAGCATACGAGAAGATGGCTGTCGAAAAGTGCTGTCTGGGGTAACCTCACTTGAAGAAGTATTACGAGTAACGAGGGAAGACTAGTATGGCAGCGTTCGCTTATAAAGCGGTCAATGCCCGCGGTAAAAATGAAAGTGGTGTACTTGAGGGCGATAATGCTCGGCAAGTGCGCCAACAGCTTCGCGAGAAAGGCTTAATTCCACTCGATGTAGAACAGGTGGCTGAGCGTGCACAAAATAATGGCTCGGGGTTTAGCTTCTCGCTGTTCAAACCGCGCATATCTGCCTCTGACTTAGCGCTACTTACTCGCCAAATGGCCACATTAGTAGAATCTGCGTTACCCGTTGAAGAAGCGCTACTGGCCGTTGCCGAGCAGTGTGAAAAACCACGTCAGAAAAATATGATGATGGCGGTGCGCAGTAAGGTAGTTGAAGGCCATGGCCTTGCCGACGCACTAGGTGAATTTCCCAGTGTTTTTGACGACCTCTATCGCTCTATGGTGGCGGCAGGTGAAAAATCAGGTCACTTAGACACCGTATTAAATCGGTTGGCTGATTACACCGAACGACGTCAGCAAACCCGCAGTCAAATAACCCAAGCGCTAGTCTATCCCTCACTCATGCTGTTTTTTGCCATGGGCATTGTGCTGCTATTGCTTACCGTGGTGGTACCCAAAATTGTGGGGCAATTCGACCACATGGGTCAGGACCTTCCCGGCATTACCCAATTTCTTATTTCATTGAGTACATGGCTACAAAACTACGGCCTGTTTTTATTGATAGCTATCGCGGTACTCGTTGTCATTATGCAGCGTGTGTTGCAACAAAAGCTAATGAAGCTGCGCTATCACAAGGCACTATTAAAAGTACCGCTCATTGGAAAGGTAACCCGCGGCCTCAATACGGCGCGATTCGCCCGTACTCTCAGTATTCTTAGTGCCAGTGCAGTGCCGCTATTAGAGGCAATGCGAATCTCTGGTGATGTGCTTGAGAACCAGCATATTAAGAACCAAGTTGCCGATGCCGCTATAAACGTTAAAGAAGGTAGCAGCCTGAGAGCAGCATTGGATAATACAAAAATATTTCCACCTATGATGATGCATATGATTGCATCGGGTGAGAAGTCGGGTGAATTGCAACAAATGCTCGCCCGGGCCGCAGATAATCAAGATAGGGAATTCGAGTCGCTTATTGGTGTCTCACTAAAAGTGTTTGAACCTTTATTGATAGTCACAATGGCAGGGATTGTATTGTTTATCGTAATGGCAATTCTGCAGCCAATTTTAGCATTGAATAACATGGTGAATATGTAATGAAATCTTTAAAACGTAGTTCTGGATTTAGTTTGATTGAAGTAATGGTGGTGCTGTTAATCATCGGCATTATGGCATCAATGGTGGCACCTCAAATTTTGGGAAACCAAGAAGAAGCCCAGCTTAAAAAAGCGGCGGTAGATATTCAGCAGCTAGAAAGTGCACTTGAAATGTATAAGCTGCGCAACAATCGCTTTCCTACTACCGAGCAAGGCCTTGATGCCTTAGTGACAGCGCCAACCTTAGACCCTATTCCGCGCAACTATCCAGAAGGCGGTTTTATTAAGCGCCTACCAGAAGATCCATGGGGAAATCCTTACGCGCTTATTAGCCCAGGAGAACTTAGCGTAGTTGATATTTTCTCTAACGGCCCAGACCGCGAACCCGGTACCGATGACGATATCGGCAACTGGAATATTAACGAATACCTCAACTAGGCGTAACTCAAGCACACTATGTACAAGCGTGGCAGTACTCCAACAACATCAAACGGCTTCACCTTATTAGAAGTCATGTTAGTGCTGCTGCTTATGGGCTTAGCTGCTGGCTATGTTATGTTTAATGCCTTTGGTGCCAGCAAAACAGACCTGCTTAAAAGCCAAGCTCAGCGGCTGCAGGTTATTGTGGATATGGCCAGCGATTTTGCCGTGCTTAACCAGCAGCAGCTTGGCGTGCGCGTTGAGCAAAAAGATAACGAGTATTACTTTGTTTATCTTGATGACGACGACGAGTGGCAGCGCATTGAGGGTGAGGACGTATACGCAGTGCACACCCTGCCCGAGCCTTTCACGCTTACTCTAAATTTAGATGACTTACCTTGGGTGGTTGAAGATCAGCTTTTCGACCGAGAGTTGTTTGATGAAAACCTTAGTGTCTCAGAAGACGGTGTTGAAATAGGCAGTGACGAAGATAAAAAGCTGCCTCCCCCCCAAATACTTATTATGTCGAGCGGCGATGTGACCCCGTTTACCTTGTCGTTCAATTACAATGGCGATGAGGGCGACGAGCCCGTTTACTTCAGCCTGCAAAATAAAGACCTTCCTCCCCTTGCGCTTGAAGGGCCGCTGGAGAGTCCGCTATGAGTATGCACCAGCGCGCAACTCTTAATAAAGATAAACAAAAAGGGCTAACGCTACTTGAAGTGATGGTGGCGCTGCTCATTTTTGCATTAACAGGTACCGCTATTTTAAAAGCCGCTGGCGATCACTTGTCCAGCGTTGGACAAATTGAATCCGTGACCTTTGCTAACTGGGTGGCGAGTAATCGATTAAACCAGCTTCAGCTTGAAACCACATGGCCGCCAAAAAACAACTTAAAAGGCAGCATGGAAATGGCAGACCGCACATGGTTTTGGCAACAACAAGTCACCAAAACTAACGACGGTGACTTACGCGCGGTTACCATTTCTGTTGGTGAAGATAAAAATTACGTGAGTACTGTAACCTCAGTAACTACGTTCGTCGCCAAGCCTTTGAAGAGCTAAATTGATGCAGCGCGGTTTTACACTCATTGAAATTTTAGTGGCCATGGCCATTTTTACGCTTATTGGCTTAGCGTCCACGGGCTTACTCACCACGGTGATAGACAGCAACAGCTTGTCACAAGAGCGTTTTGAAAAACTGCAGCTTCTACAGCGGGCCATGGTGACCATAGAACGCGATATACAGCAGGCAGTATCAAGGCCAGTTCGCGCGAACGGTGAAAAACAAGAAATTGTGATGGCCGGCGGCGATGTAGACGGCAGTGATGACGGCGGCATCGGCTTTGTTCGCGGCGGTTGGCATAACCCTCAACTCATGCTGCCCAGAAGTACTCTGCAATACGTGGCCTATCGATTACGGGATAATAAATTAGAGCGCCTATACAGCAATTACGTCGATAACGTGATTGGCTACGAGCCCAAGGTTCGTGTGCTGCTTGAAAATATTGAGAGCTTTAAGGTTGAGTTTTTATCTGGCAACAATGCCTCGTCGACGATAAAAGACGATGACGATATTAAGTGGAGCGAAAAATACCAAGACACGGTGCTTCCACGAGCCGTCGCTATCGAGTTCGTAAGCAAAGACTTTGGTATGCTTCGTCGTGAATTCACCCTTGTTAGTGGTGACTCGCAGTGAAGCATAGCTCTTATTTAAAAGCGAGTGTTGAAAAATCGGCCAGTGTAAGGTCGGGTCGTATCAGATCGTCTCGAGCAAAGTCCTCTCAAAGAAAAGTACCTCGCCTTCAGTCGCCAGCAAAGCAGCAAGGTGTGGCACTGATGATAGTGCTTATGATCGTTGCGCTAGTGGCGGTTTTAGCCACTGAAATGGGCACTCGGCTGCAACTTCAAGTGCAGCGCACTATGAACTTAAAAGACAATAATCAGGCGTATTGGTATGCCTTGGGCGCAGAAGCTTTTGCTAGAAAGTCGATTAGAACACTGATTGAAGAGACGCCAGACAAGATATCCCTTGATCAACCTTGGGCTCAAGAATTTGCTTACCCCTTAGAAGGTGGTGGACTTACCGCCAACTTAAAAGACTTGCGAGCCTGCTTTAACCTTAATGCAATCAACTCTGGTGACGTTGGCACAAACCCCAACAGCTCAAGAGATACCACCGAAGCCATGGACGCGTTTAGCAATATGCTGTTGACACTTGGGATAGACGGCCTTGATAGCTATACCGCAGATACGTTTCGAGACGGTTTAGCCGATTGGGTGGATGAGGACGATAACCAACGCTCCTTGGGCGCTGAGGACAGTGAATATGAATCTCGAGAGTTTCCTTATTTAGCGGCTAATGGCCCACTGGCATCTACCAGTGAATTGCGTATTATAAATGGCGCATCACCACAGTGGCTGGGCAACGTTCTACCATTAGTGTGCGTTATTCCGGATAACGACGAGTTAAAAATAAACGTCAACACATTAGACGAAGAAGAAGCGCCGCTTTTAGCGGGGCTCACCGGATTAGATTTGCAGCAAGCCACCAGCCTTTTAGCCAATAGACCGCAAGAAGGTTGGGACAAGGTGGACGACTTTTTAAACGAGCCGGCGATACAAGCTCTTACCCTGTCTAATTCGCGCAGAGACTGGTTTACGGTTAAAACCGAGTATTTTATTTTGCATACAAAAACTAAATATAATAAAGCAACGTTTAAGCTTTCCACCGTGTTTCAAGTAAGCACAGACAACGGCGTGAACATACTGAGGCGCGAGTTCGGAGGAACACAATAATGGAACAACTACTGGTAAGGCTGGGCGCGAATAAAAGCGACGCCGTCAGCTGGTTGGTTTACTCAACTGCCGATGATGAAATAATGGCATCGGGCGAGTTAGAGAACGCCGACGCATTAGGTACGCTTACAGAGCGCACTGGCCAGCGAAGCGTTATTGCATTAGCGCCAAGCAGCGACATTTTACTCAAATGGGTAACACTACCACCGCGAGCTGGCAGAAAAGTGATTGCCGCACTGCCCTATATGCTTGAAGAAGAGCTTGCCACAGATATTAGTCAGCAGTTTTTTGCGTTAGGTCCAAAAGTGGGTAACGAGCAAGCAGTTGCTATCGTGAGTCATGAAAAAATGCAGCAATGGCAACTATGGCTGCAAGACGCTAATTTGGCGTGTGACACCATTATTCCAGATGTGCTCGCAGTGCCTCACACAGCTGACGGTTGGTCTATTTTGACCCTCGGTGATCAGCTCTTAGTTCGCCAGGATAATTTCAAAGGCATTCAAGGCGAGCAGCAGTGGCTACTGCCAACACTCGCTCACTTTACTTCACAGCATTCAGCGCCGGTGAGCGTGACCAACTATGCCGGTATCGACCTATCGGGTTTACCCAATATAGAAGAAACCGAAACGCCTTTAGAGCTTCCCATGCAGGTGCTTGCTAAAGAGGCAACGGCTACTAGTTTTAACTTATGCCAAGGCGAATACAAAGTTAAACGCAAACGCAGCAGTGCCCTGTCTCAATGGCGCGTAGCAGCTGTGCTAGCGGTGCTTGTGCTATGCACAGCCTTAATTGATAAAACGGCCACGCTGTATCAATTACAGTCGCAAAACGACACATTGCGCAGTGAAATTAGCAACACTGTGAAAAGCGGGTTTCCCAATATTGGCACCTACCGAGATGTGCGCCGCAAGCTGCAAAGTGAGATGGCCAAATTAGAACAAGGTGGCGGCAATGCGTCCATGCTAATTATGCTAGACCAGCTTTCTCCCGCATTTGCTGCCACTGACGTCAAACCGCAAACCCTTCGCTTTGACGCCAGTCGCACTGAAATACGCATTCAGGCCGAAGGCAAAAGTTTTGAAGCACTTGAGCAATTTAAGAAAACCGCCGAGCAGGCTGGTTTTTTGGTTGAGCAAGGTGCGATAAATAATCGCGATAGCGGTGTGGTTGGCACAGTGTCTATTAGGAGTACGTCATGAACGCGCTATTAGAAAAATATAAAGCACTGACTGAGCGCGAGCAAAAGCTTGTACTGATATCTGGCGTATTCGTTGTGATCGCCATATTTTATTTTGCTATTTGGTCTCCCCTTAACAATGCGCTTTCGCAGCAGCAAAAGTTACTCGATAATCAGCAGTCACTGTTGGTGTGGGTAAAAGACAGTGCCGCAAGAGCAAAACAACTGCGCCGTGTCTCTGGCACTAGCCAAGGCTTTTCTGGTTCGCTGCCGCAGGCAGTCAATCGCACGGTAGCAAAGCACGACATCGCTATTTCGCGCATGCAGCCACAAAACGATGAGCTTCAAATTTGGGTTGACCAAGCGCCGTTTAACAATGTGCTAGAGTGGCTTAAAACCATGGAAAGTATGGGCGTGGTGATTTTACAAGCAGATATAACATCGGCCGATGCCGAAGGGTTTATCAAAATTCGTCGATTACGATTAGGTAAAGCATGAAGTCAAAAATAAGCTGGATTGTAGGCGGAATAATCGCGTTTTTATTATTTGCCATTGCTTACATGCCCGCGGTTCAAGTTATTGGCCGCATAACACTGCCGCAAAATGTCTCTATTGAAGGCGTGAGCGGAACGCTGTTTAGCGGAAAAGCTCAAACTGTGGTGGTAAACGGTCTTCCTATTAACAATGTAAAATGGGAATTAAACCCGCTTTACATGCTCATTGGCAGCATTAATCTTGATGTAAAAGCAGGCAATATTCGCGATAAAAACGACATTGCTTTTGAAGGCCCAATTTCAACAGGGCTGTTTAGTCAAACATCGGTAAGCACAGAGGCATTTACGCTGTATTTGCCTGTCGATAGAGTGCTAGCTCAAGTTCAGCTACCGCTGCCAGTTAACGCAGGCGGCCGCTTTAAAGTAAAGTTAGACGAGTTGCACTACGGGCCAACATGCCGCGCACTCTCTGGCACGGGTGACTGGCTAAACGCGACAGTGGCTGGCACCAAAGGCCCTATCGATTTTGGGACCTATTCGGCTAAGCTTCGCTGCGAAGGTGACGATATTGGCATTACCGTAAACGAGCCAAATATGCTTGGGCTGTCTATCGATGCAACCATTCAAGCCGACATGCAAAAATTCCAAGTCGCTGGAAAATTTAAGCCCGACGACAGTTTGCCCAATGAGGTGCACCAAGCGGCACGGCTTTTCGGCACGCCTGACGCCAATGGCTACACGCAAATTAAGCTTTAAATTTTGATTTTTAATTACACAAACAAAGGACTGTACTTTGAATAAAGCATTCATTTTAGGCGGCGGAGTTACCCTTGCTGCGCTTTTAATTGCCCCCACTTTTATCGGCAATAACATTGAAACAAAAACACGCAGCACCCTTGCTGCGTTAAACGAACAGCCGCTGTATTCTGCATCAATAGTGTCTTACGACAAAGGTTGGTTTAGCAGCAGTGCACAAATAGAGATCGCGCTAGATATCAACGGTATATTAGCCGCGCAGCAAGTGGACAACACTCAAGACGTTAGCATGGAGAACCCCACCATAATCGCTAATGTAAACGCCTATCATGGCCCCATCTATTTTGGTGACGGTGTGGGTATTGCAAAAGTAAAATACAATATCGCAGTTCAAGGTGAAGCGCTTCGCGAGTATGTAGCCTGGCCCGAAGACGTGCCTCTGTATTTTAACGAAGGTACGTTAGGCCTTTTCAATGGTCTAAATTACTCCGATGCGATTCCAGCACTACAAGGTGTAGATGACGAGCTAACCCTAAACTTTTCAGGCTTTAATGGTGAAGCGAAACATGAAGGTGATGGCATTCGCTATCAGGGACAGGCTGAGTCACTTACTATGAACGATGGTGCTTTCTCATTTGAAATGTTGAACACCACCGCTGATATTACCTACAACGACGACGTCGATATGCTTGCGGCTATGAACGGTGAACTGTTTGAGGGTGATGCGGCTATTGCCATTGAAGAAATGGTATTTTCAGATGAAACGGGAACGAACATTCTCGTTGAAGCGCTACGTGTCATTACCAATACGGATATTGATGAAGACACCAATACGGCCAGTGTGTATGTTGAGTATGCGGTTGACAAAGTTGAAGGTGCTGCACAAGATGCCTCTGATATGGTGATCGGCATTGCCATCAACAACCTTGATGTAGATTTCATCAAAGCCTATCAAGATTTTAGCAATTCTACGCTATCAACGCCTGCCGACGAATTGCCAGAAAAGCTTCAGGCGTTTATCAAAGATAATTTATTACAACAGCTACAAACTGAGCCTGAAATTAATATTACCAAGCTTGCCATGACCTTACCTGAAGGCAGTTTTACCGGTAAGGCTAATTCAAAGCTCGTGGGTGTTACTGCGCTTCCAGACACCCTTGAAGATCCAAGCTACTGGGTGTCCCACTTACTCGCTAATGCAGAAATTAAAGCCGACAAAGCATTCGTTGAAAGCATGGCTTCAGGGTATATGGTTGCTGAACTTGCTGCTAATCCGCAAACTCAAGGCATGACAGCAGAAGAGCTGCAAAGCCTTGCAGCGCAACAGGTTCCCATGGTGTTAAACACCTTTGTAGAACAAGGTTTTATCCAGCAAACTGAAAATGGCTACGACGCAGAATTTGTATTAAAAGACGGAAAGGCTAACCTTAACGGCGCCGAGATCCCGTTACCATTTGCTCAGTAGTGAGGAAGCAAACCAATAACTGAACAGGGTATTCAAACATGCAGTTAACAAAATGGCAGAGCGGCGGCGAGTATTTTACTTATCACCAGCAAGCGCTATTTTACCGAACTGATGGCGAAGGCCCTGTTTTGCTGCTTATCCACGGTTACCCAACAGCAAGTTACGACTGGGTTAAGCTATGGCCCACGCTAACTCAACACTTTCGCTGTATCACCTTGGACATGTTGGGGTTCGGATTCAGTAGTAAGGCGCCCACTAAATATCAAATCACTGAACAAGTAAGTGCTATTTGCGCACTACTGAAACACCTAAACGTATCCAATGCCCATGTGGTTTCACACGACTATGGCGACACTGTTGCCCAAGAACTTATGGCCCAGCAGGCAGACGGTACGCTGTCGTTTCACATTGACACCCTACACCTTTTAAATGGCGGCCTCTTTCCCGAAACACATCGAGCACTGCCTATTCAAAAGCTTCTTCTATCACCTTTAGGTGGGCTGCTAATTCACCTCTTAAATAAAAACGCGGTGAGAAAAAGTATGCGGGGTATTTTTGGCGAAAATACACCGCCAACAAAACAAGACATTGATGATTTTTGGACGTTGATCAGCACCAACAACGGTCATAAATATATGCACCTGCTGCTGGATTACATGAAGCAACGCAAAAAGCACAGAGAGCGCTGGGTGACGGCACTTCAAAATGCCACAGTTCCTATTCGTTTAACGATTGGCGCAGCGGACCCTATTTCAGGTGCTCATATGGCAGCCCGATATAGGGAACTAATGCCTAACCCCAATATTGTAGAATTGGAAAACATTGGTCATTACCCACAAATAGAAAGCCCTCAACAGGTTTTAGCGTCAGTGCTTGAACATATTGAAGAAAGCACAAAAAGCACATAACTTGACTTCAATAGTTAGCACTGACAATGCTGTTGAATTCAAGTAAGAAAAGAATAAGGATGTTAGTTTGAAATTGATCATAGTAATTGGCGTTGTGGCTTGTCTGGTTGCGGCAGTCTACCTCAATATACAAAATACCACCGAAAGCCCCGTTATCGAAAAAAAATCCGCTCCAAGAGACGCAACTGTCACAAATAGAACAGATGATGCTCTGACACCAGAAGGCACAAAGCTAGTACTTCTGCCATTTCCCGAAAAAACGCTCTCCGATAAAGAGTGCGACTCAGTAATTGAAGAGAGTAGTGCTGATTTAGAAAAGCGTAGAAAGTTGGCGCTAGAGGCAGCTATGCAAGCCTATTTGGCGGGAGAGCCCAAAGAAATTGTCGCTGACGCAATTTGGATGGAGGTAGGCGCGTTTCCCGCAGAGGAGTGGTTTAACGTTATCACCTTTTACGAGGTTATAAAGCAATATCCGTTAGCTACTACAACGTTAGGCTCTTCATCTCATGTTGCTTCACAACTAAAAGAATTTCAAAGCACGATTGAGTCAGGCCGTTATCAACGGGTTCAAACTCGTGCAGAGCAGCTTTTTGCTAATGTTGACGTGAAGCCTATCAATCGGGCCATTGTGGAAAAACGCTCGCTCGACGATGTTATCTCTACTATAGATAACGCACTAGCTCATATTCCAGTCGAACTATTGCAAGATCCGCAAATCTCACCTATAAAAGGATTAATAAAATCGAGTTTAGAGTATGATTATTATGAGTTATCTCTTGCGTTAATGGAGCGTTACCCTTCACTTCTAGTTCAAGAAAGCAAGTATCAGAACCAGTTTATTTCAAGTTTGTTGAATGCGTTATATCAATCTATTTCAGATGAACCAAATAGAAACATACTAAAGCAAATAATTGCACTAATTCAGCAAGAAAATGCCACCATTGTAGTGAAAGATATGCCCGCTTTTTTTGGACCATCAAATGCGACAGCAGCGGCATCCAAGCTTATCGAATTAGGAATATTCATCGATTATACGGTGCTCGAGACACTAGAGCCCAACAATGTACCTATTGATTTACTCGCATCGACACCAACACAAGAAGCATTACGAAAAAAGAGCCAACAATGCAACGCACCCTCTGATTGGATTGAATCACGACGGTATAAAAAAGGTGAGTGGCAATTATTTGAGCCCACCTCTTTGACTCGAGAGGCGGTAAATTCAATCGAGTTTAAATTGTGTGACGTAGAAAGAAATTTTTCTGACTTTGTTGGCACAACGAGTGCGGTTAAAGAAGCCTTAAGAGATATAACTATGCGTATTTTTTCAGAAGGACTAACGCTTCGTGACGTATCTCCAAGCGAGCTGACTATTCCCGAACTTACCGATGATGAAAGAGCTGTATTAATTGGATTGATCGCCGATGGCTATCTAGAAAACAGAGGCAATGATAAACAGACAGTGAGACGGTTGATGAGCAATGCCGGGTTGTTCCCGAAACCGGTGAGTATGGAAGCCAAGCAAGCGCTATTATCAATGCGTAGCGCCCCACTCTGGCTCGAAACCTTAGATTTTAACGATAGTTCAAAGAGCTACATTTTACTGAATCAACTCGCTTTTCAAGGCAAGTTCGATTTATTTTCCACTCTGATAAGCAAGATAGAGATTAGCGATGAAGAATTGTTTGACCCACTTTTCTTTTTCTTACAAGGCTATAGTGACCTGAAATTAACTGAAGTCAACGGAGTCAGCAGCTTTACTGATGATGATACAGAGAATAAGCTTTTTGCAGACTATTTTATTGAAAATGGTTATGAATTCTTACCCCACCATCAGCGGCAAATGCTAGAAAAAAAGATTTCACAAAAACATTACTTCGATAAGCTAGTGGCATTATTTCCTCAGATAAAAGTTTCAGATACCAAGGACTTCTTTTCTGTGGCGTGTGAGTAGTTAATCTTTGGGGTTCAGCACTGTGCGATTTAACACGAGTCCTTCAGCAACAAAGGGTTAAAAGATAAATAAAGTAAGGGGCCTCGTTATCACGATGCCCCTTTTATCTAGGATGTGTATTTGAGATTTGAATGTTAGCTGAGCTCTCTAACGCGTTCGCTTGTCGATTGCTTCGGTAAAACTCTTGCCTAGTTACTCGCTACCATAATCGTTTTGATATTCACAAACTCACGAATACCATAACCGCCGTGCTCTCGACCATAACCACTGTCTTTTACACCACCGAAGGGTAAGTTAGGCTGGGCGAGTGAATAGCCGTTGATATTTACCATACCGGTATCAAACTCATTTTTAGCAAGTGCAATGGCGTTATCTGTATCGGTACTAAAAATACCGCCGCCAAGTCCATAGCGCGAATCGTTCGCAATTTCCATGGCTTGCTTATCGTCACGGGCACGAATTAGTGAGGCTACTGGGCCAAACAATTCGTCATCATAGGCTGGCATACCAGGCGATACGTTTTCTAATACTGTCACTGGGTAAAAGCAGTGCTTAACCATATTGAGAGCAATACTACTGGTTGTTAATAAGCGCCTTTTTATGACTTCTTCTCTAAATATCGGTAGGCGGAAATTTATCAACTGCCGTCCTTAATATTTCAGACTCTACTTGAGAGGCGACTCCAATGTCGCTAGTACTCTCACTAGACACAGTGTGAACAGGTTCACCTGATATAACCGTGGATTCACTATCGCTGTCCATTTCTTCTGATTTGGACGAAGTTGACGGTAATATTAAGTCATCCTGCGGCAAATCAATGTTTACCACGTCGCTTTCAACTTCTGTAACGGGCCCCGCTGCTGTTAGATGCTCTTCCTCAGGAAGTGTAATTGTATCTTCCGGTAAAAGTATCTCAGGGCTTAATACTTTTGAACTAAGCGGAGATAGGGACTCGTTTACATTAGCTAAAATATCAGTCTTATCTTCCAACGTAGGAATAGCCGTAAGTGAAACGACATTATCCTTCGGCAAATCAATATTGACCACGTCGTCTTTGACTTCTGTTACACGCCCCACTGCTGTTAGATGCTCTTCCTCAGGAAGTGTAATTGTATCTTCCGGTATAAGTATCTCAGGGCTTAATGCTTTTGAACTAAGCGGAGATAGGGACTCGTTTACATTAGCTAAAATATCAGCCTTATCTTCCAACGTCGGAATAGTCGATAGTGAAACGACATTATCCTTCGGCAAATCAATATTGACCACGTCGCTTTCAACTTCTGTTACAGGCCCCGCTGCTGTTAGATACTTTTCCTCAGGAAGTGTAATTGTATCTTCCGGTATAAGTATCTCGGGGCTTAATGCTTTTGAACTAAGCGGAGATAGGGACTCGTTTACATCAGCTAAAATATCAGCCTTATCTTCCAACGTCGGAATAGCCGATAGTGAAACGACACTATCCCTGGGCAAATCAATGTTTACCACGTCGTCTTTGACTTCTGTTACAGGCCCCACTGCTGTTAGATGCTCATCCTCCGGAAGTGTAATTGTATCTTCCGGTATGAGTATCTCAGGGCTCAATGCTTTTGAACTAAGTGGAGTTAGGGACTCGTTTACATTAGCTAAAATATCAGCCTTATCTTCCAACGTCGGAATAGTCGATAGTGAAACGACAGTATCCTTCGGCAAATCAATATTGACCACGTCGTCTTTGACTTCTGTTACAGGCCCCACTGCTGTTAGATGCTCATCCTCAGGAAGTGTAATTGTATATTCCGGTATGAGCATTTCAGGGGTTATTGCAATGAAAAGCATATCGTTAATAGGGAAAGGCTCGGTAGTCACTGTGTTTCCCCCCCACGCAGCCTCCACCGACGCAGCCTCTATAATTCCCGAACTACTTACAGTCTCGGATGTATTAATAGCTTGTGCTGTTGAAACACCTTCTCCGGATGCCGTCACAAATACATTAAATTCTGCTTGTTCGACAGTACCGTCTGGATATTCAATACGGTAAGTAAAGGTATCAGTTAAGGTCCCACCAAATACGACTTGCGTGTTGTCCGGGGTATAGGTGTAAGCACCAGTTTCGTCTATTTGTAACGTACCAAATTCACCGGTTAATGTGATACCGCCCGTTGGGTCTTGGAAAATAGCCCCATCAGTAGAGACTGTTACGTCGTAACTTGGACCAAACAGCACATCATTTTCGAAAAGATTGCCGGTGGCGGTTTGTACTTCGTCAACCACAAATTGGTCTAGGAAATGAACGGTAGAGCTCAAATCGACACTGACACCTCCAAGCGCACTGGCTAAGCCTGTATCCACGTCCATGGTAACTCGGTATTCACCTGCTGTAAGACCAAATGAAGTAAAGCTACCATTTCCATCAAGGCCGAGCAGGCCTATCAACTGGTCACTGGAGAAGGTTTCAACAACTTCCCATGTACCGTTATTGTCTCGCTCAATGAATAGATCCAGTCCTGAGCCCAATGATAATAGGTCTCCGCCATCCACGGTTAAAGTAAGATCCATCGTAGTATCAGTTGCTACAGTAAATGAGTTGCTTTGAGTATCTACAGAGGTAGGAATAACAATACCAAGGGCGCCAATCAGCCATGAGTATTCAAGCGCATCTGCTTCAGCATAACCTGTGCTGCTAGCAAAATCATAGGTCAACTCTGCCCGCGCTGAGTCCGCAGATACCCCTTGCCCTGAAAGGTTAAAATTGAGGTTAGCCGTAGAGGTGTTAGTCCCATCTGAAATGGTGTAGCTGAAGCTATCCGTACTACCCAAGCCGTCACGTACGCCGTTAGCTACATAGGTGTAGCTGCCGTCTTCAAAGATGGTGAGGTCGCCATAGTCGCCTTCAATGGTAATGCCCGACAGCCCAGTACCCAATACGGTTACCGACTCCCCATTGGTGTGAGTAACTTGCGTAACTACGCCGCCCTCAGCAATGCTATCGGCCACATCGCCTGAATTAGCGGCATCAATTACATTACCCGATGTTGTAGTGCTACCTTCAAACTGATATTCAGTTAGCGTTGAAGTTATATCGGTAGACTGTAGTAATGTAAGTGTATTGCTTAGCAGTGCCGCTGCGACAGCATCTAACACATTATCTGCTAGAAGACCCAACCCAAGAGCGTTTAGACCATTAGTTATAGTGCTGATCAAGTCGCCTGCGCCTATGGTGTCCGCGCCGCCTAAAGCTGGTTCCAGAATGAAGTTGCGTACAACCGTACCCAAACCAAGCCCGCTGAGTACACTTGCATTAGTGCCGTTTAATGCATCTTCTACAGCAGTCAAAACAACGTCTTGGTTCTCCTCGCCAAGAACGACGCCGCCATCACCTAATTCTGTTAACGTAATCGAGCCGTCGCTATCTTGATCGAACAGTGTCTCAAGGGCACTTTCATCATTGCGAACAACCACAGTGTATTCACCGGCAGGTAGCCCAGAGAATTTCGCCACTAGCGTATCGTCGCCAGTTACTCCAATGAGGTTTACACCTGCCACATCACCTATTAACGGGTTATCTGGCGTCATCGCTGTGGCGACCACGTTGCCATCTGCATCAATAAGATCAACACGATACGCATCAGCGACTGCGACTAACGCTGTTTGACTGACCTCGACTACCACTTCGCCAAAGAAACCAGCATCAACGGTAAGCGTTGTGCTAGCCTCTGGCGAACCTGCCGCTGGTGAGCCTTCTGCTAAGCCTATAACTTGCAAGTCGCTGTCGGTAACTGGCGCATTCACAATGGCAGTTTGTGCGCCCAGTTCCATGTCATTGTTATCGGTTTGGGCTACTACTGGCGGGAAGTCGCTGCCAGATATAGTGATGGTAAGCGACGCGATATCCGAGGTTTCACCATCTGATAAGGTATAGTTAAACACTTCATCTTGCCCAATGGCGCTGCGGTCGCCGTCGGCGGTATATGTGTACGTACCGTCTGCAGCTATTTCTAACACACCGTACTGACCTTGGATGGTTATAGTACCTGTTGCAGGCACATTGACGCTATCACCTACCGAATTAGTAACAACAGTAACTTGAGCACCGTCTAAGATAGTGTCCGCGCCTACACCACTTAAATCACCATCAAGCAGGTTACCTTGCGCCACTAAATCTCCCGTGTAGGTGTATTCTGTTAACGTTGTGGTAATGTCTGTGTCTTGCAATAGGGTTAGCGTATTGCTGAGCAATGCATCGGCAATAACACTTAAAATGTCATCAAGGAAGCCAGTTAAGCCAATTGCATCAAGAGGGGCGGTAAGTAAATTAACAAGCTGACCTGCGCCGATGACTGTAGTCGTATCCAGAAGTGTCTCTAGTACTCCCCTTACCTGGGTGCCAACCGTACCAAGTGGAATACCTAAAACGCCGGTATTTAACGTTGCTTCAATAGTATCAAGAACTACCGCCTGATTGTCTGGCCCAAGTACAACGCCAGCTGTACCAAGCTCATCAAGGTCAACATCGTTACTGTTGTCGTTGTCTAACAAGTCTTCAAGTAAATTCTCATCATTGCGGACCACCACACTGTAGTTACCAGCATCAAGGCCTGATAACGTGAACGAAATGGTCTCGTCGCCGGTAACATCAAAAATGTCTAATCCACCGACATCTGCAAGTTGTGAATCTGCGCTTACTCCTTGGTAAACAAGCTGACCGCTCTCGTCATACACCTCAACAATGTAGGCATCGGCAACAGCAACCAGTGCTATTTGGTCAACCTCTACTAACACTTCACCTACATGGTTAGGGGAAACGGTAAAGGAGGCGCTTGCATCCACGCCACCTGTAGACTCTGCTAAGCCAATCACCTGTACGTCGCTGGTGGTTTCCGGTGGGTTTACAGTAACCACAGGTTCGCCCATATCAACGGTGTTACCGTCGTTTATAGCATCGAGAGCCTGTACAACAACATTTTGGCTTGCTGTGCTTGCCGAGTTACCTGCTTCGTCTGTGACTGTTGCTACCACTGCGTAGGTGCCTGCCGGTAGCGTTGTGCCCGTTAAATCAAGGCTCCAGTTACCGCTGCCATCAATAGTCAGTTCAGGGTCAGTACCAAAGGTAAAGGAAGTGCCATCAACGGTAACGGTTAGGGTAGTATTGTCACCAAGGTCCACCGTACCATTGAAGATAAGCGTGCTATCGCTAGTAATAAAGTCTCCAGCAACTCCAGAGTCGTTTGAAATACTATCGAACGTTACCGTCTGACCGTTATTGTTTTCATCAATACTGGTATCGATGACAAGTGTACCTGTAGCAGAGTCAGAATTACCTACAGCATCTGTAGCGGTAACTGTAGCCGTGTAATTACCTTCAGCAAGTAAGGCGACAATATTGTCAGCTAATGTCCAGGTACCGTTACCGTTATTGGTAGCGGTGTAGTCATTCCCGTCGATAGTGACCACGACAACTGCATTGGGGTCGTTCACTGTACCGGTTAACTCTGGCGTGGTGTCGTTGGTGGTTAGATCGTTTATTGCAACCGTGGGCGCGGTGGTATCGATTACTACTGTGCCCGTGTTGGTTACCGTGTTACCCGCGGCGTCTGTTGCACTTACCGATGTTGGGTAACTACCTTCAGCTAACGTGGCAACTACATCATCGGCTAACGTCCATGTGCCGTCCCCGTTATTCGTGGCGGTATAGTCGTTGCCGTCAATCGTCACCACCACAACCGCATTAGGGTCGTTTACCGTACCGGTAAGTTCAGGCGTGGTGTCGTTGGTGGTGAGATCGTTTATTGCAACCGTAGGTGCGGTAGTATCAATTATCACTGTACCTGTATTGGTTACCGTGTTGCCTGCGGCATCTGTTGCAGTCACTGACGTTGGGTAACTACCTTCAGCTAACGTGGCAACTACATCATCGGCTAACGTCCATGTGCCGTCCCCGTTATTAGTGGCGGTATAGTCGTTGCCGTCAATCGTCACCACCACAACCGCGTTCGGGTCGTTTACCGTACCGGTAAGTTCTGGCGTGGTGTCGTTGGTGGTTAGATCGTTAATGACCACCGTGGGCGCAGTGGTATCAATCACTACTGTGCCTGTATTAGTTACCGTGTTGCCTGCGGCATCTGTTGCAGTCACTGACGTTGGGTAACTACCTTCTGCAAGGGTTGCGACTACGTCATCAGCTAATGTCCATGTGCCGTTACCATTATTGGTAGCGGTATAGTCGTTCCCGTCAATGGTGACTACCACAACCGCATTAGGGTCGTTTACCGTACCGGTGAGTTCTGGCGTGGTGTCGTTGGTGGTTAGATCGTTTATTGCAACCGTGGGCGCGGTAGTATCAATTACCACCGTGCCCGTGTTGGTTACCGTGTTACCTGCGGCGTCTGTTGCAGTCACTGACGTTGGATAGCTACCTTCTGCAAGGGTTGCGACTACATCATCGGCTAACGTCCATGTGCCGTCCCCGTTGTTGGTAGCGTTGTAGTCATTCCCGTCGATAGTGACCACGACAACTGCATTGGGGTCGTTCACTGTACCCGTTAGTTCTGGCGTGGTGTCGTTGGTGGTTAGATCGTTTATTGCAACCGTAGGCGCAGTGGTATCAATCACTACTGTGCCTGTATTGGTGCTGACGTTACCGTCAGGGTCGGTTGCAATAACGGTTGCGGTATAGCTGCCTTCAGCAAGTGTGGCAACTACATCATCGGCCAGCGTCCACGTGCCGTTACCGTTATTAGTGGCGGTGTAGTCATTTCCGTCAATGGTAACCACAACGGTCGCTGTCGCATCATCAACCGTACCTGTCAGCGCTGGTGTTGTGTCGTTGGTGGTTAAGTCATTAATTGCCACTACTGGTGCTATAGCATCTACGGTATCAGACGCAGGTCCGCTGGTATTGCCCGCTTCATCTGTGGCTGTTGCGGTAACCACAACGCCATCAGCCAATGGAGTATCAGGCGTAACGCTCCAGTTGCCGTCGCCATCAGCGATGACCGTGAAATCAGGCGTGCCGTCGCCATCTATGTCTACATTCACAGTAGCGCCCGCTTCGGCGGTACCAGTAATTTCGGTGCCGTTGCCTGCATCCACAGTAGGTGCTGCTGGTGCTGTGGTATCAATTACCACTGTACCAGTATTTGTGCTGACGTTACCGTCAGGGTCGGTTGCAGTAACGGTTGCGGTATAGCTACCTTCAGCAAGAGCTGCCACAGCATCATCAGCCAGTGTCCACGTGCCATTACCGTTGTTGGTGGCGGGGTAGTCAATACCGTTAATGTTAACGACCACCGTGGCTGTTGGGTCGTCAACCGAACCAGTAAGCGCTGGTGTGGTGTCATTGGTTGTTAAGTCGTTGAAGTCAACCACTGGCGCGACCGCATCAACCATGTCTGAGGCTGGGTTGCTAATGTTACCCGCTGCGTCCGTTGCTGTTACGGTCACGATTACGCCATCGGCAAGCGGTGTATCAGGCGTAATACTCCAATTGCCGTCGCCATCTGCAGTGACGGTGAAATCAGGCGTGCCGTCGCCATCCACGTCCACATTGACGGTTGCGCCTGCTTCAGCGGTACCGGTAATTTCTGTGCCGTCGCCGGCATCCACAGTAGGGATTGCAGGTGGTGTAGTATCAATAACTACCGTTCCTGAATTTGAACCCACATTGCCATCGGCATCCGTGGCAGTAACGGTAGCGGTATAGCTACCATCTGCAAGTGCAGCCACTGCATCGTCAGCCAGCGTCCAACTTCCATCACCATTGTTAGTTGCGGTGTAGTCCACACCATCAATAGTCACGATTACGATAGCGCTTGGGTCGTCAACCGTACCGGTTAGCTCTGGTGTAGCGTCATTAGTAGTTAAGTCGTTGATTGTAACGACTGGTGCAATAGCGTCTACCGTATCAGACGCTGGTGCACTGACATTGCCTGCTTCATCAGTGGCGGTAGCCGTAACTTCCACACCATCGGCCAGTGGTGTAGTGGGTGTTACTGACCAATTTCCATCGCCATCTGCGATGACGATGAAGTCTGGCGTGCCGTCGCCATCCACGTCCACATTTACGGTTGCGCCTGCTTCCGCAGTACCCGTAATTTCAGTGCCATTACCTGCATCGACGGTAGGCGCTGCTGGAGCGGTGGTGTCAATCACCACAGTACCAGAGTTAGTTCCGGTGTTGCCGTCGGCATCAGTAGCAGTAACCGTAGCGGCATAGCTACCTTCAGCCAGCGCGGAAACGATATCGTCAGCCAGTGTCCAGCTGCCATCACCATTGTTTGTCGCGGTATAGTCTGTACCGTTAATGGTAACGACCACGATGGCGGTTGGATCGTCTACCGAACCGGTAAGTGCAGGTGTGGTGTCATTTGTCGTTAGGTCGTTAAAGGCAACGATTGGCGCAACAGCGTCTACCGTATCAGACGCCGGGCTACTCGTATTGCCAGCTTCATCAGTCGCTGTTGCCGTTACAACTACACCATCTGCTAGCGGTGTGGTGGGTGTTACTGACCAGTTACCATCGCCATCAGCAATAACCATGAAATCAGGTGTGCCATCACCGTCAACGTCTACGTTTACGACAGCGCCTGCTTCGGCGGTACCGGTAATTTCAGTACCATTGCCTGCATCGACAGTAGGCGCAGCAGGCGCAGTAGTATCGATAACACCGCCATTTTCGTTTGCGGTTGCCGTGTTACCCGCGCCATCTGTCGCAGTTGCGGTGACAGAATAATTTCCTTCAGATAAGGCTGCTGGCACATCTACAGAGAAGGTCCCATTGGCTTGAACAATGGCGTCGAAGGTTTGCGTATTACCAGCATTATCGGTAACGCTGATAGATACAGTGCTGCCTGGCGCAATATCTGTAGTACCGGAAATGGTAGGTGTCGTGTCGTTTCCTGTACCAAGCGAGTCCAAGGTTAAGTCTGGTGCGGCCGTATTGATGTTTCCGCTGGTAGTATCAGACGCCGAGTTTCCAGCAGCATCAGTGGCGGTGGCAGTAACATCGAAGTTTCCATCTGCCATTGTATTGGGCACGTCGGCGCTGAAATTACCAACGCTATCGACAATAGCCGTAAATGTCTGTTCTGCTCCTGCGCTGTCGGTGATGGTTATTGTCACTGAACTACCTGGACTTAAATCGGTGCTGCCGGTGATCGTTGGCGTAGTATCGTTACCTGTGCCTTGTGCATCTAAGTTGATAGTCGGCGCGGTAGTGTCTACGCTACCATTTGTTTCAGTGGCACTAGTCTCATTACCTGCTGGGTCTTGGGCAACGGCGGTGACGGTATACCCTCCTTCAGCCATGGGGCTTGGCACATCGGCGGAGAAACTGCCGTCTCCCTGAACGGTTGCATCGAACGTCTGGCTTACACCTGCGTTATCCGTAACCGTAATCGTTACTGTCGCGCCGGCAGGCAGATCCGTATTCCCTAATATTGTAGGCGTTGTGTCGCTGTCAGAGGCCAGTGTATCTAACGATAGAGTAGGGGCTGTTGTATCAATAATGCCTGTGTTGTCTACGACGGTAGTGCTATTACCCGCTTCATCACTCGCCGTGGCTTCAACATTGTATGCCCCTTCAGCTAAAGGCGCAGACACATTCACAGTAAAGTTTCCATTTACATCAACTGTAGCTGTGATGGTTTGAACATTTCCTGCGCTGTCAGTTACTACAAGAGTAACTTCACTACCCTGCGCAAGATTTGTGCTACCAGATAGGGTAGGCGTTGTGTCATTGCCTTCCTCAAGTGGCGTTAAGGTTAGTGATGGTGCTGTAGTGTCTACGCTTCCTGTATCATCGGCAGTCGCTGTATTGCCTGCTTCATCACTGATGGTAGCGCTTACCGTGAAGTCGCCTTCCGTTAAATCGGTACCTGGGGAGATAGAGAAAGACCCATCGGCCTGTACCACTGCACTTAAGATCTGGGTCGCACCAGCGCTATCCGTGACCAGAATAGTAACCACAGCGCCCGCAGGTTCATCGGATGTACCTGTAATGAGTGGCGTCACGTCGTTAGTGGTATCGGCAACATCTATAGTAAGTGTAGGTACAAGTGTATCAACTACGCCTGCCTCGTTATCGGTTGTACTGTTGCCTGCTGTATCAGTGGCGTTTGCTGAAACAGTGAAGTTTCCTTCAGCCATCGCCGCTGGTACGTCGGCAGAGAATACGCCGCCCGCGGCAACCAGTGCAGAGAACACCTGGGTATTACCTGCACTATCAACAACAGTTATTTGCACTGTAGAACCTTGCGGTAAATCTACAGTACCGCTTATGGTTGGGGTTGAGTCGCTAACTGTGCCCGGCTCGTCCAGCGTAATAACAGGTGAAATGGTGTCGATTAGGCCGGTTTCAGCGTCGGACGCTGTATTGCCTGCTTCATCAACCACCGTAGCCTGAACTGTGTAGCTACCTTCAGCCAAAGCGGCAGGTACATTTACACTAAAGGAGCCATCATCTTGTACGGTGGCTGAAAAGGTTTGAATATTGCCAGCGTTATCGGTGACGGTAATTGAAACCGTGCTTCCGGCTGGCTGGTCTGTCGTTCCGCTAATGGTTGGTGTTGCATCATTGCCAACACCTTGCTCTGCCACATCAATAGCCGGTGATGTGGTATCTACCACACCGCCAGTTTCAGAGTCAGAGCCTGTATTTCCGGCACCGTCAGTCACTTCTGCGACAACTGTGTAGCTACCTTCTGCCAGGTCTGAGGGTACGTTAGCGCTGAAGGTGCCATCTCCTTGTACTGTTGCAGTAAAGGTTTGAATTGCTCCAGCACTATCTGTCACTGTTAAGGTGACAATGGCACCATCTGGCGCATTAGTAGTGCCAGAAATAAGAGGCGTAGCGTCGTTTGTCTGGCCAAGGGCATCTAGGGTAATATCCGGGGCGCTTGCATTAATATTGCCGCTATCTGACACAATCGTGCTATTGCCCGCAGCATCGCTCACACTGGCTGTTACATCGTAATCGCCATCAACAAGCGCGCTGGGTACTTCAACTGAGAAAGTGCCATCCGCGTTTACCGTAGCATTAAGGTTCTGTACATTACCGCCTGCATCGGTGACAACCAGTGTAATTGTTGCTCCCTCTGGCAAGTCGGTAGTACCGCTCAAAATTGGCGTTGCGTCATTGCCGCTAGCCACTGGATCTAAGTTGATAACAGGTGGGGTGGTGTCAACTGTTCCGTTGTTATCAACCGCTGTGTTTTGATTACCCGCATCATCAGTTGCCGCAACTTCTACTGTGTAATTGCCTTCTGCAAGGTCAACCGGCACGTCAGCGCTAAAGCTACCGTTCACTTGAACGGTGGCAGTGAAAGTTTGCGTGTTGCCTTGACTGTCAGTCACGCTAATGCTCACTGTGTTGCCCGCAGCCAAGTCGGTGGTTCCCGATATAGTCGGTGTAGCGTCGTTGGTCAGGCCTTGTGCGTCCAACGTTACGGTGGGGGCTGCTGTATCTATGACACCGTTGTTATCTATTGCCGTTGCTGAATTACCCGCATCGTCAGTCGCAGTGACGGTCACACTGAAACTGCCCTCAGCTAAATCGGCAGGAACATCAGCACTGTAAGTACCATCGTTTTGAACGGTTGCTGTGAATGTTTGGGTATTTCCAGCGTTGTCTGTCACGCTTATGCTAACTGTGTCGCCAGCATTGAGGTCTGTGGTGCCAGAGATAGACGGGGTTGCATCATTGCCAAGTCCTTGTGTATCGATGGTTATCGATGGGGCTGTGGTATCGATGTTACCGCCATTTTCGGTTACCGATGCACTGTTGCCAGCACCGTCTGTGGCGGTGGCAGTAACAGAATAGTCACCTTCAGGTAAGCTTGCAGGAACATCAGCCGTAAAGCTTCCATCACCTTGCACTATGGCACTGAATGTCTGTGTGTTTCCAGCGCTGTCAGTCACAGTTAGCGTTACAGTGCTACCTGGCGCTAAGTCGGTATTACCTGAAACAGTCGGCGTCGTGTCATTGCCCGACCCAAGAGGATCAAGGGATAGGGAAGGCGCGGCAGAGTTTATGTCGCCGCTCACTGTATCTGTTGCAGTATTGCCTGCAGCATCAGTGGCCGTTGCAGTAACGTCGAAGTTTCCGTCTGCCATAGGACTAGGCACATCTGCGCTGAAGTCGCCATTAGCATCAACAGTTGCAGTAAACGACTGAACCGTGCCAACACTGTCAATTACTGTGATAGTTACTGTGCTTCCTGCGGCTAGGTCGGTATTTCCGCTAATGGTAGGTGTGTTATTGTTACCCGTACCAAGCGGATCCAAAGTGATAACAGGCGCTGTGGTATCTACGCTACCGCCCGTTTCAGAATCAGAACCTTGGTTGCCAGCCGCGTCTTGAGCGGTTGCGGTAACTGTATAGTCACCTTCAGCTAGTGGCGAAGGTACATTGGCTGTAAAACTGCCGTCGGTTTGTACCGTTGCGGCAAAGGTTTGCGTGTTACCCGCACTGTCGACCACCGTTAGTATGACAATGGCGCCAGCTGGAAGGTTTGTGGTGCCAGAAATAGTTGGCGTAGCGTTATTCTCTGGCGTTAATTCGTCAAGGTTTAGCTCAGGTGGCGTGATGTCGATAACGCCTGAATTATCGAGAACCGACGTGCTGTTGCCTGCTTCATCAGTGGCGGTAGCTTCAACACTGTACACGCCTTCAGCAAGGGCCGCGGGCACATCAACCGTAAAGTTTCCGGCTGCATCAACCGTCGCCGTAACTGTTTGAATGTTGCCTGCGCTATCTGTGATAACCAAGGAGACCACGCTACCTTCGGCTAGATCTGTACTTCCCGAAATGGTTGGCGCTGTATCATTGCCTAATCCTTGAGGGTCTAAGGTTAAGGTAGGCGCTGTGGTGTCTATGGTGCCTATTGCATTGTCTGACGCACTGTTGCCAGCATCGTCTGTGGCCGTTGCGGTAACCGTATAGTCCCCTTCGGCCAGTGCAACTGGCACATCCACAGTAAAGTTGCCATTTGCATCAACTGTTGCTGTAACAGTTTGGGTATTGCCAGCGTTGTCAGTAATTGAAAGCGTAACGCTCTCGCCTGCTGCCAGGTCAGTAGCGCCCGAAATGGTAGGCGTAGTATCGTTATTTGAACCCAGCGCATCTAGCGAGATAACGGGGGCGACGGTATCGACTATACCGTTATTGTCGGTGGCTGAAGCACTATCGCCGTTGCTGTCAGTCGCGGTAGCTGTTACTGAGTAATCGCCCTCGGCAAGAGGTGCGGGCACATCAGCGCTGAAATTGCCGCTTACATCAACAAGTGCAGTAAAGGTTTGCGTATTGCCGGCACTGTCAGTGACAAAAAGCGTCACGGTTGAACCCGCTGGTAGGTCAGTCGTACCCGATATAGTTGGTGTAGCATCGCTAACTGTGACCTGCACATCTAGCGTTAGCGCAGGTGCGCTTGTATCTAGCGTACCGGTATCAGAGGTGGTGATTGTATTACCCGCATCATCTGAGGCACTTGCTGTTACCGTGTAGCTTCCATCCGGTAGAGCGTTTGGAACATCCGCGCTGAAGTCACCATTCGCGTCCACCACGACGTCAAAGGTTTGTGTATTGCCTGCGCTATCTGTGACGGTTAACGTTACTGTGCTTCCCGGCGCTAAATCAGTGCTGCCCGATATGTTAGGCGTTTCATCGTTGCCTGTGCCTTGCGGATTTAGCGTAAGCACAGGGGCGGTGGTGTCAATATTGCCACCGCCTTCAGATACGGTTGTTGAATTACCTGCATCATCTGTTGCAGTAACCTCGACGCTATAATCGCCCTCTGGCAGTGGAGACAATACCTCTGTTGCAAAATTGCCGTCTGCATCAACCAATGCGTTAATGGTTTGCGTGTCGCCATTGCTGTCAGTCACGGTGATCACAACAACAGCGCCTTCAGGTAAATCTGTGCTACCTGAAATAATCGGCGTGGTGTCATTACCTGAATCTAATGGATTGACCGTAACAACAGGCGCTTGTGTATCAATACTTCCACTTGTTTCATTCGCCGTCGCGGTGTTGCCTTGCCCATCGCTTACTGTGGCCGTAACGGTAAAGTCGCCCTCGGCCAATGCGTTAGGCACATCGGCACTGAATGTTCCGTCGCCTTGCACGGCTGCTTGGAAATTTTGCGAGTTACCGTTGGCATCTACCACAGTAATGGTAACCAGTGTGCCAGGAGCTACGTCGGTAGTACCTGTAATAGTTGGAGTAACATCACTGGTAGCGCCTTGTGGATCAAGAGTTAACAGTGGCGCTTGGCTATTTACATTGCCTGTTGTATTGGCATTTGCGGTATTGCTCGCACTGTCAGTTGCACTGGCGGTTACAGTAAAGTCGCCGTCAGCTAGTGCGTTTGGCACATCTACACTAAAGCGACCATTTGCATCGACCAAGGCATTGATAAGTTGCGTGTTTCCAGCGCTATCTGTAACCACAAGCGTTACTGTGCTTCCTTCAGGAAGGTCAGTAGTGCCTGAAAGCGTCGGCGTGGTGTCACCGGTGCTGCCAGGATTCTCAAGGGTTAGCGCTGGCGCTGTGGTATCAATTTCACCTGTGGTATCGGCGGTGGCGGTATTCCCCGCGTCGTCAGTCACACTGGCATTAACCGTAAATTCGCCCTCGGCTAATTCAGCAGGTACGTCTGCGCTATAGGTACCATCCGCCTGCACAATAGCCGTGATCGTTTGCGTGTTGCCCGCGCTATCGGTAATGGTTAGCGTAACTGTGCTGCCAGGGGCGGCATCGGTGGTACCTGAAAGGGTCGGCGTAGTGTCGTTGTCGGTAGCTATGGCGTCGATAGTGATCGACGGTGCTGTGGTATCAATTTCGCCTGTGGTATTGGCGGTGGCGGTATTCCCCGCGTCGTCAGTCACACTGGCATTAACCGTAAATTCGCCTTCTGCTAATTCAGCCGGTACATCTGCGCTATAAGTGCCGTCAGCTTGCGCAATGGCGGTAACCGTTTGCGTGTTGCCCGCGCTATCGGTAATGGTTAGCGTAACCGTGCTGCCAGGGGCGACATCAGTGGTACCTGAAAGTGTCGGCGTGGTGTCATTGTCGGTAGCTATTGCGTCAATAGTAATTGACGGCGCTGTGGTATCAATTTCGCCTGTGGTATCGGCGGTGGCGGTATTCCCCGCGTCGTCAGTCACACTGGCATTAACCGTAAATTCGCCCTCGGCTAATTCAGCAGGTACGTCTGCGCTATAGGTACCATCCGCCTGCACAATAGCCGTGATCGTTTGGGTATTACCTGCGCTGTCAGTAATGGTTAGCGTAACTGTGCTGCCAGGGGCGGCATCGGTGGTACCTGAAAGGGTCGGCGTGGTGTCATTGTCGGTAGCTATGGTGTCGATAGTGATCGACGGCGCTGTGGTATCAATTTCGCCGGTAGTGTCTGTGGTTGCCGTATTGCCTGCTTCATCCTTAACGCTTGCGTTAACGGTGAATTCTCCTTCTGCTAATTCAGCCGGCACGTCTGCGCTGTAGGTACCGTCTGCCTGCACAACAGCAGTAACCGTTTGCGTAATGCCCGCGCTGTCAGTAATGGTTAGCGTAACTGTGCTGCCAGGGGCGGCATCGGTGGTACCTGACAGGGTCGGCGTAGTGTCGTTGTCGGTAGCTATTGCGTTGATGGTGATTGTGGGCGCTGTGGTATCAATTTCGCCGGTAGTGTCTGTGGTGGCGGTATTGCCCGCGTCGTCAGTCACACTGGCATTAACCGTAAATTCGCCCTCGGCTAATTCAGCCGGTACGTCTGCGCTATAGGTACCATCCGCCTGCACAATCGCGGTCACAGTTTGCGTGTTGCCCGCGCTATCGATAATAGTTAACGTAACCGTGCTGCCAGGGGCAGCATCGGTAGTACCTGAAAGGGTCGGCGTGGTGTCGTTGTCGGTAGCTATGGTGTCGATAGTGATCGACGGAGCTGTGGTATCAATTTCGCCGGTAGTGTCTGTGGTTGCCGTATTGCCCGCTTCATCCGTAACGCTTGCGTTAACCGTGAATTCGCCTTCGGCTAATTCAGTCGGTACGTCTGCGCTGTAGGTACCGTCTGCCTGCACAATAGCCGTAACCGTTTGCGTAATGCCCGCGCTATCGGTAATAGTTAACGTAACCGTGCTGCCAGGGGCGGCATCAGTGGTACCTGAAAGGGTCGGCGTAGTGTCATTGTCGGTAGCTATGGTGTCGATAGTGATCAACGGTGCGGTGGTATCAATCTCGCCAGTGGTATCGGCGGTGGCGGTATTGCCTGCTTCATCCGTAACGCTTGCGTTAACCGTGAATTCGCCTTCTGCTAATTCAGCCGGTACGTCTGCGCTATACGTGCCGTCTGCCTGCACAATAGCCGTGATGGTTTGCGTGTTGCCCGCGCTATCGATAATAGTTAGCGTAACCGTGCTGCCAGGGGCAGCATCGGTGGTACCTGAAAGGGTCGGCGTGGTGTCATTGTCGGTAGCTATGGCGTTGATGGTGATTGTGGGCGCGGTAGTATCAATTTCGCCTGTGGTATCGGCGGTTGCCGTATTACCAGTTGGCTCGAGTACCGTTGCATCAACGATGAAGTCGCCGTCCGCTAAAGCGTCGGTCACTTCAACGCTAAAAGTACCGTCACGTTGCACAACTGCGGTAACTGTTTGAACGTTTCCAGCGCTATCAGTAACAATCATTGTCACCGTGCTGCCAGGAATGGCAGAAGTAATTCCGGAAATAGTGGGTGTGGTGTCGCTGGTTAATCCAATTGGATTTAATGAAACGGATATATCCTGAGCCTGTTCGCCTACTCCTGAGAACTCAGTTGGAATGGCTTCATCATTACTGTTCGCATTCTGATCAAATTGAAAGCTTACAGGATCGACGTCTTCATTGATGCGCTCTACGCGCACAAAGTTGCTACCTCCACCAGTCCCGCCTTCAAGCCCTGTGGCTGTAGCTTCTAACGACTCTAAAATGTCGCCTTCACCGGCAAGTAATTCCAAAAAGTCGGTGTCACCTTGCGAGCTATTATCAACGCCTGTGACACCATCAAGCAACGCAGACAGCGTATCTATATTCTCTTCATAGACCGCAAATTCGTCGTCTGAGTTGGCGTCGCTGAAGTCGAGTTGCAAAGGGAAGGTAATACTTTGGCCCGCAGGAAGCGGATGTAGCTCACCATCAATACTTACAGTCACTAGCGTATCAGGCGATATGGTTAACATATCGCCTTCAGCTATTGTTAACCCCGGTGTTGCTGTTATTTTTTCACCAGTTTCACTGCGAACTAACGTCGCTTTTCCGTCTACCTTTGCAATGCTCACTTCTGCCATACATCTCTCCAGACACTAGTTTTTTGCTTTGTCATAAAGGTAGCAGGGCTTTTTCATTTCGTTACTGGACTGTAGTACGGGTAACGTCTATACATTGGTATAAGGAATTGTTGCGAACCGCTTAAAACAGCTTTGATTTATTAGCAATTAGGCTAATTTGCACCAAACTGACTTGCTTCAACGTCATTTCGCGCTATCTTTTGACCAATCAACTGACACTAAAGTCGCTAATGTCGTAAAAGGTGAGCTATCGTGAAATTACAAAACTACATTTTATTCGCAACGATATTCGGGACTCTAAGCGCTTGCTTACCTCACGTGGCCATTGCTCAAAATAATAGCGCTCAAAATAGCAGCGCTAAAAACGTAGACGCTAGTTTAGAGCATTACGTACACAAAGTAGTTAATGAAAACCCCGAGGTGCAAGCGACTTGGCGACAACTTCAAGTTGCAATGTCAGACGTAGACATTGCTCGTGGAGGGTTTCGACCTAGAGTCGACGTTTTAGCAACAAGTGCCTATAACGACAGAAACTACGGCTTAGACCGTGAGTTTATGGGGCATTCTGCTGAAATAGCACTTACTCAAATGCTCTATGACGGATTCCTAACGAGCAGTGAAGTAAAACGCTTCAAACAAGCACAAGTCGTTCGCTTTTTTGAATTATTAAGCGAAATTGAGCAAAAATCTTTAGATACTTCGCTTGCTTACATGGACGTACAGTTGTTCAGGAAGCTTCTTTCATTATCTGAAGAAAATCTAATTACTCACGTAACGGTATTTAAACAAATTGAAGAAAGCGTAGAGGCTGGCGTAGGACGTCGCGCTGATTTAGAACAGATAAGCGGTCGACTTTCACTCGCTGAGTCCAACGTTTTGACAGAGCTATCTAATTTACATGATGTCACCGCTCGTTTTCTCAGACTTGTTGGAGAAAAACCAGCAGATAACTTAAAAGTTGTCACTTTAAATTCTGCTTATGTCGATGCAAAAACAACCAACATAGATACACTTCTCACCAGCGCGTATGACACCAACCCTCAGTTTAATGCTGCAATTTACAATATAGACGCTCAGCGCTACGCGGTAGACAGTGCAAAAAGCCTTTATCATCCGCAGATTGATTTATCCGCGAGTTATGGCGCGCAAACTCGAGACTTAGCGGCATTGAACAATACAATCACTGAAGCAAGAGTGGGCATAAACTTTTCTTATAATTTGTACAACGGTGGTTCCGATAGAGCCGCTATCCGTCAAGCACTATCTCAAGTCGACTTAGCTAAGGATTTGCGCGACAAAGCCTGCATCGACATGAGACAAACTGTACAAATAGCCTACAATGATATAATCAATATCACTGAGCAACTACCGTCGCTAAATGCGCATCGTATTTCCTCAGACAGAGTAAGGACGGCTTATATGGACCAATTCACTATAGGCGAGCGCTCTCTGCTAGACCTCCTTGACTCTGAAAACGAATATTACGAATCTAGCAGAGCATATATTGAGGCGCGATACTCTCTCGATAAAGCACGGGTAAGATTGCTTGCGGCTTCAGGTAGTTTGGCAAAAACGCTTGGTATAACGAAAGAACAGGTTCCTGATATGTTAAGTAAAGCCGAAGAGAAAATTAGCTACGACCCTAAATTTGCCTGCCCTGTGGTACGTACTGACTTTACGGACGAGCTAAATATTCTAAAACGCGACGCCGACGGTGATGGCATTGTTGATTTATGGGATGACTGTGTTGACTCTTCGCACACTGGGAAAGTTAATGCGGTTGGCTGTAAAGAAATAGAACCTAAGCCTAGCGCCGCAGACTTTACACTGGACAATGCTAAGGTCATCGACTCCTTTAAAATAAATATAGAGTTTTCATCTAACTCCACAGACGTATTACCAGAATATAAAAACGCACTTAAAGAGGTCATTAACGCACTAAATGCGAACCCAGATTCAGGGGTAATCATTCATGGTCATGCCTCTTTAGATGGCGATTCAACATATAACCAGCGTTTATCCGAACGAAGAGCCAAGGCTGTTGCATCGCTTTTGATGTCAAACGGTCACATTCCCCCCCGCAGAATTACCGCAGTTGGCTATGGTGAAGAGCGCCCGCTTATAGATGAAGAATCGGTAACAGCCAATGCGCGTAATCGCAGAATCGAGGCGGCGATCATCCAGCTTCCTCCTATCGAATAGTTAGGCGACAGACCTGTATGGCAGATAAAAAGGACGTAGATGATGTAACTTATTTAGAGCACCAGGGCGGTGCCTTGATGAATTGTTTAATGACAATCTGCCGTGCCCACCATTTGGATGTATCCCGTGTCAGCCTGCTTAGTGGACTTCCGCTAGACCATGGAGAACTCTCTCCTACCGGCTTTGAACGTGCCGCAAAACGAGCAGGGCTTGCTAGTAGAACAGTTAAACGAAACATAAACCAAATTAATACAGCGATTCTTCCTGCCGTCTTAGTGCTCGATGAAAAACAAGCCTGCGTTTTACATGGGTTAAGCCAAACTCATGCAAAGGTCTCTTATCCTGAACTCGATAGCGCTGTTGTTGAAGTGCCTAGAGAAGAATTGAACGAAAGGTACACTGGCTACATTATCTTCGCTCGGCCCGAGATGCAGTCGCGAGACACAAATGCCCAAATAGACAAGTCATCGGTAGGGCACTGGTTATGGTCTTCTATAAAAACAGCAAAAGGCCTATATCGAGATGTGCTTCTAGCCTCTGTTTTTATCAGCCTGCTTTCTATTGCTTTACCTTTATTCGTTATGAATGTGTACGACAGAGTTGTCCCAAACGCTGCCCTTGAAACACTGTGGGCTCTGGCAGTTGGCGTGTTAATTGTTTTAGCTGCCGATTTCCTATTGCGCGTACTTCGTCAGTATTTTGTAGAGCTAGCAGCAAGTCGATTAGATGTGACGCTCTCGGCAAAAATCATGGAAAAAGTCCTGTCGATAAACCTCGCTAACAAACCCGCTAAAAGCGGCTCTTTCATTAACAGCCTTCAGTCTTTTGAGAGTATTAGGCAGTTCTTTGGTTCTGTCACTTTAGTGGCACTGGTTGATTTACCTTTCGGATTACTGTTTGTGGTCATTATCGCCATGATCGATTTCTATCTGATTATTCCAATACTTATTGGCGCCACCGTGCTTTTTCTTTATGCGATGAAGGCGCAGAAGGTAATGCGTTCCCTTTCCGAAGAATCGATGGAAATTAGCTCTCGTAAAAGCTCGCTTGTGACTGAAAGCGTAACCTCGTTAGAGGACGTTAAAGCGTTTGGGTACCAGAGTCGCTACCAAAGTGCCTGGGAGAAGCAAACCATCTTTCTTGCCAAAGTGAACGCAAAACTTCGCCTAGTTTCTATGTCGGTAAATAACGCAGCGCTTTGGATCCAGCAATCGGTGGGTGTAACCATTATTTTAACTGGCGTTTATCTCATTATTGAAGGAGTTATCACCCAAGGTGGATTAATTGCAGCTTATCTTCTATCAAGTCGCGCCATGGGCCCAGTGTCGCAAGCTGCTGCTCTATTAGCTCAGTTTTACCACGCTGAAACTGCCAAAAATGCGTTAGACGAAATAATGGCAATGCCTAGCGAACTCGGTAGCAATAATCAAATAAATAGCAATGTGATTCTGAAAGGAAATATAGAAGCAAACCAACTATGTTTTAAATACCCAGACGAAAGTGTACTTGCACTCAAAGATATCAACTTTTCGCTTAAGCAAGGAGAGCACGTTGCTATTTTGGGAAAAAATGGCTGCGGAAAATCCACGCTTAATAAGCTTATTATGGGATTTTATCGACCCGAATCTGGTCAGCTTTTAATGGATGGTATTGATTTACAACAGTACCATCCAACGCTGCTTCGCAAACAAATTGGTTATGTTCCTCAAGAGGTGAGTCTTTTTTATGGAACATTAAAAGACAACATAATGCCAGACAATTTACACATAGAAGATTGTGACTTTTGGGACATATTAACCCGGTGTGGCTTAACAAGTTTAGTCAACAGCAGTGCTAGTGGGGTTGAGCAAATCGTTGGCGAACGTGGCTGCTTACTTTCAGGCGGCCAACGCCAAGCCGTTGCGTTGGCTAGAGCCCTTGTGCGTAATCCATCTATATACATTATGGATGAACCTACATCGGCCATGGATTCTACCAACGAAGCGCAAATGAAGGAAACCATCAAAGCTGCGACCGCAGGTAAAACACTGATCATCAATACTCATCGTACAACCTTACTCGATTTGGTAGAGCGTGTAATTGTTGTTGAGAATGGAAGAATCATTGCCGATGGCAAAAAAGAAGACGTACTTGTGCAGTTTAAAAAGCCATCCCAACCGCTTAAAAGGGGGCAATGATCTTGAAAAGTGTTGGTGAGAAAAAAGATTGGCTACAAAGGCTAATGCGCGGCTGGCTCGCGCCACCTCCCGGGCAAGACTGGGTATTGGAAGCAGAGTGGTCTCGCATCATGCAAACGCCAGTAAAGGCGCGAGGGCTTCTTTACCTTGTTTCTATCGTTCTCTTTTTGCTTATTGTATGGGCTTACTTTGCTGAAATTGATGAAGTCGCTAAAGGGGATGGCAAAGTGATACCGTCTCAACAACTGCAAGTATTGCAGTCGTACGATGGCGGAATTGTCCAAAACATATTAGTAACTGAAGGGGAAACTGTAGAAGCAGGGCAAGTTCTTTTGAGAGTTGACCCTACGCGATTTCTATCAAGTCTTGAAGAGAATACCACGCAATTTGCAGCGCTAGCTGCAAAAGTACAGCGATTATCGGCTCTCACGCAAGGGAGCGCTCTGCGCTTCAATCGCGAACTGCTTGAAAAAGCCCCTGAAATTGCGAAAAACGAGCGAAGACTATATAACTCAAATCTTGCTGAGCTTGATGAAGTCGCTGCAGGTTCAGATTCGCGAATAACACAGCGGCGACAAGACGTTGAGGAAGAACGTGCCAGTCTATCTCAGTATAAAAGCATGCTGTTATTATCTAAAAAAGAGCTTACCGTTACAAAACCATTGCTTGCATCAGGCGCGGTGTCAGAAATTGAAATCCTTCGTTTAGAGCGTCAGATTGTAGAGCTAGAAGGTAATATCACCAAATCTAAAGTAGCCATTGAACGCGGCCTCAACGCTATAGAGGAGGTCATAATTGCTAAAGAAGAAAGCCGCTTAAAACTTATTAACCGCTGGAATCAAGAATTAACCGATGCAACGGCTGAAATGGCTACGTTGCAACAGTCTCAAACCGGGTTGGAAGACGTAGTATCCCAGGCTGATATTAAATCACCAATAAACGGAACGGTGCAACGACTGCTTATTAATACTGTGGGTGGTGTTATCACCCCGGGTAGTGAGGTCGTTGAGCTTATACCGCAAGATGATAAGTTAATTGTTGAGGCAAAAGTATCACCCAAAGACATTGCATTTATTAGAGAGGGCCTACCGGCAATCTTGAAGTTCAGCGCATACGACTTTTCTATTTATGGTGGGATGTCAGCTGAAGTTCAGCACATTAGCGCAGATGCAATTACTAATGACAAAGACGAAACCTACTACCTTATCAGACTAGAAACAAAAAAGAGCGTCGCTGATGAATCATGGACAATCCTACCAGGAATGGTCGTTCAGGTAGACATACTGACGGGAAAGAAAACCGTTCTAAATTTTATTTTGTCACCGCTGTTCAATGTTACCTCATCGGCACTGCGAGAACGTTAGATGAGACACTATATAGCTGAAGAAAATATGCAAAGTGCTGCCACTCAATTTTCGTGGCAGAGTTATCGCGACATTTCGCAGCTTGAATGTACTGAAAGCGACTTTATTTGGCTTTTAACGACAGATGAAAACTGGTCTAAAAAGCTGGCGGAAGCAAAGCAAAAAGTAGGTTCAGTAGTACTGCTCACTTATAAGTACGATCGTATAGAAATGCAAACTGCGTTGCGTTTAGGGGCCAAAGCCTATTGCCATGCTCTTGCAACGCAATCGCTTCTTTCATCAGTGGCGCGTGTAGTCAACGCTGGTGGGATTTGGCTGCCGAACGAATTGTTAGCAGCGCTTACGTCTGACGTTGCCGTTAGAATGAACCCAAAGCCCGCTTTAAACGGAATTACCAACAGAGAAAAAGATGTTTTGAGCGGTATTTTAAATGGGCTTAGTAATAAAGAAATAGCTAGAGAATTTGGAATTACCGAAAGAACTGTGAAAGAGCACGTAGGCTCAATCCTCAACAAATTCGATTCTAAAGACAGGATTAATTTATTGCTTCATTTAGGGGAGTTTAGTCATCTAAAAGGTGCTCTATAACTTCTATATGAGACACTATTCCATCGATCCCGAGTTCTGTAAACAGCTGTTGCTGATCCGAGCGTTTCACGCCATCTGCATAAACCTTGATACCAAATGTATGAGCCAGTGAACAGAAGCCGCGTAAGAAAGCATGATTGGCTAGGTTGTTCTCTATATCAGCCATGAAACCAGAATCAATTTTTACGTAGTCTAAACCCAACTCTTGAACGTTAATGAGCTGAGAAAAAGACTCGCCGACGCGCTTCAACCCTACGCCACATTCCTTCACTTTTAGCGTATTGCAAAAAAGTTTGAACGCGTCGGGGAAGCGCGTAGCAGTAGACTCCCTAACCTCGAAACACAGTTGCTTAGCTGCGTTTGGATTAGCATTTAATTGATAGTACAGCTGCGCTAAAATTTCGTTATCTAATAAAAACTGTTCTGAACACAAAAAAGCGTATTTTGATTGGGAGTTAGTAGAATTTATATACTTAATCAAAAAAGTAATCGTTGTCAGCTCGAGCTGTGGGAGTAATCCAAGGTAGCGCGCCCAATGAGTGTAGTATCCACTTTGGCGAAGCTCTCCATCTATATTGACCCCGGCCCAACTTTGAAAATGAATTACTTTCCTGTCCATATTTAAAACTGGGTAGTTAAACGTCTCAACCTTTGAGTGAGTTATTGCCGAGGTCAGCACCTCTACCCATGCTTTTTCTTCTTCCGACGACTCGTTACGCATTACAGCGCTATCGATGTAAGGAAATGCCAATTCTGTGGATTGCGCTTCGTTTAACATAGTGTCGGCCCGCATAAGCACGCTTGAAAAAGTATCGTCAGCGCGCAGCTTTACCACAGACTGAAATATTTCAGGGTCATTTTGATTACAAAATATTTCTGTGCAGACATTATAAAGGGCATAAGCAATAATACTCGCATCATGAGTTTCAGTGAGTAAAACTACGAACTCATTTTTTTGCAGCCTTGCAACGCGGCTGTCGGAAAAGCTATGGTGATTAACTTGAAGGGTTTTATCAATAGCACTCGCCAGTTGCCTCAGTCGCCTTTTCCTCTCTGTAGCCGGTATACGCAAAAAGCCCTGCTCTTCTGTAAACCGGATTAGAAAAATACAATTTGTGCCTTGAATGTCTCTAAATGCCAATTGTCCTTTAAGAGTTGAGATAAAATAGTCTCTATTCGCAAGACCACTTTCATCGTCAAACTGAGTTTTATAACGCATTAGGTCTAGTCGATTATTTTCCTCTTCCATTACCTTTTTTGACTTTTCTGCTAAAAAGTTCATAGCGTTCACAACCCGTTTAAGCTCAAGGGTTCTCGGCACCTTTAGTTTAATAAATCGCAAATCTTGAAATGCTTCTGCTTGATACACAACATTATCAAGGGGTCGCAATATCATGCGTAAAAGCCAGCCTCCTGTAGAGCCTGCCAGCAGTGCTATAAGTAAAATACCAATGGCCAATCGGTATGTCGCTCTCCACATTGACGCAAGGGTGAAGCTAATATCAGATTCAACAAAAACAGTGCCATATTGCCCCCAACCTTCACTTATTTGCGCGACACCAGGGCTAACATTGGGTGAGAAAAATGTCGCAAACCAGCGCGGTGTATCTGTAGTATTCTGAATAGGTTGGCGGTAGTCGGATATTGTGTCGCCATTGGCATCTTTAAGTGTAATTCTTGCGTAATGCCCAAGGTCGAACTGCGACATGACAAATAAATCGAGAGATGTGGGATCCTTATCTAATCGACTCAATGTAAGCGCAAGCATAGTCGCGTTATCGATGTTTTTCGCGTAAAGCTGCTCTTCAACATACTGCTTTGTTGTTGCACCGTAAATACTTACGCTGGCGACAATTGTTATGAAAAAAATTGCGACGATTGCGAGCCATAACTCTTTAATAATCGACATAGGCTTTATGACCTTCTGCTAATACCTTCTTGCTTCATTCGCTCAATAACATCGCGCCATTTTGATAGACGACTGGTTGAACTTGACACCTGACTTACCTGACCCGGTTGCCATATGCCTGAGTCATTAAAACTAAAAACAGGGACAAGATCTGTTCGTTGAGATCCAGGTAATACACTTGAGATAAGGCTATCTAAAACCAATGGGTCTGAAGATGGCATATCGTAATAGCCCAGTACCATGTGCGCCTGAGTAATCCGACTCCTGCCAATTTTGGCTTTGACGTATATGAGCCTAAGCTTGTCTCTATCTATGCCCAAGTGTAGCAGAGCAACGTACTTTGCAATTGCGAAATCTTCACAGTCACCCTTTGAATGACCGATAAGCTCGGCAGGGGTAGCCCAGTAGTCTTGTTCGTTGAATATGTCAGCATCGAGCGCATATTCAATATGTTTATCAAAAAATGTATTTACGCCGATTAGTTTTTCTTCGTCGCTTTTATTTTTTAGCAATAAAAGTGTTTCTGCTAACGCATCGACAACAAACGCTCTTTCATCACCAAACTTATTTTTGACTTCCTGCTCGAACGTCGAAAATTCTATATGCAAAGGATTTGATAGGTGCTGAGCAACGACTAGCAACGCGATAATGAGCGAGCAAAATAGCGTAAATCTAGTGATTGTCATATGCAGTGTGCTTTTCAAAATGCAGCATTTATAGACAGTAAGCGGAGTCGCCTAGTACTACTTATAGGAATATCATAGGTATAGCACGAGTACACTGAGAAACCAATGCATATACTGAGAAGTGCTTAACCCATAAAAAAAGGCAGAGTTTTACACTCTGCCTTCAACTATATTCACTGCGTTAAGCGCCGGTGAAGTGGATTCTACATATTCGACGAGGCCTAGTTACTCGCTACCATAATCGTTTTGATATTCACAAACTCACGAATACCATAACCGCCGTGCTCTCGACCATAACCACTGTCTTTTACACCACCGAAGGGTAAGTTAGGCTGTGCGAGTGAATAGCCGTTGATATTTACCATACCGGTATCAAACTCATTTTTAGCAAGCGCAATGGCGTTATCTGTATCGGTACTAAAAATACCGCCGCCAAGTCCATAGCGCGAATCGTTCGCAATTTCCATGGCTTGCTTATCGTCACGGGCACGAATTAGTGAGGCTACTGGGCCAAACAATTCGTCATCATAGGCTGGCATACCAGGCGATACGTTTTCTAATACCGTCACTGGGTAAAAGTAGCCAGCTGCATCAGGCACTTCGCCACCTAAAGATAGGGTTGCACCCGCATCTAAAGACTCTTTAACTTGGTCATGCAATTCGTCACGTAAATCTTCACGAGCCATGGGCCCTAAGTCTGTCCCTTCTTTTGAAGGGTCACCTACCGTTAGCTTTTTACACTGCGCAACAAATTTATCTCTAAATTCATCGTATACACTATCTGAAATGACAAAACGTTTTGCTGCCACACAGGTTTCACCGTTATTAATCACTCGGCCTTTAATGCACATTTCCACTGCATTATCGATATCGGCATCAGCCAATACGATGAAGGCGTCATTACTGCCTAATTCCATTACCGTCTTTTTCGATTCGCCTGCAGCTTCTTTCGCCACCTGCTTACCAACGCTGTCACTTCCGGTAAAGGTCACACCACGAACATGCTTATGTTTTATCAGTCCACTTGCTGTGCTGCCGTCGATCATCAGCGATTGGTACACATTTTTTGGAAAGCCTGCATCTTCGTAAAGTTGCTGAATAGCTTGTGCCATACCAAACACGTTTTGCGCATGTTTAAGCACGGTTGTGTTACCGGCCATAATGTTCGATGCGCTATAACGTATCACTTGATATAGCGGGAAGTTCCAAGGCTGAATACCTAAGATAACGCCCGTGGGCTGATACGTAATAATAGCTTTACCGCCTTCATATACACGCGCTTCATCTTCTAAAAATGATGCGCCATGTTCGGCGGTATATCGACAAATCTCGGCACAAAGCTGTACTTCTTGCTTGCCCTGTTCCGCTACTTTACCCATTTCAAGCGTCATTAAGTTAGCAAGGTCGTCGATGCGTTCTTCCATCAAATCCGCTAAGTTATTAAAAATTTCGGCTCGCGCACCAAAGGAAGTTTTCTTCCAATTTAGATAAGCTTCATGAGAGCGTGTTACCGCTTGTTCGGCATCTTCCACTGATATCAATTGATAATGATCAAGTTGCTCACCAGTAGTCGGGTTATACGTCTTAATTGTCTCGCTCATTGTCAAACTCCTTGTTCTGTTGATGAACTAGGTAGTGCAACTACAACGCCAACAAGTATAAAATAAAAATAAACTTTTAAATTCAATAACTTAAATTCATAAATTACGCTCCAGCCTATAAAGCAATAAGAATAAATATTGGGAAAAGATTACGAGTAAAGGTAAAGATTTCAGAAAATTGATGTAAATACGCTTACGATTAAGCATACATAGAAGGGGAAACTGCCTTTTAGTTATCTTAGCGTGCGGACCTTTGCGCTGCGTTTTTGCAAAGGCCTTTTACATCAAGGTGAAAATTAGGGATGCATAAGCTTTTTTTGTGGCTAACTCAAAGAGAACAAAGAGGGCAAAAGGCGCCAAAAAACAAAGGGAACCACTAAATGGCTAATCGGTGTAGAGGTCGGGAAAGTGAAATTTTGCCATTGCCAGGGTAAGCGCCACTTCATAAACACTTTGGCGGGTAGCGTGATTCAGCGTAAGCAGACCAATGGCACCGCCTTTTTGCTTTACATTTACAGTATCAAACAAGGCATCCATTACCGGGCCGAGCTCTTCCCCGCGCTGTAGTGCTTGAAACACCGCTACAGGAAGGGGCAAACTTGCACTTCGCGTAACCGACCAATGCCCCTCGTGGTAAATAGCCACATACGCAAAGGTTGCGGGGCCATCTTCAAACACATCCACACCGCCCTCTATGGCGACATACCATGAATCTGGAAAGCCACCTTCATGCAGGCTCAGCATGGCTTTCACTCTGTTGATAGCACCCTCACGGGTTTCTGCTTCAGACATGGGCTGCTCAGCCACGCCACTTTCTACCGATATACCCTCAGCATCAAAATCATGCTCTAACGTGTCAGATAAGGTATTAAGCGCAGCGTTGATCTTTACCGGGTTTTTAGACCCTACGTAAATGGTGTCAGGAATCATGCCTAGCTCCTTGTAACCGGGTTATTAACAATGTCATCAACCATCAAACGATAGTCACGCACCGCGGGAAACTCGGTTATATTTCTGTCTGGCAAGGTGCGGTCAGGATTGTCCACCGCCAGTAAATGTTTAATACCAAACGTTTTAGCCGCGTTCAGTATAGGCAAAGAATCATCGACAAACAGCGTTCGCTCATTAGTAAACTGAACCCGCTCCTGTAAACGTTGCCATAGCAATTGAGATTCTTTCGTTACCCCAAATTCATGAGTGGAGATAAGATTATCTATATGCTCGTCTAACTGGGTATGCTCTAACTTTAAGGCCAAGCTATTCGGGTGGGCATTAGTTACAAGTACCACTTGGCGACCAGAAGTGTGCAGTGCGTTTAAAAATGGGACCGTATCTTCGCGAATAGAGAGCAAGTGAGACAACTCGCGTTTTAGCGGCATAAACTCAGAGTCTAAATCTAGGGATAGAGACTCAGCCCAGTAATCAAGACAATACCATTGAATTTGACCAAAAACGCTGTCGTAGCGCTTTTTCATTTCGGCTTGGCTTTGCGCTTCTGAAATACCGCGAATTTCAGCTAATCGTTTGGGAAGGTGATACAACCAGAACTGATTATCGTAATGTAAATCCAGTAGTGTACCGTCCATATCAAGCAGTACGGTGTCTATTTCATTCCAGGGCAGAAAGGGCAAGCGATTTTCCTTATAATGAAGTAAGCTAGAATATGAGCAATTCAATGAACATGATAACAAAGATGTAGCGAGAGACATGCGAAAAATTGACCCAAATAAAGCATTACCACAAATTCATTCTCGTAAGATTGTGGCACAAAGCAATCTCTTCAGGGTAGAAAGTTTAGATTTAGAATTTTCTAACGGTGAAACCCGTCAATTTGAGCGTATGGCTGGCGGAAATCGCGGTGCCGTAATGATTGTCCCGATGCTAGATGCCGATACCATGGTACTTATCAGAGAGTATGCAGCCGGCACACATTCCTACCAACTCGGTTTTCCAAAAGGCCTTATTGACCCTGGTGAAACTGCGCTTGAAGCCGCGAACAGAGAGCTTCAAGAGGAAGCAGGTTTTGCCGCCAAGGAGCTTACCGAGCTACATCAAGTAAGTATGGCGCCTACCTTCTTTAATGCCAGCATGACAATTGTGATGGCACGAGATCTTTATCCGAAAACACTTGAAGGCGACGAGCCTGAACCTTTAGAGGTAATAAACTGGCCGATTGCTGAGTCAGATGCTTTACTTGCACGAGAAGATTTTGTTGAAGCCCGTTGTATTGCTGCTCTATTTTTAGCTCAGAAGTGGTTAAAGGAACAATAAACTATGCCCGACGATGCCCACCCCGACCTACTAGAATTGGCAAAAGAAGTTGCAATAGAAGCCGGCAAAGCAGTCTTAGAAGTATATGAAAATCGCGACTTTGACGCGTATCAGAAAGACGATGACTCACCGGTTACCAGTGCCGACTACCTTGCGAACGACATCATTAATAAACGATTGTCAGAAGCGACCCCAGACATTCCTATTCTTTCTGAAGAAAATAAGCACGCGAGTTTAGACGAGCGAAAACACTGGACTCGCTACTGGCTTATTGACCCCATAGACGGGACGCAAGAATTTATTGCTCGCAGCGGTGACTTTGCCGTGAACATTGCATTAATTGAAAACAACGAACCTACTATTGGCGTTATTTTTTGGCCCCCAGGGCAATCAATTTATTACGCGCAAAAGGGTAAAGGGGCATTTAAGTCTACGCCAGAAGGCGATAAGCCTATTTCGGTACGCAAGTTGAGCGACCCTAAAAGTAGCGTTGTTATGATTGCAATTAGCCGACGTCAGTCCCGTGAGAAAGTGCTCAACCGAATGTGTGCTAAACGTATCTACAACATGCTGCCTCTTGGAAGCTGCTCGCTGAAAGCGTGTTTTATCGCTGAAGGTAAAGCAGATGTATTTATGCGTATTGGCATTACAGGCGAATGGGATACCGGCGCTTCTCAGTGCATTGTATCTGAAGCTGGAGGCAGTATTACTACGGCAAACTTTGAACCGCTGACGTATAACAAGCGACATTCGCTAGAGAACCCAGATTTTGTGGTAATGGGCGATCAACGCGTGCCATGGCAGGACATTGTGAAGTATGATGACTTTGAAAACCCATACACAAAATAAGACGTATGAGTTTTTGAATATCGCATAAATATCCTCACGGTTTACCCACAGTAGACCGTGCAATTTAGCCGTATTGCTACCCAATAGATTTCGTTGGCTTTTTCATGTAGTCAATGCCAAACGAAATTAATGCATCAACAGGAGTAATCAAACGATGGCAAAGTACGTTCGCACATTATCAACCGCTTTACTGGCATGTGGACTCTCGTTTAACGCGTCTGCAGATTGGACAATTAACAAAGATACTAGCGCATTACATTTCATTTCGACTAAAAACGCGCAAGTCACTGAAGTGCATCAATTCGATAGTTTCAAAGGCACCCTATCAGACAAGGGTAAGCTTAACGTTGAGGTAGACCTTTCATCGGTTAATACGGCAATAGACATTCGCAACAAACGCATGCAAGAAATGCTGTTTAACGTGAGTGAGTTCGCAACGGCAAACTTTGAAGCAACCTTAACCAAACCTATGATGCAGCTTAAATCGGGTGAAGTGATGAAAGGTAAGGTAGACGGCATACTAACGCTACACGGTAAGGCAGTACCCACTGCATTTGCAGTGACTATTAGCCAAGTTGATGCTGATACGCTGACTGTTTCAACTAGCGCACCTACGCTCATTAAAGCTGAATCATTTGGACTAGCCCAGGGCGTTGCTGCTTTGCAAAAAATTGCTGGTTTGAAGAGCATAACAACCACGGTGCCGATTACGTTTTCAGTGACGCTTAACCGCTAGCTCTTACACGCTAGTTCCCATAGACTGAAAGCTCACAGCACAAATAAAAAAAGCCGCTTAGAAAAGCGGCTTTTTTGTTTGTGGCTGTCCTTCTAGGGCTCTTTGTAGAGATTCTGTTAAGGGCTAGGGCTCTTAGACCCCCTTAAAGGGATCAACGTTTAAAACCCTAACCTTGTGCAACAAGCACAGGCTTTCTAGGAGTCGGTTGTTGATTTAACGCCTGCTCAGGCATGGTTAGCCATAAGCTCTCAGGTAAAGCAGGTGCAGAAACATTATGCTTAGGGGTAGCGAAGTGAGAAATGGTAAAATGTTTCATTGCTACATCAAGACGTTTAAGCGCCTTACACTCGCTCACCTCTTCACCAATAACAAACACACCCCACTTACGCATTGTTTTACCCAGCACGTCACTACTTGTAAGGCGAATAACAGGGGCCGCTAGCACCATGCCTGTTAGCACAGGAAGCAACCACATAAACAGCGATGGTGTGAAATAAAACGTTGTTACACCCCAAGCTATGGCTAGTGCACTCATAATTTGCGTGTGCTTAATGGCGACAGACCAAGGTACTTTGCGCCCTTCACGCTCCTGAGCTTCCCATTTTACTGAAAACCCGACGAACACACTGATAACAAAGTAACTATGGTAAAACATCATAAGTGGTGCAATAAGCACAGCCATAACAAGTTCAAGGGATGCACCTTTAATCAACGACCACGCGCCGCCAAACTCACTTCTGCGCTTAATTAAGGCAAGTGTAATACCAAGTAACTTAGGTAAAAACAACAGTGCTGCTGTGCCCCACATGGTCACCATCATCATATCTTGTCTAGCCACCTGCCAACTTGGAAATAACTGATATTCAGACATGAAGAAGTCAGGCACTGTTGTTGCGCGAATTAGCGCATCGGCTGTACCTAGTGCCAGCATGCAAAACAGAATAAGCGATGAAATATAGGCAAACGCGCCAAATAGGAAATGCAAACGGTTAGCCGTTTTGAGGCCTTTCACGTTAAGCAAGCCAAGATGCTGAATGTTGCCTTGAACCCAACGACGATCGCGAATGGCATAATCGACGATATTGCTAGGTACTTCTTCATAGCTTCCCGTTGTATCGGTTAGCAAATACGCCTGCCATCCAGCACGTGACAGTAACGCCGCTTCAACGAAGTCATGACTCAATACTTCACCGCCAAACGGTGCACGTCCCTCAAGGGTAGGAAGACCACAGTGCTGCATAAACGGCGCTATACGGATAATAGCGTTGTGGCCCCAATAGTTGGCGCTGTCGGTTTGCCAAAAAGAGAGACCTGTAGCCAGCATAGGGCTATATAAGTGTGCTGCAAATTGCACGAAACGCCCGAAAAACGTATCTTGGCGCACCGGCATAGGAATGGTTTGAATTAACGCGGTATCAGGTGCTTGTTCAATACGCTTTGCTAAATCTTCCATGCGTTCGCCAGTCATTACACTATCGGCATCTAGCACAATCATAGATTCGTAATTACCGCCCCAGCGCTCACAGAACTCTTTAAGATTACCCACTTTTCTATGGGTGTTATTTTCACGGCGGCGATAGAAAACCTGCCCAGCGTATTCACCTAAACGTTTTTGCAAACGTGCAAATGCATGCAGCTCTGCTTCGGCTTTATCGCTATCTCGCGTGTCGCTTAGCATGTAAAAGTCAAAGTTTTCTTTGCTGTCACCGTCCATAAGCTCGCGGATACACGTCTCGAAACCAACCATAATGCGCTTGGTATCTTCGTTATAAACTGGCATAACTACGGCGTGGCGCTGCGTTAAAGCAACGCTTGCTTCGGGTGCCGCCAATTTCTTTTTCAAACTCAGCGGGTCGATATTGAACAGCTGTAAAACGAATCCAATTATTCCTGTCCAAAATGCCATACACAGCCAAGCGAAAAGGGTTAAGCCAAGTCCAAGTTGTGCAATTTCTAAGTTTGTTAATCCATTAGGTAAAAATATCTCATACAAACTCCAACCGGCCAGCGCCGTGCTCGGAATAACGAGCATTGCCATTATAAATAAACGCATATGTGCTCCTTTGATGATCTGGTTACGTGACGATCTGATTTCTGATGACGGCCCTGACTGCTGATTAGCTTCCATCGATTTATTTAGGTTGGTAGACATAATTCCATACCTCGCTCACTCGCTTGCCGTCCTGCTCAATATAAGCACGCATATCAGTGGTTTGATTTTCCGTTGGCTGCATAAAGAAGGTAGCCCGCCACTCTGCACCATCTGCTACGGGGTATAAACGCTGTTGAGATACCGTGCCGTTTGCGCTTTGCACTACGAGTTTTGTGGTTTTATCATCAAACGCTTTTGCCTTTGGCGCTAAGAAGTCAACGGTAAACTGACGTGTGGTTGCCAAAGACTCATCTTTAAACTCATCACCAGGCAATACTGCGCTACCTTGTCTAGTGCGCTCTACAGTGGCTAAGGCACTTTCAAAGGGGTGTTGCTCTACCGTTTTAAGTTCGTAGGAGAAATACATTGAATCGCCTTCGTTAAACGGCTCTCCTGGTGTCCAAAACGCAACAATATTATCGTGAATTTCAGAGGTAGTCGGAATTTCAACAACCTCTAAACGGCCTTTATCAAAACCTTCTCGAGGCGTAACCCAAAGTCCAGGGCGAATATGGTAGTTTGCCTCTGCGTCTAGGTAGTTATCCCATTGCCCATCGCGCTGTAACATACCGAAGCCCTTAGGCTTACTGTCGCTTAGTGAAGTAATTTGCAGGCGAGACGGGTTTGTTAACGGTCTGAAAATTTCTTCATCGGCATGAGTTACCATTAATACACCATCGCTATCGTGCACTTCAGGACGGTAGTCGTCATGACGCTGTTGTGTATTTTCGCCGTACAAAAACATACTAGTAAACGGAGCAACGCCAAGCTTTTCTACGTCTTCGCGAGCAAACAACCAGCTCTCAACCTCAACGGAAGTGTCTTCACCTGGCTCGATAACAAATTTATAAGCGCCAGCGACAGATGGACTTTCCAAACGGGCATAAATGGTAATTGGCTGGCCCGTCTCTGTTCCTTTTTTGCTAGGCTCCACTATCCAAAATTCGGTAAAGTGAGGAAACTCTTCACCCTTGGTTAATGCCGTATCAATGGCGAGGCCTCGTGCAGAAATTCCGTATACTTGGTTTTTCCCCACTAAGCGAAAATAAGAAGCGCCCAAAAAAACGGCAAATTCATCTTTATACTCATCACTTTTAATAGGGTAGTGAACGCGGAAACCCGCAAACCCTGAGTTCTCATCAGTTAACCCTTTAAGTGCTGATGATTGTCCATCGTAGCTGAACATCTCGCTGTCAAAGGCTAAACGCTCGGGGGTATTACTGCTCCCGATGGTATGAATAGTAACGGGATATTCGTAAAGAAAGCCTGGGTGAAAAAATTGAAGCTCGTAGTCGTTTTCTTGATGCCAAAGACTTTGCTCAGGTTGAAAACGAATAGAACGGTATGTTTGGTAGTCAATTTCCTTGAGCTTACTGTCCAAGTTATGATCGTCTTGTTCATAACTTTCACTTGCAGAAACTTTGGCTGCATCAATAACAGATTGTAGAACCGGTGACGCTTTCTGCGGCTGATTATTATCGTTAACAGTTGTCGCCATTGCACTTGGTAAAACAATAAACGCTAAAATGCTTGAAACGTAAACCAATGCACGGGGCATTGCACAGCTTATAGATACGTGTTGCTTAACTATATTTCGCATGATAATTGATAAACGTGGCTCGGCCATTTTCCTCTCCTTTGGGTAATGGGCTATCGCAGCTGCTTAATTATCTAAGCAGTAGAAAGGTGCTCTATTCCTTTCCTTTGGATTAACGCAGTAAAGGGAAAACTAAAACTCTGCGTCTACTCTCAAATGCAATAACTCTCACAGGGGATGAGCAAGACACGTTCCAACGCGTTCAAAAAGACAACTAAATATAATAATACTCAATATTTTCAATTATTTAAAAGGGTAAAAAAGATATCAACACACTCGCCGCGCTAATATTTTCTAATTGAAAGACCTTAGCCATCTACTATTTCACATGAAAACTGTTGTTTTTTAGAGACAGTTTTTGCATCTACCATTCACAGCATATCGCTGTTCTTTTATCTAAATATCGACTAGCCACATTAAATACTTATATATTTCCTTTGTTTTTCATCACGTTAAATATAAAAAGTATATTAACTTGGATTTAAGAAGCGAGTTGGCAAAGACCTTGCTCTTAGAATAGGTAAATTGTCAGTAGGACGAGGATGACACGGTAAAACGTAAAATTTTCATATTTTGCATGTCATCGTCATTTTTTATTCAGTTCACTATTAGGCATTCTGTTTAAGCGTCGTATATCGGCGGTTCCCCCCTTATAGCTGATGCAGCCTAAGGATAAACCGAGCTTAAGCACACCTTCATAATCACGCTTGTTTTATGAAATAGGTACTGAACATACTAAGGAGTTATTACATGAACAAAGCAATCTCACTTCTCGCTTCAACGTCTGCGCTTGTCGCATTTACCGCCGCTTTTGCCCCTGCTACTGCTTTAGCCGATAAGCCAGATTGGCGCTATGTAGAAGGAGGCTATACAAAGCTAGATTTTGATAACAACGAATCGTTTGAGCCTGATGGGTTTACCGCTAGTGGCAAATACCTTCTTAATAGCAATTGGTACTTAAACGGTGAATACAGCTTTTTTGAAGAAGGCAATTTCGATTTTGATATGATAACCGTTGGTGCTGGCTATCGACTTCCAGTAAATGCCACTACAGATGCTTACTTCGGCGCGAACCTTGAGCGAGTAGACGGCGACATAGACGATGATAATGGCTACAGCGTGAACGCTGGGCTTCGCTCTATGGTCACAGAGCAAATAGAATTAGCCGGTGAAGTTGGCTATTACGATGTAGACGGTGGTGAAGCAACGATTAAGGTAGGAGCGAATTACTACATTACGCCTCAGTGGGCAGTTGGCGCCAGCTATGAATTAATTGATGAGCTAGATATTATGCAAGTAACGGCTCGTTACGCGTTTTAAGCCTCCCTCTCCTCAGGAAGGTTAGCCGGGTTGCTCGACCCGGCTTTTTTATTCAGCGCTTTCTATTCACCCGCTTTGTCTTCGGGCAATAAATCCTCTTTACGCTTTATATCCACACTTTCGTGTAATTCTGAATACACCAGTACCGCTTCTCCCGACTTTAAGCCATCGAGTACCTGCTGTACCTTAGTGTTAAATTCAGTTTCTTGCTCGCCGTAATCTGTACCTTCCCGCAGCACAAACGATTCGGCCAAGCTATAAACCGTATCGGCCTCTAGTGCTTCGATAGGAATTATCATATTTGCTCCAATTTATAAATTTCACAGCACTCACCCACAAAGACCTCAGTAGCTACGGCTTGAATAGCTGCATGTACTGTCTATTGGCAGCACTTCGCTGACAAACTGCTTCACTCTTTCATGTAGCCATACTCGGGGATTGAATACAGAGCCTTGCATAAAACCTACATGCCCACCCCGTTCGCTTAATTCAACGGTTACGTTTCTAGCTAGCTCTTCTTCTTTCGGCACAATGAGGTGATTCATGAAAGGATCGTCAATGCTATGCAGTACTAGCGTGCGACAGTGTATAGCGCTCAAAAAGTGATACGCACTGCACTTCTCATAATAATCTTGCGCATCTTCAAAACCATGAAGTGGCGCCGTTATTTTTTCGTCAAACTGCGTAAAACTGGTCATATCGTCAACGTCTTCTTTTGTAAGCTGAATAAGCTTTCGATAGTCGATATATTCCATTTTCTGGCGCAGCGTGCTTTTCATACTGTTTAGTAAGTACTTTTGATACACCCGAGAAAAACCGTGGTTAATCGACTTTGCACACTCCGCCAGTTTCAGTGGCGATGAAATGGCAACAGCGGCTTGAAGCCACTTCTGTGCTGGATTTTCGCCTAACAACTTAAGCAGCATATTACCGCCTAAAGAAAAGCCAATAGCCACTTTGGGAATACGCGGAAACTTATCGCTAAGCCACTCTAAGAAAAAGCTAGGATCGCCGGTTTCACCGCTGTGATAGGCTCGGGCATTTAAGTTAGGTACACCACTGCAACCGCGATAGTGCATCATCACCACCTGCCAGCCGTTTACCGACAGCTGTGCCATCATATCGTTGGCATAGTGAGACTTAATGCTTCCCTCTAACCCGTGAAAAAGAACAACGATGCCTGCTGTTTCCTGTGGTTTCGGGCCCCACGCTACATCAACAAAGTCATCATCAGGAAGGGTTAATCGCTCCATTTGATAGGCTAATGGCAACCGTTTTTGAATAAACCGTGGCCATATTGTCTGCACGTGACGATTTTTAGCCCACCCAGGAACGGTGAAGCTACTTTTAATTATTTTTCCGTGTGCTCTCGCTAACTTACTCATTATGGCTTCTTATTTTAATGCTTCTTATTTTAGGCTTCTTATTTCAATTTTCGTCTTAATCATTTCTTCACAACAAAAACAGCTTAAGGGAGCTGGCTAACAAGCTGACTCACAAGGCTTCGGGCCTCGCTGTTTTCCCTAAGCGAATAAACATTGATAAACGCTGCAATAGACGCATTTAAAATGCGTGCACCATCACCTGAAGGCTGCGCAGACATGCGGTGTACGTCTAACTGATTAAAAGCTTCGATAATGACTTCTTGCTGCTGCCTCTCAAGCGCTAGCTCTTGGGTTTTTAGCAGCTCGTAAGTCTCAGCGTTTTTTTCACAGCTTGCACTACTTTCATCATTAGCGTTAGTCGAGCTTTGCACCGTTGACCGGTGCTTCGGGTTGGCCAGCTTGCGTTTATCTCTGTGTATTTTTAACTCACTTTCACTTTTCGCTGCCGCCTCAATAACCTCTTTTAACTGGGGCAAATTAATAATGATATTGTTTTCTAAACACCAGCAAACCAGTAAAAGCACATTCACGTTTACCCCATGCTGATCTTGAAGCAGCAACGCTAAAGGTGCTACATCACCTGTGGCATAGCGGCTAAGGCTATATTGCCAAAACATCTCACCATCAATACTAACCATTTGCGATGTCATAAGCTTCCCGGTGTTGTTCTATTTGCTCTTGGGCATCCAGCCATGCCATTTCCTCTTCTTCAATACGCTGCTTCAGTGAAGTCTGCTTATCGAGTAACGCCATAAGCTCAGATTTTTTGTCCTCACCGTAAAGGCTGGTATCTGCCAATGACTCCTCTACATTGGCGAGGGAGGCTGAATAGGCTTCCATATTCTTTTCATGCTTTTCTACGGCGCGCTTTAAAGGAGCGATCTGTTTTCTAAACTCAGCTTCTTTGCGCTTTTCTTCTTTGCGATCGAGTTTCCGCTCAGGCTTACTGGTTTGCTCCCCTTGCGCTTCGTCTTTTGCATCTTGATTCGCTTTTGCCTTTTCAGCAGCCTGCTGTTTTAAGATCCAATCTCGATAATCATCTAAGTCGCCGGTGAAAGAGGCCACATGACCACTGTCCACAAGATAGAAGTCTTCGCACACCGAGCTCAGTAGAAACCTATCGTGCGATACCAGCACCATAGCGCCTTCAAAGCCTTGCAAGGCAATATTAAGGGCATGACGCATTTCTAAATCAAGGTGGTTCGTCGGTTCATCTAAAAGCAGTAAATTTGGCTTTTGATACACAATTAACGCGAGCACCAAGCGAGCTTTTTCACCACCAGACATGGGGGCAACAGGCGCGAGTGCTTCGTCGCCATTAAATCCAAATCCGCCCAAATAATCTCGCAACTGCTGTTCGGTGGCTTTTGCATCTAGTCGCTGTAAGTGAAGTATAGGGGTGGCATTGGGGTCTAAGGTTTCTAGCTGATGCTGAGCGAAATACCCAATTTTAAGCCCTTTCGCTGTATTGAATATGCCTTGCTTGGGCGAATGCACGCCTGCCAGCAGCTTTATCAGCGTTGACTTACCTTGGCCATTTCGACCAAGAAGGCCAATACGGCTGCCCGGAACCAAATTGAGTTTCACCTGCTCTAGCACGGTATGTTCGCCATAGCCTAGCTGCACTTTTTCCATTTGCACTAGCGGGTTCGGCAACGCTGATGGAGGCGCAAATGAAAAGCTAAAAGGGCTAGCCATGTGCGCAGGAAGCAGAGTCTCCATCTTCTCAAGCTGTTTAATACGGCTTTGTGCTTGCTTTGCTTTACTCGCTTTGGCTTTAAAACGGGTAATAAATGAGTTCAGATGAGCAACTTTTTGCTGCTGCTTATCATACTCAAGATTTTGCAAGCGAATACGTTCGGCACGCTGCGTTTCAAAGGCAGAATAGTTCCCCGTATAAGTCACTAGTTTTTGTTGCTCTACACTGATGATTTGAGCAACCGTATTATCGATAAATGCCTTATCGTGAGAAATAAGTAGCAATGTTCCAGCGAATCGCTGTAGCCATTTTTCAAGCCAAATAACCGCATCTAAATCTAAGTGGTTGGTTGGCTCATCAAGTAATAGTAAGTCTGAGGGACATAACAAGGCCTGCGCCAGGTTTAAACGCATACGCCACCCACCAGAGAAGTCGGTAACGGGGGCGGTAAGCTGTGAGTTGGTAAAGCCTAAACCTGAGAGAATAGTGGCCGCACGAGACTCAACATCATAAGCACCTGCCTGTTCTAACTGACCGTGAATTTGGCCAATCTGTACGCCGTCTTCTTTCTGTTCGGCTAACGCAAGCTGCGCCTGAAGCGTGCGTAAGTGTTTATCGCCGTCTACCACATAATCAATGGCTCGCCTGTCTGTTGCCGGCGTTTCCTGAGCCACGCTGACTATTCGCCAGTCGCCAGGTACGCTGCAATCACCAGCATCAACCGTTAGCTCGCTGCGCAACAGGGCAAATAAAGTCGATTTTCCACACCCGTTGCTGCCTATCAACGCCACTTTATGACCAGGAAATACCTGGGCAGATGCGTCTTCTAGCAGCATTTTTCTGCCGCGCAATAGCGATACATTTGAGAGCTTTATCATGACTTACCTACGCTGGGACAACTTCGGGCGCGTATAATAGCAAAAACTTAAGGTAAAAGCTGATCAACGCAACGTGTTTGGCGGTATAATAAGGGCATCGCATCAAAAGGTATAGATATGTCAAAATCAGTGAGACGCCGCTTTGTCGCTGGCGCAACGTGCCCTGAGTGCAAAGAGTTAGATACGATTTCTTTATATTATGAAAATAATGTGGAGAAGTTAGAGTGTGTGGCGTGTGGTTACAATGAAGCACAAACCGATGAAAAGGTGAGCGCGGTAACAAGAGAAAGCGAGAACGTTATCGGCATATTCAAGCCTCACTAGGTAAACCTAGCCTATTGCCCTGACACTAAGAGAACGTTTTCATGCGCCTGCTATATGCCATGCGCCAGTTATATGAATAGTGCACGTGTATTGCTAGGGCTCATCTTAGAGCTCGCACGACGCGCTTGCATCGAACATCTAAATCAAGCTCTTCAGTCAAAAACCCACAAATCGTGAATCTAAACTAGCGCTTAATAAAAGCGCTAGTTTAAGAGTTAATTAAAGGGCTAACTTAAGGGCTCATTCAAACGCTAGGCCCGTCGGTGTTCACGCAATTCAAAGTAGTTATACACTTTTACAAAAGTAAGGCCTGAGCCAATACCTATAAAAAAGTGAATAAATAGCCCAGCAATTGCGCTTATCGACGTAGTTGCGATATCGGTTACCAACAAGATAGCGACACCCACAACTACAGCACCTAAAAATGAATAAAATGTCGTTAGCATTTTAATCAGTCCAAGCAACGCCGAAAAGGTAAGCTACAGCAGCCCCCGCGGCTCCGCCCATGGCACCTAGTGGACCACCAGCAAGCCCAGCAACACCGCCGCCTATAGTCTGCGCTGCAAAGTCGCCCATTTCGAAGTCTCCCCAGCAGTATTCCTCACACCCGCCACTCACTGCCATTAGATCTGTTTTACTTAAAGTTTGCATTTTTCTCTCCATAGAAAATTGAGGTAGCTTTATTGCTACCTCAAAGAGAGTGACATAAAAACGCCATCGTTAAACCTGAACACTAGAACTAAAATGATACAAAACAGATAAAAAAACTGCAGCTTTACAGGCATCGAATTTCAAAAAAATACGTGGTCACTAAGGTGGGGATTTTAAGTCGTGGATGTGAGGTTATAACTAATAAAAACATTCACAGCTACTTAGAACGCCTAGACAATGTGCTTTCTAAGTGGCTGAGTAAATGAACGAGTGAACTGCGTATTTCTTATTACGCAGTTCTTGTCGCGCTATTCTTATTACGGTCTTCTCAGATCGTGCAGCTGTCACCACAATCGTTGGCACCATCTCGCATGCCCTCAATAGCTTGATTGTCTTTTTCATCTTTTTTGGCCTGATTTTCAGCCATCGACTTTTCCACTGAATCAAAGTCAATATTATCAAGTGCATCTATGTCAAATGCATCCATATCAAAATCGCTCATTTTTTAAACCTTCTATTGCTGCACAAGCGCATCACTGCTTGCTACTTATAAATTAAAAGTGAGGAGGCGGTGTTTCCTCAGACTCTTTCGCCATATTTGATGGCTCGATAGACTTTACTCTGTCCACAACATGACGAACCTTAAACAACAAGTCATCCAACTGCTTTTGCTGAGAGGACAGTGCGTCGTTTAATGAATCAATGGTGTACTCTTGAAAAGCTACTTTGGTTTGCAGTTCTTCAATACTTTCATGGGCGCTGTCTAACTGCGCCTGTAGCGTTGCCATTCGCTTTTCTTCGTCATTGTGTTTGTGAGTCATCGCGCTCTCTATGGTTTTTTGCTGCTTAGCACGCGTTTTATTTCGCGTCCTGCAAATGGTGTTGCTACTACTGGCTATCGCTCTCGCTGCCACACTTCGGCTAAGCCACTGCTGCTTTCTGTGACTATGTTACCATTTGGCAAGAACCCAACGCCATACACAACTGACGTAGGTGGCGATATTGTGTCACGCACCGCTACTTGAATAGACTGAATTTGATCGCCTGTTTCAATATCCCACAGATAAGCTTTTCGTGATGGCGAACCAGTAAGTAAATACTTACCGTCTTTTGAAAACTCCACATCGGTGAATATCTTTTGCCGCGCAATGTAATTTAGGCTGCTCACAGGTTGCCCGGTTTGCACATTCCAAACTTGCGACTTGCTTTGACTATCGGCGGTAAAGGCGAATCGCCCTTCATCGTCCAACGCTACCTTGGTGACCCGGGTGGGATGGGTAAAGGTATGCAAAATTTGTCCAGTTTCAGTGCTCCATAAATACGCAAGGTAGTCATTACCACCGGTGAGCGCATACTTGCCATTTGGCGAAATATCAATAGAGTTCACTTTTTCCTGATGTCCCAAAAACTCAAGACGCCGCTGGGTACTGGGTTCGAAAAACATGACTTTGCCGCTTGAGCGAGCCACGAGTATTCCTCTGCCATTATTAGTAACGGCTACATCTCTTATGTTTGATTCATCTATTCGCCAGAACCCTACAGGCTCGCCAGTTTCCATATCCCACAAAGCAAACGCAACTCTGTCTGCGGTAACAACAAATCGCTTGTCTGCGCTGATATGCACCGACACTACAAGATTATTACCTTCGCTTTGATGCCCCCAACGGTACAGAGGTTCGCTATCACCAATACGCCACACGTTGATGCCGTTATCAACGCCAGAGACAACGGCAATGGTCCCGTCTGCGGAAATGTCTGCCGCATATGCACCTTCTTCAACATGACGCCACTGCTTTAATGGCGTAGTATCAGGAACCGTACACCCTACGGATCCGCAAATAGCTGTGATGAGTAATAATAATCTCAGGAACATTTTGGACCTAAACATAATCAAATGGGTTTCGCTTTGTAAACGCTACGTTTAACATAGCACGGATATCGCATCTTTAACTATCGTGCGCACTGCCTTAGATGCAGCAGTATAGACATTGAAGCATGATGATAAAAATTAATGGAGACGTTTTTATGCAGAAGTCGCTCGTTGCCTTATCAACACTAGCTGCGCTTGGACTATTCGCTTGCCAGCCTAATACTTCAGATGAGGCTACAACTACCAGCGCAGACAATGCCAACGCATCTTCTGTTGCAGCAGAAGAAATGACAGATACGCAAAAGCAGGCATACGCAATGGGTGCAAGCATGGGCTTATTTGTGACTAATCGAGCTGAGCAGCAAGAACAACTTGGTTTAGCACTTGATCAAGACGCACTTAAGCAAGGCTTTACTGACGGTTTAAACGACACGCTTAAATTTACGCCAGAGCAGATCCAACAAATTGCTCAACAAGGCGAAGAAATGTTGCGTACTAAGCAACAAGAAATGGCGGCACAAGCGGCAGAAAAGAATATTGAAGCCGGTGTTGCGTACCTTGCAGAAAATGCAGAGCGCGATGGCGTAACCACGACCGAATCAGGCCTACAATACGAAGTGCTTGAAGAAGGTGAAGGCAACAGCCCTGATGCTACTGACATGGTTAAAGTACATTACCGTGGCACCTTGCTAGATGGCACTGTTTTCGACTCATCATATGACAGAGGCGAGCCAGCTGAATTTCCACTAAACCGCGTTATTCCTGGCTGGACTGAGGGTGTTCAATTAATGAAGGAAGGCGCTAAATACCGCTTCCACATCCCATCAGAACTTGCCTACGGTGAGCGTGCTACTGGAGCGATTACGCCAAACTCAACACTTATTTTTGATGTTGAGCTACTTGAAGTAAAAGCACCAGCAACAGAAGCACCAACTGAGTAACATCTGCTATTTATGGTGGCGTTTTCTTCGCCTCACAAAATAGCACGAGTGCAGAAAAGAGAAAGCCGACGCTAATTACGTCGGCTTTGTTGTTTTAGTGAGTCAGCTAATTCCATGCCTACCTTTCCCTATGAGCGAGTGGTGTTCAACCACGTCTGTATCCAATTAGTAAAGTGGATATTTCAATGTGCTAGGTGCCTCGAATCACTCTATAACTATAGTACAGTGCGTTGATTTTTCACCTTTGTAACCGACTTTTCTTGTAACATTTTCGACTTAAATTGCCGTGGTTAGACTGTTTTGATTTAAGGCTCAGGGATGTTTTACCGCTCAGGGCTGTTTTACCGCTCAAGGCTGTTTTTATCGCTCAGGGCTGTTTTTATCGCTCAAGGCTGTTTTACCGCTCAGGGCTGCGGCGGCGTTCGGTGTGCAGCTTAAAGCTAGCAAAGTGCTTAAGCAGAGACTGGCCTATTCTATACATTGTTATTCCTGCAAATATAAAGAGAACGGTTTGAATACTCTCTAAACGAACAACCACATCTAAAAAAGCGTAAAATAGTAATAACCCGCCAGTTAGCAGCACCATAAAGCCAAGAATGGTACCGCTCACATTGAGCGAATCATTGTGGGTCTTTTGACGATAAAATACGGATAATTTGTTTTGCATAACACCATCCTTAAATTGTTCACTATTTATACTGTGACACGCGGGTAAAAGTTTATGTTCATTATTTCACCGTAAATTATCCTCTCTATATCCGTTACTCCTTTTTTTAAGCGCTGTTGAAGGCGTGTTGACCTAGAGCGTGCCCGAGTATCCATTGCTGTATTTTTACTGCCAACTTTTGCAATACCTCTTTTGCTATGGCTTTTTGGCTACGGCTTATTTGTTATGGCTCTTTCATAAAAATAAGGGATTGCGTTTTTTGTTATTACCCACATACAGTAAAGAAACACTGACCATTCATTTATAGGATATTGTGAAGACTCCACTTATCACTCGAAAAGGCTACACAAAACTCAGGAACGAGCTTGAAGTTTTATGGCGTGAGGAAAGGCCTGAAATAACCCGCAAAGTCACGTGGGCGGCTAGCCTTGGCGATCGCAGTGAAAATGCTGATTATCAGTACAACAAGAAGAAGCTGCGCGAGATAGATCGCCGTGTTCGTTACTTACGAAAATGCTTAGAAAACCTAAAAGTGGTGGATTATGACCCACAGCAAGAAGGTAAAGTGTTCTTTGGGGCCTGGGTAGAGATAGAGAACGAAGCCGGCGAAGTACTAGAGCTAAGACTCGCTGGTTACGACGAAATTTTCGGTCGAAAAGACTACATTTCTATTGATTCCCCTATGGCAAGAGCACTTGTAGGAAAAGAAGAGGACGATGAGTTCGTAGTAAAAACCGAAACCGATATAAAGGAATGGTGGATAAACAGAATTTGGTACGACCCCACAGATAAAATATAGTGTTACGTCAAGCACACACCGTTAACTAGCGGATGATCAGACGACTTTTGCCAAATGGCGATGCTATACTCGCCGTTATTATTTCCAGTACAAACACTGCACCACGAACATCAGGTTCGTGCAGGTTTCTCGCTTTTGTCAAAAGCGCATCAATAGTATTTTGGGCCATATATGATTATCAATAAAATTGCTGAAGAACTTTCAGTACAAGCGTCGCAAGTCAACGCAGCGGTAAAACTTCTCGATGGAGGAGCGACTGTTCCTTTTATTGCTCGTTACAGAAAAGAGGCCACAGAAGGGCTCGACGATACGCAATTGAGAAATTTAGAACAGCGACTCACCTATTTGCGCGAACTTGAAGAGCGCCGCGACGTGATCCTTCGCTCGATAGATGAGCAAGGTAAACTTACCGACGAGTTAAAAGCCAATATTGGCAATGCCGATAGCAAAACCACCCTTGAAGACTTATACCTGCCGTTTAAACCTCGCCGTCGCACCAAAGGACAGATTGCGATTGAAGCAGGCTTATCGCCATTAGCTGATTTGTTATTTAACAAGCCCGACACCAACATCGAAGAAGCAGCAAACCAGTATGTGGATGGAGAAAAAGGCGTTGCCGACACCAAAGCTGCTTTAGAAGGCGCTCGCTTTATCCTGATGGAGCGCTTTGCTGAAGACGCCGCGCTACTTGGCAAAATCCGTCTTTACCTAACCGAAAACGCGCACCTTAAAAGCACTCTTGCGCCGGGTAAAGAAAAAGATGCCGCAAAATATAAAGATTATTTTTCTCATAGCGAAAAATACAAAGGGGTGCCCTCACACCGTGCGCTTGCTATGTTCAGGGGCCGTAACGAAGGCTTACTGCACATTCAGATAGATGCAGACCCACAGCAAGATGAAAAAGGGCCGTCTCATTGCGAGCATATTATTGCTTCACACTACGCCATTACCCATCGCGGACGTTCCGCCGACGATTTTCTTGCGCAAGTGGTGCAGTGGACGTGGAAGATAAAGATTGGTCTTCATATGGAAACCGAACTTTTCAGTGCCCTTAGAGAGCGCGCTGAAAAAGAGGCGATTGATGTATTTGCCAAAAACCTCAACGACCTGTTAATGGCTGCCCCTGCGGGTGCTAAAACCACAATGGGGTTAGATCCAGGCTTACGCACTGGGGTAAAGGTCGCTATTGTAGATAGCACCGGAAAAGTATTAGCGTCGAATACGATATTCCCTCATGCGCCGCAAAATCAGTGGGATAAATCAAGCCGCACGCTAACCACCTTGTGCAAACAGTACAAAGTGGACTTGATCAGTATTGGCAACGGAACCGGTTCGCGAGAGACAGACAAGCTGGTTGGTGAGGTGTTAAAAAACAACCCAGACCTTAGCGCACAAAAAATCATGGTTAGCGAAGCCGGTGCATCTGTGTACTCAGCATCAGAACTGGCTTCAAAAGAACTGCCCACCCTCGATGTTTCTATACGCGGTGCGGTCTCTATTGCTCGCCGGTTACAAGACCCGTTAGCCGAGCTGGTAAAAATTGAGCCTAAAGCGATTGGTGTAGGCCAATACCAGCATGATGTCAGTCAAAGTCAGCTTGGAAAGTCACTAGACCGTGTTATAGAAGATTGTGTGAATGCAGTTGGTGTTGATTTAAATACAGCATCACCCGCCTTGCTTAGTTATGTGTCGGGGTTAAATAAGACACTGGCTCACAATATTGTGAAGCTTAGGGACAGCAAGGGCGCATTTTCAAACCGTAAAGCCTTGTTAGACGTTGAACGCCTAGGCCCTAAAGCCTATGAACAAGCCGCTGGTTTTTTGCGCATTGTCAACGGAAGTAACCCGCTAGATGCTTCTTCAGTGCACCCTGAAGCGTATCCTGTGGTAGACAAAATTGTGGATACGGCAGCAGTGGCGGTAAACGATATTATTGGCAATACTGAATTGCTGAAAAGCTTATCGCCCGAGACGTTCACTAATGACGATTTTGGTATTCCTACCGTTAAAGACATATTTAAAGAGCTTGAAAAACCAGGCCGCGACCCTCGTCCAGAATTTAAAACGGCTTCATTTAAAGAAGGCGTAGAAAAAATTACCGACTTAGAGCCGGGAATGATCCTTGAAGGCGTGGTGAGTAATGTAGCCAATTTTGGCGCTTTTGTGGATGTGGGTGTTCACCAAGATGGTCTAGTGCATATTTCGGCGCTGACCAACAAGTTTATCTCAGACCCTCGCGAGGTGGTTAAAGCAGGTGACATTGTAAAAGTGAAGGTGATGGAAGTGGACGTAGCGCGCAAACGCATTTCCTTTACCATGCGTCTTGAAGATACACCCAACCAGTCTCGCGGCGATGCTAATAACGCCAGAGACAGCCGCTCAAAGCAGGATAAAGGGCCACGTTCAAATCAAAATGCGCATAAGGGCAATCAGCGAGGCGGACAAAACCGCAATGCTAAGCCTCAGCAAAATAGTGCAATGGGCAACGCCTTTGCTGATGCACTTGCGAAAGCGAAAAAGTAAGTAAGCACATTCTGTAACGTAAAAAAGGGGCTTAGCGAAAACGCTAAGCCCCTTTTTTTTATGATAACTATTAAGCTTGCAGTGAAAGACCTTCACGGGATGGTGTGTAAGCTTGAGTGTAGAGATTTTGAATGCGACCTATGCGTGCCTGCATGGCGCTGCTCTCTTCTGACTCTAACGACTTAACTTCTGACGCCTGTGCTTGAGACGCCTGTGCTTGAGACGCAAAATAAGCTTCATCTAAACGTCTGGTAGGGGTATCCACCCCTGCGCTATCTGTAATTTCGTCAATACTCGGTGGAGCCACATCTATAGCGGGAATAGTGATTTCGCTAGGGTTTAACGCGCCAATACCTTGAGCGCTAATACCTTGAGAGCTAGGCTCTGATTCACTCACACCGCCATTGGCACTAAAACCTGTGACAGAATTAACACCCTCTGCAGCGCTAACGTCGCCACTAGACTGTAACGTGTCTCGGTTTTCTTTTGCTATGTCGTTGCGGGCATCAAACGCTTTTTGCGCAGCTTCCGCCGCGACTTTCAAGTCTTGAGAAGAAGGCTGTGCTGGCGCTAATGCTGCTGCTCGTACTTGCTGCATTTTACGCAACGTTTGTTCGGCAGATGGCTCTTCTGAGATATCTATTGATACCTCTCCGCCGGTAACATAACGCTTATTGTCTGGGCCGGTCGTATATTCGTACTGAGGTGAACCCGCATATTGTCCGCCAGTAGCAGCGTGCGCTTGCTCGTGGGTACGCACTTCTTGGTCTCTGGCTTTGAGATCCTCAATTTCCTGCTTGTCTTCTTCCGTTAGTACAGGCTGTGCAGATTGTTGCTGGTTTCTTTGTTCTTGCTCAGCGCCTTCTTTGCCCGCACTTTCATCTTGCGCGTTGTCTTTTTCTTGACCAAACACATTTTGAAACGCAGCTTGAAGGTCTGTCTGAATTTGTGGACGGTCGTAGGTGACAGGAGGTTGAGGTAAACCTGGGCTACGTGCCTTATCAGCCTCTGAACCCAAGCCTTTTTGCGACGCACCTTGCTCTGCATCGCCGGTTTTTGGAATGGTTTCGCGCTGAACGTTATCTCGACGGGCAGACTCAGTGTTCGTATTCGCAGTGGGATACGCTATAGCGGTAAGAATAGGCGCTACAAAATTCACTGGTGTGTCCCTACGCTAATGTATCGATAATGGTGCCAAGCGTATCATTTGCCACATCAAGTACTTTTGCCGATGCTTGTGCATTGAGACTGTTGACGTTGAGCGAGATAAGGTCGGAGGTAATATTAGCGGGCGCTTTTTGTGATGAATTCGCTAAAGAGCCGCTCTGTGATGTACCGCCTACTTCTTGCTGGCGACCTGCAGTCTGTTGGGCGATATTGGACGCAGCCTGAGTCATACCATCGCTGGCACGCTGCAAACCGGATTGTCCTGCAAAAAACGCAGAATTGAGTGTGACGCCACTTACATCAGACATATACTTCTCCTAACCTCTCATGCGCAATTATTAACCAATAAGAGGAAAAGATAAAGTACTCACGGGGGCTTTCGCACTAAGTCTCTGTACCTGTAGTAAATTTTTGTACGGCCGCTTTTACCTAAAGCGGCTCAAGCGCGAATTTGATAACGACTACGACGCCCTCTGCTGCTGTAAATTGGCCGCGAAGCTCGTTAATATGTCAGCAGTTTGCTGTGGATGTGAGATAAACGGCGCATGGGAGGCATGGGGCAACACCACAGTATCGGCCTGAGGGTGCAGCTCACAAATCCGGTCTATTCCCGCAGTGGGAACAAGGCTATCTAACCGGCCATATAATCGCAGTGTTGGAACCGATATACGACCAACAATCTGTCGCAAATCCTCTTTTGCAAGAATGCCAAGCCCGCGCTTCAATGCTTCTTCTGCTGGCTCAGGATACTCGGTAACATGCTCTCTTATTGTCTTAATATCGTTTTTAGCCGTCGCACTTCCCATCGCCTGAATAGCAAGAAAACGCTCTAACGTTTTCCTGTAGTTCTTTTCCAATTGGGCTTCAAACATGGTGAGTAAGTCTTCTGCAATGCCTGGCCAACAAGGTCCGGCACTGAAGCGGGGCGTCGACGCTATTGTAATAAGACCAGATAATTTTTGCGGTGCATCAATGGCTATTTTTTGCGCGACCAAGCCACCTAAAGACCAGCCTGCGAGTACGCAATGCTTAGGCAGTTGTGCGCTAATCATATTCGCCAAGGCCTCTACGGTGTAAGGCTCAGGAAGATGATGTGCATTTTCACCAAAGCCAGGTAAGTCGATGGTGGTAACACGAAAGTGATCTTGCAAATAAGGAATAAAGGAAGAAAAAGCACCGCTGTTCATTCCCCAGCCGTGAAGAAGTACTAGGTCCACTCTCGAATCGTTGAGATCAGTACCATGAGTACGGGTGACAAGCGCGTCGTTTGTCTGCAAACTTTCCATTTTACACCTCTTGTTCGTGAGTCGTGTCGTGAGCGAAAAAAGACAATATAGAAAAAGGCCAACCTTTTACGGTGAATAGCACTTTAATAAATAGCGCTTTAGTAAAAAGCACATTGAACAAAATACGTTTAAAAACTGGCGGAGTCTTCGATGAACCTTTCATGCCTACTATGTTATCAGGCAAGTCCTACGCCAGTGTGTCAATGGTGTGAATCTGACCTCTTTTTTTTCAACGAGGAAATACACGGAAACAACCTTTTAGAATTTGGCCCAGTGGGACGCCACGTAACCCATAGACACTACCATTCATTGTCCATTCTCGGTCTTTACACGTGGCCTATGTCATCCTTAATTCACCAGTTTAAGTTTATGCATTCTCTCGTCGCAGGCAAGATGTTAAGTCAGTGGTTTGTCGATAAAAAGCAACACTGCACACTTTCAGTGCCTGATTTGCTCCTTCCAGTACCTATAAGTGCTTGGCGACTGGCTAAGCGTCATTACAATCAAGCCGGCGTTATGGCCGATTTTATAGGTAAGGGCTTAGGTATTCCGTGCCTGCATCAGTGGGCCATAAGAACAGGTTCAAGCACTCAGCACCAGCTATCAAAATTACAAAGGAAAAAGAATGCTGAACACGCTTTTGCATTAACGCAACGTGCTATTAATACGTTTGTACCAAGCAAAAGTAGTGAGTTTGTTGTTGCGATAGTAGATGATGTGGTAACAACCGGCGTAACGGTAGACGTACTTAGCAAATTATTGCTACAGCGCTTCCCTGACGTAAAGATTCAGGTGTGGGCGATGACATTTACCCCTCCGCCCAAAAGCACCTTATACCAGTTCGCATAGGACTGGTATTTGTAAAGACATGACGGCGTTAACAAAAGCTAACCCCGCCACGTCTTAAATTGCTCTTTTAACCGCTTATTTTAACGGCTTATTTAACTGCTCACTTAAGCGCTATTAGCGGATGAAGTGAGACTGATAAATGGCATTTGCTAACATCTTGTTAGTGCCATACCAATAGCCTCTAAACTGAGTGTTATCGGTAAACCCTATGACAACACCGCGTCCTAGCTTCTCTGCAATAACCGCTGGCGTTTCGGCTAATAGCGCAACCATGGCTGTATCACTGAACCCTGCCATTAGCGGGCCTTTGGTGTAACGCGCCGGAGTGGTAAACGGTGAATACTCATTTTTCACTATCATGTTGCTCGTTTTAAATAGCGGCAGCGTGTCGTTGCTGTATCCGTAAAACAGTGGATGAGTGGTATCAATATCGGCCTCGTAAATTGCGCCGGCAATCAGCTTTTTAGCATAAAGCGCCGAACCATCACCGTATGCAAGGCTGCTTTCATCATATGCATTATCCACAACATCGCGGTTTACAACGTCAATATCTAACCAGTTGTTATCAGCAAAGTAACGTAACGCAGACTTTTGACCTATGGCAACACCACCGGCCTCTACCCAACGCTTCAATTCTAGACCTTGTGTTTCAGAAAAGTCGTAGCGACCGTTAGGGAAGATAATGTGCGTATAGGTAACGCTGTTATCGCGCAATGCGTTTAGCAAGTTTTGTTGCTCTACAATACTCGCTGACAGTCCAATTTTGGTGTCGAAATAATGCCAAATTTCACCCACATCGTATTCACGAGTGCCTTCACCGCCCACAATAATAACCCGCGGCTCTTTAATGGGCGCCATACTGCGGCTGCCTAAGTCACTACCTGTAGGTGTTAAACCGCTTTTTAAGCTATGCACCGGCACCTGCATTTGCTGCGATACTCTCTCGATAATCGCTGCGATATTGGCAGGCTGCTCAAGGCCTGTAGGTACAACAATACTGCCCGCCGGAAACTCTACCACGCTGTTGTCAAACTTCACGGCTGCAAAACTCTTCTCCGAGCTTCTCACCTGAACGCCTGCTTCTAAAAGCGATTGTAGTAACGCTGGGGAAAAATACGGCTGCCATGAAAATGCGTAAGCATAGGCGTCGCCGTTTATCTCAGGAAGCGCTAATGCCGCTAAGCTTCCGTCGTATTGTGCAGCAGTTGTGCGCTTTGTCCCGCGCATATCACTCTTTCCTACTGGGGAATAATCAAGGTTAAACGCAAGCGCTAAGTTCCATGTAGACACATCGTAAAACGTATTGTTCTCAAAGGATGTTTGTGTTGAAAAAATCGATTTTACTAAGCGGTATTGAGACTGCGCCGTCGGTACGAAAATAGCGTTGTTGGCTTTATAACTCACATCGTTAATAGTGGCGTTTTTGGTCATCACATCATAGGTGATACCGTGCTGGTTCAGTAGGTTAGTAAACGCTAAAAAGCGCGCACTATCGTTTGATGCACTTACAACAAAACCGAAAGTGTCATCATCTTTTGCCAACGCCTTTGTGCTATTTACAAAGCCCGCTTGGTAATCAAGTATGGCCGCTTTATTGGCGATTGCGCCTCTAAACGTACTTAGCGACGTAGTAATTTGATTTTCGATAGTATCGCTGAAGGCCAGATCGCCGTTAATAGAAGACTGCAGGTGACCGCGCGAACTCGCTTGCTCAAAAAGGATCCCAATGCTGCCATGTAAGTCTGGGTACGTAGAGCCTTTCCCCGCATAAAAATCATCGAATGCTTCTTCGGTAAAATAAAGCTGTCCTTTGGCATCAAATGCCGCCGCATGATGTTCTGCAATGGCTTCAGTAAGCGTCACGTTTTCGTCAGGAGTAAGCGGATTTTTGCGCGAGCGTACACCGGGTTGGAAGAAATAGGTACTGTCGGTTCCCATTTCATGGAAGTCGGTTAATACGTGGGGACGCCACTTGTGAAATTGCTTAATTCGCGCTTGAGATTCCGGATGCGCCAAAAGTAACCAATCGCGGTTTAAGTCGAACCAATAGTGATTTGTCCTGCCTGAAGGCCAGCCCTCGTCGTGCTCTCTATGATTACTGTCGGCAACTAGCTGTTTGCCCTTATGCATATTTGCCCACTGAGCAAAACGAGACAGTCCGTCGGGGTTGAAAGACGGGTCGAGCAGCACAATATTGTTATTTAACAACTCGTCGATTTCTTCACCTTGACCCGCTGCAAGATAATAAGCGAGGGCAAGAGATGCATTCGCACCTGATGGCTCGTTTCCATGAATGCTGTAGCCCATGTAGAAAACAAGGGGGGCATCGCTTGAGGGAGAATTTCCTTTATCTAACACTTTGATGTGTGCATCTCGCATGGCATCAAGGTTGTCGCGATTTGACGGCGCAGTAATGGTGAGAAGCAAAAGAGGGCGGTTTTCGTGGGTACGTCCGGTTTCCTCAATGGTTATACGGTCAGATTTTTGTGCCAGCATGTACATGTAATTGACCAACTGATCATGACGTACATGCCACTCGCCAAGATGAGCCCCTAAAACCGACTCAGGTGTAGGAATGGCGGGGTCGTAAGTTACCGTTTTAGGTAAATAGGCCTGTACAGGCATTCCGCCTTTATCAGGCTCGATGGTAATTGTTGATGCGCTTGCAGACATGCACACAAGCGAGCCTATCAATAGCGCGGTTATCCGTCGAAGGTGTGTTTTTTTGGCGGTGTTATACAGATTCGCTAGCATAGCGCTTCCCCGTCTTGTTGTTTCATAATGGCATGTTGAAAGTAAGGTTTTAAATATCAACATGTTCTAAATTTTTAATTAATACTTGACTGTTTTAGTCAGGTAAATTTGGTACAATGCACCAAATTTTGAACACTTTTTGAATACTATAGGACTTGCCGATGATAACTATATCAGAAGAAGCCCAGTCTCACTTCGCAAAACTGCTGAGTAAACAAGAGTCTGGCACGAATATTCGTGTATTCGTCGTAAACCCAGGCACCTCGTCGGCTGAATGTGGCGTGTCTTATTGCCCGCCAGATGCCGTAGAGGACACTGACACTAAGCTAGAGTTTAATGGTTTTGACGCCGTTGTTGACGAAGACAGTGCGCCGTATCTTGAAGAAGCTGAAATTGATTATGTAACCGATCAAATGGGCTCACAGCTTACGTTGAAGGCACCTAACGCCAAGGCGAGAAAAGTGGCCGATGACGCGCCTCTTGTTGAGCGTATTAATTACATGATTGAGTCAGAAATCAATCCTCAGTTAGCCAATCACGGCGGACAGGTTGTACTGACAGAAATTACTGATGATGGCTTCGCTATTCTTCAATTTGGCGGTGGATGCAACGGTTGCTCAATGGTAGATGTTACGTTGAAAGACGGCATTGAAAAGCAAATGCTTGAACAATTCGCTGGTGAGTTAAATGGCGTACGCGATGCCACAGAGCACGAAGCTGGCGAGCACTCTTACTACTAAATCTGGCGCAGGTGTAACACTTGATACCCACACCAGATATTCACACAAGCTGGCAGCGATTTAAAATAGGTCTCGCTATTTTCGTTGCTGGCGTTGTGCTTCTTTTTTCCATCAGTGATATCCATATTGTCCTTCACTATGTTTCTCTAGTGGTATTGCTATGTGGCTTTGCTTATTCTATGTGGGGTTATATGGGCATTTTTTTGCAGCGCTTTGCTTCTTTAAAAAATGCAAAACGGCCACCTGAGGGTTAGGGCTTTGCAGACTTAAGTATCGAACTTCCCCTCATCTTTCTCATTTCCTTTGTCTACCTCTTCTCTCTTACTTTCCTTATCATAGGGGCTTCGCGCTTGCATTCTTGGCACTTGCATTGCTTTGCAGTACGTTGCAATGTACTTAATAACTACCCGTTCACATTTAAATATTAAACAATGAAAAAGTTAGGCCTTATTGGCGGCATGAGCTGGGAATCGACAGTGAGCTATTATCAGATGATAAACCGCGCTGTAAACGAAAAACTAGGCGGCTTTCACAGTGCTAAAATTCTGCTTAGCAGTGTAGACTTTGCTGAGATAGAGCGTTTGCAACGCGCTCAGGCATGGCCTGAAATGGCGACATTGCTGCACGCTGAAGCTAAGGCGCTAACTACTGCTGGCGCAGACGCCATTGTCATTTGTACCAATACAATGCACAAAGTCGCTGATGAAGTGGCAAGCAACCTATCCATTCCTTTATTACATATTGTAGACGCAACTGGCGAAGTGCTCGTTAACGATAGCGTGAAAAAGGTAGGTTTGCTTGGCACAAAATTCACCATGGAACAGACTTTTTATACCGAACGCTTAAGAACGAATTTTGGTATTGATGTGGTTGTTCCACCGCCACATGAGCGAGACATTATTCACAACGTCATTTATGCACAATTATGCAAGGGCGTGATTTGCACTGAATCTCGTAAAGCGTATATTAACATTATCGACGGACTTGCGTCTGAAGGCGCAGAGGGCGTAATTCTTGGCTGCACTGAAATTGCATTGCTAGTACAACAAAATCACACAGCAATTCGCCTTTACGATACAACTGCAATACACGCTGAGGCAGCCGTCGACTTTGCCGTTGATGTATAGACGTGCTCTAGAATAATACTGTAATAACCCTGTTATTGGGGGCTTTTAGTTTTAACAGCCTTAGCTTTGATAGATTAGTTTCTGATAGCTTGGTTTCTGATAGCTTAGTTTCGATAAATTTATTTCGATAAACGGCTTTCAGATAGCTTAGCTGCTCATCGCTTAATTTTTGATAATAAAAAAGGATACACCATGTTTAGCCATTTAATGATAGGTGCAAACGACCTAGACGCATCTAAAAAGTTTTACGATGCCACGTTAGCCGTTTTTGGTTATGACGCCGGCGTTTATGATGAGCACGGTCGCTTATTCTATTTCACGCCAAAAGGGATATTAGCACTGACAAAGCCCATTAATGGCGAAGAAGCGACTCACGGCAACGGCTCTACAATAGGCTTAGCAGCGAGCTCGCCAGAATTAGTTGATGAATGGTTTAAGGTAGGTAGCGAAAACGGTGGCGTGGTGTGTGAAGACCCACCGGGCATACGTGGTAATGACGACCGCCAGCTATATCTTGCTTACTTGCGTGATCCGACGGGTAACAAACTTTGCGCCACCCATATCATTAAAAAGTAGCGCGCTAATGACTTAGGCGCAGTGAGCATGCGCTTACTGCGCACATCTCATTTGTTGTTAGGGCGTAAATTACTTTCACACAATGTGTCGTTAGCTGCTAATCGATAAAAGCTTGCCCCTAACGTTATGCCTCTTGCAAACAGAAAGGCAATAAGTGCGTACCACAAACTTGTATTGCCCGCTTGCTGAGTAAAAAACCATATTGGAAAATACACGCCAAGTGCACTAATGACCATAGTATTGCGCATGGACGATGCTCTTGTTAGCCCCACAAATACGCCGTCAAATAAAAAGCACCAGTGAGCCAATATGGGCAGTAGCACCATTAGAGGGAGGTAGGGTAGCGCAGCGTCAACGATGTCGATATGTTCCGTCAGCAAACGGATAATCCCGTCGCCAAAAGCATAGAAAACCACGCTATAGGCAATGGCAAACAAGGAAGACCAAAATAGCCCTTGATAGGTTCTTCGCTTAATTTCATCAGCGTCTTTCGCCCCTTTTGCCTCGCCGATAAGAGCTTCAACACCGTAGGCGATGCCATCTAGCCCTAACGCAATCAGTACGAAGAACTGCATTAAAATAGCGTTAACGGCGGCTGATGTTTCGCCATACCGCGCCCCTTGAATAGTTAAAAATGCTAAGCAGCCTTGTAATGCCAAATTGCGAATTAACATATCCCCATTGAGCTTCATTAACACTCTGCGCGCCGCGCGGTTGAACCACGCTCGCGCGATATGCACGCCCTTCACTTGATTAAGGGCAAGATAAAGTGCCATCGCCATCATGCTGTACTCAGCAATGACACTTGCAAGGGCGACACCGGCCACAGAAAAGCCAAGCCCGTAAACAAAAGCGATATCTAATCCAGCATTAAGCAAATTACCGATTATTTGAATAATCATTACCTGCTTGGTTTTTTGCTGCCCCACCAGCCAGCCTATTAACACTAAATTAAGCATGGCTGCAGGAGCGCCCCAAACCCGAGTACTAAAATACGCATTTAGGTAGCTAGCCACGCTGTCATTTGGCTGAGTTAACGCTAAGCCAGCATGCAGTATGGGCTGCTGTAGTAGCAAAATAATAAGACCGAGGATGCAAGAAAAAGCAATGGTCTGCCACAGTACTTTGGCAGACTCCACTTTAGGGGCTTCGCTTCCTTTCGCTTGTGCACTTAAGCCTGTGGAAGACATACGTAAAAAGCCACAAACCCAGTAAATTTGAGTAAGAATAAGTGCACCGATAGATGCCCCTGCTAGCATTGCAGGTATTTGCATATGACCGAGTACCGCGGTATCGACTAAACCAAGAAGCGGTGTGGTAATATTGGCCAAGATCATGGGCAGCGCAAGCGCAAGCAAACGTGTATGATCAAACCATAACGGTTTTGGCTGTTTGGTGGCAATTGACATCAAGGCTCTCAAACATAGACTGAAATTAGGTTCAATAAGGAGAAGTGTACCATGCTAATAACGCTGAACAGAGAGCGTAAATCCTCATTCACAGCACTCGGTGGTCTGCGTGCCTGCATTGCACTTTTCACGCTGCTGTCATTTCACTGCGTCTTTGCATCTGCCCATTTACCCACTGACTCTACAGCATCTGAAACTAAGACAGAGCAAAGCACTAGCGCTATAAAAGACAGTTTCTCAAAGGGCAGCTTCATAAAAGACAAAACGCCTGAGAAAGCAGCCTCGTCAACTCAAATGACCAATGCGGCCATATTGCTCTATCATCATGTTTCCACACAAACGCCCTCGAGCACCAGTGTGACACCGGATACTTTCACGTCGCACATGGAGTACATAGCCAACAATCACACGGTGTTGCCCCTTACCGACATTGTTAATGCCATTGTAGAAGGTAAGCCACTGCCAAAAGATGCTGTGGCTATTACCTTTGACGATGGTTATGCCAATATTTTAGAAAATGCTCACCCAATTCTGAAGAAATTAGGCTTCTCCTACACGGTATTTATTAATCCAAATGAAATTGGCGTAGCACCGCAACAGCTTACTTGGGAAGAAGTTAAGAGGATGCAGGATGAAGGCGTTATTTTTGCAAATCACACCCTAGATCACCTGCACATGCTTAATTATGAGTTTACCGATGAGAACTGGCTTGAGCGTGTGTTTGAGAATGTTGAAGCTGCAGAAAAGAAAATAGACAGTGAGCTGGGGGTCAGCCTTAAATACCTTGCCTATCCATTTGGAGAATATAATTTAGCGCTGGCAGCAAAGCTTGAAGAAAACGGCTATGTGGGCTTTGGCCAACACTCTGGTGCCGTAGGTGAAACCAGTAATCTTCTTGCCTTACCTCGCTTCCCAGCTGCGGGCCCTTACGCTAACCTCAAAACCTTAAAAACCAAGTTAAACAGTCTTGCTATGCCGGTGGTACACACTACCCATGCTGAGCCACGAGTGCGCAGCAATACCCTATCTGACACGATAACACTCACCGTAGATGAAGAAGATGTTAGCCTAAACCAAGTGAACTGCTTCTACTCTGGTAAGAATATAAAAACGCATGTGGATGGAGAAAAGGTAAGCTTTGCCATAGAGAGCACGCTGCCCGTTGGCCGCTCAAGAGTAAACTGCACCGCACCGTCGAAAAGCATGGCAGGTCGTTTCTATTGGTATTCTATGCCGTTTTTCTTGGCAGATGATAATGGCCGCTACCCTGATTAATAAGCACACTGATAAAAAGCGCACTGGATTGCAATTGCTTAAAACAGTGAGAGCCTTTAAAAAGGCTCTCTTTGCATCAACTAGTGTAATTAATATCTCGCTTATAAAAGCGCGTGTTATACGCTTCGATAAAACCGAATGAACCCTTTGTTAATCGCTTCTTCACTAAAGCCTAAAGATTGATAAAACCGGATAGCAGCGATATTCGATACTTCTACGTCTAACACAATGTGACGTTTTTGTAGTTCAGTTGCTTTTGCTTGCATAGCGTTAACTAATGAACGGCCAATACCTTGGCGCTTGCCGCCATCTGACACAGCCAAGTGACCAATCATTAATTCGGTATTGCTAGGAGGGGTTAGATTCACTGCCACTGTTTGATTTCGCATTACAACGGTAATCGCTTCATCTAGGGTAAAGTACGACGTTATACTGTCTAGGGTAGCTCTATCAAATGCAGTGCCAAGCTTACTATGCCACGCCGTGACTAAGCCTAAAATTTGATTGCCTTTTTCTGCCACCCAATGGTTTTCAAATCCGTACTGCCCGCCACCGAGTTGCCATGCATGGGCTAAATAACCCAACGCCGTTTTGTTTTTAGCATGTCCAAAAATAGCGTTTAACAGTGACTCCGCGGCACTTAAAATTAACGGTGTTGCAAATGGAGCGTCAGATGCCACGCCCGGTCTTATATTGATTTCCATATGACTACTTCGCAATAATAATTGGCATATCAGCCAGAATTTGCTGAGGATCGCTTATCGATAGTTTGCCCGGCTCTCTTGTGGGTTTAAACCGTCCTACAGCACGCCCTTTAGGATCGATAAGTACAATTGAAGCGCTGTGGTCTACGAGGTAATTGGGGTTATCTGTACTTTCAGAAATGGCGTACATCATGCCAAGGTTTCTGACTAACGGAAATAACGACTTATGCTCACCTGTAACCGCAATGAACTCTTTATTAAAATAGCCTACATACTCAGAAAGTCTATCTAAAGAGTCTCTTTTAGGGTCAATTGAGACAAACACCACACGCACAGGATAGGTGCTTTCTATCTGCTGCAGCTGCGAGTAAATTCCGTTTAGCTCAGCCATGGTCGTAGGGCAAATATCGGGGCAAAAGGTATAGCCCACAAAAACTAAGCTCCACTGCTCTTTTAATGATTGCTCAGTGAACGCCTCGCCGGTGTGATGTAAAAGCGTAAAGGGTGCAACCGCTCGTGGTTGCGGATATGCCTGGAAATAAGACGGTGTTTCACCATTGTCAGTACTAGGCGGTGCTATATAAAGCGCACCAATAACACCACCTATAAGAGCAACAAATGCAACAACACCAACAATAAACTTTTGATTCATAAACTCACTGGTATGTAATGGTCAAGTAGCAATACCACAAACAATACCATGAGATGAATGATTGAGAACCTAAAAGTTTTCATCGCCGTTTGATCATCAGCGGCAAACTTTAACTTAATCGCGTAAAGCAAAAAGCCTAGATTTAATGCACTAGAACCAACAAGATAAATCATATCGCTCATGCCAGTTAAGTAGGGCAGTAGGCACACCAATCCCAGTAAAACGGTATACAGCAACACTGACGTTTTAGTGAAATCTACACCGTGGGTTACGGGTAGCATAGGCACTTTTGCTTTGGCATAGTCCTTTTCTCGATGAATAGCTAGCGCCCAAAAGTGCGGCGGTGTCCATGTGAAGATAATAAGCACTAAGAGCAGTGCGTGTGCATGAATTTCACCCGTTACTGCGGTCCAGCCAAGAAGTGGTGGTGCAGCTCCAGCCAGCCCACCAATAACAATATTTTGCGGCGTTGCCCGCTTTAAGTACATGGTATACACGAAGGCATAACCCACTAAACTGGCGAGGGTTAGCCACGCCGTCAACATGTTGACAAAAACCGCCAATACCACAAAGCCTACCGCCCCTAACGTACCGGCAAACCACAGGGCATTGTTGATACTTACCTTTCCTTTTGCCACCGGCCGATTAAAGGTGCGCGCCATTACGCTATCTATTTTATGGTCGACGACATGGTTAATTACCGCTGCCGAAGCAGACAGCATTCCAATGCCGGCTAAACCACTGACTAGGGTAAGCGCATCTACCCACGTAGGCGTTGCTAAGCACATTCCCACTAGCGCAGTAAGTAGCAGTAACATCACCACATTCGGTTTTGTCATTTCATAATAATCTTTCCACGATACAGCATTGTGTGGGCGGGTGACTCGAGATTGAAGAGAGGCTGATTTAGCCATGAAGACCTCCTGTGGCCTTAGATAGGGCTTGTGGTAAAGCGTGAGACGATAACGTTGTATGACGAGCTGCATTCACTGACGAATCATAAGTAGGTGCAGTTGACGTGTGTTTAATCAGTGAAAAAACTATCCACAGTAGGGACAAAAGCAATATAGCGGCAAACGCGTTGTGTAATACCGCCACGGCTAATGGCAAAGCGAACACCACATTGCTAACCCCTAAAGCAACTTGCGCAAACAGGCAGCCAATCATTATCGCGCTAACGCGCTTTAGCTGCAGAGAAGCACCCTGTTTGAAAAAGAGTGTGAGCCCTAAGGCCAGTAGATATGAAAAGGTAATCAGTGCTCCGGCCCGATGCACTATATGCATCGTCGCTCGCTCACCGTAATCATGTGCGCCAAACTCATAGTTCTCTGCTTCTGGAACACTAAATGCGCCTGCAAAATCAAGTCGACTTTGCCAGCCTTCTTCACAAATAGGCATATCAGTGCACGCCAACGCGGCGTAGTTCGCTGATGTCCAACCTCCAAGTGCAATTTGAATCACAAGCACACCCACACCAAACAATGCGAAAGTTTTCATCCGTGAAAGACCGGCCACTGAAGGCGATGCGACCGGCCCAGCTGAGTCCTTAGAAACTGGCTCTTGTGAAACTGAGTTTTGTGAAACTGAGTTTTGTGAAACTGAGTTGGTGCTAGTGTCGGCTTCTCGCAGTCGTAAATACAAAAGAAACAAACAGGAAAGAACGCTGAAACCGCCTAATAAGTGGCCCATAACAACCACTGGCAACAAATTAAGAGTGACTGTCCACATACCGAGTGCAGCTTGAAAGGTAACAAGCCCCAACAGCAGTAAAGGCAGTTTAAAAGGGGTGCCTTGCTTGCGCTGCCTAAAAGCGATAAACGCAATGGCGGCAATGCACAAACCTAAGGTGCCGGCAAAATAACGGTGTATCATTTCGTTCCATGCCTTGAAGGCTTCTACCGGCCTTTCTGGGTAAGCGGCATTCGCCGCATTCACTTTATCATCACTCAGGGGCACCGTTAGGTTGCCGTAACAGCCGGGCCAATCTGGACAGCCCAAACCAGCGTCGGTAAGGCGAGTGTATGCCCCAAGAATAATGACGACTGCGGCTAAAAAGAGACTGAATAACGTGAGCTTTTTCATAACTATCACCCTATGCGAGACAATTTAAGCAGTTTTTTGATATCGGCTAACATATTGCGACTTTCCATCACCGCTTCTTCTTTGTCGTCGCTAATTTGATAAAAAAGCATGGCGTTATTAAGCGTATCTACCACGTACACACTTTGAGACGCGAGTTGCGCGGTATCATCTACCGACAGTGTGGCAACGTTGGGATAATCCACAAGAGAAGCCAGTGCGTTAGCGTCACTCGTTGGTGTAGCCAACACTAATGCTTGGGCGCGGTCAGACTCTTTGCCGAGCGCTAGCCACACTTGATTAATACTGAAAAGTGCATTTTCACAGCGCGAATCGCACTGCGCGGGCATGACGTACAAAAGACGCCACGTGGGTGAACTGTCTTCTAGCAAGGTCGTTAAATTGATAGTGGGTTCAAGAAGTGCGCCCTTATTCGTTGAGGCTTTGTTAAACCAATCGTTTTCTAGGGCGAGCTTTGCTAACACCACGGGGAGCACAAATACAGCGACCATAATTATTAGTGTTTTTTTGGATGTAGTATTACTCATGAATACGTCCTTTTTTACTGATTGCAAACCCACCTATTGCAGCTGCTGCAATGGCTAAACCGAACCATTGCACCGCATACCCTAAGTGTTTTTCTGGAGGCATAACTACCGGCTTATAATCGCGAACAAAAGCCGAGTCTTGTGAAGTAAGCTCTACAACGTAAGGAAGAAGTTTGATGTTTAAACTCTGACTTAACGACGCAAATGCTACCTGTTGAATAAGTGCGGGAAACTGAGAAAAATTAACATTCGTTTCTGTGATAAGGGGGTTACTGCCGGGTACGGTGATGACCCCCTCAAATTCCTTGTTACCGTTAGGCAAGTTTACTTCAGGAATAGTGCGCTGAAGGTCAGGGGCTGCTACCCAACCATAATTCACCAAAATCCAACCCGCATTCGTTGACACAGGGGCGAATACATCGAAGCCAACCTGCTGTTCGTGAATTTGATTATCAAGCAATAGGGGGCGCGTACTGTCTGGCGTTCCCACAAAGTTAATGGAGATATCTCTAGGGTCTTCTTGTGATAGGGCATCAATTAACGAGAGGCTTTCATTGCTTTGCTTTTGCGCTATGCTAGCTAAACGTTGCTGTTTTTCCACCATGCGTTCCAGTTGCCAAAATCCAAGGCCGCACATCGCCGCAACACTAAGTGCGGTGAGTAACCAGGGAATTAAAAACTGTGAACGTTGTGACATGTTTAACAGCTCCAACCAAAACAAATAATAAAAGAAGAGATGGTTATGTTAATAAAAATAATTCTTGTCGCTCTGGTACTGTTTATGATTGTTAATCTTTTCATGGCCATGCGCGTGATGATGAAAAACGATCCGAAAGACGGGCCAATGAGCAAATATATAGGTCGACGGGTTTTCACCTCTGTCATCATTGTTGTGCTAATACTAATTGCCATTAGTACCGGAGTCATTTCGCCAAACCCCCGGCCTTACTGAGGTTTGGCGCTTTCTTTCGTTTTCATTATCGTTGCCATTTCCATAGGCATACACGTTAAGGCGCTGCAGCGCTCAATCCCTCCTACAGCACGTAAACGAAAATGAACAACATTACCCACACCACATCAACGAAGTGCCAATACCAACTTCCCGCTTGGAAGGCAAAGTGCTCTTTAGGCGTAAAATGACCTTTCAATACTCTAAAAAACATCACAATAAGAATAATGGTGCCAAGGGTAACGTGCATGCCGTGAAACCCGGTGAGCATAAAGAAGGTGTTGCCGTAAATGCCCGATTGCAGGGTTAACCCTAGGTCGCGGTAGGCATGGATATATTCTTCAACCTGTAGAAACAAGAACCCGCAGCCAAGCAAAATGGTAATACCCAGCATAACGGTAAGTTGCTTGCGCTTGTTCTGCTCTAGCCCCACGTGTGCAAAGTGCAGCGTTACCGATGAGATAAGCAGAATAATGGTATTAATGGTAGGCAGGCCACCTGGGCTCATTTCTTGGGTAGATATGCCGCCAGGTGTGCTTACCAATGGCCACATAGCTTCAAACCCAGGCCACAGTACTTCATTGGTCATGGCGTTGTTAGAATCACCGCCAAGCCAAGGTACTGCAATAAATCGGGCGTAATACAACGCACCAAAAAATGCGCCAAAAAACATCACTTCAGAGAAGATGAACCAACTCATTCCCTGTCGATATGAACGACCTAACTGGTCGCTGTACAAGCCCGCCATCGATTCGTCAATTTGGTTCTTAAACCATCCCACCAGCATGACAAGTAAAACGACAATACCGGCAAGCAGTATATAGCTGCCGTAACCGCTTTCGCCCTTCGTTGCTTCAACCACAAAGTTACCGGCCCCGACTGCAATTAAAAACAGTGCAATCGCTCCTACAATGGGCCACGGACTTTGCGCGGGTACATAATATTTTTGATATTCTTGCTGCATCATTATCTCCTTATCCTTAACGGGCTATTCGCCGCTTTGTGCGGACGGTTCCATAAAAGGATTCGGTTTAGTTGTTAGGTCACTTGCTCTCGCGGTGACGTCATAGAGTGTGTACTGCAATGTAAAAAACGTTATTTCTTCTGGAAGCTGTGGATCTACGTAAAACTGCATAGGCATATAGGCTTCTGCTCCAGCCTGCAAAGGCTGTTGGTTAAAGCAAAAGCATTCTGTTTTGTTAAGATAAATAGCGGCAGTGCCAGGCGATACCGACGGTATTGCCTGAGCAATGATATTGCTTGACGCTGGATTGCGAACGTAAAAAGACACTGTGTTCAATTCGCCTGGGTGTACTTTGATTCGCTTAGTTTCTGCTCGAAACTCCCACGGCATTCCGGTGTTCGTGCGAGTGATAAACTCAACGGTAATTTCTCTGCTTTCATCAATCTCTACCGATTGATAAACCGCCGCGGTTCCCTCTGTTTTCCCGTTGATGCCTGCAATATCACAAAACACATCGTAAAGTGGTACTAGAGCAAAGCCGAATCCAAACATACCAATAACAATGGCGATTAATTTCACGACCATTTTATTGTTTGCACTTGCCTGCGTCATACACTTTGCCTCCGTTTGAGACCTGAATCACTTGGTGGGCAAGGGGAGTAAAACATGTCGCCCCTTGCACCACTAAGCCCAATACTCACTTACTTCACTAGTGGGGGTGTTTCAAATGTGTGGTAAGGGGCTGGAGAAGGTATTTCCCACTCGAGTCCTTCTGCACCGTCCCACACCTGGGCCGATACTGGTTCACCTTGCTTCTTACATGCTTTAATCAATAGTGCTAAGAAAATAAGTTGTGATAAACCGAAGGCAAAACCGCCTAGACTGATCCACTTATTAAAGTCTGCAAACTGAAGTGCATAGTCTGGGATTCGGCGTGGCATACCTGCCAATCCAACAAAATGCATGGGGAAAAACAGCACATTTACCGATACTAACGAGCACCAGAAATGCCATTTCGCCAACGTGGTGTTGTACATCTTGCCCGTCCACTTCGGCAGCCAGTAGTACACCGCCGCCATAATGGAAAAGACCGCGCCAGTAACCAAGACATAATGGAAATGCGCAACCACGAAGTAAGTGTCATGGTATTGGAAATCAACAGGTGTTATCGCCAGCATGAGTCCCGATAAGCCGCCAATAGTGAATAGCACAATAAACGCTATGGCGAACATCATTGGCATTTCAAATGTCAGCGAGCCTCGCCACATCGTAGCTACCCAGTTGAATACTTTCACCCCCGTCGGCACAGAGATAAGCATGGTGGCGAACATAAAGAACATTTCCATGTACACCGGCATACCCGTAGTAAACATATGGTGAGCCCACACTACGAAAGACAGTAGCGCAATCGAAGCCGTTGCGTATACCATAGAGGCGTAACCAAACAGCGGTTTTCGAGAAAACGTTGGCACAATTTGAGAAATAATACCAAATGCGGGCAATATCATTATGTACACTTCCGGATGACCGAAGAACCAGAAAATATGCTGGAACATGACCGGGTCTCCGCCACCGGCGGCATCGAAGAAGCTCGTACCAAAAAACTTGTCCGTCAGAACCATTGTCACCGCACCGGCTAGTACAGGCATAACGGCGATAAGCAAGAACGCAGTAATCAACCATGTCCATACGAACAAAGGCATTTTCATCCACGTCATACCTGGGGCACGCATATTAAATATGGTGACGATAACGTTTATCGCTCCCATTATTGAAGAGATACCCATGATATGAACAGAGAACACAAACAGCGCGGTAGAATCACCACTGTACGTTGTTGATAGCGGAGCATAGAAAGTCCAACCAAATGCCGGACCGCCACCTTCCATGAATAACGAGCTAAGTAGAATTAAGAACGCCCCAGGCAGGATCCAAAAACTCCAGTTGTTCATTCTGGGGAGCGCCATGTCTGGCGCGCCTATCATCATTGGTATTAGCCAGTTAGCCAAACCTGTGAACGCCGGCATTACGGCACCAAATACCATGATTAGTCCGTGAACCGTGGTCATCTGGTTAAAGAAGTTTGGTTCGACAATTTGCAGTCCGGGTTGGAAAAGCTCCGCACGGATAACCATTGCCATGGCGCCGCCCACCAAAAACATGATGAAGGCAAACCATAGGTACAATGTACCTATATCTTTGTGATTCGTTGTAAACAGCCACCGCGTAATGCCCTTAGGTATATGGTCGTGGTGCTCATGCTCATCGTGATGCACAGAGGTATCTGGCGAAATTACTTCAGTTGCTTTACTCATAACTCGCTCCTAGTTTCCTGATGCTGCGGCGTTGACATCTTTAGCCTGAACCATGTCGCCGGTGTTATTACCCCATGCATTTCGCTCATAAGTAACAACCGCTGCAATTTCTTTTAGGCTTAGCATTTTGCTGAACGACTGCATCGCCGTTCCGGCCTTACCATGAAGCACTATTTCAATGTGCCCTTGCTGATCTTCCAATGCCATCTTACTGCCTTTAAGCGCAGGGAAAACGCCCGGTAAACCTTCGCCATTTGGCATATGACACGCCGCGCATGTTGCGTTGTATACACGCTCGCCCTCTGTCATCAGTTCATCCATCGACATATTCATTGATAATAGACGTTGTTCTTCTTCTTTTGCTTGGCGGACGCGCTCTTCTTGCCCGCCCATCCATGCGTCAAATTCCGCTGGCTCTTTTGCAATAACCACTATTGGCATATACCCATGATCTTTACCGCACAGCTCTGCACACTGGCCTCGATATACGCCAGGCTCATTCACCTTTGCCCATGCTTCGTTGATGAAGCCAGGGTTAGCATCTTTTTTAACGGCAAAATCAGGTACCCACCACGAGTGAATAACATCATCTGACGTGATCAAAAACCGCACCTTCTGCCCTGTGGGTATAACCAGAGGACGATCGACTTCTAATAAATAATTGTCGGTTTTTGTGAATTTGTTTTGAATTTGTTCGCGCTGAGTAGCAAGTAAGGAGTAATACTCAACGTCGCTGTCCATATACTTGTAGTGCCATTTCCACTGCGACCCTGTGACTAGCACGGTCATGTCAGCTTCAGATGTATCTTCCATGGCAATAAGCGTATTAGCTGCAGGCACGGCCATAAAGATTAGGATGAGGAAAGGAACCACTGTCCATGCAATTTCCACTTTCACATTTTCGTGGAAATTCGCAGGCTTTGCGCCACGGGATTTTCTGTGCAGGTACATGGAGGCAAACATGACGCCAAACACAACTACAGCGATGGCTACACAAATAAAGAACATAAGCATGTGCAGGTCGTACACCTGGCCACTTATATCGGTAGCGCCCCGTCTAAGGTTAAGCGAAGACAATTCTTCAGCCGCCTCTTGCGCAAAAAGGAATTGAGAAAAAAACAAAAATGGTACACTTGCACACCATTTTGCAGTCGCGGTCTTTAGTGATTTCACTCAGCACCTCCGTAATGGTAGAACCATTAACGCCAAATGTTGTTATGCGCAGTCTCTACCAAGTGGTTTGTGAACGATTAACTCAATACATCGATTTGTAAATTGAATTCAAAGTCATTGTTATTATTTTGTTAAAGCTTGTATAAGAATTGCGCAATAATGGCGTTCCGTCTAGTCTTTTCTGTTAAAAATTTAATGAGACGGTTAAAATTTAATCTAACGCTGTTTGAGCAGTGGGTTTTATGATGCAGTGTAAAGCGAGGTAAATCAGGGGATAGTCAGGTTATTTGCAGTGAAAACTACACCGATTCTCTTGTAACGGAAAACAACATTTAGTTTCTATAAATCAATCGTTAACCGCGAAAAATTGAACAAATTTCACACAAACCCAAGGCAATATAGTATGTAATGTCTTACTAACATTAGATAGAAAACGTGCGTGGATTTTTATCAGATATAGAAATGTATTAATGATATTTATAAGCACTGAAAGTCTTAGCTAATAGTGGTTTTATTAAGCATATCAACAAACTTAAGTGCAAAAAAAAGCGGCTATTGAGCCGCTTTCATAATAACGTCATAAAAGGCTACATCCAGTCGGCGTTTCGAATAACGCCAACGGCAATACCCTCAATGGCAAACGGCTCGTTTGCCAAGTCGACTTTAATAGGCGAAAACTCATCGTTTTCAGCATGAAGTAATACTTCTCTGCCGCGTCTTTCTAAGCGCTTCACCGTCACGTCTTCGTCAACTCTTGCTACTACAACTTGGCCGTTATGTACATCGGTAGTGCGATGTACTGCTAGTAAGTCGCCATCGAGTATACCAATGTCTTTCATACTCATACCGTTTACGCGAAGCAAAAAGTCTGCGTGAGGCTGGAATAGGGCAGGATCCACTTTATAGTGCGACTCTACGTGTTCTTGAGCAAGAATAGGTTCACCAGCGGCGACTCTACCAATTAACGGTAATCCTTCCTCTTCAACCACTTCTTCTTCAATAGGAACAGTCAGTTTGATACCGCGAGACGTTCCTGGCAAAATTTCAATAACGCCTTTACGCGCAAGTGCCTTAAGATGTTCTTCAGCAGCATTAGCAGACCTAAAACCTAGGTGACGGGCTATTTCTGCACGCGTAGGTGGCATTCCCGTTTCTTGCATGTTTGATTTTATAAGTTCTAAAACTTCAGTTTGTCGAGCTGTGAGTGGGCGCATAAAAGACCTGTCTGTCTATACAGTTCCTGTAAGTATATACACCTAAACATAAATGACAAGCGCAGACACGCTGTCACAAACAAAAAAAGCGACTATCGCTATCAAATATGAAGTTAAAGTATACCAGGCTGCCAGCAGGTGCGGTTTCTACCACTTGACTTAGCCTCGTACAGAGCCTGATCGGCCACCGACAAGTAGGTACTAAAATCGATATCGAAGCAGTCTGACGTATAGCTAACCCCCGTGCTGATAGTAATATTGATTCGATCGTCTTTGTAAGCAAGTTGCGCAGCGTTTATAGCCTCCCGAAGACTCTCAAAGGTGCTGTTTACTTCATTAGGGGATTTGTTCACTAACACAATGGCGAATTCTTCACCGCCTAACCTAGCCACAACACCGTGCTCGCTGCAAAAAGAGCGAGTGAGTGATGCAACCTCCTTTAATGCATAGTCGCCAGCATCGTGCCCGTAGGTATCGTTGACACTCTTAAAGTAATCTATGTCGATAATAGCTATGGCGACTTGCTGGTGAGTTTGGGAGATGAGATTACATTCGTCTAAGAAAGCTCGTCTATTTAACAAGCCGGTGAGGGGGTCGGTCATCGCAAGCATACGCAGTTTTTCTTCAGCTTCTGCCCGTGCGGTTTCCAAATCAACTGCATAAAATAAACCTGCTAATGCATCTAAAAACGGCTGGAAAAACGCTGCATCTGACGCTTTGTAAAATTCAAACTTGTTAGCTAAGCCAATCATACCCACAACTTCATCTTTTATCTTAATAGGAAGCCCAAGGAAGCGGTTAATACGAGGGTGGCCTTTAGGGGTGCCTCTTGAGGCGGGATGAGTTTTGGGGGTGTTGCTAATAATCACATCACCGGTTGTAATAACTTTGCCAAACAAGTTATCAAAACTTGTGAAGTACAGGTTTCGCTTTTTATACTCTGCGTATTGCGTAAAGCTAGAACTGTCCCACACAATGTCTGAAATGGCATGAATAAAGAGTTTTGGCTCACTGTCTTTATCCTGCATTTGTGCAATAAAAGCAAACTGACTGTCTGATAGCTCAATTAACTCGGGGAGTACGGTTTGACAGGCCAGTGTAAGATCATTGCTTTCTAGATAAGATGCCCGCGTTTTATTGATAAACTGCAGCAGCTGCGTTTTTTTCTTTTCATGGATTTCGCTCTCCATTCTTCCCGTAATATCACGGTGAATACCGGCGACTCTTAGCGGTTTTCCCATGACGTCATTTTCAACAATTTTACCGTAAGACTCAACCCACACCCAGTTACCATTAGCGTGCTTCATTCTAAACGTAGTGTTAAATACGCTTGTTTCACCTCGCAAATGTTCATCGAGGTGTTGTTCAAATTGCACGAGGTCAGCTGGATGAATAAGCTGTCTGGAATATCGATAGCTTGTATCGTAGTACTCATAATCAATACCTACAATTTCACACCATCGCCTGTTTACCTGGTTCACATCGGCTTTTAAATTCCAATCCCATGTTCCTAGCTCTGAAGCCTCTAAGAGCAGACGCATTCGCTGATTGGTTTCGTTGAGTTTGTCCTCCACATATTTTTGATCGCTGGTATCAAATAAGAACGCCTGCACCGAAAAAAGGCTTCCACTGTCGTTGAAACTAGCAGTAGAAATCATGCTCACCCAAATAGTGCGAGTAGGCACAGACATTTTTAGCCTACAAACATGGATTTCGACCCCTTCCATGTGTGCCTGCATGGCAAAGGTAAAGTCAGCGTCTGACTCATCGCACATCAAATCGGTGAACTCAATTTTGCCATCTAATAAATCTGCCGCATCAGCACCAATGACTGTGTGTGCGTTTTTGGAGATGTACGCTAATTTAAGGGAGGTATCGAAATTCCATGTCGCAAGTACGATAGGCGACTTCTCGATTAGGCCGTGCTCTCGTTTGAGCATTTCATGCTCTCGTGAAAGACCAATATGCTTACTCACCAGTAAGCCTATTCGCTTTAATAATGTGAGGTGCTTTTCGCCAATATTCCTTGGCTGTGAGTCAATAAGGCATACTGCGCCAACAGATTCGCCTTCAATATGAATAGGTGTCCCGGCGTAAAATACGACATGGTTGTCGTCGATTACATTTTGTGAATGTTGAAAGCGCTCATCTTTCGTAGCATCGGGAATAAGTAGGGGCTCGCCGGACTCCACAACATAACTACAAAACGCATTCTCACGAGGAATATACTCGATATCAGTGCCATGGCTCGCTTTTATCACTTCGTCTTGCTTACCAACAATACCAATTAACGCAATGGGCACATCGTAAGCTTCTGCCAATAATGTCATTAAATCGTCTAAATCGAGCGGAAGTTCGCTATTGAGCATCGATGCGTCGATGGTTGTTGAGAGCCTATTGTCCAAGGTGTTTTGCTCGTAGGTAAAATCTAATATAAAAATAGTAAGTTATGCATGAAACGCCAACTTAAAAATGATTACAAAACAGTTTTTTAGCCAAAAGTCTTATTTTTTCAAACCCTATCTCTTTGACGGCACTGTAAAGGTCCCCGTTTCCTGATGACAAGGCTCTAATCATAAAATGACCTAATGAAAAATTGCCCTAGTGATAAAGATGCTAACAATGCTATTCATTATGGCGTTTTTTATCTAGCATAGCGTTATTCATAATTAAGTTAATTTTTACCGATGGAACAATCTTTACCTCTGGAATTTTTACCTTTTAGCGATGAGTTATCGCCTTATTTTGATTCGATAAATAGAGAATGGATAGAGTCTATGTTTGTTCTTGAACCCGTTGATGAAGATGTTATTTCTCGCCCAAGAGAGTTTATTATTAATAAAGGCGGCCACATCTGGTTTGCCAAACACCCAACCCTAGGTGTGGTGGGAGCCTGCGCATTAGCAAAAAAATCGGAAGGCGTTTTTGAGCTCACTAAAATGGGAGTAGTTTCTACTGTTCGAGGCCTTAAAGTAGGCGAGCAGCTATTGCAATATGTATTAACCTTAGCGCCCTCTATCGCTCACAACACCCTATTTTTACTCACCAATAAGCGCTGCGAGGCGGCCATTCACCTTTATTTAAAAAATGGATTTGAGCACTGCAAAGAAACAATGGATAAGTACGGAAGTGCCTACGAGCGCTGCAATGTGGCCATGCGTTATACCCGTTAAAACATAACGCGACGTTTAGCGTTATTAACCAGGACGTTTTTTCTGCGTGCAGTGTATAGTTTTGATAGTGAGCAATACCGCACATTATGAAAGTTTAAGCCTTTATATAGGATTGGCTACCATCGCTTATGCTACTAATCAGTCACTTACGTTAATGCGCAGTGTCGCTCTGATTCGCCTGCATAAATTCAGCATAAAAGAAGACATTACCGGTTTTGTGATACACTAACTGCGTTTTTATTTCATAGGATGACAGAATTCATGTCGTGGATGCGAAAAGCCTTTTTATCGGTATTTCATTATCCTGTTAAGTTGCTTGTTAAAGCACACAGTATTCCAGTGAACGTCGACTCCGAGCTAGGGATCGATAAAGAAAAGCCCATTGTTTATTTATTACCGACTAACTCGGTCACCGACCAATTAGCGCTGAGAATGTCAACGCAAGCATTAGGGCTGCCTAGCCCTACAGACACGCTGACTCTTGCGGGCAGAGAATACCCTTCCACCTTATTCTTGAGAAAAACTCAGCCGCTTTTTCGCTCAGGTGGCGACAGTACTGGCATTGAAGATGTCTTTACTGATTTATTTCATTTACATCGCGACCACGAAAATCTAGACCTTCAGGTAGTGCCCGTATTTATCACCTGGGGAAGAACACCGGGTAAAGGCAAGCCAGGCTTAGGAGACTTAATCACTTACAAAGCGGCACCAAGCTGGCTCCAAAAGTTATTCATTGTCTTGTTTTTAGGGCGCGATAACTTTGTCAATTATTCAAAAGCCGTCTCGGCTCGCACAATGGCCAATCAGCACGGTAGTGACCAAAGCATTGCGCAAAAACTTGTAAGAGTAGCGAGCACTCACTTTCACCGCAAACGCCAAAGTATGACTGGTCCCACATTGCTAGAACGACAAGAGCTCAACAATAGCGTATTGGGCTCTGATGCCGTGCGTCGTGCAATGGCTGAAGAGTCTCGAGCGAAGAAGGTCTCACACGAGAAAGCCAAAGAGCGGGCGCAGTCTTACATCACCGAAGTGGCTGCGGATTATCGTGAAGGCTTAATTCGCTTTGGTGACAGAATCCTTACCCGAATTTGGAACAAGATTTATAACGGCATCAGCGTGGGTCACGCAGAGCGCATCCGCGAGCTTGCGGCTAATGGACACGAAATTATCTATGTGCCCTGCCATCGAAGCCATATGGACTACCTTTTGCTTACCTATGTCATTTATCACGAAGGCATGGTGACACCGCATATCGCCGCCGGCATTAACTTAAACTTCTGGCCAGTAGGTAAAATATTTCGCCGCTGCGGTGCGTTTTTCTTAAGACGTAGTTTTGCTGGAAATAAACTTTACACTGCCGTATTCAGAGAATACTTAGAGCTATTGTTTAATAAAGGTTATTCGGTGAAATACTATCCTGAGGGTGGCCGAAGCCGCACGGGAAGGCTTATTCCACCTAAAACGGGCATGCTGGCAATGACCATTCAGGCGATGCTGAAAGGTGTAAACCGCCCGGTTAGCCTTGTACCCGTTTACATTGGCTACGAAAACGTGATGGAAGTGAAAAGCTATTTGAATGAGCTCAAAGGCTCTAAAAAGAAAAAGGAATCGAACCTTCAAGTTTTTACCGCCATCAAAAAGCTTAAAAATTATGGCCATGGCTACGTAAATTTTGGCGAGCCAATTCAACTTAATCAGTTTTTAGAGTCTCACGTTCCAAATTGGCGAGAGTGCCGTGACGCCGAGCCAGAGAAAAAGCCAGCATGGTTAACGCCGGCAGTTAACGAACTGGCTAACGATGTGATGACCCGCATTAATAGAGCAGCGGCGCTTAACGGTATGGCGCTTATCTCGCTGTGCCTGTTGTCTTCAAAAACGCAAACCATGAGCGAAGCAGAACTTAAGCAGGCGATGGGCGACTTTATCGACTTGTTCAAACAGGCCCCGTTTAGTAATGATGCAACAATTCCCGAGGCGTCTGCCGACGAACTGCTGAAAGACACGCTGAAACTTGGCCGGTTTGACATACAAGATGACGATTACGGCAGACTAATAAGCCCGCAACCTAAATCGGCTGTTTACTTAACTTACTACCGCAATAACATTTTGCACTTGTTTGCCATTCCTGGGCTAATAATGGCATCGGTTTTTGCTAAAAAAGGGATCAGCAAGAATAAGGTGTTTGAGCTTATTGCGTCACTTTATCCACTGCTGCAAAAAGAGCTTTTCCTTCACCTTTCTCAAGATGAAGCCCTCGCTCATACCGACGCGCTTATCACAACATTGATTGGCAGCGGGCTGTTGCGCGAGGTTGATAACGAATTACTTCCTCCTGACGCACACTGTAAGCAATTCCATTCTGCATGGCTGTTAAGCCGGTGTATGCAAGAAACCCTGCAGCGCTACGCTGTTGTGCTGACCATTTTGGATAAAGAAAAGTCTATCAGCAGAGGCGCACTCGAGAGAGAAAGTAAAAAAGTAGCAGAACGTCTTTCTGTTCTTTATGGCCTAAGCTCGCCAGAGTTTTATGATAAGAACGTATTATCAAGCTTTATTAGTGCCTTAAAAGAAAACCACTGGTTAGACTCAGAAAAAGACGGCAGCTTGAAGTACTCTGAAGAATGCGAAGCCCTTCGTGAAGACGTAATGGCGCTCATTTGGCCTGAGATGATGCAGCACCTTGAAAATGTTGCGCTTAACTCAGACAAAGACTAGGGCGAGTTGATTTTGCTACACATTCTTGCAGCAATCTGTTTTATAAAAAACAAAAGAGGGCCCTTATACTGCTCCAAGGTAAGCTAAAGCTTACGTAGAAGCAGTATAAGGAAAAACTGGCTGGTATCGCTAATAATTGCTAGCGTGCAAATCGTTAGCGAGCAGGTTGAGATAAAAAGAACCGGTATGCAGGGTTGTCCGTGACCTCTTCAAATTTATAACCAAGCTCTACCACGTGTTGATTAAAGGCTTCACGGCTTTCTGGCAATATGTCAAAGCCAACTAACACAAGCCCTTCAGCAGCCCCGTGGTTACGGTAGTGGAACAAGGTAATGTTCCACTGCTCACCTAGTGTGTTTAGGAAGTTTAACAAGGCCCCGGGACGTTCTGGAAATTCAAAACTAAATACCTGTTCGTTAAGTATGCTAGGCGGTCTTCCCCCTACCATATGACGAACATGCAGCTTCGCTAACTCGTTATCCGTTAGGTTAAAGCAATCGTAACCTCTATTTTCTAAGTCCGATTGAAGCGCAGCAAATTCTTGCTGTCCTCCCTTGAGCTTTACGCCTACAAAAATATGCGCTTCATTTTCACTGGCATAGCGATAGTTGAATTCGGTTATCGCTTTAGCGCCAACGCACTCACAGAACTGCTTAAACGCACCTTTTGTCTCTGGAATTTTTACCGCAAACACGGCTTCTTTCTGCTCGCCTAATTCACAGCGTTCAGACACATAGCGCAACGTGTGGAAATTGATGTTAGCGCCACACAAAATGCCGCCTAAGGATTTTCCTTGTAGCTTGTGCTCTTTGGCATATTTTCGAATAGCAGCAACCGATAACGCTCCAGCTGGTTCAGCAATAACGCGGGTATCGTCAAAAATATCCTTAATAGCGCCGCATATTTCGTCGTTTGATACCGTAATAGTTTCATCGATTAGGCGATTACACAGTCTGAAGGTCTCCTGACCCATGACTTTTACCGCCACACCATCAGCAAAAATGCCTACGCTATCCAGTTCAGTTGGCTCACCCGCCGCTTTAGCTTTAATAAAGCAGGCTGACTCTTCCGATTCTACGGCAACAATTTTAATGCTGGGTTTAAGCTGCTTCAGATACACAGAAATACCCGCGGCCAACCCTCCGCCACCAACGGCTACAAATAAGATATCGAGGTTCGGGTTTTGCTCTAGTAATTCACGAGCTACCGTGCCTTGACCTGCAATTACATCAGGATCGTCAAAAGGAGGAACAAATGTATAGCCAAACTCCTGACATAGGGATTTTGCATGACCACTGGCTTGGTCAAAACTCGTGCCGTGCAGCACAACCTCTACATTCTCACTACCAAAGCGACGCACAGCGTCTATTTTAATGTCAGGCGTGGTTTCAGGCATGACGATAGTGGCCTTGATACCTTTCATTTTAGCGCTATATGCAAGGCCTTGCGCATGATTACCCGCCGATGCGCCAATTACGCCCGCCTCAAGCTGCGCTTGAGAAAGGGAGTGAATTCGGTTGTACGCACCGCGAAGCTTGAAGCTTTTTACTGGCTGCTGATCTTCGCGCTTTAAAAAGATGTTGTTGCCCAACTCAGCCGATAGCAAAGACATATAAGATAACTCGCTGGCAACGGCAACATCATACACCGGCGCCAACAGAATTTTCTTTAGATACTCGTGGTCGCTTACACTCATAACCCTTCCAATTTCGTCACGTCTCGAACAGCACCTTTGTCTGCGCTTGTGGCAAGGGCCGCAAATGTTTTAAGCGATGTGGATACTTCGCGAACGCGATCTTTTGGACGCCACGGTTTATCGCTTGCTTCCATTTTCGCGCGACGCTCAGCTAAGGCTTCATCGCTTATCTCAATATTGATGGTGCGATTAGGAATATCAATTTTGATTTTGTCGCCATGCTCAACCAAAGCAATACCACCACCGCTAGCGGCTTCAGGCGAACAGTGACCGATAGACAAGCCGCTAGTACCGCCACTGAATCGACCGTCGGTAACCAATGCGCACTGCTTGCCAAGCCCTTTAGATTTGAGGTAAGACGTTGGATACAACATTTCTTGCATACCCGGTCCGCCACGAGGGCCTTCGTAACGTATGAATACCACGTCGCCCGCTTTGACTTCATCGCCTAAAATGCCCGCAACCGCGTCATCTTGGCTTTCGTAAATACGTGCAGTGCCGTCAAACGTCAGTATAGATTCATCCACGCCAGCGGTTTTTACAATACAGCCGTTTTCAGCCACATTACCGTAAAGCACCGCAAGGCCACCCTCTTGGCTAAACGCATTTTCAATTGAACGAATGCAGCCATTTTCCCTGTCTGCATCAGCTTCGTCCCAGCGGCAGCTTTGACTGAATGCTTTAGTGGTACGAATACCTGCCGGCCCGGCACGGAAAAACTCGATGGCTTTTTTATTCTCAGGGTTAGTAATATCCCAGTCGCTAATAACATCGGTAAGCGGCTTACCCAGAACGTGGTTAGTATCTTTGTTCAGTAAGCCGGCTTTATTTAATTCGTTGAGAATGCCGATAACACCACCAGCGCGGTGCACGTCTTCCATATGATATTGCGGGGTAGCAGGCGCTACCTTGCATAAATGAGGTACTTTGCGAGACAGCCTGTCTATATCATCCATCGTAAATGGCACTTCGCCTTCCATTGCAGCCGCAAGAAGGTGCAATATTGTGTTCGTCGAACCGCCCATGGCGATATCGAGACTCATGGCATTTTCGAAGGCGCTGAAATTAGCAATATTACGCGGCAATACGCTCTCATCGTTATCGCCGTAGTAACGCTTACACAACTCGACTATTTGCTCACCCGCTTTTTTAAACAACCCTTCACGATCGGCATGGGTTGCCAGCATAGAGCCATTACCCGGCAACGACAGTCCTAGCGCTTCCGTTAGGCAGTTCATTGAGTTTGCCGTAAACATACCCGAGCAAGAACCACAGGTAGGGCATGCTGAACGCTCTATTTCATCTGAGTCCGCATCGCTTATTTTGTCGTCAGCGGCGGCCACCATGGCATCGACCAAATCAAGTTTAATAAGTTGATCAGACAGTTTGGTTTTGCCGGCTTCCATAGGCCCGCCCGATACAAACACAACAGGTACATTTAGGCGCATTGACGCCATTAGCATTCCCGGCGTAATTTTGTCGCAGTTTGAGATACAAACAATAGCGTCTGCACAGTGTGCGTTAACCATGTATTCCACACCGTCGGCGATAATTTCTCGCGATGGAAGGCTGTAAAGCATACCGCTGTGGCCCATGGCAATACCGTCATCTACTGCGATGGTGTTAAATTCTTTGGCTACACCACCTGCGGCCTCAACACTGCGAGCAACCAACTGCCCCATATCTTTAAGGTGTACATGCCCTGGAACAAATTGGGTAAATGAGTTGGCGATAGCAACAATAGGCTTTCCAAAGTCAGAGTCTTTCATACCTGTGGCACGCCAGAGCGCGCGAGCTCCAGCCATATTTCTGCCTTGCGTGGTGGTTGCAGAACGTAACTTGGGCATAAATCCCTCCCGTTGATATAGTCAAACGAATAAATAAAAGTTAGCAGATACCGTTACCTGCTAAATGTGTTTTATTGCTGTTGCTGGTCTCGCATCTAGGCTAAGGCACCCATTTTGAGGGACACCTAGTCGACCATAGTCAACCCATGCGTAAATACCAGCAACATCAGAAATTAGTTAGCGAAAGAATCCAGTGGCGCTAAAACATCATGTGCTGAATCAGCATGAATGTAGCGCAATACTCTTCGCCGTTGCGACAGAAAAGGCTGTTCAAAACTTACCATTGTGGTGTTGTTTTTAATGGTATAATTGACATGCTGTGTGTCTAGCTGCAGGTGCTCTTTCTAAGTAAATGCGTCTGCATGACACGCGCACAAAATGAAAAGTTGTTCGGTTAGGGTTATGGCGACCCTTGTCCTACACTGTAACGTGCTTTATACATTCACTCGCAGTGGCCGCTGCAGATCGAGATTTTGTCTCGCTGAATTTATGTACGTACAGTGTGCGCAAAGAAATATCATAAAACCCAATATTGAATCAAGTATTTTGCGGTTTAAACAGCTATTAATAGTCATTTTCACAAATAGTAACTTTCAGATACAGGGCGGGTATAGATGTTTGATTGGTTTCATTGGCTAAACCTTGCTGGTGTAGCGGTATGTGCGATTTCTGGTACCTTAATGGCCTATCAAAAGCGCATGGATGGATTTGGCGTCATCGTGTTGGCTAGCGCAACAGCCATTGGTGGCGGCACACTGCGCGATGTGATGCTAGACGTGCCCGTGTTTTGGATTGCTGATACAGATTACCTATATACCACCCTTGTTGCCGCTTTTATTCCCATTTTGTGGCTGCGCATAAGCCCCCGATTTCCTTTTCATTACCTATTAATTGCCGATGCCTTCGGTTTGGCGCTATTTAACGTAGTAGGTATTGAGAAAGCCTTAGCAAATGATACTGGCATTGCGGTTGCCGTTGCCATGGGAACGATAACCGGTGTTTTTGGTGGCCTACTGCGAGATGTTATCTGCCGAGAAGTACCGCTAGTGTTAAACGGTGAACTGTACGCGATGACATGTATTGCCGGTGGTTTTGCCTATGGGGTTGGTCTGTATTTCGACCTTGCAACACAGTGGTGCGGTATTGCTGCACTGATAACCACAGTACTATTGCGCCTAGGCAGCTTGCGGTGGCATTGGCAGTTGCCGGTATTTTACAGCGAACAGAGCTAGATCAACACGCCCCTTGTACAGTTACGTAAGGCTGCTCCCTCATTTACATTGTTTACCCAGCAAGAGACAGTAAGACAGTGCTGGGGTAAATATATGAGTATGGCCGTTGTTAAAACCTTCGCAGGACAGGGGCTTTCTGCACCTGAAATCTCCGTTGAAGTTCACTTGGCAAACGGCCTTCCTGCCTTTCAGCTGGTAGGCATGGCAGAAACAAGCGTAAAAGAGGCACGGGAGCGAGTAAGAAGCGCGCTCATCAATAGTGGCTTCGATTTTCCTGCTAAACGGATCACCGTTAATTTAGCCCCCGCAGACATTCCCAAGTTTGGAGGGCGGTTCGACCTGCCCATTGCAATGGGTATATTGGTTGCAGCCGGTTACTTACCTGACACGAGCTTACTTAATATTGCCTTTGTAGGCGAACTTGCGCTTAATGGCGACATAAAGCCTGTTGGCGGCCTGATACCCGTGGTTATAGCCGCCGCAAACGAAGATATACCGCTTATTTACCCGGGCGATAATGATATTGAAGCGGCGCTGGTCTCCCACGCTGCTCGACTGCCGGCTTTTGACTTACTCTCTGTTTTTGAGCACCTAAGTGGCCATAAAAAGCTCTCCTCTGGCCAACCATTCACGCCTACTTCTGCGTGTAACAGTGACGTAGGGTGGGACGATATCATTGGGCAAGAACAGGCAAAACGCGCACTGATTATTGCGGCAAGTGGCGCACATAATTTACTGATGGTTGGGCCTCCGGGTACAGGAAAAAGCTTGCTGGCCAGTCGTATGCTTGCCCTGCTGCCTCCGCTCACTGAAGAAGAGGCCTTAGAGGTTGCCTCTGTCTATTCGGTAAAAGGCGAAACGCTTAATGCTGAAAAATTTATGCATCGCCATTTACGCTCACCCCATCACACAAGCTCTGCCATTGCCCTTACTGGGGGCGGTTCAAACCCGGTACCCGGGGAAATATCCCTAGCCCATAACGGCATATTGTTTTTGGATGAATTACCTGAATTTGGCAGAAAAGCATTAGACGTATTGCGAGAACCATTGGAAACAGGCGACGTGCATATTTCTAGGGCGTCTGGCAGTGCTACGTACCCAGCAAACTTTCAGCTGATTGCCGCAATGAATCCCAGCCCAACGGGGGATATCGACGACAACCGCCTTTCTCCTCAGCAGCAGCTTAATTACTTAAACAGGTTGTCTGGCCCGTTACTCGATAGAATAGATATTCAAGTTGAAGTTCCCCGGCTTCCTGATTATGACTTACCTATCGCAAAGCCCAGCGCTGACGATTCAATGCACAGGATTAGACAAGAAGTCGCCGACACGCGCCATATTCAGCTAATTAGGCAGGGAAAGCCAAACGCAGCCTTAAGCGCAGGTGAGTTAGCGGCTATATGTAAGGTAAGCGAGGGCGATCTCCGCTTTTTAAAGGCGGCAGCAAAACAACTCAACTTATCGATGCGGGTGTTTCATCGCACGTTAAAAGTAGCGAGAACCATTGCTGATTTGCACCGCGAAGAGGCCGTAAGCCGGGCGCATATTAGTGAAGCTTTAGGGTATCGCGCCCTCGATAACTTAATTAAACAACTAAGTAGCTGTTAAAAAGCTAGAAAGTTAGCTTCTTTTTTTGTCACATCAATAGGTAGTAAGTAGGTACTAACTAAAGCATTAGTTGCGCACATCTAATTTTAAGAAAGCGTCGACTAATGGCTCATGCTGCTTATTTTGAAGACAGCATAATCCAAGAGCGTAAGGCTCTATATCATCTACCTGAATTTGCGTTACTGCGCTGGCCATACTGGAATGATCTAGCACAACTTTAGGCACAAAGCCTACTCCGCATTCCAATGCCACCATACTCACAATGGCTTCATTACCGCCTACATAGGCGTAAACGTTAGGGCGAATGCCATGCTCTGCAAACCAGTGATACGCGGTTCGTCGGGTAGGCCCGGTTTCAGGCATGATCACCTTATGCTTTGTCCAATCTAACTGGCTCAATTGGGTTAATCGCCATTCACGAGGTGCAATGAGCACCAGGGGAACATCGTCAAGGGCTGAAAAGTGAAGGTCGGTAGGCATGTCAGGCGTATAAATAGCGATAGACAGGTCACACTGCTTGCTTTTTACCTTCTCAATTGCCAATGCAGGGTCGCCCGTAATAAGTCGAATATCAACGCCTGGGTGCTGCTCTCTAAACTGCCGTAACATGCTTGGCAAGTGGCTTTGACTGGCGGTTACCGAGCAAAAAACACTTATCTCACCCTGCAGTGCGTCGCTGTCTGCCTTTAAATCTATCTTCAACTGCTGCCATTCTTTTAAGGCTTGTTTTGAAAATGACAGCAACTTGTGGCCACTGTGGGTTAGGGCTACTTTTCTGTTATCGCGCTTAAACAAGGTGCAGCCTAAGTCGTCTTCCAACCTTTGAATAACGCGACTCAGCGTAGACGGAGAGACATACATAGCCTCGGCTGTATCACCAAAATGTAAGCTGGTGGCCAAATGATTAAAGAGTTGTAAACTGCGAAAATCCATAACGTTTCATTATTTGCAATATTATCTTGCAAATATATCATTTTCCAAAACAAAAGAAATCTTTTAGTCTTCACAGCAAGTCGTCATAGACGAGGTCTGTCAGCACCAAGGTGGTGTTTGATATTGACAAAAATGAATGTTGTTCGGAAATTTTTATGGCTAATTATTTCAATACCCTATCACTTCGCCAGCAGTTAGATCAGCTTGGCCGCTGTCGCTTCATGGCACGCGATGAATTCGCTGACGGTTGTCAGTTCCTTAAAGGCAAGAAAATTGTGATCGTGGGTTGCGGTGCGCAAGGTCTTAACCAAGGCTTAAACATGCGTGATTCAGGTTTAGACGTGTCTTATGCACTGCGTCAAGCAGCCATCGATGAGCAGCGTGACTCTTACAAACGCGCATCGGGTAACGATTTCACTGTTGGTACTTACCAAGACTTAATTCCTGATGCCGACTTAGTTTATAACCTAACACCTGATAAGCAGCATGCTAGCGTTGTAGAAGCGGTCATGCCGTTAATGAAAGAAGGCGCCACACTAAGCTATTCTCACGGTTTTAATATCGTTGAAGAAGGCCAGCAAATTCGTGACGATATTACTGTTGTCATGTGCGCTCCGAAAAGCCCTGGCTCTGAAGTACGCGAAGAATATAAGCGTGGCTTTGGTGTTCCAACACTCATTGCGGTTCACCCTGAAAACGATCCGCAAGGTAAAGGTTGGGATACTGCAAAGGCACTGGCTAGTGCCACCGGCGGCGACAGAGCAGGTGTATTAGAGTCATCGTTTGTTGCTGAAGTTAAGTCTGACCTGATGGGTGAGCAAACTATTTTGTGCGGTATGCAGCAAGTTGCAGCAGTACTCGCTTTTGAGAAAATGGTTGATGACGGTATTGATGCAGGCTACGCCGGTGCACTTATTCAGTATGGGCTAGAAGCCATTACTGAAGCACTGAAGATTGGCGGCGTTACTAACATGATGGACCGTCTGTCGAACCCAGCGAAGTTGAAAGCCGCAGAGCTTTCAGACCAGCTAACCGAATTACTGCGTCCTTTGTTTGAAAAACACCAAGACGACATCATTAGCGGCGAATTCTCTCGCACGATGATGGAAGATTGGGCAAACGGTGATGCAAACCTACTTAAGTGGCGCGAAGAAACCGGTGAAACGGCTTTTGAGAACGCGCCAACTTACGAAGGTAAAATTAGTGAACAAGAGTTTTTCGACCACGGCATTCTACTTGTTGCGATGATCAAATGCGGTGTTGAAGTTGCCTTCGACGTCATGGTTGAAGCAGGCATTTTACCTGAGTCGGCTTATTACGAATCACTGCATGAAACCCCACTTATTTCAAATACCATCGCACGTAAGCGTTTGTACGAAATGAACGTGGTTATCTCAGATACTGCAGAATATGGAAACTACTTGTTTGCAAACGCAGCCATTCCAATTTTGCGTGAAAGCTTTATGCCTACTATCGATACTTCAGTGATAGGTAAAGGTTTGCCTGCTACTTCTAATCAAGTAGAGAACAAACGCCTTGTTGAAGTTAACGATGCCATCCGCTCACACGGTGTGGAATCAGTAGGAACAACCCTGCGTGGCTACATGACTGATATGAAAGCCATAGTAGTGTAAGACAGTGGTTAGGACAGTTTCTGTCGTTAGGTGCTTTTAATAAGCCCTTTTGCCCGACCATTTTGGTCGGGCTTTTTTATGCCTACGCGCCGCACTCTCTAACGCGTTCAGCAAACCGCACTGCCACATAAGACAACGCAAAAAACACGAAAAAGCCGATGCCAATTGGCATAAGGTTACCGTTTAAAAAGCTATCAACAAACAGGGCGACTGGCACTGAGAAGAGGCTAGAGAACGAGCCAATAATAGCTGCTCCTAACCCTGCCACATCACCTAATGGCTGCATGGCCATAGCATTTAGATTGCCAAACAAAATACCCACAAAGAAAAAACCAATAAACATAACCGATACAGTGAGTGCTAAGGGTGGCAGGCCATCGTAGGCTATCAACAAAGCTAGATACACGATGGCAAAACCATTCGCACCTTTAAGCGCAAACCGGCACAGCTTTCTCATGCCAAACCGCATCACCATTTTGCCGTTAAAATAGCTTGCTAAACCAATAGAAAAGGCAAGGGTAGCGAAGATATAGGGAAACATATCACCCACGTTGTAATACACCTGAAAAATAGTTTGCGAAGCACTTAAATAGGCAAGAAAAGAACCAAAGATGCAGCCCATCGCAAAGGTGTATCCCATCACCGATGGATTAGTAAGAATTAATTTTGAAGATACAAAGAGCTGCTTCCAAGAAAACGCTTTCCGGCGATGTCTCGGCAAGGTTTCCCCTTGCCTAGAGAAAAACCAAATACCGGCCATCGTAGCGACAACAAGAAATAGCGTAAAAATATGGAACCAAGAAAATAAATCCATCACTGTTTGGCCAATAATAGGCGCTAACATGGGCACAAGAATAAACACCATCATGATGAAAGACATCACCCGCGCCATCGAGTCACCCACGTATAGGTCACGGATAATTGCCATTGAAGCAATGCGTGGCCCTGATACCCCAAACGCTTGAATAACTCTTCCCACCAGCATAGTTTCAAGTGTGGTGGCCGACATACACACAAACGTACCAAGCGCGAATATACAAAGGCCCACAAGAATAGTCAGTCTGCGTCCTCGGCTATCCGAAAAAGGGCCAAAAAACATCTGTCCAAAAGCCATGCCCACAAAGAAAACCGTAACAATCAGGTGAGTATGATGGGCTTGCTCTACATTTAAGGACTCTCCAATTTGCAATAAGGCTGGCAGCATTGCGTCGATACTAAGGGCAACTAAGGACGTCATTGTGGCCATTAATGCGACAAACTCAACAATGCCTAGAACAGGCTTTCGAACAACGGCTGCATCGTGCGATGCGCCATGAGCATTTTGGGGCATAATTTCTCTTATATGAAAGTAGTGGGGAGTGAAAAAAGCGCACCGATGCGCGCGTGGGGCAATTATACCGTAAAGCTGATTAAAAAGCCGCCAGCATTGATAGCACCTATCGCAATTACTGGCGGCTTAGTCGGTTAATGCTGTGAACGTGAAGGCGCTGCTAAATAAAAACCGCAACGTGAATCGTTCTATTTGTTTGCCCTGCTCGTATTGAATAGCAAAATAAGAAGGAAATAAATGCACAGCCTACTGCTTCAGTGTAGTTAACGCAGAATTCTTCTCTCTCATCGCGCTTTTCAGTGTAAAAATGTGAATGTGGTATGCTGCTCACTTCTTCCGGTGCGGCAATATATTCCGGTACAGCAACAGAAATACAAGGAAATCACAAGCGCCAAACGTTATAATATTACGACGAGTGTTCGTGACTCGTGCACCGAATCAATGCTTAAAGGATCCTGCATTTACATGCCCTCAATATCCGTAGAAAATAAACTTCTACTGCTTCTTACACACACCTGTACAACGTGGTGCCGCATGAATTTATGCCGCAGCCAGGCTATATTGCGTGGATTTTTTGTGGCTGTCCCATTTTTAGCTCTGATTTTGGTTATCTCACCTTTTTCAGTGAGCGCCGAAAGCGACATATCCTATTCAATATCCGGAGTCGAAAACAGTAAGCTAAAAGAAAATATCCGAATTCACCTGAACAATTTGGATGTTGAAAAGTCTTTACTGAGCGATCCTTATTGGCAAGACGAAGTTTCAGAAACAGTAGCTACAGCCGTGCAACCTTTTGGTTATTACAACAGCGAAACGTCTATAACGGTTAATGGTGAGAGTGCCGTTAAGGTGTCGGTATTGCTGAACGCACCGTTAACTGTAAATAAGGTGACTCGTGAAATTATTGGAGCGGGTCGAATTGACGAAGAATTCCGTAGACGCTTTAACGCCTTCAAATTAAAGCAGGGCGACGTGTTAAACCAACCGGTTTACGAAAGCTTTAAATCTTCAATGTTCAATTATGCGCTCTCTCATGGATACTTTGATTTCTTTTGGCAGGCAACACGTTTAGATTTAGTAAGAGAAGAGAAGCAGGCCAACATACTATTGATAGCGCAAAGCGGTCCTCAGTATCATTTTGGTGAACTAAAAATTATTGGTGACGATAAGGCAGAAGCGATTATTTCTCGCCTCAGACCGTTTAAACCAGGCGACCCGTACTCTTCTTCTGTCCTCAACGATTTTAATCGCAGTTTAAATCAGGCTGGCTATTTTAGCCGCGTTATCGCGCGCCCGGTAGTGAGCGATGCCGAAGGACTGCAAGTTCCCATTGAAGTATCGCTGCTGCATCGCCCCTCAGACTCGTTCAATGTAGCGCTTGGTGCCGCGACCGATACTGGCCCTCGTATAAGCCTGGGCTGGGAACGCCCCTGGGTGAATAGTCGCGGGCATTCAATAAACGCGGATATTTTTGTGTCCAAGCCAGAACAATCTGTTTCTGCTGATTACCGCATCCCCATGAAAAACATTACTCGTGACTACATTAGTTTTGAGACGGGTTATCAATTTATTGAATACAGCAATACTTCCTTTGAAAGTGAGACGCTATCGCTGTCTGCACATCGCTATTGGCAAGAGGACAATTCTCCTTGGCAACAAGACGGCTCTATTACCTACTTGCGGGAAACCTTCGACCAAGGTGCGTTGGATACCAATACCACCTCGCTAGTTCTGCCGGGATACTCTATTACCTATCGCAACAAAGATGGAGAGTTAGACTTTAACAACGGACTGTATTTTCAAGTTCTTGGTCAAGTAGGCCGAGAAGATGCGGGGTCAGATATCGACTTTGCCAAAGCGGTGGTTGAGGGAATGTTTATTACCACTTTTAACGATGTACACAGATTGACCATTCGCGGTGAGTTAGGCGCCATTAAGGCAAGTAGTTTTTCCGACGTTCCTACCTCGCTGCGTTTTTATGCCGGCGGCGATCAAAGCATTAGAGGTTTCGATTTTAGAGACATTTCACCAAAGGCTGAACTCTTTAATCCTAGTAAAGGCGACTTTGACATAGAGTCCATTGGTGGTAAGTACCTACTAACAAGCAGCGTGGAATATGCCTATCGTTTTGCCGATAATTGGCGGGTGGCCGCTTTCGTTGATGCAGGAACCGCGTCAAATTCCACCGATGCCGAGCTAACCTATAGTGTAGGTCCAGGGCTACATTGGCTTTCTCCTATAGGCCCTGTGAGAATTTATATTGCGCGAGGTTTTGCTCCAGATGAAGCCAAATGGAATTTTCACTTATTGATAGGGCCTGAAATATGAAAAAGCGTACTATTTCCGCTCTATTACTATCACCAGTATTCTTTGTTGTTGCAGTATATGCTTTGCTTATCAGCCCTCTTGGCGGACCTACGGTAAAGATACTGGCCAATACCTTTGTTGATAAACTAGAGATTGAGAATATTGAAGGTGGATTTGCTGGCCCCCTAACAATACATAAATTGACATACACCAATCCACAGTGGCGGGTTGACGTAGGCCGAGTTTATGCAGATATAACCTGGCGCTGCGCCTTTGAGCCTCGCGTTTGTATAAACAATCTTGAGGTGGAAAACGCCACGGTTGAACAAGTTTCCGCTGCAGCAGAAAACGATACAGCAAGTGAACAGAGCGACACCTTTGCCCTCCCTCTTCCAGTTGATGTGGCGCAGCTTACGTTGAAGAATGTGACGGTGGCCTTACTCAATGCAAATATCGCAATTGAATCTTTATTGCTAGAGGATTTCTCTGGGTCCAATCGTATTGAGTTTGAAAATTTAGAGGCAAGCGGCTTAGCTATTGCTCTTAATAGTAATAGCACAGACCAAAATAGCAGTAAGAGTACAAACAGCGCAGTTACACCGGCAAGCAAGCCATCAGGCCAAGGCTCTGGCTCCAGCCCAGGCTCTGGCCCAGATACAAAATCCGGTTCATCGCTACCCACTTCATACTCGCTCAATTACGACGTGCCATCATTGCCGGTAATAGCCACTCCCATTCCCATTAAATTTAGCGCGCTTAATATAGAAAATATTAGCTTCACTCAAGGTGAAATTGCTTCTCTGGGTACTGGCTCTTCTCAAAATGAAGGCACCCAGCGATTATCGCTGCTATCAGTAACCGATATGTCATTTCAACGCTCTGCAGTTCGCATAGAGAATGTGAACGTTAAGCATGAACAAGGTCAGATAGCGGGGTTTATAGAAGCTAACCTTAGAGATACTTATCCCCTTGATATTGAGTTAGATGGCTTTGCAACAATAGACGGACAGCGACAAAACATTACTTTAGATGCATCAGGAGCCCTTGATGATATTGATGTGACGATTGCAGCCACTGGAATGATTACTGCCAACACCACTTTGTCTGCCAATTTTCTATCTGAGTCGCTGCCAATAAATTTCGACGCTAGTTGGCAGGCTCAGCCTATTCCTAGCGTTGAAAACGCAAGCTTAGATGCGGGCCAGCTAACCATTAGCGGTACCATGGGCGACTACAAACTTAAAGGCAATGGCTCGGCGAATGTACCTGATATGGGTGACGTTCCAGTTGCATTAGATGTAGTACTTAAAAAGAACAATATTTATGTGAATGAGGCTGATATATCGGCTTTAGAAGGCAGTATTAAGAATACGGGTACCTTATACCTCAATGACACCATTGCATGGCAAGGCAAAACAACGCTGACGAATGTGTCGGCTCAACAGTTTAGTGAATTTGCCCCAGCGAAGCTGCAAGGAAATATCGACAGCATATTGCAATACTCCGAGACTGGAGGTTTGCATGTGAGCTTACGTGATATGGATATTACTGGCGATCTACGAGGCTCACCTATACGAGTAGTAGGCGAAGCTGTATACGCCGGCCCTAGCGATTTATTAGTGGCAAACCTCAACGTTGAGCAAAACGAAAACCGCATAAAAGCGGTGGCTCAAGTGCTCAATAAACGCTACATAAACGCCGATATTGATGTGGATATTGCAGAGATTAGCATGCTGTATGGCGATGTGTCGGGCTCATTAAAAGGTGCGATTAAAGCTAATGGTCCTTGGCAGAACCCATCAACAACCAGCAAAATTAACCTATCTAATATTAACGTTTCGCCAAGTTTGAACGCTCAGGCTGCGCAGCAAGGAGCTTTGAATGGTGACGTGTCTATCTCCGGTACCTATGAAAATCATAATGCCGAAATAGCGTTAAGCTTGCCTAACAATGCCGTTGATCTTGCTATGTCTGGCTCGTGGAAAGCGCAGCACTGGAAGGGCACCATATCTGACTCTAAGCTAGAAATTGCTAATATGCGTTGGCTATTATCATCCCCGTTTAACCTCGATATTGGCATGCCCACTCAAACATCACCCATTACTGCAAAAATAAGTAGCCACTGTTGGTCCTCAAGAGGTGAAGGAGAACTGTGCATTGAAAATGTTAACTATCTAGAAAACAAGGCCAGTTGGGATGTAACAGCCTCATCGTTGCCTGTTGGCTTATGGGCTCACGAGCTCGCACCGCTCACTGTTTCAAAGGCGTCAGACGCAGCACTAACAGTGAAATCTCAGGGCAGTTACTCTGCGGCAGACCCCATTGACGCAACCTTTACAGCCTCGTTAAGTCCTGCCAAATGGCAGCTAGGCGAATCTAGGCCCATTGAGCTGACCATAAACTCAATGGAGACCTCAGGTAAAATTAAGCAAGGAAAATTAACGTCTACCTCGTTAATTTCAAGTGAAGATATTGGTAATGCAACACTTACCCTTAATACTCGCCCCTTAGATGATAAAAAGCCTCTTGAAGGCACGCTTTTGATGGAGGGGCTAGATGTGTCGCCACTTAAACCCTTGTCACCGGCAATTCGCACGCTGACAGGTTTACTGAACGGCAAAATCACTTTAGGCGGCTATATTGACGACCCCGCTTTAAACGGCGAACTCACCATTGAAAATGGGGCAATTGATATACAAGACACCCCCGTATCACTGTCTGATTGGAATCAGTCAATTGTACTTGATGGTCAACAGGCTAATCTTGATGGCTCGTTTATACTGGGCGGTGGCAAAGGCTCGCTAAAAGGCGATATAAACTGGTCGTCTACCCCCAGTGCTAATTTTACACTGCAGGGAGATTCTTTTGAAATTAGACAGCCCAATACACGACTTAAGGTATCACCAAACATTGATATTGCTGCTACAAAAGAAAAAATTGATGTCACTGGTGATGTGAATATCCCTTGGGCCAGAATCGAAATTGCATCATTACCTGACAACGCCGTATCACCGTCAAAAGATGTGCATTTGCGCGGAGAGCCTCGCAGCGAAGATCCGCTGGATATTGTGCATGCTAATGTCATGGTGCATATCGACCAAGCTAAAAAAGAAGAAGTGAAAATTGAAGCTTTTGGCCTAACGGCAAGTCTTTATGGCGGAATACGCATCAGTACTCAGCCAGCACTGGTGGGCTTTGGCGACTTGCAAATACTTAACGGGCGCTACAATGCGTACGGTCAAAATCTTATTATCAAAACGGGCGAAATACAGTTTAATGGCCCAATAGGCCAACCGTCATTATTAGTGGAGGCAATTCGAAACCCAGCGAAAACCGATGACGATGTGATTGCTGGCATTAGAATAGACGGGTCTGCTGACTCGCCAAGTATTAATCTATTTTCTCAGCCGGCAATGGATCAGCAGGGCGTTTTATCCTATTTACTGACCGGTTCTGGGCCCAATTCAGGTTCATCTGACCCGAACTATGCGGCGCTATTGCTCGGCTTCGGGCTATCTAACACAGAAACGCTGACCGGACAGGTGGGAAGTGCCCTTGGCATAGATGACTTTAGCTTGAGCACCAATGAGGACAAGCTTTCCCTCACAGGGCAGATAAACGATAGGCTATCGGTTGAGTATAATGTCGATGTTGGTCTTGGAAATAACGACGTAAACAGTACGCTTCGACGCAGACAGCTTCCCCCAGATCTTGCGTTAAAATACCAGCTTCTACCCAATCTCTATTTAGAAGCGATTCAAACCACGTTAGAGGATCAGTCTGAATTTGCTCTCGACCTCTACTATGAGTTTTTCTTAGGTGAAAATCGCCAGAAAGATAACAGTTCAGACTCTGATGACTCTGACGGCTCTGAAGAGAAGGCGCCTGTTAGCGATGCCGCTAGCGACGAAAGCACTAGCGACGAAAGCACTGGTGACGAAAGCGCTAGTGATAACTCAGACAATGAATAAACTGACTTTGGTGAGCACGGCGGACGCGCAAAATTACGCGTCCCCCGCCATTTTAGTAAGGGCAGTAAACTGCTTTTCAAATCGCTTTTGACGCTTGTTCGCCCAGATATACCATAAGGTCATAACAATACTGGTTGGCCCCAAAATAACGTAAAGCCGAGTTACCCTCTCCGGTGAAAGCTCACCAAATAGTAGCCGCTCGGCGATAAACGCCAGCAAAATAGCGAGAGCCACCCACGCAGAGTGTTTGGTTATAAACGCTATACGTATATTGTTTTTCACCTGCTTAGTGAATTTTTGTAGATGATCAGCGGTGTCACTGTCGCGATAAAATGCCGCAATACGCCTTAGCCAAAGTTGATAAAGCAGTAGCGGCACTGCAGTCACAACCATCACCACGTGTATTATCTTCGCCGCCGTCGTCAACTCACCCCAAAAATAATAAAGCATGAAAAGAGCGGGAAAGAGGGCAAGAGAATCGATAATGATAAATAGACGCTGCTTTTTGCGTTCACTTGATAGGTTTTTTTTCATTGCCGACATATCGATTTCGTTTACCGGCTGCGCTTGCCACATAGTCGATAGGTCGCTGATTTCGGTATTTTCATTGCTTTCTTTATCTTGATAGCTATGCACGAGATTCCTCCTGCTTAATACTTTGTTTGGCCCGCTTTAATACAACGCCCACATGGTTTTTAGTCATACCGCACACTTCTGCTATTTCGTCATAGCTCAACCCCTCAAGTGACAATGTAAGCACTTGTCGAGATTGTACCGGCAAAGCTCTTACTGCTTTTAATAGTCGGGTTAGCGATTGGTGCTGGCTGGTTTCTACTTCAGGTGAGCGTGCGTGACTAACATAGCCATCTGAGCCAATATCGTCTTGGTCGTAATGGTGAGTATCAATGCGCTTTACTTGGCTTGCCACGTGGGTTACTGCGCGATTATGGGCAATTTTAAGAATGTACGTTTTCACGCTGCTATCGCCTTTAAAGCGAGCAAGCCCTTGCCACACTGCAATAGCAATGTCTTGCAACAGCTCTTGCTGCAACGCATCATTTGCCTCGTAGCTATTCGCTACACGGCCAAGCAATGCGCCGTATTGCGCAAAGACGTCTTCAAATCCTTGTCCCAACGTGTCTATTCCTCAACCATCAAAAACGTCCAGCCGTTTTATTTGCGCATGCCGCTTTGTCAACAAATACGGTTTTGTTAGCCCATGCTGTTATTCGTATAGTCCACATCACTATTTTTTTATTACACCGCTTTTAAAAATAATGTGTAATTTATTTGTCAACTCGCAGACTACATGGGTAAGTCGCTGGCAAAAGCGTGCGATGCGCTACCTAATTTGCCTCGTAAACTATGACTAATTACTGTGAGGACAACACTATGTCGACATTAAGCCTTTTATTACTACTTAGCGGTATAACTACGATTGCTTTGGGCGCTTGCTATTTAGACGCAAGGTTTCAGTGGCGTTTAAACGATTGGATAAACGGTAAATGCAGTAATCCATTTGTCGCCAACAACGCAGAGCATCACAAAAGAGCTATACAGAAAAAAGATAAGCACATTGAAATGCTCGAGCAGCGTATTGAAACTCTGGAAGCCATTGTTACAGAGCCCGCCTACGAGCTAAATAAAAAAATTAATGCGCTATAGCTGCAGATGCTGTAGCGAAAGGGTGTAAATTATACCAAGAGCTGCGGCAGCTTAGACCAAGAACTGCGGCAGCCAAATTTTTTAAAAAGCAATTACGTTGGCGTGGAAGGCCTGCGCATAAATTGCGGTACCTTTCCCATGGCTATAGCGTTGCCCGTTAACACTATAAACACGCCAAGTACGGATAGGGCGCTCCACGTATATCCCTCAAAAAAGGTGGATATAACGAGTGCTACCATAGGGTAAACCAGCACCACGTAAGCGGCTTTATCAGCGCCCATCTGCTGCAGTAATTTCATGTAGGCACCAAATGCGAAAACCGAACCAAAAATTGCCAGATATAACAGCGAGAAATAGAACTCGCTACTCGTGGGGATAACAAGTTTTTCAGGCAATAGTAATGAAGTAGTAAACAGCAATACCATGGCATAACTCATGGCGTAGAAGTTCATTTGAATGACGGGAGTGCCAGAGGTGAGTATACGCTCTGAAATAACATTGCCGATAGACGCGCAAAGAAAGCTAACAAACGCGATACCAAGGCCTGTAGCCAACGCAAGATCCAGTGACACTTTTGAAAATTCGGGCACAAATAAGCACACAATGCCTGTAAGCCCGAACGTAGCACCAATCACAACCTCTTTTCTAATGGGCTCTTTTAACCACCAGCGACGCAGTACCACGTTAATGTAGATAATACACGAGCTCATTAGCGCCAGAAGTGCGCTAATAATATGCGCCTGGGCCATGTAGAGCAGCGTGTAGTTAAGGCTGTACAGGAAGAATCCCACAGCGGCCATTTTCACATGAATATGTAGGGGCAGCTTAAACGGCAAACCTCGATACAAACAATATAAGCCCAAACAAGCAGAGGCGAGTAAATAGCGTAACGCTACGGCGAAGGTTTCTGAGGTGTGCCCCACCTGATAGGTTATAGCAATCCACGTAGAACCCCATATTAAGCAGCAAAGTGAAAATAGGGTGGCGTTATTCATTGTTAATGGTCATAAGGTATTAGTCATTGGATATTGTTCATTTGGTATTCTTAACTAGACGTTCTTCATTAGGCGTTTCATTAGGCATTGAACATTAAAAGCAAGCCGCTAGGTGTTTACGCCGCTATGCGCATGCAGAAAATGAGATAAATGATTAACGGTTAAATCAAGCAGCCGCTGCCGTGAAGCAGTGGCAATCCATGCATTATGTGGCGTTATTAATAAATTGGGATGATTGGCATTAAGCAGTGGATGATCCTCAGGCGGAGGTTCTTTACTTAAAACATCCAGCCCGGCACCACCAATTTGGTTGTTATTGAGCGCTTTTAACAAAGCCTCTTCGTCAATTAAACCACCACGGGCGGTATTAATTAACAAGCAGCTGGGTTTCATTAGCGACAGCGTGTGCCCGTTAATTAGTTTCTCATTTTCAGCTGTAAGCGGGCAATGTAAGGTCACCACATCCGCGCTTGGCAAAAGCGATACCAGCGATGGGCGGCTATCATCCTTTTTACCAGGTCTAGCCGCTATAGACACCTTCATTCCTAAGGCCGTAAGTAAAGCCTCCACCCGCTGTCCTAACGCTCCGTGACCGACAATCACCGCATGCTTTCCAGCCAATTCAGTTACCTGATAAGTGGAGAGGCAAAAATGAGGTGACGCCGACCATTCTCCGTTTGCCACATCTCGCTGGTAGCGAGCAAAATTTGTCGCTAAGTTGAGCAATAAGGTTAGGGTGTGTTGCGCCACGCTATCTGTGCCATACCCTTCTACATTTTGAACACGGATGTTGTGAGACTGACAGTAATCCAAGTCGATATTGTTCATACCCGTGGCGGTTACGCCAATGTAGAGTAAATTTTCAGCCTGCTGTAATACTGATGCATCCAGTACCACTTTGTTCACAAGCACCACGTGGGCCGATTTTATTCGCGTGACGATTTCTTCGCCTGTGGAATTGTCATATTGAGTGAGCCTGCACGGTAAGGCATCAAGCGTTGAGGTATCTAAATGGCCTGTGCCCAGCGTTTCAGCATCCAGAAAAACGCCTTGCAAAGATTTTTTTAAACTACCGCTATCAACACTACTCATGACGGGTCGCAAATATCTTCAAGCGCTGCTTTAATATTTACCGGAATGGGAATAGATTTATCCGAGGCTCTATCAACAAAAACGTGAACAAACTGACCGTGAGCAACCCGGCGTTTACTTTCCCCAGCAAACACAGACAAACCATAGGTAACTGAACTTCTGCCCACTTTATTCACGCACACACCCACATAGATATCCTCTGGATAAGCCGCAGGTGCGACATACTGACATTGACTGCTTACCACGTATGCTACGGTTTTACCGTTGTGAATATCTAACCCACCACGTTCAATCAAATAACGATTAACCGCTGTATCAAAAAAGCTGTAGTACATTACATTGTTGATGTGCCCATACGCATCATTGTCTTGCCACCGAGTAGCAATTGTGACTGAAAAGGGGTAGTCCGAGAGCGTTGGTGTTATTTCTGTCATGGGCATCCTCTTTGTTGCTGTTTAGTCAGTTATTCTCATTGAGCATTAGCACTGCTGGCTGCGCCGAACAATGCCATTAGCCTTGTAAGCACTTATTGAACAGGGCTAATATAACGGGGCTTTTTAAATGATATTAGTATTACGAAGCTAATATAACGGCATTAGTAAAACGGTGCCGCTACAGCAGCACCATATCGTCTCTGTGTACGGCAACATCTGTTGTTTCATAACCTAGCACACTGGCAATATCTTTCGACTTTTTCCCTTTTATGAGCAATAAGTCTTTTGCGTTATACACACTTAAGCCTTTCGCTATGGCGCGACCATCACAGATAACCTCAACCGCTTCTCCCTGAGCAAATTCTCCGTCAACATCAACAATACCCGACGGTAACAGTGAAGCGCCATTTTCAACGAGCGCTAACTTTGCGCCACTATCAACAACAATGCGTCCAGCGGTTTTGAGTGTATGAGTAAGCCAAAGTCTTCGGGCGTTTGAAGGTGTGCGAGTTGGTTTAAAAAGGGTACCTGGTACCTTACCGGCGAGCAGGGCGTCAAATGTCTCACCCTTACGGCCATTTACAATCAATGTTTGAATACCGCTATTAATACACTTATCTGCCGCTTCTATTTTCGTGCGCATACCTCCGGTTCCTACAGCGGTGCCGGCTCCGCCAGCTAATTCGTAAATACTATTATCAATATTCTCGAGAAAAGGAATGAGCGTGGCAGACTTGTTTTTGCGCGGATCGCCGGTATAAAGCCCATCAATATCAGAACAAATAATAAGGGTGTCTGCTTGCGCAACCAGTGCGGTGTAAGCGCCGAGATTGTCGTTATCACCCACCTTAAGTTCATTTACTGCCACCGTGTCATTTTCATTGATAATGGGCAAAGCATGGTGATTGAGAATTTCTCGCAGCGTATTTTTTATATTTACATAGCGAGTGCGATCGCGAAGGTCGTCAGCGGTAAGCAGCACTTGCGCGCAGGGGAAATCGAAAAAACGTTGCCAGTTTGCCATCATTAAATTCTGCCCAATGGCAGCCAAAGCCTGCTTTTCAGCAATTGATGGTGTGTTGCGTAATACAACTCCATTAGCACCAGAAGAGACCTTATTGCGACCCGCAGCGACGCTGCCTGAAGACACTAAAATGACTTCTTTACCCTGTTCACGGCTAACGGTAATAAATCGAGCTAATGCTAATAAGTATCGGCCGCTGCATTCTCTGCCATCAGGTGCAATTAAGGCACTACCCACTTTAACGACAGCTCGCTGCCAAGAAAAACTATTCATAGAGGAAGGAAATGAAAAAAGGACAAGGAGATAAGAATACGACAGTTAAAGTCGTATCACAAAACGTTCTGTTACATAAACTTTGCGTTAAACCGAGGGTAGTTTACGGTCGGGAACTAGGATTCGCAGAGCCAGACTTATATACTAAAGGCGATAACATATAATAATTCCAACTTAACACGTTGCAAGGAAACACCATGAGCACCGCAAAACGACATTTTTTCTGGCTAGCGCCAGTATTGTCAATGCTGATTTCTCTTCCCAGTGCACACGCCTCAATAAAGCAAACAAAGGGCGACTTTGAAGATAAATTCCGTCAGCTAGACGAAGTTTTACCTACTCCAAATGTATATCGAAATGCTGCTGGCGAACCTGGCCATCAGTATTGGCAGCAACAAGTTGACTACGATATCGACGTGAAATTGCTTGAAGGCGAGCGTCGTATTGAAGCAAAAGAAACCATTACTTATCACAACAATTCACCAGATACGCTGAAGTATCTGTGGATTCAATTAGACCAAAACAAATTCCGCGATGACTCTATGTCAGCGCTTACTACCACATTTGGTGGTATTGGAAACCGTGGTCCGGCTACAGAAGCAGCCAGCGGTAGCAAGCCAGCAAAACTGAGCATGGGCGCACTTCGTCGCCAGCAATTTGTTGAAGACAATGAGCTAGGCTACACCATTTCTCGCGTTGAAGATAAATCAGGTAATGACCTTCGCCATACTACGGTTGGTACATTAATGCGTGTGGATTTGGCAACGCCATTGAAGCCGGGTAAGAAAGTCACTTTCGATATCGACTTTGCATTTAACATTGTAGAAGAAGATGCGGTATCTGCTCGCGCAGGTTACGAGCACTTCCCTGATGATGAACGTGAAGGCGGCAATGACATCTTCTTGCTTGCCCAGTGGTTCCCTCGTTTGGCCGCGTACACAGATTACGAAGCGTGGACTAACAAAGAGTTTATCGGCCGCGGCGAATTCACACTAGAGTTTGGTAACTACGAAGTAGACATTACCGTTCCTGCCGACCACATTGTGTCATCGACAGGTGAGCTTCAAAACCCAAAAGATGTGCTGACCAAAACTCAGCGCGATCGTTTGAAAAAGGCAGAGAAGGCAGATCGTATTGTTTTTGTTGTAACGCCTGAAGAAGCTATCGAGAATGAGAAAGAAGGTACATCAAAGCTAAAAACGTGGACGTTTAAAGCAGAGAATGTACGTGACTTTGCATGGGCTTCATCACGGAAATTTGCCTGGGATGCGCGCGGTTACCAACAAGGCGGCGACACACAGCCTCTTGTAATGGCGATGTCGTTTTATCCTAAAGAAGGTGGTGAGCTATGGCAGAAGTATTCAACTGAATCCATTATCCACACTATGGACGTGTACAGCCGCTTTAGTTTCGACTATCCATACCCAGTAGCCCAGTCGGTTAATGGCCCTGTGGGTGGTATGGAATACCCTATGATTACGTTTAACGGCCCGCGTACCGAGTTACAAGACGACGGTTCTCGCACGTATTCACTTGCTGAAAAACGCTTTCTTATCGGCGTTGTTATTCACGAAGTGGGGCACATTTATTTCCCGATGACGGTAAACTCTGACGAGCGCCAATGGACGTGGATGGATGAAGGGTTAAACAGCTTTCTTGATGGTGTAGCAGGTCGTGAATGGGATCCAACGATTCCATGGGGTGTTGAGCCACGTGATATTACAGGCTACATGAAGTCTCAAACTCAGGTGCCTATTATGACTCAGTCAGACTCGGTACTTCGTTTAGGTCCTAATGCGTATACTAAGCCTGCAGCAGCACTTAACATTTTGCGTGAAACTATTCTTGGTCGCGAGCTTTTCGATTTTGCGTTTAAAGAATATGCACAGCGTTGGATGTTTAAACGCCCGACTCCGTCTGATTTTTTCCGTACAATGGAAGAAGCATCAGGTGTTGACTTAGATTGGTTCTGGCGTGGCTGGTTCTACTCAACAGATCACGTAGACATTAGCTTAGACAGCGTTTATAAGCTTCGCTTGAACACCGAAGATCCAGATATCGATTTTGGCCGCGAACGCCAGACAGAAATGGAAAAACCACAGTCGCTTACCGTTATTCGCAACAAAGAAGAAGGTAAAGAGTTGTGGGTTGATCGCTTCGATGACATCAGCGATTTTTACGACGAAAACGATCGCTATACCGTGACTAACAAAGAGCGTAATAGCTATCAAAAATTCTTGAAAGGTTTAGAGCCTTGGGAACGCACTGCATTTGAACGTGCAGTAAGAGAAGATAAAAACTATTACGTACTTAACTTCAGTAACCATGGTGGCTTGGTTATGCCTATCATTCTAGAACTTGCTTATGAAGATGGTTCGACAGAAGAGATGCGTATACCTGCTGAAATTTGGCGCAGAACGCCAAAAGCGGTTAGCAAGCTAATCGTAACGGAAAAAGACAAAGAGTTAGTGAGTGTTACCGTTGACCCACATTGGGAAACAGCCGATGTGAATGTTGAAAACAACCACTATCCACGTCGCATCATTCCGTCGCGTATCGAAGCGTATAAAGGTAAGTCTCGCAACTCATACGAGTACCGCGACCTTATGCAAGACTCAAAAACTGAGTTAAAAACTGATGACGAAGACGATGAGAATGATGAAGGCAACGATGACGAGTAAATTGTCTTCTATCAAGCAGGGCACGGTTGCCCTGCTTGCACTGTTATTGGTAGCAGGTAGCTTTGCATACAGCACTGCGGTGAAGGCCCATCAAATTAAGGCGGCTATTACCACGGTATTGTTCAATCCAAGAACCGAAAATATCGAAGTAATGCATCGTTTTAATTTGCACGATGCTGAGCATGCGGTAAAGGTTCTGTTTGATAAGAACGCCGACATTATGGATGACGAAAAGACGCAGCAAGCATTTGCTGATTATGTTGGTCACCACTTTGCGTTGTTAAACAGTGAAGATACTTCGCTAGCGCTTGGCCAAGTAGGTTTTGAAGTGGATGGTAAGCACTTTTGGGTTTACCAAGAAACGGCTCAACCACCGGCACTTGAGGGCTTGAAAATACGTCACGATGCACTTCGAGATTTATGGCCTAGCCAAGTGAACACCATTAACGTTGAAGGTAACGGGCCACTAAAAACCCTTACTTTCACCGACAATGTAACGCTGCTTGAGGTGGGCTTTAACAGCGACCATCACTAAACCCAGTGTTTGCAATACTAAGCCCGCGGATGCTTCATTTAGCATTAAATCCGCGGGCTTTTTTTATGTCTTTAAAAAAACTGACCAGAGCACATCTACCACCGAAGTCTTATAGCGTTTCTTTTAACAATACATTAACGTTTGCGTGAGAACGTCATTCTATGAAGGTATTATCATGAGTAACAGCGCTTCTAGTGCATTTGCGCACAACGCTCGAAAAGACAGAAAGAAAAAAGAAGTAGCCGACACTGGCAATCTCGAAGAGCGCGCGGCGCTGGGGCACTCTGAAGACTCGACAGGCCCAAAAGGCTCGGCTGCTAACAGTGCCTTTGCTGATAAAAAGAACATCATGTGGGTGCTCTTAAGTGGGGGAATGGCCATGACGTTTATCATCATGCTGTTTTTGCCCAATACCGGTATGGGTGATGGAATGATTGCCACCTATTCATCCATGTTGTGGTGTGGTTTCTTTGGTGCGGCCCTTTGGCGTTATCGCGGCGCAAACGGCTGGACAGGTTTTGCCATTGGCAGTGTCGTTGGTTTTGTTTTGCAGGTGGTGTCGCAAATTATCTAATACCAGTGCGCATAGGCGAACGAATTGCTTTTAAATAAGTTGCTTTTAAACGTATTCGTTAATCAAAACCGACCTCTATCTCGTACATACCTATATTATTTAATAGCCTCTTTTTGAGGCGACCCTGCTACGTTTCCAACGTAGCGAAATAGAGTAGGTGACATGTCCGAAGACTCCCCTAAAAGAAAGTCAAAAGCTATTCCCTCTTCTCGATTATCCCGGGTAAGTCGCCTGGGCGCACTGGCGGGTAAAATTGCCGGAAATGTCGTTACTCAGGGCGCAGGACAACTGTTGAAGGGCGAGAGACCTGCCCTTGCCTCATTGCTATTAACACCAAAGAATATGACGAATGTGGCCAATCAGCTAGCTAGCATGCGCGGCGCGGCCATGAAACTCGGTCAGCTTATCTCTATGGATGCAGGAGACTTTTTGCCCCCTGAGCTTGCTACTATCTTATCTCGTTTAAGAGAAGACGCAGATCCAATGCCTAAATCGCAGCTTATCGAAACCTTGAATAAGGCGTGGGGTGAGAATTGGCAGGACAGCCTACTGTATTTTTCTTTTGCGCCAGTGGCAGCGGCATCTATTGGTCAGGTGCATAAGGCCATCACCATGGATGGAAAAATGCTGGCGATAAAGGTGCAATACCCTGGGGTGAGAAAAAGTATCGATAGCGATGTGGATAATGTCGCGACCTTAATAAAGCTCACGGGGCTGATACCGAAATCTTTAGATATTAATCCTCTTCTTAGTGAAGCAAAAACACAGCTTCATCAAGAGGCTGACTACAACCGCGAAGCGGCTATGCTAACTCGTTATGGCCAGCAGCTTACAGAGATAGAACGCTTTATCATTCCTCAAACTTACAAGCCCCTTACCAGTGAAACGGTACTCGCGATGGACTTTATTGAGGCTTCGAACCTAGATACGCTGCTTGATGAATCACAGGAAGTACGCAATGCTGTTATGACTGACTTGATGGGACTATTTTTCAATGAGGTATTTAACTTTAAGCTGCTACAAAGCGATCCGAACCTTGCCAATTACAAGTTTAATAAAGAGACAAAGCAGATAGTACTTCTTGATTTTGGCGCAACCCGTGAGATCCCAGAAAGTATTTCAATAGGCTACAAAGCACTGCTTAATAGTGCCGCTTTGCAAGATGAGCAGTTAATGGCAGAGGCAGCCCTTGATATCGGACTAATAGATAAATCGCACACTCCCGAACAGGTTGATGCTGTCATTGGTATTGGCATGGAAGCGTGCGAGTCGCTTATACATAACGAGCCCTATGATTTTGGCACTAGCGACCTTATTCAGCGCCTGCACGATAAGGGCATGACGCTCACGACGGAACATGACTTCTGGCATACGCCACCGGCTGATGCGTTATTTATTCACAGAAAGCTAGGGGGACTGTTTTTATTGGCCAGGCGATTAGGTGCGCAAGTTAATATGCGAGCGTTGGCGGCTCCCTGGCTAGAAAACACCTAGTTTGCGTGCTCCGCAAACAGAACACACAACTATAAAGCTGAAATGTGTTTAGTAAGGCAAATCCATACTGAAAGGCAGCGCCATTTGCTCTGCACTTTTAGGCGGATTACCTATCATTTCGTCATAAGGCGTGTCGTGCTTCATCACCGACTTTTCGACGCTGCAGTGAGCAAATGATTCGCGAATATGACCCGTGCTAAAAAATCGCATTGGCTTACCCTTTTTGTCGTAAACCATCCCGCTTTTATCACCAACCATTAAATAAACGAGATACACATTCATCTCATATGACTGCACTTCTAAGTAGTCTATTACTGTTGGTGTATCTTCTAAATCGCTAAAAAGAAACTTATGCATACCTACCTCAAAAAACGCCCTAATACGGGTAGCAGCTGACGCTATACACAACGCCGGCGCTAACAAAACGTCTTTATTACGTTACGCTAAGTTTTCAGGTTCAGTTGATAGCCTGACTTCTTCGATAGGGCGGCGATAATTACTGTAGCGCACTGCAAATAACAGCATAACGAGGCCAACGACAGAAGACAGTGCGAAACACCACGCCGCAATGCCAATCCCCGAAGCAATCCACAGTAGTGGAAACATGAGTAACCGCGGCCCCTCTAACGCAAGCGCCAACTTAGATTGAGACAGAATAAAGCCATTTTGAATACTCATAACCACAACGGTGAGAACAATAGCCATTTGCTGCATACCTGAGAGCGTGTCTAAATTGAGCAAAAAATAAAGCGCAGCGCCAAGCATAATTACGTGCTGTAAAAGACTATAGCGCGTCACTGACTTATGGATATGTGGATGGTATTTTCTAAAATTACTCAAAGGTAGTTTTTCCTTGGGAAAGCGCTCTGATACGTCGGCCGGTCGCCAACCCGTACGGCCAAACCAGACGCGAAATTTGTCAGTCCATGAACGGGTATAATAGCTATCCTTAGCGAGTTGACTGTAAATTTGTAAGTTAGCCCAAAGCGGATTAAAGCTTTTGAGCGCACCGCGAATACCGAAAACTACGGGCTCTTCTTTTTTCTCGGGCATGTAGGTTGAAAACAACCGATCCCAAAGAATAAAAACACCTCCGTAATTTTTATCGATATAGATGCGATTTTGGGCGTGGTGAACCCGGTGGTTTGAAGGGGTGACAAACACCTTTTCCATCCACCCCAACGTGGTGATGTGTTGAGTGTGAACCCAAAACTGATACACCAAATTAAGTGCTCCCACCGTTATTATCATCTGTGGCGTAAAGCCAACCAACGCCAGCGGCAGATAAAAAATCCAGCTAAACACAGCACCACTTGTTTGCCTCAATGCCGTAGTCAGATTGTAATCTTCACTTGAATGATGCACTACATGGGCGGCCCAGAGTATGCTCATTTCATGTCCAAGCCGATGATTCCAGTAGTAAAAGAAGTCATAAGCTACAAATGCAATGACCCACACCCACCACGCTTGCGGTAGCTCAAACATAGCGACCGCATCAAAGAAAAGCACATAAATAGTAAAGGGGATAAGTTGATGACCAATTGCCACAATGCGAGAAAGCACACCCGCACTTAAGCTTGTGATAGCGTCATTAGTTCGATAGTACCCCGTTTTCCTTTTGCGATCGGCATAAAGCTCAATACCAATAAGTAGGAAAAACAAAGGAATAGCAAATAATATAACGGTCATAGTGAGCAACCAAGATAACAGTCTCTACATGTTAAACAAATGTTTAAAATAACCCAAGTTATTTACAATGATTGACGCAAATAATGACACGTGTATTTGTAACGACGTGTGTTTGTAACAATGTGTACTTGTAATAATGGGTATTTGAGCGGTGTATATTTCTAGCAAGGGGTGATTTTACTCCGTGTTATAGCCTATTCGTTACGAGCACGCGCTATTCATGTAATCGAATCGCAGTATTGACACTTATTTACAACGACACAGACTGATTAACCCATGCACCATTAGGAGAGAGCATTTATTTTGTTGTAGGTAAGACCAATCGAAATCGGTGTTTTCAACGTTAAAAGGCTATCACGATTGAAAATTTAAGCAGAAAAGGAACATTTCTCTTGTTTGATTTTCTAACATTGAGTGTTATGTCTGGTAGTATTACCTAAAGGAAATCTCAGCAGCGGAGTCATTATGAGCGAAACAACAGAGAAACAGTCGTTAGGCCCACACTTTCTGATAGCGGGAATAATCCTTGTCGTCATCCTTGCGATAGTTTTTTGGCCAAGCGATGAAACGCCTGAGCCAGTAGAGGCACCTAAGCCCGAAATTAATGAACCCGTACTTACCGAGTCTGATGAACCGGAAGTATTTGAAACAAAACCTGCACCACCACCTGTTGAACTTGAAGAGAAAGACGAAGTGGAACCACTCCCTGAAGTTGAGGAAAGTGAGCCCGAACCACTTGATGTTAGCGATCCAGCAGTGAAAGAAGCGCTAGTAGATAGCGCAGCCGCCGATCAAGACACGGTGAATAGACTACTGGTTAACGAAGGCCTACTTCAACGCTTTGTGGTTTCTGTGACAAATTTGGCGGGCAACAAAATGGCGCCCAATCATCAATTGCTTACTCCACCAGAACAGAATTTCAGAGTGTATTCTCAAGCTGATAAGCAGTGGATTGATGCAGCTAGCTATAAGCGCTACACGCCATATGTGAATGTTTTAGAGTCATTTGATAATGAGGCGCTGTTAACGGTTTATCAGTCTTACAAAGACGAAATTCAAGCTAAATACGCTGAAATTGGTGACCCTGACAAAGATTTTAATAGTGTGTTGCTAAGCGCAATAGACGAATTGCTTGATACGCCAGAGGTACCGGTGCCGGTAGAAGTCTATTCAGATTCTGTGATGTACAAATACACAGACGAACGCTTAGAAAACCTTGATGGGCCGCAAAAGCAACTGTTAAGAACGGGGCCTGACAACATGCGCCGTATTAAAGCGAAGCTTCGCGAAATCAAAGCGTTGATTGAGCAAAATGGACTTAACTAAGTTTCAAAAGCAAATAGAGGGCTCGTCTGATAAGACGCGCCCCCTTCCGCCTGTCGAAAAATGGAACCCCGATTTTTGCGGCGATATTAATATGACAGTGACGCTAGACGGTCGCTGGTTTTATGAAGGCACCCCAGTAGGTCGCGCTAGCTTGGTAAAACTGTTTTCTTCGGTACTTAAACGAGAAGACGATAAGTACTTTCTTGTTACGCCGGTAGAAAAAGTGGGGATTACCGTTGAAGACACGCCTTTTTTAATCACTCAATGGAAAGAGATTGAAGCAGACGCTAACGGCGACAAGAACACTGCGCTTGTGCTGATTACACAGACTGGCGATGAAGTTGTTTTAGATAGCGTTGATCAAATGGAACTACGCGTTCCACCAAAAGCAATTCGAGATAAAGAGGCTACCGCAATACCCTATGTATGTGTTCGCAGAAACCTTTGGGCTCGCCTACATCAAAATGTGTATTACCAGCTACTTGAAAAATCGAAAGAAATAAAAGGCGGTGATGAAACTCACTTCGTTGTTCACTCAGCTAACATCGACTTTGTTATTGGAAAGGTAGGTTAATCTCCGCTTACCTTTTGATTCATCGCTTTCCACTATCTGCGTCCGCTCCTTGCTTTTCTACTCTTTCGCTTTCTTTCAATACATCCCGTTTAATTAGCCCAAAATTCGTACACCATAAAATAACGCTTCGTAAATACCTCATATAAACCCGTAAAACCCGCCACTAATAGCGTAATACTTTGCGTTACTTTAATGAGTGCTTTACATTAAATTACTGTGTAATTATCCATCAAAAGAAGAACTATATTATGAAAAAAACACTGACCGCATTAGCTGTATCTTGCTCACTTTTACCGCTTACGTTTAGCGCCCAAGCGGCCACGCTCATTCATGCTGGCAAAGCCTTTACCGGAACCTCTAGCGAATTACGCAACAAGGTGACTATCGTTATTGAAGATAACAAAATCGAAAGTGTGAAATCAGGATATTTAAGCGCTGAGAAGGGCGATACTGTTATTGATTTAAAAGATAGCACGGTGATGCCTGGCTTGATGGATATGCATGTACACCTGTCCTCTCAACAAGGCGGACCAAAGAGCTACCTAGAGCGATTCACGCTTAATGAAGCAGACTATGCATTGCGTGCAGCAAATTACGCAAAGATCACCCTAGACGCAGGCTTTACAACAGTACGAAACCTCGGTGACTCGCACAATGAAACCATTGCCCTAAGAACCGCTATCGATAAGGGCTATGCTGTTGGCCCGCGCATTTACACCGTAGGAAAATCTATTGCCACCACGGGCGGCCATGCCGACCCATCTAATGGTATGTCTCATTTACTTCGCCCGGATGTAGGTCCTGAGCAAGGCGTAGTCAATGGAGAAGCGCAAGCTCGAGAAGCAGTAAGAACGCGCTATCAAGACGGCGCTAACCTGATAAAGATTACCGCCACTGGCGGTGTACTCAGTGTGGCTAAAAGTGGTCAAAACCCACAATTTATGACCGATGAATTAGAAGCAATTGTCGATACGGCGAAAGACTACGAAATGACCGTAGCCGTTCATGCACACGGAAAAGAAGGCATGAAGCGAGCTATTACAGCAGGTGTGGACTCAATAGAACACGGCACCTACATGGATGAAGAGATTCACGAGTTGATGAAAGCAAACGGCACGTATTATGTGCCCACCATTCTTGCCGGCAAGTTTGTTGCAGAAAAAGCAAAAATCGATGGCTTCTTTCCAGAATTAGTTCGCCCAAAAGCAGCGGCAATTGGCCCCCTAATTCAGCAAACATTTGCTACCGCTCATAAAGCGGGCGTGAAAATTGCTTTTGGAACTGACAGTGGCGTATCAGCCCATGGCGATAATGCACAAGAGTTTGCCCTAATGGTTGAAGCGGGAATGACTCCTGCTGACGCGTTAACAAGCGCCACGGTGAATGCCGCAGATTTACTCGGTGTAAGCGACATACTAGGTACGTTAGAGCCGAGTAAATTAGCAGATATTGTTGCGGTAAAAGGTAACCCGTTTGACGATATAACCATAATGGAAAATGTGTCGTTTGTAATGAAAGACGGCGTTGTTCACAAACAGTAAAAAAGAAGCAGTACGAGAAAGGATTTCATGACACCTGGTAAAAAGCTCAGTAAAAAGATGGCGCAAAAGACCAAGCAATTGGTCGATTCGAAACATATGTTGAAAGGTATTACGCTTTCTTCGTTTTTAGAATCGACCATAGTGCCGATTCCTTTGGAAGCCGTGATGTTGCCATTGATGCAGGCAAGAAGAGAATCGCTGTGGCACATCGCTGCAATGGCAACCCTTGGCTGTGTGATAGGGGCTATTTTCGGCTATGCCTTAGGGTATTATCTTTTTGATTTGATTGGAGAGTGGGTAATTTCCACTTTCTTCAGTCAGGACCAATTTGAAAATGTAAAAGACCAAATGCAGCAGCAGGGCTTTTGGTTTGTTATGACCTTGGGCATTGCCCCTATTCCTTTTCAGGTAGCTATGCTTGCAGCAGGTGCCACAAAATATTCGCTCCCCTTGTTTTTACTGGCCACGATTATAGCGCGCTCACTTCGCTATTTCGGCCTTGCGGCAGCCGTGTATTATGCTGGCGACAAGGCAGAGCAAATAATTAGGCGCTATAAAATGAAGGCGATTATTGGCGCAACACTTATCGTGCTTCTACTCTGGTGGGGCGCTAACACACTCTTATAATAAGGCTTTTTGGTATTTTACCGCTGCGCAAAAAACATTTGTAAAAGCTTTTACCAATCTTGTTGAACTTCTTTATTGATAATGATTCCTATTTACATTAGTGTAATAACGAGTCCTATCTAAGAGGTGCAACAGTGAATACACAACATTTATGCCCCGTTTATACAAAGTGGCTTCAATTAAACCCAATTGACGCGCGTAAACATCGGCATTTCTTGCAAGATAGCATGCAAAAGGCCCGCCTTCAGGGGCAACTTGATAAAGCGTGCACGCTGGCGTATCAGACGCTAGAAACTGCAAAGCTTGTCCTCACGGCATTACAAAATGTGTCCAATCAAAACGTTTCAAATCACAAAGACAATGGCGTAAGGGAGGATATAATTTCCTACTCGGCCGCAGGTATGTATCTGTCTTCTCTTTTGCACTGTAGTGACAATACGCAAGAAGCTCATAATGTATTGCAGCAGTGCCAACAGCAGCTAATTGCAGTTCTGCCTCTTCATGCTACCAACCATACTATCTTAGCGTTAATCAAAACTGCGATGCATGCTTTTGAACAAAGCAGTCTGCTGTTAGTTAACAACACGTTAGCTAATAACGATGCAGCTAATAGCAATGCCGATGGCGGTCATTCTGTTGGCAGCCATTTTGTTAACAATCACTCCGTAAGTAAAAGTATCCATCGCGCCAATAACCGCCTTTCTCTCGTCCACTGATTTATTTAATGAGGAAAACACGATGAACGCCAAACAGCGTACAGCCAATGAGGGCTATATCTCGTTAAGTGTCAGAGCGTCTGTACTGAAAAGAATGTTGAGCGGAGAAAACCTGCATTTGAGCGATATTCATTGCTCAAACAAAAAAAGCAAATTAGCTGTTCAAAAGCTGCTTTTGCAAGCGCTTAGCGAAGGTGAATAAAAAGGGCGCTTACAAGCACCCTTTCTGTATGACAAATTGATATGGCATTGTATCAGTTTGAGACGCTACCAGCGTGTGTCCCATAAACCGACAAAAGCTTGGGATATCCCTCGCTGTTGACGGGTCGTCTGCCGACACTGACAAGGTTTCCCCATCCGCTAATTTACGAATGTTTAAACGCACCATCATAACCGGCTCAGGGCAGCGAAGCCCCAACGCGTCTAAATGGGTGTTTGCCTCATTAAAAGCAGTATCAAAATCAGATGCCATAATTCTCACGGTAGGTGTTTATGGCATCAATCTCGGCGCTATGACCGCCTTTTTCTTGCAAATAGGCAACCACATCAGCAAGAGCAACGATGGAAATCACTGTGGTATTAAAATCGCGCTCAACTTCCTGAATCGCTGACAATTCACCTTTGCCTCGCTCTTGTCTGTCTAGGGCAATGAGAACACCAGACAAACTAGCCTGCTGTTGCTCAATAAGCGCCATAGACTCACGAATAGCCGTTCCAGCGGTGATCACATCGTCCACCAGCATCACCCGTCCATCTAGAGGACTCCCTACCAGGTTTCCACCTTCACCGTGAGTTTTAGCCTCTTTGCGATTAAAGCAGTAAGGCACGTCACGTTGATGGCTATCGGCTAACGCTACCGCAGTGGTGGTAGCGATAGGAATACCTTTGTAGGCAGGCCCGAATAATACGTCAAACTCCACGCCTGCATCGACTAATGCATCAGCATAAAAGCGACCTAGTTTTGCAAGGTCACCGCCGCGATTAAACAAACCAGCATTAAAAAAGTAAGGACTAGTGCGGCCCGACTTTAACGTAAATTCACCAAACTTTAGTACACCACGCGCAATGGCGAACTCAATAAAATCACGCTGAAACGCTTTCATGTAGACCTCTTACGCTAGTGCCGCTTTTTGGATATCAAACAATTCGCGAAGACCGTGTTTCGCTATCTTCAGCATTTCTTCTAACTCTTCAAACGAGAAAGGTTCGCCTTCTGCCGTGCCCTGTACTTCAATTAGCTTACCGGTTTCTGTCATAACAACGTTCATGTCAGTCTCAGCTTCTGAATCTTCTGTGTATTCAAGGTCAGCAATCGGTGTGCCTTCAAAAATACCAACCGACAGCGCAGCTATCATGTGCTTGAGCGGGTTTGCCTTTAAAATACCTTTAGCACGCATATAGGTTAATGCGTCGACAAGTGCTACACAGGCGCCAGTTATCGATGCTGTGCGCGTTCCGCCATCGGCTTGAATAACATCGCAATCTAAAGTAATGGTGTTTTCACCAAGTAGTTTTAAATCTACTGCGGCGCGAAGCGAGCGAGCAATTAAGCGTTGAATTTCTAGCGTGCGGCCACCTTGCTTTCCGCGAGCCGCTTCTCGGCCACTTCGGGTATGCGTTGCGCGCGGTAACATGCTGTATTCAGCAGTTATCCATCCTTTTCCTTGCCCTTTCATAAAGCGAGGCACGCCTTCCTCTACCGTTGCGTTACACAGCACCTTTGTATTGCCGAACTCAACTAATACCGAGCCCTCAGCATGGCAGGTGTATTGACGAGTAATAGTAACTGGACGAATTTGACTGGCGGTTCTGCCGCTTGGACGCATAGAGTTCTCCACAACGTAAGTGCTTAAATGTCATTTCCAGCTTATGTTTTTAAGGCCAAACGTGGTTGAACGCTAAAACCACATTCACTGGAAATATGAATGAGTCTAAGTATAGCGCAATGGGCCCATCCTATGAAAACGAACTTTGCTCGTATTCTTGTATTCCTTATAGAAATGGTTAAATGTGCGTACTCTTTGCTGTGTCACATTGACGTAGAGCCACTGCACATGCGGTAACACGCCGCGATTACGAACATTTTAAGTCTCGCTGAGTGGGTAATTATCTATGCGGACTGATATAATATATAGCTAACGAGAAAGACTGCCCGTTTATTTATCGATACAACACGTTGGTCGCGTTGTTTTTGCAGGCTTTCAGTAAAATTCCAAGGAAAATTATGATTTATAGCATGACAGCATTCGCCCGCGTAGAGACGAAAAAAGAGTGGGGCTCTGCAGTATGGGAAATACGCTCTGTTAATCAGCGTTTTTTAGAGACCTACTTTCGCTTGCCGGAACAATTTCGCTCACTTGAGCCCATGCTGCGCGAACGTTTTCGTAAAAAGCTGGCTCGAGGCAAAGTAGAATGCGCATTGCGCTTTACGGCAAACGATGCAGCTACAACAACGTTAAGCTTAAACGAAGACTTAGCTAAACAGGTTATGCAAGCCGCTGATTGGGTGCAGTCTCACGGACAGTCATCAGGTGTGAACCCCTTAGACGTATTGCGCTGGCCTGGAGTAATTGCGGCAGAAGAAGCCGATATGGACAGCATTCACGCAGACGTTATGGCCGCTTTCGACCAAGGCCTAAAAGATTTTATTGATGCACGTGCCTCAGAGGGCGATGCACTTAAAGCCATGATAGCGCAGCGCTTAGACGCTATAGAGGCCGAAGTAGAAAAAGTGGCCGCTCGCATGCCTGAAATTATGGTATGGCAACGAGAAAAAGTGCAGGCACGCTTTGAAGAAGCAAAAGTAGAGCTAGACGCCGGACGCTTCGAACAAGAAATGATCATGCTGGCCCAAAAAGTAGATGTAGCTGAAGAGCTTGACCGTTTGAATACGCATGTAAACGAAACGCGAAATATCATGAAAAAGGGGGGCGCCATAGGTCGCCGTTTGGATTTTATGATGCAAGAGTTTAATCGTGAATCAAACACCTTGGGCTCAAAATCAATAAGCACCGACATTACGCAGTCGGCCGTAGAGCTAAAAGTGCTGATTGAACAAATGCGCGAGCAAATTCAAAACATCGAATAGTGGTTGTCTCAAGCAATAAAAGCCCAGAACTGTATACCCGCGCTGGGCTTAAGTGAACGCTTACTTACAGTAAAACGATCGATATCTTAGTGAAAAGAAAGAGCTAAATGACAACCATCTATGAGGTAGCAGCGCGGGCTGGAGTATCCTTATCAACGGTATCTCGCGTATTAAATGGTAAGGCGTCGGTGAATGCCGCGATGGCTGATAAGGTAAAACAGGCGGCAAGCGAATTACACTATACACCGAGTCAGAAAGCCCGTTCACTGGCATCTAAACATAGCCATGCGGTAGGTGTTGTATTGCCAAACAAGCATATGTTGTTTTCTTCCCACTTACTTTTTTCTTTTGAACATATTTTGCGACAATACCAAAAACATTGTGTGGTCGCGTTCTCTCACGATACCCTTGAGTCGGAAAATGAGGCAATTGAGTTTTTGTTATCCCAAGGGTGCGATGGAGTATTTGTTAATACCATTGCCTCGCCTCCCATTGCGTCTACTACAAAACACCTGCAGGATAAAAAGCAAAGTGTTGTCACTCTAAGTCAAAGCGAACTCAAAGGTGGTGTAACGGGGTTTTCTGCGTCTATTTTTGAGGTGGCAGCATACGCGTTTAAACAACTCAGAGACTTGGGTCATAACGATATTGCGCTAATCAGCGATAATTCTGAATTAGTAAGTCACACTAATGAAATATCGGTAGCACTCAACGCCGCTGTTTCTCGCCTATCTGTGTCCGGTTCCACATCGTTTCGGCCCGAGCTTTCCATTTATGTGGGCAGTGAAGATACAGACGATCCTTTGCTAGAACTACTTGCTAAAGAAACCGCTTTTTCAGCGGTTATTTGTACTAGCGACGCGCTGGTAAAGCTCATTGTAACCAGTGCAAAAGAGCTAGGTATGGAATTGCCAAATGATTTGTCAATTATTGCAGCACAAGCACCAGATTCGCCTTTGAAACCCGCGGGAAGCCCATTGACATACCGTGTATCAACAGTGGCTTATTCAACACTAGATATTGCTAAGGTTGCTGCAAGCTACTGCTTATCAAGCTTTTACGAACAAGCCACAGATGAAAGCACATCACACTCATTGCTACCTACTTCCACAGTGCCTATCTTTCTTGACTATGGAAGCACGGCGCCTTTCACTTAAAGCGTGCTCTAAGGACTTTTTGAATGCCCCCTGTATCGTTTCGCAACAAAGCGATAAAGATTTACGCAAAGTAACGCGTTATGCTGTGTATAACACTCTCAAACAAGGGCATTAATATGAATAGAGTTTTAGCTGTACTTCTTTTGTTAGTAAGCACCGCGGTATTTGGCGCAAAATGGATTGAAAATGATAAAAGTAGTAAATCTGATGAAACCGAGGTTTCACGGGTACTTGATGCCCTGCATGAAAAAGCATCCGTAGCTAACTATGAAGGTTACTTTGCGTTATATGCTACCAATGCTGTATTTATTGGTACCGATGCCCATGAGGTGTGGAGTATTGATGATTTTAAAGCCTACGCAAAACCCCATTTTGATAAGGGAACAGGCTGGACCTATTTGCCTCGCGATAGGCATATTTACTTTTCGTCCGATGCTCAGGTAGCGTGGTTTGATGAATTACTGGATAACAAAAAATTAGGCGAAACACGAGGCACTGGCGTGTTGATAAAGACCGACGGTACCTGGAAGGTAAGCCAATATCACCTCGCTATACCAATCCCCAATAGCCTGGCTTCTTCTGTTGCACTACAGATTAAAAAGCAGAAAAATTAACCCGCTGGATAAAACAGCAGACAAAAAAATAGAGTCATCTATGTGACTCTATTTTTCGCCAATTATACTCTGTAATTAGGTATTAGATTGTGTCAGTGGTTGAATTTCCATTTCAACACGACGGTTCATCGAACGGTTGGCCGCACTGTTGTTTGGCACTTTCGGTGAATACTCACCCATACCGACTGTCGTAATACGCGTTGAATTCACTGAAAAGTTGATAAGCTGATTTTTCACCGCACCGGCTCTTCGTTCAGACAAAGACTGATTGTATTGTTCAGCACCAACGTCGTCTGTATGGCCTTTAATCATTAACACGGTTTTTTCGTAGTTGTTCACTACCTTTGCGACGTCTTGTAAAACCGGATTAAAGCTTGTACTAATACTTGAGCTGTCAGTAGCGAAGGTAATGTCGCCAGGCAGTATAAGGCGAAGATTGTCACCTTCTCGGACAACCTGAACACCTGTGTCAGATAGCTCGCTACGCAGCTCTTCTTCCTGCTTATCCATGTAGTTACCAATTGCACCACCTGCAATGGCGCCTACCGCAGCGCCCCACGCATATCGACTTTTATCGTTATCGCCCGTTGCCTTACCTAGCACAGCGCCTAACACAGCGCCAATTGCGGCACCTTTTTGTGTATTATTCGGATCGGTTGCACAGCCTGCAACGGTGAGTGAAGCAGCAATCAAACTTACAGCTAATGTTTTTTTCATAACGTCCTCTTTTTCGCTTGGCGCTGTAATCGTTTATTTAAATAACGATAAATTTACCTGCCCAGCGTTATGTTGATTCATCACTATTAGTCGTTGTATGAAACTTTTTGTTCACGTCCGACGGTAATAAATTGACTTGTTTATAAACTTACTTATTTACAGTTAGCAGCAATAACTGATCCACTTTCAATTACTGCGGGCGTATACCTGGCGCTTATCGGTTTCCCTAAGTTTGCGCCGTCCCTCTATAGTTAAGGGCTTGACGGCTTATAGGGTTAGATTAAATGAATGAAACTGAACACACGATTAACACTGCATTGTCATATGGAGGTGTTGCTGGATTTATGTAAGAAGTAAATATATCTGCATTTTCAACGCACAATCAGCTAAACCGTTTGTAATCTCTACATACTCACTAATAACTGTTGCTCATTAACAACACCTTACTAGGGCGTGTTAAGTAAAAAAGTGGGGGAAGTGAATTAGAGCGTGCTTAGCCGATAGACACTGAGCGCTCAAAGAAGCTATTCACATCTATCTTGTAGTCTGACGCAATAACCGCTTTTTGAATCTTTAATGAGTTATCGCTTGAGAGGTCAATATCCTTGGGCGTTAAATAATGACTGCTTTTCACTGAATAAAATACTTTAACAATAGGGGAAAGCGGAGAGTCGTTTTGTTTTAGCACCATAGCCAATCGGTCGTTTGACAACAACACCAGACTTCCCACGGGATAAACACCTAAGCATTTTATAAATTGCTGTACTAGCGCAACATCTAGCCTTGTTGGGGCATCGTTCATCAATATAGAAAACGCTTTCTGACTGGACATTCCACTCTTATAGACCCGATCAGCAGTTAAGGCATCATACATATCAGCAATCGCCAACATCCGACCCGCTTTACTTATTTCGTCACCTTTCTTACCTGCAGGGTATCCGAGTCCGTCTAAACGCTCGTGGTGTTCGCTTATTGCTTGAATTAAGGGCTTTGCCACATCAGTATTCTGCAAGTAATCAACGCCGTGATTCACATGACTTTTCATCACGTCCATTTCTGCATCGGTAAGCCTTCCCGGCTTGTGTAGAATTTCGTCGGGAATGTTTATTTTTCCTAAGTCATGAAGAAAGCCTGCGTAAGATAGGTCCTGTACTTCTTCTTCAGACATCCCCATAAATGTTGCGAAATTAGCGAGCAGAATAGCAACGTTTAATGAATGCTCGAGAAGGTAGTCGTCTTTTTCGCGAATTTTTGTCAAACACAGCAGTGCATCGGGGTTTCTATCTACCGACTCTACGAGTTTATTGGAAAACGCCTTAGGGATACTGGCATCGAAAGGAGTTTCTTTTTTAACATTATTGAGTAAAAGCTTTTGTATTGCTTTACCTTGAGCATGTAGCTTTTCTGCCCTAGTAAGCTCACTCTCTAATGAAACACTCGATTTCTTTGCCGCGCTTTTTTCTGTCGAACGAGGTGCGACAGAGGAAGCCTCCTGTTCGCCTTTTTCTGAAATTGGTGTGAATGCTTTGTCGGTATCAATAGCCAGTAATTTAACGCCTTGCTTTTTAAGCAGCTTTATTACGTCTTGCGAAGTCACCTTGCCCTGGTTTTTTACCGCTAACGAACCCTTCTGCTCAAGAATCTTATGAACAAACATGCCCGGCTTTAATTCATCAATACTGATTTTTTTTAGCATTCGTTGTACTGCGCTCTCGATAACTACAAAGGTGTGGCTAAGCTAACTAATACTCTAATTTAGAAAGTACGGTATACAAGTCTGGTTGCCAGCCGTAATCTTTCATACTGACTCGACCATTTTTTACCAACACTCCCTCATCTAAAAGACGTGTACTTTGCTCTTGCGCTAACTCTGAACCTTGAGGAAACGCGATTTTACCATCGGCTCTTAGCACTCGATGCCAATTGTGTTGACCATCTAATGACCTCAAGCACTTTCCCATGAGTCTCGCTCTTCCTGGTAAACCGCACAAATCAGCGAGTTGACCGTAGCTAACGACGTTTCCAGTAGGGACCAGTGACAGCGTCTTTTCAACTCGTAATTTTACCGCGTTTATCTCTGTCATGTATATTAAACAATCTTCCTAACTGCTGTATTTGCCGATAAACTATACAAGCTTATATTTCTATCTTTTAGTTGCCTATCAATATCATGTCAAAAAACTCGCTTCGACTCTACTGCTCCTCATGCAACTATCCGCAAACCACCTGTGTATGTAGCGATATAGATAACATTAGCGTACCTGTGAATGTGGTCATTTTACAGCATGCAAAAGAGCGAGAGCACGCAAAGAATACAGCACGTCTAGTGTCATTATGTATACCAACAGCAAAAGTTATCAGTACAGAGGACTCTGAGGCCGTTAATATGCTGCATGAACAATGCAATGCAACGAATTCGGCGGTTATTTACCCTAGTGAAGAAAGTATAGCGATAGAAAGTGATTTAGTAACACCACTTAAGGATACAGATACCTTTATTTTTATAGATGGAAGCTGGAAACAGGCTTTTGGTATGATGCAAAATCATAGTTGGCTTCAAACATTACCCGCCTATCATTTCAGTGAAGCACCTAACACTAACTACGCCATTCGACATACCCGCGTGAGTAACGCGTTATCAACCCTAGAGGCCGTGGCATACACCTTATCATATGCGTTTAACACCGATGTTGAACCACTACATAACGCACAGCAAGCGATGCAGCAGCATTGGCAAGGTCCGAAGTCTCATCGTCGTGGTAATGAATAGTCTATGAATGTAAAAGCCAATAAAGTTGCTTTATAGGGCTACAACGTGCTTTAAGAGATATTAATAACCCATTCAGTCACGAGTAAAATACACCATGATATTGGAATGAGAGCAATACAAGCGAACACTCTAAATTTGTCTTTTGGTGACAACTCATAACGAGTTAACTTTACAATATTTTCTTTTTCGCTCTCTAACACTTCAATTGACGCACCCGTTTTTTTATCGTCGTTAGCCGCGTAACACTTAATACGTGCGTTTATGTCTGATTCAATGTTACTTAAAATTGTTTGCTTCTCATGGGTCAACTTCTTTTTTAATTTAATCACTGGCAAAAACAAATAGAGTGCTATAAAGCCAGTAAAAAAGGTGACCCCCATTATATCAAGAGAGGGTATTTCTTTATTAAGCCAAAACACTGGAAATATGGCTAACGCTCCCATCGCGAAAATACTGTTGGTTGTACTTAATTTCAAAATTGTGATTATAGAATTTAACCTGTCATAGTCTTTCATCGTTTCTGAAAGGATATTGTTGATGAGGTAACTGGTTTTGGAAAATATCTGAAACAGAAATAGCAGTGCAAGAAACCAAAATGGAACTGCAGTTGCGGTAAGTAACAACACATGGACTTCTTGTTGAGTCGCGATCAACCCCTCCATTACGCAGTAGATAACCGTAATCATGATTGAGATAATCATTGCATTAAATAGGTGATGGTTAAAAGTTACCGCTAATCTCTTTCTATGGGCACCAAATTGGCTTAACTGATTGGTCTTCACCAGTAGAGATATTACTGTGCTGGCAACGTTTTGATGCATAAGACGCAGTGCAAACCAAAAGTAGCCCGTCAGTACTGACATTCCAATTGCAGAGTTAAAATCTCGTTGTGCACGAAGGTCTCCGCTTGCAGGCCAATCCAATGCCCCAGATATGAAGTGTACAGACAACAGAATTAGTGTAGTGACCAAAGGCATCAAGCCTATTGGCGTTCCGCTATCTTTATTTGAATAGAGGGCGAACTTCATGGTGTTTATATGCATCAGTTGAAAGCTTTAGAGTAAAAGCTGATAAGTTGTATTGGTAAGTGCAAAGTATTAAGACACATGCCCGAATATGATAAGTGTAGTATATTAACGTACTGTTCTTTATAAAAATGCTCAATATATCAATACCCTTTATATCAATACTTTGCGCATCAAGAAACAAAAAACCCGCCTATCGGCGGGTTTTTTCATATAACTGCTCGCTTATTTGCGTAACTTCTGAATAAGACGAAGTTGCGCGATTGCTTCAGCTAGCTGGTGAGCTGCCTCTGCATAATCGAAGTCAGCGCCTGGGTTGGCGATGTGCTCTTCAGCACGTCGTTTGGCTTCTTCTGCTGCCTGCTCGTCAAGATCTTCAGCTCGAACCGCGGTATCAGCCAGTACGGTAACGTTACCAGGCTGTACTTCAAGTACACCACCAGCAACATAAATTACTTCTTCTTCACCGAACTGTTTAACCAAACGCACCATACCAGGTTTTATAGCAGAGATAAGTGGCGCGTGACCTGGGTGTATACCCAATTCACCTTCGCTACCTGTCACTTGAATCGTTTCTACAAGACCAGAAAAAATTTGTTTTTCTGCGCTTACTACGTCCAAATGTACTGTCATTGCCATGTGAACCTCCTGATTAGGTACGTAAGCATTATAAGGGCTAGCGTTAGCTAGCCACCTAATTATGCTTTATTGGCTTTCTCTCGCGCTTCTTCGATAGAGCCAACCATGTAGAATGCTTGCTCTGGAAGATCGTCGTATTCACCTTCCAGGATACCTTTAAAGCCACTGATTGTGTCTTTAAGAGATACATACTTACCTGGAGAACCTGTAAATACTTCTGCTACGAAGAAAGGCTGAGATAGGAAACGCTGAATTTTACGAGCACGTGATACCACTTGCTTGTCTTCTTCAGACAGTTCGTCCATACCTAGAATCGCGATGATGTCTTTCAGCTCTTTATAGCGCTGAAGAACCGTCTGTACGCCACGTGCGATATCGTAGTGCTCTTGACCGATTACTAGTGGGTCAAGCTGACGAGATGTTGAATCTAGAGGGTCTACCGCTGGGTAAATACCTAAAGATGCAATGTCACGTGAAAGTACTACCGTTGCGTCTAAGTGAGCAAAGGTTGTCGCAGGTGACGGATCCGTCAAGTCATCCGCAGGTACGTATACCGCTTGGATTGAAGTGATTGAACCAGTCTTCGTTGACGTAATACGTTCTTGAAGTACACCCATCTCTTCCGCTAGCGTAGGCTGATAACCTACCGCAGAAGGCATACGACCTAGAAGTGCTGATACTTCAGTACCTGCTAGTGTGTAACGATAGATGTTATCTACGAAGAATAGTACATCACGACCTTCGTCACGGAACTTCTCGGCCATTGTAAGACCAGTAAGTGCTACGCGAAGACGGTTACCTGGAGGCTCGTTCATCTGACCGTACACCAACGATACTTTATCAAGTACGTTAGAGTCGTTCATTTCATGATAGAAATCGTTACCTTCACGAGTACGCTCACCAACACCGGCGAATACAGAGAAACCACTGTGCTCGATTGCGATGTTACGGATAAGCTCCATCATGTTAACGGTTTTACCAACACCGGCACCACCGAACAAACCAACTTTACCACCCTTGGCGAATGGACAAACCAAGTCGATTACTTTAATACCTGTCTCTAGTATTTCTACTGAGCTAGACTGATCTTCGTAGCTAGGCGCTTCACGGTGAATAGACATACGCTCTTCTTCACCAATTGGGCCTGCTTCGTCGATTGGGTTACCCAATACGTCCATGATACGACCGAGTGTGGACGTACCAACTGGAACCATAATTGGGCCACCAGAGTTTTCTACTGAAAGACCACGACGTAGTCCATCTGTTGTACCTAGTGCGATGGTACGAACAACACCACCACCTAACTGCTGTTGCACTTCCAGGGTTAAACCTGATAAGTCACCTTCGGTAACTCGTAGTGCGTCATAAACTCTTGGAACCGCATCTTGTGGAAACTCAATGTCCACAACGGCGCCAATGATTTGGACGACCTTACCTTGACTCATAATTTGTCCTCGTTATCTCTTTTAAACCTTTGCCTACACCGCTGCGGCACCGCTAACAATCTCACTAATTTCTTGTGTGATTGCTGCTTGACGCGCTTTGTTATATACCAGTTGCAGATCATCAATAAGATCGCCGGCATTGTCGGTTGCTGCCTTCATGGCAACCATTCGCGCAGCTTGTTCTGACGCTGCGTTTTCTACAACACCCTGGTACACCTGAGATTCAATGTACCGAACCATTAGTGATTCCAAAATTTCTTTTGGATCCGGCTCGTATATGTAATCCCAACGATGTTGATATTCTTCGTCTTGTGACTTTGGCAAAGGCAATAACTGATTGCTCACAGGTTTCTGTGTCATGGTGTTAACGAAGTCATTGAATACCAAGAATACTCGGTCTATTTTGCCTTCGTCGTACGCCTTAAGCATAACGCGCACAACACCCACTACATCACTCACTGATGGCTTGTCACCCAATCCTGACTCGGCTGCTAGCAAGCTACCGCCAAATCGATTGAAGAAACCACAAGCCTTCGCGCCTAATGCAGCGAAATCCACTTCAACACCCTGATCACGCCATTGTTTAACGTTCTGAGCGACAAGCTTAAATTCGTTGGTGTTTAAACCACCACATAAGCCTCGGTCAGTGGAAACCACAATATAACCAACACGCTTGACTTCACGCTCTTCCAAGTAAGGATGGCGATACTCAAGGTTACCGTTAGCAATGTGACCAATCACTTTTAGCATGTTTTGTGCGTACGGACGGCCGGTGGCCATACGTTCCTGCGCCTTTTTCATTTTAGACGCAGCAACCATTTCCATTGCACTGGTAATTTTTTGAGTATTTTTGATACTCCCAATCTTACCTTTTATCTCTTTACCGCTGGCCATGACTATCTCTCCGATTACTCAACGTGTTGCCGGCGATGCTATTACACATTACCGGCTGCATTGATTACCAAGTTTGTGTCGCTTTAAAACTAGTTAATGCGTCATTCAACTTAGAGGCAATCTCGTCGTTGTAGTTACCTGTTTCGTTGATAGTCTTCATAAGGTCAGCGTGCTCGCTGTTCAAATACGAGTGAAGAGAGGCTTCAAAATCTAGGATTTTGTCCAGCTCGACGCTCTTTAGAAACCCTTTTTCTACCGCGAACAGGGATGCACCCATATCAGCAATTGAAAGTGGAGCATATTGCTTTTGCTTCATCAGTTCTGTAACGCGCTCACCGTGCTCAAGTTGCTCACGAGTCGCATCATCAAGGTCTGAAGCAAACTGCGAGAACGCAGCAAGTTCACGATACTGTGCAAGTGCTAAACGAATACCACCACCTAGTTTCTTGATGATTTTAGTCTGTGCAGCACCACCAACACGAGATACCGATACACCCGCGTTCACGGCTGGACGGATACCTGAGTTGAACAAGTCAGTTTCTAAGAAGATCTGACCATCAGTAATCGAGATTACGTTAGTAGGTACGAATGCAGATACGTCACCAGCTTGCGTTTCGATAATTGGAAGCGCAGTTAATGAACCTGTTTTACCTTTCACTTCGCCTTTGGTGAAACGTTCAACGTATTGATCGTTTACACGTGCAGCGCGCTCTAGTAGACGCGAGTGAAGATAGAAAACATCACCTGGATAGGCTTCACGACCTGGTGGACGCTTAAGTAGCAATGAAATTTGACGATAAGCAACAGCTTGCTTAGACAAATCATCATATACGATTAATGCATCTTCACCGTGGTCACGGAAAAACTCACCCATTGTACAACCAGAATACGGCGCTAAGTATTGAAGCGCAGCAGATTCAGAAGCAGAAGCAGCAACAATAATTGTGTGCTCTAACGCTCCGTGTTCTTCTAGTTTACGTACAACGTTTGCAATAGTTGATGCTTTTTGACCAATCGCCACGTACACGCACTTAACGCCTGTACCTTTTTGATTGATGATAGCGTCAATCGCCATTGCAGTTTTACCGCACTGACGGTCACCGATGATCAGCTCACGCTGTCCACGGCCTACTGGCACCATCGCATCAACAGATTTATAACCTGTTTGGATTGGCTGGTCGACTGGCTGACGTTCAATTACGCCTGGTGCAATTTTTTCAACAGGTTCAAAACCTGCAGCTTCAATTGCGCCTTTTCCATCGATTGGCTCACCTAGTGTGTTAACAACACGACCAAGTAGAGCGTAGCCTACCGGAACTTCAAGAATACGACCTGAAGATTGTACTTTATCGCCTTCTTTCAGGTCCGCATATGGACCCATAACAACAGCACCTACTGAGTCACGCTCAAGGTTTAGTGCCATTGCGTAGCGGCTTCCTGGAAGCTCGATCATTTCACCTTGCATTACATCGGCAAGGCCATGAATACGGATAATACCGTCGGTTACTGCGACGATAGTACCTTCATTGCGTGCTTCACTGCTTACATTGAACTGTTCAATTCTTTTCTTGATCAGTTCAGCAATTTCAGTGGAATTAAGTTGCATGCTCTTATCCCCGTTATGCTTGCAACGCGTCTGCTAGACGGTTCAATTTCGACTTTACGGAACCATCAATTACTGTATCACCGGCATTTATTACCATTCCAGCGATCAGGGCAGGGTCCACGTTACAATTAAGCTTCACTTTACGTGCCAAACGTTTTTCCAACGACGCAATCAGTTCAGATTGTTGTGCGTCAGTCAGCGCTGAGGCTGACGTTACGTCAACTTCTATTTCTTTGTCATAATCTGCTTTAAAAGCATCAAATAACGCAGATATTTCAGGCAACGCGGCTAAACGTTTATTTTCGGCCAGCACCTTCATCAGGTTTTGACCGTATTCATCGAGTTGCTCACCACAAACATTCACAAAAATGTCCGACAGCGTGTCAGCGGCAACGGCACCAGTTAATAACTCGTGCATTTCATCGTTAGCAGCAACTGCACCGGCGAAGGTGAGCATTTCTTGCCATTTTGCAACAGCACTTTTCTCGACGGCAAAATCGAAAGCGGCTTTAGCGTAAGGACGAGCAACGGTTGTCAATTCAGACATGGCTCATCTCCTTCTCAAAGCTCAGCGACAAGTTTTTCAACAATGTCGTTTTGTGCGTTAGCATCGATTTCACGTTGTAAGATTTGCTGCGCGCCAGCAACTGCTAATGCAGATACCTGCTTGCGCAAATCTTCTTTGGCACGATTGCGTTCAGCTTCAACTTCGGCATAACCAGACGCGATAATTTTTTCGCGTTCTGCATGACCTTTCTGCGTTTCTTCGTCAACCAATTGGTTGGCGCGCTTTTTGGCCTGCTCGATAATTTCAGCTGCTTGCGCTTTCGCGTCTTTCATTTGCTCAGTGGCTTTCGCTTGAGCAAGTTCTAAGTCTTTCTCTGCGCGTTCAGAAGCTTCAAGCCCATCGGCTATCTTCTTTTGACGCTCTTCAATCGCTGCAATCAGCGGTGGCCACACATATTTCATGCAGAACACCACGAACACAGCGAAGGCGATTAATTGACCTATAAAAGTGGCGTTAAAATTCAAAATCGCCCCTCCTCTTAAAGTTCGCTAAAAAAGTGGTTAGTAGAATTAGGCACCAACAGCGAACAATAGGTATAGAGCGATACCAACACCGATCATTGCGATGGCATCGATAAGACCCGCTACGATGAACATCTTAACTTGTAGTTGAGGTGCTAGTTCAGGTTGACGAGCAGCAGATTCTAGGAATTTGCCACCAAGTAGACCGAAACCAATAGCGGTACCTAGGGCACCAAGACCAATCAGTAGTGCAGCAGCGATGTATAACATTTACGTCTCCGATTTTAAGTTAAATTTAAAGTTAAAAGTAAAACTCTGTAAAAACGGCGCCAATTTTCCAGGTTTAATCAGCGCTCGTTAATGCTTAATGTTCTTCACACGCCAAGCTTAAGTACACGATGGTCAACATCATGAAAATAAACGCTTGAAGTGGAAGTACCAAAATATGGAACACAGCCCACATGAAATGTAGTGGAAGCTGGAAGTAACCGATAGTGGCTATCAGAATAAAGATAAGCTCACTGGCATAAAGGTTACCAAACAAACGTAGCGCAAGTGATAACGGACGCGCTAACAGTGTTACTGTCTCAAGAATAAAGTTTATCGGGATAAACGCAGGGTGTCCGAAAGGCTGCATTGTCAGCTCTTTCATGAAACCGCCAATCCCTTTCATCTTGATTGAATAGAACAAGATTAAAATGAATACACCTGTTGCCAAGGCAAAGGTTAGGTTCAAGTCAGTGGTTGGTACTGCTTTGTTGTAAACGTCGTGCGGATCCATACCAAATGCGGCTTGGCCAATTAACCCAGACACCCAAGGGATAAGGTCAACAGGGACTAAGTCCATTAGGTTCATCAATAAAACCCAGACGAAAATAGTCAGCGCAAGGGGTGCAATAAGTGCACTGCGTCCATGGAAGGTGCTTTTCACGTTGTCATCAACAAACTCGACAACCAACTCAACGAAAGCCTGCATTTTGCCAGGTACGCCAGTGGTTGCTTTTGACGCAACACTTCTAAAGATAATTAGAAAAAGTAAACCAAGTCCAATTGACCATGCCAGTGTATCGACATGCCATGCCCAAAAACCAGCATCAGAACACGCTTTGTTAAAAGCGATTCCATTGTCAGTTGAGCACATGGTGGCATTGGTCAAGTGGTGCTTGATGTATTCTGAGGTAGTGTATTCAGATGCCATTGTTTAACCCAAGTTGTAAAGTGTAAAAATTTAGTAACTGGTTATCGTGTTTCTAACGGTTTCGCTAATGTCGTTGTTATTCTTTCGAACCGTAATGAAACATTGCTAGCGCGTGGCTAACGGTTGTAATCACAAATGCCATAAACAAAACAAGTGGCACAACGTGTAAAAATCTAAATGCAATTACAAATAAAATAATTGTCAGCGCCAATTTCATTTTTGAACCTTGGCTAAAACTGCGTGCAACAAGTTCATTTTTACTCGCGCCAGCGTAACGAAACGCAAATGCAGTAAAAACTATTTTCGGCAAGATACTGATTAAGGCACCTGTCGCGGCTGAACTAGCCGTTATTAATCCGCCAACAAGCGCTGCTAATGCAACCATTACGGCGGCCGTGACAATTTGAAAAAGTAGCCCTTTTTTGGCGAGGGTCAACCCGCGTTTCGCTAACTTGTTTGTCACACTATCTCGCTGCTTGTTCACGTCTTACAAAAAGCGTCAGAAGTATACTGTTTTACCGACAATTTTCAACAGTACAACGCTTTTTGAAAGTTATTCTGAAAATTTCCTATTGCTATAACCGGAAAGGAGAGTGTCCGTTGTTGTTAACAAACCTTATCTCTAGGGCAAAAATGCCACGGTAAACAATAATACAAAGACCCAATAACCTATTGAATTTTAGAAATAATTCCATCTAATTGCTCTAAATCACTAAAGCTAATTGTCAGTTTTCCTTTGCCCTTCGCATTGTGGTCTATATTCACCTGTGCGCCTAAATTTTCTGAAAGTCGCGTCATAAGGTTTTGAACATCGGGATCAATTTTCTTTTCCGGCTTGGGTTTTGCGGGCTCTAAAAGCTTTTTCACTAGCTTTTCAGTGTCTCTTACCGTTAGTCCTTTGCCCGATACAATTTGTGCGGTGTCAGATTGAGTGTCGCCATCTAAGGCAAGTAATGCCCGTGCATGGCCCATTTCAATATCGCCGTGCTCAACCAATGTTTTTACATCGTCGTTAAGATTATTCAAACGCAATAAGTTAGATACCGTTGTACGAGATTTTCCAACCGCTTCAGCCACTTCTTGGTGAGTCAGTGAAAACTCACTCATTAAACGGTCTAACGCCTGCGCTTCTTCCATTGCGTTTAAATCTTCACGCTGAATATTTTCAATCAGCGCAATGGCAACAGCTGCCTCATCAGGCACATTTTTAATTAGGCATGGTACTTCATCAAGCTGCGCTAGTTGGGATGCACGCCAACGACGTTCGCCGGCTATAATTTCAAAGCGATTTTCATCTACTTTACGCACAACGATAGGTTGAATAATACCCTGGGCACGAATCGATGATGCTAATTCTTCTAGCGCATCTGGCGACATGTCTTTACGAGGCTGATATTTTCCAGGTACCAAAAATTCGATGGGAATTTTACTTAACTCACCGTTCGTTGATACAACCTCTGCGGCATCCTGTTCTCTTTGAGACGATGATTGGCTAGTAGCAAGAAGCGCATCTAACCCTCGGCCAAGGCCTCTTTTACGTGCTGACATAGTGTCCTCTATGGCATGTGCTGATAGGTAGCAGCTTATTTTTGTTTAACTCGCTTTTGCCTGAGAAGGCGAAGTTTTGTCCCTGCGTCGCAGAATTTCACCAGCAAGTGCTAAATAGGCTTTAGCACCGGTCGACGACTTATCGTAGTACATTGCTGGCGTTCCAAAACTTGGGGCTTCAGCAAGACGAACGTTTCTTGGTATCACCGTGCGATATACCTGCTCACCAAAATGACGCTTTAATTGCTCTGAAACATCGTTAGCAAGGCGATTTCGAGGGTCGTACATAGTACGCAAAACGCCTTCGATCTTCAATTCAGGATTCACAACAGATGCCAATTTTTGGATGGTATCCATCAATGCAGTTAATCCCTCAAGGGCATAATATTCGCACTGCATAGGAACCATCACAGAATCTGATGCCGCTAATGCGTTAACAGTGAGTTGGTTAAGCGACGGCGGGCAATCGATAAAGATAAAGTCGTAATAATCGATAACGGGTTTTAGCGAGTTGCGCAGGCGAACTTCTCTGGCAAACATTTCCATGAGTTTAATTTCAGCAGCAGTCACGTCGCCGTTTGCTGCAATGAGATCGTATTTACCAGACGTATTCTTAACGATGACCTCATCAATGGGCTTCTCTTCGATAAGTAGCTCGAATGCCGTTGCATCGACTTCATATTTGTCAACGCCGCTTCCCATTGTCGCATTTCCTTGAGGATCAAGGTCAATAAGCAAGACTTTTCGCTTAGTCGCCGCCATGGAAGCTGCAACATTTACCGCTGTGGTTGTTTTACCCACACCGCCTTTTTGATTCGCGATTGCGATTACCTTTGCCACACTAAATCCTGTTTTAACGTTGCTGTGTCTTTCTCAGCCAAACTAAATGTCTTTCTCCATCCAAATTCGGTACTGTGATGTTTTCAGTGTTCACAACTTGAAAGTGATCACTTACTTCATCTATCTCGCTTTGTGGAAATTGACCTTTTAGTGCTAAAAACTGCCCATCTGAATCTACCAGATGTTCGCACCAGTGCAACATATCTTTTAGCGATGCGAAAGCGCGACTAAGTACAATATCGTATGGCTTGTCGCCGACATGATTTTCTACACGGCTGTTGACGGGCGTTACATTGGTGAGTTTGAGCGTATGCACGCATTGTGTCATAAAGCGAACCCGTTTACCCAAACTATCTAACAGCGTAAAGGTTTTATCTGGAAACGCTATGGCCAAGGGCATTCCCGGTAATCCGGGCCCGGTTCCCACATCAATAATATTCTCACCGGTCAAGTGCGGCACAATGGCGAGTGAATCTAGAATGTGTTTCACCATCATTTGCCTTGGGCACCTCACGGAAGTGAGGTTATAGGCTTTGTTCCATTTATCAATAAGTAAAACAAATTCAACAAGTTGGTGTTGCTGCTTTTCGGTTAAATTGAGTGAAAGGGCCTCGAGTCCAGAGGCCAATATACAATGCAAGTCTTGCTGTGTAGTCATCAAAAGGATTCTGTCTTGATATTGAGCGCGGTTAGGCGCTGATTTTTTCGTGTTTTCTTAGCATGCCATGTTTTTTTAGGTAAACCAGAAGCAGCGATATCGCCGCTGGTGTAATACCTGATATTCGCGACGCTTTGCCTATTGTTTCAGGTCGAGCCTCGGTAAGTTTAGTAACAACTTCATTGCTAAGACCAGAAATTTTACTGAAATCCATATCACGTGGAAGCAACGTATTCTCGTGGCGCTGTGCTTTGGCTATTTCATCCATCTGACGCGCAATATAACCTGCGTATTTAATTTGGATTTCTACCTGCTCAGCGGCTATCGGATCGGTGAGTCCAGGTCCAACGCTTTCAATTTCCATTAACTGAGCATAGGTCATCTCTGGGCGACGAATTATTTCCTCTAGAGAATGTTCACGACTCACCGGTGTTTTTAGCATGGTGTTAAGTTGAGGTGTTGCAACGTGATCTTTGTGTATCCACTGGCTGCGCATACGCTGAGTCTCAGTTTCAACGGCTTCCATCTTTTCGTTAAACTTAGCCCAACGCGCATCATCAACTAAACCAATTTCTCTTCCACGGGCCGTCAGGCGACTATCTGCATTGTCTTCTCGCAGTAATAGTCTGTATTCAGCACGGCTGGTAAACATGCGATAAGGCTCTTTCGTCCCCATCGTAGCCAGATCATCGATAAGCACACCCATATAAGCCTGATCCCGACGCAAAATGAGCGGGTCTTTTTGCTGAACTTGAAGCGCAGCGTTAGCGCCAGCCACTAGACCTTGAGCCCCAGCTTCTTCGTAGCCAGTAGTGCCATTGATTTGGCCGGCAAAAAATAGTCCATCGATAAATTTGGTTTCTAGCGTTTGCTTGAGATCACGCGGATCAAAGAAATCATATTCAATAGCGTAACCGGGTCTAACGATATGCGCATTTTCAAAACCTTTGATGGAGCGAACAAGGTTCATTTGAATATCGAAAGGTAAACTGGTTGAGATCCCGTTTGGATAAACTTCAATGCTGTTCAGTCCTTCAGGCTCAACAAAAATCTGATGAGAGTTTTTATCTGCAAATCGCGTAATTTTATCTTCAATGCTAGGGCAGTAGCGAGGACCTATTCCCTCGATATTTCCAGTGAACATTGGAGAACGGTCTAATCCGCCGCGGATAATGTCATGGGTTTTTTCGTTAGTGTGAGTGATATAACACGGAATTTGTGTTGGATGCATATCACGATTACCCATAAACGAAACAACCGGAGTAGGGTTGTCGCCTGGTTGAGCTTGCATAACTGAAAAATCCAGTGAGCGTGCATCAAGTCTTGCAGGTGTACCTGTCTTTAAGCGATCTACGCGAAATGGCAGTGCTCGTAGTCGGTCAGCCAATGCGATAGACGGGGGATCGCCTGCTCGGCCTCCGCGGTAATTTTCTAACCCAATGTGGATAGTACCACCTAAGAACGTACCTACCGTTAGAACAACAGTTTGCGCTTTGAACTTTAAGCCCATTTGGGTAACAACGCCGCAAACGCGATCGTTTTCGACAACCAAGTCGTCTACGCTTTGCTGAAATAACGTGAGGTTAGGTTGATTTTCGACAATGCTGCGGATCGCGTTTTTGTAAAGCGTCCGATCCGCCTGAGCGCGTGTTGCTCGAACGGCAGGACCTTTGCTTGAGTTCAACGTTCTAAATTGAATACCACCGTGATCGGTAGCCAGTGCCATTGCACCGCCTAAAGCGTCGATCTCTTTAACCAAGTGACCCTTACCAATTCCACCGATCGCAGGGTTGCACGACATTTGGCCAATCGTCTCGATATTGTGAGTAAGCAAAAGTGTATTTGCACCCATGCGTGCAGCGGCAAGAGCGGCTTCTGTGCCTGCATGACCACCACCTACAACGATGACATCAAATGCTTGAGCATAAAACATGGAGTAAACCTCACTGAAAACTATCGATAAACCAAAATCTTTTAGTCAGCATTTGCTGAAAAAAGGGCGCGTATTTTAGCTGACTTATTACCTAAAGAAAATGATTAAATTTTCCTCAAACTAGAGGTTTGAAAAAGTGTGATCGGCTTTAGTGATCTTAAGATCTCTTTTAGATATGTTTTATATTTACTTTTATTAGGATCGGCAAGATCTGTGGGTAACCGATCAAAACGCATTTAGATCATCGTCTTACGCGATCAATAACTTTGGGAAACACAGTCATATAACCCCCTATTGATCTTGTGTATAAACAGCCTACTTATCCACACAAGCTAATTTCAAAAAAGTTATTCTTTTTACGATCAGAGCTTATACACAGGGCGTTGTAGGATCCTATCCACAGGCCTGATCAAGATGTGATCCAGCTGGGGATAAAATGTTTGCGAATTCTACATTGGGATCGCAGGATCGAGCAAATACAAGGTGTTCAAAGGGATCTTCCTGTGGAGGAGATCTTTCCACAATTTCCTTGTGGATCATCTGATCGCTTGATCCCATTATTATAAAAATAATTGCGTCCTCAAAAAATATTTATCCTTTTTTATAATTTTAAGGGATAAAAACAAAAAAAAGACAACAGAGATGAGCACTCTGTTGTCTTTAATTTGAAGTATTTTGATTGTAACGGCGTTACCTTAATACGATTAACGCACCTGGTTTGGTTGGTACCTCGGTGTGGCTGAAGAGCTTTCTTCTTCATGATCAGCCGTTAATTCATCGCGCCTGCTAGGACCTTGAAAACGCACTTTGTAGGTATCGTATTCTCGTATAGACTCGTAGCAATAGCGTCCTAGCGCATTCTCTAGTTCTGCAAGGTTATGGTTGGTAATAAGAATACAGTTTTTCTTATTCACCAGTCTTTGACGTAAAAGATTACCAAACCAGCTTTGTGCGTTCTTTTTTAAGATGCTTTCGTTAACGCATACTTCATCTAGGATCAGCAAGTCAACGTTAAGTAGTTCGTGGTGTATCTCTCTAAATCGTTGGCCTGCATTATCTGAGGCTGAAAAATCGAAAGAGAAATTTCGCATCTCCAAAATAGTAGAAAGCTGCCTGTACAACACAGATATTTCGTATTGGTCGATAAGCTGATGGGCTATTGCACCTGCAATATGTGATTTACCGCGCCCATAATCGCCGTAGAAAATCATCATGTGAGAGCCGCTTTGACGCCACGCAGGGTCATCATGTGCCGCGATAAATGACTGAGCAATTGATACCGCTTCTATTACATCATCGCTATCTTCAACGAGGTTAGAGAAGGTCCACTTAGGATTGAGATCGGAACGCCCGTGTATGGCCTCCACACGCGCTTTCTTGCTGCGCTGCTGTAGTTGCGATATCTCTTCATTAGCCTGTGCTTCATATTGCTTACGCAGCGTTTTGTAGTCGATGTATTCGTTATCCGGATCGACGGGCTTATTCAACGCCTTGGCTAAATTTGCGATTTTATCTGTAATGCGATCCATATTGAATTAACTCTTTTTTGATGAGGCGTACTTGGCGACCAACTTCTTTGCATTATCATCCGCTTCTATGCCTGCTGCAACTTTCACTTGCTGACTACCCACAACTTTTGTTGCAGAGTAGCCTGATGCCAGTCTCTTACGCTTAATATTGTTAGCAAATTTTTGCGTCCACTGAAACTCACTAAATATAGAACTAGGCCGGCCTAACCAGTACGCTACGAATTCTCCGATATCATTATCGTCAAAGGTTTTGTCAATAATGCCAAGTAAGTTCGCCATTTCTTTAAACAGGGCGCTGTTTGGTTTCCAGTCCTGGGTCATAGCGGTGTGCTGTTTGTGCAGCACATCAAAATCTGAAACAGGTTCACTCAGTAACGGCAGCAGTAATGTTTTACCGTTAATACTGCGCTCTAAGTCGATATCAAGAGGGAGGGTAATTAGGCCCACTTGTTCTAGCTGTTTTAGCAGGCTATTGATTTGTCTCCCTCGTAAATAGTGAGGCTCTTTGCTGTCACCGTTAAGTAGTGCTAGCAATGACTTATAATCAATAGCCGATGAAGACGTGGTAGCGGTGTTGGCATTTGTGCGCAGGCCCAGCATGTACAGCACGCGACAGTCATTGGAAATGGGAGACTGCAGAACCGTTAGTTCAGCTTGGGTAAGAGGTTTACTCATGCGGGTTCTAGTACGCCTTCAAACCATTCACTGGCGATATCTTCTGGGATTGGATGCTCAAGCACATCAACATGAAGCGCTGGAGTATTAAGGGTACCGCCACGCTCTGTGATGAGTGACTCCATGGTTTTAGCGCCATAACAGAATGTGTCATAGCTTGTATCGCCTAATCCCACAATATAGGCACTGACTGAGGACAGGTCAGTAGTTTTTAACTGCCCTGCAAAGGGCTGTATATTGTCGGGTAGTTCGCCAGCGCCGTGGGTAGAGGTGCACACTAACCAGTGCGCCGATGTAGATATATTGTCAAGGTTAGGCTCAAGGTGAATAGTGTAGGTAAAACCCTTTTGCTTTAACGTTTCTGCAAGAGCGTCTGCAACGTATTCCGCAGCACCTAACATTGTGCCAACTATAATTTCAAAGTGCTTAGTCATTAACTATTTACCAATACAAAAAGAAGAAAATATCTTTCCAAGAAGATCATCAGAGGTAAATTCACCCGTGATTTCGCAAAGTGCCTGATGAGCTAATCGCAATTCTTCAGCTAAAAGTTCACCCGCCATTGCATCATGCAGCTGTTGCTCTCCCGTTGTCACGTGATTATTTGCTTGGTCGAGTGCGTCAATGTGTCTACGGCGAGCAATAAATTGACCTTCTGTCGTCGTATCGAACCCCATGGTGGTTGCTAAATGAGACTTTAACGTATCAACGCCGTCTCCTTGCTTCGCAGACAAATTGATAACAGAAATATCGCCTTGCTGAGTGGCAACGGTACTGTGGCCTACATCTAAAGTGCTTAAATCGGCTTTATTTCTTACTACAGTAACCGGAATACCAAGGGGTAAACGCTGCATAAATTCTGGCCAAATCTCGAACGGGTCGATGATAGATGTGGCTGTGGAATCCACGACAAAGAGAACGTGATCGGCATCGCTTATCGCTTGCCAGGCACGTTCAATACCAATCTGCTCAACCTTGTCGGGGCTTTCTCTTAGACCTGCGGTATCGATTATGTGAACGGGCATACCATCAATATGAATATGCTCTTTTAATACATCTCGGGTTGTACCGGCAATGTCGGTGACTATGGCACTTTCTCTACCAGCCAGTGCATTCAGTAAGCTTGATTTACCCGCATTGGGTCTTCCGGCGATAACCACCTGCATACCTTCGCGTAAAAGAGAGCCTTGCTTTGCTTGCTCTCGCACTGAAGCTAAGCTTTGAACAATGGCTGAGAGGTCCCCAGACACTTTGCCATCAGAAAGAAAGTCTATTTCTTCTTCAGGAAAATCAATAGCTGCTTCAACATACATGCGAAGATGAATAATTTGGTCGGATAGGGTTTGGATTTGTGTTGAAAACTCACCTTGAAGGGAGCGTAACGCACTGCGAGCCGCTTGTTGTGAACTTGCGTCTATTAAGTCAGCAATGGCCTCTGCCTGAGCTAAATCGAGCTTATCATTGAGAAATGCTTGCTCGCTAAATTCGCCAGGATTGGCTAATCGAGCGCTGCCTGTAGCGAGTACAGCGTTAATAAGCATGTCCATAACAACTTGACCGCCGTGCCCTTGAAGCTCAAGTACATCTTCACCAGTAAATGAGTTAGGGCCCTTAAAGAAAAGCGCGATGCCTTGGTCTATGACGGTTTTTTTACTATCAATAAACGAAGTATAGGCAGCTTGTCTAGGAGTGAGTTCACAGGGCACTAACGCTTGTGCGACTTCCTTTGCCTTTGGGCCTGACACGCGAATAATTCCCACACCGCCTCGTCCTGGAGCCGTTGCCTGAGCAGTAATAGTGTCCGTTGAGAAGGTGAGTGAATCCATAATTAATCGCGAAAATTCTTAAATTGAAACGGTTGACCTAGGTCAGACGATTTAACCAATGCCATTACTTGTTGAAGGTCGTCACGTTTTTTACCCGTCACGCGCAGCTCTTCACCCTGAATCGCAGTTTGAACCTTCATTTTGGCATCTTTAATCAGCTTAACGATTTTCTTCGCCATAGGCTGCTCAATACCTTCTTTAAACGCAATGGTTTGGCGATAGGTTTTGCCATGGGCATCAAAAGGTTTTACGTCTATGGAAGACGTATCCACATTTCGTTTTGAACAAGCCGTTCTAAACATGCTTTCCATTTGCTGAAGTTGAAATTCAGCTTCTGCTTTCATAACAACGGTTTTTTCTTTGTAATCAAAGCTAGCTTCAATTCCGCGAAAATCGAAACGCGTAGAAAGCTCTCTGCTTGCGTTTTCCGTAGCGTTTCGCACTTCTTCCATATTTATTTCTGAAACAATATCGAATGATGGCACAGTAAATTCCTCGTTAGACAAAACAGCCCGCGTAGGCGGGCTGTATAATTAAACAAACAATATGTTATTTATTGCTTATGCCCCGCTTCTCCATGGAAGCATAGATCATTTTGGCTTGAACCAGTGTGATGACATTACTCACCAACCAGTATAGTACCAGACCTGCAGGGAACCATAAGAAGAACACACTCATCATCACCGGCATCCACTGCATTATTTTTTGCTGCATAGGGTCGGTAATGGTAGTGGGTTGCAATTTTTGTAGTAAATACATGCTTGCACCAGTTAATACTGGCAACACAAAGTAGGGGTCTTTAGTCGATAAATCGGTTATCCATAGCACAAAGTCTGCATGGCGAAGTTCAACACTTTCCATTAATACCCAATACAGGGCTAGGAAAATAGGCATTTGTAAAAGCAAAGGCAGACAGCCACCCATAGGGTTTACTTTTTCTTTGCGGTACAACTCCATCATCGCTTGAGACATTTTTTGTCTATCGTCGCCAAAGCGGTCTTTAAGCTGCTGCATCTTAGGGGCTAAGTTACGCATACGGGCCATTGACTCGTATTGTTTCTTAGTTAGCCAGTACATAGCGCCTTTAACTACAATAGTGATAAGGATGATTGCAACACCCCAGTTATTCACAAGGCTATGTAAGAAGGTAAGCAGTGAAAACAACGGCTGAGAAATCCAAAATAGAATGCCGTAATCAACAGTAAGGTCTAGACCTCGCGCTATTTTTGCAAGGCTATCTTGGTCTTTAGGACCCATATAGAGCGTTGAGGCAATTGTTTTAGACTCACCGGCGTTGATGGTCTCGGCAGGTGAAAGCACACCAATAACTGCAAACTGATTATTAATATTGCGAGAATAAAGAGTGTTGGTTTGTTCTTGAGAAGGAACCCATGCCGACACGAAGTAGTGCTCTAACATGCCCACCCAACCAGCTTTAGTGGTTTTGCGAAGGTTTTCGTCCTCTATTTCATCAAAAGAATACTTATCGTATCTATCATCTTCTGTTGAGAATGCCGCACCGCGATAGGTTGGCATAAACATATTACCGTCGTCTTCAAAGTCCATAACCTGCTTTAGCTGGGCATAAGGCTGTACGTTTGCAGCGGTGCTCGTTGCGTTTTGTACATCATAACTTACGTTCACATCGTAGTGGCCTTGGGTAAACGTAAAGGTTTTAGTAATTGAAAGACCCTGACTATTCTTCCATGTTAATGGCACTACTAAGGTATCGCCATTAAGCTGATAAGCAGATTGCTGTGCGGTATAAACGGGTCTGCCAGTTGCGCTAGCATCTGGGCCTTGTTTTCCAATTAATCCACTTTGCGCAACGTATAACCCCATGCCCGAACGCAATAAACTGTAAGGCTCATCAGAACCTTGAGTCACGGGAAATTTTATTAGATTTGCAGAGATAACATCGCCGCCTAATAAATCAATACGCACATCTAGCGTGTCGGTTTTTACCTCGATAATGCGATTTGTGTTTTGCGTCTGAGCTATGGCTTGTGCAGCAGGTACACTATCACTAGTAGGAACATCTTCGCTTTGTGCTTCGTCAAAAGAAGGTACACCTTGATTTGCTTGTTGCGTCTGTTCTTGTTGAACAGGATTTATAGGCTGTGGCCCATAATCTTTTTGCCAAGCTTGCCATAGCAAAAAGGTAACTAGCGCTAGGCCAATTATCAGAAAACTGCGTTGCGATTCCATATAGGTCTCTTTATTTTGAGTGTTTATCTTGTTGTTTTTCTGGTACCGGATCGTAACCCCCGGCATGCAAAGGCTGACATTTTAATATGCGTTTAAACGATAACCAACCGCCTTTTACTAATCCGTGTGTTTTTAGTGCGTCTATAGCATACCAAGAACAGGACGGATGGAAACGACATCGTTGGCCTAAAACAGGCGAAATAAACCATTGATAAAATTTTATCAATGCTAGGGGAACTGCAATTAAGAGTTTCCGCAACGCTTGTTTAATTTTTTCCATAGCTTTTCTAAAGTTGCAAAAACTTCTTGGTTGCTAAGATTATCGGCACCTGACTTACCTATAACGATAATATCTACATTCGGTAAGTGATGTTGTTTGTGTCTAAAACTTTCACGTACAAGTCGTTTGAGCCTATTTCTATCATGGGCTTTACGGACGCGTTTTTTCGCTATGGTAATACCGAGTCGCGAATTATTATGAGAGTTTTTTCTAGCTAGAATAGTAAAAGAGGGAGATACAGCTGGGGTTGCGTTATCAAACACATAAGTAAAGTGGGAGGGAGTCAACAGACGCAACTCCCTTGAAAAATTATTTTCGCCCACTTTTGGCGTCTTTCTAATTAAGCTGAAAGACGAGCGCGGCCTTTTGCACGGCGAGCTGCTAGTACTTTACGACCATTTTTAGTCGCCATACGAGCACGAAAACCGTGAGAACGCTTGCGCTTAAGATTGCTCGGTTGAAATGTTCTTTTCATGACCAAAGTCTCACTTATATTTAGTTACAAACATAGGCGTTTTTTGGTAACACATTATTTCATTATTAAAACAATGTGGAGTTCTCACCAGAAAAGCCCATCGAAAAAGGACGCTGAATTCTAGAGATCTCGGGGGCTTGTGTCAATGCATAATGTAGCTTTTGGGGAGAATAATTGAACAATTTTTACTATTTTTTATTGTAATGAGTTATTTAAATCCATTAAGGCTGTGAATAACCCAATTTTTTAGCAAAGGTTATCCACAATAGGGTGTGTACAATCATGAATATGGGGATCAGATCAAGGGCTTTTACCTTATTTTTAGGTGTAAGAAAGTCTAAAGTAAGTTTGTTTTGATCTAAAAGAAAAGACAATAAATTACAATGAGTTATCATTTTGATCGTAGCGATCTGCTGAGATCGGGATTTACTTTTTGTTGATAAAATAAGATAATCCACAGACTAGAACGATAATTTATTTTCTCGCGATTATTCAGCATACCTTCTAAGAACGTTCACGGCTTCCTCTTACGCGATGTCGATACTACTCTGTTTGGTTTTTCGCGAGCAACGGGAGCTAACAACGTACCATGTCCTTATGGAATCAATGTCTTGAACGCCTGCGTCAAGAACTACCGACGCAACAATTCAGTATGTGGATTAGACCGCTTGTTTGTGAAGAACAAGAGGGATATGTAGCTCTTTTTGCGCCTAACCGCTTTGTTTTAGATTGGGTGAGAGATAAATATTTAGATAATATTATGGGTCTTCTCCGTGAGTTTGCAGGTGAAAGTGCGCCACAATTACACCTTGAAGTAATGAACCGACAACGAGTTAATAACTCGTCGCAACAAAATTCAGCACCCTCACAAGCTTCTTCATCAGGGATGTCACAGTCTGCACCACGTCAGAACGCTTATCAGCACAGCGCGCAATCTCATGCCGGTTCTAATCAATCAGGTTCTATACAACAAGGGCATTCTCAGTCTGCGTCGCAATCGCAGCAATCGTCAGCTAATCAGAGTCCGTCTAGTCATAACTCTTATAATCACAGTAATACTAACCAACATCATTCCCAGCAGAATAATAGTGGTTTCTCTAGTGGCAATGATTTTGGCGATAATAAGGCTGGTGATAAAAACTTTGGTGATCAAAGCTTTGGTGATAGAAGCTCTGGAGGTAGCAGTTCTGGGGATAGGAACAGCAGTATAAATGCAAACAGCAGCCGTAGTTACCATGAGCAAAACAGAGCAGCTAATCAAGCGTCCGCGCCTCGTACTCAGCCCTCGCCCAGGGTAGTACCTATTCCCGAGGCAATGAAGCATAAGAGCAATATCAACCCAACCTATCAATTTGATAATTTTGTTGAGGGTAAATCAAACCAACTTGCTCGTGCGGCCGCTACGCAAGTTGCTAATAATCCTGGTGGTTCATATAACCCACTGTTTATATATGGTGGCACCGGCTTAGGTAAAACTCACTTATTGCATGCAGTAGGTAACGGTATTGTTGCAAATAATGGTGATGCAAAGATTGTGTACATGCATTCTGAACGATTCGTGCAAGACATGGTGAAGGCATTGCAGAATAACGCTATCGAAGATTTTAAGCGTTTTTACCGCTCTGTTGATGCTCTGCTTATTGATGACATTCAGTTTTTTGCCAATAAAGAGCGATCGCAAGAAGAGTTCTTTCATACCTTTAATGCGTTGTTGGAAGGAAATCAGCAGATCATTTTGACATCGGATCGTTATCCAAAAGAGATCGATGGCGTTGAGGATCGCTTAAAATCTCGGTTTGGATGGGGATTGACCATTGCGATCGAACCGCCAGAGCTTGAAACACGTGTAGCGATCTTAATGCGTAAAGCTGCAGAGAATCGCATCCACCTTCCTAATGAAGTGGCATTCTTTATTGCGAAACGATTGCGCTCTAATGTTAGGGAATTAGAAGGGGCATTAAATCGGGTTATTGCCAATGCTAATTTTACTGGACGCCCCATTACTATTGATTTTGTTAGAGAGGCATTGCGCGATCTCCTCGCTTTACAAGAAAAGCTTGTAACTGTTGATAATATTCAGAAAACCGTGGCAGATTATTATAAGATAAAGGTAGCTGATATTTTATCTAAGCGAAGAAGTAGAAGTGTTGCTCGTCCTCGTCAAGTTGCAATGGCGCTGGCCAAAGAGTTAACCAACCACAGCTTACCAGAACTCGGTAATGCGTTTGGTGGAAGGGACCATACTACGGTACTCCATGCGTGTAGAAAAATAGAGCAGCTAAGAGAAGAAAGTCATGATATAAAAGAAGACTATAAAAACCTCATTAGGACATTGTCTTCCTAAATAATACGACCTTAGAGGCGAGATAGCACTGCGATGAAATTTACTATAAGCCGCGAACAGTTTTTACAACCCCTCCAACTCGTGTCTGGTGCTGTTGAGCGTAGACACACGTTGCCTATTTTATCTAACGTACTCATTAAAGTTAGTGAAGGCGCATTGTGGTTAACCGGTACAGATTTAGAGGTTGAGCTTATTTCAAGCATTAAGCTTGAATCTGAATTTACCGAAGGGGAAATTACCGTACCTGCCAAAAAGCTTTTTGATATTATTCGTGGCATTTCTGAAGGTACTGATATTCACTTCTCCATCGATGGCAGTAAAGCACTCATTAGAGCTGGCCGCGGTCGTTACACTTTATCCACTTTGTCTGCCAGTGATTATCCAAATTTGGAAGACTGGGAAGGTGAGGTTGAGTTCGAACTGTCTTGCAGTGACCTTAAACGTCTAATCGATTCCACTAGTTTTTCAATGGCGCAGCAAGACGTGCGTTATTATTTGAATGGAATGTCGCTAGAGACCGAGGAAAATGTTATTCGCACAGTGGCCACAGATGGCCATAGATTAGCGCTTTGTCGTCTTAACTATGAAACTGCATTACCGGCACGCCAAGTCATTATTCCTAGAAAGGGCGTATTAGAAATTTCTCGGTTAATCTCTGACGATGATAAATCGTTAAAGGTGCAGATTGGTGCCAATCATCTTCGTATATTCTCAAATGACTTTATCTTTACGTCAAAATTAGTAGACGGGCGTTTCCCTGATTATCGTAGGGTACTTCCTCAAAATGGCGATAAAGAAATTCTTGCTAGCAAAGCGGTGTTAAAAGAAGCTTTTTCACGTGCAGCGATTTTATCGAATGAAAAATTCAGAGGCGTTCGTTTAAATCTTGCTACTGGCGAGCTTAAAATTACGGCCAACAACCCAGAGCAAGAAGAGGCTGAGGAAAACGTAGACGTGCAGTACGAAGGCGATGACCTTGAAATTGGCTTTAACGTTGCGTACCTCATTGATGTATTGAACTCGTTAAATTCGGATATGGTTAAGGTTAGCCTGTCTGATTCAAATGCGAGTGCGTTAATTGAAGATAACGCTGATGATGCTGCGCTTTATGTCATTATGCCTATGCGTTTGTAGCACTGAAGAAAGTAAAAACATCAATTTAAGGCCTACAGCATTATTTTAATTGCTATCGATAGAGCGGTGCATTGTTTATCAATGTATCGCTTTTATTCCCTTTAGAGTTCTATTATGAAATTGGACCAGGTCCAAATTGCGAACTTCCGTAATTTGTCATCTATAAGTTTCTCCCCGTCTCCTTCTTTAACTATTATCCAAGGTATTAACGGTAGCGGTAAATCGTCTCTCATAGAGGCGCTTTATTATCTTGGGTTTGGCCGTTCTTTTCGCACCAACAAACACAGTGCTGTCATTCAACACGATAAGAATGAGTTTAGTGTATTTGCATCGTGTCATAACGAAAATGGTGATAAGCAAAAGATAGGATTTCAGCGAACTAGGGGAGACCAGTTTACCTGTAGTATCGATGGTGAACATTCTAAAAAGCTTTCAGATTTAGTTAGCTTGGTTCCTATTCAATTATTCACGCCGCAGAGTACAGACCTCATTATAGGTTCTCCTTCCGAAAGACGTCGGTTTTGTGACTGGGGATTGTTTCACGTGAAACATGAGTTTCAGTCGGTTGCGAATCAATACGCCAAATTCTTGAAGCATAGGAATGCCTTGCTAAAACAGCAGGCTAATCTATCTGCTCCAGAAAACCAGTATTGGGAAAGTCAGTTCGCGTTGTTAGGTGAAAAACTCACTGAGATCAGAGAAGAGTACCTTCAGGCATTGACACCAATATTTGAAAAATACGCCAAAGAATTCTTACCAACCTTTGAAGTCAAACTGAGTTACTATAAAGGATGGGAAAAAGATGCGTCTTTATCAGAAAGCCTAGTTAAAAAGAAAGAGTATGATGGTAAAATAGGACATACTTCTTCTGGGCCGCACAAAGCTGATGTTAAGCTTAAAGTGAATGGTGTGAATGCCCAAGAGCTGTTATCCCGAGGTCAGCTTAGAATGGCTGTCGCTGCGTTACAAATGTCACAAACAGAATTATTTAATACCACTACAAATAGAAAAAGTATTTTTCTGTTAGATGACGTCGGTGCTGAATTGGACGCCGACAAAAGGGAACAATTTATTGACGGGTTATTAAGGATGGACACGCAGGTTTTCGTTACTGCTATTGAGTCCACTCAACTCGAATTTATACAAAAATACAACGAAAAGAAAATGTTTCACGTGGAACATGGAAACGTGAAAGAGGAGTAAAAGCTAGTATGTCAGAAGAGAACAACTACGACTCGTCCAGTATTAAGGTACTTAAAGGATTAGACGCTGTAAGAAAACGTCCGGGTATGTACATTGGTGATACCGATGACGGCACCGGTTTGCATCACATGGTTTTTGAGGTGGTCGACAATTCAATTGACGAAGCACTTGCTGGTCACTGTTCTGAAATTGTCGTACTCATCCATAGCGACGGTTCTGTTTCCGTATCTGATGATGGTCGCGGTATACCAACAGAGCTTCATGAAGAAGAGGGTGTTTCTGCAGCCGAAGTTATCATGACGGTTCTGCATGCTGGCGGTAAGTTTGATGATAACTCTTATAAAGTTTCTGGTGGCCTTCACGGTGTTGGTGTTTCTGTTGTAAATGCACTTTCAAGCCGACTCAAGTTACGCATCCGTCGCGGCGGTAAAGCCCATGAGCAAGAATATAAGCATGGTGTTCCACAAGAACCATTAGCAGTAACTGGCGATACAGATAAAAGTGGAACTATGATCCGCTTCTGGCCAAGCGAAGAAACATTCACAAATACCCTTTATCATTACGATATTCTTGCTAAACGTTTACGCGAACTTTCATTCTTGAATTCTGGTGTATCGATTAAGCTGAAAGACGAAAGAGACGGTAAAGAGGACCACTTCAAATACGAAGGTGGTATCAAAGCATTTGTTGAATATCTCAATGACAAAAAGACAGCTATTCACCAAAAAGTGTTCCATTTTAGTGCTGAACGAGAAGACGGTATTAGCGTTGAAGTTGCTATGCAGTGGAACGATAGCTTCCAAGAAAATGTATTTTGTTTCACCAATAATATTCCTCAACGCGATGGCGGAAGCCATTTAGCCGGTTTTCGTGGCGCCTTAACACGTACGTTAAATAACTACATGGAAAAGGAAGGGTTAAACAAGAAAGCAAAGACTAATGCCAGTGGCGATGATGCTCGTGAAGGCCTAACCGCTGTTATTTCTGTAAAAGTGCCTGATCCTAAGTTTAGCTCGCAAACAAAAGACAAACTGGTTTCTTCAGAGGTTCGTCCTGTGGTTGAATCAGCAATGAATGAAAAGCTTGCAGAGTTTCTTTTAGAAAACCCTTCTGAAAGTAAAATTATCGCGAACAAGATAATCGATGCTGCTCGCGCTCGTGAAGCCGCTCGAAAAGCCCGTGATATGACTCGTCGAAAGGGCGCACTAGATTTAGCAGGTCTGCCAGGTAAGCTTGCTGATTGCCAGGAAAAAGACCCAGCACTGAGTGAGCTTTATATCGTGGAAGGTGACTCTGCTGGCGGTTCAGCCAAGCAGGGCAGAAACAGAAAAAACCAAGCTATTCTTCCGCTTAAAGGTAAGATTCTAAACGTAGAAAAAGCGCGCTTTGATAAAATGCTATCTTCTCAAGAAGTGGCAACGCTGATTACCGCCCTTGGTTGTGGCATCGGACGTGATGAATACAACCCTGAAAAGTTGCGCTACCACAGTATCATTATCATGACGGATGCGGATGTGGACGGTTCTCATATTCGTACATTGCTACTGACTTTCTTCTATCGTCAAATGCCAGAAATTATTGAGCGTGGGTACGTGTATATTGCTCAGCCACCACTTTATAAAGTGAAAAAGGGTAAGCAAGAACAGTATTTGAAAGATGATGATTCATTAACGAATTACCTAACGTCCATAGCGGTAGATGGTTCTTCATTACACACTAGTTCTGATGACCCAGGCATTTCAGGTGTTGGTCTTGAAAATCTTGTTAAGCAATATCAAGCCGTGGAAAAAATGATTAATCGTATGAAGCGGTTAATGCCACAGTCTATGCTTTATAGAATGCTATATACGCCAACACTTGACGTCCAAGATTTGAAAAATGAGGACGCGCTAGAAAATGTCGCTAAGCATTTTGTTGCACAGCTTACTGAACGCGAGAATGATGGTGCGACGTACAGTTATGAAATTAGACGCGATCAAGAGTTAAGCGAATATTACATTACTATTATCATGCGTATGCACGGTATCGACTACGAGTATATTATTGATAGAGAGTTTATCGATTCTAACGAGTATGCACGTTTACGTGACTTGAACCTCGCTATCAACGATATGATGGGACCTGAGGCTTATATTCAGCGTGGGGAGCGTAAGCAACCTGTAGACTCATTTAAAGCAGCCCTTGATTGGTTGATGAATGAAGCAAAACGCGGTCAATACATTCAGCGCTATAAAGGTCTTGGTGAAATGAATCCGAGTCAATTATGGGAAACTACAATGGACCCAGACAGCCGTCGCATGCTTCAAGTTACCATTGAGGATGCTATTAGCTGTGATCAATTGTTCACAACGCTAATGGGCGACCAGGTTGAACCTCGTAGAGAGTTCATTGAAGCGAATGCACTGAAAGTTGCAAACCTTGACGTATAGGCTGTTGAATTAACCCTAGTCAAAAAGTAACGCTGTTTGCTAAAGCAAAGTAATTCAGCTTTAGATGGCGTTAAAATGAAAAAGGCGATTTATAAAAATCGCCTTTTTTTGTGGAAGAAAGAAATAGATAAGCCGGTGAAAAGAAATGCTAATGCTACATTTTAGTCACTTTAAGCGCCACTTCTTTTGAGCCAGCGCGACGAATAACAAAGCGATACATACCGGTAGATGAGGGAGTGAACTGAAGGTTCTCTGAACCTTGCTCACAGGCTAAGTAAACTGTTGTGCCTAACATAACAGGTTGACCTTTGTACTTGCCTCCACAGCTTTGTGAAGGCGTCCAGTTAGCATCAGACAATCTAAAGTCGTAAGGTTGCCCATCTGCAATTAACTCAACATCAACTGACCATGCTGCTTCATTGTTTTCAACGCCTTTACGGGTAAATTTATAGCTAGGGTCGGCTTCCCACCAATTAAAAACCCCTCTGAGATACATATTCTCAAACTCTATAGCAGGTGATGAAGATGGGAGCTCTGGAATGCTAAATCCACCTTTGCTTGAACACGCTGAGAGTGAAAGACAACACAATAAAACTGACAATAACTTTTTCACTAATACTCCAGATATAAAAAAGCCCAACAGAGTCGGGCTTTTAATTTCACTTTACGAGATATTGTTATCTCATAAATTTAGCCTAAGACTTCGCAAGTATAGAAATATCTGCGGTAGTAAGGAAAAGTTGCCTTAAAAGCGTCAACAACGCAAGTCTGTTTTTCTTAACCGCTTCATCTTCTGCCATAACCATAACGTTATCGAAGAAATCATCAATAGCGACACGTAGCGTTGCAAGAGTTGTAAGGATAGCCGTGTAATCTTGCGAACCAAGCGCTTCACTCACTTTCTTTTCTGACTCAGTCAATGCTTCAAATAACGCTTTTTCTGATGCTTCTGAAAGAAGGGCATCATTAATCTGTACTGTAGCGTCAATATCGACATGTTGCTTTGCTAGAATATTCGCTACGCGTTTATTTGCTGCCGCTAGAGCTTCAGACTCATCTAACGATTTAAATAGAGCCACGGCATTAATTCGCGCAAGATAGTCAGCTGGCTTAGTAGGGCGTCTTGCAGCGACCGACTGAATAACATCAATCGCTATCTGTTTATCCTGAAGTAACGCTGTAAAACGTCCAAGAACAAAATCTACAACCTGTGATTGTGTTTTGTCATTTGAAAGTTTTTTGCCATAAACTTCAATTGATTTTGTTACTAGGGTAGTTAAATCAAGTGGAAGTGATAATTCAGTGATAATACGCAGTACACCAATGGCCGCGCGACGAAGGGCAAATGGGTCTTTGTCACCTTTAGGTAGCTGACCAATACCAAATATACCAACTAGCGTATCTAGCTTATCAGCAAGCGCTACCGACGCGCTCACGCCGTTACTCGGAAGAGTATCACCGGCGAAACGAGGCATATACTGTTCATACAGGGCTTGTGCAACGTCAGAGTGCTCATTGTCGTTTAGGGCATAGTATTTACCCATTACGCCTTGTACGTCTGGAAATTCCATAACCATGTTAGACATGAGGTCGGCTTTAGCTAGCAGTCCGGCTCGAGTCGCATGTGCTTCGTCTGCATCTATTTGTGCCGCAATAAAGCCAGACAGCACAGAGATGCGCTCTGATTTTTCTTTAAGCGTGCCAAGCTGCTTTTGAAATAGCACGGTGCTTAGGCTATCGAGACGGCTCTCTAAGGATACTTTTCTATCGCTGTTATAGAAGAACTCAGCATCAGCAAGGCGAGGGCGGATAACCTTTTCATTGCCTGAAATGACCTGAATAGGATCGGTACTTTCAATATTACTCACAAATAGGAAGGTATTCACCAAGTCGCCATTGGCGTTAAGAAGAGGAACATATTTCTGATCGTCCTTCATCGTATAGATGAGCGCTTCTTTTGGTACCGCAAGGAAGCCTTCATCAAATCCTGCCTGCATGACCACTGGCCATTCAACAAGTGAAGCAATCTCTTCTAATAAAGCTTCATCATAGTCAGGCTTTAGGGATAAGGCTGCAGCAGCATCTTCTAACTGTTGACGAGTCTTCGCTTTACGCGCTTCAAAGTCTGCAATGACATATTGCGACTCAAGTGCCGTCGCATAATTATCAGCATGATCAAGTTCAAATCGAGCTTCGCCGTGGAAACGGTGGCCCTGTACCGTTCTGCTGCTTGCTAAACCAAGGGTGTTGATATTGATGACTTCGCTGCCATAAAGTACGCACAGCGTATGGACAGGGCGAATGAATTGCGTGCTATGACTACCCCAGCGCATAGGCTTTGGAATAGGCAGTTTGCTCACCGCCTGATTGACTAAGCCCTCAAGGAGGGTGCTTACACCTTGACCTGGAACGTGTGCCTTATGCAGCAACCATTCGCCTTTGTCTGTAACTAGACGCTCTGCATCAGCAACGTCAATTCCGTTGCCACGTGCCCAGCCTTGTGCCGCTTTAGTGGGGTTGCCATCTGCATCGAATGCAGCGCTTACCGCAGGGCCTCTTTTTTCAACGACTTTATCTTCTTGACCTTCTGCCAAGTCAGAAACATAAACCGCTAAACGCCTAGGCGCGGCGAACCAGCTTACTGAACCAAAAGGAAGGTTGGCACTGGTAAGTGCTAATTCAAACTGTTGAGCAAATGCTTCACCAAGTGATTTAAGTGCCTTTGGTGGTAGCTCTTCAGTTCCTAATTCAACTAAACAATTTTCCGTACGCACGCCTATGCCTCCTTGTTGCAAAGCGGAAAGCCTAATGCTTCGCGAGCTTGGTAATAACTTTCTGCACACGCCTTAGCCAACGCACGTACTCGTAAAATGTAACGCTGCCTTTCAGTTACCGATATAGCGTGACGAGCGTCTAATAGATTAAACGCTTGAGACGCTTTCATAACCTGTTCGTAAGCCGGAAGAGGAAGATTGTTTTCAATCAAAATTTCGCTCTGCGCCTCACATTCATCAAACGTTCTAAACAACGCTTCTACATTGGCATGTTCAAAATTATACGTTGATTGCTCAACTTCGTTTTGATGGAACACATCTCTGTAGGTAACTTTACCAAGAGGACCATCTGTCCATACGAGGTCGTAAATACTGTCTACGCCCTGCACATACATGGCTAAACGTTCTAAGCCGTAGGTGATCTCACCGGTAACAGGCTTGCACTCGATACCGCCAACTTGTTGGAAGTAGGTAAACTGAGTGACTTCCATACCATTTAGCCACACTTCCCAGCCTAAGCCCCATGCGCCAAGTGTTGGTGATTCCCAGTTGTCTTCAACAAAACGAATATCATGTACAAGTGGATCGAAACCTAATTCTTTCAAAGAGCCCAGATACAATTCTTGAATATTATCAGGTGAGGGCTTTAGCATTACCTGGAACTGATAGTAATGCTGTAGGCGATTCGGGTTCTCACCATAGCGACCGTCTGTAGGTCGGCGACATGGCTGAACATAAGCGCTGCTCATTGGCTCAGGGCCTAACGATCGTAGGAAGGTCATAGGGTGAAATGTGCCGGCACCCACTTCCATATCTAAAGGCTGAATTATTACGCAGCCTTGACGCGCCCAGTAGTCTTGAAGCGCTAGAATTAACCCTTGAAAGGTTTTAATATCGTATTTCTGCATACATCCGCTGCTTATTAGTTAGCTGTCATAAAAAAAGATGGCTTAGTATACAATTTGTGACGCGGAGTATGTAGGTGTAACGGGTGAAAAAAAGCCTAGAAAGCCGGTATTACAACAAGGATTTAATATTTAATGGTAAGTAACGCAGTAAAGCGGTGTGCGTGGGTGAGTGATGATCCTATTTACCAGGCATATCACGACAATGAATGGGGCGTTCCAGAAACCAATAGTCAGGCGTTATTTGCTAAATTGTGCCTCGACGGCCAGCAAGCGGGCTTATCTTGGCTTACCATTCTCAAGAAGCAAAAAAACTACGAGCGCGCTTTTTATAATTTTGAGCCATGCGCTATTGCCCAAATGACTGAAGACGACGTAGAAAGGTTAATGCACGATACCGGTATTGTGAGAAACAGACTAAAAATTAAGTCTATCATTCGAAATGCAAAAGCCTTTTTGGAGATAGAAAAATCAAAGCCTTTTAATCAGTATATTTGGCAATTTACAGATGGAAAGACACTGGTGAATAATTGGCAGTCTCATGATGATATTCCAACATCGACAGAAGAGTCTAAAGCAATGTCAAAAGCACTGAAAAAGGTGGGCTTTAACTTTGTTGGTGAAACTATTTGTTATGCATTTATGCAGGCAGTTGGAATGGTGAACGATCATGAGAAAGGCTGTCATTGCTATGAAGCAACCACAAAGCTTGCCATAAAGAGTGTGACGTAAGTAAGGCTTCTACAGTAAGGGGGCTGCAGTAAGGAATATCCATCAAGTAATAGATACAAAGGCTTTTTAGTTGAGCAGTTCAAGCAAGCCGCTAAAACTACAAATGTATTCTCGGACACAAAAAAAAGCAGTAAACCAATACTGCTTTTTTATAAGTCGCGCTTTTGTTAGTTGGTGAACAGCCAGCTAGGTAATTGTATAGCTAAATAGCTATAACTTAGTAGCTATAACTAAGTGCCTATATAAAGAATACTCATGCAATTGACTCACAGTATTGTTTGAGTCTAGGTAACTCATCTAACACTTTCGACTCGTATTCAGATTCTATCTGCTCTCTCGCCTGGTCTTGCTTTCTACGTTCTTGTTTTGATAGCTTTTGTCTAGCTTCTAACACGGCAAAACCACTTATCTCTACAAACAAAGCATACGTATGTGGATAGGTTGATTTAAAATCTGGCGGCTCGTTGAGCGGTAACGCGTTAAGTAAGTTAACAATACGTATAACGCCCTCAGATAAGTCGCACTGCTGCTGCTCCATCGCCTTTGCGATAAGTATCACGCTTTCAGTTATGCTGCTTATACGTGAATTCTTGGCCTTATCCTGTCGAATACCTTGCTGTTTAAGCAAAAATAGCAATTTACCTGCGTAAACACCAAGGCCCAAAATAACTACTAGTGCTACACCAGTTAGTACTACCCACAGCATTGAAATATCCCGTTCTAGTTCTTAAAGTCGTCAATCTTAATAGCGTCTAACTCATCAAACGGATCGCTCTCTTCTTCATCGTCTTCATCGACAATACCAAGTAGGTCGCACAGTACGCGATGTCGAGCCATCTTCTCATCAACATAACGCTGCTGTTCTCTAGTAAGCTTTTTATCTGCATCTAGGTTATCTAACAAATCGGCGAGACGTTGATCCGCTTCTAAGGCGGCAAGCTCTTGGGCAGGCGTAGCATACTTTTTCTTTTCAGTAGGCGTTGGTGCAACACCTTTGGCCTTAACTAACGCAATAGGCTTTTTACTGCCTAAACGCGGATCTTTCTTTTCGCTACTTTTTCCGCCACCCGCTTTGCCTTGCTCTACATTATGGCGACTGCCAGCTGGCTTACCTTTATGCTTTTTAGGACGTGGAGTTTCAGATTTTCGATTTTCGCTAGGCTTAAAGTCTGGATCCTTACGAACACCGATAAGACCAACTTTGCGAGATTTTTTTGAACGTGACATATATTCCAAATAAGAGAATGTGTAAAAGACTTTTCCATTATAGCGTGAATTGCTTAAAGCTTCCTCATCAAAACGACATCACTACCGGGGAATTTGATATCAAAACCATCACGTCGAGCAAGATAAGAAAAGGTACGTTCACTGAAAAAGCTCACATGCGTTGGATCGTTCTTATAGTGCCACGTTGAAAAACGTTCTTTATCAATCACTCTTTTTGTCATTATGGCCAGAATACCATTAGGATTTAGCATGCCCGTTAATATGGCCCATTCTTTTGCGGGATGGTGGAAGTGTTCTATTGCTTCGGTACATGTAATGACGTCAAATTTGCGGTTTAACACCTTCTCAAAAGGGGCATAGAAAGGATCGTAGATGTCGACATCTAATCCTACATCTTCTAACATTTTCGCAAGAACAGCAGCTGGCCCACATCCAAAATCCAATGCTTTTTCGCCAGTGTTAATAAGTGATAGAAGAGGATTTATAAGTTTACGTAAAAACTGTTTATAACCTTCATCGTCAAAGCTGTTTTCGTGTTTGTCGTATTCACTTTTCTCGCTATGTGCACTAGGTAGAAAGTCGGGATGTACAAATACAAGGTCACATTCACTGCATTGCAGATAAGGTCTTTTCTTGTCTGTAAAGTAAGGAGTTATGGCGGAAGTAGAGCACAGAGGACATTGCATATGATGTTGATGAAACGCTGTTATTAATGCTGTAAGAGATACTACCAAATAAAAACTCAGGTAATAAAAAGAAAAAAAGGCGATGGTTTGCACCATCACCTTATTTTGAATGAGTGTCAGATGACACCTCTCCCGTTATTTACACATCTTTGTGCTTTATGCTTCCCTAGCTGTGCTCCCCTTATTATTTTTTTTAGCAGAGCGCTATTTTTGTTTTTGGCCTTCTTGGCGCTTTATCCAATCTTCCATGGGGTATTTTATTATTATTCTTGTTATTTAGTTTGTAAGCCTACAAGGGCAACAACAAACTACGCCGTTAGATTACACTAATAATTCTAAAATACAACTTTTTAAGTAACAAAATTTTAACAACAAAAGAGGTTTTTTAAAAACTTAATGTAAACCAGAGATATAGTTCGACAATATCTCGATATCTTCATCAGTTAATTTCATGGAGATGTCGCGCATCATGCCATTCATACTGTTATGACGCTGACCTGACCTAAATGATTTTAATTGAGACGCGGTATAGGTTGCGTGTTGGCCACTGATATCGGGGAAGCCTGATAGTGATGAACCATTACCTTGCGGTCCGTGACACGCGATACAGGCAGTAATGCCACGTTCTTCGTCACCACCTTGGTACAATGCTTTTCCAGCTTCGATGTATTGCTCTGGCGTTTCGCCTGGCGTCGCTTCTTGACTAGAGAAGTACGCAGCTAAGTCTTCCATATCTTGTGTAGAAAGAGGAGCGGCCATACCGTTCATTACCGCATTGTTACGGCCTTCTTCGCCACCTGTTTGGGACGCAAGCTTAAACTCGGTAAGTTGTTTAACGAGGTATTTTTCATGTTGCCCAGCTAGCTTAGGGTTCATGTCAATCATACTATTGCCATCAGGGCCGTGGCAGGCAGCACAGACCGCTGACTTCGCTTTGCCCGCTTCCGCATCGCCTTTTGCTACAGCTGTAGCGCTAAGACCCAGTGACATACAAACCAACAAACACAGTTTTTTCATAAATAATCTCTTAATGGTTCCAACGGCTCACGTTAGATACGTGATATAATCCGTATTTTACACATTTAACGCGTCAGAAAAACCTATTCCATGATAAATCTAAGGGTTTTGGTCTGTTTTAACATTAAAAAGCTGTAAACCAGACGTTATGACGCATGTGGAGGTAAGTCTAGATGTCGTATTACACCAAAGCAAAGTTCTTTACCAGTGCACCTGACATTCGTCATTTGAAAGATGATTCTGGGATAGAGGTTGCATTTGCCGGTCGCTCAAATGCCGGTAAGTCCAGCGCGCTAAACACGTTAACCCGCCAAAAAAACTTGGCAAGAACAAGTAAAACGCCAGGAAGAACACAGTTAATCAACGTGTTCGAGTTGGATGACAATTTACGTTTAGTAGATTTGCCCGGCTATGGCTTTGCAAAAGTACCTATGGCGACCAAGCTTAAGTGGCAGAAGTCACTTGGTGAATATTTGCAAAAACGCAAATCATTGAAAGGACTGGTTGTTTTAATGGATATTCGTCATCCGTTTAAAGATTTAGACCAAGACCTAATTCATTGGGCTGTAGACGCTGGTATTCCAGTGCTTGCGCTACTGACAAAGGCTGACAAACTTAAATCTGGTAAGCGCAAGGCTCAGTTACTGATGGCACAAGAGGCGGCATTAGCGTTCATGGGCGATGTTACCGTTAATACGTTTTCTTCCTTAAATCGTCACGGTTTGCCTGAACTTGAGCAGATGCTTGATAAGTGGCTTGGTCGCACTACTTCTGACGATGATGAAGCTTTGGCTGCTGAATAAAAAGCAAAAAAAATGCCTCGCTAAAAAACGAGGCATTGAATGAGAGAAAACACATAAAAACCGAAGATATAGAGTGGGTGAAAAACGAAAAGTTCAAAATAAGTAGAAAATAAATGAAAATGCTAATTCTGTCTGCGCTTCCGTTACTACCAGAATTTCTTTGTGGCACCTTTCATTAGTGGCGCCTTTCATTTATGGCACTTTTCAACAGGCATAAAAAAACCCCGGTAAATGACCGGGGTTAAAGCAAAGGTTTGAAAACAGCTTTCTCACCTCTGTACCCTACATTGGTAATGTTACAACAAGAGCACAAAAAGGCAAGTATAAATTGTAATTTAATTACCAAATATGGATAAATTACATACGACTTAATTAATTAAGCTGTAATCAAATTACTGAATTGATCAAAGCGTCTATACCCAATTAATGAGCTTCATCCCAGTTTTCACCAATACCTACCTCAACATCCAGCGGCACATTTAGCGTGGCAGCACTTTCCATAAGAGTTTTTATGGTGCTGACATAATCATCAATTTTGTCTTCTTTTATTTCAAATACCAGTTCATCGTGCACCTGCATCATCATAGTAACGTCGTCACTGGCGTTTTTCGCAATCCAATCGTCCACTTTTATCATGGCCATCTTTATGACGTCAGCCGCTGTACCTTGCATTGGTGCATTGATAGCCGCTCTCTCAGCCCCTTTTCTTCGCGCTCCATTGCTTGCTTTAATATCTGGTAGATACAAACGTCGGCCAAACACAGTTTCAACGTAACCTTTGTCTTTTGCGCTCTCTCGGGTGCTGTCCATATAATCGAGGACACCAGGGTAGCGTTCAAAATACAGATCCATGTATTTCTGTGCTTCGTTACGTGGAATATTAAGCTGTTTGGCTAACCCGAATGCGCTCATGCCGTAAATCAAACCAAAGTTAATGGCTTTGGCGCTTCTACGCTGCTCGATGGTAACATCGTCAAGGGCAATGCCGAATACTTCGGCAGCGGTTGCTTTATGTATATCCTTCCCATTCGCAAACGCATCAAGTAAGCCTTTGTCTTTCGACAGGTGCGCCATAATACGAAGCTCTATTTGTGAGTAATCGGCTGCGACTATCTTGTTGCCTTTTCTTGGCACAAAGGCTTGTCTAACGCGGCGACCGGCTTCATTTCGAATAGGAATATTTTGTAAATTGGGATCGGTAGAGGATAGGCGACCTGTCGCTGTCACTGCTTGATGATACGACGTGTGAACTCTGCCAGTACGATGGTTAATCATTTTCGGAAGCTTATCGGTATACGTATTTTTGAGCTTAGTTAACCCTCTATACTCCATAATTTTCTGAGGCAAGGGATATTCTAATGCTAGTTCTTGTAACACATCCTCAGAAGTTGAAGGCGCACCTTTTGGCGTTTTCTTAACAATAGGCAACGACATCTTCTCAAAAAGAATATGCTGCAGCTGTTTTGTAGACCCCAAGTTAAATGTTTCGCCCGCTTCTTCGTGAACTTCTTTTTCTAATTCTGCAATGCGAGTTGCCAGGTCTTGGCTTTGTTGACTCAACTGTTGGCTATCAATTAACACGCCCTGTTGTTCCATGCGGGAAAGTACACATGCTAAGGGCACTTCAACATCAATAAGTAGACGCTTTAACGAATCAATTGGCTCAAGCTTTTCCCAAATTGCATGGTGAAGACGAAGGGTAATATCGGCATCTTCTGCCGCGTATGGTCCAGCTTCGTCTAAGTTAATTTGATTGAACGTAAGTTGCTTAGCACCTTTACCGGCAATGTCTTCAAAATGAATCGTTTTATGGCCTAAGTAGGCGAGTGCTAACGAGTCCATATCATGTCGCTGCGCCGTGCTATTGAGCATGTAACTTTCTAGCATGGTGTCAAAGCCAATTCCATTAAGCGTAATGTCATAATTGGCCAGTACATTCTTATCGTATTTAATATGCTGGCCAACTTTGATAGAAGATGGAGACTCTAGGATAGGCTTGAGCGTTTCAAGGACATAATCTCTAGATAGCTGATCTGGTGCATCTGGGTAGTCATGAGCCACAGGCACATAGGCAGCTTTGCCCGGCTCTATACAAAAAGAAACACCAACAATTTCAGCATCCATATAGCTGAGGCTCGTGGTTTCAGTATCAAATGCAAACAGCTTTGCTTGTTTTAGCTTTTCCACCCATGCGGTAAATTGTTCTTCTTTAAAAACAACCTCATATTGAGAGCGATCGATTTGCGCATCGTCTGCGAAAGCGCTTTCTGATGCATCAACAGAAGAGTCAGACGCGTCCTTTTTAGATGCATCGGATGGCTTGGCATCGCCCGTGCTTAGAAGCGCGCTAACCTCTGAATGCCATCGTTTAAATTCATATTCTGCAAATAGATCGCGCAGAGTTTCATTATCTGCCGACGTTGGCATTAACGCTTCTACATCGTAATCGAGGTCTAAATCTATACTGATAGTTGCTAACGTATATGACAGCCTAGCTTGCTCTTCATATTCCGACATTTTAGCAGCCATGGTTTTGCTGCCTCGAAAAGACAGATCAGCAATCTTATCCAAGTTCTTGTATATCTCATCGATACCACCGATGCCGTTAAGCAGCGCTTGAGCGCTTTTGTCACCAACGCCCGGCACGCCTGGAATATTATCTACTTTGTCGCCCTTCAATGCTAAGAAATCAATAACCAGCTCGGGAGGAATACCAAACTTGGTATTAACGCCCTCAATATCCATTGCCTGATTTGTCATGGTATTAATAAGCGTGACATGTTGATTGACCAACTGCGCCATGTCTTTGTCACCAGTACTGATAACCGTATCTATGCCTTTCTCGGTTGCGTGTTTAGCCAGAGTGCCGATAACGTCATCGGCCTCAACACCCGATTCAACAATTACCGGTAGCCCCATTGCTTTAATAATAGTGTGCAGAGGTGCTATCTGACTTCTTAGCTCGTCTGGCATAGGAGGGCGATTAGCTTTATATTCAGCGTAAATATCGTCTCTAAATGTTTTACCCTTTGCATCAAATATTACCGCCATATGGGTTGGGTTATATTGTTTGATAAGGCTTTTGAGCATATTTACCACGCCGTAAATGGCGCCGGTATCTTGCCCTTTAGAGTTTGTTAGCGGCGGCAGCCCATGGAAGGCTCGAAAGAGATAAGAAGAACCGTCAACGAGGATAAAAGGAGACTTTTTAGATTCAGGCATAGAGGATAACTTTCCAACATAGATAATGATCGCAAGGATGCCACAGGAAGGGAAAGATCGCCATATAGGGCTGACAGATAACTAGGACAGTGGGCTGTGGATAACTTTGTGATCTAAATATTCAGACACACTGATCCAATTGATCATATAAAAATAAAAGATCAAGGCTGAATGCAAGAAAAATAAGGGAATGAAGCAATGATGAGAACACAGCATACCTGCTACAGAACATTCCATTTTATGTGGATAACTTGGTGTACGTGATATTTCGTTTAACCAAATCAGCGCAATAATGTAGCATAAGAATTTACAAAACATATACGTAATGTTAAGAACTTTTTTAAAAAGTTTGGTTGTTTTATAGCCAAAAATTGCATAAGTCATGAACGACCTAGTCTGGAGGAAAAATATGAAGCAAGTTGCTGTGATTCTAAGTGGAAGTGGTGTCTATGACGGCGCAGAGTTACAAGAAGCCGTCCTCACTTTGCTTGCTATTGAATTAGAAGGAGCGTCATATCAGTGCTTTGCGCCGAATGTAGACCAGCTACATGTAATCAATCACTTAACCGGCGATGTGGTTGAGGGCGAGACCCGAAACGTATTGATTGAGTCCGCGCGCATTACTCGGGGCGACATAAAGCCGTTAACTGAATGCAATGTTGATGAATTTGATGTGTTAGTCTTACCCGGTGGGTTTGGTGCTGCAAAAAATCTATGTACGTTTGCTGTAGATGGTGCCGATTGTTCATTTAATGAAGATGTGTTGACGGTATGTCAGGCATTTGCAAAAGCCAGAAAGCCAGCCGCATATGCATGTATTGCACCTGCACTTGCTGCAAAAGTCTACGGTAACGGCGTAAAACTGACTATCGGCAATGACAAAGGAACGGCAGAAGGGCTAAATGCACTTGGTGCTTCCCACGTTGACTGTGATGTAGATGACGTTGTAATCGACAATGATGTAAAACTGGTGACTACGCCAGCTTACATGCTTGCAGAAAATGTGTCCCAAGCTCACCGCAGTATTTCAAAAATGGTAAAAACGGTACTTGGAATGAAGTAACCGAGAAAAATTAGAAACAGGGAGAAAACAAATCGTTTCTCCCTAAGTCATATAGCCCTATAATCGGCGATATAGCGTATTTCGTTTTCTGTTATTTATTCGCGACTTAACATCGTAAGCCATCATAAAAAGAAAGGCATAATAAAATGCACTACCGTGCCATCGTTCGTATTTTAGGGTTACTCATTGCGTTATTCAGCGTCACAATGATACCCCCCGGTATTGTGTCTCTTATTTACCAAGACGGCAGCGGGCTTCCATTTACGCTTGCGTTTATCCTATGCGTAGTGGGTGGTATGGCGTTTTGGTACCCCAATAGACAACAGAAGAATGACCTACGAGCAAGAGAGGGCTTTTTGATTGTGGCACTGTTTTGGTCGGTGCTGGCGAGTGTTGGTGCTATACCTCTAATATTGCTCGAACAGCCGAGCATGACGGTGACCGACGCGTTTTTCGAGTCGTTTTCTGGATTAACCACAACGGGCGCTACGGTAATAGAGGGTATAGACTTTCTGCCGCATTCCGTTCAGTTCTATCGTCAGCAGCTTCAATGGCTTGGTGGGATGGGGATCATTGTACTGGCTGTTGCGATACTGCCTATTTTAGGTGTTGGTGGCATGCAGCTATACCGTGCTGAAACACCTGGTCCGGTAAAAGACAACAAAATGACCCCGCGTATTGCTGATACTGCAAAGCATCTTTGGTACATCTATCTATCAATTACTATTGCGTGTGCCGGTGCATATTGGCTTGCTGGAATGAATGTGTTTGATGCCATATGCCATGCGTTTTCTACGGTCGCCATTGGCGGGTTTTCAAACCACGATGCCAGTTTAGGCTATTTTTCAAGCCCAATGGTTAATGTGGTGTGTACCGTATTCCTACTTATTGCAGCGCTTAACTTTTCACTTCACTACGCCGCGGTAAGCTCTCGCTCCATGCGAGGCTACTTCAAAGACCCTGAGTTCAAAGCCTTTTTTATCATACAGGCTTCGCTTATCTCCATCTGCTTTTTAGTTCTCACGCTTTCTGGATATTACAGTTCGGCGGAAACGGCCCTTGATCAGGCAATGATTCAGGCCGTTTCAATCAGTACTACAGCAGGTTTCGCAACCACAGATTTCTCGGTATGGCCTACGTTCCTACCTATAATGCTGATTTTTTCAAGCTTTATAGGAGGTTGCGCTAGCTCAACCGGTGGCGGACTAAAAGTAGTACGTGTTTGTTTACTGTTCTTACAAGGCAGGCGTGAAGTCGACAGGCTTATCCACCCCAAGGCAGTGTATGCAGTTAAGTTTGGTGACAGAGCCATGCCAGATAAGGTAGTGGAAGCGGTGTGGGGATTCTTCTCTGCCTATGCCATTGTGTTTGTACTTATCATGATAGGGTTGATAGCCACGGGCTTAGATAATTTAAGTGCGTTTACAGCAACAGCAGCAATGCTTAATAACCTTGGACCAGGCTTAGGTAGCGTTGCGGCAAACTATGCAGATGTGACGGATGGCGGCAAGTGGCTACTTGTGTTGGCGATGGTATTTGGTCGTTTAGAAGTATTCTCGCTTCTTGTACTGTTTTCACCTACCTTTTGGCGAAGCTAAGTCTGTATAAGAAGTTTAATATGCCTTAGCCAAAGAAAAACGCGCTGGGCTGAAACAGCTTTTCCACATCGCCGATATACTTCTTATCAACTAAGAACAAAATGATGTGATCGTTAGCCTCAATTTTTGTATCGCTGTGGGCAATAATCACTTGCTCGTCTCTTACTACCGCACCAATAGTTGTGCCTGGCGGTAATTTAATATCACCAATTTGCTTGCCTACGACCTTAGACGTATTTTCATCACCATGGGCAATTGCCTCTATTGCTTCGGCAGCGCCTCTGCGTAGTGAGTAAACGTTCACTATGTCGCCACGCCTTACGTGGGTAAGCAGAGCTGAAATCGTGGCTTGCTGGGGAGAAAAGGCAATGTCGATTTCACCACCTTGTACCAAATCTACATAGGCGCCGCGCTGTATCAGCACCATTGCCTTTTTAGCACCCATGCGCTTGGCGAGCATGGCTGACATAATATTGGCTTCATCGTCGTTGGTAACGGCAATGAAGGCGTCAACCTGCTCAATGTTCTCTTCGCCGAGTAACTCTGGATCTGATGCATCACCGCTAAATACGATGGTTTTATCTAGGTGCGCTGCGAGGTATTTGGCTCTTTCTGGACTAAATTCGATGAGCTTAACGTTGTGGTTATGCTCAAGCTTTTTCGCCAGCCCTGCGCCAATAAGCCCGCCACCGGCAATCATGATGCGCTTGTAGCTAGACTCTAACTTTTGCAGTTCACTCATTACGGCGCGTATGTGCTTCGTTGCAGCAATAAAGAATACTTCATCATCTGCTTCTATTACCGTTGTACCTAATGGGCGTATGGGTCGTCCACGGCGGTATATAGCCGCTACTCTCGTTTCCACATTAGGCATGTGGTCTTTAAGGGCTGACAGGGCATGTCCCACCAACAAGCCGCCATAATAGGCTTTTACTGCAACAAGACTTGCTTTGCCTTCAGCAAATTCTACAACCTGAAGCGCTCCAGGGTAGTCAATTAATCGTTTAATGGCTTTGGTGACGAGTTGTTCGGGGGCAATGATGTGATCAACGGGAATGTCTTGTTGCTTGTAAAGTTGTGCTTGATAAATGATGTATTGCTCAGAGCGTACCCGAGCAATTTTTGTGGGGGTTTTAAACAGGCTGTAAGCAACCTGACACGCTAGCATGTTACTTTCATCACTGTTCGTTACAGCAATGAGCATATCGGCATCTTCTGCACCCGCACTGCGCAACACGTCTGGATGAGAGCCTACGCCAGTGACTACCTGCAAATCAAGTCTATCTTGGAGCGAGCGAAGAATACTGGGGTCAGAGTCAATAACCGTAATCTCGTTATTTTCACCCACCAAATTTTCGGCTAGTGTTCCACCGACCTGACCCGCACCCAAAATGATGATTTTCATCGTTATTACTTTGCCTTATTACACCGATTCGCCAGACGACTTTACCAGCCTCGCATAATAGAAACCATCCATTTGTTGTTCGCCTGGTAGAATTTGGCGACCCGGATTTTCACTGGTTTCTGTTTTAATAAGAGGCACTAATGTTGCGTCATCTGTTTCTGCAACAAAGCGTTTAATTTGATCTTTGTTTTCTTTTGGCAAAATGGAGCAGGTGGCATAAAGCATGGTTCCACCAGGTTTTAATGTTGTCCAAAGTGCTTCCAGTATCTCTCGCTGTAATGCCGCTAAGTTGTCTATGTCACTGGACTTCCTAAGCCATCGAATATCAGGATGACGACGAATAACGCCGGTAGCAGAGCAGGGAGCATCTAACAAAATACGATCGAACGGTATTCCATCCCACCACTGTGAAGGATTGGTTGCGTCACCTTGCTTTACGTCAACGGTATGTTTTAAACGAGTCATATTTTCATGCACTCGTTGCAAACGCTTTTCATCAGCATCTAATGCTAAACAGTAGGACAGTTTCGGCGCTCGTTCTGCTATATGACCTGTTTTTCCACCTGGAGCGGCACAACAATCTAGAATTCTTTCCCCATTTTGCGGGTCTAAATAGCGAGCGGCTAACTGTGCGGCGCCATCTTGAACAGCAAAAAAACCTTTGTCGAAACCAGGCAGTGCAGTTATATCTTCACGAGACTTCAGTATAACGCCATCAGGGTGGGATTCACTTAACGAAAACTCAATACCGGCCTGAGTTAACAGCGTTGCAAATTCATCACGTTCGATTTGCTGGGTGTTTACCCTAAGCCATATAGGCGCCATTTCATTAGTTGACTGGCGTATTGTATCGGCACCATCTTTGTATGCGCTTTCTATGGCTTTATAAAGCCATTTAGGCATACCGCTATTGATAATAGGATCGTCGATAGCCTTATCGATGAGTTCTTCACGTTGAAAGTTTCGTAATACTGCGTTTACCAACCCTTTTAAGCCAGTGCCTCCCAAGTACGATGCTGCTGCGACGGTTTCCCCAACAGCGGCATGCTTACTGACTCTTGAAAAGGCGAGTTGGTATAACCCCAGCATAATAAGGTGCTCTATCACCTTTTTGTTACCCTTTAGAGGGCGGTCGAGCAATGTTCTTAGCCAGTATTGCAGTACGGGAAGTTTTCGCATTACACCCAGTGACATCTCTTGAAGCCAAGCATTGTCTCTAGCGTTATGTCGCCGCTGCACACGCTCTAAGCAGTCTCGAGAAGACTTGCCTTGCTCTAGTATTTGATAGATAACCCATGCGCAATCTGCACGCAGGTTCTTTTGTTTAGGTAGCGGAAGGGGCTTCACTTATCGCTCTCTTGACGCAATGAGCGGCCTGTTTCGAACCACGCTTTGCGTGCGTTAATGACATCAGCCGCGGGCAAGGGTTTTTTACCTGGGATTTGCAGAAGCGTAATTGTGAGCGCGTCTTTCCCTGTCGCTACGGTTATTCCCTCTTTGCTGGAATTAACAATAGTGCCGGGAGGGGCGTCATTGATAAGCGGTTCGACATGCGCCGCCCACACTTTAATATTTTGTTCTTCTACCTTCATCCACGCCACGGGCCAAGGATTAAACGCTCGGATATTTCTTTCAATTTGCTCTGCGCTGTCTTCCCATTTAATCAAGGCTCCTTCTTTAGACAGCTTTTTCGCGTGGGTCGCAAGCGCATCATCTTGCTTTTGAGGAATTAGCGTTTCAATGCGATCTAATACATCAACAAGGGCTTTAGGACCAAGTTCGGCAAGTTTGTCGTACATGGTCGCGCTGGTGTCAAGCGGTGTAATGGGTAACGTGGCTATATGCAGCATGTCTCCGGTATCTAACCCTTCGTCCATTTGCATAATGGTAACGCCTGTTTCAGCGTCGCCTGCCCAAATTGCCCGCTGGATTGGTGCGGCACCGCGCCATTTAGGTAAGATAGACCCGTGAACGTTAATACAACCTTGCCTAGGCGCATCTAAGATTACTTTTGGCAGCAATAGTCCGTAAGCGACAACCACCATAATATCGGCATCAAGTGCGCAAAGCGTTTGCTGCGCTTCGTCATCTTTTAAGGAGGCTGGTTGGTAAACGGGTATGTTGTGCTCTTGGGCTAATTGCTTTACCGGGCTTGCAGTAAGTTTTTTTCCTCGACCGGCAGGGCGGTCTGGTTGCGTATAAGCGGCGATAATATTGTGCTCACTGTCAATCAATGCCGACAAGTGTTTAGCTGCAAAATCCGGTGTACCGGCAAAAATAACGTTAAGTGGCGCTGTCACGATTTTCCTTAAGCTTTCGCTGCTAATCTGGCTTCTTTTTCAAGCTTTTTGCGAATACGCTGACGCTTTAGCGGCGAGAGATAATCGATGAAAAGAGTGCCTTTCAAGTGATCGAGTTCATGCTGTATGCAAATTGCTAACAGACCCTCAGCCTCTAATTCAAATGCGTCACCATTTTCGTCAAGCGCCTTCACTGTGATAGCTTCTGCACGTTCAACTTTTGCATAGTTGCCCGGCACAGAAAGACAGCCTTCTTCGCTTATGGTTTCGCCTTCTTTGCGTGTAATTTCAGGGTTAATGAAAACTCGTGGCTCATCTTGCTCTTCCGATACATCCATAACCACTACTCGAACGTGACGGTCGACCTGAGTAGCCGCAAGGCCAATACCCTTTTCGTCTTTCATCGTTTCGAACATATCAGCAACGAGTTGCTTAATTTCATCGTTAACGTCATCTACCGGCTTAGCTACCGTGCGAAGACGCTCATCTGGAAAACTTAATACATCTAATATTGCCATTTGTCGCTTACTTTGCCTTTTCGCTGTATAAATTCATATACGATCTATTTACCAATGCACTTTACAGTGCAGATTTACTAACTATTCTAACGTATAACACAGACTATGGTGCAGTTTTTTGCTCAAGTCCTTTAAGAATACGTGTAACTGTCGATATAGTGGTATTGTCTTAAAAAGCAACAATAAGTGACAGTGAATCTTTTGCAGGTGGTTAATTTGAAAAAGCGATTATACAAATACGGGCGAGTAATGTTAGCTGCAGCTCTGGCAATTTTTGCGCTACCTGTACTCGCGCTGCAGCTAAAAGACAGTGCACCGCAAACTTATACCGTAGAGCGCGGCGACACGCTGTGGGATATCGCTAACATCTTTCTTAACGAGCCTTGGCTATGGCCTGAACTATGGCGAACCAATACGCAAATCGATAATCCCCACTTAATTTATCCTGGTGATGTCATTGTGGTAGGTATGATAAACGGGGAGCCAGTGCTTTCCATCGCCAGAGAGAAACCCTTAGTTTCACTTTCTCCTCAAACAGAAAAACGGGTGAAACCCTCGCCCATTAATACATTGGCTTGGAGCGAGATAGCACCATTTATAAATCAGCACACCATAGTTGATAAAGACAGTTATGAGGTTCTACCGCGAGTGCTTGGCAATAAGGACGCAAATGTTCGTTTTGCCGCCAATAATCTCGTGGTCAGCGAGCCTCAATACAATACCCCAGACCAGTTACGTATCGTAAGAAAGCAATCTATTATAAAAAACCTCGATGGCCGCGAGCTGGGCGTTCAAATCTCACACGTTGCAGATGCGTCAGTGTTTAAAGAATCGATAAGCGATGACTCAATGCTGTTGTCGTTAACTGCCTCGACACAAGAGGCAAACTTGGGTGATAAGATTTTTGACGGCGACTTTTCTCACGAGAAAAGCCTGGTGCTTAAGCCCGCAAAAGCGCAACGGGGCTTTGTTGTTGGCGACCTGCACGACCATGATTTACTCGGTAAATACGACGTGGTTATTCTAGATTTAGGTAACACTGAGGTAGAGCCGGGCACCGTAATGGGTGTATACGCGAAAGGGCCATCAATTATTAACGATGAATTGCCAAAATATACAAACAAATCAGACATGCAAAAAAGTAGAGACTGGTTTGCTAACACCGTTGAACAACCCGCACTCAAGGTGGGAGAGATCATCATTTACAAAACCTTTAATGCGGCAAGCTATGGTTTGATCACGCGGGCGAACACGGGAATTCAACGCGGCTTTATTGTTGCTCACCCCTAACGTTATGCTGTAAACATTGCCGCACCGACTTGGAGCGGCAATGCATCACAATTCTGCATCTATCACAGCACAATCAATGGCGTGGATACGTCTGGCCTCGGCATACAGCGTTGCTACAAAAAAATGGCTGACATTACTAAGTGAGCTTAACTGCAATCCAGAAGCGCTTCTTACATCTACAAGCAAAGCCTCTTTTCTAAAAAGCGCGCCAAAAACTGCAACCCTCTTATTTGACAAAATTTCTGAACAATCAGTTAAAAAAGCACTGATGTGGTTAGATGCAGAAACAGAGCGACATATAATAACGTTTGGGTGTTGTGAGTATCCAGAGATGCTCAAAACGTTAGATAGCCCTCCGCTTGTTCTTTTTGTCATTGGAAATCCGCTGCTTTTGCAACAGCCTCAAGTCGCAATGGTGGGAAGCCGCCGTGCTAGCCATCAGGGAAGAAGCATCGCTGAAGATATGGCAACAGCACTTGCTGATGCAGGAATAACGGTGACCAGCGGCATGGCGTTAGGAATTGATGCCGCAGCCCATAAAGGTGCGCTTAAAGGGGTAGGCAAAACAATCGCCGTAATGGGAACAGGCCCAGATACAATTTACCCCTATAAACACAGGCCATTACATGCTGATATAATTAATGCTGAAGGCGCTGTTATCACAGAGTTCTTCCCCGGTGTACCCGCTAAAGCCTGGCATTTCCCAAGAAGAAATAGATTAATTGCTGCAATATCGCTCGGAACGCTGGTGGTTGAGGCAAAAATTAAAAGTGGCACCTTGATTACGGCGAATTTGGCCGCAGATCTAGGGCGAGATGTTTTTGCCATTCCCGGAAGCGTATATCATTCTTATTCTGAGGGTTGCCATTGGTTAATCCAGCAGGGCGCTAAATTAGTGACTAACGTCGATGATATCTTTGACGAACTTGCTATAGAGCCCTTGTGTACGAGGAATATCCTGAATGTTGAGAATGAAAAAAGTGAAGTGAATAGCTTGGCAACTGACAAATTATTAGCTAGTGTGGATTACGACGTTACCGCAATAGATGTTATAGCGCAGCGCGGCTCCATGCCTGTACAGCAGGCAATGGCATTATTATTAGAATACGAGTTGTGCGGTTTAGTAACTGCTGTCCCTGGCGGTTACATTAAATTGAGGGGCAAATAAAATGTTCGATATCCTCATGTATCTGTTTGAAAATTTCATCCATAGTGAGACTGAAATTCGTGTCGATCAAGACGAATTGACCGACGAGCTCGTGCGCGCAGGTTTTCATCACGATGAAATATACAAAGCGCTTGCATGGCTAGAAAAGTTAGCCGCCCTGCAAGAGACAGACATCAAGCCTTACTTTTGCAAAGGGATTAATACAAGCTTAAGTCGAATCTATACCCATGAAGAGCAAATGCGCTTGGACGTGGAATGTAGAGGATTTCTGATGTTTCTCGAGCAAGTAAATGTGCTCGATGCATCTACCCGTGAAATGGTAATAGACCGCGTTATGGAAATAGATTCTAACGAGTTCTGTTTAGAAGACTTAAAGTGGGTAGTATTGATGGTTCTGTTCAATGTGCCGGGTAAAGAAAAGGCTTATGCGCAAATGGAAGATTTACTCTTCGAAGAGCCAGATGGTGTTTTACATTAATCTACATGCCTTATTATTCCTAGGGCTCTCTTTGCAGGTACTGTGCTTACAATGCCTGCTTAGCAAAGAGAACGCTCCAAAGTGTGTGTTATAAACCATCATGTCTAAAATTGACCACTCGTTATTTTCTGCTCATGAGCACGCATTAGAAGAAAGCTTTGGTGACTGCCCTGAATGCGGTAAGCCACTTCATATAAAAAATAGTAAAACCGGCCCTTTCATAGGGTGTACCGCATATCCTGAGTGTCACTTCAGTAAACCGTTACATGACAATCAAACCGCTCTCCTTAAAACGTTAGACGGCGTAGCGTGTCCCGACTGTCAATCAGAACTCGGGATCAAAAAAGGCCGCTATGGCATGTTTATCGGTTGCACTAACTTTCCTTCGTGTCACTTTATCGCCCCGTTGAAGCAGCAGGAAGAAACCCAAGTTCGCTGCCCTAAGTGTCAGTCAGGCGAACTAATTTCTCGCACCAGCAAGTTTGGAAAGCAATTTTTTGCGTGCAATCATTATCCTAAATGCCGATATGTGCTAAATTTCGAGCCAGTCAATGAGCAATGTCCAGAGTGTGGTTGGGGCGTATTGATTGATAAGAAAGGTCAATATGTTTGCCCTCAACCATCGTGCGGCTTTAAACAATAATCACCACCTAGAGATAACTATAAATGTCTGATACCCAAAAAGGGCAAGTGGATATATACAATCCAGTTGAGGTCGAGCAGACCTCGGCTGATCCTGTTGTAGAAGCATTTCACGCTGGTAAGTTATTGGTTTACCCAACTGAAGCCGTTATGGGCATTGGATGCGACCCCGATAATAAAGAAGCTGTGGAGTTACTGCTTCAAACTAAGCAACGTTCTATTGAGAAAGGCGTTATTCTTATAGCGGCCAACTATAGTCAGCTACTGCCTTACGTAAATGACGAAGCGGTATTACAGCACAGGCGTACTGACATCTTTTCAAGTTGGCCAGGTCCTATAACGTGGCTGCTGCCAAAGTCGAAGACAGCACCGTATTGGATTACAGGCTCGCACGATAAAATAGCAGTGCGTGTGACTAATCATCCATTGGTTGCGGACTTATGCAACAAGATTGGTAAGCCCATTGTATCTACAAGTGCAAACTTAGCAGGACAATCACCTACACTTTCTATTGAAGAGGCGAGAAGCGTATTTGAAGACAGTGTTACTTACGTAAATGGTGAAGTTGGTGGCAATAAAAAACCAAGTACAATTAGAGACGGTGATACGGGAGAAATAATAAGATCATGAAGCCAGCACAATTACTTGATGGTAAAAAGGCAGCCGATGTTATTGAAACAGTTAAAGCGTATTTATTAAATCTTCAAGACACAATTTGCCAAACCATAGAGTTGGCCGATGGAAAAGGGCAATTTACCGAAGATAGCTGGGTGCGAGAAGAAGGCGGCGGTGGCCGATCTCGCGTGATGAAAAATGGGGCTGTAGTGGAGCAGGGCGGTGTGAATTTTTCACACGTTTTTGGTAGTCAAATGCCTGCGTCTGCAACCGCTAATCGACCAGAGCTAGCCGGCAGAAATTTTCAAGCAATGGGCGTATCACTTGTCATTCATCCACATAACCCTTACATCCCTACTTCTCATGCCAATGTACGATTCTTTATAGCCGAGAAAGAGGGTGAATCTCCAATATGGTGGTTTGGTGGTGGATTCGACCTAACGCCTTTTTACCCGTTTAAAGAAGACGTTCAACACTGGCACGATACTGCTAAAAAACTCTGCGCACCCTTTGGTGAAGACGTCTATCCAAAGTACAAAGAGTGGTGCGATGATTACTTTTATTTGAAGCATCGCAATGAGACTCGTGGTGTAGGCGGGCTCTTTTTCGATGACCTTAATGCATGGGGTTTTGACCAGTCTTTTGCCTTTATGCAAGCAGTGGGTAATGGTTATATTGATGCGTATGTGCCCATTATTGAACGACGTAAAAATACTGCATACAGTGAAAGAGAGCGTGAATTTCAGCTATACCGACGAGGGCGCTACGTTGAATTCAACTTAGTATTCGACCGTGGCACGCTGTTCGGTTTGCAGACAGGAGGAAGGACTGAATCAATTTTGATGTCGATGCCCCCATTAGCTCGCTGGGAATACTGTTATTCACCGTCACCAGGTAGCGCAGAATCAAAACTTACCGATTGGTTAAAGCCAACAAATTGGTGAGCATCCACGACGTGAGGTTAGTTGGAGGGCTGGGTGCGGGGCTGATGGGGGGGTGAGTGTAGGGCTAATTAAAATGCGACATAGCGCAGCCCACTCAATGCGACAAGCGTTACAGGTGAAAATAACCGAGTCATTGGTTATCTTGGGGGCAGTACAAATAAAGAGTCTATCGACGGTGTTTGATCTACATCAACCTGCGCTGCTATGTTCGTCCAGCGAACTAGGTATATTGCGCTAGATCAATTCCTTGTGTACCAAAGTGGGTAAAGTGGCGTCATCTTATTTAAACACACAAGAGACACACAATGCGTACACATACTCTTTCAGCACTTTGTCTTACTCTGGCAGCTATTGCCCCTTTTGCTAATGCTCATCAGCAGGGTGATTTACTCGTTCGCGGTGGTTTAACGACAGTCGCACCTGACGAGTCTACTTCAAATATTTTAGCGGGTGGCGCAGACTTAGGTGTTGCCCTAAATATCGGTAACGATACTCAGCTGGGTCTCAATATCGCGTATTTTATTACTGACAATATTAATATTGAATTACTAGCGGCCACGCCCTTTAAACACGACGTCGAATTTTCGGTAGCAGACCCACTAGGTACAGGTAACCAACTTGGTGAAGTCACGCACCTACCTCCTACTCTTACCGCAAACTATTACTTCAATGATGCTAGCTCAGCGTTTCAGCCCTACGTAGGAGCGGGAATCAACTATACCTTTATCTTTGATGAAGAATTTACATCGGCTAATAGCGAAGCTGGATTGAACGACTTATCTCTTGATAATTCTTTTGGGTTATCAGCACAGGTGGGTATGGATTATATCGTTGATGACAGTTGGCATGTGAATGCATCGGTGCGCTTTATTGATATTGATACTGAAGCAACTTTTAACGTGGGCGATGCAAGAGGTGCGGTTGAAGATATTGAAATTGACCCTTGGGTTTACACTATATCTGTGGGCTATACCTTTTAGGTAGTTTTATATAATAGTAACTCTAGTGGTAGCTTAGCTTGTAATTGCAACTCTTGTAGTAACGTACCTTGCAGTAGCATTCCAAGTAAAAGCGCAGATTTTTAAAGCGAAGTATTGCACTACGACAAAGCCGATAAGAGCCTCATCGTCAAAAGAAGACTTGCGCGTTATCATTAGGTCAACACAGCCTAACGATAACGCGCTTTTTTATTTTGAATTGATCATATGTTCTGCTAATTGGTCTAGCGACTGAAGCAGCTGATTGCCGAGCAAAATATCATCGGTGGTGGCAAACATTGCCTTCCTCATACAGTACATCCACTGTGCTTTTAAATTTGGCGTGACAGAAAACGGTAAGTGGCGAGCTCTTAATCTAGGATGACCGAATTGCTGTTGATAATCATCAGGCCCTCCCATCCATAAACTTAAATAAAGAAAGAAGACATGCCTAATTTTATCTAAAGGCATGGGGTGCATAGCCAATAACTCTGATGCTATCGGATCGGTCTCCATGATATCGTAAAACCGGTTGGCTAATTCTCGAACCTTATCTTCTCCACCTAAGCGATAATATGGTGTAGTCTCATTGACCTTATTGTCGCCTTTTCGTTTTGTATTAAAGAAGTCACGTATTCCCATGAAAAAATTCGCCGTATTTGGAAACCCTATTGAGCAGAGTTTATCACCAACCATTCATCAAATGTTTGCTCAGCAATGTGATGAAGCCATTTCATATGAAAAAATATTGGCACCAGAGGGTGGCTTTATCGCAAAGGCGAGGTCTTTTTTGTCACAGCCAGACGCAGTAGGTTGTAATGTCACCATGCCGTTTAAGCTAGATGCATTCAATATGGCGGTGGTCGACGATCAGGCTGCGAAAGATGCCAAAGCAGTAAACACACTGATGAAGGTGTCTAATGGCAGTAATGAGACCAATGCAAAAAATAATATAAAAGGCTTTAACACCGATGGAATTGGGCTGGTAAACGACCTTTTAAATAATCACATCGAGCTTAAAAATAAAAGGGTGCTGTTAATTGGGGCCGGTGGTGCGGCGCGAGGCGTGATATCACCTTTGTTAGAAGCCTCTATTGCGCAATTAACTATTGCCAATAGAACCAAGGAGAAAGCACAGCAGGTGGCAGATGAAACCGGGCACTCCAATATAGAGGTAGTCGCATTAGAAGATGTTAACAATGTAAGACCCCATATTATTATTAACTCTACTGCGGCTAGTCTAGATGGCGAGTTACCTTGTGCGATGTCTGCGGCGTTGTTGGAAGAATGCGATGTGGTCTATGATATGGTTTATAAGAACTCTCCAACAGTGTTCATGCAAGAGGCAAGGTCTCATGGCGTACCAAAAAGTTTAGACGGGTTAGGTATGCTAGTAGAGCAGGCAGCTGCTGCTTTTACTATTTGGACTTCAAAGCAACCAGACACCAGTACTGTGGTGAAGAAGTTGCGAGAACTTATAGAGAATACGTAAAAAGTCTTGAAGGAGTGAAGTACCTAGCATTAATGCGACGTTTCTATACATCGCTTTACTAACGCGTTTCAACTAAACGTTTAATTTAAACGCTGTGATACAAAATAGCGACTCACTAATATGGTTCACTCTTTCTAAGCTAATACCGTTGCAAAGTGTATTTATAAAAGGGCGTTTGCTGAACGCCCCTCTATATAGATGCTTGTTATTTATTTTTGTTGCGGGCTCTTGTTAAGAAGCATCTCGCTTACAAGGTAGATACTTGTCTGTGCTGTAACTACCTAGAGGCTATCCTCTATATACTCGTCTTTTAACATAACGTAATTAATCGCAGACTGTTTTAGGAAGGCTGACTCACTGTCTTTTAATGGGCGTTTCTTTTGCATAGGGTTGCCGACATAAAGATAACCACTTTCTAATCGCTTATTAGGGGGCACTAAAGTCCCTGCGCCGATAAACACATCGTCTTCGACAATTGCTCCGTCCATAATAATCGCACCCATACCAACGAGAATTCGATTTCCCAACTGACAGCCATGCAGCATACATTTATGTCCCACGGTGACGTCATCTCCAATAATAAGGGGAAACCCCTCAGGAAATTGCGTCGTTCGGCGAGTAACATGAAGTACCGAACCATCTTGGACATTAGTTCTCTCGCCAATCTGTATTTTGTTTACGTCTCCTCTAGCGGCAACTAGCGGCCAGATACTGCTATCATCACCAAGCGTTACATCACCAACCAATACTGAAGAGTCATCAATATAACAGCGCTCTCCTATATTAGGCGCAACTGACTTATATGTACGTAGTGCCACAATACTTATCCTTTCTTAAAACGTAGGGGGTAGTAGTAAACAAATTATGCGAACTAAAGATATAGAATAATAGTTATCTCACGTCATTTATACGTTATAAGTCTTATTGCCGTTATACAAATATTCCCCCCAGCACGCTAATTGGTTTACCTCAATAAGAGAATAACAGTAAAAATAGAGCGAATATTGCGCGTTGTGTGGGATATTTGAGCGAACAGACGAAATATGACAGTTTTTTTAAAATACTTGTTGACGTGAGCGCTCAGATCCCTAAAATGCGCATCCGCTTCGGGGGAAAAGCAAAACGACTTACCCAGCTCTTAGCA
>NZ_JQFW01000030.1 GCF_000753865.1 Alteromonas sp. LOR | reverse complement strand
TCCATTCTTTTAGGGCGCTTCTTTTAAACTCTAATTTATAGGTCATCCAAATTCACCGAAACGCTTTCTTCACCTTGCCTTTCTTTAACAAGCTGTAGTAGTTCCAGATCCTCCAAACGATCCATCATTTTTTCGTAAATCTCAGCTGGGACACAATAAAATGCGGGTTCATTCCTATTCAATATGGCGACAGGATCGCCATATGCACTGCTCGCAACTTTCATAGGGTTTGCTTTTAGTTCTGTAATACTTGCAGCAACTTCAGCCAAAACTCTAGCCGCCATAACGGTCTCCTAAAAGGTCTTTAATTAGGTCATTTTAGGCTATCATTGTTGGTTTAACAAGCGCATAAACTCGCTCACCACGTTCGCTGGGACAAAAATACGTAGGCTCCCAGCGCTTCGCTTGGTATTGTAGCCTACATATTTTTGCCCGTTATGCGGGTGTTAGTGAGCAGGAGGCTTAACATGAATGTTTGGTATATTTTAATAACTTTATCGAGTTTAGTTGGTTTGTTGGTCGCCAAGTATATGAGGCACAAATTATCAATTTTTGTTGCAGGTGCAGTGCCTTGGTTGGGCCTATTAGGTTCACTGTTATATACAGAGTATTTTGTGCCTTACCAAGGTGGTGGTGCTTCTATGTGGCCGGTCGCACAACTTTTCGGCGGAACTGCCGCTGCAGTAATAGGCGTTGTAGTGTTTTTAGTGGCTCGTAAGTTCATCTGGCCAATTAAAGATGCTCACTAACAAGTTGCCTAAGTTCGCCGCAAAAAGCGCGGCTGGGACAAATGCTCGCTGGCTTCGCCAATGCGCTCGCATTTGCCCCTTGGCAAAGCGTTAGCTGCTTCAATGAAATCGAAATGCCTTTTGTCTCATAAACAATTATACTTGTAGCACTAAATATATTAGGAGACCTGCTATGAAAATAGAGAACCTCTCAGCTATAGAAAAAGTTGAACTCGCCCAGAAGATTTGGGACTCAGTAGCTGCTGAACAAGACTCTATTGAATTATCAAAAGAGCAAACTCAGCTTCTTAACGATAGACTAAAGTCCTTCGAAACTGATCAAAATTTTGGTTCAAATTGGAGCGACGTTAAGAGCAGAATCATTGGCTAATGAAATTTATTTTATCTATCAGGCCGGAAGCAGAAGAAGATATCAAAGAGGCATATTCTTATTATCAACAATGCCAAACTGGGCTAGGAAACGATTTTATTGCCTCTGTAGAATCAGCATTGATTAACATCACAGAAAACCCAGAGGTTTACAAGAAAGTGTACCGGGATTTTCGCCGCGTACTCATCGGGCACTTTCCATTTGGTGTTTTTTACAAAATGTTTGGCAATAAAGTTCTGGTATTTGCTGTTATACATACAAGCAGGGCTCCAAGAACGTGGCAAAAACGCAGCTAACAAAACGCTGTTGGCACTCCCTTCGGTCGTTGGGACGCTAACACATGGGCTGACTCACTTCGTTCGGATTTTAGCCCACGTGCCAGCGCCCCAAAGCTTAGCGTTAGGTGACAAGGAAAATTTAGTAGATGGAACCAAATTATTCAGAATACTCGACCACAGAGCTAGAAGACGCTCTAGCCAATATAGATAAGGAAAGTTTTCCAGATCGGGTAGAGCTATTAAAAGTCGAATTAGCGTCGCGACAAACATCAAAGAAAAGCAGCTTAAATGCAGATAGTGATGATTTTGAACCAAACGAACAATTTTTCAAATGTCCAACCTGTGAAAAGAAAATAGGTTTCTTCTCTAAAACTGCTAACAAATGGGGTAAGACAAAAACATGTCCACACTGCAACTCTCCATTTGAAACATCAGTTAAGCTTAAAGCACTCGCAATTGCACTTATACCAGCTTTTGTTATTCAACTATTCATATTGCGTCCGGTTGTAGTTGCTTTGGGCTTACATGGAGCAATAAGCACCGGTATTATATGTGGCATTCTTTCTCTTCTTTCCATGCGTTACAGGAAAGTCCGGAGCACTAATGTCACCTAACAAAACAGTATAGGCACTCGCGCTGCTCGCTGGGAAGCTAACACATGGGCTGCGTCATTTTGTTCCTAATTTTAGCCCATGTATTAACGCCCCTTAGTGGGGTGTTATGCGCCAAAGCGTAAAGGATTTACATCCATACTTTTATGAAGAATTCTTATAATCAGAATTTCTTGGCTATCAGTTTGCTTGTAGAAAATAACGTGACTACCTTGCGGAAACTTTCTGTACCCGTCTATTATTTCGTCGCAGCTTTTGCCGATATCAGGATTTTCAGACAACATCCAAAATGAATCGTCGAATTGCGTTAGATATACATTACGCTGTTCTCGACCCCATTTCCGTTGCGTAAACAACGCGATATCTTTTAAATCGGATTTTGCGAGTAAAGTTAACTTAAATGGTTTCACTCTTTTAGTTCACCATCTAGTTCTGATACCAGGTGCTCAAGGTCATATTCAGCCTCGCCGCTTTCTTCACCTGCTACAAGTAATTGACGCAAAGTGTTTAATTTGGTCTCCTGTGTTTCTAGCAAGCGAAGAGCTGAACGAATTACTTCGCTCGCTGAACCATATCGACCAGTTTGAATTTGGCTAGCAATAAAGCCATCAAAATGGTCCCCAAGGGTAATGCTGGTATTTTTAGCCATCTGCTTTCTCCAAGTACCAATATATACCTAATTATGGTATTTGCCCGCTATAAGTCAATAGCGCATAATCGGGTAGCCAGAGGTCTCTAACCTCCAGCCCCCACAACACCCTGCACCGAAGCGTCGGCCCGGACGACTCCGCACAGGGCGTTTCACTTAGGATGGTGAAGTGCAATCCAACCATCTCGCAAAGAGTAAAGCCCTTCGGATTTTAAGTAATCAAGCGATAAAGCCTGATTGTTCCCTGGGGATTTCGCACTACGCCATGGTCCTTTGCTGGTGATACCACAAGCAACTGCGGCCTGAACATGCACACCCAATTTCATTAAGCGTCTCACTTTAGTGCGCGGCTTTCGCCATTGTCGCCAATAGGCCATTCTGACTCTGCGCCTGATCCAATGATCTAGATCGACGTTTCGCTGATAACCACTAGCGATACCAAAGTAATTTATCCAGCCACGTAAATATTGGCTGAGCTTAGAGAGTTGGTAGTGCATAGACACGCCCCAGTTACGGTTCGTTAACCGTCTGACCTGTTGCTTAAAGTTCAGCAATGTTTTTGGGTGCCATTGAATGCGACCTGCCTTGAACGTGAATCCGAGGAATTTGCTTTCACTGGTTTTAACGACGTGGCTTTTGACCGAGTTCACGATCAGTTTCAGGCGGTGACTCAGGAAGCTGCTGATACTGCTAAGCACACGCTTACCCGCACGTGGAGTATTTACCAAGATAGTGAAGTCATCCGCGTAGCGAGCAAACTTATGGCCTCGTTTCTCAAGCTCTTTGTCCAAAGGGTCGAGCATAATGTTCGCCAGTAAGGGCGATAACGGCCCGCCTTGAGGAACACCTTCTCGGCTCTCACTGTAAAGCTGGTTATCCCTCTTTGTTTGGCAGAGAATCCCAGCTCGTAAGTAGCGTTTAATCAATTTAAGCAGACTATTATCCTTCACTTTATAGCCAAGGTGGGTCATGAGTAAATCGTGATTAACGCGGTCGAAGAACTTTGACAGGTCGACATCAACAGTAAAACGGTGTCCCATTTTAATGATGCTTTGTACATGCTTCACCGCTTGCTGCCCATTTCGATTTGGCCTGAACCCAAAACTATTGTCTGAGAAGCTTGGGTCGAAGATAGGTGTTAACACTTGAGCAATAGCTTGCTGGATAACCCTGTCGACGACGTTAGGAATGCCTAATTGGCGTTTACCGCCATCGGGTTTATCAATTTCTACACGTCTAACAGGTGAAGGTTGATATTCTCCTGAGCAGAGCCCATTCATAATACGTTTCCAGTTACCCTGTTTTGCCCAAGCGGGGAAGTCACCAATGGACATGCCATCGATGCCAGCAGCCCCTTTGTTGGCTCGAACTCGTTTCCATGCAGCTAAAATATTAGCGGGTCGGAGAATAAGCTCAAGTAGATCCGCACTAAAGGCTGGCTGCTTATCGATACGCTGAGTCACGTCACTACCGGTCGGCATTCGTGTATTCAAGTTCAATAAGGCTCCTCCTTTGATCTAGGTGTTTGTGGCGGGTCGGCCCACGACTTCACCGTGTCCCAACCATTACGATGGGCGTTTGGCTACTATGCCGCCTGCTGACTTCTGCTTAATCACAGAACGGCTTACACCGCTATGCGCTATCGGTTTTCATCTTTTTGCTCTTTTCAGTCGATGACGCTGAAAAGCCAAGGTACTTGTATACAAGAACCTCACTGGTGATTTATCGATCGCCGGTTAAGCAGATCTTTGGAAGGCCAGTCCCACCGCAGATAAGAACGTGAACTTTCTCTGCACTGCTGCATCATTTACGGTGGCCGTTAGATCACATGGTTTCGTTGTCTTGGACCCAAAGCGCTTCACGGGGCCGGCCCTGCCAACTCACCTTCAGCCTACGCTTCATATGATGTTCTTGTTCATCAGCTCGCAGATTTGCTAGCGGCTTTCTCCAGACAAATCCTCGCGGATTTACCCTTGCCATTCGCTAGTAGTTGTTATCTAATAGCAATATTAATCGCTAGGGATGGTGACCTTCCTACAGAGGACTTTTATCCGGGGCGGCCTCCCGCTCATTAGTTCATGCCCATGCTGGGCGTACACAAAATGATGAAGACGGATTTGTCAGAAAAGCGCTGCCAAACCGCTTATCGAAAGTGTTAGGCCTATAGAGGTAAAACATGATTTCAGAGGCAGATTGGAAACACTTCAAACAAGTTAAGGCAGATGCATTAGATAAATGCTGCCAGCAAGTTTTGGACGAAGTGCGTAAAGGAATCGATAACCCCGAACTTTCAAATCATGAAAAATATCTTTATTTGTATAAATTGATGGAAAACAGCGACAAACGTATCGCCAAAATATTCGATTACAATGCAAGGTCTAAAGCTATGCTGCAACTTGCATTAATGAAATCAGACGGCCTTCTAGAAGCTAAACAAATTAGTGACTTCTCAGATGAGTTACAAAGTTTTATTAATAGCCATGACTAACTTATCAGCACGGCCTAACAACTCAATAAACTCACTCACTTCGTTCGCTGGGACGCATATACGCTGGGCGGCTTTGCCATTATGTCCTACGTGCCTGCGCCCCTTATTTGAAAGTTATAAGACATGGAAATATCATAGATGAGCGAAGACCAATTGTTGTTATCAGAACTCTTCATTAGCTGGCTTCCTATGCTAATAATACTTGGTGTGTTTTGGTTTGTTCCGTTGTTTGTCATTGGAAAATCAAACAAAGTAGGAAAAAATGAAAAGCTGGCTTGGATACTTGCCACTCTTTTTGTTAGTTGGCTAAGCTTCATAATTTACTTGCTATTGGCACCACTAAAGCCTAACGACAAGTAGAATTTCTTATAACAAGCGCATAAACACTCGCTTCGCGCGCACAGGACGTTAACACGCAAGGTGGCTACGCCATTACGCTACACGTGCTTACGCCCATTACTGAAAAGTTAGGCACTCAAAAGGAAAACTATGAAAACGTTGGCTTATTGTATTTCTTCTTTCGCTTTGGGGGCGCTTATTGCTGGGTTTCTAGGGTATATTTTATTCATTCATAGCATCCAATCATCCAATGTTTCTGAAATGCTTATAGCCTCTCAGTCCGTCAGCCTTTTAACTCAAGACAATGAGAAGAGTTTGAAGGCCTACCATTGTGCAAATTTAGAAACGAGTATAAGTATATTCGAAGACATCCAAGGTCTATTTTTATCAAATACAAAACTTTTGGGAACAGAAGAGCAAACGAATAAATTTATCTTAGAAGTTAAAGAGCAATTGAGTAACGAGGGTGTTTGTAAACATGCCTAATAAAACGCTTAAGTCTTTCGACAAAAGCGGGCTCACCTTACCTAATATCGCTGGAATTAACTTCAGACTTAGGCAAGGTGTATAAACAAACATTTGGTGGTAATGTGAGGCCACACATTCCTCGCAATGAACAACGGCGTTTGGGCTTCTAACAAAACATTAAGTCACTCACGACCTTCGCTGGGACGCTAACACGTGGGCTGCTTCGTATATTAGCCCACGCCCCTGCGCCCCTTGTTTAGAATTTATATGCTTATGCGTACGGAATTTGGATAATAGTTTTTTTTAAAAGGAGTTTATTATGGATGACACTGGCATTCGGCAACTGTTGATTTTATTGGTGTTACTACTATTTCTATTTCTTCCTTCAATTATCGCGTTAAGTAAAAATCATCCCCATAAGATACCAATAATTCTTTTTAATATTTTTTGCTCTATTTTCTTGTGGTTAGGTTGGTTTATTGCATTGGTTTGGAGCTTTATATTGCCCAATAATAGCTCATCATCACGCAGCGGTAATACATTCAGTTCAGCAGATGAAATTCGAAAGCTGCATGAGTTAAAAGAACAAGGTGTTATTACCCAAGAAGAGTTTGAAAGCCAAAAAGCGGCACTCCTTTAAAATGAACACACATAACAAATGTATTAACGTGGACGTTTTACGCTTGGCTGGCGCTTATTGCTGCCACATTATTAGGCACTTAAGTCAGAAAGTTAATCGGCTTGAATTCAGATAATACCTACAATGTTTCTTAACAAGAAAATCATATCGCCCGCAGCGGCAGGCTAGAACTCAAACGAAGGTTAGGCACAACTGGAGAAATCATGAATATAAAGACTACTGAAGATGTTGATGGCATTATTTCTCTACAAAGAAATAAACGCATTGCCCAATTAGAAAAAGAAATTAATAGACTTAATTCTGTGCCCGCTTTTTTATTTTTTTGTATGATTAGCTATATTGGCTTTGTTCATTTCTCTGGAGGCGAATTATACTCGGTTGGCACTTCCATCTTTTTCGCTGGGATGATTGCAGGCACTGGACAAGCTGCAATGAAAAAAGCGGATTTATTGCATGAACTGTCAGAGTTGAAATCAAGTGAACGTTGTACCTAGCAATCCGGTAACTTCAACCAATCCGTAACCGCAGAGCTGTTTTTTTCAGCGCAACAAAGCTGCAAGTGGCGTCGACAGGTTCAAGTGCTTTGGCGGCATATGGTTAACATGAATATCTACTTTTAGTGTGTAAGACCAGCTCTTTAGGAAATCGAATGGAATCGAAATTGTTAAAAGTGAAACTACAGCCTAACTCCAAAGAAAAATTATTGGAGCTTGTTGACTACATTAAACAAAACCCCACCGAACCTTTCTCTGAAATGCAGCAAAAGGGTTATTTTTGGGATTCATTTTTCATAGACGACGAAGATTTTCTGTTCATGGTTTTGAAGTCGAAGAATTTTGCTTCTATCATGCAAGACGATGCATCCTTAATTGAGACAGCGTTCCGCTCACATTATGAAAGATTTCGATCTTTATGCTGGGTTCAGGGCTCTTACCAAGATATTGAAGAGATATATTGCTTTAATAAAGGGCTGTCTTTCATGGGTATTGCGCATGAAACATAAACACTGAACTCGCAGTTTGCTTCGCAAGCTGCTGATACAAAACAGGCGGCGGCTTAGCCGTCATGCCTCACGTATTTAAGCCCTCTAATTCAGGATTATATGATGCAAAGGAGTGAGTGAAATGTCATTCAAAATCAACTTCTTTATCAGGCCAATCGATACCGGCTACAGATTGCAATGGGAACACTTTTTAATTGAAGTGTCCCTCGGTCTCATATGTTCCGTCATGGCCTTTTATGGTTGGAATAAAGGTATGCTCATCGTCGCAGTCCCTTGTGCAGCTATAGCTGTTAGCTGTCTCGGACTCGCCTTTTATTCCGTATGTAGGCTTTTTTTAGACAAGCTTGGCCGAACCTAAAGACCAGATAAACTCACTCACTGCGTTTTCAGGGACAGATATTTAAGGAAGGTTATGAGAGTTTTATTTTTATCAATTGCGTTTATTTCTTTATTGGGTTGCGCCAGCACCAAAGAAGAATTTGTTTTCAATGGAAGCAGCGAAACGTCGATCCAAAACGATATTGGCTACATGCTAAAAAAGTTACCCAACAATAAAAGAGTCGACTTTGCCGCAGCGTTGGTTGCTATACAATTTTCTGACGTGACTAGTGCTAATGACTTCATTGATGACCCCACTATGGAGTCAATCAATTACTATATTTTAAGCAAAAAGATGGATGGCCTTACCTACAAACAAGTAATGGAGTTGGCAGCCAATTCACCAACTAAAGTTTCAGTGAATGTATCACCTCATTAAATGTTACAACGCGCTTAACTTATGTGCCAAATAGCAGGTACACTGAAACGCAAGCATGGCGCGACTTCGTCGCTATCTTAGCAAACCACTTTTGGCCAATAGCAAGCTATTAGGCTTTTTAAAGGAACTTTGATATGGAAATGAATCTACAAAATAAGCCTTTGGCAAACAGGTCTCTATCTTTTGCTGCCGGCATTTTATTTGTCTGTCTGTCGATAGTGATTATGGGCTATGGCGCTGCAGTTGCCGTCCCCGAAAAAATTCTATTACCTCTCATGCAACTTTCACCAACTTTGGCATTGTCATTAACAAGCTTCGTCACCATTGGTCTGCCGCTCACACTTACGTTTTATCTGCTCGCGATAATTTTTAGGCAGCTTTTTAACATGGTCAATTCTTCCTTTCTTATCGCTCCGTTTATTCTGTTTATGGTATATGGCTTAGCTACTATCGCGCTTAATAATGACGCTATGTGGTACAACCTTGCGCTTACATTAGCAAAGCTATTGCCGGTTTTGTTGTGTGCTATCTTTTTAGCTCGGCGAAATAAATCAAGCAACAAAACGTAACGAGCAAACTAACGTATTACGCTTTGCGGGCTGGGAGTATGACTCGCCAACGGTTTCGCCACTTTCGCCGATTTCGCCACTCTCGCCAATAAACCATTGCCCGTTATGGAATAAAACCAACAACTAAGTACGAGGGAACAAATGAGTAAAGAGGTTATAGGGAAATACATTACAATTTTAGGCTTATTGCTTTTTTGGGCATTTCCATTAGGAATGGCAGATGCGCTCTTCCCCATCTACTCTTCATTTGAAGACATAAGCCTTTTCAGTACCAATGAACCTAAAATTACCCAGGAAGATATGTCAATGTTGAAGCCTATTGTGGTGGGTTTTGGTCTTTTTATGTTGGGGTTAGTGTTTTTATTAATTTCCGTTACAGTACTAAAGTACCGCACTAGTTGGCTGTTTTGGACTTTGATATTTTATTCATTCTTATTACTTTTTATCATTCCGATTGGCACTTTATTCGCATTTATAGGGTTGATAACGTTAGGTTTGAATAGGAAAAAATTTGGTTCAAAGAGCCGGGTTACATAACAAAACACCAAACGTGTTCTGACAAGAGCCGCCAAAATCGCTTATGTAACTCGCTATACTTTTTAAAGGGAATTTATGAATAAAAAAAACTTTTTTGCTTTTGTACTTTCTGCAATTGCTGGATTTGGCATTTGGCACTTCAGCTACGATTTAACGGGTCATATAGAGGCTTTTGACAGCTTTCCTTATTATTTGATTTCTTTAGCCGTTGTCGGAGCGCTAGCCTATTTTAGTCCGTCTTTTTCTTTCTTGGGCGTGGTTTCGGGGCAACTTGTTACTTTTATCGGTGAATCAAGTGCGCTGCTGATTGTAGGAATACTGTCTGCATTCGTATTAAGCCTGCTCACTCCGTTGTCGGCCCTTTTTTTCGTTTAGCGCTTAGAGAATACAAGAGAAGTTAAGTCCGCTCGCTGAGCGAGCTGGAACACTAGCACCTGAGTTGACTGACTTTGTTCGGATTTTAACCGATGTAGTGTCGCCCTTAGTGGAAATGTATATTTTTAGACAGACAGGAGGTTAAAGTGAAAACCGCATTTTTTATGTTATTTGTGCTTTTAACAGGCAGCGTTTCAATGGTCGCCACCTTTATGCTACTACTATACTTTTACCAGTAATGTCACGAAACGAAGTCCAGCGTAAACACATATAAATGGAATTATTATGACACTAGTACCCTACTCCAATTTAAAGCCAAATAACCTAGTCGCATTATTGTTTATCGCGCGTTGCCTAGCCTACTTGGGATACGTTTTCTTTGGTCTTGCTTTGGCGATTTTTCTTGCTGTTTCGTTGAGCTACTTTTCCCCAGGTGAGCCAACGCTGGTCAGAGGAAGCCTTGTTTACAGCGGTCAACCGGCTGCATTCAAATCAGTTATGGTTGGCTTCTTTGGTATTGGCGCATCTATCCTCACTCTCATAATATCGAGCCTCTGCGCAGCACTAGTATCTTGGGAATCCACTTTTTCAAGCCCTAAGCATGAAAGCGTATAAACGCGCTAACTCCCCTTACTTAAGAGCTTACACGCAACACAGTTTTTGCCGTAATGCCAAGGATATAAAATGACAATACTTCGGATAACTCGAGACAGCGGCTTTGCGGACAGAACAAGAAACTACACCGTTATTGCCAATGGCATCACTTTAGGAAAAATAAGCGACGGTGAAACAAAAGATTTTGAAATTAAGACAAATACACAAGAAGTATATTTGAGTATCGATTGGTGCCGTTCAAATAAACTCGCCGCTACTCCCTCTGGGAATGATGTTATTCACCTTACAGCCGAGTCTTCATTACGTGGTTTCAGATTATTCTTGGCGGTTGCGTATATAGCGATAATGCCAACCAAATATATTAGGTTAACAGCAGGCTATTGGCCCCGCTTCGTCTGATACTAGATTATTTAGCTTGTCTCTTTTTAATAACTAGTTGCGTATTACCATCGACTTACAAGGCCATCTTTACTGGCTGCCTACTTTGCCAAAAGACCCAGTTCTGCAAATTTAATAGTATCGAGTGAATCAAACTGAATAGCGCAGCCCTGCTCAATCATGGTGAGCCAGGCAAAGCGAAGCGCATCCGCGCGCTTTCCTGTCCAAAAATCTTTGGTTTTGTTAATATAGGCAACCACTGGCTTGGTGTGACCATCGCGGTAGATACGGCGGATAAAGGTGAAGTCAGGTCCAAATGATTCCATAACAGCTGAGTTACTCACATCAATTGACGTTAATAGCTCATTGAAGGCCTCTTGGTTACGTCCCTGCCGATAGGCCACCCACGCCCTGGCTATTCCAACAAAATGCGCTTCTGTACTAAAATTATCAAATACATTACCGGCTATTTGCTGATCTCTGCTTAGGCGTTCGCCGTGCTGGAACATAAGGTCAATCTTGGCGTTTACGGTTGGTACCGACTCAAATTGAGCGCTGTAAATAAGGTGTCGGCTTAAATCCCCTATCACTTGATACGGATTGCTATTCGCTTGGCTGCTTCGCTCATAGTCTCGTTGAGTACGGTTCAACATTCGCTTGTTTTTGCGTTCAAAATAGTCAAGCCGCTCTTCAACAAACTGCTTGTATTTAGGGTCGTTACAGCCTGTTGCGCCTAATTCTGCCTGCTCTTTTTCAAAGAATGCGAGTGCAGGCCCACTAAACACCAGTGTGACTACACTTATCAATAGGACAACAAAGCAAAATTGCGTAAACGAGCGCAGTGACATTAACTTACCTTTTGAATAATTATCAGGGCGTGTGAACTTTACTACATACTCAAAATACGTATAGATTGATCTACTTGGCAGCTCGTTCTAGAGGACGGATGGCAATAAAAAGCCCCGCATAGCGAGGCTTTAGAAAGAAATAGAATTCGTGAGGCTTAAAATCTAAATGTACCTAATAGCGTTAATGAGCCTAGTGTGCCTTCATCGGTATCAACACCAGCACCAAAGCGAATTGATGAATGCGCATTAAACCAATAGTTGGTGCCCAACTCTATGACGTTTTCAGAACCAAAGCGATCATTGTTCTCGTGTATTGCCATAACGCCTACACTCCAGTTGGCTTTGAAGTAGTAATCAGCATCGACTTCTAACGTAAGCTCATCATCAAAGTGCGTACCTTTAAGCTTGATATCCCAACCGGGTTTAAAGCTTGAAGGATTGAAACCGAAGCTTGTGTAGCGAGCGAATACACTGGCACTGAATTCAGAATCACCAAAACGTTCTACATCGTTTCCATCATCAAACGATTTGAAACTTGCATCGAAATCGAAATAGTCTACCCCTGCTCCTACTTCCCAATTTTCAGAAACAAACTTTGAAACATCAACTCCGAATCGCTGTACTGTAGAATCGTAATTTCTATAGTCATCAGTCGTTCTTCCGTAACGGCCTCTTACCACTAAATCGTCTTGTGAAAACCATTCTCCAGTAACATTAAACTGGTCGATGTTATCAATACCGAAATAGTCTACCGATACATTGTTGCTGCGCTGAAGGTATGGGCTTATTGCGTAAGCCTGCTCGCCGATATTTACCGTATCAAAATAATGACGGTAGCTGGCACCAATGAAATTATCATCTGCATCTCTGACATCAGAGAAACCAATGCTGACTTCATGGTTAATTGGCGTAGTTTCGGCAAATACGGTAGGAGTAGCTAGAGCGAGGGCGCAAAGGGCTGCACGTGTAACAAACATAATAAATCCTTTTTATATTGCTAGCACCGTTATCTATTCGATGCTTCTAAAAAACGAGAGAACAATATAATAGATGTTATCTGAACACAAGATGAATAAATGCGGCAATTGTTGCTGGATTAATAACCTAACATGTTGAAAAAATAATCGTTTTTTAAGAGGTAGGATTAACAGGTTCTTATTTGCTAGTTCGCTGCCAGTCTACTGTAAGCTCTTTATACTCGCTGGTATTAAGGTATCTTTGAGATGTATTTGCATTGCTTTAGGGATGCATTTGCAACGCGAAACCACGTTTTACCGTGGTTCATGAATGATGTAATTTACACAGCATTAAATAAGCGAGACCATAATGCATTTACTCGTTTTGCATCGTCTTGTTCAAGCTCGTTATTTGCAAACGCACGCTCTAAGCTTGTCGTCATGTTTTCATCAAGCTGGTTCATGGTTGCGTTTTCTTTCATTTCTAATTGGCGAGACTCTACTGCAAAATGCCCCTGCAGATAACTTGCGATAAACAGCTCATCATCATCTCCATGATTGACAACATCATCTAGTGCAGCTTCAATTTTTGCGATTTTTTCTACCACGTCGTGTGGTGCAGCAGCAGGTGGTAACACTCTCTTCTCCTTTGTTATTGCTTAATTCGTTTTTACAAATCGTTTTACAGGGCGTTGTACAACACTTTGTCTTTATAGCCGGTGATAATAGTGAATGCTCCAGCAAGATCCTCATCTAATTGTGGGTCGCCAGAGTCTAACCGAAGGGGCTTGCCCTCTAGCGCTTGAACCTTTTGTTTGGTTGCCACAACTATCATATTTTCTTTGCCCAACTGGCGAATAAAAGCAGGGCTTAACTGCTGATTGCCTCGCCCTAGAATATGTCCCTGACCGCCAATAACGGTAAGTACCACCTTGCTAGGCTTGTTACGGGTTAACTCCACCAGTTCTAATGCCGTCACATCATTGGCAACAAGCTCCCCGTTTTTGATGACATCGACACCAAGCAACGTGTTGTCTAACCCCAGATACTCCATAACCGAGCCTACGGTTGAGCCAGAGCCCATCACAAATAAGGTGTCTGGTTCGTCTTCCATAATTTCCGACACGTAGGCAGAGATATCATCAAGCACCAAAGCCTCGTCTTCCTTGCCTCCCATTTTTACTGCTTGAACGTAAGTCAGTTCGGCGGGAACTCGCATTTCACCGTAATGCTTGGCAATTACTTTACCGCCTCTAAAGGCATCTTCATCTATGTCGCGCACCTCTGCGTCCATGACACTGACTAACTCTCCAGCAATCATTTGACTAACTACCTGCCCTGCAGCTGCTGGAGAAACACAATAAACACCAGAGTGAATTTTACATCCAGCGGGAACGCCGAGCACCGGAATAGCCTCGCCTACAACGCGACAAATATTGCGAGCGGTTCCATCACCACCGGCGAATAACAACAAATCGACACCGGCTTCTACCATTGCATGGGCTGCATTTTCTGAATCTTCACCCTCAGTCTGAGCTTCAGGGGCGTGATAAATAACCTCGCAAGGAATTCCCAAAGAGGCACAAACGCTTTCACCCATTTCGCCCGATGCGGTAAGGACCGTAAATTGCCCTGAAAGCGCGTCTAAAATACTCAGCGCTTTAGCCATTTTTTCGTTGGCTTTTTTCTCGGCTCCCATGGCGAGGGCCTTTTCTCTTATTTGAGCACCATCACTTCCCTTTAATGCAAGCGCGCCGCCTATACCCGCAAAGGGGTTTACTATAATTCCTAGCCGAAAACTTGGGGTACTCATGCGGCGTCATCTCCAATGCATTTAGTTGATGAAGTGTCGTTGTTTTTGTCAACGGAAAACGTGGTGGCGAGCGCCGAAATAAAGCGCTGGGCTCGATGGGGAAAACCAACTTGCTTATAGTGCGCTAACTGCGCTGCAACGTTTGCGGTAAACCCCTCTCGGTCAGGTTCTGCTCCATTAAGGTTATCGGTGCTTACCTGAAACTGCCTTCCCGCGGCCTCAGTAAAAGCCCACTCAATAGCCTGGGGCTTTATTTCTACCTTTTCAAAGTCGAGCTGCTGCTGTGTATCTCTGCCATCTGGACAGTACCAATACCCGTAATCTTCTAACAGCCTGCGTTTTTCACCCGCAATGCACCAGTGCGCCACTTCGTGCAGTGCGCTAGAAAAAAAGCCGTTTGCAAAAACAATTTGGTGATAGCTGCAATACTTACTCGCGGGCAGGTAAATGGGTTCATCACTCCCAAGCACTAATCGCGTGTTGAAGTCGGCAAAGGTGTTATTGAACAACGCGATAAGCGTTGGCACATCGGTGTCAATTTCGCTTAATTCGTTGTGGTGGACAGAGGTATTCATTTCAACTCACGCTTACTTCTTGTGGCTTAGAGGAAATATCTCAAAGCTTTGATGAACTCTTGACTGTAGAGAGCGCGTACTTTGAGTACGCGATTGATTTTGCGAGATTATACCAGTAAAGAAATGACTTCTCACTTGAAAGCTAGACGCGCATGAGTCAATCTACGTTTACAACACTAACCGCCCTCTATGACGATGGAGTGAGAATTTTGGCGCAAGAGATCATTAAACATATTCATCGAGTAAATGCTCAGCGAGACTTGGCAAACAAACTCAACCTAATGGCGCTTATCCATCAACTTCAAGACTGGCAATGCCAGCGGCTTTTAGTGTCTCATGATGATCTTGCGAAACAGCAGCGCTATCAAAAAGCGATGGCTTTTTTTGTAGAAGAGCTTTACGGCCCCAAAGATTTTAGTCAACGAGACGCCGATTTGGTAAGAGTGATCCCTAAACTTGCTAAAGTGCTTCCTGAAAAAGCGATGAACGCCATGAACGACGCACTGTCGTTAAATGCGCTGTCTTTCGATTTAGACATGGAAATGGCGCAATATTTAAATAAACATTTTGCGACACAACCGATTAATCGCGATTCTTACGCGCAAGCCTACAGAAGCGTAGGTCGAAAAGATGATCGAGAAAGCCAAATCACCATAATTTCACACCTTGGCGATCAACTAGCCGATGTCATCAAGGTTCGAGGGATTGGTATGCTAATTTCCATGTCTCGGCGGCCAGCCAAAATGGCTGGGCTACTGGCGCTACACGAATTTTTAGACCGAGGGTTCAACGCATTTAAAGCAATAGGTGATGTTCAAAGCTTTATACAGCCGGTGTTAGAACGCGAGACTAGGCTTATGGAAATATTACTGAGTGAAAACACCACACTGCCAGAAGATAACCCGCTGCCAGTGGTTTAAACCGAATAGGTAGCAAGCCTATGAACATGAAAGGAAAATAGCGTGACAGAGCATACGTTAAACTGGGTGTATGATGCTCCATTTATTCAACATTGGCATATTGATGAAACTCACATTGACCACTACAAACATGTGAATAACGTGGCCTACCTGTCGCAGTTAGAAAAGCTCGCGTGGGCGCATTCTAATGCCCTTGGCCTGCAATTTGCCGATTATCAATCGCTTAATAGGGGCATGGTGATTAAGCGACATGAACTCAACTATCACCTTCCTGCGCACTTAGGTGATACCTTGGAATGCGCAACCTGGATAGTGCAATGCGATAAGCGCCTTACTCTTACTCGTCAGTTTCAATTTATTTGCCCTGTACGTAACAAAACGGTATTTGATGCGCTAACCACGTTTGTTTGCGTTAGCCTTGATGCTGGAGTGCCTAAGCGAATGCCCGCTCAATTTATTGATGCGTATCACACTGCTTGTATATCAACCGGCGACATTGCAAAACCCTAATTCATTACCCCAGACACGCGACTTGCGAACTATTAAATATGAAACAAAATGATATTTACCTCCATCGCACCATTTTCTATAGGCTGAGTTAAATGAACCGCATGCTGCTGATAACACTGTTGCTTGTGCTCACCGCTTCGCTACTGCTTAATGTTTATCTTTGGCAGCGCTTTTCAAATTCTCCGCAGTCGAATCCCCACCTAAATAAGAATGCGTTAACTCAAAACCTTGCAGCACAAAACGATGATGCTAGCTCGCCTAACGGGTCTCGCTCTGAAGGGGTGTATAAACGCAGTGGTAACAATAGTATGTACGATGGCAGAAACATAGATGCTAGAAACAGAGATAGCGCATCGATAAAAGGAATGCGCTCACTATCAGAGCTCAATGCGTTACTACACAGTGGTGATATGGCCGCACTGGCTGCGTCCCTCAACAGACAGCTAAAAATATCGCCGTTAAGTGAGCCCTTATTGCTGTTAGAGGCCGAGCTTATAAGACAAACCAAGCCGTTACCTACTGCACTACTCAACTATTATGATTTGGCAGATTTGCCCCTATCAAATACAGCGTTAATTGAAATAAACGAAAAGATTCAAACCTTGTATCAGCAAGCACAGCAGCAATTTAGTCGCAGTCATCAGTGGGAGCTAGTAGCAAAGCTTAACGAACCACTTTTTCAGCGCGTGCCAGATAACAAAACGTTCACCGTTAACTTAGCAACCGCGTACGCCCATCAGTTAAAAGTTACCCTAATGGAAGATGTATTAGCAGCCCTTCCCTTTAACGACCCCGACGCGCAGGCTATTCGAGATATAGCGTCTGATCAGCAGATAGCAGCTACTGAACCAGACTCTGATACCACCGGCGAACCCCAGCTTCAAGACTCGTTTTTAGAGGAAGGCAACAACGTTCGCGTGAAGCTAGAACGCATTGGAAATTCGTATCATGTTAACGCTGTGGCGCTTAACCAGCAGGCATTTATGATCCTCGATACCGGTGCAAGTACAACGGCAATTTCATCTAATTTATATGCCCGTTTAGGCAAGATGAGAAACTTAAACTTTATTGGTATCTTCAATGTTCAAACGGCTTCTGGAAGTGTTGAAGCCCCCCTTGTGCGAATTCCAGAATTTAGGTTTGCTGGGTACACGTTTAACGATGTTTCTGCCATTGTATTGCCTGAAGAAGCACTGCCTGATGCAGATGGACTTTTGGGGATGAATATTCTCGGCGAGTTTGATTTTTCGATACTGCCAAAAGAAGATGTGCTCATTCTTAATAAGCGTTAAGTCGCGCTAATGAGCACTGTTATTTTTAGTACAGATGGCTTTATTGAATATGACTTAATTATAACCAGCTTTATTTAAAAGAAATTTAATCACGCTGACAAATAGCCTCATCCAAAATAAAAAACCTCTACGTAACAGCTATTTAATTCCACCTCGATGAAACCTCGGCACTTCACTTTTGCCTGTAAATTTCAAAAGTTAACCTCATTCTGACACCTACCGCATTAACACTACGCTTGTAATCGCCTTTGATGTGATCATATAGTAATAGCTCAGTTACTTGTCGGAGTGCTTCACTGGAAATCCAGTAAGCTGAGACTGCGAAAGCGGGATCCGTAGAACCTGATCAGGCTAATACCTGCGAAGGGAACAAGAGAAAATGTTGGCTTTGTATACAACCATTTTGCATAAAATCACTGTTTTTAAAATAAACATATTATGTAAATTCGGTGCGTAAACACACTCGGTACGCAAAATTATGGCTCTCAAAGGCTGTCGCCCAAGGCGATGACATTGAGTGCTAATTAATTGTACTTTCCTCGCCTTCATTTTCCTTTTCACTCCTGACAAGCATTTTATCTAACGCCAACTGAAGAAGGCCAAAATGCTATGTCGACACGACGCGAACAGCGCCAACAAGCGCAACAATTTATCAATGAATTAGCCGGTGAGGCTTACCCAAACTCTACTCGTCACTATGAGATAGGAAGTAGCAATGATATTAAAGTTGCTATGCGCCTTATCCACCAGCATGACAGTTTAATTGGTGGTACAGAAGAAAACCCACTTTTAAAACCTAACCCTCCTATTCCTGTTTATGATACCTCAGGGCCCTATGGCGACCCGCATGAAACCATTGATGTACACACAGGTTTGCCTGCCTTGCGCACGCCATGGATAGAGAACCGCGCCGACACTCAAGAGCTCCCTGGCGTAACGTCGTCTTTTGCCAAAGCGCGAGAAGCGGATTTATTTACTGAGGATTTTAGGTTTGTTCGCACTGCAAAGCCTAAAAAGGCGAAAGCCCAAAACAATGTAACGCAACTGCACTATGCTCGCAGAGGCATTATCACGCCCGAGATGGAATACATCGCCATTCGGGAGAACATGGGCAGACAATCGATAAAGCAGGCAGAGCTATCTCAGCAACACGCTGGCGAAAGCTTTGGCGCTCACCTACCCGACGCAATTACCCCAGAGTTTGTTCGCCAAGAAGTGGCGGCGGGCCGGGCAATTATTCCCTGTAACATCAATCATCCCGAACTTGAGCCAATGATCATTGGGCGCAACTTCTTAGTGAAAATTAACGCCAACATTGGTAATTCAGCAGTGACTTCTTCCATTGAAGAAGAAGTGGAAAAGTTAGTGTGGTCTACCCGATGGGGCGCCGACACCATTATGGATTTATCCACGGGCCGAAACATTCATGAAACCCGTGAATGGCTGTTGAGAAATAGCCCGGTGCCATTAGGTACTGTGCCCATTTACCAGGCACTCGAGAAAGTGAATGGCGTAGCCGAAGACCTAGATTGGGCTATTTTTAAAGACACGCTTATTGAGCAAGCCGAGCAAGGTGTAGATTACTTCACTATTCATGCAGGGGTGTTGCTTGAATACGTGCCGCTTACGGCCAACCGCGTTACGGGGATTGTCTCTCGAGGTGGTTCAATTATGGCAAAGTGGTGTTTAAGCCATCATAAAGAAAGCTTTTTATACGAACATTTTCGCGAAATTTGTGAAATCTGCGCTCAGTACGATGTGTCACTTTCCTTAGGCGATGGCCTTCGCCCTGGAAGCGTTGCCGATGCCAATGACAAAGCCCAGCTTGCCGAGCTTCATACCCTTGGTGAGTTGACCAAAATTGCATGGGAATAAGATGTTCAGGTGATGATTGAGGGCCCAGGTCATGTACCAATGCACATGATTAAAGCGAATATGGAAGAGCAGCTTACCCATTGCCACGAAGCGCCATTTTACACCCTTGGCCCCTTAACGACCGACATTGCTCCGGGGTACGATCACATTACTTCAGGCATAGGCGCAGCAATGATTGGCTGGTATGGCTGCGCAATGCTTTGCTATGTAACGCCTAAAGAACATTTGGGCTTGCCCAATAAAGAAGATGTGAAGCAAGGGCTTATCACTTACAAAATAGCGGCCCACGCAGCCGATTTAGCAAAAGGCCATCCAGGTGCTCAAATTCGGGACAATGCCATGTCCAAAGCCCGCTTTGAGTTTCGATGGGAAGATCAGTTTAACCTTGCCCTCGACCCTCACACCGCTCGTGCGTATCACGATGAAACCTTGCCCCAAGCATCGGGTAAAGTAGCTCACTTTTGTTCTATGTGCGGCCCTAAATTTTGCAGTATGAAAATATCTCAAGAGGTGCGGGAAGTAGCTAAGGCGTCGGCTAAAGAATCAGCAAAAAAGCAAGCCGAAGAGGCTGAACAAAAGGCTGAACAAGAGAGAGCCAAACAAGAAGCTCTGGAAGTACAACAAGAAAAAACGCAAGGGATGCAAGATATGGCGAAAGCGTTTAATGAGAGCGGCGCCGAGCTGTATCACCGTGCTGATAAAACAGTAGGCTAACCCATGAGTGAACTAGAAACAGCCTGCTCGCCAATAGTATGGTGCGTGGGCGGCACAGACTCTAGTGGCGGCGCGGGTGTTACCCGCGACCTTGCTACACTTGCCGACTTAGGCGTGCATGGCTGCGCCATTGTGACACTGGTGTCGGCGCAATCTCATTACACAATGTTAAGCAGCACCGCTATGCCGCTGTCGTTGATTAACGAACAGTGGCAACTAATAGCAAACGACGGGCCGCCTGAGTGTATTAAAATTGGCGCTATTGCAAACGATGAACAAGCCCATTTACTCCACGCGCTGATTGAAACCCTTGATACCCCGCGCCCTTTTATTGTGTGGGACCCAGTATTGTTTAGCTCATCAAAAGGTAAATTAGGTGAACTTAGCGAAAAGGCCATCAAGCAACTGCTTTGTTCTGTCGATTTAGTAACACCCAACATAAGTGAATTAACAAGCCTTACAGCAGTTGCTGGAGGCGGTGCTGTTGTTCAAGGAGTTAACGGTGAGAAGGATGTTCTAAACGCCGCACGTACGTTAATGCACCTCGGCGCGAAAAGCGTTTTAGTGAAAGGGGGCCATGCCCATTGGCAGCACGATGCTACCGATGTTTTTTTCACTCAAAACGAAGCGGTAGCTTTCTCTCAACCAAGAGCAAAGCACAGCGAACTGCGAGGAACGGGCTGCATGCAGGCCAGTGCTATTGCAGCATGTGTCGCAAAGGCCTATTGCATTAATGATGCGCTCACGCTGGCCAATGCCTACGTAAAAAATGTTCGGGACATTTCAGCGCCTTCAATACCAAGCGCTCAAAATTCACTCACGCCCAGCCAGCAACACGCGCTTAATGCGCCTTATATGCCTAAATTAGCAGGGTTTCCCGAGCAACCAAGTGTCTTTCCCACGGTAAACTTTATTAAAGGTGACACTTTGCACGGCTCTAGCTTTAGCGCTCGTACTGGCCTTAGTTCAAATGCTTTTACAAGTGCTTATTCAAGTGCGCATGCGAGTGCTTATTCAAGTACGCATGTAAGTGCTGATGCAACCGCTTATAAAATCGATAGCGAAGATGAAGCCACAGTTAATCCGCACAAGAGCCATACAGAACCGTTCTTACCACTACTAAACTGCAACCATGATATTTACCCCGTAGTTGATAGTGCTGATTGGATAGAAGCACTTCTGCCAACAGGGGTCACTATTATTCAGCTGCGTATAAAAGAAGGGGCCTGCAATCATGAGCGTACTTGTGAGCAGATACAACGAGCTGTGGCGCTGACAAAAGGCACATCATGTCAGCTTTTTATCAACGACCATTGGCAGCTCGCTATTGAGCATGGTGCTTATGGTGTTCATCTTGGGCAAGAAGATCTTTTTACCGCAGATATCGAAGCAATCAAAAAAGCAGGCCTGCGCTTAGGTGTATCTACCCATGGTTATGCTGAAATTCAGCGAGTGAAAAAACTAGCGCCTTCGTATATTGCGCTAGGCCATATTTTTGCCACCACAACCAAAGACATGCCCTCAATGCCACAAGGCATTAAACGCCTTAAACAGTATGTGGACTTGTGCGGCAATATTCCCACTGTAGCCATTGGCGGCATTAATAGCGCCCGATGCAAAGCAATCGCCGACACGGGCGTTACCCATGTTGCCGTAGTTAGGGCAATAACCGAAGCACCCTGCCCTCATGCCGCGTATCACACCCTTCAAAAGGAGGCTGGCTTTGTTAACTAAACAAGATATTCGACGCTACAGCCGACAGCTACTGCTAGAAGAAATTGATGAAGAGGGCCAAACAAACCTTCATCGTGCCCATGCGGTAGTAATAGGCCTTGGCGGCTTAGGTACGCTGGCTTCTCGATTTTTAGTGGGTGCTGGCCTTGGTAATATTACGTTAATTGATGGCGACGTTGTGGACGTAAGCAACTTACAGCGTCAGGTTAGTTACAATGAAACCCACTTAGGGGATTTAAAAACCAAGGCGCTAAGTCGCGAACTTCATAAAGTCGATCCCAACATCAACATAAAAGCAAAAAGCGTGTTTGCCGATAAGCGTAACCTTCAACAGCTTATTGATAACGCGACCTGTGTGCTCGACTGCACCGACTCGGTGACTATAAGAAAAGACATTAACGCCGCCTGCGTTGCAGCTAAAAAGCCGCTTTTTATTGCAGCAGCCAGCGGATTTTCTTGGCAGGCGATAAACTTACCCTGCCATTCCTTTCTTACTTCGGCACATCAGTTAACCCCCGGCTCTGGTTGTACTAGCGAGACTCATGATACAAACCTGGCTAATTATACTAGCCCGATTAATAAGGTTAGCCGCAACGTCGATAACCCCTGTGGTTGTTATAACTGCCTAGTAGCACAGCTTAATTTAACCCAAGACTGCCAAAGCCAGGGCGTTTTAGGCCCTGTCGTGGGAATTGCCGCCTGCCATCAAGCAACGCAGGCCCTACTTTTTTTGGCCAAAAGGCACTTGGCAAAAATTCAATGGGGGCGCTATATCGTAGGCAACGCAGTTAATGCCACCATTCAGTCTTTTCATTTACCTCCCTCACCAGATTGTAAGGTATGCCAATGAATTCAATTCGTCATCAATCTAATAATGTCCACACTGGCGTTGTCAAAAACGCTGCCAGCGCTGAAACGATAATAATCACTATCGTTTTAAACAACCAATCTCAAACCTGTGAAAGCCCCATTTCTGTTGGTGAAATAGTGCATGGTTATGCGTCAAACGTTGAAGGTACTGCAGTTGCCTACAATCGCGCTATTTTAAGTAAGTCGCAGTGGTCTCTTACCCATCTTAACGATGGGGATAGCGTTGATATATTTACCTTAGTGGCGGGAGGATAAGCATGTTTACACTCGCAAATCATGAGTTTTCTTCTCGGTTACTCACGGGCTCAGGCAAATTTAGTAGCGCTAATACCATGCATGATGCGGTTTCTGCAGCCGGAAGCGACATGGTCACGCTCGCGATGAAGCGCGTTACGTTTAGTGAAGGGCCTAGTATTGAAAGGAGTAGTTGTGAAAGGAGTAGTTGTGAAAGGAATAGTAGTGATGATGAAACACTGGCTCTGCTTCGAAAGCTGGGTGTTACCCTGTTGCCAAATACATCTGGGGCGAAAACTGCCGAAGAAGCGGTTTTTGCCGCTGAACTTGCCTTTGAGGCAATAGGCAGTCAGTGGATAAAGCTGGAAATTCACCCTGACCAACGCTATTTGCTCCCCGACCCAATCGAAACATTGAAGGCGACAGAGACTCTGGTTAAAAAAGGCTTTCACGTGCTGCCTTATTGCGGCGCTGACCCGGTGCTGTGTAAGCGGCTAGAAGAGGTTGGCTGCGCAGCGGTTATGCCATTAGGTGCGCCTATTGGCAGTAATCAAGGACTACAAACAAAACCCTTTCTTCGCATTATTGTTGAGCAGGCAAAAGTGCCCGTTATTGTTGATGCCGGTATAGGCAAGCCAAGCGATGCAATGGCGGCCATGGAGATGGGAGTAGATGCGGTATTAGTGAATACTGCCATTGCCACCGCAAATAAGCCTGTTGCCATGGCAGCGGCTTTTAAGTGTGCGGTTGAAACTGGCCGTAAGGCTTTTGAAGCGGGCTTAGGGGCGCCCAAAGACCGCAGTAATGCTACCAGCCCTTTAACCTCGTTTTTGGAGTTGTAAATGGACGTAGCCCGACAATTATTGAAGCAAGATTTAGCCCATATCGCCTTATCGCTTAATGCTAAAACGGAAAAAGATGTGGAGCGCGCGCTCATTAAGCACACCCTTGATATCGATGACTTTATGGCGCTAGTCTCTCACGCCGCGCTGCCCTATTTAGAAGACATGGCCGCACTGTCGCAACAGCGCACTCGCCATCGATTTGGCAATACCATGAGCTTGTTCGTGCCTTTGTATCTGTCTAACTTATGTGCCAATGAGTGCACATACTGCGGCTTTACCATGAGCAAAAAGATTAAGCGCACCACCCTTGATATCAATGAGATACAAAACGAAATAAGTGCCATTAAGCATATGGGTTTCGAGAATGTATTGCTGGTAACCGGTGAACACGAAACTAAAGTAGGTGTTCACTATTTTGAGCGTGTGCTTAAGGCAATACGGCATAATGTAAGTTACCTTATGATGGAGGTGCAGCCGCTAAAGCTTGATGATTATGCCAAGCTAAAAGCGCTGGGCTTAGACGCGGTATTGGTATATCAAGAGACCTACTCGCCACAGCATTACGCAAAATATCACCAGCGAGGCAAAAAGCAGGATTTTTTATGGCGACTAGAAACCACCGATCGCCTTGGTAAAGCAGGCATCGACAAAATTGGTATTGGTGCGCTGCTTGGCTTAGGAGATTGGCGTGTAGACAGCGTAATGACAGCGCTCCATGGCCAGCTGCTACAGCAACACTATTGGCGAAGCCGAGTTTCAATTTCGTTTCCTCGCCTTAGGCGCTGCGAAGGCGGCGCAAACCAGCTGCAAAACGCTCAACTTCCAGACGAAAGGCAGCTGCTTCAACTTATCTGTGCACACCGATTATTTAACCCTCAAGCCGAACTGTCTTTATCAACTCGGGAATCGGCAAGGTTTAGAGACGGCGCGCTTTCATTAGGTATAACCAGTATGTCAGCGGCATCGCAAACTCAGCCCGGAGGCTACAGCCAACCCACTGAGGCCCTTAGTCAATTTGATATTGATGATAACCGGCCTGTAGAACAAGTCGTTGATGCAATTACAAAGCAAGGACTGGACGCGGTGTATAAAGACTGGCTTGCATTTTCATCTATCGCTTAGTGATAGATGGCCTTAGCCGTGTTAAACGCGTTTTACGAAGGCTGTTTAAGGAGACTTTTGATATAGAGGCTTGCAAAATAGGCTCAAAACAAACACGTTCGGCAGCCATCAGCGTATTTCAAGGCGAGACAACAAGCAATAAAAAAGGAGCCAAATGTTAAGGCTCCTTTTTTTATGCTGCAACAAAGGTGAAAACTACACCTCGGCGCACACTCTTGTACCTTGGTCGATAGCGCGCTTAGCATCAAGTTCTAATGCTTCATCTGCACCGCCGACTAAGTGGTATGGCATTTTTAGCCCTTCAACAATATCTCGCAATGGCTCTTGGCCTGCACAAATGATGACATTGTCTACTGGCAATACTTGGCTGTTACCGTCTACGGTAATGTGTAGCCCTTCATCATCTATTTTATCGTAGGTAACGCCTGGGATCATAGTAACCCCTTTTGCTAGCAAGCCTACTCGATGTGCCCAGCCAGTGGTTTTGCCTAAGCCACGCCCCACTTTCGATGACTTGCGCTGCAGCAAGAATATTTCACGTGGCGATGGCTCAGGCTGAGGTTTCATTCCTTCAATTCCCGCTCGCGCTGTCATTGTCATATCAATACCCCATTCTTTCATAAACGCAGGAATATCTAAGCTTGGGGTTTCTTTTCCGTGTGAAAGGTACTCTGCAGTATCAAAACCAATACCACCGGCACCAATAATAGCCACTTTGTTACCTACCGGTTTCTTGTCTCTTAATACATCAACGTAAGACATCACTTTACTGTGTTCAATCCCCTCAATAGCTGGCATTCTCGGCTTGATGCCTGTTGCCACTAGCACATCGTCAAACCCTTCGTCGTTTAGGGTTGAGGCGTCAACACGGGTGTTGAGTTTCAAGGTAATGTTGTCGTGTAGCTCTATTTGACGGGCGAAATAACGAAGGGTTTCATAAAACTCTTCTTTACCAGGAATTTGCTTGGCAATATTAAACTGCCCACCTATTTCACTTGCGGCATCATAAATAACCACGTCGTGGCCTCGTTGAGCTGATGTGACCACAGCTGCAAGACCCGCAGGCCCAGCGCCTACAACGGCCACCCGCTTTTTATTGTCGGCAGGTTTTATATTAAGCTCAAGCTCGTGACACGCACGGGGGTTTACTAAACAGCTGGTCATTTTGCCGCTAAACACATGGTCTAGACAGGCTTGGTTACAACCAATACAGGTATTAATTTCATCCGCTTTATTTTGCTGAGCTTTGCGCACAAAGTCGGGGTCTGCAAGAAATGGGCGCGCCATGGACACCATATCTGCATCGCCACGAGCAAGCACGGTTTCGGCCACATCGGGCGTGTTTATGCGGTTTGACGTAATGAGAGGAATAGACAGCTGCTCGCGGAATTTCGCCGACACCCAGGTAAATGCTGCGCGGGGTACTTTAGTGGCAATGGTTGGAATTCGCGCTTCGTGCCACCCTATGCCTGTGTTAATAATAGTCGCACCGGCTTTTTCGATTTCTTTACCTAGCTGCACGACTTCGTCAAAGGTAGAGCCACCTTCCACTAAATCCAGCATAGACAAACGGTAAATAATAATAAAACGCTCACCCACGGCTTCGCGAACTCGGCGAACGACCTCAATAGGCAATCGAATACGGTTTTCGTATTCACCACCCCACTCATCGTCGCGATGGTTAGTTCTGCGGGCGATAAACTGATTTAAAAAGTAGCCTTCAGAGCCCATTATCTCTACGCCGTCGTAGCCTGCACGCTGGGCTTGAGTAGCGGTAGTTATAAAGTCGTTGATCTGCTTTTCGATTTCGTCCGCTTCAAGAGCTTTAGGCTTATACGGATTAATGGGTGCCTGCACCGCAGAGGGCGCAACCAGTTTAGGACCATACGCATAGCGACCGGTATGCAGAATTTGCATACAAATTTTACCACCTGCGATATGCACGGCATCGGTCACTTCTTTATGGTTTTTAATGGCTTCATCAGTATCAAGGCGAACCGTAGATGGATGGGTTGAACCCTCTTCATTTGGCCCGATGCCGCCGGTTACGATAAGTCCTACACCGCCACGAGCACGCTCACCGTAAAATGCAGCCATGCGCTTATGGCCATCAGGAAGCTCTTCTAAGCCGGTATGCATTGAGCCCATGATCACGCGGTTCTTTAATTGGGTAAAGCCTAAATCGAGAGGACGAAATAGGTGAGGATATACAGTATGGTCGGTAACGGTCTGGTTCATAGTCTATTCCTGAAATTAGAGTCGTAATTATGTTGTTATCAGTGCCTGCTGAAACTACGATTTCATTTGTTTTACAGCGCCATGTAGCGGCGGAAATTCTGGTTGTTGCTGCTTTTTTTGTGATTCCATCGCAGTGAAAACGTCTTCCATATGAAACATGCCAGCTTGCCATGTCGCCATATAATCTAAGCTCTCTGAAACACTGTGCTCGACAGCATAATTGATCATGGTTTTCGTGCCTGAAACAGCCAAAGGAGAATTCGCCGCTATCTGCGTAGCCACCTTTGTGACAGCCTCAAGCATCGCCTCTTGGCTTTCGAAAACCTCATTCACGAAACCCAGCTGCTGCGCTTCTTGCGCACCAAAGTTTCTGCCCGTATACGCAAGCTCTTTAACCATGCCAATGGGAATTAACTTAGGCAGTCGCTGAAGGGTACCTACATCGGCAGTCATACCAAGCTGTGTTTCTTTAATTGAAAAGAAGGCATCGTTAGTGCAATAGCGCATATCACACGCACTTAATAAGTCTACCGCACCGCCAATGGCGCCGCCTTGCACAGCACCTATCACCGGCATACGGGCTTCTTCAATAGCGGTAAAGCTGTCTTGCAGCATTTTTACTGTGCGTCTCATGCGCTCTGCACGACGAGAAGGATCGCCTTTAAAATCTTCCTTCATGTTCAAGAACACCGCTAAGTCCATACCAGCAGAAAAATGCTTGCCTGTTGACGACACTATAATGACCCGCGCTTTGGCCTCGTCATCGATGGCACGAACGGCCGCGGGGAACTCGGTCCAAAACGCCGGGTTCATGCTGTTCATCGCCTCTGGACGATTAAGCACAACATGTGCAATCAGCCCTTCGTATTTAACTTCTAGCGTAGAGTATTTCATGGTTTACGGTGTCTCCATGGTGAAAATCCTATTAACATTTTTGCAAACTAGACAGCGTCAAGATAAAAGGCTATGTTGACGGTGTCAAGATAAAGTAGCCTTTTTATAAAACTATCGAGTAAAATGGCGAATGCCGCGAGGCGGTTCATATCTTTGTATGAGTGATCACGAGATATTTGATATCACGAAAGAGTAAAAATCCGCAGGCAGCAAAAACCGAATACACATTAAATAGAGAGTGCAAATAGAAGGTGCGTAGAGAATGAGACTACAGCGATGAGTGCAGTAAATGTGACGGATACGAGGGAGGCAGACGACGTGGTTACTTCAGCAACAGATGCAGCGGTAAATACAATTTCAAATGCAGTATCAAGTGCGGCCCAGTCTTATCATCACGGAGACCTTCGCACTGCCCTTTTAAACGCGGCAGCAAAGCGCTTATCCGAACATGGGGTAGATAGTTTGTCTTTACGCAAGCTAGCTGAAGATGCAGGCGTATCTCGTACTGCGCCCTATCACCATTTTAAAGATAAAAGCGCACTGCTTAGCGCCATTGCCGCAAAGGGTTTTAGCGATTGGCACTCAACAGCAAAACGCATATTCGAACAAGAAGATAAAACACCCAGTGCACGCTTTAGAGAGTTCGTTTGTGAATACGTAGGCTATGCGGCAGCTAACCCTGAAATGTATGAACTTATGTTTGGCCGCACCATTTGGCAGAACAACGCGGCCACCGGCGACTTAAAAGATGTGGCCTTTCCCTGTTTCCAGTTTCAGGTAACGATGACTAAATTTTGGCAAAACAAGGGATTGCTGCCGGACAATCAAGACGCTCTGCGACTAGCACAGGTTACGTGGGGTACGCTTCATGGCATAGCACGCCTGTTGATAGATGGTATTTATGCAGACAGCAGCCACATTCAAGAAATGTGTGACTGTGCTGCAGATTTATTTATGCAGGCATCGAACAAAGTCTAAAGCGCAGGGGCGCTTCACTACACCGAACCCTACGCCGACGCAGTTTGAATGGGTATTGGCTGCCCTTCATGAGTGGCCTTAATAAAGTCGGCTGCTCGCTCTGCAATCATAACCGTAGGTGCGTTAGTGTTACCGCCAATAAGACTTGGCATAACCGACGCATCGACTACTCGTAATCCTTCAATTCCTCTTACTTTCAACTGGGAATCGACCACGGCCAACTCATCGGATTCGCTACCCATTTTACAGGTCCCTATTGGGTGATAGATAGTTTCAGCACGCTCTCGCAAAAACTCCAAAATTTCTTCGTCAGTTTCTGCCTCAACACCTGGATATAGCTCACTTCCCTTAAACTTTTCGAAATCGGGAGCAGCAAGTAACTTTCTGGCAATTCTTACCCCGTCAATCATCACCTGCTGATCTTCCACCGCACTGAGGTAGTTCGGATCGATAAGCGCATGGTCTGCGGGGTGATTGCTTTGTAGCGATACAGTACCGCGACTTTTGGGATATAGGCAGCATACGTGCAGTCCGTAACCGTAACCGAAGGCAACTTGTCTGCCGTGATCGTTAAGTATGGCGGGTAAAAAGTGAAGCTGAATATCAGGGTATTCACCTGCATTTGACGAGCGTAAAAAACCACCTGCTTCGGCAATGTTGGAAGAAAAAATGCCGTCGCGCTTAAGGGCATATTCTGCCGTTGCTTTAACGTACTTAGGCAGTGCACCTGCGGCAACGGCATACCCTTCACGAGCCTCACAGGTAAACTGCACAATTGCATCGAGATGGTCCTGCAGATTTTGGCCCACGCCAGGTAAATCTTGGTGGACGTAAATACCTTTCTCTTCCAACTCATGGCGAGGACCAATACCTGAGAGCATTAGCAACTGCGGTGAATTAATTGCACCGCCGCACAAGATCACTTCACTTTTGGCAAAATACGTGGCCACAGAGCCTTTTTCTCTTACCTGCACCCCCACCGCGCGTTTGTCTTTTAACACAACTTTTTCAGCAGCCACTTTGGTGAGCACAGTGAGATTATTACGGTGTTTTGCTTGTGATAAATAGCCTTTCGCCGTAGAGCAACGCTGCCCGTTAACCTGAGTAACGTGGTAATAACCTATACCCTCTCGGTGGTCGCGATTAAAGTCATCGATTTGCTGATAGCCACCATAGGAGGCTGCGCCAACAAAAGCATCGGAGAGCACGCTAGTATGACGAAGCTTACTCACATTAAGTGGACCACCTGTGCCATGGAACTCATCAGCCCCTTCTTCAAAGTTTTCAGCACGTTTGAAGTAAGGCAGTACCTCGTCAAACGACCACCCCACCGCGCCTTCCTCAAACGCCCAGCGATCGTAATCTTCGGCTTGGCCACGTATATAGCACATAGCATTAACAGAGCTGCTGCCGCCTAGGGTTTTTCCCCGCGGCCAGAAGAGTTCTCGGTCGTACATCTCTTTTTGCGGTGCAGTGTGATATCCCCAACCAATGCCTTCGAAGCGACTTAACAAGGAAATGCCAAAGGGAATGTGGATCATAGGGTTGGTGTCTTTTGCGCCCGCTTCGATAAGTAAAATATCAAGGGCCGGATTTTCAGACAATCGAGTCGCTAACACCGCTCCCGCAGAGCCTCCTCCTACAATGATGTAGTCGTACTTACCTTGTATTTCACTCATAGTCACTGCTCCAAAAACGGGATGGGTAGAACGCCAAGCGCTTGTTATTTATTGTGCACTGCGCTATTTATTAATAGCCTATTCATTAATGCTCTATTTATTAACGGCCTAGCTGTTGACGCTCTAATTGTTAATAAAAGGTTGTGGTAAGACCAGATTAGCAAATTAGCCGTGCTTCGGGAAAGTTTTATGTTGTAACTTTCACAAAACATAATAGTCTTGAAGTGTTCTCAGTGTTAATACAAAGGTCTACACCGTCGCTATGCCTCTCTCTTCACCGTCAATCGACAGTCAACCATCGCCCATGCCGCTTAAAGATAGGTGTAAGCTACTCATTGCTAGACTGCTTATCAAACTCGGTAAACTGCGCTTTGATGACTTCACAAAAGAAGAACTTCACGAGTTAATAGCCGACCTCTTCCCCCACCGTTTTCCACTTAATATTCCTATTGGTACTGGCTCGGTCAACGTTCAGGAGGGCGAAATAGCCTTCGATAATGAAAATAATAAACTGGTGCTTCAGTGTCTTGCCACTATTAATATCGACGTGGCTAATAACACATTGTATCGAGCGCACCTTGTGGTTGTATCAAGCGCAACGCCTCAATACGATGAAATAAGTAAAACCGTATTACTCACCCACGTCAATATCGACACCATCACACTGGTCAATGACAATTACGCGCTGATACAAGACTCTCGCTACCTGTTGAATAAATTCTTTCCGCAGGGCATTAATAATTTAGTGACATCGTCACTGCGCTCGGCAATGTCTCTGTTTACCGTTGGCACGTCAGATGTGGCTGCTGAATATTTAAAGCTCTATTTATCAGGCTCTAAACAAGCGGTATTGGACTATCACAAACCGCAAATTAACCAAGCCATTCAAAGTGAGCTTAATACCGCTAATCTGAGTCATACCATGCGCGAGTCGCATTGGCGCGAGGCCCTGTTTGCACGGGTTGGCAAAAGTGTGCGCGTAGAAGACGACCGACTTCGCTTTTATCTCGTCTAACGAAGCGCTTAATCAATGCATCGGTTAATCAACATAACCCTGGCGCTTAATCAACATAGCCCTAATGCTAAATCAAGAAAGCCCTAATGGTCAGTCACTATAGAAAGCGGCACTTTATCGATGTGTTCACCAATATCATCAATGTTTAATCTAGGGTCATCCACACTTGCCTCTAGCATATCAAAGGCTTCTTTCACATAAAGAGCGAGTGGCTGCAGAGATTCTACGTTTTTATTGCAACACACAAGACCCACGTTAGCGGTGTCGGCATAAGTCATAAAAGTAATGTTCACTCCGCCTCCCGGTGTCATTGTTGATATGGGGTAACAGGCAAGTAGCTTGGCATCTTTTAAATATCGCGTTTCTTTAGGACCCGGCACATTAGAAATAAGTATATTGGCAATGGGCTTTACCACGTTTGATAAGCGCAGCCACTCGAAAACCAATGCCATCGATTGAATAACAATCGTGTAGCCACTAAACGCAGCCGGGCGAGCATGCTGAGCCGCGTGCTTCACTATGCGATGGTTAACGACTATCTGTCTTAACCTAAGGTAAGGATCGTTTTCGCCATGGGCAAGCTTTACCGGAACAATCGCGATTTTGTTGCCGGTGGTCTTTTCACCCGGTTTGCGAAGGTTAATTGGCATATTGGTGTACAGCGCCTTTTTAAATACCTGGCCGTGCTCTTTAAGCAGTTTGTGTACACCAATATCAAATGCACACAACAACACTTCGTTTGCAGTAGATCGGGTGCGCCGCGCTAATGCTTTTACCCGTTTAAAATCTAAATCGACAGTTGCCACTGCCCTTCCCGCTTTAACCTGCCCGGTAAGCATGGTTTTGGTACCGGTGAACGGCACCGGCATATAGTGCGGGTTAACTCTAAGCAGCTTCATAAAGATTCGGACAAAAATAACCAACAAATCAAATACGGTTTTAAGAGCATATCCCACGCCAACAAGACGTTTCACCAGACTGATCGGATCCCGCTTTTTATTTCTAAGCCGCTTAGTTGCCCAAATGGGCGTAAATTTGCCGTCAGTAGAGTGTGAGACATAGCCCGCTTGGAACCAGCGAACTAACGTGGTGCCATCGCCATACATGTGATGTACGCGGGCATAAATGGCAAAGGTGTCGCTAATCTCATCAAAAATAAAATGGTATTGCCAAAGGGGCTTGTCGGGGTCTAAACGGGAGGCGTGAAGACGGGCGACAAAGGCGTCGAGGGCTTCTCTGTTTTGCACATTTGCTACCCGGTGAATTTGCACATGGTAATCCATGTGCAGCTTTTTCACCGGCTTGAACCCAATGGGGTATCCAAGGAAGGTTTTCACTGCGCAACTAAAAGGCGATGTGGCCCGAGTGTAGCTTTTTATCTCATTAAACAGTGTCGGTACGTAGGTTTTTTTATCGGCGTTTTTAGGGAGCGCTAGTAGCTGCAAACACGCCACGTGCTTTGGGTTTTCATCAGACTCCGTTATCCAGAACGATTTGTCTAAGAAACTAAGGGTTTTTGACATTATTTATCCCCGTTAACGGCGTAAAGTGGTGATTCGCTTTTTATATTATTGGCAAACTCGTGGGAATTGAGTATGGCAACCAGTTTTGCCTTTTCACCTTCATTCATAGCAAGTCGCGGAAGAATACTCACCATCATGAGTGATAAGGCATGAAAGCGTTGCGTCTCATCATCCATATGACTGTTTAATTCATCGAACTGACAAGACTGAGTAATAATGAGCAGTATAAGCTCGACCAATAAAACGCGATCGGCGTCGGTAGCAATCAGCACCTTCTGCTTCACTAACGATTCGAATAGAAATGTGATTTGACGTTTAAGATTGGCCAAAATATGCTGCCGACGCTTCACTATCTGTGGGTATTTCTCTGCCAAGTCAGCGGGGCTTTTATATAAAAAATGAAATACGTGAATGCTATCGACAAGCAAATACAGGTAGTACATTATTTCTTCTGCACTTAAGGTATCGAGCTTGTCTTGGGTCAGTAATGCCTGCATTTGCTGTTCGTGCATTTTCATCAGCGCCACCACGATGCTTTCTTTGCCCTTAAAGTGATAGTAAAGGTTGCCAGGGCTTATATCGAGTTCGATGGCAATATCGACACTCGTGACGGAGTTTTCTCCGTGCTCATTAAACATCGCCAAGGCAGTAAGCAAGATACGCTGTGCTGTTTTCATTGCGCTAAACGCTCCCTACATAAACACCAAATAAAGCTGCATAAAGCCAGCGGCCATACCTAGCAACGCGCCGGTTAATATCAATTTCCACTCATCTTGTTGGTACGCTGGACGCAGCACGCCTTCGAATTCTTCTGCACTTAGCGCCTGCATTCTTAAGCTCAAGTCTTGGCCTATTTGCATAGCGCCATTGGCATAATCGTAGGCATAAAGCAGGTATTTTTCCGAATTATCAAAAATTTGCTGCACTGCTAAAGCTTTCATTTTATGGTAGTTCTCTGACCCTACCCCAAGTGCAAAATAAGGCTGTGCAATGGCCACATAGCGCTCAATAGCGTCGTTAACATGCAGCTCAATAAGCTCGAGTAGCTGCGCCGACCCAGAGCCATGTAAAATGATATTGGTGATATTTTTAGGCGTAATCAGCTTCTCTTCTATAATCGACGAGTACACCTCAGACACTTCTTTTTGACGCTTTAAGAACATGCCTTGAACCACAAAGGGGCCGATTTTTCGGGGCCGCTTGGGCTCGAAGATAATTTTAATGGCTATCCAGTTTGTGGCATACCCCACTAGCAAGCCGCCTAAAGGTAAAATCCACCACGCTTGGTAGAAGTGCCACAACAGCATGGTGGGCAAGCCAAAAAGAAAACCAAAATACAGCCCTGAACGCACGATAAAGGGAAACTCTTTACTGCCTGCTGTGAGAAAAATTTCGTTGATCAGTTCTGGTGAATTAACCAGTTGCTCAACAACGAGTTCTTTAATATCGAGAATTTCGGACACATTGTGCTGAAAATCATCAACCATTTTATGCACAACATTCGGAATGTCGTTTTCAATGCGCTGGTAAACTAAATTCTTTCCTTGAACCGGCAGTGCTGCCCACATTTGAGGTGCAGACTCGGCCATAACATCATTAACCACTTTGCGAATAACTTGGCTCAGTCTGCGTTCAATGGCTTTGGTGAGTTCATCGGGATCGAGCCGTTGAGCAAGCTCCTCCACGCTCAGTAACTTACCTAAAACAAGCTCTACTTCTATTTCTGCCATTTGCCGACGTTTAGCCGGAATGAGACCCTGCCAGCCCAGAAAAGGCTTAATGCCCACAAACTCGATGGGGTAAAACATCATCTTAACTGCAAGATAATTTGTCGCCCAACCAACTACTGCACTTATCAGTGGTATTGATAGCAAGGTAAGGGTTTGAATATTCCAGTCCATATAGCGAACAAACGTTCCAATTTATTATTCTACTACTCAGGCTACTGAGTGCTTATGATTTGGTCAACGTAAAAAATGTAATTAGACGTAATTGTTGATAGAAAACAAATTTTCACACCCAATGCCTATGCGATGTTACTAAGTTACGCTAAATAACGCGATTTATACCCAACCTTAGGTAGTGAATTCTAATTTTGATATCTACTATGATATTAGGCGTTTTGTCCTTGGAATAAATAAGGTGGTTGCCATGACAGCATTCGATTTACCGTTAAAAAAGCTTGAACGTGATATTAAACACGCAAGTAACTACGACGAATATGAGGCTGCTTGTCTGGCTTATGATGCCATGTCTGGCGCTGACGACTGGAAGGCAAAGGATGAAAGTGAAGACTACGACTACAAACTTATTCAAAAACGGGTGCAGCGCCTTCAAATTGCAAGAGGTCGAGGCGATATCCATGCCCTGATGTCCATATTGCATGAGGGACTGCATGGAAACTTGGGCAATATTGCTAATCCTGCGTTACAAACTCACTGCAAAATAGGCACAAAAAAGCTCATTGAACAATTTATTGATGAGGTTTCTTTAACGCTTGAGCAGATTGTGAATGCAAATGAAGACGACGTGGACTTTTATGAAAAACTCTCGTTTTTTGAAGAAACTGCCCACGCTTTCGGGCGCAGCTGCCTTATGCTGTCTGGCGGCGCAGGCCTTGGTTTCTTTCACGCAGGCGTTGTAAAGTCGTTAAATCAAAGACGACTGTTACCCACCGTTATATCTGGTGCCTCTGCAGGTTCCATTATTGGCGCTATGCTGGCCACCCGAACCCACGATGAGCTTGAAGAATCCTTAGACTCAGAGCGAATTTACGAAATGTTTAAGCACTGGCGTACTTTTGCGGGCCTTAATAAAGGTAGTTTGTTTGATAGCTCCATGCTGGAAAATGCACTTATTGAGTTATTCGACTTAACGACGTTTGAAGAAGCCTTTAGAAAAACAGGTCGTCACGTTACTATTACGGTATCGCCTGCCGATTTGCATCAGCACTCTCGCTTACTAAATGCAAAAACATCGCCCAATGCTATTATCAGTCAAGCCGTAAGAGCATCTTGCGCTGTGCCCATCGTATTTAGCCCCGTGCAGCTAAAAGCGAAGACGCCATCGGGCGAGATTGTGCCCTACATTCCCAACCGACGATTTGCAGATGGATCGTTAATGGCCGATTTACCGTTTAAACGATTGGCTCGGCTTTATGGTGTTAATCACAGCATTGTGAGCCAAACGAACCCACTAGCAGTACCCTTTATCTCTTCCAGAAGAATTGATGCACATTCTCTGTGGGACATGACAACTCGTCACATTGGTCAGCTGGCGAAATCAAACAGCGTTTTCGCTATTGATATGATTGAAAAAATGGTGGGCAATAAAAGTGCTAAACTTGCTATTCACAAAGTAAGGTCGATAATTGATCAGCAATATGTCGGCGATATTAATATTTTGCCGAAGCGTCAATTGAGCAATATTTCAAAGGTATTGGCTAATCCAACGCTAGAAAGTATGGATGAGTTAATGACTAGCGGAGAGCAAGCGTCTTGGCCGCAACTCCATGTAATAGAAAGAAATACCAAAATTAGTGAGAAACTGCGTTATCATTTAGCGCAGTTAAAAAAACGAGAAGCGGTGGAGCTTCGACATCTTGCGCATCACACGCCATAACGCGAGTACGTTATGGCAATGTGTCGTTGGCTGATGCGAGAACAATTTAAAGGATCACGGTGAGTTCACAAAGCCAAAACCCCGACAATATTTACACACAACAAGTCAAACAATTGCTTTCTTTAGTGTATCCCAAGGAGACCGGGTTCGGTTCTATCTTTGAGGATGCGCGACACTACTTCACGCTTACCACAACATTAGAACAGCACACCACCGATTTAAAAGAGCAGCTACTCATAATAAAAGATAAAAAAGACAAAGAGGTACTTGCTAGCCAACTCGCTCAACAGATTAAAAACAATAACGAAAAACTTGAAGAAGAGAGGTTAGCCCGCCTTGAACGACTTGAAACCGTTTGCACTAAAGTGATTAAGCTATGTGAGGGTGAAACCTGGGCTGAAACTCAGCAATTAAGCGCCAAGTTTCTAGGAACATTAATGCTGCTTACTCGCGGCGCCGAGGGTAACTTTGCAAAAGTACATCAACGCTACAAGCCTATATACAAAGCCGTTCTTACATTAAGGCTGGCTGATCGCTTGTTAGACCACGACACGATAGCCCACTCTTATTTATCTAAATACCGCGAAGCTATTTCCCGCTTTCGAAACGATCAGTATTGGAAAGAGAAGTGGAAAACTGAATTGGGTGTGCCGCTAATCGCCGCAGCCCTACTTCAAGATATTGGCTTGCAAAGCCCGGCAGCACTTACCATTTTAAAAGGTAAAGATGGCGATTTAGACGAGTTTAGATTGCTTGATGAAGAGCAGCGCAAAAACTTACTGAAGATAAACTATCACTTTACTATGAAGTATTTATCTGACGGTTTAGGCATTCCTAAATACACTGGTAATATAAGAGAAGAAAGAGACCGCTTTATTAAAGCCCATACAGAGGCGTCTGAGTTTCTTCAACAGCTGGTTAAAGACGCGTTCTTGTCAAAAACAGGGCTGGGAGAACTGGTCAAAATACCGCAGATTTATGTGTCTATTGTGCTATCTACCAAGGCAGATTATACCCGCCTAGATTTGCCGAAAGGCTACTTACTTATAGAGCAGCTGGCAAAAAAAGGGAGCTTGAACAAACATTTGGCACAAGACTTTATGAACTTAGTCGGGTATTTCCCTCAAGGTTTTGGTGTTGCATTTATTCCGAAAAATGAAAAAGGCGAGGAAAAAAACCAGTTTGAATATGCGATAGTAACGGGGCTTAATCCAGCTAAACCCGCCGAGCCAATTTGCAAAGTAGTGACGCGAAATCAGAACTTTGTGACCAGCGGCGCTCAAGAAGTGATAGAAAAGAGCAGAAACCTGTACTTCCCTGCCAATAGAAAAAAACTAATGCGGTTGGGAGAAGCCAGACTCAGTGAAATAATGAGCCAGTTATCGAGTAACTTCTCACAAGAATCATTAGATGATTTAGTGCCAAGTTTCTGGGAGCCCCATGACTTCTTTGGCTTTAAAAAGCACCAAAACATTTGGGCAAAAAATACGTAAGCTCATATCTAATGAGTAATGTTGCGATTAATGGTCTCATGCCCTAGATAAAAATATAGGCCAAAAAAAAAGCAAACCGAAAGGTTTGCTTTTTTGTTTGATTAAACGCCTCACTCAAGCTAGGGCGTGTTGCTTAAGCAAAGTTAAAAACTCACTCAACCATTTTTCTTGTCGGTGTTGCTCGGTGAAACGGTTGCGCTCGCAGCTTTAGCAGGAGTCGAAGCCTCTGCTTTTGGTGCAGCTTTAGACGCAGTCGCCTTAGCTGATGTTTTAGGCGCAGTCGCCTTAGCCGATGTTTTAGGCGCAGCCGTTTTCGATGCAGTTGCCTTTGGTGATGGTTTAGGCGCAGTCGCCTTTGCTGATGGTTTAGTCGCAGTCGCTTTTACGGTAACCGACGCAGCAGTTTTCCCTTGGCTTGCTTTTGAAGCCGTGGCAGCTGCTGTTTTGGTTGTCGAGGCTTTCGTCGCTGTTTTTGCAGGAGCTGTTTTTGTAGAAGCTCGTTTAGGCGCCTCTTTTTTCTCAGCCTGCTTAACCGCTTCTTTCGCCGCCTCTTTCGTCGCAAGGAGTGCAACCTGCTCTACTAACGCATCTACCTTAGCGGAAAGCTCATCTATTTGCTGCGCTTTACGCTGCTGCTTTTGCCCGCCAGATAACACTGAATAGACAGATGTCGATTTTACTAAATTCTGAGCAGCATCAAAAAACACAAACGGACTAAATGAGCGTCTTAAATCAGCCTCAACTTCAATGCCTTTTGACTGCATCTCTTGCAAGGTTTCGCTGGTTTTATCAATCTGCTTGCTCACTAAGCCTGCCACTTGGTCCAGCTCAGCAGAAAGCATATCTGCTCCAGCATAAAACCAACCAAAAATAGGCGAAGACTTTAATGATGTCGTGATAGAGCCTTGCGATGTAGCCGGAGCTTTTACTTCAGCGCTAACCACAACGGTCTTTTTCGGCTCTGTAGGATTGTTACTCATGGTGCCTCCTTGATGAAGGAGATAAAGATGGTGTAGTCATTATCCGAATTCGGACTTTCCAACAACACCACCTATCTTTTTAACGTATGGTTGCTGCGCTAATGTTTAAAAGCAGCACGTTGGGTATTACTTGTTTGCAGCTAACTTAGCAACCGCTTCAGTTAACGCATCAATTTTTGCAGATAGCTCGTCGATACGTTGGTCAGCTGGCTCTGCATCTAAACCCAGCTTTTTACGAACATCAGCAACGCGGTGTTCAACATCATTTGTTGTTGATTTAAACTTACTGCGTGCATCACCTTCTAGGGTTTCGCCTTTTGACACAAGCTCATCAAACATTTTGTTTGCTTCTTCACTTAGCTTGTCATAGCGACCTTGAGCTTCATCAACGCTTTTTCCATAAGCGCCAAGACCTGCTAACCAAATTTTACGCGCCATTTCTTCAGCGTCATTAATTTTGCCTTTGATAGTATCTTTAGTAGTCATTTTGAGCTCCTATGAGTGCCTAATTGGGGTGTGACTAAACACCATAACTAAACTCTACGCTTTACAATTAGAAACCGCATACTAAAAACAAAATTAAAGTAAAAAAAACGCCCTTCGGTGAAAATACTCTAATTTGGCAGGTTTTCCCTGCACTGAGTAATCTTACCGAAAGGCGTTTTTTATCAAAAGCGTGAAACTAAATGATTAGTCTACGAGATCTTTTGGCATGTCGTTACGAATTTCTTGCCACATCTTTCCGCTTTCTATGCCGTAGTTTCTTACTACATTTGGCACACGGTCATGGTCGCCACTCTCTGCAACTTCAAGCAAATCTGCATAATACTTCATGGCGATGTCGCGAGCGTCTTGGTGAGCAAAGAAATATCCACCAATGCGTGAATACAGACCGCGAAATCCATTCATCATTAGCACGAATACATTATTGTTAGATGCAAGCGCTAAATCGTGGGTCATTTGATAATCGAACTGCGCAAAGGCAAGGCCTTCCTGCTCTACGTTTTTATATCGAGCAATGATATCGGCCGACGCTTGAGCGTTGTGACGAATAGCACCTCTAATAAACACTGCACTTAAGTTTGTGCGTGCTGCTAGCAGATTATCAACTAACTCAGGAATGCCCTCTTGATCGAGTCGAGCAAGGGTTTCTAGAATGTTTAAACCGCACGTTTCCCAAAAGTTGTTCACTTTTGTTGGTTTGCCGTGCTGAATAGTTAACCATCCATCTCTAGCGAGTCGTTGAAGCACTTCTCGTAGCGTAGTTCGGGTAACACCAATTAGCTCAGATAACTCTCTTTCTGCAGGTAAAATAGTACCTGGTGGAAAGCGGCCGCTCCAAATTGATTCCACAATGTATTCTTCGGCGAATCCAGCGGGACTCTGCGCCTTATATATCATAACTAATCGCCTGCACGTTTACATAAGATCATAAAATTTAACAACTGATTGTACCAGATGGTTGCACATTTACACAACGAAATATACGCCAGCTGTGGGACCTAGACGCTATTACCTTCAGTTTTGTTCCCGAAGCAAAGAGATAAACTGATTTTTTGTTCACAAAATGCTCACATTCGACTGACTTTCGAATAAGCTGTTATTCCATGATGAAAAATTTGGCAGGTTTTCAGTAACTTTCGTCATTAGATACCCGTGAATTGCTTTCTCAACACGTTAATATCATGTACGCTTAAATCCCGACTATAATAACTGCGATAAAACTGTTTTTACGGTGAGTGAGACTACTCATCGACAGATTTGTAACGCGATGAATCGCAAACATACAGTGTAAAGATGCGCACAAATGCGTGCTTTGTTGTAAAAGGAACAGGAACTCATGCAAACCTCAATGATCTCGGCGATCTATAAGAACTTCCTGGGACATGCGCCCGATTGGTACAAAAAGACGATTATTGCCTTTCTCATTGCCAACCCCTTTATATTTATGGTGGACCCATATATTGCAGGTTGGTCACTGGTCATTCAGTTTATTTTCACCCTTGCCATGGCACTTAAATGCTATCCCCTTCAGCCAGGAGGATTACTGCTTATAGAAGCCATGTTCATCGGAATGACCACCCCCGGTCATATGATGCATGAAATTGAGGTTAATTTAGAAGTGCTGCTACTGTTGGTCTTTATGGTCGCGGGCATATACTTTATGAAAGACCTGCTGATGTACCTATTTACCAAACTGGTTATTAAGGTTCAAAATAAGCTCATTCTTTCCCTTTCATTTATCTTTGCCTCTGCGTTTTTATCAGCGTTCCTCGATGCCCTTACCGTTGTTGCGGTTATAATCAGTGTTGGCTTAGGTTTTTACTCTATTTACCACAAAGTCGCTTCGGGCAAAGAGTTTCACTCTGACCACGACCATACCAGTGATGATGGCGTGCACGATATTGGTCGAAATGATTTAGAAGACTTCCGTGCGTTTTTACGCAACCTTATGATGCACTCTGCCGTTGGTACAGCACTTGGCGGTGTTATGACCATGGTAGGTGAACCTCAAAACCTTATTATTGCCGACAAAGCGGGCTGGAATTTTGTCGAATTCTTTATTCGTATGGCGCCCGTTTCACTGCCTGTTTTTGTGTTTGGTTTACTGACGACCATCTTTGTAGAAAAGACGAAGCTGTTCTCTTACGGCGCTGAACTCCCTTCTGCGGTAAGACAAATTCTTGTCGATTACAATATGCATATGGATGAAGGGCGCAGTAAGCGCGAAAAAGCGAAGTTACTGGTTCAAGCGTTAATCGGTGTTTGGTTAATTGTTGGTTTAGCCACGCATATGGCGTCCGTTGGCCTGATTGGTCTTTCTGTTATTGTGCTAGCCACCTCTATGAGCGGCGTTATTGAAGAACATGCCTTAGGCAAAGCCTTTGAAGAGGCACTGCCATTCACTGCACTACTTGCTGTTTTCTTTGGTGTTGTTGCCGTTATTATCGACCAAGGGCTTTTCCAACCAGTCATTCACTGGGTACTGTCCTTTGAAGGTGAAACGCAAATGGTGATGTTCTACTTGGCAAATGGTGTTCTCTCAATGGTGAGCGACAATGTGTTTGTAGGCTCGGTATACATTACCGAAGTGACCGCAGCCTTAGAAGCTGGACAGATTACACGGGATCAATACGACATGCTTGCGGTAGCCATTAACACAGGTACGAATTTACCAAGTGTGGCAACACCAAACGGACAAGCTGCGTTCTTATTCTTACTGACGTCTGCCATAGCGCCGTTACTGCGCCTGTCCTATGGGAAAATGGTTATTATGGCACTGCCGTATACCGTCGTGCTGACCATTGTTGGTTTGCTGGCAACCTATATAGGGTTAGCCGATGCCACCGCATGGTTATACGATATGCACTTAATTGAGCACCACTCTGCCACCGCGGTTGGCACTGAAGCGGTGGGACACTAAGTAATGCGAAGCGTTATTCACGGTATTAGTCAGTGGGCAGAGCACAAGTCATCATGGCTTGTGCTTTTTGCCTCGTCACTGGCACTTGAGATTGCAGCACTTTATTTTCAGTACGCCATGGGATTGAAGCCCTGCATCATGTGTATTTACCAGCGAACGGCGATGTATGGCATCGTGTTTTCAGCGCTAATTGTAGTGATTAGTAATAATGGGTTTACCCGGATGCTTGGTTTTGCCGGGTGGGCAGTGTCCGCGGGATGGGGGTATTTACTTGCTACTGAGCATGTTGAGCTTCTAAATGCGTCCAATCCGTTTTTTGCAAGCTGTGAGATTGTGCCTAACTTTCCATCTTGGCTGCAGCTTCATGAGTGGCTTCCTGCCGTGTTCGCCGCTGAGGGTGACTGCCTGGAAAACACATGGCAATTCCTGTCAATGGGCATGGCAGAATGGATGCAAATCATCTTCGCCACCTATGCCATTGCGTTTATCGTCGTGTTTGCATGCAGGCTATTGGATAAAAAGCCCTTTTGATTGATTTATCAATACTCCCTTCTCGCCTTCCTCCTATTCATACTGAGCAAGGCCCCGTCTCCATACAGCGTATTGCTCGCAAGCACTGCGACATGCTGTGTGAAGCCGGGCAACAGTCTATTCATCATGTAAAGCCATGGTTTGGAGCGTCAACCTGCCCCGTTACACCGGCTTTGTCTAAGCAGTGTATAGAGAGTATGGAAAGGGCGAGAGAGAGTGGCTATGGCTTAACCTATTTACTAGTGCATGAAGAGCGATGCTTAGGCATGGGTATTATCAACCACATACATCATACTCATCTTAGTGCAAACCTTGGTTACTGGTTGCGTCCAGATGCCTGTGGCAGAGGCCTTGCCACAGCAATTTGTGAGGCATTGAAAAAGCTCGCCTTTTCTCAAATGAACTTAAATAGATTGGAGTGTTTTGTTGAGCCAAACAATAAAGCCAGTTTGCGAGTAGCCGAGCGTATAGGTGCTATAAAAGAAGGGCTATGCCGCAAGCGTGTTTTTGGCAGAGACGCCCTACTTTATGCGCTTATTAGTGAATAAAGTAACGAATAAGATAACGAATAAACTTCAGGCCTAATCTAAGTCTTCCAGCGGCCATATGGCAATGTAGTTCTCAAATTCATTTAAATCTACATCGGTCTCGAATATGGTTTTATTGCGAACAGACATCCCTTTAGCGTGCATGACATGTTTTTTACCCTTGTTAAGCAACGGGTGCCACGACGGCATTCCCCTGCCCTCATGTAACCTTCTGTAGGTACAGCTTGTTGGCATAAAAAAGATGTCTTTCAGGTTTTCTTTCGTCAGTTTGACGCAATCGGGCACTAGCACGGTTCTGTTTTGATACTCGGTACACTCACATTTTTTTGTATTTAAATAAGAGCATACAATGTTGGTATAGTGTATCTGCTCGTTAGCATTGATAAAGTCAGTTGGGCTGTATTCTTCTACACTTTCATCATCGATAAACTTGTGTAGACAGCACTTACCACATCCATCGCAAAGTGACTCCCACTCGGTTTGGTTCATTTCTTCCAATGATTTAGTTTCCCAAAATGGCGCTGACGTTGCGGGCATTACACGATTACCTTAGTTTGAAGCGAAAAGAAAGGGTCTAACGATACTTCGACTGTATCGCCGTCGTTAAGCGGACCAACGCCTTTTGGCGTACCTGTGAGGATAACATCGCCGGCGTCGAGAGAAAATACGGTGGACATGTGCGCAATTAGGGGAATAATTTTATGCAGCATCAACGCCGTGTGGCCTAGCTGTCTCACTTCGCCATTAATCTTAAGGGTAAAACGCAAGTCGTCGAGATTATCAAACTCTGCCAATGGAACAAAAGATGAAAGTGGTGCGCTGTTATCAAAAGCCTTTGCACGTTCCCAGGGCTGTCCCTGCTTTTTAAGCGATGCTTGCACATCCCGTAGCGTTAAATCTAGCCCTAAACCAATACCCCAGATAGCGTCGGCAACGTCAGACTCACTGGCATTTTTGAGGCTATTTTTTAACAGCACAGCGACTTCTAGCTCATTGTGACAGGCACCTTTATCGCTGGGAATTTCAAGTGGCATTGTCATATCACACATCGCCGACTTGGGCTTCATGAAAAGCAAAGGGTCCTCAGACACCACTGAGTTCATTTCTTGAATATGGTCTAAGTAGTTTCTACCAATACACACAACTTTATTGACAGGAAGAGCAATAGGCTGCCCAGCTACGCTTTTGTGTTGATAAGGCATTAGTATCCTCTCTTTATGCGCTCAGACAAATATCCAACGGAAACGCCAAAATAGGTCGAACGATTCCATTTCATTAGGGTATGAAAATTATTATAGACAAGATAGATCCTGCCGTTTTCGCCGTCAGGCATAATTAACGACGCTTTAATATCCACATTGGGAAGGTCGCTACCGTCAAACCGTCTTACGCCTTGGTCTTGCCAAAACGATAGCGGCTTCATGTTTTCTTTAGCTAAGCCCGATACCGTTACTGGCTTAGTCAGTTTTACTTGGCGGCCCCAGGTCCCCTCGTCATCCCAGCCTTCTGAGGCTAGATAATTGGCAATAGAGGCAAACACATCGGCTTTTGTGCCCCAAATGTCTTTTTTGCCATCGCCGTCATAATCTTCAGCATAGGTGAGAAACGATACTGGCATAAATTGGGTCTGCCCCATCGCTCCGGCCCAGGAGCCTTTAAAATTATCCACCTGTGCGTGCTTTTCACTTAAAATAGTAAGCGCAGCAAAGAAATTCTTTTTGAATAGTGCTTCCCTACGCCCTTCATACGCAAGAGAGGCTAATGCCGACAGTACGCTATACGAACCCTGTATTTTTCCAAAGTTTGACTCATTGCCCCATAGCGCCACGATAAAGCGTGGTTGAACACCATATTTGCGGCCAATTTCGTCCAGTAATGCTTTATTAGAAAGGTATTTCTGTACTGCCTGCTCAGCCTTCCAATCAGGTACTCGCGATACAATGTAATCGTCTAAGGTGATTTTCTTTTCCGGCTGGTTTTTATCTGATTTAACGGCGGTAGGTCGAAATGTGATATCGCTAAATGCGCTATCAATAAACTGTACGTCGTAGCCTTTTTCTATCGCTTCGCTTTTCAGCGATTTAAGATAATCATTAAATTCATTGTCGCTGGCTTGAGATGAAGACACAGCAATACTCGCCACCAGCATTGCTAACAACATAGTTAAACGCATACTAAAACTTTTTGTCCGGTGAAGAAGATAGGCCAAGAGAAACTCGATGAGTAGACAGAAGATCGTCCTCTTTAGGAGGCATTTGTAGGTAAAAGCCGTTGCTATTTAATTCATCTGTGAGCTTTTGCTTGTCGATGCCTGCTATCTTTTCACGCTTGTCTAATGCTAGCAGTATTACTAACTCAGGCTTGCCAAAGCGCTGCATAAGAGGCTCTGGCACGTCGTCGAATACATCTTTTTTAGGCACGTATAAATACATGCCCTGTTTTTTTTGGGTTTTATAAACCGCACATAACATACTATTTCTCGTTTCTATTCTGTGTTTATGTTTACCAAAACTGACGTTTTATTTTGGCTTTAGCGTTTCAGCGCTTTTATTTCGGTTCTTTTTAAGCGCTTTTAATTGAGCGCTTTCATTGCGAAGAAGTATTCTAGCCCTCAGGCAGTTCACCAAGTAACTCAACCACTTTTGGCATAAAGAGTGGCCCACGCCATGTTGATAACACGTCAGGTTTTAAGCCCAGGATACGGGTTTCATCTACATCAAACCAATACCACTTTAATAATTGATTCAGCTGCTTTTTCGATGACATTACTTCGTTATTCACGCCATTTTCTTTAGCAATCTCTTCGCTGATAACTTTGAGATCGGCAAGTGTTTTCTTGTACTTAGGAATATCCATCAAGCGTAGTACTTGCGGTAGTCGCAATTTATCCGGAGTTTGAGCGAACCGCTCACGAGCCTCGGCAATCAAGTCGATAATAGTATCGCCATATCGACGTATTGCCTGGTGATTTAAATCGTTAATTTTTGATAAGTCTGATTTACTCGATAAAAGGCGCTGTGCCGCCTCGAACAAATGCCCTTCTTTAAAGACAAAGTTTAACGCGAGATCTTTTTTTCTTGCCGTTGTTAAACGCCACGACGCTAGTGCCTGAAGTACCGTAAGTTGTTCGCTGTTCAATCGCCAATTATTTTTAATAGTGAGGTAGGCAAAATCTGCTGGCATTTGCGCCCGCTTTTTCGCAGCGAGCAAGGCTATCTCTTGGTAAACCCAGTTCTCAATACCAGCGTTTTTTATCTTATCTACCAAATCCTCATAGCAAGGCAGCAGATACAACACGTCGTTAGCAGCGTAACTTAGCTGCGACTCACGCAGTGGACGGGCAATCCAATCGGTTCGAGATTCACCTTTATCAAGGCTCACGTTGCAAATCATCTCTACAAGACGGGCATACCCTAAACTTGGCCCCATATCTAATAGACTGGCCGCAAACTGGGTGTCGAAAACAGGCTCAGGGATCGTATTGAAAGCAACGAGAAACGTTTCTAAGTCTTCAGAACATGAGTGCAATACCTTCACAAGCGATTTATTTTCCAGCAAATCGATGAATGGCTGCATATTGTCTATGGCAATAGGGTCGATAAGAACAAGCTGATGCCCATCGTAGAGCTGAATTAACCCAAGGTGAGGCGTAAGCGTTCGCGTTCGTACAAACTCTGTATCAAGAGCCACAGCACCTTGCTGTTGTGCCAAAGCGCACACGTTGTCTAGCTGTTCGTATGTTGTAATTAATTGATATTGCATTATTTCGCACATTAAATAAAAAAGCCGGCTCACGCCGGCTTTAAAAACTAGTTAAAGAAATTAGTCTCTAAGCTCCCGACGCAGTATTTTACCTACATTGGTTTTTGGCAAATCATCTTTAAAGACAACTTGTTTTGGCACTTTGTAGCCTGTTAGTTCACTACGGCAGTGAGCGATAACGTCTTTTTCAGTTAACGAGTCGTTGTTACGTACTACGAATAACTTAACAACCTCACCACTAACTTCGTGAGGTACACCCACCGCGGCCGCTTCGACGATATTTTCGTGCATAGCAGCGACTTCTTCAATTTCATTAGGGAACACATTGAAGCCTGAAACTAGGATCATATCCTTTTTGCGGTCAACAATATAGAAGTAACCTTCATCGTCTACCGTGGCAATGTCACCTGTGGCAAGCCATCCATCTTTCAAGATATCTTCCGTCGCTTCTGGGCGATTTAGATATCCCTTCATGACTTGCGGGCCTTTTACCCACATCTCGCCTGGTTCACCTTTTTCTACTGGATTGCCGTCGTCATCTAATAGCTTGATGTCGGTAGAAGGAACTGGCATACCGATTGCGCCTTTATACGCCTCTATCTGAGGTGGATTTACCGCAACAACTGGCGAGCATTCAGTGAGGCCATAGCCTTCTAAAAGTACGGTGCCCGTTACTTTTTCCCACTTTTCTGCCACAGGGCGCTGAACCGCCATACCGCCACCTAGTCCAAACTTGAAATTAGAAAAATCTAATTCGTCAAACCCGGGTGTGTTAAGCAGGCCGTTAAAGAGCGTATTAACACCGGGTAATATCGTAAATGGGTATTTCCCTAACTCACTGACAAATGCAGGCATATCCCGTGGGTTAGTGATAAGTAGGTTGCGACAGCCGTACTTCACAAACATCAAGCAGTTCGCCAGCAACGCGAAGATATGGTAAAGCGGCAGTGCCGTCACGACAAAATCTTTACCTTCTTCTATAACGGTTTCAAGTATTCCAGATACTTGCTCTAAATTGGCAACCATATTTCTATGAGTCAGCATTGCCCCTTTAGATACACCTGTTGTACCGCCGGTGTATTGCAAAAACGCTATGTCTGAGTTTTCTATATTTGGACGTTTGTATTCTAAAGACTGCCCTTTTTTGACTGCCGACATGAACGATGTGGTGGCCGATAGATTAAACGACGGCACCATTTTCTTCACGTATTTAACTACCGCGTTCACTACCCAGCGTTTTGGCGCTGGAAGCATGTCACCAAGTGCAGTAAGAAACACTTCTTTTACTTGGGTATCGCCAATCACTGCTTCTAGGGTACAGGCAAAGTTTTCGACAATGACAATGGCTTTTACATTAGCGTCGTTAAGCTGATGTTTTAGCTCTCTGGCCGTGTACAACGGGTTAACATTAACAACGACCATACCGGCGCGCAAAATACCAAACATGGCAACAGGGTATTGGAGAAGGTTCGGCATCATTATCGCTACGGCATCACCGCGCTTTAGTCCGCTAGCCTGTAGATAAGCCGCATACTGAGCTGATAACGTATCAAGCTCACCAAACGTCATTGAATGCCCCATATTAATAAAGGCTTCTTTATCTTTAAACTTTTTTACCGATTGTTCAAAAATGTCGACGACAGAGTTGTAGCGATCGGCATCAATTTCTGCGGATACACGAGGGTCGTAATGTTTAAGCCAGGTTTTTTCCACCAAAACCTCCTTTACTTTATTCTTCTACTAATAATTGAGCCCGTGAGAAACCGCGCCCATGTAACTGGTCTGATAACCTGCGAATAGTATAGGAAGTGTAAAAAAAAATAAACGCTGCAATTTACATTTGCTCAACAAATTGACAAATAAGACGCCCTACATCCTCACTATTTTCCATATGAATGTGATGGCCGCCTACAAATTGTTCATATTGCGCAGATTCAAACCAGTGTGCTCGTTGCTCATAAACATGAGGTAAATTTTTAAAACTCGCCGATGCGCCGATAAAAAGTATAGGACATGTCACCGACTCCATTAAGGTTTGTGCTTGTTTTTCTGTAAGTCTAAGTATGGATTTTGTCCGAAGCTTAGGGTCGCTACACCAATAGGTATTGCCATCTGCCTCTGTAATCATATTTCGCATGAGTATTTGCCGCGCATGAGCAGCTGTCATATCTGATATTTTGCACCGCGCTTTCACCGCATCATCAAGGTTAACCGTACGGCGGTGGCCGCTTGATTTACCCTGCCTGCTAATTAACGCATTTCGCATTTGCTGCTGCGTCGTTTCTTCGCTTTCAGAAAGCGGCCCACACGCATCAATACTCACTACCGCTTTTACTTTTTCAGGGAATAACGCGGCATACATAGTCACTAGGATACCACCAAGAGAATGCCCTATAAGAATGACATTGTCCCAGCCCTCGCTCTCAATGAGCCCATGCAGGTCTTGTAAATAGTCAGTTTGATTATAGTGAGCGCCCACAGGGCGATGAGATGAGCGACCGTGACCAGCAAGGTCGATAGCTACATAGCGACAGGACGATAAATAAGGCGCTAATACTCGTAAGCTTTCCGCGTTATCGAGGTAACCGTGAAGGCCAATGACAACTTGTCCACTTCCTTGATTGTCTAAACCCGCTAATTTAAGCGGGCCTGCCATTGCTTCAAACTCAACCATAAACGCATCACCATTGGCGGCAAACTATTGCCACATTTACTTTTTAAACTCAGTTGAAAACAAAAAAGGCGGCATCAACTTGCCGCCTCTTGCTACTAATACTGCTGGACTTTGGGGTTGGTTATCACCGGCCCTTTTTGACCGCCGCTTGACCTGGAGCTTCTTTTTGCCGGGCTAGGTCCATTCATATTGGTTATTCTAGCGCGTCTAGGCGCATTGCTATAGCGTATCACTCGCATTCGATTCATTTGCGGGAACATCCAAGGGCCCCCCATGAAGCGTCCGCCCATCCAAGGACCTCCGCCCCATCCCCATGGGCCGCGCAGACCATAGAAGGGTGAATACCACCCGCTGTGGTAATTAAAGAAGAATGTGTTTACGTCGTACACTTCCCTATCTCGCCACATATGGTAATCATCGGCCGCAATAGTGGGGTAGATATAAGGCTGCTCACCTACCATCCCCGTGGTGGGTGCGATAAGCGTACCCAAAAAGGTGGCAGTTCGACCCTCTTCAAACACAATAGGATCGACAAAGCCGTCTATCTGAACTTTAAAGCGCCCAGATGTCTCGCCAGAACTGCGGGGCTTACCGTAGTGATTGAGTGGGAAGTGCGCGAGTTCGATAAAGGTTTTGTTCGGTTTATTCTCAACACCAACCACAATGCCGCCCCAGCGAGCCTTTTGCCCTTGAGCACTGGCGCCTGACGTAACGGCACTTGGATACGAAACTAATGCGGTGCCTTCGGGTACCTCTAAGGTATCTGGCACCATGGCACATCCTGCAAACATGAACACGGTCAATAAAAGTAAATATCGAGACATATGCGCGCTCCTTTGTACATCATTTGACGATTAACCCCGGCGTTACCACTGAAGTAGAAAATTGTGTAGACAGCCTTCGTCTTGCTTTTTCGTCGAGCATTTGAGGGCTTCATAACTAAGACTAAGTTAGCATTGATACGTTCACAGAACCACTAGAGTTCTGTTACAAAATGATAAAGATTCTAAAACAAACCCTGTAAAAGCTTCGGAATTTCAGCCACCTGACACTCAATGTATTACCACCGGATAATTTCAGGCTGTTAGTGAGCTCTGATGATAGTAAGCATTCCCCCGAATTAGCAGCAACAATACTAAACAAGGAATGGGAGCGACTAAGCAGGTAGTAATGGGCTAGTTGGCAAAGGACTGGCTCCCCTCTACGCGTAGATATCAACACCAAACATGACTTGTATCGACTCTCGCTGCTGCTGTTTTTCAAAGCTCTGGTAAGACGCAATGGCCTGCTGAGAATAGGCATTACTGTCTTCTTTTATAAAATCTTGGTAGGCCTTTGCATTGCTCGTGCCCTGTTCATCAGGCGCAACAACGACCGCCTTAATCTCAGACGATTCGCTTTGCCCTTTGTTCTCCTGTTGAGGGTCTTTCGAAATTTTCGAGACCCGGCCTTGAGCGGCGTCAGAAGATGCTATGCCAAAATTAGTATTTATATTCATAACACTCTATGGTTTTCATAACGCTCTGTAATTTTCAAAACGCTCTAGCTTTTGCAATTTTCATACCCAGTATAAGGTACCCCTTATTCTCGACCAGGAAGCTTTTTCCACGTTACTTTATCTCTTAAGTAAACCGGTTTCACTTCTGCAGCGCTTGTAGTTGTATTTGCACGGGCAGCTTCTTTGGCGTCTTCAAGCATGAATGCAGCGTTTGGTAATGTCACGGCTGGTTTTTTCTCTGTGTTTGCTGCTGTGCTTGCTGCTGATTCTGCAGCATCTTGCGTATTCAACCACTGCTGAAGCTCCTCATAGGCGGCCCAGCCAGTACCAGCAACAGTCACATTATTGTTTAGCGCTTCGCCTAATTCATTGAGGTAATTGACTGCGTCTGCGGGTGGACATACCTGTTCAGGAACGATTATTTCTAACCCGTTTTCCAACTGTTTGTATACACAGAAATAGACTTCATTCATACGTGCGTCTGACGCAACGGCAACAAATTGGCCGGTGCTCTTTTGTGCAGCTTCAACCGCCATTGCCTTTAGCGTGCTTACGCCTGCAACGGGTAACCCTGTGCCAAGTGCTAGCCCTTGAATCATTCCGGTTGCAATTCTCACTCCCGTAAAACTACCGGGACCGCGACCAAACGCCAATAAATCAAGAGAAGCTAATTCAACACCGGCTTCCTTTAGTATTGCATCAATCATGGGTAACAGGCGCTGACTGTGCTGCTGGGGGCATACTTCAAAATGGGTGTATAGCGTATTGTCGACTTCTAAGGCGACTGAGCACGCTTCTGTTGCTGTATCAATAGCTAAAATATTCATTACAACTCTCTATCATTCTTCATCATCGATGCCGGCAAGAAATGCCTCTACATCATCTAGGCTTCGCGTGCGTTTCATGTCGGGCAAGCTGCCTATAAACGTTTTTGCATAAGGTTTAGTCACTAAGCGATTATCACAAATGACCAACACCCCTTTATCGGTAGGGTCGCGAATAAGGCGCCCTGCCCCCTGCTTTAAGGTGATAACTGCTTGTGGAATTTGAATAACGCCAAAGGGGTTTGCACCGCGTTTTTTCACATCTTCCATTCGAGCTTGAAGCAGCGGATCGTCTGGTGAAGCAAACGGGAGTTTATCTATCATCACGCAGACGAGGTCGTTACCACGAACGTCTACGCCCTCCCAAAATGCACCTGTGCCCATGAGTACTGCTTTCTCATCGGCTAAATACGCATCCAACAATGCTTGTTTTGTGGTAGTTCCTTGGACAAGCAGCGGATTATCTATTTCATCTTCTAATTTCTTTGCTATTTCTCTTAGCATCGCGTGGCTGGTAAACAACAAGAAACAACGCCCGCGACTGGCTTTAATTAAGCGCTTCGCCGTGTGCAGCAGAGTTTCGCGCATTGCATAGCTGTTTGGTTCGGGCAAGTAGCGCGGCACACACAGCATAGCCTGCTCTGGGTAGTTGAAGGGGCTGTCTAAACCAAGGGTTTCTGAATCTTCCAACCCCATTCGACGCTGAAAGTGATCGAAACCACCATTGACCATCAACGTGGCCGACGTAAACACCCAGCCTCGCGGCGGCGACTCAACAAAGCGTCTGAATTTTGCGGCAATAGACAATGGCGTTAAGTGCATAACAATATGACGCTGCGTTGTTTCATACCACAAGCTTACGTTTTGTTGCTTGTTATCACTCAATGCGTCAAGTTGCTCTCTTGATGCAACAATGCGCTCGTACATATTGTCTAAGTCTTTATCGCGGCCCAAATGCAGTTTACACACTTCATAAAGCACACCTAATGCTTCGGCAAGCTTACCCACCTGTAGGCGAACTTCGTCGCGATCGAGTGCGAGTGCCCAATTTCCTCGCTCAGGATCATGAGGAAAAAGCAGGCGTAAATCTGACGCAATCATACGGCATTTATCAGCGGCTTTATCTAGCTGCCCAGCATCTTTGAGTACCGTTCTAAACAGTAAGGTAATGTCTTTGGCAATATCTTGAATTTGGCGCGTAGACAATGACTCACCAAAGTAGTCGCTGGCTATATCAGGGATTTGGTGGGCCTCATCAAAAATAATGGCATCGGCTTCGGGAATAAGCTCGCCAAACCCCGTGTCTTTCAGCGCCATATCGGCGAAGAAAAGGTGATGGTTAACCACAATAATATCGGCATCGAGGGCTTTGCGGCGGGCTTTAACTAGGTAGCAGTCTTCGTAGTCTGGACACTCTCGGCCTAAACAGTTGTCTACGGTAGATGTCACCATGGGCAGCACTCGCGCATCTTCTGGAAGGGTTTTAAGCTCTCCCATATCTCCGCTTTTGGTTGTACTTGACCAGCGTTTCACTTCAGATAGCTGACCTAACACCTCTTTTTCTACCAAGGTGGAGTTACCGCCATGCTGAGATAATCGGTGCAAACACAAATAGTTCGACCGCCCTTTTAGCAGTGCCGTTTTGCGCTTGCTGCTCAACGCTTTTTTTACTAGCGGTAGGTCGCGATGAAAAAGCTGCTCTTGCAGATTTTTCGTTCCGGTGGAAATAATGGCTTTACCACTGCTGATTAACACCGGCGCAAGATAAGCAAAGGTTTTGCCCGTTCCGGTACCGGCTTCTACCACCAAACTGCCCGTTGTATCGATAGCGTGCTTTACCGCGTTGGCCATATCGGTTTGCGCCTCTCTTGGCACAAACCCTTTTATGGTTTTTGCCAGCAGGCCATCAGATGAAAATACATTTTTAATAGTGGGCATTTTTGGGACGTTTCAAATACATTGCATTGTTAGGCGCGCATTATGCCAAAAACAGCGTTGAAAACCTATCGAACAACACATGTAAAAATAAACATCTCCCCCTGTTATTTGTGCCAGATTTCAAATGTGCCATATTTCAAAGCCCCAGGGTTTTAACGTGAGCGTAGTATCGGATGAAAACGTCGTTTTCTTATTTCGCTTCCAATGTTGCAGCGTACCTAGATGCAACGATTCTTCAAATGTCACCGTAACGGGCACATCAGAAAAGTTAATCACCACAAAGACTTTGTCGTCCTCGCGCTCTTCTCGTCTTACAAAACTAAATACCTGAGACATGGATGAGTTAGGCACTTGAATCATGCGTGCTCCGAACTCACCATTGCCTAAAAATGGCTTCGACTTTTTAAGGGCGATGAGTTCTCGGTACAGTTCGCCAATAGGATGTTCTTGCCACTCAATGGGATCTCGTTCAAAAAAGGCCAGACGTTTGGTCTCTCCAGCTTCTTGTCCGTTGTGAATAAGGGGCATCCCCTCGCCTATAACTGAAAGCGCAATACACGCCTCGAGTGCGTCACCAAACTGCTCACGCTGCGTGCCGTCCCATGCGTTTTTATCGTGATTGCTCACAAACGTCATGCGATAGGCGTTATGCGGCCATGCTCTCTCATTCCATGAGTAGTATTTTCTGAGTCGGTCTAAACTGCAGCGCCCCTTAGCTAATTCGTGAAGAGTTTCATTCCAACTCCACGCATAGGTCATATTGAAAGCGTTCTCGTGTAAATCTCTGTTTTCCCACTCAGCAAGCAAAAATACCGGCTTAATGGCGTCGAGAGCGTGACGAGCTTGCTCCCAAAAGTCGTCGGGGATATAGCCTGCAACATCACAACGAAATCCATCGATATCAAACGCTTCTACCCAATAGCGCATTGCAGAAATCATGTATTCCCTCAGACCAGGCTGGGAATAATCAAACTCGATAATGTCAGACCAATCCCACCAGGGCGATGGACGAAAGTCGCCTTTGTGATCTTTTGCATACCAATGAGGGTGAGAGTCGACAAGTGCGTTGTCCCATGCACTGTGATTAGGTACCCAGTCTAGAATGACTTTAAGGTTGAGCTTATGAGCTTGAGATACAAGCTGTTTGAAGCTTTCTTTATTGCCGAACTCTGGGTTTACATCGAGATAATCACTGACCGCGTAGGGGCTACCGAGCTGCCCTTTTCTGTTTTTTTTACCAATAGGATGAATTGGCATTAACCATATAATATCTGCGCCTAGGCTCTTAATATGCTCAAGGCTTTCAGTCACCCCATCAAAGGTTCCCTTAGTACTGAACTGCCGGGTGTTTACTTGATAAATAACCGCGTGGGAAGACCACTTGGGTTGCGATACCCGATATAGAGGACGAGGTGTTACGTCAAATTCCATAGACTAACTCCCTGTAAGGGTCAGTCGCTTATCTTTGCTAAATATAAAGCGACATATAAAAAAACGCTAAAAAATAGGTAAACTGGTTACGCCTAGTAAAAATACCCATAACCCAAAAAATAGCTTTAGTGATTGCGTAGAAAAAGCCAGCACGAGGTATTTAGCCATAACACCACCCAAAATAGCGCCTGCGCCAGCAAATATGACAACGTCATATACTATGGCATGGCTGACAAGTACATGAAAGGGAAGTGCTGACCACACTGTAAACGCAGATAAAATAACCGCCACCGCTATAGACATGGTGACGTTGAAGCCGCGGATAATGAGGTAAACCGCGACGAGTTCGCCCACACCAATAGAAAGCCAAGCAGTAATGCACCCGCCCAAGAAGGCGATGGTGGGAAGACAAACAATATCGTTTCCTGCCAACGCGTTGCTGAACACCTGGCGCTTCATCAGCGGAATTGACGCTATTATTGCAATGGCCAATATAACGGAGAACACGCCGAATACCGTATGCAGGTTTTCAGGCCCACCCAATATATTGAGTAGAAGCGCTGAGCCATGTGTGGTGTATTGCGAAAAGAGAACACCACAAAGAGAAGGTATGACAGTTAATAATAGAGCACTTGGCAATGCGCCCCACTGACTGTCTGTTTTATGTTGGTCTGTTTGGCGTTGAGAGCAAAAAAAGCGAGCCCATGTAATGGCTCCAGCCGTCATACCGCAACACTGAATAGCAAAGCTTGTTGCTACAATACTGTCAGGGGTAAAGGAGAGATATGCAAAAAAGGGGACAAAAATCACGCCGCCACCAGCACCTGTGGCATTGGCAAATACCGCCCCTACTATGCCGACAAAGGTAAAGAAGCCATATTCTTGCAGCAAAGTCCTCACATCATTTTGTGAAAAAATAACAAAAGCCCATACCGCAACAAAGGCAAAAAACCACGCTCTTTTGCGAGAAAACAGTGGCAATGATAGGGAATATGACAAGTCTCTTTTTCCTACAACGAATTAACTGAGTGTACGAGTTGCCACCTGCAACTGAACAAATTTCAATCTAAATGCTTAAATCGATACGTATAAGGCTTCATGTTTGTTTTCACGGCCGTATCGTTAACGCAGCGACATGATAGTAGTATCAACAGAAAATAACGACACCGTTATTCATATAACGCCGAATAGGTCTGCCACGTGGAAGCAGACAAAGTTTCTTATGCTAGCCTTTGCGCTATTTATTAGTTCAATAGCGACCGCTTGGGCTGTAGCGGGTGCATGGGTAATCCTTCCTTTTGCTGGCGCTGAAGTATTTGCACTCATTTGTGTTATGTATATTACCTCTCGCGCAACCTATCGATGGGAAGATATCACCATTACCCCAGCGACTATCGAAATTACCACCTCCCAAGGTAATCGCTGGATGTTGAACAAAACCGCGTCCTATCTCTATTTTATTGAGGACACCCGTTTTGGCCGGTTACCCCGAATTATTTTAAAAGACGATTTATGTGAGTGTGAGGTTGGCAGTTTTTTAAACGAATCAGATAAAGACCAACTCTCTACACACCTGACATCGGCAGGCCTACTGAGATGCAGCAATAAATGGTGGTAGCTGCTGCCAGATTTAGCCACGGCGGCGCGTCGGTTTATATAAATGAATCATAATTAATGATCACTTTTCAAATATTTCGACTAAGCATTAGGTAACGTTAAGGAGAAATTCAGCTATGAACTTGTACATTGAATCACTAGAAGGCGGTAACTATCTTGCATCTACCGGTGTCGGAGCATCCCGTGCACTTGTAAGGGACAAGAGTTCGCAACCAAAGACATTTCATTGTTTGAATGAAATAAGGGAGCATTTCGACACACAATCTTTTGAACACGTGTGGCTAAGACAAAATACACCCTATGAAGAAATGGTTGGCCAGACCGATCACCCAGGCGCACTAGAGCTGGAAATTGAATTATAGAGAACCGTTAAGGTTCTTTTTTATTGCCGATGGTTTACCGATTAGGCCTTCAGCCAGCAAAGAGATTGATAGTGTCTCTTACGTATTGCTTAATTCTCACTACCGGCTCTTCGAAGTTGCCGTTGCCAACGCTTCCCATGGAATAACGCAGCCAATAGCCATCGATAAGCGCAGCGGTTGACGCTGCTGCGTTTTTTGCTTCATTGGGCGGTAAAAGCTGTCGATAACTGTACGCTAAATTACTTTCAAGGCGCCTGTGGTTAATGCACTGTAACCTGTGCAAGCCTTTATTGTGCAATGACAGCGCCCAAAAGTTAAACCACGTATTTGTCGCCGAACTTGCGCCCTGTGTTTGCGAAAAGTTATTTTCAATAATAAAGTCTATCCGCTCTAGCGGGTCGGCAATATGGGTGGTTATTTTCAGCGCTTCCAATAGATGCCGCATCGTCGCTTCTATAAGCCCCTGCTTGTCTCCAAAGTAATGGCTCACGATCCCCGATGACAATCCCGCTTTTTTGCTAATTAAGCTAATCGTTGTCCCGTGATAGCCAACCTCTGTCATCACTTCTAATGTCGCTTCAATTAATTGCTTTTTGCGAACCGGCTCCATTCCCACCTTGGGCATGCTAGAACTCCAAATATTTATCCAATGACTACTTGTAATGACCTTAACTGCGTTACTGCAGTTAAGCTATTACCAATAAGCTAACTGTAAATATGTTACCTACTAATATGTTACCACGATTAAAAGTCGCAACGCGCCCTTACTATGTCAGTAGTTGAGCCTACTATTTTAAAGAGGCAAAGTGCGAAGGGAGTGCGAAGGTAAATTCAACATTAAAAATACTGTTAGCACTAAGTATTTTATGTGCATTTCAGTTTATATAAATAAAGTTCACGCACTAACCAAACCATGATAAAAACAATAAAATACAAAAAGTTACATATTAAAAAGCATTGAGAAATCACACGTTTCACGGACAAAAACCAGCACACCAACTTGAATCAATAGTTAGAACACTATACAATTTATTCTTTATTGAATGGTCAATCAAAATAAAATACGTCGTTTAACATGGGTTTAAATGGCCGCTGAAAATAGTAAATCGACGGACTTTCATACGCTTAGGTAAGAAGTGCCCCGTAGTGTTATGCAGTAGTTTTTTTCAATTGAAGCACTGTCTGTCAGCGACTGTTCACAATGGTTAACCAGCAACTTTAGGAACTTATCAATGTCATTACCTACTTATCAGAATTACATTCACGGTAAAGCTCTCGCGAATAAAAGCAGAGAAACGTTTTCTGTTACTAATCCAGCAACAGGTAAAGTGATATACCACGTTGAAGTTGCTGATGAGTTTGTGCAGAAGCAGGCTATTGAAAGCGCAAAAGCCGGATTTGAGAAATGGTCCACTATGACGCCTATCGAGCGCACCCGTATTTTAAACAAAGCCGTGGCGCTATTACGTGAACGAAACGATGAATTAGCAACAGTAGAAGTACTTGATACCGGAAAACCTATTCAAGAGGCAAATTGCGTTGATGTTGAAACAGGTGCCGATGTAATCGAGTATTTTGCAGGCCTTGCTCCAACTCAATTAGGCTCGCAACAACAGGTAGGCAGCGATTTTTTCTACACCCGTAAAGAGGCGCTTGGTATTTGTGCGGGTATCGGTGCGTGGAACTACCCTCTTCAAATTGCATGCTGGAAGTCTGGCCCTGCCCTAGCCGCTGGCAACGCATGTATTTTCAAACCATCTGAAGAAACGCCTCTTGGTGCTATAAAGTTAGCCGAAATATTTACGGAAGCCGGCGTACCCGATGGTGTCTTCAATGTTGTACAGGGCGCTGCAGAAGTTGGGCAGTGGCTGACAACACACCCTGATATTGAGAAGGTGTCGTTTACCGGCGAAGTGGGCACGGGCAAAAAAGTAATGCAAAGCGCCGCCTCTAATCTTAAAGATGTCACGATGGAACTTGGCGGCAAGTCCCCCCTTATTGTGTTTGACGATGCCAATGTAAGCCAAGCGGTGAGTGCAGCTATGCTTGGTAACTTTTATACCCAAGGCGAAGTATGCACTAACTGCACCCGAGTTTTTGTGCACCGCTCGGTGTATCAATCGTTTGTTGATGAACTTATTTCACGTACCAACAGCAACATCATTGCCGGTGATCCTCTCGACCCAGAAGTGAACTTAGGCGCGTTAATCTCAGAAAATCATCGCAACCTGGTGTTAAGTTACATCGAAAAAGGTAAACAAGAAGGTGCGACCCTATTAACTGGCGGCCACACCCTATCTCCTGAATCAGCACCTAATGGCTTTTTTGTCGCGCCCACAGTATTTACAGACTGTACGGACGACATGACTATCGTGAAAGAAGAGATTTTTGGGCCAGTGATGAGTGTACTTGTGTTTGACGATGAGCAAGAGGTTATTTCTCGTGCAAACGATACCGTTTTAGGCCTTGCCGCAGGTGTGTTTAGCCAAAACATTCAGCGGGCTCACCGTGTTATCCACCAGCTAAAAGCCGGAATATGTTGGATTAATAGCTACGGAAATTCACCCGCTGAAATGCCAGTAGGTGGTTATAAACAGTCGGGTGTAGGTCGTGAAAACGGCGTTGAAACACTTAATAGCTACACACAGACCAAGTCTGTTTATGTGGGTATGACTGACATTGAAAGCCCGTTTTAGGAGCCGCTATGACTATGTATGATTATATTATTGTTGGTGCTGGCTCGGCCGGTTGCGTGCTGGCGAACAGACTATCTGCAAACCCCACGAATAAGGTTTTGCTTTTAGAAACCGGCGGTTCTGACAAAAGCATCTTTATAAAAATGCCCACTGCGCTCTCAATTCCCATGAATACTGAAAAGTACGCGTGGCAGTTTCAAACGGAACAAGAGCCTTATTTAGACAATCGCGAAATGCACTGTCCTCGCGGCAAGGTGTTGGGTGGTTCATCATCCATTAACGGCATGGTGTATGTGCGCGGCCACGCGAAAGATTTTGATGAATGGGAGCAACACGGCGCCAAAAACTGGGATTATCAGTCGTGCCTGCCCTACTTTCAAAAAGCGGAAACCTGGTACAAAGGCACGGACACATATCGTGGCGACACTGGCAACATTGGCGTAAATAACGGTAATGAAATGAAGAACCCGCTTTACGGCGCGTTCGTTAAAGCTGGAGAGCAAGCCGGGTACGATATCACCAGCGACTACAATGGCCAGCAGCAAGAAGGCTTCGGCCCAATGCACATGACGGTAAAAGGCGGAGTGAGAAGCTCAACCAGCCGAGAGTATCTCGACCCTATTAAATTTCGCAGCAATTTAACCATAGTCACCGGCGCCCTTGTGACTAAGGTAATACTAGACAACAAAGTTGCAAAAGGTGTTGAGTACCGTGTGAAAGGCGAAACCCAAATAGCATCGTGCGCTGAAGAGGTTATTTTAAGCGCGGGCTCAATTGGTTCACCGCATATTTTACAGCTATCAGGCATTGGTGATACTGAGGTGTTGAGTAACGCAGGCATTGATACGCTTCATCATTTACCTGGCGTAGGAAAGAATTTACAAGATCATCTTGAGTTTTACTTTCAGTACAAGTGCAAAAAGCCTATTACTCTTAATCGCAAACTAGATGTTATATCTAAAGGCATGATTGGCGCTCAGTGGTTAGTGAATCGCTCAGGACTTGGCGCTACAAACCATTTTGAATCATGTGCATTTATTCGTTCTAAAGCAGGCGTCGAATGGCCAGACATTCAATATCACTTCTTGCCAGCAGCAATACGATATGACGGTAAATCAGCCTTTGATGGCGACGGGTTTCAGGTTCATGTTGGTCACAATAAACCGAAAAGCCGTGGCAGTGTGTCGGTAGTGTCAAGCGACCCTACCGTTGCTCCAAACATTCGCTTTAATTATTTAGAGCATCAAGATGATATAGAAGGGTTCCGCGCTTGCGTAAGGCTAACCCGAGAGATTATCTCGCAGCCTGCTTTTGAGGCATTTAGCGATGGCGAAATTCAGCCTGGGGAACATGTTCAAACAGACGAGCAAATTGATGCGTTTGTACGACAAGCAGTCGAAAGCGCCTATCACCCATCCTGTTCTTGCAAAATGGGTGAGGACGATATGGCAGTCGTTAATTCAAACACAGAAGTACATGGCATAAGTGGCCTTCGAGTTGTTGACTCTTCCATATTTCCGACTATTCCAAACGGTAACCTTAACGCCCCTACCATTATGGTGGCAGAGAAAGCCGCCGACATAATTTTAGGCAAAGAACCGCTACCTCGCAGCAACGCACAGGTTCACATAAATTCGAACTGGCAGCATGCCCAGCGCTAACAGCGTGTGTTGACGCTATGTTTATAACCGCTTGCGGGTATTTTATCGCAACGCGCTCACAAGGTTAAACGTGCACGGTTTGTGCGTATTTGATGTGAGCACTTGATAACTAAAAAAAGGAAAAAAGATGTTACATTTTTATCAGTATTGGGAGGGTGACAATGACGGCATGGCTTAGTGCAGGCATTCTATTCACCTTACTTTCAGTGGCCTATATTGTCTTTAAATGGGGCAATATGAAGGTAGTGGGAGTAACTCCGGTCAAAACTTTTACCTTTATTGCCATTCTTTTTACCTCTGGGCTCGATGTGGGACTGATCATGTTTCCGCTTACCGAGTTCGCTGGCTATGCTGACATAAGCGCAAGTCCTGAATATGCATTCACCAATCCACTCGCCATTGAATTTGGATTTTGGGGTTTCTTCATTTGGGCGTTTTACTTTTTAACTTGTTTTTATTTCTGCGTAGTAGAGCCGAAGGTCAAATTCTTCGAAATTCCTGTGGTTAAATTTATAAATAACGTGGTGATTATTGGCACCTGCGCATTTACTGCGTTCCTACTACTGTCGAATTTGCCATGGTATTTACCCATGCTAGGTGACGGAGAGTCACTGGTGCCAGAGTTCTATCTTATTGTTTTTGCTTCAATTGCCTTTGCTGTTTATTCAAGCACCAACATTAAATACGTTCGCATCTTAAGCATAACCACCACGTGGGTATTTATTGCACTTATTGTAGGAATGTGGGCAAGCGCATTTATCTTCGGTGAAGGCGAATTAACTCAGTACATGACCAACATGGGTTTAATTGGCGGATACTTTGCGAATTTGCATCACTTTGTTTTGCCAATAAATGAGTATCACGAGTTCTATCTATTTTGGTGGTTTGCCTGGAGCATTATGATTGGCCAGTTCACTTCGCGCTTTGTGGGTGGGCTTCGTACCTATCAGGTGCTATTGGCAATGCTGGTATTTCCATCCATTCCAATTGGTGCTTGGTTCGCCGTGCTTTATCACTATCACAGTGCGGGCATTCCAACTGACGGCTTAGTTAATATGGCTATGGTGTTTGTGGGTGTTGTATTTGTTATCAACTCGCTTGACTCACTCATACGACTTTATACCGACAACCTCAACATTACGGTGGCGCGTTTGGGTAAGACAAATTATATAGCGTTGAATGTGCTGGCTTTGTCACTACTTACCCTGTTGTTTAAGCTCAACTTTTTGCAAATTCAATGGGTAGGCGCACTGGTTATAGCCCTTTTCTTTGGTTGCTTCGCGTTCATTATGAGCAAGCGGTTCAAGTCGGTGACCACAATCACAACATCGCCTAAAGAAAACAAAATCGATTTCACAAAAATAGAGAACGTAAACTAATAATATGAAAATAGTAGTATCATTTTTTGCTGCACTAGCAGCGCTTTTCGCCACGCCTTCATTTGCAAATTGGAGTGCCAATATATCTGGCGTGTCTGATTATACTTTTAATGGCGTAAGCCAGACACAAAACGACCCAGCCATTCAGGGAGGTTTAGACAAAGCCTTTACCAACGGCACTTACGCAGGAACATGGGCATCTAATGTAGATTTTGGTGGCGACACTAACGTGGAATGGGATTTTTATGTAGGGCGATATCTCACGCTGACCGATGCTGTTAGCATAGACTACGGCATCGCGTACTACTCCTATCACGGGGGTGATAACTCCAGTGCCGGTAACTACCCTGAGGTATATACCAAATTTGGTATGGCCAATGACTACGGTAACTCAGAGCTTAACTTTTGGTATAGCTGGGACTATTTTGGTACCGGTGGCGGACACGCTATTGCAATGGTGGCCCATACCTTTGAGCTTGCACCGAACCATAACCTGCGGGCAAGTTTCGATGTGTCTAACTCTTTAGATGGTGACAAGTGGCTATGGCAAGATGATGGAACGTCGTATTACCACTATCGCCTTGCATATCAAACGAGTTATCAAAATTTTGCTATAGAAGTGGCGGCGGAAAATACGAATCTGGATTATGACACTGCTGATGAGCGAGTCGTATTTTCTATTTCTCGCACTTTTAGCTTTTAATTCGCTAGAACGGTAATTCTAACGCTAGCTTTTGCGTTAGCTTTACCGTTAGCTTTTACGTAAGCGCTACCGTAAAAACTAAGCTGAGCCATTTCGTCAACATCACGGTTTATTAAACCCAATGATTTGCGCTCAGCTTATTTCATCCTTTTACATTACACCAACACCACGACGCTTTTACTGCGCGCCACTTATGCAGTTTCTCTGCAGCCAGTTCTCATATTTACCTTCTATCGTATTTACCTTCTATCGTATTAAAGTTCTTTAAAACGACACCACCTGCTTTTAGCGACATCAGCCGTGACACTCTGGCAGCGTTTATTCTTAAATAGTGCAACTAATTCTATTCGTTGAACTCAAAAACACAGTGCACATGAATTTCGACAAGCTATTAGCTGGCAGAGTAAATGCATAGAGCACGTGTAGATAAATGAAAAATGATTTTAATAGTGCTGTACACCAATAAGTTGAAGACATTTCCCGTTTTCACCTAGTAATAAACAAGACGAATACGTTATGGAGAAAAATATGAAATTCAGATGGTTAGCTTCTTACGCATGGATTTTCGCTGCAATTTTTATGCTTGGCGCTTGTGCCTCAATGGGAGACGGAAGTGTTGCTGAAAAAAGACAGGCTATTTTGGACATGCAGCAAAATGCATTAACCCGTCTTTACAGCGAAAAGCCCGACACGCGCTCACAGTTACAAAATGCTGCGGGATATGCGGTTTTTACCAATGCTAATGTAAACGTTGTGTTTTTTGCCGCAGGAACGGGTTACGGTGTGGTAAACAACAATGCAACGGGTAATAAAACCTATATGAATATGGCTGAAGGAGGCGTGGGCTTTGGTTTAGGCGCTAAAGACTATCGCATTGTCATGGTCTTCCACTCGCAAAAAGCCATGTCGTACTTTATTGAGAATGGCTGGACATTAGGTACAAATGCTGACGCAGCGGCTAAGGCTGGAAACAAAGGCGCATCTGCTGAGGGTGAAGGTTATTTAGGTGATGTCACTGTGTATACCATGACTGAAAGCGGATTGGCGCTGCAAGCTACCGTTAAAGGTACAAAGTTTTGGGTAGACAAAACACTTAACTAATCAGTGGTATTAGAACGTTTGATGAGCGGCAAACAGATAATGTGTTTGCCGGTTATCAAACGTCTACGTCGATATGCTTTAACCCCCCTTCGTTATTAACGTCGCCGTCCTTCTTATTAGTTTCGTGTCTGTGCTTGGTTGCGTACTCTAACGCATCGGCGCGATTTACTTCATCGAACTGGTCGCTATCTTCTTCAGAGAGGTGCTCAGATTTTTTTGATTTTTCCACTTTTTTTACACGCTTGTCTTCTTCAATCACAATCTTCGTATTGCGCGGTAAAATAGGAAACAATAAGTCGTTACTCATAATAATTGTATCTCCGCTGTGTCTTCGCCTATTTAAACCTTAACCCAATAAAACGATAAACTCTGTAACTAACAGAATCTTCCACTATTAAAAGCCTCGCCGAATAAAGGCATATCTGTTTCAAGATAACAACCATTTAAGCACAGCTTAAAAAGATTTACTTTCGCTCAGATCAAAAAGTTTTACTATATGCCTATTAATTTGTACGTATTGCAGCCAAAGAGTTCACTTTAGCCTTGCAAATTTTGCCTCAAACCGCTAATGTTTCGCTCGTTAAATTTCAGGACATATTTTTTCAAAATGATCAATTGCGCTGCAAAACACCACCATCACCACATAGCATAACCTTTCAGGTTCGTGCTGGAAGGTCTATGTCTCCTTCCAATGGCGCAGATAAAAAATTCTCGGCCCTCGGAAGGAAACTTCCGGGGGTTTTTTATGTTTTGCGCAATCACAAGTAAACACAACATGTGTAAGGAACGTTTTAATGAGTAACAGCAAAAGACTTCGAATTGCCGTACAGAAATCAGGCCGCTTGAGCGATGACAGCATTGCACTATTAAAGGCAATCGGCATAAAACTCAATATTCGTGATCGTCTGCTGATTGCGCATTCTACAAACGAACCTATTGATTTATTGCGCGTGCGTGATGACGACATTCCGGGCTTAGTCATGGACGGTGTGGTTGACTTAGGCTTTATTGGCGAGAACGAGTTAGAAGAAAAGTCTCTTGAGCGAAAAGCTGCAGGAAAGCCTTTTGAATACGAAACTCTTCGTCGTCTAGACTATGGTGGCTGTCGCTTATCCATCGCGGTACCTAATGAGATGGATTACGATGGTGTTCAATCTCTTGATGGCAAAGAAGTGGCAACAACCTACCCTTACCTTCTTGAACGTTATTTCGAAGAACAAGGTATTAACGCAAAAGCCGTCATGCTTACGGGTTCTGTAGAAGTTGCTCCTCGCGCTGGCGTTGCAGACGCTATTTGTGACCTAGTGTCCACTGGCGCCACGTTAGAAGCTAACGGATTAGTTGAAAAAGAAGAAATTTTCCGCTCCAAAGCGGTATTGATTAAGCGCGTTGGCGGCGAAATGAGCGATGAGAAACAAGCATTGATCAATCGTATGATGCCTCGCGTAGACGGTGTGCTGTTAGCGAAAGAAAGTAAGTACATCATGCTTCACGCACCAAAGGCGTATTTAGAGCAAGTGAAAAGCTTGTTACCAGGCGCTGAAAACCCAACTGTACTTCCTCTTGCAGGCAATGAAGAACAAGTGGCTATCCATGTAGTATCAACAGAGACCTTATTCTGGGAAACCATGGAAAAATTAAAAGCCCTTGGTTGTAGCTCTATTCTTGTAATGCCAATCGAAAAAATGATGGGCTAAAGGCAGACTATTATGATTACTTGGTCATCTCTTTCTAATGATGAGAAAAAACAGGCGCTCTCGCGCCCGGCTATGGCCAATAGCCAGCAACTTAAACTAACCGTTAGCGAGATTATCGCTAACGTTGAGGCCAAAGGCGACAGTGCGGTTTTAGATTACACCCGCAAATTTGATTGCCCTGATTTACAGTCGCTAGTGCTTTCGCATAGCGACATTGATGAATTGGCCTCGAAGGTAAGTGTAGAAGTAGCCAACGCTATCGATACCGCTTTTGACAATATTAAGCAGTTCCACGAAGCGCAGATACCTTCTGATATTTCACTGACAACAACGCCTGGCGTGCAGTGTGAGCTTCGCTTTACTGCTTTGGATGCCGTTGGTTTATATATTCCAGGCGGCAGTGCACCTTTGCCATCTACCGTATTGATGCTTGGTGTGCCTGCGCTTGTGGCCGGGTGTGAGCGCAAGCTCTTATGTACTCCGCCCAATAAACAGCAGCGCATTGCACCTGAAATTGCCTATGCTGCTCGCAAATGCGGCATTGACAAAATATTTTTATGCGGAGGCGCTCAGGCCGTCGCAGCAATGGCATTAGGCACTGAAAGTATTCCACAGGTTGATAAGATTTTTGGCCCTGGAAACAGCTTTGTTACCGAAGCTAAACAGCAAGTGAGTCAACGTGCTGATGGTGCGGCAATCGATATGCCGGCGGGCCCTTCTGAGGTCTTGGTACTGGCAGATAAATTTGCTGATGCTGAATTTGTTGCCGCCGACTTACTCTCTCAGGCCGAACATGGTCCAGACTCACAGGCAATTTTAGTCAGTGATAGCCGTGAATTAATCGACGCAGCGAAAGCCGCTGTTGAACGACAGCTTGCTACTTTGTCTCGCGCTGAAATAGCCAGACCGGCCATGGAAAACGCACGTTATATTTTGGCCAGTTCCATAGACGAAGCAATAGAAGCAAGCAATGCTTATGCGGCGGAACACTTGATTGTTCAAATTGAAGATGCACGAAGCTATTTGCCAAAAATAAAATACGCAGGCTCTATTTTTCTGGGCCCATGGTCGCCGGAATCAGCAGGGGATTATGCATCAGGCACCAATCACGTTTTGCCTACTTATGGCTATGCGAAAAACTACTCAAGTTTAGGCTTGTTAGACTTTATGCGCCGCTACACGATTCAAGAGTTATCAGCCGACGGTATGCGCAACCTTGGTCCAGCAATCATGACCCTCGCTAAAGCAGAAGGGTTAGATGCTCACGAGCAGGCTGTGGCGCTTCGTATGAACAAGCTTGGCATGAACGACACTTCCAATGACGCTGATGTCAATAATGGGAGCAACGCCTAATGTCCCGCTTAGTAGACACGCTGATTAATGAAAATTTAGTGCCCCTGAAGCCGTACGAGTCTGCTCGACGTTTATTTTCTGGCGGGCAAGATTGGTTAAACGCGAATGAATCGCCCTATGCTAACGACTACGCGGTAGATAGCAGCAACTTTAATCGCTACCCTTCATGCCAGCCAAACAATGTTGTGAATGGTTATGCCACTTACGCGGGTGTCGAGAGTAGCAACCTTATTGTTACGCGCGGCGCCGATGAAGGTATTGAGCTACTCATTCGAACTTTTTGTACGCCAGGTAAAGACAATATTCTTATTTGTCCCCCTACCTATGGTATGTACGCAATAAGCGCTGAAACCTGCAATGTGGGTGTGAAAAAAGTACCGCTTAACGAAGACTTTAGCTTAGACGTAGATGGCGTTTGCGCTACCGACGACGTCAATGTTGTGTTTATTTGTGCGCCTAACAACCCAACCGGCACCCAGGTTGCTCGAGATGACATTAAACAAGTGTTAACTCACTTTGCAGATAAAGCGTTAGTGGTAGTAGACGAAGCCTACATTGAGTTTGATGCCGACAACACCTGGGCAAATGACCTAGAGGCCTACCCTAATCTTGTTATACTGCGCACATTGTCGAAGGCTTTTGCGTTAGCAGGGCTTCGCTGTGGATTTACCTTAGCCCAAGAGCCTGTTATTCAGGCACTGCTGAAAGTCATAGCGCCCTACCCTATTCCTGAGCCGGTTGCTCAAATTGCAGGAAAAGCACTGTCCACAGAGTCGTTAACGCTTTTACAACTGCAGGTAGACACGATTAATCGCGAGAAAGAGATACTTGCCACTGCGCTGTCAGAAATTGATGGCATTCATCTAGTTGGTGACAGGAAGGCAAACTTCATCCTATTTAGATATGCAAAGTCTGCAGCGCTAATGCAGTACTTAGTATCAAAAGGAATGCTGATACGCGATCAGTCTAAACAGCTTAATCTTACTAACTGCCTACGAGTGAGCATTGGTAGCGAAGAACAAAATTTACGATTAATGCAATTAATAAATGATTTTATAAATGAGGACGGGGCATGAGTCAGCAAGCCATACTATTTATAGACCGCGACGGCACTCTTGTCGAAGAACCGCCTGTAGATAAGCAATTAGACAGTTTAGAAAAACTGGTCTTCGAGCCAAACGTTATACCGGTACTGTTAAAACTCAAAGCAGCAGGGTTTAAGCTGGTAATGGTAACTAACCAAGACGGTTTAGGTACTGACAGCTTCCCTCAAAAAGACTTTGACCTAGCGCATAATGCCATGATGGGCATTTTTGAAAGCCAAGGTGTTACCTTTGACGACGTGCTTATTTGCCCACATTTTGATGAAGACAACTGCACCTGCCGTAAACCCAAGCTTGGTATGGTGAAAGACTACCTTCAGCAAGGCAAAGTAGACTTTACCCGCTCTTATGTGATTGGCGACAGAATGACCGACGTTCAGCTTGCTGAAAATATGGGAATTAAGGCGCTGCAATACAACCGCGACAACCTTGACTGGAACACAGTTCAAAAGACCATTCTTGCTTCGTCTCGTATTGCAGAAGTGGTTCGTACTACGTCTGAAACCGATATTAGAGTGCGTGTAGATTTAGACTCTCAAGAGAAATCGGCTATTCACACGGGGCTTGGCTTTTTCGATCATATGCTCGATCAAATTGCCGTTCACGGTGGCTTTCAGCTTAATGTGTCTGTAGATGGCGATTTGCACATTGACGATCACCACAGCGTTGAAGATACCGCGCTAGCGATTGGAGAAGCCCTTAAAAAAGCGCTAGGAGACAAACGCGGTATTGGTCGCTTTGGCTTTGCACTGCCTATGGATGAGTGTCGCGCAGAATGCATAATGGATATCTCAAACCGCCCTCACCTTAAATTTGAAGCGGAGTTTAGCCGTGACCAAGTGGGTGAAATGGCCACAGAAATGGTGCCACACTTTTTCTATTCTTTAGCGCAAAGTATGGGCTTATCTCTACACTTATCGACAAGCGAAGGTAATGCGCACCATCAGGTTGAAAGCTTATTTAAAGTATTTGGTCGCGCGCTGCGTCAAGCCATTGCATTAAAAGGCGACGCACTACCAAGCAGTAAGGGAGCCCTGTAATGTCCGTGGTAAACACAAACCAGCGACAGAAAATAGTTATTGTCAATACTGGCTGCGCCAACATCTCTTCCGTGCGATTTGCATTAGAGCGTTTAGGGGTAGAGGTAGAAGTGTCTGATGATAAAAGCGTTATCACCGCCGCAGATAAAGTGTTTTTACCTGGCGTGGGAACGGCTTCTGCTGCGATGGCGAGCATTAAACAAAAAGAACTTGTTGCTACACTACAGTCTCTCACTCAACCAGTATTAGGCGTGTGTTTAGGCATGCAGTTGATGGTAGACAGCAGTGCGGAAGGTGGAATGAATAACACGAGTGGTGATATTCCGTGTCTTTCGCTTATGCCCGGGCACGTAGCGCGCATGGAAGCTAACGGTTTGCGTTTACCTCACATGGGCTGGAACACTGTACAGCACAGTGACGATGAACTGTTTAAAGGCATACCGCAAGACACCTACTACTACTTTGTACACAGCTTTGCCGTGCCTGATTATGCTCATACCCTTGCCCGTTGCGATTACGGCGGGTCATTCTCTGCGGCCATTAATAAAAACAATTTTTATGGCGTGCAGTTTCACCCAGAGCGCTCCGGCGAGGCTGGCGCACAACTTCTTACCAACTTTGTGAACTTATAATGATAATTCCAGCGATTGATCTTATTGACGGACACGTGGTTCGTCTTTACCAAGGCGATTACGAGCAAAAGACACAATACGAATTAGACCCTGTAGAAGTAGTACACGACTATGCTGACCAAGGCGCTACGTGGCTACATATCGTTGACTTAACGGGTGCAAAAGATACCAGCAAACGTCAACTGTCATTGATTAAATCTATGGTAGACACCAAGCGCATGAAGTTTCAGGCTGGTGGCGGCATTCGCTCTGAAGAAGAGGTAGCACAGCTACTTGAGACGGGTGTAAGTCGCGTTGTGATTGGCTCTCTTGCCGTTAAACAACCTGAGCTAGTGAAGTCTTGGGTTGAGAAGTACGGACCAGAACATATCGTACTTGCCTTAGATATTAATATCAGCGAAAGCGGCGAAAAACTGATTGCCACCCATGGCTGGCAAGAAAACTCAGGCGTTGCCCTTGAGGGGCTGTTAGACGATTTCTCTACTGTGGGTGCTAAACACGTGTTGTGCACAGACATAAGCCGTGACGGTACCTTACAAGGTGCAAATAAAGCGCTGTATGAAGAAATGGCAGCTCAGTTTCCTAATGTGAAATGGCAGGCCTCTGGTGGTATTGGAAGCCTAAATGACATTGCCGTTTTAAAGCCAACCAAGGTTGATGGCGTTATTTTAGGTCGCGCTTTACTCGAAGGTAAGTTTACCGTGAAGGAGGCTATCGCATGCTGGCAAAACGCATAATTCCTTGTTTAGACGTTCGCGACGGCAAGGTAGTAAAAGGGGTTCAGTTTAGAAATCATGAAATAATTGGCGATATTGTTCCACTTGCTGAGCAATACGCCAAGGCAGGCGCTGACGAACTGGTCTTTTATGATATTACGGCAAGCTCTGATGCTCGCGTTGTTGATAAAAGCTGGGTAAGCCGCATTGCGCAGGTAATTGATATTCCGTTTTGTGTTGCTGGCGGCATCAAGAGTATTGAAGATGCTGGGCGCATTCTGGAAATGGGCGCTGATAAAATCTCCATTAACTCCCCTGCTCTCAATAACCCTGATTTGATAAACGCGTTACACGACGTTTACGGTCAGCAATGCGTGGTTATCGGTATTGATAGCTTTTACAACGAAGCCACTAATCAGTATGAAGTGTACAAGTTTACTGGTGATGAAAGCCGCACTCAAAAAAGTCAGTGGCAAACCATAGACTGGATAAAAGAAGTGCAGTCTCGTGGTGCTGGTGAAATCGTGCTTAACTGCATGAATCAAGACGGCGTACGCAATGGTTACGACGTTAAACAGCTTAAAGCGGTAAGAGATGCGTGCGAAGTGCCGTTAATAGCATCAGGTGGTGCAGGCGAAATTGCACACTTTACCGACGTGTTTCAGCAAGCTGACGTCGATGGGGCCCTTGCCGCCTCAGTATTTCATAAAAACATTATTAATATAGACGAGTTGAAAGCAGAGTTAACTGCCAACGGCGTCCCTATGCGCAAGCGTCATGGCTTAACAGCGCAAGCAGAAGGAGTTAACCCATGATCATTACGAATGAAAACAGCGATACCTTGGCCTGGGAGAAGATGGATAATCTTTTGCCTGCGATTGTGCAAGATGCATTATCTGGCAAAGTGTTAATGCAAGGCTATATGGACCAAGACGCACTGGCCAAAACCCTAGAAAGTGGCAAAGTTACATTCTTCAGCCGCTCTAAACAGCGTTTGTGGATGAAAGGAGAAGTATCGGGTAATACGTTAGATTTGGTGAGTGTTGCGTGTGATTGCGATAGCGATTCACTGCTAGTATTAGCAAACCCGAACGGCCCGACCTGTCACACTGGTGTAGAAAGCTGCTGGTTTGAAGGCAGTACGCCTGCGTTTACGTTTCTAGCCGACTTAGAGCGCGTATTGGCATCACGTAAAACAGCCGACCCTAAAAGCAGCTATACTGCCAGCCTCTATAACAAAGGCATTAAACGCATTGCGCAAAAAGTGGGTGAAGAAGGCGTTGAGACCGCGTTAGCCGCAACAGTTCACGACAAAGAAGAGCTTAAAAACGAAGCTGCTGATTTGTTGTATCACCTCACCGTGCTGTTACAAGCCAGCGATATGTCGCTAAACGATGCGCTGAGCGTATTACAAGAGCGCCATAAGTAACTTCTTAACGCTTCTTTTTAAATAAGCTGCTAAAAAAGCTCCTAGATAAGCGCTTATTTACGCAAAAGGCCCATCATAACGATGGGCTTTTTTGTGAGTATAAGGGTGTTTAATTGCACGAATTGCGAGCGGATAGAAACCTTGTTAGAGTGAAGCAGAACCTGAATGAGTAGGTTGCTGTTAACAGCTACAAGGAGTTAATGATGAAACGTATACTAGGATGCTTTATTACCGCTGCTATTGCGTTTGCAAGTCACGTCGCCACGAATAACGAGCAACAAGGAAATACATCATGGAACTCTGCGTGCCCAACGGATACCGCTTTAGCCACACTTTTGGATCCGAATAAATTAAGTGATGCCAGAGCAGAGGCACGAGTTGCGATAGGCAACCCGAGGACTGAATCATATATACTAAATTTCAGTGAGTCTGAACGGCCTTCTTCAATTTTTGATCGACTGGTTTTTTCGGTAGACATTGTTGGATACGATACCAATGATAGGGTTATAACGAGCTTTGAAATTAACGAAGGTGCTTCAAGAGTAGCAGGTTATAGCCTTTCATCACTAAGAGACAACAACAAGCCTCTGCTCATAGATAACGCGTGCATTGAAAAGCGCTTTGAACAAGCTGCGGCTTTGGGCATTGTCGCTATGACCTCTACAGATATTGAGTCTGATTCTCCAGTTGATGAAAATGAGGTTTTTCCATTACACCGAGGCGAGAGCGGCTCAACTTGTAAGTTAAAAGATTTCTATCAAGGCCAGAGAAGAAAATACAGTTACAGAGTTTGTGACCCAATCCCTTTGTAAGTTTTAAAAGCTAACATAGCTTTTACGCGGATACGTTAATCCATTAGGCCCGTCATAACGATGGGCTTTTTTGTGCTGACACACTCTTTTACATCTTGATAATGAACATTTTGTTTTCTAGGTATCTAACTAAATACAGCATACACTTTAGATGGATACCCTCTTGAACAAAGACACGGCTTTGCCAAACGCAAAAAACCTGATTAAAGAAAATCTCCCTTTTATTCTTTTTATCGTCCTTATGTTTTCATTCAGAAGCAGTATGGCCGACTGGTATCATGTGCCCTCAGGCTCGATGGAACCGACAATTCAAGTGGGCGACAGAATAGTGGTAGATAAAACAGCTTACACCCTAGAATTGCCTTTTAGTGACATTGTCATTGCCAATACTGGCGACGTAGAGCGAGGCGACATTGTGATTATCAATAGCAGCGCAGCACAGAATCGATTGGTTAAACGTGCGGTTGCCGTGGCGGGCGACACTGTTGAACTTCGCCACAATCGTCTTTTTATAAACGGTGAATCAGCTACCATCACGCCACTTTCTGCACCTTTTTATCAAGAGGCGCTTCTAGGTGACTCTCGCACTATTGCGCTGACTAACAGTGATTACATTGATAGCAGCGGCGTCACTCCCCCCTCGATTGAAAACCCCGCATCCTCATTTCACCCAGTGACCATACCCAAAGGCTATATATTGGCTATGGGAGACAATAGAGATAACAGCATGGATTCTCGCTACTATGGACTATTCCCTATCTCTGAAATACAAGGCAGGGCCACCTCTGTGGCTTTCTCTCTTGATAAAAGTCACTATTATTTACCGAGGCAAGACCGCGTTTTGTTGACACTGAATTAATACCATTAGTCCGCATAGATAATTACCTTCTGAGTGGCCAATGATCTATGCGGATTGGTAGAATCAATTCGTGACTAGTCCTGATATAAGTTGACACTTTTTTCAGTTAAAAACGCTCGATGAACCTCATCGGGCGTTTTGTATTTTAATGATAAATGTGGCCTTCGACTATTGTAAATTTCAATAGACTCTCTAACCATTTTTCTAGCTTCGTTTAAGTCATTGGGCTTGCTCAACAGATATTCATTTTTCAGTATCCCGTTGACTCTTTCAGCAAGTGCGTTCTGGTAACAGTCGTATCCATCAGTCATCGAGCAGCTCACATCATATTTTTCATGAAGCTGTTGATACTCTGCTGAACAATATTGTATACCTCTATCAGAGTGATGGATCAGCTTCTCGTCAGAGTGCCTGCCCATTAACGCGCCATGGAATGCTCTCTTCACTGATACTGTTTTCATGTTGTCATCAAGGCTATAGCCGACGATTTTTCTCGAGTAAGCATCTGTTACTAAGCTAAGGTAACTTTCTCCTGCTCTAGTCGGCAGATAAGTAATATCTGCAACCCATAATTGATTAGGCCGCTGCGCTACGAAACCCTCTTTTATGAGGTTTGGGTGACGTCTAAATCGATGATGACTATTGGTAGTTTTATGATAAGCACGCTTTGGCGCCACTAATAACCTGTTGTGGCGCAATAGACAAAACAATCTATCGCGCCCAATATTCATGGAGTGAGCCTTCATTAGGTACTGTAGCTTACGAGTGCCGATGCGAGGTTGGAGCATTCGCTCTGAGCGAACAAACTGTACAACTCGGGCTTCATATTCAGCGCGTTTCAAACAACGTGTATGGTGCTGATAGTAAGCTTGTCGCGATATGCCTAAGAATCCGCATGCCTTTGATATCGATAGCTTATTCACTACCTGTTTTTGAATGACTTGCCTTTGCGCTTTTTTACAACACTGACTCCATAATCAGTCTCAAGCACATTAACTACCGCTTCAAAAAACTCTGCTTTCATCTTAGTATCTGCGAGCTCTTTTTCCAAGGCCTTGATACGCTGCTCAGGCGTGAGCGCTGTGTTAGATTTATCCACGCGACCGTCTCGCTTAAAAAGTTCAGGTGTGCCTTCACACCAATTTAACCGACCATGCTTGCGAAGCCAAACTAAAACGGTTGAACGACCTTGAATACCATAGTGTTCCTGGGCTTGTTTGTAGGTCATTTCTCCTTTTTCTACCTGCTCTACAACTGCCAATTTAAAAGCAAGGGAATAATCGCGTTGACTACGCTTAGTTGTTGATTGCATTACACTCTCCAAAATAATTTTGAAAAGTGTCAACGCTATTTAGGACGGGTCATCGCCATAAAAAAAGCCCGCGTCGCGGGCTTTTTTAGACTCATTATTTGTTGTTGACGCTTTGCTAGCAAAAGCTTACACGGCATTCACTACATCCCAAAGTGAATTAACGCTAAATTACCAACGGCGGTAACTAACATAGCGAGAAAGGTGAGGATCATACCTGCAAAACGCTGCCAGCTAACGCCAGCGTGTTTTCCTAGACCGTAGGCATGCAATACCCTTCCAAACAAAATAGCACTTCCTAATGCATGCACAGCCCATGCTTGACCCGTATTAGCTTCAAAACACGCGATCATAATTAGCGTGATGGGTACGTATTCACTAAAGTTGCCATGGGCTCGGGCTAAGCGCCCCAGATCTTCATGGCCGCCATCACCTAGGCTGACGTTGTGCCTGCGACGTGCGCCAATAACAAGAAACGATAGGTAAAGGTAGCATATACCTAATAAGCTGGCGTAAAAGGCCGTAATTGGTAAAACCATTATCAACTCCAATTTTTATAATTATTCTTGCAACCGTTTTTGCAACTTATGTCTCTAAGGTAGCATAGAGATTTTAACAACGTATAGCTGAATGTGATGCGTTATTAGTTAGCGCTCTCAGTTACACTTTTAGTTACTAGCCCTCTTAACTCTTTCCCTGTTAACTTTATTCCTGTTAGTCATTATTCAAGGGGCAGCACACGCAACTCACGCCGTCTTCCCACTTTAAAGGCATAATAAAATCTGCACAATAAAAAGGCCGCATTAATGCGGCCTCTTGTAATGTGACGAGCTGGTTAGCTCAAGCGCTTTTCAAGGTCAGCGCTAACGTCATCAACCGGGCGGTTTCCGTCGAGTTTGTGGTACTCGCAGTTGCCAGCATCTGCTTCTGCCATGTAGTAGTTAACAAGTGGCTTAGTTTGCTCATGATAAATAGCTAAACGCTTACGTACAGTGTCTTCTTTATCATCTTCACGGACAATAAGGTCTTCACCAGTGGCGTCGTCTTTGCCTGCTTCTTTAGGCGGATTGTATACCACGTGATAAACACGACCAGATGCAGGGTGTACTCGTCTTCCGCCCATGCGCTCAACAATCACGTCATCTGCAACATCAAATTCAATGCAGTGGTCTACTTTCACACCGGCTTCTTTCATTGCATCCGCTTGCGGAATAGTGCGAGGAAAGCCGTCGAGTAAAAAACCGTCTTTGCAATCATCCATTGCAATGCGCTCTTTCACCAAACCAATAATGATATCGTCAGAAACCAGCTTACCTTCATCCATTACCTGCTTGGCTTTTAAACCAAGTTCAGTACCAGCTTTTATTGCTGCGCGAAGCATATCGCCTGTAGAAATTTGTGGAATACCGTATTTGCCCATTAGAAACTGAGCTTGTGTGCCCTTACCCGCGCCAGGAGCGCCGAGAAGAATGATTCGCATGAGTGCGTTCTCCGCTTATGATTTTTTAAAATTTTTACTTCGGGCACTTTACACATTCAATACATTAGTGACAAGTGTAAGCAGTACCCCAAGGCTAATCTTACGACTAATGGCGAATATACGTTCAACTTATAGTCACTTTGTGAGCAACGCATAAACTGCGACGATAACGGCCATTGTCTACACGCTTTATACCCCACACACGTAATAGCAGTGTCGGCTGCGTATTTAAGGCCTGAAAATATAGCATATTATTAAGGGTATACTCGATTTTAAGATATAAAAACAAAAAACGGGCGTAAAGCCCGTTTTCTAAAGTTTGCAGTGGCTTAAAAGCCGCTTATTTTGCCAGCTTCATCAACAATGCATTCATGTTTTGAACGAAGGTAGCAGGGTCTTTAAGACTGCCTTGTTCTGAAAGTGCAGCTTGGTCGAATAACACCCCTACCCATTCATTGAACAACTCTTCGTCTTGAGTGTCGGCTAGCTTTTTAACTAGGCTGTGCTCAGGGTTAAGTTCAAAGTGATACTTAACGTCTGGTACACTTTGACCAGCAGCTTGCATTAGCTTCATCATCTGCGTTGTCATGCCGTTGTCATCGGCTACGATGCACGCAGGAGAGTCGGTTAAACGATGGGTAAATTTCACATCTACCACTTTCTCGCCTAACGCCGCTTTTGCTCTTTCTAGCACGCCTTCAATTTCTTTCTCAGCTTCTTCTTGGGCTTTCTTAGACTCTTCGTCTTCCAAATCGCCTAAGTCCAAGTCGCCTTTCGCAATTGAAACAAACTGCTTTTCGTTAAACTCAGTCAGGTGAGACATTAACCACTCGTCAATGCGCTCGCCCATTAGCAACACTTCAATACCCTTCTTGCGGAATATCTCAAGGTGAGGACTCGACTTAGCCGCTTGCAAGCTATCTGCAGTAACGAAGTAAATCTTGTCTTGCCCTTCTTTCATGCGCTCAATGTAGTCGGCAAGTGACACGGTTTGCGCATCAGAATCACCGTGAGTCGATGAGAAGCGAAGTAGACCGGCGATTTTTTCGCGATTGCTAAAGTCTTCAGCAGGTCCTTCTTTAAGCGCATTACCGAACTCATTCCAGAAAGTCTGGTACTTGTCTGAGTCGTTCTTGGCCATTCTTTCAAGCATCTGAAGCACGCGTTTAGTACAACCTTGGCGCAGCGCTTGAGTCACTTTATTATCTTGAAGAATTTCACGAGACACGTTCAGTGGTAGGTCGTTGCTATCGAGTAGCCCCTTTACAAAACGAAGATACGTAGGCATAAACTGTTCGGCGTCGTCCATGATAAATACGCGTTGAACATACAGCTTCAAACCGTGATTTTGGTCACGATTCCACATATCAAACGGCGCTTTTGAAGGGATATACAGTAAGCTAGTGTACTCCGTTTTTCCTTCCACTTTGTTGTGTGCCCACGAAAGCGGATCAGCAAAGTCGTGAGAAATATGCTTGTAAAACTCGTTGTACTCGTCATCACTGATATCAGACTTTTCACGAGTCCACAACGCAGTTGCTTTGTTAACCGCTTCCCATTCACCAGGCTGAGCTTCAATTTTCTCGCCGTCAGGTCCTTCGCTTTCAGGCACTTCGTCTTTCCACATATGCACCGGAATGCTGATGTGGTCTGAGTATTTACTTACGATTGAACGAAGACGCCATGTGTCTGCAAACTCTTTTTCTTCTTCACGAAGGTGAAGCGTAATTTCGGTACCGCGAGTGGGTTTGTTAATGTCGGCAATAGTAAACTCGCCGCCACCATCTGAAACCCACTCAACACCCGTTGACGCATCCGCACCAGCGGCGCGAGAGCGAACAGTCACTTTATCAGCCACGATGAACGCAGAGTAGAAACCTACGCCAAACTGACCGATAAGTTGTGAGTCTTTTGCACTGTCGCCAGACAGCTTACTGAAAAAGTCCTTTGTACCAGACTTAGCAATAGTACCAAGGTTAGCGATTACCTCATCTCGAGACATACCAATGCCGTTGTCGACAATCGTGATGGTATTCGCTTCGCTGTCTACGCTTAGCTTAACGCTCAAGTCACCATCGTTTTCATAGAGACTGTCGTTTTCCAAAGCGCGGAAACGGAGTTTATCTGCGGCGTCAGCGGCGTTAGACACTAACTCGCGTAAGAAGATTTCTTTGTTTGAGTACAAAGAATGAATCATCAGATGTAGAAGTTGTTTTACTTCCGTCTGAAAACCGTGGGTTTCTTTATGGGCTGCTTCAGCCATAATCCAGTATCTCCTCGTTGAATGGATCACGTTACTGATAGACAGGTGTGGACTCGAAGCGCGTTTTTCAACTACAAGAGAGAAAATTTATTTGTTTTTTATCACACTAAAGTTTACGCCGCCCGGAGAAGGCGTGGGTTAATGTGTTGTTATCAATGTATTCTAATTCGCCGCCCACCGGCACGCCATGAGCAATACGAGAGGCATCGATGTCGTTTGACGCGCACAGCTGACCGATGTAATGGGCAGTGGCTTCACCTTCTACGGTAGGATTGGTCGCAAGTATTACCTCGGAGATCCCCCCTGCAGCAAACCGTGCTTCCAGTTCATTCAAACCAATTTCTTCTGGTCCCACGCCATCAATAGGTGACAGGTGCCCCATCAAAACAAAATACTGCCCCTTAAAGCTCATGGTTTGCTCTATTGCCAATACATCTTGCGGGCTCTCCACCACACACAGAAGGCCGCTGGCCTCACGCTCAGGGTGGCGACATATGTCACATAGTTCATCTTCAGTAAAGGTTCTGCAGCGCTTACAATGGTGGATGTGCTCCATTGCGTTATGCAATACATCGCTTAAGGCAACGGCACCTTTTCGGTTTCGCTCGAGTAAATGAAATGCCATTCGCTGAGCGCTTTTGTTACCAACACCAGGCAGACACGTTAACGCCTGAATGAGTTCTGCAAGTAAGGGACTGAACTTCATAATGAGACTACTTCGCTGTTCGTTCGCTATCGTTTTGTTGAGGGTATTTAATCACGTTACGCTTTACTTGGTCGAGTTTAACTTCATAAACATTTCCGCCCACCAGGCCTTTGAATTCCTCATCGGTAAATACAAGCGTGTTGTCATCGTAAAACGTTACCGCTTCTTTTTGCGTAATAATGCCTAAGTCTATGCGCGATACCTCACCACTGAAAAAATTATCGCCATCAAAATTTTCAAATAGCCAAAGACTGGTTGAATCAAGTAAAACCAACTTTTCTCTATTTGGGCTTATTGCCGCTGAGGTTATCCAGCATAACTTTTCTAGGGTGGTACAGGTTTTAAATTCGCCTATTAATTCAGCATCAAAATTAGCAGCGTGATCGCCCACTTTGTACAGTTTGGTAATACCGTCAAAGGGCTTAGTTCTGTTTTTGGTAAACAGATAAAGGTGCCGCTTAAATTCAACAAATGCCTCTAGATCATAGTTTTTATCTTCTGGTTTAATCTCGCCTTCTTCCATTTGAGGATAAGTAAACTTTATGATTTCAGCCTTCGTGGTGTCGGTTTTAATATCAATAGGATTTTCAATTTTATAAATAGTAAGCCAACGCCTATCGTTGTCGTTATTGCCAAAATCGCCTAGGAAAAAATGACCAAACTGGTTTTGCGTCATGTCCTCCCAATCGACGTTTTTAGCATTTGACACTGTCACTTCACGAGCGATTGAACCGTCTTTATTTAGCATATAAAGAATGGGGCCATCGCCACTGTCGTTAATCGCCCAAAGGCGCTGCTTTTTATCAAACTCGATACCCGATATCTCCCTTAACTTCGGGTCGACGGTGACTGTTTTTATACTGAATAAGGAATAGATACTGAAAACAGTTAATACGATAGCAATAGGAATAAGAATGAGAGTGGATGTGACCAAACCTTTTCTGATCAAGACGGGTTCCTTTTTATCTAGAAATAGTCAGAGCATGTTGACCTTATTTTAACAGCACACAAACCGCTGCAAAGTGCAGAATAAAGCTCAACACGCCCTAATAAGCGATGTTAGATAGTGATAATACGAGATGCCATTGTGAATGGCTCCAAAATTCTCGCGATTGTAATGCATTAATAGCGTAAAAGCTGGTGAAACCCCGTTTATAGCAGATTTAATCAATTGCCTCGCAATAATCGCGCGAAAGCTAATTTACCGCGTATGTAAGGGTTCTATAGAGCCAATAATTTCCCTCGTCATCCACATAAAATGTTGGGGTCATTAACTCGATTACTCCCATCGAGTTATCTTTTTGAATATCAAAGAATAAGAAGATAGCTGCTGTTTGGTCTTTGCCCTCCAAGGTAATTTCACAACGTCCTTGAATACAGTTCACACTGAGTATCTGAAGTTGAGGGTCTTTGCTTTTTACAACATTAATGGTTCACTGGCTATCATGAGATTTGCGAAATTCCCCCGCACTCATTCCAACTGACTGCTTAAAGAAGCGACTAAAGTACGCTGGATCTTTAAAGCCTAAGCCGTAAGCAATATCGCAAATACTTTGTTGCGTGAAAATTAACAGCCGCTTAGCTTGTGTAATTAACCGCTCATTTATCAATGTTTTTGGTCCTTGGTTCAACCGTGATTGACACAGTCGATTCAGGGTAGAAACCGATACATGGAGCATACTGGCATACTCGGCAACAGATAAATGCTCGCGAAAGTGCTTATCGATATAATGCTTGAGGTTTAGTAACGTTTTAGCGTCTCGCCCTGCCTCGCCATCACTGAACGCTTCAAGCTGTTGCTGACGTTTTACAGATATGAGCAAAAGCTGCACCAATTGTTCGAGAACCCACTGCTGATCTGGCTCTGAATGGGCAAGTTCGTCTCGCAGCAGCTCCACATAATTAGCAAATCGTTTCATCTGATACGGGTTGCGAAACGATAGTACTTGGGGCTGCAGCATGATTTCCCGCAGATTAAACCGCTCATCATTTTTGGCCATGGCATTGAGTATTTCAGTGCTGAACGATACAACGTAGCCTTTTATGTTGGGTTCAAATTTGAAACTATGCACTACACCTGTAGGGATCACTACAAGACAACTGTGATTAAGCTCGTATTTTGAATCGTCAAGTTGAACACTCACTGCATCATCAAATGTACAAACCACCTGCACTAGCTTATCGTGCCTATGCGGTTTTATTTTCCAACCCAGCCCTTTACTGCGAAACGCAATATCTTCAACATGAACATGATGAAGAGCCCTATTAACAAGGCTTTCACCATATAAATCATAAAATGGAATAGTATGAGACATCACAAAATCTACGTATAAAACGAATAGAAATACTAAGATATGATGACGAAAAAGTACAATAACATGGCAATTTAATACATTACAAACACGGCGGAATTAGACGAGTATTACAGCTAATTCAAATAATAAGTGGATTGGCTATGAACATTAAGACACAGGTCATGATCGTGGGCGCAGGCCCATCGGGTTTACTGCTAGGGCAATTACTTGCCAAACATGGGATTGACAACGTTATTGTTGAACGTGCATCTCCTGACTACATTCTGAAGAGAATACGTGCTGGTATTTTAGAACAAGGATTAGTAGACCTTTTACACGAGGCAGGTGTAAGTCAAAATATGGAGGCCAATGGACATAGGCATGAAGGATTTGTGATTAGCTATTATGGCGTCCCATACCGATTGGACTTAGAAAAATTGACCGGCGGTAAGACGGTTATGTGCTATGGGCAAACTGAGGTGACGCGAGACTTGATGAACGCGCGCAGTGAAAAAGGACTGACCACCTATTACAGTTCATCGAACGTCACTATTAACGATGTTGAAAGCAATACGCCGTCAGTGAGTTTTGAACAAGATGGAGTCCAACACACAATTGAGTGCGATTTCGTCGCTGGCTGCGATGGATTTCACGGGGTATCGCGCAAAACTATTCCTGCAAACAAACGAGAAGAATTCGAACGAGTTTATCCCTTTGGCTGGTTAGGAGTACTCAGTGACACTCCGCCAGTCAGTGCTGAGCTAGTGTATTGCAAAACAGAACGAGGGTTCGCGTTAGCCAGCCAACGTTCATTGACGCGCTCACGATACTACCTACAAGTACCGGCAACAGACAAAGTAGAGAACTGGAGCGATGAGCAATTTTGGAGTGAACTGAAGAAACGCTTACCGCAAGAGATGGCTGAATCATTAATCACCGGCAAAAGTATTGAGAAGAGTATTGCACCACTAAGAAGTTTTGTTTGTGAACCCATGCAGTTTGGAAAGTTGTTTTTAGTTGGTGATGCGGCTCATATCGTGCCCCCCACGGGCGCAAAAGGCTTGAATTTAGCTGCGTCCGATGTATCGATTTTATCCAAATTGTTAGTGAAACACTATGTAGACAAAGATAGTTGCGCCACACAGCGCTATTCAGAGTTAGCGTTAACGCGAGTATGGCAAACAGAACGTTTCTCATGGTGGATGAGTAATATGCTTCATGATTTTAATGATGAAGCTGACAGTGAGAGTCAGTTAGATGCGAAAACGTTTGATCGCTTTATGCAATCAGAACTCGACTTCTATTTAAATGATAGCGCTGGTCAAGAGGTCATTGCAAAGCAATATGTAGGGTTACCTTATCCTGTTATGGAGTAGCTCATCACGTGATTTGCGATATAGGAAGTGATTAACATTTAACGTTCCTGAAAACACGAAAAGGCCGCGTTTACGTGAGTAAACGCGGCCTTTTTCATTACTCATTGGCATTAGCCAATTATCATGATTTAAAACGGCAGTTTCATACCTGGTGGAAGTGACATTCCGCCAGTTACATCAGCCATTTTTTCTTTGCTGGTTTCTTGAACTCGGCGGACGGCGTCGTTAAACGCTGCTGCAACAAGGTCTTCAATCATGTCTTTATCGTCGTCCATTAGCGAGTCGTCGATGTCAACGCGGCGTACGTTGTGGTTGCACGTCATGGTAACTTTAACCATACCTGCACCGGCTTCACCGGTAACTTCCAGCTTAGCGAGATCGTCCTGCACTTTCTGCATGCGATCTTGCATCTGCTGCGCCTGTTTCATCATGTTGCCCATACCGCCTTTAAACATATTTTTATCTCACTTTGTTTGGTATTAAGTTAATCTGCTATCGTGCTTTAACCGAATCGGTCAGCACTGAGGCATCAAAAATTGATAGCAGCGCTTGAATTTTTTCATCAGTTTGTACAACTGAATGTGCATGCGCCTGGCGCATTGCATGAATATCTTGCTGCAGTGCAAATGGCGTTGAATTTGGTTTACCTAACGTAATATTCACCGTTACGTTCTCTCCCAACCCATGATGCAGTGTGTCTAGCAATTGCTGTTTCGCGCTCTCATTAAGTAGATGAGACTGACTGTTATCAATTTCAAGTGACACATTACCGTTATCTCGAGAAAAAGAAGCATGAAGGAACAATTGTTTTAACAGCCCGGCAATTGGCATCTGCTCAACTAAGTTACTCCACTCATCTATTTGGCTAGCATGGGTAAGTTTAGTTCCATCTTCGAGGTATGCACTTAAACTACCGCTTGGGGTGCTGGTAATGACTTCTGAGCCATCGCCGCGTTCAGCATTGCTTGATGAATAGTCTACATTAGACTGGAAGCTAGTGCCCTGGTCGTAATTGCGCTGCTGGGAATCAATTGGCTGATTAGCGCTCTGGAAAGGCATTTGTTCAGCATTTGTATTGTGTAATGAATCCCTCGCCGCAGTATCATTAAAAGCCACAGTACCATTTGAATCGGCAGAGTCGTTGCTCTGTGCAGTGTCCCACGGTGGATGGTCTTCTGTGGAAAAGTTTTCGTTAGCATTCTTTTGTGATGAAGTTGCTTGTGATAAGCCTTGTTGTAATGAGTCTTGCTGTAATGAGCCTTGGTTCGATAAAGCGCTCTGCGAATCAGGCGAATCGGGCTGCGAGTCACTGGCAAACGGCATATCTTCTTCAAATTCGGCATCGAAAAACTCGTCATCGTCAAATGCACTGCCTTGGCCGCTCTCGTCACTGTTAACAGAAGGCTGAAAATCTGCTGTGATGGGCGAGCTTGTATTATCAGAGGCTGAATTCACTGAGTCTGATAAAACTGGTACCACTTTATTCGCACTACCCTCTGCCTCTGACATTTGAGATTGAAGCTGTGATTGATTTGGGTCTGATTGCTCATGTTCAATATGCTGCTGCGAAGGTTGGGCTTGGTTATCCTGCGCTGATGGCGTTGCGTTAGCATTTGAGAATCGAGAACGCAGGGTGTTAGGCATTCTATCAGCGGCGTCCTGCGAAGGACTTTCTGCAGATACCTGCGCTTTTTTATCTTCTGTGTCTTGTGCCTTGCGCTGTTTCATTTTTTGTCTAAGCGCAAGCATGCTTGCAGTAGCACTCAACTGCTCTTCTGGAGACGGCTGTGCAGTTTCTGGCGCAATGTCTTGCGAACTATTTTGCTCGCTGTCAGCATGGTGAGAAAAACCGCTATCAATATCTGGTGGATACTCTTCATCACTGGCAGGCGGCATATCATCCAAGTAGGCATCTAACGGAGGCTCATTATCAGAAAATGGCGACAACTCACTTTGCGGGTGCGAAGCTTCAGAACTCGCGTCTATCTGCTGCGGCTCGGGTTCCGGCTGTTGAGATACTTGACGTTGCGATTCAGCCTTTAGTGACCCGCTATGCTGGGATTCACCCAGTTGAGGATCAGAGTCAACGTTTGCAGTGTTGGCGTGGTTCGCGACATTCATAGCATCAGCTGAGGATTCAGGCACTGTATTTTCAGAAGGCTGTTTATTAGCTGAAGGCTCTTGTCCGGCTGAAGGCTCCTGTCCGGCTGAAGGCTCTGATTCAACAGTATCCGTATCACCACCGCGATAAGCTGAGTGAGACGCCTCTGAAAGCTCTGGCTCAGGCTGTTTATCAGGCTCAGGCTGTACATCAGATTCAGAAGTTATATCAAAAGTAGGCTGCCCTTGAAATTGCGGCTCTGCTGTTTCTGTTTGTGGTGTGGCATCTGCAAGAGTTTCGCTTTTAAGCGCTTCCTCTTGCTTACCGACGTTTCCCGGATCACCAGTCTGTGATTCAGGAGCGGTCTTAACGGGAAGGCTGTGCTCACTACCTCCGCGCTCAATATTATCTGCACCATTATCAGGAGGCGTTGCAGGTGCAAACGACATCATTCGCATTAATGTCATTTCAAATGCGCTCTTACCGTCTGCTGCGAAAGGTAAGTCTTTTCTCCCCTGAATTGCAATTTGATAGAGCAACTGTACTTGTTCAGCGGGGATGGTTTTAGCCAGTTGATATATCGCTTTTGCCGATGTTGTCTCTAGCTTACATGCCTCCGGCACCCATTGGGTCAAGGCTATCTGATGAAGTAAGCTCGCCAATTCACCGTGAACATTGTCATAATCTGGCGCCTGCTCAGCCAAGTCGTTAACCAACTGAATCACATCATTGGGTGTTTTATTTACCACCGCATTGATAATTTTGAGCAGCTGGTTTTTGTCCATTAAACCAAGCATGTCAGTAACCACCGATGCAGTTACCTGGTTTCCGCCCTGCGCAATGGCCTGGTCAGTTAAACTGAGCGCATCACGCATACTGCCTTGTGCGGCTCTTGCAAGCAGCGACAGCGCTTGAGGCTCGAAATTCAATTGCTCCTGCTCTAGAATATGGGTAAGTTGACCAACAATTTGCTCTCGCGACATGGCCTTGAGATTAAACTGAAGACAGCGAGATAAAATGGTGATGGGCAACTTTTGTGGATCGGTGGTCGCCAAAAGGAATTTTACGTGAGGGGGCGGCTCTTCCAGCGTCTTTAACAACGCGTTGAAACTGTGTTTCGAGAGCATGTGTACTTCATCTATGAGATACACCTTGTAGCGGCCACGAGTTGGCTTGTACTGAACATTGTCCAGAAGCTCTCGCGTATCTTCTACTTTCGTTCTTGAAGCTGCATCAATCTCGAGCAAATCAACGTAATTTCCTTGCTCAATTTCTTTGCAAGTATGGCACTGCCCGCAGGGGTTGGCTCCCTGACCTTCTTCACAATTTAAGCTTTTAGAAAAAATACGCGCTATTGTCGTTTTTCCAACGCCTCGTGTGCCAGTGAACAGATAAGCGTGATGCAAACGATCGTTATCTAAGGCATTTGAAATGGCTGACACCACATGCTCTTGGCCGACAAGTTCACCGAACTTCCCTGGTCGCCATTTCCTTGCTAATACCTGATAGCTCATTATTGTACTCTTTGCCTCGTCACGCCTTGTTACGCCTCATCAAGCTTAATCACGCCTTATTGTGGCTTTCTTGCGCCCGTTTAAATGGCTAACTACTCGCCTTCAAACTCGCAAATTGAATAGCTTTCAATGTTTAGTTCGGTCAATTTTTTATGACCACCTAAATCGGGTAGATTAATAACGAACCCAGCGTGGTTTAACTCACCACCCAATGAGCGAATGAGCTTAGCCGATGCTGCGATAGTTCCGCCAGTAGCCAGAAGATCATCAATCAATAATACCTTATCGCCAGGGACAATTGCATCGCGATGGATTTGTAGCGTATCTGTGCCATATTCCAGCTCGTAGCTTTCACTGACGACTTCCCTGGGCAACTTATTAGGTTTGCGTACTGGGATAAACCCGATCCCCATTTCAATTGCTAAAGGCGCGCCAAACAAAAAGCCGCGAGCTTCAGTGCCTGCGATCTTTGTAAATCCCATGCCCTGATACTTTTCAACAAGTAATGAGATACAGCTTTTAAACGCTTTGTGATCTTCCAAAACGCTAGTTACATCTCTAAATAATATACCTGGCTTGGGATAGTCAGGAACGGTTTTCACTACTGATTTTATATATTCTGCAGTCACGATAATACCTTATATGTCTGCTTTATAACCAGAACGTGAACCAACCGGCGATGATATGCATCAACGGAAAAGCGAGTAAAGTTACTAATGAACCTAAGAAGTACCACTTGTTATAGACTTCTTTAAAATCTTCATTGTCAGCCATATGCACTACCTAAACAATAATTGTGAACAAAAAAATGGTCGTAAATGTTAATCGAAAGCAAGCCCGATTGACAGCGCTAATATAGTTAAACGCTCACAATAAATACAGTTGGTGGGTAAAGTTAATAATAGACACATCAAATGATAAAAAATTAAGCACTGTGCTGTTTATATTTAGAGATTTTGCAGGCTTATACCGGCATTAATATCCCTTTTTGAAGCAAATCGACGACAGTTTGTTCTATTCCCGCTTTGAGCGTTGGTTGAGGAATACTTGGCGCCTGCTCAATCAGTTGGTTAGCTAATACCTCTAGTGAAATGCCTTCTTCAGCTACCTCTACGGTATGCACCAGCATGGCGGTCATCGCGGTTAAATGAACAAATTGAACTTGATATTCTTCATCTCGATATACGATATAATATTGGGGCGCGTCCATAGGCCCGTCGGGTAAGTGGTCTGGTCCAATAAGGTGCACCGCATAGGAATATGACGCTAGGGTGGCGAACGGTGAAATTTTTACCTCGGTAATATCCTCACCTGCTGAGTAAAACGAGATGCTTTCACTGCTTTTACGCGTGGCCATTTCTAGCTCTAGCCATTCATAATGGGCTAGTTCACAAGAAAACGCTGGTAGTTCAAAACCCAAAGCGGGAGATGTCGCTAAGTATTCTACAAACTCTTTACTGATGTCGTTAAAATAAGGAGACCTGCATTGATGTTCAATAAAGAACTGACGGATTACTTGCTCCCATTGGTTTTCGCCATGTTGAGCAATAATAATAGATTTTAAAACTGGAAGTGCTGAGCTAACGAAACCATTTATGTTGCTGAAAAATAGCGACTGGTAGATTTTCATCCGTCTTAAGTGATCATCATTTTTCGCGTTGAGCGTTGAAGGGTCTTTTATCGCTTGTGCAAATTCACTCTGGCTTTGTTGTAACGAAGGCATCACGCAACTCCCCTACTTGAAGAGTTCATTTCAGTAGACGCGTGTTTTGACTGTATTGCTTTAATTTTACGCACTTCGTTGAGTAAATTATCCACAGACGGAATGTTGAAGTCACGCTCTAGCAAAGTGGGGTAAACGCCATGTACGCTATACGCATAGTCTAATAGTTTCCATACTGGCTCAATAACATCGGCTCCGTGTGTGTCCACTTTTAAATCTGCAGCCTCGTCGTAATGCCCCGCAATGTGACCGTAGACTATTTTGTGAGACGGCAGTCCTTTAATAAATTCATGTGGATAATAGTTGTGATTAATACTGTTTACGTACACATTGTTAACGTCTAGCAACATAGAGCAGCCAGACTCAGATAAAACTGCGTTGGTGAATTCAAGTTCAGAGATATCCTGATCTGGCGCAACATAGTAAGACACATTTTCTAATACGAGAGGTCTCTCGAGAATGTCCTGTACTTGCACAACCCTAGAGACAACGTGCTTAACTGCCTCTTCAGTAAATGGAATAGGCATCAAATCATACATATGGCCGCTTCCAGAACAATAGCTTAAATGCTCGCTGTATAGGCCTATATTGTTGGCATCTAAGAACTGCTTTACGGTTTTTATAAATTCAACATCAAGCTTATCACTGCTACCTATTGAAAGAGACAGTCCATGGGTACTAAATGGTGCTTGTGCAGTGGCCTGGTTAAATTGTTTTTGATAAATGCCACCAAGAGGGATCCAGTTTTCTGGCGCCACTTCCCAAAAGTCGACATCTTTAGGAAGAGTAGGAAAAAGTTCATCAAGCATTTCACGTCTGAAGCCTAAACCAGCACCTTTGATATTATTCACTCTTAGTCTCCAAGAACAGCACTGAAAAAAAAGGCCATCAATTGACGGCCATCTTACGGGTCATAGGAAGCAATGGTTACATGCTACCGCATTTACCTTCACCGCACTTACCTTCTTTCACTGCTTTGTTGCCGCCGCATTTGCCTTCTTTTACGGCTTTATCGCCACCGCACTTGCCTTCTTTTGCAGCTTTATCGCCGCCACACTTGCCTTCTTTTGCGGCTTTATCACCGCCGCACTTGCCTTCTTTTACTGCTTTATCGCCGCCGCACTTGCCTTCTTTTGCAGCTTTATCACCACCGCACTTGCCTTCTTTTGCAGCTTTATCACCACCGCACTTGCCTTCTTTTGCAGCTTTATCGCCGCCGCACTTGCCTTCTTTTGCGGCTTTATCGCCGCCGCATTTACCTTCACCACATTTTCCTTCTGCGGCAAATTGACTATAACCAGACTCAAGAGATTGCATACCGAATGGATTTGAATCTGCTACAGCTACACTTGATGCTAACGAACCGATAACTACGGCACCTAACGCTGTTGCTATTGATGTTTTATTAATTTGCTTCATTTTTAGCCCTCGGAAATTTATTCTATTGTTAAACCACAATGTTGACGTTCAATAAATAAGACCGAGGTGTTAACAATTTGCTTTCACAAATTTTTAACTTTTCTTAATATTTTTTATTTGAGAGTGAACACCCTCGCGAAAATACTGCGCAGACTTAAATATTTTAAAGCTGTGGTGTGGGTTTCGTGGCATGTTCTAAGATAGTTCCTTCCTTGAAGGACTCACTGTAGGCTGAAAGTTTTTCTAGAAGATCATCTTTATATTTGCTTTGTAACGATACTGCGAAGAATGTGGGAATATTCTTTTTTAATGTTATTGAACTTGTCCTGTCATTAAGCTCATTGTCGCCAAGAAAATAATAAAAAGGTCGCTCGTAGGTTATAAGGTTTGCTGTTCTATCAAAGAGAAAAAATTTGATAGAATCTACACTTGAGGGCATATCGACAAATTCGTACCCTTCTTCAACTAGACGAATGCGCTCACCTACGTAATCGTATCCTCTTATACCGGCTATGGATTTTTCATTTAAGCGAGCATTATTTGTCACTCTCATTAGCGTTAGGTTTGTTACGGGCTTATCAATAAACGTAGCATGATCGTCGAGTGCAGCCGTCCCTTTTACGTTAACTGTTAAATCAATCTCGCCTTGTTTCACCCTTTCGAAAAGCCGTATAGGGGGAATACATTCAATACTCATCTCGTACCCAAGCTGCTTTAAAAGCTTAGAGGACATCTCTACCACTTCACCGTAACACCGCCCAGTTTCACTGTCTTTTATCACAAGTGGAGGAAATACTACGATCCCCAGAGTAACGGTTTTAACTTCTTCCTGCGCAAAAACCGAAAGTGGCAACGAGGCTGCAAAAATCATTAGAGAAAGCACCATAGAACCACAAAAGTTACGCATTTCGTTACCAAATATGAGAACAATATATTAAGGATAGTCTATATATCACCATTTGATTGAAAGACATAATTTACGACAATGGTATTGCATAAATAAGGTATGAAAATCTTTACGCAAAAAAATAAAGGGGGTAACAATAAATGGGGTCAGAACCACATTCTTTGATCGTTTGTCCGCTGTAAGGACTGTGGATAATGAGAAATAGGGATCTGACCTCGTTTATTTTTGAGTTTGACAGCCAGACTCACACTGAAGACGACAATATATTGGGTTCTGACCCTGTTTTATGTTCGTTGAGTTTGATTATGTTTGTTTAGATTGGAGATAAATGCTGTTCTGACCCCATTTATTAATGCGGTTCTGACCCCCATTATTTTTTTGGGGCAGAAAGCAAAAAACCCGCCGTTAGGCGGG
>NZ_JQFW01000029.1 GCF_000753865.1 Alteromonas sp. LOR | reverse complement strand
GCGCCTAGGAACCGAGGCTGTCGAACAATCCTTTAAAAAGATGGCTAAACATTGGTATCAACAACATGAATTCGAAACGTGGAACGGACTGAATTTGCTCGGAGTAGATGGTGTCGTTTGGCGAACGGCAGATACCGCTGAAAACCGAGATAAGTATGGCTCTGGCAGTACTCAACATGGTGATACTGCATTTCCTCAGATTCGCATGGTCTGCCAAATGGAACTGACAAGCCACCAACTCATCAGCAGTGCGTTTGATAAATACAAATCGAATGAGATGGTGCTAGCAGAGCAGCTGATTAGCGATACGCCTAATCATTCACTGACCATGTTTGACCGTGGCTTTTATTCCTTAGGCTTACTTCATCAGTGGCAAAACGCTGGAAAAGAAAGGCACTGGATGATACCCGCCAGAAAAGGGCTTCAGTTTGAAGTATTAGAAAGTTATAGCCGTGTAGATAAACGGGTTAAACTGACAACTACACCTCAAGCGAGAAAGAAGTTCCCTGGGCTTCCAGACGAGGTTGAGGCGCGGCTGGTGACGAAGAAAATAAAAGGCAAAGAGTGCCGAATTCTGACCTCGCTTACCGATGTAATGCGCTACCCCAGTGACGACATTGTAGACTTATACACCCAT
>NZ_JQFW01000028.1:10122-109402 GCF_000753865.1 Alteromonas sp. LOR | reverse complement strand
CCTTAGAGGTTAGTAATGACTTGCTTCTCTTGCTAAGAGCTGGGTAAGTCGTTTTGCTTTTCCCCCGAAGCGGATGCGCATTTTACTTATCTCTAGCCCGCCGTCAATAGCCTTCTTAAAATAAAAAGCAAAAAAGCGACCAAGTGGTCGCTTTTTAATCTTTTTGTCTATTTATTGTCAATAACGATAACCGTTCATCTATGTTTAACACAAACCGTGACGTTTTCACGGCTTTCACTGCGCCAAACACATCGCCCGTCTATGTAACCTTATCGTCATCGTTAGACTGAGTATTCGTATTGCTAGACTCATTTTTAAAGTCGGCATCTTCTTCATGGTCACCAACAACATCATCTAAGGTAACTTTATCTACCGTTCTAAATGTATTGATTGGACCAGCGAGTGCATAGAGCGCAAACACTATAAAGAGAACCAACGCTGGCTCTGTTGCTACCACAACAAATATAAGCAGCACTAACAATAGTGCAACGAAAGGTACCTTGCCGTGCCAATTCACTTCTTTGAACGAGTTATATTTAAAGTTACTCACCATTAATAACCCAGCTAGACCGGTAACGGCAGCAACAACATAGCCATAGTCGCTACCGACAACGTCGTATTCAACACCAACCCATACCAAGCCCGATACTACCGCAGCCGCTGCTGGACTTGCTAAACCTTGGAAAAACCGTTTGTCTGCAATACCCACCTGCGTATTAAATCGCGCTAGCCTTAAGGCAGCACCAGCGACATAGACAAATGCGGCAAGCCAACCTAGTTTTCCTAATTCAGTTAATCCCCAATTGTAAGCAACTAATGCAGGCGCCATACCAAATGACACCATATCAGCCATAGAGTCGTATTCGGCTCCAAAATCGCTTTGCGTGTTTGTCATCCTTGCTACTCGGCCATCTAAACCGTCAAATATCATGGCAATAAAGATAGCGACCGCTGCAGCTTCGAATCGACCATTCATAGATGATACAACCGCAAAGAAGCCCGAAAACAGACCCGCAGTAGTTAGTAAATTGGGAAGTAAGTATATCCCTTTACGCTTTTGTTCAGACATAGGTCCTCATAATTTAGCTTACTTATTTGTTAATTATTTCATATATATCACGCCGCGCATAGGAATAGAGAAATCGCAGGCGATTAAATTGCAGATAACAGAGTATGCGAACGCATACCGAACAATCAACTTGATACATCTAATATAAACAAACCATGTTGAAGTTCCTCGCGCGAAGCGCAGAGAGAACTTGTCCCTATCAATTTATATAGGAAAATTGAAATGCGGTTAAGTTCGATAATAAAGGTGTCTATCCTCACGACAGGCCTGCTGGCAACAAATGCTGCAATGGCAGGAAATCACAAAAACAAAAATTATTCACATTGCAGTAGTACTTCAAAAGGGGTTTCAGGTGAATGTAACTCTCCTTTAGGAGAGAATGTTTACAATTTAGTGGATCACGGGACATTTGAAAGTACTAACGCGTCATCGTCTAAAATTTCCATTGGCGGAGTTAACGTCGCAATCAGTGGTTGGTCTGATACCTATGGGTATAATGATGATATCGTTGTAGGTGCAGATAGCTATAAAATTTCTAATTACTATGGATATGGTGTAACGAATAGCGACTGGGAATCGTCAAGAAACTCTCCAGATCACGCAATCGACAATATCAATACGAAAAACGGAAATTGGCAAGACTTCGACTTTGTTCTGTTTTCATTCGACGAAGCGGTATCACTTACGGGAGCAAGTTATTCTTGGGTGTACAATCAAAATGATTCGCAGGTATCAGTTGCTGCTCTCGACGATATAGATACATTATCTTCTGGTTCGAACACTTGGAGCGATATTGTCAGTAACGCTGTTTCGTCATCGTATGACATTATAAAATATGATACTTCCGACTCGCACTTCAAATATACGTCAGAATTTGGCTTGAGTGCCTCCGCTAAATATTGGCTAGTCGGTGCTTACAACACAGTGTTTGGAGATATTGGCGGCAACTCTTACGATGATGCGTTTAAGCTGACCGGCGTAGGCTTCTCTGTTAATGACTCCCCTTCCACTACTGAAACGACAGCCGTAAGTGAACCCAGTGCTGCGGGACTGCTCTTAGGATCAGGATTGCTTGTTATGTGGCGTAGAAAACGTAAGGCATCCCGTATTTAGACTTTAGAATAAAACTGGCAGGTTCGACTTGTCAGTTTTTTTTACGTAATATTTCCTAAAATAAATTAAAGCTAATATATTCAGCAATATACGCCCTGGCATAGAATATGCTTATTCAAGCATAGTAGTATAAAAAATTTTTGCTCCACCATCAGGGTAGTCTCATCAATGAATAAATTGAATTCAGTATTAATAGCAGGGATTCTGCTAAGCTCTCCAACGCTTGTATCAGCCACCGACTCACACATCGAAGAATATCGCTACGACATGATCAGTCAGGGGGTATACAGATCGATTGACGCGAACTCAAGTGCGATTCAAGTTAATGGCTCAGACATATTTGTCTCCTATTCAACCTGGGCAGATACCAATCACTCTGATAATGATGATGACGACAGAGTGATTCAGCAAAACGGGCTTGATTACTCAGGAGCGGACTATGGTTACGCAATGACGAACAAAGACCACGGTAATGGCTTGGAAGACTGGCATACTATTGACAACAATCGAGGTGACTGGAAATTCGATTTTGATATGGTCCTTTTCTCTTTTAGCGAAGAAGTGACTCTTACAGACACATCGTTCAAATTCTTAAAGGGTGCAGGAGACGAAAAACAACTCACTGTTGTTGGGTTCGATAGCGCAGATATCTTTAAAGCCACCAGCTCGAAACAGACAACTTGGACTGACATTGCGAGTTCAGATGCAATCACTTCTGTGTTTCATACTAAAATATCATCAAGTACAAATGGTAAAGGAAATTACTCGGTAACCTACCCTACTACGTTCACTGAAGCCAAATATTGGTTGGTGGGTGCGTATAACACTTTCTTTGACCCGACAACAAGCGAAACTGAAATATCTGGTTCTGGGTTTAAATTATCTGCACTTGGATTTTCTGTAGATAATACACCTACTACAACAACCGAAGTCAGCGAGCCAGGCGCTCTTGCTCTAATGAGCTTAGGTTTGGGTTTAGTGCTTTACAGACGCAAACGTCGCGCTTAATTGTTTTAAAACAGTTAAAAAACACGTATCTTTAGAAGGTGGCTTTGGCCACCTTTTTTTATGCTATTTTTATGCTTGAGTAAGGCAAACCCAAAGGTAACTATGAACTTGTTTAATAATAAAAAGCGCTTTGTTAAACGCGCTCTCTTCTCTGTCATCGCCACCTCTTTTTTCACAGTGAACGGTTTTGCCACAACATCAGAGGATTACGAGAAGGCGTTAACTGCGTTCAATCAAAGTGAGTATGACGAAGCCTATATACACCTTAAAAATAGCCTTCAAAAAGACCCTGAAAATTTAGCCGCTAAAATTCTGATGGGAGAAATCCTACTTATTAATGGTTACCTTACCGCAGCAGAACTAGAGTTTGTTGAAGCACTAGAAATGGGTGCTGATATCAATTTAGTCGCTGAGCCCCTAGGAAATACCTGGCTGTTTTTGAACAAATACCAAGATATCGTCGATTTTAGTGAACTTGATAAACTCTCTGGGGACTCTGAGCAAGAATGGCTGCTTATTCGCGCCACGGCATGCATTCGTTTGGAAGATGAAGCCTGTGCGCTTAAAGATTACAACGCACTCTTATCTCGCGCCCCCAACTTTGTGCCTGCGATAAATGGTTTAGCCTCCATTGCTCTTCAAAACGAAGATTTAACTAAGGCGTCAACGCTCATCAACAGAGCTATGGATGTAGAGCCAAAAAACGCTATAACGTGGCGATTGAAAGGCCAACTCGCTTATCGTCAGGGCGATAAAGATGCCGCAACTGCGCACTTACAAAAAGCGTTAACCTTTAATCGGGACGATCCAATTGCTCTGCGCAATCTTGTAGACCTTTACTTAGAAGCTAAAGACTACGACACCGCTAAACTGTTTGTTGACGAGATTATCGAAGATACACCGAATGATCCTCTTGCCATTCTGCTCAATAGCTGGCTACAAAGTAGAGACAACAAACAGGCAATAGACAATGAAAAGCTAAAAGAACTCAATGAGTTTATGGCGCAGTTAGACCCAGACCTTATTACCTCGCAGCCAATGCTGTTGTATATCAGTGGGCTGACTAATTTTTTCAATAATAATATGGAAACCGCAGCTAAGGATTTCACCACTTATCTGCAAAAAGAGCCTGACGATCTGCAAGCAGTATTGATGCTTAGTCAAGTTTATATGGCCACGCAGCAGGATAAGCAAGCACTACTGCTTCTTGAACGCCATCAAGAAGCACTTATGGAAGACCCCGATTCAGCGCTTATGCTTGGCAATCTTTTTATAAGCCAAAACAAAGCGTTTAAAGCAGAACGTTTATTGCAAAACTTAGAGTATAAATATCCCAACGAAGGCAAGTTACAGCTTTTCAAAATTAAGCTGATGGCCGCAAGGGGCAAACGAGAAGAAGCACTTTCTATATTAGAAGACAATCTACCTGCGTACCGTGACAACGCAGGCTTCTTATTTACTTACTCACTAATGAACTTACAAGCCGAAAAATTTGAGAAAGCACTTAGTGGCGCAGAACTTCTTGGTGCCCTATTTCCGGATGAAGCTGAAGTGTATAACTTGAAGGCCGGCATTTTAATCCGTCAGGGACTTCTGGAAGAAGCAAAAACCAATATTGAAAAAGCGCTGGAACAAAATCCTACGTTATTCCCAGCGAAATTTAATTTAGCCGCCACGCAGAGTAGATTAGGCAATGTTGAGCAGTCTAATGAGCTTATCGAAGAGCTATTGACGCTATCCCCACAGCACAATGAAACATTGATGCTAAAAGCATTTAACCTGTCAAAAGAGGGTGAGTTAGATAACGCCAAACAAATTTATCTGGATATTCTTACGCTATCACCATCAAACATGGCGGCAAGAGAACGAGTTTCATCTTTATACCAACAGCAAGGCGACACCAAAAGTGCGCTGTATCATTTAGATCTTCTGCTAAAAGACGACTTTGATAATGCCGACTACCTGCTTCGCAAGGCTGCCTTACAAATACAAACCAGCGAGCGAGCTGATGCAGAGAAAACACTGAGTATTGTCCGCAACTTTATCAACGACGATGCCGGTAAGTTAATCACTTATATGGAGCAGGTTCGCGCTATAGGTAACAATGAAGCAGCAGAGGCTGCAATGGCAAGAGCCTATGAAATTGCCAACAACAATACATTTGTGACCTTACGCTATGCCAGCTTATTGTTAGATTTGCAAAGCAATGACAAAGCAAAACGATTACTTGGCAGTATATCTAAAGAGCAGCAACAGAGTCCGGTCTATCATTTTTTAACGGGTAGGCTTAATGCTAACCTAGGTAAAAGCGAGTCCGCAGTGAACGCCTATAAGCGCGCATTAGCAATTGATCCAAGTTTTGCCCAAGCGTTTATCGCTATTTATAACTATGCTCTTAACGAACAATTTGTCGATGTTTTTCTAAACACGGCACGTAAGATGGTCGAAGAAAATGCTAATAACTTACTGGCCAAAAATTTACTAGCGCAGTATCTGTTTTTTATTCGTGATTTTGAGGAGTCGACGGCTCTCTATGAAGAACTCGTCAAAGAGCCTAACCTTTTAAACCCAGCTGAAGCTTACAATCGATTAGCGATAATGAGTATAGAAGCGTCGCTGGTGACCGCGAGAAACTATGCGCAAAAAGCCTATGAGCTACAACCAAACTCAGCAAGTATTTTAAATACCTACGGCCATATAAAAGCACTGCGGGGTGATTATGAACAAAGCTTACAAATGTTGCGAGACGCTTTTGCTAGAGACGCAAAGGATCCAAACATTCGCTATCACCTTGGGTTTACCCTTGCCAAGTTAGGTCGTATCGATGAAGCGAAAAAAGAGTTGGAATACGCGGTAAATGTAGAGCGCCCATTTTTCATGCGCCCTAAAGCCAAGGCACTGTTAGAGAGTTTATAATAGAACGCTGATTACGCGCTTTTCAGCTCTCGCCTTAGCTCTTTGGCTTGACTTGGCTTGGCTTAAAAAAGTTCTATTAAGAGCCACTCGATTTAAGGGAAAAATATAACAAGCACTACCCGCAACAAGCGCAGTTACGGGCGTGCTTGTCCATATTGCCAATCCCCGGGTTAAACGTATTCGTGGGGTCTAATTCTTGATAAAAGCGTTGTAACGTATCCTCTGCATCATATAAATGACCCACATTATGCTCAGCTGGGTACTTCGCTCCGCGATTATCAAGCAGCGCTAGCATGTCAGCCTTAACTTTCTTAGCATCGGCCCCCCTTTTCAGCACATAGTCTTGGTGAAAGACATGGCAAAAAAAGTGGCCGTAGTATAAGGCTTTATCGATATGCCGACTTATGTGTTCAGGTAACGTTTCTAGCCAGCTTTCATCGTTGCGCCTAAGTGCAATATCAAGGGCTAATACTTCTCCCACGTTATCTTCATTAAGAGTTTGATAACGCATGGCTGCGCCTGCAGCAGCAAATCGCAACAAGAAGGCTTTCGACGCTTCCTCTTTATTGCAAATAATAAATGCACCTTCTCTCTTCTCTGTATCAAAAAGATTACCTAAGTACCGCTTCGCTTCCTCTATTCCTTGATTACTCATTTTAAGAATAAGATGGTGTTCGTACTGGTCTCGAAATTGGGTTAAAGAGTTAGGTAAAAACCGAGGAAAAAGACCACCCGCCAGCTGCATTGCTTTGTCGGTTAAATGGTTAGGAAACACTGTTGAACGACGAAGCAGCGCATCAATGCGGCCTTTAGCGGCAAATAATTTGGGAAGTGCTGCTGTACCTAAGTGATGAATACACAGGCAGGTGTCTTTTCCATACTTTTCTGCAATGTTGAACATATCTCTATGCAAATACTCCCCCACTTCGGGAAGTTGCGAGAACTGAGCTAACATGTCCCGTCTGATTTGCGTTAACACCGACGGATCATTAGTGCCAATATAGAAGGTTTGCTCTTCTTGAGGTACTTCAAAAGTATCAACAACAACAGCGAAAATGGCTATTTTGCCAGCGCAGCCGCTGGCCTCGAATAAACGAGATGGGTCTGCGTTAAAGCGGCTAGGCGTATCGGCGTGAGTATTTCGTACTATCTCTTCATAATCACTGGCCGATGCTTTTTTATCAGTCCGTATTTTATCTTTCGCAAAATTGCCCGATGAAAGGTTTGCAATTATGTCTTCTGGCGTGTCACCCAATTCAATGCCCAGATGATTGACCAGCCCCAGTTTGCCATTGTTATCTACATGGGCGTAAAGCGATAGCTCAGTATACGCAGGGCCGCGCTTAACCAGTGCACCGCCTGAATTATTGGCTATTCCCCCAACTATTGAGGCTCCTAAACATGAAGAACCAATGACAGAGTGTGGCGCCCGCCCCATTGGTGCTAATTTCTTTTCAAGCTTGTGTAGAGTAGCACCAGGAAAGCTGATGGCTTGCTGACCATTATTAATGAGAACGATATCGTTCATCGCTAATGTGTTGATGACGACCACAGGTCTATCGTAATCACTGCCACTTGGCGTAGACCCTTCGGTAAGCCCCGTGTTTGCCGCCTGAATGATAATAATGCAATTTTCGGCTACGCAAATCGTAAGGGCTTCCCAATATTCCATAAGCGTTTTAGGGAAAAGAACGGCGATAGCATTACCGCCGCCTGAACGCCATCCCGTTCTGTAGTGCTCGGTAGCTTTGCTATTAACAGACACGCTGTCACTACCTAACGCACGTTGAAACTGTTCAATAATACTGTTTATTTTCACTGCCGCTCTTTTTTCACTTTCATTGTTTATGAATTCCTATACTACCGCCTCAGCACAAAGATGCCCATTAAATACGGACACAAAAAAGCGGGTGTTTAACCAACACCCGCTCGTTGTTTACCGCGCTAGCTTAGCTGTTTTTTTAAAGCATTAACTCAATAAAAGTTCGGCTGCCTATTCATTCACAATAAACAATTTTTCATCGTTGGCATCTATTTTAACCGTAGACTCTGGCTCTAACTCTCCTGAAAGCAATTGCTGCGCTAACGGGTTCTCTATTTGAATTTGAATCGCCCGTTTGAGCGGCCTTGCCCCAAAGATAGGGTCGAAACCAGCTTCGGCTAGCTTGTCCATTGCGCGGCCAGTAAGGGTGAGCTTATACCCTTTCTCTGCAAGCCTCGCTCTTAATGATGCAAGCTGTATTTTTGCAATCGCCTTTATCTGCTCTTTGCCCAAGGGATGAAACACAACAATGTCATCAACACGGTTTATAAACTCAGGGCGGAAGTGCTGGCCCACCACATTCATCACCATCGACTTCATTTCATCGTACTGGCTTTCATCGTGCTTATCTTGAATGACGTCTGAACCAAGATTAGACGTCATGATCACTACGGTATTTTTAAAATCTACCGTACGACCTTGGCCATCTGTTAGTCGACCATCATCAAGCACTTGAAGCAGAATATTAAATACATCAGGATGAGCTTTCTCCACTTCATCTAAAAGTATGACTGAATAAGGCTTACGGCGGACGGCTTCGGTTAAATAGCCACCTTCTTCATAGCCAACATAACCAGGAGGTGCACCGACTAGGCGAGAAACCGAATGCTTTTCCATAAATTCAGACATATCTATTCTGATCATGGCGTCTTCGGTATCAAACATAAAACCAGCCAGCGTTTTACAGAGTTCTGTTTTGCCCACACCAGTAGGCCCTAAGAACAAAAATGAGCCTATTGGCCGGTTGGGATCGGCCAAGCCGGCACGAGAACGACGAATAGCATTTGAAACCGAATGTACAGCTTCTTCTTGGCCAACAACACGCTTGTGAAGTACGTCTTCCATGCGCAATAACTTATCTCGCTCGCCTTCTAACATTTTAGAGACAGGGATACCTGTCCATTTAGAAAGTACGTCTGCAATCTCGTTATCTGTTACTTTGTTTTTGACCAGCTTAGTTTCAAGGGTTTCGTTTTCGGCCGCGAGCTCTAATTTAGCTTCAAGCTCAGGAATACGGCCGTATTGAAGTTCTGACATACGGTTAAGGTCTGACGCTCGACGGGCAATTTCTAAATCTAACTTGGCTTGCTCTAGTTCAGACTTGATTGTCTGTGTGCCCTGCATGGCGTCTTTTTCATCAAGCCAAACTTTTTCAAATGCCGCATATTTAGTTTCCGCCTGCTCACGTTCAAGCTCTATCATTTCTAAGCGCTTATGACTGGCATCGTCCGTCTCTTTAGCCAACGCTTGTTCTTCTAACTTTAGTTGAATGATTCGACGCTCAAGCCTGTCCATATCTTCAGGCTTAGAATCTATTTGAAGTCGAATACTTGATGCGGCTTCGTCAATTAAATCGATGGCTTTATCAGGTAGCTGTCTGTCGCTTATATAGCGATGAGACAAACTTGCAGCCGCTACGATAGCAGGGTCGGTAATATCAACAGAGTGATGGAGCTCGTAACGCTCTTTAAGGCCACGCAATATAGCAATAGTGTCTTCGACACTTGGCTCTTCCACTAATACCTTTTGGAATCTGCGCTCTAATGCTGCATCTTTTTCTATGTATTGACGATACTCATTGAGAGTGGTCGCTCCCACACAATGAAGTTCCCCGCGAGCGAGCGCAGGTTTAAGCATATTACCTGCATCCATGGCGCCATCGCCTTTACCGGCTCCAACCATGGTATGAAGCTCATCAATAAAGAGGATAACTCGTCCCTCTTCCTTAGACAGTTCATTAAGAACCGCTTTTAAACGTTCTTCAAATTCACCGCGGTACTTAGCGCCAGCAATCAGTGCTCCCATGTCTAAAGACAGAACTCGTTTATTCTTAAGCCCTTCGGGAACTTCGCCGTTAATTATTCGCTGTGCAAGGCCTTCGACAATTGCCGTTTTACCCACACCTGGCTCACCAATTAATACCGGATTATTCTTTGTACGACGCTGCAACACTTGAACAGTGCGGCGAATTTCATCGTCTCTGCCGATGACTGGGTCAAGTTTGCCCTGCTCTGCCCTTTCTGTTAGGTCAGTGGTATATTTTTCCAGTGCTTGACGAACATCTTCTGCGTTAGGATCGGTAACTGTTTGACCGCCGCGCATATCATCAATTGCTGCCTCTACGATATCTTTGGTCACGTTAAGGCTTCTTAAAATTTCACCGAGTCGACCTTTATCGTCTATGGCGGCAACAACAAAAATTTCAGAAGTGATGTAGTCGTCTTTACGCTGCTGTGCAATCTTGTCGCACATATTGAGCAGAATAACGCTGTCTTTTCCAAGCTGAACTTCGCCGCCAATCCCCTCAATACGAGGTAGCCTCTCGATAGCTTGACTTAACGCTGAGCGCAGCGCGTTAACGTTAACTTTTGCTTGATCAAGCAATGTTCGTATCGAACCGCCTTGCTGATTAAGCATGGCCGTCATTAGGTGAACAGGTTCTATATATTGGTGATCTCGACCCAATGCGAGTGATTGAGCATCGGATATAGCGAGCTGAAATTTACTGGTAAATCTATCTAATCTCATAACCTCAACCTTAAAATGAATATTTCTTTATATTCTATTTATGGGAGCTTATGAATGACGATTCAAGTGAGTAATGATAAAGATGATGAAAAACTTGATTTAGCGCAAGCCAATCACACTTACAATTCGACCTGTAGCCTCGTAATTGCTGTGCGTGGCTTTTCGATGGGAATAAAACAAATCGCTGCGGCAATAGGTACAATAATGACTTAGCTCGACGTGTTTAATACCAAGGTGTGTTAACTGCTGATTCGCTATGTGAGGCAGGTCTAACAGGTACTTACCCGCTTGCTTATTTGGCGTTACGCAGTTTTTGTAATAAGAGAATTTGTTGGCCAGCGTTTCGTTAACCTCGTAACACTGTCCACAAATGGCAGGGCCAATCCACGCAATGAGTTGTGACGGGTCTGTAGAAAAGTGCGTTAGGGCATTAGCAATAATAGTGGCTTCCAGTCCCTTCCACCCGGCATGGATAGCTGCAACTTCCCTTCCTCTATTATCGCTTATCAATACCGGCACGCAGTCTGCTGTCATCACCGCACAAAAATGCGCTGAACGTGAAGAGAATGAGGCATCAGCTTCAATAAATGGCGTGGGAAGCGTGACAACTGTGTTGCCATGTACTTGCTCCAACCATGTTATCTTATCACTGTGTGGCAAGCGCGCGCGATTTTCGCGGACGCTGATAATGTCATCGCCCACATGCGCCCCTACGTTGAGCCCCAAATAGTCTCTTGTGCCCGAATTTTCTTGAGCAGTTATATCTTGAGCCGTTTTATCCTGAGCACTTTTACCCTGAATAGCTTTACCTTGAGTAGCTTTACCTTGAGTAGCTCTACCTTGAATAGCTCTCCCTACTTGGGCGCTGCTATCTACTAGAGATTTATTGCTAACACCGCCACATCGAGTAGATGTATATGCCACTACATTATCGGGAAAGCACTCTTGAATGATGAAACGCTCAGCGGATGACATGTGGCTAAATCATGTCTTCCGGATTGTCTTTTGTATCCTGTCTAACCGCTTCTAATAGCGACTGCATATCGTTGGGCAACGGTGCTTTGTACGTCATCCATTCTTCGCTTTCAGGATGGAAAAACGAAAGCTGTGCCGCGTGAAGAGCCTGTCGCTGGAAACCTCTCAATGCATCGATAAAGCTTTCAGATGCGCCTTTTGGTAATCGAGGGCGCCCACCGTAAGTTTGATCTCCTAACAAAGGATGCTTCAAATGCGCCATATGTACGCGAATTTGATGAGTTCTACCTGTCTCTAGTTTTAAGCGGATGTGTGTGTAGGCTCGAAACTTTTCAATCACTCTAAAGTGAGTAATTGCGGGTTTACCATCTTCTCTTACCGCCATGTGCGTGCGCTTAGTTGCATGACGGCCAATAGGTTCATCCACCACACCACCAGCAACCATAGTACCCATTGCAATTGCTTCGTATTCCCTACTCATCTCTCGACGCTGAAGCTGGTCAACTAAATGGGTTTGCGCTGGTACGGTCTTCGCAACAACCATCAGGCCCGTTGTGTCCTTATCAAGGCGGTGAACAATACCTGCACGTGGAACGCGATCGATGTCGGGCACGTGGTTAAGCAGCGCGTTAAGCACGGTACCGCTTGGATTTCCGGCTCCCGGATGAACGACTAAGTCTGCAGGTTTATTTATCACCATAATATGCTCATCTTCAAAAACGATGTTCAGAGCGATATCTTGAGCGACACTTGTTACCTGAACATCCATTTCTGCGCGAACGGTAATAACTTCGTCTATTTGCATTTTATGGCGTGGAACCGTGATAACCTCGCCATTTACTGCAACGTTGCCATCCTGAATCCAAGTTTTTAACTTTGAACGTGAATATTCAGGGAACAAATCGGCCAAAGCCTGATCTAAACGTAAACCAAAATGGGCGGCTTGTGTTGAAGCCTCTAATTGAATTGTGTTTGGCACTTGCGTCATAACACCTAACATTGCGTGTAAAAAGGGTATTATAACAAGTATTCACCCTGTACACTGCGTTGTTTGCGAATTTGTATGGTTTTTCTCATCGTTAGTACGTTAGAATGCGGGCAACGTGTTGTTGTTTAACACATGAGCGTAGACAGCGAAGTATTAAAACTGTTTAGCAGGAATATAGAATTATTATGAAATCATTTCGTCTTTTAGCGCCAGTTTTCCTAGGTGCTATGGTGACCTTAACAGGTTGCAGCTCTTCAGAATCTGAAGAGGAAAAAATTGTACTTGCAAACATGGGTGCACAACAACTTTACGACAGAGCTTCTGAAAGCATGGAAGTGGGCAATTTTAGCGCCGCTGCCCAAACGCTTAGCGCACTAGACTCTCGCTATCCTTTTGGCCCATTGTCTCACCAGGTTCAACTCGATCTTATCTATAGTTATTACAAGTCGGGTAAAATTGACGAAACATTGGCTACAGTTGACCGCTTTATTCGCCTTAACCCTAATCATTCAGATGTAGATTACGCGTACTATATGCGCGGGCTAACGAATATGGAATCAGACAGCAATCTTTTTCAAGAGCTGCTGACAATAGACCGCTCGGACAGAGACCCATCAAAATCTCGTCAAGCATTTGAAGATTTCAGACGGCTAATTGAGCAATACCCAAACAGTAAATACGCTCCTGATGCTAAAAAGCGTATGCTGCATATTAAAGACAGACTAGCCAGATATGAAATTGCTATTGCTCGTTTCTACATGCGCCGCCAGGCTTACGTAGCAGCAGCGAATCGCGGTCGGTATGTCATTGAACACTTTCCTGATACAACTCAGGTAAAGGATGCCCTTGAGATAATGGTGTCGAGTTATGAACAACTTGGATTGGATGACTTGCGTTTAAACGCAATGAAGACGTTAAAGCTAAACTTCCCAGAAAGCGACTTTATCAGCTGATAAGGTTGCAACATCCACCAATTCAAAGCAAAAAAAAACGCACCTTCGGTGCGTTTTTTATTTGTTGGGACTTTTTCTAGCCTATCTGAAGAACAGATGACTGAACGGGTTGAGCAACCGAGCCAAACCTGACGTGAAGTGTAGTGGCTGATCCACAATGCTGAAAACCAAACACCCTTCCTTCGTGTCCGACTTAGGGGTGTGGGTCTTGTTGCCATCCATAAAAATGAAATCGCCAGTATCGTAATTAGCTAAACCATCACTAAATTCACCGTCGATAACCAACGTGTACTCAGTACCTCTGTGGGTATGCTCAGGGACGCTTCCGCCGCTGCCCATAAAGATAAAGTTAGCCACACCTTGATTACCTAAATCAACAGGTGCTTGCCAAAGCTTTCCGACCAAACTGGACCAATTGCCCGTTTTGTCGATATAGCGATGCAGTGTACGTGGTAATTTAAAGGTACGACCGTCTAGCTCAATTGTTACCGACTTCTCTTTGAAGCTGCTCGTCTCTTTAGACGTTCTAGCATCAGATTCTATTGACGACGGTGCCTGCGTTATTTGAGACAACATATCGCCAAACTGAGCAGATTCGTCAAAACTTTCTTCTATTTCTAACACCATGTTAGCCGCAAGGCTTTCAGTTTCGCTTTCAATTCGCATTTGACACTGCTCACACATATCACAGTGTGCAGACACCAATAGCGATACAGCTGGCGTAAGACTGCCCTCAACGAATTCTGTAATCTGTTGAGGACTTGGGTGAAACTTAATCATTGTCGTTCAGCATACCTTTTAAACGTTGAAGTGCTAGTCGAGTTCTCGACTTCACTGTACCTAATGGAATAGATAGTTCGTTTGCAACTTCTTGCTGAGATTTGCCATCTATATAGATAGCTTCAATTACTGCTTTTTGTTTAACCGGTAACGCTTCAAACATATACCCTATTTGCTCGAGCGTGACTTGCTCGTCAAGGGGCGCTTCGTTTAAATCAGCAGTTTGTTCACATAATACTGGCCACAAATCATCAGAGCATACGTCTTCTTTTCTGTTTTGTAGCTTGCGCAGCATATCGAAACGTATGTTTCGTGCAATTGTAAATATCCATGTAGATGGCGACCCCTTTTCAGCATTGAAAAGGTGGGCTTTTTGCCACACATTAGACATTGTGTCTTGTACTAGCTCCATCGCTAAAGCCTCGTTACCCATTTGTTTTAATGCGTAAGAGCGAAGGCGAGGTGCAAAATAATTAAAAACTCGAGAAAATGAGCGTTTACAGCGAGCGTCAGCAACCGCTACAAGGTATTCAGACATTTCGGTAGCACATTCTTTTGGTTTGATTGTGCTATTGCTTTGTTCCAATGGAATTCCAACTAACATAATATTCGTCCGCTTTTCCGTTTTGGTTGCATCATACTACGGCTTTTTGACTTAAAACGTTCGGAGAAATCGCACTTTGCGCGTTACGATTTTGTAATGAAGCTGTCATGTTGTTCAAATGACGCATTAACCTATTAATGTAGACAGATACTTTAGCAGGTTAGTGCATTCTCGTTGTTCAAGAAAATGCTGCTTTTGCGAACCGTCTACCGGTAATAGTTCTAGCCATCTATTTAATACCCAATTCGGGCTATCAAATTTCGGCTCATCGTATAACGATGCTAACTCTTCATAATTTCCGAATATTTCTTTAAGTCGCTCGTCCATAGGCGCTATTTGTTGAGTTGATAGGTCACAATTCCATGAATCGATGGGATTACACACTCCCGTTCTCAATTCATCATGCTCGACAGCAATGTCTTCGACCTCAACTAGGTGAGAACCAGCAACCTTTATGCCAAGCAAGCCATCATCAAGCATATCAAAGTCGACCACCGTGGCGTACGTACCTATTTTATGTATATGTTCATTCGCCGACTTATCGCCGTTGGCATTTAACATACACATAACAAACCCTTTGTTTTCGGCGCATGCCTCTTTAACCATGCGCACATATCTGGGCTCAAAAATTCGTAACGCCATTCTACCTTCTGGTAACAGATGGGCAGACAATGGGAATAAGGGAAAACGATTATTACTCATACACCACACTTCCAAGAATACATAAAGAGTTACGGTAGTGGGTATGAATTGGATCCATATGAGAAATATTTTCACACTGCCTTTTTTACTCTTGATCTAATCTCTAGCAGAAGCGGTAATGTTTATAATTTCATCGACTTTTATATTAGAAAGAGTTAATTAAATTCAAGAGCTTGTGTCATCTTTTGTAACGAGTCATTCTTTATATAAAGAAAACACACGAACACAGTAGCGCTGAATCTTGCGCACTAATAGCAAACTAATACTGGTACACGCGCTGTATAAAATAAGTTATATATTGATTTATTTAATCAGAACCTATTACCTAAGAAGTAGACATGCCATGGCGTGCAAAGGATTTAGTATGGAAGTCATTCAACGATTTTGTAAAATTTACACAGACATTTGTAAAATATCTACCGAGGATCTTAATGAGATTTATTCACATAATATCGTATTCATAGACCCTATCACCACCCATCGGGGTCTTGATGCGGTGAAGTCATATTTCGGCAATCTTCTTGAGCAAGCCGACACCTGTAAATTCAATATCGCTGACATACTAGAATGTGCGCCCTCAAAGTGTAACGTTACACATATTGCAAATTGGACAATGACCTTAACCTTAAAAGGAAGCGATAAGGTTATTACTTTAGATGGTACCACTCAACTAGGAGTGAAAGACGACATCATTGTTTATCACAAGGATTATTACGATTTGGGCGAAATGGTCTATGAACACGTACCTTTATTAGGTTTTGTGATTAAGAAGATAAAAGGAAGACTCGCCAAATGACAACATTGCTAATTACCGGAGCAACATCGGGGATCGGAAAAGCACTTGCTGAGCACGCAGCCCAAAAGGGTTACGACGTAATTGCGTGTGGCAGAAATGAAGAAGCGCTCAATGAGTTATCACGCCATGAAAACATCACTTCATGTCAATTTGACGTGTCATCACTTGATGATACTAAAAATGCGTTAAAAGACATTCAATTTGATATTGCAGTGTTAAATGCGGGTACCTGTGAGTATGTGGATATTGATAAATTTGAATCCGATATGTTTCGCAGAGTATTCGAACCTAACTTTTTCGGTGTAGTTAACTGCGTGGATGCATTCATCCATAATCTGAAAGCGGGTAAGACCTTAGTGATTGTAGATAGCATGGCTAGATTGCTTCCCTTTACTCGTTCACAGGCCTATGGCGCAAGTAAAGCAGCCCTGCACTACTTTACGAAAAGTCTTGAAGTAGACTTGCACGACAGAGGCGTTAAAGTACAAGCAGTATCACCTGGTTTTGTAGAAACGCCGTTAACAGAAAAGAATGATTTTGATATGCCAATGAAAATAACGGCTCAAGAAGCGGCCGAAAGTATGTTGAAAGGAATTGAAAGCGATAAACGTACGATCTTTTTCCCGAAAATGTTTGGCTATATATTAAGGTTCATGAATGTATTACCATCTGGTCTGCAAAAGCGATTGTCCCTGTCCATGCGCAACGACAAATAAGTAGTTTAAGAGAAATATAATAATGACAAGAAAAGTAGCAATCGTGGGTACAGGTATCGCAGGTTTAACATGTGCTCACCTTTTAAATAAGAAAAACGACATCACTGTTTATGAAGCAAATGATTACATTGGCGGCCACACAGCAACAAAGACAATTGTGGACGAAGGTGAAACCCACAACATCGATACCGGTTTTATTGTTTTCAATGATTGGACGTACCCTAACTTTATTAAATTGATGACCACCCTTGGCGTAGAGTGTCAGCCAACTGAAATGAGCTTTTCTGTTACCAGCAAAAAAGCCAACCTTGAATATAATGGCAACACAATTAATAGTCTTTTCGCGCAGCGCAGAAATATTCTTCGCCCTAAATTCTGGCGCATCGTTCGCGATATTCTCAAGTTCAATAAAGCCTGCAAGTCAATGGTGGCTGAAAAGAGAGATACATCGGCCCTTACGCTACAAGACATTATTGACGAGTTAGGATTGAGCGATGATTTCGCTCGTTATTATATTTTGCCAATGTGCGCCGCTATTTGGTCGAGCAGCCTGGAGCAAACGCGCCGCTTTCCCCTGACCTTTTTCCTGCAGTTTTTTAATAACCACGGTCTACTCAACATTACCGACAGACCACAGTGGTACACCATCGTTGGTGGCTCTAGTCAGTATATTGCTCCGTTAATCGCTCCGTTTGAATCGAAGATAAAGCTGTCTTGTGGTGTCAACAAAGTGACTAAAGAAGGCGAGCTATGGTCTGTTACCGATGCAAAAGGTGGAGTGGCACATTTTGACGACGTGGTATTTGCCTGTCACAGCGACCAAGCATTAGCCATGCTGGATAATGCAACGGCCTCACACAAAGATATTTTGGGCAACATACCGTACGGCGAGAATGACGTGGTTATGCACAAAGATATTGGGCAATTGCCAAAGCGTAAATTAGCATGGGCTAGCTGGAATTATCGACTTAAAGAAGACGCAACAGAAGAGATGCGCCCCGCGTCTGTCACTTACGACATGAATATTCTTCAGCGCCTAACTGCCAAAAATACCTATTCCGTCACGTTGAATAACACGAGCGAAATAGATAAAAGCAAAATTCTTGGGCAATATCGATACTCTCATCCTCAATACAGTGCTGACATGGTCAATGCACAACAGCGTCGTTCTGAAATTTGTGGCGTTGATAATTTACATTTTTGCGGTGCGTATTGGTACAACGGCTTTCATGAAGACGGTGTAGTGAGCGCCTTAGACGTATGTAAGCGTTTCGGTGAGACACTGTGACGGCAATGCAAATAGAAAGTGCAATATACAAAGGCAGTGTTTATCACGAACGCTTTAAGCCAACGAAGCACAAATTTGTTTACGACATTTATTTGTTTTGGTTGAAGCTAGACGAGTCAGAACTCAACACGTTATCCGAGAATTTAACACATTTTTCAATTCGCAAGTGGGCGAGAGCGCGGTTTAAACGCAGTGATTACCTAAGCGATGATGGGAAACCTTTAAAAAACGCAGTGCTTGAGAAGATGACATCGTTAAACGGCGACACCGCGCTAGATGGTGACGTATTTATGTTGGGACAATTGCGCATGTGGGGGCTGTACTTTAGCCCTGTGAATTTTTACTATCTCAGACAGGGCGACGGCTCGTTTAGCCACATGCTAGCGGAAGTCAGCAATACACCGTGGAATGAAAGACACTATTACTTAGTCGATTTATCGACACAAGAAGATACGCCTAAAGCCTTCCATGTTTCTCCATTTAACCCAATGGACATGACCTATCAATGGCGCATAACGCAACCTTCAGATAAGCTATCATTGGTAATGGATTGCGTTAGAGCAGACAAAGAATTCTGTGCGGGAATAAATTTAAACAAATTTACTTTAGATAATGCGAATCTAACTAAAGTAATGAGACGTATACCTAGTATGACAATGAAAACTGTATTGGGAATATATTGGCAAGCACTTATGCTATTTATAAAAAAGACGCCTTTATATACACACCCAGAAAAAAGTCAGGAAAAATAAAAAATGTCTTTTGGTGAATCTGTATTACTCTCTACATCAGAGGTTTCGTTTGTAGACAAAACCTGTAGAACGCTGTTTCTTAAATGTTTGAAGCACCTCCCCCTTGGTAACCTTACTATTCAAGAAAATGGCGACACTATTGCAACGTTTGGCAACGAGCAGGATGAATTATCGGCTGTTGTTAATATTAAAGATGTAAAAGCTTATCGAAGCCTTTTGCTTGGTGGCAGTGTTGGTGCCGGCGAAGCCTACATGGATGGTCATTGGGACAGTAACGACGTGACCGCTGTGGTGCAGGTGTTCGCACGTAACCTGCCCACACTCGATGAGTGGGAGAATAAGTTTAAGTGGCTTACAATGCCCGTGATGAAGTTACAGCACTTTGCACGCCGCAACACCACTAGCCAAGCCAAAAAGAATATTGAAGCCCACTACGACCTGGGCAACAAACTCTATACCCGCTTTCTTGATGGTACAATGATGTACTCATCAGCAGTTTATCCAGACCCAAACGCCTCGTTAAACGAAGCGCAGAATCATAAGCTTAAAACCATATGCGACAAACTTAAGCTCAATGAAAATGACCATCTTTTAGAAATTGGCACAGGCTGGGGTGGACTAGCAGTATACGCAGCGAAGCATTATGGCTGTAAAGTCACCACGACCACAATATCTGAAGAGCAATATGCGTGGGCAGAAGACTGGATTGCGCGAGAACAACTGCAAGATAAAGTGACGCTTCTCAAAAAAGACTACCGATTATTAGAAGGTAAGTACGACAAACTCGTTTCGATTGAAATGATAGAAGCAGTGGGTCGTTCGTTTTTGGGTAATTTCTTCGAAAAGTGCTCGTCGTTGCTTAAAGAAAACGGCCTTATGCTTTTACAGTCAATTACCATTGACGATAGACGCTATGAAAGCTATTCGAACAGCGTAGACTTCATTCAGAAATACATATTCCCAGGTGGATTTTTACCTTCTCAGTATCAACTTAATGCTCACCTTAAAAAGCATTCAGACATGATGATCAGAGATTTGCACGATATCGGTATCGACTATGCAAAAACATTAAATCACTGGTATGAAGCATTTATAGCGGCAAAAGACGACCTGCTTCAAGACGGCTATGATGAACGTTTTGTTCGCATGTGGACCTACTACCTCAAGTATTGCGAAGGTGGTTTTCTTGAGAGAACTATTAGTACGGTACAGCTTGTTATTTCAAAGCCACAGTACAGAGACTTATTGGCCCGCGGAAATTAATTAGAATTAGAGTGAGGCCGACTTTACTGGCCTGGCAAACAAAAAACGACGCAATTGCGTCGTTTTTTTTGTCTTTTTCTCAACGAATTTTTTCATCTAGTTTTTACCAGCTGGCCTTTATCATCTGGCTTTTATCATCTGGCTTTTATCGACTGAAGATTCAAACGATGAGTATCAGTCTTATTTGGCAAACTTAATTGAAAGGCTTAAATGAAAGGCTCAATTAAAAAGCTTATTTGAGAGCCTTATCTGACATCAGTCACCCTAATCATCGATGACGGAAATAGGTTTTGAAATCATAGGCTCGCCCTGGTTTATATTAATCTCAACCCGTCTATTTCTCGCCCTATCGGATGCTGATGTGGCATTTTCCACAATAGGATTGGTATCGGCCTTCCCTACTACCGACATGCGGCTTTCGTCGAAGCCAGGCGCAGTTCGCATGGCCTCAGCAACAGCAACAGCTCGCTGAGCAGACAAGTCCCAGTTCGAGCGGTACAGTTCGTTTGCAATATGTTGCCCGTCACTGTGGCCGGATATGGCTATCTCACCTGGCACATCTGCCAGCAGTGTTCCAATTTTACGAATAACAGGCTGAAACTGTGGCTGTAAAAACGCAGAGCCCGCTGAAAACGAGCCGTTTTCACGTATGCGAATGGTAAGCTGTTGACCTAACGACTCCATCTCAATTGAGCCATCGAGAATTTGTTTTTGAAGCTGCTGGGCCACTTTTTTCATTAACTCAGCCGTTTGAGACTCCTCTGAGCTTTGCGATGCAGAGGAGGACGAGTCTGTTGCAGTTTGCTGCGCTTGGCCGCCTCGTTGTTCGCCGCGTTGTTTCTGCCTGCCCCCAGCAGAATCTTCATCACCCGCTTGAAACTCCAGCATCTGCTGCGTCATTTCAATGGTTTGCTGTTGAATGGTTTCAATTGGAGTAGGATCTGGCTTACCCGGTCTAAACTCCATCGCAATCACGCTGGTGCCTTTTGGAATATCTTTCACTTCTATCTTGTTTTGCACACCAAACGCAAAACTCATAGAGCCTGCTATTTGCTTAAACTTAAGAACATCCATTTCTGAAAATGAAAGAAGCAGCACAAAGAAGCACATCAGCAACGACATTAAATCGGCAAATGTCCCCATCCACGCTGGGAGGCCTTCGGGTGGGCACTTAGGACATTCTTCTTCAGCCATTACTCTTCCTCACCTGTGCTGCGCTTGCTCGCCGCTAGGTAATTTTTCAAGATGCCATCGATAACGCGAGGGTTTTGACCATCGGCTATACCTACAATTCCGTCTAGAATAAGGCTTTGATTCAGTTTTTCTTCAAGTGCCCGGTTAGATAATTTAACCGCGATAGGCAAGCATATAATGTTAGCAAAGAAGGCTCCGTAGAGAGTGGTAAGTAGTGCAACCGCCATGGCCGGGCCGATAGATTTAGGGTCGTCCATGTTAGAGAGCATGGCCACCAAGCCTATAAGCGTTCCTATCATTCCCATTGCTGGCGCAACGTCGCCCATACCTTTAAAGATTGTTGCCCCAAACTCATGTCGGTCTGTTGTCATCTTAATGTCTTTTGATAGCGTTTCTCGCACAACCTCAATGTCGTGACCGTCAACAAGCATGTCGACGCCCTTCTGCATAAATTCGTTACTTATTTCTGCTTCTTCTAGGGCTAAGAAACCGCCTTTGCGGGCTGCATCAGCCATTTCTACAATTTTCTCGATAAGCTCTTCTGGCGTATCGATTTTAAACATAAAGGCTTTACCAGCCACCTTACCTGCACCAAAGAATTGGCCCAACGTGAACTGAGATAAAACAACAAACAAGCTTCCACCGAATACGATAAGAAGTGAAGGCACGTTGATAAACATACTCATGGTACCGCCCATCAACATCGCCATTACGATAAAGCCGATGGCTCCCAACATGCCTATTACGGTTGCTAAATCCACTCACTCTTCCTCTTAAATATGCAGCTAGTACTAGTGATATACATTGATTCTATCGGCAAAGTATAGAAAATCTATAACAACATTGTTGAAAAATATCACAAATATCTCCTGTCTTTTACGCAATAGTAAATATTTAATGACTTTGTTGATAGCGATAACTATCTAGGTCGCTAATAGTATGTATAGCCTTACTTCATTATGTTTAATGTTTGTTGAGTGATCTTTTATATCAATACCATTTTGGGCGTATTGACCCTCCCTGTATATTTTCGCAACAAAGGTCAGCACGTGCAAAGCTACCCAAGCTTCGACAGGCCCAAGTGTTGACACTGCGAAGAGCTAATACACGAATGAATGACGCTGAGTAAAATCGGTCTTTACTAACTCAAAGAGACAAGGCCAAGCATTTGGTCAGACGCTCTGCCGGATGCTCGATATTGGGACAAACCATTTGACCCATCTGCTACCGTCCGTTAATGTGCGCCATATGGTAACTTTGCCCATTATCGAGCACTTTTATGACAAAAAAAACGGATACCGCAACGTTTGAAGAAACGCTTGCTGAATTGGAATCGATCGTCGATGAAATGGAAAACGGCGATTTGCCGCTAAATAAAGCATTGGAAAAATTTGAGCGCGGCATAGCGCTTTCTAGACAAGGCCAAAAGTCCCTTGAAACTGCCGAGCAGAAAGTACAAATCCTGCTTAATGAACAAGGCGAAGAAACACTTCAATCGCTCCCTGAGAGTGAGCAGCCCTAATCTGCTCACTTTTTAACTACAGGTAATTTAATGAATTTCTCTGCTCTGCATCAGCAAGTTAAGCAGCAAACTGATGCGTCTTTATTGAAACTAATCGAAGAACTTCCCGATTATGCACCGCAACTGAAGGCAGCCATGCGCCATGCCCTTCTGGCGGGCGGCAAGCGCATGCGACCACTGCTGGTGCATGTTGTGGGCAACACTCTCGACGTACCAAAGAAAGATCAAATGGCCATTAGCATGGCTATTGAGTGTGTGCACGCCTATTCACTCGTGCACGATGATTTACCCGCTATGGACGATGACGACTTGCGACGCGGCATGCCTACTTGTCATATTGCTTTTGACGAAGCAACCGCGATTCTCGCAGGCGACGCACTTCAGACACTTGGGTTTAGTATACTCGCCGACGCTGAGCTTAGCGATTTTGGCGATACTAAACGCGCGAAGCTGCTTAGCATACTTGCAAAATGTGCGGGCTATCACGGTATGTGTGGCGGTCAAGCCATCGATTTAGCAAGCACTGGACAAACCATAAACATTGATGCATTAAAAATGCTTCATAGGCTTAAAACCGGTGCACTACTTCGCGCTTGTGTTGAGATGATTGCCACTGTTTGCGGCACTTTAGACAAGCAGTCAGAAGCTGACCTTTTGGTGTTTGCCAGTAACATTGGCCTCGCATTTCAAGTCCAAGACGATATTTTGGACGTAGAAGGTAGTAACGAGATCCTTGGGAAACCGGCGGGTTCTGATGAAGCCCAGGGAAAAAATACCTTCCCTGCAAAGCTCGGATTAGATGGTGCGAAAGAGGAATTGGCAGTGCTGCATGAAAAGGCACTACAACCCTTAACCCGATTACCTTACAATACAGACAGTTTAATTGCGTTTAGCGAGCTTTTGGTAAAACGTGACCACTAGCCACGCGCCATGTTGAAAAAGATAATAAATAAATGAGTTTAGACCTCCAACATTACCCCACGCTTGCCCTTGCGCAGACGCCGGACAAATTAAGGCAGTTACCTCAAGAGAAGCTGCGCGAACTTGCCGATGAACTTCGCGAGTACCTTCTGACTTGTGTAAGTCAAAGTAGCGGACATTTTGCTTCTGGTTTAGGCACGGTGGAATTAACCGTGGCGCTTCATTATATCTATAACACGCCGTTCGACCGTCTTATATGGGATGTGGGCCACCAAGCTTATCCCCATAAAATAGTTACGGGGCGCGCAGATCGCATGTCAACCATTAGACAAAAAGACGGACTGCATCCTTTCCCTTGGCCTGGTGAGAGCGACTACGATACATTTGCAGTTGGTCACTCCTCCACGTCAATCAGTGCTGCTTTGGGTATGGCAGTTGCTGCAGAGAAAGAAGCAAAGGGCCGCAAAATTGTATCGGTTATTGGCGATGGTGCTATGACGGCGGGTATGGCGTTTGAAGCGCTCAATCATGCAGGTGATATCAAAAAAGACATGGTTGTTATCCTCAACGATAACGAGATGTCTATTTCTGAGAACGTAGGAGCCCTAAATAGCCATTTGGCGCGCCTGTTAACAGGTAGCCTATTTAACTCTATTCGCGACGGCGGAAAGAAGCTATTAAGCAATGTCCCACCCATTAAAGAATTTGCTAGCAGAGCTGAAGAGCATCTTAAAGGAATGGTTGTTCCGGGTACTATCTTTGAAGAGCTTGGCTTTAACTACATTGGTCCTATAGATGGGCACGATGTAAACGCAGTGGTCGATACCTTACGCAATATGCGAAAATTTGAAGGCCCTCAACTTCTTCATGTTGTTACCAAAAAGGGTAAGGGCTATGCGGTTGCCGAAGAAGATCCAATTAAATTCCACGCGGTGCCCAAGTTTAACCCTGCCGATAACGCGCTACCAAAGTCAAAAGCAACCGCACCCACCTACTCCGCGATATTTGGCGAGTGGCTATGTGATATGGCTGCCAAAGATCCTAAACTCATGGCGGTAACGCCAGCTATGCGTGAAGGCTCGGGCATGGTGGCATTTTCTCAGCAATATCCCGAGCAATACTTTGACGTTGCCATTGCAGAACAGCACGCCGTGACCTTTGGTGCAGGTTTAGCCAAAGAGGGCCTCAATGCAGTTGTGGCTATTTACTCTACGTTTCTTCAGCGAGCGTACGACCAGCTTATTCACGATGTAGCTATACAGAATTTACCCGTGCTTTTTGCTATAGACAGAGCCGGAATAGTGGGTGCTGACGGTCCTACTCACCAGGGCGCATTTGATATCGCGTTTTTACGCTGTATTCCAAATCTCATTGTAATGGCGCCCTCAGACGAAAACGAATGCCGCCAAATGCTATACACAGGCCACTTAGCTAACCAGCCAGCTGCCGTGCGCTACCCTCGTGGCTCAGGCATGGGCGTAACGCCCGAAAAAGCAATGACAGCACTAGAAATAGGAAAATCACGCACTTGTCGAGAAAGTAAGGCCAAGGAAAGCCAGCGCGTCGCCATTCTTAACTTTGGCTGCTTGCTCCCGAATGCACTTGAGGCGGCAGAAGCCATCGACGCTACCGTTATTGATATGCGCTTTATCAAGCCCCTTGATAGCGATGTTGTTTTAAAGGCTGCACAAGAGCATGATGTACTGCTGACACTTGAAGACGGTTGTATCATGGGCGGTGCTGGTAGCGCGGTTATCGAACACCTTCAGCAACACGGTGTAATGAAGCGAGTTAAGATGCTTGGTCTTCCTGACAGTTTCATTTTGCAAGGCACGCAGCAAGAAATGTACGAAGAGCATGGATTGGATGCAAAAGGCATTGTAGCCAGTGCAACCCAGTTTTTGGCATAGCTTTTAGCTACTGAGCTTTTAACAACTGGGCTTTCAGCGTTATAAATTCCAGCGCTAAAAAAAGATAAAAATACGAAAAAGCCCGCAATAATGCGGGCTTTTACTATAAGTCTCGTCAACTACCCTGTTGCACACCTTGATAAAACATATGCCTTTTTAAAACAGGGTAATTACAGCAGGATACAGCGTTACACAAATATGCAAGCACGCGCATGCCATTGCACCTGCGAGTAGGTCATCCAGCATTATTCCCGTACCGCCATGTAACCGTTTATCGATAACACCAATAGGCCAAGGCTTAAGAATATCGAATAGTCTAAATAACACAAACCCCAAAACGAGTGTTGATGCCGTTAGCGGTAAAAATAAAAACGTAACAAACATGCCTGCAATTTCGTCCCACACGATAGAACCATGATCGTGTACCTGCATATCATCAGCAGTTTTACCGCAAAGATAAATGCCCACAACTGAAGCTATAAGCGTAACGGCAATAAAGGAAGGCGTAGATAGACCCATACACAATAAAAGCAGAGGGATAGCGGCGAGAGAGCCAAAGGTACCCGGCATAACCGGGACTAAGCCACTGCCAAACCCAAGCGCTAAGAAGTGCACTGGGTTCTTCATACTTACTCTAGCTCGAAACTCAGCCTGCATGTTAAATGTCCATATTAAAAGGTATGCTCGTAGCCTGTAGACTGCTTTGGCGTGTACTTTTCGTCATTCTTAAACAGTGAAAGCTTATCGTTGTGGCCAGTAAGCTGTCCAATACACGTCACTTTTACGTTCGTGCTGGCTATCGACGTTTCAAGGCTACCGCGCTGCTCTTCCGATACGGTAAAGATAAGTTCGTAATCATCACCTGCAGAAAGCGCGTATTCTATGGCTTCATCCTGTGATACTGCGCTTGTAAGTGCTCGGGAAAGTGGCAGGCGATCCACGTGAACGTTAGCGCCACAACCAGATGCACTTAAGATATGTTTTAAGTCGGAAATTACGCCATCAGATACGTCGATACAAGAAGATGCAATTCGGCGCATTGCTGTTCCAACCGCAACGCGAGGTGTAGGGAAATAATGCCTATTTATCAGCACGTCTCTCGCCTCGCCCGCCACGTCTAGCTTACCTTGTAAGATATCTAAACCGGCACCTGCATCGCCCAGTGTACCGGTAACGTAAACCCAGTCACCGGGTTTGGCACCACTGCGAGTCAATTCTGAACCTGGAGGGATAAAACCTTGTGCAGTGATAGTCATGGCCATAGAACCTTTAACCGTATCACCACCAATTAGCTGTACAGAGTAATATTGGGTAAGCTCGTAAAGACCGATAACAAAGTCACTTAACCATGCTTCCTTAACCTCAGGTAGGGACAGGGACAGGCTGATCCAAGCTGGCTCTGCACCCATAGCTGCCAAGTCACTAAGATTGGCTGCAACGGCCTTGTACGCCACTGACTTAGCCGGTGCATCTCTTAGAAAGTGGACATCTGCTACAAGCGTATCAGTAGTTACTGCGAGTTGCTGATTTTCAGGCACCATAGTAACGGCACAATCATCACCAATACCAATAACTACGTCTCGTCTTTTATGACCGCCAGCAGAAAAGTAGCGGCCGATAAGGTCGAATTCTTTCACGGTAATTTAGAAACCTTAAGTAACGTCCAGTGTCACTGAAATAGGTTAGTCGCGCTCGTCTTTTCGCAGCGTTTTAACTGCTTTGTCGAGTGCACCATTGATGAATTTGTGGCTGTCTTCAGCGCCGAATGATTTAGCTAGTTCAATAGCTTCATTAATGATGACGCGATATGGCACATCGATGCGCTCAGTCAGTTCCAGCGTAGCTATACGAAGAATCGCCTTTTCAATGGCGTCTAACTCTTCTGGCAATCGGCCAAGGTAAGGCTTAATCGTCGCATCCAAATTACTTGCGTTGTGTGCCACCCCTTTTAGGAGCGCTTGGAAATATGCCATATCAACTTTCTGCATATCATTACTGGTAGCTAACGCCAGTTCAATCTGTTGAATATCGTTATGACTCATTTGCCATGAATAAATGCCTTGCAAGGCTAATTCACGGGCTTTACGACGAGCTGAAACTTTCACTAAATAATTACCTTAAAGCTTTTCAACAGCATCGATAACGTTAACCATTTCTAGCGCGCCAAGTGCAGCTTCTGCACCCTTGTTGCCAGCTTTGGTTCCTGAACGCTCGATAGCCTGTTCAATTGAATCTGTTGTGATAACGCCAAATGACAAAGGTACGCCGTATTCTAACGAAACTTGCGCTAAACCTTTATTACACTCACCCGCTACAAAATCGAAGTGCGGTGTGCCGCCACGAATAACTGCGCCAAGTGCAATGATGCCGTCAAATGACTTTTTCTCGGCAAGTTTTTTAGCCACGATAGGTAGCTCATAGGCACCCGGAACACGTACTACCGTGATGTCGTCGCCACTTACTTCACCATGACGCTCTAGCGTATCAAGCGCGCCTTCTAATAGGCTTTCAACAACAAAGCTGTTAAAGCGTGAAACTACAATAGCGAATTTTTTACCCGTAGCGCGGATGTTACCTTCAATGACTTGCATGTTTTCATTCCTCGAGAAAAAGCGGCGCGAAGTATACCACAACTGCACCTAAACTGAATCGATTGTTTTTTTATCCAACGACTTTATTCGCCGCAGCGCAGTCTCATTTAAACTAGGGCGTTTAAACTAGGGCGTTTAAACTAGGTCGTTGAAACCTGTGTAAATAGACAAAAAGTGCGCATCAACACACTTTTTGTTTCTAATGTAACGGTCATGTCTCCAAGGTGTTTTTTTAATAAAAAAATTAAAAAAACACGTTATTTCTACAATGACCTGTTAGTCGTGAACGTATTCGACAACTTCCAGACCATACCCCGATAGAGCATGGTACTTTATAGGTTTACTCAATAAACGCATCTTGTGTACGCCCATCGATGCCAATATTTGACTGCCCACACCGATAGTACGAGATGATCCCTGCCAGTCAGCACCGGCTGGCTGTTCGCCTCTGTCTTCAGCAGCGAAACGTCTTACTTGATTTTCTATTTGTTCATCTTTACCGAGTAGAACCAATACGCCGCCTTCGTCTGCAATTTTTTGCATACCTTGAGAGAGCGTCATCGAGCGGTTGATACCCCGTGTAGAACCAAGCAGATCACTAAAAGTGTTGTGAAGGTGAACACGCACCAACGTTGGCGATGTTTCGGATACCTCACCTTTTTTGAGAGCAAAATGAAGCTGATTATCGATACTGTCTTTGAATGTATGCAGTTCAAAATCGCCGTATTCAGTAGGAATGTTGCACTGAGCCACTTTCTCAATGGTCGTCTCATTCAAGTTTCGGTACTCGATGAGATCGGCAATGGTGCCAATTTTCAAATCGTGTTTCGCTGCAAACGTTTCTAGCTCTGGTCGACGGGCCATTGTGCCGTCTTCATTCAGAATTTCAACGATAACACCTGCAGGCTCAAGTCCAGCCAAACGGGGCAAGTCGACACCAGCCTCAGTGTGACCTGCACGATTTAACACACCACCCTCTTTAGCAATAAGCGGGAAAATATGACCTGGCTGAACAATATCCGTCGCCTTAGCATCTTTGCCAACCGCAGCCTTGATTGTTGTCGCCCGGTCTGCCGCTGAAATACCAGTAGTAACGCCAGTAGCCGCTTCTATAGAGACAGTGAAATTAGTAGAAAACTGAGCTTCGTTTTTGTCTACCATAAGAGGAAGATTCAGTCGGCGACAGCGGTCCGGCGTCATAGGAAGACAAACAAGGCCCCTTGCATGCGTTACCATAAAATTTATGGCTTCTGGCGTCACATGTTCGGCCGCCATAATTAGATCGCCTTCATTTTCGCGGTCTTCATCATCCATCAAGATAACCATCTTACCCTGACGGATATCTTCTATTATTTCTTCTGATGTGTTAAATGCCATATTTTATACTTCTTGTAGGGTTATTTTTTTAAAAATCCGTTCTCGGCTAAAAACGCCATATCAATACCTTTTTCTACAGGCTCAGCAGCTTTATCGCCAAGCATTAGGCGCTCTAGGTATCGGGCAATGACATCAACTTCCAAATTGACTTCGGTGCCAACCTTATAGGTGCCTAGTACTGTTTCCTTTAACGTGTGAGGGATGATCCACAGCATAAACTCTGCACCATTCACTTTGTTTACCGTCAAGCTTACACCGTCTACAGTGATACTGCCTTTGTGTGCAATATACTTAGCAATTGCCTCTGGAGCCTTGACCCAAATTTCAACGTAATCGGTGTGCTTAATAATTTGGCTTACTTCACCCACACCATCTACGTGGCCGGAAACAATGTGACCGCCGAAGCGATCCGTAGGACGCATTGCCTTTTCGAGGTTTACGGTAGAGCCTGCGCGGTAATGCTTAAACCCAGTCAGTTTTATGGTTTCAGTAGAGACATCTGCGCAATAGTAGTCATCGCCAAAGTCAGTTACTGTTAAGCATACACCATTTGTGGCAATACTATCGCCAAGGGCCACATCAGACATATCAAGATGCTTGGATGATACAGTTAACCGGATATCTTTACCCCGGTTATCTAGCTTTTGAATTGTGCCTAATGCTTCAATAATACCAGTAAACATAGCTGTCCTCGTTGCCGCGTTTAATTACGCGGACTCATAGTGTCGGGGCGGTACGTAAGCTTAATATCGTTACCAACCTGACGATTTTCAATAAGAGAGAGCGAAATAGATTGTTCAATGGCCGTAAAACTAGGCAACGTGACCATGCTTCTTCCTTTATTGCCCAGCAAAATCGGCGCTTGATAACAGATCAATTCGTCCACCAGCCCGGCTTCTAAAAGTGCACCGGCAAGTCCCGGCCCAGCTTCAACCCACACTTCATTGTATTGCTTATCACCTAAAGCTTGCATAAGCGCGTGCAAATCAACCCGTCCCTGATTCTCCTTAATCGAAAGATAATGCTGTGCGTCCGTATCCATATGCGCTTCGCATGTTGCAATAAGCGTGGTGTGCGCGTCGTTCAAGCATTGGTACTCACCATTAATCACGCCCTTGCTGTCAACAACAACACGAGCAGGCTGCCTAATTTCGTCCAGCGGATAGTCACTCAATTGCGCCTCAGATGGCCTAACCAGTAAACTGGGGTCATCGGCTAAGACGGTGCCAGAACCTGTGAGCACACAGCAGCTTTGTGCACGGTGACGCTGAACGTCTCGTCTAGCATGAGGCCCCGTAATCCACTGACTCACGCCGTTTTCTAACGCTATTTTTCCGTCTAAACTAATGCCTAATTTCACCCTCACAAAGGGTTTTCCGGTAAGCATTCGCTTCACAAACCCTGGGTTGAGTGCAGCCGCTTCTGCAGCCATTACGTCACTCACCACTTCTATGCCAGCTTCTTGTAGCTTGCGGATACCATTGCCACTTACATTAGGATTGGGATCTGTCATCGCAATCACCACCCGTGCAACGTTTGCATTGATAAGCGCTTCAGCACAAGGAGGAGTACGACCGTAGTGACTGCAAGGTTCAAGTGTGACGTAGGCAGTGGCGGCTTCTAGAGATTTTTCGTGGGACTGTCGAGCTTGGTGTAGCGCATGAACTTCGGCATGGGGAGTGCCAGCTTTTACGTGATACCCTTGGCCAATACAGTGGTTGTGCTCATCAACAATAACGCAACCGACTCTCGGGTTAGGCGACGTGGTGTAACGGCCCTTTTTTGCAAGTTGAATGGCTTTGGCCATCCAATAATAATCAGATTTAACGGTGTTTTGCTGCACGTGGTGTCCTGTGGTCAGTCTCCAAGCCTCGCAATTTCCTCACCAAATTCTCTTATATCTTCAAAGGATCGATAAACGGAAGCAAAGCGTACGTAGGCAACTTTGTCTAATTCCTTCAATGCTTTCATAATGAGAGTGCCAAGGAATTCGCTTTCAACCTCTCTTTCGCCGGTCGCACGAAGTTCGGATTTGAGGGATAATATACATTGTTCAACTTTTTCTGTGCTTACCGGGCGCTTTTCTAGCGCTCGCTGCAGCCCAGCTCGTAGCTTGTCTTCGTTGAACGGTTCGCGGGAGCCGTCTCGCTTGATCACACGAGGCATAACTAATTCAGCCCCCTCAAACGTAGTAAAACGTTCGTGGCACTGAGCACATTCTCTACGTCTTCGTACCTGATACCCTTCTGCAACTAAGCGAGAATCAATAACTTTCGTTTCTTGCGCTGAACAAAAAGGGCAAAACATAGAATATCCTTTATAATTGCGTACTTAGGCTGATGCAAATTGCAGAGATGCAAGAGTGCATTAGTACCAAAGTACGCAATAAAAGACAAACCTATTTACTTACGAGTAAACAGGGAACTTTGAGCATAGTTCAACTACTTCACCTTGCACGCGCTTGATGACAGACTCATCGCCCATGTTATCAAGTACGTCACAAATCCAAGTAGCGACCTGCTGTGCTTGTTCTTCTTTAAAACCTCTGCGAGTGATTGCAGGGCTGCCGATGCGAAGACCACTAGTGACAAACGGTGAACGAGGATCGTTAGGCACGGAGTTCTTGTTCACTGTAATGTTCGCTGAGCCTAAAGCTGCGTCAGCGTCTTTACCAGTGATGTCTTTGTCAATTAAATCAAGAAGGAACAAGTGGTTATCTGTGCCACCAGAGACGATGTTGTAACCGCGCTCTTGCATCACTTTAACCATTGCTTTTGCATTTGCCACTACTTGCTGTTGGTATACTTTAAACTCAGGCTCTAGCGCTTCTTTAAAGGCAACTGCTTTTGCTGCAATAACGTGGCAAAGTGGGCCACCTTGGTTACCTGGGAATACTGAGCTATTGAATTTCTTGTATAGCGTTTCGTCGCCGCATGATGAAAGAATAAGACCACTGCGAGGACCGGCCAACGTTTTGTGGGTAGTCGTCGTTACCACATGCGCATGTGGAAGTGGATTAGGGTAAACACCTGCCGCAACTAAACCTGCTACGTGAGCCATGTCCACAAGCAGATATGCGCCTACGCTGTCTGCAATTTCGCGGAACTTAGCCCAGTCAACAATGCCTGAGTATGCAGAGAAACCACCAATGATCATTTTTGGTTTGTGTTCTTTCGCTAGCGCTTCAACTTGCGCGTAATCAATTTCACCGGTTTCATTGTCAAGCCCGTACTGAACCGCATTGTACGTTTTACCAGAGAAGTTTACATGTGAGCCGTGAGTAAGGTGGCCGCCTTCAGACAGGCTCATTCCCAATACCGTATCGCCTGCATCAAGCAATGCCATGAAAACAGCAGTGTTTGCTTGTGAGCCAGCGTGAGGCTGGACGTTAGCGTATTCAGCACCAAACAGCTGCTTCGCTCTATCAATGGCAAGTTGCTCTACTACATCAACATGCTCACAACCGCCGTAATAGCGCTTGCCCGGATAACCCTCAGCATATTTATTGGTTAATTGAGAACCCTGAGCTTCCATCACACGCGGACTACAGTAGTTTTCAGAGGCTATTAGCTCAATGTGATGTTCTTGACGCTGAACTTCATTGGCCATTGCTGTGGCTAATTCTGGATCAAAGTCAGCTATGTTCATTTCGCGAGAAAACATGGGGGCTCCTTAACTGCGATTATTTATGGCACGGTAAACAATGTTGCGCAAAAAGTGCAATCCTCAACCTGATGAGTCATGCTCAGACAGCGTAATTTTGGAGCCATATTCTAGTCATTTTCGATCACTTGTATACCGCTTTATGGCTAAATTAATTTAAATGGCCTAGGTTTAACGTAAATCCTCGGCTACAAGCACATCAGACCTGTTTTTCCAGCGCTTTTACTCGGTCAAATAGGCTCCCAATTTTTTGTAGTCTTACTGTGTTTTTACGCCAGTCAAGATTGGTTTGAGCAGGCTGGCCTGATGAATAAACTCCAGGTGAAGTAATATCTTGCACCACCATTGTGAATCCAGTTACCTGTACATTATCGCAGATGCTTATATGGCCATTTACACCACAGCCACCCGCTATAATAACGTGCTTACCGATGTTGCAACTCCCTGCAATGCCTGTGGAGCCACAGATGCAAGAATGATCGCCAATGATGCAGTTATGGCCAATTTGCACCTGATTATCAATAATTACGTTATCGCCAAGTATCGTATCGTCTAACGCACCGCGGTCGATACTGGTACTTGCTCCAATTTGACTGTCGTCACCGATGCGTACCGAGCCTAATTGTGGAATAGGCAGCCACACGCCTTTATCGTTGGCGTAACCGAAGCCCGACGAGCCAATCACAGTTTGGCTGTGAATAGTCACTCGCTTGCCTATTACCACGTCGTGATAAATTGTCACGTTGGGGTAAAGCGTACTCCCTTGACCGATGTGGGTTCCCTTGCGTACCACGGAATTAGCGCCAATACTCACGCCGTCTCCGAGTACTACATTATCTTCAATAATAACGTTCTCACCTAAAGAGACATCGCTTCCAAGTCGAGCGGAAGACGCAATAACAGCGGTTTGAGCAATGTTTGATGCTACCGCAGGCGTAGTATCAAATAGCTGAGCGATACGCGCAAAGGCAACATGAGGGTTGTCTACAATGAGCGCTGCACACTGTACATCGCCTTTTACCTTATCGTGCACTATTACCGCACCAGCGTGTGTTTCTGCCAACTGAGACTTGTATTTAGGGTTGGTCAGAAATGAAATCTGATGATGTTTAGCGCCTGCTAACGTGGCAACTGAGGAAATAGGCGTAGTGCTGTCTCCTTGTACAACCCCACCAACATGGCTGGCAAGCTCGGCTAAACGGTAAGTTCCTTTATTAATGGCTGTCATACACTTAATTACCTATTAACAATTTAATATTTAAATACACACGATTGAAGATGAGTGATCAGCACTTTTTTAATTCAAGCACCTTTCTCACGAAGTTTTATACCCATATTGTCCGTGTATCGTTGTTTAATGCTTCGCTCATTACCGTTTAATAAAAAAACGCTTGGGTTGTAAACTTATGCAGACCTTGCAAGCTATCGTAAATTCGCAAATATATTACCAAGTTTATCCTAAATACCGGGGTGCTCCGATGCCTTTTTCTGTACTTGCATGCTGAACGCGCAAAAAAGCATCAAGCGCTTACTTCCATGGCGTTACAGACTAGCGCACGCTATAGTGTTGCGAGTACACTAGTACCCAATTTTATCACCAAATCATAATCATCTGATTTTTCACCGCGTTTAAACGAGGTTAGAGCATGGCTCAATACGTATATAGTATGCATCGCGTTGGCAAAATTGTGCCACCGAAAAAACAAATTCTTAAAAATATCTCTCTCAGCTTTTTTCCAGGCGCAAAAATTGGCGTACTTGGTCTAAACGGTGCAGGTAAATCAACACTTTTGCGTATCATGGCAGGTATCGATACCGATATTGAAGGTGAAGCGCGTCCTCAACCTGGATTGAAGATAGGTTACTTATCGCAAGAGCCTCGTCTTGATGAAACCAAAGACGTTCGCGGCAATATTGAAGAGGCCGTAGCCGATGTTAAGCATGCACTGACACGCCTTGACGAGGTGTATGCTGCCTATGCAGACGCTGACGCCGACTTTGATGCCTTGGCTAAAGAGCAAGGTGAACTTGAAGCGATCATTGCTACCAAAGATGGGCACAACCTTGAAAACGTGCTTGAGCGTGCTGCCGATGCATTAAGACTTCCTGCGTGGGATGCTGATGTAACCAAGCTATCAGGTGGTGAACGTCGACGGGTTGCATTATGTCGCCTACTTCTTGAAAAGCCAGAAATGCTGCTATTAGACGAGCCCACTAACCACTTGGATGCAGAATCTGTAGCCTGGCTAGAGCGCTTCTTACACGACTACGAAGGCACTGTGGTAGCCATTACCCATGATAGGTACTTCTTAGATAATGTAGCTGGATGGATATTAGAACTTGACCGTGGTGAAGGCATTCCATGGGAAGGCAACTATTCATCGTGGCTCGAGCAAAAAGAGAGCAGACTAGAGCAAGAAGAACGCATTGAATCTGCTCGTCAAAAGAGTATTAAACAAGAACTTGAATGGGTTCGCTCAAACCCTAAAGGTCGCCATGCCAAGAGCAAAGCGCGTATGGCGCGATTTGAAGAACTCTCGACGGGTGATTACCAAAAGAGAAATGAAACAAACGAGCTCTTCATTCCACCTGGTGAACGTTTAGGCGATAAGGTTATTGATGTATCAAACCTTAAAAAGTCCTATGGCGACCGCGTGCTTATTGACGATTTATCGTTCAGCGTTCCAAAGGGCGCCATCGTCGGGATTGTTGGTCCAAACGGTGCGGGTAAATCTACCCTGTTCAGAATGCTAACGGGTGCAGAGCAGCCTGATGCGGGAAGCATCGAGCTGGGCGATACTGTCAACATTGCCGCCGTTGAGCAATTCCGTGACCACATGAATGAAAACAACACGGTATGGAAGGAAATCTCGGATGATCAAGACATCATTCGAATTGGTAACTTCGAAATTGCCAGTCGCGCCTACTGCAGCCGATTTAACTTCAAAGGTAACGACCAGCAGAAGTTTATCAAAGACTTGTCAGGTGGTGAGCGTAACCGAGTCCATTTAGCAAAGCTACTTAAAGCTGGCGGGAACGTGTTGCTACTGGATGAGCCCACGAATGACCTAGACGTAGAGACGTTACGTGCACTTGAAAATGCCTTGTTGGAGTTCCCTGGTTGCGCGATGGTTATTTCGCACGATAGATGGTTCCTAGACAGAGTAGCGACTCACATTATGGATTACCGTGACGAAGGCAATATTAACTTCTTTGAGGGTAACTATGCCGACTATGAAACATGGCTCAAGCAAGAGTTTGGTAAAGATATTGTGGAACCTCACCGCTTGAAGTACAAGCGCATGTCTAAGTAGTTAATAACATCGTTGTGAACAACGCTGATAAACGTAATGGTGCGTTAATAGCACGCTGACAACGCAGCTATTAACTCATTAGCATCAGTAAACAGCATTAAGTAACACTTTACAGTTTTAAGTAACGATAAGGCCCTCTTCAAACAGAGGGCCTTTTTTGCGTTACGACACACCTACTAGCTGCCAAAATGAACGTCATCTCGCAAATTATTATTTCTTTACGTTGATAACCCGCCGTTATTCGCTAATACTGGGGTTAATAGGACTTAAAGAGATAAGAGAGCATGACAGATAAGCGCCAATTTCAAAGGGTTGCATTAAATGTTCCGGGAAAGCTTGCCCACAACGATAGCGAAATAGATGTCATTGTTCATGACGTATCCCTACAAGGGATCAAGCTCCTCGCTAGTGAAACTGAACTGGCTAAATTGCCTTTCGATAGTCATGACCCATACGTGGCTAACTTTAGGGCCAACGAGGATAGCCCTCTCATCACTCTGTATATAGAACAGCTTTATCGACACTCAGATAGCCGCAAGTCGAAGGTGTCTTTGGGATGTAAGGTGTCACAAATGGACATAAATTGCGTCAGTGCCCTGCGACGTTTAATTAGTTTAAATAGCCCAGATGACAGCATTGATGAAAAAGATCTCAATGCGTTGGTCAATGCTGTCTATGAACACGCTAATTAACACTAATTTTAGATAGACCTTATCTTACTGTTCCAACGCATCTAGTGCTTCTGACAAACGGGCTACCGGTATTACCTTCATGCCCTGCATGGCTTGCTTCGGCATATTAGCTTTTGGCACTATCGCACGTTTAAATCCGTGCTTTGCAGCCTCAATGATGCGTTCGGTGCCGTTGGGAACAGGCCTAATTTCACCCGCTAGCCCCACTTCGCCGAAGACAATAAGATCGTTAGGCAGCGAGCGATTTCTAAAGCTTGAAATCATTGCTAATAGCAAAGCCAAGTCGGCACCGGTCTCTGTTACTCTTACCCCCCCCACTACATTCACAAACACATCTTGGTCGTTCATTTGAACGTTGCCGTGGCGATGAAGTACGGCAAGTAGCATCGACAGCCTGTTTTGATCAAGGCCCACCGCAATCCGCCTTGGATTAGACATTTGTGAATAGTCTACCAGCGCTTGAATTTCTACAAGTAATGGACGGGTGCCTTCCCAGATAACCATAACGCTAGAGCCCGGAGTTTCATTTTCGTCACGACTTAAAAATATGGCAGACGGATTTTTTACCTCTTTCAAGCCTTTTTCAGTCATCGCAAAAACGCCCAGCTCATTGACCGCACCAAAACGGTTTTTATGGCTGCGCAAGGTGCGATAACGCCCATCGCTTTCCCCTTCCAACATCATGGAGCTATCAATACAGTGCTCGAGCACTTTAGGCCCTGCAAGGTTGCCATCTTTTGTCACGTGACCAACGATAAACATGGCGATATGATTTTGTTTGGCAAAGCGGGTTAGATAGGCTGCTCCCTCTCGAACTTGAGACACGCTACCCGGTGCTGATTGAACGTCTGCAACGTGCATAACTTGAATCGAATCGATAACCATTATTTTGGGTTTTTCAGTCAGTGCTAGTTCACAAATTGTTTCGACGTTGGTTTCGGCTAGCATCATCAAGTTGTCATCGGGTAAGGACAAACGCTTAGCGCGCATGGCAACTTGCTGTAGCGATTCCTCACCGGTCACATACAGTGCCTTCTCAGTCTTCGCCATTTGGCACATAACCTGAAGTAAAAGCGTACTTTTTCCTGCTCCGGGTGAGCCACCAATTAGCATTGCTGCTCCTGGAACAATACCGCCGCCAAGAACGCGGTCCAGCTCTTTAAAACCTGAAGAAAAACGAGGCAGCGCTTCTAGGTCAATGGCGTTTAATTTTTCAATCTTTGCCGCAGTTTGACCCGCGTACCCAGCGTTTACTTGACGCGTATTTTCTTTGGCGCTAGCCACTACAAACTCGCTGATGGTATTCCATTCTTTACACTCTGTGCATTGTCCCTGCCAACGAGGAAACTCCGCACCGCAGTCTGAACACACATAAGCAGTTTTACGTTTTGCCATTTTCCAGTTTTATCCACAACTTAAAAAGAGTATTCTATCATTAAACGGCTTTGGAATAAGTACAAGGCTTCTTGAATTTAAAGATGAAAAATGGACTTACCCGCGAAATTCAAAGGTTAAGGTCTTTTCTACCACGGCCGATAAAAACTAAAATGAAAAACGTAAACAACAAAGTTGCGCATAGATGAGTCAAGACTTAGCCCAGTACGCTGACATAATCGAACAGTTAAAACCTATGGTGAACGAGCCTGAGTTCAACCAAGTTTTACTGCAAGTAGCTTCTGACATTCCAAAAGAAAAGCGCTTCCTGATTAAAATGGAAGTAAAGCGTCTTGCAAAACCTTGCATGCGCACTATTGACCTGCGTGGACACGTGGACGGTAAATGTAAGAAATATCCTCATGAAGGTAGAAATCACTACATGGACGATATTGCCGTCGACAAGTTTGAAGAACAGCTACGAATTTTTGGCCGTTATACCTACGGTGTTTATGAAGCCGTGCAAAGCACTGAAAATAACTTTCGTTTAATGCAAGAACGAGAGGTTGCTCAAGAGCGTGAAGAAAAAACACGACCAGAATTAAAGAAACGCTCGGCAGTGCTAGAGCAATTTAAAGTCCCCACCGTTAACTTACTAGACTACCGACAGCGCAATACAGAACGAATGAATTTCGCTGTGGCGGTAGAGATATTTAATAAATATAACGAATCAATGCGCGGCCTCAGTGTGGACATTTCTCTTGAGGGTCTGCAGGTCAAACTATCGAAAGACACCATTTTTGAGAAAGGTGAACTACTTTTTATCTACTTCAGAGGACTCGAAAGTGAGTTCACGATGGATAAGAAAAACGGGATTGCGTACAAGCTGGTAAAAATCTCCACCAAAAACGACGTAAACTACCTCGCATTGCAGCGAGATTCAGACCATCCAAACAAAAGCTTTGATCAATTTTTAGAAAGTTTTATTCACGGCAACAAGCGTCGCTATAAAGTGAATATGAATAACACTATCGAAGCGATAACCAGTAAAACCTCTGAACAGTATTTCTCACCGCGCAGCCCAACATTACCGATTTATATCGACGTTGTGAATCAAACCTTGGTGCCCCGTTTTGCCATGATGAACGAGGTAAACCGAGAAACGTTACAATACTGGCAGGATGAAGAAGACAACTGCCGATTAAACTTTCTGCTGACTCAAGAGCGACTCAAACGCCTATTGCAGAAGTCTGAAGAAGTAAGAGAATGCTTTGTATACAGCTTTACCCATCTACAAAACAGTAAAGTGTATTTTTATTCGGCCTCTTTTGAAGAGTTAATGCAAAAAGACCTACTTAAACAAGTGTTCTTGGGGTTCGGCTCTAAAAAAGCGAGCTGGAGAGTGTATAAGATAGCGCTTACCACTATGGTACCGGAACAGGCGCATATCCCCCTTTCCATCCCAGATTCTGTTGGGAGTAAAGTAAAGAAGCTCAATACCCCGCTTTCTGCCAGGCTTATGTCGAAGCTTAAAAATTTGCGCTACCTTGCCCATATTACCGATGTTACATCGATAACAGGGCAAGAAACTTACAACGATTTTACGTTTAATCGAGACAATCTTTCGCACTTGCGTAACTTTGGTCACCCCCGAAACCGTCCTCCCGCTGACATTCAAGTTGTGCGATTCAAAAATGAAGAGTTAAGAATTGAGAGTCGCTATCGATTACGAACTCATATAGAGGCGCGTTTCAATGGTGATGACACCGTTCATAAAGGTGTCAGCGAAGATATCTCAGTTCATGGTTTAGGCCTTCGAGTAGAGTTAACAAAAGAGTACGCCGGTAGTTTAGAGGGGCGGGTTGAAGTCGCATTCCCTCGCCTTCAAGCCATTACTACTTCGTTTGACGTCATGCAGTTACAGTACGAAATCATTTATCACAATGTAGATAAGAACATTCTGCATTTGAAAGCAGCACCGGGTGATGAAGGTAAAACGGCACGCAGCTTTTTTGAAGAGCTTATAAAGAAAAACAAAGCAAACCTGCATGCGGAGTCTGACGAAGAAGAGATCCCGGGTATGGGGCAAGCTCTTCGCTGTATTAATGCTAGAAATGCGACCTCTCTTTCTTTTCTTATGAGCAAAGAAGGCGTTAGGTATACGCCGCAAGCGGGCATCATTGGGAAACAAGATGAGCGAGTCACGCTTCTTACTACGCAGTACGCAGAGCGAGGCAAAGTAAATCTGGAATTTTTATTTCGAGATCGAAAGCAAGATTCCCCCTTTGTGCAAAGCGGCGTAAAAACCGTAAAACTAGAAAATATGCCGTTGCGACAAGAGCTGTTTGTCTCTTTTGACAATAGTCAAAAAGACTCACGCATGGCTATTATTCCTCGCTACTCTCACAAATTTGAAAGCAACACACAGCGACAAAATTTCATTAAAGAGGCAATGAATCGAGGACAATTTATTGCCATACACGTGATGCTTACCACCACAGGCAAACCCGACCTATCAATGCTGCAGACAGAAATAAATTACGTCACTATGTATGCAATGCACAGGGCAAGAGAGCTTGAGAAAAAGATGTGGAGTATCGCAGCTTGTGCCCACCTTGTGGACGTAACCGATGAAGTGTTAGTACGATATGGTTTTACTCCAGCTGAAATTGCGCAGAACCGAACGCTGGATGGGACGACTCAAATCCACAATCCGAAACGCACTTCAGCTGGCAGCGGGGTTAACCTAGAAGGCGCTGGCAGTGAAAACAGCTCATCACCCCAGAAACCAGAAGCTCAAAACCCACAAAACGCCTAAAAGAGGGAGTCGCTCCCTCTTTACCATTCGCTATTGGCTATTTATCTAAAAAGTAAAGCAAGCTGTGAAGGCCGCCTACACGTATGGCAACATCAGCCTTCTCGTTCACCACAGGCTTACCGTGACACGCTACGCCAAGCGCCGATGTCGCCATCATGACAAGGTCGTTAGCACCATCGCCCATGGCTACAGTTTGAGCATCTGAAATATTCCATTTTAACGCCAGTTGTTTCACTGTCTCGGCTTTTACATCAGCGTTAACCACTTCGCCTTCTACTTTCCCAGTCAATAGACCATTTTCAATAACTAAGGTATTGGACGTGGCGTAATCAAGCTCTAACCTACGTTTTAGGTGATCAGCAAAATAAGTAAAACCACCCGATGCGATAGCTAGCTTCCAATTGTGCTTTTTCAATTCACTAAGTAACCCTTGAATACCAGGCATAATAGGCAGGCTGTCTCTAATCTGACGCAGGTGCTCAACGGGCACCCCCTTAAGACACGCAACACGATGATGTAAACTTTCGTTAAATGCTATTTCTCCACGCATCGCCTTTTCTGTGACTTCGGCAACCTCCTGACCAACATCTGCCAGCTTGGCAATTTCATCAATACACTCAATACCAATTACGGTGCTGTCCATATCCATGACTAACAAGCCACCTTCAGAGAGAGAAGGCTGAGACTGCTGTACCCCGATATCAACGTTAAACGTTTCAGATAAGGCACCAAGTAGGGATTTTAAGATTGACGTGTCTTCGTCGAGCACATTTCCTTTTACTACCACCACATCATCACCAAATTGTTGATGTAAATGATGGAAAGTTAGACTTACTGTATCGAAGTGCGACTGGGTGTCAGTTAAAATATTGCCGACAATGTAGGGTGTAAGTGCCTGTCCTATAATAGTCATTGAGGCGTGAAAAGACGCATCACTTTGCTGCATGGCAATGACACCCGCTAGCGTTGAAGCGCAATGCATATCGTCTGCTGCGTTATCACCTAACAACTGTTTAAACGTGTCGAGCACTGGTAAATCCTTAAAAGTGGAGGTGGCTACATGCTACCGAATTGAGCAGAGTAATAAAATATCCGCTTTCAAATTAGTAAGATTTATCCTACTGTTACACTCATATTTACCCGTTAACGGAATTTCATGTTGGCCAAGGCTGAAACCAACTTATTGACCTCGTCAGCAAGTCATTCTCACTCGCTTTATACCGTCGTTAAACGACTGGTGCATACAGTACTGGCAAGCTTGGTAGTTGGCTTGCTTATTGCCCTGCTACTTATGCTTCAACGTTATCAAGAAGAGTGGCTACTTGCCCAAACCGAGTATGCCGGCAGTAGCGCTGCACGCCAATATGCAAAGCTTGTTTCCCCCATTATAGATACTACTGGTAATGGGAATTCCGACGCTAATTCTGTGAACGATGCTACAAGAGCGGTGGCACTTAAAAGTACAGCCACTGTGTTAACCCAAGAGCCACATATTCTTGGCATTGCTATATTTGATGAAAAAGGACAGTACATTGCGCCTTTGCCAAAAACCGAAAGTGTCGTTGCTCTTAGCCAGTCTCAGGACGTGCGGCCTCTTACGTTTGTTGAGCCTATTGTAAATAATAGCGACAACGTAATTGGTTACGTTCATATTCATATGAATACAAAAGTGATATTAGAGGATCCTCTGGCCCTGCGCGCACAGCTGCTGCTCATTGGGATTATCGTTTTATTTTTAGCATTGGTGATAGGAATTTATTTAACCCGAGGCTTCTACAAGTTTAGACCTTGGGTAATCAACAAATTCGCCCAGTTGGGTAATGATTAATATTCATTACTATTTGCATCAGATAGTTTAAAAAAGAGATGGCTTAAAAAGGCGTGCATAGTTTGCAGATGTTATCGCATTAATCTCATTTGGCTCAATATCAGACAGGGCTGAGAGGGCTGCAACCACATCTGTTAGGTAATGAGGCATATTGGGCTGACCTTGCCTACCTGACATTGGCATATCGGGCGCATCGGTTTCAAGTAAAATACTCTCTGGATGATGCCAAAGTAGATAAGTCACCGTATCTCTCGTTTTCTTTGCTCTTTCGTAAGTAACTGTCCCGCCAATGCCTAAACAAAATCCTCTGTCTATGTAGCGCTTGGCAACATCTTTACTGCCTGAAAATGCGTGGATAACACCCCGTCCCTCAAACGAAGATGCCTTCAAGGCTTCTAACAGCAAATGATGAGACTTTCGGTGGTGTAAAATAACGGGAAGCCCAAAAGAATCAGCTATATCTAAATGAGCATGTAACACCTGTTGTTGAACATTCATATCAACTGGAATATGACCGTCTAACCCGGTTTCTCCAATGGCAGAGAAACAGCCTTGAGCGGAGGAAAAACAGCCTTGAGCTGAGGATAAACAGCCCTGAGCGTTGGATGAACAGCCTTGAGCTTCAGGAGCACAGCCTTGAGCTACAGAAAGAAAACCTTGAGCGTTTGGTAAAGCCCCCTTAACCAAAGACAGACTTTCCTTAGTGTTTGCCACCGCATCAGCAACGGCGTCTTCAAACTGCTTGAGTAAAGGAGGAATTTCATCGCGCTCTTTAGGCAGGAAGTAAGGGTGCAAACCAATGGCGGTATCAATGGGAAGAATATCGCAGTAGGGCTGACTGTTATAACTACTAAGCACATTCCAAGACGCTGGCGTGATGCCTGGCACCATTATTCGCTTAACGCCATTTTGCTTAGCCTTGCGCAGCACTTCAGTAAGGTTACTCCCCAAGGGGGCCAAGTTAAGATGACAGTGACTGTCTATCATGTACCCCCTCCCCTGTACTCACTTCTTCGTATAACAGCAAATATGCTTTTAAATCGCTGTTGATAAGTGGACAAATGCTAAGGCATCAGTCGCTGAGTGCTCCAGCTACCAGCTTTATCAATGTTGTATTCTATACGATCGTGAAGCCTATCTTCACCACCTTGCCAAAACTCAATTTGATGAGGAACAATTCTAAAGCCACCCCAAAAATCAGGCACAGGAAGTTCTTTGTTCGCAAACTTTTCTTTTAACTGCTTAAATTGCGTAAGCAAGAGTGCTTTACTGCCAATTGGCTTACTTTGCTTTGACGCATAAGCCGCTAGCTGACTGTCTTTGGGACGGGAGAAAAAATAAGACGCATTTTCACTGGTGGATAGCTTTTCTACCGTGCCGCAGACACGCACCTGCCGCTCCATAAAAAACCAGGGAAAATGACAAGAGACTTTTGGGTTTAACGCAAGCTCTTTGGCTTTTCTACTTCCTAAGTTTGTAAAGAAAACAAAGCCGTCTTTATTTACATCTTTTAAGAGCACTATACGCTGCGAGGGCTGACCGCTTTCATCCACTGTTGCCACTGTCATAGCGGTAGGATCTGGAATATTCGCATCAATGGCATCTTGCAGCCACTTATCGAATAGTTGAAAAGGTGTGTCGGTAACGTCTGACTCGCTCAAGGTTCCCTTTGAGTATTGTCTGCGCATATCTGAAATAGCCATCAATTTCTCCTGCGCAATGTTTCTACATCATTAAAAGCGACTCTTTATTAAGAGTAGCCCTTGATAAACAGCCATACTTTGATGGTAGTCCATTGCGCATAAACAAATACTAATAAGACGTTAAAAACGAATAACGCTCAGGAAGGGATCACACCAGTTGCAACGACATGTAAATGAGTATTAAAAGTTGCTGTCATCGCCGTATCCAAGCGAGCGCAACGCTCGCTCATCGTCAGCCCAACCCTGTTTCACCTTTACCCAAAGCTCTAAGAACACTTTATTGTCGAACAGGTTTTCCATGTCTTTACGGGCATGCTCGCCTATTGTTTTAAGATGCTTACCACCTTTGCCGATGATCATGCGCTTTTGCGTTTCGCGTTCTACCAAAATAAGCCCACTTATTCGGTACACGCCATTTTCGGCCATTTTAAACTGCTCTATTTCAACAGTAGTCGAGTAGGGAAGCTCATCACCGGTAAAGCGCATCAGCTTTTCGCGAATGATTTCAGCGGCCATAAAACGGCTGGAGCGATCGGTTATGTAATCTTCAGGGAAAAAGAACTCACTCGGCGGAAGAGACTTAGCAACTAACTCGCGAATATCATCCACCATTTTGCCCTGCTTAGCGCTAATTGGGACGATATGTTCGAAGGTATGCTTCTCGCCAAGCTGTCTAAGGTGGGTAACAAAACCTTCTTTGTTCTCTACTTTATCCATTTTATTGACGATGAGGTAACAGGGTAGTTTTGATTGCTTTACCTTTGTCAGCACCATTTCGTCGTCTGCGTTCCAGCGATCGCCTTCAATCACAAAAAGAATCAAGCCAACTTCTGCTAGCGAGCTAGAGGCCGCCCGGTTCATATACCGGTTAATGGCACGCTTTTCATCTTGATGGAGCCCTGGCGTATCAACATATATAGCCTGATATTCACCGTCGGTATCAATGCCTAGTATGCGATGTCGCGTTGTTTGCGGCTTTCTAGAGGTAATGCTAACTTTTTGCCCTAACAAACGGTTGAGCAAAGTAGATTTACCCACATTTGGGCGGCCAACGATAGCCACCAAACCACAGCGTGTCTGCGGTTGCGAATAATGTATTTCATTGTCATTGTTAGTCATCGAGCTTCTCCAGCGTTAGACGAGCTGCTTCTTGTTCAGCTTTGCGACGGCTGTTTCCTGATGCTTTAACAGGCTCAGGTAAATTTTCAACCGTGCAGCTAACTTGAAAGACCTGCGCGTGATCTTTCCCAGAAATCGACAGCACCTCATAGGTAGGCAGAGGTAATTTTCGTCCCTGCAAAAACTCCTGTAGACGTGTTTTGTTGTCTTTAGGGTGAGCGTGGGGGTCTAACTTATTAATACGCGTTTCCCACAGTCTGTCTATAACGTGGCGCACCTCATCCATACCCGAGTCGAGATAAATTGCACCAAGCAACGCTTCTACCGCATCGGCTAAAATAGAGCTGCGACGATGCCCGCCACTTTTGAGCTCGCCAGGACCTAAGTGAAGCAATTCACCCATACTGGCCTCACGAGCTAGCTCGGCTAACGTATCGCCTTTCACCAGCGTTGAGCGCATACGGGTTAACTTGCCTTCAGGCACGTCTGGAAAGCGCTTGTATAGCGTCTCGCCAATAATCATTCCCAGTATGGCATCGCCTAAGAATTCTAGGCGTTCGTTGTGCTGTTTTGCCGCACTTCTGTGCGTAAAAGCTTGATCGAGTAAAGCGATATTATTGAATGTATAGTCTATCGCCTTATAAAGACGACGATATTTATCTATTCCCTGCATTAACGAATGCCACCTGTACGCTCGAATCGAACGCCTGTTGGGATCCATGTTGGCAACATATCTTGTGGCTTGCGCTCAAATTCAAACGAAATCCAAATTGCTACCGCTTTGCCGACTAAGTTCTCATCGGGTACGAACCCCCAAAAACGGCTATCACGACTGTTATCGCGGTTATCACCTAAAACGAAATAATTGTTCTCAGGCACAATCCATTCATTGCGGCGCGTTCCTGGTTGCGTATAAAAATTCACTGGAGAAATATCGCGCAGCGGATGGCGCAAAATATCGTGCTCTATATCGCCAAGTGACTCGGTATAGCGCATTAGCTGCGCCATATCCTGAACAAATTCACCACGCTCTTGGAAAGACAAAGGGACGGCCTCAAGTGCTGGACAGTTTTCACTCTCGACACATTTAGGCTTTATGTACACCTGCTTATTTTGATAAACCACAGTATCGCCTGGCATGCCTATAACGCGCTTAATGTAATCAATGCCGGTATCCTCTGGATACTTAAACACCACCACATCGCCTCGCTCTGGTGCTCCGGTCTCAATCAGCTTACTGCGAAATACAGGGTCTTTTACACCATACGCAAACTTTTCAACCAATATAAAGTCGCCAACGAGCAGTGTGGGCATCATTGAGCCAGACGGTATTTGAAATGGCTCATATAAAAATGAGCGCAACACTAATACGAAGGCAATAACCGGAAATATTTGCTGCGATGTATCCACAAGATACGGTAATTGTGGATCTTCACCGTAGCTGGCATTTTCGGCAACTGCTGATGCTTGCAAACGCGCTTTGCGCTTTGGTGCAAACACTACACTGTCAACTAACCATATAAGCCCTGTGATCAGCGTCAATGCAACCAAAATCAGGGAGAAGTAATTTGCCATTATTTACCTACCTTCAACACGGCAAGGAAGGCATCTTGCGGCAGTTCAACGTTACCAATCTGCTTCATGCGCTTTTTACCTTCTTTCTGCTTTTGAAGTAGCTTTTTCTTACGGCTAACGTCGCCGCCATAACATTTTGCAATAACGTTTTTGCGCAGCTGTTTAACCGTACTACGAGCGACAATATGGTTACCAATAGCCGCTTGAATAGCAATATCAAACATTTGACGAGGTATAAGCTCGCGCAACTTCTCAACGAGCTCTCTACCGCGGCCTTGCGAGTTATCTCTGTGGGTAATTACCGCTAGCGCATCAACGCGTTCAGCGTTAATCAGAATATCCACTCTCACCATGTCTGAAGTTTGGAAGCGTTTAAAGTTGTAATCGAGTGACGCGAAACCTCGACTTGTCGACTTCAAGCGGTCGAAGAAATCAAGTACTACTTCTGCCATTGGCAGTTCGTAAGTCACAGCAACCTGCTTACCGTGATAAGTCATGTTGGTTTGCATACCGCGCTTTTCAACACACAAAGTAATAACGTTACCAAGGTATTCTTGAGGCACCAAAATATTGGCCTCAACAAGAGGTTCGCGAATTTCAGCAATGTCATTAACTGGTGGTAATTTCGCCGGACTATCAACGGTGAGTATTTCGCCTTTGGTGGTCTCAACTTGGTAAATTACTGTTGGCGCTGTGGTAATCAGGCCAAGGTCATACTCTCGCTCAAGACGCTCTTGGATGATTTCCATGTGAAGCATGCCGAGAAAGCCGATTCTGAAACCAAAGCCTAGCGCTGCAGAGCTCTCTGGTTCGTAAAATAAAGACGCGTCGTTTAGGCTCAACTTTGCAAGCGCATCACGGAAGTCTTCATAATCGTCTGAACTAATGGGGAAGATACCCGCGTAAACCTGCGGCTTAATCTTTTTAAATCCAGGCAGCATGTCGGTGGCAGGTGCTTTTGCAAGCGTAATAGTATCGCCCACTGGCGCGCCCTGAATGTCTTTTATGCCGGCAATAATGAAACCAACTTCACCAGCACGAAGAATACCGGTATCTAGCGCTTTAGGTGTAAACACCCCAATTTTATCCACTTGGTGGCTTTGGCCGTTAGACATAATTTGAATTTTGTCTTTTTTGTTGAGTTGCCCCTCAACAATACGTACCAATGAAACAACGCCTTGGTAATTATCAAACCATGAATCGATGATAAGTGCCTTTAGCGGCGCTTCTCTGTCTCCACCAGGAGGTGGGATTTTATTGACGATAACTTCGAGTACGTCTTCAATACCAATGCCGGTTTTCGCTGAACAGCGAACTGCTTCTAGTGCATCAATACCGACAATGTCTTCTATCTCTTCTGCCACACGGTCTGGATCCGCTTGAGGTAAGTCGATTTTGTTTAGGATAGGCACAACTTCCATATCCATCTCAATGGCGGTGTAGCAGTTTGCTAGGGTCTGTGCTTCCACGCCCTGCCCCGCATCAACTACAAGTAGCGCGCCCTCACAGGCAGCTAGTGAGCGAGATACCTCATAGGTAAAGTCAACGTGCCCTGGTGTATCGATGAAATTAAGCTGATACGTTTCACCGTTTTGGGCGCTGTACTCTAGCGTTACGCTCTGCGCTTTTATTGTAATTCCACGCTCTTTTTCTAAATCCATGGAATCTAGAACTTGCTCAGCCATTTCGCGAGTTGAAAGCCCGCCACAATGCTGAATGAGACGGTCCGACAATGTCGATTTACCGTGGTCGATATGGGCGATAATACTGAAGTTACGAATGTGCGATTGTTGCATAATGCTGGAATTTACCTGCAGAAAAATTCATTAAACGAAAAAATACTGCGCGCTATACGCTAAGACGTAAACGCGGCGCGTGCGGATTTTACCCATTTATGGGCGGAAAAGCGAATTAGCAGCGAGTATATTTTGCTAAACAGCACAAGCCATGAGACGAGACAGTAAAATTCAGCTTTAAAACGGCTTTTTACTCACGTTCTAGAAGTTCTGCTTTAAGCAGGACAGGTCGATACTTTGCAGACTCTACCCGCTGTAATTTCTTAGCCGTGTATCGATACACGAACACCGTTGCAATAATACTTGGGAGTACTCCCCATAATTCATGAGTTAAACCAATCATAGACAGAAAGTAGGAGGCTAGCGAGAAGCAGCCGATAAACATAAACAGAGGAAGTAGATAAAGCCATGCTGAGGCACTTAATACGCCGGCCTCGGGCACACCAATAGTGACACTCTGACCAACAGAAACCGTCATTGGTGTAGAGACCGTTAAGCGCTGCATTTTCGGGGCAAGTGCGCGAGATATAGCGCCCGTACCGCAATCACTTTGTGCCTGACAACTGCTACACGTCGACTTTATTGCTGACTCTACAGTAACGCTATCACCGTCAATAGCCACCACCCTAGCGGACTCTTCAATCATTGCTGTTATTTACCGCGCTAATTGAGGTGGCAATCGCCTTTGCCGTTTGAAGTGGAATTTCGCCTAACACCGTTACCTGTGCTTTACCTGCTTTTAACGTAAGAAACGTACTCACCTCATTGCGCAAAGCGATATCGCCTCCCAGTGCATCCTCAATAGGTTGAACATACACAGACACATCTACCAAGCCATCACTGTACATTTTATACTCTACCACCTGACCGGTCAGTGCTAGTCGTCGTGTATCTCGTTTCACCTCTTTCATACCCACAGGAAGGTAGTTAACTTCCCACCCATGAGCGCGAGATTGACTGCTTGCCATCATAATTGGCTCCGGCAAAGACGATGGATTAATTCTGGCAAAATAGGGAGAAGGCGATGCCATCACAGAAAATGCGCTAATTTGTATTTGTTCCAGTAAGGCGCCCTGTAAATCCAGCATATTAAGTTTTAATAGCATGCCCGACTCTTCATCAAGCCAAAGCTGGTAGCCAAACCGGGTGTTGTCCCTGCTCACAATTCTAATTTGCTGTGCAGAACGTCCAGCGACTCTAGCTCGGCCAACTAATACAAATTCGTAACTTTCTAAGAGCTTCTGTGGGTTATGAAGAAGAATATTGGGAATGGGCCCATTGATAAAACGAGAGCGAATGCTGTAAGGCTGCGTATCAGGCTCAAATACACTTACGATACCATCAACGCGGATAAGCTCGCGGCCTGGTCCATTTTGTAAATTCAATTGCTCTACTTCAGTGCCATCATCAAGTACGCCGTGACGCCATAGATATGGCACCGTTTCCTTACCAACGGTGGTTTGAACAAACGATACCTGGTAATTGGCAGAAGAGATGAGTGATTGAAGACGCTGTAACCACTGTGCCGGTGTTTGCAGTGCGTTAGTTTCTCTCTCTAACGCCGGCTCTGTTTGTTTTACTGTATCTGTTTTTGTCTCTCTTTCTGTTGCGCTTTCTGTTGCGCTTTTTGCTTGGTTATTTGACTCAAGGCTATTTGACTCAAGGCTAGTTGGAAGAGACGAATCCCTTGATTGCGCATGAACACAGAAAGGCGTGAAAATTGATAAAGCCCCGGTGATGAGGAGAACAAATTGGTTACAGCGCATTTTCCTTGCCTTTAAAACAGACATACCAGCACGTGCAAGTGCTGGTATGCGAAGTTACTAATAATAAATACTAGTTGAAATAGTGGCGTTGCCGCAATCGCCTATGGGCGATTAGTATCGTCAGAGGCTTTTTCTTCCTCTTCGGCCTGCACCTGTTTCAATTTTATTTGTTGCTCATGGTCGGCGATAAGCGCGTTAATTTTACGCTTCTTCTCAAGCACTTCATTCATGTCGTTGCGTGGCAACGTCCGAGTTTGCTCAAGACTTACCGGCGCTAAACCACCTTGAGGACCCGCAGTGGGTGCCGTCATGAATGGCTCTGAAGGCGCTGGCTGGTTCAGGTGCTGAACACCTAAAATAACAGCTAAAGCTACCGACGCTGCAACGGCAAACTGACCAGATTGAGTTGCAAATGGAACCACATTCCCAATGATTGGGATTGAGCGCCAGCGAGACTCTTTTGGTGCAACAATCGCAGGTTCATCTGCCAAGGCCGCAGCAATGCTAGCCGTAATATCCATTTCTGGCGCTACGCTTGCTTCTTTGCGCATGGTACCACGGATGACATGGTATCGCTGCCATTTAGCTTGAAGCTCTGCATCATGCTTAATCGCGTCGATGATTTTATCGTCTTCTGCTTCACCATCCATGAATGCGGACAATTTTTCTTGCTGTTGCGTCATATATTCATATCCAGATCGTTTTGATCGTTAACTACCCTAACACAGCTGTTAGTCATCCCAAAAAAGAGAAAGTTCATCTTTTTTGAAGTTTATTTAAATTAATTTTCCAACAGCGGCTGAATAACCTTATCAATGGCTTCTCTCGCCCTGAATATACGCGAACGAACGGTACCTACAGGACAAGACATTACACTGGCAATTTCTTCGTAGCTTAACCCTTCAATTTCACGTAGCGTTATCGCCATTCGGAGATCATCAGGCAGTTTTTCCACCACTTTAAATAACGTCTCTTCTAGCTCATCCGAGAGCAAACTCCGTTCGGGAGTCGATTGCTCTTTTAGCGCGTCACTACCTTCATAGTAGTCGGCCTCTTCAGCATCCACATCGCTTGCGGGGGGCTTTCGGCCTTGAGAAACGAGATAGTTTTTAGCGCTATTTACCGCAATGCGATAAAGCCAGGTGTAAAAGGCACTGTCTCCGCGAAAATTGGGGAGCGCTCTATATGCTTTTATAAAGGCTTCTTGTGTTACGTCAGCAACATCACCTGTATTTTTAACGTATCGAGACACTAGGTGCATAACTTTGTGTTGGTAACGGGTTACCAACAAGTTAAATGCGTTTTTATCACCACGTTGTACTCTTTCCACCAGTTGCTGGTCGGTTACTTGCTCGCTCATTCGAGCCATTACTCCCTACTTCATATCCACAATAGCTCTATTAAGCCTGCTTATAGACGTGTTCTATTTAAAAAAGTTCTGTTAAAGCATTAATTATTTGAAATAATACCATGTTCACGCCCTAAGAATTATTGTGTTTTGTCACTCATCCTTTAGACTTGCTGAACCTTTGCTCGTATATATTGATGTAAAAATACATGAAATCTGGATCGTCTTCACTAACTTCCACACCAAATGCCATAGAACATCGATGTGATGTGTTAATTATCGGAAGCGGCGCAGCTGGGCTAAGCCTAGCGTTGAGGCTCGCTGACCATTGCCAAGTTATAGTTTTGAGTAAAAGCGATCGAAATGAAGGCTCAACACGTTACGCTCAAGGTGGTATTGCTGCAGTATTCGATGAACAAGATTCAATCGATGCACACGTCAGCGACACGCTAATGGCCGGTGGCGGCCTTTGTGAGGAGCCAGCAGTTCGCTTTACCACCGAACGGGCAAAAGCGGCTTTGGAATGGCTAATTAGTTACGGAGTGCCGTTTGACAGAGAAAAAAGCGAATCTGGCGAAGAGAAGTTTCACCTGACCCGAGAGGGCGGTCATAGTCATCGCAGAATATTGCATGCCGCGGATGCCACTGGCGAAGCGCTGCAAATTACGCTTAACGATGCGGTATCTACCCACCCCAACATCCATTTTTTCGAGCGCTATAATGCCATTGACCTCATCCCATCGAAGACCGAGAAGAATCAGTGCGTGGGTGCGTATGTATGGAACCGTCAGCAAGAGCACGTTGAAGTTATCCGCGCGCCGTTTATTGCCTTAGCCACCGGCGGCGGCAGTAAAGTTTATCAATACACATCAAACCCGGATGTATCGAGCGGTGACGGCATTGCAATGGCTTGGCGCGCCGGATGTAGAGTGGCAAACATGGAATTTAACCAGTTCCACCCTACTTGTCTATTTCATCCTCAGGCGCGAAACTTTCTCATCACAGAAGCATTGCGCGGTGAAGGCGCTAATCTTTGTCACGCTGATGGCACTCGCTTTATGCAGAAGTTTGATGAGCGTGGCGATCTTGCGCCCCGTGATGTGGTTGCAAGAGCCATAGATTATGAAATGAAACGCTTGGGCGCAGATTGCATGTACTTAGACATCAGTCATAAACCTGCCGATTTTATTGTTAAACACTTCCCTAACATCTATCGCAAATGCCGCTCCTTGGGTATCGATATCACCCGTGAGCCAATTCCGGTGGTACCGGCAGCGCATTATAGCTGTGGTGGTGTGATCACCGACTTTAATGCAAAGACCGATTTAAACAACGTTTACGCTATTGGCGAAGTCGCTTATACCGGTTTGCACGGTGCAAATAGAATGGCGTCAAACTCCTTACTGGAATGTGTGGTGTTTGCCAGTTCAGCAGCAGAGCATATTATTAGCTGTCTCCCTACTAAAGATAGTGACGAAACTATTGCCCCTTGGGATGAAAGCCAAGTATCAAACTCAGACGAAGAAGTTATTATTCAACACAACTGGCACGAGCTGAGACTGTTTATGTGGGATTATGTTGGTATTGTTCGAACCGATAAACGGTTAGAACGTGCTATGCGACGCATTAAGTTGTTAGAGCAGGAAATTACCGAATATTACTCCCACTTTCGAGTAAGTAACAACTTGCTTGAGTTGAGAAACTTGGTCACAGTGGCAGAGCTCATTGTGCGATGCGCCATGGAAAGAAAAGAAAGTAGAGGCCTTCATTTTAATCTGGACCATCCAGAACAGCTAAGTGACACTAAGCCCACCGTGTTGGTACCTAATAACCAGCTGTCCGGAGAAAGCGTTGGGGCACTCATCACTGAAGGAAGCTTCAGCGATATGCGTTAAGCTCTAGACGTTAAGCGCTAACAAATAACTCTCCGGCATGCCCCTGTACACAAGAAAAGGTACGCAGTGGTAATGTTAAACACTAAAGGTGAGCGTTAAAGTAAACGGAAACGCCCACCTTTTTTTAATAATGCAAAAAAGCGTGTAAGTGCGTAATTGAGTCTTTCGCACTGGTCACTTCTAGCTCGGCACTATGTTTAACAAACGGGTTAGCATGCGATTTTGATGTTGCGCTTGAAGAGCCAGTTAGGCTTTTACTGAACACGGTCAATTCATTGGGTAAATAAACGGGCTGTTTGAACCTACACGACACTTCTTTGATATAGCCGTTACATAACGCTTTATTACCGCCTGAGCCCTGCTCTTTTTCTTCGTTATCTGTGCTTTCGGCCTTGGCTTCGACAGTGTCATCAACAGTGGTTTTGTCGGCAGTATTGTCAACAAATTGAGAGATTACACAGGCCAGTGTCCACATTCCGTGGGCAATGGCAGTTTTAAAGCCAAATGCCTTCGCAGAAACAGCCGATAGATGAATAGGGTTATAGTCTCCCGAAATAGCGGCGTAGCGCCTTCCTGTGTCTGCACTTGCAGTGAGCGTTGATACTAACTCTCGCTGTATGGCCTCATCGCTCTCGTCGGTTGAAACGTGTCCTGTCTGCGCTGCTCTTGGAGCAACATGCACCGCTTTCACCTTAACTAGGTAACTACTTACAGCTTTATAAACGCACTTTGAGCTTTGCAATGCGTCAAGTAAAACATCCACTTCCCACCCTCTTGCATGAGGTCTAACATCACTAAACCTAACCCGACACTCAACAGGCTCAGAGAGATCGCAATGCTCAAAAACCTCAACCTTGTTGGCGCAGTGAATTAATCCAAGTAAAGGAAATGGGCTTTGTTTGTCTAATAAACAGCGCATTTGCAAAGGAAGAGAAAGCATTTGCAGATATAAAGGATGAACGTGTTCACTCGCAGGCCAAGCCACTTCCTGACAAAATTTACCGTAGTGTTTGTTGTCTATATTGAGAGTTTTGGTGTAAATGCGTTGCGGTAACCGTGGAGGTTTGAACTGCATTAACTGTCGCTTATCAACGCGCTTAAACAGCGCTTTTGTATATTCACGAAACATTCATTTTGTCCCTAAGTCCATATCCTTTTCTGACATAAATTACCGCTCTACATAATCTGCGATAATCACGTTCAGAACATTCGTTTTTCAGTACCCAGCAAAAGTGAGCGTGATCTTTATCGGACCATTTTTGTTTTACTCGAGTCATCTCCAGACAAATCCCCCAAGGGAAAAGCTGAGACGCACCGTGAAGCTGAAATATATCATTAGTCTGAGAGCTGGTAAGTCTTTTTCTTATCAGATTCATAAACTTGTCACAAGAGACGCCGTCTACAATATGCACGACACCCTCGTCCGACAACATCAAATCCAGTTGGTTTAGAGAATTTCTCTGTGTTGATTGACTAAGCGTTGATTGTCTAAGCGCCAATTGACTTGGCTTTGATGGACTGGGCTTTGGTATACAAAAAAGCGAACAGTAAATCCATATAAAAAGTGGGGGGAGCGTGAGAGCGGTAAGGTTTGTCTTATCAATCCACGTCATAAGACTTGATGGCAAACATTGAAATACAACTAACAGTAGAGCGGATAGAGTGACGCGGTTGAACGTCACTCTGTAAGGTGAATACGTTATGTGTATTCTATACTTTGACACGATTGACGACGGTTGAAATCATCGCGGCTAACTCAGGGTCGTCGCATTTTTGGTGACCCATTATCCACGCGAATAAATCAGGATCGTCGCTTGTTAGTAAACGCTCGAAGGTAACTTTTTCTTCGTAGCTTAATTCGTCGAACGCTTGCTCTACAAAAGGCAGTAATAATACATCTAGTTCAAGCATGCCGCGGCGGCATGCCCACTTTAATCTCGCTAATCGTTTGGGTTCAAACATATATTCTTTAACCTCAATTGTTATCATTAAATAATACCACGCGTGCCACTGTAGGATCACTGCTCTTTTGGTCTGATAAGCAAACTTACGTAAAGAATTTACGACTGCCTGCCACCTCCCCCTTGATAAATCAGCTTTTTGCCATACTTTGATACCATACGTTTCTAAAAAGAGCGCCATCATGTCATTAAAAACGCTAGATGCATTACCACAACATTATGCTGTAACACTTGGCAACACCATGATTATAACCCTCGAGGGTGAGCAAGCGGATAGCTATCTGCAGGGCCAGCTAACTGTCAATATCAATAAGCTAGATGACAAGACGGTACGGCACTACGCCCATTGCGATAACAAAGGTAAAACATGGTCAACGGGGTACCTGGCGCGATTTGGCTCAAAAATACTGCTACTGACTAATGAAGACGCTGGTGCACGTACCCTAGCTGAGCTTAATAAGTACGGCGTATTTTCAAAAGTAGACATCGTTGATAGCAGCAGCGAATTCAATGCTTTTTTTGTTTCAGGCACTGAAGCGGTAGCCCTTTTAAGCAAATATTTCCCTGACGTGTCTTTAGACGAAACCGATAGTGACGGTTCTCTTATCAGTTATCAAAACGAGTATGGGCTTTGCTTTAAAACCGATACCGCGCAACAGGGTTACTTCGTAGTTCTGCACCAACAAGCTAGCGACGACGTTACAGCAAACATAGCCAAGAACGCACTTCCCTGTTATGCACAATCGGTGTTTGACGCCATTAAAATTGTTAATGCCCACGCGACAGTCAACGGAAGTACAGTGGGTGAATATGTACCCCAAATGCTAAATGTACACGCCCTTAATGCCATTGATTTTGATAAAGGCTGTTACATGGGCCAAGAAGTGGTGGCGAGAACCCGTTTTTTAGGGAAAAACAAACGTGCTGCATTCAGTTTTTGTATTGATGGAAATGTTGAGGTTTCTGCCGGAGACACTATTGAAAAGCAGCTTGGCGATAATTGGCGAAGAGCAGGCTTGGTAACAAGCGTTGCCCGTTTAGACAATGAAACTCACTTTATGGCGGTACTTTCAAACGATACCACCCCACAAGATTTACACAGGTTGGCTGATAATGAGGCTGTAACCTGTTACCCTTATGCTCTGCCGTACAGTATTGAGCAACAAGCCAGCAACATCATTAAGAAACGTCGCTGATTTTTACGGCAAACGATTTACATTCATTACCCACATGGGAAAACTTAGGATTTTATATGACTATTACCTCTGATAGCGTTGTAACACTTCACTATACTGTTTCAACCGAAGATGGAACCACATTGGATTCTTCTGAAGGAAAAGAACCGCTAGTCGTGTTGCTTGGTCAACGCTTCCTTATTGAGGGACTAGAAGACGCATTAATTGGAAAAGACAAAGACGATAGCTTCAACGTGTCTATCGAGCCTGAAAAAGCATACGGAGAGCGTGTAGACGAGTTAGTTCAAACCGTTCCTCGTTCAATGTTTGAAGGTACAGAAGTTGAAGTAGGCATGTCTTTTCGTGCCACTACACCGCAAGGCGAACAGTCTGTCATTATTATAGAAACGAATGATGAAGAAGTGGTTGTTGACGGTAACCATCCTTTGGCGGGTATTCCATTAACATTTGACGTTAATGTAGTAGATATTCGTGAAGCGACTGAGCAAGAGCGCGAGCATGGACATGTGCACGGACCTGAAGGTTGCGGACACGACCACTAAGCCACACGCTATAGTGTAAAAAAAGGGAGCAACAAGCTCCCTTTTTTGCGCTCTATCAGCACCGTATTAATTAGATAGCGTCTTCGTTCTGCTCACCGGTTCGGATTCGAACCGCACTTTCTACGTTATAAACGAATATTTTGCCGTCGCCAATTTTACCTGTTTTGGCAGCCGACTGAATAGCATCTAATGCTTGTTCCACGCGCTCGTCGTCGAGCACTAACTCAACCTTAATTTTAGGGAGAAAATCGACTTGGTATTCAGCGCCGCGGTAAAGTTCAGTGTGCCCTTTCTGCCTGCCGAAACCTTTTACCTCAGTAACGGTCATCCCTGCAATACCGACCTCAGCTAATGCTTCCCTTACATCGTCCATTTTAAATGGCTTAATGATAGCTTCAATTTTTTTCATAACTACAACTCATCATAGATTGTTGGAATGGGTACACGCTTATGCTGTGTACGTTCATAAATATAAAGCAATTTCTCTTCCACTTCAGCGGAAACTGGCTTACCTTCAAGAAAATCATCGATTTGATCGTAAGTCATTCCCAGCGCTTGCTCATCTGCTTTCTGTGGAGACAGGCTTTCCAAGTCAGCTGTGGGGGCTTTAGTAATCACGTTATGAGGCGCACCTAAGTGCGATGCCAATGCTCTAACTTGGCGTTTACTTAAACCAAAAAGCGGAGCTAGGTCGCAAGCACCGTCGCCGTATTTAGTATAGAACCCTGTAATATTTTCAGCCGAGTGATCGGTACCTAGCACAAGCCCATCCACCATGCCGGCAATCTCATATTGCGTGACCATACGCGCTCTCGCCTTCACGTTGCCTTTCACAAAGTCTTGTTTGGCAGTACTGTTTGGAAGCAACCCCGTCTCTTTCAGAGCGTTGGTTGTAGAAGTATGTATGGCATCAACGCCTGGCTGAACATTAACGGTCACAGAATGTGAGGGTTGAATAAAATCGATAGATTGCTGTGCATCATCTTCATCAGCTTGGGTGTCATAAGGAAGTCTTACCGCTATAAACTGGTAGTTTTCATGATTTTCTTTGTTCAATTCATTGACGGCAAGCTGTGCTAATTTGCCCAAAGTACATGAATCTATCCCGCCGCTAATACCTAGCACTAAAGAGTTTAACCCTGAGGTGAGCAACTGTTTTTTAATAAATGACACTCTTCGCGCTACCTCAAATTCAACATCGATTTCAGGAAGCACTTGCATCTCTTCAATAACTGCTTGTTTTTGCATCATAATATCCACATGTTTTTTAAGCGTCTTAGTCGGTGAGTTTACGATATTATCCGTATAGATGTTAGTGGCAAGATTAAATGCCACCGTTAATCGTAGTACGTGTAGTAGGCTTATCATAAAGACGTATAGCGAACTATGCGCAATAGAAGTAAAACATACGCTATGCCCAACCACTTTAGTGTACGCTAAATGTTGGCGTTTTTGTTTATCAAATTCTGCATACGGGATTAAAAAAGTGTCAGATTTTGACCAAGAACTTTGAGTAATTATGATAAAAAGTCGAATGAAAAATAATAGACAGGTTACAGTAAACCAAGCAGGGCTCACCCTATTAGAGCTGCTCATTGCCATAGCGATTGTTGCTATTATGCTAACGACGGTTGCCCCTGCTATACAAAGCATTCTGATAAAAAGCAGGATCACTTCAGACCTTAACAGCTTAAGTGCAGTGGCCCAGCGTGCTCGATTTACAGCAGTAGATGAGCAATCAAACGTAGTTATGTGTCCAACCAAAAATTACACAAGCTGTGTGAGCAGCTGGAAAAACGCCACCATGATTTTTGTTGATGACAATGGTAACGGCTCCCGTGATACTTCTGAAACGCTTATCACCACCAGCGATCCACTCAATAGCGCAAATACAATTTACGGCATATCGGGCACTATCACCTTCAACGAGCAAGGCGGCATAAGTCAAGCAGCCACCATTACGCTCTGCCCAAAAGACAATAGCAGCGAATATGCGTCAGCACTGCTTCTCTCGCTGTACGGCCGAATTTCAGTGGCCATAGACAGTGATGGAGATGGCACGAAAGAAGACTTAACAGGTGCAGATTTGAGCTGTTCATAAGTTAAGCTGTTCATAAGTATTGAGCTTAATGAGCTAACCAACACTGCCTTGGCAATAAAGCCGTGTTGGTGACAACAAGCGTCCGGCAAGGGGCCTTGCTATCAAAATACGTGAGCACTGCCTTAAACTCGTAATGGCTATTACTGCTCGCTACTTCCTTAATTTTTACACCGCCAGTGTCTATGTTAGGTAACTTTGATAGCGGAACAAAGGCTCCGCTACTAAGCCAATACCGCGACTGAATGGCCTGAAGTTTTATCATGTGGCTTTTCGCCAAATAGCGAGACGTTACCCTTTTCCCTGATTCATAAGACTGCATTGTTAATGTGGTTAAAATACCCACAATACACAATACAATTAACAGCTCAACAAGGGTAAGCCCTCTCTTTTTAAAACAATTACCTTCCATAGTACAGATTACCTGCGTCTCAATTTCCCTATAGATTAACCATATCAATTCACCCTATATGGCATAACCGACCCCAAGCATGGTTTATAACAACGCCGTTAAGTACAAACAGCACATAGCTGGTTTAACATTACTAGAGCTAATGGTCACACTCTCCATCTTCATTATTACACTGCTTTTAGCTGCGCCTTCCTTTGCACAGTGGCACGAGGCGAACAAGTTTAAACAGGCTCTTCGTCATATCAGTAGCCTTGCAGAGACTGCAAAAGTAGTCGCCGTAGCCTCACAATCAAATGTGTCATTTGTGGTAGACGTTACTGGTGGACAATGTGCGGGAAGTAGCCGACTAGTATCCTGTGATTGCTCAGCCCCCAGTGCCTGTAGCATTGATGGAAAAGAGTATGCATTCTTAGCAACGCAATCAGGAATGACTCTGACAACCGCGAACAATAAGAATCGCATTGTTACCTTTAGCAAATTCGGCGCGGTAAACTTCTCAAACAATACGACAATCACGGTAAAAAGCCCGTCTCATTCTGGCAAGGTGGTGATAAGCGCCTTAGGACGAATTAAACACTGCTCCACATCCAGCCTAAGCGGTGTTGCCACATGTTGAAAAGTAAAGGGTTTAGCCTAGTTGAGCTGCTTGTGGCCACTGGTATAGCAAGCACTTTACTGGTTTTGGCGTCCCGTCATACTGCATTCTTTTACAGTGCGCTGTTAAAAGTTCAACATACCGTTGCCATTGAAGCCGAATTTCAATCACTGCAGCATGTGATTACTGCTCACTTAGAACAAGCAGGCTATATAGAGCAACCAATAGCGACACAGCTTGCCGTCTCTCATGCAAGCCTGCCGTCTATCGATGTTTCTCGTTTTAGCTCCGAAGCGCCAAATAGCTGTTTTACCTTCTCTTATGACAAAAACAGTGACGGCACTATTACGCTTACCCCAAATGAGTTTTTTGGTTTTAGATTACGAAATAAGGCTATTGAATATCGCGTTGGGAAACGAAGCTGTTCGCAAACTCACTGGCAAGACTTAACCGACACCAAAGATGTTAGCGTGAGTGAATTTTCGATTACCCGATTGCATGTAAGTGGATGGGGAGTTGCCTATGAAATATACATCAAAGCCTTTAGCAGTGTATTTTCTGGCGTTGAAGCCTCAACAACATTTATTGTGGAGGTGGCCAATGTTAAATAGCGCGTTGTTGAGTAGCTTATTATTCACTCGCTCTTTGTTAAAGAGCATCTCAGTTACAATGAAGACGCTGTGCACTTACCGACGAAAACAGCAAGGTCTTTTTATTATTTCGTCTGTGCTTGTACTTCTGAGCATTGCGGCATTCACCTTAACTAGCGTAACCGTTGCAGTTAGTGACTTTCAAGCAATTCAGGAAGCTTTAGGAGTTACCCAGGAACGCTACTTAGACACAAAAAAAGAAATGCGCAATATTAGCTCTCAGCTTCGTACTCAACCTCCCAACACAGTTGCACTAGGTAATACATCAATAGCACACACTATTGTATCTAGTAATTATCTTGGCGATAACGTTCAAACGGTGAAAGCCTTCGATATAGCGCTGCATCACGCTAAAACCGATACCAAAGTTAAACAACGTTTTTTACGATACCCATCGTTTATCAAAATACCTACAAAACTACAGGCCACCACACCAGATACACACCTCACCCAGTGGCTTTTTAACAGAAGCGCTTCTGCCCTAGTGCCAACCTATTTTCCGTTAAGTGTTGTTGCAAGTTCATGTACCGATTTAGATGAGGCAACCATGCATTGGATTAACGGAGATTGTGAACTTAACAACAACGACGTAGAGCATAGCAGCAGTACAAATCCGATGCTGCTTATCATTAAAAACGGTCATTTAACTGTGCTAGGCGGAACGTCTTTTTACGGCGTGATCATTTTATTATCAGACAATGGAATTGCTTACTCTGCGACAGTGGAGCACGGTGCTAGCATAAATGGAGCTCTCACCTCCTCACATACTATTACTTTGCAAAATGATGGTGCCGTCACATACTCGCCACATCTTTTGCGCACTCTTCAACGGGCACCCAAGCTGGCTAAAATTATTGCTGTTCCCGGTAGCTGGCATGCACAGTTTTAATGCAGCCATAAACACTATTTTGAGAGACAGAGAGATATGATGAAAACCATGAGCAGAATGTGTTGTGAAAACCGACATCATTTAAATAGAGAGCGCGCGCAACACGGAGGCGCATTGGTTGAAGTACTTATAGCGACTGCCCTATTTTTATCAGTCACAGTGGGTATGGTTGGAGCGTATACTCACACTGAATCGCTATGGATTGCCATTTATGACAAGAAGCTTTCTCGCAATACCGATATAAACAGTGCGAGAAAGCAAATGATGATTGATAGCTATGAGCAAGCCTGGGCCGATGTTCAAGAATTGGGCCATTTAACACGTATACATTAACAATAATCCCTTAGCTTATCTTCTTGTAGTTTCAGTCTTAAGCGCTCCCAATAATAAGTTAGCAAGACCAACAGTACTCGCCAGTGTCTAGTGAGCCATTGTTGTTTCTATCCCAGCCTTTTCGACCATCGCTGAAGTAAAATAAGGCGCCATCGTCTGCTTGCCCAGAGCCGCTCACAGGCGTGGCCTTGAGCTCATAGCTAGTGGCATTTGCGGCAACAATCGTTAAGTTATAGCGCTTGCTTGCCGCATTTTCTGAAGATGGTGAATAGGTGGCAAATACAGCAGGCGCCCCCGTGTTGCTTCCACTACTGCCAGCTCCTTCATAACTGAACGAACCGCTTTGATGCCGCTCCATGGCAGCAGCGAAGGCGAGTAAGTCAGCTTGCCCTGTTCCTCTGTAGCCATCAGCTATAACCCCCTGATAAGAGGGATATGCAATACCTGCAATAATGCCAATAATAGTCACTACAATCATTAGCTCAATCAGTGAAAAGCCCTGTTGTTTTACCTTACTCACAATTATTGCTCTCGCTCTGTCTCTGAATGCCAACTTCCGCGCTGAATACGCTCGAATCGCCCGTAAATATTCTGCCCCAAACATTCAAAGGCAGAGGTACATGCTTCGTCGTTTCCGTCCTCATCTACTTCAATAACAGCAGAAACACACTCTGTACCTAAACACACAACCGGACTGGTAATGCTCTCAATCAGAATTTTGGTTTCTGGCGCAATCCCCGTCTGTTTAAGATCCGCAGCACGGTCACCGTCATCAAGAATACCGTTGATATTTAGATCTGTAAGGGCATTACCGTTAAACAAATTAACCAAGTAAGCCCGACTGTTGCCAGTAGGCGGTGCACAGGCACTCGTGCTACTTGAAGATGGCACATACGTAGTAAAGAATACTTTATAGTCAATGATCAGCGGTGATGACAATACCTTCTCCCCCCCAGTGGAAAGGTTGAGGTACCATCCAGCTTTATTGGCAAAGTCCTGAGCTGCAATCTCTCGCTCAGACTCAACCGAGCTGGTCAATGCATGGCTGGTTGCGTTATACATATCGCTTTCAAACACCGTTGACATAAACTTATAGTCACCGTCTGTATCGCGGTTAAATACGCCGTCGTCTTTAAGCATGTAGAAGTTATCTTCCACCGCCGTATCTAACGGTGATGCACGCCAGCCGCTGCCTAGTGCCACGCCGTAATACAACTCATCACCTAAAGCGACTTCGGACACATCAGGGCCGTAATAGAAACGGCGATTCGACTCTGCCGTATCACCGCCAAAGTCGGCTAATCGAGCGCCCTTGATAAAGTCGGCCCCTGTTTCACCATTATAGATATCAAGTCTAAATAGCTGCCCGCCCGTATCGGCCACGTACATATGGTCGGCCAAACCATCGTTATCCCTGTCTATCACAGAAACTCGACCTGGAATACTGTATTGCATATTCGTTAGGTTTAAATTGGCATCAGCGTTACTGGCATGCCATAACAGCGCGCCAGTATTGGCATCAAACATAAAGACTGCATTACCAACAGCGTCGCCCGACCTTACAATTCTATTGTCTTGAGCATTGTCATAGCCACCGCCAACAATCATGACATCTTTTACCACGCCACCTATCTTAACTTTGGTAATGGTGGGTCTAGACCAGGTTTCACCGAGCTTGCTTAAGGTTCCAGTGCCACCTTCAAGTTTGTATTCAAGTTTTGGTGATGTCTTTTGCGTGACATCAAAAACATAATAGTTACGACCACCTCTTCGCATGCCAACGTAAAGGTACATTTTGTTACCAACAGTTCGCAGCACCATATCGCCATCTAGCCCATATTTATGATCAAATGACGACGCATCCTTATAAAAGTGCTCAATGTTAGGCAATAATTCTTTTGGCATAATGGCAAAGTTTTCATCGCCGGTTTCTGTATCTATAGAGTGCAGCATACCGTGATTGGTTGCCACAAATATGGCTGAATCATTGGTGCCGTAGTTCACTATGATGGGTTGTGAATGAATTGGATCGCCCATTCGAGAGACAAAGTCACGTGTACTGCCATCACCGTCTTCATCCTTAACGTCCACACCGCGCGCCCATTTCAATAAAACGTCCCGCAGCGCCTCGGCATCAGTTTCATCCTCAATAGCCAAATCCGACTCAGTAATTGAACCATTGTCTTCGTGCAGCTCGTTAGTGCTGCTAACAATTGAACCCACCCCGTCAAACACATACAGATTGCGTTCAGAAGTGAGTTTGCTCGCAGCGCCACCATTTCTCACATCATTACCGTCGGCAAACACAGACCAATAGCTATGCGAACTTTCAGAGAAGAAGCCGGTAACACTGTCTACCGCACTTGAATCGTTTTTATCCAAAACATCATCCCCACTCAAACGATAGCGCTTTAAGTTCCCAGGCCAAATAGCGCCTTCGCTTGGCTTAAATAAAGCGAAATAAAGCTCATCTCGATGGGTTAAACGGTTTAACTGATTTACCGCCACACCTGGCGATACAAAGGTGGCATTAACGTCTTTAACAGAACGCAATATGGTATTAAAAGCGGCTAACAAATCTTCGCTGTTATCCGCTTGGTAGAATCCCCCACCGCTTTGAAGAGCAAGCTGGTTTAAGAAGTTATTGGCGGTACTGTTAGCAGCAAAACCTATGGTGTGGGTTATTACTCGAGGTCCAATGGCTGAGGTTTCCGCTTTACTGATATTTTTGACTAAATTAAGCCCACATTTCTCACCGCCGTTACCGGTACAGTTTTCACCTAGCAACGCCTGAATTTCATCCACGCTATGATTGTTATTAGCCTCACCGTCTGACAACAACACAATATGATTATTGGTTTGACATTGAAGGTCTGAGACTGGCGAAATATAGTTTGCGCCTACCGGAATTCGCTCATTAATACAGTCGCTATCGGAAAGGTTTCCTTCAGAGCAACCGGATGGACGAATGGGGTCACCGCCAATATAAGAAGAACGATGACTGACTCGAGTACTGCGTCTTACTGAGTTATTGACGTCATTTTTACCCCGCTCAAGGCCGTAATACACCGCATTACCACCATAATAACTAGCGGCTTCATAAAGAGTATCGACAATCGGAGTGAACCCATTTGCGCTGAGTTCGTCTACCTTACTCATTAGGTGTTGACGTACCGTTGCCGATGCACCCGGTGTAGCCGCCCCATTAAATTTAATAATTAACTTTGGCGCACGGGAAGCCGAACCGTTGTAGGTATATGCACTTCGATAAGAGTTAAAATTATCGAGCACAAACGCCATATCATTACCGGCTTGCCACCCTGAGCGGTCCACAATTTCTTTAACAACACTGCTTATATCTGGCGTACGATAAACGTTTTGGTAATAGAAACTCGGCATAGACCAGACTATGCCAGAGGTTTTCGGTAAATCTCGTAACCGGTAACGCCTTTCTGGATGAAAATCATTAACGTCATTTTGTGCCACTCCCCTAATGCGCATACTGGCATTAGAATAGGTTCTGTTGGCGTTAGAGGTAAACTCTAAGTAGGCTTCGGTAATCTCTGCACCTTGCGGTAGGTTTAAATTACGAAAACGAACTGCGATATCATCGTTATAAGCACTGTAAAAAGTCAATTCTGTGCCAGTATTCGGATAGCCATTGGTGTCTTCTTCTGAATTATCACGCTGACTCGCAACTTGATAAACGCTTTCCCCTTGGGTGCATCCCGTTGCCGTTGTGTCGTCATAAGATACGACCAGCTGCGGTGCACCGCTCAGCCCCTCATCGATGGCTCTTACTCGGCGATCGCTCAGCCCTGTTATGCTAGTGCCTTCAATGAGTACGTTAAGATCTTTACCACCGCACCAATCGTTGAGGTCGACGACTTCTTGTATGACACCGCTGATATCTGGCGTGGTAATAACCTCTCCTGTTGTGGGGAAGCTGTTTCCTGCCAACCACTCTACGTTTGTGGCCGTTTTAGGTCTTGAGGAGAGGTTGTTTGAAGATGTGCTGAACGCTGTACTGTCGGCCTGTGCCTCTGCAGAAATAACTAATGAGGTGTCAGCAATATTAAACCCTTCTGACGTAAAACGAATATTTGCGCTCACAATCGTGGCGCCTTGTGGAATTTGCAGTGTTTCGAAACGCATCCCAGAGGTAACGATATCGGTACCTTTACTTAGGATAACTTCATTTGAAGATGTGGTTACCGAGCCGTCTATCTCGTGGGCATCGTTGTTGCTCGAACCGGTAGATACCACAATTTCAGGGCGAACCGCATCGTCTATATCTCTCACAGGGTAAAGAATTGGACCACCGTAATCAGAAAAGCGCATAAGGCCGGCATTGATATTCGTCGCTGAACCGAGGGCTTCTTTTAATGCGTTTTGTACTCGCAGCATTCGAGACTGACTCGTGCCATCATAAGCCCCCATACTCCCTGATGAGTCCATAATAAAAATAACGTTAGGGTTGTAGGTTACTGCGCTATCCGCATTTCCAAGGTAGATATCTAAATCGTCACCAATGGCGGAGAACGCAATGCAGCTAAATAAAACCGTTGATGTGAAGGAGCTTATTAACTTTTTCATATTACTACCTATTGAGATGCTGGGCCAAAGACCGACGCGGCTAGTGAATTTGCTACCACTGAAGGCTTACCAGAAACCTTCCCACATCCTCTAATAATAAAAACATGACAGTTAACATTGCTGCCACCAATAACGTTGCTCGAGCCTCGACAAGCCTGTTCTCGTATAAAAGCAGTTCGAGACCAACTTTTAGTCGACATAGACGACTGATAATTTCCTGAAGTAACGTGACGACTTCCCGTAGTTAAACCACCGGCAGTCATATGCCTGTCCGTCCAGTCTCCTTCATCAAAACAGCTCATTTCATCTGCATTAGGGTCGAAAATAGTACCCTGCCTTGCCTCTGAGAGCGGATCGGTTAACGTATCGTCAGCAAGTAACACTTCATCCTCTGACTCAAAGAACACTCCGGCTATTGCTGATTCGGCCGCATCAAATGCTAGACCGCTTTGCTGCATCGACATGGCCATTTTCGATTGCGATAAGCTGCTAGTGACTGCGCTCACACCTAATACGGTGATAGAAAGCAGTACAAGTAGTGCAAACACCATGACTAAACCACGCTGTTTCATCGTGAACTCCTAACAAAATTTTTCATATTGCGAAGCGCAAGTGTCTTAGAAAAGACCTGATAGTAATGTGCTGTATCCATGGTTTTTGCGGCTTCGTTAAGTAATGCAAATTTTTGTGCGTTCGTTTGGCGCACTTCATTTTGATAACTCTTTAACATGAGCGCCCACCGAAGTGAGACAACCTGTTGATTCAATGTACGTAAGTTTCCAATCTGGTCAGATGTAACGTAAGTAACCGCCTGCCCCTGTGATGTCGTTACCGTATCTGACACGCCAAATTGAATTTGAAAACTTTCGATATTATCTAATAAGGTAACCGTTACTGGAGACACCGTTTGAGATTTAAGGCCGCGAAGTACCCTTCCATCAAAGCCAGTGCATTTAAGCTCACTGCCAACAACAAAGTAATGATTCACCACGTGAAATTCGGTGTCCACCGGGTAGCCATGTCTGCTACCGGTACAATCATTAGCAGCCAAAAGATTCACCACTAGCTTGTCATTTCCACCGCTAGTGGTTTGAATACTGCCTAGCGTAGCGCTGTTAATGAAATCTCCGGGGATGGCAACAGGATTATTCTGAATGTAGGCTGATTCGGCTACAGTATCCACGGACGTATCCACGTTGGCAGTGATAAGGTCGTAACGACCTACTTCGTAAAACTCACTCGACAGTCGACTCATAATAAAACGACCCGATTCCTGTACCTGCGACACCGCCTGATTGAGTTTATTTGTTACGCTGCTGCTTACCAATACCTGAATGATGGCACCTGAGATAATAAGTCCAAGGGTGAGGGTTATCATTAACTCCACCAATGAAAAACCGCCTTGGTTAGCTCTAGGTGCGCCTATGTAATTATTGTTCATATGATCAGTATTGAAAGAAACACTGCTTTTGGAAACACGCCTTTTAAAAGAGCGGCTCTTAAACAAAATAGCTAAGCACACATTTGAGCGCCTCATAACGTAATATCCTTAACAACACAGGCATTACTATCGCCGGTATCCGGATTACATCGGCTATTCTTGGTGTATTGTCGCGTGCTCGAAGACGCAACAGGCCATGTCAACATCACTTCAATGCGCGACCCAGTGCTGCAGGAATAAATATCTGCACTATTATTGTCATCGCAACTCACTGCAATCTCGGTTTGTGGGTTAGTTTGCACCGCCGAGCAGGATAACGCCCATCCATCGTACTCCGCCATCTGCAGTTCTGTGCAGTTATTACTTTCGCAGTTGGGAACACCGGCTGGGCGAGTTAGACAAAAACACTGATAAGGTTGGCTAGAGCCGGTGCAGCTTAATGTGGAGAAGTTGTATGAATTGCTGGAGAAATAGGCATTATTTACTACCATACCATCACCAACAGTCGCCGGCCGTGCTGCTGCGCGCAAACGCTCAGCCACTTGTGCGGCGACTAATTCGGCTTGTGTTCTGCTAATTGCATCTTTATTGGCAAATGACCCGGTAAATTGAAGCGCAGCAACACCTAACAACCCTACAGCAAGAATAAATAGGGTAATAAGGATCTCAATTAATCCTACGCCTCGTTGCGAGATAATGGGGTTATCCTTAACGTGCTTCATTGTTTCCTTATGCGTTGCCATAATTGTCTAACCAACTATTAGTCATTTACATTAATGCCAGTACAGCAGTTTAGACGGTAAGCGTACTAAAAAAAGTATCTTTGATGATTAAAACGTATAATTTAATAACATCATGCCTTTTAGTTTTTTCACTCTTAATACCAAAGCTAAGCCAAATGTATTTACCATCTCTCTCGAAATCTCTTGGCCTACACAGGTAATCAGCGGAATATTCATCGACAACCGTATTTGGCAAACATAATGCTATCGGTATGATTATCCATTCTTTTCTGATTTGCGCCAGTAGCCTTTAGCATAAAAAAACCGCAGTAAAAACTGCGGTTTTTTTAGCTTCACTGAGGTATTGTGATAGCGCCTTGATAGCTTTAGTCTTTGCTACCTTTGTTAAGCGAGTGCAACGTTATTGCGCTTACACCTACTTGCTTGCACCCATTTGCTTACGCCCACCTACTTACACTACCTGCTTCACTCGAAGCTCTTTAGGCACCGCAAATTCAACGTTCTCTTCTCTACCCGAACGTTCGGAAGCAGAAACGGCTCCCCATGCTTTAAGTCGATCCACAACCCCTTGCACAAGTACTTCAGGAGCCGAAGCGCCAGCGGTAACGCCAACATGGTTAACATTTTCTAGCCAAGACTGTTGAATGCAGTTTGCATCGGCAATGAGATATGCTTTTGCGCCAATCTTCTCCGCAAGCTCACGCAGACGATTGGAGTTAGAGCTATTCTGCGCCCCTACTACCAACAACACATCACAATCTGTTGCCAAATCGCGTACCGCATCTTGTCGATTTTGCGTAGCGTAGCAAATATCGTCTTTACGAGGACCATTAATAGCGGGAAACTTCGCGCGTAGCGCGTCGATAACGTCAGCGGTATCATCTACCGACAGCGTAGTTTGACTGCAGTAATAGAGCCTTGACGGGTCTTTGACCGTCAGTTTTTCAACATCGCTTTCTGACTCGACAAGGTAGATGCCGCCATCTTCATTGCTATATTGCCCCATAGTGCCTTCAACTTCCGGGTGCCCTGCATGCCCAATTAAAATGCATTCAGTTCCAGATTTACTCGCACGGGTGACTTCCATATGCACCTTAGTCACTAATGGACAGGTAGCGTCAAATACTTTCAGGCCTCTCGAAGTCGCATTTTTGCGCACGGCCTGTGACACGCCATGCGCCGAAAAGATAACAATGCTGTCGTCTGGCACTTCATGAAGCTCATCCACAAACAGTGCGCCGCGCTCGCGAAGCCCATCAACAACAAACTTGTTGTGCACAACTTCATGGCGTACATAGATAGGCGGTTCAAACATCTCTAAAGCGCGCTCTACTATCGTGATTGCGCGGTCAACGCCGGCACAAAAGCCTCGTGGATTAGCTAAATGAATTTGCATAGTTATTTCTCGCCTTGAGCGCTAGCTCCAGATTTAACATCAACAATCTCGACATCGAAGACGACGGTTTGTCCTGCAAGCGGATGATTAAAGTCAACCGTTACAGAATCTCCCGCGACACTTCGGATTATGCCTGGAATTTCCGAACCATCTGGCTGAGCGAATGCCAAGATCATGCCTTCTTCGATGCTCAGATCTGAGCCGAAGCGGCTTCTGTCCATGTAGTGCATATTGTTTGGGTTAGGCTCGCCAAATGCATCGTTCGCTTCTAACGTGAACGCTTTCTTATCGCCTTTTTTCAAACCTAAAAGACAGGCTTCAAAATTAGGAGTAAGGCTTCCATCACCCATTACCATTTTCGCCGGCTTATTATTAACCCGGGTACTGTCCGCCGCAGAGCCATCTTCTAACTTCAAGTCGAAGTGAAGGATAACTTCGCTGTCATTACCTATTACTAATGAGTCTGTCATATCTATTCCGATTACTGCTGTGAAGTTTTGCTGCTATCAGCCTGTGGTTTGTCTGTATGTTTATCACCGTTCTTAAACATATCTACAATCAATAAACCTGCTCCAATAAAAATTGCACTATCGGCAATATTGAACGCAGGCCAGTGCCAATTGTTTACGTAGAAATCAAGAAAATCGATGACATAACCATGCACTAAACGGTCGTAGACGTTACCAAGTGCACCACCAAGAATAAACGCAAAAGCCACTGGTAAAAGCTTTTGTGACCGTGGCGACTGTTTAAGCCACCACAAGATTACCGCACTGATACCGATGGCGATAGCGGTAAAGAACCAACGCTGCCATCCACCGGCATTGCTCAAAAAGCTAAATGCTGCGCCGTAGTTATGTACATAAGTCAGGTTAAAAAACGGAAGAACTTCTATCGATTGATACAAGTTCATCGAGTCTAACACCGCATACTTGCTCCATTGGTCAAGAACAAATGCCACCACGCTTATCCATAAAAAACGCAGACCAGTTTGACTAAAGAGCCTATTACCTGACACGTTGGAATTAGGCATATTGACGAACTTCCCCTTCGCCATCAATGTTGGTTACACAACGTCCACACAGCTCTTCGTGGCCAGCATGAGTACCAACATCTTCTAAGTGATGCCAACAGCGCACGCATTTTTCGCCTTTCGCTTTACTCACGCTCAACCACAAACCATCAACATCGGTTTCTTGCGCGTCAGCTGGCTTACTGTCCACAAGGGTCAGTGACACACCTGAGGTAATCAGAACGAAACGAAGCTCATTGTCGAAGCTTGAAAGCGCATTGTATAAAGACTCTGTGGCATAAAGACTGATGCTTGCCTCTAACGAGCCTCCTAGCTGACCTTCTTTTCGGGCTTTTTCCATTGCTTGGTTAGCGGCGTCTTTCACGCTGATAACGCTATGCCAAAGGTCATCATTAAAGGTGTCGCTTTGTGTGAAGCCGTTAAAGCCTTCGTACCATGTTTCAGTAAATACGAATTCACTGCGTTTGCCAGGCAGTGCTTCCCAGATTTCTTGGGCTGTAAAGCTGGTGATGGGACCAATCCAGCGAACTAACGCTTCAATGATATGGTACATGGCAGTTTGGCAAGAGCGACGTGCTATACCGTCTGATTTAGCGGTGTACTGACGATCTTTAATAACATCAAGGTAGAACGAGCCAAGCTCAATCGAGCAGAAGTGGATGATTTTTTGCGTTACCACAAGCAAATCATACTTTTCATACGCTTCAAAAAGTTCGTCTTGCAATGCTTTTGCTCGTGCAACAATCCAGCGATCTAACGCAACCATTTCCTCTTCGGCTACCGCATCTTCCACATTAAATCCGTTGAGGTTTGCTAGTAGGAAACGAGCCGTGTTTCTAACTCGACGATAAGAATCTGCTGCGCGTTTTAAAATTTCATCAGAAACCGCAATCTCACCGCGATAGTCTGTCGACGCAACCCACAAACGCAGAATATCGGCGCCTAGCTTATTAGTCACTTCTTGTGGTGCAACCACATTACCCACAGACTTAGACATCTTCTTACCGTGGGCATCAACGGTAAATCCGTGAGTGAGTACTTCTTTGTACGGCGCATGACCGTGCATTGCAGTTGACGATATGAGTGACGACATGAACCAACCGCGATGCTGATCTGAACCTTCTAAATAAAGGTCAGCACTTGCAGGAAGGTCTTCTCTACGGTCAACCACAAAGTAATGGGTGACACCAGAGTCGAACCATACGTCTAGTGTGTCAGTCACTTTATCGTAGCTATCCGCATCGCTGCCTAAAAGCTGTGCATCGTCGATGTCCCACCAGGCTTGAATACCTTTCTTCTCTACTTCTAACGCGACTTTTTCCATGAGAGAGGAAGACTGAGGATGCACTTCACCAGTGAGTTTGTGAACGTAAAGTGGAATAGGAACACCCCACGTACGCTGACGAGAGATGCACCAGTCAGGACGCCCTTCCACCATTTTCTCAATGCGGTTTTGGCCCCACTCAGGGATCCATTTGGTTTGCTTAATTTGCTCTAACGACTCCCCGCGCAACCCTTTATTATCCATACTGATAAACCACTGCGGCGTTGCACGGAAAATAATTGGCGTTTTATGACGCCAGCAATGTGGATAGCTGTGCTCGTATTTCACGTTCAAAACAAGGTTTCCCTTTTCTTGAACAGTGTCGATAATGGGTTGGTTCGCTTTAAACACGAACTGACCTGCAAATAACGGCGTATTTTCAAGATAAACACCGTTATTACCTACTGGGTTATACACCTCAATATCGTATTGCTTGCCTACATTGAAATCGTCAACACCATGAGCAGGCGCAGTATGTACACAACCCGTACCTGACTCAGTGGTCACGTGGTCGCCAAGAATAAGTGGTATTTTAATATCTAAAAACGGATGATTAACCTTAAGCTTATCTAGCGCTTCACCGGTACATGTTGCTACTTCGCGGAATTCGTCTACACCGTAGCGAGTCATGCAGCTTTCAAGCAAGTCTTGAGCTACCACATACCAATCGTTTGAAGGTTGAACTTCAACAATGGTATAGGTTAATTCTGGGTGTAAGCTTATCGCGCGGTTTGCAGGTAATGTCCACGGTGTGGTGGTCCAAATAACGACCCCAGTATTGTGAGCAAGCAGATCGCTCTCTTCTACGCCAAATGCCGACGCAATGGCTGCCGAATCTGCAACCGGAAATTTCACGTCGATAGCTGGCGATACTTTATCCTGGTATTCAACTTCTGCTTCAGCTAAGGCCGAACCACAGTCTGTACACCAGTGAACAGGTTTAAACCCTTTTTCAAGGTGCCCTGAATCTACAATTTTACTTAACGCTCGGATAATGTCGGCTTCAGAAGAAAAATCCATTGTTTTATAAGGATTATTCCATTCACCGAATACGCCCAAACGCTTGAAATCAGCCATTTGACCGTCTATTTGTTTTTGCGCATAGTCGCGACACTTTTGACGAAACTCGGCAGCGGTGACCTTTTTACCTGGCTTTCCTACTTTTTTCTCAACCATAAGCTCAATAGGTAAACCATGACAATCCCACCCCGGAACGTAAGGAGAGTCAAAGTCAGACAGGTTTTTTGACTTAACAATAATGTCTTTGAGAATTTTGTTAACCGCGTGTCCAATATGAATGTTGCCGTTCGCATAAGGAGGGCCGTCGTGAAGAATAAAAGGCTTTTTACCTTTTTTAGCTTCGCGGATCTTGGTATATACCCCTTTTTCCTGCCAGTCTTTAAGCATCTTTGGCTCGCGCTGAGCAAGGTTACCACGCATAGGAAACGCAGTTTCTGGAAGGTTCAATGTGGCTTTGTAATCACTCATAAAATTGTTTTATCCGGTTACCTTAAGTTTCATCCAATGTCGTTATGACACTGCGAAGGCGTTATATGATGCCGCTGCACTTGCATTTAGTTGCATTTAAATGCGCGCTGCGACTTTATCACGATTAACTATGCTAACAACAGGCGCGCCTTGGCGGCGTCGGCCTGTATTTGATCTTTTAATGCTTCAAAGGAAGCAAACTTAATTTCATCTCGTATTTTTGCCATAGGCAGCACGGTGATAGGCTTACCGTATAAGTCTGCCGACAAATCGAAAATATGTACTTCTAACTGGTTTCTAACCCCATTCAATGTGGGTCTGGTACCAACGTTTGCAACCCCATTATAATGTTCACCGTCTATGTCCACCCTCACCGCAAACACGCCGTGAATAGGTGTTTTAAAACGCTTAAGCATGACATTAGCTGTAGGAAAGCCTATGGTCCGGCCTTTCTTTTCGCCGTGAACAACTCGCCCGTGAATAGCAAACGGACGACCTAGCATTTCTGTTGCTAGGCCAAAGTCGCTTTGCGCCAGTGCATCTCTCACGGCAGTAGAGCTTATGCGGTGGGCATGCATAGTGAAGCTTTGGGTACTAACCACATCAAAGCCGTAACGGCGCCCGGCAGCCTCTAGCATGGTGAAGTCGCCTTTGCGGCCAAAACCGAAGCGAAAATCATCACCTACAACAAGAAATTTAACGCCCAGCTTATCAACCAACAAATCGTGGACAAAGGTATCTGCGCTTTGTTTTGCAAATTGAGCGTTAAAGCGCACGGCAAGCAGCCTGTCTACGCCCTGCTGGCTTAGCAATTCGTACTTTTCCCGAAGTGGGCTGATACGCGCGGGTGCCTTTTCTGGCGTGAAAACTTCCTCTGGCTGCGGTTCAAAAACCATCACAGTGGCGGGCAACGACAGCGAGCTCGCTTTCTCCATCACATTAGCGAGTACTGCCTGATGACCTCTATGTACGCCATCAAACTTGCCAATGGTGAGAATACACCCCTTATGGTGAGGTTTTACATTATTTAGCCCGCGGATAAATTCCACTGTTAACCACTACCTTTTTAACTGCTAGAAATTCAAAGCTCGCGATTATAGCTGACCCCGCCCGAATTACCAAGCGCCGTGCCAAGGAGACAAGCGTTCCAGCAATCAGGCAAATTCCCATACCGACGGGCTCAATTTTCACGATTCTTGCCCTTATACTCGCTATTTATTCGCCACCACTTCGAAAGTGCCGAGGTCTCATTCCCAAAAGCACCATGGTAGTAAGGAAGCCACCAACGGATAACAAAATGGTTAGCCCCACGTCTATCATTTGCTCAGAGAGTGCTAGATCGAAGAAAGCGAGTCCACGGTCGCGATAATAAATTAACGCTCCCATAACGGTGCTTGCTATCACGACACGGGCAATAAACAGTAGCGAAGTTCTACTTAACTCGAACACACCTTGCTTTCGCAATGTAATGTAAAGCAGCGCTGCATTTAGCGTGGCTGACATACTTGTTGCAATAGCTAATCCAACATACCCAAATGGAATGGCAAAAATGAGGTTAAACACCATATTGGCAATCATGCACCATATACCAAACCTAACGGGCGTTTTTGTATCTTGGCGGGAATAAAACCCCGGGGCCAGTACCTTCACCAACATAAAGCTTATTAAGCCAAAAGAGTAAGCGGTTAGTGAATAAGAGGCCATAATAGCGGTTTCTGCGGTAAATGCGCCCCGCTGAAAAATGACGGTCAGTATGGGACGTGCCATCGTGCCTAGGCCTACCGCCGCGGGTATGCCTAACAAACACACCATTCGAAACGCCCAATCAATATTCGCGGCGAAAGCTTTTGGGTTATTGGTGACGTGATTTCGAGATAGCGTAGGCAGAATAACAGTGGCAATAGCAATGCCGAATAAGCCCAGTGGGAACTCGAGTAACCTGTCGGAATAATATAACCAGCTGATGGAACCGGTCACTAAAAAGCTGGCGATAAATGTATCGAACAATAAATTAATTTGGCCAACCGAGACGCCGAATAATGCGGGGATCATCAGGGTGCGTACTTTAACCACGTTCTCATCGTGCCAGCCCCATTTGGGTTTTACCAATAGGCCCGCTCTGAATAAAAACGGCAGCTGAAAAAGAAATTGTACTATGCCACCAATAAATACTCCCCACGCAAGAGCAAACGCGGGTTGTGACATACTGGGCGATAGGTATATAGCACAGGCGATAATACATACATTGAGCAGTACGGGGGTAAACGCAGCAACGGCAAATTTATTTAATGTATTTAAAATGGCACCAGAAAGCCCCGTTAATGAAATGAAGGCGAGGTATGGGAAAGTAATTTTGAGCATGGTTGAAGCAAGTTCAAATTTATCCCCCGCTTCATCACCTTGTAGCCAGGCAACAAACCAGCCGGTGCCAAATAATGCAGCAAGTACCGGCGATGCAATAATGCCCACAATAGAGACAATAAAAACAATTCCACCAAGGGTGCCGCTTACTTTAGCGACAAATTCTCGCAGTTCTTTCTTATCATCATTATTGTGAACTTCTGTGAGCACGGGGATGAACGCTTGAGCAAACGCACCCTCAGCAAAAAGCCGACGTAGAAAATTAGGAATTTTATTGGCAAAGAAAAATACATCGGCAGCAGCCCCATCACCCATTAGTTTAGCAACGACAACGTCTCGTACAAGACCTAAAACCCGTGAAACTAGGGTCATTACACTGACTATTAAGCCTGATTTGATTAACTTCCGTGACACGTGTGCTTTCCGATAGAGTAAACGAAGGGGGAGTGAGCGGATCATGATAACCAAAGGCGCTAGCAGGTGAAATGATTTATTCAAAATAGTTGTGCATTTCTACGTATTTTATTGCTATAATCCGCGCCCGTTATGGGATGCAATGTTTAGGCATAGCTTTCGCGATGAATGCGCAACGTGTTGAGCACATTTACTGTTTTTTGCAGAGACTGTGTTTAATAGATTGTGCTTTCAAAATAGCCATCGATTTACATCGTTAAATCGTTTGACAATTTAGCGATTGGTAGGCACAATCCGCACCCTCGTTTTTGACATGAATTTATTTGGGAGTTACACCTTGGCTAACATTAAGTCTGCTAAGAAACGTGCAATCCAAGCCGAAAAGCGTCGTCAGCACAACGCTAGCCGTCGTTCAATGACTCGTACAAGCATCAAAAAAGTAGTTGCTGCTATCGCTAATGGCGATAAAGAAGGTGCACAAGCTGCATTATCTGCTGCTACTCCAGTACTTGACAGAATGGCTACTAAAGGCTTGATTCACAAAAATAAAGCTGCTCGTCACAAGAGTCGCCTAGCTGCGCAAATTAAAGCACTAGGTTAATCTTTACGATTAGCAATTAAAAAGCGCCCTAGGGCGCTTTTTTTATGTCTACATTTCTGTATACATGCTTTTTATATCCAAATGCTTCTTAAACCCAAATTCTTTGTAAAATCAGGTACATTGATAAACAAATGCATTCTCTTTATGAAGAATGCACTCGCTCCCTATCCCACTAACTCATTTTTCTTATTGTACTTGCAGGTGCAATGCGCATTATCCAGTGCAATAGTGCCCAAGGCCAGCTAGGTACGAAAGCACTTGCCTTTTCTTTTTCTATTGCCTTGACCATTGCCCGACAACCCACATCGGTATCAACGATAAAAGGGACTTTCTCTACTTTTTCATTGATTTCACTGCGAATAAAGCCTGGATGAATACAGGTGACTTTAATCGGCGTGTTCATCACATCCATGCGTATTCCTTCAGACAGTGATGTAAGGCCGGCTTTAGTGGCCGCATAAACGGTCATGGCACGCCTAAAGCCTCTCACCGCGCTAATTGAAGATATCGTCACTAGGTGGCCACTGTTCTGCGCTCTGAATATTGTCATCGCCGCTTCGCATTGTGCTAACGCTGACACAAAATTGGTGGTAGCAGTTTGTTTATTCGCGTGAAAATAGCCCGTTCCTACAGATGCTCCCTTCCCCATACCGGCATTAACAATAACTCTGTCAAGGCGTCCTAAATCTTGTTTAAATGCATCAAAAACCTCAAACACAGCGTCGTGATCATTAACGTCTAAAGACCGAATAAACACATTGATATCTGGGTTAAGTTCGAGTAACTCTGCTTTTAGCGTTTCAAGGTTTTCATAGCGCCTAGCACACAGTGCTAAGTTGCGACCTTGTTTAGCAAACTCAATGGCCATCCCTTTTCCAAGCCCAGAGCTTGCCCCAGTGATCAGAATATTTTCTCTTATAGTCATTAATTTTTTCCTGATGCTTTTATGGCCTTATTACAGCGCCACAGTAAGTAATGAATAAATACCCAAAAACGCTTAAACGCCGGGTTATTAGTTTGTCCGTGATGATAACGATAATAAATTTGCTGAGCGATCCCCGCTAAACGGAAAAGCCCATACACTTCGTAAAACGTGAAGTCTTCTACGTCAATATCCATCTTCTCGCAGTAGTAGGCGACAACTTGCTTGCGGGTAAACATACCCTCTAAATGTGTGGGCTGACGACGAGTAGATTGGGCTAAAAAGTCATCATCGGCATCAACCCAATAGGCTAGTGAATTTCCCAAATCCATAAGCGGATCTCCAAGGGTTGCTAGTTCCCAATCAAGCACCCCAATGATGTCAGTGTAATTATTTGGGTTAAGTACAACATTGTCGAAGCGAAAGTCGTTGTGGGTAATACATATACGTTCATTGTCGGGCATGTGTCTTTCAAGCCAATGCATTACCTTTTTACCTGAGGGTACATTCCACGTTTTCGCTTTGCTGTAGCGCGCACTCCAGCCGCTAATTTGCCGCTCAATATAGCCCTTCCCTTTGCCTATATGAGATAAACCGGCTTTCTCATGATCTACCTTATGCAGCTCAATTAAGCTATCGAGCACATTGGTGCACAGCTGAGCCGTTTGTGCCTTTGTTGTGTTCAAATCTCGAGGTAGATTTTTGCGCGGTATAATGCCAGTGAACTTTTCCATCAGGTAAAAATCGGCACCAATGATCGATTCATCTTCACAATAGGCGTACATGGTAGGCACATAGCGATAAACCGGTTTTAGTGCTCGCTGAAGTTTATACTCTCGCTCCATATCGTGAGCACCTTTTGCTTTTGTGCCCGCCGGGCCTCTTCGCAAAATCATCGATGTATCGGGGTAATCTAAGCAGTAAGTCCAGTTGGATGCTCCACCTGCATACTGAGTTACTGCAGGCATAGTTTCACAGCCATTACAACGGCCTTTCATGGTGTCATCGAGATTATCTTTAAGCCAATTATTTACCGCTTCTGCGCTTAGCTCTTCACCACTTCGCACTTGCTGTGCTTTATCTACAACGCCTTGGTTCATTCTTTCTCCGCTTTACACAGGTTAATGCTTTGCCGTTCTCGAGCTTTTGGATAAAGGACGTTAGCTGTCTCGCTTATCCATTACTTGCTTCATGGTTTTGGTCTGCGACAGCATCATTTTCAAATAGCGCGTCGATGACAACAGCTTTTTCAACAAAAAGGCGCGCTTACCTTCTTTGTGCGTCAAAATAAGAAACTGCTTAGCGTTTACTTGCTGGTAAATACTTAGTGCTACATCCTCTTTGCTCATGTCGGCTTTGGCGAAAAGTTTATTCAGCATTTTATGTGATGCAGGGTTGGCACTTCGCATCGACTCATCAAGATTAGTCTTGAAAAAACTGGGGCAAACCACACTCACCCCAATGTTATCTGGCGCAAGTTCCAATTTCATTGTTTCAGAGAAGGCCACCACCGCCGCTTTCATGGCGTTATAACTGCCCATATAAGGGATAGGCGTTATTCCGGCCTGCGATGCAATATTAACGAAGTAACCGTGCCCCTGCGTTTGCATCAGTGGCAACAGCGCCCTACTCACTCGCACCATGCCTAACATATTGATATCGAATACCCATTGCCACTGCTCTGGCGTTTCATCAAGCAAGCTGCCGCCGGTGGCAACGCCTGCGTTGTTAAATACATAGTCGATACCCTGCCATTTAGCGCTTATCGTGCTGGCAAGTTCATTCACATTCGTTTCCGATGTGATATCGCAGGTAACGTAGAAGGCGTCGGCTCCTATTGAGGTAAGTGCCTCGACGGTCTCATTGCCGCGAGCCTGATTGATGTCGGCAATACAAATTTTTATCCCTTTATGCTTTTCAGCCCACTTAATGGCAAGTGCCTTGCCCAGCCCGGTTGCTCCACCGGTGATGACGATACGCATAATAGTTCTACTCTTTGTTGTTATTGTTATCGAACATGGAAAACGGCGTTGACCACGACGCTTTCGTATTGCTTTCTTTGCGTTGAACAAAAGCACTGGTTTGTAATTTCATGCTGACGCATTGATTTGTAACTTCATGGTGACGCATTAATTTATAACTTCGTGCTGAAGCACTGGGCGTAACAAGATACACACAATTTTTACATCTTGGAGTTTACCTTTTTTGCAGATGAATTCAAAAGTGTGATTACCAACAGATGCTGCGCAATCAGCCACATATTGTCTATCGGCTCTTTAATATTAGGTGCACATCTTCCTATGTATCCAGTTCAGAAATACGCACTGTAAAATAAGTGACAAAAAAGTATGTCAAAAACGTCACATTAGGTTGCTAGTGTTTGCAAAAAAACGAGAGAAGCTATGTTTACTGTCAACGACGTTTTAAACAAACATTATCCTCAGGTCGCGAACAATCCTCTTTTATTCAAATCGCTATCTTTCGCGCTAAGCCATCTTTTACACGAAAAAGAAATTCAGGCGTTTGGCGACACGTACCCGCACTACAATGATATTGATTTTGTTGAGCAAGTACTGGCGTATTTTAACGTCAGCTATTCCGCAAGAGACATCGAGAAAGAACGAATTCCTAGTGAAGGTCGTGTAGTGATAATTGCAAATCACCCTATTGGCTCTCTTGACGCACTTGCGTTAATCAAACTCGTGAGTGAAGTTCGACACGATTTAAAAGTAGTCGCCAATGAAATGCTTATGGCCATTGAGCCGCTGCACAGCATGTTGCTACCTGTGAATAATATGGAGGGCGGAACCCCAAAGCAGCATTTGTCAGCCATTCACCATCATTTGTCACAGGAGGGGGCCGTATTAATTTTTCCCGCTGGAGAGGTCTCCAGACTTAGACCCCAAGGGGTTCGCGACACGCGCTGGCATTCAGGTTTTTTGCGCATTGCTCGTCACGCTAAAGCTCCTATTCTTCCCGTGTATATCGATGCTAAAAACAGCCCTATTTTTTATGGCGTGTCTATGATTTACAAGCCGTTGGCGACTGCGCTACTCGTGAAAGAAATGTTTAAGCAGCGGCGTAAACATTTGCCCATCCGCGTTGGGGAACTCATTGCGTTTGAGTCTTATCAACAGCCCACCCTAGCACTAAAAGAAAAAGTGAAGTTGTTTAAACGACATCTTTATCGCATAGGCAATAACAAAAAAGGCGTATTCGAAACCCAAGCTGCTATTGCAATGCCAGAGGACAGAAAAGAGCTCTCACGGGCTGTTCGTGCCTGTGAACATTTGGGGCAAACCGCCGATGGAAAGTCGATTTATCTTTATCAGCATACTCATTGCTCTCCCATTATGCGTGAGATAGGACGTCTTCGAGAAATAGCATTTAGAGCGGTTGGAGAAGGCACCAATAAGCGACGAGACATAGACCAGTACGACTCTCACTACTACCACCTAGTGCTGTGGGATGAGCGCGACTTAGAGATTGTGGGAGCCTATCGTTTTGGTGACGCCCAAGCGCTTAGCGAAGAAGGCCACCCAACGGGATTGTACTCCGCTACGCTGTTTGATTACGGCGAAAATAATGAAGCCCTATTTGAGCATGGCCTAGAGTTAGGGCGAAGTTTTATACAACCTCGATATTGGGGAAAGCGAAGCCTCGACTATCTGTGGTTCGGCATTGGCGTTTTTCTTAGTCGCTATCCAAAGTACCGCTATTTGTTCGGGGCAGTGTCATTAAGCAATGCCTACCCTGATACTGCTAAAGATCTTTTAGTGCAGTTCTACTCAACATACTTTCCGGCTAAGTTCGGCAGTGTTACGTGTAAACAACCTTTTTGCCCCGCAAGAGAGCCTTTGCATGTGTTTACAGGTGACGATTACAAAGCCGAATTCACTATCCTTAAGCACCTACTCGCTAATATGGGCGTAAATGTTCCCACGCTGTATAAGCAGTATTCAGAAATAGCGAAAGCCGATGGTGTCGCCTTTTTAGGGTTTAACGTTGATCCAGATTTTAACGACTGTATTGATGGTCTTGTGGTGGTTGATGCATTGGCAATTACTGAAAAAAAGCGCAAACGATATCTATGCCACGATGAGCTAAAGGCAACGGCTTGAAGACAGTTTAATAATGCGTCTTGAGCATTGAGATACGGCAATAGGGCGTGTTGATATTAGCGGCTGATTTTTACTGTTAATTTTCACAGTCAATCTCTGCTACACATGTTCACAGCAAAGATTAACCCGCCCAAGTAGACAATGAAATATCCGTTAGGTCGTTGGCATTTAATACCATACATTGATATAACAATGCCTGAAGTAATGTTTAGTCACTGTGAAGTGCGTAGCTTAGGGCCTTATATGATAAAAATAATTGTACTTATTCCACTTATTCTTTCTCTGCTGTGGTTCGGCTACCTGCAGGCAAACAAATATTCTTTAGAGCAAGGTAAGCAAGGCTTTCTCTATATTCTTGTGCTTAGTGGCGTTATCGCATTATTTTATACCGTGATGATATTTTTAACCCATTAACGCGCCTTTTAAACACATTTTCGCCATTTAAGCCTTATCTCATTGGGCTCAGTACTGCATGTCGGCCAACGGCGCTCTTTGGCTGCTTACAAACTAATAACTAGTGCGCCGCAACATTTTTTAGCTTTTGGCTTTCGGCTTATAGTTTCTAAGTTTCCCCCTCGCTTTATTTATTTTTTATCTATTTCGCACCGCCGATAGTGGCGGTTTACTTCACCTCAGCGCTGATAGTTTCGTTGTTGTGAACTTTGCCACCAGCATGGCGTAGTCATCTATATAAAAAATGTTTAATCAACACATTGCTCTTCATCTGGGTCATTCAAGCAGTTCAGCGAAGCGGTTCACTGAAACAGGGCTTAGAACGGCTGATAAAGAATCTATAGCTTGCTGTGATTACTGTGAAACATAATCACCTGTTAAGGCTTTCCTATGGGGCGCAATATAAAAGGAACTATTGAATGTCTGATAAAATGAAATGCCCCATCGCCGGTGGTTACGAGACCATCGAAAGTAAACGTATTGGCGGTGCGATAGGCACTCCTCCTATGAATGCGAATTGGTGGCCCGGTCAGCTGCCAATTGAACTTCTGCACAGCCAATCTCCATCAGCAAACCCGCTAGGTGAGGATTTTGATTATCCCGCTGCGTTCGCTTCTCTTGATTTAGACGCGGTAAAAAAAGATATTTTGGAACTGCTGACCACATCGCAAGATTTCTGGCCAGCAGATTACGGTAACTATGGCCCTCAGATGATTAGAATGGCGTGGCACTCTGCTGGTTCATACCGCGTATTCGATGGACGTGGAGGCTCGGCGCAGGGGCTACAGCGTTTTGCACCTCTTTACTCTTGGGAAGACAACGGCAACATCGATAAGTCAATACGCCTATTACAGCCTATTAAGCTGAAGTACGGTGACAACATCTCGTGGGCAGATTTAATTATGCTAACGGGCAATCTTGCGCTAGAGCAGATGGGTTTCAAAACCTTTGGCTTTGGTGGCGGACGCATTGACTGCTGGGAGGCTGACGACGCCACCTATTGGGGCCCAGAAACTGAAATGGCCACTCAAGACAAGCGTTGGACAGGTGAGCCTGGTACAGAGGACTATGATCTAGAGAATCCGCTTGCCGCGTCTCGTCAGTCGCTTATTTATGTTCATCCAGAAGGCCCCTTTGGCAATATGGATCCCATTTCGTCAGCGCAAGAAATTCGTATTACCTTTGGAAGAATGGGTATGAATGACGAAGAGACCGTTGCGCTTATTGCAGGCGGTCACGCGTTTGGTAAAAGTCACGGCGGCTCGGATAAATCGCATCTAGGCCCAGAACCAAGCGGAGCACCTATTGAAAGCCAAGGCCTAGGCTGGTTAAACAGCAATGGCTCGGGCAATGCCCAGTACACCACCACAAATGGTATCGAGGGAGCATGGACATCAAACCCTACCCGCTGGGACCACGAATACCTAAAAAATCTATTTAAATTTGAGTGGGAACAAACAGAGAGTCCGGCTGGAGGTAAAGCATGGCGTCCTAAAAACGGGGAAGCTGCTGACCTTATACCTGACGCACATGTAGAAGGACTTCGCCATCCTCCTATGATGATGACCACCGACATTGCCCTTATCAAAGATCCTGCTTATTTGAAAATATGCGAAAAATTTGTTGAGCAGCCAGAACTCCTCGACGACGCATTTGCCAAGGCGTGGTACAAATTAATCCATAGAGATATGGGTCCTAAAAACCGTTTACTCGGCCCAGATGTGCCAGACGAAAGCTTAATTTGGCAAGATCCTATTCCAAAGTGCGACCATGAACTCATTGGTGAAGTGGACATTATTGCGCTTAAAGCCAGTATTCTTGCAACTGAACACAGTATCTCTGCGTTGGTAAGTACTGCATGGGCCTCTGCCTCAACGTTTAGAAAAACGGATCTGCGCGGCGGCGCCAATGGTGCACGAATTCAGCTTGAGCCAATGATCAACTGGGAAGTGAACCACCCTACCCAACTTAAAAGCGTACTTGAGTCACTTAAAGAGATTCAAAAAACCTTTAACGATGCGCAAACAAGCAAACGCGTTTCTATTGCCGACCTTGTAGTATTAGCAGGTAGTGCGGCCATAGAAAAAGCAGCACAAGAAGCAGGCGTTGACGTTACCGTACCTTTTGAACCTGGGCGAATGGATGCTACGCAAGAGCAAACCGACGAGCACAATATCTCGGTTCTTGAGCCTCATGCCGATGGCTTTAGAAACTATGTAAAAGGTAAGTATGGTGCAGATACTGAACGCATGTTAATCGACAGAGCTCATCTGCTTGATTTATCGGCTCCTGAACTCACTGCACTAGTTGGCGGCCTTCGGGTTCTAGACACCAATTACGACGGCTCTCAACACGGTGTGTTTACGCAAACACCGGGGGTATTAACCAACGACTTTTTTGTCAACTTGCTAGATATCAATACTAAGTGGAAGCCTGTGACCGAGGACAATGAATTGTTCGAAGGGAGCGATGTGACTACGGGTGAGAAAAAGTGGTCTGCCACGCGGTGCGATCTTGTGTTCGGGTCGAACTTACAACTAAGAGCAGTATGCGATGTATACGGTGCCTCAACAGGCCATGAAAAATTTGTTCATGCTTTCGTTAAAGCGTGGCACAAAGTCATGATGCTAGACCGTTTTGAACTGCAAAACGAACGGTATCGCAAATAAGCACTGCTTGTTCGCTAACGCTATCAAGCTAACAAAAAGCCTGGCCACATTATGCTGGGCTTTTTCTTTTACCCGCTCGAACACGCTTTTTCTAAACAAGGATGAAATATCACAAGGTTATGACAACATTTGATAATAACTACGTACAGGTACGGGGCTCTCGCGTTCACAATTTAAAAAGCCTCAATGTAGATATTCCAAGAAACAAAATTGTGGCATTTACTGGAATTTCTGGCTCGGGCAAGTCCTCTCTCGCCTTCGGCACGCTTTTCGCCGAAGCTCAACACCGCTACTTAGATTCGGTATCACCCTATGCACGACGGTTGATAGACCAAGTTGAAACTCCCGACGTAGACAGTATTGAAGGTCTTCCCCCAGCAGTGGGACTGCATCAGCAGCGAGGTGCTCCTTCAATACGCTCATCGGTAGGCAGTATCACTACTATTTCTAATACCCTACGCATGCTGTATTCACGGGCAGGCGATTATCCGCAAGGGCAAAGTATTATTTATGCTGACGCCTTTTCACCGAACACGGTAGAAGGTGCCTGTGAAACATGCCACGGGATAGGTAACGTATTTAATGTTACGCAAGAAAAGCTCGTGCCCGACCCTAGTTTAACAATTAGAGAAGGCGCTATTGCAGCGTGGCCTGGGGCATGGCAGGGCAAAAACTTAGTCAGAGTATTGTTATCACTTGATATTGACGTAGACGTTCCATGGATGGATTTGCCCGTAAAAACCCAAGAGTGGATTTTATTCACCGATGAAACGCCTCAAGTGCCAGTATATCGGCACTACAACTTAGCGCAGACACGTAATGCATTCGCAGAGGGTGAGCCTGCCAGCTACAAAGGAAAATTTGTTGGTGCTAGACGCTATGTGCTTGATACGTTTAAATCGACCCAGAAAGAAAAAATTAAACAGCGTATTGCAGAATATCTAGATGTGTCTATCTGCCCTAGTTGCGAGGGCAAAAAACTGAAAGCTTCGTCCCTTTCCGTAACAATTTGCTACTTGGATATCATCGAATTTTCTCGTTTATCCCTTAGCGATGTAGTGACTCATTTAACCACCTTAATGAACAATATAGATAGTCAAAGTAACGAACGCGCCATGGTGATCCGTAATTTAGCCAGCGATATTATTGCCCGTATCACACCTATAATATCTCTTGGCCTTGGCTACCTCTCGTTAGAACGCAGCACAACCACCGTCTCTGGTGGTGAATTGCAGCGCTTGAGGTTGGCGACTCAAATTAAATCTAAATTATTTGGTGTGGTTTACATCATGGATGAGCCCTCTTCCGGATTGCACCCACATGATGTCAATGCGTTACTCAGTGCTTTTAGTGAATTGGTAGATGCTGGAAATACGGTTTTTGTTGTAGAACATAACTTGCGCGTTATACAGCATGCGGATTGGGTCGTGGATATTGGCCCACATGCGGGTGTGAGTGGCGGAGAGCTCATATTTAGCGGCCCAGCTGACAAGCTCAAAGACGCATCCGACTCTATAACCTCTCGTTTTTTATTTGACGATTCTCTCGCGCTGACTCACTTCAATAGAAAACCCACGGGATGGCTTTCGCTAGCACATATTAATAAAAACAACCTGAACGACTTTCACTGTGATTTTCCTCTTGGCACTATCACCACGGTAACTGGCGTGTCGGGCTCTGGAAAGTCGAGCCTAGTTAGCCATGCATTAGTAGAGCTGGTTAAGCAAGCTATTGGCTCTGACAAATCGCAAAGTACGCCAGCAGGTAAAGACTTGAGTGAATCTGCACTGCTAAGAGGTAACGAGGAAACGCCTGTAGAAGGAACGATAACCAATGGTATAGAGCAGATTAAACGGTTAGTTGTTGTTAATCAGGCGCCAATAGGCAGAACGCCGCGTTCAAACCTAGCAACTTATACTGGCTTTTTTGACCACGTTAGAAAATTATTTGCAGCGACTGAGCTGGCGAAAAAGCGTCGCTATGACGCGGGACGCTTTTCCTTTAATACCACAAAGGGGCGTTGTGAAAATTGTGAGGGCGTAGGCTTTGTATCGGTAGAACTACTGTTCATGCCCAGCGTCTATTCGCCTTGCCCAGTGTGCGATACCAAACGGTACAATGAAGACACCCTTGCCGTTACGTGGAATGATTTATCGATATCAGATGTATTGTCGCTTACTGTGTCTGAAGCCCATTGTATATTTGCTGACGAGCCGCCAGTTTACCGCGCTCTTGATGCACTTCAAAAAGTGGGGCTTGGCTATTTGCGCCTTGGTCAGCCTGCGACAGAGTTATCAGGCGGAGAAGCGCAAAGGATCAAACTTGCAACTGAACTAAAGCGCGCTGAAAAAAAGAATACGCTTTATGTGCTTGATGAACCTACCACGGGGCTTCACCCTGCAGATATCAGTTTATTGATGAAACACTTAAATGCATTAGTCGATGAAGGCAGTAGCGTGATAATGGTAGAACACAATATGCAGGTGGCATCAGCAAGTGACTACGTAATTGACATCGGCCCAGGAGCGGGCGATGAAGGCGGTTCAGTTGTGGCGCAAGGAACGCCTAGCGAAGTGGCTAAAAGCGCGGTGAGCAAAACCTCACCGTTTTTGAAATAGAAGGTTGCAGGATAATAACCACATTTTATTTAAACGCCATAGCAGCATTTAAATACACTCGACATAAACGAGATTGATGTCGTCATAAAGAAGCCCTCTTTATGTCAACATATTTCAGGACGGGTCACAAACATAAAAAAGGGGCACTGTTTAGTGCCCCTTTGAAAGTAAACTTACTTTTTAATACGCGTTAAACGCTTTCTGCAATAGTAACGTCTGCTTGAGAACGAAGCGCTTCAATGTACTGTTCGTACAAACGCTGTCCCTTCATCTGACCAAGACGTTCTTTAAGGCTATTGCCTAACTCGGCTTCAAGTACCGGCGCTGCATTAACCCCTTCTAGCTGAACTACCGCAACGTCACCATTCATGGTGGTTGCCACGTCAACACTTCCCTCACCTTCAGGTGCAAGAGCAAACAAGGTCTCAACAACCGCAGCAGCTAGTGTGCCACCGTTTCTAGGAACAGCCTTTGCCGTTTCCCACGTAGCAGACTTTTCAGATAAAAGCGCTGATACATCTTCACCGGCTCTTACTTTCACAGCAACATCTGAAGCCCAAGCCTGTGCAGCTTCTCTTGCCTTCGTTGATTTTACTGAAGCGGTAATACTGTCGCGTACTTCATCCAGTGACTGTGTGCGCTGTGGCTCATGCTCAATGACACGAATCGCAACAATGTTTTCATCATCTAACTCGATAATGTCGCTGTTAAGACGCTCTTCGATAAGTTCTGGAGAAAACGCGTCGTCTAAAAGTGCCGGAAGGTTCAATTCTTCTGGTGCCGTATTGCGACTGAACAACGCTGTTTCTTGTACTGGAAGATTAACCGCGTTTGCTGCATCTTCTAGTGTGTCAGGTACTTCAAACGCTATCTCGGCCAGAGTATTTTGAAGCTCAAAATACTTTTCCATTGCTTGGTCGTAAAGCAACGACTCGCGAATATCACTGGCTACTTCTTCAAATGATTTAGTTTGCGCTTCATTGATATCAGTCAATTTGATGATGTGAAAACCAAAATCCGTTTCAACAATATCAGACACGTCGCCTACACTATCTAATGCAAATGCCGCTTCATCAAATTCAGCGTCCATCATTTCTGGCGTTATAAAGTCTAAGTCACCACCATTTTCAGCAGAAAAAGTATCGTCTGAATTTTCTGATGCCAGTGTGGCAAAGTCAGCACCGTTATCAAGCTGGGCTTTTAGTGCCTCTACTTCCGCTCTTGCAGCATCAACATCATCACCTGATTCGATCAAGATATGAGAAACGCGGCGTTCTTCTTCTTTACCGTAGCTAGGTAAATTCGCTTCGTAATAAGTACGAACTGCATCATCGTCTACAGACACTCTACCTTTAAGGTCTTCTACACTTAACTTCACATAAGCAAGCTTAACTTTTTCTTCGGTATCAAACGATGCAATGTTGTTGTTATAAAACGTTTCGATGTCGGCTTCAGACACTTCTACCGAATCGGCAAAGCTAGCAGCGCTTACCATTAGGTATTTTGCGTCGCGAGTTTGGCGTTGAAGCATGTTTGCCTCTTCCACTTCACTATCTAGTGCAAAAGCTGAGGTAGTCAGTGCAGCAGCCAACTGATTTTGTGTCATTTGAATGCGAAGGTAATTACGAAAATCTGCAGGTGAGAAACCGTTTTGACGAAGGATAGTTTGAAAACGTTCGTTATCAAATTGACCGCCAAATTGAAATTCTGGCATTTGCACTATGGTTTCGCGAATTTGTTCATCACTTACACGCAAACCAATCTCTGATGCTTGTTGCTGAATTAGCTTTTCTGAAATTAAGCGATCCAACGCACTGCGTCTAAAGTTTGCAAGGTACTCTTCACTGGAAAATAGTTGAGCTACGCTCTCGCCAAACTGTGATTCCATTTGCGCGCGCTGATTTTGATACGCACGGTCTAGTTCTTGGGCCGAGATCTCTTCGCCATTTACCGTAGCTACTGCAGACGTGCCTGGCGATGTGAGGTAACTTCCTACACCAGCAAATACGAAACTCAAAACGATTAGCGCAATGATTGCCATCGCCCATGGGCCTTGAGAACCTTCTCTGATTCTTTCTAGCATGATTATTCTTCAACTCCGTTGCTTACTACTGATACCTGACAATACTTTTTCGCAAAACGATGTAATAGCTGTCACTGGTAAAATAAGCGATGATTATAACCTAATGCCGATGAAGATAAACGACCTAAAACAAACTAATCTGTGTGTTTCTAAGACTTTCTTATTAGGCTTAGTGCAAGGTAAACGTTATTCGCGGCGGGGTTATTAATTATGTTGTGTACAAATAAAAAAGGCGATGGACTAGCCATCGCCTTTTTCTATATCTTTTGACTTAGTTACAAGCGTCTTTCAGAGCTTTACCGGCTTTGAAAGATGGAACTTTCGCAGCTGAAATCTGAATAGTCTCACCAGTTTGTGGATTACGGCCACTGCGAGCTGAACGTTCGCGAACTGAGAAAGTGCCAAAGCCCACTAGTGCTACTTGGTCGCCGTCTTTAAGCGCCGCAGTTACTGAGTCAGTGAATGCGTCAAGTGCGCGCCCAGCAGCTGCTTTAGAAATATCTGCACCAGCAGCAATTTGGTCGATAAGTTGAGACTTGTTCACTATTTTGATCCCCTTCAATTGTTATTATACTGTTTGTCCAAAAAATTGGTTTGGACGTTATAACAAGCTTGATTGTTAACATCAAGCATCTGTCACAATTAATTAACTTTTAAATTAACCGCTGCAATCCCTTTTGTGGCAAGGCTTTAAGCGATAACCATTTTAAGGTAACACAACTTTTCGGTCTTGAAAGCCCTAATTTTGAAAAAATCGGCAATTCTTTAATTTTACGTACATTTTTTAATCAAAAAGTACAAGAAAATGGCTACAACCCTTTAAAATTAAGCATTGTAGCCATTACTATTTACGATTTCTTTTCTACCTTAAAACTTTCCACGGGCTCCTGAAGTGCAATGTCGAGGACGTCATCAATCCATTTCACTGGGTGAATCGCCAAATCTTTTTTCACGTTATCAGGAATTTCTTCCAAATCACGTTCATTGTCTTTAGGAATAATGACCGTCTTAATACCGCCTCGGTGAGCTGCTAGCAGCTTTTCTTTTAGGCCACCGATGGCAAGTACTTCACCACGTAGCGTTATTTCACCCGTCATGGCAACTTCACACTTCACTGGGTTGCCAGTGAGTGACGACACCAACGCAGTGCACATGGCGATACCGGCACTTGGACCATCTTTAGGTGTAGCACCTTCTGGCACGTGCACGTGAATGTCTCGTTTTTCATAGAAGTCTTCGTTAATACGAAGCTTTTCTGCACGGCTTCTTACCACCGTCATGGCGGCCTTGATTGACTCTTGCATTACGTCGCCAAGAGAGCCTGTAGAGGTCATTTTACCCTTACCTGGCACCGATGTAGTCTCAATGGTAAGTAAATCGCCGCCAACTTGAGTCCACGCCAAACCAGTCACTTGACCAATCTGGTTGTCTTTGTCGGCCTTACCGTAGTCAAAGCGCTGAACGCCAAGATAATCTTTTAGATTGTCCTGAGTGACAGACACTTTGTCTTTGTTCTTTTTAAGAAGAACGTCTTTCACCGCTTTGCGGCACACCTTGGAAATCTCACGCTCTAAACTACGTACACCCGCTTCTCGCGTGTAATAGCGAATCATGCCGATAACCGCAGAATCAGTAATTTCAAGCTCTTTGGCTTTAAGACCATTGCGCTCCATCTGCTTACCAATTAAATGGTTTTTCGCAATGTTCAGCTTTTCATCTTCGGTGTAACCAGATAGACGTATAACTTCCATGCGATCCAGTAACGGACCCGGAATATTCATGCTATTTGATGTAGCAACAAACATTACATCAGAGAGATCGTAATCCACTTCTAAATAGTGATCGCTGAAGCTGTTGTTCTGCTCTGGGTCAAGCACTTCTAGCAGGGCTGATGCCGGGTCGCCGCGCATGTCAGATGAAATTTTGTCGATTTCATCAAGCAAAAATAGCGGGTTCTTCACCCCAACTTTCGCCATTTTTTGAACTAATTTACCAGGCAGTGAGCCGATGTAAGTTCGACGATGGCCTCGAATTTCTGCCTCATCTCTCACGCCGCCTAGTGCCATACGCACATACTTTCTGCCAGTTGCTTTAGCTACAGACTGACCCAGTGATGTTTTACCTACACCAGGAGGACCCACCAAGCACAGGATTGGACCTTTCAGCTTTTTAACTCGTTGCTGAACGGCTAGATACTCAAGAATGCGTTCTTTGACCTTCTCAAGACCGTAATGATCTTCATTGAGCACTTCTTCAGCTTTTGCCAAATCTCGTTTCACAGGAGAACGTTTGTTCCATGGAACGTTCGTTAACCATTCAATGTAGCTGCGAAGCACTGTAGCCTCTGCAGACATTGGCGACATCATTTTCAGTTTTTGAAGTTCTGATTTGGCTTTGTCTTCTGCTTCTTTAGGCATTTTGGCGTCAGCGATCTTTTTAGCTAGCGCTTCAAATTCGTCAGGTGCATCGTCTAGCTCACCAAGCTCTTTTTGAATGGCTTTCATTTGCTCATTCAAATAATACTCGCGCTGGCTTTTCTCCATCTGTTTCTTAACGCGGGTACGAATTTTCTTTTCTACCTGCAACAGATCGATTTCGCCTTCCATAAGCGCCATTAAGTATTCAAGACGCTCGTTAACGCTTTGCATCTCTAATACTTTTTGCTTTTCCGTCAGCTTAAGCGGCATGTGAGCTGCCATGGTATCTGCTAAACGTGCAGCGTCTTCGATACCGTTAAGTGAAGTAAGCACTTCAGGCGGTATCTTTTTATTCAGCTTTACATAGCCTTCAAACTGAGAGACAGCAGAGCGGATGAGAACTTCTTGTTCACTCTCTTCAATGCCTTCATCATCAATTTGGTCAACGGCCGCAACAAAATAAGGATCGGCTTGTTTATAGCTTTCGATTTGGCCACGTACACTACCCTCAACCAATACTTTCACGGTTCCATCAGGTAGTTTCAAAAGTTGTAAAATAGTCGCTATGGTACCTACCGTGTAGATATCATCAGATTCCGGTTCATCAACGCCGGCATCTTTTTGTGCTACTAAGAAAATTTGTTTGTCGTTTTCCATTGCCGCTTCTAGGCAGCGGATGGATTTTTCACGCCCTACAAAAAGGGGTATGACCATATGCGGGTATACGACCACGTCCCGCAGGGCAAGCACAGGAATTTCAATGCGATTTTCACGCTCAACTGTCATACTTGTTCTCAATTTATTTCCGATGTCGTTTTATATGGGGATGTAAGAGCAAAGTTCAATCAAAACTTATTAAAGTGCGTTAATTCCTTACCGTCCCTCACCTTTTGCTTCTACACAAAGCAAATTAGATACGTGAATTAGATATTATCGATTACATTGCGTCGCGTTTATCATTAGCTCACACAAATACCATTATCGATTTTTGCGCTTAAGGCAATAGGCAGAGGGCAGATCTATATCGAAGGATGGACTTTATCGTGCTGTTAGCTCAAATAACAGACAGCTTAGCGGGCATAGCGCCGAAAATTGGACGCGGTGGGTAAGGCTCAAATATCAGTGCAAAATAATGTGCTAGAAACAAAAAAGGCCCCGACGGGCCTTTTTTCAGCAAATTAATCGCTATTCAGATGCAGCTTTTTTCTCATTACTGTCGTAAATCAAAATAGGTTTAGACTCGCCGCGTATAACGGTTTCATCTATCACCACTTTACTCACATCGTCGGTCGACGGGAGATCGTACATTGTCTCAAGCAACACAGCCTCAACTATAGAACGAAGTCCACGGGCACCGGTTTTACGCTCCATTGCCTTCTTCGCAATAGCGTTTAACGCGTCTTCACGGAACTCAAGCTCAACGTCTTCCATTGAGAAAAGTGCACCGTATTGCTTGGTTATCGCGTTCTTCGGCTCGCGAAGAATTTGAATAAGTGCTTCTTCGTTTAGCTCTTCTAAGCTTGTTACTACAGGTAAACGACCGATAAATTCTGGAATTAATCCGTACTTCACCAAGTCTTCTGGCTCAACTTGCTTAAACAGTTCACTTATTTGCTGACCGTTTCCTTTCGACTTAACCGTCGCACCAAAACCTATACCTGTGTCTTTTTGTGCGCGTTGCTCAATCACTTTATCGAGACCTGCAAATGCACCACCACAAATGAATAAGATTTTGGACGTATCTACCTGCAAGAACTCTTGTTGAGGGTGCTTTCTTCCGCCTTGTGGGGGAACAGAAGCTACTGTGCCCTCAATAAGCTTCAACAGCGCTTGCTGTACACCTTCACCAGAAACATCTCGTGTAATTGACGGGTTGTCAGACTTACGAGAGATCTTGTCGATTTCATCAATATAGACAATACCGCGTTGGGCTTTTTCTACATCGTAGTCGCATTTTTGTAAAAGCTTCTGAATTATATTTTCAACGTCTTCACCCACGTAACCCGCTTCGGTTAGCGTAGTAGCATCGGCCATGGTAAATGGAACGTCTAACAATCTAGCTAGTGTTTCAGCAAGAAGTGTTTTACCGCTTCCCGTTGGACCGATAAGAAGAATATTACTTTTACCAAGCTCTACGCCATCGTGAACATCACCATTGCGCAAGCGTTTGTAATGGTTATAAACCGCTACAGAAAGTACTTTTTTAGCGTGGTCCTGCCCTATCACATAATCGTTAAGATGCTCGTGGATCTCGGCTGGTTTAGGTAAAGCATCCTGCTTTTGCTTAGGCGCAATTTCCTTGATTTCTTCGCGAATGATATCGTTACATAATTCAACACACTCGTCGCAAATGAATACCGACGGGCCTGCTATTAACTTTCTCACTTCGTGCTGGCTTTTGCCACAAAACGAGCAGTACAGTAGCTTGTTATCACCGTCACCGCTTTGCTTATCACTCATTACTTTTGCCTCTGCCTTGCCTGAGCCACACACTAAATCACACGATATTCTGGCTCAGATTTACTATAACTATACTACTTCGTTGCAGCAACGTCAGAACGGTTTGCCAACACTTGGTCAACTAATCCATATTCTTTTGCATCAGATGCATTTAAGAAGTTATCACGATCTGTGTCTTTTGCTACTTTTTCGTAGTCTTGACCGGTATGTTCGGCCATTAGGCGGTTTAGTTTTTCTTTGATATAAAGAATTTCTTTCGCGTGTATCTCAAAATCTGATGCTTGTCCTTGGAATCCGCCGAGAGGTTGATGAATCATCACTCGAGAATTAGGTAGACAGTAACGCTTGCCTTTGGCACCCGCTGAAAGCAGAAACGCTCCCATGCTAGCCGCTTGGCCCATACATACTGTGCTTACATCAGGCTTGATAAACTTCATGGTATCGTAAATTGCCATACCTGCTGAAACTGAACCGCCAGGAGAATTGATATAAAGGAAAATGTCTTTCTCTGGATTTTCCGCTTCTAAGAACAACATCTGCGCAACAATAAGGTTGGCCATGTGATCTTCAACTTGCCCCACTAAGAAAATAACATTTTCTTTTAATAGGCGAGAATAAATGTCGTAAGAGCGTTCACCTTTAGAGGTTTGCTCTACAACCATTGGAACAAGTGCATTCATAGGGTCAAACGGAGTGTTAGTCATAACTACCTTTATTATCTTGCGTTAAAAACAAAAATGCTCGGAAGGCTCCGAGCATTTAAGCAGTTGCTGACAAGTAATGTCAATCAGACAGTAAAAAATTACGCCTGTTTGTTCATTACCTCGTCAAAAGCTTTGGTTACTTCAGTAACTTTCGCTTGCTCAAGAACCCACTCGATAGCTTGCTCTTCTAGCGCAACGTTCTGCATTTGCTGCATTAGCTCTTGGTTGTTGTTGTAGTACTCTACAACTTCACTTGGATCTTCGTACGCTGATGCCGCTGTTTCGATCATCTCTTTTACGCGTTCTTCGTCAGCTTTAAGCTCGTTTTGCTTAATCACTTCACCTAGAAGTAGGCCAATTGAAACACGACGTTTCGCATTGTCTGTAAACAATTCAGCAGGCAGGTCTGGAAGATTTTGACCACCGCCCTGTTGGCTGAAACGCTGCTTCGCTTGTTCGCGAAGTGCATCGATTTCTTGATCGATAAGCGCCTGTGGAATGTCAATCTCGTTTGCATCTACTAGCTTAGAGATAACATCTTCTTTTACTTGTGCTTTAAGCGTTTGGTCTAACTCGCGCTGCATGTTCTTACGAACTTCTGCTTTAAGTGCGTCAACGCCGCCTTCTTCAACACCGAATAGTGTTGCGAATTCTTCGTCTACTTTAGGCAGTGCCTGACCTTCAACTTTCTTAATTGTCGCCTGGAATACTGCATCTTTACCTTTCAGGTTTTCTGCGTGGTAGTCTTCCGGGAAAGTCACTTCAATAGTCACTTCGTCACCCGCTTTCGCGCCAACAAGTGGTTTTTCAAAACCAGGGATCATACGGCCTTGACCAAGCTCTAATGAGAAGTCTTCCGCTTTTCCGCCTTCAAACTCTTCACCGTCGATAGTGCCAACGAAATCCATGACTACTTTGTCATCTTTCTTCGCTTTACGCTTAACTTCTTTCCAAGTCGCGTGCTGCTTCTGAAGCGTTTCCATCATGTTGTCTAAGTCTTCGTCAGTAATCTCTACCGCCGGCTTTTCAATCTCGATGTCGCTTACGCCCTTCACTTCAACTTCAGGGTAAACTTCAAAAGACGCTGTAAATTCTAAATCTTTACCATCTTCGTCTGTCGTTAAATCAAACTTCGGCATACCAGCAGGCTGAATTTTTTCTTGAATAACTGCTTGGTAGAAGTTTTGCTGCATGACTTCACCAGAAACTTCTTGGCGAACTGCTTGGCCGAAACGTTTTTTGATTACGCTTACTGGAACTTTGCCAGGACGGAAACCGTTGATGCGCTGTGTTTTCGCCAACTGTTGTAAACGTGACTTAACTGCTGAATCAACCGTGTCAGCTGGAACGGTGATAGTAAGACGGCGTTCTAAACCCTGGGTCGTCTCGACTGAAACTTGCATTATATTACCTCAACTATACGCCTTTTCAGGCGTTTTGTTTTCAATCCCCTCTCCCGTCATGCTTAATAAGCACATCACTCGGGGTAGAGGTCGTTAAAAATCGTTTATGGGTTCAAAATTGCACAATTCAAATAAGAATTTAAGTGTGTAAACACGCAACTTGAAATAAACGTATTGGTTAAAAAAAGACGCGGTAGTATACAGCCGCACACTTTGAGAGTCGAGAGGCAAAAACACGCTTTTAACATCGTTTTGCGCAATAAACGCGCAGAAAAGCAGAATTATTGAAAATTCGCGCAGAAAGCTATTAGAAATGATAAAAATAGGGAGATAAAGCAGTGGTCGGTGAGACAGGATTTGAACCTGCGACCCCTTGTACCCAAAACAAGTGCGCTACCAAGCTGCGCCACTCACCGACAATAGAAGTGCTGAAAAGCTTTTGAAAGAAGCTTGAACTT
>NZ_JQFW01000028.1:0-10112 GCF_000753865.1 Alteromonas sp. LOR | reverse complement strand
AAGGAGAGACTTGAACTCTCACGCCGTGAAGCACTGGAACCTAAATCCAGCGTGTCTACCAATTCCACCACTCCCGCGAAAAAGTGGGGTGGACGATGGGACTTGAACCCACGACAACCGGAATCACAATCCGGGGCTCTACCAACTGAGCTACGCCCACCACTGAGGTGTTATAGTTTACATGTGAATTGATAAACATGTAAACGTAAAGATTCTATCGATGTGGTCAGGACCTACCTGACCCGCATGGCGCGCCCGGCAGGATTCGAACCTGCGACCCACGGCTTAGAAGGCCGTTGCTCTATCCAGCTGAGCTACGGGCGCTCGACGAATCTTTTTTCTTTACAAACGTTTTTGTAAAGACCTCTGCAAACGTTGTTGCAAAGAATTGGTCGGTGAGACAGGATTTGAACCTGCGACCCCTTGTACCCAAAACAAGTGCGCTACCAAGCTGCGCCACTCACCGACAATGTAACTGCTTTCGAAGCGTTTTGCCTCTGTGCCGTTACGGGGTGCGAATATTACTGACTTGCCCCCACCTCGTCAAACACTTTTTGAAATAAAAAAATCAACCGCTCATAAAGCGTGCATTCTTGTGTTTTTTTATACAAACCGTATGCTTTTTGAACGTAAATTTGAGGTATTGGCCGTGGGTAAGCCGCGAAAACTTAAATACACAGATGACTGGAAAGCATAAATAAAAAGCACAAATGAAAAAAAGAATAGAAAATAAATTATTAAGCGCACTTGATATCTGCTCTTCTTAATTAGATATTTTAGAAAAGTGTCCTAAGTACTGCTTTTAAGAAGTCAAACTCTCTCCTTCTCAGTCTTTAGTCAAAAGCTCAGATTTACCGAAATAATAAACTGGTTTCATATATTGGTTTTGTGAAACAATAAGCAACACTCATTAATTACTTTATGAATTTGTGTTTATGACTGCTCACCTAATTGATGGCAAACTAATTGCCAAGCAAGTTCGCCAGCATGTTGCTTCTTACGTCGACTCATTAATAAAAGCGAAAAAGCGTCAACCCGGCTTGGCCGTGGTTTTAGTTGGCAGTGACGCTGCCTCTCAAGTCTATGTATCGAATAAACGAAAGGCGTGTGAAGAAGTAGGATTTATATCTCGTTCTTTTGACCTTCCATCAGACACCACAGAAGAAGCACTTCTTTTATTGGTAGATGAGCTTAACGAAGACAAAGAAATAGACGGTATTCTTGTTCAATTACCGTTGCCAGCAGGACTGAACGCCGAGCGTGTCTTAGAGCGCATTCACCCGCACAAAGACGTAGATGGATTTCATCCCTATAATATAGGCCGTTTAGCGCAACGGATACCGGCCCTTCGCCCTTGCACCCCTAAGGGCATAATGACAATGATTGAATCAACGAAACGCCCGGTAAAAGGTTTAGACGCGGTCATTGTTGGCGCATCAAACATTGTTGGTCGCCCAATGAGTCTTGAGCTTTTGCTGGCGGGATGTACAGTAACCACTTGTCATAAGTTTACCCAAGACTTAAAGAATCATGTTCAGCGCGCTGACTTGCTGGTCGTTGCCGTGGGTAAGCCCAATTTCATTCCTGGTAGCTGGATAAAACCTGGCGCCATTGTTATTGATGTGGGTATCAATCGTGTAAGCGACGGTTCATTAATTGGTGATATTGAATTTGAGCAGGCAAAAGAGCGTGCTGGATGGATAACGCCGGTGCCTGGCGGCGTAGGCCCGATGACGGTAGCAAGTCTTATTGAAAACACACTAGAGGCATACGTAAAGTATCATTCTTAGCAGCATTCTTAATAACATAATTGCGCAAGCTTCGCATCGCATATGACCTATGCGATGCTTTTGAGAAATGCCTTAACGTAGCGCTCCATAGAATGGCCTAGCTTATAGCTGGGCGTTTTCTTACAGCACACTCTTACAAACTTGATTGCTTCTTTACACTTGAGGCACATATTAGCGAACAGTGTTATTTGATGAAACCAGTTGAATCTTCAGGCGCTAAACAAGCGACACAGCACTCTAATGATGAGAGCTCTGGTAACGAGCAATCTAGCGACAGCCACGCACATTTCATAGAGGCGACTATGAAATGGATTGATGACATTGTTATTCACCATAACTTTTGCCCCTTCGCGTCCTTCGTAAGAACGCCTAATCAAATTCATTGCTGTGTAATTGCAGGCAATACCGGTGATGTACTAGAAGCACTTTTTGAGGAATTAAAGCGCTTAGATAATGCTGACGATATTGCAACAACCCTTATAATTCTCTCAAATACGTCTTTCACAGACTTTAATGAATACTTAGATGTGCTGTCTATTGCAGAGGCCATGCTTCACGACTGGGGTTTTTCTGAGCGCTATCAGCTAGCCAGCTTTCACCCGAAGTATGTTTTTGAGGGCAACAGTATTGATGACTCTGAAAATTACACTAACCGCTCACCTTATCCGCTCTTACATATAATTCGAGAAAGCGACATTACTCGTTATATGAAAAACGAAGAAGATGCACAAAAGATATATACCCATAATATCGCAAAAGCCAACGAGCTTGGCTGCCCTTATTTTGAAAAAACGTTGTCGTCTATCAAACAAGCAAAAAACAACAAAGATTCAACAAAATGACGATAAACGATGAATTTCGCATTAACGCAATTGCCACCATAGCAACACCATTCAAGCAAAAATTTGCGGTACCTCGGCAGGCTAACCTAAGCGCAGCAAAGGGAATTATTTCCTTTGCCACCGGTTTTGACGATATCAATATGCTAAAAGGTATCGAAAGTTACAGCCATCTCTGGCTTCTATTTGTATTTCACGAAACGATGGAACGAGGGTGGAAAAGTACTGTTAAAGCCCCTCGTTTAGGCGGCAATGCCACAATGGGAGTGCTAGCAACGCGAAGTACCCATAGACCCAATTCTATCGGTATGTCGGTAGTAAAGAATAATGGTATTCATACTATCGACGTCAAACCAAGATTAGTGGTTGAAGGCATAGATTTAGTAGACGGTACTCCCATCATCGATATTAAACCTTATCTGCATTACGCCGACAGTATTCAAAACGCCACAGATAGCCTTGATCAAATGCGTCCTATTCCTCAGCGACCGGTAGAGTTTTTAGATGAAATTTCACCACAGCTTCTAAAAGCCTGTGAGCAACACAGCGATTTCAAACTCCTAGTGCGTGAAATTTTAGCCCAAGACCCCCGCCCCGCCTATAAGCAAAACACAGAAAGTGATGACAAAACCTATAGGGTAACCCTCTACGATCGGGACATAGGATTTATGGTGAAGAACGGCATTGTTGTCGTCACACAGATAAATACAATATAAAACACACAGTATGTAGCGTAATGGCTCGTACTTAATTAGAATACATAAGATTAAATTTTATTTTACAGGAATACTGTTTTACATGCGCACTAGTCAATATTTGCTCGCCACGCAAAAAGAAACACCTGCAGATGCAGAGGTTATCAGCCACCAGCTAATGTTACGTGCTGGTATGATCAGAAAGTTAGCGTCGGGGTTATATAATTGGCTTCCTTCAGGCCTTCGCGTTCTCAATAAAGTGGCCAATATCGTTCGTGAAGAAATGAACAAAGCCGGCGCAATTGAAATATTAATGCCTGTTGTTCAACCTGCCGATCTCTGGGAAGAATCTGGTCGCTGGGAAGAGTACGGCCCAGAACTACTGCGTGTGAAAGACCGCCATCAGCGTGATTTCGTTTTAGGTCCCACTCACGAAGAAGTTATTACTGCTCTTGTACGCAATGAGGTGAGCAGTTATAAGCAGCTTCCGCTGAACCTGTATCAAATACAAACCAAATTTCGTGATGAAGTTCGCCCTCGCTTCGGCATTATGCGAAGCCGCGAGTTTACGATGAAAGACGCCTATAGTTTCCACTTAGAAGACTCGTGCTTAGAAACTACCTATCAAAAAATGTACGATGCCTACAGCAATATCTTCACCCGTTTGGGCCTAGATTTCCGTGCTGTTATTGCCGATTCTGGTTCAATTGGAGGTAATCATTCTCATGAGTTTCATGTATTGGCAGACTCTGGTGAAGACGCCATTGCGTTCTCTAATCAGAGTAACTATGCGGCAAATGTAGAGATGGCTTCTGCTACTGCACCTGAAAAAGCAATGGCCTCTGGCGCTTCGCGTGAGACTAAGCCTGTGAGTGGACACACTTTAGAAGAGGCTCTTAGCAGTATTAATATTGCAGCGAGCAACGCAGTAAACGTGTTCGTAGTGAAGGGTGCTGAAATCGATGAAGGCAACGCCGATGCTGCGCTAAACAGTGATGAAAAATGGGTTGCACTTGTACTTCGCGCAGACCACACACTCAACGATGTCAAAGCAGAAAAAATTGATAGCGTTGCTACACCGCTAGTTCAGGCCTCTGCTGAAAAAGCAGCACAGGTACTAGGTGTTTCTCCTTTATTTGCCGATGCAACCACCTTAACTATTCCTACCTTTGTTGATTCAAGCGCAGCAGCGCTAGCCGATTTTACGTGCGGTGCTGGAGAGCAAAACAAATTAGCCATTAATTCAAATTGGTCTGAAGAGATTAATGCGGTTGATATTCGTAACGTCGTCGCCGGAGATGTATCTCCTGACGGTGAAGGAACACTCGACATAAAACGCGGCATTGAAGTGGGTCATATTTTTCAACTTGGTAGAAAGTACTCTGAAGCCATGAACTGCGGTGTATTAAGCGAAACGGGTAAGCACCAAACGCTTACCATGGGCTGCTATGGTATTGGAGTATCTCGTATTGTTGCCGCCGCTATAGAACAAAACCATGACAAGTTTGGTATTAAATGGCCTGACGCCATCGCACCTTTCAAGGTGGCGGTTATCCCGATGAACATGCACAAATCTCATCGCATAAAGGAAACGGCTGAAGCTCTTTATGAAGCGCTTCTAGCACTTGGTATAGACGTACTTTTCGACGACAGAAAAGAGCGTCCAGGTGTCATGTTTAATGACATGGAATTAATTGGTATACCTCATAGTATTGTTATTGGCGAAAGAAACTTGGATAATCAACAAGTTGAATACAAGAATAGAAGAACTGGCGATAAACAGTTATTAGATATCAGTGCCGCTAAAGACTTTATAGCCGCGCTCTAACTTCTGGCGTTGCCCAAATAAGTAGATGATGGGGCTTAGTATATGCGGTTAACATTTTATGGCGTTAGAGGTTCAATTCCGACTCCCGGTGCGGACTTCGTGCGCTATGGCGGAAATACTGCGTGTGTGCATATTGAACTTGAGGATGGTACCGATATCGTCCTCGATTCAGGCACAGGCATTCGCTTACTAAGCGCTCAACTTATTCAAAAGACGTCGCCAATTAATATTTTACTTAGCCACAACCACTGGGACCATATTCAGGGCTTTCCCTTTTTCACGCCGATTTATCAAAAAGACAGAGAAATAAATATTTTTCCAGGTCAGACTAATCTCGATGAACCAGATCAGATACTTCGGCAAATGGAAGGCTCTTTATTTCCCGTTCCACGTACAGCTTTACACGCAAAGATAGATATTGTGCAGCTACCAGCGGAGCAAGAAAGCTTCACTGTTGGCAGCGCACATATAAAGCGTGTACCAATGAATCATCCAGGTAAAGGAAGCGCCTACTGCATTGAAGCCGATGGATGCAAAATAGCGTACATTACTGACAACGAGCTTTATCCTCCTTACAAAAAAGAAACTGATTTTCAGACATTTGCTGCCTTTGCTAGCAATGCCGACCTGTTGATCCATGACGCCCAATATATGGGTTCAGATATGCCAGCTAAAAATGGCTGGGGCCATTCTGTTGCTGAAGAAGCGGTGAAACTTGCTATGGCAAGTAACGTTAAACAACTCGCTTTATATAGTCACGACCCAGAGCGCACTGACAACGACATTGATTTTGTGGTCGCGCACTGTAATGACTTTGTTGTTGCGGCTGAATCCCCGCTAACCATATTTGCTTCGGCTGAAGGTCAAACCCTGGACTTCAACAAGCCTTAATTTAAACCTCAACTTAGAACCTTAAGATCATAACCCGGAGAGTAAAAGGTGAATTTAAAGCCTTTGTTTTTTTTAATTACATCTACGTACATTTTACTAGGTGCAAATACCCTTGCGCATGCGCAGGAGTCAGACTCAAGTGATGAACAAACAACATCTAGTGCTGCTAAGGAGGAAGACAAATCTGATTTATCTTCAGCTATTGAAGAAGGCATTGAAGTTATTGATATCATCAAACGAGATACCACAACAGAAAGTGCGCTGGATAATAGAATAGCAGGTGATAAAGAAGCCCTCGATAATGTGTTTGCTATTACTCAGCATCGTCAAAACTATCTACTTCCTTTTACGTACGTAAAAAACCCAAACTCCGCGGGTAATCAGGAGCTGACCGAGGAAAATGTCGACAGTAAAGAGGCGAAATTTCAGTTAAGCATGAAGCTGCCTTTATACCTTGAGGACACGGGTTTTGACGGACTGTATTTTGGTTTTACACTCACCTCGTTTTGGCAACTTTATAATAGTGAAGTGTCTAAACCATTTCGTGAAACCAACTACGAACCAGAAGTGTTTTGGCAAAAAACCGGTGACTATTCCGTATTGGGTTATAAGTTTAATACCTTTCAATTAGGCTTCAATCATATGTCTAATGGCCAGAGCGGGCTTCGCTCTCGCAGTTGGAACCGCATATTTGCCTCAATTACATTTAGCGATAATGACGATATTTATTACTTAAAAACATGGTATCGCGTGCCAGAAGATGAAAAAGACGATCCATTAGATGCCAGTGGTGATGACAACCCAGATATCGAAGACTTTTACGGCCGCTTCGAGCTTGGCTATGGCAGAAAGATTGGCGCGTTTAAGATGCTCGCTCTTGTTCGAAATAACTTAGACTTTGATGAGAATAGAGGCAGCTTTCAACTGGATATGACCTACCCTATTTCAGACCGCTATGAGCTGTTAGTGCAATATTTCAACGGCTATGGCGACTCACTGATAGACTACAATCGCTCACAAGAGCGTATTGGCATAGGCTTCCAAGTAACGTTCCTTTAAGGTCTATTGGCAACTGCAAATAAGGTTTTACATTACTTGCAGTAAAGCTGGAAACCGCTATTCAACAACACCCGCGGCGCGATACAGTTGTATGTGCACATCAACAAGCGCCGCAATGTCCCGTTGATATCCCCCTCCGATTACCGCAGCAATTGGGAGCCCCTCCCTCTCTGCCAAGTCGAAAATAGTTTTATCTCTGTGATACACACCCTTTGTAGAAATATTTAATAGCCCCAAATCATCATTTACATGCACATCTACGCCAGCATCGTAAATGATGGCATCGGGCTGAAATTGGCGAAAAGCGAGTGTTATAGCCTGCTCCAACGTGGTGAGATATTCATCGTCCTCGGCCGCTTTAGGGAGGCCAATATCAATGTTGGATACCTGCTTTCTATGGGGAAAATTCTTTTCACCATGAAGAGAGAGTGTAAAAATGTCGTCATCGTTTTCGGCCAGCTTAGCGGTGCCGTCACCTTGGTGCACATCTAAATCGATAATAAGTACGTTATCAATGCCCTCGTGAGATTGCATCGCCTTGGCTGCCAAATACAAATCGTTGAATAGGCAAAAACCCGATCCGAAATCGGCAAAAGCGTGATGATAGCCGCCGGTCAAATTTAAGGCTTTGCCGGTCTCTATGGCAAGATTAGCAGTTTGAATTGTTCCGGCCACTGCGGTGCGCGTGCGCTCTATCAGTTGCTCAGACCAAGGGAAGCCTATTCTTCGCATCGCCTTTTTATCAAGGGTACCTGTGGTGAGTTGCTCCACATATTCAGGTGAATAGAAGCGTATTAACTCTTCGTTAGTCACTGGCGTTGGGGTGCTAAAACGTGATGGGCTCACTCCTCGAGCAATTAACTCATCTCTAATTCCCACGTATTTCTCGATTGGAAACCGATGCCGGTCTGGCAGAGAGAGTTGGCTATAGATGGGGTGAAATACTAGGGGTATCATGAAGTCGCAACAACCTTATAAACAGCATTAGTGGCAGAGGAGGCCTATGCTTCCTCATTGAATAGTGTCAAAGCAGGCTTAGCGGGTCAAACTGTTCACCACCTTTTCAACGTTGTATGACATATTTTTCATAGAGCGAGACATATCGTCACGCTGGGCGAGTTCGTGATAGCGCTCGGCAGAAGTCACCACACTACCAATAATAGATTCAACTTGCCCTAGCACAGCCTCTTGCTCATCAGCCGCTTCATTAAGCGCCACCACAACACTCGCCGTCTCCTGAATGTCTCTCACAACGGTATTGAGTCGTTCGAGGGCCGATTCCGCCTCAGCGGCGTTGGTATCGGATAGCTGTTTGCCAGCATTCATGGCGGTTACCGCACTCATAGCCTCTGACTCGAAGCTGCTTAGAATATCGTTAATCTCTCTGGTGGACTGTTGCGTTTTAGCCGCCAACGCTCTTACTTCATCAGCAACCACAGCAAAACCTCTACCGTGCTCTCCAGCCCGCGCAGCTTCAATGGCAGCATTTAGCGCTAATAAATTAGTTTGGTCTGCTATTTCATTGATCACATTCACTACTTTTAAAATGTTAGTACTGCGAGATTGAAGCTCAGTCACAATGTCACTTGATGCTGTAACGGTTTGCGCAAGTTGCCTAAACCCAACGTTGGCTTTTTCGAATGTGGTGTAGCAACTTGCTACATTTTGTTCTGAATTGTTGGTGGCTACGGCTACCTGATCAGTGATTGCTACCAGATTTTGCACAATGCCCTTTAATTTATCCGTGCTAGTGTCCAATGAACGAGACGTGTCTCTTTGCTCATTAGCCCCTTGCATAATGAGGTCACTGACACTGGCAAGGGACGTAAATGCGCCGCTCATTTCCTTCTCGGCATCTTTTAATTGCCCTACCGATACGTTGAGTTTCTGTTGCAAGGCCCTTGCTGAATTCGCCAGTACACCCAATTCGTGGTCGCTGGTATATGTGAGGGCGTAGTCATAATCGCTGTTAGCCAGGTTAGAGATGCATTTAGCAACCTCTTTGGTAGGGTTGATCACCTGTGAACGTAGCCTTGCGATAACATAGCTTAACGACAATATTGACAGCACAATGGCGGCAAGAAGAATAAGCCACAGCATGTTACGCGTACTTTGCTTGAGTTCCTCTATCGCCGTGGCCGACTGTAGTGCTATGTCATCAGCAATACTGCCTAGAAGTTTGGCGGGTTCTCTATCGATGCCTCGTACATAACTATCACCGACTTTAGGATCGAAGCCTGAATTGACAAAAGCGTCGTACCCTTCGCGGTATTTGGTTGCCATAATGCCATGTGCTATTTGAAACTGGCGAATCTCTGCTTTTGCTTCATTACTGATTACATCATTTTGCAGCATGGCACTAAACTTTGCTTGAATGTCACTTTCGCGCTGCTTAAACCGCTTCCAATACTTTTCTCTATCGGCTCTGTCATGGCCTCGAAGTAGCACATTCTTCCACTCTTGTACCTGAGTTTTAAAGGTACTTAGCACATCGTTAACGTCGCGCTCAGACTGAACCAGCGTATTTTCAAGTTCGTCAAAAGCATTTAGCAGTGTAAATGACTTTAAAATTGACGCACCGTTGAGTAAAACAAGGAGAAAGAAACTGGCGAGGACGGGGGTAATAACCAAACGGCTTATACTTGTGTACTTGAACACGACATGACCTTTAACTTAAAGATTAACAGCACTATTAGATGATATTTTTATGACAGTTGCGTTACGCCAAAGGTATAGCAGAGAATACTTATCACCTGCACTTTATACCTATTACTTATTATGAAAGCGCATTGGCTTAAAAATAAGTACCTAAAAACCTAAAGCTTAAACCAGCACAGTCTACAAACTTTCGCTTGCGTAAATATAGTTGAGATTAAAAAGAATTGAGATTAAAAAGAAAGGTGCGGTAGAAATGAAAAAAGAGCCACGTGGGTAATGCCAGTCAGTTAAGCTGACTGGCATTTTTCTTTTTAGTAGGGTACTTGCTAGGTTTGGGTTTGACGCACCGAGG
>NZ_JQFW01000027.1 GCF_000753865.1 Alteromonas sp. LOR | reverse complement strand
CCTCGGTGCGTCAAACCCAAACCTAGTAAGTACCCTACTAAAAAGAAAAATGCCAGTCAGCTTAACTGACTGGCATTAAGCGTAAGCTCGCTTTTTTATTGCTAGAAGAAAAAGGGCCGCACCCTTTTTTAGTCGCTTATACTGTTGATAAAGCGCTGTATGCACTGATTAACGCTATCTGGCTGTTCCGCAAATACCATATGCGTAGCACCATCAACAACACTGATACTTGCGTTCGGCAGCTGCTCGTTTAGAAAGCGCGAATATTTAACGGGCGTCATCACATCCTCACTCCCTACAATCAATTGCACGGGAATTGTGATGCTGCTTAATTTATTCATCACATCGAAATCGTTACAGGCCAGAAAGTCTGTAAGCATGACAGCAGCACCGTTTTCTTTCATCGCTGTATTTATTTGCGTTCTTAGCGGCTCATCTATTCCTTGGTTGGGAGTAAATAAGAACTCTGGCAGTGGCCCCTTCTTCTCTACTATTTCAGTAAGTGCACTTAAAAACTGAGGCAACACCTTTAACCTTGCACCAGTACCAATTAATACCAACGCCTTTACTCTACTTGAATGTGCTAGCGCTGCTTGTAACACCACAGCGCTTCCTAAGGAATGCCCCACCAGCACCACATTATCTAAACTCTGCTTTTCTAAGGTAGTTAACAACCATTGCGACATGTCGGTAACACTTAAAAGTGCGTCGCCCTCTGGGTGTCCAGGCAGGTCTACAGCAACACTATTTTGAAAAAAAGAAACCTGATGTGACCAAACGTGATGACTACAGCCAGAGCCATGTACAAAAACTAAATTCATATCGTGATTCATAAAAAGCAGTTTTACCGTGAATTTCACATCACCATATAACGAAACCTGTGATTTTTCTATATGTTAGGTAGGCTTGGATGACCCCGTCTCTATATGAGTTCTTTGTGTGAGCTCTCTATGTAACTCTCCCTGCGTGCTCTTTCAAGTTAGCTTCAAGTTAGCTCTCCTTGGTAGCTCTCCCTGTTAGCTCTTTGTAAGCGGCGCATGTCTGCTTTAGTTAGGGGCTTTAGTTTGGGGCTTGTGCTCAGGTATCAATGCTTAGCACCTCACATGGTAGTGAATATGGCACCTAAGGGAATAATGAAAAACAGCCCACCAATATAAGCAGCACCATAGAGCTTTTGCTCCGCCGCCACCACCGATAGTCGATATGACAGAGTAAGGGGAATTTCCCGCAATAACGGTATACCGTAAATAACGGTTACGCCCAGCACGTTATAAATTAAGTGAACTAGCGCAATTTGAAGAGCAAACCCACTGTTCACCCCCACAACGCCCAACGCGGCAATAAGCGCAGTAATGCACGTGCCGATATTAGCGCCAAGGGTAAATGGATAAATATCTCGCGCCTTTAAAATACCACTGCCTACCAAAGGCACCATAAGAGAGGTAGTGGTAGATGATGACTGCACTAGCACTGTCATCACTGCACCGGAAGTAATACCTGAAATAGGCCCCTTCCCAATGCTTTTATGCAGAAGCTCTTTTGCTTTACCTACCATGAGTGACTTCATTATTTTACCCATATAGGTTATCGACAGCATGATAAGGCCAATCCCAATGATAATTTTAGCCACGCCTGGATAAATGGAAGGTAAAAACTGAAGTAAATTGGTTATCACATCGGTCACTGGTTGAGTAGCCGCCTTTATAGGGTTCACTCCTTCAAGTGACAACGACTGTGAGGTATTAAACAGCGATACAATTTCACCGCTAAGATATTCTAAAATACCAAAAGCCATTTCCAGGGGGAGAAATATAAGTACAGACATAACGTTAAAGAAATCGTGAATAGTAGCGGCATTAAAAGCACGCTGAAATTCATCTTTGCGAGCGACATGACCTAAGCTCACCAATGTATTAGTAATGCTAGTACCAATATTCGCCCCCATCATCATAGGTATGGCTATTGTAATGGGAAGGCCACCGGCCACCATACCTACAATAATCGAGGTTACCGTACTAGATGATTGAATAAGCGCGGTAGACACCATGCCAATGATAAGACCCATAATAGGGTTGGACGCAAAGCTAAACAATTCTCTAGCGTGCTCGCCCGTAGCATATTTAAAACCACTGCCTATCATGCTTACCGCAAGCAGCATGACATAGACTAAGAAAGCCAGCAGTAGCCAGCGCTGCCAGTTGTCGTGCTTTGAAAAGGTGCTTCGACCTACAACTTGAGGGTCATTAGTTGACATAATTCATACAGATAGAAAAGTAATACTTAATACTATGACGCTCGTATGACACAAAAATGACGGATTACTCACCTGCTCACTGACTAGCGCAATACACAATATGAAAAGGTGTTCAAAGGAAGAAAAGTCGGCGGCCTAATGAGGGGAACAGCATTGATACAAAAACACCGGCGCTAGCGGCCGGTGTTTTTACGTAGTGTTTTTTATATAAAGGTTTTTTATATAAAGATAATGAAACCGTTATAGCGAAAAAGCTATACAGATAAGCTAGCCATATCAATAACAAAGCGATGCGCTACATCACCAGCTCTTAAATGGTCGAAGGCTTCATTTACCTGCTCTGCTTTTATCACTTTGCATTCAGGGTGAATACCGTGTTCAGCGCAAAAATCTAATACTTCTTGAGTTTCTTTTATTCCGCCAATAAGCGAACCCGCAACGCGGCGTCGGCCCAGTACTAAAGGCGCAGTCATAGACTCTTCCATAGGTCCTATTTGACCCACGATTACCAACGTACCGTCAATATCAAGCAGCGGCGTGTACTGATCTAAAGAATGCTTCACTGGCACGGTATCAATGATTAAATCGAACGTTGACGCAGCTTCTTTCATCGCCTTTTTGTCTGTTGATACCAAAATACCGTCAGCGCCACTTGATTTCGCATCTTTCTCTTTAGAATCTGAACGTGAGATAACAGTCACTTTGGCGCCCATGGCTACAGCCAATTTCACCGCCATGTGCCCTAGACCACCCATACCGATAACACCTACTCGGCTGCCTGCTTTTACATTCCAGGTTTTAAGCGGTGAATAGGTGGTAATGCCAGCACATAAAATAGGCGCAGTTTTAGCAATATCTAACGCATCCGGTACGCGCAAAACAAATTCTTGGCGAACCACAATATGTTTGGAGTAGCCACCTTGAGTGGTTTCACCAGAAATTCTGTCTGGCGCACCATAGGTAGGCGTCATGCCGTTACGACAGTATTGTTCTTCACTGTGCTCACATTGGTCACACGTTTGACAACTATCAACCATACAACCGACGGCAACGTGATCGCCAACACTGTAGTCACTCACGTCTGAACCAATATCAATCACTTTACCCACTATTTCGTGCCCAGGTACTAACGGGTAAGGTTGAGGCCCCCAATCACCATTTACCGTGTGCAGATCAGAGTGGCACACTCCGCTGTATAAGATCTCAATGGCCACATCATTGTCACGCAATGCTCTGCGTTCGAAATGATACGGTTCCATATGGGCATCTGAAGAATGCGCTGCGTAGCCAATTGTTTTCATGTAGACCTCGATAGTGTTTAGAATAAAGTCGAACAAACAGCATATACCCTTAATACCTTATCGTCATGACCTGTAAGGTGAAAAGAAGCCGCAGTGCTATGAAAAACACAAATAAGTGGTTATTGCTGCCTTTACCGTACTTCTTACCGTACTTCTCACCGTACTTCTCAGGTGTTTTGATTGCAGCACTTTCAATCTCTATCAGAAGGGTTTATGTTTAATAAAAACAGAGGATGTACCCATGAAAATAAAAACGTATAAAGCGAAAGCCCCCTATACACTTCTTATCTTAGCCGCAGCGCTCAGTATATCTGCTTGTACAGAAGAAGATAAAACAGTGGAGTCGACGATGTACGAAAAAGAGAATGCGAAAACAGACAAAATGAAGGCGCAGGAAAATGCCCCCACTGAATTAAAAGCCGAGCCAGTGACACAAGCTGAAGCTAAAGAAGTGAGTGTTAACGATAGTGTTACGTTGAAAGGCAGCATTATTTATAAAGAATTAGAAGGCGGCTTTTTTGCGTTTATTACTGAAAGCGGCGACCGATTTACGCTACACGGTTTAGATGAGGATTATCATCAAAATGGTCTAATTGTTGAAATTGAGGGAGTGACAAAACCCGAAATGATGACCATTACACAATTTGGCACCGTGTTAGAAGTACTCAACGTTAAAGTGCTCGACACCAGCAAAGTTATTAACCGAGTTGAAACACAGTAATAATACTGACCGGGTGAGCACGTAATAGTGAATTCGTGCTGATCGTAACTTCAATTTAAGCGTAAACATCCTTACTGAGGCGTGTTGATCTTTGCTGTACGATTTTTGGGCTAAATGGAAGCATTTTAATCACGGAACAGTCCTGCAGGCCTAGTGGGCTAAGTCAAAGGGCTGTGACAAAGAGTAAAATGCTTCCATAACGCCCCCTTCGGGCAGCGCCTGTGAGCTATTTATCCTGCGTTGAATGGTTTCGATTTAGCCCGCTAGACCTTCAACCATTCGCCTTGTCTAAATAGCTCACAGACCGCTGCAAAAATGTACAGCAAAGATAAACACGCCCTAAATAAAGTTATTAAACAAATGTAATTAAGGATGAACGCAATGATAAACGCATATGCAGCAAAAGAACCCGGTGGAAAGCTGGAGAAATTTGAGTACGATCCTGGGGAATTAGCCAGTCATGACGTTGAAATTGATGTAGAGAGTTGCGGCATTTGCCATAGCGATTTAAGCATGCTCGACAATGAATGGGGATTTACTGAATACCCGTTTGTGCCAGGTCATGAAGTAGTTGGTACCATTAGCAAAGTAGGTGCTCACGTCACCTCTTTGCAGATTGGACAACGGGTTGGTCTTGGTTGGCATGCAGGATACTGCAACAGCTGTCGTACCTGCGAAGAAGGCGATCATAATTTGTGTCAGCAAGCGACCATGACTATTGGCGGTCGACACGGTGGGTTCGCTGAAAAAGTGCGTGCACAAGCCCGCGCAGTTGTGCCATTGCCTGAAAAACTAGACGGCACGAAAGCCGGACCGCTATTTTGCGGTGGTATCACTGTATTTAATCCCCTTGTACAATTTGATATTAAACCTACCTCTGAAGTCGGCGTTGTAGGGATTGGTGGTTTAGGCCACTTAGCATTGCAATTCTTAAATGCCTGGGGCTGCAAAGTAGTAGCATTCACCTCAAGTGAGTCTAAGAAGAAAGAAGCCCACGAATTAGGCGCTCACGACACCATTAATAGTCGCGATGAAGATGAGATACAAAAAGCCGAAGGCCGTTTCGACCTCATTATTTCTACCGTCAATGTAAAACTTGATTGGAACTTGTACTTATCAACGCTTGCGCCAAAAGGTCGTTTACATTTTGTAGGCGCAACCCTAGAACCACTTGATATTGGCGCATTCAACCTTATCGGCGGTCAAAAAAGTGTTTCCGGCTCTCCTGTGGGCAGCCCAGCGACCATCAAAACTATGCTAGATTTTGCTGAGCAGCACGGTATTGAACCGGTAACTGAAACCTTCAAGTTCGACCAAATCAATGAAGCGGTTGAACGCTTGCGTGAAGGCAAAGCGCACTATCGTGTAGTGTTAACAAGATAGAGTATTGACGCGGTAGAGTACTAACTTAATTGAGTACTAACTTGATAGAGTACTAGCTCGATAAAGAATTAGCGCGATACAAAAAATAGTCCAATAGCAGCACTTGGGATAGGTTATATAGCCTGAGCGCTGCATTTACATAATTGGCATTTACAGTATTGGCATTTATATCAGCGAAAACAAAAGCGCCCTACAAGGCGCTTTTTTACTGCCCTTACAATTGTAAGTTAAGGTGTGCGGTGGTAGAATTCGCCGCCCTTGAAAATCGGGGTCGTGAACTATTGGCTAATTATGAGTAATGTTCTTAGGATATTTACTCAGGCCAACAGCGCGTTAACAGTGGGTTTTGGTCGCAAAAACCCACATCATTAACTTATTATTGGAGACATACAATGTCTGATTCAATTTTTAACCTAGACGCTTCTGTTCGTACAGACCTAGGGAAAGGTGCGAGCCGCCGCCTACGTCGCGAAGATAAGCTTCCTGGTATCATCTACGGTGGTGAAGAAGCACCTGTATCTATTACTCTTGATCACAACAAAGTGAACAACTCTGCTGACTTTGAAGCATTCTACTCTCACGTTCTTACATTGAACGTAGACGGTAAAGCGACTGAAGTACTAGTAAAAGATATGCAACGTCACCCGTACAAGCCAAAAATTACACACATCGATTTCCAACGTGTAATTGCTGGTCAAGACGTTCACACTAACGTTCCAATTCACTTCACAAACGAAGACAAGTCTGCTGCTATTAAAGCAGGCGGTATTGCTGAGCACCACGTAAACGAAATCGAAGTTACGTGTCAGGCTAAAGATCTTCCAGAGTTCATCGAAGTAGACATTGCTAACGTTGAAATGGACCAAACACTTCATTTGTCTGACGTTACTTTACCAGCAGGTGTTAAATCTGTTGAGCTTGGTAAAGACGACGAAGCACACGACCTTGCTGTTGTGACTGTTAAGCCAGCTCCTAAAGCTGCTGAAACAGATGAAGACGGTGAAGAAGAAGCTACAGAGGAATAATCCTCTTGGCTGATATTCGCCTTATCGTGGGTCTGGGTAATCCAGGCCCCGAATATGAAAATACCCGACACAATGCCGGCGAATGGTTTCTTAACCAGCTTGCTGACACCTACAATACCCCGCTAAAACCCGAATCCAAGTTCTTTGGAAAAACCGCTCGAATTACTATTGCTGGTAAAGACATTAGGTTGCTCTACCCTACAACTTTTATGAATAAAAGTGGTCAAGCAGTAGCAGCACTTGCGAATTTTTACCGAATTGAGCCAGAACAAATTTTAGTGGCGTTTGACGAGTTAGACCTTCCTCCGGGAGTAGCCAAGTATAAAGTTGGCGGTAGCTCTAGTCAGAATGGTGTTCGCGATATTGTGGCAAGAATGGGTAACAATAAAGATTTTCTTCGCTTGCGAATTGGTATCGGTCACCCAGGACATAAAAGCCGAGTGACGGGACATGTTCTTGGTAAGCCTTCAGCAGAAGAAAAAACGGCCATAGAAAGCGCCGTTGATGAAGCGGTACGCTGTACCGAAATCTTACTGAAAGACGACCTAAAACAAGCGCAAAATCGACTTCATGCTCACAAAGCGTGAGTTCGAGCCAGATATAACTTTTCCAGACAAGGATCCATACCATGGGTTTTAAATGCGGTATTGTTGGACTACCCAACGTAGGTAAATCAACACTTTTTAATGCATTAACAAAAGCAGGTATTGAAGCGGCAAACTTCCCGTTTTGTACTATCGAGCCAAACACTGGCGTTGTTCCTGTGCCAGACCTTCGCTTGGATAAGTTGGCTAAAATTGTAAATCCTCAGCGTGTTATTCCAACAACAATGGAATTCGTTGATATCGCTGGGTTAGTTGAAGGTGCTTCCAAAGGTGAAGGCCTTGGTAACAAATTCCTAGCAAATATTCGTGAAACCGACGCTATTGGTCATGTTGTTCGCTGTTTCGACGATGAAAATATTGTTCATGTTGCTGGTCGTGTAAGCCCGCAAGACGACATTGACGTTATCAACACAGAGCTTGCGCTTTCTGATTTAGAAACAACAGAAAAAGCCCTGCATCGTGTGGCTAAACGCGCTAAAGGCGGCGATGCTGATGCAAAGTTTGAACTGAAAGTGCTTGAAAAAATTAAGCCTCATTTGGATGAAGGTTTATTACTGCGTTCTTTAGAACTGACTAAAGAAGAGCATGCTGCGATTAGCTACATGAATATGCTTACCCTTAAGCCAACCATGTACATTGCTAACGTAAATGAAGATGGATTTGAGAACAATCCGTACCTTGATAAAGTGCGTGAAATTGCAGAAGGCGAAAACGCCACGGTTGTTGCGGTTTGTGCTGCTATCGAATCAGACATTGCTGAACTTGAAGACGACGAGCGCGAAGAATTTATGCAAGACATGGGGCTAGAAGAGCCTGGTCTTAATCGCGTTATCCGATCTGGGTATGAGCTACTTACACTGCAAACCTATTTCACTGCCGGTGTAAAAGAAGTTCGCGCATGGACATTCCCAGAAGGGTCTACTGCACCACAAGCTGCGGGTAAAATTCATACCGACTTTGAGAAAGGCTTTATTCGCGCCGAAATCGTAAGTTACGACAACTTCGTTGAATTCAACGGTGAACAAGGCGCGAAAGACGCCGGTAAGTGGCGCTTAGAAGGTAAAGAGTACATTGTTAAAGACGGCGACGTCATTCACTTCAGATTTAACGTGTAAGCCTTTTCATCAACATCGTGTAAAAGCTTAATGACAAGCCACTCGTAAGAGTGGCTTTTTTATTTGGCTTTTTTATTGTTGCCGCTTTGTGCTACTGATATAACAAGTATATTGAACACAAATAGGTATACCGATGTACTCTAGCACCCCATCAAGCTGTTCCCGTAGAAAACAGCATACAACACCTTTTTTGGCTCATTCGTGGCAACACTCTTTAAGCAGCCTCATAAAAAGTGTCCCCATAAAAAGTAGCACCATAAAAAATAGCTCCGTAAATTCTACTCAATCAAAAGCCTTTAGCTCAATTGTATTTATACTCGCCTCGTTATTCGCCATAGCACTAACATTGAGTGCCAAAGCATACAGCGCAGACAACCCTGTTACGCTAATGAGTGGCAGCAGTAACCATTGGTACAAAGTGCCATCAGAAGATACGGTGACGTTTACTACAGAGTACGGCGATGTTGTCATTGCACTAAACCCTAGCCTCGCGCCAAAACACGTAGAGCGCTTTAAAGCCCTTATTAAGTCAGGCTTTTACGATAAACAGTATTTTTATCGGGTGGTAGATGGTTTTGTGGCGCAGGCCGGCAGTAACGATACCCACGATAAAGAGAAAATAGCACCAGCGCTTTTAGCCGACATTCCTGCTGAATTTACACAACCTTTATCGCACGCTGCTTCCGTTGTTGAGACGCGCGACATGTTTGCCCCGAAAACCGGTTTTTTAGATGGCTTTGCGGTTGGCATAGACGATAAGCGCGGTGAGATGTGGGGGCTGCACTGCCCCGGCACAGTCGCGTTTGCTCGTAACAGTGAAAAAGACACAGCTTCCACTGAATTTTATATTGTGATTGGCCAAGCACCTCGTCATTTAGACAGAAATATGTCAGTGGTGGGAAGAGTGGTAAGCGGAATGCCTGCATTGCAGAAGCTACCAAGGGGAGATGCCCAGTACGGTGGTGTAATACAAGAGGTTACCGATAACAGTAGAATAGGACGAGCCCTCGTTCACAGCGATAATCACCCTAATTATTATATTCAACAGCCCAAGCACGAAGAATACCTATCGCGAATTAACACTGGGAAAACGTTAGATAACCCATTTTTTCATGACAAGGTGTACGCACCACGGCCCGTTGATATTTGTTATTACAAAACAAAAGCAACGCTTAACCCTTAATCTTTGATCGTTGGAAGCTATATCGAGGAGCAATATCGAGGGGCAATATAAAAGATATTGCCCACTTTTGACGGTTAGGTTGGTCAAATTCACTGCGTTTTGCATGTTATTCGAACGGCTCAGCGCACATATTAACCATTTAAAAAAAGTTAGCAAAAAAGGGGTTGACGGGTGCGAGTCATATACGCATAATACGCGCCACTTCCTGAGAGGGAAGAGAAGTATGAAAGGCTACGTAGCTCAGTTGGTTAGAGCACATCACTCATAATGATGGGGTCGCAAGTTCGAATCTCGCCGTAGCCACCACTTCTCACTATCTCTTTTAGGAATGTCTAGCTGCGCGGGAGTGGTGGAATTGGTAGACACGCTGGATTTAGGTTCCAGTGCTTCACGGCGTGAGAGTTCAAGTCTCTCCTTCCGCACCAAAGTTGGGGTATAGCCAAGTTGGTAAGGCAACGGGTTTTGATCCCGTCATTCGTAGGTTCGAGTCCTGCTACCCCAGCCAACTTTGTAACAGCTAGTGTCTATGCGGGAGTGGTGGAATTGGTAGACACGCTGGATTTAGGTTCCAGTGCTTCACGGCGTGAGAGTTCAAGTCTCTCCTTCCGCACCATTTGGGGTATAGCCAAGTTGGTAAGGCAACGGGTTTTGATCCCGTCATTCGTAGGTTCGAGTCCTGCTACCCCAGCCAAATTCTAGAGAGCCGCTCAAACGAGCGGCTTTTTAATGATTTGCAAAAGAAAGGCTAAGTAGCTCAGTTGGTTAGAGCACATCACTCATAATGATGGGGTCGCAAGTTCGAATCTCGCCTTAGCCACCATCTTTTACCTGTCTATTGGGATATAGCCAAGCTGGTAAGGCAACGGGTTTTGATCCCGTCATTCGCAGGTTCGAGTCCTGCTATCCCAGCCATCTTATGAAAAACCGCTCTATTGAGCGGTTTTTTATTGCCTGAAATAAATACCCCCTACTCTACTTGCATACTTTTTCTTAAGTTATGCATAATTCATCACAATAACCGCCACTTTTATGGCTTTATTTGTGTTTAGGTCATGCTAGTATTACCGACTTCTCTGAATTAGACACTTTATTTACTCCAGCTTTTGTGAGCAGTTAAAAGCCATGTCTTTTCTAAAACACCTAAATAAAATAATAACGAAGGAAAGTGCGTGATAAACGAATTCGTTTCATTTGTGAATAATATTTTGTGGGGCGACGGCCAAGTTCTTATCGTTATGCTTTTAGTGTGCGGTATCTGGTTTACCGTAAAACTAGGCGGCGTGCAGTTACGGCATTTTGGCCACATGTTTGCGCTACTTAAAAACAGTAAAACGTCGAACGAAGAAGGGATCAGTTCCTTTCAGGCGCTCTGTACCAGTTTATCGGCCCGCGTAGGCACAGGTAACCTAGCAGGCGTTGCCGTGGCTATTTCTCTTGGTGGGTCTGGTGCCATATTCTGGATGTGGATGATAGCGCTGCTAGGCATGGCCACCGGCTTTGCTGAGAGCGTACTCGGGCAGCTATACAAAGTAAAAGACGAAAACGGCGAGTTTCGTGGTGGCCCTGCTTACTACATTAAACAAGGCTTAAATAAAACCTGGCTAGCCGTTGCCTTCTCATTGTGCTTGTTTTTTGGCTACGGATTTGTATTTAGTGCGGTACAGGCGAACACCATTACCGATGCGCTAAACAACGCTTATGCGTTCAAAAGCGAATATGTAGGCATAGCCATTATTTTACTTGCCGCGCTCATTGTTGTGGGCGGTTTACGCGGAATAGCGCGATTTGCCGAGTTCGTTGTGCCGTTTATGGGAATTGGTTATGTGCTTGTTGCCCTTACCATTACTTTTATCAACATCACCGAATTGCCCGCCATGCTGCTAGACATTATTAAGTCGGCCTTTGGTCTTCAAGAAGCAGGAGCTGGTGCGCTAGGAGCTGCAATTAAAAACGGAATACAGCGAGGGTTATACTCAAACGAGGCCGGCAGTGGCTCGGTACCTCACGCAGCGGCAAGTGCGGCGCCAAACCCTAATCACCCCGTGTCTCAGGGCTATATACAAATGCTGGGTGTATTTTTAGACACGATGATTTTATGTACCTCTACAGCGTTTATCATTTTACTTGCTGGCGGCTCTAGCTCAGAACAGATGGAAGGCATACGGCTAACACAAGATGCAATGAGCAGCCACTTAGGCGAAGGTGGCACTGACTTTGTTGCTGCGGCAATAAGCTTGTTTGCTTTCACCTCGGTAGTAGCCAACTATGCCTATGGCGAGAGTAACCTGCATATGTTCAAACTAGATAACCGCGCAGGACGCGCAGCTTACACCATTGGTTATTTAGGCATGATTTATTGGGGTGCACAAGCAGCACTACCTCAGGTATGGGCCATGGCCGATATGGCGTTAGGGCTTATGACAGTCATCAACATTATTGCCATTGTTTGGATGACGCCTACCATTGTTTCTATCAGTAAAGATTACTTTAAAAAGAAAGACAGCGGAGAGACGGTGAAATACAAAGCCGGCGACTGCGAAATTCAAGGTAAATCTGAAGACGGTATTTGGAAATAGGTCTTACTTGGCAATAGACAGTACTTGGAAATAGACAGTACTAGGAAATAAACAGTACTTAGAAATAGACCGTTTTGTTTATCCAATATGATAAAAACAAAGAAAGGCCTATGTTGTAACAACATAGGCCTTTCTTATTTGTGTGCCACAGCTACTTAACTACAACGCTACAGGCAAATGCCCCGTCTTTACCCAAATCACGGTTTCTTCATCAACAAACGGATGATGCTGACTCATGTGCGGGTTTCGCATCCAGGTACCTTTCGGGTATTCGCCCGCTTCATCCTTAAATGTGCCTGATAACACAAATATCTCTTCACCACCAAAGTGCCTATGGGGTTTAAACACCTCTTTGGCAGGCCATTTAACCAGTGCAACATGCTCATGTTCGAAGTTGTGCAAAGGCATTACCTGCAGACCGCCCTGCCCCTGTAGCCATGGCGTATTAAGTGTATCTACCCTAACTTCTTGAAGATCGCGCTGGTCGAACTGGTTTAATTTTACCAGTATTACACACCCTTCTTTACTAAACGGGCTATGCTTACTGCCTGGTGGATTACGTAAATACGTACCCGCAGGATAATCGCCATTCTCATCAGAAAACACGCCTTCTAAGACAAAAATCTCTTCACCGAAGGGGTGACCGTGTTCACTAAAGCTCGCGCCAGCTTCATACTTAACCACACTGGTAGTATGCCCCGACTCCTTCGCTTCTCGCTCTAGCGGTTTACGCCATACTGTACTCGATGGCGATGCTTGCCATGGCATTGGCGTTGTATCAATCACCATCCGCTCATCAAAATTCATATTTAACATGCTACTTACCCTAGCTAACATTTTAATTTGCAGCCTTTAATTAGCTCTTATATTAAGCACTTAAAATTGGCACTGCTACGTTACACATTTATTTTGCGTCTGGTCGGCGCAATTCAAAGTAGTTACTTTCACTAATAGAAAAATAATCGCCTGCACCGCCGCCGCGCATCACTGGTTCACCCTTCAACGTTTTGTAAACGCCATCTTCAATCAGTGAGGTGTCGATGTGTACACCAACCACTTCTCCCATAATAAACCAGCTGTTCACCAACTCGCCTTTTGCCGATTTTAATTGCGTAATATCAGTTACTTTACACTCCATCGACACTAGGCTTTCTTTCACTCGTGGAACCGCAATAACCTGACTGCTGGCGGTGCCTAACCCTGATGCTGAAAACTCGCTTTCCTCAGGAGACAGAGGCCTACTCGTTTCGTTCATGGCATCGACAAGATGCTTAGATACCAAGTTCCAACAAAACTCTCCCGTCTCTCTGGCATTATTTAGTGAATCTTTATCGCCCACACTGGAAAAGCCAATAATAGGAGGCGTGTAATTCAATGCGTTAAAAAAGCTATATGGCGCTAAATTAAGAACGCCTTGAGTAGATTGCGTAGAAATCCAACCAATAGGACGAGGTGCAATAATGGCATTAAACGGGTCGTGAGCTAAGCCATGCCCGTCTTTCGGCTGATAAAAATGTGTTGAAGACAAAACCATTCCTTCACAAATATTGTTAGTTTATTTATTGTAAACACAGGGGCTTACCCTAAACAGAAAAATCGTGACCAGTAAATCGACCAAACTTCGCTAGCGTTATAAATACATTTGCTACCAGTGATAATACGCGCGTTTTACTTATCCGATCGTTTTGGTCGTTTGTTTTATTCACTGACAATAAGGTAGTACATGAATCCTCGCAATGTTGCATTTTCTCGAACTCGTTTAACCGAACTTATGGTGCCCTCCTACGCCAATTTTGGCGGCAAAGTGCATGGCGGTATTATTTTATCGCTGATGGATAAGGTGGCTTATGCATGCGCGAGTAAACACGCCGGAGCGTATTGCGTTACCGTTACCGTAGATGGCGTAGAATTTTTACAACCCGTTGAAGTAGGTGATTTACTGCATCTAGATGCCACGGTGCATTTTGTTGGCAATACATCCCTTGTAGTAGGCATTAAAGTAACCACTGAAAATATTAAAACGAACAACGTTAAACACACCAATAATAGCTTTTTCACTATGGTGGCAAAAGACGATAACGGCTCACCCGTGCAAGTGCCAGAATTAGAACTTTCCAACCATAAAGAAATGCGCAATTTCGTTACTGCAATTAGACGCAGCAAAATACGTAAAGAAGCACAGATAAAACTTCAGCGTGATTATGACGCATTTATTCCTGAAGAAGATTTTGCGCTAGTAGACAAGCACCGAGGCAACATCACGTTTGATAAGAACAGTTGATGTTAAAAGGGGTGTTCTTAGAGGAGCTTGCTTAAAGGAGCTGGCTTAAAGAAGTTGGTTTCAAGAGAGCTAAGCTTTAAAAACGTGTGATAAGAATGTGGCTAATGTAGAGCATTAGTGAGCGTTAAACGTATAGCGTTAACAAACAAGAATATAAAGAAACCTCGCTGCACTTTAGAGCAGCACAGCGAGGCTTTTTTAAATCAAAGTATCAGGTGGTGTTAGCCCAATATTAGAAGCTATACGACACTTTACCGTAAACATAGCGCCCAGTGAAACCGTATGGCGAAAAGCTTGAGTACGGGAATATGTTCGAGAACGTTGTTACTTCATCCACAAGGTCTCGCGTTGCTTCTGGGTAGACATCAAAGATGTTGTTTGCACCTACCGACACAGCCAGTTGGTCGGTAATCGCAACGCGTACATCAAGATCGGTAATCCACTCAGACGGTATTATCTCATTTCGTGCTTCAACCGATGACGGGTCTTCAACCTCACCGTAGCGAGTTGTTCGCAGCGTGGTTGAATAGATATCGTAAGACCAGGTAACGCCAAGGTTAACTTTGCTATCTGGAGCGCTTGTCTCGAATCGGCGTAACTCTACATCTGAGAATAAATTACCTTGATCAAAGCCTGCCCCCTGAAGCACTGCTGGTGCGTCCAAAATATCTGTGACTTCGTTGTCGTTAAAGTTAACGCCAGCGTTAAAATTAAATGCACCAAAATCTGAGGTATTCAGCGTGTAGGTAGAAACAATGTCTACACCCTCTGTTCTGGAATTAATGGCGTTTAAGAAGAACCGTGCGCGGGTTGCACCAGTACCTTCAAGCAGGCTTTCAATAGCTTGGCCTGAGAGGTTGTTCGACAACACAATGCGATCATCAATATCAATGCGGTAGAAATCTACCGTTAAATTAAAGTCGGCAATGGGTGAATAGGTAAAACCAGCACTGTAGTTGTTTGACTCTTCGGCGTCGAGGCCTGGGCTACCAAGGGCTTGTGCCACATCACTAGAAGGGGCGAATGTACCTGTTTCAGTAGGCTCTCCGTCAACAAATGTGGTAGCCACAGAGGTAAAATACTGTTGCTGCAATGAGGGCGCTCGAAAACCGGTTGATACCGATGCGCGAAGTGCAAAGGCTTCGCTTAGCGTGTATCTCTGCGATACCTTCCAATTAAACGTGCTGCCAAAATCAGAGTAATCTTCAAAACGACCGGCAACAGCAACATTCCAGTTTTCTGTCACATCAGCTTCTACATCTACGTAAATGCTGTAGTTATTTCGACTGTTGTCTCCCGCAGAGGCAGGGGTGAAACCAGGGAAGACCTGAGAGCCCGCAGCGCCGAAAGGCCCATCAACTGGGTCGGTCACTGCACCACCTGGCCCAAATGTGCCTTGAATGTAGGAGTTTTCTTCCCCCGCGGTAATGTCATAGCTCTCGTGGCGATACTCGGCGCCCATGGCAAAATTCATTTCACTGTAAAATACGCCAGTATCTACAAGGCGAGACGCGTCGGCATTGAATATAGTGGTATTGTATTCCAGTGTGCCTGCGTTGAAGTCTGTCTGACTAGTGGCGCCCAACGAAGTGTTTAGGCTATTTACTACGCTGTATTCCAATTCGTTGCTGCCGTGAGTTAGAGACAGGTCGTAATTCCATACATCACTATACCCTTTGATGCCGGTGATAAGTGACATGTCAGAGATATCCGTTTGGATAGACGGTAAAAAGCCATTGGGATAAATATCTACAATGTTTCGGCTGTCTTGAGCGCGACGATAAAAGCCGCCGCCTAAGGAATCACGGCTACTTAGCCCAGCAGTAGCATAAAACTCAATGTCATCGGTAAGACCCTTACCAGCGTTTACAAATAAGGCATAGTCTTCAACTTCGCCATTGCCATACACGTGGTTGTAGCGATTAACGGTTAACTCTCTTTCATCGATATTTCCGTTGGCATCTCGAGCATAGTTTTCTCTTTGGTCGAAATCGGCTCGATTTGCCTGCCCGCGATCGCGATATTCCGCCGATACGTTAACAAATCCATCTTCGCCCCATTCAAAACCAACGTTACCGCGCAGGGTGAAAGTTTGACCGTCGGTTAACTCTCTATCAGAGCCTGTATTAAATACTAAGTCGCCTTGGGCATTAGTAGTGACACTGTCTAGGTTTGGCACGCCGTCCATTGTGGTAACGTTTGCACCATAGGTTGCCGAGATGTCACCGCCTTCACTCGCATCTTTTAGCACAATGTTAATAACACCCGCTATGGCGTCTGAACCATATTGCGCCGCTGCACCGTCGCGTAATACTTCAATACGTTTAATTGCGTTTGCTGGAATGGCGTTCAAATCGACAGCAGAAGAGCCGCGACCTACCGAGCCGTTTAAGTTTAACAGCGCAGAGGTATGACGGCGTTTACCATTAACTAATACCAATGTGTGATCGGGTGCTAGGCCGCGAAGTTGCGCTGGACGCACATGGTCGGTGCCATCTGTAATAGAAGGCTGAGGAAAGTTAAAACTCGGCAGCAGCGAGTTCAAGATCATGTTGGTTTCGGTTAACCCGGTGGCCTCGATCGATGATGCATCAATAATATCAATAGGCACTGGCGAGTCGTTAATAGTGCGCCCTACTCGGCGTGACCCCACAATCTGTATTTGCTCTACTTCTTGTTCGAAACTGGCTTGATCTGAACTCGCCTGTTCTGAATCGAGTTGCACTGGGGCTTGTTGCTGTGCATGCAATGGAGAAGAAATGGCAAGCCCTGCCATCGCACTTGCAATGATCGATAGCTTGAAAACCATAGCGCTATGTTTTGCCTGTTGCATTGTGATATTCCTGAGTTTGAGTGTGTGTTGATATTATGTACAGGTATACAAACCTTCAATGTCATCGTTGAAATAGTAGGCAGGGTTACCTGCGCAACTACTATGCGGTGACATTATCGAGACGAACGAATTTGAGGGTGTTCACTTTCCCTAAACGAAGACAAATTGAATTTGTCAGAAAAAGCGCTGTTATTATTAGTATTGATACTGAGCTTTTTATAAAGCCTAGGACAACAGCTTTTAATGTCAGATTTTTATTAGAAGAATTTTTATAAACGACGTTCTGGATATAGCCACGCCGCTGACACCGCAAAGTAAAACACAGAGGTGGCGAGACATTCAATACTAAAGTAGTAATAACATATGATAAAAATGAGGATGTAATTTCAACGGTTTAGTCTTTGTGAACCACTTTCAGTCCTTGTTCATACAAAGACAATAATCATATAAAAAATCTAATCTACTTGAGGCAATGTCAGATATAGAGTTATTTCTCGTACAACGTTTTGCGGTAACAGAAAAGTAATAGAACTGTCACGCTGTTGTCTTATGAGAAAGACACAGTGACCACATACTCAGGTGTTTAAGAGCTTAGAAGCTAACGAGCTCAGAAAACAAAGAATCTAGAAGTTAAAGAGAATCTCACATGACCGAAACACAATCTTCAGTACATCTTTCGTGTTTTATAGAGGCCATTGCCCTTGCTAAACATGAACAATGCGAAACACGCGACGAACTTAAAGCGCTTTTAGAAAAAAAGGGCTATCAAGATGAGGTGACTTCCCAAACCGTTGAAGAGATTAATCCTCAGCTATTGGTTGTGTCCTAACTAACATTTTTTCTTAATGCCTTTGGTGATTCAGACATAAAAAACGGAAGCATAAGCTTCCGTTTTTGTATTACAGCCTAGCTATTACTTAGGTGACCACTCAAACTTTTTGAACGGTTCGTCAACTGGCGTATCTGCAAGGTGATTGGTGTAGTTACTCATTACTTTTTGCGCTAATATCAACACAATTTCAAGCAGCTGTTTGTGCTCGTAGCCTGCTTTGTAAAATGCATCGAGCTGCGACTTCTCTGCATTTCCTCGGCCTCGAGTTAGCGCAAGCACAGTTTCTTTAAGCGTATTTAGCTTGCTATCAGACAGCGTATCATCGTTGCGAAGCTCTTCAATTAAATCATCGCGCACTTGCATGCTTTTTGCGATGCCGGTATGAGCTGGCACACAATAATGACATGCGTGTTCAACGTTTACCGTTTGCCATACGACGGTTAACTCTTCTGCATTAAACGAGGTGTCTTGTGCGAGCTTGTGCAGCACTTGGTACCCTTCAAGTAGCGTGGGCGCTTCAGCCATTACTGCATGTAGGTTCGGTACCATGCCAAATGCTTTTTCTGAATTATCTAAAAGTGATTTAGACGCTTCTGGCGCTGACTCTTTTGTATGTAGAGTAAAATCTGTCATTTTGTTCTCCTAATGCTGTGAACGAATTGAAACAGATAGACGACAACGGCAACGCTCTGCTTTTCACTATCGATTAAAAAGCGGAACGTGTAATTGATGCACGCTATTAAAAATCGCACTATCGTTCCAGTGGCATCAAACCCTGAAAGGCATATTTACCTAGCTGGTTTAATACCGAATTTACTTAAATTTAAAAACAAGCTTACTAGGATTATCTAAAATATGACTAGCAAGCGATGTGTGTAGACTACACACACTTGAACGATCGTTCAAGTAAAATTTGAACACTCGTTCAAATTGACATAAATAGGAGTTTTAAATACGAAACTTAAATTTTGATAGATGTCGATTTTAACCCGCATTTTTCAATAATGGGTTTACCTTAGCCATTGTTCGAGAGATAATTGAACACACGTTCAAATTTGTATTGAGTATGATGTTATGAAGTACGCACAAGAAGATGCTGTCGAAAAGGCGACTATATTGTTTTGGAAAAAAGGGTTCCAAGGTTCTGGTATGCGCGATATTCAGCAAGCATTGGACATGCGTCCGGGAAGCATATATGCACGGTTTCAAAACAAAGAAGGCTTATTTAAGCTTGTGGTAGAGCAGTACGTAGCTCACAGCAAAGACAAACTGCAGAGCGTGGCCGATAGCGATACCCCACTGCTGTCCCTCCGGGAATTTTTTAAAACAGCCTTGATTAACCCTGATGAGTTGAGATACATGCGCCAATGTTTATTGGTAAAATCGATTACCGAGTTGGAACTGATTGGCGATGTGGGCAAAAAAGCAGTACTTGAAGGAATGGTGTTACTAAATAACTGCTTCGCTAACATCATCGAAAAAGCGATAGAGACGAAAGAGTTGCAAGATACCACGCCAGTGGCGTTTGCAGCCGATTGGCTGCAAAATCAATTCGTGGGATTACGCGCCTTCGCAATATTGCAAACTGACGACAGTGCAATTGAAAAAATGATTGATAAGGTGCTTTACGACCTTACAGCGCAATGGCCCTCAGACTGAATCATTACGCAATGAACTTCATATTGAATCATTATGAAAACGCTAACCTAATTAATTGAGCCACTAAAAGTAACCCCATTAGTGGCCAAATCCACTTCGCCCACTTTGCTGCGTCATCGTTACTTATGCGCATTTTCGAGCGCTCTAAAAGTGGAACAACAATAACTAACGCCGCAAACAATACCGCCAGTAAAATAAGAACTTCCATTAACGCATCCCTATAGCATATTTAAGCACTTCTTTTTTAATTGGGCCCGCATATTCGGCCACCGAAAGAAGCTGGTTTCTTATCCATTTTATGGGGGCTATGTCGTTACTAAACAAGGTGTAGAACCCATCCATTGCTGTCATCATTAACAAGTTGTCCCGTTTGCGTGGCTTCTCGTAATCATTTTTCAGCGCCTTAAAAAAGACCTGAGACGTTACATCATGGCGCTTGGCAGTGACCTCTAATAACGCTTGAACGTCTCTAAAGCCAATATTCACACCCTGCCCTGCAAGTGGATTGATGGTATGGGCAGCATCGCCGATTAATATCATACGCTCTCTCACATATTCACTGGCATGCATGCGAGTGAGCGGAAACGCTGCCTTGTCGATAATAGAGAAGTCATTCTCGTTTTGAGTAAGTTCATCTGGAAAAGCGTCAATAACTTCGTTTTTTAACTGCGTGCTGTTAAGACCTTTCAGGCGTTGTAATTCCTCAGGGGAGTTGTACCACACAAGCGATGCGTACTCGTCAAACATAGGCAAAAAGGCTTTTGGTCCTGTTGGTGTAAACTGCTGCCAGGTAATAGCCTGGGTTTCTTTTGCCATTTTAATGGTAATGCCCATCGCTTGTTGGCCATATTGCCAACCTGACGTGCCAATACCGGCAAACTGACGAACTTGGGATTTTGCACCATCTGCCCCAATAAGCCATTTAGCCTGAATCTGCGTGTTTGAAGGCTGTGTGTTTGCAGACTCAGTGTTTGAAGGCTTGGTATTTGGAGATCCTGTGACTGAAGATTCTTTGACTGAAAAGAGTGTAATACACACGCTTTGCTCGTGTGTGCTTGTCTCGCTTGAGCTTTCTGATGACAGCGCAATGTTGTCTATTTTGTGGTTAAAGATAACTGTCACGTTTTCATGCTGCGTTAGCGCTTGGTGACAGGCTAACTGCAACAAACGGTTTTCGACAAAGTAGCCTAACTGAGGTACGTCGATACTCTTTGCAGTAAAGTCAGTTCGGTGTTTGGGATTATCCCACACGCTCAAACCCACGTAGGGTTTAAGACGCATTTTTTCAATGTTTGTCCACGCCCCTAGTGCTTTTAGCAGGGTAACAGATGCTTCACTAATAGCCGACACCCGTAAATCTGGGCCTTGCTCTACTTCAAATGCGTTAGGCTGGTTTGGCTCTATCACTACCACGCGGTAATTTTGCTGCGCTAGCCCAAGGGCTAATGCTGCGCCCACCATACCGCCGCCATTAATGCAAAAATCGTACATTCGTACTCCGTGGTAACTATAACGTTGAATATAATGAAGAATATAAAATACCCGCGGCCAACACAAATTAAGCGTAAGTTATAAGGCCAGTGCTATTTTTATTACCGAAATTAATTAATCAGTAATCATCGTATTACGCTGGGAATATAGCTGCATAACAGGTAAAATATGCGGCTATTTTGAACATCTTCAACGTAACTGCGTTGTGTGGAGCAACAATATACGCTATTGCTTGCGACGTTTTTTACATTCCACCAACCACTTACCAGAACTTAACAGGTTAACGAATAGTTGTTATGACTAAAAAGCTGTATATCAAAACCTGGGGCTGCCAGATGAACGAGTACGACTCGGATAAAATGGCAGACTTACTAGACTCTACGCACGGCTACACCGCGGCAGACACCGCTGAAGAAGCCGATATCATTTTGCTTAACACATGCTCAATCCGCGAGAAAGCGCAGGAAAAAGTATTCCATCAGCTTGGTCGTTGGAAAAACTTAAAGCAAGATAAGCCTGAGCTTATTATTGGTGTAGGCGGCTGTGTTGCATCGCAAGAAGGCGACACAATTCGTCAACGTGCCCCATTTGTCGACCTTGTTTTTGGTCCACAAACCTTGCACCGTCTGCCTGAAATGATCAACGAGCTGCAAGGTGGCGCTAAATCGGTTATGGATATCAGCTTTCCTGAAATCGAAAAATTCGACCGCCTACCAGAGCCCCGTGCTGAAGGCCCCACTGCGTTCGTTTCCATCATGGAAGGCTGCTCAAAGTACTGCACATTCTGTGTTGTGCCGTACACCCGCGGTGAAGAAGTCAGTCGTCCGGTTGATGATGTGCTGCTTGAAATTGCACAACTTGCTGGTCAAGGTGTTCGTGAAGTTAACTTGTTAGGGCAAAACGTAAACGCCTTCCGAGGCGATCACTACGATGGCACGGTTTGCCGTTTCTCTGAATTACTAGAGTTGGTTGCTGCTATCGATGGCATCGACCGAATTCGGTATACCACCTCACATCCAGTAGAGTTTACTGACGATATTATCGATGCCTATGCAGGTATTCCAGAGCTGGTTGACCATTTACACCTTCCAGTTCAAAGCGGCTCAGACCGTATTTTGAATTTGATGAAGCGTGGTCATACCGCGTTAGAATACAAATCTAAAATGCGTAAGCTTAAAAAAATTCGCCCGAACATAAGCTTGTCGAGCGACTTCATTATTGGCTTTCCTGGCGAAACGGATGCTGACTTTGAAGCAACCATGGATTTGATCCAAGCCGTAGATTACGATTTAAGCTTTAGTTTTATTTACAGTGCTCGCCCAGGTACACCAGCGGCGGATGCAGTAGATGACGTTAGCGAAGAAACCAAAAAGCAGCGTTTACACCTTTTACAGCAGCGTATTACCCAACAGGCCTTGCGCATTGCTCGCCATATGGTGGGTACTGAGCAACGCATTTTGGTAGAAGGCCCATCTAAGAAAAACCCAATGGAGCTTTCTGGCCGTACTGAAAATAATCGGGTGGTTAATTTCGAAGGCACGCCAGATATGATTGGCGAGTTTGTAGATGTGAACGTGGTAGATGTATTTACCAATTCACTGCGCGGTGAAGTTATTCGCAGAGAAAGCGAAATGGGCCTGCGCGTAGCAGTATCGCCTCAAGCGATTTTGGCAAAACATCAAGCAGAATCACCTAACGAATTGGGTGTGGGTCAATTTAACCCAACCTAAAACAGTCGCCACAACAGTGTGGCGCTAATTAACAATATTGAAGACAAAAGCGTAAAGCGAGGAAAACAGAAGTTTGAGTACATTGGTAAGTAATGAATTTGAGTTAGAACCGGCAGATAGTAAGCGTTTGTCGAGTTTATGTGGACCGTTTGATGACAACATCAAGCAAATAGAGCGTAGGTTGGGTGTTGAAATAACATACCGAAATAACGCGTTTAAGGTGCTAGGAGAGCCACAGCAAATAAACAGTGCTACCGAATTACTGAAACTTCTGTACGTTGAAACGCAGCCGATAAAAGGCCGTATTCCCGACCTTGAAGCTGAGCAGGTGCATCTTGCAATTCAGGAAGCTCGCGTTATAGAAAAAGACGCAACAGGCGGCTACGGCAAAGAAATTAACATCAAAACAAAACGCGGCGTAATAAAGCCCCGTAACCCTAACCAAGCGCAATACGTTGCCAATATCGTCAATCACGATATTACCTTTGGTATAGGCCCTGCCGGTACGGGTAAAACCTACCTTGCCGTGGCAGCTGCGGTAGATGCCTTAGAGCGACAAGAGGTTCGACGTATTCTTCTAACTCGCCCTGCAGTTGAAGCAGGTGAAAAGCTTGGTTTTTTACCTGGCGACCTGTCACAAAAGGTAGACCCCTACCTGCGCCCACTCTACGATGCGCTATTTGAAATGCTGGGCTTTGAAAAAGTCGAAAAGCTGATGGAGCGCGCAGTAATTGAAGTTGCCCCCTTAGCCTATATGCGTGGACGAACGCTAAACGATGCCTTTATCATTCTAGATGAAAGTCAAAACACCACGGTAGAACAAATGAAAATGTTCTTAACCCGTATTGGCTTTAATTCGAAAGCGGTCATTACCGGCGATATTACTCAGGTAGATTTACCACGAGGCGCAAAGTCTGGCCTTCGCCATGCCATTGAAGTGCTCAGTGACGTTGACGATATTTCGTTTAACTTCTTTAGTGCCGATGACGTAGTTCGCCACCCGGTAGTTGCTCGCATTGTTCGTGCTTATGAAGAACATGATGCCGAGCAAGAGCGCATTCGCAAGCAAAAGAAAGAAGAGGCATTGCGACAGCAGCAGGAACAAAGCTCATCATCGGTAGGCAGCTCTGATACAAGCAGCAACTCGTGACCGCTATTATCGATTATCAAAATGTGTATGAAGGCAAAGAGGAAATAGCGAATGCTATTCCCTCTGCCGACAGCCTAGCACGATGGGCTAACGCGGTTTTATCTGCAGAAGACTTACGCGAACAAGAAGTGACGATTCGCTTTACTGACGAAGCGGAAAGCCAACAGCTAAACAGTGATTACCGTCAAAAAGACAAGCCTACAAACGTACTTTCTTTTCCTTTTGAAGCTCCACCTGGTATCGAGATTAACTTACTTGGTGATTTAATCATTTGTGCGCCAGTTATTAGCAGAGAAGCCAGTGAGCAGAATAAGGCGGTTGAGCATCACTATGCCCATATGACCGTTCACGGCATATTGCATTTACTCGGCTATGACCATATTACAGACGAAGATGCTGAAGTGATGGAAAGTAAAGAAATAGAAATTCTTTCCGCCTTGGGTATTGCAAACCCTTACGAAATTTAATCAACGCTTTGATAGAAACTGCCCTAGGCTTTACAAACAGTTTTTGTAAGCTTGTAGATTAAAAGCGATTTCAAATTTAAAACAATAAAGCATTGACGACTAACGAGAAGCATTTTAACGTTGGCGTTGAACAAACTATAAAATGGATATTATGAGCGACGACAACCCCCACTCTACCAACGGCTCATCAGGCAAGAGTTGGTTAGATAAACTAAAAAATTCGATTTCTGGCGAGCCGAAAAATAGACAAGAATTGGTAGCAGTAATTACCGATGCGGAGCAAAATGAAATAATTGACCCACAAACCCGTGAAATGATTGAAGGGGTAATTGGGGTTAACGAAATGCGCGTAAGAGATATCATGATCCCTCGCGCCCAAATGTCCACTATCGATGTTGAGCAAAAAGTGGAAGAGTTTCTTCCTATTATGCTCGAGTCCGCTCACTCACGTTTTCCCGTTATCAGCGAAGATAAAGACCACATTGAAGGGATTTTACTCGCTAAAGATCTTCTCTCTTTCGCTTTTAACACCGAAAAGAACTTCAACCTTCGCGATATCCTGCGCCCTGCGGTCATTGTTCCTGAAAGTAAGCGTGTAGACGTACTGCTAAAAGAATTTAGGCAGCAGCGCTATCACATGGCTATTGTGGTTGATGAATACGGCGGCGTATCGGGTCTTGTCACTATCGAAGATATCTTAGAAATTATCGTAGGTGAAATTGAAGATGAATTTGATATTGAAGAAGACGGTACGGATGATATCCGCCCGCTTAATAAATCGACCTACTCAGTTAAAGCATTAACCCCTGTAGACGATTTTAACGAATTCTTTGAAACCAATTTCAGTGAAGAGGAAGCTGATACAATTGGCGGCATTGTGCTAAAAGCATTTGGCCATATGCCTGAAACCAGCGAAGAAGTAACCATAAACGATATTCATTTTAAAGTGACTAACTCTGATAAGCGTCGCTTGATTCAACTGAAAGTTTCGGTTCCCTCTCTCGAATAAATAGGGAGCATAGGCGTTGTCTACGTCTATGCTAAAACTACCCATGCTAAAACGCGCTATTCCTTATTTGCTGCTTATTGTAAGCGGTCTGAGTCTTACGCTAGCTTTTGCGCCCTTCTCTATGTGGGCGCTCACTATTCCAGCTCTCGCTATTGCGATACGACAAGTCATTAAATTACAACACAGGCCCTTTTTTGCAGGGTGGCTGTTCGGCATGGCGTGGTTTGGCGCGGGTGTAAGCTGGGTGCACGTGAGTATTGCCGACTTCGGTGGCCTTCCGCTGATAGCCTCTGTGGGCTTGATGGCGCTGCTCTGCGGCTATTTGGCACTATATCCAGCACTTGCTTTTAAGCTGACGGCCAAATTTTTTAGACCGCAATTATGGCCCTTAGCACTACCTCTATTTTGGGTGCTTGCAGAGTGGCTGCGAAGCTGGATGTTATCGGGCTTTCCTTGGCTATCTTTAGGTTACAGCCAAATTAATAGTCCACTAGCAGGGTTCGCGCCCATTATTGGTGAGACGGGTATCACTGCTCTACTTGTTGTGATTGCAGCATCGCTTGCCATCATTAACAGCAAACGTACCTTACTATCGGCTAGTGCAATAACCGCAAGCTTGCTGATTAGCGGTATTTTATTGCACCAGCACACCTGGGTAAGCCCAACGAAAAGTTATTCTGTTGCGATGGTGCAAGGAAACATACCTCAAAGCCTTCGCTGGGTGCCAGAGCAAGACGCATCTACTATGGAAAAGTATTTATCGTTAACGGAAACGGTGTGGGATAGCGACCTGATCATTTGGCCTGAAGCCGCAGTGCCCAAGCTTGAGCCACTAGCGCAGCCTTATTTAACTCAGTTAAACGAAAGAGCCTTTGTTGAGAACACGGCCCTCATCACGGGTATCGTAAACTTTAACTGGGAAACCGATGAGGCTTGGAACAATCTGATTGTATTGGGTAAAAAAACGCCAAACGCGGCTTATCCAGACTATCAGTATTTTCATAACAATCGCTTTTCAAAACATCACCTATTGCCTATCGGAGAGGTTGTGCCTTTTGAATCGCTGCTTCGCCCTTTAGCCCCTATTTTTGATTTACCCATGTCGTCATTTTCGAAAGGAGACTTTCAGCAGCAAAACTTGGTAGCCAACGGCATTCACCTTGCGCCCGCTATTTGCTTTGAAATTGCTTTTCCACGCCAAGTGACTGCGAACATAAACAGCGATACCGATATGATCATTACCGTAAGTAACGATGCTTGGTTTGGTAATTCTCACGGCCCAGCTCAACATCTTCAAATAGCCCAAATGCGAGCATTGGAGTTAGGCAGGCCGGTGCTACGAGCCACCAATAATGGTATTACTGCGTTTATTGATCACAAAGGTAGGGTTGATGGAAGGCTGCCGCAATTTGAGTCTGCCAATATTAGTGCACCCGTTATTGCCACCACAGGGTTTACCCCCTACTACCACTTGCAAGACTTTGGCGTTTGGTTGTTAGTATTGGTGATGTTTATTTGTGCGTGGCGTTTGCGACAAGGCTAGTTGGCAAACGCTTAACTGGCAGAGAATCGGTTATTCCCCCTTCAGTTAAGCGAATGTATAAAGCTGTTTAAGCGTTTTTCTAAAGCTATATCACGTCACTTGCTCCGTAAGTTTTAGACATACGAAGTTTAATGCTTTACGTCGACTCGATAAGTGCTTGAATAGCTTCGCGCTCGGCCAATGCAAACAAAAGAATAAGCGATGTTTTTCCTTTGATGGTTTTATCGTTTGTGTCGTCTTTGGTGTCTTTGCCTTTTACCTCGCCAACACCATCATTTGCAACTGATTGACTTAGCGCAATTTTGGTGCCTTTTAAAGGGCTATCAGCGCGTTTAATTTGAGCCTGCTTCACTCCGTTTGCTAATAAGTGTTGCTCTACAACATCGGATATTTCACCGAAGTGACGGCCCCTCAAATATTTATCAAGTTCGGTTAATATGTAGGTATCTGGCTGCAACGCTATCACCGCATCAGCCACGTTTGTTATATCAAGGTTTGTTCTATCCCCAGCGTGTCCGAACAGCACTGTGACTTCGCTGTAATCATTTTTTTGCTTTAACCCTAGCGCCATATTAATTACGGCCTGCATGCTATGCGGGTTATGTGCAAAATCGACGATTATGGTGGCATCGCCACGAGTGTAGATATTCGTTCTGCCGGGGTTGTCGGAGGCGTTACTTTCAAAGTCAAACAAGCCCTGACTGATCGCTTCGCTTTCAATTCCCATCGACTTACATAAGCCTACCACCCCTAATGCATTCTCAAGGTTATGCAAAGCGGTACCCTTTACCGTCATTGGTATTAGGTCAATTTGAGCGAGAGACTCTGCCGCTGCGCCGTCAAAATACATAATCTGGTTATTGTCTGCATAAACGCAGGCGCGCCCCGTTGCTTTTGCCTGCACAATTTGAGGGTTATCAGCGCGCTTACTAAACCAACAAATCGATGTACTAGAGCTGTCTGAAAACTTCACTAAGCGCTCATCGTCCGCGTTTAATACCAGTGTGTCGCCATCACGTATTGCTTTGGCCACCATCAATTTTACTTGGGCGATTTCATCGACCGTATTGATACCGTATTGACCTAAATGGTCACTGGCTACGTTGGTCACTAAAGCCGCATTAGCTTGGTATACCGGCAGACCTCGACGCAATAAACCGCCCCGCGCAACCTCTAAAAACGCTATTTCAGTGCGATTGTCACGCAGTAACATTCTAGCGCCACCAGGACCTGAGTAGTCGCCCTCATCAATAATCTGCTCACCTACCTTGATGAAATCGGTAGAGGTAACCCCTGCGTTTAGGTTGGCTGCCTTCGCAATTTGCGCAGCCAACCTTACGCTGGTTGATTTACCGTTAGTCCCAGTTATCAGCGCTAACGGAATATCGCGGAAGCTTTGCCACTCTACTTCCTTTGTATCTGGGAGTGAATCTATAGGCCAGGTTTGCGCGCTAGTACCCGTGCCCAAACTCACTTCATCATCGTCAACTAAACACCTCACATTATTGTCTGTAGCGGCGTTTACAAAAGCGATGAGTGCTGGGTTTCTTTCTTCAATGATGGCGGTTTTTAATTCATCTACTCGACTAGAGAAGTTGGCCAGAGCCGGCGTATCTGAGGGCAGCGAATAACGCTTATTGAAGTCTAACACGCAGCATTCCCACGCTAGCTCGATAACATCACAGGCGCTATACAAAAGGTCGATAGGTGCACTTATTGACATACTTGCGCCCCCCTCATAAAAGCGCACGTATGTATTTTCATTCCAATTAAGCTGCTGCTCAATGGTATGTAGGTGTTTGTGCCAACAATCTACCACCGTTTGAGGGTCTATACCTTCGATAAAAACATCGATAATAGCGCCAGCATCGTTTGACAGTAAGTTCGGTCCTGTGAGGCGCCGAACTTCGTCTAATTCAAGCCTTATAGTTGTGTGCTGCTCTTCCATTTAGTCTGACTCTTCGTCGCGATCGACAACAATATGTACACCACGTTCATCGTTCACAATGCGCTGACCTTCCTGCAACTCAAACTTGTTTTCCACAGGCTCAAACAGTTTATCAGGGTAATCTTGGGAAGGCGTTAAGTTAGCTTGCGATTCAGCCGTTTGTGCTACGCCATCGTTATTAAAATGCACTATTTGCTTCCAACAGCGGGTGATGTTGTCGCCCAAAATTACAATTAAGTCTCCTGCGTGACATGAAGCTAAAGCAGCGTCTATGCTCTCTTCTTCGCTAGGAATAACTTCAATGTCTTTTTCAGCCACACCTTGTTCCATCAGCGTTTTCTTCAACAGCTGCGGTACTTCATCAAAGCCTCGCCCGCGTCTATCATCATCAGCCTTACACACAAAAGTATCGAACGTGGATGCCACTGATTTGGCAGACTCGATGATATCTTCGTCGCGACGATCTCCAGGCATAGCAATAACTAAACGACGTTTACCTTTCACGTCTAATCGAGACGCAAGATCAGAAATTGTCTTAATAGCAGCCGGGTTATGGGCGTAATCCAGAATAACCTTGAAGGGGTGCTCATCGAATATATTTAATCGCCCAGGCGCTTGATAGAACGACGTATTAAATATGCGTAGCCCTTGCCTTATATCTTCTAAGCTGGTGTCAAAACTGTATGCCATTGCGGTGGCAAACATGGCATTTTGAACATTGTGCAACGCTTTACCTTCTATGGTGGCAGGTATTAAGTGCGTCCATAAAAGTGGAATGTGAGCGCCTTTGTCATAAATGGTGATCATGTCACCGTTTATGCCTTTTTCTAATACAACAGCCATACCGCCGCGGCGAATATGTTCGCGCACTAGGCCGTGTCCTGGGTCCATAGTGACGTAGCAAATTTGTTTGGCGCTACAAAACTCCGCCATTTGCAAACAGTGAATATCGTCGGCGTTAAGCACAACACAGTCTTTAGCAACCTCAACCACCACTCGCTTAATTTGCGCGAGTTGCTCTAGGGTGTTGACACCTCGTTGGCCTAAATGGTCTGCGGTAATATTCAGGCAAGCCCCAACATCACAAGTTTGATAACCAAGCCCGCGTTTTACAATGCCGCCACGAGCCGTTTCCATAATCGCAAAATCGACGCTTGGGTCGCGTAATACTATTTGGGCCGACGTTGGGCCTGTCATGTCGCCTTTTACAGTAAGGTGTCCATCAATATACACACCGTCTGTAGAGGTCATTCCCGTTGTATGGCCAGCGGCTTTCATGATGCTGGCCAGCATACGAGAGGTGGTCGTTTTACCGTTTGTACCGGTGATGGCCGCCACGGGAATACGCGAGCTTTTACCAGTGGGGAAAAGCATGTCCATCACTTTACCAGCCACGTCTCTTGGTTGGCCTTCACTTGGCGCCACATGCATTCGAAAACCAGGCGCGGCGTTACATTCACAAATACCGCCGCCTATTTCTTTGTATGAACGACTAATATCTTCCGTTAAGAAATCCACTCCGCCGATATCAAGACCAATTGCTCTAATGGCACGAATTGCCATATCCCGATTGTCAGGGTGCACAATGTCAGTCACGTCAATGGCGGTACCGCCGGTTGATAAGTTTGCCGTTGAACGTAAGAAGAAAGCTTCTCCTTCTGGCAACACCGTTTCTTCAGTGTACTCAGCTTCTTCCATTAGGCGCATTGCTTGGTTATCTAGCTCTAGGCGAGTAAGCACTTTCTCATGTCCTACGCCGCGTCGAGGGTCAAGATTCACAATGTCGATTAATTCTGAGATAGTGTGCTTACCGTCGCCTACTACGTGGCCAGGAACTCGCTTGGCTACCGCAACTAATTCATTGTTAACCACCAGCATACGGTGGTCGTAGCCCGTTAAATAGCTTTCTACTAATACAGCTCTGCTTGTGCCATGCTGCTGGGCTTCGTTAAACGCAACCTGAACTTCTTCATCGGTGGTTAAATTGATACTTACGCCACGACCGTGATTCGCATTTAATGGTTTTAACACTACCGGAAAGCCAATGCGGCGAGCGGCTTTTACCGCCTGTCGCTCGCTATAAATCATAAGCTGTTGGGGTACGGGTAGGCCAAGGTCGTTTAAAAGATTGTGGGTGTCTTCTTTATCGCAGGAAATTTCTACCGCAATATGTTTTGTTTCACTGGTTATCGTGGCTTGAATACGCTGTTGATGCTTACCGTGGCCGAATTGCACCAAGCTATAATTGTTAAGGCGTAGCCATGGAATATCGCGATTTTCAGCGGCAGCAACTAGCGATGCGGTACTCGGTCCAAATTCTTTTCTCTGCGCCATTTTAATAAACGCAGTGAGTTCATCATTAAAGTCAAAATCGTCTTCTATGTCAGCATCTATCGCTTGCTGCACTTCACCTGGCATTAAGTGCTTGAGAAGCTTTAATCCAAGCGCGCCAGCTTCTATACCCACATCGCGCTGATGATATTGGTATACAACGTAATAGCAGCCTTCATTTTCTAAACTGCGAGTACGACCAAAAGAGACGGCCGACCCAGCTAAATTTTGAAGCTCTATAGCCACATGTTCCCAAATATGGCCAATCCAAGTGCCTTCATCTTCATTTAAGCGACGAAGAAAACCACCCGATTCACCATACGAACAGCCGTGTTCTTGCAAGCTTGGAATGGCCGCAACTAATCCATCTATAAACTCTCGACCAAGTTTAACTGACGGCCACTTCTCTAACTCACCAATGTCTATTTGATAACAAATAACCGGAAAATTAGCGTAAACATTAGGCCCAACATACACATTCTGACTTAAAATCTTCATTACACCGAATTTCCCTTTTTCTATACCCAGATTATACAAACACACTACAGAATAATTGGGGTCAGATCCAAATTAACTGACATAAAACAGTCATAAAGGGGGTCAGAACCACATAAACCGTTACCACGTTCAGTTATGTTTCAAAAAAATCTAATTACACTTTTCATTTTTAATCATTGAGCACACAAAAATGGCAAGAAAACCAAGAGTCTCGGTGGCAGGCGTTGCTGAACACGTTATTCAGCGTGGTAATAATCGGCAAAGCATTTTTGCCCACAGCAGTGATATGAAAGCCTATGTGGTTTGGCTAAAAGAGTATGCAGAAAAGTATGAAGTCAACATTCACTCTTGGGTATTAATGACAAACCACGTTCATTTGCTTTGCACACCAAACGTCGAATTTGGTACCACACTTATGATGCAGGCGCTGGGTCGTAAGTACGTGCAGTATTTTAACAGGCGCTATAGTAGAACTGGTACGCTGTGGGAAGGCCGGTTTCGCTCTTCTCTAGTAGATAACGAACGCTATCTAATGCATTTACATCGTTATATTGAGCTAAACCCTGTGCGCGCAGGCATGGTGACAGATCCTGGAGAATATACGTGGTCTAGCTATCAAATAAATGCGTTAGGTAAGATAAGCTCACTCGCAAGTCCTCACCCACTATATTTACAATTGGGTAAATCGGATGTGCAGCGAAGAGAAAGCTATCGAAAGTTATTTGAAGAGTCGCTGGATAGTAAATTGCTAACTGATATTCGCAATGCGGCGAATAAAGGTTTAGCGCTAGGTAGCGATGTGTTTATCAAAGATGTTGAAAAAATAACTGGAAAGCTAGTAAGTAAAGGCAAGCCTGGGCGCCCCAGGCTTGATAGGTAGAGCTTGCTGCGCCCTGTAACAGCGCGAAATAAATAGGGTTCTGACCCCATTTATTTTTAATGTGGACCTGACCCCAATTATGCGGTGGAGGCTTTTCTGTCGGTGATGTTGTAGCGAGCGCCTGAGGCAAGAATATGCACTTTGAGGTTGAGCAGTGTCAGTGCATCGCCAGTGCGGGCCTCTGCCATAGAAGAATATTCTATGTTGCTGGGGTCGACAACCGTGATAGCGCCACTACCAACAACCGTAAACTCATTGTCTGGGTTGATAAATGCAGCAGTGTCTTCGTCAAGGCCAACGCCAATAAGGAAGGGGTTGTATGAGACCGCTGACAATAAACGAGACAAACGATTGCGCTGGTTAAAGTGTTGATCTAACACGATGGTGTTGATAAGCCCCATGCCAGGCGCAAGATTAACGCCATCTTCAGTCGGTACAATACCCGTGTTGCCACCAGTAATCATATGCTGAGAGACAATAGCCGCACCTGCAGAGGTACCTGCATAATGTACGCCCTGCGCATTAAGCTGACGAATGGTTTTGGCAATAGGAGTGCCACCCAAAATAGTCGATAAGCGAAGTTGGTTACCACCGGTAACAAAAATGCCCGTACTTTTTTCTAGGGTTTTCACGTATTCTTCGTTTTGCGCGTCAACACGCTCAGAAATAGGCAGTGAATAGGCTTTTTTAACGCCTATTTCTTCAAATATTTGCTGATAACGAGTACCGGTATCGTCCAATTGAGACGCTGTGGGTATGATCGTTATCACTGCATCTTTGCCGCCGCAAAGCTCAACAAATTTCGCTAAGATTTCTGGGTTATCAATTTTTTCTTCCGCACCGCCAATCGGGATTACGTATCCACGTTGGGTGCCATCAATACTTGGAGAGGGCATAATATTTACTCAAATGTGCCTTTTTTAATTTGCTGTTTATGCTTAACGTGTAACTGCCCAAGGGCCATCACATGCTCAATTCTATTTTGTTTATCAAAAATAAGGATATCGGCATCAGCACCAACGGCTATATGCCCCTTATTGTGAAAATTCATTAGCTGAGCAACGTTTTGGGTAAAAAATGGCAAAAATTGAGACACCTCTTCCCCATTATCAATAAGCTCGTAAAAAACATTAGTCATAGATTGTGAATCAGCAAAATCCATTTTCGCTAAACTACCATCGGCGTGAAAATCCGGTAAACACCCACCGCCGTCTGAACTGATAGTTAATTTATCTTGTGGTAAGTCTTGCTGCATGTAGCGCAGCAATGCGTCTGCAGGGTCGTAGCCTACATCGCCAGACTCAAATGCCGTCACATCTACCCAACACCCTTTCTTCGCTAAGTCACATGCTTCTTCAAACAAAAACTTTTGGCGATTGATGTGTGTCGGGTTATATGTGCGCGGCGGAATTTCTGCGTGTGCTAAGGCGTCACGAATCAAGCCTAAGCCACGCTCGCCGTCGCCTAAATGCAAATGCAGCATTCCTGCTTTACCGGTCATTAGTCGCGCAACATGGGCCTGAGAGGCAACTTTTAGTAGTTCATTTAGCGTGGGCTGACTTGAGCGATGGTCGCTAATCGCTAGTTCGCCAACACCAACAACAGGCTCTATAAATACGATGTCGGTTTGCACCGAGCCCGTAAGCGTTGTAGGCGGCAAATGATATCCACCGGTATAGCAATACGCTGAAAAGCCTTCTTCTCGCAATGCGTACACTTGAGCCACCAAAGATTCAGTGCTGCGGGTAATATCATCCGTACCCAATAACCCTACGGCTGTGGTAACCCCTGCTCGGGTAAATTTGCTCAATGGTACGGGCGGAACACGGGTTGAAAACCCAGCTTCTCCACCACCGCCTGTTAAATGTGTGTGACCGTCGATAAACCCTGGCGTTAGCATTGCGCCGTCAGCGTCGATGACTTCGTGAGGAAGCTCCATCGCCGGTAACGTTTTACCCATATAAATGATTTTGCTGCCCGCACACACCAGATGGTTTATTCCCAATGCCTGTGGCGCAAACACGTTCGCGTTTTTGATAACGGTAATCACAGTGGCTAACTCGCGTTTTATATCGATGGATTCAACAAGGAGCGCATTATATCTTAAGCATGCACTTTAGCTAGCGCAGTTTCGCTTTTTTAAAATTCCCAGCCGTCGTCGGCTATAGCTGCCTTGTTCATTGCGAATGCTGGTATTAAAGCACGGAAGTAAATGCCGGAGTAAAAGCGCCAAAATCAATAAGGGCCATTACCTGTAAAGGAATGGCCCTTATTAACATTTACTGTCTCTGTTTCAGGCTCTCATTTTTGCCTTAAACATATGCTCTAAGCTTGTCATCTACACATATGCTCTGGGCTGGTATTTGAGCATTATATTAGCTGTTGCCTTCCGCCTGAATAGCCGTTAGTGCAATGGTAAATACAATGTCATCAACTAACGCACCGCGACTTAGGTCGTTCACCGGCTTACGCATGCCTTGCAGCATTGGGCCAATACAGACTAAATCAAAACTACGCTGCACCGCTTTATACGTGGTATTTCCCGTGTTTAAATCGGGGAACACAAACACATTTGCTTTTCCTGCTACCGGGCTATTTGGCGCTTTGCTTTTACCAACGCTTTCAATGGCCGCCGCGTCGTACTGAAGTGGGCCATCGATAAGAAGGTCTGGTCTCATCGATTGGGCAATCGCAGTTGCTTCACGCACTTTTTCTACATCGCTTCCTGCGCCAGACGTGCCGGTACTATAGCTAATCATGGCCACTCTCGGCTCAATGCCAAACATTTGCGCTGATGTTGCAGACTGAATTGCTATATCTGCCAGCTGTTGTGCGTTGGGGTCTGGGTTAATAGCGCAATCACCGTAAACCAATACCTGATCAGGCAGTAGCATAAAAAATACTGACGACACTAAAGAGGCATTTTCCGCCGTTTTAATTAACTGCAGCGCAGGACGAATAGTATTGGCGGTAGTATTAACAGCCCCTGAAACAAGCCCGTCAACATGGTCTTGCTGAAGCATCATAGTGCCTAGGGTCACGTTGTCTTGAAGTAATTCGTTGGCCACCACGTCAGTAACGCCTTTGTGCCCGCGAAGTGCCACAAGGCCTTCTATGTATTCGCCGCGAACTTGCTCAGGCGATAAAATCTCAACGCCATCACTTAACACCACGCCCTGTTGCTCTGCAATACGTCGAATTTCGGTCTCATCTCCCAATAATACGGGTCTTGCCAAACCTCGGCTCGCACAAATTGAGGCCGCAACAACGGTACGAGGCTCATTACCTTCTGGCAGCACTATTCGCTTATTAACCTGTCTGGCACGGTTGGTGAGATAATACCTAAATGCCGATGGTGACAGCTTACGCTGTCTAGATACTTTATCGGTAAGTGACGTTACCCATTCTGCATCTAAACTTTCAGCGGTATGCACCATCACTTTTTCAATACGCTGACTGTCGTCTACCGGCACTTCTTGATTAAACGCGTGCAAGTTCTGGGCGGTTTGCCATGTATTAGTATTAACTAACATTACCGGCAACCCCGTTTCCATGGCTTGGCTACATAAAGCCGCTATGTTCTCATCGGGCTCATAGCCGCCGGTCAGTAACAGCGCGCCCAGCTTTGTACCATTTAATGCAGCAAGGCAGCAGGACACAAAAACATCGCTTCTATCGCCAGACAGCACCAATAATGCTCCCGGCTTTAGCGCATGAGTCATATTGTGAATTTCTCGCCCACAAAACGTCACGCTACTGAGTCGGCGCTTGGCCATGTCACCCTCATTGATTGAGGTGGCGTTAAGGTGCTTAGCAACGTCGATAGCGCGGGGAGAGACTAGCTCGGCGCTCCAATCAACGTTTCCAAGCAGGCTTAACCCTTTTTTGAAAATAGGCAAATTTTTCAGCGCAGTTGAGCGAGCTTCATCATGCTCTGGCTTATCTACAACACCTATATCTGCGCGCAAACGTCCATGCTCGTCAAACGGTGCATTAACTTTGTTAAAAATACACCCTACTACCTTCTGACTTTTATGCCCGCCGTAGGTATCCACTACAATTTCTAGTCTGTGGTTAATATCAACGGTATCGTCGTTACCGGGAACCGCCACAAACACAATATCAGCATCTAGTGCGCGACTAATTTCTAAGTTTAATCGCTCAGCATAGGGGTGGTGCCTGGTCGTTACCAACCCTTCAATAACCGTGACGGCATCTTGCTCGCAGTTATTTTCAAAGCGCTCAATAATGTCTTCTAACAATTCATCAGTATTGTCGTTGCTGATCATTCGCTCGACATAGTCGAGCGTAAATGGGGTAATTGGCGTTACGCTGGCGTGATGGGCAATGATAGCCGTTGAACGCTCTTCGCCTTTATCACCGCGGCGAGGCTGTGCCACAGGTTTAAAAAAGTTGAGCTTAATGCCCTGCTCTTCAATGGCGCGAACAAGGCCCATGCTAACCGTTGTAAGCCCAACGCTTGAACCAACTGGGATCAGCATAATTTTACGAGACATAATTTCTCCTGCTTTTTAAGGCACTGTTAAGCGAACGTAGCCGCTTCAGCGGCAATCACCCACTCTTCATTCGTGGGTACAACGAAAACGGTCTTTTGTGATGAGGAAGCGGTTATCTCGCCTCCCTTGCCAAACCGTGCGTCGAGATTCTTTTGTTGGTCAATGGTAACGCCCATGTGCGCGAAATAACCCATAGTGGTTTCTCGAATAAGTGACGAATTTTCACCAATACCGCCAGTGAACACAATGGCATCTAAGGAAGGCACTGCAATAAGGTAACTAGCAATATATTTCGCTAAACGATAGCAGAATATTTCGATAGCAAGTTTTGCCCCTTCATGGCCCTTTTCTGCTTCTTCTTCCAACGTTCTACAATCGTTACTAAGCTCCGAGATGCCTAACAATCCAGACTGCTTATTTAATAAATCGCTAATTTCATCTGCGGATTTACCTAATTTTTTCTGAAGCGTAGCCGGAAGGCTAGGATCTAAATCGCCACATCGGGTGCCCATCACTAACCCCTCTAGAGGAATAAAGCCCATGCTTGTATCAACAGCTTGGCCTTTTTCAATTGCTGCTACGCTGCAACCGTTTCCTAAGTGAGCGCTGATAACACTTGTCTCTTCAACCGGCTTATTCAGAAGCGATGCCGTGCTGTCGAGAATAAACTTATGGCTGGTGCCGTGAAAACCATATCGGCGTATTCCATGGTCTCTATAAAGGTTCATTGGGAGCGCATAGATAAACGCTTTCTGCGGCATGGTTTGAAAAAACGAGGTGTCGAATACGCATACATGAGGTAAGTGAGGGTAGGCTTTTTGCGCCGTCACTACACCTTTTGCATTGGCTAGGTTATGAAGCGGCGCCATACTGGCGTAGTCTTTAACTGCCGCTAATACCTCGTCGTTAACCAATGCAGCCTGCTTAAATTTTTCACCGCCATGTACCACGCGGTGACCTACCGCAACAGGTTTAACCCCTGTATCTTCAATGATTGTTGAAATAGCATTGAGCGCCTCGGTATGACCTGCGTTGGCACTTAATGAGAACGACGTTTTATCGCCATTTAATTTGTAAGTGATACTTGCATCGGCATTACCTAAGCTTTCTGCTAAACCGGATAAACCAGCTTCGCCAGTATTAGCATCAATTATGGCGAATTTAACGGAAGAACTGCCACAATTTAAAACAACAACTTCTTTTTTCATGAATTTATTCGTATAAAGGTTAAACGGTGAGTGTGTTGGAATTGTAGCATTTATAATCAACGACGTTGGTTAATGGTTTGCTAAATGTTTTATAAGATGTGTCACAAACCTTTCATTTTGATAAACAAATTTATTCAAACACTCGGCGATTGATGTACTTCACGAACTCTCCAAGTGAATATCAAAGTATGTGGGAATGAAGCGTGAATGAAGGTGTTGGCAGAGCGCGTATATGAGAGTGCGTGTATGAGAGCACATGTAAGAGCTCGTATAAAAGCTCGTATAAAAGCTCGTATAAAAGCTCGTATAAAAGCTCGTATAAAAGCTCGTATAAAAGCTCGTATAAAAGCTCGCTAGTAGCGTACACAACACCACCCAGCAAAAGACCAGCAAAAAAATTAAAATTAAACGATTTAAAATCAGCAACTTAGAAATTTTTTCAATGTTTCTTTAAAATAAATTCACCTTTTTCCTTGAAAAGCATTTGGCTAATCCCATATCTGTTATGTCGGCGCTGAAAGGTCAGGTCGACAATACTGCCGCCGCATGTCGGGGCATCATTTTTTAACATATTGCTTTATTTTAAGGATATGACTATGCGTAATATCGATCTATCTCCACTATACCGTTCATTCATTGGTTCAGACCACCTTGCATCACTTGTAGACGCCGCTGCGCGCTCTGAAAAGCAAAGTACTTACCCGCCTTACAACATTGAGTTGCTAAGCGACGACAAGTACCGCGTTACTATGGCCATCGCTGGTTTTAGTAAAGACGATGTGTCTATTCAAGTTGAGGAAAACACGCTCACCATTACCGGCAACAAAAAGGCCGACAGTAATGAAAACAGCGAGCGAAAGTATCTTCACAAAGGTATTTCTGAACGCAACTTTGAACGAAAATTCCAATTAGGTGACCATGTAAAAGTGTTGGCTGCTGATATGGAAAATGGCCTTCTACATATCGATATGGAGCGAGTCATTCCTGATGCGAAGAAACCACGAACGATTGAAATTGGTTCGAAGCTAATAGAGAACTAGTCTTTAAATATTGTGTGTTTCCCTGTTTTAAACGGCGCTGTGTGGGCGCCGTTTTTTTATGCGTAATATAAAAACAGAGAAAATAGAGAGAAAAATAGAGAGACTACGGTTGAGGTTGCAGTCTGCTTCGCTTAAGCAGACTGTATGGGTTTGCCGGTCGTAGGAAGTTGTGCGCCATAAGCGATGTTTTTCACGCAGATGTATTATGTAAGCGCTATGGCTTTATTTATCCTTGAGTAGCACGGTAAACGCAGTGCTCAAAAAAGACCCTTTTCAGGAAGTGTCTCATCAATAAATGCGTTACTCAGTAAGGGCAGTAAATGCTTCACTCTGTAAATGAATAGTTCGCTTTACCAGACTCAGCGGAGGTGAAGTGCCCAGTAAGATTCACGCCGGAAAGCTCTCCAGTCGCAGTCCCCGCTACAACGGTGAACGCGCTACGCGCAACGCCGTCCTCAAACGAACCATCGTGTTTAAACGTAACGGTGCCTCGTCGCCCGTCAATCACACCGATAAACTCTTCAAAGCCAACAAAACATGCACTAATACCACTTTTGTAACTCATGATGAACTCAACGTGACCTTCTCCCTTCATATCACCTTCGTAGGCTTGAACAACGCTGGCGTGCACAGTTTTCACCTGTTCGCACTTCTCTTTTATTACCTCTTCATTCCATTGTGTGATGGTAAATATGCCTTCGCCGTTCATGATTGACTCGCTTAATATTCGCTTTCAGCCATATTATTAAAAATAGTTAATAAAAAGCAATACTGAATTTGTTACCAAGAGTAACCGGAGGATTTTATTTACTTTTTACCTCACTACTGTACCTACGAGAATACTGTACCTACGAGAAACAATCCGTAAGCGTGTTCCCCACTGACCTGATACCCATAAATGGTATTAAATAAAGCCTTTTAATGTAGCCAAGCCGAATGCATTACAGCTAGAGGCGTCTTGAATTTCGCCCGCTATGATTTTGTTTTTAAACTCTTCAACAGGCATTTTGAGTACCTTAAGGTCTTCTTCCTCACTGTCGAGCTCTTGTTCTCCCTGGCTCAACTCAGAGGCGACAAAGATGTGATAGCCCTGATTACAAAATCCATAAGCGAGATATTGAAAACCCACATATTCCATTTTGCCAGCTCTAAGGCCTGTCTCTTCTCTTAACTCCCCAGCAGCAAGTGTTAGCGGCGATGCATCTGGGTTATCTTCCCATGCACCTTGAGGGAACTCTGTTTGTCGTTTGCCAATGGTATATCGGTACTGTTCCACTAAATAAACATGGTCTTTATCGATGGGAATAATAATCGCAAAATCAGGCTTCTCTACCACACCGTAAATGCCTTCTTTACCACTGGCCCGTAGAATTTTATCTTCTCTTAATGTAAGCCATTTATTCTGGTATACCACTTTGCTGTCTAGCGTTTCTATATCTTTCATAAAACTCCCTACATAAGCATGAAATGTATATGACTGGCATAAACAAAAACGCCGAGCTTAAGCTCGGCGTTTACATTATTTTGTATTATATGGCCAACGCTAAGCTGGCGCTAAATATATTCTACTTCGATAATTTCAACTTCAACACTGCCAGCAGGCGTTTGAATGGTTACTGTATCATCTAACTCTTTACCAATTAGCCCGCGAGCAATTGGTGAATTTACTGAGATAAGGTTATTTTTGATATCAGCTTCATCGTCGCCAACAATGCGATATGTCGTTTCTTCTTCGCTGTCTACATTAAGGATAGTTACAGTGGTACCAAAGATAACTTTGCCCGTATTTTCCATTTTAGTAACGTCGATAATTTGCGCGTTCGACAGCTTACCTTCAATGTCTTGAATACGCCCTTCGCAAAAGCTCTGTTGCTCTCGAGCAGCATGATATTCAGCGTTTTCTTTCAAATCGCCGTGTTCACGGGCATCCGCGATGTCCGCGATAATACGAGGACGTGTCTTGGTTTTAAGTTCGTTTAGCTCATCGCGCAGCATTTGGGCGCCATGCGCGGTCATTGGGTACTGACTCATAAATACAGTCTCGACTAACGTAATATTTAAACTGAAAAATGCGCCCTAAGGGCGCACTTTTATATATTCACACAAATGTAATAAACCTAGGATACCTCGTATCCTAGCTCATGTCATTAGTGATTAATTCGAGCGTGTAGTTCTTGAACAGAGGCTACTTTGTTTCTATCGTCTGCAGATTTTGCTCTGATAGTTGCAAATGCAGCGTTCATTGTCGTGGTATAGGTTACCTTGTTGAGTAACGCTTCACGGCGAATGTACACTGAATCTGTGATTGCCTGACGACCTTCTGTTGTATTGATTAAATAGGCATACTCACCGTTTTTAATCGCATCAACAATGTTGGGGCGACCTTCAGACAACTTATTCACTACTGAACTCATAATGCCTGCATCGTACAGTGTTGTCGCTGTACCGCGAGTAGCCTCAACAGTAAATCCTGCGTCAACCAGGGCTCTTGCAAGCTCAATGATTTTGCCTTTGTCAGTGTCACGAACAGAAATAAGTGCCTTACCGCTTTTCGGCAGTGGCGCACCTGCACCTAAGTTCGCTTTGGCATATGCCTCTTCAAACGTATCGCCAACGCCCATAACCTCACCCGTAGAGCGCATTTCTGGGCCTAACAGTGGATCAACACCTTGGAACTTCGCGAATGGCAGTACCACTTCTTTCACTGAGTAAAACGGTGGGATAATTTCTTTAGTAACACCCTGTTCAGCTAAACTAACGCCAGCCATGGCGCGTGCTGCCACTTTTGCTAACTGAACGCCGGTTGCCTTAGAGACAAAAGGAACCGTACGTGCAGCACGTGGGTTAACTTCGATAAGATAAACTTCACCGTCTTTAATCGCAAACTGGGTATTCATTAAACCGATTACGCCAAGCTCAAGGGCCATTGCACGAACCTGTTCACGCATGGTGTCTTGAATTTGTGCTGACAGTGAGTGCGGTGGCAATGAACATGCAGAGTCACCAGAGTGAACACCCGCCTGCTCGATATGCTCCATAATACCGCCGATAACAACCTCTTTGCCGTCGCAGATGGCATCGATATCTACTTCAATGGCATCATCAAGGAATCGGTCTAGCAATACTGGGGCGTCGTTCGATACTTTAACCGCTTCATTTAGATAGCGCTTGAGATCTTTGATGTCGTAAACAATTTCCATTGCACGACCACCAAGAACATAAGACGGTCTAACGACTAACGGAAAGCCAATTTCTTCGGCCATCGCTAGTGCTTGCTCTACATTGGTAACCGTAGAGTTAGCAGGCTGCTTAAGATTCAGCTTGTTAACCATCTGCTGGAAACGCTCGCGGTCTTCCGCGCGGTCAATCGCATCAGGTGAGGTACCCATAATTGGTACGCCCGCAGCTTCAAGGGCCCGTGCAAGCTTAAGGGGCGTTTGCCCACCGTACTGAACGATGACGCCTTTTGGCTTCTCTTTTTCAACAATTTCAAGCACATCTTCAAGGGTGACAGGCTCGAAATACAAGCGGTCAGAAGTGTCATAATCGGTAGAAACCGTTTCTGGGTTACAGTTAACCATAATGGTTTCGTAACCATCTTCACGCATCGATAAAGCCGCGTGAACACAACAGTAATCAAACTCAATACCTTGACCAATACGGTTCGGTCCGCCGCCAATAACCATAATTTTGTCACGGTCTGTTGGGTTGGCTTCACACTCTTCATCATAGGTTGAATACATGTAGGCGGTGCTGGTAGAAAATTCAGCAGCACAGGTATCAACACGCTTATACACCGGCGCAATACCGAACTCTCTGCGCGTTTCACGCACGTCGCTTTCCGCTACTTTGGTCAGCTCTGCAAGACGAGAATCTGAGAAACCTTTACGCTTAAGTGTGCGCATAAGGTCTGTGTCTATGCCAGGCAATCCAAGTTCAGCAATCTGAGCTTCGTGTTTAATCAAGTCTTCTAGCTGCACCAAGTACCAGCGGTCGATATTGGTTAAGTCGAATACTTCATCGACACTCATGCCCATGCGGAATGCATCGCCGATGTACCAAATTCGCTCAGCGCCTGGTTGACGTAATTCGTATATCACCTTGTTGCGTGATTCAGAATCGTCTAAATCCACCATTGAGTTCAGGCCGTTAGCACCCACTTCTAAACCACGCAATGCTTTTTGCAATGATTCTTGCTGGTTACGTCCAATGGCCATTACCTCACCAACAGACTTCATCTGCGTAGTTAAACGGTCATTTGCACCGGCGAACTTTTCGAAGTTAAAGCGTGGAATTTTAGTCACAACGTAATCGATAGACGGTTCGAAAGACGCCGGCGTTAAACCACCAGTAATGTCATTCGCTAACTCATCAAGGGTATAACCTACCGCAAGCTTGGCAGCTACTTTAGCAATAGGGAAACCTGTCGCTTTAGACGCCAACGCAGAAGAGCGGGATACGCGAGGGTTCATTTCGATGATAACCAAGCGCCCTGTTTCAGGGTCAACACCAAACTGAACGTTTGAACCGCCGGTCTCAACACCAATTTCACGAAGTACCGCCATGGCAGCATTTCGCATAATTTGGAATTCTTTGTCGGTCAGAGTTTGTGCTGGCGCTACAGTAATCGAGTCGCCAGTGTGAACACCCATGGGGTCGAAATTCTCAATGGTACAAACAATAATGCAGTTGTCTGCTTTATCGCGAACCACTTCCATCTCGTATTCTTTCCACCCTAGCAAAGACTCGTCAATAAGCAGTTCGTTTGTAGGTGAAAGGTCGAGGCCTCGGGTACAAATTTCGTTGAATTCGTCAATGTTGTAAGCAATACCGCCACCGGTTCCGCCCATAGTAAACGAGGGACGGATAATACATGGGAAGCCAATGCGGCTAAGCACGTCATGGGCTTCATCCATGGTGTGAGCAATTTCAGCACGTGGACATTCAAGCCCAATGTTCTTCATTGCTTTGTCGAAACGCTCGCGGTTTTCAGCTTTATCGATAGCATCAGCAGTAGCGCCGATAAGCTCGCAACCAAACTCTTCAAGCACACCGTGCTTGTCTAACTCGAGTGCGCAGTTGAGTGCCGTTTGCCCACCCATAGTAGGAAGAATGGCATCTGGACGCTCTTTCTCAATTATTTTGCGTACTACTTCCCAGTGAATTGGCTCGATGTAAGTGGCATCTGCCATTTCGGGGTCGGTCATTATCGTCGCTGGGTTAGAGTTAACCAGAATGACGCGGTAACCTTCTTCACGCAGCGCTTTACACGCTTGAGCGCCTGAATAATCAAATTCACAGGCCTGGCCGATAACAATAGGGCCAGCACCTATAATAAGAATACTTTTTATGTCGGTACGTTTTGGCATATTGGCTAATTCCTACTGCTTGTGTTGTTCAATAAGTTCAATGAAGTGGTCGAATAATGGCGCCGCTTCGTGAGGGCCTGGGCTTGCTTCAGGGTGACCCTGAAAACTAAACGCTGGCTTGTCGGTGCGGTGAATACCCTGCAACGACTTATCGAACAATGAAACGTGGGTGATTTCTAGGTTATCTGGCAAGCTAGATTCATCAACAGCAAAACCGTGGTTTTGGCTGGTGATCATGACCACGTTACGCTTTAGATCTTTAACCGGGTGATTGGCACCATGGTGACCAAATTTCATTTTGACGGTAGTCGCACCGCTGGCAAGCGCCAATAGTTGGTGCCCTAAGCAAATGCCAAACACTGGGATACCCGTTTCAACAATGGTTTTGATTGCTGTAATAGCGTAATCACATGGCTCTGGATCACCTGGTCCGTTTGATAGGAATACCCCATCTGGACTCATAGCAAGCACGTCATCAGCAGGTGTCTGTGCCGGTACCAAAGTGATTTTGCAACCGCGGTCGGCAAGCATACGAAGGATGTTGTGTTTAACACCGTAGTCGTACGCTACCACATGATATTTGCTTTCACTTGGTGTTACGTAGCCTTTACCAAGCTCCCAGCTTCCTTCTGTCCATGTTTTTGGTTCGGTAATACTCACTACCTTTGCCAAATCCATGCCTTTAAGACCCGGGAATGCTTTGGCTTGCTCTAACGCACTAGACTCGTCTAATTCATCAGTACAAATGATACAACCATTTTGCGCGCCTTTATCTCGAAGAATTCGAGTTAAACGACGGGTATCAATATCTGCTATACCTACAATGCCTTTCGCTTTGAGGTATTCAGATAGAGTTTGTTGTTGACGATAGTTACTGGCTACGAGCGGCAAATCGCGAATAATAAGACCTTTTGACCAGATTTTATCTGCTTCAACGTCTTCAGAATTAGTGCCGGTGTTGCCAATGTGTGGATAGGTAAGGGTAATGATTTGTTCAGCGTAAGATGGGTCGGTAAGAATTTCTTGATAGCCTGTCATGGAAGTGTTGAAAACAACTTCCCCAACGGAACAGCCAGCGGCACCAATAGCAGTACCTTTAAAAACAGAACCGTCCTCTAACACCAAAAGGGCAGAATGAGCCAAGTCAACCTCCAGATTAAGGATAACTATGTGTTTGTGCAGTTTTTTGCACAAACCCCACAAAAAACGGGAGGTAATGAAAACAATACATCCCGTTTCACGATCTTTGCAGCTAATAAATACGTGCTCTACAGCCGATTTACTCGCTAAGAATTCGAAATTCTGGCAAATTCCGGCGAGTATACATTACTCACCGAAAATGTCTAATTTATTTGTAATAATTTATTAAAATAGCCCTTAACATCGTTTTTTTGCGCAGAACCACTGAAAGTACGGCTTAGTGTTTAAATAACGCTCGCACCGCTCATTCAACGCTCAACTCATGCCCTAGCCGTCGCTGCTCAAGTAGTCCGCGTTCAAGCCCAAACTGAATTAGCGCGGTACTCGTTATATTGCTTTTTTATCGTAGGCAGAAGATAAGCAACAGCTCCATAGCTATTGAAAGCTTCAAATTAAAGCTTTAAATTTAAAACATCAGTCATGGAGTATAGTCCAGGTTTTTGACCACACAACCACTTTGCAGCATGAACAGCACCTTTAGCAAACGTAAGTCGACTCGATGCTTTATGCGTAATTTCTAAACGCTCGCCAATATCAGCGAAAAGCGCAGTGTGCTCTCCCACAATATCACCGGCTCTGACCGTAGCAAAACCGATGGTGCCTTGGTCTCTTTCAGGCTCTTTGCCCTCACGACCATAAACTGCGCAGGTACTTAAATCTCTTCCAAGTTCCTCTGCAATGGCCTCACCAATTGCCATGGCTGTGCCTGATGGCGCGTCTTGTTTAAATCTATGGTGGGCTTCAGTTATTTCAATGTCTGCCGTTTCACCTAACACGCTAGCCGCTTGCTTTACTAGCGACAGCATTAAATTTACGCCAACACTGTAATTTGCAGCAAATACGATAGGGATATGCTTAGCTGCTTCGTCTAGCGCTGCCAACTGCGCTTTGTTAAGCCCTGTAGTACCAATTACTACTGGCGTATTGTTCTCAACGCACCAATTTAAATTGGTCTCGATGATAGATGGCAATGTAAAGTCGATCATGACATCGGCATCTTCTTTTGATAGCGATGAAAATCCTGAACAATCGACTGGCTTTTTACCAATGCCTGCCAACTCGCCCACATTCATACCCACCCAAGGTGAGTCATCTCTCACTGTAGCGACACTTAGGTCTGCATTTTCACTTAGGTCGAGGGCTTCAATTAACACCCTACCCATGCGCCCATTCGCGCCAAATAGTCCTACTTTCATGTTTTATCTTTTAAATAATTCTAAACTTGTTCACATTCTGCCAAATGCATTCACTAATGCAATGCGATTGTTAGATTAATTGAGGTGATATCATCGTTTGCAGCATATATAGAAGATCACATGAACTTACATAGAGGGCGACATAGAAGGCTACATAGCAGGTCATAATTTTTATCACCCTCGCCTACAGTGTTATTTTTATCAGTTCGAACTCGAATTTTGAGTGCAGAGTCGATACGATAAAGAAAAACGCTCTCTTATCTACTCAACCATAAAAGAACACCTCTTATGAAAAAAAGGCTTATCTGGGATTTGCCCACTCGACTGTTTCACTGGCTATTGGTGCTGAGTATTTTGGCTCAATACGTGACCGCTGAGTTACTTGACGATGCCCTGCAGTGGCATTTCTATATTGGTTATTTTACGTTGGGGCTGATTATATTCAGGCTACTTTGGGGGATGTTTGGCCCAAGGTACGCCAAATTTAGCCAATTCGTAAAAGGCCCTGGAGCTGTGTTTGCGTACGTAAAGACTCTCTTTGATAGAGACAGCTTGCCATCCGTTGGACACAATCCACTAGGCGGCTGGTTTGTGGTGGTTATGATAACACTTGTGCTAGTGCAAGCCGTTTCAGGACTGTTTATGACTGACGATATATTTCTGGATGGACCTTTGCGAAGCATGGCGAAAGACGATGTCTTATCAATCATGAATACACTGCACCATCTGTCATTCGATACACTGGTGTATGTAATTGTGCTGCACATTGGCGCTAGTGTATTTTACGGTTTCTACAAAAGACAAAAGCTTGTGCCGCCAATGATAAGCGGTAAAAAGCCTCTGCCTGAAGACGAAGCGCAATACTACGGCGAAGCTCAGGGCATAACACACTCTCAATTAGGCAAGGCCATTATTATTGCCCTTGTCGCTGCTGCGTGTGTGTATGTTGTGGTTGAAGTATTACCACCTTCGGCCCCTGCCGCCCAGTATTATTACTAGCATATTTTTAGTGCTAGCCCGTAATTATTACTAAAGCGTGTAGTTCAATAAGAGCGCTAGCATCCGGATGAAAATGGATAGGCTAGCAGCGCTTTTTAGATGATACGCTAGCGGCGCTTTTTAGAAGATACGCTAGCGGCGCTCTCTAGAAGAGGCGCTAGCGTTAGGTTTGAATACAAAGTAAATACCTATACCTCGGCTGCTTCTACAAGCCCTTTATCGCGCATTAACGTGGCAATTTCAGCAACGCTGCTCGGGTCGTCTATGGTTGAGGGAACTGACACGGGTTCGTCTGCAGCTATTTGTCGCAATAATTTGCGCAGAATTTTACCTGACCTAGTTTTCGGCAGACGCTTAACAACAATGGCGCGTTTAAAACAGGCAACGGGACCAATGCTGCTCCTTACCGAAGCAACCAGTTCTTTTTCTAAGTCTGCCTCATTAATATCAACGCCGTCTTTTAACAAAACTAAACCTACAGGGAGTTGACCTTTTAGTGCGTCGTTGACCCCGATAACGCTGCATTCAGCTACTGCAGGGTGTGCAGCAAGTACTTCTTCCATTTCCCCTGTAGAAAGCCTATGGCCTGCTACATTGATAACATCGTCGGTGCGCCCCATGATAAACACGTAACCGTCTTCATCGATATAGCCGTTGTCACCCGTGCTGTAGTAGCCCTCAAACTCTCTTAGATAACCATTCACTAACCGAGAGTGGTCTTGCCAAATCGTAGACAAACACCCTGGAGGCAGCGGCAGTTGAATGGCAATAGAGCCTTTTTGTCCGGGTGCCGATTCACTATCAATACCATTGAGTACTTTTACGTTGAAGCCTGGAGTGGGCACACTTGAGGAACCAGGCTTAGTCTGCATTGGTTCTATTCCCATTGGGTTTGAGCAAATGGGCCATCCCGTTTCAGTTTGCCACCAATGATCCACTACCGGCTTATTGGTTTTCTCTAGCGTCCAATAATACGTAGGAGGGTCTAAACGCTCTCCGGCCATAAATATCGTTCGCAGACTGGAAAGGTCATACTGCTTGATAAACTCGCCTTCTGGATCTTCTTTTCGAATAGCTCTAAAAGCAGTAGGTGCGCCAAATAAAATATTGATTTTATGCCGCTCTACCATACTCCAAAATGCCCCTGCATCGGGCGTGCCTACAGGTTTACCCTCATACATTACCGAGGTAGCACCTTTTATCAGTGGTCCATAAACGATATAAGAATGCCCAACTACCCAGCCTACATCGGAAGCCGCCCAAAACACATCGTTTTCATCAATACCGTAAAGTGCTCCCATAGAATAATAAAGGGCTACGGCGTGACCACCATTGTCTCGTACTACACCTTTGGGTTTGCCGGTCGTGCCAGACGTATAAAGAATGTAGAGAGGATCTGTTGCGTCTACCTTAACGGCAGGGACGGGCGAACACGTTTCCATTAAAGAATGCCAATCATAATCGAAGGTAGAATCGAGTTCGGCGTGCAGCTGTGGCCGTTGAAAAACCACGCATCCATTAGGCTTGTGCGAGGCAAGCTCAATGGCACTGTCTACCAACGGCTTATAAGGGAGCAGCTTTGTCCCCTCAATGCCGCAAGACGCAGTAACGATAAACGATGGAGTAGCGTCATCTATGCGTACCGCTAATTCATTTGCTGCAAATCCACCGAAGACCACAGAATGAATAGCACCTAAGCGAGCACAGGCAAGCATGGCGATAGTGGCTTGTGGGATCATGGGCATATAAATTATTACTCGCTCTCCCTTAGAGACCCCTAGGTCTTGAAGCGCGCCGGCAAAGGTAGCCACTTCCTGTAGCAATTCACTGTAGCTATAGGTTCGCGTGGTATTGGTAACCGGAGAGTCGTAGATAAGGGCGGCTTTGTCTCCCCTCCCCGCATTGACATGGTGATCAAGCGCAAGATAACTGGTATTGAGCTGCCCGCCTTTGAACCACGTTTGATAACCGTTTGCTGAGCCAGATAGTGCTGTTTCAGGCGCTTTAAACCATTCTATGTCGCGAGCTTTTTCTAACCAAAAGCGTTCAGGAGAGGTTGTTGAGGCTGTATATTCTTCTTTGTAGTTCATAACCAAATCCGTTGTAGAGTTCATTGTTACACTACTTCAGTATAGTCGTGAATGCTTATAAGACTTCAGGCTTACATAAGTTAAGCTTTTGTTTAATAGTCAAAAAAAAGCCGGCAGCACCGCTACCAGCTTTTCAAAAAAACGAGTTCGCTTTTGATAAAAATAGCTTAGTCTTTTTTGTAGTCATCATGACATGACTTACAGCTTGCACCAATTTTCCCAATGGCATCTCGGTAAGCACTCTTATCGCCAGCTTTAACGGCAGTTTGTAAGCCCTGAGCGGCAGTGTTAAGCGCAGCAATTTTTGTTTCAACATCTGAGAAATTTTCCCAAATAGCATCTTTTGCGCCAGTGTCTACGTTGTATTCTCGAGTATCTACCGACAAGTAGTCGCCCATCATGGTAGCAAGTTGCTCTAATCGCACAGCGTTAGTTTGCATTACAGACTCATCAAACGGTAATGCGCCTTTTGCCATGCCACCTAGTGGTCCCATATTGCTTTTCACTAGTTGAAAAATTGACTGGCGATATTGTGTTGCCGCTTTTGCATGCTTTGCCGACATTGCAGGCTTTACTTCTGCGGCTAATGCGTTACTAGAAAACGCAACACTTGAAAATGCCATGCAAGCTGTGGCTGCGATTACTGCTTTATTTATATGTTTCATGCCTGTTCCCTTTTTTTAACACTATGAGATTTGCTTTCTATACACTGCGGTATCAGTGGTGATTTTTATAAGGCCTGTTGCCCCGCTGTTTCGAGCGCGCTTTTCATCGTGACGAAGAGCCGTTCAAAGCGCAAGTGATAATTGATAAAAATCAGGCGAAACAATCTAGGAACATGCCAAGCGCATGTTAGGGGCACAAAAAGTACACCCGCAAAATTGAGAGTTAGGAAACACAAGAAATTACAGCAGTGAAGAGTTAGAAAAATGATGGCAAGTAAAAAAAAGGCAAGGCCCCATTAAAGGGGCCTCTAGTGCGGCGCAATGCCGCTACCATGTTGAAATGGTAATCACACCGCTTAATAGCGTGGTGTGATAAATTCAGTATGGTTGAAGATTAAATTCTTCCGTTAAGCTCAGCAGAAATGGGTGAGTCTTGTAAACCTTGCTCAGCAATCCACGCTTGAAGTGTTTTGCCGTCTGCTTCTGGCGCTTGAAGGTCTTTACTTGGCATTTTCTTAACAAGTAACGTACCTACTTCAACCGCATTGCTGGTTACTGCTGTACGGATAAGGCTTTGTCCGTCACATGAAACACCTGCGTAATAATCGCGAAGTTTCAAACGGTAATCTGACTGTACGCTACGCATTTTCTTACGAAGCTCACCTTTGTCATCAGCCTGTACGATGGTACAGATATTAGCTAGTGCATCATTGATGCCGTCTGCTTGTGCTGCGTTAGAGAAAGCAAGAGTAGAAGCTGCGATAACGATAGAGGTTTTAACTATTTTCAACATGGTTAAAGTTCCTGATTTAATTAATAAAGGGTTTAAGTTGGTGCGTCTTTGCAAGTGCTGCGTGACTGCATGTGATGTATTAAACGCCATTATTGGTAGAACAAAAACATGCTGAACAATATATAAGTATTCAAACCTATACTTTAGTTGAAGCCAAAAATTACCACCCAGTGTTAAATGTGAAAATTATCTAACAATTTCATGAATTTAATCATAAGCGACGCAATAAAATCAGAATTATTGTATATAGGAAAGTAAGGACAAAAGGTATGAATTGAGGAAATAATTAGGCCAAATTGAACTAGATAGACAGTAGCTACAGATAAAAAAATGCCAGTTAGCATGGCTAACTGGCATTTTTTAATTATCTTTTTAAGTTGTCTTTTTGAGCTATCTTTCCGTGCTATCTTTCCGAGCTGTGTTTTTGGCTATTTTATTAAGCCTTTAAACATGATGAGGTGTGTAACCTCACCAGCATTACGACAGAAACTTAACACCTAAAAAGCTGACTAATTTAATTAGTTAGGTCGTCAAAGAACTTTTTAACGCCATCAAAGAAGCCTTGTGCCTTCGGACTATGTTTGCTTGACGCTTTACCCATAGACTCTTCAAGCTCGCGCAATAGCTCTTTCTGCTTAGATGAAAGGTTCACTGGTGTCTCTACCACAACCTTACACATTAAGTCGCCAAGCGCGCCGGTACGCACCGACTTAACGCCTTTGCTGCGTAGGCGGAACATACGACCAGTCTGAGTTTCAGGGCTTATTTTCAGCTTCACTTTCCCATCGAGTGTAGGAACTTCTAACTCACCACCAAGGGCTGCGGTGGTAAAGCTTAACGGTACTTCGCAGTACAAGTTGTTGCCATCACGCTCGAAAATTTCGTGGTCGCGAATATGTACTTGAACGTACAAATCGCCTGCTGGCGCGCCGTTTTCACCGGCTTCACCTTCACCTGACAAGCGAATTCGGTCACCCGTATCCACGCCTGCTGGAATCTTAACATTAAGGGTTTTCGTTTTTTCTTTGCGACCATGCCCGTGACAGCTGTTACATGGATCTTCAATAATTTTGCCTTTACCCGAACAGGTAGGACAGGTTTGTTGAACCGCGAAAAACCCTTGACGCATTTGCACTTGGCCGTTGCCGTGACACGTTGGGCATGTTTTTGGCGAGGAACCGTTTTTAGCCCCAGAGCCATCACACACTTCACATTCTGCCAAAGCAGGAACCCGAATATCAACGCTCTTACCGCGAACCGCTTCTTCTAGCGAAAGTTCAAGGTTGTATCGAAGGTCTGAACCTTGACGAGCGCGAGATTGACGACCGCCTCGACCGCCGCCACCAAAGATATCGCCGAACACATCACCAAAGATGTCGCCGAAATCTGCACCGCCGCCGTAGCCACCACCACCGCGGTTAGGATCAACGCCTGCGTGACCATACTGATCGTAAGCAGCACGTTTCTGTGAATCTGACAGAATCTCGTAAGCTTCTTGAATTTCCTTAAACTTTACTTCAAGTGCTTTGTCACCCTCAGTACGGTCTGGGTGATATTTCATCGCTAGCTTTTTATACGCTTTTTTAATTTCGCGTTCGCCAGCACTTTTATCTACTCCAAGCACTTCGTAGTAGTCACGTTTCGACATATCGTTTACTTACCCTACTTATTGTCGACAAGCCATGTAAATCGCCTGTCAAATCTACATCTGACTGTTGTGAAAATCACCTGCGCTGCTCATACGCTAACGACAAGTCATTTACACAACAAAGGCGCAGCAAGAAAATCCTGATGCGCCTGAACTGCTAAACAGCCCGGCGCACCGGGCTAATCAATACAGCTTACTTTTTATCTTCGTCTTTGACTTCTTCAAATTCAGCGTCAACAACATCGTCATCGCCTTTTGCAGAAGCTTCTTGCTCAGCGCCTTCTTGTGCACCGGCTGCTGCGCCTTGTTGCGCTTGCGCTGCTTCCATCAACTTGCTAGACGCTTGGATAAGTTCCTGCGTTTTCGCTTCGATTTCAGCTTTATCTTCGCCCTTGCTCGCTGTTTCTAGCGCGCTTAGTGCTTCTTCAATTGGCGCTTTGTCTTCTGCACTTAGTGCATCGCCAACTTCTTCCATTTGCTTGCGAGTCGCGTGGATCATGCCGTCAGCTTGGTTGCGAGCCTGAATAAGTTCTTCGAACTTCTTATCAGCTTCTTTGTTCGCTTCAGCGTCTGCTACCATTTTTTCTACTTCGTCGTCACTTAGACCTGAAGAAGCTTTGATAGTGATCTTCTGCTCTTTACCCGTATCTTTATCTTTTGCTGATACGTGTAGGATACCGTCGGCATCGAGATCGAAGGTTACTTCGATTTGCGGTACACCGCGTGACGCTGGACGAATACCTTCAAGGTTGAACTGACCAAGAGACTTGTTGCCGCTTGATTGCTTACGCTCACCCTGTAGTACGTGTACTGTTACCGCAGACTGATTGTCTTCTGCTGTAGAGAACGTTTGCGACTTCTTCGTTGGAATAGTCGTGTTCTTCTCGATTAGCGCCGTCATTACGCCGCCCATGGTTTCAATACCAAGAGACAGTGGAGTAACGTCTAGAAGCAATACGTCTTTAACATCACCAGAAAGAACACCGCCTTGAATTGCCGCGCCTACAGCAACAGCTTCATCAGGGTTAACGTCTTTGCGTGGCTCTTTGCCGAAGAATTCGGTTACATACTTTTGAACCAAAGGCATACGAGTTTGACCACCAACCAAGATGATATCGTTAATCTCGCCTACTGATAGACCAGAATCTTCGATAGCCTGCTTAAGTGGACCAAGCGAATTTTTAACTAACTCTTCAACAAGAGATTCTAGCTTAGAGCGAGTTAGTTTAATCGCTAAATGCTTAGGACCTGAACCATCAGCAGTGATGTAAGGCAGGTTAACCTCTGTTTGTTGTGAAGATGAAAGTTCAATTTTCGCTTTCTCACCGGCTTCTTTAAGACGCTGCATAGCAAGCGGATCTTTACGAAGGTCGATGCCTTGATCTTTCTTAAACTCGTCAACAAGATAGTTGATAACACGGTTATCGAAATCTTCACCACCAAGGTGGGTGTCACCGTTTGTAGCGAGTACTTCAAATGTGTGCTCGCCGTCTACTTCATCAATTTCGATGATAGAGATATCGAACGTACCACCACCTAAGTCGTATACTGCAACGATGTTATCGCCTTGCTTTTTGTCCATGCCGTAGGCAAGAGCAGCAGCAGTTGGCTCGTTGATAATCCGCTTAACTTCAAGACCAGCAATACGACCCGCATCTTTCGTTGCTTGACGCTGAGAATCGTTAAAGTATGCAGGTACAGTGATAACTGCGCCTGTCACTTCTTCGCCAAGATAGTCTTCAGCGGTCTTTTTCATTTTCTTAAGTACTTCAGCAGAAATCTGAGGAGGCGCCATTTTCTCGCCTTTCGCTTCTACCCATGCGTCACCGTTATCAGCCTCTACAATTTTGTAAGGCATGATGTCGATGTCGCGCTGTACCTCTTTATCTTTAAAGCGACGACCAATCAAACGCTTGATAGCGAATACGGTATTTTCAGGGTTAGTTACTGCCTGACGCTTCGCTGATTGACCAACAAGCGTTTCGCCGTCATTTGTGTATGCAATGATTGATGGCGTTGTACGATCGCCTTCCGCGTTTTCAAGTACGCGTGGTTTGTCGCCGTCTAGAACTGCGACACATGAATTTGTTGTACCTAAATCGATACCTATGATTCTACCCATTTTCGTGTCTCCGAAAAGTTTCTTAATTCTGTAAAATTAGTGGGGTTATTCCCGCTATTTTCAATAGTTGTCAGTAAAAAAACTGACTTTTTGTGTCTTATTTCGCTGTGCGTTGTTTGTTCAACTTACGCTTGCGTATCAACACCACCGCTTGGCGCGCGCGATACCATTACCATGGCAGGGCGGAGCAAACGGCCGTTAATTTGATAACCTTTCTGCATCACTGCCATTACTGTGTTCGGCGCGTGGTCTGCACTTTCTTGCATCGACATTGCCTGATGCAAATCAGGGTTAAAGGTTTCGCCCTGCGGATCAATAAGGCTTAATCCAAATTTCTCAATAGTGCTCATAAAACTTTTGTGGGTCATCTCCACACCTTCGAGCAGCGGCTTCACCGCTTCATTGTCGCTATCCGAAAGTTCGATAGCACGCTCTAGGTTGTCAACAACAGGCAGAAGCTCACCAGCAAAACGCTCTAGTGCGAACTTGCGTGCTTTCTCAACTTCACCTTCAGCGCGACGACGAGCGTTGTCAGCATCAGCGCGAGCGCGAAGTACGCCGTCTTGTTGCTCTTTAATCGTTGCTTGAGCTTCAGATAAAGCAGTCTCTAGCTCATAAATGCGCTGTGTAGCTTCATCTTGAGGAGCGTCAGTACCTTCTACTGCCTGGCCTTCAACTTCTACTTCTTCAGTAGCCTGCACAGTTTCATCAACTGCGTTTTCTTTATCTGCGTGCACGTCGCGACTGTCGCTCATGCCTACCTCCAAACATTGTCTAAATTGGGCAACACCCATTTGCTAGTATTACTAAACAAAAGGAATATCTCTGTTGCGCTTATTTATGGGGCTGGTTTGTAAGCGATCAAGGGTAACCACACAATTTTTGTGGTTTGAATTTAATTTTTTTTCGAAAAATAATTATCAGCGTCAATACTGCTCACTATTGTGAAAATCGTGTTAACGTAAATCAGTGATTTTTATGAGGCGGATGAATGCTCAGCATTTGGTCGGTAGGCAGTATTGTTGCTGTGTATCTTTTTATTTTGTTTGCTATTGGCTTCTGGGGCGAAAGGTACCTCAAAGACAATCGGCAGCACCCTATTTTATACAGCCTAGGCTTAGGCGTTCACTGCACATCGTGGGCGTTTTTTGGTACCACATCACAAGCCGCAGAATACGGTTGGGCTATCGTGCCTACTTACATGGGCATTATATTAACCATGGTTTTTGCATTTCCTGTGGTACTGCACATCAGTCGGTTATGCCAGCAACACAATATCACTTCTCTCGCTGACCTGATTGGTATGAGATACAAGCACTCTCACCTTGTCGCTGCTTTTGTGAGCGTTCTGTGCTTTGTGGGAGTTATTCCTTACATCGCTTTGCAGCTCGACGCCATTACAAAGAGTATTACTCTGATCACACCCAATACCGCCGAAACCAGCCAAAGCGTTAGCATGTATGTGGCTCTGTTGATGGCTATTTTTGCCATCATCTTTGGGACGCGAACCCTTAACTTAACTGACAAGCACCCTGGGCTTTTAATGACTATTGCATTTGAGTCGGTGTTTAAGCTTGTGGCGCTGTGGTGTATTGGTATTTTCGTTTGCTATTTTATGTTCGACGGTGTGCTCGACCTTATTTCAAAGGCGTCTGTACATGAACAAGCGCGAGATGTTATCTATGCCGACAGCGCTCCCCTTGTTTATGTTACTCACGTAATGCTTGGGGTTTGCTCCATGTTTGTACTGCCGCGTCAATTTCATATGAATTTTGTCGAGCTAAACGGCGAAGGGGAACTGCGAACCGCCCGCTGGTTTTTCCCCGTATATTTACTGGGTATGACCATTTTTCTCATTCCTTTGGCCCTGGCCGGCAAAATGCTGCTGCCTGAAAGCGTAAGCTCAGATACCTATGTATTGGCGCTTCCCCTTTTTGCCGAAAACACGCTGCTCTCAATCATTGCGTTTTTAGGAGGATTGTCTGCAACCACCAGCATGGTAATTGTGGCCACGCTTGCCCTAGGCATAATGATTGCCAACAACTTAGTTACGCCGCTTTGGATAAAAGCGAGGTTAAGAACCGAGCCAAACCATACGCTTGAGACAAATAAAGTACTCGTTATTCGTCGCTTAACCGTGTTGGTAGTGCTGTCGGTGGCCCTTTGGTATCACCTCAATGTCAGCCAAGCTGCACCACTGGTAAAAAGTGGCGTGATCGCCATTGCCTTGTTGGGGCAGTGCTTTCCCGTACTGATGTTTGGCCTTTATTGGAAAAAAAGTACTAAGGCTGCTGCTTTGGCCGGGTTATGTGCAGGCTTTCTTTGTTGGTGCGCACTACTGCTCTACCCCAGCGTTATGTCTAGTTACTATTTTAATGCACCGCCCACAGATGCTCAGCTAGGTATCGGCTTTATTGTTTCACTTATTACCAACGCCGCCGTATATGTGGTGGTTTCCCTGATAAGTTTAATCAATAAACGACGATTAATAAGTAGAAGGGGCTTAGTGGGTCATCGAGGTACCAATGGCTCTCAAACTCACAACCTAGTTGGCAATATTGACGACAGTGAGAATTTGGCCTTATCCACACCCTACTTAAAAATTCGCGTGGGTGACATCGTCTCTTTAACTCAAAGAGTGTTAGATAAAAAGAGTCACGACACGTTAATCAATCAACTTTCCATCGACGTCTCTGACGCTCGCGCTAACGGGCTTGCCAATCACACCTTATTGCAACGAGTAGAGCAACTTCTTGCAGCGCAAGTTGGCGGTCCAAGCGCTCGTATACTATTAGGCGCTATTGCCGATAAAAACACAGATTCACTTCCCGAGCTTGTAGACTGGGTGGAAGAAGCCTCTCAGTCGTTTCAATTCAATCACGAGGTGCTGCAGTCGTCTGTGCAAAACATAGAGCAAGGGATCAGTGTGCTTGACGAAAAGCTGCACTTACTTGCTTGGAATGAACGCTACGTTGAACTGTTCAGCTACCCTAGAGGCTTTTTAAAAGTCGGCATGTCAATACATGACATACTGAGCTTTAATGCCAAACGAGGGCTTTTTGGGAAGCAAGGGCGCAATAGGAACGAAACCGACACCAGCACTTCAGCAACAGCAGATTCGACGCCTTTAGAATCAACGCCTCTAGACTCAGCAACCATAGATACTGACATTACCGATGTAGATGAGATAAATGGCCGCATTAATCAAGAAATAGAAAAGCGCGTTCAGTTTATGCTGGAAGGGAGTCGCCACAAATATATACGAAAACAACATGATGGCAGGGTTATAGAACTTAACGGCGCCCCCCTTCCCGGAGGCGGCTATGTAACTACCTATAGCGATATTACCGAATACATCGCCATTCAAGATGAATTAAAAGAGTCAAAATCGGAACTTGAGCAGAGGGTAATGCGACGCACGAAAGAGCTTCAGCTTGCCAAGCAACAGGCTGATGCAGCAAATGAGAGTAAAACTAAATTTTTAGCCGCTGCAGGACACGATTTGATGCAGCCGTTTAACGCCGCAACCCTCTTTGCTTCTATGCTAGAGAAGAAAACGAAAAATAGTGAATTATCGGGCTTGTCTGAGGGCGTAGTAAATTCACTCAATAACGCACAAACGCTACTTTCTATGTTGCTAGATATGACAAAGTTAGACTCTGGCGTGCTCAAACCTAACAAGATGACCTTCGCGGTAGACGACGTACTTTCATCATTAGTGACGGAGTTTAGTCTTATCGCGTCTCAACGAGATATTTCATTAAAATACGTAAAAACACACTGTCACACACACACCGATAAACACCTTTTCAGAAGAGTGATACAAAACTTACTGTCTAACGCGATAAGGTACACCCAAAAAGGCAGTGTTTTAATTGGGGTAAGACAATGTACCGCCAATGGTGAAAAAGCATTGAATGTATGCGTTTACGATACAGGTCCGGGTATTCCACTGCATCAACAAGAAGCTATTTTTGGCGAATTCCACCAGCTAGAAAACCCCAATAGTTCACAGGGCATTGGCTTAGGATTAACCATTGTTGATGGGGTATGCAAGTTGCTCGGGCACTCTGTATCACTGAAATCTGCTTTGCATAAAGGCAGTTGCTTTGCCATTACTGTGCCTAAGTACCCTGCAAGCGCAATACAGAGAAAAGGAATGGAGGCCGAACCAAACCCTCTACAGTTTGACGCCACACAAGAGAATCCACACTCGCTGTTTTTAACAAATAAACGAATTCTACTTATTGAAAACGACGAGCAAGTAACGGTAGCCATGCAGGCGCTTCTCAGTGATTGGGGAGCTGAGGTTATTACCGCAACAGGAAAGAAAGACGCCCTTGCTGCTTTCAAACACAAACCTGACGTTATTATAGCCGACTATCATCTAAACTTCGGTGAAACAGGCACAGACATTTTGCAGTCAATGGACTCCATGCCATCTGATTCTATAGCGTCACTTCAATCAATAGCGTCGTTTCAATCAATAGCATTATCTGAATCATCAAAGTCGCTCAAGCCTAACAAACCAGCCCTTCGTATATTAATCACTGCGAACCGCAGCCCTGAGATAAGGGATTTAGCCGCAGAGATGAACCTTGCCTATTTACCAAAACCTGTAAAACCAAGTGCCCTCAAGCGATTGTTAAAACAGACGTTTAGCTAAAGTCGGTAAGAACTCCCCTATCGCTTAAGTATTTAGTACAGTGCCAATATGGCCTTTAACGATGCTAAATCTACTGGTTTAGTGAGATATTCGTCCATACCTGCATCGAGGCATTTTTGCTTTTCGCTATCCATGGCATGGGCTGTTAGCGCGACGATGGGTATCTTTTTGTTTTCATCTCCTGCATGCCCCTCGCGAATACGACGTGTTGCCTCATAACCGTCCACATTCGGCATTTGGCAGTCCATAAAAATAAGGTCGTAATGTTTCGCTCTTGGTTTCGACAAACGTTCTATCGCTTCAACGCCATCGTTTGCAAGCTCAACCTCTACTCCCAAGTTAGTTAAAATTGCTAACATAACTTGTTGATTTATCGCGTTGTCCTCAGCCAATAACACATTCAAATCGAAAGATTGTGGTTCTGTTTCGACGTGCATAACGCTATTAGCTTCCTCGCTTATTAGAGGCGCACTTAGCTTTACCACAAACCTAAACGTAGAACCCTGACCAGGTGTGCTTTCAACAGATATTTCGCCGCCCATCAATTCACAAAGCTGCTTGCTAATTGCAAGCCCCAGCCCGGTACCACCATATTTTCTTGTGGTCGACATATCAGCTTGGGAGAAAGAGTCGAAAAGTCCAGGCATGGCAGATTCGCTAATACCAATACCCGTATCACTAATCTCTACATTCAATAACAATGCATCTCCCTCGCTCACTACATTATACTGAATGTTTATACCGCCGCTTTCTGTGAACTTAATGGCATTAGACAGTAAATTATTAAAAATTTGTTTTAGGCGATGAGGGTCTCCCACAACCTTTTTGTAACTCTCACCAGCGGCTTTTGACTTAAGCCACAATCCCTTTTCTTGTGCTTGAAAGGTTTGTTCCTGCACAAAGTTGTCCATGAACTGCGCTAAGTCGAATTCAACATTTTCTATAGCCAGCTCTCCGGCTTCTATTTTTGAGAAATCTAGAATATCGTTAATGATGATCATCAATGAATCTGCACTGCGTTGAGCAGTGTTAATAAATTTCGTTTGTTTGTCATTAGGAGACGTACGGCTGATCATTTCAATCATGCCAATAATACCGTTCATTGGAGTGCGAATTTCGTGACTCATATTGGCAAGAAATGCACTTTTTGCTTCATTTGCTTTTATTGCTTCATGCTCATGAGCAATCGCTAAATCCCTTTCTTGCAGCAGCTCCACTTGTTTACTCACCAAACTTCTTCGCGCTAAATGTGCAAACCAGCTCAATGTTGTGCTCATAGCCAATGCAAAGAAAAAATGCATCGTCATAGACATCTCGACGACTGAATTAATGACTAACCACCCCGCCCAATTTAGCAGTATCAATAACACCCAGTGCAGCCTGTTCGAGAGAACAATACCGCTGGCAATAATAACTAAAAAAAGATTGGTTGTTTGTTCAGGTGATTGTGAGTGCCATAAATGTAAAAGGCTATTCGTTGTGCCAAGCAGTAATATTGAAACAATCCCTAAACGCTGCCATACACTTGAAAGATTTTGTGCTTTCAGCATAAGAGTAAAGCTAATGACAGTGGTTATGGATGCGGATGTGATAAGCACCCATTTAAATTCTTCAGTAAGTAACAGGAAGTGACTAAAGGAAAGCGCAAAATATAAAAAGAAAAAAGCCATTGCAACAGGTTTTAGTGGCTCCTGATGTACGCCTTTAGCTGTTGCCGCTGACTTTTGCAAACTCATCTTAATCCTAGTCCGTGTTTAAGAGAGTTAGATATTAGGCTAAAACTATAAAATTTACATAATCAATTAGGCTAAGAATTGCGCAGCTATTCATCTTTAGAACCACCTTCTCTTCTGCGGCTGTTGGTACCGCTATTTTGGTGCTGCTATTTTGGTGCTGCTATTTTTAGTGCTGCTATTTTTAGTGTGATTATGGTCGGTGCTGCTTTTTCCATTAACACCGTCGTCGTTTATACGTTTATTTGTCTATCTGCTTATCGCTGCTACCGGTATCGCTTGCACCAGTGAAGTTTCTATCCGTAATGTTTTGTTCAGTGCGGTTTTGTTCAACATTATGACCAAGCACCACATCGATAACTGTTTTCTCGTGTTCAGTGAACGCCGTTTTAAAATTATCACTGTGCACAGGTATTGATTTACGCATAGGTGGAGCAATGCGCTCGTTAGCTCTTGCCAACTGCTGAGTAAAATCTTCTATAGATATTCGATTGTAGGTATACACTCCCTCTTTCTTTCCTCCAATAGACGGCGTGAGCAGGTCGTCATGCTCGAGTAAAAACGCATGTTTGAATACCGCCTGAGATTTAGTAAAGCAATGTGTTTTGCTGCGCAGCATTGCCGCTTCTGGCAGCGCTTTAATACGAACGCTGTCATGGCTTTTTTGCCATGTAACACCACACACACTCACAACATAAGCGTCATCTTGCTGTGCGACGGTGGCTCTGGCAAGTGGGGAGCCCACGGGCATTGCGTCTAACGCTTTTATAACATCGGGTAATTCATTGAGAGAGAGCTTTTCTAATGTCATTACACCGCTATTAGAGGTGTAAGTAAGCTTTAGCGTATTTTCTAAGTAATACACCTGGCCGGTATCTTGCCAGATAGAAACAGCATCGTTTTTGTGATTATTGATATGTTTTTTGTTTTGCTGAGAAGCAAGGGACTGTTTGTTTAATCCACTTGATAAGCGCTTAATAATATTTGATAACACGGCATACACTTCATATTATTGAGTGTTGTGTTTTACGTATTTATAGCCAGTGTGGTTTAATTCTCGCACTACATTCTCACAATACAATAGTACTGAATTGGTTTACCCTTAATTAGTTCGTCTTCAATTGGTTTGCCCTCGATTGGTTTGCCAAGACTTACTACTTATCGACTTTATCCACTCTACTCACCACCCGCGCCCGCAAGCCAGAGTAGCTGCATGCCAGCTGAAGTAGGCACGCCTGTCAACTGGCGCGTCCACGGGCGCTTTATTTGTTATTGCTACCAAATCTAATACTATCGACACTGATACCCGTACCGATTACTCTAACGATATTACTACACATAAAAAGGATTTGCCGTTGCGACTGTTTTTCTCCGCTTCACTGAACTCAATACTCTTTGTATTGCTAACAACCTTGATAGTTGGGTGCAGTGACACCAATGAATTAAGTGAATCTGAAAGACGATATAACGCAGCAGTGAAGCTCCATGCAGAACGTATTGAGGAAACGAGAGCACTACTTGATGAAAAACTGACAGGCGAATTTTTATCTGACATTAATACGCTCATTTATGCAAAAGAAAAACTCGATAGTGCAAAGTCTGTTTTCATTGATGCAAAGATTGTCGGTATCACCTCCCCTGATGCACTAGCACTTGAATTGAGGTTGAAACAGTTTGAAAAACAAGCCGCCAAGTCATCCTTATCCTTATTGCGTGCAGCGCTTGAAAAGACCCTTAATTTTCAAAGTAGCGTACACGATATGCCGCTAGCACCTGTGAGCGGCGCATCGCTAGAAAGCAACTCGATGATCGAGTACATGGGCAAAAAATTTAATACCTCACTTGATGATTGCTGTCTTAAGGACCTAAAAGATATCGAAGTCTTTATGCGAGGCGCTGAAGGTGAATTGTTCTATGCACTGCGAAAGCGTATTCTCAATGTGGAAAATGATTTAACTCGAGTATTGTCTGACGATAACTATCGAAGTGGCTATAAAAAGCGCCTTACGCAATTAGAAAAAGATATGGACGCTTACTTTCAGCCGTAAAGCATTCACGCGATGGTATTACGGTATTTTAATGGTCCAGGGTTAAAGTTCGAAAATATTTGAAAGCGTTCGAAACGCGTAGTACCTAAGATAGTGCCGGTAAGAATAACGATCCTAAGAGTAACGATAATAATAAGAACGAGCCGATAAGGAATGAGGCGTATGAAAACGATAATACAACTTTCAATAAGTGCACTTTGTGTAGCATCAATATATTCATCTAATGCTTTTGGAGAAGCGCCGTCAGAGGCCATCCCAATTGTTAACAACTACCCGGACTGTAATTATGAAGTATTGAAAGAAATTACATTACAGGATGCAGCCTCACGGCTATCACATAGTGATAACGATTCACGAAAAGACTCGAATTCCTCAAACGTCTCGGGCAAGCAAGCCACTCAAGATAGCAACACCGATGCCTTATCTTTATTAAAGCAAGCTGCACTTCTTGATGCAAAAGAGCTTGGTGCCAGTCAAATTGTACTCGTATCCAGCGAACAGCTCTCTGTTAACAGCGATGGGAATGAAGGGGCTTCCAGTAAAACCCGCTCTCTTGAAAAAACATCTGCTGCAAAGCTCGACACTAATGATTCCGACACTACTAATTCCAACACTACTGCTTCCGAATCTCCTATTGTGAGTGCCGCGCTAATAAGCAGCTGTACCTCCAAGGCGCTAGCTAAAATTGGCGTAGAGAGAAATCGTTTGCTTGGTACTACCAAGGTAAGTATGTCCTACGAGTACAGCACTGTCGTCAAAGGGCGAGACATGACCTTTGATTTTGCCGACTACGCAATAGGCGGAAAAAAGGAGGTACAAAACCCTGAGCTTAAAAACCAAGTAATTTCTTTTGATAACGGTGTATTTGGGGTAAAGGTAGAAGATGATCTATCTATGCTGCTTGAAACATTAGGCACTCCTACCGCAGAGTTAATTCTCAATGACACTGAGACCTTATACGTCTACGGGCGAAACCTATGGATTGTGGTGCGAAACAACAAAGTAAAAAGCATACAGAGTCATAACACTTGGCTCTCTGCTGGTTTGATTAATTATTTTGAGTTTGATGACAGGCCATTTCTTGCATGGCAAGTGAACGGCTCCATTGGCAGAGGGGACGACATGAAGTCCATTGACGCCAAACTCGATGGCAATTTAAAAGAAGAATATACCTATCGACTAGCCTCAAAGAATGGCGTTTTTATTGATATCGGATTAACCCTTGAGATAGCTAATGAGGACAAGCGTTACGTCGCAAAAGACTTTGCTTATGGGTATCTTGATGGCAATGATTCTAAAGCCGATTCTGAAATAGCTCCTGAAATAACGAATTCGAAGCCGAGTATTTACGAAAAAATACACAGCGACCTCACCGAAGCATCTCAAACGCTAGAGCCCATTACTATAGATCAATTTTCCTTTACTCCCATACTTGCAGCACGTGGTTATCAAGACAAAACACTGCACATCTATGACAGAAGCCTGGCTATGGTGTATTCCAACAATACACTGAGAAAGTTGATAGTAAGAGACTCGTTTTTTAAAAATGTGCCACCTAAGGGCAAATGGACCTTCGGACCTCTACAAGCAGGTATGAACGAAGAAACTGTAACAGCGTTATTCGGTGAAGAAAACATTTTTGCACTTGGCGATTATTGGGAAATCTATGTCGATAATCTCAAATATGAACTCTATTTTGCCGAAAACGAAAAAGGCGCAATGTCACTCGATGAACTTGAGGTAGAGATGTTTTAGCACTAGCTGCCATCGTTATACTCAACTATCACTACAGATGTGTTGCACTCTTTCTTATAAAGCAATCTTATATTACATAAATGTATTTATAACTGTGTTAAAGGTTCACTATGCTTAAATTGTACGGATTTGATGTTAGTAATTACTACAACATGATTAAACTGGCGATGGCGCTGAAAGGGATAGATTATGAAGCCGTCATGACGTATCCAAATCAAACGCCAGAATATTTAGCAATCAGTCCAACGGGTAAAGTGCCCGCATTGCAAACAGACCAAGGCGTACTGGTAGAAACCAATGTCATCCTTGAGTATCTTGATGAAATCTCGCCTCAAGCGCCACTTTATCCAACCGAGCCCTTCGCAAAGGCCAAGGTGAAAGAGTTAGTTAAACTCATCGAGTTATATATTGAATTACCTGCAAGGCGTTGTCATACAGAGGCATTTTGGGGCGTACCCGTTGATGAAATCACCAAAAGAGAAGTGAAGCGTGCATTGTTTAACGGTGCTCAAGCGCTTGCCCGCGCCGCTGAATTTTCTCCTTATATTGCAGGTGACACGTTAACTGCGGCCGACATTATGCTGCTTTATTCCATGGACCTTGCAGCTCCGGTGGCTAAAAAGCTTTTTGATGTAGACTTGTATGAGTATGCTCCTGGCAGTAAAGCACTCATGACCAGGTTAAAAGAAATGCCGGAAGTACAACAAATTGAAACAGATAAACGGGCCGCTGCGCCAGCGTTTAGCGCCTATTTAAAAAAGGCCCTTGGCAGTAAATAAACGGGTGCCAATTAGTGCTTGTTGGCCAACATTATCCATCGGTTCGCATAGCATTTTTAAATGCTATGCCAGCCTTGGTTCTATTGATAACCCCTAGCTTCTTTAGCACTGCGGAAACATGCTGCTTTACCGTTGACTCTGAAATCGCTAACTCGTAGGCAATTTGCTTGTTAAGCAAACCATCGGCGACCATTTTAAGCACTTTCAATTGATGAGGCGTGAGCAGGCTCAATCGCGCGCTGAAGTCATCCAGGATACTGCTAGCATCCGCAGTGGCACTGATATGCTCTGGCAACCAGGTTTCGCCGTCTAATACAGTATCTACCGCATCTATAATACAATCCACAGACGCTGATTTAGGAATAAATCCACTTGCGCCCAACGCGAGTGCTCGCTGCACAATACCAGGTGCATCTTGAGCTGTTACAATAACTACAAGCACATCTGGATACTCAGCTCTAATCTCAGACAATCCGTTCAAACCCTCACTGCCTGGCATTCCCAAATCTAAAAACACGATGTCGATGCTGGTATCTTGAGCTAATAACGCCTTTGTTTCTGGGAACGTAGACGCTTCAAGTAGCACTGCGCCCTCGCTGTTTTGCAGCGCATGGCACATTGCAGCACGAAATAGCGGGTGATCATCCGCAATGAGCAATTTTACCGGTACTGGGCTATTCATTCATCGCCACCATTTGTATCTAGTATTTGTATCTAGCATTTTTATCTGTCATCCGTCTCTGCCGTTGATTTCTGCCATTCACTTCTACCATCTAGTTTTCGTATTTTTGGCTGTCAACTTGTTATTTTAGTGTAAACAGAATACTAACACGACATTGGGCTTCTTTCTCTTACCTACTTTCACCTTCTCTTGCCTAGCAGAAGATTTCCTTAGGACAAAAGATTTCGTAAACCTTAAATTAAGAAAAATCTATAGAAAGTATTAATAGAAAAGCCCGCTTAAAAAGCGGGCTCTTAAAGTTTGCAGCTTTGTTTTATTAGAAACGGTAGCCAAGCGTTAGATGAACGGTTCTTGGGTCGCCATAATAGCCAATCAAGGTTGTATCGCCTCCTAGCCCTGGTCCAAAATTGCCATCTTCGTCGCGGGTGACAAAGTCATATCCGCCGGTAAGGTACTCTTCGTCGGTGAGGTTTTTCACGTGAAGACCTGCGTACCAATCTCCTTCTATGCTTTCCCAACGAGCACTCAGGTTAACCATGCCATACGCATCTTGTTCAATAAGATCGCTGGCTTCGAACAGTAAATAGTCACTTCTGTAGTAGTAGTTTGCGTTAAATGTAATATCGCCAAAACTGGTTTCTAAGAAATAGTTAGCGTTTAAATTAAAGGTGTTTTCTGGCGTACTTGCTGAACCAATTAGTGGTGGTATCGCATTATTCTCTTTAATTTCAAAGTCGATGTATCCATAGGCCACATCAAACTGAAGGTTTTCTGAGGCAATCCAGGTCATCTCTAACTCGGCACCTGTTGCTGCTGTTTCTGCCGCGTTTCTTAAGCGTTGATCCAGCGCTGTAGGGTCGGATAAATCACCCTCTACACCAATATACTGCCTATCGCTATGATCGTAGGAAAAGAGCGTAACGTTCAATCGTAAGGTATCACTTAAGTCACTTTTCATACCCAGCTCAAAACTGTCTACCACTTCTGGATTTACGCCAGGTTCATTTATTGTTGCACGAGGGTTAAAGGTGCCCGACTTGAAACCTTGAGAATAGCTGGCGAAAAACATCATGCTTGGGTCGAATTGATATTCTAGCCCTACACGAGGTGTGAATCGCGACCAGCTTTGCACTGCTGGGGCATCGAGTAACCCATCACCATCTGTATCTGTGCCCAATACCTGTGGAACTAGCTGTCCTTCTGGGCGCACATAGCCTTCAATCCAGCCAGTGGAAGGATAGACATTGTCAAAAATAAGGCCGTTATTTACAAACGCAGATTTTTCTTCGTCGGTGTAGCGCGCGCCAAGAGACAGAGAGAGTTGCTCTGTAATGTTGTAATTGAGCTGAGCATAAGCGGCATAACTTTCTGAGTTGTTACAGCCGGTTACCTCACGGGTTAAACCCGGTGCGCCTAAAGACTGCCCAAGTACACCTAAGATGGCATCGAAATTACCACAGCTATCACCATCGTAAAAATAGAGTCCCGACACCACGTCAAAATTATCGCCAAAATAGTTTGCCTGTAATTCATGGGTAGTGTTGCTGTCGTCATACTCTGCCGGTACGTCAAAAATAGGCAGTGGCGTATTATCAAAGTCGATGTTTGTTGGAGAATAACTTTCGCGATGAGAGCCGATGTATTTAAGCTCTAATTTATCACTCACGTTATAGCGGGCCAGCCAGCTATAACCTTCTAATTCAACTCTGTTAGATGTTGGTAAGCTGGTATAAGAGTCAAATTTTGAATCAGGTACTGGCGCATCGGTTAGCAAGCTTGGTATCAATCGATAACCACCGCGGGCATTAGACGTATCTTCTGTTTTATCCCAGCCAAAACGGAAGAATAAATCTTCGCTAGCATGTACCTCTAGAGAGACTCTTGCAGCCCATAAGTCTTTATTATAATTTTCTTTATCTTGATTAGGCAATGCGCTTAGCAAATACTCGCCAAAGCCATCTCGGTTTAAGTTGGCATAACCCACACCTAAGTAAACCGTATCTTCAACCAGTGGAATTTGACCGGTAACCTTAAGGTCGCGCTGGCTATAGCTGCCCACCGTGCCTTCAATATTCATTTGCGTGTCGCCAGTCATTTCTTTTGTTACGTATTTAACTGCACCACCAATCGTGTTTTTGCCATAAAGTGTCCCCTGGGGCCCACGTAATACCTCGATGCGCTGAACGTTTAGTAAATCGAGCACTGCACCCTGTGGTCGTGCAATATACACATCGTCTACATAAATCCCAACACCAGGCTCATAGCCCCACAAAGGGTCTTGCTGCCCCAAACCACGAATAAACGCGGTTAACGTATTGTTAGTTCCGCGGCTGGTCTGCAAGGTTGTGTTGGGCGAGAATTGTTGTAATTCAGTAAGTACGCTAATGCCTTTTTCACCTAGTTCAACAGAGCCTACCGACGTTATGGCAACGGGGGTTTCCTGCAGCGATTCAAGGGTGCGACGCGCGGTCACTTCAATACGCTCTAATTTGCCTTTTTGATTTTCAGCTTGTTCTGTGTTGGCTGTTTGGCTATTGGTCTGTTGTGCCCAAGCAGGAGATGCACACAAGCTTGCGGCTACCGCAATAGCGCATAAACTGTGGCGAGCACTTTTGTGACAAGAAGCCTTGTGATGAGACACTTTGTGAAGAGAAAGTGGTGTGCAGCCATGACGCTTTGTGTGTGTTGTTAGTGACATAGTGAGTCCTTTATTGTTCTAAGTGTTATTCACTGCTGGATAATTTGCTACGGTCACGAAATACTTTAGTTAATTAATTGTTAACAGTATGTAGTACCATCGTACTATGGGATTTTTGCAAAAGTAACGTCAAACTTTACGTGTAATTTGAATACGTTAGATTTATTGACAATAAGCTTGCGCGAAAGCAAGTCGGTTAGTAGATCTACAATCGACTTAACTGCTTTGGAATATCTGCGGTCACAGATTTTTAAAGGAAAACAACTATGTTAAGTATGATTGGCTTGGTAGGCGGGCTATTGCTACTTATTGTGTTAACAATACGTGGGATGAACCTGTTTATCGCTGCCCCCCTGTGTGCGCTTATTGTGGCGCTAACCAATAATATTGCGGTATTTACCGGCGACGTAAACTTTGTAGAAACCTACATGAGCGGTTTCTCTGGGTTTATTGCGTCGTGGTTTTTCATGTTTTTGCTGGGGGCGTTATTTGGCAAATTTATGGAAGACACCGGCGCGGCAGACTCAGTGTCTCAATGGATAATTTCTAAAATTGGCTATAAACAAGCTGTCTTAGCGGTCGTCATGGCCTGCGCCATACTTACCTACGGCGGCGTGAGCGTATTTGTGGTGGCATTTTCCGTCTACCCCATGGCGGTCAGCTTATTTAAAGATGCCAATTTGCCTAGACGATTCATTCCTGCCGCCATGGCCTTTGGCTCGGTAACGTTTACGATGACGTCGGCGGGCTCACCAGAAATTCAAAACTGGATCCCAATTAAATACTTGGGTACATCGCCTTTTGCTGCATGGGAAGTCAGTTTAATTGTCGCTATTTTAATGGCGGTATTCGGATATTGGTGGCTAGCGAAAATGATTCGAAAAGCAGTTAGTCAGGGTGAAGTGTTTGAGGCAAGGGAAAGCGACCCTGAAATAAGAGAAAGGGATCTGCCACATCCATTTACCGGTATTGTGCCCCTGCTCGTTGTGCTTGCCATTTCGTTTTTATTTCATGAAGAGTTGGCTCAGTTAGCATTAATTCTAGCCTTGGGCGGCGGCGTGCTTTGTTTGTTAGCCATAAACTTTAAATACTTTCAAAGTTTGCCTGTTGCCATAAATGCTGGCACCACTGGGGCACTGATTGCCATTGGCAATACCGCAGCGGTTGTGGGCTTTGGCTCGATTGCAAAAAACACCGACGCCTTTCAACAAACGGTGGCCTTAATGACTCAAATACCTGGCAATGAGCTGATTGGTGCTGCCATTGCAGTCAGCGTAATAGCCGGTTTAACAGGTAGCGCATCGGGCGGCCAAGCCATTGCCCTTCCCTTAGTGGGTCCACACTATATGGACCAAGGTGTAGAGCCAGAGCAGTTACACAGAATTGTTTCTATTTCATCGGGCGCCCTCGACTCATTGCCTCATAACGGGTATGTCGTCACAACGATTCGCGCAATTTGCCATGAAACCCATCAAGCCGCCTATTGGGCAGTGGGAGCACTGACTGTTGTTGTGCCGGTAATGGGGCTAGCGCTGGCTATCGGCCTGTTTAGCATATTGTAAAAAAAGGAAAGGTTTTACTATGAATCAGCGTTTTCACGACTTTCTAGTGCTAGCGAATACGTGCACTGCCAGGCAACCTTCACTTTTTCGCCCTGCTAAAACTGGCATCTTGTTTGGCGGAAGGTCTGGCGGCAGCCAAGGCACCGGCGTGCAAGTTGCACTCCCAACTAAGTTAGCAACTAAGCTAACAATTAGGTCTATAGCGGCGCTGTTTTTACTGTCTGCACTGGCAACCACCGCTGTGCTGGCTAACGACGAAGTGAGTATCGATGAGCAACAGCAACCTACCTTGTTGGTAAATAAGCACACCTTTCACATGGACAAGTTTACTACCTTTGGTGGCAAAACAATTAACGATGTAAAGATAGGCTGGGAAGCCTACGGAAAGCTTAATGCACAAAAGGACAATGTGATTTTAATTACCCATTACTTTTCTGGCACTTCCCATGCAGCAGGGAAATACAGCGCTCTAGATGAAAATGCAGGGTACTGGGATAGTATTATTGGCCCAGACAAAGCCATTGATACCAACCGCTTTTTCGTTATAAGTGCAGACACCTTGGTGAATTTAAACGCTTATGATGAAAAGGTGGTCACCACCGGGCCCGCCACCATTAATCCATCTACAGGAAAACCCTACGGATTAGACTTTCCAGTAGTGACTATTCGCGACTTTGTTAATGTGCAAAAAGCCTTATTAGAAAGCTTAGGCATCAAGAAACTTCATGCGGTGGTAGGGCCTTCAATGGGCGCCATGCAGGCCATTGATTGGGCAAGTGCCTACCCAAGTTGGGTACCTAGAATGTTATCGGTAATAGGCGCGGGGGAAAGCGACGCGTGGACGACCACGGCTCTTGAGCATTGGGCTACGCCCATCAGACTCGATAAAAAATGGAACAAGGGTAATTACTCGCCAAAAGAAGCGCCAACGGATGGACTTACCGCATCGCTGATGCTGATAACGCAAAATGCCCTAACCCCTGAGTTTTTTAACGCTCAAGGTAATATGCTAGGCTTTAAAAACGTAGAGCAAGCTCCCCTATCCAGTATTAACGAACAACATTCCATCACAAAGTGGTTAAAAGCGCGGGCGGCCGCCCGTGGTAAAAAGATGGATGCCAATCACCTGCTGTATCTAGTAAGAGCGTGCCAGCTTTTTGTCGCAGGACATAAAGAAAACCTAGATGCGGGACTAGACACCATTAAGGCGAAGACGCTGTTTCTGCCTGCCGATTCTGATTTATTACTGATGCCCTATTTAGCTCAACATGCACATCAAACGCTTAAGCAGCAGGGAAATAACAGCGAATATACCGAACTTCAAGGGTCACTTGGACACCTAGAGGGCGTGGCAAATATATCAAAACAGGCAACCGCTATTCGCCAGTTTTTGGAAAATGAGTAAAGGATTTTATGATGACGATTAACACTATTATCAAAGCAGCCTTGGCAAGTAGCCTTTGCTTTTCCATTGCCTTACACGCGCAAACAAAACAAGAAGGCATGCCGGAGCTATCTCTCGACTTATCTGACGTCACCGTATCGGGGTTGTCTTCTGGTGGATATATGGCTACACAGTTTCAACTGGCCCACAGCGATTGGGTTAAGGGTGTAGGGGTTTTGGCAGCTGGCCCCTACTTTTGTGCCAAGGGCGATATTACAACGGCACTTGCCCAGTGCGTCAACAAGACCGACACCAAGCCAGATTTAATGGTTTTAAGTGAGCAAGCGGCACAATATGCAAAGGCGGGAAAACTTGCTGACTTAGACAATATGAAAGATGCCAAGGTGTGGTTATTTCATGGCAAGCGTGACGTGCGAATTGCCAGTGAAGTTAGCGATGCTTTATTCGAGCAATACACAATGTGGACAGACACTCAAAACATAAAATACGTTAACGATATGTCTATCGCTCACCTGTTTCCAACGAAAACGAACGGAACAGACTGTATGACATCAGAAAGCCCGTTTATTGGTAACTGCGATTATGACGCCGCTGGCGACATGCTTAACCATCTTGTTGAAGGGTTAACTGCACCAGACGATGAACTGTCAGGTTCGCTGCATACCATTAACCAACAGGACATTGCAGGCAGCAATGCCAAAACACTGGCCAGCGAAGGCTTTGTTTACGTACCGCAAAGCTGCGCAAGCGGAGAAAGCTGTCGGGCACACATCAGCTTTCACGGCTGCAACCAATACGCTGACGCTGTGGACGATGCCTATACGTCGCAAACAGGGCTGAATGACTGGGCCGATGACAACAATATGATTGTGCTGTATCCGCAAACAAAAAAATCACTCTTTATGCCGCTAAACCCACAAGGTTGCTGGGACTGGTGGGGATATGCCTCAAAGGACTATGCCAACAGAGATGGCGATCAGATAAAGGCGGTGAATTCGCTTTTACACTCTCTTGATACGTTACCCTCGCCAACAACTAAAGCTGTATCTCAAGTAACGCCTCAAGCAATGTCTCAAGTTGCACAGCCTTCGCCACACCAGGCAATCGCACAGCAAACTAGTGCACAGCAAACTAGTGCACAGCGAATTAAGACACAGCACAAGATAGAATCTATGAAACAGGAAGGCTTTGATGAATAAGCGAACGGTATTTATTACTGGAGGAGCCAGTGGTATTGGTTTAGGCATCGCAGAGACGTTGGTAAAACAGGGTCATCACGTTATTGTGGCGGATATTAACGAAAGTGCTGCGCAAGAGGCGGCAGCGGTGCTGGCCAGTAAGTTTGGCAGTATTAATGATGGCAGCGCGAGCGCAGTGGCGGTAGATGTGTGTGACGCAGCGCAAATTGCTGCCTTACCTGAAGTACTCGGTAAGCTCACCGTCGACGTACTAATTAATAACGCTGGCATCCAACACGTTTCAAACCTTGAAGATTTTCCTGCTGAAAAATGGCAGCAGTTGATTAATATTATGCTGGTTGGCCCTGCCCTAACCACCCAAGCGCTATTACCAGCCATGAAAGCACAAAATTTTGGGCGTATTATTAACGTGGGCTCTATTCACTCTCTTGTAGCCTCGCCGTTTAAGTCGGCCTATGTGGCCGCGAAGCATGGCTTGCTAGGACTTGCTAAAACTGTGGCATTAGAGACTGGTGACTATGATATTACTATTAATACCTTGTGTCCGGCCTATGTAAAAACTCCCTTAGTTGAGCAACAAATAGCGGCTCAAGCCAAGGAAAACAATATGACCGAGGACGAAGTAGTGAAAAAAATCATGCTTGAACCTATGCCGAAGAAGCAGTTTATTGAAGTTCAAGAACTCGCCGATACTGCCGCATTTTTAATGACAAACAGCGCCAAGAACATTACAGGTCAAGCAATAACCCTAGATGGCGGCTGGACCGCAAGGTAAAACTTCCCTTTTACAAAACACTTGTGCTAATGTCCAAATCATTGGAAATGAGAGGACATTAGCGTTCCATGCCCTACCAAACCGTTGCTTTAATTGGAAAACCTCAGCACGAGGCCACTCACGACAGCTTAAATTTACTTGCCGATTATTTACTCGCCAAAGGATGCGAGGTGTTGGTAGAGGAAAGTATTGCTCAAGAGCTAGAAACCGACAACATTAGAAGCTGCGACCTTGTCGCTATCGGTAAAGAAGCTGACCTAGCCGTTGTCGTTGGTGGAGATGGCAGCATGCTTGGCGCCGCCCGCGTACTTGCCCGTTTTGATATCCATGTTGTGGGTGTGAATAGAGGTAACTTAGGTTTTCTCACCGACATTCATCCCGACGATATCATTCAGCAACTTGACTACATCTTTAACGGCGAGTGTTTCGTTGAAGAACGCTTTTTACTGGAAGTGGGCGTTTACCGTCACGAGAAGTTAAAAAGTAATAGCTCAGCGGTCAATGAAGTCGTACTCCACCACGGAAAAGTGGCGCACATGATGGAGTTCGAGATTTATATCGACGAACAGTTTGTGTTTAGCCAGCGCAGTGATGGACTCATTGTAGCAACGCCAACGGGCTCAACCGCCTATTCGCTCTCCGCAGGCGGGCCCATCATTATGCCAAAACTTGATGCGCTAACCTTAGTGCCCATGTTTCCCCATACTCTGAGCAGCAGACCTATTGTGGTAGACGCCGACAGCCAGGTATCGATGAAAGTGTCAAAAGTGAATAGTGACTCGTTGCAAGTAAGCTGCGACAGCCACATTGTATTGCCGGTTTTACCTGGCGATGAAATTCGCATAAACAAAAGTATCGATAAACTTCACTTAGTACACCCTAAGGGCTATAGCTACTTTAACGTATTGCGTAAAAAGCTGGGCTGGGGCAGTAAGCTCTACTAATGTAGGGACTCGCCTTCTGCCATACGTGTGGCCGCCATACGTGTGAATACTGCAGATGTAGACTAAACATCTATGGCTTCATTTACCCTGTCTTCGTAAAGTTTTCGAATTTCTCGAGCCTAGCGAACTTTGTGGCAAGTTAACCGGCTTTTCTACCTAATGTTCGCCCTGCCATACAAAGAACACTGAATATTTTACACGGCTATTCATATTTCGAGCATCTTTTTCGCACCTTTTAGATAAACCTATCACATTGAAAAATAAAGAAAAATTAACCTTTGCGAATTTATTCAATTAAATTAGTTACTTATAATTTTGGTACAAGTCGGCATACCGGTTGCAACACCTTAAGCAACTGGCTCGATAATCTATGTTGTTTCAACATAACTTTTGAAGGTCGAAAGACTCGATAAGTATTATCAACACCTATTTACTGAAGCGATAATAAGGAGTTTATTATTATGAGTAACAACGAACTTAAATTTACTGCACCAGGTATGGATAACGAAACTGCAGCAAGCACTATCAAAACGTTAGAGCAACGTTTAGTGGCGCTACTTGATCTGCAGCTCACCCTGAAGCACATTCACTGGAATGTAGTAGGTCCAAACTTCATTGGTGTGCACGAAATGCTAGACCCACAAGTTGATGCAGTGCGCGAAATGACTGATACCATTGCAGAACGAATTGCCACACTGGGCGGCGTACCGAAAGGCACACCCAAAGCCATTGTAGAGGGTCGCTCGTGGAATGATTATGAGTTAGGCAAGGGCCTAGTGACTGACCATTTAAAAGCGCTAGATGCAGTGTATGACGGTGTAAATGGCGATCACCGCAAGGCGATTGAAGGCTTAGGCGACTTGGACCCAGTGTCGGAAGATATGATTACAGGTCAGTTAGCTGAACTAGAGCAGTTCCAATGGTTCGTAAGAGCGCATTTAGAATCAGGTAGCGGCGAACTAGCCCAATAGTTCCATCGGTAAACAGTACCGTTAGGAAAATAAAGGAAGGCCACCGAGGCCTTCCTTTTTTTTTTTCTATATTCCCTTGTCTTACTTCTTCTCTTTCCCTATTTTTTACTTTCCTCACATTTTTTCCCAAACGATTTTCTTTGCTTACTCACTTGTATCTATCTTTAACGTAATGCGAGTAATTACATGAGGTGGAATTGCCATTAACTTTACAGTGACCACTGGCAAAAAAAGTTGTAGGCTAAATTTCGAAGCAGAGGTCTTACGAACATTGGAAAGTGTGTGCTTTGTTTATAAAAAACTAATTTATATACAAATCAAAAAATACTCCTACGGCTTAATACCTTCTGCTTAGAAATATTATTTGCAGCCAAAAAACATGGTGCAAAAAAACAAAAATTAAAAACAACACTTAAATAGAGGTATATGGCTAGTCTGACGTAATTCATCGCCGATTACCGTAACCAAACATCATTAGACAAAAAGGAGTTCCATTTAATGGACTATTTTACAAAAGCGCTTAAACACTATGCTGATTTTACAGGCCGTGCGCGGCGCACAGAATACTGGATGTTTTATCTGTTCTACATTATTTTTTACATTGTGTGTTCAGCTGTTGGATACTTCCTTGGCACTGAATTTATAACGATGATTTACGCCCTTGCATTATTAATCCCCTTACTGAGTGCAGGCGCAAGGCGTTTACATGACACTGGCCGCTCAGGTTGGTGGCAGCTACTCAATCTAATTCCGATAATTGGCTCAATTATTTTGATTATTCTCTTAGCGCAAGACAGCCATGATGATAATGAATATGGGCCAAACCCTAAAGCTAGTCTTTAGGTTTCAGTTGTAGGCTTGGGTTTAAGTTTATAGGCTTAGGTTTTAGTTATAGGCTTAGGTTTTAGTTATAGGCTTAGGTTTTAGGTAATTGCCTTAGCAAATAGTTTTGTGGTTTACCTGTATAAGTAACAAGTGACGTGTAATAAAGCGCATGATGAATTTCACTCTCATGCGTTTTTTCTTCCTAATTGTTATTCCTTTTTTATAGTAGTTTTATTTCAATTAGCGTCAATCGACTACAATATGAAGTTGCACCAGGCCAATGCAACAGCGCATCGCGATAGCTAATTGTAAAAACAAGTGCAAAAAGCAAGTGCAACAACAGTTGCAATAGTAAAGCGCAATAGGCAAGGCACGCATAAAAATATCGTAAAACCTGTACAGCCCCCATAAATAGTGGGTCAGATAAAAATTTTCGGCAAATAACACCTCGCAAATCGACAGATTACATTCGACTATACTTTACATCTCAAGAATACTGTATATATTTACATGTACTGTATATATCATCATGTTCAACTTTATTAGAGTGTGGTTATGTTAGCGAATCTTTCGATATCAAATTTTGCCGTTGTAAAACAACTTTCTGTTCATTTTGAAAATGGCCTCACTGCGGTTACAGGTGAGACCGGGGCAGGTAAATCAATTGCCATTGATGCCCTAAGCTTGTGCCTTGGTGAAAGGGCCGATGCAAATGCGGTAAGAAAAGGTTCAGCAAAAGCCGAAATAGTGGCGCACTTTTCACTTGCTGATAATGCAAGTGCAAAAGCGTTTCTCGACGAACATGAATTAACCTCGGATGAAGATGAAACCAGCTGCTTTATCCGCCGGGTAATATCGAAAGAAGGTCGCTCAAAAGCCTTCATTAACGGCACTCCAGTATCTTTGCAGCAACTAAAAGGTCTCGGCCAAACACTGCTTTCCATTCATGGTCAAAACACCCATCTACAGCTATTAAAAGAAGATTATCAGCGCCAGCTTATTGATAGTTACGCAGACCATACTCATTTAATGAATGATGTAAAAGACGCTTATGGCTCGTGGAGAGACAAACAAAAAACGCTCAATGAACTGCGTTCGAAAGCTCAACAAAGAGAAGATCGTCTGCAGTTACTTACCTATCAGGTGCAAGAACTCGACGAGTTTGCCATTGAGAATGGCGAATTTGAAGAACTTGAAATTGAGCACAAACGCTTAAGCAACGGTCAGAGTTTATTAGAACAAGCGCAAACCAGTGTGTATAACCTCTATGAAAATGATGAAGGGAATGCGCTGACCGTTATTCAAAGCAGTATCGAGAAGCTTGGCGAATTAGAAGCACACGATGCGAGCCTAACGCCTATCATCGCCCTCCTTAACGACGCATCAATTCAAGTTGAAGAAGCAGCAAGCGAACTGCGTGGTTACTGCGATCAATTGGAAATAGACCCTCTGCGTTTACAGCAGGTTGAAGCCCGCTATTCAAAAGCGATGGAGCTGGCTCGTAAACACGCCGTAACGCCTGAAGAACTTGCTCAACATCACCAGTTATTGTCGCAAGAATTTGCTGCACTTGGCGAGCAGGAAAGCTTACTAGGCACACTCGAACACGATGTTGAAGCAGCAAGACAACATTATTTGGTGGCAACAAGCAGTTTATCTGAAAGCCGAATGAAAGCAGCTCAAAGTTTTGCAAACGACATTGAATCACAAATTCAGCAAATGAATATGCCGCACGCTAAAGTGTATATTGATATTCTTTATGACGAGCTGAAAAAGCCCGCAGTTAATGGGTTAGATACGATTGCCTTTAAAGTATCAACGAACCCTGGGCAAGATGCCGACGTATTGGAGAAAGTGGTATCAGGCGGTGAGCTTTCTCGAATAGGTTTAGCTATTCAGGTTATTGCTAGCGATAGCCATGCTACCCCCACTATGATTTTTGACGAAGTGGACACCGGTATTAGCGGACCAACCGCTTCAATTGTAGGTGCACTGCTAAGAAAATTAGGAAAGCAGTCTCAGGTTATGTGTGTCACCCATTTACCTCAAGTGGCGGCACAAGCACATAACCAGCTTTTTGTTACCAAGCTTACTGATGGCGAAAGTACAGAAACACAGATGATACCGCTGACGAAACAAGACCGAATTGACGAACTCGCCCGACTGTTAGCTGGCGACAAAGTAACCAAATCGGCACTTGCTAACGCAAAAGAGCTGCTAAAAAGCGCTTCATCGAACTAAAATGCAGTTGATTGGTCATAGTTGTCAATGTAGCATGCCTTCGCGCTTGCATTAAAACAGCTGAGGTTTCCTTATGAGGAAACCTTTAGGCACTAACAAAGGCAATACTGGACTTATATACGCATGAAGTTGCACCATCTTATAGTTATTCTTTGCATTACATTTACTACCACAGCTTGTTCTAACTGGATTTTCAGAATTGACGTTCCGCAGGGCAATTTTCTCGATCAGCGTGATGTTGAAAAATTGCGTATTAATATGACAAAAGAGCAAGTTATCTACGTGCTAGGTAACCCTGTTGTTCAAGACTCTTTTGATAGCGACACGTGGTATTACGTTTACGATATGAAGCGTGGCATGAAAGACCGAGGCGACGACTTCCAGCGTCAGATGATCATCACGTTTGTAGACAATAAAGTGGCAAACGTTGAAGGCGACTTTGAACTGTCTGAAGACTTCAATACTCCTCTCGACGAGTAATTCAAAGACGTCGTTTTACAGCAATGCAGAAAAATAGAACAGAAGCAGGTTATTAACCTGCTTTTTTAAATGTGCTTATATTTTCTACGATATTATATTTAAGCTGTTAGATTCAGGCATTAGACTTAAAGCACTAGATATAGGGTATTTGATTTAGGGTATTAATATGGAACATAGCTTTTGGCACAGCAAATGGCACAATAATGAAATTGGGTTTCATGAACCCACTGGCAATGCCTTGTTGGTGAAATATAGTGATGTTTTATTAGGCCCAGGTAGTAATGAAGCCTCACAAAAGCGAATCTTTGTGCCCTTGTGCGGGAAAACTAGAGATATTGCATGGCTGCTGTCAAAAGGCTGTCAGGTTGTTGGTGCAGAGCTTAGCGAGGTGGCTATTACACAGCTGTTCGACGATCTCAACATTACTCCCACTGTTAAGTCTTCGTCTAAGGGTAAAGTATATTCAGCCCCTAACCTTACCATTTTTGTTGGTGATATTTTTGCACTTCGTCGTGATGACATTGGCGAAATAACAGGTGTGTATGATAGAGCAGCATTAGTTGCTTTGCCCGATGATCTTCGTCGAAAGTACGCTAACCACCTTATAGACATAACTCATAACGCCCCCCAATTAGTTATCACATTCGACTATGACCAGAGTGAACTGCCAGGTCCTCCTTTTTGTGTGAATGACGAAATGGTTGCTGATATGTATGCTAGCAATTATTCAATTTCGCAGCTTGAGCGCTCTAATGTAGAAGGCGGTTTAAAAAGAAAAGTGAAAGCAGACAGCCTGGTCTTTAAGCTCAGTCTTTAAGCTTAGTCTTTAGGCTTCGTCTTTAATCGTAGTGCTTAGTTCTGGGTTCAAGTTTTTGCACTTAAGAGCTCACAACAATCCGTTCACGCTGCAGGTTCACTTGTGATTCTCCTTATTAGTATCCTTATAAGTACCCACATTAATGCATTCATTAGTACTTTCGATGTTAGGTTAAAAATTCCCAATCGAGTTGTCTCCCCATCTAGTCTTCTCACACCCACAGCAAAACGCGTTTTTTATTAATATCTAGGTCATTTCCTCGTTTTATAAGTTAAATAAGTCAGGTTAAAGTGGCTTATCTGTCCCCAATTCCTCGTTTTGCTTATCCTATAACTATCATAAAATCAGTAATTTAGACTTAAGTCTAATTCGCTACATATGTAAAAAAAATGTAATAAATCAACATTTGCACAATTATAGTCTTGAACTAATATCAAATTCAGAAAACCACGATACACAGTGTTCTGAAAAGCGTTGAGCTTTATACCAACGCTTCTTATTGATTATTGAATGTTTGCGCGTGCTAGGTGTACCCAGCGCCCTAATACTTAGAATGAAGTTCTTGCATAGGTATTCGCTGTCGTCTAATCAAGCCTGTGTGCTCGATGAGTATCTACTCGTAATCAGAGTTCTAAGTCGTTGTTTTCTCTACCTTTCGTTGGAATTCGCCGTGAAGGGTAGCGCAGTTTCACTGTGCAAGTTTCTATTTGGACTCTCACAGTGACATTTGCACTAAAAAACGAGATAGAAAACACACTACGCACTTTGAGAGTAATGCCGCATGAGCACTAACAACACTTGGTTTGGCCTTGCATTAATTGCAGGCAGCACATTGATACTAGGCGGATGTCAAAACGACGATGAGGCCATCGGAGGTACGTTAGAGAATCCCCCTCCCCCAACATCAGCCAATTACGAATTAATTTGGGCAGACGAGTTTGACGGCAATGCCCTAGACACGAATAAATGGGAAGTTCAATTGGGAGACGGGACGTCTGAAGGATTACCACCAGGTTGGGGTAATAACGAGCAGCAATACTACACCGCAGACAACATTACTGTTGAAGACGGTGTACTAGTCATAGAGGCTCGCATAGGCGACTCTCCAGACCCGAATTTTGCATTTACCTCCGGCAGGCTTCGCACTCAAGGAATTTTAGATTTCACCTACGGGCGAATTGAAGCTCGCATACAGGTGCCTGAAGGTCTTGGGCTGTGGCCGGCCTTTTGGACACTGGGAAGTGACCCCTCGCCCTTTGGAGAATGGGCTGCAAAAGGTGAAATAGACATTATGGAGTCTTTTGGACAAGCCACGCCTTTTGTAGCAGGTACTGTACACTATGGGCAAAGGTTTCCATTAAATGAAAGCGCTACCAAAACATTTGAAGTCGACCCCACCGACGGTTTTCATGATTATGCAGTAGAATGGGATTCTCAGCGTATACGCTGGTTTGTCGATGGCGTGCATTACTTCACAGTTAGCCGAGATACGTATTGGAATTACTATTTTAAAAACCAAATGGAAGGCTTCTTAGCCGGCGAAGAAGATGCTCCCTTCAATGAAAACCAGCATCTTCTTCTTAACCTTGCTGTAGGTGGCGATCCGGCAGGCACACCAAATCCCAACGACACTGATGTATTTCCAGGGCAAATGCTCGTGGACTATGTGCGGGTTTATCAGTGTCCGCTTCCCCCTGTAAATGATGGGTTAGGGTGTGAAAATAGTATTGACCAAGTTGACCCGTTCGTTATCACTCAAGGCGGTGATGGTACCCCGCCTGCGCAAAACGTAGAGATAAACAGCTTTAGTTTATACGACAACGGGCCTGGCGTACTCTTCCCTGACAGTAACAGCGAGCGTCCACTAGGTATTGGCGTTTTCGACAACAACGGAGCACTTACCGTATCCGAAGTCGAGGCTGCAGACGCTGATAGAGGTACCGTCATTGAAGTTGTCACTTCCGGCGGCGGTAATATCCAAATTAACGACCCAGAAGGCAACACCTTTGAGTTGTTTGGCATGGGTAGAGCGGATAATAATGAATTTTTTGGCGGCGAGCTCACCTTTGACCTTTTCGTAGACAGTGAGTCTACAGAGGCCACACTGCTGCAGGTAGGTGTTGACAGCGGCTTTCCAAACATTGGCTTTACACAGGTACCTCTGAGCGACTTACCGCAGGATGAATGGACGTCTGTATCCCTTGCCTTGAGCGACGTTATCCAAAGTAATATTGGCGCTTTCGGTGGTGGCCCTCTTGATATTGAACAGGTTCTCAACCTTATTGTGCTTGAACCCGTGGGTGGCGCTGCTCGCATTCAGTTCGACAACATTAGTTTAGTCTGTGGTGCGCCGTCCTCGAAGCCATGCGGCATTGTGAGTATCACCACCGTACCTCAAAACGTGTTTATTGATAGCGTCGACCCTTTATGGGACTTTGGCATTGGCGCAGGTGACAGTGGCTCAGGGTTTGCCACCTACACCGATGGTAGTAATCCAGATGGTGAGAACAAAATAGAGTGGGAAGTGATAACGGCTAATGATGCCGCTCGCGACCAAGTCATAGAGATTACCTTCAATGGTGACGGAGAGAGCGGCGTTTGGTTTATCGCTACCGAGCCCGTTAACCTCTCGGGCTATAACAGCGGTGCGGTGGTATTCGATATATTTGTTTCAGATTTTGGCAGTGACACCAACAGCGTAACAATGCAAATAGACTGTGTGTTCCCCTGCACAAGTGGCCCACAAGATATAGGTCGCCCTGGTGATGGCGAATGGCAAGAAATTGAAATTCCACTGAGTCAGCTTATTAATAGTGGACTCAATACCGCCAATGTAAGTGCTGGTTTAGTGTTGGCCACCACCGATGTTAATGCTACCTCAACATTTATCATTGATAACGTGCGCTGGGAGCCGACCACCGACATTGAAGAGGTAGAGGTGTTGCCCTTAAGTTTCTTTGCAGACTTTGAGGGCGTTGACGGGAGCGGCGCAGCGTTAGGTGGAAACTGGCAAAGTTTTGGCACCGTTTTTGATGCTAACGGCGGGTTTGTTTACAATTACGGCCAACCCTTCGCAACACCGTTAAACAGCAACAGCTTTGCCAATATCACCACTGACCAAGGTGGCGCAGGACAAGGTGCGCAACAGTTGGTTATTTTTAACGACTACAATAACCAAGACCATGGTAATGGCCTGCTAATACAGGCAGCGACTTTCCAGCAAGTCACGTTGAGTGCAGACGATACCGGTGTATACACGTTTAGCTTCGATGCAAGAGCGCCTAGTGAAGGTGCTATCGCCGAGCCCACCGTTGCGACTGCTTACGTACAAACCTTAGACCCATCAAATGGCTTTGCTACTACAGCGCGTGTGGAAATCGATTTATCCACATTATCAAGCTCAGATTGGCAAACCTTCAGTGTTGATTTCAATATTGACGGTGAGGCAATGGCTGGACAGTTGCTAGAGTTTGGTTTTACAAACCGCACTACTGGCTTTGCTCCCTCGGCAATTGTCGTTGATAACATAGACTTCAACCTAGCTGTTGGTGGAATAAACTACGCCAGCGACTTTGAAAGTGGCGACCCAAACGGTGGTGAGATTGGTGATAACTGGTTAAGTTTCGCTGCGGTATTTGGGGCGGATGGTAATTTTGCCTATAGCTATGGGCCGTTCCCATCACCAAACAACGCTGGCGGATTTACCAGCTATGCCTCAGGCGAAGCCACTGAGAGCCAAGGTACTCAGTATCTGAATGTATTCAGCGATTACAATAACGCCGACCATGGCAACGGCCTCACAATTGAAGCGGCTAGTTTTCAGGAGCGTACATTCTCTGCATCTGATGCCGGCGAGTATTCGTTTTCGTTCGATGCCAAAGCTCCTTTTGAGGGTGGTATTGCCCCACCCACCACAGCGTACGCCTACATTCGCGTACTCGACCCTAACAATGGATTTGCTTCATCCGTTGATATTCGAGTGGATTTGAGCGAAGTCAGCAACAGTGAATGGACTCGCTTTACTGTACAGGCAACGCTAGAAGACAGCTTAGACGGTCAAATACTTCAGTTTGGGTTCTCAAACTCAGCCACCGACTACAACCCCAGCGGCATTTTCTACGACAACGTAGAATTTTCCCGAGCTGAGTGAGGAGAGACGCAATGAAATATTTCAATAAAAATGTATCGAGCGCGGAGCAAGGGTTTATGAATACTGCCAGAACAAAGGTTCATTTCGCCAGTAAACGGCTTTTGATTGCTGCGGTTGCTTTAATGACCTGCAGTTCGTTAGCAGCACAGGAAGCTGAAAGCGAACAAGATAAAAAAGACGCTGACGTAGAGCGAATTATTGTCACTGTAGAGCGCAGAACACAGGACTTACAAGACTTAGCGGGCACTGCCTTTGCGTTTTCTGGAGAGGATCTAAAAGCCCAGGGCATTCAGGATATTACTGATATCGCCGAGTCTATCCCCGGCCTTGAGATTGGTAATAATCAAGGAAACGTGGAGGTGTGGATTAGAGGTATAGGCAGTTCCAACAACACCGAGCTTGGCGACCCTGCCGCTGCAACTCACTTGGACGGTGTCTATATTCCTCGTCCCTCGGGTATTGGTTCTGCTTTTTTTGACATATCGAGAGTGGAAGTAAATGTTGGCCCACAGGGCACGCTGCGCGGGCGTAACGCCACCGCCGGCTCGGTAAACATCATTCCTTGGCGGCCTGCCTTAAACCAGTGGAATGGAAGTGCCGAAGTGGAGGTGGGCAATTATAATCAGCGCTCTATAACAGGTGCGTTGAACATTCCTGCTACTGACAACTTAGCGTTTCGCATTGCCGGCACTAAAGTGGATCACGACTCGTATTATAACGATGTCGGCCCCTTAGGCTTAGAGCTTGCTGAAGCAGCAGACAATCTTGGTTTGCGCTTCCAAGCGCTTTACGAGCCAACAGAGGACCTGAGCATTTATTTATCTTACGACTTTGCACGCGAACAAGGCACAGGCTATACGGGCACGAACTTTGCGTTACCACTAGGGCTGGGCATAGATCCCGATGACATCGAAGACCCTCGAGATGTAGTAGGAAGAGGCTTCACTCCAATTCAAGACACCATCCACGATGGATTTAAAATTGAAGTGACGTGGGATATGGGTAAGGCCTTACTTGAATACAACGGCAGTTATCGAGACTTAATTTACGACTATCAAGCCGCCACACCGCTGTCACCTGATTTCCCTGGCGTACTTGAAGCACTAGACCCATTAGACCAAGCAATTGATGACTTTTCACGCTTTCAATTTTTAACAGATTCAGAGTCGATTATTCACGAACTGCGTCTGCTATCTGATGATGATACCAGTCGCTTAACTTACACCGCAGGTATCTTCTTATTTAATGAGAGACAGCAAACGTTTTTAGCATCGGCTGGCGATAGAGGCGGCTTTTTCCAAGGGGCTGAATTTAATCAACCAAATACGGATACCGATTCATTTTCTGTCTATGGCGACGCCACCTATGAGTTTAGTGCTGACACCCGCCTCACAATGGGTCTTCGTTATACTGAAGACACAAAAACTCGACAAGGTGTGAACGCACGCTATGCGTTTGCGTTGGGTGGGTTTGATGTCAATACCGGCAACCCGTTTGGTTGCTGTATGGGAGCTCGCGTTGGCACTGAAGGATTTGCGTTTGCAGGATTTGGACGCTCTATTTATGAGCCTGATCAAGATGGTGACGGCGCGGTATCCGATGCTGAATTTTTAAACTTTTACTTCGACGGTATTGCTCAGTTTGGCGAGCGAGACACCCTTGATGATATTTTTGCTAACGGCATTACTCCGGGCGGCGCAGACGTGCGTCCTGCGTGCTCAGATAGCGACGTAACCGACAACCTGATTTGTAATCAAGACGGCACCCACTCGTTTGCTGTGCCCATTTCACCAAACAACTCAATTACCGTTCAGGACGGACGCATTGATAACAACTTTGTCGACTGGCGTTTACGTATTGAGCACGACTTAAACAACGATCAGCTTGTGTATGGATTAATTGCAACGGGCCACAAATCTGGCGGCTTCAACGATACGTTTAGCGATCCAACGACAGGGCTTACTCTAGCGCCAACTTATCAAGAAGAAAGCGTCACTTTGTTTGAGTTTGGCTCAAAAAATGAGTTTGATTTGGGCGACGTGCCTACTACATTTAATTTTTCAGCGTTTTATAACGACTATCGCGATCAGGTGTTTACTAACCTACTCTCCGTAGAGCAGGCCCTTGAATTCAATTCAGGCGCCCCCGTAGACCCCCTCGATGCAACGCCAGGTGCATTGGTGGTTTCGTTTAGCTTCAACGCCGCAGATTCAGCCATTTATGGTATGCAGTTTGATGGTAAGTTTGAGCTACCCTACGATATTAACCTTAACTGGACAGCATTGTGGCTTGAGGCAGAAATTGAAGACAGCCAAGATATTCAAGACTCTCGTTTTCAAGCAGATGTGGCACCCGATGAAGCAGTGTTTCAGTCTATTGACGGCAACCGACTGCCCCGCACACCTCGCTTTCAACTCAATGCAAGCTTAAGCCAGGTGTTTGATATCAGTTCTGGCACCATTGATTACGTTATATCTGCAGGTTGGCGGGATGAGCAGTTTCTCACTATTTTTAACAGCATTGATTATCAAAACCCTGACAACCCGCGCCGCCGTCTAGACGACAGCGTAGACGCTTATTGGACCGTCGACGCAGGTTTAGGTTACACCCACGGCGATGGTGCACTTAGATTTGAAGCGTTCGCTAACAATCTGTTTGATGAGGTTCGCACTGCTGCAACCATTATTACCCAATTTGATAACACACGCTTCTTCACGCGCCCTAGAACCTTTGGTGTGCGCATGCGCTACACTTACTAATTAAGGTTTGAGTTATCTAAAAATTGATTACGGACGGCGACACCCTCATTTGGGTGTCGCCGCATTTACATGTTATTGAAAACCGTTAGGCACGCTTAAGGAGTGATGCAGTGACCAGACTTCATCGTTTAAAAACACATTTTGTAATCGCTGTATTAGCACTATTTTCACCCTGCCTATTTGCTACAGCTATTCACGTAGAGGTAACTAAAGCCTCAGACGGAGGCTATGTGTTAACGCGGGCAGGTAAACATTATGTGGTTAAAGGTGCAGGTGCGGATGGCGCTGATTTAAAAACCTTGAAGGCACATGGCGCTAACTCTGTTCGTACTTGGTCTATTGACGGTGGCGCTTATTCAGCATCCGAACTTTTAGATAAAGCTCATGAGTTAGGGATGACTGTGTCTTTAGGGATAGATTTTGCGCGGGAGCGCCACGGCTTCGATTACAATGACTCATCTGCAGTGGCAGCGCAATTAAAACGGGTGAAAGCAGAAGTGATGAAATACAAAGACCACCCTGCTCTACTCACGTGGTTTATTGGTAACGAATTGAACTTCGATTTCACTAACCCGAAGGTTTACGACGCGGTAAACCAAACCGCAGAAATGATCAAAAGCGTAGATCCACACCACCCCACTACCACAACGATGGCTGGCTTTGACAAAAAAGCCATGGATGCTATTACCCAGCGAGCAACATCATTAGACTTCATTAGCTTTCAGCTTTATGCCGATGTGGTAAACCTACCCAAGTATATCAAGTCTTACGGCTACACAGGCCCTTATATGATCACCGAATGGGGCGCTGTAGGCCACTGGGAAGTGTACAAAACAAAATGGGGAGCCCCTGTAGAAACAACAAGTTCTGAAAAGGCCAGTAACTATGCCAAGAGCTATTTAAAAGCTATTCAGCCCCACGCAAAGCAAGTTATTGGCAACTATGTGTTTTTATGGGGTCAAAAACAAGAACGCACCAGCACCTGGTACGGCATGTTTTTAGACTCTGGCGAGCGCACAGAAGCTGTTGATGTAATGCAATATATATGGACAGGCAGGTGGCCAGAAAATCGAACACCCCGGGTTAGCCCTATTGGCTTAGATGGCAAGGTAGCCTTTGATAACGTGTACCTTTTTATGGGTGATAAGTATGAAGCAACTCTCAATGCGGTAGACCCTGATAAAGACCCACTAACCTTCAAGTGGGAAATAAGAAAGGAATCGACAGCAACACAAGTAGGTGGTGATAAAGAGGAAGTTCCTGAGATTGTGGATGGATTGATTAAAGATACTTCTGCTCAAAAAATTGAATTTGAAGCACCGAAAACACCGGGGGCCTATCGGCTATACGCCTATGTGTATGATGGAACCGGTAACGCCGCTCACGCGAATATACCGTTTTTTGTAAAGTGAGCTTCATTGTGATTAATGATCTGCTCCCGCTTACTTCTATTCGCTTTCTCACAACATTTAATAATATGTCAAATGACGCTTTCTTTTTTACCCTGTGAAATTGATTCACGGTGAGTGAATTCTTTGCACTTATGGATCCTGACAGTCAAAACCTTTCGAAACAAACTCTCATTTTTTCAATATCTTAGACTAAGGTCTAATTATTGCTAATTTCCTGCAAGTAATTATTACGGATAAACTAGGTCGAGCGCTGATTGATAACGACGATAGAAGTTAAGTTATCAATCTCTCACCAAAAGGAACTTAGGAGATTTACATGCATTCACCCGTAAGCGTTGTCACCATAGTAAAAAATCGGACAGAAAAGCTCTGCAGACTCATAGAACAGCTCGAGTCGTGCACCCCATTACCTGAAGAACTTGTTATCGTTTGGATGTGCCCTCCTTCAACCCTCTCACTAGCGCAAAGTGAGATGTTTTCTATTGTCCACAAATTTGTGACTAACGAAACTTTGCCCATTGCTAAAGCGCGCAACCGAGGCTTGCAGGAAGCGAAAAGTAACCTACTGGCTTACGTTGACGTTGATGCCATTGTAGATACTCACTTTATCGACACGTTTACCAACGCATGGCGGCCTGGCTCAGTGCTATTTACCAAAGTGTCATTTGTTTCAGAATCACAATGGATATTTCCCCACGACACGTTATGCCATATCAAAAGCCAAGAACTGCCAGAAGAAGACAATAATGAAATTCCGTCAAGACGAAAAGAAAATGACGGGTGCGCGTTGACCGACGATAGCACTCGCTCAACAGTATTTTTTATCAGCAAAATAGATTTTAAGAGAACCGGTGGATTCGATGAAGGTTACGAGGGCTTCGGATTGAACGATGAAGACTTTTTTACGAACTGCCGCTCGCTGGGCTTTGCATTAAATCAAGTAGACTTACACACTTTCGCCCCAGAGCGACCAAATTATCGCTGCCCTATTAATCACCTTCTTGATTTTGTCAGAAACGCCGAGCGCTATCACGCTAAGTGGGGAATGAATCCATGTAGCGATGTTCTTCGTGCTTTCGCAGATGCCGGATATATCAATAAAGATTTTGAAACCGCAGGGATAAGCGTTCTTCAACTGCCTAAAGGAGAGAAGACTCTCGGCGAAACACAAGTATTGGCGGATGGGCAAGATGCCTCGCTGATTAAGCAAACTGCGTAGGATGTAAGAAGACTAATCAACAAGGAGTGACTATGTCTATTTTAAAACCAAATTTGGAGCAAAAAATTTCTGCTTTTATCAACCAAGCTGAATACCCCTGCGTAGGCGCTAAAACTGCGTTAAACAAGGGTAAGATCACAGTGAAGCAGTACGATGATTTACGATGCGACATAAATGACACCGATATACTAACGGATATTTACAACTTTATTCATCGCTTTGAGCTAGAAAAAGACATGTACTCATCGTTGGTATTCACCTTTGAGCAACCGGAAGTATTGAGCGAGGTTGCCTTCGACAAGTTACTGTGGCAAAAGCTTCAGCAACTTCATGATATCGACACCTGTATGCACGACTGGGATAAGCATGTAGATGACAATCCGCATAGTCCTAATTTTAGCTTTAGTTTAGGCGGTAAAGCGTTCTTTATCATAGGGCTTCATCCAGGGGCTAAACGAAAAAGCAGACGCTTTGAACGTCCGACACTCGTTTTCAACCTTCACGAGCAATTTGATCTACTGCGCGAGCAAGGCAAGTTTGAAGATTTAAGGGACCATATTCGTCAGCAAGACGAAGCCTTCTGTGGTTCGAAAAATACCTTATTGAAAAATCATGGTGAAAAATCGGAAGCCTATCAATACAGTGGCAAGCAGCAGCCCGAGCGCTGGCAATGCCCTTTCCATGCGAATCAAAATTAGTCTAATTTCACCGAATCTACACATTCAAATAAAGACATTGAAGGAGCAGAAATGCGACAAACCATTCAACCAAGAAGCGGTACGGCCTTTACCATTAAAAAAGGTGAACGGCTTAAAGTCATCGACCCTGAAGGCGAGCAAGTAGCGGATTTATATGCTTTTAATGCTCACGATAAAAATGAGTTCATGTCGTCGGGCCGTTCCCTAGATTACAATGAAAGTACTCATTTTGAAGCGGGCTGTAAGCTTTATTCTAATGAGAGCCAGGTGATGTTTGAAATTATTGAGGACACGGTAAAGGAACACGACTTTCTTTTAACGCCTTGCAGTGTAGACACGTTCAAACACTTCTATCCCAATGAAACACCAGTTCCTGGATGTCATGGCAACTTAGTGGCAGCATTTGCTGAATTCGACATTCCCGCGCATCACATCGGTACTACTTTTAACACCTTTATGAACGTGGATGTAAGCAAAGAGGGTAAAATAGCGGTGCTACCGCCTACCAGTAAAGCCGGTGACTACACTGTATTTGAAGCGAAGATGGACATGATAGTTGGCCTAACGGCGTGCTCAGCAGGCGAATCGAATAACTTTCGCTATAAACCAATCCAGTTTGAAATTATGCCCGCATTGTAAGAATCACTCAGCAGAAAAATTTAACAGGGCGAATTTAATAAGGACACGTTAACAGCAATAATTTAAGACGAATACGCTTGCTCTTATAGAGAGCAAGTTCGTTTACACGCCCGTTCTCTCGCGGCAAACGCATTAACGTTTTCACTATTCATTCGTCTTTATGCTATGGGTCTCGGCGGGGCTAGTCAATCTCACGGGATATACCAACTCTCACCAACTCAGTATCATTGCAGATACTCACAAACCAATAAGCATCTCTATGCCAAACAGTATTGCGCCAATTCCCCCACCCACAATGGTGCCATTGATACGCACTTTTTGAAGGTCTCTCCCTATATTCAACTCTACTTGCGCTGCCATGTCTTCTTCATCCCAACTATTGATCGTGTCTCTAATATGCCGGGTAAGAAATTCTGCTAACTCAGGGGCCATGTATTTTGCCGCCTCACCAATATGCTGATTGAATGAATGGGATAATTGGCTATCATTTCGCAAAGAAGCCCCTAAATCCTGTAATAATCCCGCGACCTTTTGCTCTGCTTTACCCTCGTTTTCTTCAAGGGATGTTAACAGCCATAGGTTAAATCGTTGCCACGAGCCGTGAAGGTAATTCTTTAGCGCAGGGTCGTTGATAACCTTTTCCCTAAATCCGTTTACCTTTTGCTCCATATCAGGGCTGTGCTGCAGGTCGTGTAAGAACTCATTGACCTGCTCGTCAAATGCATGCCTGATTGGATGATCTTCATCTTGATAGATATCTTCTAAAATAGAGGATACAGCCTTTACCGCGATTAACGCGCCCTGTTCGCTTATCCAACTAGAAGGTAAAATTTTCTCAAGTCTGCTGTATTCAGTCTTAAGCCATATCACCAGCGTATTAGCAATGTATTCTTGCGTGTCTGGTTGACTGAGTAACCCCGCTAACTTACCGAGAAGCCTATCGAGCATGACTTGGTGTTGGCGCTCTTTCGTTACTGCTCCTAATGAGGTAGCGATTAACTGGTTTAAATCGAGATTTTTCAGCCCTTTCTCCACTGTTTTAGCAATAAAGGCTTTAACCGGTTTATCGTCTAATACTCTTAACATTCCGCTTAGCGCATCACATAAAAAACGGCTTAGCTTTTGCGCATTCTGTGGAGTCTCTAACCACCGGCCAGCACCTTGCGCAGGGTTACTATCGCTTATCAGCTTTTCAATTGCATGAGGATTAAAAAACTTTTCTTTTACGAATTCAGAGAGGTTATTCGCAATAGCGTTTTTATTGTTCGCCACAATATTGGTGTGTGGAATTGGGTAAGATGAAGGAATAGGTTTGAACAACGCAGTGACGGCAAACCAATCGGCTAGCCCCCCGACTAAGGCTGCTTCACTTGCCATTTTGATAAGCCCTAGCCACCAAGTTTGAGCAATATCAGGCTGATATTTTTGAGTGAGAATAGTGGTCACAAAAACACCCGCCGCAAACAGTAAACATGCCAATGCCTGACGCTTAGCTCTGTGTAGCTGATACTGCTTATCTTGCATGCAATTTCCTTTTAAATAAAAAACGTTAACCGCTCAGGAGACCAGTTGATTGAAATAGCCTAAACGCTCACCGTCCTTTTCTCTGCTTCAACTTTTTACCTACAAGCTATGCAAACTACAGACCTTTTATCAGCAAACGAACGCTTTGAACGTATTTAGTTGCTAGGCAGTTATACAAAGTCGCTTTTTAAATGCTGCACAGTGCGGCTCAGCCGCTTCTTTATCCATACCTCACACGAGCGCTCTGCTTAGGCTTGTGCTTAAACCGTGAATTAGCACACATCTTTTGCTGCACATATCATCATCACAAATAGCGAAAAAAATCATTATTTAGCTTTTTCAGTAACTTAATAATCAAACCCACGACAGCAATGTACTACCCAGCATCTCGAATTATCGTAAACCTATGTTTTTTAATGATTTTAACAGTTGGCATATTACATGATTACAACATACTACGAAGCAACAGCTAGCTAGTCTGCATACTGGCTAAATACCTGCTACGCAACATTTAAGTAATAGTGAGAGAATAAAGACGTAATACTTACATAATCTTGTACCGCGTTACGCCACAAATTTTCTCGCTTTCAATATAAAATTATAGATTCTTAAAGGAACGAAAATGAAAAAGTCTTTTATCGCCGGTGCCATGATTGTAGTTAGTACAACCTTATTAAGCGGCTGTGTTATTCATGTGGGTAACGCTAGTGCTATGGATGGAAACGACGTGAGTACTATGCTTGGCAACGTTGATATAAAGAGCGGTAAGCATGCCGGTGATATTTCATCAATCAATGGTAACGTGGATATTGATGATCACGGCAGTGCTGAGGACATCAGCATAGTAAACGGTAATTTAGACATGGAAAGTCACGTAACAGCGAGGAGAGTTGACGTGGTAAACGGTGATATTTTCGCCGCATCTCATGTCACTGTCACGCAAGATGTAGAAACGGTGAACGGCGACATATCGTTTGATTCTCATGGTGAAATAGGCGGAAATATACAAACGGTAAATGGCAACATTCATATTACCGACGTAACAATCGAAAAAGACCTAGCTACTGTTAACGGCGACATTGATATTGAAGGCGACAGCGTTATTTTCGGCAACATCGTTTATAAAAGCAGCGACAGCAAGTGGATAGACGAGGATGACCACATGCCCACACTTACCATAGGGTCTAACGTGACATTGCACGGGTCTGTAAAATTAGAGCGACCGGTTGATCTTAAGATTGAAAATCAAGACATCAAAGGAAAGGTTATTGTAAGCTACGCCGACGCGAAGTAATCGATTACCGTATCGTTTACCGAACCTTTAATAATAGATAGGCGCTAAATCTACATGACCGAACAAGAAAAAATGCTCGCAGGCGAGCTTTATTTTCCTTCAGATAAACACCTTACGGCACGTCGTAAAGACTGCCGTAAGCATTTAGATATACTCAATAGCACATGTCAGACTGAACATAAAAAGCGCACACAGTTACTTAAAACTCTGTTCGCCGAAACGGGAAAGCGCCTTTACATCGAGTCTACATTTAAATGTGACTATGGTGAAAACATTGTTGTGGGTGAGAATTTTTACGCCAATTTCAATTGCGTTATTTTAGACGCCGCCAAGGTCACCATTGGCGATAACTGCATGCTAGCGCCACAGGTTGGTCTTTATACTGCAACACATCCAATAGACCCAGTGCAGCGTGCCACCGGCATTGAATTCGCAAAACCAATCACGCTTGGCGACAATTGCTGGGTAGGTGGAATGGCTGTAATAAACCCCGGTGTAACGCTTGGAAATAATGTGGTGGTTGCATCGGGTGCTGTGGTGACCAAATCCTTTGGTGATAACGTGATCATTGGCGGAAATCCTGCTCGTGTGATTAGGCCGTGTTAACCTTTGGTGTACAAATTTTTATCTAAATGGAAGGGGTTTAATCGCGAATCAGCTTTTTGGACCCAGCGGGCTCTATCAACTGACTAAGACAAGTCAGTTAGCGTAGCAATACCAACGGCGTTTTTGCCTTTGTGTTTGGCGCTGTATAGCGCCTCATCTGCGCTTGATAGCATTTGATTGGGTAAGTCGTTCAGCGTGAGCTGGTCCGGCGTAACGCTGACAATACCAAATGAACAAGACGCATTATAGGCAACCTCACCTTCTCCAAACTGTGCGTTAGCCACATGCAAACGAATACGTTCAACAATAGCAGGGGCGTGATTTTCGTCTTGCGTATCGGTAAATAAAATAACGAACTCATCACCTCCCAGTCGTGCAATGCAATCGGACTGACGAATGTTTTCCTTAATAATACTGGTTATTCGTGTCAGTAGCGCATCACCACTAGCATGACCATACTGATCGTTAATGGTTTTAAAGTTGTCCACATCGAACACGCACACTGATAACCATTTAAGCTCTCCCCTTAGCATTAAATTTACGGCTTCGGTGAGGCGTATTTCTAGGTAACTACGAGAGAATGCCTGGGTTAAATGATCGTACATTAAACGATCGCTTAGTAATCGTCGTTCTTCATAAAGGTCATCGATGTGCAACACCAGCGCCCACGCAATGGTCGATGTCACTAAAAATGAACCAATCCATGTAAGCGGCGGTAAATCAGCAACTTGAACACCTGTTAGCATGTCGCACACACCAGTTACCATCCAAATTGTATTGGCAAGAAGCAATAGTAAAACGGTGCTGGTATTGCTATCTTTTTGCTCCTTTTCTTGTGTCTGTAGTTGCCTTCTGCGCTGTCGTAAAAACACCCTAAAAAGTATAAAAATGCAATACACCGCCAATACTAAAATCCACACTCCCCAAAGCTCAAACAGTGGCCCGAACGCGAGGCCTGTGTAATAAGAGGATGTCGCATAAAAGGCATTGTCGAGAAATAGCGAACCCGGTATTACCGTGGCTACTGAGAAAGCTGCGCAAACGCCATAACACCACTTTAAAGACGTGGGTGCCTCGTATTCGTAGAACGCCAAATAGAAATGCAGGCTAAGTACCGTAGTAAACATAGCCGCAACCACTGTAATCCGATTTGAAATACTAAGGTAAGTGAGGTTATCACTTGAATTGAGCATGACCGCAAATGCACCAAAGAATATGCCGCTGACCAATGCTGCAATTGAGAAAATTAAGTAGTATTTAACCGACTCTTCATGGCGAGAAGTTAAGCGGTAGTAAAGAAGTACAAAGAAAAAGCTTAGTAACAAGCAAATGATGGAGGTCACGAATAGGGGCAGTGATAATCCTTGAATCATATCTTTTTAAACTACCTCTGCGGCTGTCATCGCTCGCTATTCTTAAGGGCGTAAATTTTTATCATACCCTAACGTAATTGCAAATATATTTGTGCTGTGTGCCGTAACTATTCACACAGTAGACGCCAAAGCGAACGGCATCAAATAATTTGAGTAACCTTTAGTATAAAGCAAGATAGCTAAATTGCTCAGCAGATCATATCGTCCTTTAGCATGAGGTCTCGGCCTCGCGGCGTGTTAAGTCTTTACATTGCGGTGCAGCGTTATTGCTAGTTAGCGATCTAAACCTAAACCGTCTGTGCAAATACCAAGTATGAAATACTACAAACATCATAGCTTCATTCACCTTTTAAAAAGGAGTTTAAAATGGCTAAAAACCACGGTAACCAAATAAAAAACGACGATACTTATGACGCCCTTCGCGACGAAGGCTATAGCAAAGAAAAGTCGGCGCGTATCGCAAATGCCCAAGCAAATAGTGAACAAACGCCGTCTAAAGATGGTGGCAAAGCCAACAGGTACGAAGATCGCACTAAAGATGAGCTCTATCAAAAAGCCAAAGAAGTTGGCATTGACGGGCGCTCTAACATGAGTAAAGGCGAGTTAATTGATGCGCTGCGTAATCATTAATGGCGGATACACCGCCATTAATGATCTACACCAGTTATAAAAAGTCTCCTATTGCTTGAATGGCAGGGTGAATATGTTTTTATAACTAGGCTGAACATTGCCAATTCCGGTGTCTTTGGTATCCGCATCGTGAAACGTGCCAAACAACCGGTCCCAAATTATACACACGCAACCATAGTTAGTATTACTTTCACTGATAACTTGGGAGTGATGATGAATATGGAAGCGGTTAGTCGTAAAAAACCAGCCAACTATGGCTGAATTCAGCCGTAAATTACTGTGTGCAAGTAAAGCTGTTACTGCCGTGAGAGAAACAAAAGCTGCACCCACCGACTCTCCACCTAAGAGAAATCCAACAATCGCTCTTGGCAGTATAAGAAAAAAAGCTTCTATCGGGTGATTTGCTAGTGAATTCATACTACTCAGTTTTTTAAACGCGTGATGCGCACCGTGGCCTGAAAGTCGCCAAAGCCATCCCCATCGGTGAGACGCCCTATGATACCAATAGTTAACAAATTCAAATGCAGAAAAGATAAGCAGTACCTGCATGACTACAGGCCAGTGTGAAGGCCAAATGTCTACTTGCCATGTTTCGCTGATACTTGTCATCCATTGAAAGAGTGAAGCTTCGTATAAAGCTTCAACAGCGGCATAAGCAGCTCCCGCAACAAATACAAAACCAAACAGCGCGACGTTTTCTCTGAAACTTTTTCGCCAATCCTTTCTGGCGGGAATAATGTTCTCAAATAGTGTAAGCAGACAGAATGCAACGACGATAAATAGGCTATGAGCATCTATAGACGCTTTCGTGTCGGCTAAGTACAGTGAAATGGCAATTAAGGTAGGTTGTACTATCCAATACACGGCGAAGCGCAATGTATTTTCTATAAGCGAAGTAATGTCTACGTTTGATTGCTTACTCATACCACTTCCCTGTCTAGCGGCTAAAAATTTTACTATCCGAAGAGCATATTTATAGGCTCCTCACATTTACAAAGTGTAGCCTTAAATAAATTAGTTATTTATGTCTTTTTGTAACAAATACTTTCAGCGGGCCCAGTAGAGCATGAACCTTGCTCATACAAAAAAAGAAATAAGGTCATCTTTATTCATAGTTAAAGCTACGTATATTGTATAGGTTGCTCTAATAGCACTTATCATACTCGGTTTGATCTTAACAATAGAGGCGCATACTCATGAACAATAACGTGGACAAAAATTTCTCTTTCATTAAAAAGGCGTCAAGATCACATCTGGCAGTCTTTAGTGTACGTGTTGCGAACCTTGATGCTACGACAAGCCTGACGCTGTTTTGAGAAAGAGTTCTGAGTTCAAATTTTTATCGCGAATGCGAACTTCAGCGTCATAGCCGATATTCGGAGTGTTTATTCATAGCCAGTTATCGGTGTCTTGCCCACCCAATATTGCGGTAATTTCAATATCACTATCAATAAAGCGAAAATAGATAGTGTCTGAACGATATACGCAACGCCGATAACCCAAACGAATATGCTCAGCAGATTGATATGCTAGCGGATTACTCGCTATTTTTTGGAACGTCTCAAAGAAGCCCAAAAAGTATTCGTCGGCCTGCGCTTCGCCAAACTCTTCTACTCCATAAACATATATACGTCGGAGATCTTCTTTTGCGTTTCTCGATAGTCTATATGCCGCCATTTAGCGTTTTAGGTCAGCTTTGAATTCAGCTAAAATTTCTTCTGGCGATTGATCAACGTGGCCGCTCTGTTCAGCTTTCGCAAGCTTCTCATTAATAAACTCAGCTCGCCTTGCTCTTCTGATAATGTCATTTACTAACTCGCTTTTATTTGCGTATTCTCCCGCGGCACCGACATGACTTTTTAACCAATCATCATTTTTTTCAGAAAGTGTAATACTTTGACGTGGCATTTTAACTTCTCCAACATATAAGCTGGTGCAATATTACACCAGAAGATATTCTGTGTCATATCCATGTGGGGAATATCGATATGTTAACGAGACTTTATTTAAAAAGTCATAAGTCGGCGAGGCTAGAACGAATTCAAAGTTAAGCCCAAAAGCTGCCGTTCGGGACTGAGATTTTCGTGAAGTCTCAAATACTAATTTGTGAAAAGAAGTAGTTGTTTTAAAGAAAACATCTAACCGGTAACTGTGTACGTATTGCCGACCTGTAGATTTTCAATGTGGCTAGCAGCAACTTGTCTTTTGCGGCCCCTTCAACAAAAGAGTGTTATCAGCGTAACCGCTCAACAATAACAACGCTGCAACGAAAAAAAGTACACGACGCATAGTAAAGTACTGTTATTGTGAAAAGATACTCAAGCGTGTATAGGAAATATCAAACTTCGCTATTGAGTCTGATCAGGTTTTGATTATGTTGTGCGAAAGGTAGTATTTAATGCGACAAATTGGCATATAACGTTAATATCTAAGTAAACATACTAAATTCAAAGCAAGAGTTAATTGTAATTAATTGATTTTATTATCTTTTGTTTATGGCGCGGTGATTGCACCCCATACCTAATATTCTGACCGATTGAGGGTAAAATGAAATGAAAGAGAAGCAATTCAATAAAATAAGAAATGGCCTGTTACTAGCAGTAATACTTTTCGAAGTATGTCACTTAACGTGGGAATACTTTAACGGCGGAGTAGTTACCCATCACCTTTTCATGCGCGCTGATCTTCCCGGATTGTCGAATTGGTGGGGACTGCTGATTTTGCCCCTTCTTGTGTGGCTATCCGCTGCAGTAATCCGAAAAAGAATATCAACTAAGTCAGATGCAAAAACACTTTCTCCGTCAATAATACTGGGTTTCTTTGGCATGCTGCTGGTAAGCACAGTTCAATCAATTGCTTTCATAAATGGCTTTCCAAGCGTAACAATGTATTTAGCTCTGGGCGTTTTAATTTCAGCTCTATTTGTACCGCTTTACAGAATGGAATTTATTCTCGGGCATGTTATCGGCTCAGCCTTTGTGTTTGGCCCTGCTATCCCATTTGTCAGTGTATTCATGTTCGCCACTATCTCGTTGTTGTCACACAAGTGCATTAAACCTTTGTTGCTGCGCTTCAAAAACCGCAGAATGACTTTGGGTTAAAATGTTCTGAGAGTTGATAATGGTCTAGTGTTGTTAGATAGGAAACCCTCGCGTTTAGAAAACATAATAAAACCTAAGTCAATAAAGTACCTTTGAACTTCCGGTTCTTGTCTCAAGCCACCAGTCATATGGCGTCTAAATCTATAAGTTAAAGTGTCAGGTGAAGTTAAAGCTGCTGTATCTTGGAGGTACGAGCTTAATTATAGCTGTAGGGCTAGCGCTCTAAAAATGCTAAAAAGCCTCGCTCTGCGCGGCTTAAATATTTCGTTTTTCTCGGTAAAGTTAAAGACTTTCTCCATGCCTGTTGGGTTGCCCCATCTTCTTTACACAGCGTAATTAACTCAGGGTGCACATAAGAATTACGCGCAATGGCTGGCGTGTTACCAAGTTGAGAAGACACCGTATCGAGCATGCTTTTAAGGGTAAGTTCGCCTTTTGCATTAGCCAGTTCTTCAAATGCAATCACACTGGCTCGCCACGTTCTAAAGTGCTTGGCACTAAACGATTCACCCATGACCTCTTGAATGTATTGGTTAACTTCACCAGAAGTCACATTGGTGCGCTCTGAGCCATCTATATATTGAAAAAGGTGCTGACCGGGCAAATCCTGCAGCTCTTTGATTACATGGCTAAGCACTCTGTCGGTGATATTTACCTGTCGCTCCTTTCCAGACTTAGCACGGTAGTTCAGCTGAATGGTTTTACCGGTTAGTTTTGCGTGACGGGTGCGAAGCGTAGTGGCACCGTAACTTTTGTTTTGCTTAACGTTGCGTTCGTTGCCAACTCTCAAGGCGCCTAAATCCATTAACCTGACCACCGCAGCCAACGTGCGCTGAACATTAAGCTCGTCACCCTGTAAGTCAGATTCTAATTGCGCTCTAAGAAGCGGTAACTTATTACCAAAAACACCGCAGGCCTCATACTTCTTTGCCTCCTGCTGAGCTCTAAATTCCGGATGATAACGGTACTGTTTGCGCCCTTTGCTATCAAACCCAGTCGCTAAAATATGGCCGTTTTCTTCAGGGCAGAACCACGCATTTTTATAGGCTGGCGGAAACGCTAAGCTATTTAGCCTATCAATAACATCTGCATCTTGTATGGATTTTCCGATCGGATCGAAATACTGCCATTGCTTTCCCTTTGGCTTTCGAGATATGCCGGGTAAATTGTCGTCAACATAAATTAATTGCATTTTTTCTTATGAATCCTAGTTATTCTAACCGCGACTTTTACTGAGCGTTTTATCAAGGTAAGTTTTCGTACACTGTTCTACTTGAACTACTTGTTTATCCCCGAGCACGCTGCTTGTTTATCACTGCGCACGCTGCTTGTCTATCGCTGCGCACGCTTAATTGCTTGTTGAATCACTTTGTCAGAAAAGTTCTATTAAAGGCTTTACTTACAACCTGCTGACACCCTCATATACTTAATAGCCTACAAGATTTGAGCCATGTTCTGCTGCCGTTTATTTAGCGATTGTCATATTCATCTATTCGCTATTGTTACTAACTATACAGATAGCTCTCAGCTAAGCCTTAATAGTTGCTCAGAGGGCTCCTTTCATAGTTGTCCATCTTCCCGTCCACAACGGCGCTTTTGCGAGTGAGAAACGTCCTATATCCTTGATGCGACGGAGATAATTCCGGCATTCCCGTGTAATTTTTATAAGTAATTTGGAATATATTACAGCGGCCTTCGGTGGTTTTGCGCTGTAAGCGAGTAAAACGCTGCTAATAATAGAGGCGTGCTTTTTGCACTGTACTTTTTACAAAGTACAGTGCAAAGTGCTATCCATAACCTGTTTTTTGCAGCGTTATTTTTAATCACCTTATAAGGGTTGCGACTACCGCAAAACACGGAAAACTCAGTAAAGGATTTATCCATGACAGACATCACATTTTCAGCTTACTTCGCCTTCTATTTGTATTTAGTACTTTTACTCGTGCAGTGGGGCGTTGCAACGGTGAGCAAAGCGAAACAACCCCATGCAGTTCCAGGCAAAATAGATGACGATTTATCACACGATAGTTTTGTCTTTAGAGCGCATCGCACGTTTCACAATACACTTGAAAACAGTGCTTTATTTATAGGTACTGTGTTATTTGCTTTTGTTATTAATTATCAAAGCCCAGTTTTTGCGCTTTGTGTATGGGTTTATGTTATCGCGAGAGTCATTCACATGGCACTTTACTATGCCATTGCCACCGAAAAGAACCCAAGCCCACGAAGCTACTTCTTTTTAATTGGTATTATTGCTAACGTGGTTATGTTGGTGTTGCTAGGAATGAGATTAGCGGTGTAATAACGGCATCCGCCCTAGTTAAAACACTTCATTGAAGCCGTTTTGAAAGGACGATTATGCGCATTACACTTCTTTGCAACTTAGATATTGCTAGTAATTTGGCCGCAAATCGTCTTATCACGGCCCTGCCCGAACATCATTTTAGTGTGCTAATGACAGCGCAGGTAGGTGGCAAAAGCCATCGCCCTAAAGCGCTTGAGGCGTTGTCATTCTACGAAAACACACTATTCACTGAAATTCTTTTTCCTGCGCTAATCTCTGGGCAAAAAGCTTCTGGGAAAGAAACTTGTGGAAAAGAGGCTTGTGAAAAAGAAGGCTATGAAACACCGAGACTTCTCACATTCGACGCCATGCAACAGCGTGGTATCGACATCCACTCCGTGTCAGAAATTAACGAAGGTAACGGCCTTTCTGTATTAGAGCGATGCCAACCCGATTTGATATTGTCGGTGCGCTTTGGCCGTATTTTAAAAACCCCCGCCCTTTGCGTGCCCAAACACGGAGTACTCAATCTGCACTCGGGATTATTGCCACAGTACCGCGGAATTATGGCAACATTTTGGGCTATGCTAAGGGACGAATCTCATATAGGGTGCACGTTACATCGCATACAAGATGGGGGTATTGATACGGGCGATATATTATCTACCCACCCTGTCAAAACTGATTACAACCTGTCCTACTTTGACAATATGCTTGCCATTTACCCAGCAGGCTTAGATGCCATGATCGCCGCGACAAAACGTATAACAGACAGCGTGGCGCTAGTTTCGATACCGCAAGACAACTCACAAGCCAATTATTATGGCCTACCAGACCCAGCCTCTATCTCATTATTTGAGCAGAAAGGTCATCGTTGGGTTATTCACAGTAACTTAATCAGCTTGGCGCAACGATTCTTTCCCTAATAACGTGTAACATACGTTTTTTTCTGCAGTAGAAATCGCAATAAAGCGCGCGTTGATTCGCGCAATAGTGCGTCGGTTCACCTTCTACGCTGCGTGTTATAGGTGACAATTAATGACAAGGAACATGTGTGGATAGGACTTTACTCAATAGGCTCAGTACCCTTTTTAGCCTAGCTGTTATGATGGTATTGCTTGCGCTTTTAACAACTGCGGCAAGTGCGGCAAATGAGGAAAGTGCACCAGCCGATACCATCACAAGTGCTGATTCAGTGAAGTTTTCACAAAAGCTAGATATTCAGCTGCGTTATGACAATCGCTCGAATAGACCTAGTCGAGAGCAGTATCGCTTTCGCTATTACCCTTCCGTTTCGCTATCAAAAGCGTGGTCGCTGCATAGCTTTGTTGTAACAGGTGACGGATTTTCTTCAAGCCACAATACCATTGGCAGTAGCAACACCGATCACCTCTACGCTAGGCGACTTTATGCCCGTCATGAAAGTGAGTACGGAAAGACAGAATTTGGAATAATACCTACGTACAAAGGCCGAGTTTCTTCTACAGGGCTATCGAAAGATGGGTGGATAACTGGCTTTCGACACGTTCGTTCTCTTCGCAATAATAGCGCTATAGAAGTTGTTGTAGGGCAACTTGCCAATGAACAAGCGAACCATGCGTTAGACATTGGCAAAGGAAACAGCGATGACAATTACTTTGAAGTTGAATATTCAGCACGAATGGGTCAGCGGCACAGCTATGAAGCCAGCATAGAGCGAATGCTACGTGGTGATTTCCTGCGTGCTGAATATCGCTTTAACTATTCCAGTGACAACACGTTGTTTTTTGAAAACGTGCAGCGCATTGATGCATCAGCAAATAAATTTGTTGCCGGTATGAGTGGCGAATTCTCTGGAGAACGTGTGGCCCTGCCCTACCCCATTGAGTACTTCGCTTACTACTCTTATGTGGACGATGGTTTTGGCGACCGCGTAGAGCTTACTGAAGACTTTTTAGGCACCGGACACGGTGGCTCTGTGGAATTTAGCAGTGTGTTGTCTAGACAGCACGATACCGACTGGTTTGTGAGGGTAGACACTGTGGGAGGCGTTACTCGCTTACTGGCTGGAGTAAAACTGTCTCTCAACCGATGAGGGTAGGTCATCAAAATTTAGTCAATTGCTTTGGAATAATTAAAGGCTTGGCAGAATTAGAAATTTGGAGAAATTAGTGAGCCTAATTGTTTTACTTACTGAATTTTCACACTCTCTTTGAAAAGCGAAGGCGAGAGCAATTAGCTAAAGGTAATAGTGAGCGGAGAAAAGAGTAGCGAAAGGCAGAATCTGTTTCATGCTCTGTCCAATCGCTACTTTATGTTTTGCGTTGTCTTTTTATAACTAACGCTTTGTTAGTCTACCTATTCAGTACTTTACTTTTTTAATCCCACTTGGGAGCAAAGTCAGGATCGACAATCCGCTCGCCATTATCCAGTTCATCAATTGCCTCTAACTCTTCATCAGATAGCTGCACGCCACCATAGGCTAGGTTTTCTGCCAGATGTGTTTTGCTGGTTGATGAAGGTATTGCATATATATGGCGTTTCTCCATCCATGATAAAACCACCTGAGCGGCAGAAGCATCATATTTCTTAGCAATCGCTGCGAGCGTATCATCGTGCATCACCTTACCCACCGCAAATGGCATGTAGGCAGTTACCTTAATGTCCTTTTCTCTGCACGCTTGTGCTACTGCGCGGTTTTGCATAAAAGGATGCACTTCTATTTGGTTGGTGTAGATTTCACCTTTACCTAAGATTTTCTCTGCTTGGTCGAGCTGATCTATCGTAAAGTTAGATACGCCAATATGTCGAGCCAACCCGAGTTCTTTCGCTTGTTTTAAACGATTTAAGTAACTCTCAAGGGTTATATCATTGCCTGGATACGGCCAATGTATAAGAAGTAAATCTACATATTCGAGTTTTAACTTTTCTAAGCTTTCATGGACACTTGCCATGAATTGATCTTCACCTAATGATTCATACCAAACTTTGGTAGTAACGAAAAAGTCGGCGCGTTTCAACCCACTGGTTTGAATAGCATCGCCTACCTCAGATTCGTTACCGTAAAACTGTGCAGTATCGATATGGCGAAACCCTACTTCGAGTGCATCGCTAACTGCTTGCCTTGCCTGCTCGGCTTCTAAACGAAATGTTCCCATTCCCAACTGTGGCATGTTTTTCATCTTTCCTCCTTGTCATTTTGAAACAACTTGTTCGTTAATTCCTACGGGGGTTCGCAGCAGTGGATCGCTATTTTTTGTTGATATTGGTTGGATGATGGAAATGTGTGCAGTGAAAATCACTGCAATAGTTGTTATATCAAGAGAATAGATTTGTCTGATTTTCGGGATACTTTTGTGACATTTCTCCCTCAGTATTGCTAAGGCATGAGCGCCTACTTGCAAGAACTTGTTCATAAGAGCTTTTTGATAACTGAGGAAATACCCATGAAACGATTAAGCATACTTACTACCGCAGCGTTATTAACTTTTACAGCCCAATACAGTGTTGCCGCCGATTTAACTGTAGAAATTCAAAACTTAACTCACGGCTTATATTTCACCCCCATTGCAGCGGTAGCACACTCTGCAGACGCCAGCCTTTTTGAGGTGGGTGAAACGGCAAGTACCGAGTTACAAATGATGGCAGAAGGCGGCAGTTTAGACGGTATAGCAACCATCGGCGACGCCATTGGAGCCGATGTTATCGCCAATCCAGCGGGCGGATTGTTAGCCCCTACCATTGCAGTTTCAGCCATGTTGATTAGGTGTGGCTTAGCTCGTATAACGTTTCTATATAGATTTGGTGAGAAGTAGCAGATGACTAGTCCTGATATAAGTTGACACTTTTTTCAGTTAAAAACGCTCGATGAACCTCATCGGGCGTTTTGTATTTTAATGATA
>NZ_JQFW01000026.1 GCF_000753865.1 Alteromonas sp. LOR | reverse complement strand
AAGTGCGTCTTTCGACTTCTCAATTACTCTTTTGATTGATTACTATTAATATCAGCTTTCCAAATTGTTAAAGAACATTAGTGCATTATAAAAAACACTAATCAATAACGACGTTATTGATTAGCATTCTATTTAAAAACAACTACCACCTTAGCGAGCAGAATGGCTGTCAGGAAGGTTTCCTTCCGTTTAAGCAGCTATTCGCGACACTCGCGAAGCGAGTCTTTATAAATAAACAAAACAATCTGTGTAGGCACTGCATCAAGGGCGTCATCGACGTAATAGTAAGGAGGTGATCCAACCCCAGGTTCCC
>NZ_JQFW01000025.1 GCF_000753865.1 Alteromonas sp. LOR | reverse complement strand
TCCTTCATCGCCTCTAACTGCCAAGGCATCCACCGTATACGCTTCGTCACTTAACCATACAACCCTAAAAAGCCTTGAATATCGGCCTCATGTCCGCCTTTTGACGTCGGACACGGGTAATGTTGTATGCATGACAAGCTAATCGGAAGAATTGCCTTGCTATCTTCTTTGTTAACCGAACATGCCGATTAACCCGCCTTGCGGCGTTGTCGATAACAAGCAATTCAAGTCAAGTAGAGTAAAAAGTGCGTCTTTCGACTTCTCAATTACTCTTTTGATTGATTACTATTAATATCAGCTTTCCAAATTGTTAAAGAACATAAGATGTTTCCTGCAAAAGCAGTACTATCACCCTTAGGGTAAAAAACCCTAATCAATGCTTACTTAAAAAGTAAATATTCATTAGGATTTTGGGTCCAACATGACACAAAAAACAGCTTCTACCCAAATCGGTACTACCGCTAACTTTAGAGAGTGGTAAAAACGTCAGGAAGCTCTGCTTCCGGCAAAGCGGCTTTTACACGACCACTTGCAAAGCAAGTGAAAGGTAAATGGTAGGCTTGGGCAGACTTGAACTGCCGACCTCACCCTTATCAGGGGTGCGCTCTAACCAGCTGAGCTACAAGCCTT
>NZ_JQFW01000024.1 GCF_000753865.1 Alteromonas sp. LOR | reverse complement strand
TAACACTGGTGATAAGCGGAAACGCCTAGCACGGGCTCTAACTATAACAAAACCAAGCTTAACTAGGCGTTTCCGCTTGATCACGTTTGTTATGATGGCAGGGAAAGAACAGTAGGTCGAAGACAAATAGGTTAATGCCTAGAGTTGGTGAAATACATCCTTGAGTACGGTAAAAGCGAGTTAAATTGTTTACCTTACCTCTGAGCTTCAGCGTTTCCTTTTCAAGCCGCGTCTTAAACGGAAACGCTGAAGCTCAGAGGCTAGCATGTGCACAATTTTCACTCAACCGATCTTCAGGCTAGTTTTTACACCCTCGTGGTTGATTAACGAAATATGTTTCTAACCTTCTCTTGCTCTTGTCCTGCCTCATAACTTTTAAATATGGGGCACAAACAGGCAGGCTACAATGGCGAAGCCGCCTGCTTGTTTGTGTCCCAGCCCGCCTGCGGGCGACATAATTTTTTTGTTAGGTGCGTGCATGGTTGAAAAAACGCTCCGCTTGCTTTGCTAAAACTGGCAACTGACCAAAATCAGTTAAGATACTTGAAGTTACGTGCCACTCCTCAGGGTGTCCATGCATATCGCTGAGCTGAAATGAAAGCCGAACCTCGCCCAAAGACGAACAAGTAGCAGAAATACTAAACTGGCTTTCTAGCGACTGCCATTCGATTACTGATTTCCACGGTTTAGAAAATGAAGCGAGTTTATTTAACCAGTTAGAAATGCCGTTTTCATCGGTATAGGTGCAAACTCGCACCGATGCTGAAACAACACCAGACAAATCGACAGTAACGTACTCAGGCTCAAGGGAAGAGAATCTTAATGAATTATTTGATATTGATGAGACTATTGAAAATTCCATTTACCCTGAAGCACCTAACGCCCGCATAACGGGCAAAAAAACGTAGGCTACAATACCAAGCGAAGCGCAGGGAGCCTACGTGTTTTTGTCCCTAGCGAGCGCAGCGAGTGGTTAATGCGTTTGTTAGCCACTTTTACACCTTGATGTAATAGATGCAAGAACTGCCTTTGCTTTTATAAACGAAAATGGGAAAGGTAATTCGCAAATACAAAAAACAAAAATAGCATTTTGTGTATAAGCAACATAAAAGTTATCGGAGATTAGTGTGCGATTGGCAGTACAAGATGCGAATAATAACTTCTCGTTGTTTTGGATAATGTTAAAGCCATATTCTTTAAGAGTAGGCATTACAGCTTGTAGGAATTGTTCGTGAGTTGTCCCTAATATAATGGTTGGCGAATACTGCTTTCTTACCAAAAGATAGCCAACCACAAGACTAACAATCAAAAGACAGGAAAGAGCAAGGTGGTTTTGTATATATGGCTGCAAAGCCTCTGTAATTATTATGCTAATAAGAACAAAAGGAAGACTATTGAAAAACGCTTGAAAGAAAATGTGAAAATGCTTCAGAAGCCACGGGGTTTCTAAAGTAAGTTTCTCATTCCTGATTGTTCGCACAACATCCATTCTATACATAAGTGGCTAACTTTAAGCTAAGCGGCGCAGTTGCGTGGGGCATAATGGCGAAGCCGCCCCGCGTAAATGCGTCCGAACGACCGAAGGGAGTGACTTAAGCGCCTTGTTAGAAGGGAAGCCTATTCCTTTGGCCTAATTAAAAACTAATGAAGTCAGCATACGATTGATTGTTAACACAAACAAGCGAAATGCCAGTGCAGTGATGTTTTTGATTTGACTGAAGCAAGCCGCCATTTGAACTGTCGGACGCATTGGCGCTTGCTGACGTTGAATAAGAACTTGGCGATAAAGCGCCTAATGCGCAACCTTTGAATTTAGTGCGGCGAAGTTAAAACCACCAAAAGCCAGAGCGATTTTTGAAACAACAGGTGAGGGTGGTTGAACTGGTTTTTTTATTAAGCGAAACGCAGTTTAGGCTGACGCCTTCTAACACTAAGCTTTGGGGCGCTAACATGGGGCTATAATCGCGAAGCGGCCCACGTGTTAGCGTCCCAGCGACCGGAGGGAGTGCCAACAGCGTTTTGTTAGGCGTACAACTGAAAGTACGCAGCTTTGCTGCCAACACTAGCCAAATAAACCGCGTGTTTAAATTATTGAATTCAAGATAAAACAACCCTGTGCGAAATACCAGATGTTAACGACATTGCTGGGTAAAAGAGCGAGTTTAGAAAGCTAGCGATGCTGAGTGTTGGCGTTTCGATGTTGATGAAAAGCGCGTTGCTAAAGCCGTTGAAACTACCGAAAAAGCACGCTGTAAAGACAACCTAGCGAAACAACCTTGATGTAGGAATGTCACGGTTAAACCCACTTTTTTATGCTGTAAGTAAATGACGCCTAACGCTAAGCTTTGGGGCGCAGGCACGGGGCTATAATCGCGAAGCGGCCCCGTGTTTGCGTCCCAACGACCGAAGGGAGTGCCAACAGCGTTTTGTTATATTTCACTTAGCGCTCCGGTCTCATTTAAAACGGGTTGTGCCCACCTATAATATTCTGATCTGTCATCAAACCAAGGCCAAAAACCATCAGTTGTTGGCCATATCATTTGTAACATATCAAAATCATCACCATCATGTAGCCACAGTCCCCAGCCTAAATATTCTTCGTAATGTGATTTGTCCACTTTTATAAAACAAACATCAAAACCACCAAGAAAATCAGAATAGTATTTACCGGGTTCAAAGATTTCACCTGCAAGCAGCCGATTTTTATAGTTATTAATAACAGAGTGAGCCAAATCAAGCTTGAGACCGACAATAATTAAATCCGGTTTGCTTTGTTGCTCGTTGATTCCAATCGAATAGCTAAAGCAGGGTTCTCCATCTCCTTCCATAACTTTTAATACGTGACATCCAAATTCTTCGATGTCACTCAGTGCCTTCTCATCCCTTTCGTCCACTAAAATCTCCGTGAAATATAACGCATGTATAACAGGCAAAAAATTGTTGGCTAAAATTAGCGACGAAGGAGCAAAAGCCAACTGTTTTTTTGTCCTTGTTAATGCACTTGTTATAAGAAATACTACTTGTCGTTCGGCTTTAGTGGTGCCAATAGCAAGTAAATTATGAAGCTTAGCCAACTAACAAAAAGAGTGGCAAGTATCCAAGCCAGC
>NZ_JQFW01000023.1 GCF_000753865.1 Alteromonas sp. LOR | reverse complement strand
TATGCGTAATATCGATCTATCTCCACTATACCGTTCATTCATTGGTTCAGACCACCTTGCATCACTTGTAGACGCCGCAGCGCGCTCTGAAAAGCAAAATACTTACCCGCCTTACAACATTGAGTTGCTAAGCGACGACAAGTACCGCGTTACTATGGCCATTGCTGGTTTTAGTAAAGACGATGTGTCTATTCAAGTTGAGGAAAACACGCTTACCATTACCGGCAATAAAAAAGCCGACAGTAATGAAAAGAACGAGCGAAAGTATCTTCACAAGGGTATCTCTGAACGCAACTTTGAACGAAAATTCCAATTAGGTGACCATGTAAAAGTGTTGGCTGCTGATATGGAAAATGGCCTTCTACATATCGATATGGAGCGAGTCATTCCAGATGCGAAGAAACCACGCACCATTGAAATAGGGTCGCGACTGCTAGAGAAAGAACGCTCTCAATAGCAACCTCAAATCTGTGTGAGTTTCCCTGTTTTTAACGGCGCCTCTAGGCGCCGTTTTTTTGTGCTTTTGCGCTTGTAAAATTAGCAGTTCAGATCGACAACTGACTGAGCATCTGCAACTGGAAAGCAAGAGCCGGAAGGTAAGGCGTCAGGTGTATATCTTTCAAGGTTAGGGTCATAGAGCCCTTCTTCCAAAAATGCGACTAAAGCATCAATCTCGTCTTCATTGAGGTTCAATGGCACAAAGCGCTCATCAAGTAAGTCATCCGCCAGCCTTTTTTGAGAGACACCGGCGTTTTTGTACAATACAACCTGTCTAACGCTAGTGAAACTTCCTCCGTGACCGAATACATTTGAATCTTTCAAATTATAAAGCTGCGGTACTTTGAACTTATAATTATCTTCTGCGCGCCCAGTAAACCCCCCTCTTCCCTTTGCATCGTTCTCTGTTACCGCTCCGGTTATATTTGGGTCTGACGTATCAAGATCAGCAAATCCGATTGCCATAAATACTTCTTGACTAATTGCGCCTACTTTTGAACTCAATGCGGGCCCGGTGTGACAATTTGAACAACCGGCTTTACCAAAAAATAGCAAACCGCCTCTTTTCTCTTGGTCAGTTAGCGCAGCGTCGTCCCCATGCAACCAGCGCTGAAAAGGCGCTTGGTTTGCTAGTACGGTTCTCTCGTATGCAGCAATTGCTTTCCCCATATTTTCGAGAATATCATCACCGTTTTCAGGGAATGCAGCCTCGTACAAAAGTTGATACTCTATATTTTGCTGAACGAAAGAGTTGTCAAACGTATTTAACCGATGTACTTTCGTACCCGCAATCGCTTGAATCTCTAAACCGGCAAGGCCACGCGTATTTTCAGATTTAGGCGTACCTGCCGTTGCCAAAACATCAACGGGCAAATCTGAGTTAACTAGTCCACCATCTTGGTCACCGAACTGACCATTCCAAAGCATCACCTCTTGAAAAGCGGTGTTGAGTATACTCGGCGACGCAAGCGGTTGAACGTCGGGGATGAAACTGGGGTCTTCGCTTGACTTGTCAAAGCCCTCTGCCAATACACGCATTTCACCCGCAACTCCAAACCCAAGACCGCCTTCTCCAATACCCTGAACAATTCCAGATTTAAAACCAGCACCTACATGGTGACAGCTGGCACATGACCATGTATTCGCCAGTTCGCCGTGCACCCCCTCAGTGGCAATTGCAGTTTCATGAAAAAGCATCATTCCCAGCTGCACTTTTTCTTGAGTCAAAGTATTGTTCGGATCGGAAGGAATATTTGAGAAGTCTGATGACTGGGGCAATATAAGACCTGCTGCACCACCATCTACTTGCTCATCTAATGTTGTCATGAGTTGCGTAGAGAGTGAACTTTCTACTATGGGCAGTTCTTCTTCACTATCGCCCCCACAGCCAACTAAAGTGAAGACACTGGCTGCAAGTAAAGCATTTTGAATATAAGGAGTTAACTTCATGGCATCACCTTTACTGCATTCAAAGAATTTTTAGAGCATCAGAGCCACGAAGGACAGTGGTGCTGATAGGAAGCACACTTATTAAAATTATTTAATCAGAATATAGTCACTTGAATTAAAAACCGCCAGAGAAAAGTATGAGACTTTCAAAATCTAAAAATATTTTTGAAAAAATGTTATTTTTTTCCTTGAAAAGCATTTGGCTAATCCCATATCTGATATGTCGGCGCTGAAAGGTCAGGTCGACAATACTGCCGCCGCATGTCGGGGCATCATTTTTTAACATATTGCTTTATT
>NZ_JQFW01000022.1:31509-144730 GCF_000753865.1 Alteromonas sp. LOR | reverse complement strand
GTTAACTTAGTGGCTGATTGAGAAATGTCATATAACAAAAAAATTAAGCACGCCCGCTGTGCGGGCTGGGACGCAAACTCGCAGGGCGGCTTCGCCCTTATGCCCTACGTGCCTGCGCCCCTTATTTAAAAGTTGTGCATCAAAGTGAAATTATGAACCGTACCCCTATTCTTTCCGACCCATTTAATAGGCAATATATTTATAAGGGTGTAGTGTTTCATTGGTCACTGGCTACTGGTTTCGTTTATCTAATTTGCTTAGCTATCAGCAAAGCCAGCCCCATTAGCATTGTGTTGCTTATTCCATCTAGTGTCGTTCTTTTTTTATGCATCAATGGTATTACTAACGACTTTGAGTTTAAAACCCTTTACAAAAAGCTGGGCTGGTATAGGACATACACTATTGTTACTTTCTTATTAGGAGTGTTATTTGGTATTTCATGCGTTTTTGAGGCTAGCGCAGAATTCGCGGTCATTATCGCTTTTCCTGTTTTCGCCAATGGATTATTTTTGTGGCCGTTGGTAACAACTAATACATATGTAAAAAACTACACTAGGTTGTTTGGGGTTTTTGATGCATAACAACCCAATCAACACACTCACTTCGTTCGCTGGGACGCATACACGCGGGGCGGCTGCGCCATTATGCCCCACATGTCTGCGCCTGTTATTGGAAAGTTAGCTCTAGGCGGAATAATGAATTTTGATGATGTTATTAAAAATATGTTTGCTGAGAGACTTTTCGACCCTCTTGCATGGTTTGCACATTCTAGAGCTCTTGTAGGTAGCGCTCGAATTTCTAAAGAACAGGCCGATAAATTAATATCGCCACTTGAAAAAAGTGAATTGGAAAATGTTTGCTCATTGCTCTATGGGCTAGCACTAGAAAATTTATTTAAAGCTGTTTGGGTATACCAGAAATTCGGAAGTCTGTCATACGAAAGCCCTTTACCTAACCCAGAATTTCCGAATCAAATTAAAACCCATGACTTGTTAAAACTAGCTAAATTAGTTGACTCCGAACTTGCAACTAAATACGAAATGTCTTTGAAACTATTAACCGAAGCGACAACATGGGCAGGTCGTTACCCATGCTCGATAAAAGGAGACGAAGGCACGATTATAAGAATGCCGTCAATTCACAACCATGCAGAGGAAATGTATGCCAAACATCGAAAGATTTTTACAATTTCGAGCTAACAACACGCTTAAGCCGTTCGCTGCCGCTCACTGGAGAGCTCCCCCTATAAAGTAGACACCTAACCAAATATCAGGTAGGTGCAAAATGGCGAAAATAGTCAGTGCAGAACGAGTCGTTGAATATTCACTGGAATTTAAAATTCGAGTGGTTAAGTTAACGCTAGGATTGGACGTCAAAGCGAAGGATATTGCGGACATCCTAGGGCTACATCCGATAATGATTTATCGTTGGCGACAAGAGTACAAAGCAGGTAAATTTGAAGAAAAGCCGACGAGAAGAATTTCAATGACTAAAGAGACTTCTGATAACAACAAAGAGCTCAGTAAAGACAAAGAAATTGAGAAGCTCAAAAAAGCCCTAGCGGACGCTCAGAAGGAAAACAACTTCCTAAAAAAGTGGGAGGGGTATCTGAAGGAACAAAGTCAGAAAAATTCTCGTTCATAAACGAACGACGTGATGAATTTAGCATCAGATACCTTTGCACTCAATTGCAAGTCTCAACGAGCGGCTTTTATAAATGGTTTCATAAAGGGCTTAGCCGTCGCCAAGCGCTGAATACTGAGTTAACGAAAGAAATCCATCGTCTTTACATCCTTCATAAAGGAAATTACGGCAGTCCTCGCATTCATAAGCATCTGCAGGCACAAGGCTGGCAAGTTAACCGCAAAAGGATTGAGCGAATAATGCGCGAATAATGCGCGAACAAAAACTAGTCGGTAAAGCCGCTAAAATATATCGACGCCACCCTCTGCCAGAAAACACCTGCAACAAGGTAGGCAACCTTATCTTGAATCACGTAATCCCACGCCGCCCAAATCAACAATGGTGTGGCGATGTAAGCTATTTAAAACTCAATGGACAGTTTATATACCTGGCAGTTGTTCTCGATATGTACTCCCGAAAAGTCATCGGTTGGTCGCTCGATGGGCAAAGGAACTGAATATGCGTGTCACGACTATCAGAATCATCTAAAGAAGTGTGGGATAAAGCCAAGCATGAACCGGCAAGGAAAGATGACAGACAATATCTACGTTGAGACGTTCTTTAGGACATTTAAGACCGAAGCATACCACGGCGAGAGGTTTAAAGATGAAAGCCACTTACGGAAAACCACGCAATGGTATCTTGAGGAGTATTACAATAATCAGCGAATACACTCATCGTTGAACTTTAAAACACCACAGCAATATGAAAGTATGTAACTTAACAATTAAAACGAGTGTCCACTTTTGTGGGGGAACTCTCCTGGGACACAAACGCAATGCGAGCTTCGCTTATTTTCGCATTACGTTTGTGCCCCTTAGCTCAAAGTTATACGCCAGAGATTGATACCTGATGCTTTTATTACACGGAACAGCTGAGTTTACAGAAGAAAATGGACGTTTCGAAAAGGGAAAACGGTATGCATTTAATATGTTTTCCAGAGATGAGAATTTAAAAGAAATAATCGAGGATGTTGCGCTTTATCTTGGCGATTTGGGCTGGAATGAAATTGACGTTAAAAAAACTGGAAAAGTGGCTAGTGATGCAGAAATCACAAAACCTTTGCTTCAGCAAGCCTTTAACTATGCTAAAGAGAACAGATTTAGCGTTATTACTTACCAAGATCCGGTAGATGAAGAATTGAAGCTTTAGGTATGGCGTATAACAAAAAAATTAAGTTCGCCCGCTTCGCGGGCTGGGACGCATACACGCAGGGCGGCTTCGCCATTATGCCCTACGTGCCAGCGCCTCTTATTTAAAAGTTATAAACCCTAAGGGAATTATTCCGATTCATTTAAGAAGGACTGTATTTGAAAGTTAACGAAACCGTACGACATTACTTGGGTATGTTCTTAGGCTTTGGATTGTTTTTTCTGCTTGCGTTTGGAGGTTGGGAGCTTTCGGAGCATTCCGAGTGGTTTGGAAATCTATGGGCATCTGAACTTAATCGATGGTTACTTCTCCTTAGCGGAGTTGTTTTGATACCTATGTTACTCCTAAAGACCTATTCTTTTTTTTGGGGTAAAGGAAAGCTAATTAGAACGTTTAAACAGAAGGCAAGATCTAAAATATCCAACTGTAGAGATAATGATATTGTGCGTATTCAAGGGAATCTTGTTTCTTTGGCTCAGCCACTAATTGCCCCATTGACTCAACGAGAATGTTCAGCTTACACGTTCAAATTTTCAGAAAAGGTGCAAAGAGTTAATGCTAAGTCTAGGACAGAGGAAGCGTGGCAAACTTCAAAATATGTAGAAACTTCGAAACCCTTCTTAATAAAGTGTGAAGATGCTCTGGCTCTAATCCGCACAGATGAGGCTAAGGTAATTGTACACTTAGATAAAGTGCATGATGAGAGTACTTACATGAAAGATAGGGGTGGGTTTCTGACAACAGAGGAAAACGAAAACCGTGTGTTGGCGTTACAGTCTATAGGCACTGAGCCAAAGCGGTTTATTGGAGTCTATGCTGAAGATTTAAAATTTGAAGAAGGGGTTTTGCAACCCAACGAGCAAGTTACGGCTTTAGGCCAAGGAAGATGGATTAAAACTTGTGATGACCGTGAATTAAATCACTTGTACGACGAAGGCATTGAAAATGTTTTTGAATTGAAATCGAGTGAGGCCCAACAACTGATAGTTAGCGATGCTAAATATTTGTTAGATGATGTAAAAGCTCAGTATGATTTTCAAAAAAATAAATAGAGATCGGGTTTATAACAGACTACTCAAGGCTCTCGCTTCGCTCGCTGGGACGCTACCACATGGGCTGCGTCACTTCGCTCCTAATTTTAGCCGATGTGTTATCGCCCCTTAGTGGGATGTTAGATTTCTCGCTAAAAGGATGTTTAATTTTTATGGAGAAAAATAAGTACAGTAAAGTAGCAGTGGTTGCTCTAGTTATTTCGAGTATTTTAAGTGCGTCTTTACTGGGGACTACGGTTCTCATTTTTGCAGACCATGAAAACATCGAACCGCTTGTCTTATTAATGGCGTTCTTCATTCCGATTGGGGTATTAGTAAATTTATTTATCGCCTTTAAGATTTATAGAGGGAGTTTAAAGTCAATAAAGGTAGCATTTTGGATATATATTTTACAGATTGTTAGTTTTGAGACGTTGAATTTCTCGTTTTACTTAAGCCTAGGGTTTACGCTTCTCATATCTTGGTCGATTGGTAGCGTGACTATAACATTGAATTTGTTCGCAATATTTATGTCAGTTTTACTCTACAAGGTAATGAATAATGTTGACGAAATCTAACAAAAGTTTTGAAGACGGATGTGCCGGAAGAGCGCCGTCCCACTGCTTAAAACGGTGTTAGGCACTTAAAAGGAGTTTTTAAATTGGTCGACTATTCAAAATACTCAACAGATGATCTTTTGGACGTCCAAAAAAATATTGACCCAGAATCACAAAATTATCCGGCGTTCCTGAAAGAGTTAGACCTAAGGCAACAGGAAATAGCGCAGTTTAGTGCTAAAAATGAAGCCAAAGAATATGATCTAGATAAGCTAAAAGTAACAACGGTAGGTTACTTTCAAATTGGCGCGGCAATAGTATTGAGTCTTCTGATTATATATAGCGGAATTTTTGGACAAGGTGTCACTGTTCTTACTGTCTCAATTGCCATTCCTCTAATTGTGTTAAATGCGATTGCTGGTATAACGGCAATCAAACTTTTAACGAAATGGTATTGGCTTTCTATACTAAATCAGATTCTTCAAGTCGTTAGTTTAAATCTTGGTTCTTTCTATATAAATTATGCTGGGCTTGGTTATATCAACATCGTCCTAAGTTGGGGACAGGAATTTTCACTAGGATTCGATGCTCAGTTTTCTCCTGGTTTTAATTTTTACAAATTCACGGAAACGCTACCACTTCAGACTTTTGGCATAGATATTATGGCAATAATATTCATTTTGGCATTTATCAGACTAAAGGACGTTGAAGCACGTGCCTAACAAAACGCTCAAGTCGTGTGCCAAAGAGCGGGCACACTGGGACACAAACATGGCGCGCCTTCGGCTATTATGCCCCACATGTCTGCGCCCCTTATTGGAAAGTTATGTGTATTAGGAAAGTTGTGAGTATGACTCGATTTTGGGATATTCAATTAGTTTTAGATAGTACGTACACCGAAGAAGAACAAAAAACTGTAATTGTAAATTCTAGATCTATGGTTCATTTCATTGAAAGGCTCTTATATCCACTTAACTTTCGTAGTGAATTTTCAAGACTAGTTATAAATTGCTCTAAATCTCCAATAGAAACTGAGTATAGGCAGGCAAAAGACCCTGCAATTGCCTATGTTAATATCTCACTAGATTTAGGATGTTTCATTCACTCAGATGATGAAAAATATTTAGCTTTCGAGAATATTCTAAAACATGGTTTTGAGGTTGCTGAAAAATATACTGAGTTACCTAAAACAGAAGTGTTTTATGCCATAGAAAAGTTTAAATCCGTTGGTTTCAAAAGCGAATGGGTTCATATTGAAAAAACTTGGAAGCGAAAAGAAGTCACTTGCATAATTGAGTGTCATCATCAATTGAATACTTTTCAACTAACGCAAAAAATTTATAAATGTGGCACATTGGTTCAAGACTCAATCATTGCTGAATCTATGCCTAGGGAGTGGCTGTTTAATCAGCTACTGGGTAAAGTGGTGCTTAAAGAAGGAGTTAAACTTATTTATTCAGTTAAATCTAAGGTTTTATCTACTTTCGATCTTGATACCAATAAATTGGAAATATTTGGTTCAGTGTAAAATACACATAACAAGTCACTCAAAAGGACAATTAACAGTTGGTTTTTGCTCCTTCGTCACATATTTTAACCAACTTTTATTTGCCTCTTAGTAGGCGTTATAAGCACTTTAAAAATTTCAGCCAGAAACGGAGTTTTAGATTTTGAAAATTGTTTTTTTAGTACTTACAGCCTTCTTTTCAATCGGAATTAATGCGTCGAGTTTCGTAAGCATGAAAATTCCCCAATCAACAAATATGGTAGAGACACCAAATATAATTGTAGCGTTGCCGCCATCCTATAAGTCAGATACAACAAAAAAATATCCGGTTTTATTTGTTCTAGATGGTGAAACCAATGGTGAGCTGGTTAATGGAATGCTGCAAAGGCTACATTTATCTAAAGGCTCAAATGAACACATTATTGTCGGCGTTACTAGCAGTAACCGTTTGAGAGATTTTGCGCCCACAGTCAACAGAGGTCCAAGAGGGCCTGTTGGAGAAGGCGGTGGTGGTGATAAATTTTTGGATTTTTTAGAGACTGAGCTTATTCCAGAAATAAATAAAAGATACCGAACTAATGACCATAATGTGATTGCAGGGCATTCAATTGCGGGTCTTTTGGTTATTCATAGCTTCCAATCTCGTCCTAATTTATTTCAGGGGCATTTAGCATTCAGTCCTGCTGTGTGGTGGGGAGAGCGAGAAACATCTCAAGCTACAAAAAAATATGTCACCACAGCCAAACATATTCAAAATTATCTTTATATGGGTATAGGTAGTGAAAGTGGCGAGATGCGACAAGTTTATGACTCCCTAGCTCAAACAATTTTAAGAAATCGTAATATTGATTTTAATGTGCGATTTGATGAGTTTGAACATGAGGGTCATGACTTTACTATGGCGGCCGGACTCTATAATTCCCTTAAAGGATTATTTCAGCACCAACAAAAGCTCGGCATATAAAAAGCGGTTAAATCTAGACAAAATTGAGTTGGCTTTTCGCTGCTTCTTCGTTAATTTTAGCCAACCAAGTTTGACCAATTAGCTAAGGCCACTGTGTGGCCTGCAACAAACTCGCTGGCTGGGCGTGTGCCCCGTATTTATAGCCAGCAAATTTTTGCCGGTGCTTTGGGGTATTATATGCGCGGCTGTTTTCATTAGAGAGAAATAAATGGAAGAAATACAAGTTACATGGATATGGGCGATTAAAATTTGGTGGAGTTGGTGTTGGAGAGCGCTAGCTTGGACAATTCCTTCAGCTTTTCTGTTTGGTTTTTTGGGTGGCATAGTGATTGCAGTTATGGGCATTGATTCAAGTGGGATGCTCGCCTGGTCTCAATTAATTGGCATTTGCATAGGCACCTTCTTCGGCATATTTACACTCAAAACTGTTCTCAGTAAAAAGTTTAACGGGTACAGGTTGGCGATAATCAAAACAGCCACCGATAAAGAATAGTGCATCAGCAAGCCCAAAAGTGTTTATTGCACAAGCAGCTTTTTGTGTATTGGCACTGTTCATTATTCATTCTAGGGTCTTTGCTTTTAGTTTCTTTAGCAAGCCTATTGTTAAACGGGGTATTAAATAACGCGTGTTTAACAAGTCACTAAAAGCTTTGGCTTCTTTCGCTGAGGCGCATACATACGGGGCAGCTTGGCTACTATGCCCTACCCGTTATCGTCCTTTATTTGAAAGTTATTTACCAATATAGGCAGTAACCGATGAAACTGATTACCTATTTATTCTTAGGTACTGTTGCTTGTTATAGTTCGTTTGCAATATCTGACATGTATAAAGATGTTGCGAAAAACCACCAAGGTTTTGGGCTTAGCGAAGACAAAATAGGGAGTGCGAAGCTCCAGGGTGAATGTCTGGTACAGCTCAAAGAGCTTACATTTAAAAGAAAAGATAAATTTGACCCTATATCAGAGTGGATAAACTATAGATCTGTTTCTCTGCTTGAACAATACTCGCCATGTGAGGTACTCATAATGCTAGAAGTAGCTAATAAAAAGATTCGTGGAGCAAGCGAGTAAAATTTAAAGTTAAAATTTTTAAGGAAGAAAATATGAAGAAGTTTCTAGTAATTGTTTTCATAGGGTTATTAACTGGTTGCGCATCAATTAATTACTCGGATATTGAAAATAGCGAAGCGACAGTCAGCAACATAAAAGTTGTGGAACTTGGTGAGGTTGGAACTGATGAACATCAGCTTGATGTGAAATTCGATTACAGCATAACTAATTATCACGATACTTTTAAGCTATACACGTGCTCAGTTTTGTTTGCAAATTCTCAAGATGAATTGGTCACTACATCCAAAAAAAGAAATCCTTGCGATATAGACGCTAAAAATGGCTCGATATCAGTCAAGTGGGACACTCCTTTATCAACGAGTGCGGGCTATTCAAAACAAGCTCTGAGTAAGTTGGTTTTTCCTCTTAAATTTTATGTAGCGATACATCAAAAGAAATCCAAAAATACAAACCATATTATTGGTAAAAGCGACGCGCTTTTTTTAAGCCCAAAAAACATAACTACCCAATAGACTTACTCACCTCGTTCGATGGGTTGCATAAAGTGGGCTGTCTTGCATTACAGCCCTCTCCCCTGCGCCAGGGATCTAAGGGGAATATGCCGAGAGGGATTTTAAATGGAATTTGAAATTTGGTACGCCGCGATTGGAATCGCAATTATACTCAATACAGTTGTTTCTATATTTCTTGGCCGTCGTGATGATTTAGAAACCTTTCAGAAAAGTGCTCAGATATTTTTTGTTTGGTTAGTCCCGTTTTTCGGAGCTATTGGGTTATGGTTGTTAAACCGCAGTCAGGATGCGCCAGTAAGAGCACACAAAAGTTTTGGAGGCGGCCCGCAAGATAGCAGTGGCGGCGGTTCCTCGGGTGACTAGTTGTATATAGTAATCACACTAACGCTCGCTGCACTCGATATTATAAATTACGTATTTTGTCCGTTAGGCGCCTGTAATTTGCTGTTAAAGGAATTCAACATATGTTGAGCAATGAAGCATCCATTCAAAAAAGCTTGTTAGTCTTTAGTCATTTATTCGTAGGCGCTTTTCTTATCGGGCTAGGAATAGTTCGAGATAATCTCGGTGCACAAGGGATATGGTTTATCCTTTTAGCTCTTGCTTTACATTTTAAAATGAAAGTAGCTTGGGTTGGAATGCTCGCTACAGCTGTGTTCAGCGCTCTCATATGCCTAAATCTAATTATTTCATTGCTCCCTCCATCTTTAAATGCTGGTTTGCACTTTAGCGCTAACAACAGCCAACTTTTTCAAATAGGCTCGATAACACACTTATCATTGGCTATTCTATGGGCTGCGTATTTTGCACTGCAGTTTTACTTTTTAAACCAGCCAAGCACTAAGGCTTATTTTGTACGCACAAAGCAACAGATAAACACAGGAAGTTAATATGAGTGTAAAAGCTCGCAAAATTTTGGAAGCTTTGGAATCGTCCGGTAAAGAGGGTCGAGGAATAATTACACTCTCCTTAGAAACTGGCTATAGCCAATCAGATCTACGAAGCTTTTTTAAGAACAATAAACAGTTCTGCGTTCCATTAAACGGACAAACCAAATATAAATTATGTCAATTCACAGAAGAACGAGGTTCAGTTGATGAGATGGTGGCGGAGATTGAACGGAAGAAAGTGGAGGCGCGAGTATCTAGATCGTTTAGCTGCGGTTTGTTTGCTGGATTGTTTATAGCGAGTATTGATAGCTTTATTGGTCTGTTGTTCTGACTACAGCCCATAACGAGCGCATTGACTCGCAGAGCGGCTTAGCCATTATCACTCCTAATGAAAAGCCCGCTAGTTTTTACACCGTTGGAATCTTCTGGCAAATAAGGGCGAGTAGTCATTACATTCATTAAGCAAGCTGATATGGTGTTATTAGCGTGGCCATTTTTTGTATAAACAGGGAAATAATATGACTAATAAAAGTAAAGTTGTTCTTATTCCAGCAGTGGTGAGCGTTGCTTTCATGTTGTCTTTTTGGATTTCGAATGTGAGAGAATCTCAAAGCATATTAGGTGCTAGCTCAGACATAGCAAGTGGCCTAGCACTTGGTCTTGGTATAGGGTTAGCCATAGCGTTACTATCAACGCTTAAAAAACCAGCCTCTTCTAATTAGGTGCCACAGTTAGCCTAAAAAATTTTGATGGGTTTATCAGAAAAGGGATTTTCGACAATGCGTTTACTCGTTTTACTTTTTTTCATTCCATTTTTATCTTCTGCAGCAACAAACGAATCATTGCAATCTCAGCTTATTGAAATGGCAGAGTTGGATCAGTTGCTTCGCAACCAATTGGGAGAAGCCGGTTGGGATAAAGCCCCTAAAGAGCTTCGGGCTCAGTTATCAAAGGTAGATCAAGACAATACGGAGGCACTCAAAGCAATATTGAGCGACCGCCAGTGGTTTACAGAAAAAGAAGTCGGAAGAGACGGTATAAGCGCTGCATTTCTTATTATTCAGCACTCCCCTGATGAACAGTTTCAAGAAAGAATGCTTCCTATATTAAAAAATTCGTACTTAAATAACGAGGGCGTATCGGGGCAAGAAGTCGCGCTATTAACCGATCGAGTTTTAATCCACATGGACAAAGCGCAAATCTATGGCACGCAAGCAGAGATAAAAAACGGCGAAGTTACGTTTATGCCTATTTCTGACAACGATTTAGTGGATAAAAGAAGGGCCGAAATGGGTATGCGACCGTTGGAGTATTATAAAAAGCTCTTAGAAAAAATGTATGGCATAAAAGACCATCCAGAAATAGACTTGAACTAGAGCGCTATCAACATTTCCATGTACTCGTGGAAAGGCTAACCCGGCTTAACACTTTGTATGTGTTCGTTATACTAAACAGATGATTTTAAATAAGAAGGATTTTTGATTATGAAACTAGGAACAAAACTTGGTCTTTCATTCAGCGTTTTGGGTTGTGCGGTCGGCGCTTACCTTGGGCTCTCCCCTGTTTTTGCAGAGTTACAGTCTGGTGCCCTATCTGGTCAAGAAGCTGGGTTAATATTCAGTTTTGTGGGCGTCTTGATTGGCACTACATTAGCAACGGCGAGTATTCTAGCTTCGAAAAAGCAAGCCGTATAATACCTATCAATGTTTTTGTGGCTCTCGTTAGCACGTTCCCTCGAATAGGGTGCAGTAGTATGCCACCCTCTTTAGCCCTTATTCGAGCAAAGGGTTTTTGCGCCAATAAATGTGAAGTTCTATTTTTTTAAAGGGAAATTTGAACATGGATGCTACATTTGGAATGTTTCGCAGGACTTGTCTATATACTGCTAGTCGTGTTGTGGCTGCCTGTTCCCATCTTCATTTTTCTTATTTCTAAGCGTATAAAAGAAATGCGAGATATGGCCCGTGAATCGAACTTAGCGGTCAAAGAATTAAACGCAAATATAAAGTACCTTAAACGAACAGGTAATGAAGCGTAAATTCACTGTCGTGCCCTGCTTACCTGCTTTAGAAGTTTGAGAGGATTAAAGTACTTGATGAATATCTCATTTGTGCACACTGCAGATTTAAAGCGAGCTGCTAGTATCACTTTTGACAACATGCGAGTTTATTACCAGCAATTCGCCCCAGAGTGGGACGTGTCGAAAGTGTTTGAGGCGACATTAGAACTTGAAAACTATGACATCCTATTTCAGCAACAGGTTGTTGGCGTTATGCGATTGCAATTCAATGATGACTGTTGTGTTTTACGAGATTTACAGATTATTGAATCGGCAAAAAACAAAGGTATTGGCAGCGCATCGTTAAATGAGGCTAAAAGGCGCGCGCTAAATGCAAATTTAAAACACCCTCATACTTAGGGTGTTTAAAAGTAGCCCAGCGGTTGCTCTTTATAAAAGAAATGGTTTTGTTATACAAAGTGAAGATGAACGCTTTTTTAATATGGTCGCGAAAATATCTTAGCAACACGCTATAGTGGCTTGTAGGTTTACCCTCTCCCGTTAATTGGGAGATAAAAACACGGATTGCAAAATGGGGTTTAAAGTTAACTTTTTTGCTAGGCCCATTGACTCTAATTACCGGCTTGCTTGGGAGTCATTTTTAATCGAATTATCTTTGTTTGTAATCTGCACCATGATGGCCGTTTATGGTTGGAATAACGGTTCACTACTAATGTCAGTGCCAGCAGCGGTTGTGGCAGTATCATGTTTTGGGCTGGTGATTTATTCACTCTTCAATTTTTTTGCAATTAGCCAAGCAAGCAAATAATGTAGCGCCGTGCGCTCATAAAATGGAAACGCATTTAGCAGCATTATAAAAATGCCATGCACTTACAGGGAATTCATGATAAAAAATATTCTTTTACTACTCGTTTTTGTTCTAGCAGGCTGCACTTCCACAACGTTGCCACCCACAACTGCCACTTACCCCCTTACCGACTCAATGAAAATTATCGAAGCCGCTGCTAACGCTGCTCCCAGAGGTGTAGTTGGAGAGTATACGCTTCGAATTGTCGCAGCAGGCAGTCAAGGTTACTTTGTTTATCTTAATACAGAGGCCGATTATCGCGACCAGCGCGCCGTAACGGTAGCCCTGCCCCCACGAGTTATTGAGCAACTCACGGCTTATTATAAGATGCCTCCGCAAGAATTCTTTATCGGCAAAAAAATAGTGGTGAGAGGAAAAGCGAAGCGAGTAAAGATAGCGTTTTTGTCACAAGGTAAGCGCACAGATAAATACTATTACCAAACACATATAAGGGTAATGGATATAGCGCAGTTAAAAGTTGTTGATGAACCTGTTTAATAAAAGAAAAAATAATGGAAGTAGTATGTCTAATTTGAAAAAAACTGGAACCTGGTTACTGTTAGTTATTGCTGCGGTGGCATTTATTGCTGCCGTGTTTGTACTTGGTTCCACACTCGGTAGTCTATATGCCGCAGGCTCAATCGAACTATCATTTGCTCAGGTTGGTGTACTTTGCGGTGGGATTGTAGCCATATCAGTTTTAGTTCGCTGCATTAAACAGCTAAGAAATGATGCCGAATGTACGGAAATGTTAAGAAATGAAATGCCCTAGAACGCACACCACTTTAAAGAAAGTCAGTGTAGGCAAAGTCCCCGTTTATTACAGTGAAGCATGCGGCGGCGTGTTATTAGAAAATAATACCCTGAGTCACTTTGAAAACCCTCAAGATAGAAGAGCCAATGTTTTGGCTGAGCATTTAAGCCAATTTCATTGTGAGTTGGCGTCGAAGGACAAGCGCATACGATGCCCTAAGTGCCCTGATACAGTGATGCTGCAGCGATTTTATAGCCCTTTGCATGTAGTGGAAATTGACGAATGTCCAGGTTGCGGTGCTATTTGGTTAGATACCGGCGAACTCGGAAAAATTCAGTCGCTAATGCTGAATGAAAAGGAACGTGCCTTGCTACGCAACGAGCTGATGAAGAAGCATGAACGAATAGAAATAAAAGGCATGCCTCACCAACACGATAATTGGAGTCGCCGCAGCGATAAAGTAGATGCTTTTTTTGATTTAGCATCCTATATATCGAATAGTTGGTAGGCTTTAATGGGACGCGCGTGATTAAAGGACACTAAATGCTGACTAGTTTACTTAAACGCTTTACTTCACAAGCAACGCTTTATTAGAAACGACCCATATTTGCCTACGAGCTCCTACTCGACATTCATAGCCCAATAAATAATTTTTTCTGTGTAATAAATTCTTCAGCTTGAAGACTACTTAGTTTGAAAGACGAATATCACGGCTTATATCATCAACTTTGAGCTAATTTTAAGGACATAAAAAGAATGGAATATATCAACACAGTTTTGGAAAGCGGCAACTACGCATTTATAGGGTTTGTAATTCTTGGCGTAATTGTATTGTGGTTTCTCCCAGCTATGCTAGCCCTTATTTTTAATAGAAAACACTTTAAATATATAGTGCTAGCATGCATTCCTGCCGGCTTTTCTGTTATTGCATGGGTAGGTGTTTTAATTTGGGCAACTACAGGAAAAGTGTTTTCCAAACACGCCCATCAAATAAAAAATGAAGCTTAGGCAGTACTGAAAAAGAGGTGGTGATGTCGACACGTGCGAAACTAAAATGTTGCGGCAATTGAGCTCGGCTTTATTCTATGTATAAGGCCTATTTCATTTTATTTACATTCACCAAAATATAACTCAGTATATAAATTTACCTAATCGTCGTATTGGTTTAGATAGTGTCGTGGCAGCCACTTAGCTTCGCACTTTAGCCAGTGTAAAAAGCGAAGAGGCCCCGATTCACCTTAGTAACCAATTTGTTTTTCGCTACTAACAGGATGACCGTATGCTGAGTCAATTTTCTAAAAATATAGCTGATAGCGTACAGGCTGAGATAGCTATGGCCGCCACACAGGAAGCAAATGGCAATGTGTCCGCCTCTTTTCGTCATCTTGAAACTGCGCATGTATTAGGACAAGAATCTACATGGTGGCATGTGAAAGCTCATATTCTCATGTTTGGCTGGGCGTTTCGGCAGAAAGATGTAAAAGAGTGTTTAGGGCAAGTTTTTCGCATTCTCGGAGCTGCAACCAAAACAGCTATAGGTTTAGTGCCCGCAGGAAATACCGGTGGCTCGAACATTAGCCCATTTAAAACGCTACCAGTTAAAGCAGAGATTCAGCACGCTATTTTAAAAGCCAAGGGAAATGGCCAACCGTGATCACTTCATGATTTCTGTAGCTCCTCCTACCTTTCGTGTGCCTGACCACAATATCAACTAAACGAGTAATTCAATGGAAAACAATAGCGCGTTAGATCTAGTGTCACTTGCCAATGAACTTGAAGCATTTATTCAAGTTTGCGTACCGGATAGTAAAACAGTCAATAAATACGGCGGCACCCTATTTACCTTGAAGCCAGATGAAAAAGAAGGTCAGTTTTGCGGTGTTTTTATTTATTCGGCCCATGTACAGCTGTCATTCAGTAATGGCCCTCAACTGGTAGATGAACGCAATATGTTATGTGGCACTGGAAAATATAGGCGACATATTAATTTTAAACGTGTAGATGAAATTGACTACCCCTACATTGAATCGCTTTTATGCCAGGCATCCGCATTTTAAGGTCAATACCAAAGTCGTAAGTGTGCTGCCACTCAATGTTATGATACTGTTAACAGGATATTAAATATAACATTTTTGAGTGAGCACACATGACTGTAGATATACATTTGCCAAGCATTATGAAAGTGGGTGGAGGCGCTATTTCACAGCTTCAGGATATGCTTGCTACCTTGGGTGTAAAACGGCCGTGTATTATTGCCGACCCAATCATGGTGACCCTAGGCAAAGTGGAAAATATTACGTCATCGCTTTCAGCTTATGCCAACGACATCCAAGTTTTTAGTGATGTAATGCCCGAGCCCGACGATAGGTCTATCGATGGTGCGGTAGCCCTAGTTAAACAGCAGCAGTGTGATGGCTTAATTGCACTTGGTGGTGGTAGCGCAATTGATAGTGCTAAGGCCATTGCACTTTTGGCAACCCACGGCGGGCACATGAGAGACTACAAAGTACCCCGTGTAGTTTCAGAGCAAAGTATTCCAATTGTCGCCATTCCAACCACAGCAGGTACAGGGTCTGAGTGTACGCGAGTAACGGTGATCAGCGACTCACAATCTGCGGAAAAAATGCTGTGTATGGGCCCGGGGTTAATGCCTAAAGCGGCCATTCTTGACTATGAACTTACGCTGTCAGTACCTTATCGGGTAGCGGCAGATACGGGGTTAGATGCCCTTACTCACGCAATTGAAGCTTATGTGAGTAGAAAATCCAACCCGTTTAGCGATCAACAGGCCATTGCCGCTATGCGATTGATAGCCCCACATCTTATTGCAGCATGCAAAAATCCTGATGATATTAAAGCCAAAGAGGCCATGATGCTGGGCGCAAGCTTGGCTGGCTTAGCTTTCTCTAACGCGTCAGTTGCATTGGTACATGGTATGAGCAGGCCGCTTGGCGTGCATTTTCATGTACCCCACGGCATGAGTAACGCAATGCTTCTGCCTCTGGTTACAGCGTATTCGCTTTCGGGAAGTCCATCTAAGTATGCTGAGGTTGCCCACCACTTAGGTTTAACTGGCGAGCCAGGTAACACTGGTACTCACGAAGATGCACATGAAAAGCTCATCGACTTTTTGCACCATTTAAATCGTGAGCTTGACGTTCCTACCATGTCTTCATTTGGCATCGAAAAAGCGCCCTACGACAACATAATCGAATTGATGGCGTCACAAGCACTGGCTTCCGGCTCACCGGCTAATAATCCCAAAGTGCCTGAGCCTGAAGAATTAGAGCAGCTTTACCGCGATGCGTATGCCTAGCACGTGTCGATAGCAACAATAGTTGTAACAGCAGGCAGTGAGGTTAGTTTTTTGCTGCCCTAATTCCCTGCATAAGCAGTCTATCTAGTGCGTTGGCGAAATTTTGCTTATCGCGTTGAGAAAACGCTTTTGGCCCGCCCGTGTGCTCACCGCTAGAACGCATGGTATCCATGAAATCGCGCATTGTCAGCGCAGCCCGTATTGATGATTTATCAAATTCATCACCGCGGGTGTTCACTGCACTGGCGCCTTTAGCCAGTATGTCCGCTGCCAGTGGAATATCGTTGGTAATCGCTAAATCACCCGCTTCAATTTTTTCTACAATATAGTCATCTGCCGCATCAAAACCCGAGGGAACTACGGTGAGTGTGATGTGCTTGTCGGGTGGAACCGACATTGAGTGGTTGGCAACTAAAGATAAAGGCAGCCCAGTGCGTCGGGCTGCCTTAAATAAGATTTCTTTAATTGCACCGGGACACGCGTCTGCGTCTACCCATATATGCATTGTGTCACCTTTATACGCTTTTTAAGCGCTTATACGTAATTCATATCCTTACGCAAGCATACCACCATCAACTGTTACTGTCGTGCCTGTGGTGTAGGTAGACGCATCGGAAACAAGGTATAACACGGTGCCAGCCATTTCGTCAGGATCGGCGACTCTGCCAAGCGGGATCACTTTAAGCGCGTGCTTTAAAATTTGATCGTTAGACGTCAGCGCAGAAGCAAATTTGGTATCGGTTAACCCTGGTAATAATGCATTAACGCGAATATTTAAGTTGCCGCATTCTTTCGCGAATGATTTAGTCATACTTATTACTGCTGCTTTGGTAATAGAGTAAATACCTTGCATGTCACCTGGGGTTACACCATTTACCGAGGCCGTATTTAATATTACACCACCGCCCTGCTCTTTCATCATTTTGCCCGCTTCAATAGACATGAAGAAGTAGCCGCGAATGTTGACGTCTACGGTTTTGTTGTAAGCGCCAAGGTCGGTGTCTAGAATATGGCCGAAATACGGGTTTGCTGCCGCATTATTCACCAAAATATCGAGCTTTCCGAAGTCTTGCTTAATAGTGGCAAATGTTTCAGTAATTTGCTCCATTTCGCCCACATGACAGGCCAATGCTGTTGCTTTACCGCCAGCATCGCGAATAGATGAAGCTACCGCCTCGCAGCCGTCTATCTTGCGGCTTGAAACAATAACGTGAGCGCCATACTGAGCTAGCAAACGTGCAATAGACTCACCAATACCACGGCTTGCGCCTGTTACTAGTGCTACTTTTCCTGTTAAATCGAATAAATCTTTCATTGTTATAATCCTTATTCTGTGTTCTTTGCTGTATTTATTTCTGTGTTGCCTTTTAGGCTAACATACCGCCATCAAGTACTACTGATTGGCCTGTCATAAACGACGATTCATCGCTACATAACCATGCAATTGCATTGGCAATTTCTTCTGGTTTACCCAAGCGCTTCATTGGATTAGCGCCCACTAAGCCTTTTTGACCGCGTTCATCGAGTTTAGACAGTACGCCTTGAACCATAGGAGTATCGACAAAGCTTGGGCATACTGCATTAATGCGAATGTTAGCTCGGGCATACTCTACAGCTGCCGACTTGGTAAGGCCGATAACACCGTGCTTCGACGCGCTATAGGCACTGATCATAGGCGCAGAGCGAAGGCCAGCAACAGAGGCTATGTTAATAATATGGCCGCCGCCGGTTGCAGTCATATGCTTAAGGGCATTTTTCATGCAATACCAGACGCCGGCGAGGTTAACCTGAATGTTTTTCATAAACATGTCATCGTCTACCTCGGTGAGAGGCGCAGGGAAGTGATCGATACCGGCATTGTTAATCACCACGTCTACTTTTTCGTGCTGTGAATACGCCGTTTCAAACATGGCTTTAACTTGCTCGGGGTCGGTGACGTCTACCGCAACTGCGTAGGCTTTACCGCCAGCCTGGCATAGCGCTTCAGCAAGGGCTTTGGCATTGTCTAGATTTAAATCTGCTACCCCAACCAGTGCCCCTCGCTCACACAACACTTTTGCAGATGCCGCGCCAATTCCCGAGCCGCCGCCTGTAATAAGAATATGCTTACCTTGTACATTTGCCGCTACGTTCATTCACTGTGCTCCACTTTTAATACCAGCTTTCCAAAGTTCTCGCCCTTAAACAGCATCATTAGCGTTTCAGGAAAGTTTTCTAACCCTACTTCAATATGCTCTTTCGCTTTCAGCTTTCCTTCACCAATCCAGGTTGCCATGTCTTTTGCTGCTGTTGGGTATTCTTTTACGTTATCGAATACCACAATGCCTTCCATGCGCGCTCTGTTGACAAGAAGAGACAAGTAATTAGAAGGGCCTTTCACTGGCGTAGTATTGTTGTACTGACTAATAGCGCCGCAAATCACAATTCGGGCTCTAATATTGATGCGAGTAAGCACGACATCGAGTATGTCGCCACCCACGTTGTCAAAATAAACGTCAATGCCCTTAGGGCATGCTGCTTTTAATGCTTTTGGTAAATCATCATTTTTGTAATCAACAGCAGCGTCGAACCCTAGCTCATTGATTAGGTAATCGCATTTGTCTTTACCGCCTGCAATACCAACAACTCGACAACCTTTTATTTTGGCTATTTGACCAACCACAGTGCCCACGGCACCGGCAGCGCCTGAAACGACTACCGTTTCTCCTGCTTCAGGAAGCCCAGTTTTCAATAAACCAAAATAGGCTGTCATGCCCGGCATTCCCAGTACGCCAAGGTAGCGTTCCAGTGGCGCTAAATTAGGGTCTACCTTATGAACGCCCTCATCGCTTACTACCGCGTACTCTTGCACACCAAAGTGTCCGTATACATGATCGCCAACGGCAAACTGAGGGGACTGTGAATCTATGACTTCCCCCACAGTGCCCGCACGCATAACGTCGCCAAGCTGAACAGGTTCAATATAGCTTTTTCCATCGTTCATCCAACCACGCATTGCGGGGTCTAGCGAAATGTACTTAATTTTTACCGCTATCTGGCCTTTTTCTAAGGCAGGTAGAGTTACTGTTGCGAGTTGCCAATTCTCAAGTGTTGGCTCTCCAACTGGACGTTTTGCCAGTTGCCATTGCTTATATTCCATTCTCAATTCCTTGTTAGCTGCATTGCCTGCATTTGCGGCCCTTATCAAAAAGGGCCGACATAGCCACGCACTTAAAAATAGGCTGCTTTTACGCTATCGCACGTTGTGTCTTGAGACGATAATACTTCGATGTCTCTTTGCACTAGCGGTAATTCCCAACTTAAAAAGTATTCCGCAGCGGCAAGCTTGCCTTCATAAAAATCTACGTCTTGGCCTTTGGCACCTTGAGTTAACGCCTGCTCTGCCACATTGGCCTGGCGCAACCATATCCAGCTAACTACACAACTAGAAAACACATTAAGGAAACAGCTTGCGTTAGTGAGTAGTATCGACTGTTTGTCTGAACGTAAGTCGCCAGCCGCTTGTTGGATTAACTCGCCTAGCTTATCGAGATAAGGCTTAAGTTTTTTAGCAATGGCCTGAGCACGGGGTGTTTCCGCTCGCTTCATATCAGCAGTAACGCGAGCAAGAAGCACTTGAAGGCCTTTACCGTCGTGTTGCCATAGCTTTCTGCCAAGCAGGTCGAGAGCTTGAATGCCGTTGGTTCCCTCATGAATAGGGTTTAAACGGTTATCACGCCAGCACTGCTCTACTGGATATTCGCGGGTGTACCCTGCTCCACCTAATACTTGTATGGCCAAGTCATTGGCTTTCGGGCCGAATTCTGACGGCCAAGCTTTAAATACAGGAGTCAGCAAATCGAGTAGTTGAGAAAGCTCGGTACGCTTGGCTTCATCTTGTTCTGTTTCTAGCTCGTCTATCAGCATACTTCCGTATAAGCAAAGAGACATACCGCCTTCGCAATACGACTTTTGCGCTAGCAACATACGGCGAACATCACCATGATTAATGATTGGCGTTGGATCATCCTCAGGCGCCAAATTGGGAGCAGAACGGCCTTGGGTTCTGTCTTTTGCATAATCGAGAGAGTAACGATATCCGCGATAGCCAATCATGGCAGCACCATAACCAACCCCAATTCGCGCTTCGTTCATCATCATGAACATATAGCGCAAGCCTTGATGAGGTTCGCCAATTAGATAGCCGTGACAATCATCGTTATCACCAAAAGTAAGCGCCGTAGAGGTAGTGCCGCGATAACCCATTTTATGGATTAGGCCAGCGAGTGACACATCGTTTCGATCGCTTGGGTTGCCTTCTGCGTCTAATCGGAACTTAGGCACAGCAATAAGCGATATGCCTTTAACGCCAGCAGGGCCACCAGGAATTTTTGCCAGAACAAGGTGAACAATATTGTCTGAAAGTTCGTGCTCACCGCCTGAAATATAAATTTTACTGCCTTTTACCCGATAGCTACCGTCTTCTTGAGGCTTCGCTGTGGTGCGAATGTCTGCAAGTGCAGAGCCTGCATGTGGCTCTGTCAACGCCATCGTGCCGGTAAAATCACCGGTGAGCATTTTCAGTAAAAACGCATTTTTGATCTCGTCTGAGGCAAAGTGCTTAATTACGTTCGCAGCTGCCGCAGTTAAGAAGGGGTACGACGTGGTTGATGGGTTTGCCGCAAGGAAATACCCAGCACACGCATTCATTACGGTTACAGGTAGCTGCATACCGCCGTCTTCATAATCAAAATGTCCGGCAATAAAACCCGATTCTCTGTAGGTATCAAAGGCCACTTTGACATCGTCAATCATGGTTACTTTTTTACCGTCAAACGTAGGCTCGTTTTTATCTGCAATGGCATTGTGAGGAAGGAAAAGCTCTTCAGCCATTTTTTCTGCCATATCGACAACGGCATTAAATGTCTCTACGTTATGATCTTCAAATCGTGTTTTTGAGCAAAGCGCTTCTGTGTCTAGCACTTCATATAATTGGAATTGCATTTCTCTGCGGGGAATAATTTGATCGGCCATGTTCGTCTCCACGAATAATTGTTAACGCATTGTGTCATATTCGTTATCGTGCCATTATTGTCATTAATGACACAATAATGGTCAAAACAGCCATCAATCACTTAAACTAATTAAATATCATAAGTCGCATTATCTTCATGAATGAGTTGTATGAATAACGCCCCGTTTACCGTCACCGTTTTTGGTTTTAATCACGCCCTCGCCTCGGCGATTACCGGGGCACTTGATGTATTCGCCTTTGCGGGAATTAGTTGGCAGCGAATTCACAATCTACCCACCTCACAGAAGTTCAAAGTTCAGCTTGCTAGCGCTCATGGACTGCCTTTTCATTGTTCAAATCAGCTTACTCTCACTCCAAATATTGCCATTGAAGATGTAAGTCATACCGATATATTGCTTATCCCCACTATAGGCGGCGATATTGACGCTGTGCTCACTGAGAATCAGTCACAGCTGGTGCATATTAAACGCTTACACAAAGTAGGCGCTGATATAGCGGCAAACTGCACTGGCACCTTCTTATTAGCAGAGACTGGCTTGTTAGACGAGAAAGTAGCAACCACCCATTGGGGCTATGCCGATAAGTTTACACAGCGATATCACAACGTAGATTTACAACCTGAGAAAATGGTGACGGAGCAGGATAATATTTATTGTGCGGGTGGCGGTATGGCGTGGATAGATTTAGCTATTTTGCTTATAGAGCGTTACTGCGGCCATCAGATTGCCAGTGACACCGCAAAATCCCACGTGCTCGATTTCTCTAGAACCAATCAAACCGCTTATGCAAGCAGTCGGCAACGCCGTTTTCATTCTGATGAAGATATTATGGCGGTACAGTCATTTATAGAAGAGCATCTCGCCGACACTATTTCTGTGAGTGCGTTAGCAACTACCCATAACATGACCGAGCGCACATTAACTAGGCGTTTCAAGCTTGCCTGCGGCACAACGCCTGGGCAATATCTTCAATCGTTGAGAATAGAGCAGGCTCGAAAGCTATTAGAAACCACCGCAATTTCTTTAGAGAAGATTATTAATGCCGTGGGTTACGAAGATTTAAGCTCTTTTACCCGTTTATTTAAAAAAATAACGGGCCTTTCACCATCCCAGTACAGAGCGAAGTTCAAGCGTAATTAGCCGATATAATCATTTCGACTGATATTCAAATTAAGGGTAATTTCGCTAAAAACTGCAGCATTTTCTTATAAATTTAGGTAAACTCGCGCCCGTTGCGCAAATCCAAAAAATAACAAGCGCACGACACTACAAAGAAACTGACACAATCATCTTGGTGAAAACATGAGTTCATATAAAATCGCGACATTGGCGTTAGCTATCAGCGCCGCTTTTAGCACGTCGGCACTAGCTCAAGAAGCTACAACGACTGAAAAGAAAGAATCAGCCCTTGAAAAGATTACTGTAACCGCGCAAAAGCGAACGCAGTCTATTCAGGAAGTTCCTATTTCTGTTGCTACATTAAGCGGCGAGAAGTTCGAAAGCATTTTCTCAGGCGGTGAAGATATTCTTGCACTAGCTGTTCGCGTTCCGGGTCTTTACGCTGAATCATCAAATGGTCGCGTAGCACCACGTTTTTACATTCGTGGTTTAGGTAACACCGACTTCGACCTTGCCGCTTCACAACCTGTTTCTATTATCATGGACGAAGTGGTAATGGAAAACGTGGTTCTAAAAAGCTTCCCACTGTTTGACGTTCAACAAGTAGAAGTACTTCGCGGTCCACAAGGCACACTGTTCGGTCGTAATACCACTGCAGGTATTATCAAATTTGACACCGTTAAGCCTACTCAGGATCTTGAAGGTTATGCCAAAGCTGGCTTCGGCTCTTTTGGTACAATGAACTTTGAAGGCGCAATCAGCGGTGGTTTAACTGACGATCTTTCTGCTCGTTTATCTGTTTTATCGCAAGATCGCGATGACTACATTGATAACGCATTCACAGGCGAAGACGATGCAATTGGTGGCTATGACGAAAAAGCATACCGTTTACAACTTCTTTGGGAACCTTCTGCAGACTTCTCAGCACTACTAAACGTGCATGGTCGCGACCTTGAAGGTACAGCGTCTATTTTCCGTGCGAACGTTTTCGACAAAGGCAGCAACGACCTAAACGGTAACTACGACCGTGAAACTGTATTCTATGACGGTGACCTTGAAGGCGACGGTATCGACAACAACCCACAAGCATACGAAGGTTTTGGTACATCACTAAAACTTGAATATGACATGGACGACGTTACTTTCACGTCAATCTCAGCACTAGAAACGGCTGACGGTTCGAGCCTTGGTGATGTTGACGGCGGCTTTAACAACGCAGACGGCACATCTGGCCCAGGGTTTATTCCATTCTCTGCAGTGACTAAAGATGAGCTGAACGACCTTGAGCAATACACTCAAGAGTTCCGTATCTCTAGTAACACTACAGACGCTATGAACTGGCAACTAGGTGCATTCTATTACGATGCATCATTTAACGTTACCAGTATCGACGGCTTCTTCGGCGCAACCACAGTTTTCCACGAAAACCAAACTTGGGCGGTATTTGGTCAAAGCTCTTACCAAGTAAACGAAAAGCTAAACGTAACAGCCGGCGTACGTTACACGCACGACTCTAAGAGCCTTGTTGTAGGTGATCAAAACGTAAACGGCTTTGCGTTAGTGATTGGCGCTGCAAGCGTTCAAGACTATGACGACGTGAATGTAAGTGACGGTCAAGCGAGCTACGAATTAAGTGCAAACTACCGTATTACTGACGACATGTCTGTATTTGCACGTTATGCAAACGGTTTCAGAGCGCAAACTATTCAAGCTCGTGACGTAGCATTTGAAGCCTCACCTTCTGTAGCTGATTCAGAAACCATTAATTCATTTGAAATTGGTTTCAAATCTGACCTGCTTGATGACTCTGTACGCTTAAACGCTGCTGCTTTCTACTACACGGTTGACGATATGCAGTTCTCTGCAATCGGTGGTGGCAATAACTTCACTGCACTGGTAAACGCAGACCAGGGCGAAGCGTATGGTTTTGAGGTTGACGCGCAATGGTTAGCCACTGATGAGCTTAGCTTTACAGCAGGTTACAGCTACAACCACACAGAAATACAAGATGATTCTCTGACTATTTCGCCGTGTGGTACTAATGCAGATTCAGGGTTTACTGGTAATTGTACAGTAACCGACCCACGCCCTGACGGTTTTGTTGCGTCTATCGACGGCAACCCTTTCCCACAGGCACCTGAGTCAATCTTCAACTTTACAGCTCGCTACACCATTCCTATGGGCGACGACGGTGAGTTCTTCGTATTTACCGATTGGGCATTCCAAGGCGAAACCAACATCTTCTTATACGAATCCGTTGAGTTTACTACCGACAATAACTTTGAAGGTGGCTTGCGCGTAGGTTACGAAAACTTCGCTCATAACTACACAGTAGCCCTATTTGGTCGCAACATTACTGACGAAGATAACGTTAAAGGCGCTATCGACTTCAATAACCTGACCGGTATTGTTAACCAGCCTCGCATCTGGGGTGTAGAGTTTAAATACACATATTACTAAGCCATTTATTAACAAATAGCTTTTGTAATAAATAGCTTTTTATAATAAGTAGAAACGGTAGCCAATTGGCTACCGTTTTTTTATGCGGGTTACAAACACTGCGCGGTTCTATCTGCGTAAGTTCTCCAATTATGCCGCTAACTGAACGTCTTGCTTACCACGTCTTACTAACTGTTCTAACTTTCTGCATACTTTCACCCAACGCGCCACACGTTGATAGTAAACCTGTTCTATGAGGTTACCTTTTTCGTCAAATAAAAAACTAGCCAGCTTTCCTTTGTGTGAAGGCAAGTAGAAGTGGTGAACATTAAAACACTTCGATAACGGCGCATGCGCTACTTTTTGGTACATGCAAAAAGGTAAGTTGTTTGCTCTTTCGTCACCGCCAGTCAGTCGCACCCGACGTTGAAATTCATCTGCACCAGGACTCACTAAAATGCCATATTTAGTAATTAACGTATCTACTGACTTAATACCTGTTTGCATATCGTCTCTCCTGCCAAAGCTTAATCATTATCGGAACACGCTTTCTACATAGTTTTTCTACTTAGTCGCAGAAGTAAGAAAGGGTGAAACCATTTTGACTCGAATCATTTTAAACCACACTGTACATATACAGTATATGTATATTCGTACGAAATGCAAACAAAAAAAAGCCGCTCATATGAGCGGCTTTCAAATGTAGAGTAAAATTTGTGAATTTTAGTTGATCATTAAGGCATAAAAACCTAGTGCAAAGCAGCCTCTAGAAAGGCCCATTGGTCGGCATAGCCCTGAATACGCATCCATGTGGGTGTGCCAGCGCCATGACCTGCTCTGGTCTCAACTTTTAGCAGTACGGGGTTATCACATCCCTGATCAGCTTGAAGCTGAGCAGCAAATTTATAACTGTGCCAAGGTACAACCCTATCGTCGTGATCGCCTGTGGTTACCATAGTCGCGGGGTAACAGGTGCCCGCTTTTGTGTTATGTAACGGCGAATAAGCATAAAGCGCTTCAAACTGCTCTTTGTCTTCACTCAATCCATAGTCTGAAGACCATGCCCGGGCATTGGCGCTTGGCGTATGGTAGCGCAGCATGTCTAACACGCCCACTGCCGGTAAAGCCGCCGCAAATAGATCGGGTCGTTGAGTGATAACAGCTCCAACCAACAAGCCTCCGTTTGAACCGCCCTGCACCGCGAGTTTTTCACTTGATGTGTAGCCCTTATCAATCAGAAAATTTGCCCCTGATATAAAGTCATCAAACACATTCTGCTTGTTTAATTTAGTGCCAGCTTGGTGCCATTGCTCGCCGTATTCACCACCACCACGAATATTTGCGATAGCGAGCACGTTACCCTGCTCTACCCACACCATGCGAGAAATAGAGTAGCTAGGCAGTAAAGAAATATTAAAACCGCCATACCCGTACAATAATGTTTTGTTATTGCCGTCTAGTTCTATGCCTTTTTTATGCACAATAAACATAGGTACTTGGGTGCCATCTTTGCTGGTATAGAATACTTGCTTGGTCACGTAGTTGTCGTAATTGACGCCAGTATCAATGGTTTTAAAAACAGAGCTTGTTCCGGTGTCTAAATCGTATTTAAAAACCTGCCCAGGGTTTGTAAAACCGGTCAGCTTATAAAATGTCGAGTTTGCATTTTTACTGCCATTAAAGCCGGATACATTCCCAATATCTGAAAACGCCAACTCCTCTAGCTTATTGCCTTTGGTGTCAAACACAACGACGTTTGCTTTCACGTCTTTTAAATAACGCACGAACAGTTTACCGCCAAGCAGAGATACACCGCGAAGCGTTGCATCACGGCTTTGTATGATGGTGGTTCTATCACTGACGACTTTGCCCGTTGATGATGTATCGCTTGCCGGGCTATCGGTTAGAGAAACTTGAATTACCTTACCGGTAGGTGCGTTTTCAGTCGATGAGAAAAAGAGCATGTTGCCTTCTTCACCGATAAGCTCGTACCTGCCATCCCATTTATCAAAAATTGGCACCAGAGGCCTTTCTTCGGTAAGGGATTTCGCATAGACACCGTTTGACTGATAGCCTTCGAATACAGAAATAAGCAGCGTTTTGCCATCTTGAATTACCTCAGGATATGGGTTCCATGTTGGTTTATCATCAAACTTAAATACAAGCTTGTCTTCGCCTTGCTCGGTGCCTAATTGATGAAAGTAAATTGAAACGGTTTGGCTATCGTCATACTCACCGTTTTCATCTTGTGGATAGCGAGAGTAGTAAAAACCCGTTTCGTCAGGCAACCAGGCGATATTAGTGAACTTCACACCGCTTACGATATCGTTCATGTCTTGCTTTGTACTCACATCACGTACGTGCACTGTTTTCCAATCGCTGCCGCCGTCAGACAGTGTATAGGCAAGATAACCTGCTTGAGGGCTCACCTCAGTAGAGGCCATAGACACGGTGCCATCGTCACTTAGCGTGTTGGGGTCGATAAGTACGTCGAAGTTTCCTTCTCCTTTCCCTTCGCCTTCTGCATCGCTGGACACATACATGACATACTGATTCTGTAGCCCGTTGTTGTAAGTATAAAACACCTTCGAATTAACTATATAAGGTGTCGAGTACTTCTCGTAATCCCAAAGCGCAGTTAGGCGCTCTGTATAGCGTTCGTGAGATGGAAGCGCACTTAACAGCGGTTTAGCTAACGCATTTTGTGCATCAACCCACGCTTTCACCTCAGGTGTATCCTGCGCTTCTAACCATCGGTAAGGGTCGTTTACTTTCACCCCGTGATAATTATCTACTTGAGCAACCGTTTTTGTCGTTGGGTAAGCCCCCGATGTAACAGACAGCGCAGGCATTGAGGTAGAGGTGCCCGTTTCTTGCGTGCTGGCTTCTTGTGGGCTTAGGCTAGAGATGTCTGCACTTTCTTTTGAGGCCGAATCAGATTGGTACGCCGAATTACAGGCAACCACCGCACCGGCCGCTAGCACCACAGCAAATGAACGCATTGATTTAATTTTCAAATTACTCTCCTTTAAAAACACGGCTGTTATGAGATCAGCCTGCACTTTCAATTTCAGAATGACTGTTGGCCGCGTTTTTCCTACCCTTAAAAATCATTCTTATGTCGTTAAGAATTAAGTACAGCGCAGGAACAAGAAGCAGTGTAATCACAGTAGCAAACAAAATACCGAACGCCAGTGAAATGGCCATTGGTATTACAATTTGCGCCTGTAAGCTGCGTTCAAATACGATAGGCATCAAGCCCATAAAGGTAGTCAGTGAAGTCAAGATAATGGCCCTAAAGCGCTGCGTACCCGCACTTATGGCGGCATCCATTAACGACAGTCCCTCTTTACGTGCCCGGTTAACAAAATCAACCATAATGAGGCTATCGTTTACCACAACACCCGACAGCGCAATAATTCCGCAGATGGACAGCACACTTACCGCCATACCAAGCACCAAGTGACCAATAATGGCACCCACCACGCCAAACGGTATCACCGACATAATAATAAGCGGCTGACTGTAAGAGCGAAGCGGAATCGCCAACAGGGCATAAATGGCAAACAGAGCAAACAGCAGTCCTTGCATCAGGCTGAAAATAGCGTCGGCTTGTTCTTTCGAATTACCCTGTAGCTTAAATTCAACGTTGGGATAGCGAGCAAGTAAGTCTGGCATGATGTTATCTACAACATCATACGTCACCTCAGACGGGTCCATTAAGGCCTTATCCACTACACCTGTAATGGTAACCGAGCGTTTACCGTCAACGCGAATGATAGAGTCGAAGCCTTGACCTAAATTGAAGGTCGCAACTTGCTCAAAAGGGATCTCTTGGCCGTTTGGCGCTCTCACGCGCATATTTTCAAGGTGCTCAATAGAGCTGCGTTCAGATTTTGGATAGCGCACCATCACTTTAATTTCTTCATCGTCACGCTGAATACGCTGTACCTGCGCGCCGTAAAAACCAAAGCGAACTTGTTGCCCTAACTGCTGCAGCGTAATGCCAAGAGCATCCGCTTGTGGCTTAAGCGCCAGCTGAATTTCATCGCTACCACCAGAGAACGTATCGTTAATGTCGGTAACGCCTTCGTAGGTATCAAGAACTTCTTTTATTTCATCCGTAATGGCGCGAAGCGCATTAATATCGCTAGAACTAAATTCAAAGCTGAGGTCTGCACCACCGCCTGGCCCACCTGGCGAGCTAATGCTAAAGGTTTTCACACCGGGAATTTCTGGTACTTCTTCCCGCCAGCGATCTTGAATATCAAAGTCTGACAGTGTGCGAGTTTCCCCTTTGGTGAGCTCTGCAAAGATTTCACCACCCAAGTTGCCGTTGTCGAAGGTCATGGCGTGTTTAATAACGTTAGTGCCCGTTTCTTCTTCAATCTTTTTGTCCATTCTACTCATGGCATCTCGAAGGGTATCGAGCACGCGGTCGCGCTGAGCAATGGACGAGCCAGGCTCTAATTCAAAGCTTGCCGACATAAAGTCGCTTGGAATACTGGGGAAAAATACAAACCGCACAATCCCGCCGCCAAATAAACCAACCGTTAAAATAAGCATGGCTAGGAAAGTGGCTACGGTGGTATAGCGGTTTCTCACGGCCTTAGCCAAAAATGGGGCATAGGTATTGTGAATAAACTTCTTAATGCCTTCGCTGAAGAAGTCTCTAAAACGCTGAAATTTGTTTGCTTTTGCCGGGTCGTATGGCTTCAGCTTCATGTGCACTAAATGCGCAGGTAATATCAGCTTTGACTCTATTAGAGAGAAGACAAGACAAACAATAACCACCATTCCAATGGTTTTCCAAATAATGCCGAAGGGCCCAGATACCATTAGCATTGGCGAGAATGCGGCAATGGTTGTTAACACACCAAAGGTGGCGGGCATTGCTACCTTTTTAACCCCAGCGATAACATTTTCTGCACTGTGGCCTTTTGCGTCTATTTCGGAATACGCAGACTCCCCCATAATAATGGCGTCATCTACCACAATCCCCAGAACTAATATAAAAGCAAATAAGCTAAGCATATTAATAGACACGCCAATCATGTCTAAAGGCATCACTAACAAGGTACCTAAGAAGCAAACAGGCAGGCCAATAATGACCCAAAACGCCAGCTTAATTTTGAGAAACAAAGACAACACCAAGAAAACTAACAAGGCACCGAAAAACATGTTTTCTAGCATCATGTTGAGTCTGTCAGCGAGATAAAACGAGCTGTCTCCCCATGTGTCTGCTGTAATGTGCGCTGGGAACGTCTCTTTTTCTTTGTCGATGTATTGGTTAACTTGCTCGGATATTTCTAAGGCATTTTGATCGCCCACAGCGCGAACACGCAAACTTACCGCAGGCTTTCCATCAAATAAGGCGTACTGGTTATTCTCAATAAAGCCATCGTTAATGTAGGCCACATCGCCTAAGGTTACTCGCGTACCGTTGCTGTTTGACACTAAAATAATTTGTGAAAAATCCCAACCGGTATACGCTTGACCTTTTGTTCTTAATAAAATGTCGCCATTTTCAGTTCTAATCGAGCCGCCGGGTAAGTCGATACTTGACTGACTAAGACGCGCCACAACATCGGCAAAGGTGAGGTTATATTTTTGCAGGTCAGATTCAGAGAGCTCGATTGAAATTTCATAATCGCGAGCACCCACCACCTGAACACTCGATATGCCGGGCAGGTTTGCAATATCATCGCGAAGGTCTTTTGCAAACTCTTTTAACTCGCGCTCGCTAGCATCGCCATACACCGATACCCAGATAACGTCTTGCTGAATCTTTTGTCGATATATAACCGGCTTTTCTGTATCCGCAGGAAAGCTGGGGATTGCATCAACCTGTACCTTAATTTCATCGAGCAAAGACTTAACGTCGTAGCCCTCTTCAACTTGAATACTGACGGTTCCCATGCCCTCAACTGCTGTAGCGTTAAGCTGCTTAATTCCCTCAAGCTCTTTTACGGCCTCTTCTATTTTAAGCAGTACGCCCTCTTCCACTTCTTGTGGCGCTGCGCCCAAATAAGGAACTCGAACATTGACTACATCAATTTCGAAACTTGGAAACACTTGTTTTTGAATTGAAAATGCACCAAATAAGCCACCAACGACTAATAGCCACATCAATAAGTTAGCGGCTACATTGTTGCGTGCAAACCAAGCAATCAACCCGCTATGTGTATCTATACGACTCATTCGCTGCCACCTTCTAAGGTATCAGTACTAATTTTCTCTTTATCTGAATTTTTATCAGTGCCTTTATCTAGCTCAGCTTCTTCGGCTAACACTATTTCATCGCCTGGTAGTCGAACTTTCATTCCGTTATAAGGGTTAGGAACTGCACTTGTCACTATCAGAGTGCCTTCGTTTATACCGCCGCTAATAAACACGTCTTCAGCCGTGGTGCGTGTTACATCAACAGGAACAATTTCAAGTTCGCGATTTTCATTCACAGTCAGTACGGTATTATCTAAACGAAGAATATTGCGAGGAAGTACTATTAAGCTTTCGTCTCTGCCCGATGTAATCTCGGCCTCAACAAATTGTCCAAATCGAAGTGGAGAGTCTTGCTCGTCATTAATTTGATAAGGCAACGTCACTTCAACTACAGCAAAAACTACACGGCTTCCGGTATCCAAAATACCTTCAGAGCGAACTAGGCGCCCAGTCCAACTGCGTTTTGCACCGCCCACCGTGGCCCGCAAAGTAACCTCTGCACCGTCTGATGACTGGTCGGCAATGTTGATAAACCTTAGGTCGCCATCGGTAATAGGCAGTCTTACCTCAGCCGTATCAGTTGAATACACCATACCGATTGGCGTTCCCATTGCTACGAACTGACCTAAATCGATATTTCGCTCAACTACAATACCGTTGTAAGGCGCTTTTATTTTTGTGCGCTCCAAGTTACGTCTTGCACGCTCTAATTTTGCCTCGGAGGCTTTTACATTCGCTTGTTCTTTGGCGAGTTGCGGCTTGCGCAACCCCAACTCGGGAGGCGTTGAGTTGCGTACTGAACGCCATTCTTGTTCAGCAACTTTTCCTCTCGCAATTTCTTCTTGTAGCGCAGCCTGCGCTTGCGCAAGTTCAGCCTCAGCAAGCTTCATATCGGTCATGTAATCTTCTTGCTCTAGCACAGCAAGCACATCGCCTTTTTTAAACGTTCCCCCTACTACAAAATCGTCAGATAGAGAGACGACTTGTCCACTTACCTGAGCACTCAATGCAGTTTGATGTTTTGGGACAACATTACCCTGTGAACTGACGACAAAACTAATAGACTCGGGTGACACCTTTTGCGCGTCTACCAAAAAGGCCGGTATCTCAACGGGAACCTGTTCGGGTGGTTTTTTAGCGCTGATCATGATTGCTGCTGCAACGAATGCAACAACAATAATAATAAGTGGTATACCACTCTTCTTTAGACCGGAGTTCTTCATTTTCTATCCCTAGGAACGTGTTGCGAAGGCCTGTTAAATAAGACCTGATATTTTATTATTGTATGTAACCAGTGTACTGATTTTTCTTTTCTGTTGCTTTACATAGATTGTTAGATTTTATGTATTTTTTTTGAAAACCGCATCGCTACATAAAGCACGGGTAATATAAGGAATTATTGGACTAATAAAAAGTCTGATTGAAAAACTTTCGATAATCGGTGATTATTTATGCGCTCAAGTGAAAAAGAGCGTTAGAAAAGACACTTTTTTCTAAAAATAATATTTTCGCTACGTTGAAGAGAAACACATTATGAGTCTTAAGAAGCAATACCTTAAATCTAAACCAGTGTGCAAAGTGACATTTCGACTGAATGCGGAAGCAGCAGGAGAAGCGCAAAACGCAGAGCTTTGCGGCGACTTTACTGGCTGGGACGAAAAGCCCCTGTCGATGAAAAAGCTAAAAAGCGGTGACTTCACCCTAACAGTTAACCTAGAAAAAGATGCCGAATATCAATTCCGCTACCTTTTAGACGGTAAAACTTGGGAAAATGACTGGGAAGCCGATGCATATAGAACATCACCAGTTAGTTTTGAAGAGAACTCCGTAGTTCGCGTATAAGCCACTTGCAAGCCACACTAAAATAATTACAGATTCCCTACAGAAAGGGCTGCAGAAGCAGCCCTTTTTTATTGCGTGTTATCGCTCTTATTCAAACAGGTATTCAGTCAGCTGTTATACAAACATGCTGCTAATACTTGATTAAATAGCGCCTTCCAATTCTGGAAGTACTTCAAACAAGTCACCCACCAAGCCGTAATCTGCAACTTGGAAAATAGGCGCTTCTTCGTCTTTGTTGATAGCGACGATAACTTTAGAGTCTTTCATACCAGCAAGATGCTGAATAGCACCAGAAATGCCCACTGCAATATAAAGCTGAGGAGCAACAATCTTTCCTGTTTGACCCACTTGCATGTCGTTGGGCACAAAACCGGCATCAACGGCTGCACGAGATGCACCCATAGCTGCGCCTAATTTGTCAGCAATACCTTCAAGAAGCTTGAAGTTCTCGCCGTTTTGCATACCGCGACCGCCAGAAATAACCACATCGGCAGCAGTAAGCTCAGGACGCTCTGACTCTGTAAGCTCTTCAGATACAAAATCAGATTTTTCGTTTGCTTTTACTACGTCGATAGCAGCAACTTCAGCGCTGTTGCCTGTTTGAGCAGCATCGAAAGACGCAGCTCGCACAGTAATCACTTTCGTTGCGTCGCTTGATTGTACAGTCGCTATCGCATTACCCGCGTAGATAGGTCGAATAAACGTATCTTCGCTTTCCACGCCAATGATATCGGAAATTTGAGCTACATCGAGAAGTGCCGCAACGCGAGGCATGAAGTTCTTGCCCGTAGTTGTTGCTGCTGCAATGACGTGAGAATAATCGCCCGCTAGTTCAAGTACTAGGTCTGCAACATTCTCAGCTAGCTGATATTTATAAACTGCGTTGTCTGCAAGCAATACCTTAGTAACGCCGTCTACTTGCGCAGCTGCATCAGCAACCGCCTGACAGCCTTCACCAGCAACCAATACATGAATGTCGCCACCCATTTGCTTTGCAGCATGCACTAGTTTATTAGTTTCGGTTTTTAGGCTCGCATTGTCGTGTTCTGCGTATACAAGTACTGTCATGAGATCACCTTCGCTTCATTTTTAAGTTTATCTACTAACTCAGCAACGTCTGCTACCTTGATACCACCCTCGCGCTGTGGCGGTGGCGTTACTTTAAGCACTTTCACGTGAGACTCTAGCGCTACACCAAAATCTGCCGCTGCTTTAACATCTAAAGGCTTGCGTTTAGCCTTCATGATATTAGGAAGTGATGCATAACGAGGTTCGTTTAAACGAAGGTCTGTGGTTACTACCGCAGGAAGAGAAAGCGCAATAGTTTGAAGGCCGCCGTCTACTTCACGTGTAACGTGTACTTTTTCACCGTCGATGGCCACTTCAGAAGCGAACGTGCCTTGAGGCATTCCCGTTAATGCTGCTAGCATTTGACCCGTCTGATTATTATCAGAGTCGATGCTTTGCTTGCCAAGAATAACCAGCTGTGGCGCTTCTTCTTCAACAACTTTTGCTAAAAGCTTAGCAACTTGTAAAGAATCTAGGTTTTGATCGGTATCAATCTGAATGCCGCGATCAGCACCTAATGCCAATGCCGTGCGAATTTGCTCTTGGCAGCTTTTATCGCCAATTGAAACAACAACGATTTCAGTGGCAATGCCCTTTTCTTTTAATCTTACTGCTTCTTCAACAGCAATTTCACAAAACGGGTTGATGGCCATTTTTGCATTAGTAAGGTCGACGCCAGATTCATCGGCTTTCACTCTTACCTTAACGTTGTAGTCGATCGCGCGTTTGACCGGTACGAGTATTTTCATATTTACCTCAATTATAGAGTTCGTCGGTGTCTACTACGTTTCACTAATAATTAACTATTAAAAATTAAAAACGTATTACTTCACCACGCTTTTTGAAACTTTAATAAAGCACTTTACGTTAAAAAAAAACCGTGGAACGTCCGTTTTTACAAGGCTAGCTCGAAAAAGGCGTTAACACCACGTTTACCAGCGCATAAAATGCGTTGTCAGTTAACGTTAACGTAAACTGCTATGCAATGTACTTACTGTTGACGTAAACGTCAACCTGGATTACCTTGCAGGTCGACATTTAATTTACATGTTTTTGACACATTGCATTATTTGTTTCATCAATAGTGCATTATAAAAATACGAACATAAGGAGCCTCCCGTGGAACGAGAATCGATGGAGTTTGACGTAGTCATCGTCGGTGCCGGCCCAGCTGGACTATCAACTGCTTGTAAGCTCATGCAGCTTGCAAATGAAAATGACCAAGAATTAATGGTTTGCGTAGTCGAAAAAGGCTCCGAAGTAGGTGCACATATCCTTTCGGGTGCTGTTTTTGAGCCTCGAGCCATGAATGAACTCTTCCCCGATTGGAAAGAGAAAGGCGCGCCGCTTAACACGCCTGTTACTGAAGATCACATTTACCTGCTAAACGATGAGAATTCGGCCAAGAAGCTGCCAAACGGTATTACCCCAAAAACCATGCACAATGAAGGTAACTATATTGTCTCTATGGGTAATGTTTGCCGCTGGCTTGCAGAACAAGCTGAACAGTTGGGTGTTGAAGTATTCCCTGGCTTTTCTGCCGCAGAAACAATTTACAATGAAGACGGTAGCGTTGGCGGTGTAGTAACTGGCGACATGGGCGTTGGTGAAAATGGCGAGCATAAAGACGGCTACATGCCGGGTATGGAGCTTCGCGCAAAATACACGATATTTGCAGAGGGTTGTAGAGGCCATCTTGGTAAAGAACTTATTTCTCACTTCAACCTAGATAAAGACAGTTCGCCACAACATTATGCCATCGGCTTTAAAGAAATCTGGGATATCGACCCAGCCAAACACCAGCCAGGTTTAGTGGTGCACAGCGCGGGATGGCCATTAGATGAAGCCACTGGCGGCAGTTATATGTATCACGCCGAAGATAACCAAGTGTTTGTGGGCTTAATTGTTGACCTTAATTATGAGAACCCTTACTTAAGCCCGTTTGATGAGTTCCAACGTCTAAAACATCACTCGGTATTTAAGCAATACCTTGAAGGCGGTAAGCGGGTTTCTTACGGCGCTCGCGCCATTGCTAAGGGTGGATTTAACTCACTGCCTAAAATGACGTTCCCTGGCGGTCTATTAGTAGGTTGTAACGCTGGTACGCTGAACTTTGCGAAAATTAAGGGCAACCATACGGCCATGAAATCTGGCATGCTGGCTGCTGAGAGTATATTTGAAGCAATAAAAGAAAATAATGAAGCACCGGTTAAAGAATTAACCAGTTTCACAGACAAATTTAAATCGTCTTGGGTATACGATGAATTATTCCGTTCGCGTAACTTTGGCCCGGCAATTCATAAATTGGGTAATTTCTGGGGCGGTGCATTTAACACCTTAGAACAAAATTTCTTTAAAGGTAATTTACCCTTTACCATGAAAGACGAGCATAAGGATTATGCGCAGCTTAACGAAGCGGATAAATCACAAGAAATCAGTTATCCCAAACCAGACGGAGTCTTGAGCTTCGATAAACTATCTTCTGTGTTTTTATCCAATACAAACCATGAAGAAGATCAACCCTGTCATTTGCAATTGAAAGATCCTTCTATTCCAATTCAGATAAACTTACCGAAATTTGCAGAGCCTGCTCAACGTTACTGCCCTGCTGGTGTTTATGAAATTATTGAAGATGAAGGTGAAAAGCGTTTTCAGATTAATGCACAAAACTGCGTACACTGTAAAACCTGCGATATCAAAGACCCAAGCCAGAACATTAAATGGGTAGTGCCTGAAGGTACTGGCGGTCCTAATTATCCGAATATGTAAATGTTGAGTCGATTTGTGTAAAGGTTTGCTTTTTAGCGACTGAATTACGCTATATATCGTATTAAATTAAAAAGTGGGCTCTGCCCGCTTTTTTTTTGCCCGTTTATTAATTATTATCATTATGAATTTACACCCAACGTACTAAGGTTAATTAATGAGTGATTTTTTAGATATTTTAACCCATGGAAGACGTTTACAAGGTGCAGTAAAGGAATTAAGCATTGAAGAACTGGAAGATGTTCAAGAGAAATTAGCAAATATTGTTGATAAGCGAAAAGAAAAAGCGCTAGAGCAAGAAAAAGAAATACAGGAAAAACGGGAAAAACTGGCCGCCATTAAACAACAAATGGAAGAAGCAGGTTTAAATTTTGAAGACCTACAGGCTTTAAGTAGCGAAACAAGCAAGAAAACAGGTAAAAAACGCCCTGTTAAATATAAGCTTGTAGACGAAAAAGGCGTTGAGCATCCTTGGACCGGTATTGGCAGAATGCCACGGGTTTATAAAGACGCCCTTGATAGTGGTAAATCGTTGGATAGCTTTTCAACTAATTAAGGCACGCCTTAATACATACTGTTATTAATTACATTTATATAGGTCTGCATTGCAGGCCTCTTTTTTTCATCAATTTATTTGGCGACTACGTGGATATAAATTACAAAATATCTCAATGCGATAATTCATCGTCATGGCTTTTTTTAATTCATGGATTATTTGGAAGCGCTGATAATTTAGCAATAATTAAACGGCATTTTGAAAAACAATACAATATTGTAAGCATCGACCTTCCCGACCACGGTGAGTCGAAATGGACAAATGGATTTGACGTCACTAACGCAGCCAGCGCCATTAACGATATTGTCGAAGCACTTTCCCTTTCGAGTGTAGCGCTACTAGGTCATTCCTTAGGTGGCAAAGTCGCAATGCAGTTTGCACTTAACTACCCAGAGAAAGTGAGTCATCTTGTTGTGGCTGATATTGCGCCAGTTGCATACAATCACAGGCATTACAGCATATTTAATGGTTTAAATGCGGTTCCACTAGATGACATACAGGGCAGAAAAGACGCTGAATCGGCAATGTCTGAGTTTATTGAGGAACCTGGTGTACGACAGTTCTTACTTAAAAGCTTGTACAAAACGGACGAAGGTAAATGGTCTTGGCGATTTAATTTAGCAGGACTGATAGAGAGCTACCCTCACATAGTAGATTGGCAACAAACGTCTAAACAATTTAACGGGCCTACCCTATTTATAAAAGGGGGCAATTCCGATTATATAACCGCGGAGCATAAAGCCGCTATCGGTACCTATTTCCCGAATGCGAAGGCGCATATTATTGAAGGTGTCGGGCACTGGCTGCACGCGGAAAAGCCTGCGGTTTTTAATGCAATTGTAGAGAGAATGTTACAAAAAAATTGATTTTTTGTATTGATAAAACAATCTCTTATTAAATTTGCGATGACAGCGAATACTATTACATATTTTTGAATGTTTTGGTCTCTTACACATTCGCATATTGTGATATCATTCGCGCAGATTTTGTAGATTACTGATATTGAATTAACGAAACCATGCTTGCAGAAAACTATGAACTAATAGAGTCCATTATGCTATATGGCGGCCTTGCAATACTTTTTGCATTGATGGGCTTTGCTGTGCACGATGTATTGCGTAAGAACGATGTTCCTCTCATTGGTAAAGTAGTGACCTACGGCGTGCTTGGCTTAGGTGCGGTGGGGTTTCTAGCTAAGGGACTCATCGAATGGTTCTGGCTTAATTCAGGCGTTTAAACAGACAGAAATGATTAATAGAGGTTAGTTATGGCGAGCGTTGGCCTATTTTTCGGCAGTGACACGGGTAATACCGAACACGTAGCGAAGATGATTCAAAAAGAATTAGGTAAGCAACTCATTGACGTAAAAGACATTGCTAAGAGCAGCAAAGAAGATATTGCCGAGTTTGACCTTCTTATCTTTGGAATACCTACGTGGTATTACGGAGAAGCACAATGCGATTGGGACGATTTTTTCCCAGAGCTTGAGGGCATCGACTTTACCGATAAGCTAGTGGCAATTTTCGGCTGTGGCGATCAAGAAGACTACGCTGAGTATTTCCTAGATGCCATGGGTATGGTGCGCGATATCGTTGAAGCGAAAGGCGCAATTCTTGTTGGTCAGTGGTCTACCGATGGCTACGACTTTGAAGCGTCTAAAGGCATGGCTGATGACAATCACTTTGTCGGTCTTGGTATTGACGAAGACAGACAGCCAGAGCTTACTGACTCAAGAGTAAAAGCTTGGTGTAAGCAGATTCACGACGAGCTATGCCTCGCTGAACTGGCATAAGCAGCGCCCGTTTATTAAAGATAATAAAAAACCGCTCATGATGAGCGGTTTTTTTGTGTCTGATATTTTATTTCTGACATTATGCTTTCTTTTACAATTGAAAACGCTCAACCGCTTTTCGCAAGCTTTCAGTTTGCGCATCTAACTTCATGGTCGATTCGTTAGACTGCCTTGTGCTTTGAGCACTGGAGTCTGCCAAGCTAACAATGGTGTTTAAGCTTTGCGCTACGTCGGCCAACAACACGTCCTGCTGTTCGGTATCGGTGACAATGTGCTCGTTGATGTTGCTTAGCTGCTCGATAATTTCCCGAATACCTTTTACCTGCTCTGCAACCTGGTGGGTAATATCAACGCTGCCCTTTGCCTGCTCTTTCCCAGATTCAATGGCTTTAACCGCTTCAGCAGCATCTTTTTGTAAGTTGCCAATCATCTGCTCAATTTCTTCGGTTGAGTCATGAGTTCGATTTGCTAGGGTTCTTACTTCATCAGCAACAACGGCAAACCCACGTCCTTGCTCCCCTGCTCTGGCAGCCTCTATGGCCGCGTTAAGCGCCAATAGATTAGTTTGTTCTGCAATGGTTTTAATAACGTCAAGTATGCTACCAATGCTGCGAGAGTTATCATCTAACCGGGCGATAATCTCTGCAGATGTTTCAGCCTGTTTAGCTTGGCTATCTACTTGCTGTCTATTTCGCTCTACGAGGTGGCCAATGTCTTGACTCTGATTGGTAATATCCCGTAGCGCAGACATAGCCTGATTAATTTGTTTAAGGTTACTGCGGCTTTTTTCCTGTACATGTTGCGTATTGGTGGACGTAACCGTAACTTGCTCTCGTTGGTCATCCACATCAACGAGGCTCTTATCACCCAATTCGACGCTCTCTTTCGCTATTTCGATTAATCGCGTTTCTTGCTCTAAAATATTCCCAACCAGCTCTCTTAGGCTATCGGTCAGGCTATTCACTTTGGCAGACAGTGCTGAGAACTCATCATTCCCTTCTTCTGGTAGCTTCTGGCTTAAATCCCCCTTACTCAATAAACTCAAACCGCGGTTAATGCGACTAAGTGGTTTTGAGATGCTGCGGGTAACCACAACGGCCAGCACGATAGCGGTAATAAGGCCAAAGATAGCAACAATAGTATTTTTAACTAAGTTAGCTTGTACCGATTCTAATATTGCGTTTTGCCCACTTAACGCTTGAGCTTGAACCCGTTTAAATAACGCGTTGATATCGTCTAAGGCCGTATTGAGCGATGAGGTCGCATTGCTTCTCTCTTTCACCGTGTTTTCAATCATTTCTAGCTTTGCTGTTTGCAGCGCTGTTAGCTTATCAACAGCGACCAGTAAGGCATCGTACTGCTCATTAAACGCACTCACCGTGCCACCGTCGTCTATGCCGCTTGCTAACCTATTTATATAGTCTCTATCTACCTGAAGGTTACTGAGTTGATAACTTAAATCATCAATAATCCCTAGGCTTTCTTCTGAGCGATTAGACTCTGCTAATTCGATAAAAGAGTCATTGATTGTGAGAAGCTTGTTATCTATGGCAGTGCCAGCGCCAATTAATGTTTCTATAACTGGATCGTTAGAGTCGATGTAAGAAAGGTCAAGCATAAGTGCACTGGCCTCATCGGCCACCATTAGCACTTGTTCAAGTTGGCTTTGCAACTGCGCCTCTACTTCCATACGCGATTTTATGGCCGCATACATTTTATTACTGCTATCGACGTAGTGAAGACTATCTGCAATTGCTTTTTGGGCGTCGTCATTTGAGGGCATTAACGATTTGAGGTTATCGAGATCTTTTGTGAATTCAGAAGATAAAGAATCAAATAATGCTTTATTTTTTTCGAATGAAGCAGCGTTTTCCACATGGAAGCCGTTTGCTGTGATAACAGATAATGACAAAATTTCTGTTTTCACTCTTACCATGCTGGTTTGCTCAGGCATTTTTCGCTCAACAACATCTTCTGCAGATTTGCGGATATCGTTAAGGCCGAAGTAAGATAAAACACTGGTAAATAAAAGTAAGCATCCGAACAGACCAAAGCCTAACGTTATTTTATTTATTATTGTTAACTGCATAATAGAATCCAACAAGTACGCCCGACAAAAGCAAGGAGTGTCACAATAGTCTTTCAATTCTAGTTTAACAATATGTAAATTCAATGCACCAAAAGTTTATATCTATTTTACATATTCATGTTTCTTATCCTGCACTTAATGAACAATCGCTACCGTTTTACGCTTAATTGAACAAACTCTTATTTTTTGCTCATTATTTAGTCGATGAGTAAAATTCGTTCATAAGGTTAAAGAAACCTTAGTTTTACTTTAAAATCGCTACAAGTTACCTATAATACCTGCAAATGTTTTTCACACTTTCTCAGTAGGTTGTAATGGATCAAAATAAAGAATTGAAAAGAGCAGGGCTTAAAGTCACTCTGCCTCGCCTTAAAATTTTACAAATTCTGCAAGACCCAAATAATCAACACATAAGTGCGGAAGATGTGTACAAGATTCTTATCGAACAAGATGAAGAAATTGGTTTAGCTACGGTATATCGTGTTCTTAACCAATTTGACGACGCCGGCATTTTAAATCGTCATCACTTTGAAGGCGGCAAATCTGTTTTCGAAATAAGCCATAAAGACCATCACGATCATTTAGTATGCCTTAAGTGTGGAAAAGTGATTGAGTTTGAAGACGATATTATCGAGCAGCGACAAGAAATGGTGGCAAAGCAGCACAATATTAAGCTTACTCACCACAGCCTGTACCTTTACGGTGAATGTACCGACGGGAACTGCGACACACTCGACTAATTTAGGCGTGTTGACCTAAAGTTCAAATGAAAAACCTGCCTTTACTCACGTATCGGCAGGTTTTTTTTCGCTTTTCAAGCGTGGCTTATATGCGCATTAAGCGTCAAATTTATAAGCGTGATACGCCCTTATTGCCCGTTCCCACACTTCGCCTGCCTCGCCCTCACCGATGACATTCCCATCAATTTCAATAACCGGAGACACTTCCTTACTCGATGACGTAAGCCACACCTCATCTGCATCGAGAAGTGACTCTTTAGAAAACCACTCCTCTACAACGTTAAGGTTTGCACGCTTAAACGATTCTAGTGCAATGTGGCGGGTGATCCCTGGCAGCAATTCATTATTTAAGGGCGGCGTTTTAATCATGCCGTTTTTCACCATAAATACGTTGCACGAACTTGCCTCAGTTATCAGCCCTTTCTCGTTATATAAAATTGTTTCGTTAACACCAGCTTTTACGCCACTTTGAAAGTGCATGACGTTGCCAAGCAACGATGTGGACTTTATATGGCACCGTTGCCAACGCTTGTCTTCTTCTAGTGCCACTTTAAACACCTTGGCACTGCTTCTTGAATTTGACTGGGGGGCTGCCATTTCAAACGCGAAAGCAAAAACCGTTGGTGTAACGCCAGTTGGGTATGCATGATAACGCTTAGTGTCAGTACCTCGACTCACATGGAAATACACTCCCACGTTACCACTTTCTATATGCTGAGCATTTTCTGTTGCCAGCTGCAGCACAATGGATGTCCACATGGCATCGTCATAAGGATTATCAATTTCAATGGCCGATAGCCCCGAGGCCAACCGCGACAAATGGCCCTTAAGCCCTACCGGTTTTCCCGCATAGGTCGGTATCACTTCATAAATACCATCACCAAATAGGAAGCCCCTATCCATCGGTGAAATTTTTGCTTCACTAAGGGGAAGGTATTCACCGTTTAAAAAAGCGACTGTCATGCAATTTCTCCTCTCAATCGCTGCACGTGTTGCCGAGACAAAAGAATGTCGGCTCGGGCTTCTTCACTATTTTGAAAAATAAAGGAAACTGTCTCACCGGGAACCCGCTGAGCCAAGCGACTTACATCGAGTGGGTTTAAACATCCTAGCTTCGGATAGCCACCCAGAGTTTGTCTATCGCGCATCATGATAATAGGCTGTCCATCTGGAGGTACTTGAATTGCGCCTATATGAATAGCCTCTGAGCGCATAGACGACAAAGATGAAGCAATATCTGCTCCGTTCAAACGATAGCCCATTCTGTCGATTGACGAACTGACCGTATATTCTGAGCTTTCAAACATGCGCTTCGCTACCTGACTAAAATGCGCTTCTTGATAACCTTTAATGACACGTAACGGCGCCTCTATGTCATAGGCTACATGCTCTCCGCACTTTATTGACAAACTGTTCTGGATTGGCAGCTGACGAACAGATACCGCTTCATACGTTTGCTCATCGCAACGACTTATATCGATACAGTCACCGTCGCTAATTCCTCGACCGTCACCATGAAGGCCGCCAAGGGACTCTCGAACTACAGTACATGCACTGCCAACCTGATGGGGAATTTTCCATTCACCATAAATAGCAAGATACGCCTTACTTCCAACATATCCACTTTGAAAGCTTAAGCGGTCATTTTTATTGACCTTGATACTGGAATAAGACGGTTGGTCATGCCCATTTACCTGCACCGTTACCTGCCGCCCCGCAACAGCAACAATAGCAGGCTCATGAAAACAGACCGTCATTTTTCCCATCACTTCTAAACAGGGTGTATTGTCGGGGTTGTGAGCAAGAAAATTTGCCCAATGATACGCCATTTCGTCCATAGGGCCGGATTGGGAGAACCCTTGGCGCTGCTTACCTATTCTGCCTTCATCAACAATGAGGCTGAAAAGGCCTTTCGAAATTACTTCAACCTTCATGATAGGCGTTAAACTCACTTTCTGTTATCGACACAAATTTTACGGTATCGCCAGCACTTAGCAAAGGTTGATTGTCTTTATCCAACATGTTTTCAGGGCACAGGCCCATTAAATTCCAGCCGCCGGGAGATTCGCTAGGATAGACGGCGGTTTGTCTATCTGCGATGGCAACCGCTCCCTTCGGCACTTTCTTTCTGGGCGTGCCTAATCGTGGGCACTGTAGTTGTATCGGAATATCTCCCATGTAGCCAAAGCCAGGAGCAAACCCCACCGCGTAAACCTTATATTCAATGCTGGTATGGAGTGAAATTGCCTCTTCAATCGACAGGGATGTTTTTTGACTAATTTCAACAAGATCGTTAGCGTCTGGCGCACCATACCACACAGGCAATATATGGCATTTTCCTGGGGCTACTTCAGTTTCACCACCTGCCGAGCTAACAACTGCCGAGCTGCCAACTTCAGGGCCAATCATGGTGTTTCCACCGTTTTGCCAGCTGCGAAGCGTATTGTATACAAAGTGGCTATCGACTCGCTCAATATCGAATATTATTAATAAGCTATCGTAGGATGGCACACATTCTACAAGCCAAGGTCGTTCGCTATGACTGGCAGCCCTATCGAGTACACGCAACCATTGCTGACAGGCGGCATTTGCTTGTTCTAGGTTTGAACCTGAAAAATACAACATAATGGCATCTGCTCCCACGGGAACAAACTGCTTAATACTGCCAAAAGGTTGCATGAGCATCTCCTACCTTAAGACCACTTTCAAAATAACGTGTTTTTTGAAACAACATAGTTATAGGTAAGCTCTAATTTGGCGGGCTATCTCTACAGCGCCGGCTGTATCGCCGTGCACACACAAACTGTCTGCTTGAATAGATAACGTGGCGCCTGATGCAGTTGTTACTGTGCCCTGCTCTATAAGTTGCTTGGCTTGTACTAACGCCTCTTGCGAACTGAGTACAGCACCGTCTATTTGACGAGACTGTAGATAGCCTTCATCGGTATAGCGTCTGTCAGAAAAAGCTTCAAACAACAGCGATACGCCATGCTGTTTTGCTTCATCTATGATTTCTTGGTGTTCAGATGTGGCTTGTACCATCAACGGAAGTTTTCCTTGGCACATGGCGGCAACACTTTTCATCACGGTTTGCCTAATGTCCTTATTTTTCATCATGTCGTTATAAAGTGCACCGTGTGGCTTAACATAATCGACCTGCGTGCCCACTATGTCAGCCATCCCTACTAATGCACTTACCTGATATTGAATACAGGCACTAAGCTCATTGGCTTGCATTGCCATACTTCTGCGTCCAAACCCTTGCAAATCAGGGTAAGACGGATGAGCACCAACCGACACACCATGGGCTTTGGCAATATCCAGCGCGGCTTTCATTACCAATGGATCGCCAGCGTGAAAGCCACAGGCAATGTTTGCCTGGTCTATCTCAGACATAATGTCTTTTTCCACAGGCATAGACCAGGCCCCAAAACTTTCACCTAAATCGCAATTTAACTTCATAATGGTTTAGCTCTTAACTCCAATCCGATATTATGTTACCTGTTCTATTAAAAAAGTCAGTGTTAATGATAAATATTGGAAAAATTAATACATTGCGCGTGGTAGCAGAATACCCTTTTGGGTACGCCCTAGCCGCCCTAGACGCTAATGAAAACGAGTTTGAGAGTGGTACTGATAACGAAGGTGCTGCTGTTTTCGATTCAGAGGCCCACACCCTTGGCATCGATGAAACCGTTACTCTTCCTCTTGATGAGGTTGAAACACCCCTTGCAACAAATGCGGAGATAGATGTATTTGTTGCCACAAATCAGCGTGGAGAGCCCTACGCAACGGTGAAAAAGCCGCTGATTCAGGTGGGCGAAGTCAAAATTTTAAAAGCGGTATCTGCTACCAATTTTGGCGCTTTTTTCGACTGGGGATTAGATAACGATTTACTCGTTCCAGACGACTATCAAGCCGAGCCTGTTAGTGCGGGTATGAAATACGTTGTTTATACGTTCTTTGACAATAAAACCCAGCGCATTTTAGGTGCGACCAAGCTTCACTACTTTTTACAGGAAAGTAATGCCTATTTGAATGAAGGCGACGATGTTGAATGCCTAATTTATGCCAAAACAGATCTCGGTTTTAAAGTCGTGATAAACGAAAAGAATCTTGGTCTGATTTTTCACAGCGACGCGTTTAAACCATTGAAAGTAGGTCAAGCTACCTCGGGTGTAATAAAAACAATTCGCGAAGATGGTAAAATTGATGTTGTCCTTCAACGTATTGATAAAGATGCGCGAAGTGAGCTTCAGCAGGCTATTTTAGATGATTTAGATGCCCACGGCGGCATATCGACACTCACTGATAAGAGTGCACCTGAAGATATTTACACGCATTTTAATGTGAGTAAAGCGGCCTATAAAAAGGCGTTGGGTGCGCTGTATAAACAGAAAAAAATCACTATTAACGCTGATGCAATACGATTGAACACCAATACTTAATTTACACAACTCAGGATATATAATGAAAGCACGTGTTTCATGGGATAAAGACCTTACGTTTACTGGTACTACCGACAGTGGTTACAACACCGTGATGGATGGAAACGGCAACGCTGTTTCACCTATGGAATCGGTGCTTGTTGCTATTGGTGCCTGTTCAAGTGTGGACGTCGTCGATATTTTGAAAAAAGGGCGCTTTGACATTACAGCGTGTCATTGTGAACTTGAGGCAAACCGCGCTGAAGAGCCACCACGTGTGTTTGAAAAAGTACATGCTCACTACACGGTGTCAGGAACGGGAATTACCGATAAAGCGTTAGCCCGTGCTGTGCAGCTTTCAGCGGAAAAATACTGTTCGGTCATGTTAATGCTTAAGGGCAATGTTGACATTACCACCAGCTACACCTTGGTTGAATAGATAATCAGTGGAATAAGCGATGTCTAGGCAGGCTTTGGCCTTGTAGACTTTAGTTTAAATTACTGTTACTTAGCGATATTGGCTAACAGATAGTAAAAAAGGCTAACCAATTCGGTTGGCCTTTTTGTTTTTCACCACCAAAAAACCCTAACACACTGAAACTTAATGTTTTTAGTTTACTGGCACGTTATCTGCTCTTATTGGTCATTATGATATAACGACAATAAACGTTAGGGCATTGACCATGGAAACAGCACAAAACACCTCATATCAGAACTCAAACAACGCTTCACTTCGAATTTCGAACGCTCACTCTCCATTTTTACGCTATGCCGTTATTGGTAGCACAATTCTAGCGCTTAGCGCATTTACAACTGGCTGCACAGATGCTGATGCGATTGATGCAGCGAATGGCCCTGACAAAGTAGAAGAGACGGTATTCGCTATTCCCGTTGAAGCACTGCACTTAAAAACAGGCGACATTACCTCAACCTACAATACCACCGCTATTTTAGAGGCCCGTGAAGAAGCGTTTGTCTCTGCTCGCGCATCAGGAATTATTGAAGCCATATTCGTAGAAGAAGGCGACTACGTAGAAAAAGGACAAGCGTTGGCACAGCTAGATAAGCGTCGGTACGAACTCAATGTGTCAAAAGCACGCGCTGACCTACAAGGTATCGAAAACGAGCTTGAGCGCGTCAACAAGGTATACTCACAAAAACTCATTAGTCACGATACCTACGATAAGCTCAACGCTCAGTATGAATCAGTCAAGGCCTCGTTGCGCATTGCTGAATTGGATTTAAAAGAAACCACGATAGAAGCACCTATTAGTGGGTTTATTGCATCTCGCAATGCCAAAGTAGGTAACCTCACCGAATCTTTCCAACGTGAAAGAATGTTTCATATTGTGCAGCAAAAAGACCTTCAGGGCGTGGTATTCCTACCAGAAAACGAACTAACGAATGTGTCTGTAGGCCAGGTTGCTACCCTAAACGTTGCCGCGTTAAACAATCAAAAAATAACCGCACATGTTGAGCGAATTAGCCCCGTTATCGACGCCACTACCGGCACCTTTAAAGTAACCCTGCGAGTGCCCAATGGACAAAACACGTTAAAAGCCGGCATGTTCACCGATGTATCTCTTGAATATGCCACTCATGCCAATACCACTTTAGTACCCCGCCGTGCTCTGGTTACCATTGATAATACCCACAGCGTTTTTGTAGTCGACGGTGGCGTGGTTAAGAAAGTCAATGTATCTACCGGATTTGAAAATAACGATGTTATTGAAGTGACTCACGGGTTAACCGGTAACGAACAAGTCGTTACTGCGGGTCATCAAAACTTAAAAGACAATGCGCCTGTTGAAGTTGTAAACAGCTAAGCGAAGATAAATAAGGAATAGTATTATGCGTATTGTCGATATTGCTGTTAAGCGTCCCGTCGCCGTTTCTATGTTTACTTTCGCGGTGTTGTTATTTGGTATGGTGTCTCTTGGTAGGCTGTCGGTGAATTTATTGCCTGATTTGTCTTACCCCACTTTAACTATACGCACCGATTACGATGGCGCCGCTCCCGCAGAAATAGAACAACTGGTATCTAAGCCCATCGAAGAATCCATCGGCGTCGTTAAAGGCGTGCGTAAAGTTACCTCTACCTCACGTGCAGGCCAATCAGACGTAGTCTTATCCTTTGCTTGGGGTACGGACATGGACTTTGCCAGCTTAGAAGTAAGAGAAAAACTAGACGTACTTCGACTTCCTCTGGACATTGAAAAGCCTCGACTGCTGCGTTTTAACCCCAGCTTAGATCCCGTCATCAAGTTAGGCCTCACTACTGACACCGAAAACCTTTCCGAAAGCGGTATGAAGCGCTTGCGTTTATACGCCGAACAACAAGTAAAACGAGGCTTAGAGTCTGTTGAAGGTGTTGCGGCCGTGCGATTAGGCGGAGGGCTAGAAAATGAAATTCACATACTTATTGACCAGCGTAAAGCCAGTCAACTATCCATTCCTATTACAGATATTGTTGAGCGTATAAAAGCAGAAAATGTTAACGCCGCAGGCGGAAGAATAGACAATGCCGCCCAAGCCTTTTTAGTTCGAACACTAAACCAGTTTGAAACACTAGACGATATCGAAAACTTATTTATCGGCCGCTCAGGTAATCGAAACATCCAGTTAAAAGATGTTGCCGTTGTACAAAGTGCTTATAAAGACAGAAGTGTCATCACGCGCTTTAATGGCACTGAAGGTGTTGAAATAGCAATCTATAAAGAAGGTGACGCTAATGCGGTGGATGTGGCTACAAATGTGTCACGTCGACTGCAAGAAGTACAAAAAGCCCTCCCCTCAAATTATGCACTTGATCAAACTTATGATCAGAGCGTGTTTATAAAACAGGCCATCGACAACGTGAAGTCAGCAGCCATTGTGGGCGGCATTCTAGCCATGTTGGTGCTGTATTTGTTTCTAAAAGACTTCTGGGCAACGGTCATCATTACTGTGTCTATTCCTGTGTCTGTTATTGCCACGTTTAATTTAATGTATGCCAACAACATAAGCTTAAATATGATGAGCCTTGGCGGTATCGCCCTTGCTGTTGGACTATTGGTAGATAACAGCATTGTTGTGCTTGAAAATATTGACCGCCACCGCAAACACAAACGTGGCTTAACAAAGGCTCAACATGGCGAAGACGCTACGCAATTTGAGGCGGCCTCTAAGGGCACCAAAGAAGTATCAGGTGCGATAATCGCCTCTACATTAACCACCATGGCCGTCTTCGTTCCGCTTATATTTGTTGAAGGCATTGCTGGTCAGTTATTTCGAGACCAAGCACTAACGGTTTCCTTTGCCCTTGCTGCATCTCTCGTGGTGGCACTCACCATCATTCCGGCGATGGCGAGAAGAAAATCAACGCAACAATTATCTCACCAAGATACATTCGATAACCCGTCAGCCTCTGTAAAAACTGCCCCCACTAGTCTGTTAGGTAAAATAGCGTTTTACGCCACCTGGCCTGTTAGAGCACTGTTTAAATTTGTTTTTATTTTCTTACCTGCCGCTCTTGTGACCTTGATAATTGGTGCGTGGCACATCATCAGCAGATGTTTATCGGTAGTGTTCACACCCCTTGTTTGGCTGTTTTCCAAAGGGTTTGATGGCCTATCAAAAGCGTATGAAGTGTTACTGAAAGCAAGCCTTCGCGCTCGAACTGCAGTGCTAGGTATTGCAGTAGCCGTGTCTGCTGGAGGGGTTTTACTGTTACCTCAGTTGGGTATGGAACTCATTCCCACCATGTCACAAGGAGAGTTCTCAGTAGAAATCACCTTACCAGCAGGTTCTCCTTTGCAGAAAACCGATGCCGAACTCAACGCACTAGCGGCCGTTGTATTTAATGAGAAGAACAGTGTGGGTAGTGGTCCAGAAGACGAACAACAGAGCGGATCGCACACAAAAGTGCAGCGTACTTATGCTATGTCTGGAACGGGCAGCCTCATAAGTGCTGCGCCTAATCAAGGTGGCGATCATTGGGGTCGCTTAAATGTGGTTATGCACGCCAATGCCACCCAAGGTGACATGCAGCAGGTTCAGAATACCTTGCGTGATTATCTAAACAACAAACCAAACATCGAATCAGTGTTTTCTGAGCCTGAACTCTTTAGCTTTTCATCGCCAATTCAAGTGGAAATTACGGGTTACGATTTAAATCAGTTGCAAGAATATGGAGACGCTATTGCGCTTAAGCTGGCAAGCTTTGCGAATTTTACCGATGTAACCACCAGCATTCGCGATGGCAATCCAGAGCTTAAAATAGTCTTCGATCACGCTAAGCTTGCTCGGCTAAACTTAGATGCAGCCACTGTGTCGCAACTGATCGGAGCCAAAGTGGGCGGGCGCATTGCCACCCAATACAGTGTTGAAGATAGAAAGGTTGATGTACTGGTTCGCACTATTGAAAGTCAGCGCAACGATATAGCGGGCGTAAGAGCAATTGTTATTAACCCTCGTTCAACACAGCCTATTCCCTTAAGCGCAGTAGCCGATGTTTACATGAGCGTGGGTCCAAGTGAAATTACCCGTGTGGGGCAGCAGCGTGTCGCTATCGTTACGGCAAATTTAGCGAAAGGAAAGCTAGACGAAGCTGTTGAGGTTGCGAATACTGTTCTTGACGAAACACAACTTCCCCTCTCACTCAGCGCCACCATTGCAGGTCAAAGTGAAGATATGCAAAACAGCTTCCGCTCGCTGCAATTTGCTCTCGCCCTGGCAGTATTTATGGTGTACCTGGTTATGGCGTCGCAGTTTGAATCCTTGCTTCATCCCCTCCTTATTTTGTTTGCAGTGCCACTTGCAGGCGCAGGCTCAGTATATGGCTTATGGCTCACTAACACGCCGCTTAGTGTAGTGGTGTTTATCGGGCTAATTATGCTGTGCGGTATTGTTGTGAACAACGCCATTGTGCTTGTCGATAGAATAAATCAGCTGCGCAGAGACGGAATGGAAAAACACGCTGCCATTGTTGACGCTGCCCAAACCCGTTTACGACCCATTGTAATGACTACATTGACAACCGTTCTCGGTTTGCTCCCCATGGCATTAGGTTTTGGTGAGGGTGCGGAAATAAGAACACCTATGGCGGTAACGGTTATTTTTGGATTACTCTTTGCCAGCTTACTTACGCTCATTTTACTGCCGGTGCTGTATAGCTTATTCGACAATAAAAAAATACCTGTGGATACCAGTGCAGTGATGACACGCAACGAGCCTATTGCAAAAGGAGGCGCGCTATGAAGCCTTCACAAAAAAAGCCGCCCACTGGAGACGAGGTAGGTCGCGTAGACACTCTTGCTGATGTTGGTGCTGGTAAAGTAGCGGGTATAGGCGCGGCGTTAGCAAGATTTGCCCTTAACAAACCCGTCACCATAGGCATGCTATTTTTCTCCATGCTGCTGTTTGGATTAGTGTCTTCTAGACTGCTTCCGTTAGAGAAGTTTCCCGGTATTGATATACCCCAAATGGTTATCGAAATCCCCTACCCTGATGCTACCCCAATTGAGGTAGAAACCATGATAACGCGGCCTGTGGAAGCGGCCATTGCCACCATGTCAGGGATTAAGCGCCTGCAGGCCCGTTCTTATGATAATAAAGCAGAAATCGTTGTTGAGTTTGATTGGGAAGAAAATCTTAAAGCCAAAAGTATCGAGGCAAGGGAAAAGGTAGACGCGATAAGAAATGAGCTGCCTTCAGATATTGAACGCATAATGGTGTATAAATTTAACACCAATGACATGCCTATTTTTCAGCTGCGTGTGTCTAGCGATCGGGATCTTTCTAACGCTTACGATTTACTTGAGCGCAATCTAAAGCACCCGCTCGAGCGAGTACCCGGCGTGTCGAAAGTTGAGCTTTATGGCACCATGAAACGTCAAATCACTATTCGGCTGAACGCTAAAAAGCTTTCTACCTATCGCATAGACAGTAATGAGCTTGAACGAAAATTACAGGGGGCTAACTTTTCCCTAACTGCAGGCTACATGTATAACGATGGTCAAAAGGTGCTTGTTAACCCAACAGGTGAATTTGACGACATCAACGACTTTAAACAAATGTGGATCAAACCCAATATTCGTTTATCGGATGTGGCCGAAGTCAACTATGAATTGCCTTTGCGACACGAAGGACGCCATTTAGACAGAAGCTTTGCTGTAGGTTTCAATGTTTTTCGTGAATCTGGTAGTAACTTGGTCAACGTATCAGACGCCGTAATGGCCGTGATCAATGAAGCAAAAAACGACCCTGAGTTTTCGGGTATCAACCTTTTTGTAATGGACGACACCGCCAAAAGCGTTACGTCTTCTCTAAGCGACTTGTTAAGTGCGGGTTTGCTAGGTGCACTACTGTCAGTCATCGTTTTATACTTATTTTTGCGCCAGCTGGTCACCACACTTATTGTTGTGCTGTCGGTGCCATTTTCAATATGTATCGCCCTGGGCGTCATGTATTTACTGGGTTATACCCTAAATATACTGTCACTGATGGGACTGATGCTGGCCGTTGGTATGCTGGTAGATAATGCGGTGGTAGTGACTGAAAGTATTTTTCAAGAGCGCCAGAAAAACAATGATATTGGTTATGCCACACAAAGCGGAGTCAACAAGGTAAGCTTGGCCGTAATTGCGGGTACCGCAACCACCGCCATTGTATTTTTACCCAATATCATTGGCGTTAAAATTGACGTAACCATCTTCTTAGAGCATGTAGCAGTTGCCATTTGTATTTCGCTATTTGCCTCTCTTTTTATTGCGAAAACCCTCATTCCCTTACTGACCACTAAAGTGAAAATTCCGGTGGTCAAGCAGTCAGCGCCCCCGGCTTACATTTCTCGTTACGGGAAAATACTTCAGTGGGTACTTAACAATCAGGGTAAAACATCACTTATTGCTGTTGGTATTCTGGCATCCACTATTATTCCCATGCAGGCGGTGACGTCAGATGATGATGGTAATAACAACCAAGAACGCATTTGGCTGAATTACCACATTACCGAAAACTACACCCTATCGGAGGTAGAAAATACGGTTGAAAAAATGGAAGCCTATTTGTATGAAAATCAAGAACGCTTTCATATTAAACAGGTATACACCTATTTTACTCCAGGGTATGCCACAAGCGGCCTTACGCTTAATGACGACCTACCTGTGCCGGTTAGCCAGATCAAAGAGGATATCCGTGAGTCTATGCCCTCTTTCGTAAGAGCACGCCCCACATTTCAGTGGGAAAGTGGAAGTGGTGGCGGTATTCGAGTGACATTGCTTGGCGAGTCTTCAGAGCAATTAATGAAAATTTCAGACCAGCTGGTGCCGGTTCTTGCCAAAGTGGAAGGACTTAAAGATGTGAAGGCTGATACAGGCTCAACCCGTGACGAAGTTCAGATTCGAATTGACAGAGAAAAAGCCAATCGATTCGGTATTGCGGTTAATGATGTGGCCAAACTAGTTGCTACCGCCCTTCGCGGTAGTAATCTAAGGACGTTTCGCTACAGCGACGCTGGAGAGGTTAACGTACAGCTCAAGTATGGTAGCGATATTCAGTCCTCACTCAGTGCACTCAAAAATATTAATATCGGCTTTGCCCAAAACCAATCAATTACCCTTAATATGATTGCTGATTTTGAAATAAAGCCTCAGCTGTCGCAAATTAACCGTAGTTATCGCCAAACCGCGTTGGCTATTGGTGCCAACCTTGAGGGTGAAACCACCACCGAACAGGCTAGACAGCAAATAGAGGTAGCCCTCGAGAATATTACCCTGCCTACGGGCTATACTTGGACTTTGGACGGCAGTTTCTCTCGCCAAGATGAAGCTAATGCGGTTATGCAGATGAACATGCTATTGGCGCTTTGCATGATATACGTGGTGATGGCAGCGTTGTTCGAATCGCTGATCTTACCTACATCCGTCATAACATCATTATTGTTTTCCTTCACCGGCGTATTTTGGGCGTTTATGGTAACCGGAACATCAATGTCAGTAATGGGTATGATTGGTATGCTTATACTTATGGGCATTGTAGTAAATAATGGTATTGTGCTGGTAGATAGAATTAATCAGCTGGTCAATGAGGGACTCTCTTTGTATGACGCGGTTGTTGAAGGGTGCGTTACCCGAATAAGACCCATACTCATGACAGTGGCAACCACTGTGCTGGGGCTAATTCCGCTTGCCATAGGCACAACGCGGATAGGCGGCGATGGTCCACCTTATTCCCCAATGGCCATCGCCATTATTGGAGGTTTGCTATTTTCTACACTAACCAGCTTGTTCCTTGTGCCGTTAGCATATGTACTACTCCTCAAGTTGAGATTCCACACTCAGCGACTCTTTATCAACGGACGCAACAGAGTGTCGCGTTGGGTAAGGGTTTGAGCCAAGCATCATTAACCAGTTATGACTTCCTGGCTGGGTGTGTGATGTTCTTTTAAAGAACAGCACCACCCGCCTTCTCATATTAACCATAGTCAACGCTTACCCTAACTACGTGAAGTAAGGTATTCGTGAACCGTATCAGCGCCACGTTCAGCTGAAAACTGAATGAGGTTACTTCCATTACAGGTTAACCCTGTGTCTGAGGTAACTAATCGTAGTACCTGACGCTGGCTATCACCAATACGGCCTACATTGCGTGATATATTTGAACGGAAAGTTTTGATGTCGTCGTTGATAATGGCTTTGCAAAATCCTGCAAATTCAGTTTCACCAACAAAGCGTACTTCTTTTTCTGAAGTAGCAGCACTTGCACTGCATGCTATTGATAACGTTGCTGTAGCAATAATGGTCTTTAGCAATTTCATAATGTTTTCCTCGATGCATAAAAAGGTTTTTAGCACTCAGGTCATTCCTGAGCGCCTATTAGTTATGCATCAAGATTGAAACTTTTTCTGTTGTAATGTTGTGTAAGGTAGGTAAATTTGCAGTAAATTCAATTGTTAATACATAATTAATAGCTTAACCAATTGAAATATAGAGATTTAATTGAAATCAATATTCCAGATTGTTATTACAAATAGGAAATGAGAAACAAAAAACTCTAATACTAAAGTATAAAAAACGTTTTTTTGAACCTCCAATTCTGAAATTTTAACAAAAAAAATGGCATTTCAGATTATTTTTCACACTGAAATGCCATTTTATTTTGTAATAAAACTACATTTTACTCGTATTTTCTTTCGACTTTCGTTTCTATCGCGTCGATATAAGCATGCCAAGACCCATATCCAATAAGCGGCATTAGAATGATAAAACCGACAAACCCAGTGACAAATCCTATGGCAACGGCCGAGAAAATTATTGCCGCCCAAATCAACATGGGAACTTTATTTAACCACACCGCGTTGACACTCGTTAGCACAGCGGTAGCAAGATCGACTTTGCGCTCCATGAGTATTGGTTGAGTGAATGCAGTAATAAACAGCATGATCATGGTAAATGCCGCCCCCACTAAGGTGCCCAACATTAGAAACGGTAGTAAACTCTCAAGATTGTTATCGATATAAGGAGGATAAAGGGCATGGATTAGCGACGCTACACGTAGCCAAAAAATCATCATGACCATGATGAGTAGCGCAAAACCCCACTCATTAAATGCATTTCTTCGCATTGCTCGCAATGAATGTCTTAACGTAGGTTTGTGACCTTTTTCCATTTCCCAGCTTACATCGTAAAGACCTGCGGCTAAAAACGGGCCTATCAACATAAAGCATACGATGGCAGGCAGAATAACCAAGTGCCAACCCGTCATTTCAACTAAATACATAATGAACCATGGAATAACGGCGAACAGTACACCATAGAAAACTGTTAATCCTGGCGCTCGCATGGCGTCTCGCAACGCCAATGACAACCATTTTATGGGGTCGCCAACATCTAATTCTTTACAGGGAATGACACGCGCAATGCCACTTTGAGTAATCGCATTTTCTGGAGTTTCTTTAAAATGGTGCGACATATTAAAATCACCTCTGATGGTAAACTTGCTTTTTCTTGGTGTTTTTATAAACACCTTATTCTTACGATAGGCTTATATGAATAAGTTCACAAGTTATTAACATAAATTTTATAACTTTATAGACAAATGGATAGTCAAAAGGATAGCCATCACCATTATTGTTCGCAATTTGTGCAATGAGGGATAAAAAGTGTCGTCATTCGCTGAATTCATCTAAATTGCCGTCGCATCTCACTGTGGATTGCGATAATCTCAAGGCATGTAAATCAACCAGATAGACCATGAAAACTGTATCTCGCTCACATAAATTAGATAACGTTTGTTATGACATTCGAGGCCCAATAGCAGCACAAGCTAAAAAGATGGAAGACGAAGGTCATCGCATATTGAAATTGAATATCGGTAACCCTGCCCCGTTTGGCTTTGAAGCCCCCGACGACATAGTGAAAGACGTTATTCATAATCTGCCGACTTCCCAAGGGTATTCAGACTCAACGGGAATTTACGCGGCGCGTGTAGCAGTTATGCAGTACTATCAACAGCGAAATATCAAAGATATTCGCGTTGACGATGTTTATATTGGTAACGGGGTCAGCGAACTCATCATGATGGCGATGCAAGCACTGCTTAATCATGGTGACGAAGTGCTTATTCCAAGCCCTGACTATCCACTGTGGACAGCAGCGGTAAGTCTATCGTCAGGCTCTCCGGTTCATTATCATTGCGATGAACAGGCCGATTGGTTTCCTGACCTTGATGATATTAAAAGCAAGATCACCAGCAAAACCCGTGCAATTGTTCTGATTAACCCGAATAACCCCACGGGGGCTGTGTATGATGAAGCGCTACTTCAAGACATTGTTGAATTAGCGCGGCAACATGGACTTGTTGTATTCAGTGATGAAATTTACGATAAAATTCTTTATGACGATGCGAAACACACCAGCATTGCATCGCTAGCCGATGACGTGTTTTTTGTTACTTTTAGTGGTTTAAGTAAGAACTACCGTGTTGCCGGATTTCGTGCTGGCTGGCTATTGGTTAGTGGTAATAAGCGACTAGCCTCAGATTATATTGAAGGGCTCAACATTCTCTCTTCAATGAGAATGTGCGCAAACGTACCTTGTCAAAGCGCTATTCAAACTGCACTTGGCGGATACCAAAGTATTGACGACTTGGTAAACGAAAACGGAAGGCTGCGTATTCAGCGAGATGTGACTACTGACATGCTAAACGGCATCGATGGCATACACTGCGTTAAACCTAAAGGCGCTATGTACTGCTTTGCCCGAGTGGACGAGAAAAAATTCAACATTCACAACGATGAGCAAATGATTTTAGACTTGCTTAGCTCGGAAAAAATTCTGCTGGTACATGGCAAAGCATTCAACCTTAATAGTGGCATTTACTTCCGCTTGGTATTTTTACCTCACAGTGACGTTTTAGTGCCTGCCCTGCATAGAATTGGAAATTTCTTTAGAACCTATAAGCAGGGAGCTTAATATGTCAGATAGAAGTCATTTCTTCGCTCACTTATCTCGGCTTAAGTTAATTAATCGCTGGCCACTGATGCACAATGTGCGTACCGAAAATGTGCAGGAACACAGCTTACAGGTGGCAATGGTTGCTCATGCCCTTGCGCTTATCAAAAATAAATTTTTCGGTGGCACCGTTAATCCAGAGCGTATAGCCACAATGGCCATGTTTCATGACGTATCTGAGGTGTTGACTGGTGACCTTCCCACGCCGGTTAAGTACTTCAACCCGGCGATAAAAGAAGAATATAAAAAGATAGAAAAGATAGCGGAAAATAAGCTCATTGAAATGGCGCCTGAATCCTTTCGCGATGACTATGCCGCGCTGATAGATTCACAAAACCATAACCCAGAAGATGCTTTCATTGTGAAAGCAGCGGATGTGCTGTGTGCTTATCTAAAAACGTTAGAAGAAATTGCCGCTGGAAATCGCGAGTTCACGCTAGCAAAGAAACGCTTGGATAAGATATTGAAAGAGTATCACTCTGAAGAAGTGGATTATTTTCTCACTCAATATGTACCGAGCTTTTCGTTGAGTCTTGATGAAATAACCCAAGACGAAATGTAACATTCAAAAAGGAGTTACTGTGACGATATCTCAATGGGAATTAGATTTACACGAGCGTCGCCTTCCTCGCAGCGAATCGAGAGACGGCGATCACAGAAATCCTTACCAAAGAGATAAAGCAAGAGTACTCCACAGCGCCGCTTTTCGACGGCTTCAAGCAAAAACACAAGTATTGGGCGTTGGTTTAAGTGATTTTTACCGAACTCGACTAACGCACTCGCTAGAGGCCGCTCAAATAGGTACGGGGATCACCGCGCAGCTTTGGAACAAATTTCCCGATATAGCCAAAGACTTAGTGCTCGACCCAACCTTAATTGAAACCATCTGTTTAGCTCATGACATTGGCCACCCTCCTTTTGGTCATGGTGGAGAAATTGCGCTCAACTATATGATGCATGAGCACGGTGGTTTCGAGGGTAACGGGCAAACGTTTCGTATTGTTACTCAGTTGGAGCCGTACACGGCCGACCATGGCATGAATTTATGCCGACGCAGTATTTTAGGGTTAGTCAAATATCCCAACTTCATAAATACACTGCATACTAAAGAGGCTGCTGGCGCTCGGCCCCAATCATTGCGCCAAGTTAAAGCCGATGATTGGCACCCGCCTAAAGGGTTATTCCAATGTGATAAGCCCTTGTTCGATTGGCTACTTGCTCCGCTAAACAATGACGATAAACAGTTGTTTATGCGATTTACTGGCAGAACAAGCGCTCACAGTAAAACCTGCTTCAAGTCATTTGATTGTTCTATTATGGAGCTGGCCGATGATATTGCCTACGGCATCCACGATTTAGAAGATGCCATTGTCATGGATATGGTGCAAAAAACGCATTTCATAGAAGATGTGACGAACCCATTAAAAGCTCTGTCTATTCCATGGCTTTCAGATAATATCGAATCGCTGACCGCAAAATTGTTTAGTCACGCCCACCACGAGCGTAAAAATGCTATTGGCGCGCTGGTAAACAGCTTTATCACTGCTATCGAAATTCAAAAGGTAGACGGCTTTTCTCATCCGCTATTAGCTTTTAATGCCACCATGCCCCAAGGCTTTGGCGAAGCATTGGCGCTATTTAAGCGATTTGTGTTTAGAAAGGTAATACGTCGGCCTGATGTTCAGCTGTTAGAATATAAAGGGCAATTGGTGGTGATGGAGCTCTTTGAAGCCTTTGCCTCAGATCCTGCCCGCTTGCTGCCAGAGAACACACAAGAGCGCTGGCGTAAAGCAGAGGAAGCGGGAAACGGAATGCGTGTGATCGCCGACTATATATCAGGTATGACCGACGAATTTGCATCTCGCCTTTACAGCAGTATATTTTCCCCTAAACAAGGCGGTATTCAAGACAGCTTCCATATCTAGCGCTAGGTGTAGAACAAGATTATTAGGTTAAGTTGTCAAAGCTAATCGTTAACCGCATCCGCAACAGTTGTTGCATTCACAACTTGGTTCACACTCCCCTGAATAACCACGGTGGCTGATATTTTATCCTGAATAGCCTGTCTGTTTGGATCCCAGTAAACCTGTAAAAAGCCTAATAACCCTGTCGCAAAACCTGCTCCGTAACCGCCGTAGCGGCCAAAGCAATCAAGCATGCCCAGTGGCTCACCGCTTAGTGAAACCACGCGAATATTACACACTTTTTTACCTGGAGTTTGCCCGCGCCAAAGTAACGAGAACAAGGTAAAGTAAACAGCAGCCCAACCAAAACCTAAACCTAGGTCTTGTATAATACCTTTGCCCCACTGCAAGATACTGGTTACAGGTGTTGTATTGTTTTCGTTTGTATTTTCGTTTCTATCTTGGCCCGTAATACTCTCTGGCGCTGAATCTACATTTTCAACATCATCTGCTGCCATAGGTTCATCATCAGCTATAACCATTAAGTGCAATAGCGCTCGAGCAGCTTGACTATTTCCAGTGTCTTCAATTTCAGCAAGTTCAGGCAATTGAGCAACTAAATTAGCGCTAGCAGCACTTTGGCAAATATCATCGCAATTTTTATCATCGTCTGTTTGCGCTAAATATGTGCGAATTATTGATTTATCATGCTCACTTAACTCATCTTTTTGTTCTGCTTTGTTTATTTGTATTCCTTGCAGAGTGCTGTCGTCTTCAAAGAAGTCTATGGCTAACGAGAGTACCGTTAGCGAGCTTACAAATAAAAAGCCTGCTGCAAAAAGCTTAAGGGCTCTGCGCCAAAACGACGACATTTTAGGAAGGTATTGTTGTGCTGTGCCTTTATAAAAAGCCATAGCAGCGACAAAGGCAATTAACGTTGCGCTAAGCTTTGCAGCCATAAATATTAGAATGACATCAATGATCATTGCCATTGCGCGTTTAATAGGTGGAGCCAAAGGAATGCCTAATAGCGCCTGGTCAACTTTAAAGGCATACGGGGTTATAACATTTCTGGTTTCTGAGCCAGACAGCGCTAATTGCTCTATTTCGTTGGCTTTCATTTTTATACTTGTTATTTAAATATGTAAATCATTCAAGTTACGCGCTTTTCATTTTCAGAACAAGCTAAAGCTATTGATTACTATGCATAAAAAAGCATTGTGGGTTTATTTAGGGCGTGTTCTTTTTAATTCATGAAATTTTATTCTTATTAAATGGGTCTTATTTTATACGTGTTAAATCTGTAGTGACTTTTTATAAAATTCGCGTGTGTAATTTCATGTAATAAAACGCGTGTAAAACTAGGCTTGTAATACAAGGCATTTAATACAGGTGCAATCCTAAAGCCTTGTCTTCACGTAAGTAATGTAACCTTGGTGCCTCCGCGCGCAGTCGACGTTAGCTGCTTTTCAGTTTTTAATATCTAAGCGCGCTCAATAATTATGGTGTAAGTATGTCTAAACCTTTTAAGCCTTCAGTAAGGCTAACCGACAATCATGTTACCGATGAAAGTGTTTATATGAACCGGAGATCATTGCTTAAGTCTCTTGGGTTTGTCGGCGCGTCAACGCTACTTGCACAATCTGCAAGTGCGGCTGATTGGTTTTGGGAAGACGAGAAAGAGAAAGCAACCTTTCAAAGTAAGCCGCTGGATTTTACCAAACCTAGTCAGTATCAAATTAATGAGACTCGAACCCCAGAAAAGAAAGTCACGTCGTACAATAATTTTTATGAGTTTGGCACATCAAAAGATGCGCCAGCAGAAAACGCCAGTGAATTTAAAACCGACCCATGGACATTGAAAATAGATGGTTTAGTTAAAAAGCCATTAGTTCTCGACCATGACTCACTGACAAAGCGCTTTCCACTGCAAGAGCGCATTTATCGTTTGCGCTGTGTTGAAGCGTGGTCGATGGTGGTGCCTTGGATAGGGTTTGAATTAGCAGCACTTATCAAACAAGCCGATCCATTAATGTCAGCAAAGTACGTGGCATTTGAGACCCTGTATGAACCAGAACAAATGCCAGGGCAAAGTAATCGATTTTTGGGTGGAGGTATTGAGTACCCCTATGTTGAGGGCTTACGCTTAGATGAGGCTATGCATCCATTAACGCTGATGTCGGTTGGATTATACGGGAAAACCCTGCCCCCACAAAACGGAGCCCCCATTCGGTTGGTTGTACCTTGGAAGTATGGGTTTAAAAGTATCAAGTCTGTGGTGCGTATCCGTTTGACAGATAAACAACCCCCAACGACGTGGAATCGACTTGCCTCAAATGAATACGGTTTTTATGCCAACGTGAATCCTAAGGTCTCTCATCCTCGTTGGAGTCAGGCCAGCGAACGTCGAATTACCTCTGGTGGTCTTTTATCTCGAAACCGAATAGAAACGCAGCTGTTCAATGGGTATTCAGAAGTGGCTCCTCTTTATTCGGATATGAACTTGGCAAAGTTTTACTAATATGGCACCTAGGAAAGCTCCCCTGCGCCTGTCTCCATGGCTCAGACGTTCAATTAAATCAGTCATTCACGTAGTCGCTCTCGGTTACTTAGTGTGGCTGTTCTACGCTGGAATTACCGACACGCTAGGGCCGGACCCAGTGGATACACTCTTAAACGAGACCGGCATCTGGGCAATTCATCTTTTATTCATTACCCTATTGCTCAGTCCAATGGCTAAGCAAATGCGTAGCCCAGCTCCCATTCAGTTCAGAAGAATGCTTGGTGTGTATGTGTTCGTCTACGCATTGGCTCATTTGAGTACCTACGTTTTGTTTGAGCTTCAACTTGATATGGCGCTAGTGCTAAGTGAACTCGTTAGTCGCCCTTACATTGTGGTTGGCATGGTGGCGTTATTGCTACTATTAGCTCTTACTGCGACTTCTTTTAAGGTAATACAAAGAAAAATGGGGAAGCGTTGGCAGCAGCTGCACAATGCAATTTACCTCATATTACCACTGACTCTTTTGCACTTTAGCTGGTCACAAAAAACCTTTTGGCAAGAGCCCATTTGGTATTGGTTAGCGGGAATCATCCTCTTAGCACCAAGAGCAAAACAGTGGCTAATGACATATAGAAAGAAAAGAAGTCGTAATCAGGCAAAAAAATCAGCGGCTAAAGCAAGTAGCCCTCAATACCCTTAATTATTTACTTTCAGCGTATGATTCTTCAATAGCGCATTGAACGATTTATGACAGTATGAATAGTAGCAGTGAATAGCGAGCGGTTTTCGCCATAGTAACAACACAAAGGAAAAACCAAAAATTACTGCGAAGCACTCCTGCTACTAGCGTGATTGGGTCGCCAATAATTGGCACCCAACACAAAAGCAGGCTCCACTTTCCCCAACGGGTAAAAAAGTGAGAAGCGCGGAGAAACGCTTTTTCGCCTATTCTTAAAAGCTTTGTAGCGACCACCCTGCCGTATTTAAAACCCAGTGCGTAGTTCACCAGAGCACCTAGAATATTTCCACTGGACGCCACTAACAATAAACCCCAACCAGAGAGTCCATTGCTATACAGTGCTGTAATAACTATTTCTGAACTGAAGGGCAATATTGTGGCAGCCAAAAATGCACTGACAAACATGCCCGCATAACCAAGATTAACAAAGAAGTTCATTATGCTCTCTTTTTATAATTGCTTTGTCCTCACTGCCTTATCACTTTGCCTTAAACTCACTGCCTCAAACTCACTGCCCGAGCACTTTGCCTTAACCTCACTGCCAAATGTATGTGAGGTTATCAATAAACGTGCAGCCCAATTTCTAAAAAGCCCGTGGTTACTTTAAAAGTACACACAAGAAATATCGGGTATTTCTTATCTCTAGTTTTTTACTTGTACTGACGCCTGTACTGAAACTTGTACTAACACCTGTACTAATACCTGCACCTGCACCTGCACCTGCACCTGCAAACAGTACCAGATTCAAATTTTGCGGCGTAATAAAAATTCCTTTTATTTAAAAGCACTTAGATAGATTTCTCGCAGTTGTTCGAAAAAAACACAATCTACTGCTTGCAAAAGGGATTCATCACAACTACTGTATATACATACACACTGTACACTTAAACAGTTAAATGGTTTTATAAAAATAAGGTATGTCCTATGAGTAATTCACCAGTTTGTCGATTCAATGCACTTCGCAACGCAGTATCTAATACCGCGGTTGAAAATGTAGTTCAGCTTCCATTACCCATTGAAGGTTACCCCGGTGAAGGAAAAGGAAGCTTTGAAGAAAGAAACGACAAGGGGTGGAGTTATCTTCTCTCTGACTCAGTAGCGTTTTCAAAAGACGTTGTAAATGCTATTCGCATTCAAAAGCCTGAGAAAGAGAAAGTACCAGAGTGGATAAGTAAGCTCATCACTGGCGGCCAATGTAAAACGCTGTATGTTGAAAATATAGATTTAGATTTACAACCCACAGACAGCGACATGATCCGCAAGCTCTGTGAACTTTACTCTGTGAGTTTAGTTAACGTAAAAGTAGACAATACTCAGCAGAGCAAAAATGTTGCGATTGGCCCCTGGTGAAACACAGAAGAAATAGAGAAGAAACACAGAAGAAGTAAAAAAAATGGAGAGAAAATAGAGAGGAAACAGGCAATATAGCAGTCTTATTTGGCTACGCTTTCAATATGCACTCTCGCAGTGTTTTTCGCAATTCACTCTGGTAATGCGATACACTACCCCGTCATGAAACCCTAAGTGTAGATGAGTGTTATGCGTTGCTATTGTTGTTCTTCCGCTTCTTTTGAACGTTGTTGTGCGCCCTTTTTAAATGGTACCGAATCGCCGAAAAGTGCAGAGCAACTTATGCGTTCTCGATTTTCAGCGTATGCGACAAAACAGTACGATTACGTACTGAATACCTACACTCGTGAAAAACAAGAAGGCTTGACCTTAGAAAACCTTAAACAAAGTGCTGATGGCACCTTGTGGTTTGCTCTTCAGGTAACGCCCCACTCCGCTCAAGAAACAACATCTGATATTGTTGAATTTACGGCATTCTATTACGAAAACAAAAGCCTATTTCAGCTGCATGAAACATCAAATTTCCTTATTGAGGATAACCAATGGCGTTATCACGATGGCACGCTTCACGATGACTGTGGAAAAATAAAATACGGTCGGAATTTGCCATGTCTTTGTGGCAGCAATAAAAAGTTTAAACAGTGCTGTGCAACAAAATTGCGGTAGTGAGTGTCGCCTAGGAATGTGCATGTGGGCAAAGTGTAGGCCTGTGATATACATCACAGGCAAATAGGTATAGGTAACGAGCAGATGCTGAGCTTCTATACTTTAAAGAACTTGATACTCAATGGGTAATGCCACAGCTCGCCACCGTTGGCTTTTAACGCTGCAACAATCGCAAAAATTAAGTTTAGAATGCCCAGAATCATTAATCCGAATGCACCAATAAATATCAACAGCAGAATTCCGCAGATTATTGAATAGATAACCAAGCTTATAAGCCAGTTTGCCGTTACTTTACCGTGTTTATCTATGTCTTCATTTTGGTCTTTGTGGGCTATCCACATTACAATAGGCAAAATAAGCCCCAGCCCAGGTATAACGATACTCGCTAGTTGGCTTACATGTATGAGCGTGCAGTATGTTCGTGCTGTAAGCCCCCAATATAATTTTTCTTCCGTTGTCATTACTACTCCCTTAATTATGTTTTTAGAATGAGGTGTACATTGAATTTAGTTTTTCAACAGTTCATGGTTATTGAATGTTGTTTATAGTATCGCTGTTAAATTCGATACATCGTGAAAGCTTTGGCGCATTCCTACGGTGTAATTATTAGCAGCAATGGAAATATTAGTACCACTAATTTACCTCATTGGGTAGTCAACATACTGGTTGTTAGACAAGTTTTTCAACGTTACCCCAACAAACAATGCCCGATGCTATCTCTAAAACGCTATTCGGCACTCAGCATTCAATTTGTAGCATTCAGTATTCAGTCTGTCCAAACACTATTACGCCCTCGTCCTCAGTCAGCGAAAGTGATGTGCGGGTTGCATAATCAGCCAACCACTTCTCAGTAAGGTGTTTGTACTGGCTTGATTGTTTAAAAGCAGTTGACGCTTCAATAAGTTTTTCCACAAGTTCAGGGGTGGTGCCCTTTTTTGATACCGCTAAATACGTTGTTGCTTTTTGATAGGTAAAAAGTTTAGTGATGCTATTGCACTTATCACCTAAATCATCACAAATGATGTCCATTCCGCCATCGGAGAAAAACAGGTAGTCTGCACGACCGCTTTCAAGGGCTAACACAGCACTCTTCCAGCTGTTTTTAGGTACAGCCCAATAACCTGTCTTTTTAATAATCTCCTGTCTAAAGTCTCCCTTAAGCACCGCAATTCGGCTACTTGCAGGCAATTCGTTCAGTGAGGAAATGTCGGTATTACTTCCACGTTTGGAAAATATAGAATAGGCGTTTTGAGTTATGGGAGTGATCCAATGAAATAGATCCTCTCGTTCTACGGTTCTCGCTAGTGAAAATACGAGAACATCTTGTTTCATTGCACTTTCAATTAAAATACGCTGCCAGGGTGCACTTAAAATATCAGTTTTGATACCTGCTTCAACCAAAATGCTCTGAACCAAATCAACGGCGTATCCTGTAAGCTCTCCTCGCTTGTTTCGTTCACTAAACAACGGCTCCTCATTGGTAATAACCCAAGGTTTTGGCTGGCTATTGTCATCTACCAGGGTTTTGCCAAGAACGATGACTCCCTCTATTTCAGACACATTGGGCGAGTAATCTTCTAATACTGGCAGCCATCGACGTTTAATTTCCGCATACTCTGGACGCTTTAAAAGCCGACTGACTTCTTTGACTAAATCAGTGGCGTACTCTCTATTTTTATCTGTCTTTGGCATCGCCACGTAGCTGTACAACACGTTATGGGAATATTGTCTGCTGACGGTGGTGCAATCTAAGTCGTTTTGCTGACAAAAAATAGCCATACCAAGATCAGAGAAAAATATGGCGTCTACCCGGTCTTTTAGTACAGCATCTACCGCTTGATTCCAGGTATTAAACTGGTGCAAAACAAACTGGGGGTATTCACTCCCTAACTCAACTCGATAATCTCCCCGCATTACAGCAACAGAAATGGTTTTGTTTTGCGCCGTCAGTAAATCAAGATCTATGGCCTTTTTGCCATACAACCCCACTACGTTTGCCGTTAATGGTGCTATCCAAAAATATTTGTCTTCTCGTTCTGCAGTTCGACCAATGCCAGTCGCTAACATGAGTTCGCCGGTATCGAGCTCTTGAATTAACCGCGCGAAAGGCAATGGCGTCACATCAGCTTGAATACCCGCTAAATCGAGTAATGCGGTGGCAAAGTCCACTGAATAGCCTTTAACACTTCCATCGCTCTGAAACTCGCTGAATACGGGCGTATTTGCCGAAAGAACTTTCATAGTTTCAACAGCACTAACGTGCTTCATTTGAAAACAAAAAGTGGAAACAAGCGTAAGAAGTATCAACTTTACTTTGGGCACATTAAATTCTCGTAAGCATGTGTTCGGTAAGTTTACGCCAAATTTGGTTTAATGCGCCACTTAGAATCGCTCAATATTTAGCCAGCCCTAAGGAGTACCTTATGTAAGTAGCGGTAACACCTTAATTCCTCAGTTAAATTTTCTTACTCTAATGTGGAATAAATATGACGGGATAAAAGCGTATATCACCCATTATTCTACACTAACATTCACAAATGATAACAATTACCATTTGCAAAAGTATAAGCTCTTAATTATTATTGCGAACACTTCTCATTAACATTAAGATTACTTTGTAGTTATGACCTTTAAGCTGTTTATTTTACCTTTTGTATTATCCTCTCTACACATCGCTATGGCCCATGCTCAAGAGAAGCCCGCTCCGGCTGAATCCGACATTGAAGTCATAAAAATCAGTGCAGATAAAGTGGGTAACCCTGTCGATGAGCGAGTGAGCGCATTAGAAGGAGCACAACGCATCTCTTCTGAGTATATACGGGCCCAACAAGCTTCAACGTTGGAAGAAGCATTGCGTAAAACTACAAGCGTACAAGTAGATCAAGACGGCGGTAATCAAGGCTCTAATGTTATTGTTCGTGGCCTCTCAGGAGACAGAGTAAGCACTCGTATAGATGGTGTACCCAAAAATTTTAACCAAACCCGTCATGGTGGAGCAGGCAGTGTATGGATTGACCCAGAAATCATCCAAAACATTACGGTTATCCCCGGTGTAGCGTCTAATTTATATGGCAGTGGCTCTCTTGGCGGTATCCTAGATATGGAAACTCGAGACCCAAGTGATGCCATTGCCGAGGGGAATGATTTTGGTTTTACCCTTCGCCAAGGCTATGAATCGAATGGCGACTCACTAATGACAGGCTTTGAGGCAGGTGCACATCTTACTGATGATACAGCCGCCCTATTCAACTATACCTACAGAGACATGGGCGCCTATGAGGATGGTGATGGTAATCAAGCCGTGGGTGGCAGTACGGGTTCAAGAGATAGTAATCTGCTCACTAAGTTGGTTCATCGAACCAAGCATGCAGGTGAATTTGAAATATCCATGCTGGATATGGATAAATCATTTACGAGCCGCGGCGCAATAAGTCGTGGCCGAAGTCTAGCCAGCGGGGTTCAGGAAACAAACGTTGACGACGTGAGCTACAGCCTAAAGCATCGCTATCAATCTGTCAGTAATGATTGGATTAACGTGAGCAGCCAAATAGCCACAACCACCACCGAGCGCACTCGACAAACCGTTGGACTCGAGGATCTTGAAACATGGCGCGTCAGCACCGACTTTGCGGAAGTACAGAACCAATCTCTTGTACCTATTGCTGGTATTGAGCATCAATTTAATTTTGGATTCGACTATACCGCTGACGATATTCTTACTGCATATCAAGGTTTAGATGGCAATCAGCTAGAGCGTGAACGCAAAATATGGGGTATTTACGCCAGCGACCGTTTTGCAATTAACGAGCAGTTAAGCTTTGTATTGGGATTGCGCTACGACAATTTTTCATCACAAGATTTAGCCAGTGGTGAAAGCTCAGATAATGAAGGTTTTTTTCCTAAGTTACATATTGATTGGAAGCCTTTTGAGACTCTTGAAAACTTAAGTCTCTTTGGTGTAGTTGGCAAAAGCTTTAGAGCACCTTCTGTGCACGAAGCATTTGGCCGAGGCTCTACCGAAATTATTTGTGAAGAAGGCCGAAGAGGCTTCGAGTGTAGTGAATACGTGCCCAACTCATCACTTGAGGCAGAGAAATCAGATAGCTTCGAACTTGGGTTTCGATATACCCCGTCTTCAGTTTTTACCAACAATGACGAACTGTATGCACACTTTATTTATGTTTATAACGACCTCGAAAACTTTATTTCTGACATAGAATTAGAAGACGGTACCACGCTAGTTGATGGTACAGAGTTTGACGTCAATCGAACCACGTTTGAAAATATTGCCCGCGCTGAAATCAAGGGTGTAGAAATGCGAATTAACTATACCAATGACCATTTCTTTACCGCCCTCTCAGCACAAAAATTAGAAGGTGAAGATAAAGACACTGGAAACAACTTAGTTGATATCAGCCCTGCAAGCGCAAACTTTTCCATTGGTGCTTACCTGTATGAACAGCGAATTCGTACCGGTATTGACGTTAGCTGGCGTGATGAACGTGAAGTTGATGAAGATTCATCATTTAACCGTCTTTCTTACACGATTGTAGATGGTTTTATATCGTACCGAATTAACGACACCTGGAATGCTCAACTTCGTGTATCAAACCTACTTGATGAATTGTATACCAAGCGATATCAGAGCTTATCGGTGGACCCTGAAACATCAGAGCAAACAGACCTTACGTACTATGAACCAGGCCGTAACTTCAGGCTAATGGTTAGAGCGCAGTTCTAGGGGTTGATGATGATTAAAAAAAGCTCACCAGCCATTAAATTAATGCGCTGGGTACACCAATGGCTAGGTTTGATTGCGGGTATTCTACTGTTTTTTGCAGTAGTTACTGCAACCTACCTAGCGGGTAATGGAGTGGTGTCAGGTATAAGCAGAACATTTGTTAGCAGCGGTGTTCCTGTCGAAATGCTTTCAGCGCAAGAAAAAGCGGTGTATACCCAACAGCTCTTTGAAAAATACCCAAAGGCAAAATCGCTTACGTTTCCAACTGAGTCAGTCCCCTACTTTGAAATGTTTAAATCTGGCGGTCGGGTTCTTATCGATAAAAATCTAGAAGTGATAGACAGTGCTTCTCCCACCTCATCAAGTATTCGGCGGTTCATGTTCTTTATGCATCGCAACTTCTTTTTATCTAAAGTTGGTGCTCAAATTAACGCTACCATGTCCATAATTACGGTAGCGTTGAGCGTCATAGGAGTTATCCTACTTATTCCTATTTGGCGTTCAATAAAGTTGAAGCACGCCGTGCCCAAAAATACAAAAAGAGCCTCGCTTATCCGCTCTCATCAACTTTTAGGTCTATTTATTTTTGTACCACTGGTAGTTGCGGCTTTAACAGGCGCGGCGCTTACGTGGCGAGATACCACTAACACCTTATTATCGAGTGGCGTAAACTTTACCGATAAAAAGCGTGTTCAAAACACACCAACTTCTGTTGAGTCAACGGCCATATTGGTTCAACAGCAATGGCCAGACAAAGCGTTGCTTAACGTTTTTAAGCGAGGGGCAAGACGTGGCAATGGCGCAGCCTATACGTTTCGCTTTGAAACCAGCGGTTTTAAGTGGCTTGATGGTTTCGACACGATCAGTGTTAGTTATCCCAGAGTACCCAACATGACATTCTCTGAATTTGCTAGTTTACCCATCAACGAGCAAATTAGAGGGTTAATCCGCTCTCTACACGACGGGTTGCGTATGCCGCTAGGTTACGAGGTGTGGCTATTTCTTACCATGCTGTTAAGCAGCCATGTTATTGGCGCTTCTGTGTTTTCATTTACTCACTCGTTAGTAAAGAAACGTAGATAATGATTTCGTGAGCCCTTTTCTTTACTTTGTGTTCATAGTTTAAAAAACTTGGCGAAAAATAACGCAGTTACGTGCAATTTATCGTCGTAACTGATCGTTTTTGGTTGTGTGGACTATCAATAGGTACACACAATCAAGGAGGTATATTTATGGCGAAAGTACTCGTAATTGGCGCATCTGGTCAAATTGGTAAACAAGCGACAGGAAAACTGTTAGAGCTTGGTCATCATGTTATTGCACCAGTCAGAAGCCCAGAAAAATTGTCTGATATTGATAACAGCAACCTAAGCGTTATTGAGCAAGATTTAGAAAAAGACTTTTCTTCCCACTTCGAAGGCGTGGACGTTGTGGTATTTACCGCAGGTTCAGGTGGCAGTACTGGTGCAGACAAGACGATTATGATTGATCTGTGGGCTGCGCAAAAAGCCGTCGACTACACTAAACGCGCGAAAGTCCCAAAGTTTATTATGGTGAGCTCTATCGGCGCCGGTGATCCTGACTCAATACAGGGCGAAATGAGACCCTATTTAGTTGCCAAACACGTGGCGGATGAATACCTAATAAATAGCGGTGTGAATCACATTATTTTACGTCCGGGAACATTACTCAATGAACCTGGCACGCACCTAGTGAGAACTGACATGCCAGACAACCAAGATGAAGCAGTGATCCCAAGAGAAGACGTGGCTACTGCTATCGTGGAAAGTGTGGGTCGAACAAGTGAGGATAATTTAATCACCTACCTGTTCAAAGGCGACGAGCCAATTTCTAAAGTATTTGATTAACTACCAATTAAATTATCTGCTGAGCCGCCTGTGATTCTGTATGGCGGCTCTACTTCCTATTCACCCTCTCTCATTTACTCCCTTCCACCCTAAGTGGGAGTTGAGCTCTTTAAGAACCTTTCCTCAAGCTGGTTTTTCGGGCACATTTTTCAATCAAGCTTTACAATCGCGGTTTCAACCATTCGTGGCTAGCTAAAACCTCAAATTCGAGCCTTTGCCTTAAGTCCCAGCCTTAAGTCTCAATCGCTCAACCGTGAGTCTTAACCGTAAGCGGCATTACGGAATGACCGACTGACTCACCCAGTTGTCATTTTCATCCTTTTCGTGCCATTCCCTATGTTGTGGATTACCACGTAAATTAAGGTAGTCCACATTTTCAATGTTAAGAGATAGTACACAAAAATGTGCGGGAACGATTGAATAATCCCCTTCGATGTTCAATGCAGACTCATCTTGCCTAGGCGTTCCCGGCCGGCCCCACAGAAACTGTTTTTTTCCCGCATCAGAAAGCTTTTCCCACTGCGCTTCCACCAAATCAGGCTGTTCAACCTTAGTTACCATTGAAGCTATACAGTTAAAACGATACTGCTCGCGAGTTTTAGCAAAGTACCACGACACGTGACATCGGTTGTTTTCACTCAGCTGCTGATACTTGTCTGTACGTGTATCTGAAATAACTAACAACTGGTTGTCATCGGTTAGTCCGCGATGAACAACCGTTCTACAAAAAGGCACGCCCTCGCGATTAGCCGTGGCTATTTGAAAATATCGGCTTTCAGGTATGCTTCGCGTTTTATGTAAACTTTTCACTAAGCTTTGGCGCCATGATGGCATAGTCAGTCCTTACGCAGCGCTCTTCTTCGCTAACGCGAAAAGAGTATAAAAATTTTCAGTAGTAATACGTGCTAATTCTTTCACCGATATACCCTTAAGGTCTGCAATAAACTCAGCCACTTCAACAACATATCCAGGCTGGTTTTGCTTTCCTCTATGGGGCACCGGCGCTAACCAAGGTGAATCAGTTTCAATTAACAAACGCTCTAAAGGGATTTCCTTCACCACCTCACGTAATTCATCTGCTGAATTGAACGTAACGATCCCTGAAATAGAAATATAAAAGTCCATCTCTATTGCAGCTTGGGCCATCTCCAAAGATTCAGTAAAGCAGTGCAACACCCCTTTCGTACTCGGGTCTTTATGCTCTTTCAGTAAATTAATTGTATCTTCACGGGCGTCTCGAGTGTGGATGATAAGTGGTTTATTGGTGACGTTCGCCACTTTTATGTGGTCGATGAACGAAGTTAACTGAACATCTTTACTTTCAGGGCTATAAAAATAATCAAGGCCCGTCTCGCCCACTGCTACTACGTCACTTTGCTGTGCTTTTTCTAGCAATTCATCGTAAGTGCATGCTTCATCTTGATGAAGAGGATGTACACCACAGGACACAGAGACATCATCAAATCCAACAACGGCCTCTCGCATACTGTCAAAATCGGCAACCGAAACGCAAACACATAAAAAGTGCTCAACGCCACGAGTGCGCGCAAAATTAAGGGTTTCAGCCAAGGCCTCAGGGCCCTGCTTTAATCTGTCTAAATGACAATGAGAATCTACAAACAAGTTACACCATTACTCAAATTAGTCGTTATTCGTTGGCCACTATTTATCGCTGAAATAACTTTAAAAGCCCAAATAGTACCATCGACCTATTCACCCCAGGATGTTGCAATGTTTTCACTACATCTACGCACTGTGCGTAACGGGAATAATCTGACGGCTGTTGGCTAGCCATATAATCGCCATGGGCTTTTTGCATGCACCACTGAGACGCTAGCACCGCATTATCTTGCCATTTTTTTGCCAAGCGATGTGCTTGACTGTCGGCATCGCCCGCAAGCAATGCCTGAAAATCATCATTAAACGTGCGAAAGCTAAATTCTTCCTCACCTTTTAAAGCCGCTTCAGCGCGTAACGGCGCGTTACCATACGCTGCTAATAATGCTTCACTGGCATCTTCTACGCCACATTCGCGCAGGTAGTTCAAACTTAACGCTAGAGTAGGTAGCGGCAGCGCGTGCTTTTCACATCGACTCAATATGGTAGGCATTAATTTTGTTATGCTACTGGTAATAAGCACGAGATAGGTATTCGCCGTTGGCTCTTCCAACGTTTTTAGCAGCGCGTTGGCCGCGGCCTCAGTCATCGTATCGGCATTGGGTATAAGCAGCACTTTATTACCACTCATCTGAGCCGTACCACTTAGTTTAGCAATGCCTTCGCGTATTTTATCAACACCTAACTGCTTTTCACTTTCTAAAATATACAGATCGGGATGATTACCCGCTATACGCAACAAGCAAGATGAGCATGTTCCACACGCGCCTTGCTCTGTAGGTGTTTTGCATAGAAGTGCGTTGCCTAACTCTTGTGCCAACCTGTATTTACCGATACCACTTGCACCACTTAGCAATAAAGCGTGATGCAGCTTGTTCGCTAAGTATCGGGAAGTAAATGAATGAAAGACATCATTAAACCAAGGATACATTGGTTACACACCTACCACATAGTTATTGATTAAGGTCTTAACGGCACTGTGAACGCTTTCCATTGGCTGCATAGCATCAACAACTCGAATACTGTCATCGTTATTGGCAAGCGCTAGGTAGCGTTCTCGGGTACGCTCGAAAAATGCGATCCCCGATTGTTCAATTCTATCAAGCTCTCCCCTTCCGCGGGCGCGCTCTAGACCAATAGCAGGCTCAACATCTAGGTAAATGGTCAGATCGGGCTTAAACCCTTTAAGGGCTATATGACTTATTGCGCTCATCGTATCGGGCGATACGCCTCTGCCACCGCCTTGATATGCTTGTGATGACAAGTCGTGCCTATCTCCAACTACCCAAACACCGCTCTCTAACGCTGGATAAATGCGATTTGTTAAAAGCTGAACTCTGGCGGCGTACATCAACAAAAGCTCTGTTTCTTCAGAAACCTGTTCATCCCAGTCGTGTTTTACACAATCTCGAATAGCTTCTGCCATGGGTGTGCCGCCTGGCTCACGTGTTTGCTCAACGGATTTTCCTGCGTTTTTTAAGGCATCCACGATAAGTCCAATGACCGAACTTTTGCCCGCGCCCTCAAGGCCTTCAACGACTATAAACTTTCCATTCATGGTTTCAAAAACATCTCTTTAATTGATTGCTATTCGACGAATAAGTACGGCTATTGTCCGGCCTCTACTAAGTTATTTTTAGCTATTACCTAAACTTAGCGTCGCAATTGGTACTGTCGTACGGCTGCATTATGTTCACTTAACGTATTTGAGAATTGATGACTTCCATCGCCTTTAGCTACAAAATAAAGTGCATCCGTCGTTCTCGGGTTTAACGCCGCGTGGATGGCCGCTTTGCCCGCCATTGCTATAGGGGTCGGCGGAAGGCCTTTTATGACATAGGTGTTATAAGGCGTTCGCGTACGTAAATGCTTACGCGTTATATTACCATCAAATGAAGGTCCAATACCGTAGATTACCGTTGGATCGGTTTGTAGGCGCATGTTCTTGTGTAGTCGATTTACAAAGACACCGGCTATCAGATCCCGCTCCTCTGGTACTGCCGTTTCTTTTTCAATAATGCTGGCCAAAATAAGTGCATCGTAGGGCGTTGCTAGTGGCAAATCTACTTCTCGGGCTTCCCATTCAGAGTTAAGAAAATCAACAAGGGCGATATGTGCCCGGGTCAATATCTCGCTGGCTTTAGTGCCTTTAGTGAAAAAGTAAGTATCAGCAAGATAGAGCCCTTCGGTATTGTCGAGTTTTTCACTCTTACTTACCCCTAATTGAGCTAACGTATTGGTTTGCGACAACAGAATAGACGTCATGTCTGGTGCTAACGCCTCAGCCTTTGATGATGAACTTGCAACGCCCGATAGCGAAGACGCACTGTCATTGGCTGCTTGTTGGCCCAAATCAAATTCAATTTCGCCAATGCCCTTTAGTGTATTGTGCCATTGAGCCAACGTTAACCCTTCAACCAGACTGACAGAAAAGAAGTACTCATCACCTTGTGTGAATATAGTGAAAATATCGGCCAGCGACTGCCCGGGAAGCAACATATAAGTGCCCGATTTAATATCTGTACTGGCGGCAAAGAACTTAAGCCACACTTTGGCAACAGTAGGGCTAATGTCAGTCATTTCTTTATTGCGAAGCTGCTTTATAGTTCTGTACGCGCTGCCCCCTTTTTCGATAGAAAACAGCGTATTCTGCTTTAACTCAAGAGGCGTGGTAACCATGTTAGAGATGTAATAAACGCCTGCTGCAGCGCAGAGCGAGGCTGATACCATCAAAAAAATAATTACGTATAAAACACGTTTCACAATCATGACTCCTGTCTTTTCGATTGATAGCGAAGGGACTCAACACCTATTTTATTACTAAGCTCGTTTTTATACAGGCGTTTAAGCAACAGTGTTTGAAGAGTGTCGATGTTGTTGTGATTCACCGGATATAATGACGTACTACCATCAGCAAAAGTAATACTTTTTATTGGAGCGACCTTCATTAGGGCATTTGTAATAACCACGCAATCTGCCCGCATAACGTCGTTAAGCGTAAACTCTCCTACCTTGTGCGGTACATTTTCTTCATTCAGTGCATTAAGTAAACATTGCCTGACTACACCATTTACACCGCTACCTGTCAGCGAGGGGGTGCACCACGTATTATTAGTGAAAAAGAAAATATTACCTGCACTGCATTCAATAACGTTACCTTGTGTGTCGCACACAAGCGCATCGTCAGCATCGGCTTGGTTAATTTCTCTTTTAATCAGTACTTGCTCTAAACGGTTCATGTGCTTGATGCCGGCTAACGCAGGCTGAATAGCCAATGCTGTTTGCGCACACATTAGGGTAACGCCCGTGGCAGAAAGAGAGTCGTAATGAGTAGGATATGGATGTTGAGTGAATCGAACTAACGGTGGATTTGCTTCATCACGACTGTATCCTCGCCCGGCCTCTCCGCCAGATACATGCACTTTTAATACGTACTTAACTTCTGACTTATCCTGTTGTGGCGGGTTTGATTCTCCCTCTGATAGCGCGTCTTTTCCATCGCCTATCTGTGAGGCTTCTTTTCTTTTTAGACAGGCGCTAGCTTGAAGTGCCTCTATCTTAGACCCTATAGCGCGTTCTAAGATGTGAGTATCAATAGACAGACCAATTGCCGCACAATCGTGGGATAGCCGAGACAGATGAAGAGACAGTAATTCAGGATGGTCGTTTACCACACATAGGGTAGTAAATACGCCGTCACCATAATTAAAAGCCCTGTCGCTTGACGCTATGGGCGTGTCACTGGAAATTATTTTCACTGCCTGCTCGGTATCTCAAGTGCTAATGTTAGTAGTGGGGAGTATACCAAGTTGTTGAGTGCAAACAACAAAGGGTGATACATAAGATGCATCACCCTTTGATTTGTAAAAGCTCAGTGTAAAAGCGCATTATGACAAGGCACTGTAAAAACTCAGCTAAGCCTAACTATGTCGTGTGCTTACAAACGCTTGAAGATTAACGAGCCGTTCGTACCGCCAAAACCAAATGAGTTGCATAACGCATGGTCAGCAGTAAACATTTTTGCTTTATTAGCTACAAAGTCTAAATCGCACCCTTCGCCCGGCTCATCAAGGTTGATGGTGGGTGGCGCCATTTTATCTCTCAACGCTAATATCGTGAAAATGGCCTCTACAGAACCCGCAGCACCTAACAAGTGGCCTGTCATCGATTTAGTAGAACTCACCAATAAATCGTAGGCGTGTTCGTTAAATACTCGCTTAACCGCTGCAACCTCGGCGACATCGCCGGCTGGCGTTGATGTACCGTGAGCATTTACGTATCCAATTTCGGTGGGGTCGATCTTCGCGTCTCGAATTGCGTTTTCCATCGACGTTGCCGCACCTTCACCGTCTGCTGGTGGAGAAGTCATGTGATAAGCGTCGCCACTCATACCAAACCCAACAAGTTCTGCATAAATAGTCGCGCCGCGTGCTTTCGCCGCTTCGTACTCTTCTAGCATTACCACACCAGCACCCTCGCCCATTACAAAGCCATCTCTGTCTTTGTCCCACGGACGACTTGCAGCTTTAGGATCGTCGTTACGAGACGACAACGCGCGAGCAGCAGCGAAACCTGCAATACCTAGCGGCGTAATAGTTGCCTCGGCACCGCCGGCTAACATTGCATCTGCATCGTCATAGGCTATTGTTCTTGCGGCGATACCTATGTTGTGAACCCCTGTGGTACAGGCTGTTACAACATTGATATTAGGCCCTTTCAACCCTTCCATAATGGAAAGAAAGCCAGAAATCATGTTCGTTATCGTGGATGGCACAAAGAAAGGAGATACACGCTTTGGCCCACTGTTGAGCAATTTTGAATGATTTTGTTCAATTTGCTCTAAACCACCAATTCCCGAACCTATTGCTACACCTACGCGGTGAGCATTATCACCAGTAATTGGCAGCCCTGAATCGGCTAGTGCTTGTTTACCCGCTGCAACACCTAACTGGATAAAGCGGTCCATTTTTTTCGTTTCTTTCTTATCGATATAATCCAGGGGATCAAAATCGTTAATTTGGCCTGCGAAACGGGTTGAATAGTTACTACAATCGAAATGAGTGATTTCACCTATGCCGCTCTCGCCTGCGAGCAGTTTGCGCCATGTGTCTTCACTGTTAAGACCCAATGGTGAAAGCATCCCAATACCGGTAACCACTACGCGACGTTTTGTCACAAAAAGTCCTCGCTTTGGAACTAAGGAAGGAGAAACAAAAACGGCTCTAAAAAAGAGCCGTTTCGTAACTTAATAAAGACTTATGCGTCTTTATTTGCATTAATGTAATCAACCGCTGACTGAACAGTAGTGATTTTTTCAGCTTCTTCATCAGGAATTTCAGTATCGAATTCTTCTTCCAAAGCCATTACCAACTCAACAGTGTCAAGTGAATCAGCGCCTAAATCGTCAACGAATGAAGCTTCTGCTTTTACTTCTTCTTCTTTAACGCCAAGCTGTTCAATGATGATTTTCTTAACGCGTTCTTCAATGTTACTCATAATTCTAGGTTTCCCTTAAACGTCACTAGATAACAAAAGTGTCGCTAGTTTATTTTGCTAGGTCGTTCCTTGCAAGCACCAGTGTAAACTAATTTTCTGGTCAAACCAGCGACATTCGAAATTGTTTAAATACTATTTTTACATCCAAGTTTGGGTAAATACCACCCTAAACTCAACAAAATTCGCAAAAATTGCGAATTTACCCCATATACATTCCACCGTTAACGTGGATTGTTTCACCTGTAATATAGGCGGCACCGTCGCTTACTAAAAACGCAACAGTGGAGGCAACTTCATCCGGCGAGCCTAATCGGCTTGCTGGAATATCTTTAAAAATGGCTTCTTTTTGGTCATCAGACAATGACTTTGTCATATCTGTATCGATGAAACCAGGCGCAACAACGTTAATTGTTATGCCTCGTGACGCCACTTCTCTCGCCATAGACTTAGAAAAACCGATTACGCCTGCTTTCGCAGCGGCATAATTAGCTTGGCCAGCGTTACCGGCACTGCCTACAACAGAGCCAATATTGACAATACGGCCAAAGCGTTTCTTCATCATACCGCGAAGTACCGCTTTTGACAGCGTAAATATTGACGTCAAGTTAGTATCAATGATGTCCTGCCACTCGTCGTCTTTCATTCGAAGCAAGAGATTATCACGAGTAATACCCGCATTATTGATAAGAATATCAATGCCGCCGTCGGCGCTACTAATCGCTTTTATGGCTTCATCTACGCTGGCTTTATCGGTTACATTGAGTGCCAAGCCTCTACCGCCAAACGCTTCGAGATACGCCGATATAGCAGCTGCACCATTGTCACTTGTTGCTGTACCGATTACCGTTGCGCCTTGACTAGCAAGTGCAGTAGCAATGGCTTTTCCAATACCTCTGCTCGCACCAGTAACAAGGGCAACTTTACCGTCTAACTGACTCATTGCATTTCCTTATTGTTGTAATGCTTCCACACCCTCGGGTGTATTAACAGCAAGAGACTCAAGGCTCTTGTTAATTCGTTTATTCAAACCGGTAAGCACTTTACCAGGTCCTATTTCTATGACGCGATCAACACCTGCTGCGGCTAAATATTCAACCGTGCGAGTCCATTGAACGGGACAATATAATTGACGCACTAATGCGTTTTTAATTGCCTCACCTTGCGTTTCAATGGTTACATCCACATTGTTTACAATGTTAATGGCTGGTTCTTTTACCAATAGTGAAGTTAATGCGTCTTCTAGTTTGTCTGCAGCTGGGCGCATAAGTTCACAATGTGAAGGCACGCTTACCGCCAAAGGCAAAGCACGTTTTGCACCTGCCTCTTTACACGCATTAGCAGCTTGTTCCGCTGCATTTTTTTCACCGGCAATAACCACTTGCCCAGGAGAATTAAAATTAACTGGAGCAACCACATCACCCGTTGCAATAGCAGATTGCTGACACACGTTAGCGATAGATGAATCATCTAAACCAATAATGGCAAACATTGCACCTGCGCCAGCTGGTACAGCTTCTTGCATATACTTACCACGAGCTTCAACCAGTTTGACCGCGTCGGTAAAGTCCATAGCGCCACCGCACACCAAAGCGGAATACTCACCTAAACTGTGACCGGCAAGATAATCTACCTCTATGCCCTGCTCACGAATAACGCGCCATGTCGCCACGCTTGCGGCTAATAATGCAGGTTGGGTAATGTGAGTCTCGTTAAGTTGACCGTCAGAGTCGTTCTGAACAAGGCTCCAGAGGTCGTAACCTAGTGCGTCAGACGCCTCTTTGAACGTTGCCTCAACCACTGGGTACTGAGCTGCTAACTCTTTTAGCATGCCCACACTCTGAGACCCCTGACCTGGAAATACACAGGCTGTTCTAGTCATTCTTCTTCCTTATTATTGTATAAATCATTAGAAGTGAAAAATGGCGTGGTTTACGTTCGCTTAGTAGCGAACTAACGCAGACGCCCACGCAAAACCGCCACCAAATGCTTCTAATAGCAAATGTTGACCGCGCTGGATTCTACCGTCTCGTATCGCAGTGTCTAACGCTGTAGGAACCGTAGCGGCTGACGTATTGCCGTAATGCTCTAACGTTAGCACCACTTGATCAAGAGACATATTCAGCTTTTTAGCTGTCGCTTTGATAATTCTGAAGTTGGCTTGGTGCGGCACTAACCAATCTAAATCTGTCTTTTCCATACCGTTGGCAGACAGTGTCTGCTCAACAACCTGGGATAATTTGTTCACGGCTACTTTGAACACTTCATTGCCGCGCATTACGCCCCAGTTTTCGTGTACCGACTTTTCGTCGCCCCGAGTTGGGTTGCCCACGTAAAGGAGGTCGCCATATGAACCTGCCGCATGAATATGCGTTGATAAAATTCCAGGCTCGTCGCTTGCTTCAATGATTGTGGCCCCTGCCGCATCACCAAATAAAATGACCATGGTTCTATCAGCGGGGTCAATAAGGCGGCTTAAGCAATCAGTGCCAATAACCAGAATGCGTTTCGCCATACCTGACTTAATATACTGATCGGCCACACTCAATGCGTAGCAATATCCTGCACAGGCTGCTGCAACATCAAAGGCGGGGATGCCGTCTAAATCGAGCATGCGCTGAATTTCGCACGCCGTGCTAGGTAAAGCATAACGACCACTTGTGGTGGCACACACTATCATATCAATGGTTTTAGGATCGATACCCGCCATTTCAATGGCTTTCTTGCTGGCCTCTACACCCATGGTCGCAGCAGTTTCATCTGCACCAATTATGCGACGTTCTTTGATACCTGTGCGATCAGTAATCCACTCGTCACTGGTATCCACCATGACTTCTAAATCTGCGTTTGTGCGCACGTCATTGGGGTAATAACTGCCTGTTCCTATAAAGCGAGAATATTTGCTCAAAGTTGCTCCAACAATACCGTTTCTATCTTTGTTTTTATCTTATCCGGCAAATGCATTTCTGCTTCTTTCATTGCTTGAACAATGGCGTAATAAAAAGCATCTTTTTGTGCATTTCCGTGACTCTTGATAACAATGCCGCGCAATCCTATCAGACTCGCACCATTATACTGGTCGGGGTTCACGCTATTGTAGATAGATTTCAGTAATGGGAAGGCAATTCTAGCTAATAAACGGGTGTATAAATTCTTTTGAGACTGGCGTTTTACTTCATTAATCACTAGCTTAGCCAAACCTTCGCTCGACTTTAGCGCGATGTTACCAGTGAAGCCATCGGTGACTACAACGTCAGCATAGTCGGTGAATATATCATCACCTTCGACATAACCAATGTAATTAATTCCAGGGGCATCTCTAAAAAGCTGATCGGCAGACTTCACTTGTGCGTTGCCTTTTATATCCTCTTCGCCGACATTGAGCAGCGCGACTCTGGGAGATGAAATACCAGAGACTTCTTGAGCCAGCACTGAGCCCATCACTCCGTATTGAAAGAGAATTTCAGGCGTGCAATTAACGTTAGCCCCCAAATCGAGTAGAAAAACATTATGGTTACTCGTGGTTGGCAACATATTGATCAGTGCGGGTCTATCAATGCCTGATAAGGTTTTAAGTAGATAAAAGGAAAGTGTCAGCAAGGCGCCGGTGTTTCCGGCACTTACGCAAGCATTGGCTTGACCGCTTTTAACGCGCTCAAGTGCTCGTCGCATGGAGGAATCTTTTTTATTTCGAAGTGCTGACGTCGGTGCTTCTCCCATTTCAACAACTTGGGAGCAATGAATAATGTCGACGCGGTTGCGTTCTTCAGAGGTAAGGGCTGTGATGCCGCTTTCAATAACTGATTCGTCGCCGCAGAGTGTGAAGCGAATATGGGGATGTAGCTGAATAGCCTTTACGGCTGCAGAAAGAATAACAGGGGGACCATGATCGCCCCCCATGATATCTAACGCGATGGTTAGCTCAGACAAAATGTAGTCGCCGTATTACGCGCCGATTACTTTCTTGCCTTTGTAGTATCCATCAGCAGTCACGTGGTGACGAAGGTGAGTTTCACCCGACGTTGAATCGACGGACAAAGTAGCACCTGTCAACGCATCGTGTGAACGACGCATACCGCGCTTAGAACGCGTTTTACGATTTTTTTGTACTGCCATAACTTACTCCTGGTCTCGCTTAAGTTCTTTCAAAACCGCGAAAGGGTTTTGTCGCTCTTGTTCCGGTTCAATCTTTCCGAATGACATCTCATCTCGCTTTATTGCACATTCCGACTCTGCATGAAGGGGTACAATTGGCAACGATAATAGTAACTCGTCTTCAAATATCTGAAGCAGACTAACTTCTCCGTGGTCGTTGACCTCTACCGGTTCGTAAGCCTCGGGAATGATGTCCTCATTTTCTTGCTCTCCTCCCTGCACTGGAGTAAAACAAAAATCCGAATGAACGGATAAATCAAGTTCACCATTACACCTCTGACAGATAAGTGTAACGTCAGTAGATAGGTGGCCGTGAAAAACAGTAAGACCCTGCTCGTCTTTTCTAAACTGTACTTCTGCGTCCACATACTCACTGCATCGGACAACTGCCCCGCTCAATCGTTCCATATCACTAGCCAAAATAACACCCCGATAATCGGAACGTTTGGTGGCGGTTTTAATCGGTTCAACCGAATGGGGTAATTTCACTTTCTGCATAGGGCGCGCATGATATAGCGTCACCCCGCTTCTGTCAAAGCAAAATTGCGATTTAACTTGGAGGGAAACAGGGTAAACTAACCGACATACCTTTATTAAGGCGTATTGAAGTAGAACGCCGAAAATAAGAGCTCGAAACAGGAATACTCACCATGACTACACTAATTTTAGCCTCGTCTTCTCAATACCGCAAAAAGTTACTGGCTGATATTGGTCTACATGTAGAAACCATGAGGCCAGATATTGATGAAACGCCCAAGCCTCACGAAACCGCCCTTGAACTGAGTAAACGCTTAGCACAAGAAAAAGCGCTAAAAGTAAGCGCACGTGCGAGCAACGATGAGGCCATCGTTATTGGCAGCGACCAAGTCGCTTTTTTAGCCACAGACGACGAACCGGTATTACTTGGTAAACCTTTAAATGTGGCTACCGCTGTTGAACAGCTCAAACGCTGCCAAGGTAAAACTGTGTCTTTTTTTACCGCTATCTGCGTTTATCAAGCAAGTAGCGATACGTTAATAACTGATGTGGAAGAAACACGGGTTCACTTTCGTGAAAACACGACTTCTTTATTACAAGACTATGTTGAAAAAGAACGACCACTAGATTGTGCTGGTAGTTTTAAAAGCGAGGGCATGGGCGTACTTTTATTTAAACGTGTAGAAGGAAGAGACCCAAACAGTCTTATTGGGCTACCCATCATGCTGTTAAACGATATATTGTCTTCCCACTTTAATACCAACTTGCTAAAGCTAGCTACTCGTTAGTATCATCTTGTTGTCGCTGGCTCTTAACCCAAACGCTGTTCAACTAAAAGCCGTTCTAACAGGAGAGCTCACCTATTACGCTACTTACCCAGTAAATAGTGCTGCAACTCTTTAATCGAATGCACAATCACTTTTGGTTGCAGCGCTTCTAAATGAACTTGTGCGTGAACGCCATACGACACACCTATTCTGTCCATGCCAATAGACTTAGCCATTTGCATATCATAGGTGGTATCACCAATCATCACAGCATCGCTGGCAGGAATAGCCAATTCATCGATGAGTTGCAGCAGCATATCAGGTGATGGCTTCGACTCTGCTTCATCTGCAGTGCGTGAGGCAGAGAAAAAGCTCCCCGTGTCCGTTTGTTTCCAAGCTCTGTCCAAACCTCTACGGGCTTTACCTGTGGCGACGGCAAGTGTACAGCCAGATTCTTTAAGCGCATTAAACAGTGCTTCAGCGCCATCGAATAAAGGGCATGGCGTGGTGTCTTTGGCAATAAACGCTTCTTTATAAGCTAACACTAACTGTTCTGCGAGTGCGTCATCGTCAATACCAAAAAGTTGCTTAATAGCTGGCTTAAGGCTGATACCAATAATGTGCCCCACTTCATCACGACTTGGAATTGGCATACTGCATTGCTTTGCTGCAATCTGCATGCAGTTAACAATTTTGTCTGCAGAGTCCATCACGGTGCCATCCCAATCGAAAATAACGAGTTTGTAGCGAGGCGAAATTGAAGGTATTGGCGACGTTTGTGTTTGAGGCGCTGTTGAAATGTCAGACATAAATCGTTACTACTCGTTATTTCGTGTTTAGGGCGTTTAAGGAATCGGTCAGCGCTTTATCAAGGGGTGCGGTAAACGTCATTCTTTCTTCTGTGGCTGGGTGAATAAACGCAATACTTTGGGCATGAAGAAATAATCGGTCTAATCCTTTTTCTCTCATACTGGCATCGAAGTCACTATCGCCATACTTTGGATCGCAAGCAATAGGATGCCCTGCATGCAAACAGTGCACGCGTATCTGGTGCGTTCGACCAGTAATCGGTGAGGCTTCAACCAGCGTTGCCCCAGCAAACTGCTTTAATATTCTGTAACGGGTTTCAGAAGGCTTACCATCATCACTGACGCTGACCATTCGCTCACCTGATTGCAGGGTGTTTTTTCTAAGAGGCGCCTTTACCTTAAATCGATTTGCCGGCCACTCACCTGCGACAAGCGCATTATAACGCTTATCCATTTTGCCTGTACGCAGCTGTTCATGCATATGACGCAGTGCTGAGCGCTTCTTGGCGATGAGCATGCAGCCTGATGTATCGCGATCGAGTCGGTGCACAAGTTCCATAAACTTTGCGTCTGGACGTAATGCTCTTAATCCTTCGATTAGACCAAAACTTAAGCCGCTTCCGCCGTGAACTGCAATACCGGTAGGCTTATTCATGACAATGAGACGATCGTCTTCAAATAAAATGTGCGATTCAAGTGCCGCTATCTTATCAAGTTTGGGTGAGGGTGCTGGCGCGCCCTCAGATACTCTGACAGGCGGTATGCGTATTACGTCGTCAGCTTGAAGTTTATATTCAGGTTTTATCCTACCTTTATTAACGCGTACTTCGCCTTTGCGTAAAATGCGATAAATCATACTCTTTGGCACACCCTTCAATTGAGTGCGTAAAAAGTTGTCGATGCGTTGGCCTGCTAAATCGGCCTCTACCGTTATAAAACGGACTTTTTGGGGAGCTTGTTCTTTCATGCCATTGATTATACCGCAATGCTTCGCCGCCAACATTATGAAAATATCTATTTGCTAAAATTTCTTGTTTTTGACTCTTTTTTGCTCTGAGCTCATCGTTTTATGAAAATATCTCAGTATTAGTTGCTTTTATTCACCGACTTACCTTGCTTAATTTTACTTATTGGTGCGATAATCGTTAGTGGTTTTTACACGAAACAAACGCGAATAATAACCTTGCGCCAACGCGCTCATTTTGCGAACACAACGCGTAAAAACAACATAGACGATATTGAAGCAAAAACGACGACATATTGCGGTCGATGCTTCACGTCGCAAACGAAAAAGCATGAGTTAGATGTCGGTAGTGTCAGTAAAGAAACAAGACATTTCATACCGAACTCGCTAAGAGGCAACGACAACACTGCCGTAGTAAAGCGAAACCGTGCTTGCGAACATAAAATAAGTTTGCCGTTTAGCCAACAGAATTAAATGACAAACAAGCGAGGCTCATTATTTCGCTTGTTAAAATGAAAATTGAAATAAGGGTTTGTCGCTCCCGACATCCTCAAAGCAGCGTGGCCTTAGATAAGGTCAGTCGTTTAGGTAAAATAGACAAGCAAAAACAACGTTTGTAACCTGTAACGCTGACAGAGATGTATTTAGAAAGTGCATAGGCTACCCACTCGGGATAATGCGATGTAACAACAAAGTCCCCGTCCAACCGTGAGGTTGCGCGGTGAGGGTTTGCACATGTCACTTTAATTTTGTGTCTTAACGGCTGTACAAAAACAGAGTTAGATACAATGAAAAGAATGTTAATTAATGCAACTCAACAAGAAGAGTTGCGTGTTGCTCTAGTAGACGGGCAACGCTTGTACGACCTAGATATTGAAAGTCCTGGGCACGAGCAAAAGAAAGCAAATATTTACAAAGGCAAGATAACCCGCGTAGAGCCAAGCTTAGAAGCGGCTTTCGTCGATTATGGCGCTGACCGCCACGGTTTCCTCCCCCTTAAAGAAATAGCCCGCACTTACTTCCCTAAAGGTTACAAGTTTGAAGGCCGCCCTAACATTAAAGATGTTATCAAGGAAGGTCAGGAAGTTATTATACAAATCGATAAAGAAGAGCGTGGCCAAAAAGGCGCTGCGCTGACTACTTTCTTATCGTTAGCAGGCAGTTATTTAGTTCTTATGCCAAACAACCCTCGTGCTGGCGGTATTTCACGTCGTATCGAAGGTGATGAGCGTACAGAACTTAAAGAATCATTAGGCAAATTAGACCTTCCGGATGGAATGGGACTTATTGTGCGCACGGCTGGCGTTGGCAAGTCGTATGAAGAATTAGAGTGGGATTTAAAAGTACTTCTTAAGCACTGGGACGCGATATCTGCAGTGGCCCAAGACCGTGAAGCACCGTTCTTAATTCACCAAGAAAGTAACGTTATTGTTCGCGCTATTCGCGATTACCTACGTCGTGATATCGGTGAAATTCTCATCGACAAAACCAGTATATACGAGCAAGCGCTTCAGCATATCGAACTGGTTCGCCCCGACTTTGCAAACCGCGTAAAACTGTACCGCGGTGAAGTACCGTTGTTTAGCCACTACCAAATAGAAAGCCAGATTGAATCCGCATTCCAAAGAGAAGTGCGCTTACCATCGGGCGGTTCAATTGTTATTGACCCAACAGAAGCGTTAACCTCTATTGATATCAACTCTGCCCGTTCAACAAAAGGCGGAGATATTGAAGAAACGGCACTGAACACAAACCTTGAAGCGGCTGATGAAATTGCTCGCCAGTTGCGTTTACGTGACCTCGGTGGTTTAGTGGTTATCGATTTTATTGATATGACTCCAGTTAGACATCAGCGCGATGTGGAAAACCGCATGAAAGACGCGGTACGAAGCGATAGAGCGCGCGTGCAGTTAGGCCGAATTTCACGCTTTGGTCTTCTTGAAATGTCTCGTCAGCGTTTGCGCCCTTCTCTTGGTGAATCTGCCCATCACGTATGTCCACGTTGTTCAGGTCACGGCACTATTCGTGGTACTGAGTCTCTTGCACTTTCTATCCTTCGCATATTAGAAGAAGAAAGTATTAAAGAGAATACGGGGCAGATTGAAGCGCAGCTACCAGTGTCGGTGGCAACTTACCTGTTAAATGAAAAGCGCAAGTCCATTCAGCTTCTTGAAAAGCGTCACGGTGTTGATTTGCTGCTTATTCCAAACGCAAATTTAGAAACGCCTCATTATCAAGTAGAGCGCCGTCGTCCAGATGATGCCCTGCAAGATGCAAGCTATGAAGTTGAGTTAATGCCTGCTGTTGAAACAGAGAAAGTGACGACGACCACTGCCCCTGTTAAACGTGAAGAGCCCGCACTTAAAGGCCTTGTTGCTCCTACTACGGCAGCGCCTGTTGCTCAGCCTAAAGTTCAGGAACAAACGGCGCAGACAAACGAATCTCCATCATTATTCGCTCGCATTGGTAAGTGGATAAACGATGTATTTGGCGATAGCAACAAGCCTGAAGCTAAGCCAAAGGAAAACCAAGAGAAAGACGAGAAAACGTCGTCTAATTACAAAGGTAAAAACCCGCGTAATACTCGCAATAATGACGACCGTCGTCGTAAGCCTCGTAAAAATACCCGTCGCAATGGTCCAGCTCAAGCAAAAGACGGTGAGCAGGAACAACGCCCACCACGCAGTGATCAAGACGACAAGCGCAATAACCGTGGCCGCAAGCCTCGCAGAGCGCAGCAGCCTCGTGATGAGCAGCAAAAGCCAAATCACGAAAAGCCTCAACAAGACGCGCCTGTTAATGACAATGTGGAACAACAGGACAATCAAGTTGAGAAGAAACGTGAAGTTGCCGAGCGCAGAAAGCGTCGTGATAAGCGTCGCAGCGTTCGAGTGAACAAAGATGACTCCGCAAATGCTAATGCGCAAAGTGCGCCAAAAGCTGAAACTAAACCAGCTGCACCTAAGAAGCCAGAAAGCGCTGAGAAGCAGCCTGAGGAGCAAATTGTTAACACTGCGCCTGTTACTGAAGACGCAGCAGGAAAGCCGTTAGAGAAGCATCACGCTAAGCAAAAAACGGTTATCGGTTCGACGGCAGAAACCTCTGACGCCAACGAGGAAACTCAAGAAGCAGCAGTGATCTCTGAGCTAACTAATGACGAAAACGGCCAAAAACGTGAAAGCAGAGGACGTTCACGTCGCTCTCCTCGTCACGTTCGCGCTGCAGGTCAACGTCGTAAGAAAGAAGCACAGCAAAATGAGGAAGGTACTACCGAGGGTAGTAACGACAATCATAATAATACTGCGCCAGTAAGCGTTGATGAAACGCAGGCTACAAAGCCTGGCGTGCTCGCTTCAGAAGCACAGTCGGATGACATTAAAGCAGCGGTTACCGACACTGCTGAGCAAACAACGTCAACCGCTGAAGAGACTAAGTCGCCTGTTACTGACGCTTCTGTTCAGTCTGAAGAGCTAGCGAAAAAATCAGCGACAGCGCCAAGTGTTGAAGCAGTTCAAGATGAATTGCAATTTGAGGCAGCCCCGCAAGCAGATGAAGCAGCAAAAGCAAGTGGTACTCAAGAAGAAGCACCTGTAAAAGCGGCTCAACAAGATGACGCAGAAACAGCAACACCAAAGCAAGTTGAAATAAACTTAGCAGAGGAAGCTGAGGCCGCTACTGAGACAACTACTGAGCAAGCGTCAACAGAGGCATCAGAAGCGCCTGCAGCTGAGCAGTCTGTGACTGAAGAGAAGCCTGCAGTGGTTGAAGAGCCTTCAGCGGGTAAGGAGCATTCAGCGAATAAAGAGCCTTCAGCGGATAAAGAGCCTTCAGCGCCTTCTAAGCCTGTAGCTGATGAAAAGCCTGTAACGCCTGCAACAGCTAAAAAGGCTGACAAGCCAGCGTCGCCACTAGGTGCTAGCGGAACAGGGAAACGCAGAGCGTCTCACCCAATGACAACCCCTGCGTCTGTTGACGATGAGTTTGTCGATGTGAAGCTTACAGCGAAGTCAGATGATTCTCGCCCCGCTATAACGGTTTGCGGTAAAACTGCAAACATGGCTCAGGTATCAGCGCGAGCATCTGCTCCTGCCACACTGCCAGGCAGCGTAGATTAAGCGTTTGCTAGAACCTTTGAGATAAAACGTCTCTAATAATAAAAGCCGCTGTTTAAAGCGGCTTTTTTATTCCTCTCGTCCTAAAATACGTTATAAAAATAAGGAGCTAAGCGATGAGTCAACCCGTTAACCCACACTTCATATCTTGGCTAGAACAACGTTGTCAGGCAAACGCAATTGAGACATCGCTTATTCAAACACTATGGAGCGGCTATGGCGCCTGCTTTCGCGCAACGCTGCAACCTGCTGGAAACAGTCACCTTGCTGCGCCTTTATCTGCGGTGGTGAAATGCGCGGTGACACCTGTAACTCAAGAACATCCTCGAGGCTGGAACGGTGATGCTGGCCATCACAGAAAGCTACGCTCATTTGCTATAGAAAATAGTTTTTACCAGCACGTTCAACCTTTTACCACCGAACGCTGTAAAACCCCTCGCTGTATCGCAGCCGCGAAGGACGGTGACAGCACGTTATTAGTCATGGAAGACCTTGGAGAGTTAGGTTTTACGCAAACAACCCTCGAACTGTCAGTAGCGCAGGCCGAGGTAGTGCTTACCTGGTTGGCTGAATTTCACAGTCGCTTTATTCACACAAAATCGTACTTTCAAGCTCACAATGTATTGCTTTGGGACACGGGTACCTATTGGCATTTAAAAACCCGTGAAGATGAATACCAAGCCATGACTCCCTGCCAATTAAAAGATAGCGCAAGCAAAATAGACAACGCGCTGAACAACGCTAAATATCAAACCTTGGTGCATGGCGATGCCAAGGTCGCCAACTTTTGTTTTACACCTGATTATCAGTCTTGCGCGGCAGTAGACTTTCAATACGTTGGGTTTGGTGTAGGTGTAAAAGACGTGGCGTATTTTTTAGGGAGCGCGCTAAGTGAAGATGATCAAGTAACGTATTCTGAGCATTGTTTAGAGGTTTATTTTAATGCGCTAGCGCTCGCCTTACATCAGCGCTGCTCAATGGGTTCTCAAGCATACGAATCTGCGCCGCCAGCCGCACTGGAAAAGTCAGAAATACCTCTACTCATCAACGAATGGCGTACACTCTACCCCATCGCTTGTGCTGACTTTCATCGATTTTTAGCAGGGTGGAGTCCACATCATTGGAAGATTGATAAAGCGCTACAGCATCAAACCGCTATCGCGTTATCAATGCTGGAAGGCAGCACTGATTAAGAATTCAGGTTTATTTTAGAATACAATTAATTAGGATATTTGGGATAGCGACATTTGGATTACTGGGTTTATAAGTGACCAATTTACAATAACCTAACGTAATAGTTATAAATACCGGAAGCTTACTGCTCTTATGTACAAACGCAAACTATACCTTTTTGGCCTTCTCTCTACCTTTATTCTATTCATCGCTCTTGCTAGCGCTGCGGTAACTGCACATCTTACGCGAACCAATTTAGAACAAAGTCAGCTGGCTCAGTCCTTATTGTCTGAACATCAGCAGCTTTCCAGTACATCCTACCGACTATTTAAACAACTGACTGACGAACTTATCTTCGGTAAAAGTGCAAACCAAGCAAACGTAAGAAATAAACAGGAAAGAATTGACCAATCTATAGCAAGAATAAAACAATTTGAGCTTGCTCAGCGTGACGCTCTTGGCCTTGACGCAACTCAGGGAAGTGTTGAAGACACTGACGAACTAGAGGCATTGATTGGCAGTATTGTCGACGAATTTCGCGCTATAGCCGCGCGCAATGATAGTTCACCATTAAAAGAGCAAGAAAGACTGCATACGCTGCTTGAAAGCACCATTGATAATCAATTTCGAGAAGCCATTAATACCGCTGTTGTGCGCCAAAGCAGTGTGGTGTCGGGCATTAATTCAAGTATAGACACACTGAATACCAGTATTGTTTGGTTTACCATTATTTTAGGTGCCATTACATGCCCGTTTATCCTATTAGGATGCTATTGGCTATTTAATGCGTTGTATCACCCGCTCACTGTTATTCGAACGGGAACAGACGCTATTGCCTCCGGAAACTATCAATATCGGCTACCAGAAACTCTCGATAGTGAATTTACCGATTTAGTTAAAGCGTTTAATTCTATGATTGTGCGGCTTGGCGCCCATGAAGACAAAGCGTCTGCACACCGAAAGCAACTTGAGTATGAGGTGGAAACACGAACGCGGGCACTGCAGGAGGTCAATAACAAGCTGACGCAACTCGATACTAAACGCCGTCAATTTATGGCGGATGTCAGTCATGAGTTGCGCACCCCTCTCACTATTATCCGAGGAGAAGCGCAGGTAACCCTTCGTCAACAAACCGCTACTGTGGAAATTTACCAAGAAACGCTTAACACCATTTTAGAGCAATCTGTAAAGCTCAGTAAGCTGGTAGACGATCTGCTTTTATTGGCAAGGGCTGAAATGCACGAATTTACCTTAGACGTTGCTCAGTGCACGCTCGAGAGCGAACTTTCTGAACAAGTGACCAAGTGGCAGAAAGTGATAAAAACACGTGACATTACTTTTCAGAGCCAACTTCAACACAATCAGAGCGTTGTGATAGACAAAGAGCGAATCATTCAGGCATTAACCATTTTGATTGAGAATGCAAACAAATATTCCTCGCCTGGCGCACCCATTGTAGTAGCACTAGACGATGATAATAACTGGATACGTATTAATATCATGGATACCAGCGAAGGTATTTCTTCTTCCGACTTGGAGCATATTTTTGAACGCTTTGTTCGCCTTAAGCGACAGGGAGATGGCATGGGTTTAGGTCTTTCAATTGCAAAAGCCATTGCTGAAGCGCATGGCGGAACACTAACGGCAAGCTCAGTGCTATCAAAGGGGTCGGTCTTTACAATATCCTTAAAAAAACCAGCATCGCATTAAGGCTAGCGCCGGCTCTTAGGGCTAACAGCGAACAAACAAGAAAGAGAAGAGACAAGCTATAATGAAAATTTTAATTGCCGACGATGAGGCGCCTCTATTGCGATTTTTATCTCGCGGCCTCACTGCCGAGGGATATCAATGCGTAGAAGAGAGTACGTTACACAATCTAATTACACGAATTCGGCAAGAGTCGCCAAGTATTGCTGTGCTAGATAGAATGTTTGGCGATGAGGACAGTGTTGAGCTTTTACCCACGATAAAGGCCATGCCAAATGCACCAATGGTATTACTACTGACTGCCGTGGATGACGTAAAAGAGCGCGTTAATGGCCTTACTTTAGGTGCTGATGACTATTTATGTAAACCTTTCGACTTTGACGAATTATTAGCGCGTATCACTGCACTAAAACGCAGAGCGGGGTCGGCAACTGTGGACGACAGTTTAACAGTGGGCCCCTTGCAAATTGATAAAGATTCTAGAATTGTGACCTTGTGCGGCGATGAGCTATCACTTACAAAGCTAGAGTATGACACCTTGTATTATTTTGCTGAAAATGCGGAGAAAGTGCTCTCGCGAGAACGGATACTGAGTCGAGTTTGGAAAAGCCATAGCGATCCACTCACTAACGTTGTCGATGTGTATATCAGTCGCCTAAGGCAAAAGCTTAGCGCCAATGACTCAATTTCAATAGAAACATTGCGGGGAAATGGTTATCGGTTAACGGTAAAATAAAACCGCAAATAAAAAAAGCCCAACGAAGGGACAACGTTGGGCATAGTTGTAGCGATAATGGCGGTGTTGTCGTTAACACGGTTTATCATTGGCACACACATCAAATCCTTAACCCAAGATATTCCGCCGACATCCCTGATGTCCTTTAAGCATCAGGGCAACTGCACTTGCTACCCTTTGTATCCTAGAGAAAAATTATAACGAAACCTTTTACGCTTCATTAAAAATAGATGAATAGAAGATTAAAATGCGAATCTTATGCGTCCCATTACCATTCGCGGTGGAATAAACTGAAAGCCTGTTTCGTTAACGCCAAACACGTCGGTCATTGATGAGTTAACGCCGTCCTGGTCAGTAATGTTGTAAACCATAAGATCGGCTCCCCAACTTTCATCCGGCGAGTCGTATGACAAATTGGCGTTAAACAGATTGTATGCATCGACGTCATCTACCTCTGGATTGTTAAACACGCGTTGTTCGAAGTCTCCCCTGTGCGTATATTGTAAACTCGTCACAATGTACGCCCCGCTTGAGAGTTGATTTTCATACGCTAAGGTTATGTCTGCCGTTAAGCCCGGTGTTTTCGCTAACTCATTGCCATTTAAATTTTGTAGAAATCCGGCAACATCTCGCGTAGCGCCGTGGATCTCTTCTTTCGCCGGCGTGACTCCATCAGCTAAAAACACGTTTTCAATTAATAATCGATTGTCTAATGCTAAATAATCAGCGGACACTTCTGATTCAGTTACACCGAGTTTTACATCAAGACTAAAGTGATCGCCAAGCAGTGCGGTCATTTCAAATTCTAAACCATATATCTCTGACTTAGGAATATTCGAAACGCCACTGCCGAACTCATTAAAATCTGAGGCTTGAAACTGTAAATTAGTATAATCATAGTAAAATGCTGCTACGTTCGTACGAACTAAATTATCAAGTAAATCAGCTTTATATCCGACTTCATACGCATTAATCGTCTCATCTTCAAAAGCTTCTCGAACTAACGCATCGACGCCCTCTGAAAAGGTTAAGTTACTTCCTCCTGGCTTAAGTCCTCGTGTGTAAGACGCATAGGCCATTGTGCTAGTAGCAAGGTCCCACTCAAGTGCAATTCGTCCCGTTAAATCTGACGTTTTCGGATTAATAAATGAAGGAGTCGGGCTGAAGAAGTTAGAAACGGTACTTTCAACTTCATCATCTGTGTATCGTAAGCCTGTGATAAGACGCACTGATTCGCTAAATGGATAGGTTGTTTGTCCGTAAAACGACAGCGACTTTCGCTTTGGATTTGAATCTGAAATAAACCCTCTATCGCCGCCAAAAACTTCAGGAAATGTTGTTTCATACCCATCTAGAAAGCCATCTCGTCCCACATCAAGCTCTTCGCGAATCGTAATTTCAATATCTGTGTCAAGATAAAACATTCCCACAAGCCAGTCCAACTTACCAAATAATGGTTCGTTGGAAATGATATTTAACTCTTGGGTAAATGTGGTTTGAATATTAATCTCTGGATTAAACTGGCTAATTTGAATTTCAGGGTTGGTCAAAAATGAATGACGGTCATTGTCTCGAATAACGGTTATGTCATCTTTTTGATAACTACTTAACGACTTAATGACCGCGAAGTCTGCGTTCCACTCAGCAATAAGGCCAATCACCTGTGAATCCAGTTCGTAAAATGATTCCGTATCTTGAGACAGGTTTCGCGCGCCTGGCGTAGGATCATCAATGCCCTTTATACCCGCGCCATTAGATTCTCCAGAAAAAAGTTGAGCTAAAAGACGGACACTTAAATCGTCAGTCACAGCAAAACGCCAGTCTGTTCTAAATGAAAGGTTATCAATGTTATCCAAATCTTCACCAATAAATGTTTCATCTCGCTCAGTGACACTCGGGCCGTTGTATACGTTTTGTGTGTAGCCATCTTGTTTGACCACACTAACAGACGTTCGCGTTGCTATACTATCACTCACTGGAACGTTAAGCGTGCCGCGGAACTTTCTCAGATTAAAGTTACCAATTGTGATATCCGCTTTGCCGGCAAACTCATCAAAAACGGGCAGTGTATTAATCACATTGATTGCACCACCGGTTGAATTTTGACCAAAAAGTGTTCCCTGAGGCCCCCGCAACACCTCTATCCGTTCGATATCGATAAAATCAGTTTGCAGAGCATATGGTGACGCAATATAGATCCCGTCCATGTGATATGAAACAGATGGATTTGCAGTGGCATTTTGGTTTGCTTCATTACCCACACCGCGAATCGAAATAATTGATTTAAAGCCTTCGTTTTTCGCTACTGTGACGCCTGGAGCAACTGCACTTAAATCGACAAAAGAAGAAATATATTTTTTATCTAGCTCATTTGAAGAAATAGCGGTAACAGCTTGAGAAACCTCTTGTAAACTCTCGCTGCGCTTCTCAGCTGTCACCGTAATGTTTTCAATAGCGCGTTCGAGAGACTTTTTATCGCTTTCTTTCGATTGTTGCGCAAAAACATGTTGGCAGGCTAATCCCGACATGATGAGAGCAGTTGCTATTGTCTTTACACTACCGTTTTTTTTATTCATTACTTTTCCCTAAAATAAATGAACATCGAATTATTCGAGATGCGCTATCGTCACGATTCTTATAAAAGATGAAGATTTTTGTTTTTCATTTACGGGAAACAGCAGAAAGGATGCCAATTTACTGACCAATTGGACAACAACCGTGCAGAGAATGTAAAAAGCTGAATTAAAATAACTTTTTGAGCTTTGTCAAAAACGTCAAGCCGTCAATCATTGAACTTTATGACACAGCTTTGCATTTGAAAGGTGCATGAAAACGTAAGATGCACTATTAAAGTTCGGATTATAGTCGGTCGTTGAAAGACCTTATTAGCACTGTGGCGTAACCTTTATACCACCGAGCGTAGAAAAAATAGAAATCGAAATGTTAACGCAAGATTTGATCTCGATTGGTGAGGTAATAAAATAAAGGGTTGCAGGCACTTTTTATTGAAAGCGCTGCAACCTTTATCTCATAACATACTGACTTTAAAAGAATCCGAGTGGATCCTCGCTATAACTGACCAACAGGTTTTTGGTTTGTTGATAGTGACTAAGCGCTAGCTTGTGTGTCTCTCGGCCAATACCTGATTTTTTATATCCTCCAAAAGCCGCATGGGCTGGGTACATGTGATAGCAGTTAGTCCATACCCTGCCCGCTTCTATTTTGCGTCCCATGCGATAGGCCAAATTCATATTTCGACTCCACACGCCAGCACCTAAACCAAACTCGGAACTATTGGCCAATTTGAGGGCTTCAGCTTCATCTTTAAACGTAGACATAGAAATAACGGGCCCAAAAATTTCCTCTTGAAATACTCGCATATCGTTGGTGCCTTTCAACAGCGTTGGCTGAATATAAAAACCGCCGTTGAGTTCGTCAGTTAGCTTTTCTATATTGCCGCCGGTAAGCACCTCTGCGCCTTCTTTTTTGCCGATATCAATGTAATTCAAGATTTTATTAAACTGGGCCTCCGACGCCTGAGCACCAACCATGGTTTCGGTATCAAGAGGGTTACCGCGAATAATTTGAGCGGTACGCTCAAGTATTTTCTCCATAAACTTGTCGTATATATCCTTTTGGATGAATAAGCGAGATGGACAGGTACACACTTCCCCTTGGTTAAAGTACGCGAGCACTGCTCCTTCAATCGCTTTTGAAAGAAATGCATCATCGTGGTCCATGACATCGTTGAAGAATATATTAGGTGACTTACCGCCAAGCTCTACGGTAGAGGGAATAATATTATCTGCAGCACATTTCAAAATATGAGAGCCAACAGGGGTAGAGCCTGTGAAGGCAATTTTGGCAATTCGTTTACTGGTTGCTAGCGCTTCTCCGGCTTCTTTGCCAAACCCGTTGACAATGTTGAGTACTCCCGGCGGAAGTAAATCACCCACTATTTCTGCTAACACTAAAATAGATGCAGGCGTTTGCTCGGCAGGCTTAAGCACAACGCAATTCCCAGCGGCCAGCGCAGGTGCTAATTTCCAAGCGGCCATCAGAATAGGAAAATTCCAGGGAATAATTTGCCCCACCACACCCAGAGGCTCGTGAAAATGATAGGCAACCGTTGTTTCATCAATTTCACCAATAGAGCCATCTTGCGAACGCAAGCAACCGGCAAAGTATCTAAAGTGATCTGCTGCTAAAGGAATATCTGCAGCGAGGGTTTCCCGCACTGCTTTACCGTTATCCCACGAATCGGCAACAGCGAGTAGCTCGAGGTTTTCATCAATGCGATCTGCAATTTTAAGGAGGATATTGCTGCGCTCAGTAACCGAAGTGGTTCCCCACTCAGCTTTCACGGCATGGGCTTTATCCAGCGCAAGATTAATGTCAGCACTATCTGAACGGGGTATTTTACAGAATACCTTGCCATTAACTGGGCTAATATTGTCAAAATAGTTTCCATTGACCGGCTTCACCCACTCTCCTCCAATGTAATTCCCGTACTCAGATTTAAAGTTTACGAGGGCACCATCGCTTCCAGGGTTTGCATAAATCATATCTTTACTCTCTTTTTGTTGTTTAAAGGGGTAAATCGCTATCGCTATTAGTCGTAACTCTTGACGAAAAAAACATGCTTTATATTTACCGATGCTTTACATTAAACTAACAAATTGGCGTTCTCTTGATTTGCTGTCCAAGAAACTTGTCTGTAATTCCACAATTAACAAGTACAAGAAAAAGTACGGGAAAAAGTAAAGGTTAAAGATGCACACACCAAGATTAGATAAAAAGCGTCAACAGCTTGATGTATTGATCGAAAATAAGGTGACGTTTGCTGCCGACAACAGTGAACTGAGTATTTACGATACCTACGAAAGCGCTCAAAAAGTGGCGCTTCACTCAGATGAACTTCTTTTTTGCGCCATGCTGTCTGGCAAAAAAATTATGCATGTGGATAGTAGTCAGTATCACAACGCTTTTTTACCTCATGAGTCTTTTGTCATTGCGCCAAAACAGAAGGTGCTGATTGACTTCCCTCAAGCTTCGTTAAATACCCCTACCACATGCCTTGCGATTGAAATAAGTAAAGATAAGATTAACGCAGTATCTGAGGCGCTGAATATGCAGCAGAGAATAGCGTCAGACGGATTGTTTGAATACACACCAGATTTAGTACATACAAAGCACAATGCTCAAACCCAACAGCTTCTAGAGCGAATGGTACATTTATTCAGTGAGCAGGGCGCAGAGCGTCACTATTTAATTGATTTATCGCTGAATGAACTGATCACTCGTTTGCTTCAGCAACAAAGCCGAGATTTGCTGCTTGCTAGCTCACAGACACTGCAACTTAAAGGGAAAATAAGTAACGCGATTGAATACATAGAAAGCCATTTAGCAGAAGAATTGGATATCAATGAGTTGTGTAAAATAGCGTGTATGAGCAGAAGCAAGTTTTATCAGCAGTTTAGACTGGCCTTTGGCACCACACCAGCGCTGTTTCAAAGGCAGTTAAGATTACAAAAAGCCCGCTCTCAACTGTTAAAAGGCAAGGCAATTAGCAGCGTATGCTTTGATCTAGGCTTTAATAGCGCAAGCCACTTCAGTCGCTTGTTCAAACAAGCTTTTGGCATTGCCCCACGGGAATGCCGACACTAGCCTTCGTGCTAATGTGGTAGTTGAAATGAGTGAATAGAATAAAAAGATTGATGCACTGAGGGGTTGAAAGCATTGTTCGACTTAAATCGATTCACACCCGTTTCATATCCACATGAGGGATATCATCTTCCAAATACATAGGCGATATAGAAACAAAACCAAAGCTTTCATAGAAAGACAGCAGATACTCTTGTGCGCCTATTTCAATGGCTTCATTAGGCCACAGCATTTCGCACTCTGCTATCGCTTTATTAACTAACGTTTTACCCGCCCCTTTGCCGCGAACGTCTTTATGCGTTGCAATTCGCCCAATACTGACTGACGGAAAGCTAACACCCTTAGACAGCAGTCTCGCACAAGCGACTAAGATACCATCAACAAACCCCATAAGGTGCCGAGTATCAGGGTGCCTGTCTTTTTCGTCAAGTTCAGGGTAAGGACAGGTTTGCTCTACCACAAACACATCAACTCTCAACTTTAACAAGTCGAAGAGTTGATTAGTCGTTAGTTCATTGAAAGAACACAGTTGCCAAGTAATGACCAAACCAGTTACCACGTTAAATCATCAGGGATTTCGTAGTCAGCATACCAGTCATCTTCTGCTTCATCTTTACCGTCTGTACCGCTCTTATCTAAATCGGCACGGTAAACAATAACGCTATCGTCGCGCTGGGCTATTTTATCCGCCACAGGCGTCGGCACTAGCTCATACGCATCATCAAGTAACACGACGGTTAAACGACCCTTTGTCACCTGGCGATGAATGTCTGCGCTCACGTACATACGCTTTACTACATTATCGTGGGTAAAGTTGAGCACCGTATCGCCTTTGCGCGCTTGCTTATTAGTTTCAATAAGCTGTTTAACCTGAGCGACAATCGACCGTTTCTCTCGTTCGTTTTGCTGAAGCTGGTTCAGCTCTCGCGAACGTTCCTTTTTCTCTTCTGCTGCTTTTTGAGCAGCCAGAGTGGCTTCATCCACTACTGGCTTCTTCTGTTTCTGCTTTTTGCGCTTTTCAGCACGGGCTTTTTTAGCCGTGCCTTTGTCCGCTAATCCCGCTTTCAAAAGTTGGTCTTGTAAAGAGGCCATATTTCGTTTAATTACCTATTTAGTTACTTCTTTTTGGCTTTAGATTTTGCCGCTGGCTTCTTTGCAGCTGGCTTTTTCGGTGCCTGCTCTTGCCACTTGCCGTTCTCATACCACGCCGACCATCCAGTCGCTTTGCCCTCTGCATTCTCACTCATCACGTACTGTTGCTTTGTCTTACGACTGTATCGAACAATAGTCTCGTTTCCGTCTGAATCTTTAGCTGGCGCATCGGCAAGATAATAGAACTTAGGCGAAATACGGTCTCTAAAGCGAGCAAGTTCGTGAACTTTAGGCGCACGGGTCTCTCTGGACTTAGGGAAATTGTGGGCCGCTAAGAAAATACCTGAAGCACCATCACGCAGCATAAAGTGTGCGTCGGTTTTCTCGCATGGAAGTTCCGGTAAATCCACTGGATCTTCTTTAGGTGGAGCTGCTTCACCATTTCGAAGTAGTTTACGGGTGTTTTTGCATTCTTCGTTAGTACAACCAAAGTATTTGCCAAATCGACCGTTTTTCAGCTCCATATCACTGCTGCATTTATCGCATTCAATGATAGGGCCGTCGTACCCTTTTATTTTAAAGGTACCGGTTTCAACAACTGTTCCGTCACAGGTAGGCGTGTTACCACACACGTGTAACTTTCTCGTCTCATCCACGAGATAGCTGTCCATCGCTGTGCCGCACTTAGCGCAACGTTTTTTAGAGCGCAGTGCTTCGGTTTCTAGCTCTTCTTCGTCATCAACCTTCACCACCTCATCACCCGATGTTAGGTTCATGGTGTTGGTACAGCGTTCTTTAGGTGGCAGGTTGTAGCCTGAACACCCTAAAAAGACCCCTGTGGAAGCAGTCCTAACGTTCATTTCACGGCCGCACTTCTCGCACTCTATGCCAGCAGGAATAGCCTGGTTTAGGCGCATACCACCGTCTTCTGGATCTTTTTCAGCGTTTAATAATTTACCGTAGAAGTCACTGTAAAAGTCGTTAAGTACGTCTTTCCAATTTTTATTGCCTTCGGCGATATCATCTAAGTGCTGCTCCATATTCGCGGTAAAGTCGAAGCTCATTAAATCGTCGAAGTTTTCCATCAAACGATCGTTCACTATCTCGCCCATTTTTTCAGCGTAGAAGCGTTTATTATCCAGCCTTACATAACCGCGATCTTGAATGGTTGAGATAATACTGGCGTAAGTCGACGGACGGCCAATTCCGCGTTTTTCAAGCTCTTTTACCAAGGAAGCTTCGTTAAAGCGAGCTACAGGCTTAGTGAAATGCTGCTTTGGATCTAATTCGTTTAGCGTAAGTGAATCGCCCTTTTGCACGTCAGGTAGCAATAATTCATCGTCACCTTTTTTGCGCAACTGAGGTTGAACACGTGTCCAACCGTCAAATTTAAGCACTCGGCCTTTTGCGGTGAGTTCATAGTCCGCCGCAACCACTTTAATCGTTGTTGCATCGTATTTAGCAGGTGTCATTTGACAGGCTAAGAATTGACGCCAAATTAGCTCGTAAAGACGCTGAGCATCACGCTCCATATCGCCTAGACTTGCCGCACTTATGGTCACGTTTGAAGGACGAATAGCTTCGTGAGCCTCTTGTGCACCCTCTTTACTGCCGTAGCGTATGGCAGAATCGGGTAGATATTTATCACCGAAATTATCGGTAATATAAGCCCTTGCACTTTCAACCGCTTCTTGGCTTAAGTTGGTTGAGTCAGTACGCATATACGTGATGTATCCAGCCTCATAAAGACGCTGAGCCATCATCATCGTTTTCTTAACGCCAAAGCCTAGACGAGTGCTCGCCGCCTGCTGAAGGGTTGATGTAATAAATGGTGCAGAGGGACGGCTTGACGTAGGCTTAGACTCACGACTTTCAACGGTGTAATCGGCACCTTTTAAATCGGCTAATGCCTTATCTGCATCGTCTTTATTTTTTGGCTTAAATGCACTGCCCTGATACTTGGCCACAAGCATTTTTAGCGCAGCTTGTTCCTTGCTGGTAAGGTCTGCGTGAATATCCCAAAACTCTTCGGGGACAAACGCTTTAATCTCTCGCTCACGCTCTACCACCAAACGCACTGCAACAGACTGAACGCGCCCTGCAGACAATCCTCGGGCTACTTTTTTCCAAAGTAGAGGCGATACCATAAAACCAACGACTCTATCGAGGAACCGTCGTGCTTGCTGCGCATTAACACGAGAGATATTAAGCTCACCAGGCGCAGAGAACGCATCCTGAATGGCATTTTTTGTAATTTCGTTAAACACCACACGCTGGTAGGTTTTGCCTTTGCTGCCGAGTAATTCCTGTAGATGCCAGGCAATGGCCTCTCCTTCTCGGTCCAAATCCGTTGCGAGGTAGATGGTGTCGGCATCTTTAGCCAACTTCTTTAGTTCGTTAACAACTTTTTCTTTACCTTGCAGCACTTGATAATGAGCATGCCAATTTTTTTCAGGATCGACGCCCATTCTGTCTACAAGTTTTAAATATTCATGGCGGCGAAGGTATTCTTGACGTGCTTCGTCGCTGTATGTTTTGAGTTCTTTTGCCGGTTTTTTAGGCTCTACGTTACCTAAAGCCTTCGTTGGAAGATCCCGAACATGGCCAACCGAACTTTTTACGATAAAATCTTTACCAAGATATTTATTTATCGTTTTCGCTTTGGCTGGTGACTCGACTATGACCAGTGATTTTGCCATATAATTGAACTAAACCTATTGATTTTAAATGACTTCTTACGTCAAATACCGAAAATTGATGCAACCTTGCACTATATATAGGGTGCCCGCTCTTTTTTAACATATATCTACAAAGTGAATGGAAAACAAGATCTTCTTCATACTTATTCTTCCACTTGCTTCAATCTCACACAAAAACTGTACAAGAAATAAGCAGCGCGATTGGCAAAGCCTTTAAAAGCCGTATAATGCCAGCCATTCCACTAACACCACTGCGCCCTGTTACAGGTTAAATGCGCATTGGTGGTAAAAAAAGCGCGATTGTTGAACGCCTTGCTGAATGCCTAGAACTATACAGCGTAGCGTTCAAATGCCCAAACACCAAATAGAGGGAAAGTATGAAGCAATTTGAAGTGAATTTTGATGGCCTTGTTGGCCCAACCCACAACTATGCCGGTTTATCATTCGGTAATGTTGCTTCTCTCAACAATGCCAATGCAGTGAGTAGTCCAAAGCAGGCTGCTAAACAGGGATTGGCCAAAGCGAAAGCGCTGTCGGACATGGGAATGATGCAAGGCGTGTTGGCTCCGCAAGAACGACCTGACATTAACGCGCTACGTCGATTAGGCTTCACCGGCACAGATGCGAGGGTACTAGAAAGCGCTGCAAAGCAATCTCGCGAGATATTTTTAGCATGTTGCTCTGCCAGTAGCATGTGGACAGCAAATGCCGCCACTGTGTCTCCTAGTGCCGATACAGCGGACGGACGGGTGCATTTCACCCCTGCAAACTTAACAAACAAGTTTCACAGGTCGTTAGAACCTCAAGTCACAGGCAATATTTTGCGCGGTACGTTTGCAAACGATACCTACTTTGCCCATCACCAACATCTGCCTGACAATGAACATTTTGGCGATGAAGGTGCAGCAAACCATACCCGTTTGTGCAGCGATTATAACGAAGCGGGTGTTGAGTTATTTGTTTACGGTAGACATGCCTTTGACCCCTCAAAGCCTGCACCAACAAAATACCCCGCTAGACAAACACTTGAAGCGTGTCAAGCGGTAGCTCGTTTACATGGTTTGCGTGACGAAGGTGTTGTGTATATGCAGCAAAACCCTGATGTTATTGATCAAGGTGTATTTCACAACGATGTTATCGCGGTAGGTAACCAAAACGTACTGTTCTTCCATGAACAAGCGTTTCATGAAAAAGATAAAGGGTTTGCCGAGTTACAGCGTAAGTTTGGTGAAAAGCCACTGCACTTCATTGAAGTGCCTACAGCACAAGTGTCAGTGCAAGACGCAGTGAAAACCTATTTGTTTAATACGCAAATCATTACTCTGCCAAATGGTGAAATGACGATTATTGCGCCTACGGACTGTGCTGAGAACGATTCAGTTAAAGCCTATTTAGACAACCTTATCACTCTGGGTACGCCCATAAAGTCGGTTAACTATTTCGATGTCAAACAAAGCATGCGAAACGGTGGCGGCCCGGCGTGTTTGCGCTTGCGCGTAGCAATGAGTGAAGAGGAGCTAAACGGTGTTAATCAATCTACTCTGATCAACGACTCCCAATTTGCTCGGCTAAATGCGTGGATAGATAAGCACTATCGCGATGAATTAAGTGAAGATGACTTAAGAGATCCGCAGTTACTTATTGAGTCGCGCACTGCACTTGATGAACTTACGCAGCTGCTTCAAATAGGTTCGGTTTATCCGTTTCAGCAGGGGTAATAGCCTATTCAATGCGCTTTAGCGTAAGTAGCTTTCACAGCATATTAAAAAGCCGGCAATGAAGCCGGCTTTTTATTGTCAACGAGTCCTGTTACCTATCTAATGGCATTACGGAGTCACCTCAGTACATTGGTCTGTTACGCCAAACGGATTAGCCGGCGGGGATGAACCTTCATCAGTTACATCATCAGCAGAAATGCTCAATGTATAATGCATCGATGCTTTAGCTTCACTACCTGTCGATTGACCGAATACAGAAATAACCGCATCGTACCAAACCGCATAGCTTGCAGGATAACGATACTCTAGTTCTGCATAGCCATTCTCATCAGTCACCGAGTCTACTGCAAATGTGATTGTGCCAACCGAACCTGGCGTTAACATATCGTCGCCATTGGTATCCTCGTCGCGAGGCGTAGTGTCTAAAATACCGTTGTCATTCACATCTTCAGTTTCACAGTTTTGATTGACGATAGCCTGCCAAATGGATTCATCATCGTTGTAAAACCAAAAGCCGGTACGATACTCGCCGCCATCCACAAATTTAACAGGGGTAACAGATGCAGTAAGCTCTACGCCACTAACAGGCTGACCCACAGAGTCTGACACAAATACGCTGAAGCGTTTTAAGTAGGTTGTTGAAGTAGGCTCTTCCAACTCGTTACCGGTACCGATCGAGATATCAAAAGCACGGTTACCAACGGTTAAAACAACATCGTCTTCTATTGCCGGATCATCAGCAACGAATGCTGTAATAACCACCGCGTCAGGCGTAGAAACAGAACCTGACGTAAATACAGTAGTCGCAATGCCTTTACTGTCTGTTGTTGCTTGTGAAGGTGAAACAAAACCGGTTGAAACGTCTGACACTGAGAAATTAATCACACTGTTTTTCACCAAATTGCCATCTATGTCTCTCACAACAGCGCTTATAGTGCTGGTTTGTCCGTCTGGACCCAATAAATCCGGTGACGCATCAGCAATTAACGTGTGTGGAGTGGTAGCAACAAACTCAATTTGCGTGAGCGCAGAAACAAGTACATCGCCATTCACGTCTGTCGCCGTTGCCGTGATAGATGATATGCCGGCATTGGTTGAGCTTATGCTAATTGTAGCCTCACCGTTTGCATCGGTTGCCACCGTTGATGCACCGTTTATTACACCGCGTGAAGCACTAAACGTAATGTCTTCGCCAACGACGGGTGAATTATTCTGACGCCACTGCACTGTAATCGACTGCTGCTGGCCTACAGGCACTTCTTCAGTAGGGAGATTGACGAAGTTAAATTCATCTTGCTGTACTTGCACAGTAAACGTAGCACTGGCATTAAGCGCGGTCGCCGTAATTGTATTTTCCCCTGACTCTGATGCGGTATAGGATACCGTTGCCTGGCCTGTAGAGCCGGTGTTCACCTCAGAGGCACCAAGTGTACCGCCGCTGGCTTCAAGCTGGACAGATTGATTCAGTATTGATGTGCCATCAGAGTCTTGAACGCGGATGGTGTAATTTACCGTATCATTTAAAATAACTGATGATGCACCGTTTACCGTTACTTCCGTTCCATCAATTTCGATAGACACGTTTTCTGGGCTAAGGGAACCTGCTTGTGCTGAAACCGTGACAATGCGATTAGCGGCATTGTTTCGAGTAGATAATAGTGCACGGGCGGTACCATCTGCCGCTGTAGTAGTTTGAATAAGCTGTAATTCAACGCCATCTGCGCTCGGCGCTGAAAAGCTCACTTCCACGCCTTCCATCAGCACGCTTTGCTCGTTTTTAACCAGTGCAATTAACTCAACTTCATCGCTACCGCTTGATGCTAGTTGAATACTGTCTGCAAAAAGCTCTAGCGAGGCAGGCTCTTCACTGACACTAGTGCGACCTTGAGAACTAAAGGTTGTAGAACCTGACTCGCCCGTTGGTAGGGTAACGGTTACTTCTCCATCGCCAGATAAATCGCTTACCGTCATACCAATGGATGCAATACCGTTTTCATCTGTTAATGCAGTTGCCGTGTCGTTTGAAAACTCTGCTAGGTCACTGTTGCTCAGTGAGAACGTAAGCAATACGTCGTCTTGTGGATTCCCATCTGCGTCAGTCACCGTTGCAACAGCGGTAAGTGCGTTATTAGTAGAAAGCTCATTGTCTTCCTCGCCATCACTGTTTTGCAATGTCAGTGTTACGGACGATTCTGTTGAGCCGGTTGCTGCAGCTGTTGCCGAAAATGTCGTCGTTCCCGTCTCCCCAGTATTTAAACTGGCGGTGATTTGACCGTCGCCCGACGCGGTGCTGGCATTAAGGCCTATACGCGCGACCCCGCTGTCATTGGTGCGTGCGGTGCCTGTATCATTGGCAAAGCTTGCCAGCGCGGCATTGTCCAGCGCAAAAGTCACTAAGCTGTCAGACAGTGCATTACCGTCTTGGTCGGTGACTGTGGCTACCACGGTGAGGCTGTTGTTTTCTGATAAATTGTTATCGCCTTCACCATTGGCATTTTCAAGGGCAAGAGACACCGTATAGGTCGGTGTAGTCGTCCCACCGTTGCCATTTCCAGCACCATTGTCCGTGTCGTCTCTAGAGACGGAACCGCCTCCCCCACATGCTGTTAGCATAAATATTGCGCTAAATAAGCTTAGCGTCTTCGCTAATGTCCGCATAATTCGTTCCTGAACCTCTATTAATGGCAATTGCGTCGTTTTTTATGTTTAAAAATCAAATGAATCTGGCACACTACGTGAGACTAAAAAATATAATAATGCACAGGGAACTTTCATGTCTCAATCTGCACACAAGTATAGTTTAACCGCTCGCATCTTTATCGGCATGGCAACCGGTATCTTGACAGGCGTGTTACTCCAATTATTGTTTGATGATAGCGGAGATTTCACATTTTCGATATTCGGTTTAGAACTCTCTACGTATAACATTCTTGTAGAAGGTATATTTTCAACTTTAGGCCAAATATTCATTGCCAGCTTAAAAATGCTGGTGGTGCCATTGGTATTCGTTTCACTAATATGTGGAACTAGCACACTGTCAGACCCCAGTAAGTTAGGTCGGTTAGGCGCAAAGTCTGTCGGACTTTATGTTGTCACAACCGCCATAGCAATAACACTGGCTATGAGTATAGCGTTAATTGTTGCACCAGGCGACGGGCTAAATTTAGCGACTGAGACCACGTTCCAGGCAAAAGAAGCACCGAGCCTGTCAGACGTTATCGTCAACATGTTCCCCAGTAATCCTATCAATTCTATGGCACAAGGGAATATGCTGCAAATAATTGTTTTTGCAGTGCTATTTGGTATAGCAATGGCAATGACGGGGAATGCAGGTAAACGACTTACCGCCGTATTTGAAGATATCAACACAGTAATAATGCGCTTGGTGACTATTATTATGAACCTAGCACCCTATGGTGTGTATGTGTTGATGGCAAAGCTGTTCTCAACCATTGGCGGCGATACCATTCTCAGCCTTGCCAAATACTTTTTCTTGGTATTCGGCGTGCTTATTCTTCACGGTTTGGTGACCTACTCGGTACTGCTCAAGGTACTTGCTGGACTAAACCCACTTATATTACTTAAGAAAATGCGCGATGCCGCCCTGTTCGCCTTTAGTACATCAAGCAGCAGTGCAACCCTGCCTGTGACTATGGAAACGGCAAAGAACAAGTTAGGGGTGGGTAACTCGGTGTCTTCATTTACCTTACCTTTAGGCGCAACCATTAATATGGACGGCACCGCTATTATGCAGGGTGTTGCCACGGTATTTATTGCTCAGGTTTACGCTGTCGACTTAAGCTTAGGCGATTACATGATGGTTGTGTTAACCGCCACATTGGCGTCAATCGGTACTGCAGGTGTGCCAGGTGTTGGTCTCATTATGCTTGCCATGGTGCTTCAGCAAGTCAACTTACCCGTTGAGGGAATTGCCCTTATTATCGGTGTAGACAGACTGCTTGATATGACCCGTACTGCCGTTAACATTACTGGCGATTGCATGGTGTCCTGTGTTGTTGCTAAAAGCGAAGGCGCGTTAGATGAAGATATATTTAACGACCCTAACGCGGGTGAAAAACAAGAAGACGTAGACTTTGAGCACTTCGACCGCAACAAATAATGGCAAGATGAGATTATAAACGTCATGGCAAGAATAGCTTAGGCGTTTGTCTTTTCTTTATCCCATACATAAAAAGGTAGCTTATACGCTACCTTTTTTATTGGGCTTTCATATCAAACCCTATTCGCTTCAATACGTTTACCCTGCTTCAATGCGTTCACCCTGCTTCAATGCGTTCACCCTGCTTCAATACGGTAACCCTGCTTCAATACGGTCACCCGTATGTCCTCAACGCCGCATAGTCATGATGCTGGCAACGAATAACGCACCCGCAATGATACTGGCGGTCATCTTGGGGTACTTATTAGCGATCATATTAGTTTTCTTAATAGTATTCTTATTAGTGCTCTTATTAGTAGCAGGGCAATTAATGAAGCGCTGAGGACGGTGATATTTTTACCGCCTTTTGGGCTGGGTACAGCGTAGCCAAAACACATAATGTTAAGGCCACAGTGATTGTTATGCCAACGTCTCCCCAGTGTAGCTCAGACGGTAAAAAGTCAATAAAGTAGATATCGCCTGAGAGCACCTCAATACCTAAAGCGTTTTCTATAAACAGCACGATTGCAGACAAGTTAGGGGCGACTAACAACGCTAATAAGACACCTGTTGTGATACCCACCACCCCATTAATGATCCCTTGTAAGATAAAAATAGTCCGTATCAGCGAATCTGTAGCGCCCATTGTCTTTAAAATTGCAATGGCGGCTTGTTTTTCCCTTACTGCCATCACCAGAGAAGACACAATATTAAAGCAGGCAACACCAATCACAAGCACAAGGGCGATGTAAACCACTGCCCTTACCAGTTGAATATCGTTGTACAGGTGCCCCTGAGTGCGAGTCCAATCAGACATATACACGGCTTGTGGATAGCTATAGCCTATCTCTCGCATAATCTCATTGGCAGAGTACGCATCGTAAAACGTGAATTGCATGCCCTGAGCCTTTGACGTTATTTCGGCCGCATTCGATGCCATATCAAGATGCATTAACCCTACTAGGTTGTCCAACTCTCCACCTATGGATAAAAACCCACTCACCGTAAGGGTAATTGTTTTAGGCGCTTTAAACGTTAGGTCATTCGTTGCTACAGGAACTAATACCTGCACGGCATCGCCTGGCTGCACGCCAAGCTTTTCAGCAATACCTTGACCAATTAACACCCCTTTATCGTTGGCTTGAAACGATAACCACTGAGGCTGTGATACCCGTTCTTCAAAATGCTGCTGATTGTCTTTTGCAATAATACCCGTTAGTTCTATTGCTTTTAGCTCTCCCTTGTATTGCAACATTCCTGTTAGCTTTGTATAGGGCGTAACCCGCGCTATTCTCTCGTCTTGCTCCAAACGATAGCGCTGGGCGTCAAGGTTATCGATTCCTCTCTTATCAACGCTGTAAAGCTCTCCGTGGGGAATAACACTGAGTATTCTATTAGTGAGCTCTTTTTCAAATCCGTTCATAACACTTAATAGCAATATAAGTACAAAACAACCAAGCGCTATACCTACCGTTGACGACATGGAAATAAAAGAAATAAAGCGCTGCTGCGAGCGCGTTTTACGAAACTGCCTTGCAAGTTCTAATGCGAACATTATGACTGCATCCCAACAGCGTCAGACTGAACCAGCTTTCCATCTTTAATACGCAGTACTCTATCCATTCTGTTTGCTAGCGCTAAATCGTGGGTTACCACCACAAATGCGGTGTGCTTTTTCTCACTTAACGAGGTTAGCAGCTTATATATTTGCTCACCCGTGCTGTCGTCTAAATTACCGGTGGGCTCATCGGCCAGCACAACGGAAGGCTCTGTCACAAGCGCTCGGGCAATTGCAACCCGCTGACGTTCACCGCCAGAGAGGGCCGCAGGCAGATGAGAGATACGGTGTGATAAGCCAACTTCTTCAAGCATGGCTTTGGCTTTATCTTGGGCTGCCTTTGCTGAAAGCCCTCTTATTCTTAGAGGCATAGCCACATTTTCTAGTGCCGAAAATTCACCCAGTAAGTGATGAAACTGGTAAATGAACCCCATCTCTTCGTTGCGTAACGCAGCAAGAGTATTCGCGTTTAGGGAGGATAAGGTTTTGCCTTTAAATTGTACTTCCCCACTGCTTGGCTTATCGAGCCCACCAAGCAAATGAAGCAAGGTACTTTTGCCTGAGCCTGAGCTACCTAAAATGGCAACATGCTCACCGGCTTTAATTGACAGTGATATGTCTTGAAGAACGGGAGTTTCATTACTGCCGTCGTGATAACTTTTATGAATGTTGTGGCAACAAAGCACGTCCTGCATGCGGTTTTTCTTCTCTATTTATCCGTGTGCGAATGGTAGCGTTAAACACTACCAACACCAAATAGAAAATAACAGGGGCATGTTATTTTGGCGGTTTATACTTTTTCTTGTTAAAAACCCGTTATTTAAGCGCTCTGTTGTACACTTTCTGCAAGGCTTTCTACTGATTGTGGTTTTCCATATAGCCAACCCTGACCGAAACCAACGGACAGGTTGCGCAGTTCACTGGCCTGTTCACTGTTTTCTACGCCTTCAGCAATTAACTTAATTTCAAGGCCGTTGGCAATACCAACAATGTGAGGAATAAGGGATGAACGAATACTGTTCTCTTCCATTTCCATAACAAAGCTTCTATCAATTTTTAAGAAATCGCAGTTCATCGTCTTCAACTGACTAAGATTTGAGTAGCCTACACCAAAATCATCAATAGCAAACAGGAACCCTTTACTCTTCAATGATTTAATATGCTTGATGGCACTGTGCGTTGAAATTTGCTCATCTTCAGTAATTTCCAGCACTAGCTTAAAATCTTTTGTATTGAGTGTAAGTGCAAAATCGAGATCGAGGCAGTAGTCTTGGTTAAAATCCATGGGAAATAAGTTAAATGAAACCTTAAACCCTTTAGGAATACCCTCACAGTTAGTAAGTTCAAGCATAGATTTTTTGATCATGTCTTCTGTGAACTCTCGGGTAATTCCTAGCGCTTTAATTTGTGGAATAAACTCATCAGGATAAATCGCGCCTAATTCATCCTCAAAACGACTTAACACCTCACAGCCAATAACCTCTCCGGTATCAAGGTCTACAAAGGGCTGATACACGCAATAAAAACTAGATTTTGCCAAGCCTCTTTTTATTCTCGACTCAAGAGAATGTTTATGGCGAAGGTAGTTAAACGTAAACATATGAGAAAACGCTGCAGTCATTAGCATGATAAGAAACAAAAGAAACAGCTTGCCAATATGTAGCTCGAATAAACGATTCATATCCGGCTTTACTTTTAGGCAGGTGAGATAATAAACGTCATGGCATAGAGTAAAATCTAAAGACAGACGTGAGCTGTCTGACAATTCATGTTCAGCGATGGAACTTTCAATCAGCGTTTCGTTACCCGCCATGTGGTAAAACTTATCGCCGTTATAAAAAAGCTGCCAGTCTTGAGAGCGACTGAAACCTATGGTGCTCTCCATGTCGAGAACGGCATTGTAACGGCCTCTTCTAACAATGGTGCCAGCCGCTTTTTCGTCGAATAGCGCAAGGGGAGTATTTATCCAGAAGATGTCGTCTTGCACCGTCACAAAATCAGGCTCAGCATCGGAAAAGGGCACATCAAGGATACCTAAGTAGGTACTACAACTTAGCGCATCGTTTTCATAAAACCCTATTTCTTTGACGAAGCGAGAGCGAAACAAAACTTTTCTCATCTCAAAAAGGTGAGCATCGTCACAGACCAAAAAAGGTAAATCATTGACTCTGTCAAGAGTAACCGCGGCATCTTGAAACACCATACCCACGCCATCTAAGATGCCTACGGCACGCTTTTCTTCCTGCGATCTCACGAATGAAAACATAAGCAGCATAAGAAGGAATGTGACCATTACAACACTGAGTAAAGCGACAAGCGTCGCTTTCGCTTTATCAGCGAGAATATAATTATTGGTGGTTTCCTGAGGCATTCGAGAACATGTGTTTAATAGTGTTAGACCGTATAAAGAGTAAACTATTTTGCAAAAAAAACACTTGGACTTTCGTTCAAATACAACGAGGGAAATTATGGATGTAGACTGGTGGTGACTGTAAAGGCTGAGAAAAAACAGATGGGATGAAATGTGTTGAAGTATAAGGACCATTGATGGCGGAGCGGACGGGACTCGAACCCGCGACCCCCGGCGTGACAGGCCGGTATTCTAACCAACTGAACTACCGCTCCACACAATGGGCTTACAAATATAACGTTAGCTTTACTTCAATGCATAACTTGCAGTT